>NZ_BAAAJT010000001.1:0-5556 GCF_039527245.1 Nocardioides aestuarii
GCGTCTGATGTTTGAGAACTCAACAGTGTGTTTGATAGTCGATGGAATTAGTTTGTGTGACCTGTCGGCGAGCCGTGGTTTTGGTCATGGTTTGTTGATGGTTTCTTTGATGATTGATTCTGGATTGATTTTTGATCGTTCAGGGTTTGTTGTCAGGTATTGATCTGTTTGTAGTTTTTCTACGGAGAGTTTGATCCTGGCTCAGGACGAACGCTGGCGGCGTGCTTAACACATGCAAGTCGAGCGGAAAGGCCCTTCGGGGTACTCGAGCGGCGAACGGGTGAGTAACACGTGAGTAATCTGCCCTTCACTCTGGGATAGCCACCGGAAACGGTGATTAATACCGGATATGACACACTTCTGCATGGAATGTGTGTGGAAACTTTTTTGGGTGGGGGATGTGCTCGCGGCCTATCAGCTTGTTGGTGGGGTAATGGCCTACCAAGGCTTCGACGGGTAGCCGGCCTGAGAGGGTGACCGGCCACACTGGGACTGAGACACGGCCCAGACTCCTACGGGAGGCAGCAGTGGGGAATATTGGACAATGGGCGGAAGCCTGATCCAGCAACGCCGCGTGAGGGATGACGGCCTTCGGGTTGTAAACCTCTTTCAGCACCGACGAAGCGCAAGTGACGGTAGGTGCAGAAGAAGGACCGGCCAACTACGTGCCAGCAGCCGCGGTAATACGTAGGGTCCGAGCGTTGTCCGGAATTATTGGGCGTAAAGGGCTCGTAGGCGGTTTGTCGCGTCGGGAGTGAAAACACCGGGCTTAACTCGGTGCTTGCTTTCGATACGGGCAGACTTGAGGTATGCAGGGGAGAACGGAATTCCTGGTGTAGCGGTGAAATGCGCAGATATCAGGAGGAACACCGGTGGCGAAGGCGGTTCTCTGGGCATTACCTGACGCTGAGGAGCGAAAGTGTGGGGAGCGAACAGGATTAGATACCCTGGTAGTCCACACCGTAAACGTTGGGCGCTAGGTGTGGGATCCATTCCACGGGTTCCGTGCCGTAGCTAACGCATTAAGCGCCCCGCCTGGGGAGTACGGCCGCAAGGCTAAAACTCAAAGGAATTGACGGGGGCCCGCACAAGCGGCGGAGCATGCGGATTAATTCGATGCAACGCGAAGAACCTTACCTGGGTTTGACATACACCGGAAAGCATCAGAGATGGTGCCCCTTTTTGTCGGTGTACAGGTGGTGCATGGCTGTCGTCAGCTCGTGTCGTGAGATGTTGGGTTAAGTCCCGCAACGAGCGCAACCCTCGTCCTATGTTGCCAGCAACCACTTCGGTGGGTTGGGGACTCATGGGAGACTGCCGGGGTCAACTCGGAGGAAGGTGGGGATGACGTCAAGTCATCATGCCCCTTATGTCCAGGGCTTCACGCATGCTACAATGGCCGGTACAGAGGGCTGCGATCCTGTGAGGGTGAGCGAATCCCTAAAAGCCGGTCTCAGTTCGGATTGGGGTCTGCAACTCGACCCCATGAAGTCGGAGTCGCTAGTAATCGCAGATCAGCAACGCTGCGGTGAATACGTTCCCGGGCCTTGTACACACCGCCCGTCACGTCACGAAAGTCGGCAACACCCGAAGCCGGTGGCCTAACCCTTGTGGGGGGAGCCGTCGAAGGTGGGGCTGGCGATTGGGACGAAGTCGTAACAAGGTAGCCGTACCGGAAGGTGCGGCTGGATCACCTCCTTTCTAAGGAGCACACACCCCGACTCAGGCCGTTCGTGTCTGGGCGCATGGTGGTGTTCACTAGTGGAACCATCGTTCTATCTCCCTGCTGCTGTTCCAGGTGCGCTGCCCGTTCGGGTGGGTGTCTGGGGTGGGGGTGGGGGCACACTGTTGGGGTTCTGAGACATCAGGGCCGTCCTGGTTCTCTGCCTGTGATGGGTGGGGGTCTGGGGTGGGGCTGGTTGTGTCAGCTGCCCGGCCGGACTGGTGCTCGAGTGTGATGCTTGGGTGCTGGCTGGTGTGGGGTTGTTGTTTGAGATCTGGATAGTGGACGCGAGCATCTTTGTAGTGTGCTGCCGCCAATTGGCCTGTGACCGGTTTTCCTTGCTGGTTGCGGGTGTGTCATGTCTGCTCTTGATTGTGGGTGGGTGTGGTGTGGTGTTGGTGGTGGCAAGCTGTGAAGGGCACATGGTGGATGCCTTGGCATCGAGAGCCGATGAAGGACGTAGGAGCCTGCGATAAGCCCTGGGGAGTTGGCAACCGAGCTGTGATCCGGGGATGTCCGAATGGGGAAACCCAGCTGGAGTCATGTCCAGTTACCCGCATCTGAATGAAATAGGGTGTGTGGAGGGAACGCCGGGAAGTGAAACATCTCAGTACCGGTAGGAAGAGAAAACAACAGTGATTCCGAGAGTAGTGGCGAGCGAAATCGGATGAGGCTAAACCACGCATGCGTGATACCCGGCAGGGGTTGTGTGTGTGGGGTTGTGGGAGCGCGTGGGAGAGTCTGCCGGCTTTCCACACAGTAAGAAACCGTCGTTGAAGCTGAAGTCCCTTGGAAGGGGGCGCCGGAGAGGGTGAGAGCCCCGTAGGTGTAAGGCGATGGCTGTGGCGCTGCATCCCAAGTAACACGGAACCCCTGAAATTCCGTGTGAATCTGGCGGGACCACCCGTTAAGCCTAAATACTCCTCGATGACCGATAGCGGACAAGTACCGTGAGGGAAAGGTGAAAAGTACCCCTGGCGGGGAGTGAAATAGTACCTGAAACCGTGTGCCTACAATCCGTTGGAGCGAGAGCTTGCTCTTGTGACAGCGTGCCTTTTGAAGAATGAGCCTGCGAGTTTGCGGTGTGTTGCGAGGTTAACCCGTGTGGGGAAGCCGTAGCGAAAGCGAGTCCGAATAGGGCGTTTGAGTAGCGCGCTCAAGACCCGAAGCGAAGTGATCTATCCATGGGCAGGTTGAAGCGTCGGTAAGACGACGTGGAGGACCGAACCCACTTAGGTTGAAAACTGAGGGGATGACCTGTGGATAGGGGTGAAAGGCCAATCAAACTTCGTGATAGCTGGTTCTCCCCGAAATGCATTTAGGTGCAGCGTTGCGTGTTTCTTGCCGGAGGTAGAGCACTGGATAGCCGATGGGCCCGACCAGGTTACTGACGTTAGCCAAACTCCGAATGCCGGTAAGTGAGAGCGCAGCAGTGAGACGGCGGGGGATAAGCTCCGTCGTCGAGAGGGAAACAGCCCAGACCATCAGCTAAGGCCCCTAAGCGGTGACTAAGTGGAAAAGGATGTGGAGTCGCAGTGACAACCAGGAGGTTGGCTTGGAAGCAGCCACCCTTGAAAGAGTGCGTAATAGCTCACTGGTCAAGTGATTCCGCGCCGACAATGTAGCGGGGCTCAAGTCATCCGCCGAAGCTATGGCACTCACACGTGAAGCCTTAACGGGTGTGTGGGTGGGTAGGGGAGCGTCGTGTCGCGTGTGAAGCTGCCGAGTGATCGAGTGGTGGATGCGACACGAGTGAGAATGCAGGCATGAGTAGCGAATCACGGGTGAGAAACCCGTGCGCCGAATGATCAAGGGTTCCAGGGTCAAGCTAATCTGCCCTGGGTAAGTCGGGACCTAAGGCGAGGCCGACAGGCGTAGTCGATGGACAACGGGTTGATATTCCCGTACCGGCAACGTAGCGCCCATGATGAGGCCGGTGATGCTAACCACCCGAAACCACGGGTACCGATCCCTTCGGGGTGAGGGCCTGTGGCGGAGCGTGGGACCCGATCCGGTAGTAGTCAAGCGATGGGGTGACGCAGGAAGGTAGCCCAACCACGGCGATGGTTGTCCGTGGCCAAGCATGTAGGACGGGACCTAGGCAAATCCGGGTCCCTCCACTTCAGTGTGGAGTCTGAGATGTGATGGGGAGCCACTTTTGGTGAAGTGGGTGATCCTATGCTGTCGAGAAAAACCTCTAGCGAGCTATGCGCCGCCCGTACCCCAAACCGACTCAGGTGATCAGGTAGAGAATACCAAGGCGATCGAGAGAACCATGGTTAAGGAACTCGGCAAAATGCCCCCGTAACTTCGGGAGAAGGGGGACCCGAACCGTGAACACCCTTGCGGTGGGAAGCGGGGAGGGTCGCAGAGACCAGGCCCAAGCGACTGTTTACTAAAAACACAGGTCCGTGCGAAGTTGTAAGACGATGTATACGGACTGACTCCTGCCCGGTGCTGGAAGGTTAAGAGGACGAGTCAACCCCTTGTGGGTGAAGCTCAGAATTTAAGCCCCAGTAAACGGCGGTGGTAACTATAACCATCCTAAGGTAGCGAAATTCCTTGTCGGGTAAGTTCCGACCTGCACGAATGGAGTAACGACTTGGGCGCTGTCTCAACCATGGACTCGGCGAAATTGCACTACGAGTAAAGATGCTCGTTACGCGCGGCAGGACGGAAAGACCCCGGGACCTTTACTATAGTTTGGTATTGGTGTTTGGTTCGGCTTGTGTAGGATAGGTGGGAGACTGTGAAGCGGCCACGCCAGTGGTTGTGGAGTCATCGTTGAAATACCACTCTGGTCGTACTAGATGTCTAACCTAGGTCCGTGATCCGGATCAGGGACAGTGCCTGATGGGTAGTTTAACTGGGGCGGTTGCCTCCTAAAGAGTAACGGAGGCGCTCAAAGGTTCCCTCAGCCTGGTTGGCAATCAGGTGGCGAGTGTAAGTGCACAAGGGAGCTTGACTGTGAGACAGACATGTCGAGCAGGGACGAAAGTCGGAACTAGTGATCCGGCGCCAGCATGTGGAAGCGGCGTCGCTCAACGGATAAAAGGTACCCCGGGGATAACAGGCTGATCTTCCCCAAGAGTCCATATCGACGGGATGGTTTGGCACCTCGATGTCGGCTCGTCGCATCCTGGGGCTGGAGTAGGTCCCAAGGGTTGGGCTGTTCGCCCATTAAAGCGGCACGCGAGCTGGGTTTAGAACGTCGTGAGACAGTTCGGTCCCTATCCGCCGCGCGCGTAGGAAACTTGAGAAAGGCTGTCCCTAGTACGAGAGGACCGGGATGGACGAACCTCTGGTGTGCCAGTTGTCCCGCCAGGGGCACGGCTGGTTAGCTACGTTCGGAAGTGATAACCGCTGAATGCATCTAAGCGGGAAGCACGTTTCAAGATGAGGTTTCCCACCCCCTCGAGGGGGTAAGGCCCCCACCAGAACAGTGGGTTGATAGGCCGGAGGTGTACAGCAGTGATGCCCAGCCGACCGGTACTAATAGGCCGAGGGCTTGCCCCACCCACACCACAACACACCAACCACCAGAGTTGGAACCGTGACGTGGATGTGCCGGGAGCACCTACAAGACAGAATGCACGCGTCCACTAACCAGATCCCGACCAACAAACCCAACCCCCCACGCCACACGAACCGTGTGACAAGACAGGAGGGGGCGGGCACCACACAAGTGGATAGTTGGTCCATAGAGTTACGGCGGCCATAGCGAACGGGAAACACCCGGTCCCATACCGAACCCGGAAGTTAAGCCGTTCAGCGCCGATGGTACTGCAGTCGCGAGGCTGTGGGAGAGTAGGACGCCGCCGGACAATTCTTCG
>NZ_BAAAJT010000002.1:0-260923 GCF_039527245.1 Nocardioides aestuarii
AAAACCACGGCTCGCCGACAGGTCACACAAACTAATTCCATCGACTATCAAACACACTGTTGAGTTCTCAAACATCAGACGCACACCAGTCTCAGCCTCTCGGCTGGGCGCTGGGGGCAACCTGCAGAAACTTACCGGTCCGGCCCCACCCCGTCAACTCGGGGCGACATCCTCTCGGCGTCTCACATGCAGAACCCCGGACCTTGACCTGTCGGCCCCGGTTCGGGGAGTCGCTTGCGCAACGAGAAGAACAGTAGCAGCGGCCTGGGAGGCCCACAAATCGGGGGTCACTCCTCCGACGCGCGCCCCCCGGCCCGGCGTGGCCGCCGCGCTGCCGGCCGGTAGGCGCTCACGCTCGGCTCCCCCGGGAGCCAGAACCGCCACGGCCGGTCGGGAGCCTCCCGCAGGCCCACGCGCGGACCGGTCTCCCAGACCCGCGGACGAGGTCCCGGCACCAGCTCGACCGTTCCCTCCCCGAGGACGACACCGTCGTGCTCGCGGGTCAGTGCGAGCGCGCGGCACAGCCGCGCGGGACCCCGGGCGAGGTCGCGGTCCGACGCGCCCGGGCGGCGCGACCGGGCCAGGTCGAGGCCCTCGACGACGTCGCCGGCGCGGAGCAGCACGGCGGACGCCGACCCCTCGGGCCCGGTGACCACGTTGGCGCAGTGGTGCATGCCGTAGGTGAAGTAGACGTAGAGCCGGCCCGGGGGTCCGAACATCACCGAGCTGCGCGGCGTCCGCCCGCGGAACGCGTGGGACCCCGCGTCGTCGGCACCCCCGTAGGCCTCGACCTCCGTCAGCCGCACGGCGACGCCGTCGTGCCGCAGCACCGCACCGAGCAGGAGGGGCGCGACCCGGTCGGCCGGCCCCTCCAGGACGGTCAGGTCAGCCGGCGTCGCCACGGAGGGCGGCCGCGGTCGACTGGAGGAGGTGCAGCTGCTCCCGTACCCGGTCCGGAGCGGTCCCGCCGCGCCCGTCGCGCGACGCGACCGATCCCTCGACGGTGAGGACGTCGTGGACCGCGGGCGTGAGGTGGGGCGCGATGTCGGCGAGCTGGTCGTCGGTGAGGTCCGCGAGCTCGACGCCGAGCTCCTCGCAGCGGCGAACACACGCACCCGCGACCTCGTGGGCGACCCGGAACGGCACCCCTTCCCGGACCAGCCACTCCGCGACGTCGGTCGCGAGGGAGAATCCCTGGGGAGCGAGCTCAGCCATCCGCGCCGTGTTGAAGCGGAGTGTCGCGACCATGCCGGTCATCGCCGGCAGCAGCACCTCGAGGGTGTCGACGGAGTCGAAGACCGGCTCCTTGTCCTCCTGGAGATCACGGTTGTAGGCGAGCGGGAGTGCCTTCAACGTGGTGAGGACCCCGGTCAGGTTGCCGACGAGGCGGCCGGCCTTCCCGCGGGCGAGCTCGGCGATGTCGGGGTTCTTCTTCTGGGGCATGATGCTCGACCCCGTCGACCACGAGTCGTGGAGCTCGACGAAGTCGAACTCCCGGGTCGACCACAGGATCAGCTCCTCCGCCAGCCGGCTCACGTCCACACCGACCTGGGCACACACGAAGGCGAGCTCGGAGACGAAGTCGCGCGACGCGGTGCCGTCGATGGAGTTCACGGCCGGGCCCGCGAACCCGAGCTCCGTCGCCACCAGCTCCGGGTCGAGACCGAGGCTGTTGCCGGCCAGCGCTCCCCCGCCGTAGGGAGACTCGGCCGACGTACGCCGCCGCCAGTCCTCGAGGCGCTGCACGTCGCGCAGCAGCGGCCAGGCGTGGGCGAGCAGGTGGTGGGACAGCAGCACCGGCTGCGCGTGCTGGAGGTGGGTGCGGCCGGGCATGATCACGTCGAGGTGGGCGCGGGCCTGCGCCGCGATCGCGTCGACCAGGTCGAGCAGCAGGCCCTGGACCACGCCGGAGTGGTCGAGCAGGAACGACCGGAACAGCGTCGCGATCTGGTCGTTGCGGCTGCGCCCCGCGCGCAGCCGGCCACCGACCTCGGGACCCACCTCCTCGAGCAGCAGCCGCTCGAGCGCGCCGTGGACGTCCTCGTCGGACGCGGCCGGGTGGAGGGCGCCCTCGGACCAGCGGCGCGCGAGCACGTCCAGACCCCGGTGGATCTCCGCCTCGTCCTCCGCCGTCAGGTAGCCGGCGGTCGCGAGGGCCCTGGCATGGGCGTGGGAGCCGGCGATGTCGTAGAGCGCGAGCCGCCAGTCGAAGTGGGTCGAGCGGGACAGCGCCTCGAGCTCCGGGGACGGCCCGCCCGCGAAGCGGCCGCCCCAGAGCTTGCCCTCGTTGGTGCCGTGCTGGTCGGCAGGCTGGTCGACAGGCTGGTCGACAGGCTGGTCGGTCATCAGTCGGTCCCGTACTCCATCGCCGCGTGGTCGAGCGCGGCCTCGCTGTCGTCGCCCTCGGCCTGCGGGTTGCGGGTGATCCGGTCGTAGCCGCCGGGCTCGATCGCGCCGTAGAGCGTGCCGTTCTCGACGAGGACCTGGCCCTGGTCGAGCGGCTGACCGGCGTACATCTCGAGCTTGGCGCGGGAGTCGGCGATGTCGAGGTTGCGCATCGTGAGCTGGCCGATCCGGTCGAGCGGGCCGAACGCGGCGTTCTCGGTGCGTTCCATCGACAGCTTGTCCGGGTGGTAGGAGAAGGCCGGACCGTCGGTGCGGAGCACGGTGTAGTCCTCGCCCCGGCGAAGCCGCAGCGTCACCTCCCCCGTGACCAGGGAGGCGATCCACCGCTGGATCGCCTCGCGGAGCATCAGCGCCTGCGGGTCGAGCCAGCGGCCCTCGTAGAGCAGCCGGCCGAGGCGGCGGCCGTCCGCGTGGTACTGCGCGATGGTGTCCTCGTTGTGCACGGCGTTGATCAGCCGCTCGTAGGCCGCCCAGAGCAGCGCCATGCCGGGCGCCTCGTAGATGCCGCGCGACTTCGCCTCGATGATCCGGTTCTCGATCTGGTCGCTCATGCCGAGGCCGTGCCGACCGCCGATCGCGTTGGCCTCGTAGACCAGCGCGACCGGGTCGTCGTAGGTGGTGCCGTTGATCGCGACCGGACGTCCCTCGTGGAACTCGATCGTCACGTCCTCGGTCTCGATCTCGACGGCCGGGTCCCAGAACTTCACGCCCATGATCGGCTCGACGGTCTCGAGCGAGACGTCGAGGTGCTCGAGGGTCTTCGCCTCGTGGGTCGCGCCCCAGATGTTGGCGTCGGTGGAGTAGGCCTTCTCGGCGGAGTCGCGGTAGGGCAGGCCGTGCTCGGTCAGCCACTCACTCATCTCCGAGCGGCCACCGAGCTCGGAGACGAAGTCGGGGTCCAGCCACGGCTTGTAGATGCGCAGCTCGGGGTTGGCCATCAGGCCGTAGCGGTAGAACCGCTCGATGTCGTTGCCCTTGAAGGTCGAGCCGTCGCCCCAGATGTCGACGCCGTCCTCGTGCATGGCGCGCACCAGCATCGTGCCGGTCACCGCGCGACCGAGCGGGGTGGTGTTGAAGTAGGCACGACCGCCGGAGCGGATGTGGAAGGCGCCGCAGGCGATCGCGGCCAGGCCCTCCTCGACCAGCTGTCGGCGGCAGTCGACGGCGCGGGCGATCTCCGCGCCGTAGAGCAGCGCACGGTCGGGCACGCCCGAGATGTCGGGCTCGTCGTACTGGCCGATGTCGGCGGTGTAGGTGCAGGGGACGGCGCCCTTGTCGCGCATCCAGGCGACGGCGACGGAGGTGTCGAGGCCGCCGGAGAACGCGATGCCGACGCGCTCGCCGGAGGGCAGGGAGGTCAGGACCTTGCTCACAGGTGGTTCCTTCGGTGCAGATCGGGGGTCGGAGAGGTGGTTCAGGCGGAGGGGTGGGCGCCCGCGAGCGCCACGAATCGTCGGGCAAGCGCGTCGCCACCACCGGGTTCGCGGCCGATGACGAGCACGGTGTCGTCGCCGGCGATCGTGCCCAGCACGTCGGGCAGCTCGGCCTTGTCGAAGGCACTGGCGAGATACTGCGCGGCGCCCGGCGGCGTCCGGAGGACGACGAGGTTCTGGTTGGCCTCGGCGCTGACGAGGAGCTCGCTGCACAGCCGGGCCAGGCGCGTGGTCATCACGCCGCTCTCCCCGGGCGCCGTGGGCCGACGGTCGCCGCCCTCACCGGGCAGGGCGTAGACGAGGGCGCCGGAGTGACCCCGCACCTTGACGGCATCGAGCTCGACGAGGTCGCGGCTCAGGGTGGCCTGGGTGACGTGGAGGCCGCTGGCCGCCAGCAGCTCGGCGAGCTCGGTCTGGGACCTGACCTCGTGGTGGGAGACGAGCTCGACGATCCGCTGGTGCCGGGCGTTCTTGGTCGTCGGACGGAGGGCTGCATCGGTCACGGCGTCGCGCCTCCCAGGAGCCAGGCGAGCACGGCCTTCTGGACGTGGCGCCGGTTCTCGGCCTCGTCCCAGACCACGCTGCGCGGTCCGTCGATGACCTCGGCGTCGACCTCCTTGCCGCGGTAGGCCGGCAGGCAGTGCAGGAGGATCGCGTCGTCCGCGGCCCGCCCGAAGAGCTCGGTGGTGACCGACCAGGGGGCGAAGGCCTCGAGACGCCGCGCGGCCTCCTCCTCCTTGCCCATCGAGATCCAGGTGTCGGTGACGACGACGTCGGCACCCTCGACGGCCGCGACCGGGTCGTGGCCCACGGCGACCGATCCCCCGGTCGTGGCGGCGATCGCGGCAGCGCGCTCGACCATCGCCGGGTCGGGGACGTAGCCCTCGGGGCCGGCGACGGTCACGTGCATCCCGGCGGTCGCGCCGGCGAGCAGCCAGGAGTTGCCCATGTTGCAGGCGCCGTCGCCGACGAACGCGACCTGCTGGCCAGCGAGCGACCCGCGGTGCTCCTGCACGGTCAGCAGGTCGGCGAGCAGCTGGCAGGGGTGGAAGTCGTCGGTCAGGGCGTTGACGACCGGCACGCCGGCGTGGTCCGCCATCTGCTCGATGCGGTCCTGGCCGAAGGTCCGCCAGACGACGGCGGACGCCTGCCGGCCCAGCACCCGCGCCACGTCGGCGACGGACTCACGCACCCCGATGCCGGCGAGGGTGCCGTCGACGAGCATCGGATAGCCGCCGAGCTCGGCGATGCCGGCCGCGAACGAGGACTGGGTGCGCAGCGTCGGCTTGTCGAAGATCATCGCCACGGTCCGGGGGCCGGCCAGCGGCCGGTGGTCGAAGGGCGACTCCTTGACCGCGGCGGCGAGCGCGAGCACCTCGGCCTGCTCGGCGGGCGAGAGGTCGTCGTCGGCGAGGAAGTGGCGCGTCATCAGGCGTCTCCGGGATCGGCCACGATGCCCGGCCAGGCCGTGGCGAAGGCCGCGACGTCCGCCTCGGTGATCGTCAGCGGCGGGGCGAAGCGGAGCCGGTCGGGACCGGTGTTGTTCAGCAGCCAGCCCCGCTCCTGGCCGCGCTGGACGACCGCGGCTGCGGTCTCGTCGGCGAGCTGGGCTGCGAGCAGGAGGCCCCGCCCGGACACGTCCGTGACCTCGTCGGCCGCGAGCAGCACCTCGGAGAGCCGGGCGCCGCGGGCGACGACGGCGTCGAGCAGGCCCTCCTTCTCGATGGTGTCGAGCACCGCCAGCGCGGCGGCACACGCGACCGGGTTGCCGCCGAAGGTGGTGCCGTGGTTGCCGGGTCCGAGCAGCGAGGCCGCCTCGCCCAGGGCGACCGTCGCCCCGACGGGGATGCCACCGCCGAGCCCCTTGGCCAGCGTGATCACGTCGGGTGCGAGTTCGCTGTCGTGGGCGAACCACTCCCCCGTCCGGCCGATGCCGCTCTGGACCTCGTCGACCCACAGCAGGGCGCCGCGGTCTCGGGTGATCGTGCGGGCGGCCGCGAGGTAGCCGTCGGGCGGCACCACCACGCCGGCCTCCCCCTGGATCGGCTCGAGCACGACCGCCGCCGTCTCGTCGGTGACTGCGGCGGCGAGCGCCTCGGCGTCTCCGTAGGGAACCCAGGTGACGTGGCCGGGCAGCGGCTCGAACGGCTCGCGGTAGGCGGCCTTGTGGGTCAGTGCGAGCGCGCCCATCGTGCGGCCGTGGAACGCGCCCTCGGCGGCGACCACGTGGGTGCGTCCGGTCTGCCGCGTGAGCTTGAACGCCGCCTCGTTGGCCTCGGTGCCGGAGTTGGAGAAGAACACCCGGCCGTCGCGTCCACCCGCCAGGGCGAGCAGCCGCTCGGCCAGCTCGACCTGGGGGCCGGTGGCGAAGAAGTTGGAGACGTGGCCCAGCGTCCGCAGCTGGGTCGTCACCGCCTCGACCAGGGCCGGGTGCGCGTGGCCGAGGGCGTTGACCGCGATGCCGCCGAAGAGATCGACGTACTCGCGTCCCGACTCGTCCCACACATGGGCGCCCTCGCCCCGCACGAGCGCGAGGCGGGGCGGCCCGAAGGTGTTCATCAGGGCCTCGGGATAGCGGTCGAGGTAGGTCATGCCATCGCCTTCCGCAGCTTGGTCGTCACGCCCGGCAGCACCTGGGTGCCGATGCCCTCGTCGGTGAACAGCTCGAGAAGCACCGAGTGGGGCTCTCGGCCGTCGACCACCGTCGCCTTCGCGACACCACCGGTGACGGCGTTCAGGCACGCCTGCATCTTCGGCACCATCCCGCTCGCCAGCGAGGGCATCAGCTCGGCCAGCGACTCGGGACTGATCTCCTGGATGACGTCGTCGCTGTCCGGCCAGTCGCGGTAGAGCCCCTCGACGTCGGTGAGCACCAGCAGCTTCTCGGCACCCAGGGCGATCGCGAGGGCGGCGGCCGCGGTATCGGCATTGACGTTGTGGACGCGGCCCTCGGCGTCGGGAGCGACGCTCGAGATCACCGGGATCCGTCCGGCCTCGACGAGGTCCTGCACCGCCTCCGGTCGGACCGAGGCGACCTCGCCGACGAGGCCGAGGTCGACCTCCTCGCCGTCGACGATCGTGTTGGTGGGCTTGGCGGTGAACAGGCCGGCGTCCTCGCCGGACAGCCCGACGGCCAGCGGCCCGTGGTCGTTGATCAACCCGACCAGCTCGCGCTGGACCTGGCCCACGAGCACCATCCGGACGACGTCCATCGCCTCGGGGGTCGTCACCCGCAGGCCACCGCGGAACTCCGACTCGATCCCGAGCTTGTCGAGCATGCTGGAGATCTGGGGTCCGCCCCCGTGGACGACGACGGGCTTGAAGCCGGCGAACCGGAGGAAGGCGATGTCCTCGGCAAAAGCCCGCTTGAGGGTGTCGTCGGTCATCGCGTTACCGCCGTACTTCACCACGACGGTCTTGCCGTGGTAGCGCTTCAGCCAGGGCAGCGCGCCCGCGAGGACGCGGGCCTTCGCGGAGGCCTTCTCGTGCTTGTCGGTCATCTCGTTCAGTTCGCTCATGAGGAGTAGGCGCTGTTCTCGTGGACGTAGGCGTGGGTGAGGTCGTTGGTCCAGACGGTGGCGCGGGCGTCACCGGACTTGAGGTCGATGGTCACCGTGACCTCCCGGCCCGTGAGGTCGACACCGGCGGGGTCGGCGGCCGGGGTCGACTCCCGGCAGACCCAGACGCCGTTGATGGCGACGTCGAGGTCGGCGGGGTCGAAGACGGCGTCGGTGGTGCCGATCGAGGCGAGCACACGACCCCAGTTGGGGTCGTTGCCGAAGACGGCGGCCTTGAAGAGGTTGCTGCGGGCGACGCTGCGGCCCACGGCGACGGCGTCGTCCTCGGAGGCCGCCCCCAGGGTGGTGATCGCGATCTCGTGGTCGGCGCCCTCGGCGTCGGCCAGCAGCTGCATCGCGAGGTCGGTGCACGCGCGGGTGAGCGCATCGGTGAGGTCGTCGAGGCTCGGCGTGATGCCGCTGGCCCCGCTGGCCATCACCGTGACGGTGTCGTTGGTCGACATGCAGCCGTCGGAGTCGAGGCGGTCGAAGCTGACCCGTGTCGCGGCGCGCAGCGCGCGATCGAGGTCGGGGGCGTCGACCACCGCGTCCGTGGTCAGGACGACGAGCATCGTCGCCAGCTGGGGGGCCAGCATGCCCGCGCCCTTGGCCATGCCCCCGACGCTCCAGCCGGCGCCGTCGACGACGACCTGCTTGCTGACCGAGTCGGTGGTCATGATGGCCTCGGCCGCGTCGGGGCCGCCGTCGGGGTCGAGGGCGGCGTGGGCCTCGTCGACGCCGGCGAGGACCTGGTTGCGGTCGTTGGCGAGGCCGATCAGGCCGGTCGAGCAGACCACGACGTCACCGGCGCCGATGCCGACGTGGTCGGCGACCCGCTCGGCGACGGCGTGGGTCGTCTGGAACCCGTCGGGGCCGGTGTAGCAGTTGGCGCCGCCGGAGTTCAGGACCACGGCGCGCACGACACCGTCCTGGACGACCTGCTCGCTCCAGAGCACCGGGTTGGCCTTGCAGCGGTTGGCCGTGAAGACGCTGGCGCTGTCGTGTCGGGGACCGTCGTTCACGACGAGCGCGACGTCCTTGGCACCGGTGGACTTCAGGCCGGCGGCGACGCCGGCGGCCCGGAACCCCCGGGGGTGGGTGGTGGTCATGCGGGGTCCTCCTGGACGGCGGTCGTGACAGGGTGGCCTGCGTCGGTCCACAGGGCGGCGGCCTCGTCGGCGCGCGCCACCGGGACCAGCACCCAGTCGGTGTCGTAGGTCGAGATCGTGAAGACGGAGACGCCGGCGTCGGCAAGGGGGGCGAGCAGCCCGCTGAGCACCCCCGTGAGGGCGAAGTCGAGGGTGCCGGCGACCCGGAACGCCGTGAACGGGCCCTCGCTGGTGGCGCGAGGCGGCACGGCGGCGGCCGCGCACACCACCGAGGTCTCCTCGGCCGTGGCCGTCACCGAGAGCAGCGTCGAGGAGGTCGCCCAGTCCGGCACCTCGCTGCCAGCACCCAGCCGGACCACCGCGAGCGACTCGTCGTGGCGGACCAGGCCCACGTGGGCGCCGCTCACGGCGCGAGCCCCACGGTGGTGAGGCCGGTCGTCTCCTCGAGCCCGAGCGCGAGGTTGAGGCACTGGACCGCGGCGCCCCCCGTGCCCTTGGCCAGGTTGTCGACCACCCCGACGGCGACCAGCCGGCCGGCCGCCTCGTCGACGGTGACCTGGAGGTGGACGGCGTTGGAGCCGAGGACCGACTGCGTCTGCGGCCACTGCCCCTCGGGCAGCAGGTGGACGAACGGTTCATCACCGTAGGCCGTGGCGTAGGCCTCACGGGCGGCCGCGGCGGTCGTGCCCTCGGCCAGGGGTGCCGACACGGTGGCGAGGATGCCGCGGGACATCGGCACGAGGGTGGGGGTGAAGCTCACCCGGACGCCGGCGTCGCTGACCCGGCCCAGGTTCTGGATGATCTCGGGCGTGTGGCGGTGGACACCGCCCACCCCGTAGGCGCTGGCGTTGCCCATGACCTCGCTGCCGAGGAGGTGCGGCTTCGCGGCCTTCCCGGCACCGCTGGTGCCCGAGGCCGCGACCACGCTCACCTCCGGCTCCACGAGACCGGCCGCCAGGGCCGGGGCGATCGTGAGCGTCGAGACGGTCGGATAGCAGCCGGGGACGGCGACCCGGCGGGCCCCGCGCAGCTGCTCGCGCTGCCCCGGGAGCTCGGGCAGGCCGTAGGGCCACGAGCCGGCGTGCTCGCCGCCGTAGAACTTCTCCCACAGCGCCGCGTCCTCGAGCCGGTAGTCGGCGCCGCAGTCGATGACCACGGTGTCGTCGCCGAGCGCTGCGGCGAGCGGACCCGACTGGCCGTGCGGCAGGCCCAGGACCACGACGTCGTGATCCCCGAGGGTCTCCGGGGTGGTCTCGAGGAGCACCCGATCGGCCAGCGGCACGAGGTGGGGCTGCAGCACCCCCAGCCGCTCACCGGCGTTCGAGCCGCCCGTCAGCGCCCCGATCTCCGCCTCCGGGTGGCCGAGGAGGAGCCGGAGCACCTCACCCCCGGCGTAGCCACTGGCACCGGCCACTGCAACGCTGAACGTCATGCTGCATGACCATACATGTCAGCGAATGATATTCGCCAGTCGGGTCAGTCGCCCCCGACGGCCGGTCGCGGCGGCTGCCGCCGCTGGACCCCGAGCTCACCGCCGATCCTGCCACCGAAGGGGCGACCGTGGTCGGCGTACTCCTCGCGGACGAACGTGAGAGTGCGCGGGCCGAGGTCGACCCGCGAGGCGGTGCGCAGCACCTTGGTGGTGACCCGCTCCCCGTGCACGCGGACATCGGCGTGGTGGGCCACCAGCACGAACTCGTCGCGCTCGTCGTGGCGCACCTCGGCGTGGAGGGGCGCCAGTCCCGGCAGCACCAGGTCGCACGACGGGTCGCTCCCGATCGTCGTGGTGTCGCGCTGGAGCCAGTGGACCGGATGGTCCGTGCGCGTGACGCCGTCGACGGGCACCTCGACGAGTCGCGGGCCCCCGCCGCGCGCGGGGTCGTGGGTGGTGGTGACGCGGCGGACCGGGCGCCGCAGGAAGGTCGGCGCCACGGGGTAGGGCGTGGTCGGCGGGAGGAGGCCGGAGCCGGGCAGCCGGGCGCCGTCGCGGCGCAGCCGCCCGCGCGCGGCGGCACCCAGCCCGTGGAGGCCGGCGACCCGGAGGTGAGGGCTGCGCGTCATCGGTCGCTGCCACCAGGGAGTGCGGACGTCACCGAGGGCGACGAGCGGCACGCCGTCGCCGTCACAGACCCGGATGACCAGGCCGAGGTCGGCGAGCTCGTCGGCGAGCCGCCGGACCCCGGCCGCGTCCGCGCCACCGGCGAAGGCGGCCGGGTCGGACACCCGCAGCTCCAAGCGGCTCCCGCTGCCGGTCAACGAGCCCGTGACCCGCGCGTGGTCGGGCGTGTCGACCGCGAAGCAGACGTCGGCCTCGACCCGGGTGCGCAGCCGGCTCACGCCGCGCCGCGGGTCGTGTCGTCCTCGCTGGAGATACGGAGCGTGCCGTCGATCTTCCACGTCGCCCGCGGCGCCTGTGGGCCGGTGTCGCGCGGCACCTCCACCGCCATGTCGACGAACTGGTAGTTGATCGCGGCGCGTCGACCGGTGAGGAACGACCACATCTCGCGACCCAGGTCGCTCCAGTCGACGACGTCACCGGCCCGGCTCGTGCTCTCGCTCATCTCGAACTCCTCAATCTCCACAGGTTCTTCAACAGGTTGTTGAAGTATGCTGCGAGTATGTCCACACCCGTCTCCACCGCACAAGGCCTGGTGGCAGAGTCCGACTCGATGACCACCCCGGACGACGACACCCTGCTCACCATCGGCGAGCTCGCCAGCCACACCGGGCTGACCCCGCAGCAGCTGCGCATGTGGGAGACCCGCTTCGGCTTCCCCGAGCCGATCCGCCTGCCCAGCGGGCATCGTCGCTACACCGGCGCGCACGTGCGGGCGGTGCAACGCGTGCTGCACGAGCGTGAGCGCGGCATGCGGCTCGAGCAGGCGATCGAGTCAGCACAGCGCGCGGAGGACGTCACGTCCACCGGCTCGGTCTACGCCGCCCTCGCCCAACGGCACCCGGCACTGGCGTCGTACACCCTGACCAAGCGGACGCTGCTGGCGCTGTCGTGGGCCATCGAGGACGAGGCCACCGCCTCGGCCTCGCGCGGGGTGCTCGTGGGCACCTTCCAGCGCGGCCGCTACTTCGGGCAGTCGCAGCGTCGGTGGGAGGAGCTCGCCAGGACGGCCCGGTGCAGCCTGGCCATGGCGGACTTCGAGACCCACGACGACGTCGGCGCGCCCGCCAAGGTCGCACTCCCCCCGGACTCGCCGCTGCTCCGGGAGTGGATCGTCGTCCACGACTCCCCCACGCTCGCCGCCGCCCTCGTCGCGTGGGAGCTCCCCGGTCAGGAGGCCGTCGCCGATCCCGAGCGCCACTTCGAGGCGCTGTGGAGCGTCGACGGCAAGATCGTCCGGGACGCCGCGGTCGTCTCCGCGCAGGCCGCGGCCGCCCTCGGCTCGGAGACGGGACGGCGGGCGCTCTCCGTGCTGGAGGAGATGCCGTCGCCCGCCCCCGCGTCGCTCACGACCGCCAACGCCGTCTTCAACCGGATGGTCGCCTACACCGACGGCACCACGCTGCGGGGTCGCCGGCTGCGGTGACCGGCCGTCAGGCGCGCTGCACGGCGCCGCAGCGCTCGACCGCCATCGCCACCGCCGCGTCGCGGGCCGCCGCGGCCTCACCCTCGGCGAGCGTGCGGTCGGGCGCGCGGAACCGCAGGGCGTAGGCGAGGGACTTCTTCCCCTCACCCGCCTGCTGACCGGTGTAGACGTCGAAGAGGTGGATCGACTCCAGCAGCGCGCCGGCACCGTCACGCAACGCCGACTCCACGTCGGCCGCAGGCATCGCCGCGTCGACCACGAGCGCGACGTCCTCCTTGGCGACCGGGTAGTGGGAGAAGCGCGGAGCGACGACCGACTCCGGCGCCAGCGCGAGCAGGACGTCGAGGTCGACCTCGGCGGCGACCGTGCGGGCCGGGACGCCGTAGGCCGTGCACACCCGCGGGTGGAGCTCGCCGGCCCAGCCGACGACGCTCTCGCCCGCGACCACCTCGGCGCAGCGGCCCGGGTGCCAGGGCGCCCGGGAGGCCGGACGCACGGCGACCTCGACGCCCAGGGCGTCGGCCACCTCGCGGACCGCGGCGAGGGCGTCGGTCCAGTCGACCGTCCGACCCTGGCCCCACCAGCCGGCGGGACTGCTCTCGCCCGTCGCGACCACCCCGAGGTGGAGCGGCTGGTCCGGCACGGCCTTCACGAGGTCGTCGAGCTCGCCGTCGCTCGGACGGTGGTCGACGGGCAGGATCGTCGTGCCCTCGCCCGTATGGGGCAGGGTCACCGTGGCCAGCTCGAACAGCGCGAGGTCGTGGGCGCCGCGTCCGGTGTTGCGGGCGACGGCCTTGAGGAGCCCCGGAAGGACGGTCGTCGTCATCGACGGCTCCTCCGCGGACAGCGGGTTGGCCAGCGACAGGACGTGGCGACGCTCGTCGTCGCCCGGCAGCCCGAGCGCGTCGAGATCCCGGGCCCCCACGAACGGGAAGCTGACCACCTCGACGAAGCCGGCGCCCGCGAGCGTCCGGCCGACGCGGCGGCGCATCTTCTGCCGCGGCGTCAGCCCGCGGCCCGACGGAGCAGGCGGGAGCACCGACGGCACGTGGGAGTAGCCCACGATCCGCGCGACCTCCTCGACGAGGTCGTAGGGGTCGGTGACGTCGGGCCGCCACGGCGGGACCGTCGCGGTCAGGCTCGTGCCCTCCACCGCGACCTCGCACCCGACGGCCTCGAGGTGGCGCACCGTGGTGGCCTCGTCGATGTCCATGCCCGTGATCCGGGCCGGCAGGTCGACGGGCATGGTGACGGTCGTGGGCGCGGGCGGGGTGCCGACCACCGTGACCCCGGGCTCCACCGTGCCCCCGCCGTGGGTCGTCAGGAGCTCGACGACCCGGTCGGCAGCCGCCTCGCAGATCGTCGGGTCGACCCCGCGCTCGTTGCGCTTGCCGGCCTCGGAGGTGATCTTGTGGCGCCGTCCGGTCCGGAACATCGAGGTCGCGTCCCAGTGGGCCGCCTCGACCAGCACCCGGGTGGTGGTCGCGGACATCTCGGTGTCCTCACCGCCCATGACGCCGCCGAGCCCGATGATGCCGGAGTCGTCGGTGACGACGAGGTCCTCCACCGACAGTGCACGGTCGGTGCCGTCGAGCGTCGTCAGGCGCTCACCCTCGCGGGCACGGCGTACGCCGATCGCGCCCTGCACCTTGTCGGCGTCGTAGCCGTGGATCGGTCGCCCGGTCTCGAGCATCACGTAGTTCGTCACGTCGACGGCCAAGGAGATCGGCCGCATGCCCGCCTGGGTGATGCGACGCGCCAGCCAGTCGGGGGTGGGCGCGGAGGGGTCGAAGCCGGAGACGGTGCGGGCGACGAACACCGGGCACCCCTCGGCGTCGTCGACGACGACCGGGTGACCGGCGTCGTCGGCCGGGGGCGTCTCGCGCTCCACCGGGTCGTGGAAGGGCGCGTCGAACGCGAGTGCGGCCTCGCGGGCGACGCCGCGCAGCGACAGCGCGTAGGCCCGGTCGGGGTTGATCTCGAACTCGATGACGGTGTCGTCGAGCCCGAGGACGGGCCGGGCGTCCTCGCCGGGCCGACCCGCGTCGGCCGGCAGCACGATGATGCCGTCGTGGTCCTCGCCGAGGCCCAGCTCGCGAGCGGAGCAGATCATGCCGGCCGAGACGTGGCCGTAGGTCTTGCGCGCCGAGATCTCGAAGTTCCCCGGCAGCACCCCGCCCGGGAGGACGACGACGACCAGGTCCCCCGGCGCGAAGTTGTGGGCACCGCACACGATGCCCTGCGGCTCGCCGGACCCGTTGGCGTCCGCGACGTCCACCGTGCACCAGTTGATCGTCTTGCCGTTCTTCTGGGGCTCGGGGTCCATCGTGAGGACGCGACCGACGACGAGCGGACCGGAGATCTGGTCGCCGGGCCGCTCGAGCGCCTCGAGCTTGAGGCCGAGGTCGGTCAGCGCGTCGGCCAGCGTCTCGACGTCGAGGTCGTCGGGCAGGTCGACGTGGTCGCGGATCCAGGACACGGGGGCACGCACGGGTTCAGATCTCCGTTCCGAAGGAGGACGAGAAGCGGACGTCGCCCTCGAAGAAGTCACGCAGGTCGGCGGCACCCGTCGCGAACATGAGGGTGCGGTCGATGCCCATGCCGAAGGCGAAGGCGGTGTAGCGCTCGCTGTCGATGCCGCACGCCGTGAGGACGCGCGGGTTCACCACGCCGCAGCCGCCCCACTCGATCCAGCCCTCGCCGCGGCACGTGCGGCACGAGTCGAGGCCGTCGACGCTGGTCCCACTTCCTCGGCAGACGAAGCAGCGCAGGTCGACCTCGGCCGACGGCTCGGTGAACGGGAAGTAGGACGGCCGGAAGCGCGTGGCGATGCCCTCGCCGAACATGCGGCCGGCGAAGTGGTCGAGCGACCCCTTCAGGTGGGCCATCGTGATGCCCTCGTCGACGACGAGACCCTCGACCTGGTGGAACATCGGGCTGTGGGTCGCGTCGTACTCGTCGGTGCGGAACACCCGGCCCGGGCACACGACGTAGATCGGCGGCGCCTGCGTCAGCATCGTGCGTGCCTGCACGGGTGAGGTGTGGGTGCGCAGCACGAGGTGGTGGTCGGCCGGCTCGGTCCAGAAGGTGTCCTGCATGGTGCGCGCCGGGTGGTCGGCGCCGAGGTTGAGCGCGTCGAAGTTCAGCCACTCCGCCTCGACGACAGGACCCTCGGCGACCTCCCACCCCATCGCCACGAAGATGTCCTCGATCCGCTCGGCTCCGGTGGTCAGCGGGTGGCGGCTCCCCCGCGCGCGTCGGTCGACCGGCAGGGTGACGTCGACGGTCTCCTCGACGAGCATCCGCTCCTCGTGCTCGGCCTGCAGCACCTCGGTGCGTGAGGCGAGCGCCTGGTTGACCGCGCCACGGGCCTGGCCGACCCGCTGGCCGGCCTCCTTGCGCGCCTGCGGCGGGAGCGCCCCGATCTCGCGGTTGGCGAGGGCGAGCGGCGACCGGTCGCCGGCATGGTCGAGCCGGACCTGCTTGAGCTCCTCGAGGTCACCGGCTGCTGCGATCGCGGCCAGCGCCGCGTCGCGCGCGGCCTCGACCTCCTCGGGCTTCAAGGCGGTGACCTCCACGGGGTCGTAGTCGGTGTTGGGTCCGGACATGGCCCCGAGTCTAGGAAGTGCCGTGCCGCTGCGACGAACCGGTTTGTCCCGTGGCTACGCTCCGCCGGGTGTGGTGGGGGCAGCTGGTGCGGTTCGCGTGGCTCGAGGCGCGCTCCTGCGTGTTCGCCGCCGGGGTGTTCGCCGGGCTGGCGATCGCCTGGCTGGTGCCGCTGCCGATCGCGGACTACGACTTCCTGCTGCTGTGGTGCGTCGGCCTCACGCTCGGCTTCTGGGCACTCGGCCTGGAGACCTGGCGCGAGGTCCTGGTCATCTGCGGCTTCCACCTGCTCGGGCTCACTCTGGAGGTCTTCAAGGTCGCGCAGGGGTCGTGGTCCTACCCCGGCGACGGCGTGCTCCGGGTCGGCGGCGTACCGCTGTTCTCCGGCTTCATGTACGCCGCCGTCGGCTCCTACATCTGCCAGGCGTGGCGCAACTTCGACCTACGGGTCTCCCACTACCCGCCGGTCGCGACGACGGCGGTCGCCGTCGCGATCTACGCCAACTTCTTCACCCACCACTACCTGCCCGACGTCCGGCTGCTGCTGGCCGTCGCGATGGTCGCCGTGCTCTGGCGCTGCCGGGTCCACTTCACCGTGGGTCCCGAGCGCCACCGGATGCCGTTGTCCGTGTCGTTCCTGCTGATCGGCCTGTTCCTCTGGCTGGCCGAGAACGCGGCGACGTTCCTCGACGCCTGGAAGTATCCCGGTCAGGTCGACGTCTGGGAGGCGGTGCACACGTCCAAGGTGGGCTCCTGGGCACTGCTGGTGTCGATGAGCTTCGTGCTGGTGGCGACGGTGAAGTCGCGGGAGGGCGTGCTGTACGCCGGGCGGCGGGACGCGCCACCCGTCACACGGGAGTGACGTCGGGGACGTCGGCCGCGGGCCACTCGATCGTGACCCGTGCACCTCCGTCGTCGGCATCGCCGAGGACCACCGAGCCACCGTGGGCGCGGGTCAGCCCCTGCACGAGGTAGAGGCCGAGACCGGATCCCCCGCGCGCACCTCCGGTCCAGAACTTCGTGAAGACGCGGCGCCGCATCTCCAGGGGGATCCCGTCGCCCTCGTCCTCGACCACGATCCGGACTCCCGGGTGGTCGGCCCCGTCAGGCAGGGACGACAACGACACCGTCACGTCGCCGGCGCCGTGACGCATCGCGTTCTCGACGACGTTGGTGACGACCTGGGTGAACTTGTCCGGGTCGGCGAGCACGCGCGGCAACCCGTCGGGTGCGTCGAGGGCGACGGGCCGGGCGCTGCCGGCCGACACGGAGTCGACGACGCGTCCGACCAGCACCGCGGCGTCGCTCGGACGCGGCTGCAGCGAGAGCCGGCCGGTGTCGATGCGCGCGACGTCGAGCAGCTCGGCGATCAGCCGCGAGAGCCGGTCGGAGTCGGCGTGGACCGTGGTGAGCATCAGCTTCTTCTGCTCGTCCGAGAGCCGGTCCCAGCGGTTGAGCATCGCCTGGACGAACCCCTTGACGCCGGTGAGGGGCGAGCGCAGCTCGTGGGCGACGGTGGCGACCAGGTCGGACCGCTCACGGTCGAGCCGGGCGCGGCCGCGACCACTACGGACGACCACGGCGACCTGCTCGACCGGCGCGCCACGCGACGGGCGGGCGATGCTGGCCGTCGTCAGCACCTCGGTGCCGTTGGGCAGCAGCCACGACTGCTCGGGGACCCCCGTGCGGGTGGCGAGCCCGCCGAACGGCTGGTTCTCGGCGCACCAGTCGCGACCCTCGTTGTCGGTGAGCCGGAGCACCTCGTCGAGCGGCCGCCCGACCGCCCCGACCGGGTCCACGCCCAGCATCCGGCCGGCGACGGCGGACACGAGCACGACCGTCGCGTCGGCCGCAGCGACGACCACCCCGTCGGGCAGCCCGTCGGCGAGCTGCTGGGCGCTCGGAGTGGGGTCCACGCCCCGACCCTAACGACGAGCGCGGGCGGTGGCGTAGAGGCAGACCGCCGCGGCGGTGGCGAGGTTGAGGCTCTCCGCCGCGCCGGCGATCGGGATCCGCACCCGGTGGTCGGCCAGGGCAGCCACGTCGTCGGGCAGACCCCACGCCTCGTTGCCGAAGAGCCAGGCGACCGGACCGCGCAGCAGGTCGTCGGCCGCGAACAGGTCGACCTCACCCCCGCCGTCCGCCGCGAGGACGACCAGCCCTGCGTCCTGAGCGGCGCGCACGGCGGCGCCGACGTCGCGCTCGACCGCCACGGGCAGGTGGAACAGGCTGCCGACGCTCGCCCGCACCGTCTTTGGGTTGTAGGCGTCGACCGAGTCGCCCGCCAGGACGACGGCGGCAGCGCCGGCCGCGTCTGCGGTCCGCACGACCGTGCCGGCGTTGCCGGGATCACGGACGTCGGCACACAGCACCGCCAGGTCGGCGTCGGTCAACGCCTCGGCCGTCGGGAGGTCGAGGAACCGGCACACCGCGACCAGGCCGGCTGGGCTGACGGAGTCGGAGAGCGCGGCGATCGCGCGGTCGTCGACGAGCGTCACGGGTGCACCGCCGAGCAGTCCGGCGTGGTGCTCGCGAGCAGCCGGCGTCGCGAAGACCTCCACGACGCAGTCGGGCACCGCCAGGGCGCCCTCGACGGCCTTCGGGCCGTCAGCGAGGAACAGCCGCCGCTCGGCGCGTGCCGAGCGGCGGCTGAGCCGTCGTGCGTCCTTGACCCGAGCGTTGCTCGCGGCCAGGGGCTGCTGTGGGGTCAAGCCTCAGGAGGCCTTCGGAGCGTTGACGTCCTCGGGCAGGGCCGCCTTGGCCTGCTCGACGAGCGCGTTGAACGCGGCGATGTCGTTGACGGCGAGGTCGGCCAGGATCTTGCGGTCGACCTCGATGCCGGCGAGGCCGAGGCCCTGGATGAACCGGTTGTAGGTCATGCCCTGGGCGCGGGCAGCGGCATTGATGCGCTGGATCCACAGGCGGCGGAAGTTGCCCTTGTTCTTGCGGCGGTCGTTGTAGCTGTAGACCAGCGAGTGGGTGACCTGCTCCTTGGCCTTGCGGTAGAGCCGCGACCGCTGGCCGCGGTAGCCCGAGGCCCGCTCGAGGGTGGTCCGACGCTTCTTGTGGGCGTTCACTGCGCGCTTGACGCGTGCCATCTCTTTACTCCTTGTTGCTCACGTGCTGCTCACGTATGGGGCCGCTGGTCTCCAGGCGTCCGCTCAGGATCTACCCAGACCACCGACAGGGGGTGGGGTTGGGTCAGCGACCCAGCATCTTCTTGGCGCGGCTGACGTCGGCCTTGGCGAGCTCGGTCGTGCCGGTCATGCGTCGGGTGACCTTGGAGGGCTTCTTCTCCAGGTTGTGGCGCTTGCCGGCCTTCTCGCGAAGGATCTTGCCGGACCCGGTCACCCGGAAGCGCTTGCTGGCACCGGAGTGCGTCTTGTTCTTCGGCATGGTGTGTCTCTTCCTACTTGACGTTCGGCCTGGATCTACGTCGAGGCTCAGGGTTGCTCAGGCGTCGATCTCGGGGTCGAGGTTCTCGGAGCGGCCCCGCTCCTTCTTGCCACCGGGACGGTGGGCGGCGCGGAACTCGGCCTCCTCGGCCTCGCTCGCCGCACGCTCGGCGGCCTTGTTCTCCTTGGCCGCCTTGGCCTCCGCCTTGGCCTCGGCCTTCTTGCGGTGGGGCCCCAGGACCATGACCATGTTGCGGCCGTCCTGCTTGGGGGAGGACTCGACGAAGCCCAGCTCGTCGACGTCCTCGGCCAGCCGCTGGAGCAGCCGGAAGCCCAGCTCGGGCCGGTGCTGCTCGCGACCACGGAACATGATCGTGATCTTGACCTTGTCGCCGGCCTTGAGGAACCGCACGACGTGACCCTTCTTGGTCTCGTAGTCGTGCTGGTCGATCTTCGGCCGGAGCTTCATCTCCTTGATGATGACGTTCGTCTGGTTCCGACGCGCCTCACGGGCCTTCTGGGCGTTCTCGTACTTGAACTTCCCGTAGTCCATGAGCTTGCAGACCGGCGGGCGGGCCATCGGCGCCACCTCGACGAGGTCGAGGTCGGCCTCCTGGGCCAGCTTGAGGGCCTGGTCGGTCGGGACGATCCCCACGGTCTCACCGTTGGGTCCCACGAGCCGGACCTCGGGTACCCGGATCCGCTCGTTGATGCGCAGCTCGGTGCTGATGTGTCCTCCAGTGTGTCTCGCGGTCGGAGGTCCTTCCCCGCGTCCGGCATCGTGCTCGCGCCGGGCAACAAAAAAGGCCTCCGCTGTTCACAAGCGGAAGCCAGTCGCGCCACGTCGCCCCGGTCGCTGTCACGACCTCGGCACGTGCCACCGGCCAGTCCCCTGCCCCATGACGGCGGCGGGTTCGTGCCGGGACCGGACCCGACGACCTGTGGCGGTCGCTGCGGGTGGGAGACGTGATGCTGCTGGTCCCCGCTTGTGGATCTGCCCGTCACAGGTGTGGCGGACTGATCGGTCAACGCAGAACCTTAGCGGCTCATTCCCCGGCGGGGCGAATCCAGGCGCTGCGGCCCTCGACGCTGGCCAGCTCCCAGCCCGCCGCCAGCGCACGGAGGTCCTCGCCCTCCACGACGAGCCGGTGGGGCCCCTTCAGGTCGAGCAGCAGGGCGACGGCACCCTCCTGGACGGCAGCTCGCGCGGCTGTCCGCGACGTCACCGGGACCGGCCGAGCGGCCGGGTCCCAGGCGGCGAGCGCGTCGAGACCGCTGAAGGCGAGCAGGCCGCGCCGGCCGTCGGGCCGGGCGATCAGCACCGCGGCCATGTCGCTGGTCTTGTCGTGAGCGAGTCCCGCCTCGTCCACCTCGACCTCGCCGGCCACCGCCACGACCGGGACGACGACACGACTGCCGAGCAGCACGGCCAGCGCGGCGGCGTACGTGCCCTCGCCGGAGGCGTGGGCCGCCAGGGCCGCCCGCAGCGCCGGGTCGGGGGCGCCGTCGTCACCCGCGAAGCCGGGATCGGGGATCTGGCGCTCGGGGTCGGTGGTCACGGCGTCCATGGTCCCCGAGCGCCGTGGTGCGGGCACCAGCGGGGGCGGCGTGAGAACCCGCACATTCAAAGTCGAGTGTTTGAGTTGATTTAATCGTATTAAGTCCGTAGACATGGGCGCCATGTCCACGACAGTCCCCTCCCCGACCACGACCCCGGGCGCGTCGACCGCTCCACGCCTCCGACGACGACCCGGGCCACGACCCGCCTTCTGGAGGCGATGGGTCTCCCCCGTCGTCCTCGTGGTGCTGTGGCAGCTCGCCAGCAGCACCGGCCCCCTGGACGAGCGCACGCTCGCATCACCCCAGCAGATCGGCACCACCTTCCTGCGCCTCGTGCAGGACGGCACGCTGGGAGCAGCCACCCTGGTCTCCGTCCAGCGCGTCGGTCTCGGCTTCGCGATCGGCGCCTCCGTCGGTCTCGTGCTCGCCGTCGTCGCCGGCCTCAGCCGGATCGGCGAGGACGCGATCGACCCACCGATGCAGATGCTGCGCACGCTGCCCCACTTCGGCCTGGTGTCGCTGTTCATCATCTGGTTCGGGATCGGCGAGACCCCCAAGATCGCGCTGATCGCGATGGGGGCGACGTTCCCGCTCTACCTCAACACGGTCGCCGGCATCCGTGGCATCGACCGCTTGGTGCTCGAGGCCGCGACCTCGATGCACCTCTCGTGGGCCCAGAAGATCCGGCACGTCGTCATCCCGGGCGCGCTCCCCCAGACCCTCGTCGGCCTCCGCCAGAGCCTCGGCATCGCGTGGTTGTCGCTCATCGTCGCCGAGACCATCAGCGCGTCGGCCGGCCTCGGCTACGTGATCCTCCACGCCAAGGACTTCCTCCAGACCGACGTCATCGTCGTCGGGCTGGCCGTCTACAGCCTGCTGGGCCTCACCACCGACGCCGTCGTCCGCTATCTCGAGAGGAGGGCCCTCGCATGGCGAGCCTGACCCCACCCCCGCCCGCCGCGCGCGTGCGCGGCCACCACCGCTCCTTCGGCGACGTGCAGGTGCTGCGCGACGTCGACCTCGTCGTCGAGGCCGGCGAGCTCGTCGTCCTGCTCGGCCGCAGCGGCTGCGGCAAGTCGACGCTCCTGCGCAGCCTCGCGCGCCTCGATCCCGTACCCGCCGACGAGGTCGAGGTGGGCGGCCGCACGTCGGTCGCCTTCCAGGAGCCGCGGCTGCTGCCCTGGCGCAGCGTGCGCGAGAACGTCGAGCTCGCGCTGCTCAGCACCGGCTCGGCCGAGGAACGGCGCGACCGGCGACGGCTCGCGGAGGCCACCCTCGCCGAGGTCGGCCTGGCCGAGAAGTGGGAGAGCTGGCCGCTCCGCCTGTCCGGCGGGCAGGCACAGCGGGTCTCGCTCGCGCGTGCACTCGTCAGCAACCCGGCCCTGCTGCTGCTCGACGAGCCCTTCAGCGCGCTCGACGCGCTGACCCGCCTCGAGATGCACCAGCTGGTCATCGAGCTGTGGCGCCGCCACTCGATGGCGATCCTCCTGGTCACCCACGACGTCGACGAGGCGCTCGCGCTGGCCGACCGGATCGTGCTGATGGACCAGGGCCGGATCACGCACACCTGGGACGTGGGCGACCTGCCACGCACCGACCGGGCCCCGTCGCGCCCCGAGATCGCGGGCGCGCGCGCCGAGATCCTCCGCGCCCTCGGGGTGCAGCCCCTCCCCCCGAACCCGAACCGCCAGCCCCACCACCAGCAAGGAGCAGCATGAACCCCCTCCCCTCCCTCCACCGCCGGCTCGTCGCCGTCCTCGCAGCCGGAGCCCTGACCCTCACGGGCTGCGGCGGCGCAGCCACCGGGAACGAGGCGGCCGTCTCCGACGACGGCTCGGTCGACCTCGAGCAGGTCACGCTCGTGGTCGGTGACCAGAAGGGCGGCTCGAAGGCCCTCCTCGCAGCGGCCGGCGAGCTCAACGACGTGCCCTACGAGATCCAGTGGCAGGAGTTCACCTCCGGGCCGCCGCTGCTGGAGGCCATGAACTCAGGCTCCGTCCACGTCGGCGGCGTCGGCAACACGCCGCCGCTGTTCGCCGCCGCCGCGAAGGGCGAGTTCCAGGTCGTCCAGGGCGCGACGTACGGCGGGACCGGCGACGCGATCGTGGTGCCGAAGGGCAGCGACATCGACGGCGTCGAGGACCTCGAGGGCAAGAAGGTCGCCGTCGCCGAGGGGTCCTCGGCGAACTACCACCTGCTCGCCCAGCTCGACGAGGCCGGCGTGTCCTACGACGACGTCGACATCCAGAACCTGCAGCCCGCCGACGCCCTCGCTGCCTTCTCGGGCGGCCACCTCGACGCGTGGGCCCTCTGGGAGCCCTACACCTCGCAGGCGGAGCACGACGCCGACGCGGAGGTGCTCGTCACCGGCAAGGACGTCGTCAACGGCTACACGTTCCAGGTCGCGTCCGACGCGGCGCTGGAGGACCCCGCCACGACGGCAGCGCTCGAGGACTACCTCGCGCGGATCGCACGCGCCCAGGTCTGGTCGCGGACCCACCAGGAGGCGTGGGCCGAGGTCTGGGCGGAGGAGACCGGCCTCTCGCAGGAGATCACCCTCGCCGCGGTGAAGAAGCGCGACGTGGAGGTCGTCCCGATCGACGGGAAGGTCGTCGACTCCGAGCAGGAGATGGCCGACGCGTTCGCCGACAACGGCCTGTTCCCCGCGAAGTTCGACGTCTCGGACTTCTTCACCGACCAGTTCAACGAGGTGGCGACCGGTGAGTGACCGACAGCGACAGCTCAGGCTGCACTGGTTCCTTCCCACCTCGGGCGACAGCCGGTCGCTCGTCGGCGCGGGACAAGGGGTGCCCACCGACGTCCGTGACGTCCGGGAGACCTTCCGGGGGCCCGACGGCTTCCGCGAGCCCAGCATCGACTACCTCGCGCAGGTGGCCCGCACCGCCGAGCAGCTCGGCTTCGAGGGCGTGCTCACTCCGACCGGGACCTTCTGCGAGGACGCATGGCTCACGACCGCGGCCCTCATCCGCGAGACCTCCCGGCTGAAGTTCCTCGTCGCCTTCCGGCCCGGGGTCGTCAACCCGGTGCTGGCCGCCCAGATGGCCGCGACCTACCAGCGCATCAGCGGTGGCCGGCTGATGCTGAACGTGGTGACCGGTGGCGAACCGACCGAGCAGGCGCGGTTCGGTGACACCGACCCCAAGGACGTGCGCTACGCCCGCACCGAGGAGTTCCTGTCGGTCGTGCGTGGCACGTGGCAGGACGCACCCTTCGACTTCGAGGGCGACTACTTCCGTGCGGCCGGGGCGCTGGTCAGCGGCGGGATCACGCCGCCGGACGTCTACTTCGGCGGGTCCTCCGGGCCCGCGGGACCGGTCGCGGCCAAGCACGCGGACGTCTACCTGACCTGGGGCGAGCCGCCCGCGCTGGTCCGGGAGAAGATCGCGTGGATGCGTGGGCTGGCGGCGGCGCAGGGCCGGACGCTCCGCTTCGGACTGCGGATCCACACGCTCTCACGGGACACCTCCGAGGACGCCTGGCAGCACGCCCAGTGGCTCCTCGACACGCTCGACCCGGCGACGGTGGCGGCAGCCCAGCGGGCGCTGTCGGCCAGCGAGTCGACCGGTCAGCAGCGGATGACCGCGTTGCGCGGCGGCCGTACGTCGTACTCCTCCGCCCGGGAGCTGGAGGTGGCGCCGAACCTCTGGTCGGGCGTGGGACTCGTGCGCGGTGGCGCCGGAACCGCCCTGGTCGGCAGTCACGAGGAGGTGGCCGAGCGCATCGAGGAGTACCACCACCTCGGGATCGACGAGCTGATCCTCTCCGGCTACCCGCACGTGGAGGAGGCCTACTCCTTCGCCGAGGGCGTGATGCCGCTGCTGCGGCGCCGAGGGCTCTGGGACGGCCCGCAGCCGGCGTCGGAGCCACGCCGGGAGCGCCGATCGGCCTGAGCCTCACGTCCACGTCCCCGGTCGTGTGGAACGCTGGGGGCGTGGACGAGGTCACCTGGGCCGCACTGACGGCCGCGCTCACCGCACTCGGTGCGGCCTGGACCTGGTATGCCTTCCGGCACCGGGGCGTGGCGTCCGGCCTGCGGGGAGCCGGTCTCACGCTGCTCCCGCCCGCGGCGTGGCTCACCGGGACGATGGAGATGTTCACCCGCATCGGCGGCGCCGTCTCCAGCTGGGCCACCGGGCTCGTGCTGAGCCCCCTCGTCTGGGCGGGCATCGTGCTGGCCGGGCTGTCCGTGGTCCTCCTCGGCACCTCGTCCGCGTTGCGCTCACGCGCCCGGGGCGTGACCTCCGACGACCGCCCGAAGCGTGGGCTGCCTGCCTCGTCCCAGGGCAAGGGTGAGCCCGCGCTCGGCGACGACGACCTCGGCGACGTCGAGGACATCCTGAAGCGCCACGGGATCACCTGATGGGGCCCTCCCCCGTCGCCCGGCGCGAGCTCGGGCGTCGTCTGGCGACCGCTGTCGCCGACGCCCGCGACGCCGGCGAGGACCTCGCCACCCCCCTGCTCGTCGTCGACCTCGACGCCTTCGACGCCAACGCCGACGACCTCGTCCGGCGAGCCGGGCACACGCCGGTCCGGCTCGCGTCCAAGTCGGTGCGGGTGCCGGCGCTGATCCGTCGTGCCCTCGCCCACGACGGGTTCCGCGGGGTGCTCTCCTACACCCTCCGCGAGGCGCTCTGGCTGCACGAGCAGGGGGTCACGGACGACCTCCTGGTCGCCTACCCGAGCGTCGACCGCGACGCCCTCGCACGGCTGGTCGCCTCACCGGCAGCGGCCGCCGCGATCACCCTCATGGTCGACCACGCCGACCACCTCGACGTCGTCGACTCCGTGCGCCGCTCCCTCGCCGTCCCGGTCCGGATCGCGATCGACGTGGACGCGGGCCTCCACGTCGGTGGGCGCCACGTCGGACCGAAGCGTTCACCGCTCCACGACACCGCCGAGGTGGTCTCGCTCGCCCGACGGGTCGTCGAGCGCCGCGGCTTCCGGCTGGTGGGAGTCATGACCTACGAGGGGCAGGTCGCGGGTCTCCCCGACGACGTGCCGCGCCAGCGCGCACGATCGCTGGTCGTGCGCGGGCTCAAGCAGGCCTCGATCGGCCAGCTCGAGGCGCGACGTCGCGAGGTCGCCGACGCCCTGGCCCCGCTGGTCGACCTCGAGCTCTGGAACGCGGGAGGGAGCGGCTCGGTCGAGGCGACCGCGGCCGACCCGGTCGTGACCGAGGTCGCGGCGGGATCGGGACTGCTGGTCCCGACGCTCTTCGACCACTACCAGTCGTTCGAGCCCCGGCCGGCCGCCTTCTTCGCGGTGCCCGTCGTACGCCGCCCCTCGGCGGACCTCGCGACGGTCCACGGCGGCGGGCTGGTCGCCTCGGGCGCCGCCGGTCGCGACCGGCTGCCGACCCCGTGGCTGCCGGAGGGCCTGCACCTCACCGGGCTCGAGGGCGCCGGCGAGGTGCAGACCCCGCTGACCGGACCGGGTGCCTCGCGGCTGCGCACCGGTGACCTGGTGTGGTTCCGGCACGCGAAGTCCGGCGAGCTCTTCGAGCACGGCACCGACGTCCGGCTGCTCTCGGGCAGCGCGTTCGTCGACCGCGTCGAGACCTACCGCGGACTCGGCCTGGCCTTCTGAGCGAGCGTCAGCCGCGACTGGTCTTGATGCAGACCCGGCCGGAGTAGGACGTCTCGAAGCGACCGCTGGCCCCGATCTTCACCCGGTAGCAGATCGTCCCGACCCGGTTGAGGGCCTTGATCTCCTTGCGGTAGCGGCTCTTGCCGTTGGTCTTGAACTTCTTCCAGTTGTCCCACGAGTTCGCGCTCTTGAGCTTGCGCTGCATGGTCGCGTAACGGTTCTCGTAGCTCGGCGTGACCTTGCCCTTGGCGAAGAAGACGTTGGTGCGCGGCTCGATGCCCCTGATCGAGATCTCGCGCTTGACCTCCGGCGTCGCCGGCTCGGCCTGGGCGGTGCCGACGGCGGCCAGCGGGACGCTAACGGCGATCGCGGCGACGGCGGCCGCGAGACGGGTACGGACGTGCATGGTTCCCCCTGTGAACGGTTCCTGAGATGTCGGATGTCAGGGTCCGGTACACCGGACCCGGAGACAGCCTGCCCCATCCGCGGCGCCTGCGGGGCGCTTCGACACGCTGCGTGTCTAGGGTTGGGTCCATGCCCACGACGGAGGACGCACGTCGGGTGCTCGCCCTGGTGGACGCGCGTCGCGCGACGCTCGGGCCCGGACGACTGGTGTGCATCGACGGTCCCGCCGGATCGGGCAAGACGACGTTCGCGGCCGCGATCCACCGGCTGCGGCCGTGCCGGGTGGTCCACATGGACGACCTCTATGCCGGGTGGGACGGCCTCGGGGCGGTCCACGCCCAGCTCGCCACCCTGGTCGCACCACTGGCCCGGGGCGAGACCGGACGGCACCGCCGCTGGGACTGGCAGGCCGGGGACTGGGCGGAGGAGGTGGCCGTGGCGCCGTCGCCGCTGCTCGTCCTCGAGGGCGTCGGGTCGGCCGCCCCGGTCGCCGCGCGGCAGGCCACCGCGATCGTCTGGGTCGAGGCGGCGCACGACGTCAGGCGGGCGCGGGCTCTCGCACGCGACGGCGACGACTTCGCGCCCTACTGGGACGCGTGGGCGGCTGCCGAGGCCGAGCACTTCGAGCGGCACCGGACGCGCGAGATCGCCGACCTGGTCCTCGACCTGTCCTAGCGGTCGATCAGGGTCCGGAGCTCGACCACGGCCGCGCGGGCGCGGCCGCCGTCGGAGCCCTGGATGCCCATGGCGGGCTGACTGGTGCCGTCGGCGAGGTCGAGCACGGCCCACGGCGCTCCGGGCGGCATGTGGACCGCGACCACCTCGGCCCACTCGTAGTCGTGGCGCCGGTAGCCGTTGACCACGACGAGCCGGTCGGCGGCCGCCACGACGCGGGAGCGGGCCATGGCGTAGCCGACCGAGAAGAAGAGCAGGCCGAGGAACACGATCGTGCCGCGCTGGAAGACGGTGAACCTCGCCCGCGTCTCGGCGTCGAAGGAGAACCACGCCGCCGCGCACACCACGACCAGCAGGCCGCCGAAGACGATGCCGGCCACACGCACGCCCAGCGGCCGCCAGGTGCGCGGCAGCCCCGGCTCAGAGGCGGCAGGCATGGATGTCCGTGAGCAGGATGCCGCGCGCGCCGATCTCCCACAGCTCGTCCATCAACCGCTGGGCCCCGGTGCGCGGCACCATCGCGCGCACCGCCACCCAGCCTTCCCGGTGGAGCGGCGAGACGGTCGGGCTCTCGATGCCCGGGGTGAGCGCCACCGCGTCGGAGACGTGGGCGGCAGGGATGTCGTAGTCCATCATCACGTAGGCACGGGCCACGAGGACGCCCTCGAGCCGGCGCCGGAAGATCTCGAACTCGGACGGCACCTCGGCCCCGCGGGTGATCAGCACCGCCTGGGACTCGAGGATCGTGTCACCGAAGGTCTCGAGGCCGGCGGCGCGCAGGGTGCTGCCGGTCTCGACCACGTCGGCGATCACGTCGGCCACGCCGAGCTGGATGCTGGACTCGACGGCCCCGTCGAGCCGGGTGACGGTCGCGTCGATGCCGCGCTGCTCGAGGAAGGCCTCCACGATGCCGACGTAGGACGTCGCGATCCGCTGGCCGGCGAGCTCGGCGAGGTCGCTGAAGCGTCCGGCGGGACCGGCGAACCGGAAGCGGCTGCTCCCGAACCCGAGGTCCATGACCTCCTCGGCCTTCGCTCCCGAGTCGAGGAGCAGGTCACGACCGGTGATGCCGACGTCGAGGGTGCCCTCACCGACGTAGAGGGCGATGTCGCGCGGGCGGAGGTAGAAGAACTCCACCCCGTTCTCGGCGTCGAGGAGCCGCAGCTCCTTGGCGTCGTGGCGCTGGCGGTAGCCGGACTCGCGCAGGATCTCGGAGGCGGCCTGGGACAGCGCGCCCTTGTTGGGCACGGCGACGCGGAGCAGCCGGTCGCCGTTCGTCTGGGTGGTCATGGGAGGTCCTTCAGAGGTGCGCGTAGACGTCGTCGAGGGTCAGGTCGCAGGCGAGCATGAGCACCTGGGCGTGGTAGAGCAGCTGGCTCAGCTCCTCGGCAGCCCGCTCGCGGCCCTCGTGCTCGGCGGCCATCCAGGACTCGGCCGCCTCCTCGACCAGCTTCTTGCCGATCGCATGGACACCGGCGTCGAGCTGTCGCACGGTGCCCGAGCCCTCGGGCCGGGTGGCGGCCTTCTCGCTCAGCTCGGACCAGAGCTCGTCGAACGTCTTCACACGGAGAAAGCCTAGACGTAGCCGCGCTTGAGCTGACGCAGGGTCTGTGCGGTGGTCAGGGCGGCGGACGCCGCCTCGTAGCCCTTGTCCTCGTGGGACGTCGAGAGGCCGGCCCGGTCGAGCGCCTGCTCCTCGGTGTCGCAGGTCAGGACGCCGAAGCCCAGGGCGGTCTGGTGGTCGATCGCGACCCGGGTGAGCCCGTCGGTGGCCGCGGTGCAGACGTAGTCGAAGTGGGGCGTGCCGCCGCGGATCACGACGCCGAGCGCCACGATCGCGTCGTACCCCTGCCCCGCGAGGGCGGCGGCGACGACGGGCAGCTCGAAGGTGCCCGGCACCCGGACGACGTGCGGCTCCTCGACGCGGTAGTCACGGCACGCACGGGCCGCACCGTCGAGCAGGCCGGCCATCACGGTCTCGTGCCAGCTCGCGGCCACCACGGCGACGCGCAGCTCGTGGCAGTCGGTGGGCTTCTGGGCGGGGGCTCCGGCACCGCTCACGGGGTCTCCTCCAGGTCGGGGATGAGGTGGTCGGCCAGGTCGGGCAGGTCGTGGCCCATGCGGTCGCGCTTGGTCAGCAGGTAGGCCAGGTTGTGGTCGTTGGCACGCGGGGTCAGGGGAACCCGCTCGGCCACGGCCACACCGTAGTCCTCGAGGCTCGAGGTCTTGTCCGGGTTGTTGGTCAGGAGCCGGACCGAGCCGACGCCCAGGTCGCGCAGGATCTGGGTCGCCGCACCGTAGTGGCGGGCGTCGGCGGGGAGCCCCAGGTCGAGGTTGGCGTCGACCGTGTCCCGCCCGCCGTCCTGGAGGGCGTAGGCCTGGAGCTTGGCGACCAGGCCGATGCCGCGGCCCTCGTGGCCCCGCAGGTAGATCACGATGCCGGTGCCCTCGGCGACGACCCGGTCGAGGGCCTCCTCGAGCTGGGGGCCGCAGTCGCAGCGGTGGCTGCCGAAGACGTCGCCGGTGAGGCACTCGGAGTGGACGCGGACGAGCACCGGCTCGCCGGAGGCCCGCGCCGCCTCGAGGTCGCCGTGGACCAGGGCGAGGTGCTCGCCCTCGTCGACGCGGCTGCGGTAGCCGAAGGCGCGGAAGTCTCCCGACCGAGTGGGCAGCCGGGTCTCGGCGACGCGCTCGACGAGCATCTCGGTCCGGTGCCGGTGCCGGACGAGGTCCTCGATCGAGATCATCGCCAGCCCGTGCTCGTCGGCGAACTCGCGCAGCTCCGGCGCGCGCTTCATGGTCCCGTCGTCGTTCACCACCTCGACCAGGACGCCCGCCGGGGTCAGCCCGGCCAGGCGTGCGAGGTCGACCGCCGCCTCGGTGTGGCCGCGGCGCACGAGCACCCCGCCGTCGCGGTAGCGCAGGGGGAAGACGTGACCGGGCCGGGTGATCTCCCACGGCTCCGTCGCGGAGTCGGCCAGCACCCGCGCCGTGTGGGCCCGGTCGGCGGCCGAGATGCCGGTCGAGACACCGTCGCGGGCGTCCACCGAGATCGTGTAGGCCGTGCGCAGCCTGTCCTTGTTGTGGGGCGTCATCAGCGGGATCTCGAGGCGGTCGAGCATGTCGGCCGGCATCGGCACGCAGATCACGCCACTGGAGTGGCGGATCGTGAACGCCATCAGCTCCGGCGTTGCCTTCGAGGCCGCGAAGATGATGTCGCCCTCGTTCTCGCGGTCCTCGTCATCGACGACCACGACGGCCCTGCCGGCCGCGATGTCGGCGATCGCCCGCTCGACGGAGTCCAGGCGCACGCTCACGCCGTCACCCGCTCGGACTCGCGCGGCTCCCCCTCGCCCCGCGCCTGGCGCTCCGCACGCCACCACGCCACGAGGCCGACGACGCAGAAGCCGCCGTAGAACACGTACATGCCGGCCGTCGGGTAGAAGCCGGCCTGCACCAGCGTGGTCACGCCCACGACGTCGACCAGGATCCAGACCAGCCAGAACTCCACCCAGCCGCGGGCCATCCCGTAGGTGGCCAGCATCGAGCCGGCCAGGATCCAGGCCTCGGTGGTCGGGCCCCACGAGCCGATCTGCAGCAGGAGCAGGTAGGCCGCGGCGTAGCCGACGACCGCCAGCACGACCAGCTGGACCCGCTCGCGGGCGGTGGCCCACCGCGGCGTGATGGCACCGCCGTCCGCCGCACCTCCGGCGCTGCGCGCCTGCTGCCAGCGCCACCAGCCGTAGACGCTGACGGCGATGAAGAACACCTGGCGGCCGGCCTGGCCCCAGAGCGGGTCGGTCGAGGCGCCGCTGAGCTCCCCGGTCACGAAGACGGTGAAGAGCAGCGCGTTGCCGACGATGCCCACCGGCCACGCCCAGACCAGGCGCTTCATGCCGAACAGGGCGCTGGCGAGCCCGAAGAGGTTGCCGATCACCTCCCGGACGAGCAGCTCACCTCCGGCGACGGGGATGGTGCCGTGGAGCAGCCAGTCGATCATGGGGTTCCTCCGGTCAGGTGGCGAACGAGGTTCTCGGTGTACTTGAGGACGTGCTTGGCGATGACGTCGACCTCGAGGTTGACCCGCTCCCCCGGCGCCCGGGATCCGAGCGTCGTACGGGTGAGGGTCTCGGGGATGAGGCTGACGGTGAAGCGGTCGTGACCGGCCTCGACGACCGTGAGGCTGACGCCGTCCACGGTGATCGAACCCTTGTCGACCAGGAACGGGGCGAGGGCCTCGGGCAGCGAGATCGTCACGACCTCCCAGTGCTCGCTGGGGGCACGATCGAGGATCTCCGCCGTGTCGTCGACGTGGCCCTGGACGAGGTGCCCACCGAGGCGGGTCTGCAGGGTGGCCGCCCGCTCGAGGTTGACCCGGTCGCCGGGCGCCACGCCCCGCAGCGAGGTCTTGTCGAGCGTCTCCTGCATGACGTCGGCCGTGAAGCAGTCGACGTCGAGCGTCGTGACGGTGAGGCAGCACCCGTTGACGGCGATCGAGTCGCCGAGGCGGGTGTCCTCGAGCACGGTCGCGGCCCGGACGGTGAGCCGCACGGCGTCACCCTGGTCGACGACCGCCGCGACGGTGCCGAGCTCCTCGACGATGCCGGTGAACATCACGCCCTCCTCGGGGTCATGGTGAGTCGGACGTTGGTGTCCTCGGCCGCTTCGAGGGAGTGGCCCCGCAGCACCGTGACGTCGTCGACGTGGAGGTGGTGGGCCGCGGCGATGGTGTCGACGCCGAGTGAGCCGACGGCGGACAGTCCGTCGCCCAGCAGCATCGGCGCGACGTAGGCGACGACCTCGTCGACGAGGTCGGCGCCCAGGAAGGCAGCGGCGAGGGTGGGACCTCCCTCGAGGAACACGTGCTGGCGGTCGCGTTCCGCCAGGCGCGCGAGCACCTCGTGGGGATCGCGAGTCCGGAGGTGCAGCGTCTCGGCCGCGTCGTCGAGCACCCTGCGGTCGGCCGGGAGCTCCCTCTCCCCCACGACGACGCGCAGCGGTTGGCGCGGCAGCGGCTGGTCGAGCTCGTCGCGGACGGTCAGCACGGGGTCGTCGACCACGACGGTGCCGGTCCCCACCATCATCACGTCGCACTCCGAGCGGAGCCGGTGGGTGTCGCGCCGGGCGGCGGGGCTGGAGACCCACCGGCTGGTCCCGTCGGCGGCCGCGCTGCGACCGTCGAGGGTGGTCGCGAACTTCCAGGTCACGAAGGGCCGGCCGTGCTCCACGGCGAAGGTCCACGCCCGGTTGAGCGCGCGGGCCTCGTCGGAGAGCAGCCCGCCCTCGATCTCCACCCCCGCGGCGGCGAGGGTGGCAGCGCCGCCACGCGCGACCGGGTTCGTGTCGGCCTGGGCGAACACCACCCGGCGTACGCCGGCGGCGAGGAGCGCCTCGGCACAGGGGCCGGACCGGGGACTGGTGTGGTTGCACGGCTCGAGGGTCACGACCGCGGTCGCGCCGCGCGCGTCGCCGCCCGCGTTGCGGAGCGCGTCGACCTCGGCGTGGGGCGAGCCCGCACCGCGGTGGAAGCCCTCGGCGACCTCTCGCCCGTCGGCGGCGAGCAGCACGCACCCGACCCGGGGGTTGGGCCCGTGGGGAACGCCTGGGGTCGCCGCGAGCTCGAGGGCGCGCGCCATGGCGGCCTGCTCGGCGAGGGTGGCGGTCATCGGGTCCTCCGGGTCCGGGGTGCTCACGGACGTCCGGGGACCTGCTGGCCGGCGTCGACACCGTCGTACGGGTGCGGACGTGGCCGCGTGCGCTTTCCATCCGGACTTTGACCGTCGGTCCAGGAGTTCCACCTGGTCAACCGGACGCTGGCTGCGGCCGGGTCGCGGACTTCCGGACTCTCGTCCGGTCACCGCCGGTGCGGAATTTCACCGCCCCCAGAGCACGCGAGCACCGACGTGTCGGTGCTGTTGCGAGGTCGAGCCTACTCCGGTCGGTGCCCGCGGTGGCCGTGAGGTCGCCCACAGCCGCAGGTCAGGAGATGGCGGCCTCGCGGAGGGAGGCGACCATCGCGTCGGGGTCGTCCGCGCCGAAGACCGCCGAGCCCGCGACGAACACGTCGGCGCCGGCCTCGGCGCAGCGCCCGATCGTCTCGAGCGAGACGCCTCCGTCGACCTGGAGCCAGGTCTCGACCCCGTGCCGGTCCATCAGCTCGCGGGTGCGCCGGATCTTCGGCAGCACCAGGTCGAGGAACTTCTGGCCGCCGAAGCCGGGCTCGACGGTCATCAGCAGCACCATGTCGAGCTCGGCGAGCAGGTCCTCGTAGGGCTCGATCGGCGTGGCCGGCTTGAGCGCCATCGAGGCACGGGCGCCCTGCCCGCGGATCTCGCGCGCGAGCCGGACCGGCGCGCGGCAGGCCTCCACGTGGAAGGTGACCGATCCGCACCCGGCCTCGACGTAGGTGAGGGCCTCCCGGTCGGGGTCCTCGATCATCAGGTGGGCGTCCAGAGGGACGTCGGTCGAACGGGCGAGGGCCTCGACCATCGTGGGGCCGAAGGTCAGGTTGGGCACGAAGTGGTTGTCCATGACGTCGACGTGGACCCAGTCGGCACCGGGGATCCTGCCCACCTCCGCCCCGAGGGCTGCGAAGTCGGCGTTGAGGATGCTGGGGGTGATCTGGACGGCCACGGCGACGATCCTAGGAGTCGTCCGGATCGTCGAGCAGCGAGGTGTCGTGGTCGGCGGTCAGGTCGCCGCCCGTGTCACCGGTGTTGACCACGCCGGTCGGCTCGATGAGCATCGCGCATACCTCGCCGTCGGCCACGGGGCAGTGCTCGACCCCGCGCGGTACGACGAACAACTGTCCGGGTCCGAGGGTCACGTCGCCGTCACGGAGCTGGATCGTCAACCGTCCCTCGACGACGAGGAACAGCTCGTCGGTGTCCTCGTGGCGGTGCCAGACGAACTCGCCCTTGACCTTCACGAGCTTGACCTCGTAGTCGTTGAGGCGGGCCACGACCTTCGGCGACCAGTGCTCGGAGAACAACGAGAGCTTCTCGCCGATGTCGACGGGTCGGTTCACGGCTGCTCCTCGGGGTCGGCGGGAGGCTCGGCCCCGGCCGCCTCGTCACGGTCGGCCCACTCGATCAGCGGGGCGATGTCGAAGACGTCGCGGTCGATGCCTGCGTGGAGGTCTCCCAGCTCGGCGAAGCGACGGGGCACGGTGGAGATCGTGAAGTCGCGGGGGTCGCAGTCGTCGACCTCGTCCCAGCGGACCGGGGTGCTGACCCGGGCGTCGGGGACGCCGCGCACGGAGTAGGCCGCCGCGATCGTGTGGTCGCGGGCGTTCTGGTTGTAGTCGACGAAGAGGTGGTGGGGGTCGCGGTCCTTGCGCCACCAGGTCGTCGTCACGTCGTCGGGAGCACGCCGCTCGACCTCGCGCGCGAAGGCCAGCGCGGCGCGGCGTACGACCTTGTGGCCGTGATCGGGACGGATCCTGACGTAGACGTGGAGGCCCTTGCCGCCGCTGGTCTTGGGATAGCCCACGGCACCCAGCTCGTCGAGCACCTCGTGGACGACCCCCGCGACCCGCTTGACCTGGGCGAAGTCCGACAGCGGCCCCGGGTCGAGGTCGATGCGCCACTCGTCGGGGGACTCCGGGTCCTCGCGACGGCTGTTCCAGGGGTGGAACTCGACCGTCGACATCTGCACCGCCCACACGACCGCTCCCAGCTCGGTCACGCAGAGCTCGTCGGCGGTGCGGTTCCAGCGCGGGAAGTGCAGGCGCACGGTCTCCACCCAGGGCGGGGCACCGGCCGGGAGCCGCTTCTGGTGGACCTTGTCGCCGGCGAGGCCCTTCGGGAACCGGTGGAGCATGCACGGACGCTCGAAGAGGGCGTTCACGATCCCGTCGCCCACCGCGAGGTAGTAGTAGACCAGGTCGAGCTTGGTCGCACCGGACTCGGGGAAGTAGACCCGGTCGGGGTTGGTGACCTTGATGACGCGGTCGTCCACCTCGACCTCGGTGAACGGCGACGCCATGACGCCAACCTAGTCGACGTCAGGGCGTCGAGGTCGGCTCCGTCGTCGTGGGCTCCGTCGTCGTGGGCTCCGTCGGCGTGGACTCCGCCGTCGGCGGGGAGCTCGGTTCGTCCGTGGGACTGGTGACCTCCGCCGGCGGCGGTGTCGCGGCGGCCGAGCTGTCGGGGGCCGGGGCGGACGTCGCCGTCGGCGCGCTCGGCGGGACGGGTGCGGACGGGGGCTGCGCCGGGTCCGGGGACGAGGTGGGTCCGCCGCTCGGCGCCGGGGTGAGGACCGCGATGGTGACCTCCGGTGAGGCGTGCGCGTCGGCCCAGGGTCGCTCGGCGAACCACCACCGGTAGTCGGTGTCCACCGTCGGGGTGACCCGGGCGCTCACGGTGCCGTCGCTCCCCGGGGACACCGGGTCGCTGACGTCGTGGAACCCGGACTCCCCCGCGCGTCGGGCCTGCAGCACGAGGGGGGCGTCGACGACACCCCGGGCGTCCAGGGTCGTGCCGGAGATCGTGACCTCGCCCCCACGCCGGACCTCCGTGTCCGACACCGTGATCGTCGTGGTCACGTCGGAGCCCTCGAGGTCGTAGGTGGTGACCGAGCCCGGCGCGCCGACGCGGACGTCGTCGAGGAACTGTCGACTGCCGTCGCACCCGAGGCCCGCGAGGAGGTAGCCCGGCCCGTCACCGTGGAGCGCTGCGAAGTCGGGGGCCGTGGCCTCCCCCGCGTCCTCGAGCACGACGCCGCTCTCGGAGTCGACACGGCTCCAGGCGTAGGTCGAGTCGCCGGGCTCGACCGTGCGCCAGCCGCCGGGGGCGGCCGTGAGGTCGGCACGGCCGACCCACACCTCGCCCTGCTCGAGGGTGGCCGTCGCGTACCAGACCCAGGCGACCCCGGCAGAGCCGTCGGGGGTCCGGACCGAGAGCCCCTGGCGGGAGGTCGCGATCGACTCGACACGACTCACGGGGCCGGTCGCCCCGCCGACGTCGGAGTCCTGGAGCGCCAGGGCCCGCCGTCCGAGCGGCGCGCCGTCGTCGAGCACCACCTCGACGGAGGGCCGGGACGGTCCGACGTGGAAGAGGCTCTCGCAGCCGAAGTGGGCGAGATAGGTGGAGGAGCCCGGGAAGGCGGTGCCGGGGACGACGACGATCGCATCGGCCTGGGCGGTCGATCCCCACCCCGGCAGCACGAGCCCGAGGGCCAGCGCGAGCGCGGGCGCGGCGCGCCCCAGGATGCGGTTGCCCATGAGCCGGTTCACGGTCCTCCTCCCCCTGCGGCCCGATCCGGTGCCGCAGGCCCATTCAACGTCGGCGACCTTGGGGAAATCCAGAGGCATGACGGAATCGTCACCACTTCTGGTCACCACCGGGTCAGCACGGACCAGCTCATGGCGTCGGTGCCGTGCTCGTGCGGCCAGAGCTGCCGCGTCTCGCCCCGCCGGACGTCGTCGCGCCCCTCGAGCACGCCCTCGACCACCTCGACGGTCTCCGCGAGCACCGGCGAGCAGGTGGCGTAGACGACGACGCCGCCGGGCCGCACCAGCTCGAGCGCCCGGGTGAGGAGTGCCCGCTGGAGCGGCACGAGCTCGTCGAGGTCCGTGGGCTGCTTGCGCCAGCGTGCCTCGGGCCGGCGGCGCAGCGCCCCCAGCCCGGAGCAGGGCGCGTCGACCAGCACCCGGTCGAAGGTCGCCGGAGCCCACGGCCCCTCCCGCCCGTCGTAGGAGGTCACCTCGGGGGCGCCCGGGACCACGCGGAGCGAGCGCCGCACCAGGTCGGCGCGGTGGGGCTGCGGCTCGTTGGCGGTCAGGGTGGCGCCTCGCTCGTGGGCGAGCGCCCCGAGCAGCGCGGCCTTCCCGCCGGGGCCCGCGCAGAGGTCGAGCCACCGCTCGTCCCGGCCCTCGACGGAGGCCCCCGCCACGGCGAGCGCGACCAGCTGGGATCCCTCGTCCTGCACGCCCGCGCGGCCCTCGGCCACCGCGGGCACCGCACCCGGGTCGCCGCCGGCCAGCCGGACGCCGTAGGGCGAGAACGAGGTCGGCTCGCCGGGGAGCTCGTCGCGGGTCGCCAGGCCCGGCCGCGCCACCAGGACGACCGCGGGTGCGTCGTTGTCGGCCGCCAGCAGCACCGGCAGCTCCTCGGCCCGCTCGTCTCCGAGCGCGCGGGCGAGCTCCTCGACGACCCACCGGGGGTGGCTGTGCACCACGGCCAGGTGCCCCACGGGATCGGTCGCGGGGTCCGGGGCGACCTCGTCGAGCCAGCCGTCGAGGTCGCGGGTGGAGACCTTCCTCAGGACGGCGTTGACCAGTCCGCCCGACCGCGGGCCGGTCCGGGCCCGGGCGAGGTCGACGCTCGTCGACACGGCGGCGTGGTCGCCGACCCGCATGGCCAGCAGCTGGTGGACGCCGAGCCGCACCACGTCGCGCACCCGGGGCTGGACCTTGCCGGTCAGGCAGGCGTCGATGACGGCGTCCCACGTCGCCCGGCGCCGCAGCGTGCCGGACGCGAGCTCGGTCGCGAACGCGGCGTCGCGGCCGGACAGAGCGTGGGCGCGCAGCTGCTGCGGCAGCACGAGGTTGGCGTAGGCGTCCTCCGTGCGCACCGCGCGCAGCACGTCGTAGGCCGCGAGTCGGGCGGGGTCCGGCATGCGGAGGAGGCTATCGATCCCTTCAGAAGAGCTTCAGCGCGGTGGTGAGGGTCTCGAAGACGCCGTAGACCAGCAGCACCGAGACGACTCCCCACGAGAGCACGAGCCGGACCCCGGTCGTCGACGGCGCGTGGTCCTCGGCGGTGCGGGCGCCGGCGGCGTCGGCCTTGGTGCGTGCCTCCACCTCGCTGGTGTCGGCGTGGTGGCGCGGGTCGACCGGGCGGATGAGCAGGTTGGCGACGAACCCGACCGCCAGCACGCCGGCCATCGTGAACAGGGCGGGCCGGTAGGCCTCGGCGGTCAGCTCACCCACACCGCCCGCGCGGTCGAGGAAGCCGTTGATGATGAGCGGACCCGCGACACCCGCGGCCGACCAGGCGGTCAGCAGCCGACCGTGGATCGCCCCGACCTGGAAGACCCCGAACAGGTCGCGGAGGTAGGCCGGCACCGTGGCGAAGCCACCGCCGTAGAAGGAGATGATGATCGCGGCCAGCAGCACGAAGACCGCCGTGGCGGTCGAGCCGGTGAGGGCGAGCAGGACGTAGAGCACGATCCCGACGCCGAGGTAGATCATGTAGGTCGGCTTGCGCCCGATGTAGTCCGACGTGCTCGACCAGACGAACCGACCGGCCATGTTGAACAGCGACAGCAGGCCCACGAAGCCGCCCGCGGCCGCCACGGTCACCGTCGACGTGCCGCTGCTGTCGCGGAAGAAGTCCTGGATCATCCCGGCGGCCTGCTCGAGGATGCCGATGCCGGCGGTGACGTTGCAGAACAGCACGACCCACAGCAGCCAGAACTGCGGCGTACGGATCGCCTGGTCGGCCGCGACGTCCTTGTCGGTCGTCATCGGCTTCCTGTCGGCCGTGCTGGGGTCGAAGCCCTCGGGCTTCCAGCCCGGCGCGGGGACCCGGATGTTGGCGACGCCGATCATCATGATCAGGAAGTAGAGGACGCCGAGGCAGACGAAGAGCCCCGTCAGCGCGGTGCCGTCGGCCAGCGAGGCCGGGTCGGACGGGTCGTAGCCGGAGTCGAAAAAGCTCATCAGCTGGCGGGAGGCCGGCGAGGCGACCATCGCGCCGCCACCGAAGCCCATGATGGCCATGCCGGTGGCCAGGCCCGGCCGGTCGGGGAACCACTTGATGAGGGTCGAGACCGGGGAGATGTAACCGATGCCGAGCCCGATGCCACCCAGCACGCCGTAGCCGAGGTAGAGCAGCCACAGCTGGGAGGTGGCGATGCCGAGCGCGCCCACCATGAACCCGGCGGCCCAGAAGCACGCCGCGGTGAACATCGCCCGTCGTGGTCCGACCCGGTCGACCCAGGTGCCGAGCACCGCCGCCGCGAGACCGAGCATCACGATCGCGACCGAGAACACGATGCCGATCGCCGTCAGCGAGGTGTCGAAGTGCTCGACCATCGAGTTCTTGTAGACGCTCGTCGCGTAGACCTGCCCGATGCACAGGTGGATCGCGAGCGCCGCCGGTGGGATCAGCCACCGGTTGTAGCTGGTGGGGGCGACGGTGTGCTCGCGGTCGAGCACGCTCAGCATGGCCATGGGTGGGTCCTCCCGAGTAGACCAAGGTTCAACGAAACCTCGGTCACCCTAGCCGACCTGTGAGCCGGGTCACCTCACCCGGTCAGGGGCCTCAGCCCAGCCGGGTCCCCTCCGCGAGGCGTACGCCGCGCGCCCAGTCGGCCGCCGGCATCTCCTTCTTGCCGAACGCCTTGACCCGGCCGAGGCGGACGGGTGCGGTGGCGGTGCCGACGTGGACGGCGTTCTTCGAGACGGCCAGCACGCCCGGCTCGAGCCGCTCGTGGCCCGGGTCGGGGACGACCGGCCCGACCTTGAGCCGCTGACCGTCGAGGGTCGACCACGCGCCGGGTCCCGGGGTGCAGGCACGCACCCGCCGGTCGACGGCCGCGGCGGGCTCCCGCCAGTCGATCTCGGCGTCCTCGACCGTGATCTTCGGCGCCAGTGAGACTCCCTCGGCCTGCTGCGCGCGCGCCTCGAGGCTGCCGTCGGCGAGACCGTCGAGGGTGGCGACCAGCAGCCCGGCGCCGCCCTCGGCGAGCCGGCCCAGCAGGTCGCCGGCCGTGTCGGTGTCACGGATGCGCTCGGTCATCACGCCGAACACGGGACCCGCGTCGAGCTCGCGGACGATCCGGAAGGTCGTCGCCCCCGTCACCTCGTCACCGGCCCAGAGGGCGTGCTGGACGGGCGCGGCACCGCGCCAGGCCGGGAGGACGGAGAAGTGGAGGTTGACCCACCCGTGGCCCGGGATGTCGAGGGCAGACGGGGGCAGCAGCGCGCCGTAGGCGACCACGGGGCAGCAGTCGGGTGCGAGGTCGCGCAACGCCGCCTGGAAGTCCGGGTCGCGCGGGTGGTCGGGCTTGAGCACCGGGACACCGAGCTCCTCGCCGCGCAGCGCGACCGGGCTCGCCACCAGGCGCCGGCCCCGGCCGGCCGGTGCGTCAGGACGCGTGACGACACCGACGAGCTCGTGGTCGCTGGTGGCGATCGCGTCGAGGGCGGGCAGCGCGACCTCGGGGGTCCCGGCGAAGACGACCCGCATCAGATCTGGAACCCGTTCATCGGGTGGGGGCTGACCTTGACCGTCGGCCGCTCCAGCCCGAACCACTCCGAGTCGCGGATCGCCTTCATCGCCTGCTTGCGGGTGTCGGTGTCGAGCCGGTCGACGAACAGCACGCCGTCGAGGTGGTCGGTCTCGTGCTGGATCGCACGGGCCAGCAGGTCGCTGCCGTGGATGGTCACCGGCTCGCCGTACATGTCGAAGCCGTTGGCGACCACCGAGAGGGCGCGCAGGCACTCGAAGGTCAGCTCCGGGATCGACAGGCAGCCCTCGGCGCCGTCCTGCTGCTCCTCGGAGAGCTCGAGCGTCGGGTTGACCAGGTGGCCGAGCTCGCCGTCGACGTGCCAGGTGAAGACCCGGAGACCGACCCCGATCTGGGGTGCGGCGAGGCCCGCGCCGGGCGCCGCGACCATGGTGTCGGTGAGGTCGGCCACGAGCCTGCGCAGCTCACGGTCGAAATCGGTCACCTCGGACGCGCGCTGCCTCAGGACCGGGTCGCCGAAGAGACGGATGGGTTGGATCGCCACGGCAGGCGAGTCTAGAGAGTCGGCGGGTCGACCTGGACCCGGACCGGGTCGAGCTTGCGGGCCGAACGCACTCGCTGGAGCTCGCCGAGGGCGCGGCTGAGCCGCGCACCGGCGGCGCGAGGCACCCGGAGGACGACGCGCACACCCTCCTCGTGGGGCACCGGGCCGAGCACCTCGGCCCCCTCCGGGAGGTCGAGCAGCGTGAGCACGTCGTCGACGGCTCCGGCAGGGCCGGAGACGGTGGCGATCCGCGACGCCGGGGGCAGGTGGGCCGCTGCACGCTCGTGGGCCTCCCGCTCGGCGAAGCCGGCGGGGTCCCAGCGCACCAGGGCCTGGAGCGCGGGCTGCTCCGGCTGGCCCACCGCCACGACCCGGCCACCGGGCCGGACCAGGGCGGCGGCGCCCAACCAACGACGCAGGGCCTCCTCCCCCGCGCGCAGGTCGGACCGGGCGAGCGGCTGCCAGGTGTCGAGGAGGAGCACGGCGGCGTAGCCGCCGTCGGCCACCGGTTCGGCGCCGGGGGTGGCCACCACGATCGCCGGCGCCGGTCCCACGCCGTCGCGCACGTGGTCGCCGGCCGAGGCCAGCACCGGCACGCCGGGGAAGGACCGGCCGAGCTCCTCGGCGGTGCGCGACTCCCCCACCACCGGGGCGCGCAGACCACGGTGACCGCACTCGCCGCACGCCCACCCGGGCGCCGCGTCCCCGCACCAGCGGCACGCGGGGGGCTCGGTCGGGCCGGAGAGCTGGAGCGGGCCCGAGCACCGCTCGCAGCGGGCGGGTGTCCGGCATCGCTCGCAGGCGAGGCCCGGGGCGTAGCCGCTGCGGGGCGTCTGGACGAGCACGGGGCCGGGCGGGTCGCCGGCGAGGGCGGCTCGCACGGCGTCGTGGGCCGCTCGTGGCACGCGCGCCCCGTGGTCACGGACGGCAGGGTCGACCACCTGGACCGCCACCCGGTCGCGGAGCACCTCGCGGGGCGGCGCGATCTCGCGGGCCCACCCCGTGCGGACCAGCCCGAGCGCCTCCACCGAGCGGCCGTGGGCGCCCAGCAGCGCCGCGGCGCCTGCCTGCTCGGCCCGGAGGAGCAGCACCTCGCGGGCGTGGGGGTAGGGAGCGCGGGGCTCGGCGAGCAGGTCGTCGCCGTCGTCCCAGAGCGCGACCAGCCCGAGGTCGTGGACGGGGGCGAAGGCAGCGGCGCGGGTGCCGAGGACCACCCGCCGACTGCCGCGGGACACCGCGAGGAAGTCGCGGTAGCGGGCCGCCGGCCCGGCGTCGGCCGCCAACGTGACGTGGTGGCCTTCCCCCATCACCGCGGTGAGCGCAGCGTCGACCCGCCTGAGGTCGCGCCGGTCGGGGACGACGAGCAACGCGCCGCGCCCGCTCGCCCGGGTGTGGGCCGCGGCGTGGGCGAGGGCGCGCGGCCAGTCGGTGGCGGGGGCCACCGTCCAGACGGCTCGCGGCGAGCCCCCGGCCGCCAGGTGGGACAGGAACGCGTCGGCGTGGTCGTGACCGGCCCAGGCCTCGGCCGCCGCGCCGGCGTCGGGCCCGGGCGGCTCGTCGGGCTCCGGGCTCGGCTTCGCCTCGGTCGTCGCGTGGCGCGGCGGCACGGCCAGCCGCAGCACGTCGGCGCGGCTCCCGGCGTAGCGCTCAGCGACCGCGGCGGCCACGCGCGCGACCTCGACGCTGAGCACGGGCTCGGGACTGACGACCCGTCGCAACGGGGCGAGCCGGCCCTCGTGGTCGGAGGCCCCCGCACGCTCGACCACGAAGCCGTCGACGTCCTGGCCCGCGAACCGGACCTTCACGCGAGCGCCGGGCACCGCCGTGTCGGCATGGGGCTCGGGGACGAGGTAGTCGAAGGGCCGGTCGAGGTGGGCCAGCGGGAGGTCGACCAGCACGCGGGCCACCGGGTCGGTGGCCGCCGGTTGCACCTCGGCCCGCTTGCGGGCCCGCGTCGCCGCGGCCTTCGCCCGCGAGTCGGCCACCGAGGCCCGCAGGCCGGGCAGCATCTCGGGCTCGGGGTCGGCAGCAGGCATGGGGTGTGTCTACCAGCGGTCGCCGACGGTGCCGGCCGGCGCGTCAGAGCCCGGCGGCGGCCTTCAGGTCGGCGGCGCGGTCGGTGCGCTCCCAGGTGAACTCCGGGAGCTCGCGGCCGAAGTGGCCGTAGGCCGAGGTCGCGGCGTAGATCGGCCGGAGCAGGTCGAGGTCGCGGATGATCGCGGCGGGACGCAGGTCGAAGCACTTCAGGACGGCCTGCTGGATGTCCTCGTCGGGGATCACGCCGGTGCCGAAGGTCTGGATGAACACGCCGACGGGCGCGGCCTTGCCGATGGCGTAGGCGACCTGGGCCTCGCAGCGGCGCGCGAGACCGGACGCCACCACGTTCTTGGCCACCCAGCGCATCGCGTAGGCCGCGGAACGATCGACCTTCGACGGGTCCTTGCCCGAGAAGGCGCCGCCGCCGTGGCGGGCCATGCCGCCGTAGGTGTCGACGATGATCTTGCGGCCGGTCACGCCTGCGTCGCCCATCGGCCCGCCGACCACGAACTTGCCGGTCGGGTTGACCAGCAGCCGGTAGCCCTCGTTCGGGAGGTCGAAGCCGTCGAGGACGGCGTCGATCACGTGCTTCTTGATGTCACCCTCGAGCGTCGCGTGGTCGATCTCCTCCGCGTGCTGGGTCGAGAGCACCACGGTGTCGATCCGGACGGGACGGTCCTCGGCGTCGTACTCGATCGTGACCTGGGTCTTGCCGTCGGGCCGCAGGTAGGCGAGCGTGCCGTCCTTGCGGACCTCCGTCAGCCGCTGGGAGAGGCGCTGGGCGATCATGATCGGCAGCGGCATCAGCTCGGGGGTGTCGTCGGAGGCGTAGCCGAACATCAGTCCCTGGTCGCCCGCGCCCCGCTTGTCGAGCTCGTCCTCGGAGGAGCCGATCCGCGCCTCGTGGCCGTCGTCGACACCCGCGGCGATGTCCACGCTCTGGCCGCCGATCGCGACCTGGACGCCGCAGCTCGCGCCGTCGAAGCCCTTCTCGGAGGAGTCGTAGCCGATCTCGAGGATCGCCTGGCGCACGAGCTCGGCGACCGGGGCGTAGGCGTTGGTGCGGACCTCGCCCGCGACGACCACCAGGCCGGTCGTCAACAGGGTCTCGACCGCCGTGCGGAGGTTGGCCCGGTCGGGGTCGTGCTCCATGAGGTAGTCGAGGACCGTGTCGCTGATCCGGTCGGCGATCTTGTCGGGGTGACCCTCGGTCACCGACTCCGACGTGAAGAGGCGTCCAGGCACGTGCAGCTCACTCTCTGTCCCGGGAGGATTCGCGCCAACCCTAGCCCCCGGCCGTTCAGCGGTTCAGACGTGCCGCCACGTGGTCCCAGATCACGTGGGCGAGGTCGGCCTTGGTGCCGCGCGGGACCTCGGTGGCGCTCCCGTCGGACCCGAGGACGACGGCCTGGTTGTCGGGGCTGCCGAACACGGCACCCCCGCTCACGTCGTTGACCACGAGCAGGTCGCAGCCCTTGCGCGCGAGCTTGGCGCGCGCGTGGTCGAGCACCGAGCCGGCGTCGTCACCCGTCTCGGCGGCGAACCCCACCACCACCGAGTCGGCGCGGCCGCGTTCGCGGGAGATCTCGGCGAGGACGTCGGGGTTCTGGACCAGGTCGATCGTGGGGGCCGTGCCGTCGTCGGCCTTCTTGATCTTGGAGTCGCTGACGTCGACCGGCCGGAAGTCGGCGGGCGCGGCGGCCATCACGACCGCGTCGGCGGCCGCGGCGGCGGAGACGACGGCGTCGCGCAGCTCGGAGGTCGTGCCGACCCGCACGACCTTGACGCCGGCCGGGTCGGGCAGCGTGACGTTGGCGCTCACGAGCGTGACCTCGGCACCCCGGGCGACCGCGGCCCGCGCCAGGGCGTAGCCCTGCAGGCCCGAGGAACGGTTGCCGAGGAAGCGCACCGGGTCGAGCGGCTCGCGGGTGCCGCCCGCCGACACGACGACATGACGGCCCCGGAGGTCGTCGACGTCGCTGCCGCGGGCGAGCACCTGGCGGCAGGCCTCGAAGATCTCGACCGGCTCGGGCAGGCGACCCTTCCCGGTGTCGACGCCGGTGAGGCGTCCCTCGGCGGGCTCGAGGACGAGGACGCCCCGCTCGCGGAGCGTGGCGACGTTGGCGACCGTCGCCGGGTGCTCCCACATCTCGGTGTGCATGGCCGGGGCCATCACGACCGGGCAACGCGCGGTGAGGAGGGTGCTGGTCAGCAGGTCGTCGGCGCGGCCGTGGGCGGCGCGGGCCAGCAGGTCGGCGGTCGCCGGGGCGACGACGACCAGGTCGGCCGACTGGCCCAGGCGGACGTGGGGCACCTCGTGGACGTCGTCCCAGACCCCGGTGTGCACCGGCTTGCCCGAGAGGGCCGACCAGGTGGCGGCGCCGACGAAGTTCAGCGCCGCCTCGGTGGGCACGACCGTGACGTCGTGCCCGGACTCCGTGAGCGCCCGCAGCAGCTCGCAGGCCTTGTAGGCCGCGATGCCGCCGGCGACGCCGAGGACGACGCGCGGGCTGCTCATCGGGGTGCTCGTGGTCCTAGCAGGTCACTCGCCGGGGGTGTCGACCTCGAGGGCGGCCTTGCGGGCCTCCTCCTCCGCGGCCAGCTCGGCCGGGTCGACGTCCTCGCAGGTGAGCAGGTCCTCGTTGATCTCGCGCAGCGCGATGGAGAGCGGCTTCTCCTGCACGTGGGTGTCGACGAGCGGGCCGACGTACTCGAGCAGACCCTCGCCGAGCTGGGAGTAGTAGGCGTTGATCTGCCGCGCGCGCTTGGCGCTGTAGAGGACCAGCTGGTACTTGCTGTCGGTCTTGGTGAGCAGCTCGTCGATGGGCGGGTTGGTCACGCCCTCGGCGGCGATGTTCGGTGCAGACACGCGGGAGGCCTCGCTGGGTGGTGGTGGGTGGTCGCGGCCGAGCCGGTCAGGAGTCGGTGGACTCCTCGGGGCCGCTGACCTGGTCAGTCATCAAGGCTACCAACTCCTCCGCGGCGGCGTGAACTTCGTGGTTGACGATGGTCACGTCGAACTCCTCCTCGGCGGCGAGCTCGTCGAGCGCCGTCTCGAGGCGACGGGCCTGCTCCTCGGCCGACTCGGTGCCGCGGCCGGTGAGGCGGCGGACGAGCTCCTCCCACGAGGGCGGCTTGAGGAAGACGAACAGCGCCTCGGGCATCGTCTCGCGGACCTGCCGCGCCCCCTGGAGGTCGATCTCGAGGAGCGCAGGGCGACCGTCGTCGAGCATGGTGTCGACCGCGCGGCGCGGCGTGCCGTAGCGCGCCGCCTTGTGGACCACGGCCCACTCGAGCAGCTCGCCCGCGCCGATCATCCGGTCGAAGTCCGCATCGGAGACGAACCAGTAGTGGACGCCGTCGACCTCCCCGGGACGCGGCGGCCGGGTGGTGGCCGAGACGGAGATCCAGACCTCGGGGTGTCGTTCGCGGATGTCGGCCGCCACCGTGCCCTTGCCGACCGCGGTGGGTCCGGCGAGGACGACGAGGCGCGACCGGCGGGCAGCCGCGTCAGGCATCCGAGGCGGTGCCGAACTCGCGCTCGAGCGCGGCGACCTGCTTGGCGCCGAGTCCGCGGACGCGGCGGCTCTCGGCGATGCCGAGCCGCTCCATGACCTGGCGCGCGCGCACCTTGCCGAGACCGGGCATCGCCTGGAGCAGGTCGAGCACCCGCATCTTGCCGATGACCTCGTTGGTCTCCCCCTCGTGGAGCACGTCGGCGATCGAGGCGCCCGCGTGCTTCAGCCGGTTCTTCACCTCGGCCCGCTCCCGCCGGGAGGCGGCCGCCTTCTCGAGTGCGGCTGCACGCTGTTCGGGAGTGAGTGGAGGCAGTGCCACGGGTCTTGTCGTTCCTTCTCGGCCGGCGCTGGGGGTGCGGGACGTTCAGGGACGCAATCTAGTCACCCGCGCTGACCTGCTGCAATGCAGGCGCCCGCCCAGCCGTCCCCTCACCGGAACAACGGTGTGTTGCAGACGTCGACCGCCTGCTGCTTCACCCCGTCGTACGCCGCCACGACCTCCGGTCGCGTGAGCGCGTCGGCCGCCTCGGCGATCGACCGCTGCTGGGCCCCGGTGACGGAGGCCGGCGGGTCGCCCGCGTCGTAGTCACCGGGGTCGACGTCGGCCTCGACCAGCGCCTCGTCGAGGCCCTCGAGCGCCTCGATGAGCAGCGTCCAGTCGTCGGCCACGTCGCGCGGCGCCTGGCCGGAGAGCTCACGGAAGACGGGCAGCGCCCGCAACAGGGCATCGGGCCGCTCCTCGGCGAGGATGCCGCTGAGCCGCTCCTGCTGGTCCCGGACGCTCGAGCAGTAGTCGGCGCGCACGTCCTCGGGGCTGTTGCTGCACCCGGCGAGCGCGAGCAGGAGCACGAGAGCGCTACCCGCAGGACGCCTCACGCGAGGGCCTCGGCGAGCTCGTCGTTGGCACGCCGGACAGCGTCGGTCATGGCGGCCCGGTCGGGGCCCAGACGCAGCACGGCACGGCTCGAGCTGGCCAGCACGTGGCGCGCCGATCCGCCGAAGATCCGGGCGATGTCGGCCGGGCCGCCGCCCTGCTCGCCGTAGCCGGGCGCGAGGAGCGGGCCGTGGATGGCGAGGTCCTCGGCGGGGTCGGCGATCGTCGCACCGACGACGGCACCGAAGGAGCCGAGCGGGTCGGCGCCCGCGTTGAGGCCGCGCAGCCGGTCGAGGACGAGGCCGGCGACGCTGGCGCCGTCGTCGGTGGTGGCGTGCTGGACCTCTGGCCCCTCCTTGTTGGAGGTGAGGGCCAGCACGAACACGCCGGCGCCGTGGCGCCGGGCGGTGTCGACCATCGGGTCGAGCGAGCCGAACCCGAGGAAGGGGCTGGCGGTGATCGCGTCCGCCGCGAGCGGCGAGGCCGGGTCGAGGTAGGCGTCGGCGTAGGCCTGGGAGGTGGAGCCGATGTCGCCACGCTTGACGTCGAGCAGCACCTGGGCCCCGGCCGCACGCGACTCGGCGATCACCCGCTCGAGCACGGCGACCCCGCGGCTGCCGTGGCGCTCGTAGAACGCCGACTGCGGCTTGACCACCGAGCAGTGGGGGGCGACGGCCTCCACGACGGTCATCGCGAAGGTCTCGAGCCCGGCCGCGTCATCGGTGAGGCCCCAGTCGCGGAGCAGCGCGCCGTGGGGGTCGATGCCGACGCAGAACTGGCCGCGGTCGGCCATCGCCGCCTGGACGCGCGCGCCGAAGCTGACGGGACTCGTGGCGGTCATGCCTCATCCTCTCCTGCCACCGGGGCGGCCAGGGCGCCGACGAGCCGGTGGGCGGTCGTGGGGTCGTGCAGCAGTGCGGTGCCGATCTGGACGGCGGTGGCGCCGAGCTCGAGCACCGTGGTGACGTCGTCGACGGTCGCGAGTCCGCCGCACGCCACGACGGTCGCGTCGGGGAGCGCGGCCCGCACCTCGGTGAGGCAGCGCACGGCCAGCGGCCTCACGGCGGGTCCGCTCAGCCCGGCGTCGCGGCCGTCGGGCATCGCCGCCGGCAGGGCGTTCCCGACGACGACCGCGTCCGCCCCGGCCTCGAGCACGGCGCGGGCCGTCTCCGCGACGCGAACCGGGTCGGGTCGCACCTTGGCGAGCACCGGGACGCCGCGCGGGAGGTCGCGATGGACCGCGGCGACGACCGACGCGGCGTGGAAGGGCTCGCGGGCGTCGAACACGCTGCTCGCGGCGGCGTCGGGCGGCGACAGGTTGACCTCGACCCCGGCGATGCCCGGGGTGCGGCCCAGCCGTCGCGCGATCTCGGCGTACTCCCCCAACGTGCGGCCGACCACGGACACGAAGGTGGTCACGCCCTGCTGGAGCAGCCACGGCAGCTCGAGGGCGAGGAACTGGTCGACGCCCGGGTTGTGGAGGTCGACGGCGTGGGCCAGGCCGGACGGCGTCTCGACGATCCGCGGCTGATGACCGCCGGCGCGCGGGGCGAGCGTGATCGAGCGGGTGACGAAGCCGCCCAGCTCCGCCGGGTCGCCGTACGCCGCCAGCTCGCGTCCGGTGCCGCCGCACCCGGACGCCACCATGACGGGGTTGGCCAGTGCCAGGCTCATGCCTCACCGCCGTCCCACACGACGCGGTCGCCGCGGAGGACCGGGCCTTCCGTGCACGATCGCACGAGCCGGGTGTGGCCGCCCTCGCCGGCGACCGGCACCGTGCAGCCGTGGCAGAGACCGGTGGCGCAGGCCATGGGGCGTTCGAGCGCGACCTGGCTCCAGGCGCCTGCTCGCTCGGCGGCCGCCGCGGCAGCGTGGAGGACCTCGTCGGGTCCAGCGGCGTAGACGACCGCGGCCCCTGCCCGCTCGAGCGTCTCGTCGAGCACGTCGGCGACGCTCCCCCGCTGGCCGACCGAGCCGTCGGCGGTCACGACCGTGACGGCCCGGGCCGAGCGGCGCGCCTCGAGCGCCGACAGCAGGTGGGCCTCGTCGGGGGCGACGAGCACCATCGTGATCGCGCAGCCCCGCTCGCGGAGCCGTTCGGCGAGCGGGAAGAGCGGACCGGCGGCGTAGCCCTCGCCGACGAGGACGCAGGCCACCGGCTCCTTCGGCAGCGAGAACGGCCGACCCAGCGGGCCGATCACGTCGAGCCGGGTGCCGGCCGGCTGCGAGACCAGCCAGCGGGTGCCGGGCCCGCGCTCCTCGACGACCAGCTCGAGCGTCGCGCCGTAGCCGCCGGTCGGGCGGACGCGGTGGATCCACAGCGGGCGGCGTGCCAGCCGCTCGGCGCCGGTCGACACGGCGACGAAGGTGCCCGGGCGGAACCGCTCGGGGACGCCGCGGGCGACGACGGTGAGGTGGTGGTGGGCACCGATCCGCTTCGTCGCCAGCAGCTCGCCGGTGACGTGGAGGGGCCCCCGCTCCTCGGTCATCCGGAAGCGACCCCGCGCAGGATCCGTCGTGGCCACAGCGGTCCCTCGTAGACGAAGGCGCTGTAGCCCTGGAGCAGGGTGGCGCCGGCCGCGAGCCGGGCGCGGGCGTCGTCGACGGTCGTGATGCCGCCGACCCCGACCAGGGTCAGGTCGGGGCCGACCCGGTCGCGCAGCAGCCGCATGACCTGCTCCGCCCGAGCGGTCAGCGGACGGCCCGACAGTCCGCCGGCCCCGATCGCCTCGACCTCCGCCGGACTGCTGGTCAGGCCCTCGCGGGAGATCGTGGTGTTGGTCGCGGTGATCCCGTCGAGCCCGAGCTGCTTCGCGAGGTCGGCGACGGCCAGCACGTCCTCGTCGGCGAGGTCCGGGGCGATCTTGACCAGCAGCGGCACCCGCCGCGCGGTCGTCGCGTCGGCCTCGGCACGCACGGCGTCGAGCAGCGGGCCGAGTCGCTCGACCGACTGGAGGCTGCGCAACCCCGGGGTGTTCGGCGAGGAGACGTTGACGACCAGGTAGTCGGCGTAGGGGGCGAGCAGCCGGGTGCTGAGCCGGTAGTCGTCCTCGACGGCCGCCTGGTCGTCCTCGGGGACGACCTTGGTCTTGCCGATGTTGACCCCGAGGACCGGCGTGTGGCGGTGGCGCCGGGATCGCCACGCAGCGAGCCTCTGCGACACCACGGCGGCGCCGTCGTTGTTGAAGCCCATGCGGTTGACCACCGCGCCGTCGGCGGGGAGCCGGAAGAGCCGTGGCTGCGGGTTGCCGGGCTGGGGGCGGCCCGTCACGGTGCCGACCTCGACGTGGCCGAAGCCGAGCCCCGCGAGGCCGTCGACGCCGACCGCGTTCTTGTCGAACCCCGCCGCCAGGCCGAGCACGTTCGGGAACGCCAGCCCCATCGCGCGGACCGGTCCGCCGGGCAGGGCGAGCCGGCTCGAGACCGGCGCCGCCGCCCGGACGGCGCGGAACCCGAGGTGGTGCGCCTTCTCGGGTTCGACCCGCGTGAAGGCGTGGCGGAACAGTGCGTCGTAGGCCGTCACCGCTGCCCCGTGTGCTGCGCCCACTCCTGCAGGGAGCAGACCTCGAGGTCGTCGGCCCGCATCGCCTCGATCCCCTGCACCGCAGCACCGAGCCCCTGCACCGTCGTGATGCACGGGATGTTGGCGAGCACCGCGGAGGTGCGGATCTCGTAGCCGTCGGTACGGGCCGAGGCGCCGCTGGAGCCGGCCGGGGTGTTGACGACCATGTCGATCTCGCCGTCGGCGATCAGCTGCACCGTCGTCGGCTCCCCGCCGGGTCCGGTGCCCTCGAAGTGCTTGCGCACCACCCGGGCGTCGACGCCGTTGCGGCGCAGCACCTCCGCGGTGCCCTGGGTCGCGAGGATCTCGAAGCCGAGGTCGGCCAGCCGCTTGATCGGGAAGATCATCGTCCGCTTGTCGCGGTTGGCCATCGAGGCGAACACCCGGCCGCTGGTCGGTAGCGCGCCGTAGGCCGCGGCCTGCGACTTGGCGAACGCGCGACCGAAGTCGGCGTCGAAGCCCATCACCTCGCCGGTCGAGCGCATCTCCGGCCCCAGCACGGTGTCGACGGTCTGGCCGTCGGGCGTCTTGAAGCGGTTGAAGGGCATCACCGCCTCCTTGACCGCGATCGGCGAGTCGGGCGGCAGGTCTCCCCCGTCGCCCTCGGCCGCCAGCACGCCCTCGGCGCGCAGCGACGCGATCGACTCGCCCATCATCACGCGGGCGGCCGCCTTCGCCAGCGGCACGGCCGTGGCCTTCGAGACGAACGGCACGGTGCGGGAGGCGCGCGGGTTGGCCTCGAGCACGTAGAGCACGTCGGAGCCGAGTGCGAACTGGATGTTGATCAGGCCGCGTACGCCGACGCCGCGGGCGATCGCCTCGGTGGCCTCGCGGATCCGGCCGATCTCGGCGTCGCCGAGGGTGATCGGCGGCAGGGCGCACGACGAGTCGCCGGAGTGGATGCCGGCCTCCTCGATGTGCTCCATCACGCCGCCGAGGTAGAGCTCGCGGCCGTCGTAGAGCGCGTCGACGTCGATCTCGACGGCGTCGTCGATGAACCGGTCGACCAGCACCGGGTGCTCGGGGCTGATCGCGGTGGCGCGGTCGATGTAGCCCTCGAGCGCCTCGTCGTCGTAGACGATCTCCATGCCGCGGCCGCCGAGGACGTAGGACGGCCGGACGAGGACCGGGTAGCCGATCTCGGCCGCGATCGCCTGGGCCTCGTCGAAGGAGGAGGCCATGCCGTGCTTGGGCGCGGGCAGCCCGGCCTCGGTCAGGACCCGGCCGAAGGCGCCTCGCTCCTCGGCGAGGTGGATCGCCTCGGGCGTCGTGCCGACGATCGGGACCCCCGCGTCGGCCAGGCCCTGCGCCAGGCCGAGCGGCGTCTGTCCGCCGAGCTGGCAGATGACGCCGGCGATCGGGCCGGCCGCCTGCTCGGCGTGCACGATCTCGAGCACGTCCTCCAGCGTCAGCGGCTCGAAGTAGAGCCGGTCGGAGGTGTCGTAGTCGGTCGAGACCGTCTCGGGGTTGCAGTTGACCATGATCGTCTCGAAGCCGGCGCCGCCGTCGGCCTGGCCGAGCGCGAGCGAGGCGTGGACGCAGGAGTAGTCGAACTCGATCCCCTGGCCTATCCGGTTGGGCCCCGACCCGAGGATCACCACGGCCGGCGTCTCGCGCGGCTGGACCTCCGTCTCCTCGTCGTAGGAGGAGTAGTGGTAGGGCGTCGCGGCGGCGAACTCGGCCGCGCAGGTGTCGACCGTCTTGTAGACCGGGCGGATGCCGAGCGCGTGGCGCACCCCGCGCACGACCGGCTCGGCCAGGTTGCGCATCCGACCGAGCTGGGCGTCGGAGAAGCCGTGGCGCTTGGCGCGACGCAGCAGGTCGGGGGTCAGCTCCGGAGCCTCGATGACGTCCTGGGCGATCTCGTTGACCAGGCAGAGCTGGTCGACGAACCACGGGTCGATGCCGGTGGCGTCGTGGACCTCCTGCGGCGTCGCCCCGGCGCGGATCGCGTCCATGACGACGCGCAGCCGACCGTCGTGGGGCGTGCCGGCCTCGGCCAGCAGCGTCGGCTTGTCGAGGTCGACGTGGCGGTGGCTCCAGTCGAACGGCGCGTCGGGGCTCTCCAGCGACCGCAGCGCCTTCTGGAGCGCCTCGGTGAAGCTGCGCCCGATCGCCATCGCCTCTCCCACCGACTTCATGTGGGTCGTGAGGACCGGGTCGGCGCCGGGGAACTTCTCGAAGGCGAACCGCGGCACCTTGACCACGACGTAGTCGAGCGTCGGCTCGAAGCTGGCCGGGGTGGTCAGCCCGCCGGGTCGCGTGGTGATGTCGTTGGGGATCTCGTCGAGCGTGTAGCCGATCGCCACCTTGGCCGCGATCTTGGCGATCGGGAAGCCGGTCGCCTTCGACGCGAGGGCGCTGGAGCGCGAGACCCGGGGGTTCATCTCGATGACGACGACGCGGCCGTCGTCGGGGTTGACCGCGAACTGGATGTTGCAGCCGCCGGTGTCGACGCCGACCGAGCGGATGATGCCGATCGAGAGGTCGCGGAGGTGCTGGTACTCGCGATCGGTGAGGGTCATGGCCGGCGCGACGGTGATCGAGTCACCGGTGTGGACGCCCATCGGGTCGAGGTTCTCGATGGAGCAGACGATGACGACGTTGTCGGCCTGGTCGCGCATCACCTCCAGCTCGTACTCCTTCCAGCCGATGATCGACTCCTCGAGGAGGACCTCGCTGGTCGGGGACGCCGCGAGACCGCCGCCGCCGATGCGGCGCAGGTCGGCCTCGTCGTAGGCCATGCCGGAACCGGAGCCGCCCATCGTGAAGGAGGGCCGCACGACCGTCGGGTAGCCGAGGTGCTCCGCACCGGCGATGAGATCGTCCATGGTGTGGCAGATGTAGGAGCGGGCGACCTCGCCGCCGAGCTCCTCGACGATCTTCTTGAAGGACTCACGGTTCTCGCCGCGGTTGATCGCGTCGATGCTCGCACCGATCAGCTCGACACCGTACTTCTCGAGCACCCCGCGCTCGTCGAGCTTCATCGCGGTGTTGAGGGCGGTCTGTCCGCCGAGCGTGGCGAGCAGCGCGTCGGGGCGCTCCTTCGCGATCACCCGCTCGACGAACTCGGGGGTGATCGGCTCGACGTAGGTCGCGTCGGCGAACTCCGGGTCGGTCATGATCGTCGCCGGGTTGGAGTTGACCAGGATGACCCGCAGGCCCTCCTGGCGCAGCACCCGGCAGGCCTGGGTGCCGGAGTAGTCGAACTCGCAGGCCTGGCCGATGACGATCGGGCCGGAACCGATGACGAGGACGGACTGGATGTCGGTGCGCTTCGGCATCAGCGACCACCTTCCATGAGCTCGCAGAAGCGGTCGAAGAGGTAGGCGGCGTCGTGCGGGCCGGCCGCCGCCTCCGGGTGGTACTGGACGCTGAAGGCCAGCAGCCGCTCGCCCTCACGCAGCTCCAGGCCCTCCACGACGTTGTCGTTGAGGCAGACGTGGGAGACTCGCGCCTCGCCGTAGGGCGTGGCGACCGGCGCGTCGAGGGCCGTGTCGCCCGGCCACTCGACGGCGAAGCCGTGGTTGTGGGCGGTGACCTCGACCTTGCCGGTGGTGCGGTCGATGACCGGCTGGTTGATGCCGCGGTGGCCGTAGGTCAGCTTGTAGGTGCCGAGGCCGAGCGCGCGACCGAAGAGCTGGTTGCCGAAGCAGATCCCGAAGTAGGGGATGCCGGCCTCGAGGGCCCCCCGGAGCAGCTCGACCTGACCGGTCGTGGCCGCCGGGTCGCCCGGCCCGTTGGAGAAGAAGAGCCCGTCGGGACCGACGGCCTGCACGTCCTCGAGTGAGGCGGTGGCCGGGAGCACGTGCACCTCGATGCCGCGCTCGGCCATCATCCGCGGGGTGTTGGCCTTGAGGCCGAGGTCGAGGGCGGCGACGGTGAACCGCTTCTCCCCCACCGCCGGCACGACGTAGGCCCCGGCGGTGGAGACCGCCTCGGACAGGTTGGCGCCGGCCATCCCGTCCTGCTCGCGCACGCGGAGCAGCAGCGCCTCGGGGTCGGTCTCGGTCGTGGAGATGCCGACGCGCATCGCGCCGCGCTCGCGCAGGTGGCGGGTGAGGGCGCGGGTGTCGACGCCGCTGATGCCGACGACCCCCTGCTCACGCAGCGCGTCGTCGAGGCTGCGGCGGGAGCGCCAGCTCGAGGGGATCCGGGCGGGATCGCGCACGACGTAGCCGCTGACCCAGATCCGCGAGGACTCGGGGTCCTCGTCGTTCATGCCGGTGTTGCCGACGTGGGGGGCGGTCATGACGACGACCTGGCGGTGGTAGCTCGGGTCGGTCAGCGTCTCCTGGTAGCCGGTCATGCCGGTGGAGAAGACCGCTTCGCCGAAGGTCTCGCCCTCGGCGCCGTAGGAGTCGCCGCGGAAGGTGCGGCCGTCCTCCAGGACTAGAAGTGCGGGGGCAGGTGTCACCTGCGTCCAACCTCCTTCTCCGCCTCACGGGACGGATCGTTAAAGGATGTTCGATCGGGCCCGACCCTACCAGCGGCCGGGACCATTCTCCGCACGGTCTCGCCGTGGCCCCACCGGCGTGATGCACCTCGCGTTGAGGTTCCGTACCCGCAGTACGTACTGTGGGTATGTAGTTGCTGGCGACCGGGAGGAAACCCCATGCCCTGCACGACCGACCGACCCGGCCGGGTCTGGCTGACCGGCGCCCTCGCGGGCGCCGCTGTGGGCGGCCTGCTCGCCGTCGTGGCCGTCGTCTCCTCGCCTGCGCAGGCCGTCGGCGGGATCCCCACTCCGTGTGACGACAACGTGACGCTGCGCCTCGACGACGTCACCTACGACCTCCAGGGCACCTGCGGGACGGTCCGCGTGGAGGCCGACGACACGGTCGTCAACCTGCCGGCCACCCAGAAGCTGGTGGTCCTCGGGCACGGCAACACCGTGCACGGCAAGACCATCGACCAGCTCGTCGTGAAGGGCCGCGGCCAGCGGGTCGAGGCCGCCAGTGTCCGCGACGCCGACGTGGCCTCGAAGCACAGCACGGTCGCGGTGGACGGCCTCGTCGAGGAGCTCCTGCTCGCCCGTCGCGGCTCCACGGTCACCGCCGACCAGGTGACCGACGCCGTCGTGCGCGGCCGCGGTCATGCGCTCCACGCCCGGCGCGGCTACGACGCCCGCGTGCCCGGCGACGCGAACCGGGTCCGCTACCGGCGCCTCGACGCGGTCGCCGTCGGCGGCGACGACAACCGCGTCGTCGTGCGGCGGGGCGCCACGCAGGTCCGCGACGCGGGCTCGCACAACGCGATCCGCGTCCACCGGCGCGGCTGACCCGGCCTCACGACGGCGGGAGCAGCCGCAGCTCCCGCCCGTCCCACCGGCGACGCAACCACCGGTCGTGGGAGGCGACGACGACGGTGCCGGCGCTGCGACCCAGCGCCTCCTCCAGCTCCCCGGCCAGCGTGAGCGAGAGGTGGTTGGTCGGCTCGTCGAGCAGCAGCAGGTCCGGACCCGTCGCGACCGCGAGTGCGAGCCCGAGGCGCCGACGCTGGCCGACGGACAACCGACCGACCGGGGTCCGCAGGTCCCGTGGGTGCAGCAGCCCGAGCGAGCGCAGTGGCGTGTCCGCCGCCGTCTCCTCCCCGACCCGTCGGCGATAGGTCGTGGCGGCGTCGAGACGCGGGTCGGCGAAGACCACGTCCTGCTCGAGCTCGGCCACACGGCGTGCAGCCACGAGCGCCGAGCCGCGGTCAGGACGGACGCGGCCCGACAGCGTGCCGAGCAGGGTCGACTTCCCCACGCCGTTGGCCCCGGTCACCAGCAGGTGCTCGCCCGCGGTCACGTCCAGACGGGGCAGGCGAAGGCGCCCTCGCACCTCGAGGTCCCGGGCGATGACGACGCGACCGGTCCCCGATCCCTGCGTGAGCGCGCCGTCGAAGCGCAGCGGGGCCGGTGGCTTGCGGACCTGCTCCCGCTCGGCCGCGTCGAGCCGCCGTTCCGCCTGCCGCTTGCGGCGCGCGACCGTCTGCTCGACCCGGGCGCCCTTGAACGCGTGGATGAAGCGGTCGTTGTCCCGCGGCGCACGCCCGTGGGCGACCGCGGACGAGCCGATCCGGGTCGCCGCGCGCAACCGCTCCAGCTCCTCCTGCTGGTTCTCCCACGTCTCCTCCCAGCGGCGCCTGGCCTCCTGGCGGTGCTGCTCGTAGGCCGACCAGCCGCCCCCGAAGCGGCGGCCGCCACGACCGTCGGTGCCGAGGACGGAGGGGTCGAGGTCGACCAGGTCGGTCGCGACGTCGTCGAGCAGCACCCGGTCGTGGCTGGCGAGCAGCACCACCCCCGGCAGCTCCCGCAGGAACCCCGCCAGGACCTCGACGGCGTCGTCGTCGAGGTGGTTGGTCGGCTCGTCGAGCAGCAGGCAGGTCGGCCGTGTGGTCATGATCGTGGCGAGCGCGAGCCGGGTGCGCTCGCCGCCGGACAGCGACCCGACCCGACGGTCGGGAGCCACACCGCCCAGCCCCAGCCGCTCGGCGGCCAGGAGGGCGCGCCTGTCGGCGTCCCACGCGTCGTGGGCCACCGCCCACTCCAGCCGCGCGGCGTACTCCTCCCCCGCCTCGGGCAGGTCGGCGGCGAGCCGCTCGACGTCGGCCGCGGCCGTCCGCAACGGCGCGAGGGTGGCGTCCAGCACCTCCCTGACCGTGAGGTGGTCCCGGAACGGCGGCTCCTGCCCGAGGAGCACGAGGTCCGGTGGTGCCGTCACGCTCCCCCCGAGCCGGGCGCGCGCCGGCAGCCGCCCTGCGGCGGCACGCAGCAGGGTGGACTTGCCGACCCCGTTCTCCCCCACCAGGCCGATCCGGCGCCCGGGCTGGGCGATCAGGTCGATGCCGGAGAGGACGGTGCGGTCGGGGAACGAGACGGAGACGTCGGTGAGGACGAGGGGCTGCAGCGGGGAGGTCATGGGATGCCTGTCGACGGAGGGGTCGTGACCCGCCGGGCAGGGGCGCCGCGGACGCGGGTCGGGTCAGGCGTGGATCCACATGATGCGTCCACGGTAGGCGGCCCGCCGCGGACCGGCCACCGGTTTTCCCGCGTCCTCACTAGGGTCGGCGCATGGCCAAGGGGACGCACGACCACGGGGACGACCCCCGCAACGACGACATCCTGATCTGGGTCAACGGCGAGCTGAAGCCACGTGCGGAGGCCGTCGTGTCGGTCTTCGACTCCGGCTTCGTGCTCGGCGACGGCGTGTGGGAGGGGCTCCGGGTCGCCGACGGCCACCCCGCCTTCCTCGAGACCCACCTCGACCGGCTGTGGCAGGGCGCCGCGGCGATCATGCTCGACATCGGGATGAGTCGCGAGGAGCTGACACGGGCCCTCTACGACACCCTCGCCGCCAACGACATGACCGACGGTGTGCACATCCGGCTCATGGTGACGCGTGGGGTGAAGTCGACGCCCTACCAGGACCCGCGGGTGACGATCGGGCCCGCGACGGTGGTCGTGATCGCGGAGCACAAGGAGCCGCTGCCGGCGACGGTCACCGAGGGGATCACCCTGTTCACCACCCACGTCCGGCGGGCGACGCCGGACACGCTCGACCCGAAGCTCAATGCCCACAGCAAGCTCAACGACATCCAGGCGTGCATCCAGGCCTACACGGCCGGCGCGGACGAGGCATTGATGCTCGACCCCCACGGGTTCGTCGCGACCTGCAACTCCACCCACTTCTTCATCGTGACGCCGACCGACGAGGTGTGGACCTCGGACGGCCGGTTCTGCCTCGGCGGGATCACCCGCGGCAACGTCCTCGACGTCTGCCGGGGCGCGGGCATCCCCGCCCGGGAGACGACCTTCAGCCTCACCGACGTCTACAGCGCGAGCGAGGCCTTCGTGACCGGCACCTTCGCCGGGGTCGTGCCGGTCCGCACCGTCGACGGACGGACCATCGGCAGCGGCGCCCGCGGTCCGGTCGTCGAACGGCTCCAGCGGTTGTACGCCGAGCACGTGGCCGCCGACGTCGCCCGGCGGACGGCGCCGTGACGGCACAGCCGCCCGTCCGGGTCGCGATGTGGAGCGGCCCGCGCAACATCTCGACCGCGATGATGCGGGCCTGGGAGAACCGGCCGGACACGGTCGTCGTCGACGAGCCCTTCTATGCCGCTTTCCTCCACCGGACCGGGCTCGACCACCCGGCCGCGGCGGAGGTCATCGCCTCCCAGCCCACCGACGTCGACGACGTCGTGGCCGGTCTGGCCGCGCCGCTGCCGGAGGGGGTCGCGGTCCACTACGCCAAGCACATGACGCACCACCTCGCGCCGGGCCAGGACCTGTCCTGGGCGCGCGGGTTCCGCAACGTCCTGCTGGTCCGTGACCCGGCCGAGGTCGTCGCGTCCTACGTGAGGTCGCGCGAGGCCTGCGAGCCCGAGGACATCGGGCTGCTCCAGCAGGTAGCGCTGCTCGACGCGCTCGACGACGAGCCGCCGGTCATCGACGCCACCGACTTCCTCCGCGACCCCGAGGGCCACCTGCGCTGGCTCTGCGAGTGGCTCGGCATCGACTTCACCGACCGGATGCTCCACTGGCCCGCAGGACCGCGCGACAGCGACGGGGTGTGGGCCCCCCACTGGTACGACGCGGTGTGGGCGTCGACCGGTTTCGCGGCGTACGCGCCCCGCGAGGTGGACCTCTCCCCCCACGACGCGGCCGTCGCCGCGGCGTGCCGGCCGGCCTACGAGCGGCTGCACGCCCGGCGACTCAGGCTCAGCTGAGGATGCCTCGCTCGACGAACTCGGCCCGAACGGCATCCGCAGCCGCGGTGCCGTCGCGCTGGGCGGCCGTGTCGACGGCCTGCTGCGCGGCGGCGGCGAAGGACGTGCCCGGCGCGTAGCCGAACTGGGAGACGATCAGCGTGGTGTCCCACGCCGCGCTGCCCACGCCCAGGTCCTCGTAGGCCTTGCGGATCTGCCAGAGGGCGCCGCTCCAGATCATGGACTCGCGATAGAGGTCACCGGTGCGGTCGGCAGTCGTGAAGGTCTGGTCGAGCCGCCGCAGACACTTCACCGGCAACGGGCTGACCTCGGTGGCGTCCCAGTCGGCGAAGCACGCCTCGGCCTCCCACCCACGGCTGGTCTCGTAGGGATCGTTGTCGGGGCGGGTGTCCCAGCCCTCGTCCGCCGAGACGGCGAGGCCGACGCTGACGGCGAGGTAGTCGCTGAAGCCCTCGCCGATCACGCGCGCGTCGAAGCTCGTGCCGTAGCCCGGGACCTGGTCGGCCTGGATCGCGTGGCCGTACTCGTGGACGATCACCTCGGCGTCCTCGGCGTCGTCGACGCCGCCCTTGCCGAAGCGGAGCCGGAACGGCTTGTCGGTCTGATAGCTGTTGTCGCCGCCGAGCTGGTTGATCTTGACCGCGATCTGCTCGTCCATGACGCCGGGCAGCGTGCTGCCGAATCCGAGGCCCTGGAGGTAGTCCTGGGCTCGGGTGATCCAGAAGTAGGCCATCACCTGCTCGAACTGGTCCTCGGCGCGGTTGTAGAGATAGCTCCCCGTCGCCGAGTACGCCGCCTTGCCGGTCGAGGACTCGACGGTGACCCAGTCGCCCCGGAGGTAGCCGCTGCCGTCGAGCCGTGTCAGGTCGACGGGGGCGTACTCGTCGACCGGCACGGCGGTCGCGGAATCCTTCTGGTCGGTCAGGGTCTGGTCTCCCGACGACTGCACCGGGTTGACCTTGAACACGCTCGCGCCCGCCGTCGAGCGCTCCGCGTCGGCCTGCATGTTGTTGCGGCCGGGTGCGGCCGCCGCGGCCGACGAGATCGTCAGGGTCGCCGTCGCCGCCAGCGCGAGGGCGGCTCGGGTGGTGGTACGCATCGGGTTCCTCCCAGTCGTCCGAGACGTGGGCGCCCGTCTGCGTGCCAGCCGGATCCGCCGCGCAGCACGCTAGCCCGAGCGCGCGCCGCGGTGGCGGCGACACGCGTCAGCCCTCGGTGGCCTCCGGCAGCGGCACGGCGGCCTGCGCCTTGCCGAGCAGCGCGGCGTAGGTGAGGCCCGCGATCGCGGCGCCGATCAGGGGTGCCAGCCAGAACAACCACAGCTGGCCGAGCGCCTCCCCGCCGGCGAAGAGCGCCGGGCCCGTGGAGCGCGCCGGGTTCACCGAGGTGTTGCTGACCGGGATGCTCACGAGGTGGATCAGGGTCAGCGACAGCCCGATCGCGATCGGCGCGAAGCCCTTGGGCGCGCGCGTGTCCGTGGCGCCCAGGATCACGTAGAGGAAGACGGCGGTGAGGACCACCTCGACCACCAGCACGGCGAGCAGCGAGTAGCCGTCGGGCGACCGGTCGCCGTAGCCGTTCGTGGCGAACCCCGACTCCGAGGCGGAGAACCCGTCCTTGCCGCTCGCGACGACGAACAGGACCAGGGCGGCCGCGACCGCGGCCACGACCTGGGTGACGACGTAGGCCGGGACGTCCTTCCACGCGAAGCGCTTGCCGAGGGTCAGGCCGAGGGTGACGGCGGGGTTGAAGTGCCCGCCACTCACGTGGCCCACGGCGTAGGCCATCGTCAGCACCGTCAGGCCGAAGGCGAGGGCGACGCCGGCGAAGCCGATGCCGACATCGGCGACCCCCGCTGCGAGGACCGCCGACCCGCAGCCGCCGAGGACGAGGACGAAGGTGCCGAGGAACTCCGCGGCGAGCCGCTGGGACAGAGTGTGCTCCATGGCCCCAGCGTGCGCCCGCCGTGCGCCGCGCGGGTCACCCGTCGCAGGTGAGACGCCTCAGGTGAGCTTCCCGTCGAGGACGGTGGCCCTGCCCCGGAGGAACGTCGCCACGACCCGACCCGGGAGCTCCATGCCGGCGTACGGCGTGTTGCGCGACAGCGAGGCCGACTCGCCCGGCTCCACCGTGCGGCGCACGGACGGGTCGTAGAGCACCACGTTGGCCGGCTCCCCCACCGCGATCGGACGCCCCTGCCCGGCCAGCCGGCCGATCCGCGCGGGCGTCGCCGACATCCGCTCGGCGACACCGGCCCAGTCGAGGAGACCGGGGTCGACCATCGTCTCCTGCACGATCGACAGCGCGGTCTCGAGACCGAGCATGCCGAAGGCGGCGGCCGCCCACTCGCAGTCCTTGTCCTCGTGGGGGTGGGGCGCGTGGTCGGTGGCGACGACGTCGATCGTGCCGTCGGCGAGGCCGGCACGCAGCGCCTCGACGTCCTCGCGGGAGCGCAGCGGCGGGTTGACCTTGTAGATCGGGTCGTAGGTCGTCGCCAGCTCGTCGGTCAGCAGCAGGTGGTGGGGGCAGGCCTCGGCGGTGACGTCGACGCCCTTCCGCTTGGCGTCGCGGACGATCTCGACCGACCCGGCGGTCGAGACGTGGCAGACGTGGAGGCGCGAGCCGACGTGGGCGGCGAGCAGGCAGTCGCGGGCGATGATCGCCTCCTCGGCGACGGCGGGCCACCCGGTCAGCCCGAGCCGTCCGGAGAGCTCACCCTCGTTCATCTGGGCGCCCTCGGTCAGCCGCGGCTCCTGGGCGTGCTGGGCGACGACGCCGTCGAAGGCCTTGACGTACTCCAGCGCGCGGCGCATCAGCACCGCGTCGTCGACGCAGTGGCCGTCGTCGGAGAAGACCCGGACCCGGGCCGCGGAGTCGGCCATCGCGCCGAGCTCGGCGAGCTGCTGGCCACCGAGCCCGACGGTGACCGCGCCGACGGGGTGGACGTCGCAGTAGCCCCCCTCCCGCCCGAGGCGCCACACCTGCTCCACGACGCCGGCGGTGTCGGCGACCGGCTCGGTGTTGGCCATCGCGTGGACGGCGGTGAAGCCGCCCATCGCCGCGGCCTGCGTGCCGGTCAGGACGGTCTCGGCGTCCTCACGGCCCGGCTCGCGCAGGTGGGTGTGGAGGTCCACGAGGCCCGGCAGCGCGACCAGGCCGCTGCCGTCGACCACCTCGGCCCCGTCGGCGGACAGGCCGTCGCCGATCTCGGCCACGACGCCGTCGCGCAGCAGCAGGTCCGTCGGCGCGCCCCCGAGGATCGCGGCGTTCTGGATCAGGTAGGTGGTCACGCGTCGAGTCCTTCGTCGTCGGTGTCGGCGCCGCTGAGCAGCAGGTAGAGGACGGCCATCCGCACGGCGACGCCGTTGGTGACCTGCTCGACGATGACCGAGCGGTCGGAGTCGGCGACGTCGGCGGTGATCTCCATGCCACGGACCATCGGGCCGGGGTGCATCACGATCGTGTGGTCCGGCAGCGTGGCCATCCGGCGGCCGTCGAGACCGTAGCGGCGGGAGTACTCGCGCGCCGTGGGGAAGAACCCGCCGCTCATCCGCTCGCGCTGGACGCGGAGCATCATCACCACGTCGGTCTTCGGCAGCACGGCGTCGAGGTCGTAGGACGTCTCGACGCCCCACGTGTCGACGCCGACGGGCAGCAGCGTCGGCGGCGCCACCAGCGTGACCTCGGCCCCCAGCGTCTGGAGCAGGAGGGCGTTGGAGCGGGCGACCCGCGAGTGGAGGACGTCACCGACCAGGGCGACCTTGCGTCCGTCGAGCGAGCCCAGGTGGCGCCACATCGTGAAGGCGTCGAGGAGGGCCTGGGTGGGGTGCTCGTGGGTGCCGTCGCCGGCGTTGACGACGCTGGAGTGGACCCAGCCCGAGTGGGCCAGGCGGTAGGGCGCGCCGCTGGCGCTGTGGCGGACGACGACCGCGTCGGCCCCCATCGCCTCGAGCGTGAGGGCGGTGTCCTTGAGCGACTCGCCCTTCGAGAGCGAGGAACCCTTGGCTGCGAAGTTGATGACGTCGGCCGAGAGCCGCTTGGCCGCGGCCTCGAAGGAGATCCGGGTCCGGGTGGAGTCCTCGAAGAAGAGGTTGACCACGGTGCGGCCGCGCAGCGCGGGCAGCTTCTTGATCGGCCGGTCGGCGAGCGACCGCATCTCGGCGGCGGTCGTCAGCACCAGCTCGGCCTCGTCGCGGCTCAGGTCGGCCGCGGACAGCAGGTGTCGCATCAGAGGTCCTCCCCCTCGTCGGCCGTGCCCCGGCCCTCGATCGTGACCGCGTCCTCGCCGTCGATCTCGGCCACGGTGACCCGGACCCGCTCGACCAGCGAGGTCGGCAGGTTCTTGCCGACGAAGTCGGCACGGATCGGCAGCTCGCGGTGGCCGCGGTCGACCAGCACGGCCAGCCGGACGGCGGCAGGACGGCCGATCTCGGTGAGGGCGTCGAGCGCGGCGCGGATGGTCCGGCCGGAGAAGAGGACGTCGTCGACGAGCACCACGACCTTGCCGTCGATGCCGCCGGGCGGGATCTCGGTGTGGAGGAGCGCCCGGACCGGGCCACGGCGCAGGTCGTCGCGATACATCGTCACGTCGAGCGACCCGACCGGCACGGGGTCGCCCTCGACCCCGGCGATCTTCTCGCCGATGCGTTCGGCGAGCGGGACACCGCGGCTGGGGATCCCGAGCAGGACCAGGTCGCGCGGACCCTTGTTGCGCTCGAGGATCTCGTGGGAGATGCGGGTGAGTGCCCGGGAGACGTCACGGGCGTCGAGCACCGTGGTCCCGGCGCTTCCGTCGGTGGGGGTGGCAGCCATCAGCGTGCCGGACCTCCTTCTCCGCCTCACGGGACGGCTCGTTAAAGGATGTCGATCGCGGTCACTGTAGCCCACCGCGTCGGGCCCACCGCTCACTCGGGGATCGGCGGTCCCACGACCTCGAGGCCGTAGCGGGGGGCGACGTCGGACCAGCGCGGGATCTCCACCTCCGGCGGCAGTCCGTCCTCGCCGGGCAGGCGCAGCTGGGCCGCCGGCAGGCCCACCTCGTCGTAGAGGTCGAAGAGCCCTCCGGGCGTCGTCAGCGCCAGGAACCTCGCCGGCTCGTCGCCCCGGATCCGGAAGGCGTGCGGCAGGCCGGCGGGCAGGTGGAGGAAGCAGCCGGGGTAGAGATGGTGGTCCTGCTCCCCGGCCCGGTAGTGGATCCGCCCCTCGAGCACGAAGAACGACTCGGCCTCGCGGGTGTGCCGGTGGAGCGGGGTGGCGATGCCGGGCGGTTGCGTGACCAGCGCTACCCCCAGGGCCCCCTCGGCCTCTCCCGACTCCAGCAGGTGCTCGAAGAGCGACTGCATCGCCCAGGTCCCCCGGGAGGTGCCCGGCTCGCGCATCACGACGTCCACGGGAGGCTCTTTTCATCTGAAGACACTTACGGTCAATTGCTACGCTAGGACTCGTGCCCGACCCGGTCAAGAGCCGTCGCTACGACTCCCCGCTTCGGCGCGAGGCCGCAGCGCGTACCCGGCGCGCGGTGCTCGACGCCGCCCACGACCTGTTCACCACGCGCGGATGGCACGGCACCGCCGTCGCCGAGGTCGCCCGTCGCGCCGGAGTCTCGCTCGACACCGTCTACAGCAGTGTCGGCCGCAAGCCGGCGCTGTTGACGGCGGTGGTCGACATGGAGCTCGCGGGTGGGCCCGAGCCCCTGCCGGCCGAGCAGCGCGACTACGTGCGGCGGATCCGGTCAGCGACCGGAGGACGCGCCAGGATCGAGGTCTACGCCGCTGCCCTCGTCGAGACCATGCCTCGGGTCGCGCCGTTGCTCCTCGCACTGCGTGCAGCGGGCGACGACGATCCCGAGTGCGCTCGCGCCGCCGCGGCCGTCTCCGACCGCCGGGCAGCCAACATGAGGCTGTTCGCCGCCGACCTGCGGGCCACCGGCGACCTCCGGCCCGACCTCGACGACGAGGCGGTAGCCCTCCTCGTGTGGTCGATGAACGGTCCGGAGTACTGGATGCTGCTCCGCGGGCGCGGGCTGGCGCCGGCCGCGTGCGGCCGGCTGCTGGTCGACGTCTGGAGTCGTGCCCTGCTGGTCGACCCCGGCTGAGCAGGGCTCAGTCGTCGATGTCGAGCAAGACCTTGCCGACGGCGCCGCCCTCGACGGCGTCGTGGGCCGCGCCCGCCTCGGCCAGCGGGAAGTGGTGGAGCGGCAGCCCGGCGTCCTCGCCGACCCGCAGCGCGCCCGCCTCGATCGCGGCCGTGACGTCCTCGGTCGCGGCGGCGATCAGGTGGGCGTGGAGGGTGTAGAGGATGAGGAACTGGAAGCGCAGGTTCTTCCCGAAGGCCGCGCGCAGCGGCATCGTCAGCTCGTCGCCGCCGTTGTTGGCATAGATCGAGACCAGCCCGTGGGGCCGGACCACCTCGAGGTCGAGCGCGACGTTCTGGGCCGGAGCCACCTCGACGGCGATGTCGACACCGCCGGGGGCGACCTCGAGGATCCGGGCAGCGGCGTCCTCGGTCCGGTAGTTGACGACGTGGTGAGCACCGGCGGCCCTCGCCAGGGTGGCCTTCTCGTCGCTGCTGACGGTCGTGACGACGGTCGCCCCCGCCCAGCGGGCAAGCTGGATCGCGGCGTTGCCGACCGCACCGGCACCACCGGCGACGAGCACCGTCATTCGGTCGAGCGCCCCGGGAGCGAGACGCGCCGGCCCGTCCTCGGACGCCGTGAGCGCGCGGTGGGCGGTCACCGCCGGGACGCCCACGCTCGCGCCGAGGTCGTAGGACGCCGCGTCGGGCAGCCGCACGACGCGCTCGGCGGGCTGGATCGTCAGCTCGGACGCGGTGCCGAGGGGGCGGCCGTGCTGGGCGAGGACCAGCCACACCCGGTCACCGATCGCGTGGGAGGTCACGCCCTCGCCGACTGCGTCGACGACGCCCGCGCCGTCCTGGCCGGGCGACACCTCGGGGAAGGGCATCCCGCCCGGCATCCCCCCGGCCCGGAACTTCCAGTCGGTCGGGTTGACCCCCGCGCGGAGCAGCCGGACCCGCACCTCCCCCGGGCCGGGTTCGGGCACCTCACGCTCGGCGAGCGTGAGGACGGAGGACGGACCGGTCTCGGTGTAGGTGACGGTGCGCATGAGGGGGCAACCTCCTAGAGCAGACCCGCCATTCCCGCGCAGGCACGCAACCAGGCCGCCCGCGTGTCGTCGCTGAGCATCGCGTAGGGCACCACCGACCCGGAGACGAGCACCGGGTCGTAAGGCACCCGGTAGACGGCCTTGGTGCGCTGCTCGTAGACCTGCACCAGGTCGGTGGCGAGCTGCTCGTCGACGTGGAAGGACGGGTCGGACAGCACCGTCACGGTCTTGTGCTTGAGGTCGGTCCACCCGGCGTCCTGCAGGGCGTCGAGCATCCACAGCCCGGAGTAGCCGGTGTCCTCGCGGACGGTCGAGGTCACGACCAGCAGGTCGGCGGTCCCGGCCGCGGCCAGCCAGTTCTCCGCCCGCATGTTGTTGCCGGTGTCGACGAGGATCAGCCGGTAGAACCGCTCGAGCAGTCCGTGGACCGCCGTGAAGTCGTCGGCACGGATCGTTCCGGTCACGTCGGGACGCTCGTCGGAGGCGAGGATGTCGAAGTGGGCGTCGCCCTGCGACCTCACGAACGCACCGAGGTCGCCGATCCGGGCCTGGTAGACGTCGTTGAAGCGCTCGAGGTCCTCCAGGAGCTCACGCGTCGTGTTGCGGTGGGTGCTGCGGTGGCCGCGGATCCCGAGCGTCCCGCGGGTCTCGTTGTTGTCCCACGCGACGACCCCGCCGCCGCGGACGGTGCCGAACGTGTAGCCCGCGGCCAGGACACCGGTCGTCTTCGCGGCACCGCCCTTGGGGTTGAGGAACGCCACGGTGCGCGGACCGTCGAAGTCGCGCTGGATCGCCCGGCGGTCGTGCTCGTGGCGCACCTCGGCGGGCCCCATCCTCGGGTTGAGGGTGCCACCGCTCCACCGCCGTACGGCGCCCCGCCAGCCCCAGGTCGCGGGGCCGAGCTCGACCTGCTCGGAGCGTCGGTCGAGGAAGTCGGTGGCCGTCATGAACCGCTGGACCTCCGGCTCGACCGGAGCGGACGCCGTCGGCGTGGCAGGAACCGGCGGAGCCGGAGCCACCGGGTCCGGCTGAGGCGTGGCCCGGATCCGGGTGTGCTCCGGCTCCGGCTCCGGCTCGGGCTCGGGCTCGGGCTCGGGCTCGGCGCGACGCTGACCCGGGAGCGGGTCGAACAGCGGGTCGCCGTGCGGCGCGGGGGCCGCCTCACCGAGCCGCTCACGCTCGTAGGCCGCCAGCTCCTCGGTGCGGTAGAGCCGCTCGCTGGTGTCGGGCTCGAAACGGTGGCTCGGCGAGCCCTGCTGCGGGGGGTGGGACTCGGACATGCTGCCTCCTCCGGGGGAACGTCCCCACCATCCTCACCCGGCGGGTCACCCGTCAAACATCTCAGAGCAGTTGTTTGACCGCGACCTCGATGGCCCGGTGGAAGGTCGGGTAGGCGAAGTGCATCGACGCGATCCGCTCGAGCGGCACCTCCGCGTGGACGGCCAGGGCCAGCAGCCCGAGCACCTCGCCACCGCTCGGGCCCACCGACGCCGCCCCCACGAGCACGCCACGGTCGGCGTCGGCGACCAGCTTGACCAGACCCTCGGCTCCCTGCTGGTGGATCCAGCCGCGGCTGGACTCCGCGAGGTCGGCGCGGCCCACACGGACGTCGAGACCGGCGTCGCGGGCTGCCTTCTCCGACATCCCGACCGACCCGACCTCCGGGTCGGTGAACGTGACCCGGCTGACGGCGCGGTAGTCCGCCGGGGGCCCACCCTGCGCGAGCACGTCGCGGACCACGACGTCGCCCTGGTACATCGAGACGTGGGTGAACGGTCCGTGGCCGGTGATGTCGCCGACCGCCCAGAGCCGCTCGCCGGCCCGCATCCACTCGTCGGTGTCGACGCTGCGGGCGTCCGGGTCGAGTCCGACGTTCTCGAGGCCGATGCCGTGGAGGTTGAGGGTGCGGCCCGCGGCGACCAGCAGCTGGTCGGCCTCGATCTCGCCGCGGTCGGTGGTGACGCGGAACCGGTCGTTCGCGTGGTCGACGCGCTCGATGGTGGTGCCGGTCTCGACCCGGATCCCCTCCTCGGCGAAGACCCGCGCGAGCAGCTCGCCGGACTCCGGCTCCTCCGGCGGCAGCAGCCGGTCGGCGAGCTCGAGGACCGTGACGTCGGTGCCGAACCGGTGGAACGCCTGGGCCAGCTCGCACCCGATCGGACCGCCGCCGATGATGACCATCGAGCCGGGCAGCTCGGTCAGCTTCACCACCTCACGGTTGGTGAGGTGGGGCGTCGACGCCAGGCCGTCGATGGGCAGCTGGGCGGGGCTGGTCCCGACGTTGAGGACCACGCCGCGTGCCCCGACGTACTCGTCCTCGTCGACCCGGACCCGGCCGGTGCCGACCAGCTCGCCCTGGCCGCGCACGATCCGGACGCCGGCGGCCTCGAGCCGCTCGACGTGGGAGTCGTCGCGCCAGTGGTTGGTCGCCTGCTTGTCGATCCGCTTCGCGACCGCGCCCCAGTCGGGCTCGACCTGGGCGTGGCCGGCGAGCTGGTCGACCCGACGCGCCTCGCCGAGGGCGTCCGCGGCGCGGATCATCATCTTCGACGGGATGCACCCGTAGAAGGGGCACTCGCCGCCGACCAGGTCGCGGTCGACACCGACCACGTCCAGCCCCGCCTCGGCGAGCTTCTGGGCGGCGTACTCACCGCCGGGGCCGAGCCCGAGCACCACCACGTCCACGTCGTAGGTCGTCATGTCCCCCACCCTCGCACCGTCGTGGTGAGCACCTCAGCGGTCGAAGTGGCGGGCGCGGGCGAAGGCGAAGACGCCGTAGCAGGCGATGCCGAGGGCCACCAGCGTCAGCAGCAGCTGGCCGAAGGGCGCCTGGGCGACCTCCTGGAGCGCCCGGTCGAGGCCGGCGGACTTGTTCGCGTCGTGGGTGGCCGCGGCGTAGGTGAAGAGCGCGCCGATCACCGCGATGGAGGCGCCCTTGCCGATGTGACCCGCCTTGCCGACCCAGCGGTAGGCCTTGCTGACGTCGGCGTTCTGGGGCCGGCCGTCGAGCTTCTCGAGGAACTTGTCGCTCCAGCCCTGGTAGACGTAGTAGCCGCCGTAGCCCACGATGCCGAGCCCGATCGCGCCGACGATCAGCTGGCCCGCCGGAAGCTGCAGCAGCTTCGCAGTCAAGCCGTCGGTGCCGCTGCCGCCCCCGCTGCTGTTGGTCGCCACCTGGAGCGCCGACCACGCGAGCATGGCGTAGAGCACGCCCTTGAACAGCTGGGGCACGGCCGCCTTGGCCCGGTCGGCGTTGTCGTCCTCACGCTGCCACCCCTGCCACGCCTCGAGCAGGCGCCAGAGCACGAGGGCGACCATCCCGATCGCGACGACCCAGATCAGCACGCCGCCGAACGGTTGCCGGGCGAGATACTCGAGAGCCCCGGTGCCGGAGGCGTTCTTCGCCTTCTCGCCGAAGGCGATCTGGAGCGCGAGCCACCCGATCAGGAGGTGGACCACGCCGTAGGCGATCAACCCGACCCGGATCACGTGGTCGAGGCTGTCGCTGTCGTCCGCCTTCTGGGCGGCGCGGGAGATGTTGCTCATGGGCTGACACTAGGGCCTGCGACCAGGTCCGTGCTCACCCCGTGAGGGACTCCTTGTTGCGCAGCAGGCTGCCGAGCACGCCGTTGACGAACTGGGGCGACTCGTCGGTCGACAGCTCGCGCACCAGCGCCATGGCCTCGGTCACCGCGACGGGGTCGGGCACGTCGTCGACCCACAGCAGCTCGTAGAGGCCGATCCGCAGCACGTTGCGGTCGACGGCCGGCATCCGCTCGAGGCTCCAGCCGGTCGAGTACTCCGACAACAGCTCGTCGATCCGCTCCCGGTGGTCCTGGACGCCGCGCACGAGGTCACCGGTGTAGGGGTTCGTCGGTCCCTCGCCGTCGGCGACCGCGCGGTCGAGCGCCTCGACGGGGTCCTCCCGCCGCAGCTCGGAGGCGAAGAGGATGTCGAGGGCGCGCTTGCGGGCCTTGGTGCGGGCGGGCATCAGGACTTGACGCGACCCAGGTAGGAGGAGTCGCGGGTGTCGACCTTGACCTTCTCGCCCTGGTTGATGAACAACGGGACCTGGATCTCGTGACCGGTCTCGAGCGTGGCCGGCTTGGTGCGACCGGTGGCGCTGTCGCCGACCACGCCGGGCTCGGTGTAGGTGATCTCGAGCTCCACGGAAGCAGGCATCTCGATGTAGAGGACGCGGCCCTCGTTGGTGGCGACGATCGCCTCCTGCTGCTCGAGCAGGAAGTTCTTGGCGTCACCGACGATGTCGGGCTCGATCTCGAGCTGGTCGTAGGTGGCGGTGTCCATGAAGACGTAGGACGTGCCGTCGTTGTAGAGGTACTGCATCGTGCGCTTGTCGACCGAGGCGACCTCGACCTTCACGTCGGCGTTGAAGGTCTTGTCGACCGTCTTGCCGGACTCGACCGCCCGCAGCTTGGTGCGGACCACCGCGCCGCCCTTGCCGGGCTTGTGGTGCTGGAACCACATGACCTGCCAGAGCTGGCCGTCCAGCTTGAGCACCATGCCGTTCTTGAGGTCGTTCGTCGTCGCCATGGGCCGGAGGATATCGAGCGGCCCGGCGGCTCTCCTATTCGGCGAAGGCCCACTGCACCTCGACCTTCACCGCCAGGTCGTCCTTCCCGGCCCTGATCGGGATCGCCTTCCCCGCGTCGTAGGCCTCCCGGGCGAGCGAGGCCCCGGCGCGCAGGTCGCGCACCGCCGCGCGGTGCCCGCCGAGCTCCTGCACCGAGAGCACCTCACCGAGGTCACGGCCCGCCGCCGTCGCGTACTGCTGCGCCTTCTCGGTGGCCTGCTCCACGGCGTCGGCCCGGGCCCGCGCCAGGGCGGCCTCGGGGTCGGAGACGCCGAGGCGCAGGTCGGTCGCGCGGACGCCGTTCCCGCCGGTCTCGACGGCCGCGGAGACCACACGGCCACCGTCGGCGAGGTCGCGAACGGTCACCCGGGCGCGCTGCGTGACGCGATAGCCGGTCAGGACCGGCGGTCCGTAGGCCGGGTAGTCGTACTCGGGATACATCTGCAGCCCCGTCGTCTGCACGTCGGCCCTGCGCACGCCCAGGCCGACGAGCCGGTCGAGCACCCGGTCGAGCGTGGCGCTCGACCCGTCGAGAGCAGCGTCGAGGTCGGGCTCCTTGCGCGTCACCGACAGCGCGAACGACAGCTCGTCGGGCACCACGGCGGTCGTCCCCTCGCCGATCATCCGCACCACCGGCCGCTCCCCCGCACCGGCAGGCTGGACCTGCGGCGCCGCCTGGGCGGGCAGCACGGTCGTCCCGCCCGCGCCCCCGAGCAGGTAGGCCACCACCACCGCCAGCAGCACCAGCACCGCCACCAGCAGACCCTTCACGCTCACCGTCACCGTCTGGTTCATGCGGTCTCGGACGTGACGGGAACCGGCTCGGTTCCCTCAGCCGAGGACGGCGACGTCCCGGACGAGGTCGATCAGTGCGAGCACGAAGAGGACCGCGAGCGCGCCCCGTGCCGGCCAGCCGAGCCAGCCCGGGAGCTCCCGCCAGCGCCGTGGGTCGTCGGACAGCAGCCGCTCGGACACGGCGGAGACCACGGCGACGTGGAGGGTCGGGATCAGCACGAAGAGCCCTACGGCCAACCACAACGGCCGGAGCAGCGTGAAGTCCACGCCGTCCGGGTGGACCACCTGGGACGCCACGACCACTCCTGCTCCCAGTGAGACGGAGAGCAGCCGGAACCATCCCGGACCGGTCATCAACGGGCGCAGCAGCAGGTAGAGCACGGCGCTGAGCAGGCCGAGGAACGTGCCCGCGGCGAACATCAGGTTGGCCGTGCCCGCGAGGGTGAACGTGCCCATCTCGAAGCCGTCGTCGCTGGTCACACCGGTGGCCGCCGGGTTGAGCCGGGCGAGCAACATCATCGCGAGCCGACCCAGCACGCCCACGCTGAGCCACCCGGTGACCAGGCCGACCGGCACCACCGTGAGCGTCACCCGCAGCGCGCGTCGCACGAGCCCAGTGTGGGGCCGCCGGGCACCGGCGGGAAAGCGCTCGCGCCCGTCCGTCGACCCCGGTCCGGTCCGGTTCAGACCCCGAGCGCGTCCGCGAGGTGCTCTAGGGCGAGGCGGTAGCCGTCGGTGCCGCGGCCGGCGACCGTGAGGGCGGCGTGGGGCTCGACGTGCGAGGTGTGGCGGAACTGCTCCGGGCGCTGCTTCGGGTCGGAGAGGTGGACCTCGACCAGGGGCGCGGTGAGCTGGGCACAGGCGTCGTAGAGGGCGAGCGAGTAGTGGGTCCACGCACCGGCGTTGAGGACGACCGGGGTGGCGTCGTCGGCCGCGGTGTTGAGCCAGTCGAGGAGCTCGCCCTCGTGGTTGGTCTGGCGGACCTCGACGTCGAGCCCGAGCGCGTTCCCCCACTCCACGCACAGCTCCGCCAGCTCGGCGTGCGTCGTCGTGCCGTAGATCTCGGGCTGGCGTCGACCGAGCCGGCCGAGGTTGGGACCGTTGAGGACGAGCACGGGGGTCATGCTGGTCCCCCGATCCGGGCGTACGCCGCCCGCAGGTGCTCCTCCGCCGGACCCTCGAGGATCCGGGGGCGCGCGACGTCCTCGAGCACCACGTAGCGCAGCACCGACCCGCGGGACTTCTTGTCCACACGCATCGTGGCGAGCAGGTCGTCGAACGGAGCGCCGTCGTAGGTCGTCGGGAGACCGACCCGGGAGAACGCCTCGTGGTGACGGGCAGCCACGGCGGGGTCGAGCACCCCGGCCGCCGCCGCCACCTCGGCGGCGTAGACGCAGCCGATCGCGACCGCGTCGCCGTGGCGCACGGTGTAGCCCTCGGCGCGCTCGATCGCGTGGGCGAGGGTGTGGCCGTAGTTGAGGACCTCGCGACCGGGATGGCCCCCGGTGCCGCCGGTCTCCTTCAGGTCACCCACCACGACGTCGATCTTGACCCGGATCGCGCGTTCGACGAGCTCGCGCAGCACCGGCGATCCGGGCGTGAGGGACGCGGGGTCGGTCTCCTCGACCAGACGCAGGATCTCCGGGTCGGCGATGAAGCCGCACTTCACGACCTCGCCGAGCCCGGCGACGAGGTCCCCGCGCGGCAGCGTCTCGAGGGAGGTGAGGTCGCACAGCACGCCGGTCGGCTCGTGGAAGGAGCCGACCAGGTTCTTGCCCGCCGCGGTGTTGATGCCGGTCTTGCCCCCGACCGCCGCGTCGACCATCGCCAGCAGCGTGGTCGGCACGTGCACGACCCGGACGCCGCGCAGCCACGTCGCGGCGACGAAGCCGCCGAGGTCGGTCACCGCACCTCCGCCGACGGTGACCACGGCGTCGGAGCGGGTGAAGCCGTGCTCGCCCAGTGCCTCCCAGCAGTCGTGGGCCACGGAGGCGGTCTTCGCGGCCTCGCCCTCGGGCAGCCCGAGCGCGAGCACGTCGTAGTGGTCGACCAGGAGCTCGACGAGCGGCTGCGCCAGCTCGGCGAGCGGCTCGGCGTAGAGCACGGCCACGCGCGTGACCGCATCGCCGAGCACGCCCGGGAGCCGGTCGCCGAGGTCGTGCCCGACGACCGCGTCGTAGGGCGCTGCGCCGCCGACGTGCAGCACGGTCGCGGTCACGACAGACGCTCCCGCACCTCGGCCGCCACGTCCTCCGGCGACCTCGCGTCGGTCTCGACGACGTGGGCCGCCACGGACTCGTAGACCGGCGTGCGCTCGTCGAGCAGCGCCTTGATCCGGGCGCGGACGCCGCCGAGCAGCAGCGGACGGCCCGCGCCGAGGCCGACCCGCTTCACGGCCTCGGAGAGACCGACCCGCAGGAACACGACCTCGTGGCCCTCGAGCAGCGCGCGGGTCGCAGGGTCGAGGACCGCTCCCCCGCCCAGCGCGAGCACGCCGTCGTGGGAAGCCAGGGCGTCGGCGACGGCCTTCGCCTCCAGCGTCCGGAAGTGGGCCTCGCCGTCGTCGACGAAGATGTCGGAGATCGTGCGACCCTCGGCCGCCTCGACGTCGGCGTCGGTGTCGCGCACGGGCAGGTCCCACGCCTCGCCGAGCAGCCCGGCGACCGTGGTCTTGCCCGCGCCCATCGGGCCGACGAGGACGACGCGCGGCGCCATCACTTGAAGCGCAACGTGTCGAGGTAGGACTCGGCGTTGCGCCGGGTCTCGGTCACCGCGTCGCCGCCGAACTTCTCGGTGACGGCGTCGGCCAGCACCAGGGCGACCATGGCCTCGGCCACGATGCCCGCCGCGGGAACGGCGCAGACGTCCGAGCGCTGGTGATGGGCGGTGGTGGCCTCCCCGGTGGCGACGTCCACGGTGCGCAGCGCGCGCGGGACGGTGGCGATCGGCTTCATCGCGGCGCGGACGCGCAGCACCTCACCGGTGGACATGCCGCCCTCGGTGCCGCCGCTGCGTCCCGACGTACGCCGCAGGCCGGACTCGGTCGCCTCGATCTCGTCGTGGGCGAGGGACCCGGGGGTGGCGGCGAGCTCGAACCCGTCGCCGACCTCGACGCCCTTGATCGCCTGGATGCCCATGAGCGCGCCGGCGAGCCGCGAGTCGAGCCGGCGGTCCCAGTGGACGTGGGACCCGAGGCCCGGCGGGAGGCCGTGGACCACGACCTCGACGACTCCGCCGAGGGTGTCGCCGTCCTGGTGGGCCCGGTCGATGGTCTCGACCATCTTCTGGCTGGTGTCGGGGTCGAGGCAGCGCACCGGGTCGTCGTCGAGCCGGGCGACGTCGTCGGGCCCGGGCACGATCCCGGCCGGGACGCGCACCCCGCCGAGCTCGATCACGTGGCTGACGATGCGCGCGCCGACGGACTGCTCGAGGAAGTTCGAGGCCACCCGGCCCAGGGCCACCCGGGCCGCGGTCTCGCGGGCGCTGGCCCGCTCGAGCACGGGGCGGGCCTCGTCGAAGTCGTACTTCTGCATGCCGACGAGGTCGGCGTGGCCCGGCCGCGGGCGGGTGAGGGCGGCGTTGCGCGCCAGCGCCTCCAGCTCGACGGGGTCGACCGGGTCGGCCGACATGACCTTCTCCCACTTGGGCCACTCGGTGTTGCCGACCATGATCGCGACCGGTCCGCCCTGGCTCTCGCCGTGGCGGACGCCACCGACGAAGGTGACCTCGTCCTGCTCGAACTTCATCCGCGCGCCGCGGCCGTAGCCGAGGCGGCGGCGCGCGAGGGCGTCGGTGATGTCGTCGGACGTCACCCGGACGTGGGCGGGCAGCCCCTCCAGGATCGCGACCAGGGACGGGCCGTGGGACTCACCCGCGGTCAACCAGCGCAGCATGGGCCCAGTGTTTCACGCGTCGTCGGCGCGCCGACGACGGTCAGGCACCGACGAGACGCAGCAGCACCCAGGGCCCGACCAGGAGACCCAGCAGCGCGCCGATGAGCATGAAGGGCCCGAACGGGAAGGGGGTCTTCAGCAGCGTCCGGTCCCACTTCACGACCGCCAGCACCAGGCCGGGCAGCCCGAAGATCAGGAACCCCGCGTAGCCGCCGACGAGCAGCTCCGCGACCCCGACGTGGCCGAGGGCCAGGCCGACGAGGGCGGCGAGCCGCACGTCGCCGAACCCCATCCCCGCGGAGTGGATCCGCCACATCAGCCAGTAGAGGGAACGCAGCACCACCAGGCCGACCAGGCCTCTGACGAGGTCGTCGGCGCTGCCGGTCAAGGGCCACAGCACCAGCGCCACGGCGAGGGCGTAGGCCGTCGCCGGCAGCACGATCCGCGAGGGCAGCAGCCGGGTGTGCCAGTCGACCCAGGCGAGGACGACGCCGACGGGTACGAGCGGCACGAGCCCGACCAGCCAGGGGTCGGGTCCCACCGCCAGCACCACCAGCGCCGCGGCCAGGGCCGACGCCCCGCCCAGGAGCATCGCGCGGCCGGGCCGGGCGGCGAGGTCGGCGTAGAGCGGCTTCGGGTCCTCGTCCTCGAGCGACTCGTCGTGCTCGGGCTCGGGCAGCGCTGCGACCACGCGGGGTGCGAGGGCCCCGGCCAACCCGGCGACGACGACGGCCAGCAGCGCCGCCAGCTGGGTCGTCACGCGCGTCCGCCGAGCGCTGCCTCGCCGGCGGCGCGCATCGCGTCGAGCGGGGCATCGAGTCCGGTGAAGGCGGAGAACTGCAGCGCGGCCTGGTGGACCAGGAGGTCGAGCCCGCCGACCAGGACCTGCCCGGTCTCCCGCGCCTGCGCGGCCAGGGGGGTCGGCCACGGGTCGTAGAGCACCTCGAAGACCAGCGGCACCACGCGGCACCGTCGCAGGACCGACTCGTCCTGGGCGTCCGCCGGGATGGTCGAGACGACGACGTCGCCGACGACCTCGTCGCGCGCCAGCAGCCCGACCCGCACGCCCGGGCGAGCCGGGTGGCGGTCGATCGCCTCGAGCGTCTCCGCCGCCCGGTCGGGCGAGCGGACCAGCAGCGTGATCGAGCCGACCCCGAGCTCGCAGAGCGCCAGCGCGGTCGACGCCGCCGTCGCACCGCCGCCGAGCACCGTCGCGGCGACGAACGCGCCGTCGCTGCGCTCGCGCACGGCCGACACGGCGCCCGGCACGTCGGTGTTGTCGGCCACCCAGCCGCGGTCGGTCCGCACCAGGGTGTTCGCGGCTCCGGCGAGGCGGGCCCAGTCGGCCACCTCGGCCAGGCCGGGCAGGCCCAGCACCTCCCGCTTCAGCGGCATCGTCAGCGACAGTCCGCGCCAGTCGTCGTCGAGGTCCGCGACGAAGCCCGCCAGCCCGCCGGCCGGGACCCGACGCGCGTCGTAGACCCAGTCCAGCCCCGTGGCGCCGTACGCCGCCCGGTGGAGCACCGGGGACAGCGAGTGGTCGATCGGGTCCCCGAGGACGGCGCAGCGACGCATGTCAGCAGGCGCCCTGCGACTCGTTCTCGCAGTAGTCCCGCAGCTCGTTCTTGTAGGTCAGGAACTCGTCGTAGGTCTCGGCGAACTTGGTCTCGCCGGTCCGGAGGTTGACCGTGACGTAGTAGTACCAGGGACCGTCGGTCGGGTTCGCCGCCGCCTCGATCGCCGCGTCGCCGGGTGCCTCGATCGGTCCCGGCGGCAGGCCGGGGTTGAGGTAGGTGTTGTAGGGCGAGTCGATCTGGAGGTCCGCCTCCGTCGGCACCGCGCCGAGCGACTGGTCGGCGGCGAAGTTGACCGTCGCGTCGATCTGGAGCAGCCCGTTGGTCTCGTCGCCGGTGAGCCGGTTGTAGATCACCTGGGCGACCTTGCCCCGGTCCTCCTGGCGGCCGGCCTCGGACTCGACGAGGCTCGCCACGGTCATCAGCTCGTGGGGCGTGTAGCCCATCGCCGCGGCCTTCTCCTCGAGACCGGCCTCGTCGGCGGCCTGCTGCCAGCGGTCGACCATCGCGACGATGATCGAGCGCGCCGTCGCGTCGGGCGGGAGGTCGTAGGTCGAGGGGAACAGGTAGCCCTCCGGGTCGCCCCCGGCATAGCCGGGCAGGCCGAGCCGGCCGGGCTGGTCGAGGACCTTCTCGTACTGGCCCTTGGTGAAGTCGGTGTTCTTGGCGAGCACCTTCACGATGTCGACGACGCGCAGGCCCTCGGGCACCGTGACGGTGTTCTTGAGGATGTTCTGGGGGTCGACGAGCACGTCGAGGGCGTCGGCCGCCGCCATCTCCTTCTTGAGCTTGTAGTAGCCGACCTGGATGCCGGACGACTCCGGGTCCCCGTTGGCGGCGTTGATGAAGGCCTGCACCGAGGCCACGACGCCCGCCGACTTCAGGTTGCGGCCCATCTCGGAGAGCGTGTCGCCCTCCTCGACCTGGAAGTTGACCTTGCCCTGTCCCGGTCCCGGGTAGTCCTCGGGATCCGCGAACTGGTCGCGCAGGAGGTCCACACCCTTGGTGACGCCGAAGTAGAGGCCGCCGACCAGGATCGCCAGCGCCACGAGCGCGGCCAGGCAGCCCGGGAGCTTGCGTGAGCGCTTGCGGCGGCGTCCTCCCTCAGCGGGCACGTCCGGCTCGACACCGGGCACCACGGCGGCGGGGTCGCTCAGGTGCTGGTCGTCTTGATTCATCCGTCCCTCTCGACGAGTTCGCCCGGGGGCACACCCGTAGCGCGTTCGGTGTCCAGTGCGTGTTGCAGGATCATGACGGCTGCGGCCTGGTCGACGACGGCGCGGCGCTGCTGACCCTTCTTCCCCCGGTCGCGCAGCATAGCCTCCGCCGACACCGTGGTCAGACGCTCGTCGACGAGTCGTACGGTGACGGGGGCGAGGCGGGTCGCGAGCCGGGCCGCGAACTCACGCACCTTGACCGCCGCCGGCCCCTCACCACCCGCGAGCGAGCGGGGCAGCCCGACGACGACCTCGACGGCCTCCTCCTCGGAGGCGATGGCCGCGATCCTGCGGAGGTCGCCCTTGCCGCGCCTGACCGTCTCCACGGGCGTGGCGAGGAACCCGGTCGGGTCGCTGCGCGCGACACCGATCCGGGCGTCCCCGGGGTCGATCCCGAGGCGTACGCCGTGGCGCACGCGTCAGGCTCCCACCGTGCGGCCGACCTCGGCGGCGACCAGGGCGAGCGCCTCGCCGATCCGCGAGGGGTCGCTGCCACCGCCCTGGGCGACGTCGTCCTTGCCGCCGCCGCGACCACCGACCAGCGGACCGACGGCGCCGACCAGCGCGTTGGCCGACAGGCCGCGCTCGCGACCCGCGTCGTTGACCGCCGCCACGACGGCGACCTTGCCGTCGGCGTCACCGATGACGACCACGACGCCGGGCTCGCCGACGGGCAACCGGCCGCGGACGTCGAGGGCGAGCTGGCGGACGTCGCCACCGCCGGCACCGGGCGCGTGGTGGGCGACGACCCGGGCTGGGCCGACCTGCTGGGCGCCGGAGGCGAGGTCGCCGCCGGCGTCCAGGAGCTGGGCGACCCGGACCTTCTCGATCTCCTTCTCGGCCGCACGCAGCTTCTCGACGATGTCGTTGACCCGCTCGGGCAGCTGCTCGGGACGCACCTTGAGCGCCTCCGACAGCTGCGCGACCAGGACGTGCTCGCGGGCGAGGAAGCGGTAGGCGTCGCCGCCGACGAGGGCCTCGACGCGACGTACGCCGGAGCCGATCGACGACTCACCGAGCAGCTTGATCACGCCGAGGTTGCCGGAGCGCTCGGCGTGGGTGCCGCCGCACAGCTCGCGGGCCCAGTCACCGACCGAGATGACCCGCACCTGGTCGCCGTACTTCTCACCGAACAGCGCCATGGCGCCGGACTTCACGGCGTCCTCCTGGCTCATGATCTCGGCGTGGACGGCCAGGTCGTCGAGGACGAGCGCGTTGACCCGCGCCTCGACGTCGGCCATGACCGAGGTCGGCACCGCGCCCGTGGCCGAGAAGTCGAAGCGGAACCGCCCCGGGCTGTTCTCCGAGCCGGCCTGGGTGGCAGTGTCGCCGAGCGCCTCGCGGAACGCCTTGTGGACCATGTGGGTCGCGGTGTGGGACCGCGAGATCGAGCGGCGGCGCTCGACGTCGACCAGCGCCTGGGCGCCGACGCCGACGACGACCTCGCCGGAGAGCACCGTCGCCTGGTGGACGACCAGGCCGGTGATCGGCGACTGCACGTCGCGGACCTCGATGCGCGCGCCGTTCTCGAGCTCGATGACGCCCTGGTCGGCGAGCTGGCCGCCACCCTCGGCGTAGAACGGGGTGCGGTCGAGCACGAGCTCGATCTCGTCGCCCTCGCGGGCGGACTCCACCGCGCCGCTCGGGGTGACGATGCCGCGCACCGACCCCTCCGTGACGACCTCGGAGTAGCCGGTGAACTCGACCGCGCGGCCCATGCCGTCGGCGACAGCGCGGTAGGCGGAGGCGTCGCGGTGCTGGCCCTTCTTGGCGCGCGCGTCGGCCTTCGCCCGGTCGCGCTGCTCCCCCATGAGGCGGCGGAAGCCCTCCTCGTCGACGGAGAGCCCCTGCTCGGCCGCCATCTCGAGGGTGAGGTCGATCGGGAAGCCGTAGGTGTCGTGGAGCGCGAACGCCTTCGAGCCCGACAGCTGGCCGCCGCCGCCCTGCTTCACCTCGGTCGTGGCGAGGTCGAAGATCGCGGTGCCGGCGCGCAGCGTCTGGCGGAACGCGTCCTCCTCGGCGTAGGCGACGGTGGAGATCCGCTCCCAGTCGCGGTGGAGGTCGCCGTAGGTCTCCCCCATCTTGTCGCGCGAGATCGGCATCAGCTCCGGCAGCGCCCGGTCCTCGAAGCCGAGGAGGCGCATCGAGCGGACGGCGCGTCGCAGCAGGCGGCGCAGGACGTAGCCGCGGGCCTCGTTGCCGGGGGTCACGCCGTCGCTGATCAGCATCATCGAGGAACGGACGTGGTCGGCGACGACGCGGAACCTGACGTCGTCGGTATGGTCGACGCCGTACTTCCTGCCGGTCAGCTCCATGGCCTTCTCGATGACCGGGAACATGACGTCGATCTCGTACATGTTCTCGACGCCCTGGGTCAGGAACGCGACGCGCTCGAGGCCCATGCCGGTGTCGATGTTCTTCTTCGGCAGCGAGCCGGAGATGTCGAAGTCCTCCTTGGACCGCACCGCGCTGAGCTCGTCCTGCATGAAGACGAGGTTCCAGAACTCGAGGTAGCGGTCCTCGGCGGAGAAGTCGCCGTCGGGGCCGTAGTCCGGGCCGCGGTCGTAGAGGATCTCCGAGCACGGGCCGCCGGGTCCGGGCACGCCCATCGACCAGTAGTTCTCCTTGGGGCCGAGCCGGATGATGCGGTCGTCGGGGAGCCCGGTGACCTTCTTCCAGAGCCCGAGCGCCTCGTCGTCGCCGTCGAGGATCGAGGGGTAGAGGCGCGACTCCTCGAAGCCCCAGCCGCCGTCCTCGCGCGACTTCGTCACGAGGTCCCAGGCGAGCTCGATGGCGCCTTCCTTGAAGTAGTCGCCGAAGGAGAAGTTGCCGCACATCTCGAAGAACGTGCCGTGGCGCGTGGTCTTGCCGACGTCCTCGATGTCGGGCGTCCGGATGCACTTCTGGACCGAGGTCGCCCGGTCGTAGGGCGGCGTCTCCTGGCCCAGGAAGTAGGGCTTGAAGGGCACCATGCCGGCGTTGACGAAGAGCAGGTTCGGGTCGTCGAGGAGGAGCGACGCCGAGGGCACGGCCGTGTGGCCGGCCCGCTCGAAGTGGCTCGTGAACCGGCGGCGGATCTCCGCGGTGTCCATCAGTGCTGTCCTCTGCTCTCCAGCTCGGGGGTGGTGGGTCTCTCATGAGGCAGGACGCCGAAGCGTTCCCGCAACTCGGTTTCGCGGTCGGCGGCGCCCTGGGCGACCTCGTCGCGGAACAGCCGGGCGCCGAGGAAGAGGGCGTTCATCCGGTCCTGGGCACCCTCGGCCGTGAAGACCTCGGCCGCACGACGGGCCCGGACGACGCCGTAGACGCCGGCGCCCGCCCCGGCGACGAACCAGAGCGCGCGGTTCATGCGACGTCCTGCTCGGTGACGCGTCGGCGCTTCCGGGCCTGCCACTCGCGGTAGGCCTCACGCTGCTCGACGCGGCGCTGCTTGCGGGCGCGCTTGACCTCACGCTTCATCTCGAAGCGGATCCGGTTGCGCGACTCGGCGGACAGCGCGCGGCGTACGCCGTGGCTCAGGGAGCCGAGCCGGATCACGCTCTCGCGCAGCAGCAGGTCGGCGAACACGGCCCGCTCGAGGCTGACGGGCTCGACCTCGGTGGGCTGCTCCCCGAGGTGGGTGATCGTGTATTCGCGCTCCTCGGCGCGGACCGGCGGCTCGGGCCGGACCTGCTCGGCCTCGAGCCGGTCGAGCCGCTCACGCAGGGCCGCGGACTCCGCCCGGGCCGCGGCGAGCTCGGCCCGCGTGCGGCTCCGCAACCGGGCCAGGGCGGCGACGAGCAGCACCGCTCCGAGCGCGAGCGCCCCGAGGGCCAGCCACTGCCACGTCATGGTGCCCGACCCTATCGGTGAACCCCGAGGCTCAGGCAGGCACGTCGCGGACCGCGCGGGCCGGGTTGCCGACGGCGACGACGTTCGCGGGGAGGTCCCTGGTGACCACGGCCCCGGCACCGACCACGGTGTTCTCGCCGATGGTGACGCCGGGGCAGACGATGGCGCCCCCGCCGAGCCAGACGTTGTCACCGATCGTGATCGGCAGCGCGGACTCCCACTTGTCACGCCGGGGACCGGCCTCGACCGGGTGGGTCGGCGTGAGCAGCTGCACGTGCGGGCCGATCTGGACGTCCTCGCCGATCGTGATCGCCGCGACGTCGAGCGCGGTCAGCCCGTAGTTGGCGAAGGTGCGGGACCCGATGCGGATGTTCGACCCGTAGTCGACGTAGAGCGGCGGCTGCAGCACGACGTCCTCACCGACCTCCCCGAGCAGCCCCTCGAGGATCCGTCGGCGCAGCGGCGCCTGCCGGGGCGTCGTCCGGTTGTAGCTGTCGGCCAGGTCGCGAGCACGGTGGCTCAGCTCCTCGAGCTCGGGGTCGTCGGCGATGTAGGGGTCGCCGGCCAGCATCCGCTCGCGGTTGGTCCGACCGTCGTCGGCGTAGGTCATGGCGCCAGCCTAGGAGCGCCCCGTCAGAGCAGGCCGAGGTCTGCCAGGTGGTGCCGGATCGCCTCGGTGTCGGCGGCGAGCACGAACGGGACGTCGTGGTCCCAGCCGTCCGAGACGGCCTCGACCCGTCCGTCGCCGGGGTCGAGCCTGACCTCCCGGATGCAGACCGCGAGGATCCGTCCGGGGTGGTCGCGCACCGTGGCGGCGTAGATCTCGGCGTCCTTCTCCCCCGAGTCGCCGAGGAGGACGAAGTGCAGGTCGGGGTGGAGCTCGAGGACCTCGTCGATGCGGGTGTGCTTCTGCTCCCGGCCCGCCGCCGTCCCGAGCAGGTCGCGCAGGAGCACCGGTCCCAGCGGGAACCGGCGGTGGCGCATGAACGCCGTCAGGAACCCGTGGAGGTTCCACGGGCTGGAGGAGACGTAGAACACCGGTCGGCCCTGTGCCGCGAGGTCCCGGTAGAGCGCGGCGGCACCGGGGAAGTCGCGACGGCTGAGGGAGGAACCGGTCAGCGTCTGGCGGACCATCTGGAAGACCCGCTGCACCCCCGTCACGAGGATCGTGTCGTCGACGTCGGAGATGACGCCGTACGCCGCCTCCGGCTCCGGGACCCGTACCTCGACGGGGGTGGTGCACGGCTCGCGCAGCCCGCGGTAGTCGCCGTCCAGCTCGACCGATCCCCTGGTCCACGGGCTGACGAGCGACGCCGGGTCGGGCTCGAGGCGGACCTTGAAGTAGCCGTCGTGGTCGGTGCTGGTCGCCGCGCTGGCGTCTCCGACCGTCACCCGCAACGGGACGCCGGGCAGCTCGTCGGTCAGGAACCTGCGGACGGTCCGCGACAGCGCCGCGCGCACCCCTTCACCCTCGACGGCGTCGGTGATGGGCGGGTCGTCGAACACCCTGCCGCGAACGACCACGCCGGCCGCGCTGCCGTGGCCGCCGTAGGACTCGATCCGGAAGTGGTGGGGCGTGCGGTCAGCGGAGCGTCGCAACCGACGCGCGTCCCACGCGTGCTCCAGCCGGACGATCCACGACGGCACCGCTCAGCCCTCGTGCCTGCGGGTGCCGCCGGTGCCGCGCCGCCACAGGCGCGGCGCCTCGCTGGTCGCCGCCAGCCAGACGACGATCGGGGCGCACACCAGGGCGAGGGCCACCTGCGGGCCGCCCGGGCCCCGCAGACGTGCGACGTCGGCGACCCACCAGGCCACCCCGAGCACCACCACGCCGCCGGCGAGACCGAGCACCGCCGTCACCGCGCGACTCCCCCACGTGTCCATGTCCTGCATCCTGCCCCACGCCACTCGGCGCCCGGGAGACAGTGCCGGCTCCGTTGTCAGTGGGTCCGCCTATCATCGAACACATGTTCGACATCGTCGCCGACGCAGTTCCGGTCACCCCGACCGGGCTGCTCGCTCGGGTGCGCGCCACCCGGTCGGCCCAGCTCCGCGCGGAGGCCGAGCTGCTGGTGCAGGCCGCGGAGTGGGCCGACGCCCATCCCGACCTCGGCGACGAGCCTTTCGCGGCCACCTCCGACCCGGCCGGCCTCGAGCCCGGAGCCGAGGCGCTGCGGGCCTTCGACGAGGAGCGCGGGATCCCTGGCTGGTCCTGGTCGGCCGCCGCCCCCTTCGCCGCTGCCATCGGCCGGTCGACCGCGGCCGGTGACGCCCTGATCCGCGACGCCCTCGTGCTCCGCCACCGGCTGCCCCGGCTCTGGCGCCGCGTGGTCGCCGCCGAGCTCGAGGCTTGGCGCGCCCGACGCATCGCCCAGCTGGTCCTCGGCTCCCCCGACGACGTCTGCGACCACCTCGACCGCGAGCTGTCCCACCTCGCCCACCGCGTCGGGGCCACCACCCTTGCCAGGCTGCTGGACGAGGCGATGATGCGGCTCCACCCCGAGGAGCGCGAGCTCGACCAGCTCGCCGCGCTCGACCAGCGCCACGTCACCCTCCACGAGCGCTCGATCAACGACACCGGTGTGGCCGACATGTCGATCCGAGGCGACTGGAATGACCTCCACGACTTCGACCAGACCGTCTCCGCCATCGCCGCCCGTCTGGCCGCCCTCGACGAGACCGAGGGTCGACACGAGGATTCCCTCGACGTACGCCGCTCCCGCGCCCTGGGCGTGCTCGCCGACCCCGCCACAGCCCGGGCCCTGCTCGACGACGAGGACACGCCCTCCCCGCGCAAGAATGCGCTGCTCGTGCTCCACGTCGCCGACGACGCCGTCACCGGCGGCAACCCCGTCGCCCGCTGCGGCACCGTCCCGATGCTCGTCAGCCAGCTGCGTGACTGGCTCGGCCGCACCGACACGCACCTCACGGTCCAACCCGTGATCGACCTCGCGGACCACACCGACTCCACCGCCTACGAGTCCCGCGGACGCCTTCGCACCCAGGTCGAACTCCTCCTGCCCCACTGCGTCTTCCCCTGGTGCACCCGCGAAGCCCGCGTCTGCGACCACGACCACGGCGTCCCCCACGTCGACGGCGGCGCGACCTGCGACTGCAATCTCGCACCCCTGTGTCGCCGCCACCACCGGCTCCGCACCCACGCCGGCTGGCGCTACACCCGCCTCGATGAGACGACCTTCCTCTGGGCCGACCCCCACGGCCAACAATTCCTCTCCGACACCACCGGCACCCGCGACGTCACCCCGTCCGACCGTCCGGTGAATCGCGGGTCCGGCTGCTCGCGAGCCGGACCCTGACCCACCTGCCCATGCTCGTCCACCGAGTCACCTCGGCCCGCCGCTCCTGAACCGCACCTGTCTGCGCATGACCGCGCCCTTCGCGAGCGCGGACGCCATGCGGGTCAGGCGCAATCACCGCCGGTTCGCACGACGTCATTCGTGGCCGCTCATGCCGATGAGCGGTCGCCTGCGCGGCCTCGTGGGAGACTCCCGGACGTGGTATCCGCCGTGCACTTCTACGCGACCGCGAACGACCATGAGCAACTTCTGGACTACCTCGGAGAGCCTGCCGAGGTGACCCTGCATCCCTGGCCCGTTGTCGCGTCACCTCCGATAGTCCTGTCGCGCGAGGAGGCGCTCTCCGGGGGCAACGTCATGGTCGTCAGACGGGCACTCGGGCTCCCAGTCCTGGTGCGAGACGGGGACGCAGCAATGTCCAGTACGTCGAAGGCCGGATTGTTCAACCGCCTGAACTGGGAGCGCTTGAAGCCCCAGCCCACTGAGGCTCTGGTGGACTCCAACGCCTCACCAGTATTGCTGTGGGCTCCCGCCACCCACACCGGAAGCGCCTTGACCTCGGGCCACATCGGGTCGCAGGCCGACTCATTGAGCGCGGTGTCGAGCGAGTACGAACGTTGGGCAAAGGCGGCCATGAACTGGGTGCGTCGTCGGGGCACCAAGGTGTGGGGCTTGGAAGCCCAAGCAGTGCGTCCCGACCTCGATGTGCGTCGCCCTGACGTGACCACCGTGTTCGCCCTGCCAGACGCGTTGGCGGTACTTGAAGGCGGCGGGACCGGCACCTGAGAACTCGTCCGCTCATGCCGCTGTCAGTACGGCATAGCGTGACCGCTCATGCCGCTGATTGCGCTCTACTGCCGATGAGCGATCGCTACTTCGTTAGAGTTCGGCGCGTGCCAACAGGCGAGCAGCGCGGAGACCTGGAGTCGACCTTGGTGGCGGGCGGCTGGCCTCGGGAAGGTACGCGGGTCGACGACCAGCACTTTTCGCCCCTCGTTGTTCGAGACCGAGTCCGTGCATTCGCACCCGATGAGGACCATCTCGTCCTCTACCCTCCTCCGCTGGTCACGGTCTCCGAGGATGCCGCGCGGAACCCTGCGTACTGGGACGAAGTGAGCGTCATCGACCAAATCGATCCACGTGAAGCGGTGCTGCTCGGCGACTTCGGTACGGGTTCAGAGACCGTCCTGATCGCCGACTACCGGACGACCCCCGCACGCGTGCTGCGGCTCGTCTGGGCCGCTGAGGGGCAGTATTGGGAGAACGTCGCGAGTTCGGTAGACGAACTGATCGACCTCCTGGGCCTTGCGGACGTCGGCTAGGACAATCAACCGCTCATGCCGCTGTCAGTACGGCGCTGCCTGTGAGGGCAAGTCCGGGCCGGCGGATCGTAGGGTCGCGCCATGTCTTCTCTGCGAACCCACTTCGAAGGCAGTGCCGTTGAGCTGGCGGATCACGCGGCCCTCGAGGTTTCGGAGCAGGAGGGGGCAACGATGCTGACGCTGCGTCCCCGCACACCCACCGCGGTGGCCGTTGTGCTCCATCTCCTCGACGACAAGGTGGGGACGGTGGCCTTGGACGATCCGGCATGTGTCCCGGCCGAACTGGGCAATGATCCCGTCGCCGACCTCGAGTCGATCGACTACTTCGTATCCGTGGCTGTCCAAGGCCGTGCCACGGCGTTCCACCTTGGTCGCGGCGGGTGTGTGGAGATTCAGGACGGCGAGGACACGTCCCGGAGTTGGCGCAACGCATGGCCGTGGCCGGGTTGGCGGCGCCGCGCTGAGCGCATCGAATACGAGCCTTACTCCTAACGGCCCGCACTGTCATGCCTCTGTCAGTACAGCGGTCATGCCGATGTGCGCGCACGTCACTGGTCTCCCTGAGGCACACTCCGGTTCATGTCTGGCGACCTCAACGTGCAGTTCACTGTGGCCTGCGATCACGGCATCGTGGTGATCGAACCCCTCGGAAGCCGAGCGGACCACGACGACTGGGATTCGACTGCTCAACCAGCGCATCGCCAGGACGAGCCGTTGTTCGTTGCAGTGAACCCACCCATGGAGAGTGCTGTAGCCGTGCTCGTGCGATCGAGTGCCGAAGGTGGCGACCATGAGGGTCTCTCTCAGGTATTCAGTGGGCGCTTGGAGGTTGCAAGCCAAACACTGCTCATTGGTGACTCGGATGCGAACGTCGAGGTACGTCTCCCCATCACGTCGGGTGGATGCCACGTCTCAGCGTGGGTAGACGAGCCCGGCTTCGCCACTAAGGTTGTTCTGCTCGTGGACGAGTGACCGTGGCAAGAGCAGACCGCACGCTCATGCCGCTGAGCGGATGGCGGCACAGCGTTCGCTCATGCCGCTGAGCGGTCGCGCCGTCGCTACTGTGCAGCCCATGCCGGACTCACCCGATCTCGATCCCGATCTGTGGGTGCCAGACGAGGCAGGTGCGACGGAGTACAGCGAAACGCCGCTGTCTGAGGAGGCCCTCCGTTCAGTCGAAGCAGAACTCGGCTACCAGCTACCCGCTGCCTACGTCAGCCTGGCTCGCACACGCAACGGCGGCCTGCTGGCTCGGACTGCTCACGCCAGCCCGGCTCCAACCACCTGGGCGCCCGACCACGTGGCGGTCACCGGCATCTTCGCCATTGGGCGCACCGCCCGCATGAGCCTCTGCGGGCCGCACGGTCAGCGCCTGTGGCTACAAGAGTGGGGCTATCCGGACCTCGGCGTCTACTTTGCCGACACCCCGTCCGCGGGTCACGACATGATCGCCCTCGACTACCGCGCTTGCGGACCCGATGGCGAACCTGTCGTCGTGCACGTGGATCAGGAGGTCGACTACGCCGTCACTCCACTCGCACCCGCCTTCGAGGACTTCATCGCCGGACTCGTAGAAGAACAAGCCTTCCCTGACTAGCTGGGCTCCGACGCACGGTCATGCCGCTGACAGTCGCGGTCCTGCCGATGTGCGGTCGGTCGCAGCCGTGCGAACGTACCGACGTGGAGCACGTCGCGGTGAGAGCTGAGACCCAGGAGGGCGAGCGTGAAGCCACCGTGGTGGTCACGCTGGAGGGGTCCTCTTGGCAGGTGAATATCCGGGCCCATCCCCGTGATTGGGAGCGTTTGACCTCCGTGTCGGACACGGACTGGAGTAGACGCCGCGCCGTGCGCCTCGGGTCGGTTGAAGGGTCCGCCGTGTGGTGGCACGTCTCCGATGATGTTCTGCACCTGAACGTCGGTGATGGCGGCCCGGAGGCGTCGGACCTGGCCTTCGTTGTTTCGCTATCGGCTCTCCGGGACGTGCAGGCCGTGGTCGCCGCCGTTGATGATGACTGGGGCTAGCGGGCCTCAGCGAGAAGTCCGCTCACGCCGGTACTGCCAGTTCGGCATCGCGTGCTCGCTCACGCCGCGATCCGCTCGCTCGTGCCCAGGAGCGGTCGTTTGTGCGAGCATCCTGAGGTGTCTGAGCCAGAGCCGCAGCTCCTCGACCTCCGCCTATGGGACCAGTCCGCACTCGTGCTGTTCGACTGGCTGATGACGAGGGACGAGGACTCGCTGCCGTTCACCCATCCAGCACAGAAGCAGGCGCTCCGCGACCTCGCTACATCCATCGAGTGGGCACGTGGACTCGGGCACACCGACGCGGAACTCACTGTGGCGCAAGAGCAGGTTGCCAGAGACATGGCGGACGATGACCGCAGCATCTAGCCACGGCGTGACCGCTCATGCCGCTGTCAGTACGGCATAGGGTCACGGCCCGCCTCTAATCTCCAGCGGCGTAACCGAAGTTCTCGCGGACTCGGCCGATGCCTTCGGCTATCCGCCTGGCGTCGTCATCGCTGATCGGCATCTCGAATGCGCGTTGGAAAACCTCATGCACGCGCTCCAGGGTCACGACAGTCCGCCACTTGAGCAGTTCGGAGATCTCCGGGTCGTACTCGTCGGCGGGCGCCCCACCCTTGATGAGAGCTATCGGATCAACGTCGTTGACCATTCGCCGCATGGCGTCGCGGTACTCGCCATAGTCCCGGCGCAGCATGGCCGCATCCTCACATACACACGCTCTTATAGCCGTCAGTAGGGCGCAGGGGCAGGGCTAGGCGGCCTACGATGTGAAACGTGCGCTCACAAGAGGACCGCGACGAGCAGACACTCATCATCGCGACTTGGATCGCCAAGGTGGTTCTAGTGGTCGCACTGTTCCTCGCTGCCTCCGCAATCAGCGACTGGCTCTTCTGAGAGCTGCGCACGCTCATGCCGCTGAGCGGATGGCGGCAGGCCGACTGACCATCACGCGTTCTCACCGTGCAGGCTCAATCACGCCTGACTCGTGCGCTCCAAGGGTTCTTGGTCGGGCCGGAGTGGTTGGCCATGTCCAAGAACAGCCCGGTCTCCTCCTTGTAGGAACGCGCCACCGCCCTGTACTTGACCCATCGCGGGGACCCCAGACACGCGCGCGGCACCGAGAAGCTGATCTTCTCGTCCGACCACGCGGCAGTCCCGACCGCGTGGTCACACTCGATCGGGTTGTCACGCCAGCGGCGGAACAGCAGCAACCTCTCGCCCTCACCGTTCGGATCGACCATCACGATGACGTCGTAAACCTTGCCTTGGTTGGTCTTCAACTGGGTGTTGAGCCGAACCTCGTGACTGGTGTTCTTGGTCAGCGCTTCGTAGCGGGCACGGCCCACGATCCTGTGCTCTCGGTGATTCAGCGAGGTCCGAAGTAGGTCGGTGTTCGCAACAGATCCGGCGGCGACGTACTCGCTCCCCTCGGGAGACCACACGTCGGACCCATCATCCGTAGTCGTCAGTCGTGCGCCGTACGCCTGGCCAGCCATGGTGACGACAAGCGCCACGGCCAACATCAAGGCAGTAGCACGCTGACGACCTTGCATGTACTTCTCCCGTTCCCGAGTCTTCGGCGGCAGCCCGGCAGGGATTCTTGGGCGCACCGTCCGCCGAAGTATCACCGCGACGAGGCGCTACCGCAGCCTTTCGGCCAGAACGAGCGTGACCGCTCATGGCGCGAAGCGGTCATGCCCATGAGCGGACGCTCCGGGAGCGTCGTCAGCCCGTGGACAAGACGTCGGGGTACAGCGCCTTCACCGTGTCCAGAAGCCCGGCCGGGGAGGCGAAAGTTCCAGACGGGGTTCCTGGCTGACTGGCTTCTCCCGGCTCTACGTGAAGCGGGTCGTCAGTGAGGCGCACGTCCTCACACCCGAAGTCGTCGACCGCTACCCCGGTGAGGTCTCCCTTAGACTCAGTCACGACCAGCCAACGGGTTCCCAAGTCGGCAGGACACAGCCTTTCGTCACCGGGGGGTTCGGGCGCTTCAATCGAGCTCAGAACGGATTCGAGTGACGTCAACTGCGGCTCGACCACTGGCACTGCTGTTCCTCTCAAGAACCAACCGACGTAGCGGCCCTGGTCGTCCGGTCCCGGTTTGCCCGTCCTTGGGCGGTACGCACAAACCCACGCCCGCTCGACGCGGCGGAACTGAGGTCTGGATTTCGCCATCTCGCTTGCGCCGAAGCCGTCACTTGCGTCCGATAGTGGCTGACTGTGAGGGCACACGTCCCCACCAGTAGCGGCGAACTCGCCGGAAGCAGAGGCCGTTGATGGAGGCAGGGGCTCAGAGACTTCACCTTGAGCGCCAGCGTCGGTACAAGAGGACAACGCGCTGACCAACAGCACGAAGGTCGCGGCGACCGCGAGCAAGGTCTTCAGGTCCGTCTGACGTGCGAGCATCACCCACGGTTGCACATTCCTCCGCGCCAGATGTTGCATTACTGCAACGCACGCTCATGCCGCTGTCAGGATCGCGCTCGGGGCAGGGACTCAACCTCCGAGTACCAGCGCCTGGAGCAGTTTCTGGGCTTCGGCCGCGGTTGAATCTGGATCTTCTTGAACAGTGGAGGCGTCCAGCAGCACTCTCGTGAACACATCCTTGATGCACGTGTCTAGCTGCAAGACGGTGGGACCGAAACTTCGTCCGACGATGTCGGCCTGCGGGTCGCCAGTCACGATTTGCGCCATGGTGGTCACGGTCTGGCAGACGCCCTTGCCCTGGACCGCTCGTCGCAAGCCGACGTCCAGCGCGCGATCCTGGGTTGCTGAGATGGGTAGCTGGGAGGCGCGCAACTGCTTGACCTGATCGGGAAGGAACGGACTCCAGTCGGCGGCAGGGCCGTGAATGACCAAGAGGCGTTGCTCTCCCTTGCGCCATTCGCAGAAGAGCAGTCGCCCTGTCCCTGGCAGTTCTTCCGAGTCGCCTAGTAGCCCTCCCAATGCTCTTACCTGAGAGGGGGCAACGAGCGCGTCGCATCGAGGTGTTGCTTCCATCTCGCCGGGGTTGCTGGCTTCGGGGTCCGGGCTCCGTTCGCTCGTGGTCGAAGCGTCTTGCCTAGGCGCAGCATCGATAGGGTCAGCGGCGTTGCTACAGCCGACCGCGGACATCAACAGCAGAGCCAGACCCATAACGCGCCTCAGATGGGGCATGCGCGGATCGTAGCTGCAGGTGAGGCCGCTCGATCGCCACCTGCCAAACGCGGACGAGGTCGCCAGTTGCATCGGTGAACGCTGCTCATTCCGCTGTCACCCGCGGTTCCGCCGATGAGTGAATCGTGCTGTCAGGATGACCGAATGAGCAGCCAATGGCCCGCCGAGGATGAACTGGCCGAACGCCTGCAAGTCATTCGCGTCGCCGCCCAGCACCTCGTGGGCGTGAACCTTTACGAGCACGCTCTTGTGGACCTACTGCAGCTTCTCCAGTCGGACCGGCTTCCCTACTCCACGGCCGTCGATGCCTTGCTGCAGCAGGCCAGAAGCTGGGACTGGGGAGCGGTCGAAGTGCTGGAGTTCTCGATGCGGTCGCTGCAGTGGCCCGAGGTCCGCGAAGCGCTGGTCGCCCATGTCGCCCACGGTGACGACTTCCGCACGCGCGACCTAGCGCAGCAGGTACTGCACGTGTACGAACCAGCGTGGCCCGGCGGCGAGATCTACCGCACCTACCGGTCCCAGTCCTGACCCCATCCTCATGCCGCGATGCGAGCACGTGGTGAGTGCCGATCCGCGCCACGAGGCGCCATCCGGGAGCCCGGGCCTCAGTCCTCGCCGCGAGTGAGCTTCCGAATCCGCTGCAGCCGCTCGGACACGTTCGCCTCGAAGCCGAGGCTCGTCGGGTCGTAGTAGGTCGTGCCGTCGAGGACGTCGGGGAGGTACTGCTGCTCGGCGATCCCGTAGGGCTCGTCGTGAGGGTAGGTGTAGCCCCGGCCGTGGCCGAGGTCCTTCGCGCCGCCGTAGTGGGCGTCGCGGAGGTGGGGCGGGACGTGGCCGATCTTGCCGGCCTTCACGTCACCGATCGCTGCGTCGATCGCGGTGATGACCCGGTTGGACTTCGGCGCCACCGCGAGGTGGATCGTCGCCTGGGCGAGGTTGATGCGGGCCTCCGGCATGCCGATCAGCTGGACGGCCTGGGCGGCCGCGACCGCCGCCTGGAGGGCCGTCGGGTCGGCGAGGCCGATGTCCTCGCTGGCGTGGACGACGAGTCGTCGGGCGATGAAGCGCGGGTCCTCCCCCGCCTCGATCATGCGGGCGAGGTAGTGGATCGCGGCGTCCGGGTCGGAGCCGCGGATCGACTTGATGAAGGCGCTGATGACGTCGTAGTGCTGGTCGCCCTGCCGGTCGTAGCGCACCGCCGCCTGGTCGACCGCCGCCTCGGCCGCCTCGAGGTCGATCGTCTTCGTCCCCCGGGCACCGGCAGCGCGGGCCGCCGCCTCGAGGTAGGTCAGCGAACGGCGGGCGTCGCCACCGGCGAGCCGGACGAGGTGCTCGCGCGCCTCCACCTCGAGCTCGTACGCCGCCCCGAGGCCGCGCTCGTCCTCGACCGCCCGCTCCATCACGTCGCGCACGTCGTCGTCGGTGAGGGGCTGGAGACGGAGCAGGAGGCTGCGCGACAGCAGCGGCGAGATCACCGAGAAGAACGGGTTCTCGGTCGTGGCGGCGACCAGCGTCACCCAGCGGTTCTCGACGCCGGGGAGCAGGGCATCCTGCTGTGCCTTGCTGAAGCGGTGGACCTCGTCGACGAACAGGACCGTCTCCCGGCCGCCCCGGCTGAGCTCGGCTCGTGCGGCGTCGATCGCCGCCCGCACCTCCTTCACGCCCGCGGACACGGCGGAGACCTCGACGAAGCGTCGGTCGGTCTGCTGGCTGACGATGCCGGCGATCGTGGTCTTGCCCGTGCCCGGCGGCCCCCACAGCAGCAGCGAGGTCGCCTGGTCGTCCTCGATCAGCTGGCGCAGCGGCGAGCCCGGGGCGCGCAGCTGCGACTGGCCGACGAGCTCGTCGAGCGTGCGCGGCCGCATCCGGACCGGGAGCGGCGCCGACGCGTGGGTGTTCGCGCCCAGGGACCCCGACCCCGGCGAGGGGGTCGAGGCCCCGGGGACGTCGAACAGCCCGTCGTCACTCACTCGGAGACGGGTTCTTTCGCCTCCGGCTTGCTGTCCACGCCGGCCTCCTTGCGCTGCGCCGGCGTGATCGGCGCGGGCGCAGCTGTCAGCGGGTCGAAACCGCCGCCGGACTTCGGGAACGCGATGACGTCGCGGATCGAGTCGGTGCCGGCGAGCAGCGCCACGATCCGGTCCCAGCCGAAGGCGATGCCGCCGTGCGGCGGGGCGCCGTACTTGAAGGCGTCGAGCAGGAAACCGAACTTCTCCTGTGCCTCGTCCTCCTCGATGCCCATGATCTTGAAGACGCGCTTCTGGACGTCCTCGCGGTGGATACGGATCGACCCGCCGCCGATCTCGTTGCCGTTGCAGACGATGTCGTAGGCCCAGGCCACGGCGTTGCCGGGGTCCTCGTCGAAGGTGTCGACGTCCTGGGGGCTGGTGAAGGCGTGGTGGACAGCAGTCCAGGCGCCGGAGCCGACGGCGACGTCACCGGCAGCCGTGGCCTCGTCGGCGGGCTCGAACAGCGGCGCGTCGACGACCCAGAGGAAGCTCCAGGCCGACTCGTCGATCAGGCCGCAACGGCGACCGATCTCGAGGCGGGCGGCACCTAGTAGCGCACGGCTCGACTTCACCGCGCCGGCACCGAAGAAGATGCAGTCGCCGGGCTTCGCGCCGACGTGGGCGGCGATGCCTGCCTTCTCCTCGTCAGTGATGTTCTTCGCCACCGGACCGGTCAGCTCGCCGTCCTCCTGGACGAGGACGTAGGCCAGGCCGCGCGCACCGCGCTGCTTGGCCCACTCCTGCCACACATCCAGCTGCTTGCGGGGCTGGGAGGCGCCGCCGGGCATCACCACGGCGCCGACGTACGGCGCCTGGAACACCCGGAAGGGCGTGTCCTTGAAGAAGTCGGTGCAGTCGACGAGCTCCTGGCCCATCCGCAGGTCGGGCTTGTCGGAGCCGTAGCGCGCCATCGACTCGGCGTAGGTCATCCGCGGGAGCGGAGTCGGTACGTCGTGGCCGACGAGCTTCCACAGCGCCACCAGGATCTCCTCGGCGAGCGCCAGGACGTCGTCCTGCTCGACGAAGCTCATCTCGATGTCGAGCTGGGTGAACTCCGGCTGGCGGTCGGCGCGGAAGTCCTCGTCGCGGTAGCAGCGCGCGATCTGGAAGTAGCGCTCCATGCCCGCGACCATCAGCAGCTGCTTGAACAGCTGGGGGCTCTGGGGCAGGGCGTACCAGCTGCCGGGCTGGAGACGCGCCGGGACGAGGAAGTCGCGGGCGCCCTCGGGGGTCGACCGCGTCAGCGTCGGGGTCTCGACCTCGACGAAGTCGTGGGCGTCGAGCACGTCGCGGGCCGCCTTGTTGACCTTGCTGCGCAGCCGCAGCGCGGCACCCGGGGCAGGGCGCCGCAGGTCGAGGTAGCGGTGCTTGAGGCGCGCCTCCTCGCCCACCTCGACGTGCTCGTCGATCGGGAACGGGAGCGGAGCGCTGGCGCTGAGCACCTCGACATCCGCTGCGACGACCTCGATGTCGCCGGTCGCGAGGTTGGGGTTCTCGTTGCCGGCCTTGCGGGCGACGACCTCGCCGGTGACCTTGAGGCAGTACTCCGAGCGCAGGCTGTGGGCGACGTCCTCGTCGCGCACCACGACCTGGACGACGCCGCTGGCCTCGCGCAGATCCAGGAACGCCACTCCACCGTGGTCGCGGCGGCGGGCGACCCACCCGGCGAGGGTGACGGTCTCTCCGACGTTCGCGGCGGTGAGGGTGCCGGCGTCGTGGGTGCGGATCACTGGTTCTGCTCCTTGCTGGTGATGGTCGGGCGGAGGTCCTCCGCGGGGGGTGTCCAGGTCGTCGGGTCGGCATCGACCTGCTCGCCGCTCCGGATGTCCTTGACCTGGTGGCCCCCGTCGGACAGGAACCAGACATAGGGGATCCCACGACGCTCCGCAAAGCGAATTTGCTTCCCGAACTTCTGGGGGCTGGGGGCGACCTCGCAGGCGATGTCGCGGGCGCGCAGCGCGTGGGCCACCGCCTCGCTGGCCGGGCGGGACCCCTCGTCGGTGAGCGCGACCACCACGACGCTGGGCACGCGGCGGGTCGCGGTCAGGCCGGTGCGAGCCAGGAGCGGCACCACGACGCGGCTGACGCCCAGCGAGATCCCGACGCCCGGGTAGGTCGTGCGGCCGTCGGACGCGAGAGCGTCGTAGCGCCCACCGGAGCAGATCGAGCCCATCGACTCGTAGCCGTCCAGGCGGGTCTCGAAGACCGTGCCCGTGTAGTAGTCGAGGCCCCGGGCGATCGAGAGGTCGGCCTCGACGCGAACCCGGTCGCTCACGAGGTCGGCGCAGGAGCTGACCAGCTCGGCCAGCTCGGCCAGGCCCTCCTCGAGCAGCTCGTGCTCGACGCCGAGCGCGCGGACGGCGGCGACGAAGGAGTCGTCGGTGGCACGGATCGTCGCGAGGCCGAGCACGCGGTCGGCGGTGGCGCCGTCGAGGCCCGCCTCCTCCACGAGCATCGACCGGACCCGCTCGGTGGGAAGCTTGTCGAGCTTGTCGACGACCCGCATCACCTCGTCGCCGTCGGTGATGCCGAGCCCGGCGTAGAAGCCCTGGATCAGCTTGCGGTTGTTGACCTGGAGCCGGAAGCCGGGCAGGAAGTCGAGGCGGTTCAGGGCGTCGACCATGACGCGCGTGACCTCGACGTCGTGGTGGAAGGGCAGCACGTCACGGCCGATGATGTCGATGTCGGCCTGCGTGAACTCGCGGTAGCGACCCTCCTGGGGACGTTCGCCGCGCCAGGCCTTCTGCACCTGGTAGCGGCGGAAGGGAAACTCCAGCTTGCCGGCGTTCTCGAGCACGTAGCGCGCGAAGGGCACCGTGAGGTCGAAGTGGAGCCCGAGCCCTGCGTGCCCCTCGGCCGACTCCTCGTGGAGGCGCCGCAGGAGGTAGACCTCCTTCGAGGTGTCGCCCTTGCGGAGGAGCTGGTCGAGCGGCTCGACGGCGCGGGTCTCGATGCCGGCGAACCCGTGCAGCTCGAAGGTGTGCCGCAGCGTGTCGATGACCTGCTGCTCGACGTAGCGCTGTTCGGGCAGCAGCTCGGGAAACCCGCTGAGCGGGCTGATCTTGGTGGCCATGGGTGGGTCAGAGTCCTCGGGTGACGCGACCGACGGCACCGTCCGGTGCATCAGTCTGGAGCTCGAGCAGGAAGGGGTTGGTGGCGCGCTCGCGGCCGATCGAGGTCTGCTCCCCGTGGCCGGGCAGCACCACGATGTCGTCGCGCAGCGTCAGCACCTTGTCGCGCAGGCTGCGGAGCATCGTCGGATGGTCGCCGCCGGGCAGATCGGTCCGGCCGATCGATCCCGCGAACAGCAGGTCGCCGGAGAACATGACCTCGGAGACGTCGTCACGCGCGTAGGGCGACCGGAAGGTCACCGACCCCTCGGTGTGGCCGGGCGTGTGGTCGACAGTGAAGGTGAGGCCGGCCAGCTCCAGCGACTGGGCGTCGGCGAGCTCCTGGACGTCGTCCGGCTCGGCCCACTCGTAGTTCCCGCCGAGGAGCATCTGCGTCGTCTCCCGTGACATGCCGGCCATCGGGTCGGTCAGCAGGTGGCGGTCGGCGGGGTGGATCCACGCCGTGGCGTCGTAGGTCCCGGCGACCGGGGCGACGCACCACATGTGGTCGACGTGGCCGTGGGTGACGAGGACGGCGACCGGCTTGAGCCGGTGCTCTCGCACGACCTCGGCGACGCCCTCGGCGGAGTCCTTGCCGGGGTCGATGACGACGCACTCGCTGCCCGCAGCCGTCGCGGCGACGTAGCAGTTGGTGCCCCACGGGCCCGCGGGGAATCCGGCGATGAACACCCCCGCAGACTACCGAGCGGGCCTTGACTAGCATGTCGCGGGTGACGAGCCATGAGTGGGGACGAGTCGCCGACGACGGCACGGTCTTCGTGAAGACCGCCGACGGCGAGCGTTCCGTGGGGCAGTACCCCGAGGGGACGCCCGAGCAGGCCCTGGAGTTCTACACCAAGCGCTACGACGCGCTCGCCCTCGAGGTCCAGCTCCTCGAGCAGCGCGTCAACGCCGGTGTGCTCTCGCCCGACGAGGCGACCGAGGCGGTGAAGACCGTGCGGTCACAGGTCGTGGACGCCAACGCCGTCGGCGACCTCGCCAGCCTCGCCGGCCGGCTCGACGCCCTCTCCCCCGTGATCGCCACCCAGCGCAAGGCGCGCAAGGAGGAGCGGGCGAAGAAGTCCGAGGAGTCCCGCGCCGCCAAGGAGGCGATCGTCTCCGAGGCCGAGAAGCTCGCCGAGGGCAACGACTGGCGCAACGGCGCCAACCGCCTCCGCGCCCTGCTCGACCAGTGGAAGGCCCTCCCGCGGATCGACCGCGCCTCCGACGACGCGCTGTGGCGCCGGTTCTCCACCGCACGGACCACCTACACCCGCCGTCGCAAGGTGCACTTCGCCGAGCAGCACGAGAAGCGTGACGCGGCCCGGATCGTGAAGGAGCGGCTGGTCAAGGAGGCCGAGGCGCTCTCCGGCTCGACCGAGTGGGGGCCGACCTCGGGCGCCTACCGCGACCTGATGCGCGAGTGGAAGGCCGCCGGCCCCGCACCGCGCGACGTCGACGACCAGCTGTGGGCGCGTTTCCGCGCCGCCCAGGACCAGTTCTTCGGTGCCCGCGACGCCGCCCAGGCCGAGCAGGACCAGGAGTTCGCGGCCAACGCCGAGGTGAAGCAGGCGCTGCTGGTCGAGGCCGAGGCGCTGGTCCCGGTCACCGACCTCGACGCCGCCAAGAGGGCGCTGCGCGACATCGCCGACCGCTGGGAGGCGGCCGGCAAGGTCCCGCGCGACCAGATCAAGCCGCTCGAGGGGCGGTTGCGCAAGGTCGAGGAGGCCGTCCGCCACGTCGAGGACGACCAGTGGCGGCGTACGGACCCCGAGAAGTCGGCCCGCGCTGACGACATGGTCTCCAAGCTCGAGGCGGCGATCGCCGACCTCGAGCAGGACCTCGAGGCCGCGAAGTCCGCCGGGAACGAGAAGAAGGCCAAGGAGCTCGAGGAGAGCCTCGCCTCCCGCCAGTCCTTCCTCGCCATGGCCAAGCAGGTCTCCGCCGACTACTCCGGCTGACCGCCCCCTGGGGACGTCGGGGTCAGGGGACGAGGACCAGCTTGCCGACGTGGCGGCGGGTCTCGAGCTCGGCCTGGGCCAGCGCTGCCTCGGCCAGCGGGAAGGTGCGTGCGACCACCGGACGCAACCGGCCGCCACGGGCCATCTCGACCAGCTCGGCGAACTGGGCCGGCGTGTGCATGGTCGACCCGACCAGCCGCAGGTTGCGCAGGTAGAGGGCGCGGACGTCGAGCCGCACCTCGTGCCCCGCCAGGGCGCCGGCCACGACCCAACGACCGCCGGGCGCGAGCAGGTCGGCGAGCTGCTCGAGCAGCGGTCCGGCCACGACGTCGACGGTGACGTCGACTCCCCCGGGCGCTGCGTCGCGCACAGCGGTGGCCAGGTCGCCCGCGTCGCGGTCGAGGACCTCGTCGGCGCCGGCCTCCCGCACCCGCTCGGTCTTGTCGCCGCTGCTCACGGCGACGACGCGGGCACCCCGCGCCGCGGCCACCTGGACCGCCGCCAGCCCGACGCCTCCGGAGGCGCCTGTCACGAGGACGGTCTCCCCGTCGCGGACACCGCCCCGGTCGACCATGCCCAGCGCCGTGCCGTAGGAGATCGGGAGGCAGGCGAGCTCGACGTCCTCCAACGGGGAGTCGTCGACCGGGTGTGCGCAGGAGGCCGGCACCACGACCTGCTCGGCGTAGCCGCCGTCACGCTCGCTGCCGAGGATGTCCACCGGCAGGGCGTCGGGACCGGCACCGGAGTAGATCGCGGGGTCGACCAGGACACGGTGTCCCACGAGGTCCTGGCCCGGTGCTCCTCCGGCGGCGACGACCTCGCCGACCACGTCGGCCCCCTGGATCCGGGGGAAGTCGAGCGGCCCCAGCCAGCCGGCCGGCGGCCCGGGGGCGCCGTAGCTGCCCTCGCGGGTCCAGACGTCGGTGTTGTTGAGCCCGCAGGCCGCGACGCGGACCAGCACCTCGGCGGGCCCCGGGTCCGGGACGTCGACGTCGTGGAGCTCCAGCGACTCCGGTCCGCCGTGGGCGACGAGGCGCACGGCCCGCATGGTCGTCACGGTCAGCTGGTGATGCGGTAGGCGTCGAAGACGCCGGGGACGGCACGGACGGCGCGCAGCACGTTGTCGAGGTGCTTGCTCTCGGCCATCTCGAACGAGAACCTGCTCTTCGCCACCCGGTCGCGGGTCGTCGACAGGTTGGCGCTGAGGATGTTCACGTGGGCGTCGGAGAGCGCCATCGTGATGTCGGAGAGCAGCCGGGCGCGGTCGAGTGCCTCGACCTGGATGTTGACCAGGAACATCGACTGGCCGGTGGGCGCCCACTCGACCTCCTGGACCCGTTCGGGCTGGCTGAGCAGGCTCGAGGCGTTGGTGCAGTCCTTGCGGTGGACCGAGACTCCCCCGCCCTTGGTGACGAAGCCGAGGATGTCGTCGGGCGGGACCGGGGTGCAGCACTTCGCGAGCTTCACCCAGACCTCCGGTGCGCCCTTGACGATCACCCCGGTGTCGCCGGCGGCCGGGATCTTCGACCGGCTGCGGCCCGTGATGGTGACGGCCTCGGACAGGTCCTCCGCAGCTCCGGCGTCGCCGCCGTTGAGGTCGATGACGCGCCGTACGACGGCCTGGGCGCTGACGTTGCCCTCGCCGACCGCGGCGTAGAGCGCCGAGACGTCGGCCAGCTTGAAGTGGAGCGCGACCAGGGTCAGCGTGTCGTGGGAGAGCAGGCGCTGGAGGGGCAGCCCCTCCTTGCGCATCAGCTTGGCGATCTGGTCCTTGCCGTCCTCGATCGCCTCCTCGCGCCGCTCCTTGGTGAACCACTGGCGGATCTTGTTGCGCGCCCGCGGCGACTTCACGAAGGTCAGCCAGTCGCGCGAGGGAGCGGCGGTCGGCGACTTCGAGGTGAAGATCTCGACGACGTCGGAGTTCTCGAGCGTCGACTCCAGCGGCACGAGGCGCCCGTTCACCCGGGCGCCGATGGTGTGGTGGCCGACCTCGGTGTGGACGGCATAGGCGAAGTCGACCGGGGTCGCGCCGGTGGGCAGCGCGACGACGTCGCCCCGGGGGGTGAAGACGTAGACCTCGGCACGGTTGATCTCGAAGCGCAGCGACTCCAGGAACTCGCCCGGGTCCTCGACGTCGTTCTGCCAGTCGAGGAGCTGGCGCATCCAGGTCATGTCGTCGACATCGGCGCGGCGCTCGGTGTCGACCCCGTTGCGGCCGTCCTCCTTGTACTTCCAGTGCGCCGCGACGCCGTACTCGGCCCGGCGGTGCTGGGCGAAGGTCCGGATCTGGAGCTCCACCGGCTTGCCCTGCGGGCCGATGACGGTCGTGTGGAGCGACTGGTACATGTTGAACTTCGGCATCGCGACGTAGTCCTTGAACCGACCGAGGACCGGGTTCCAGCGCGAGTGGAGCACGCCGAGGGCGGAGTAGGTGTCGCGGTCGGTGTCGACGAGGATCCGCACGCCGACCAGGTCGTAGATGTCGGAGAACTCGCGGCCGCCGACGATCATCTTCTGGTAGATCGAGTAGTAGTGCTTCGGTCGGCCGGTGACCTTCGCCTTGATCTTGGCGTCCTTGAGGTCGTTCTCGACCTGCTTGATCACCTGGCCGAGGAACTGGCCGCGCGAGGGTGCCCGCTCGGCCACCATCCGCACGATCTCGTCGTAGATCTTGGGGTGCAGCGTCGCGAACGCGAGGTCCTCGAGCTCCCACTTGATGGTGTTCATGCCGAGGCGGTGGGCCAGCGGGGCGTAGATGTCGAGCGTCTCGCGGGCTGTCCGCTCCTGCGACTCGCGCTTGACGTAGCGCAGCGTGCGCATGTTGTGGAGCCGGTCCGCGAGCTTGATGACCAGCACCCGGATGTCGCGCGACATCGCGACGATCATCTTCCGGATGGTCTCGGCCTGGGCCGAGTCGCCGTACTTGACCTTGTCGAGCTTGGTCACGCCGTCGACGAGCAGCGCCACCTCCTCGCCGAAGTCGCCCGTGAGCTCCTCCAGCGTGTAGGGCGTGTCCTCGACGGTGTCGTGGAGCAGGGCGGCGACCAGGGTCGGCTCGGTCATGCCCATGTCGGCGAGGATCGTCGTCACAGCGAGCGGGTGCGTGATGTAGGGGTCACCGCTCTTGCGCATCTGGGTGCCGTGGTGCCGCTCCGCGGTCGTGTAGGCACGCTCCAGCAGCGCCAGGTCGGCCTTCGGGTGGTTGGTCCGCACGGCGCGGAACAACGGCTCGAGCACCGGGTTGCCGGGCTGGCTGCGGGTGCCCATCCGGGCCAGACGCGCACGCATGCTGCGCGCAGACGGGGCCGGCTCGGTGCTCGTCGCTGCCTGGTCCTCCGCCATGCCGTCAGTGTAGGCGGGCGCCTGGTGGTGGCGTCCGGGAGTCAGATGGTCAGGAGGCTGTCGACGGGTACGCCGTCGGCCTTGCTGCGACCGTCGAGGAACCCGAGCTCCATGAGGACCGACACCGCGTGGGGCGTGCCGCCGCACTGCTCGACCAGCTGGTTGGTGGCAGCCACCGTGCCGCCGGTGGCGAGCACGTCGTCGACCAGGAGCACCCGGTCGCCCGGAGCGATCGCGTCGCGATGGAGCTCGAGGGTCGCCCGGCCGTACTCGAGCTCGTAGGAGACCGCGTGGGTCTCCCGAGGGAGCTTCCCCGCCTTGCGGACCGGGACGAACCCGCATCCGAGCGCGAGTGCGACCGGCGCAGCAAGGATGAACCCGCGGGCCTCCATGCCGACGACCTTGTCGACGACGACGCGGCCCTGGTCGTCGCGACCCGACTGGGCCAGCGCGCCGATGACGACGGTGAACGCGTCGTGGTCGGCGAGGACCGGGCTGATGTCCTTGAAGACGATGCCTGGCTCCGGGAAGTCCGGGACGTCGACGACGAGGCGCTCCAGCGCGGAGCGCGCCATCTCGCGGCTCACCTGCGCCCCCGCTTCGACTTGGTCGAGCGGCTCGGCTGGTTGCGGCCCGACGAGCCGCTGCGGCTCACGGGGCGCTGGGAGGCCGGCGCCGTGCGCCCCTTCCCGGCAGCGGGCTGCCGTGCGGTCGGCGCCGCGACCGGTGCCTCGGCGTCGGAGGTGGCGCGCGGTGCCGGGGTGGCCTCCGGGTCGTCGGTGACCGCCATGCCCTCGGAGAAGGACGGCACGGCGGCATAACGGTCGGCCTTGGCCTTCTCGCGTGCCCTGGCCCGCCGCTCGGCGAGCTGCACCTCGGTCTCCCCCGACTTCATGTGGACCAGGAGGGGAGTCGCGATGAAGATCGAGGAGTAGGCGCCGGCGGCCATGCCGACGAAGAGCGCGAGCGCGAGGTCCTGGAGGTTGCCCGACCCGAGCTGGACGGCGCTGACGTAGAGGATCGCGCCGACCGGGATGAGCGCCACGATCGAGGTGTTGATCGACCGCACCAGGGTCTGGTTGACCGCCAGGTTCGCGGCCTGCGCGTAGCTCATGTGGGTCTCGCGCATGTGCTTGGTGTTCTCGCGGACCTTGTCGAAGACGACGACGGTGTCGTAGAGCGAGAACCCGAGGATCGTGAGCACGCCCGTGACGGTCGCCGGGGTCACCTCGAAGCCCGAGATCGAGTAGACGCCGACCGTGATCAGGACGTCGTGGGCGAGGGCGACGAGCGCGGCGACCGACATCTTCCACTCGCGGAAGTAGGCCCAGATGAAGAGCACCACGAGGACGAGGAAGACCGCGAGACCGATCAGCGCCCGCTGGGCGATCCGCTCGCCCCAGCTCGCCCCCAGCTCGGTCTGCGACAGGTCGCCGGCCGCGGCCCCGGTGGTGTCGAGGAGGATCTGGCTGACCTGGTCGCTCTCGTCGGAGGTGAGGGGCTCGGTCTGCACGAGGATCGCCTCGGACCCCGACGTCGTGACGACCGGGTTGGAAGCGGCGTCGATGCCGGTGCCGGCCACGGCCTGGCGCAGCTCGTCGGCCGTGTCCTGGGTCGCCTCGCTGGCCGCCACCGAGACGCGGAACTCGGCGCCGCCGGTGAACTCGATGCCGTAGTCGAGACCGCGCACGCCGAGCCCGGCGATCGCCACGACCACGATGACGCCGGACAGGGCGTACCAGAGCCAGCGGCGCCCGACGAAGTCGATCGACTTGCGACCGTTGTAGAGGTCGTTGCCGAGCCTGGAGAAGCGTCCCATCAGGCCCTCCCTCCCACGCGCGCCGGCCGGGCCGTCGCGATCGAGTCGACGCCCAGCGTCTCGGCCGACAGGCCGGAGAGGCGGTGGCCGCCGTTGAAGAACTTGTACCTCGCCAGCCACGACACCATCGGGTGGGTGAACCAGAAGAACACCACGAGGTCGATCAGGGTCGACAGGCCGAGGGCGAACGCGAAGCCCTTCACCACGCCTGCCGCGAAGATGTAGAGAACCAGTGCGGCGAGCAGCGACACGGTGTCGGCCGCGAGGCAGGTGTTGCGCGCCCGAGCCCAGCCGGCCTCGACCGCGACCGGCATCGACTTGCCGTCGCGCATCTCGTCACGCATCCGCTCGAAGTAGACGATGAACGAGTCGGCGGTGATGCCGACGGCCACGATCAGGCCGGCGATGCCCGGGAGCGACAGCGTGAAGTTCGCGCTCTCGCTGAGCAGCAGCACCATCGCGTAGGTCGCCGCAGCGGCCACGCCGAGCGACGCGATCACGACGAGCCCGAGGCCGCGGTAGTAGAAGAGGCAGTAGACCATCACCAGCAGCAGGCCGATGCCGCCGGCCCACAGGCCCGCGGAGAGCTGGTTGCCGGCCAGCGAGGGACCGACGGTCTCCACCGGCGGGTCCGGCTCGAACGCGATCGGCAGGGCGCCGAACTTGAGGCTCGTCGCAAGGCTGGTGGCGGACTGCTCGGTGAAGTTGCCGCTGATCTCGGCGCGGCCGTTGGTGATGACCGCGTCCATCGTCGGCGCGGACAGCACCTGGCCGTCGAGCACGATCGCGAACTGCTTCTCGGTGCCGTAGAGGGCGCGCGAGATCTCGGTGAACTTGCTGGTGCCGGAGCTGTCGAAGTCGAGCGACACGACCCAGTCGAACTGCGACTGGGGGATGCCGGCGTCGGCGCCGGCCAGCTCGGTGCCCTCGATCAACGCGGGCGAGAGGAGGTACTTGATGCCCTGGTCGTCACAGGTGACCAAGGGCTTGTCGGGGTCGTCCTCGACCAGCGCGGTGTCCCCCGCCGGCGGGCACTGGTAGTCCTGGAACGCCTGGATCGAGGCCTCGTCGGGGGCATCCATCCAGGTCAACGGGTCGCCGTAGCCGCCCTCGGCATCGGGCTGCGCCGGCTCGCTGGCCCCGTCGGTGGGCTCGTCGGTCGGGTCGGCGGTGGGCTCGTCGGTGGCGCCCTGACCGTTCTTGTCCTTCTCGGCGAAGGCGACCGGCGGACGGTTCGAGCCGTTCTGCTGGTCGTTCTTGCCGGTCTTGCCCGGCTTCGAGGGCGCGGTCACGCCGGCGCCGGGCGAGGTCGACGCCTCGGGGTCGGTGGGAGCGGTCGGGGCCGTCGCCGCGCCGCAGCGGCCGTCGGCCGAGGTGCAGGCGACGACACGGAAGCGCAGCTGGGCCTGGCGCTCGACGGTCTCGCGCAGGTTGTCGGGGCTCTCGCCGGGGATCTCGACGACCACGAACTGGTTGCCCTGGGTCGTCACCTCGGCCTCGGAGACGCCCGAGCCGTTGACGCGCTGGTCGATGATCTCGGAGGCCTCGACCAGGTTGTCCTCGGACGGGTTCCCCTGGGCGATGAGGGTGATGCGGGTCCCGCCCTGGAGGTCGAGGCCCAGGGTCGGCGTCCAGGTGCCCGTGAGGGCCACGAGGCCGTAGGCGAGGGCCAGACCGACGAAGAATCCGAGCAGGGTACGGCCCGGACGCCGCCTCCGCGCCACGGTCAGGCGTCCTGGGAGGGCTGGTCGTCCTCGCGGTCGGCGGCGGGCTCGACCTCGGACCCGCGCGGCTGCACGACCTGGCCGACGGCACCCTTGGCCACTGTCAGCGTCACGCCGTCCGCGACGTCGACCCAGACCTTCTCGTCCTCGATCCGCGAGATGGTGCCGTAGACGCCGGAGGTCAGCATGACCTCGGTGCCGGGCTCGAGGGCCGCCTGCATGCTCTGGACGGCCTTCCGCTGCCTCTGCTGGGGGCGGATGATCATGAACCAGAACAACACGGCGATGCCGATGATCGGCAGCAACTCCACGACGAGACCTCTCCGATGGGGGTGCAGGGCAGGCCTGACCGGGGACCCGGTCGGCCAACGGTGAAGTGTAACTGGGGCCACAGCGGCCCCGGCATCAGTCCTCGAAGAGGGTCGGTTCCTGTGACGAGGGCACCTCGAGACCGAGGTGGAGCCACGCCGCCGGCGTCGCGACCCGGCCCCGCGGCGTCCGCGCGAGGAGGCCCTGGCGGACCAGGAACGGCTCGGCGACCTCCTCGACCGTCTCGCGCTCCTCCCCCACGCCCACCGCGAGCGTGGAGATGCCGACCGGTCCCCCGCCGAACCGGCGGCAGAGCACGTCGAGGACGGCACGGTCGAGCCGGTCGAGGCCCGACTCGTCGACCTCGTAGAGGTCGAGGGCCTTGCCGGCGACGTCGAGCGTGACCACGCCGTCGGCACGGACCTGGGCGTAGTCGCGGACCCGGCGGAGCAGCCGGTTGGCGATCCGCGGCGTGCCCCGCGAGCGTGAGGCGATCTCGGAGGCACCGTCGTCCGTCAGCTCGACGCCCAGCAGCCCCGCGGAGCGGCGCACGATCAGCTCGAGCTCGTCGGGCTCGTAGAACTCGAGGTGGCCGGTGAACCCGAAGCGGTCGCGCAGCGGTCCGGGCAACAGGCCGGCTCGGGTCGTGGCACCGACCAGCGTGAACGGCGGGATCTCGAGCGGGATCGCGGTGGCACCAGGGCCCTTGCCGATCACCACATCGACCCGGAAGTCCTCCATCGCGAGGTAGAGCATCTCCTCGGCCGGACGGGACATCCGGTGGATCTCGTCGACGAAGAGCACGTCGCCCTCGTTCATCCCCGAGAGGATCGCCGCGAGGTCGCCGGCGTGGGTGATGGCCGGGCCGCTGGTCAGTCGCAACGGGGCGGTCATCTCTGCGGCGATGATCATCGCCAGCGTGGTCTTGCCGAGTCCCGGCGGCCCCGAGAGCAGGACGTGGTCGGGGGCGCGCTCGCGCCGCCGCGCCGCCTCGAGGACCAGGCCGAGCTGGGCGCGCACCCGCTGCTGGCCCACCACCTCGTCGAGCGTCCGCGGGCGCAGTGCGGCCTCGACGGCGCGCTCGTCGCCGTCGGCCTCGGCCACGGTGAGCGAGTGCAGGTGGGCCTCCTCCGCCGCGGTCAGCGGGTCGTGGGTCCCGGTGCCGGGCCAGCCCTGCTCGGTCACGTCCGCCTCCTCCACGCCTGGGTCGCTCACGCCTTGCTGAGGGTACGCAGGGCCGCCCGCAGGAGCGCGCCGACGTCGGGGGCGTCACCGGAGGTGTCGTCCACGGTCACGGCGACCGTCTCGACCGCCCTGTCGGCCTCCTTGACCGACCAGCCGAGCCCGACCAGACCCTGCTGGACCTGTCCGCGCCAGTCGGCCTGGGCGGCGGCGGTCGCCGGCGACCCGCTCGGGACGCCGGTGGGCGCGCCGATCCGGTCGCGCAGCTCCAGGATGATCCGCTGGGCGCCCTTCTGGCCGATCCCGGGCACCCGGGTGAGGGTCTTCACGTCCTCGTGGGCGACCGCCGTGCGGAGGTCCTCCGGGGAGAGCACCGCGACCATCGCCTGCGCCAGCTTGGGGCCGACCCCCGAGGCAGTCTGGACGAGCTCGAAGGTCGAGCGCTCGTCGTCGTCGAGGAAGCCGAAGAGGGTGAGGGAGTCCTCGCGCACGACCATGCTCGTCGGCAGCGTCGTGGACTGCCCCGGGCGGAGCGTCGCGAGGGTGCCCGGGGTGCACAGCAGCTCGAGCCCGACGCCACCGACCTCGACCACGGCCGAGGTGAGTCCGACAGTGGCCACCTGGCCGCGTACGAAGGCGATCATGGGGTCCTCCCCGCGGCGACGGCCGCGTCGATCCGGGCGCGGGCTCCACCGCGCCACACGTGGGTGACCGCCAGCGCGAGCGCGTCGGCGGCGTCAGCCGGCTTCGGGGGGGCGTCGAGCCGCAGGATGCGGGTCACCATCGCCCCGACCTGCGCCTTGTCGGCGCGACCGCTGCCGGACACCGCGGCCTTGACCTCACTCGGCGTGTAGGTCGCGACGGGCAGGCCCCGCCGGGCAGCCGCGACGAGCGCGATGCCGCTGGCCTGGGCGGTGCCCATGATGGTGCTGGAGTCGGACCGGGCGAAGACCCGCTCGACGGCCACCGCGTCGGGCGAGTACTCGTCGAGCCACGCGTCGATGCCGCGTTCGATCGTCACCAGCCGCTGGGCGATCGGCACCGAGGCGGACGTCCGCAGCACGTTGACGTCGACGAGGGTGAGCGGCCGGCCGACGATCCCCTCGACCACGCCGATGCCGCAGCGGGTGAGTCCGGGGTCGATCCCGAGCACGCGCACGGTGACCCCTCCCCTCTCCATCCGTTTCCTGGGCGTCCGAACAGGTGTTCGTGTCCACGCTAGACGCCCCGGTCACGGAGCAGGTCGCCGACGCGCCGGACCAGCCGGGTTGTCTCCGACTCGTCCAGCCCGGCGCCGAGGCCGGTGAGCAGGCCGGGCAGCTCGTCGAGGTCGAGCGGACGCCGTACGGCGGCGCCGCCCGCGCGCCGCTCGGTCACCCCCTCGAGGCTCACCGTGGTGTGCACGGCGGTGCCGTCGGCGGCGACGCCGTGCTGGGCGACGGTGAGCGTGCTGCGGAAGTGGGAGGAGGGGTGGGTCGAGGTCCAGTGGTGCCCCATCCGCACGTCGACGGGACGCACCGGCTCGTCGTCGGTCGTGTGCATCAGCTCCCAGCCCGCCGACCGCTCGCGCCACAGCTGCCAGCCCGCCTGGTCCCTGCGCACCTCGTGGGTCCACACCCCGCCCTCCAGTCGCGCACCGTCCTCGAGCCGGATCGGACCCAGCGGCGGGACACCGATGCCGGGGTCGACCAGCCACGGGTCCCCGTCGAGGACCACGACCATGTCGAGGTGGGTGCGCGCCGCCAGCCAGGGGTCACCGACCCGGGCGAGCCGCAGGGTCACGTCGTAGCCGAGGCCGAGGAGCGCCGCGTGGAACAACGTGGCGTGCTCGAAGCAGTAGCCACCGCGGCCGCGGCCCACGAACTTCTCGACGACCGCGTCGAGCTCGACCCCGGGATGCTGCTCGAGCAGGACGTCGACGTTGTCGAAGCCGTGGCACCGTGCGTGCGCCGCCTGGAGCTCGCCCAGCGCGTCGACCGTGGGCTCACGGGCCACCACGCCGAGGTGGGTCAGGTAGCCGTCCAGGTCGAAGGCGCTCATCGGGCCACCGTGGCACCTCAGGTGCACGTGAGGTCAACCCCGCACCGGTGGGCCACGCTTCGCGTGTCGTTCACCCGGGAGTCACCTGCTCCTCCCTTGTCGCGATGAGGCTGCGACGACCACCCATTCTCCCGGAGGATCGATGACCACCACGCCCACCCGGCGTCTCCTGCCGCTCCACACCGACGTGCGCCACGGCTCGCGCAGCCACATGACCTGCCACTTCCGCTGCGGCAACGCCTGCGACCGGCCGGTCCCGAACACCACGGACAACCCCGAGTTCCACGAGATCGCCGCGACCGCCCTCGCGCGCCGTTCGCTCATCAAGACCGCCGCCGTCGGTGCCGGCGCCCTCACGCTCACCGGCGTGGCCGCGGGCCAGGCCCCGCTCGCAGCGGCCGCGGTCAGCGCCCGGGGAGCCGGGGGGTGGGCCTTCACCCCGGTCGCCCCGAACCGCGACGACAAGGTCACGGTCCCCCGCGGCTTCAGGGCCGACGTGCTGATCAGCTGGGGCGACCGGGTCGAGAAGGGCGCCCCACGGTTCGACGTCCGCAACCAGACGCCTGAGGCGGCCGCCCAGCAGTTCGGCTACAACAACGACTACGTGGGCGTGCTCCCCCACCCCACCAAGCAGAAGCGCGCCGTGCTCGTGACCAACCACGAGTACACCGACGAGAACCTGATGTTCCCGACGGGCACCGACGCCGACGTGGTCAAGGGTGTCGCCATGGCCTCCCACGGCTTGTCGGTCGTCGAGATCGTGCGTGGGGCCAGGAAGGGCTCGTGGCGCCGTGCCAAGGTCGCCAACACCACGCTCAACCGCCGCCTCCACGTGGGCTCGGACTTCGAGCTCGTCGGCCCGGCGGCCGGGGACGACCGGCTCAAGACCAGCGAGGACGCCACCGGCACCACGGTGAAGGGCACGCTCAACAACTGCTCCGGCGGCCGTACCCCGTGGGGCACGATCCTGTCGGGCGAGGAGAACTTCAACCAGTACTTCGAGGGAACCCGCCCGGCCGAGTACGAGGCGGAGTACGCCCGCTACGGCATCAGCGGCGGCGCCGGTCGCGGCTGGAGCTCGATCGAGCCCCGGTTCTCGATGCAGAACGAGCCGAACGAGCCCTACCGCTTCGGCTGGGTCGTCGAGCTCGACCCCTACGACCCGACCTCGACGCCGCGCAAGCACACCATGCTCGGCCGCTTCAAGCACGAGGGAGCGAACGTCACGATCGCCAGCAACGGCAAGGCGGTCGCCTACATGGGCGACGACGAGCGCGGTGACTACATCTACCGCTTCGTCTCCGCCGGCACCTTCGACGGCAGCGGCACCAGGAAGGCGCGCAAGGCCAACATGCAGCTGCTGCTGACCGGGACGCTCTACGTCGCGCGCTTCGCCGGCGACGGCGCCGAGGACGAGCGCTACGACGGCACCGGTCGCTGGCTGCCGCTCTGCTCGGACACGGAGTCGTTCGTCGAGGGCATGACGGTGGCCGACGTGCTGCTCAACACCCGGCTCGCGGCGGACACGGTCAGCCCGACCCGCATGGATCGCCCCGAGGACGTCGAGGTCAACCCGGTCAACGGCCGCGTCTACGCCGCGCTGACCAACAACTCCAACCGCGGCACCACCTTCCCTGCCGACGAGGCGAACCCGATCACGACCTCCCAGGTGCGGTCGGCCCCCGACGCCCCGCTCACGAGCGCGAGCGGCAACCGCAACGGCTACGTGCTCGAGATGACGCCGGGCAACGACAACCACGCCGGCACCGACTTCCAGTGGAGCCTGATGCTGGTGTGCGGCGACCCCGAGGCCCCCGAGACCTACTTCGCGGACTTCCCGAAGGACCAGGTCAGCCCGATCAGCTGCCCGGACAACGTCGCCTTCGACGGCGCCGGGAACCTGTGGATCTCCACCGACGGCAACGTGCTCGCCAGCAACGACGGTCTCTTCCGGGTCCCGACCCGCGGGCCGAACCGGGGACAGGTGCAGCAGTTCGCGTCCACGCCGTTCGGGGCGGAGTGCTGCGGACCGTTCATCAGCGACGACCAGCTGACCGTCTTCCTCGCCCCGCAGCACCCGGGCGAGACCGACGGCGCGACGTTCGAGGACCAGAGCAGCACCTGGCCGAACGACGAGGGCTTCCCGCGCCCCTCGGTCGTGACGGTCTACCGGCGCTGACCCGCCGAGCACCCGGGTGGCCGGGCTCGGCGCCGATCAGGCGTCGAGCTCGGCCATCACTGCGTCGGGGACGTCGAAGTTCGCGAAGATGTTCTGGACGTCGTCGAGGTCCTCGAGGATGTCGATGAGCCGGAAGACCTTCGCGGCCGCGTCGGCGTCGAGCTCCACCTGCATGTCGGGGACGAAGGACGCCTCGGCCGAGTCGTAGTCGACGCCCGCGGCCTGCAGCGCCGTACGAACGCCGACGAGGTCGCTGGAGTCGGAGATGACCTCGAAGGACTCACCGAGGTCGTTGACGTCCTCGGCACCCGCCTCGAGCGTGGCCTCAAGGACGGCGTCCTCGTCGACGTCGGTGCCCTCCTGGGACTTCGGCACGACGACGACGCCCTTGCGGTGGAACAGGAACGACACCGAGCCCGGGTCGGCGAGCGAGCCGCCGTTGCGGGTCATGGCGGTGCGGACCTCCATGGCGGCGCGGTTGCGGTTGTCGGTGAGGCACTCGATCAGCATCGCGACGCCCGAGGGGCCGTAGCCCTCGTACATGATCGTCTGGTAGTCGGCACCGCCGGTCTCGGCGCCCGACCCGCGCTTGACCGCGCGGTCGATGTTGTCGTTGGGGACCGAGGACTTCTTGGCCTTCTGGATCGCGTCGTAGAGCGTGGGGTTGCCGGCGGGGTCACCGCCGCCCATCCGGGCCGCGACCTCGATGTTCTTGATGAGCTTGGCGAACATCTTGCCGCGCTTGGCGTCGATGACGGCCTTCTTGTGCTTCGTGGTCGCCCATTTGGAGTGGCCGGACATGCGTTCCTTCTCTACGACGTCGGGATCAGGTCCACGAGCAGCCGGTGCACCCGCGGGTCGCCGTTCACCTCGGGGTGGAACGACGTCGCCAGCAGGTGCCGCTGGCGGACCGCGACGATCCTACCCGCGGCCTCGCCGTCGGCCACCCGGGCGAGCACCTCGACGTCGTCGCCGACCCGCTCGACCCAGGGGGCGCGGATGAACACCGCGTGCACGGGCTCGTCGAGCCCGTCGAAGGCGAGATCGCCCTCGAAGGAGTCGACCTGGCGACCGAACGCGTTGCGGCGCACGGTGACGTCGAGCCCGCCGAAGGTCTCCTGGCCGGAGGCGCCGTCCTCGATCCGATCGGCGAGCAGGATCATCCCGGCGCAGGTGCCGAGCGTCGGCATGCCGTCGGCGATCCGCTTCCGGATCGGGTCGTCGAGCTCGAAGATCCGGGCCAGCTTGGCCATCGTCGTCGACTCGCCCCCGGGGAGCACCAGGGCGTCGCAGTGGTCGAGCTCGCTCGGGCGGCGTACGGCGAGGGCGCGGACGCCCAGTCCCTCGAGGAGGTGGACGTGCTCGCGGACGTCGCCCTGGAGGGCGAAGACGCCGACGGTCGGCTGGTGGGTCACGCCCTCAGCGTAGGACGGCGACTCTCGACTACCGCGACCGCATCGACCTCGACCAGCTGGCCGGGGTAGCCCAGCACCGCGACCCCGAGCAGCGTGCTCGGCGGGTCGTGGTCGCCGAAGGCACCGCGCACCACCCCCCAGGCAGCCACCAGGTCGGCGCGGTCGGACGAGGCCACATAGACGGTGGTCCGCGCAACGTCGGCCAGCGTGCAGCCGGCGGCGGCCAGGGCGACCACGAGGTTGTCCATCACCTGCTGTGCCTGCGCTGCGACGTCGCCGGGGTGCACGACCACGCCGTCGGCGTCGAGCGGGCATGCCCCGGCGGTCAGCACGAGGTGTCCCGGGCCGACCACGGACGCGGCGGCGTACGGCGCGGGCGCCAGGGACGGCGCCCGCACCAGCCGGACAGGTCCGGGGCCGGTCACCAGCCCCGCTCGGCGAGCCGGTGGGGCACCGGGATGTCGTCGACGTTGATGCCGACCATCGCCTCGCCCAGGCCGCGGCTGACCTTGGCCACCACGTCGGGGTCGTCGTAGAAGGTCGTCGCCTTCACGATCGCCTCGGCACGCTGGGCGGGGTTGCCGGACTTGAAGATGCCCGAGCCCACGAAGACGCCCTCGGCGCCGAGCTGCATCATCATCGCCGCGTCGGCCGGGGTCGCGATGCCGCCGGCGGTGAAGAGCACGACCGGCAGCGTGCCCGCGGCCGCGACCTCCTTGACCAGCTCGTAGGGCGCCTGCAGCTCCTTGGCCGCGACGAACAGCTCGTCCTCGGCCATCCCGTGGAGCCGGTTGAGCTCGCCGCGGATCGTGCGCATGTGCGTGACGGCGTTGGAGACGTCGCCGGTGCCGGCCTCGCCCTTGGAGCGGATCATGGCCGCACCCTCGGTGATGCGGCGCAGCGCCTCGCCCAGGTTGGTCGCGCCGCAGACGAAGGGGACGGTGAAGGCCCACTTGTCGATGTGGTTGCTGTAGTCGGCCGGGGTGAGGACCTCCGACTCGTCGATGTAGTCGACGCCGAGGCTCTGGAGCACCTGCGCCTCGGCGAAGTGACCGATGCGGGCCTTGGCCATCACCGGGATGGAGACGGCCTCGACGATGCCGTCGATCATGTCGGGGTCGCTCATCCGCGACACCCCGCCCTGGGCCCGGATGTCGGCGGGCACGCGCTCGAGGGCCATCACGGCCACGGCGCCGGCGTCCTCCGCGATCTTGGCCTGCTCGGCGGTGACGACGTCCATGATGACGCCGCCCTTCAGCATCTCGGCCATGCCGCGCTTCACGCGCGAGGTGCCGGTCTGCTGGGCGGGGGTGGTGGTGCTCTCGCTCATGTCCACATCGTAGGACCGGCGGCGCCCGCTCCCCTACTCGGGCAGAGGTCGTCCGAGCGCCTGGCGGCGTACCTTCCGAATCCGGAACAGCACGGTGTAGGTGCTGGCCGCGGCGAGCAGCCAGAGGGTCGCCTCGTAGAGCACCGGCAGGCCGAGCACGTCCCCGAAGAAGGTGAGGACGAGGATCGCGACGAGGCGGTCGGCGCGCTCGGCGATGCCGCCCTTCGCGTCCATGCCCAGCGCCTCGGCGCGGGCCCGCGCGTACGAGGTCAGCGACCCTGCGACCAGGCAGTACAGCGACAGGCAGAGGTAGAGGAAGGAGTCGCCCGGGCCGGCGAAGAAGAGCAGCAGGCCGCCGAAGATCGCGGCGTCACCGACCCGGTCGAGCGTGGAGTCCCAGAAGGCCCCGAACACCGAGCTCTTCCCGGAGCGGCGCGCCATCTGGCCGTCGACCAGGTCGCTGAACACGAAGACCGTGATGAACACGACCCCCTGCCACAGCATCCCCTGCGGGAAGAACACGAGCGCTCCCGCGGCAACACCGAGGGTGCCGACGAGCGTGACGGCGTCCGGGCTGATCCCGAGCCGCAGGAAGAGGGAGACGACGGGGGCGAGGACGACGCCCTGCCAGAACGCCTTGAATCGGTCGAGCACGCCGCGAGGCTACCGGCCGTCGACCGGGGCGTACGGTGGCGGTACGGAGTCATCCAGGCTCCCCAGCCCGGGAGTCACCGTGAGCGACCCGTCCCCGTCCCCTCTCCTGAGCCTCGGAGTCCTCGGTACGTCCGCGAAGGAGAACGAGCACCGCCTGCCCCTCCACCCGGAGCACCTGGCGGGCCTCGACGCCGACCTGCGCGCGAGGATCACGCTGGAGCACGGGTACGGCGCTCGCTTCGGCGGCAGCGACGACGAGCTCGCGGGGGTCGTGGCTGGTCTCGCGTCCCGGGAGGAGATCCTGGCCGGGTCCGACGTCGTCCTGCTGCCCAAGCCGCGGGTCGCCGACCTCGAGTCGCTCGGCCGGGGCGCGACGCTCTGGGGCTGGCCCCACTGCGTGCAGGACCCCCGGCTCACCCAGGTCGCCATCGACCGCGGTCAGACCCTGATCGCCTTCGAGGCGATGAACCACTGGACCGGCGACGGACACGTCGGCGTGCACGTCTTCCACAAGAACAACGAGCTCGCGGGCTACTGCTCGGTGATCCAGGCCCTGCAGCTGACGGGCCGCACCGGCAGCTACGGCCGTCCGCTGCGCGCCGTGGTCATCGGGTTCGGCGCCACCGCCCGCGGGGCGGTGACGGCCCTGAACGCGCTCGGGGTGCACGACGTGTCCGTGCTGACCAGCCGCGGGGTGGCAGCCGTGGGCTCACCCATCCACTCAGTGAGGATCCTGCACATCGACCACGAGGAGCACGGGCGTCCGAGCCACGTGATCACCGACGCGGGCCGGGTCCCGATGGCGGCCTTCCTGGCCGAGCGGGACGTGGTGGTGAACTGCACCTTCCAGGACACCTCGGCTCCGCTGACCTACCTCGCCACGGCCGACGCCGGGCTCTTCCGGCCCCGCAGCCTGGTCGTCGACGTGTCGTGCGACGAGGGGATGGGCTTCGAGTGGGCCACGCCCACGACCTTCGACTCCCCCATGTTCGCGGTCGGCAACCTCGACTACTACGCGGTCGACCACAGCCCGTCCTACCTCTGGGAGTCCGCGACCTGGGAGAACAGCCTCGCCCTGATCCCCTTCCTGCGACGCGTGCTCGAGGGGCCCGCTGCGTGGGAGGCCGACGAGACGCTGCGCCGGGCCATCGAGGTCCGCGACGGGCGCGTCGTGAACCCGGCCATCCTCACCTTCCAGGGCCGCGAGGCCGCTCCCCCGCACCGGGTCGTCGACCTCGTGTCCTAGCCGGTCGCTCCCACCGCCAGCGCGCGTACGCCCGGCAGGAGTGCCAGCGCGTTGACGACCACCGAGAAGACGAGCAACGCGACCGCGAGCACCTCGTGCCCGGCGAGCCACAGGCCGGCAGACGCCGCTCCGAACACGACGACCTTCGCCACCGGCCGCGTGACGGCGTTGCCGAGAGGCGCCTTGGGCGAGGCGAAGATCCCCCACACCGCCACGCCGACGACCGCAGCGAGCAAGCCCCAGGCGTAGCCCAGCGCCACGACGGCCAGCACCTCGTCGAGGAAGACGAGGGCGAGGACGGTCCAACCCAACCCGGGCGACACCTCACGCCCAGGCATCGGCGAGCAGCTGTCGGGTGTCGGCGAGGAGCGCGGGCATGGTCTTGGTCCTGCCGATGATCGGCATGAAGTTGGCGTCGCCGACCCAGCGCGGCACGACGTGCTGGTGGAGGTGGGCACGGATCCCCGCCCCGCCGGCCTGCCCCTGGTTCATGCCGAGGTTGAATCCCTCGGCGTTCGACACCGACCGGAGCACCTCCATCGCCCGCTTCGCCAGCGCACCGATCTCGGCGACCTCGGCGTCGGTGGTGTCGGTGTAGTCGGGGATGTGGCGGTAGGGGCAGACCATCAGGTGGCCTGCAGCGTAGGGGAACAGGTTGAGCACGACGTACGCCGTGGCGCCGCGGTGGACGACGAGGCCGTCGGCGTCGTCCATCGTGGGGATCCGGCAGAAGGGGCACTCCTCGGCGTCGGTCGACGACGGCCGCTCCTCCCCGCGGATGTAGGCCATCCGGTAGGGCGTCCACAACCGCTCGAGCCCGTCGGGCTCCCCCACTCCCTGCTGGCGCAGCGCGTCGTCGGCCATGCCGCAACTCTAGAGTCAGGGGCGCAGCGTCCCGTCGTAGACGTCCGTGATGCCCTCGCCCACCGCGAACGGGATCCCGACCAGGGTGCCGTTCCCGGCGTAGGAGCCGCCGGTGAAGGCCCAGGTCCCGGTCGACCCGCCCTCACCGAACCGCGCCTGGAGCCGGATCACGAACTCGTCACCGCTCGCGCAGGTGAAGACCTTGAACCCGTTGAAGATGCCCGAGTTCCGGCTGCCCTGGACCCGGAACGAACCGTTCTCCACCGTGCCCGACTCGCAGCCGTCGAGGTTGCTGGTGAACGCAGCCGAACCGTCGAACACGGTGGCCGCCTCGATGTGCACGGCCTCCGCCGCCTCGGCGGGCGTGGCGTGGAGCAGGCATCCGGCGAGCGCCAGGACCGAGGCCGATGCGGACTTCCCTCTCATGGGACCTCCCTCCCGAAGCGGGGGTGTCTCCCCCGCCCATCTTGTCAGGATCCTCCTGACGGACCGTCTCGGCACCGCCGGACCAGACCGGGCGGGAGATTGTTCCGCGTGACGGGTATGCCTATACTCATTAGGCAATTACCTGATATCAGGAGGATCACCGTGCCCCGGGCTGGACTGACACCCGACCGCCTGGTCCAGGCGGCGGCCGACCTGGCCGACGCCCAGGGCCTCGGCGCCGTGACGGCTGCGGCGGTCGCCCGGCGCTTCGACGTCCGCACGGCCAGCGTCTACTCCCACGTGGGCGGCACGCCCGACCTGCGACGCCGGGTGGCGTTGCTCGCGCTCGAGGAGAGCGCCGACCTCCTCGGTGACGCGCTCGCCGGCCGCTCCGGCCGCGACGCGCTGCAGGCGCTCGGCGACACCTACCGCGACTACGCCCGCTCCCACCCCGGGCGGTACGCCGCGCTGCGGACGCCCCTCGACCCGGAGACGGCCGCAGCGAGCGCCGGCCCCCGCCATGCCGCACTGCTCCGGGCTGTCCTGCGCGGCTACGACCTCGAGGGCGACCACCAGACCCACGCCGTCCGCCTGCTCGGGAGCGTGGTCCACGGCTTCGTCTCGCTCGAGCTCGGCGGCGGGTTCGACCACAGCGCGCCAGACCCCACCGAGAGCTGGACCGCGATCCTCGACGCCGTCCACCACACCCTGACCAGCTGGACCACCACCGACGGAGCCCACCCGTGATCACCACTCCCCTGACCACCGACCTCGTCCGCGGCGTCGCCGAGCTCGAGCCGACCCCGCGCGGCCTCCGCCTCCACCGGCTGCCGACGACGGCGCGCGCCCAGACGACCGACGGGCAGCTCCACCAGTCGGAGGGGCAGCCCGCGGGGGTGCGCCTGGAGTTCCACACGTCGGCGCGACGGGTCGAGCTCGACCTGGTCCCCACCAAGCGCGTCTATCCCGGCGCCCCACCGCGGCCGGACGGCGTGCACGAGATCGTCGTCGACGGCGCCGTGCTCCACCGGCGGACCGCGGACGGGGGCGACACCGTCACGATCGACCTGGCCACCCAGACGGCCCGGCGCAGTCAGGGCGAGGCGACCACGCTGACCGTCGAGCTGCCCGAGGGCGGCCACGACGTCGAGTGGTGGCTCCCCCACGACGAGGAGACCGAGCTCGTCGCCCTGCGCAGCGACGCCCCGGTCACCGCACTCCCCCGCAGCCGTCCGGTGTGGCTCCACCACGGCAGCTCCATCAGCCACGGGTCCAACGCCACGACTCCGACCGGGACGTGGCCGGCCGTCGCCGCCCGCCTCGCCGGGCTCGACCTGGTCAACCTCGGGCTCGGCGGCAGTGCGCTGCTCGACCCCTTCGTGGCGCGGACGATGCGTGACACGCCGGCGGACGTCGTGAGCCTCAAGCTGGGGATCAACCTGGTCAACCAGGACCTCCTGCGCGTCCGCGCGCTGGGCCCGGCCGTCCACGGCTTCCTCGACACGATCCGCGACGGCCACCCGGACGCGCCGCTGCTGCTCGTCACGCCGATCCACTGCGCGATCCACGAGGACACCCCGGGACCCACCGCGTTCGACCCCGCCTCGCTCGCGACCGGTCGGCTGCGATTCGTCGCAGCCGGCGACCCGACGGAGGTCGCGTCGGGAAAGCTCACGCTGCGGGTCGTGCGCGAGGTCCTCGCCGAGGTGGTGGACTCGCGCGGCGACGGCCGGCTGGTCCTGGTGGACGGGCTGTCCCTTTACGGCGCCGACGACGCGGCGCGACTCCCCATGCCCGACGACCTCCACCCCGACCCCGCGACCCACCGGCTGATCGGCGAGCGCTTCGCCGAGCTCGCACTCGCTCCGCTCGCCTGAGGGTCGCGGTCAGCCGGCCCGGGTGTCGAAGAGGTCCTGGACGAGACGGTCGGGGTCGATGACGACGCCGCGCGCCGCGGCCATCCCGGCGATCTGGAGCCAGACCGCCTGGGTGAGCAGGTCGACGAAGACGTCGGTCGCCACGCGGTCCGGCTGGGCCGTCCACCGCCGCACGGACGCCATGCCCGCGCCCACGAGGCCGAAGACGAGCGGGTCGAGGGCGCTGCGCAGGTCGTCGTCGAGGGGGACCTCGAGCAGCTCGGCGCCGAGCGTGATCAGGCCCTCGATCTGGGCGGCTGCCTGCTCGACCATGCGTGCGAGAGCACTCGGTCCCTCGCCGGGCACGTCGGCCTCGGCGAAGCGGTGAAGGGCCGGGTGGGCGGCCGCCCACTCGACGTACGTCGCCACGATCCGTCGCACGACCTCGACGGGGGTCCCGTCGAGCGAGAGGACCGGCACGATCTCGCCCCAGACGCGGTCGACGATCTCGGCCTGGATCGCGCGGTCGAGGTCGGCGCGGTCGGCGAAGTGGCGGTAGAGGACCGTGCGACTGAGGCCGGCCCGGTCGGCGATCTGCTGGACGTGGACGTCCTCCCCGGGCGCGACCTCCTCGATCACCTCGAGCGCGGCGGCCAGCACGGCCCGCCGTCGCTCCGCCTTGTGCTGGTCCCAACGACGCCGACGACCGTCGGTGGCGGACAGCTCAGGGGACACGTCCAGCAGCCTAGCGACGACCCACCGCCCATCGGTGTCGAAAGCACCGTGGTTCGGCCCTCCTCGGGTTACGGTCTCCCCTGCCCCGCTCACCAGCAGTCACCCCCTGCCTGCCCATCCGGAGAACCATGTCTCGGATCCTCACCGTCGCCCTCCTGATCTCGCTGGCGCTCCTCACCCCGACAGCCAACCGGGGAGCCACCGCGAGGCCGTCGTCGGCCACCGCGGGTCCTCACCCGAACGTGCTGCTCATCTACGTCGACGACATGCGCGCCGACGACCTCGCCTTCATGCCCTACACGCGCTCGCTCTTCGACGGCGGCACCCGGTTCAGCCAGGCGATCAGCCCCCACCCGCTGTGCTGCCCGGCGCGCGCCGAGCTGATGACGGGCCAGTACGCCCAGAACAACGGCGTCCACCACAACCGCGGACAGTGGGGCGGCAACGAGGCACTGGTGCGCGCCGGCGACGACCACCTCCTCCCCGGGTGGTTCCAGGACGCCGGCTACCAGACGTCCTACGTCGGCAAGTACCTCAACGGCTACGACGGCGGCCAGATCCCGGGCACCGACTCGAGCGAGGTGCTGATGCGCCGCACCTACGCACCGACCCTCTACTCGACGTGGCAGCACGGCACGGTGCGCCGACACCGCGAGGCACAGACGACGTGGATGGCCCGCCGGTCGCGCGACATCATCCGCGACTCGCCCGCCGGTCGGCCCTTCTTCCTCACCGCCGCCTACCTCGCTCCCCACGCCAACAAGTGGCACGGCAACTGGATCCCGCCCGTCCCGCCGGAGGGCTACGACCACCTCCGTCGCCGTGACCGGCGGCCGCCCTCCTTCGACGACCCGGCCTTCAACGAGGCGGACATGTCCGACAAGCCCTCGACGATCTCCGGCCGGGACAAGACCAGCCGCGACGCCGTGAGGCGCCACCACAAGGCCCGTGTCCTGTCGCTCTACGCCGTCGACGACGCGATCCGGTCGACGGTCCGCACGTTGAAGCGGGAGGGCAAGCTGTCCGAGACGATCATCGCCTTCACCTCCGACAACGGCTTCCAGCTCGGCGAGCACCGACTGTGGAACAAGGACCAGCCCTACCAGCAGTCGTTGCGGGTCCCGTTCATGGTCCGCGGGCCCGGCGTGGCCGCGGGCCCGCGTGACGACCTCGTGACGACGGTCGACATCCCGACCACCCTCGCGTCCCTCGCGGGCGTCACCCCCGGCCGGTTGCAGGACGGTGTCGACGCGTTCGCCGCGCCCGACGACCGCGCCGTGCTGATCCAGTCCGGGGCGGACGACGCCGAGTGGGACTGGCGGGGCGTCTACACCGGACGGTGGACCTACGTGGAGCACACCACCGGCGAGGTCGAGCTCTACGACCGGGCGAGCGACCCTGCCGAGCTCGAGAACCTGGCCGGCCGTCCGGCACACCTCGACGACCAGCAGCGCCTGGCCGGGGTCTACCAGTCGCTGCGCAACTGCGCCGGCAGCGAGTGCGTGACGACGGCTCCCTGACGTCGGGAGCTGTGGCAGGCTCCACGGGTGTGAAGCTGCTGCTGACGTCCGGCGGGATCACCAACGACTCGATCCACGCCGCCCTCGAGGACCTCCTCGGCATGCCCGTCGGTGAGGCCGACGCGCTCGTCGTGCCGACCGCCCAGTGGGGCCACCCGATGTGCGGCCCCGCCTCGGTGCGCGGCCTGGTCGCGGCCACGCCGTCGTTCCGCCACTTCACCGCCCTGCCCTGGGCCTCTCTCGGCGTGCTCGAGCTGACCGCCCTCCCGACCGTCGGCAAGGATCGATGGGTCCCCTGGGTGGAGGCGGCCGACGTGCTGCTGGTCGACGGCGGTGACGCGACCTACCTCGCCCACTGGCTGCGCGAGTCGGGCCTCGCGGCACTGCTGCCGGAGCTGCACGGGACCGTGTGGGTGGGGATGAGCGCAGGCAGCATGGCGCTCACGCCGCGGATCGGTCAGGACTTCGTCGAGTGGGCCGGAGCGCCGGACGACCGCACCCTGGGCGTCGTCGACTTCTCGATCTTCCCCCACCTCGGCGCGTTCCCCGGCAACTCCCTCGAGCACGCCGAGCGCTGGGCCGCCGACCTCGACAATCCGGCGTACGCGCTCGACGAGCAGAGTGCCCTCACCGTCGTCGACGGCGTCGTGGACGTCGTCTCCGAAGGTGAGTGGCACCTGCTCAGGAGCTAGGCGGCGTCGCTCAGACCTGGCCCTTGGTGGCGACGACGTTGAGGACGCGCTGGATCGCCTCGTCGACGCCGACCCCGTTCTCCTGGTGTCCGTCGCGATAGCGGAACGACACGGCGTGCTCGGCCATGTCGTCGTCGCCGGCGATCACCATGAACGGCACCTTCTGCAGCTGTGCGTTGCGGATCTTCTTCTGCATCCGGTCGTCGGAGTCGTCGACCTCGACCCGCAGCCCGAGCGCACGCATCTGGTCGGCCACCTCGGCGAGGTAGTCGTGGTGGCGCTCGGCGATCGGGATCAGCTGGACCTGGACCGGCGCGAGCCACGGAGGGAAGGCGCCGGCGTAGTGCTCCACCAGGACGCCGATGAACCGCTCGATCGAGCCGAACTTCGCCGAGTGGATCATCACCGGCTCCTGGCGCGAGCCGTCAGCCGCCTGGTACTCGAGACCGAAGCCCTTGGGCTGGCTGAAGTCGTACTGGATCGTCGACATCTGCCACGTGCGACCGATGGCGTCGCGCGCCTGGACCGAGATCTTCGGGCCGTAGAACGCCGCGCCACCCGGGTCGGGCACGAGCTCGAGACCGGTCTCGCTGGCGACCTCCTCGAGCACCGCGGTCGCGGTCGCCCAGTCGTCGTCGGAACCGATGAACTTGTCCTTGTTGCGGTCGTCGCGGGTCGACAGCTCGAGGTAGTAGTCGTCGAGACCGAAGTCCTGCAGCAGGGACAGCACGAACCCGAGCAGGTGCTTGACCTCGTCAGGCGCCTGCTCCTTGGTGACGTAGGAGTGGGAGTCGTCCTGGGTCATGCCGCGCACGCGGGTCAGGCCGTGCACCACACCCGACTTCTCGAACCGGTAGACACCGCCGAACTCGAAGAACCGCAGCGGCAGCTCGCGGTAGGAGCGGCCTCGGCTCTGGAAGATCAGGTTGTGCATGGGGCAGTTCATGGCCTTGAGCCGGTACTCCGCCCCCTCCATCTTCATCGGCGGGTACATGGTGTCGGCGTAGTAGGGCAGGTGGCCGGAGGTGTGGAAGAGGCCGTCCTTGCTGATGTGGGGGGTGCCGACGTACTGGAACCCCTCCTCGATGTGACGGCGGCGGACGTAGTCCTCCATCTCACGCTTGATCACGCCACCCTTGGGGTGGAAGACGGCCAGGCCGGATCCGAGCTCGTCCGGGAAGGAGAAGAGGTCGAGGTCACGACCGAGCTTGCGGTGGTCGCGACGCTCCGCCTCCTCGATCCGGTGGAGGTGCTCGGCCAGCGCCTCCTTCGACTCCCAGGCGGTGCCGTAGATCCGCTGCAGCTGCTTGTTCTTCTCGTCCCCACGCCAGTAGGCCGCCGCGGTGCGCATCAGCTTGAAGGCGGGGATCCGCTTGGTGGTCGGCAGGTGGGGGCCACGGCACAGGTCGCTCCAGGCGACCTCGCCGTTGCGTCGTACGTTGTCGTAGATGGTGAGCTCACCGGCTCCCACCTCGACGGACGCGCCCTCGGCGGCATCCTCCGCGCCGGCGCCACCCTTCAGGCCGATCAGCTCGACCTTGTAGGGCTCGTCCTGGAGCTCGTCGAGCGCAGCCGCGTCGGTGGTGACCCGACGCTCGAAGCGCTGGTTCTCCTTGATGATCTTGCGCATCGCGGTCTCGAGCTTGTCGAGGTCCTCCGGCACGAAGGGGGTCTCGACGTCGAAGTCGTAGTAGAAGCCGTTCTCGACCGGCGGCCCGATGCCGAGCTTCGCCTCCGGCCACAGCTGCTGCACGGCCTGGGCGAGGACGTGGGCGGTGGAGTGGCGCAGGATGTCGCGACCGTCGGGGCTGTCGATGGCGACCGGCTCGACCTCGTCGCCGTCGGCGAGGACGTAGGCGAGGTCCTTCAGGTCGCCGGCGACGCGGGCCGCGACGGTGTCGGGCTGCTCGGTGAAGAGCTCCCAGGCCTTGGTGCCGGTCGTGACCGTCCGCTCCTCGCGTGCGTCAGCAGCGAGCAGGGCGATCTTGATCTCGGACACAGGGTGCTCCTCGTTCGGGGTCGGGATGACCCGTCGAGCCTATCGAGCACCGCCGGCCAGCAACGACTCGATATCCCGGATAGACCGTGCGGTCTCCTCGTGGAGCACGGCCCGCCACCCGGCGGAGCGGGCGCCCTCGACCGCTCCCTCCCAGTCGTCGAGGAAGACGATCCGTCCCGGGTCGACCCCGAGCTCGCAGGCAGTGTGGTCGAAGACCTCCCGGTCGGGCTTGGCCATCCCCACCTCGTGGGAGTAGACGAGGACGTCGGCCATGTCCTCGAACCCGTGGTGCCGCTCGGCCTCCCGGGCGCCGGGACCGGAGTTGCTCAGGATGCCGGTCCGGTAGCCCCGACCACGCAGCGCGGCGAACCACTGCGCCATCCCCACGTCGAGCTCGCCGACGTACCAGCGCCAGAATCGGGCCAGGAGGTCGTCGACCCCGGCATCGTCGAGGCCCAGCCCGTGCTGCCAGGCCGTGCGCACCTGCTCGGGCGAGACCTTGCCGCGCAGCGCGTCACCCTGCAGCAGTCCCACGTCCGGGATCTCCGGCGGGAACAACGCGTCGTCGTTGACCTCGAGGACGCCTCCGATGTCGAGCACGACCGCCTCGACCCGCTCAGTTGCCACCGTCGAACCCACCCCCGTCGAACCCGCCACCGTCGAAGCTGCCACCGTCGAAGCCGCCACCGTTCGTCCCGAAGCCGTCGAAACCGCCGACCCCGCCCATCAGGGCGATGTCGGGCGTGGCGTACATCCACATCATCGCACTGGCCGAGGCCTGGCCCTCGGGGAAGTAGCCGCGGCTCCAGGGGTGGAACGTGGCCCCGGCCTCCCAGTAGGGCACCTTGCGGCCGCCGATCCCGATGGTGAACACCTCCGGCTTCTCCCGCGCCCGTAGCTGCGCCGAGCACCGGGTACAGGCCGGCACCGAGCGCGTCCCGGTGCGGGGGCTGGTCCACATCACCTTGCCGTCGGAGGGGCCGTGCTGGGGGTTGAAGAAGCACGGCACGGTGGGCTCGGGGACCGCGCGGCCGGCAACGCGGGCCCGCACGCAGACCATGGCGTAGCGGCCGGTCGCCAACGTGTCGACGAGAGCGCTCACCTGGTCGAAGTGGTCGATCCTCGCGACCTCGCGCTTGGCGTGCTCGTAGGCGTCGAGGGCGACCTGGTAGTCCTCACGTGCTGCCGGGTCCAGCCGGCGGTCGGCCACGTGGTCGTCGAGGCGCTGCAGCTGTTCTCCGAAGACGGTCACGTCCTGGTCGGCGACGCGGCGCACCTGCTCGAGCTCCGCGGCCAGCTCGCGCCGCTCCGCACGTACGACGCGGACCCGCTGCGCGGCATAGGCCCCGGCACCTCCGCCGGCGCCCAGCACCAGCAGCATGAGCCACTCCATCCACCGGGTCTACCACGCACGCCCCCCGGAGGACAGGTCCCGCCGTCACAGCACACGAGGCCGGCCCTCGTGGGGCCGGCCTCGCGTGTGTCCGGTGGGCGATACTGGGTTCGAACCAGTGACCTCTTCGGTGTGAACGAAGCGCGCTACCACTGCGCCAATCGCCCTCGGCGGTCAGACTGTACAACCCGCTCCGCGCGGCCACGAAACCGGGACGCGCCTGCCGCACCTCACCGCTCGCTGACCGGCTTCTCCTTGCGCTTGGCCGCCTCGTCCGCCTTCTTGATCTTCTCCTCCAGCGTCTCGAGAGCGTCCGGGTCGGAGTGGTAGCGGCGATAGCTGTAGACGATGAGCCCGAGCGCGATCAGGGCCGACGCGATCTGCGTGATGCCGGTGCCGAGACCGCCGAAGAGCCACCAGAAGTCCGAGAGCGGCCACCAGTCGGGGGCCGGCGGGCTCCAGATCCACAGCACGCCGCAGCCGACGAGGACGAGCACGCCGAGCAGGGAGAGCGAGATCCGCATCCAGTTCTCGACGCCCTCGGCCGCAGCCTTCAGCGCGCGGTACTTCATCGGGTCGGTCCTCCGCTCGGCCCAGTCGTACTGCTGCGACAGCAGGGCCAGGCCGGCGAAGACGCCGAGCAGCCCCGGTCCGGGCAGCACCATGGCGGCGATGCCGGCCAGCAGCAGCACCCAACCAGCTGTCTCCAGCACGACCCGCTTGGCGGCTCCCCCTCCGGGCACGTTCACGTCGCAGACCCTATAGAACGACCGGTCGGACCCACGCCGATCTAGACCACCCCTAGCCCGCGAGTCGTGTCCTCGTTGACCCGGGCATGGAGGGACGACAGGCCGAGACCACGGTCGCGCAGCAGCTGTTCATGCGTTGCCTGGCGCCGGTGGAGGGCATGCAGCAGGCGGAGTTCGGCTACGACGTCGACGACCCGTTCTCGGTGACCGTGACGCTCGCCGACGCGGGCGGGGAGTCCTGGGAGCTGGCACGCACGGTGCTGGTCCAGGGCATCACAGGCGTCGCCGGAGCGGGCCACGCCCGCGTCTGGCCGATCGTGAACGACGCCGGTCGGTCGCTCGTCGTGCTCCACCTCGAGTCTCCGCAGGGCGAGCTCGTCGCGGAGGTCCTCACCACCCAGCTCGACCGCTTCCTCGGGCGCACCACCGCGCTCGTCCCGCTCGGCACCGAGAGCGAGCGGCTGGACCTCGACGCACTGGTCGAGCAGCTGCTCACCTCCGAGCCGGGCTGAGGACTAGTCGCCCAGCAGCTCCGGCTCGCGCTCACGCCAGCGCTCCGCGGCCGCGGCCGTCACCGGACCCGGGGCGGGCAGGTCGAGGTCGTCCCAGCGCGACACGGCCTGGACGTCGCGCGTCGTCGAGACGAGGAAGACCTCGCTGGCGCTGCGGACGACGCCGATCGGCTCGTCGACCTCGCGACCGCCGAACCACTCCAGCACCAGCGCCCGGGTGACGCCGGCGAGGCAGCCCGAGGCCAGTGTCGGCGTCCGCAGCTCGCCGTCGACGACGTAGAAGACGTTGCTGCCGGTGCCCTCGCAGAGATGACCGGCGACGTTCGCGAAGACGGCCTCCGAGGCGCCTCGCTCGCGTGCGTGGGCCAGTGCGACCACGTTCTCGGCGTACGAGGTCGTCTTGAGGCCCGCCAGGGCCCCACGCTCGTTGCGGGGCCAGGGCACGGTGGACACCGCCGTCACGTCGGGGAACGGCGTCATCGCATCGGCGACGACGACCAGGGTCGGCGGGGCGTCACCCCGCCCGGACCCCAGCGGTGCCGGACCACCGGTGTAGGTGACCCGGATGCGTCCGAGCGGGAGGTCGTGGTCCGCCAGCACGGCCGCCACGGCGCGGCGCACGACAGCGTCGTCGACCTCCGGGAGTCCGAGCCCGGACGCGCTGCGGGCAAGCCGATCGAGGTGCCGTGTGAGGGCGAACGGCCGCCCGTCGACCACCTTGATCGCCTCGAAGACACCGTCGCCGACGGTGAACCCGTGGTCGCTCACGGCGACCGCCGGACCCCTCGGATCGGAGAGGATCTGACCGTCCACCCATGCGCGCATGGCGCCACCCTAGGGCCGCGAACACGCCCCCAGGGGGTGGATTTTGCGCCGATCAGGGCATGGGCTACTGTTCTGACCGCACCGAGCCGCAAGGCCCGGAACGCAAGCGGACGTAGCTCAGTTGGTAGAGCGCAACCTTGCCAAGGTTGAGGTCGCGAGTTCGAGCCTCGTCGTCCGCTCTGGGGACACAGGACGGTCTTCCGGGACTGTGTCTGGCCTCCACGGTGGGTTGGCCGAGAGGCGAGGCAACGGACTGCAAATCCGTGTACACGGGTTCAAATCCCGTACCCACCTCCACCCACCACAACTCAAGACCCGGGCGATTGGCGCAGTGGTAGCGCGCTTCCTTGACACGGAAGAGGTCACTGGTTCAAACCCAGTATCGCCCACCAGCATGACCGCAGGTCAGAGGCCGGTTTCCATCACAGGAAACTGGCCTCGCGCCTTTCAGATCGGCAGTGACGACCAGAGCGCCCCCGACCGCAACCCGATGGACGCCGGGCATGGTCGAGACACAGCAACGCCCCCGGCTCCGCGGAAGTCCGGGGGCGGTTTGCTGCTCGAGCGACGTCAGGCTCGGGTCTTGCCCTTGCCGGCAACACTCTCGGCGACACCGATCAGCAGCACGGCTGCGATGACTGCCAGGACGAAGCCGAGAACGTTCAGCTCCCAGATGCTTCCGGTGCCGAAGAACTGGGCGATGATCCCGCCGATGAGTGACCCGACCAGCCCCAGTCCGAGGGTGGCGAGGATGCCGAGGTTCTGCTTCCCGGGCTTGATGAGGCGTGCGAGCGCGCCGATGATGAGGCCTGCTACGAGGAATCCGATCATGGAGCGAGCCTACGCGGGTGGGCCTCGCGCGTGCTTCATCCGCGCTCGGGGGCAGACCTGGACTCCCCCAATACCGGTGATGCCCTCTGTGGCTGACGTGCCGCAGGGTTGGGCCTGTTGGTGGCCTCTCCCCCGTAGTTGCCGACGTGGCGCCGCTTCCCTGTCCTCAACCGGGGGGTTCCAGGACACGGGAGCGGCGCCAGCCTGTTCGTCCGGGCACTCCCCTGCGGTGTCGGGACTTCTCGTCTTCGTCACCGAGGCGCCCGCGGATGGGTTCGTCTCGAAAACAGCCAAGTGGCGAACACCAGGCCCGCCGTCCCGCAGACTGCTCATGCTTGGTTCGAAGCCCCCAAACGCTTCGCTGCAAGTAGGCGTCGTCTCGCTATCCCGGCAGCAAACCCGTTGCACGCGAGGCGGCGCCGCCCCCGGCCAGCGGTCACCGCGGCGAGCCAGGGGCACGATGGCCCTCGCGGCTGGTCTCACCACGCGGACGCGAGGCGTCCACCGTGATCACTCAGAGTGGGCAACAACCCTCACGTAGCGTTAGTTTCATGGGGTCGCGATCGGGACGGGGGCTCCGCGACCGACGACCGCAACCGGGGGATTGCGGCTGCCGGAGACGGCCATGCTGGCTCCGGCAGGGCGGCCCGTGGAGAATTCCGAGACTCGGCGGGCCGTCCGTCCGGCGGCGGCCACCACGGCCGACATCACCCCTCGCCCCCGCGCCGGGCACCGCTGCACGGCAGCCCCTCAGTCCAGGCAGAACTCGTTGCCCTCGACGTCGTGCATGACCTGGCACGACTCGTTCACGTCGTCGGCGAGGAGCAGGGCTCCGCGCGTCGCGCCGAGGGCTTCGAGCCGGACCGCCTCGGCCTCGAGCGCCGCCAGCCGCTCCTCCCCCACCAGCCCCGTCCCGACGCGCACGTCGAGGTGCACGCGGTTCTTCACGATCTTGCCCTCAGGCACCTGCTGGAAGTAGAGCCGTGGTCCGACGCCGGTCGGGTCGGCCGCCACCACGCCGTGCTGCTGCTCGTAGCCGAGCACCTCGGCCCAGAACGCGGCCACCCGCTCCGGATCTGCACAGTCGAAGGTGACCTGGACCTGCCGGAGAGCTGCCACACGCCGACGATAGGGCGCCAGGCGCGGGGCGGTCGACCGAGTTCCCGGTCAGGCCTCGCGGACCAGGGTGGCGCGGTAGTGCTGGTGCGGAACCTGAGGAGGCCCCCAGGTCAGCACGACGTCGAACGCGCGGCCGTCGATGCTCGCGCGGTAGTGCCCCGGCGCCACCAGTCGCGCCTCCGACGTGCCGACGAGGGAGACCCAGAAGGTCCGCCAGTCGTCGGAGACGAGCTCGTCGGAGATGTCCGCCACGGTGAGCGGCACGGGCTCGGCCAGCGGAGCCGCACAGGGCGTCACCCGCACCAGCCGGCCGACGAGGCCGGCGAGGTCGGTCCAGGACGGTTGGGTGGTGATCGGCTCTACGGTGATCGTCATGAGCGCTTCCTCCGTGACGCGCGCGCTCCCCGTCGACCGGGGGGCGTCCTCTCGAGCGTGACGCGCCCACGAGCGCGGTACGTCGTCTTCGGCGGAATTGACCCGATCGGCCTATACCACCTCGCACGACAGGACGGCCCTGACGTGCGACTCTTCCCGGGTCCGTCACGCGGGCGCCATACTGCGAGCAGACGAACCCCCGCGACCCCTCGCGTGGGGGAAGGAGTCAAGCCCATGGACGAGCTGGTCGGCATCACCGACCTCGCGGTCCGCTGCGCTCGCGCCGAGGATGTCGTGCAGGTGCTCGAGGCGGCGGTCTCCGCCCTGCCGGCGTTGCTCGGAGCCGCGGTCCAGCACGTGCCGCCCGGCACCGAGCCCGAGCCGTGGGGACCTCCGGTGCCGGCCCGGGTCGATGCCCACGAGCTCCCCGGGCTCGCCGGCACCCTGCTCGTTGCCTGGCCCGAGCAACGATCGGGGCCGGACCCCATGGCCGCGGCGGCCCTCGCGATCGTCGACACCGCCGTGGGACGCCGGTCTGCCCAGGCTGAGCACGCCGACCTCGCGGCCCGGGTCGACTACGCCCAGCACCTCGCCAACATGGGCGACTACGACTGGCACATCGCCAGCGACACCAATCGGTGGTCCGACCAGCTCTACCGGATCTACGGCCACGAGCCCCAGTCGTTCAACGCCAGCTATGAGCGGTTCCTCTCGATGCTCCACCCGGACGACCGCGACCGCATCACGGCCGTCCACCAGGAGGCCTACCGGACCGGCGAGCCCTACCAGATGACCGAGCGGGTCATCCGCCCTGACGGCGAGCTGCGCTACCTCGCCTCCAACGGGCAGGTGCTCATGGACGCCGGCGGCACGCCGCTGCGGTTCCGCGGCACCTGCATCGACATCACCGACCGCGTCCTCGCCGAGCAGGAGCGTGAGGAGGCGGCGGCCCGGGCCGCCGAGCACGCGTACCGGCGGCGCCAGGCGCTCGAGCTCAACGACTCCGTCGTCCAGGGACTCGTCGCCGCGACCTACGCGCTCGAGCTCGAGGACCTCGACCAGGCGGTGCGCCACGTCGCCGGCACCCTCGGCGCAGCGCGGGCGATGATGGACGACCTCCTCGACCCCGGCGAGGACGACGAGCTGGCCCCCGGCGACCTCGTCCGCAGCGCGCCCGCCAGCTTCGACGAGCCGGAGCCGGAGCGGTGACCGTGGCGCCGCCCGCGCCGCGGCGGGTCCTCCTCGTCGACGATGCCGAGGACCTGCGCACGCTGCTGCACATCAAGCTCGACCGCTCCGACGAGCTCGTGGTCGTCGGCGAGGCGGAGGACGGCATCGACGCCGTCGAGCAGGCGGCGCGGCTCCAGCCGGACCTCGTGCTCCTCGACGTCTCGATGCCGCGGATGGACGGGCTCGAGGCGCTGCCGCTGATCCGTGAGGCGGTGCCGGGCGTGCGGGTCGTGGTCCTCTCGGGGTTCAACGAGGCAACGATGGCTCGCAACGCCCTGGCGGCCGGCGCCGAGCACTACGTCGTCAAGGGCGCACCGCTGGGCGAGCTCGTGGAGCTGCTCGAGTCGCTGTGACGCGAGGCCAGCGTCTCAGTCGTAGGCCGGGAGGGTGACCTCGAAGACGGCTCCGGACGTGCCGTCGGTGCGGTTGTGGGCGTGCACCTTGCCGCCGTGGCGGAGCACGATGCGCCGCACGATCGCGAGCCCGAGACCGGTGCCCTCGTAGTCGGCGCCGTGGGCCCGGTGGAACTCCTGGAAGATCCGCTCCTGCTCACCGGCCGGCAGGCCGACCCCGTTGTCGGTCACCGTGATCCGGGCCCATCCCGCGGCGGCCCGCTCCCCCGCGACGACGACGTGGGGCGTGGTGCCGGGCGCGACGTACTTGAGGGCGTTGCCGACGAGGTTCTCGAACAGCTGGGACACCAGGACGCGGTCGGCGCTCACCCAGGGCAGGTCGCCGACGCTGACCAGGTCGCCGGCTCCTCGGGCGGCGGCGATCGAGGTCACGAGCTCGACCAGGTCGACCTTGCCGAGCTCGAGCCGCCGGTTGCCGGACGAGGCGTGGTCGAGGAGGTCGGCGATGAGCGAGTGCATGCGACCGCTGGCCAGCCGCAGCTGCTGGATGAAGCTGCGGACCATCACCGGCTCGAGCTCGCCGGCCTCCGCCTCGTCCTCGAGCATCTCGGTCCACCCCTCGATGGCCGCGAGCGGGTTGCGGAGGTCGTGGGCGACGGTGCCGGCGAAGTTCGCCAGCTCCGTACGCCGTGTGTAGGCGTCGGTGGTGTCGCGGAACATCAGCAGCGCCTGCGAGCGTGCTTCGCCGTCCTCGCCCACGAGCGGCACGGCCGAGACCGACAGCACCTGGCCGAGGCCGTCCGGGGCGAGCACGACCTCCTCGTCCTCGACGGTCTCCCCGCGCATCGCGCGCTGGCTGGGCCGCTGCCGGGGCGGGACCCGGGTGCCGTCGGGGAAGTAGACGTCGAAGCCCGGGTGGTCGTCGTCGCCGCGCGTCGGGTCGGCGTAGCCGAGTCGATCGGCCGCCGGGTTGCTGATGACCACGCGGTCGTCGCGGTCGACGACGGCCACGCCCTCGGTCATCGACGTGATGACGGTCTGGAGCAGCTCGGCCTGGAAGCGGGACCGCTGACCGGCCGTGCGCAGCTCCGACTCGAGCACCCGGTTCTCCTCGCGCCGGGTCGACAGCGCGAGGCCGATGAACAGCAGCGTCACGACGTAACCCTGGGCGAGCGCCGCCTGCACGGCGGGCGAGCTGATCTCGGCGAAGCGGCCCACCCCGGCCAGTGTGACCACGACGGCGCCCAGTCCGGTCAGCGAGGCGTGGAGGGCGGTCGCGAGAGGCCGGAAGCGCACGCCGACCCAGACCGTCCCGATCGGGAGCAGGAACCCGACGGGCAGGTTCACCGCACCGAGTCCCACGGCCTGCAGCGCGACCGTGAACAGCACCGCGGCGGCGTACTCCACCGGCCCGAGGCGGCGACCCAGCCACGCCGGGCGTGGCCGGGGGCGGCTCAGGTGGTGGCCGACCAGGAGTCCGAGGGGGGTCACCAGCATCGCCCCGCCGAGCTGGCGGTTGAACCACAGCCCGGTCTCGACCCACCCGGTCCCGACGCCGGCGAGCAGGCTGCCGACGGCGCCCACCAGGGCACCCACCGCCATGCCCACCACCACCGCACCGAGTGCCCGGAACACGACCTTGAGGGAGTCGAACCCGCGAGTGCCGCCGCAGCCCCACAGCGACGGCGACCACCGCCGCAGGAGCGTCACGGCCACGAGCGTCTGAACGGTGTTGCTGACGGTCAGCGCCAGCGACAGCTGCCACGACGCGCCCGTGGCGAGGCTGACGCCGAACGCCGCGACGGCGAGGACGGCCGTGTCGGGCGAGCGCCAGGTCGCGCCCCTCACGAGGAACCACAGGACGGCCACCCCCGCTGGCGGCCAGATCACGGCCAGGGAGCCGTCGACGGTGAGCAGGCGCGACAGCAGCCCGACCGCCACCCAGGCGACCGGGAACAGCGCCATCAACGGCCACCGGTCTCCCGACCGGGTGCCCCCCACTTCAGCCATGCGTCCTCGCGACTCGTCATCCCCTCCGAGAGTCGGGACGAACACTAGCGGCTCAGGGCTCGTCGGTGGCGAACTCCTCGTCGTGGGTGCCGGGCCGGGGCGCCCACGGCAGCTCCTTGGCCGGCCGGACGACGACCAGCCGGTCGCCACGGGCCAGCTGGGTCACGACCGGGTCGAAGTAGCGGTAGACCTTCTCGTCGCGCACGACGGCGATCACCTGGTCGGGCAGGGACTGCGGCTGCTGGCCCACCTCCGAGACCAGCAGGTCGCGCTCGGCGACCTCCAGGCCCTCGCCGTAGGTGAGCAGGTCCTCCATCACCGACCCCAGGGTCGGCGAGAGCGTCGAGAGGCCGAGCAGCCGGCCGACGGCGTCGGAGGAGGTGATGACCGAGTCGGCGCCCGACTGCTTCATCAGGGGCGCGTTCTCCTGCTCGCGCACCGAGGAGACGATCCAGGCGTCGGGGTTGAGCTGGCGCACCGTGAGCGTCACGAGGACGTTGGAGTCGTCGCGGTCGGTGGTGATGATGACCTGCTGGGCCCGGGCGACCCCGGCGCGGCGCAGGACGTCGCGCCGCGTCGCGTCGCCCTTGATGATCGCGAGCCCGTCGGCGTGCGCCTCCTGCTCGGCGACCGACCCGGTGTCGACGACGACGATGGAGTCCTTGTCGGACCCGTTGTTGACCAGCGTCTCGACGGCGCTGCGGCCCTTGGTGCCGTAGCCCACGACGACGACGTGCTCTCCCATGTTCTTCCTCCACCGGGCTACCCGGATCATCTCGCGTCCCTGCGAGGCGAGCACCTCGAGGGTGGTGCCGATCAGCAGCACCAGGAAGGCGATGCGTGCCGGGGTGATGTAGAAGGCGTTGACCATGCGCGCCACGTCGGAGGTGGGCGCGATGTCACCGTAGCCGGTCGTGCTGAGCGTGACCGTCGTGTAGTAGATCGCGTCGAGGAGGTCGACCTCGCCGTCGTAGGTGTCGTTGTAGCCGTCGCGGTCGAAGTAGACGACCAGGACGACGGAGAGCAGGATGCCCAGCGCCATCAGCAGCCGGCGCGACAGCTCCCACCACGGGGAGCGCTGGTGCTCGGGAAGCGACACCTCACCCCGGATCGGGCCCTCGTGGGCGTCGAGCAGGTCGTCGGTCACGAGCCTGAATCTAGTCCGTCACCTGGTCGGTGGAGCGGGAGGCGGGCGTCATCCGCTCCTTGAGTCGCTGGACCAGCTCGCTGCGCGCGCTCGTCGTCGACTTCTGGGGGAAGACGGAGTCGAAGGCCGCGTTGACCGCCGCCCCGATCAGCACCGCCACGGAGAGCAGGTAGAGCCAGAGCAGGACCGCGATCGGCGAGGCCAACGGGCCGTAGATCGAGCCGGAGTCGGCCGCGGTCGTGGTGAGCACCCACCGGAGCAGGAAGGAGCCGCCGATCCACGACAGCATCGCGAAGACGGCGCCCGGGAGGTTGAAGCTCCAGTTGGTCCGGACCGGCACCGACACGTGGTAGAGCGTCGCGAGGAAGCACACGGAGACCACCACGACGGTCGGCCAGTAGAACTCCATGACGAACAGGGCCCGCTCCGGCAGCAGGTCGCTGACCAGCGACGGGCCGGCGACCACCAGGGGCAGCGTGAACACCCCGGTGATGATCGCCAGGAGGTAGAGCATGAACGAGAGGGCGCGGGTCTTCACGATCCCGCGGTGACCGCCGAGCCCGTGCATGATCGTGATGGTGTCGACGAAGACGTTGAGGGCGCGCGACCCCGCCCACAACGACAGCACGAAGCCGAGCGAGATGACGTCGAAGCGACGCGAGGAGAGCACGTCGTCGATGGTCGGCTCGATGATCTTGCGCACGGCGTCCTCGGTCAGCGCCCGTGAGGAGATGTCGATGACGCCCTGGCGCACCTGCTCGATGTCGGCGGGCGAGAACTGACCGGTGACGAAGCCGATCATGCCGGCGAGCGCGAAGACGAGCGGTGGCACCGACAGGATCGCGAAGAACGCCGCCTCCGCGGCGAGGCCGGTCACGCGGTAGCGGAGGCAGGAGCCGAAGGTCGTGACGACCAGTCGCCACAGCGTCTCCCGCATGCGCCTACGGTATCGGCATGAGCAGCCCGAACCCGGCAGGTGGGGCCCCTCGGCCCGACCTTCGCGCGAGCACCAACCAGGCCCCGCTGCTGGTCGGCCACGACGTGGTCGCCTCCGACGCCGCGCTGGTCGAGGCCGTGACGCGGCACGCGTCCGCCGAGGTCGTCGACGACCTGAGCGCTCTCGGGCTGCTCGCCGGATCGGCCGAGGCGCGGGAGCACGGCATGCTCGCCAACCGGCACCACCCGGAGCTCACGCCGTACGACCGCTGGGGCAACCGCGTCGACGAGGTCGAGTTCCACCCGTCATGGCACTGGCTGATGGAGCGGGCGGTGGGCCAGGGGCTCGCCGCTGCGCCGTGGGAGTCCGACTCACCCCACGCGCACGTCCGACGCGCGGCCGGCTTCATGGCGTGGTCGCACACCGATCCCGGCCACGGCTGCCCCATCTCGATGACGTACGCCGCGGTGCCGGCCCTCCGCGCCGACGACGCGCTCGCCAAGGAGTGGACCCCGCTGCTGGCGAGCACCACCTACGACCCCGGCCTGCGGCCCCTCGCCGAGAAGCGCGGCGCGCTCGCCGGGATGGGCATGACCGAGAAGCAGGGCGGCTCCGACGTGAGGGCCAACGTCACCCGGGCCGTCCCGACAGGCACCGACGGCGAGTACACGCTGCACGGCCACAAGTGGTTCACCTCCGCCCCGATGAACGACGTCTTCCTGGTGCTCGCTCAGGCCGAGGATGGGGTGACCTGCTTCGTCGTCCCGCGAGTGCTGCCTGACGGCAGCCGCAACCGGCTCGACGTCGTCCGGCTCAAGGACAAGCTCGGCAACCGCTCCAACGCCTCCAGCGAGCTCGAGCTCGACGGCACCGTCGCCGTGCGTCTCGGCGACGAGGGGCGGGGCGTGCGGACGATCATCGAGATGGTCGCGGCGACACGGCTGGACTGCGTCCTCGGCTCGACGTCGTTGATGCGCCACTCGCTCAACGAGGCGGCATGGCACGTCACCCACCGCTCGGCCTTCGGCGGGCTGCTGGCCGACAAGCCGCTGATGCAGAACGTCGTCGCCGACCTGCAGCTCGAGGTCGAGGCGGCCACCGCCCTCGCCGTCAGGCTCGCCGCCGCGGTCGACCGGGCGTCGGACCCCCACGAGGCCGCGTTGCGCCGGATCGCGCTGCCGCTGGCCAAGTTCTGGGTCTGCAAGCGCACCCCCGGGTTCGTCGCCGAGGCTCTCGAGTGCCTCGGTGGCAACGGCTACGTCGAGGAGTCGGGTCTGCCGCTGCTCTATCGCGAGGCGCCGCTGAACTCGGTCTGGGAGGGCTCCGGCAACGTCAACGCCCTCGACGTCCTGCGTGCGCTCTCGCGGGAGCCCGAGGTCCTCGACGCGTGGATCACCGAGGTCGGGGCCGCTCGCGGCGGCGATGCCCGTCTCGACCTGGCCGTGGAGGACACGCTCCGGCTGCTGGGTGACAGCGCCGGCCTCGAGGTCTCGGCGCGGCGACTGGCCGGGCGGATGGCCGCCTGCCTCCAGGGCGCGCTGCTCGTGCGGCACGCGCCGCCCGAGGTGGCCGACGCCTTCTGCGCCTCGCGCCTGGCCGACGGCCACGACGGCACCTACGGGATGCTCGCCGGTGGCGACCTGGCCACGCTGGTGGAGCGGGCGACACCCGCGGTCTGAACCGTCCGGCGGGCCGAGCACGCCCCGGGTGCTACCTCGACACCGTGGGCCGTGGAGGTCCGCACCCGAGGCGTGCGCCCACTGTTGGTCGGCACCCTGAGGGATGGGACGCGCCGCGAGGCGGTCGCGTCCCAGGCTGCCAGTGGGTCAGCTGCGATGCTACGGCGCCGCCACGCGGCGTACTCCCGCGCGAAGGACCCGGTGTGGCAACAAAACTGCCACAACCGGGTCCCACGCGTCGTCGGTCAGGCGCTCGCCGGCTCGGGTGCGCGCACCGGTTCCTCGTCGTCGACCATCGTCGCCTCGTCGAACGGGTCGTCGCCGGACAGGACGCCGTCGAGCCTCGCGCGGTCGAGGCCCCCGGTCCAGTGGCCGATGAGCACCGTGGCCACGGAGTTCCCGGCGAAGTTGGTCAGGGCGCGGGCCTCGGACATGAAGCGGTCGATGCCGACGATCAGGCCGACGCCGTCGACCAGCTCGGGGCGGTGGCTGCTCAGGCCGCCGGCCAGGGTCGCCATGCCGGCGCCGGTCACACCCGCCGCACCCTTCGAGGCGATCATCATGAAGAGCAGGAGCGAGACCTGCTCGCCGATGCTCAGCGGGTCGCCGAGCGCCTCCGCGATGAACAGCGAGGCCATCGTCAGGTAGATCGCGGTGCCGTCGAGGTTGAAGGAGTAGCCGGTCGGCACGACGACGCCCACGGTCGGCTTGTCGACGCCGGCGTGCTCCATCTTCGCGATCAGGCGCGGCAGGGCCGACTCGGAGGACGAGGTCGACAGGATCAGCAGGAACTCACGGCCCAGGTAGCGGAAGAGCGACCAGATGTTGACGCCGGTCGTGACCTTCAGCAGCGTCCCGAGCACCACGAAGACGAAGAGGATGCAGGTGACGTAGAAGCCGACCATCAGCACCGCGAGGCTCTTGAGGGCGTCGAGGCCGGTGGCGCCGACCACGGCCGCGATGGCACCGAAGGCGCCGACCGGGGCGGCCCACATGATCATCGCGAGCACCCGGAAGACGACCTTCTGGACGTGGCCGATGCCGCGCAGCACGGGTTCGCCGGCGCTGCCCATCTGCTGGAGGGCGAAGCCGACCAGCAGCGCGATCAGCAGCGTCTGGAGCACCTCGCCGGAGGTCAGGGCCGAGAGCAACGAGGTCGGGATGATGCCGATGAGGAACTCGGTCGTGCTGCCGTGGCCGGCGGCGGCCTGCTCCTGGCCGGCGCTGATCGCGGCGTCGTCGAGCTGGAGCCCGGAGCCCGGGTGGAGGATGTTGCCGACCACCAGGCCGATGGCCAGGGCGACGGTCGACATCGTGAGGAAGTAGCCGAGAGCCAGGCCGCCGACCTTGCCGACGCGGGCGGCGTTGGCGACCGAGCCGACGCCGAGCACGATGGTGCAGAAGATGACCGGCTGGATCATCATCTTGATCAGGGCGACGAAGGCCTCGCCCAGCGGCTTGAGCTGGACGGCGAACGCCGGGGCGACCATGCCGACCAGCACGCCGGCGAGCACGGCGGCAATGACCGCGAGGTAGAGGTAGTGCGACCGGTCGCGCGTACGCGGCCGCTCGGGGGTGGTGGCGCTCATGAGGTTCCTCCTGGGCGTGGGCCGGCTCCCTGCCGGCTCCGTCCCGCTCAGGGTGTCCGCGGCTGTGACGGCCGTCACCGTTGTGTTCGTTGAGTTCACGCACCGTGCGGCACAATGCCGCGGTGCCCAGCCGCCCTCCCCGCCGCCCGACCCGGGAGCCCTCGGTCGCGCGGCAGGTGCTCGCGCTGCAGGTCCTGCTGGTGCTGCTCCTGGTCGCCTGCGCGCTCGGGCTGGCGGCGTACGACGCGCGCAACGACGCACGGGCGACCGCGACCGAGCGGGCGGTCGCCGTCGCCCGGTCGGTCGCCGACTCCCCGACCACGCTCGGCGCGCTGCGCTCGGCGGACCCCACCGAGCGGTTGCAGCCCTACGCCGAGCAGGTCCGGGTCGACACCGACGTCGACTTCGTCGTGGTCATGGCACTCGACCGCACCCGCTTCACCCACCCGGACCCCGCCCAGATCGGCAAGCCCTTCATCGGTGACCTCGGCGGCGCACCCGAGGGTCGCGTGTTCGCCCAGGAGTACGCCGGCACCCTGGGGCCGTCGATGCGCTCGGTCGTGCCGGTGGTCGACGACGGCAGCGTCGTGGCGATGGTCTCGGTCGGCATCACCGTGGCCGCGATCGACGACCAGCTGCGCGACGACCTGGTCCTCGTCCTCGGGGTGGGCGGGATCGTGCTGCTCGCGGGCGTGGCCGGCGCCTGGCTGGTCAGCCGCCGGCTCGACCGGCTCACCCACGGCCTGGGCGAGCAGGAGATCACGCGGATGTACGAGTACTACGACGCCGTGCTCCGGGCCGTCCGCGAGGGACTGCTCCTCGTCGACGAGGACGGGCGGGTGCAGCTGGTCAACGACGAGGCCCGACGGCTGCTCGACCTGCCTGACGACGTCGTGGGCCGGTCGGTCCACGACCTCGGTCTCGCACCGGGCCTGGTCGCTGCGGCACTGGGCCAGGACGCGGAGGCCGACGAGCTCTACACCGCCGGCGACCACCTGCTGCTGGTCAGCTCCTCCCCCGCGACCTGGCGCGGCCGCGAGGTCGGGGCGGTCGTGACCCTCCGCGACCACACCGAGCTGCGGGCGGTCACGGGTCAGCTCGACGTCGTCCAGGGACTGACCGACTCGCTGCGCTCCCAGACCCACGAGCACGCCAACCGGCTCCACACCGTCGTCGCCCTGCTGGAGATGGGCCGGGCCGAGGAGGCGGTGACCTTCGCGACCGAGGAGCTGCTGCTCGCCCAGAAGCTGACCGACCGCGTGGTCGCCGCGGTCGGTGACCCGGTCGTGACCGCCCTGCTGCTCGGCAAGACCGCCGAGGCGTCCGAGCGGGGCGTCGTCCTCACGGTCGCGGGTGAGCTGCCGGAGGGTGGTCCCCTGCCCTCGCGCGACCTCGTGACCGTGCTGGGCAACCTCGTCGACAACGCCTTCGACGCGGTGGCCGACAGCGAGGAACGCCGGGTCTCGGTCACCCTGGCCGGCGACACGGACGCGCTGGCCGTCGTCGTCGAGGACAGCGGCCCCGGCCTCACCGACGACGAGGCCCAGCACGTCCTCGAGCGCGGGTGGACGACCAAGGGCCGCGGTGACGCCGGCGCCCGCGGGATCGGGCTGGCGCTGGTCGGTCAGGTGGCGCGACGCCACCACGGCCGGGTCACGATCACCGGTTCCGACCTCGGTGGCGCGGCCTTCACCGTGGAGGTACGCCGATGACCACGCGGGTCCTGGTCGTCGAGGACGAGGCGGTCGCGGCCGAGGCGCACGCGGCGTACACGAACCGCGTCGCGGGGTTCGAGGTCGCCGGTGTCGCCCACTCGGTCGCCGAGACGCTCCGGCTCCTCCAGGCGGACCCGGCGATCGACGTCCTGCTGCTGGACATGAACCTGCCCGACGGGCACGGGCTCGGCCTGCTCCAGCGACTGCGGGCCGCCGGCCACCCGTGCGACGTCATCGCCGTGACCGCGGCGCGCGACGCCGACGTGGTCCGCGCCGCCGCCACCCTCGGGGTGGTGCAGTACCTCATCAAGCCGTTCACGTTCCCGACGTTCCGCGCCAAGCTCGAGCAGTACGCCGCCTACCGGGCCCAGCTCGCCGCGGCTCCCGAGCAGATCGCCCAGCACGAGGTCGACCGGCTGCTGGGCTCGCTGCGCCCCTCGGTGGCGCAGACCCCGCTGCCGAAGGGGATGACGCCCGAGACGCTGGAGCAGGTGACGACCGCGCTGCGCGAGGGCAGCGAGCCGATGTCGGCGGCCGAGGTCGCCGAGCGGATCGGCAGCTCGCGGGTCACGGCGAGGCGCTACCTCGAGCACCTCGCCGACACCCGTGTCGCCGAGCGGCGTCCCCGCTACGGCCGCAGCGGCCGGCCCGAGGTGGAGTACCGCTGGCTCAGCTGAGCGTCATGCCAGGTCGAGACCGGGGTAGAGGGGGTGCTTGTCGAGCATCTCCGCCGACGCCGACCGGACCCGGTCCGCGACGCCGTCGCCCAGGACGTAGGACGCCTTCGACACCTCGCCGGCCTTCGTGGTGCCGGGCTGCGTGTTCGACAGCACCTCGACCACGAGCTCGGCCGTGCGGTCGAACTCCTCGGCCCCGAAGCCGCGGGTCGTCAGCGCCGGGGTGCCGAAGCGGATGCCGGAGGTGTACCAGGCGCCGTTGGGGTCGGCCGGGACGGAGTTGCGGTTCGTGACCACGCCCGCGTCGAGCAGCGCCGTCTCCGCCTGGCGGCCGGTGAGGCCGAAGGAGGAGACGTCGAGCAGGACGAGGTGGTTGTCGGTGCCGCCGGTGACCAGCGTCGCGCCGCGCTTGAGGAAGCCGTCGGCCAGCGACTGGGCGTTGTCGGCGATGCGCTGGGCGTAGTCGCGGAACTCCTGGGTCCGGGCCTCGGCGAGCGCGACCGCCTTGGCGGCCATCATGTGCGACAGCGGGCCGCCGAGGACCATCGGGCAGCCGCGGTCGACGTCGGGCGCGAACTCCTCCTGCGCGAGGACCATGCCGCCGCGCGGGCCGCGGAGCGACTTGTGGGTCGTCGTGGTGACGATGTGCGCGTGGGGCACGGGGTCCTCGTCGCCGGTGAACACCCTGCCGGCCACGAGGCCCGCGAAGTGGGCCATGTCGACCATGAGGGTGGCGCCCACCTCGTCGGCGATCTCGCGCATCTTGGCGAAGTTCACGCGTCGCGGGTAGGCGGAGTAGCCGGCGACGAGCACCAGCGGCTGGAACTCGCGGGCCTTCGCCCGGACGGCGTCGTAGTCGAGCAGCCCGGTCTCCGGGTCGGTGCCGTACTGGTTCTGGTGGAACATCTTGCCGCTGATGTTCGGCCGGAAGCCGTGGGTGAGGTGACCGCCGGCGTCGAGGCTCATGCCGAGCAGGCGCTGGTGGCCGAGCTCGGTGCGCAGCGTCTCCCAGTCCTCCTCGGAGAGCTCGTTGACGTTCTTGGCCCCGAACTTCTGCAGCCACGGGCCCTCGACGTGGTGGGCGAGGATCGACCAGAAGGCGACGAGGTTGGCGTCGATGCCCGAGTGGGGCTGGACGTAGGCGTAGGGAGCGCCGAAGAGCTCGCGCGCGTGCTCGGCGGCGACCGACTCGACGGTGTCGACGTTCTGGCAGCCCGCATAGAAGCGGTGGCCGACGGTGCCCTCGGCGTACTTGTCCGAGAACCAGGTGCCCATCGTCAGGAGCACGGCCGGCGAGGCGTAGTTCTCGCTGGCGATGAGCTTGAGCGAACCTCGCTGGTCCTCGAGCTCCTGGCGGGTGGCCGCGGCGATCCGGGGCTCCACGCCGCCGATGACGTCGAGGATCTGGGAATAGGCGCTGCTGATGCTCTGGTTCACCGACTGCTCGCTCATGGCGACACCCTAGTGACGCTCGCGGTGTGAGGCGGAACACGCCCACCGCGTGAACAGCGGCCCAGCGTCTCATTATTCGGCGCTTGATCTCACATCATGAGATTTCGGTTTGTGGAAGGGGGGTCCACGCCCTGAGACTCGTTCCATGATCACTGCTGCGACGCACGCCTTCCTCGTGGTTCGACGCCACGTGGACCTCGGGCGAACCCGCAGCATGATGTGTCCGCGCTGAGAGCTCTCGACCACCACTCGACTCCAGCTGAGGACACTCCCCCATGTCAGACCTCCGGTACACCGCACAGCCGGCCACTCGCACCGAGATCCCGCGCCCGAAGCGCGGTGAGGGCCAGTGGGCGCTCGGCTACACCGAGCCGCTGAACAAGAACGAGCAGTCCAAGAAGGACGACAGCCCGCTCAACGTCCGCGACCGGATCCTCCACACCTACTCGAAGCGGGGCTTCGACTCGATCGACCCCGCGGACCTGCGCGGCCGCTTCCGCTGGATGGGTCTCTACACGCAGCGCCGTCCCGGCATCGACGGCGGCAAGACCGCGGTGCTCGAGGAGGAGGAGCTCGACGACCGCTACTTCATGTTGCGGGTCCGCTCCGACGGCAAGCTCCTGACGCCGGCCACCGTGCGGGCGCTGGGCACCATCGGCGTCGACTTCGCGCGTGACACCGCCGACGTCACCGACCGCGAGAACATCCAGTACCACTGGATCCGGATCGAGGACGTCCCCGCGATCTGGGAGCGGCTCGACGCCTCCGGCCTCCACAGCCTCGAGGCATGCGGCGACTCGCCCCGTCCCTTCCTCGGCTCGCCCGTCGCCGGCGTCGCCCAGGACGAGATCATCGACGGGACGTCGGCGCTGGAGGAGATCGAGCGGCGCTACATCGGCAACCCCGACTTCGCGAACTTCCCGCGCAAGTTCAAGACAGCGCTCACCGGTCACCCCTCCCACGACGTCTCCCCGGAGACCAACGACGTGGCCTTCGTCGGCACCGTCCACCCCGAGCACGGCCCCGGCTTCGACGTCTGGGTCGGCGGCGGACTGTCGACCAACCCGATGCTGGCGCAGAAGCTCGGCGTCTGGATCCCGCTCGACGAGGTCCCCGACGCCTGGCAGGCGGTCGCCTCGATCTTCCGCGACTACGGCTACCGCCGGCTGCGCTCGCGCGCCCGCCTGAAGTTCCTCGTCGCCGACTGGGGTGTCGACAAGTTCCGCGAGGTGATGGAGAACGAGTACCTCGGCCGCGAGCTCGTGCGCTGCGAGTCGCCCGCCTCGCCGACCGGCCACCGCGACCACATCGGCGTCCACGACCAGCGCGACGGCAACAAGTACGTCGGGATCGCACCGACCGCCGGACGCGTCTCCGGCACGCTGCTCGTCCAGCTCGCCGACCTGATGGACGAGTACGCGGTCGAGGGCGCGCGGCTCACGCCCTACCAGAAGATCGTGCTGATCGGCGTCGACCCCGCGGTCGTCGACGAGCTGCTCGACCGGCTCGACGCCATCGGCCTCTCCGCCCGGCCCTCGGCGTGGCGGCGCAACACGATGGCCTGCACCGGCATCGAGTTCTGCAAGCTCGCGATCGTCGACACGAAGAACCGGGCCCGCGACCTGGTCACCGAGCTCGAGAAGCGGTTCCCGGACCTCGACGCGCAGGTGCCCGACGGCATCACGGTCAATGTCAACGGCTGCCCGAACGCCTGCGCCCGCACCCAGGTCGCCGACATCGGGCTCAAGGGCCAGCTCGTCATGCACGACGGCGAGCAGGTCGAGGGCTTCCAGGTCCACCTCGGCGGCGCGACGGGGCTCGAGGCCAACTTCGGGCGCAAGCTGCGCGCCCACAAGGTCACCAGCGCCGGGCTCGACGACTACGTCACCGCCGTCGTCACCAACTTCCTCGCCGACCGCGAGGAGGGCGAGCGGTTCGCGACCTGGGTCGCCCGGGCCGACGAGGAGCTGCTGCGCGGCGACAAGACCCTGGCGGGTGCCTCATGAGCGAGCGCGCCGTGCCGTTCCACTGCCCCTACTGCGGTGAGACCGACCTGTGGCCCCACGAGGCGACGGACGGCTCGGCCGGTCACGGCCAGTGGGAGTGCCGCGGCTGCCAGCGGGCCTTCAGCGTGAAGCTCCTCGGCCTGCTCCGACCGGGAGGCACGTCATGACCGCCGCGACCACCCGTCGCGCCAGCGAGGCGCGCGGCACCCACACCGAGGGTCGGTCGTCGGAGGAGCTGCGCGAGCTGGTCTCCCACGTCGGCGCCGAGCTCGAGCTCGCCCCGGCCGAGCACATCATCGAGTGGGCGGTGGCCACCTTCGGCGAGCGCTTCTGCGTGACGTCGTCGATGGGCGACGCCGTGCTGGCACACCTCGCCGCCAAGGTCGCTCCGGGCGTGGACGTCGTCTTCCTCGACACCGGCTACCACTTCGCCGAGACCATCGGCACGCGCGACGCCGTCGAGGCCACGCTCGACGTCAACCTGCTCACGATCACCCCGAAGCAGACGGTGGCCGAGCAGGACGAGGCCCACGGCAAGGACCTCTACAAGACCGACCCCGACCTGTGCTGCCAGCTGCGCAAGGTCACCCCGCTCGCGGAGTCGCTGGCGTCGTACGACGCGTGGGCGACGGGGCTGCGACGGGCCGAGACCCACAACCGCGTGATCGCGCCGGTCGTGGGCTGGGACGCCCGCAAGGGCAAGGTGAAGGTGTCTCCCCTGGCGCGCTGGAGCGACGAGCAGGTGGAGCAGTACATCGCGGACAACGGCGTCCTCGTCAACCCGCTGGTCCATGACGGCTATCCGTCGATCGGCTGCTGGCCCTGCACGCGCCGGGTGGCCCCCGGCGACGACCCGCGCAGCGGGCGTTGGGCAGGCACGTCGAAGACCGAGTGCGGGATCCACTGAAGGAGGAATGAACACCATGGCTGCTCCGGCACTGGTGGCGCTGGCTCACGGAAGCCGTGACCCGCGTTCCGCCGAGACCATCAACGCCCTCGTCAACGAGGTCAAGGCGCTGCGCCCCGACCTCACGATCGAGAAGGCGTTCCTCGAGCTGTCCAAGCCGTCCTTCCAGACGGTCGTGGACCGGCTCGTCCGCAAGGGGCACGAGGAGATCGTCGTCGTCCCGCTGCTCCTCACCGAGGCCTACCACGCGAAGGTCGACGTCCCGGCCGCCGTCAAGGAGGCCTCCGAGCGCCACCCGGGCGTGAAGATCACCGCCTCGGCGATCCTCGGCCTCGAGACCCAGTTCCTCGAGATCCTCGACATCCGGATGCGTGAGGCCCTCAAGGCCTCCCGGGTGCGCGAGCTCGACGCGCTGGTGCTCGCCGGCGCCGGCTCCTCCGACGCGATGGCCAACCAGGCGGTCGCCCGGCTGGCGCGGCTGTGGGGCACCAAGCACAAGCTGCCGGTGACGGCGGCGTTCGCGTCGGCGGCGCCCCCGACCACCGGCGAGGCCGTGCGGCAGTTCCGCGCCGAGGGCCGCCGCCACATCGCGGTCGCCTCGCTCTTCCTCGCCCCGGGCTTCCTGCCCGATCGGGCGAAGGAGCTGGCACTCGAGGCCGGTGCGATCGCGGTGTCCGAGCCGCTGGGCGCCCACCCGGAGCTGGCGCGTGCCGTGCTGGCGCGCTACGCGGTGGGCGCCGTCGAGCTGGTCCCGGTCTAGCCTCGGCGGGTGACCGCCACCCTGCGCTCCATCCGCCGCTACCCGGTCAAGGCCATGACCGGTGAGTCCCTCGATGCCGTCCTCGTCGACGACCGAGGGCTCGCCGGTGACCGGTGGTGGGCCGTCACCGACGCGGAAGGACGGCTCGCCTCGCACAAGGACTCGCGCCGCTTTCGCCGCCGTGACGGCATCGAGGAGTTCTCAGCCGCCACGTCCGAGGACGGCTCGGTCCGCGTGGTCGGTCCCGACGGGACGACGTGGACCGTCGGCGACCCGGGTCTCGACGCGGCCCTGTCGTCCCGGCTCGGCACGGCGGTGAGCCCCCGCACCGAGGTCCACGTCCCCCACCAGGACGCCGGCGCCGTGTCCCTGGTGGGTACGGCGACCCTGCGCTGGTGTGCCGAGCGCTGGGGCGTCGACGCGGACCCGCAGCGGCTGCGCGTGAACCTCCTCGTGGAGACCGAGGAGCCGTTCGTCGAGGAGTCGTGGGTGGACCGCGACCTCGCTGTCGGCGACGTGGTGCTCCACGTCGTGGAGCGGGTCGAGCGCTGCCGGACCATCGACCTGGCGCAGGACGGGCTGGCCAGCCCGACCCGCTGGTTGAAGCCGCTGGGCCGGGAGCGCGACCTCTGCCTGGCCGTCTACGCCGACGTGGTCACGCGAGGCGACCTCACCGTGGGCGACGCGGTGACGCCGGTCAGCACCACGAAGCTCCTCGTCAGCGGGTGAAGGTCGTCAGCCCGACGACCCAGACCACGAGGCCGACGGGGATGGCGCCCACGACGGCGACGAGCATCCCGGCACCGAGGTGACGGGTACGCGGCGACATGACGAGCAGGAGGCCGTTCAGCAGCACCAGTGCGGCCGCGACAAGGACGGCGACCGAGGCTCCGTCGGTGACGGGAGTCGCGGAGCCCGACGTGGCATCGAGGTCCTTGCGTACGGCCCACATGGTGGCGACGACCATGAGGACGGTCAGGTCGGCGAGGACCAGGGCCGCGGTCCTCATCCAGGTCGATCGCACGTCAGACCTCGACCCGCATGACCCAGCGCCACTTCGCGATCTGCCGGTCGCGCACGAAGCCGAATCGCTCGTAGAGCTCCTCGGGACCGGTGTGGAGGTAGGCGCCGCGCTGCGGCTTCCGGTCGACGGTCTGCTCCGGGTAGGCCTCCACGACACCGCCGCCCGCGGCCCGGATCTCCTCCAGGGCGCCGGCGACCGCCGCTCGGGCGACGCCCTTGCCGCGCTGTCGGCTGCTGGTGAAGATGCAGCCGATCCGCCAGTCCGGCAGCACGGTCATGCCGGCGGCGTACTTCGCGGCGTTCTTGATGTTCGGCAGCTCGGCGGGCGTGCCGTACTGGCACCACCCCACGCAGCTGCCGTCTTCGTCGTAGACGAGGACCTGGTGCACCGTTCCGCGCTCGACGTGGTCGAGCTTGGCGGCGCGGTTGCGCTCGGGCGTGGGGGACTTGCCGAACCCGTCGACGTGGAAGCCGATGCACCAGCACCCGCCCCACACGCCGTTGTTGGCCTCGACGAGCGCGGCGAAGTCCTCCCAGGTGTCCGGGGACAACGGCCGGGTCGTGTACGGCATGGCTGGATGCTGCCAGATGATCCGGACGATCAGCGTCCTCGTCGCGGCTAGCCGGCGAGGTAGTAGTCGATGGTGATGGGTGGCAGGTCGGTGCGGTGATGGATGCGGGCCAGGGGTGGTGGCCGGCTGCGGTAGCGGTGGCCGGTGGGCATGGTGGTCTCGATCTCGTGACCATCGGTCTCGGGTCCGGTGAGGGTGACGGCGGTCCAGCCGGGTGCTTGCTTGGCGTGGTTGCAGGCCTGGCAGTAGCCCTGCCCGTTGCCCGCAGACGTGGACCCACCCTGGATGTGGTCGTGGGCGTGGTCGGTGTGCCGGATCCTCGCGTGGCACCAGGGGGTGCGGCAGACCCGGTCACGGACCCGGATGAACCGCGCCAACGAGTTGCGGAACCGGCGGGCGCGGGTGTCCATGGTGACCAGCTCGCCGGTGGTCGGGCTGGTGTAGAGCCGCCGCACCCACACGGCCTCGTCGCGAGAGCAGGCGTCGGTGATGATCTCGCGGGCCAGGTCGGCCGGCACCGGCCCGTAGCCCTCCACCCACGCCGGCTCCTCGGAGCCGCCGAACAGGGTTGAGTCGGACATGACGAGGTTGATCCCGACCCCACTCGATGAAGAGTCCGTGCCCGTCTGCTGGCCGTACGCCGTGACCGCGGCGACCAGCGCATCAGCCATCACCTGACCCCGACTGCGGGGGTCACCCGCAGCACGGGCGGCGTCGGCGACCCGGGACAGCACGGCGTAGACCGCGACCCCGTCCTTGACCGGCAACAACGCCGAGAGCCGGGTCATGGTGTCGGGAGCGGGCCGCAGTCCGACGTGGCGGTCCTTCTCCGCCCGCCGGCGGCGTTCGGCCACCGAGGCAGGATCTAAGCGTGCGGCCCAGCCAGCACAGGCGGCCTCGACCTGGCGGGGGCTCATCTGCTCGAGCTGCTCGGCGTTGCGGGCGACCTCGAAGTCGACGCGACGACGATCCGCCAGGGACAGGCAGGAGGTTTCCCGGGCGATGAGGGTGGCGGTCCACTCGGTGATCCGGCCCGTGCGCCACGCCTGCCACGTGCACGGCAGCTCGGTGGCAACGACCCGGGCGAGGGTGAGGTGACGTTGGCCCCGGAAGGGCGACTCCCGCCGCGCCCACGCCACCTGCGCCGCGACCCCACGCCCCTGACGCGCCGCCGGTTCGCCCAGCGCGGCGTGGTGGGCCCGGGTGGAGGTGTCGAGCTCGGCCGACAACGCCGCCTGGGCAGCGGTCGCCGTGCACACCAGCTCCTCCAGCGCGCGGATCGCGTCGAGCCGCCCCCGGTCGTCCAGACCGGACGTCGAGCAGAGCGCCGCAGCCAGCTGCTGCTGCCACTCACCCACACGCACCGCATCATCGAACATGTGTTCGATCCTAGACGGTGGGTCTGACAGCCCGCGGCACAACGAGCGTCCTCCCCATGTCGAGAACGGCCGGGCGTCTCCGTCCCCGGGGTGAGCGCGGCCAGAATGGGCCGCACCACACCCGGAGGAGACCGACGTGAAGTACCTGCTGCTCAAGCACTACCGCGGGCCCAAGACCTCGACCAACAACGTCCCGATGGACCAGTGGACGCCCGACGAGGTCGATGCCCACATCCGCTTCATGGACGACTTCGCCGACCGGCTGCGCGCGAACGGCGAGTTCGTCGACGGCCAGGCGGTGGCGCCCGAGGGGATGTGGGTGCGGTACGACGGGGAGGGCAAGCCGCCCGTCGTCGACGGCCCGTTCGCCGAGACCAAGGACCTGATCGCCGGGTGGATGGTCATCGACGTGGAGAGCGAGGCCCGCGCGGTCGAGCTCGCCGGTGAGCTGTCCGCGGCCCCTGCCGCCGGTGGTCGGCCGCTCGGCGAGTGGCTCGAGGTCCGGCCCTTCATGGAGCACGACCACTCGCAGAACGAGTGGTGAACGCCGACCCGCTCGACACCGCGGCGCTGCGCAGCGCCGTGCCCCGGGTGATCGCGATCCTCGTCCGCCGCGGAGCCGACTTCGCGGCGGCCGAGGACGCGGTGCAGGACGCGCTGGTCGAGGCGCTGCGCACCTGGGGCGACGAGCCGCCCCGCGACCCGCAGGCCTGGCTGGTCACGGTCTCGTGGCGCCGCTTCCTCGACGCCACCCGGTCCGAGACCTCACGGCGACGCCGCGAGGAGCGGGTCGAGGAGGAACCCGAGGGGGGTCCGGTCCCGGACACCGACGACTCGCTCCAGCTCTACTTCCTGTGCGCCAACCCGGCGCTGACACCCGCCTCGGCCGTGGCCCTGACCCTCCGGGCGGTCGGCGGCCTCACCACCCGGCAGATCGCGGCCGCCCACCTCGTCCCGGAAGCGACGATGGCGCAACGGATCAGCCGGGCGAAGCGCACCGTCGCGGACGTCAGGCTCGATGAGCCGGGTGACGTCGCGACGGTGCTGCGCACCCTCTACCTCGTCTTCAACGAGGGCTACTCGGGCGACGTCGACCTCGCCGCCGAGGCGATCCGGCTGACCCGTCGGCTGGCCGCGAGCGTCAGTCACCCCGAGGTGGCCGGCCTGCTCGCGCTGATGATGCTCACCCACGCCCGGCGGGCCGCACGCCACGATGCCGCCGGACGGCTGGTCTCGCTCGAGCAGCAGGACCGCTCGCTGTGGGACACCCACGCGATCGCCGAGGGCGTCGACATCCTGCAGTCGGCGCTCGCGCGCGACCAGCTCGGCGAGTTCCAGGCGCAGGCCGCGATCGCCGCCCTCCACGCGGACGCCCGGTCCGCCGCGGAGACCGACTGGGTCCAGGTCGTGGAGTGGTACGACGAGCTGGTGGCGCTCACCGACAACCCGGTCGTCCGGCTCGGGCGAGCGCTCGCCGTCGGCCACGCCGACGGTCCGCGGGCCGGCCTCGCCGCGCTCGACGAGGTCGATCGGTCGCTCCCCCGCCGCACCGCCGCGGCGGCGTACCTCCACGAACGGGCGGGCGACCTCGCGCTGGCGGCGAGGCTCTACGCCGAGGCGGCGCTCCTCGCACCGAGCATCCCCGAGCGCGACCACCTGACCCGGCAGGCGGCCCGGCTCAACCAGTCACCGGAGCGGTGACCTCGCCGGTGTCGTAGGCCGCCTGCACCAGCTCGACGAACGCCGCGACGGCGTCCTCGTTGGGGGCGAAGGGGCCGGGGACGAAGTGGGGCGAGGCGAGACCGCGTTGGACGGACTCGCAGGCACCCCAGTCCTGCTTGTTGGTGAGGTCCCAGAACTCGGTCGCCCACGACGCGTCGGGCGCCTCGCCGTCGGGACCGGGCTGGAGGTACCAGGAGCACTCGATCCAGGTCCGGTCCGGCGAGAGCGGCACCAGCCGGTGGGTCATGACGTAGTCGGGGTGGGCCGAGATCAGCAAGTTGGGCAGCAGGTGGACGTACTCCACGCGCTCGGGCGGCACCCCGGGGATCGGGTGGCCGCCGGACTCGCCGGTCAGCGACATCGTCGCCATCCCGTCGCGCAGCTCCATGGAGCCGCCGACCCACTGGCCGGGGAGCCCGTGGTAGTTGTCGCCGCTGGTCGGCGGGCTGACCTGGCACAGCTCGGGATGGATCAGCGGGCAGTGGTAGCACTCGTGGTAGTTCTCGGCGATCACCTTCCAGTTCGCCGCGACCTCGTAGGAGTGGCGGTCACCGAGCACCAACGCCGCCACGTCGTACGGCGCGACGATGCCCTCGAGCGCGCCGACGTGGTCGGCGAACGACGGCACCGAGGTGTCCCCGAGCGCCGCGCGGGCGTGGCCGAAGACCCACCCCTGCCACACCTCGACCGGCAGCTCGACGAGGCCGTGCTCCCCGCCCGCGAAGTCGGGCGACTCGCGGAAGCCGGGGGCGGCCTGGAGCGACCCGTCGAGCCGGTAGGTCCACGCGTGGTAGGGGCAGAGCACGGACGCCCGGCCGGAGGTCTCCCCGTCGGGGAGGAGCTCGTGGCCGCGGTGGCGGCAGGTGTTGGCGAAGGACCGGACGGTGGACCCGTCGCGCACGAGGAGCACCGGGACGTCGCCGACAGCGACGGCCCGCTGGGTGACGTCGGGACCGAGCAGCTCCTCGAGCCGGCCGAGGCAGGTCCACATCCCGGCGAAGAGATGTCGCCGCTCCCACGCCAGGACGTCGGGCGAGGTGTAGCGGACGGCGGGCATCATGCGGGTCACGACGACGATTCTCCCGCCTGACCGACCAGCGTGGCCAGATGGCACGCCACCACGTGTCCGGCCGGGTCGGCCGGCAGGACCGGGAGCGCCGTGCCGCGGCAGGCGTCGGCGACACCGGCCGCCGCGGCGGTGCCGTCGGCGAGCGCCGGACAGCGCGGGTGGAAGCGGCACCCGCCGGGGATCCGCGTCGGGTCGGGGATCTCTCCCTTGAGCACCACCGGCTCCATCCGCTCGGTCTCGGGGACGACCGAGAGCAGCGCCTGGGTGTAAGGGTGCTGGGGGTCGGACAGCACCTCCTCGGTGGGACCCTGCTCGACGACCCGGCCGAGATACATGACCGCCACCCGGTCGGCGATGTTCCAGGCCAGCCCCAGGTCGTGGGTCACGACCAGCACCCCCAGCCCGAGCTCCTCGCGGAGCTTGAGCAGCAGCGCCAGGATCTCGCCGCGGATCGAGGCGTCGAGCGAGGAGACCGGCTCGTCGGCGACGAGCAGGTCGGGCGCCATCGCGAGCGCGCCGGCGATCAGGACCCGCTGCCGTTGCCCACCCGAGAGCTCGTGGGGGTAGCGCAGGAACAGGGCCTCCGGCGGACGGAGCCCGGCCGACGACAGTGCGGCCGCGACGGTCTCGGTCTCCGACCGACCCTGGGGGTCACCGTCGACGAGCCCGTGGATCCGGAGCCCCTCGGCCACCGAGTCGTAGACCGTGTGGCGCGGGTTGAGCGCGCCCGCGGGGTCCTGGAGCACCATCTGCACCCGTCGCCGCAGGTGGCGCAGACCCTTCACCGAGTAGTCGAGCGGCCGGTCGCCGAAGCGGACCTCGCCCGCTGCCGGCTTCTCCAGGCCCATCAGCGTGCGGGCCAGGGTCGTCTTGCCCGACCCGGACTCCCCCACGAGCGCGAGGACCTCGCCCGGCGACAGCTGGACGTCGGCGCCGTCGAGCGCGCGGGCGACCTGTCCGCCACGGGTGGCGAACTCGACCCGCACGCCGGTCGCGGTCAGCAGCTCCCCGCTCATGCCTGACCCACCCGGATGCAGGCGGCCTGACGGCCGGCGTCGTACGTCGCGAGCGGCGGCTCGGCGTGGCTGCACTCCTCGACCGCACGCGGGCAGCGCGGGGTGAAGGGGCAACCGTCCGGCAGCAGCCGCAGGTCCGGCGGGTCCCCGCCGAGGCCGGCTGGTGCATAGCGCGCGGCGGGATCGCCGATGCGCGGGAACGCCGCGGAGAGCGCAGCGGCGTAGGGGTGGAGCGGCCGCGTGAAGACCTCGTCCGCCGCGCCCAGCTCGACCACCCGGCCGGCGTACATCACCGCGATGCGATCGCAGAGGTCGGCCAGCACCGACAGGTCGTGGCTGATGAAGAGCATCCCGACGCCGAGCTCGGCGACCAGCCCCGACAACACGTCGAGGACCTGGCTCTGCACCATGACGTCGAGCGCCGTGGTCGGCTCGTCGGCGATGACCAGGTCGGGCTTGCACGCCAGCGCCATCGCGATCATGACGCGCTGCCGCTGGCCACCCGAGAGCTGGTGGGGGTAGGCCGCCGCGCGGGCGGCCGGCAGCCCGACCTGCTCCAGCAGGTCGCCCACCCGCCTCGTGACCTCACCCTCGGCGAGGTCGGGCTCGTGGAGCTCGATCGGCTCGGCGATCTGGCGGCCGACGCGGTGGACGGGGTTGAGCGAGTGGAGCGCGCCCTGGAAGACGATCGACGCCCCCGCCCAGCGCAGGGTCCGCAGGTCGCCCCAGCGCATGGTCATGACGTCGTCGCCGAGCACCCGAACCGCGCCGCTCACCTCCGCGGACGGCGGCTGGAGGCGGAGCACCGTCGACGCCAGCGTCGACTTCCCGCAGCCCGACTCCCCCGCGACGCCCACGATCTCGCCCCGGTCGACGGTGAGGGAGACGCCCCGCACGGCCGGGACGTCGCCCTCTCCCGTGCGGTAGGTGACCGAGAGGTCCTCGATCTCGAGCAGCCTGGCTGTCACTTGCGTCCTCTCAGGCGGGGGTCGAGCACGTCCTCGAGGGCCTGGCCCACGAGGTTGAAGGCCAGCACCACGAGCACCACGGCCAGACCCGGAGGGACGATGAACCACCACGAGCCGGTGGTGATCGCCCCGACGCTGTAGGCGTCGTCGAGCATCGAGCCCCACGAGATCCGCGTGGGGTCGCCGAGCCCGAGGAAGCTGAGCGTCGTCTCGGACAGGATCGCGATGGTCACGGTCAGGGTGGTGTTGGCGAAGACCATCGGCATCACGTTGGGCAGGATGTGTCGGCTGATCTGGTGCCACCGTCCGCCGCCGAGCGCCCGAGCCCGCTCGAGGTAGGCCCGCTCCTTGATCGAGAGCGTCTGGCTGCGGATCAGCAGGGCGGTGCTCGGCCACGACGTGACACCGATGACGAACGCGATCGTCAGCAGCGAGGGACCGAGCACGCTCGCGAGCACGATGGCGAGCGGCAGGAAGGGGATCACCAGGAACCACTCGGTGAAGCGGAACAGGATCGCGCCGGTCCGACCGCCGAAGTAGCCGGAGAGCAAGCCGATCAGGGTGCCGATGACCATGCAGAGCACCGTCGCCAGCAGGCCGACGAGCAGCGAGACCCGGGTGCCCCAGATCAGCAGCGTCAGCACCGAGCGGCCCTTGTCGTCGGTGCCGAGCCAGAACTCGCCCGAGGGCGGCTCGAGGACGCCGCCGGTCGCCTTGGTGACCTCGAGACCCTCGGGGTCGGCGATCACGGGTGCCAGGATCGCGAGCGCGACGAAGGCCAGCATCACGACCAGCCCGGCCATCCCGGCGCGCCGCGTGCGGAACTCGCGCCACCCGTCGGCCCACGCCGCGCGTCGCCGCTGGCGCGCCAGCTGACGCGCGGTGACGCGCACCGGTGACTGCTCGGCGGCGCTCATGTTCGGGGTCCCCGTTCGAAGCGGAGCGGAGCGAGCATTCGAATGGGGTGCATCATGCGCGGACCCGCGGGTCGAGGAGGCCGTAGACGAGGTTGGCCGCGAGGTTGGCGAGGATGACCGCGGCCGTGGCGACCAGGAAGGTCCCCTGGAGCACCGGGTAGTCGGGCACCGACAGCGCCTCGGTGGAGAGCAGGCCGAGACCCGGGATCGAGAACACCGTCTCGACCGTGATCGCGCCCGCGACCACCCACCCGAAGCTGAGGGCGATGACGGTCGTCGTCGGCAGCAGCGCGTTGCGCACGGCGTGACGGTTGCGGACCTGGACGTCGCGCAGGCCCTTGGCCCGGGCGGTCGTCAGGTAGTCCTCGCCGATCTCCTCGAGCAACGAGGAACGCATGATCAGGGAGTAGTCGGCGAGGTAGGCCATCGTGAGCGTGAGCACGGGAAGGACCAGGTGCCACGCCGTGTCGGCGATCCCCGCGACCGACCACGGGTCGACGCCCGGCGTGGTCAGCCCGCCGGTCGGGAACAACCCGGGGACCGGGCCGATCCCGACCGCGAGCGTAGCGATCAGCAGCAGGCCCAGCCACCACTCCGGCATGGAGTAGAGGGTGAGCGAGGCGCCGCTGGAGAAGCGGTCGAAGCCGCCACCCCGGTTCCACGCCCCGACGACCCCGATCCAGACCCCGATCAGCATCGCCAGCAGGGTCGCGGTGCCGACCAGCAGCAACGTCGGCCACATGCGGTCGACGAGCAGGTCGGTGACCGGGACCCGGTAGCGCAGCGAGGTGCCGAGGTCGCCGGTGAAGGTCCCCTTGAGAAAGGTCAGGAACTGCAGCGGGAGGGGCTGGTCGAGCCCGTAGGCCTGGTTGAAGGCCGCGAGGTCCTCGGGCGACTCCATCCGACCCCGGCCGAGGTTGCGGCCGGGGTCACCGGGGAGGACCCGGAACAGGAAGAAGTTGACCACCAGGGCGAAGAACAGGCTGCCCAGCGCCCCGAGGGTCTTGCCGAGCGCGTAGCGGCCGTAGCTGCGGCGACGACTGCGCCCACGACCACCGGCGGACCGTTCCGGTCCGTCGTGGCCGTCGGAGGCCTCCGCCTCGGCGAGGGCGCCGACCGTCACTCGCGGTCACCCACCGACCCGCGGCGGCGCATCGCCACCACACCACCGGCACCGAGCAGGAGCAGGAGCACGAGGCCCCCGCCGACCAGCACGCCCGTCCCGAGGCCGTCGTCGGCGGTCGGCGACGACGCCTGGGTGACGCCCTCCTCACCGGCGCAGGCGTCGGCCTCGGAGGCCGGCCGCATGTTCTTGTAGTTGTAGACGCCGTACTGGACCAGGTAGACGCCGCCGGGGTCGGGCTGGGGCCGCATGCAGGCGAACCGGTCGGTGCGCCAGGCCTCACCCACGCTGCTGTAGGCGGTCACGAGGTAGGGCGCGTCGTAGTAGAGCATCTCCTGCATCTGCTTGACCTGCTCCTCGCGGGCGGCCGTGTCGAGCTCGACCTGCTGCTGCTCGAAGAGCGCGTCGTAGTCGTCGTTGCAGTACCAGGAGTCCGACCAGCCGCCGAGCTGGTCACAGGTCATGTAGGACAGCATCGAGCTCGGGTCGGGCTCGACGTACCAGCCCCACTCGAAGGCGTCGAACTCGCCGTCGAGGATGATCTTGGTGAGGTTGTTGCTCTCGACCGACCGGAGCTCGTGCGGGATGCCGAGCTGGTCGAGCCACTCCGCGAAGAACTCCATGACGTCCTGCGACGTCTGGGAGTCGCTGCGGCTGAACAGGCGCAGCGGCGTCATCGCGCTGCCGTCCGGCATCGTGCGCTGGCCGTCACCGCCCAGGGCGTAGCCGGCCTCGTCGAGCAGCTGTCCTGCCTTGTCGAGGTCGAACGTCGGGGCGTCCTCGGCCGGCGGCTCCCAGCGGTAGCCGTCGTAGGCCGGGGGGATGATCGTCGAACCGGCCTGGCCGCCGCCCTGGTAGGCGGTCTGGATGATCTTGTCGCGGTCGACGGCGAAGTTGAGCGCCCAGCGGAACGCCTGGTCGGTCACCGCCGGGTTGACGTCGCCGATCGGGTCACCCGTCTTGGTGTCGATCGAGCCGACGTTGAACGCGATCTCGTCGAACCCCGGCGAGTCGCCGTTGATGGCCTCGATGTTGTCCTGACCCTCGAGCGACTGGACCTGGAGCGCGCTGATCCCCTCGACGAAGTCGACCTCGCCCTTGATCAGCGCCTGGATCGCGGGGTCCTCGGACTTGAAGACGCGGAAGACGATGCCGTCGATGTGGGGCGCTCCGCCCCAGTAGTCGGGATTGGGGTCGAAGGTGTAGGTCGACCCGCCCGCCGTGCCCTCGCGCAGGATGAACGGACCTGAGCCCACCACACCGCCGTCGTCGGGCTCGTTGGCGTAGTCCTTCACGTCGTCCTCGGAGATGTCCTTCCAGACGTGCTCGGGGACGATCGGGATCGGCAGCAGCGGCATCGAGGAGCTCGGCTTGTCGAAGGTCAGCTCGACGGTCGTGTCGTCGGGAGTGGCGACGTCGGTGACGCCCTTGAGGTAGGAACCCCACGTGGACCGCTCGGGGCCGCCGTCCAGGATCCGGCCGTAGGTGTGGGCGACGTCGGCCGAGGTGAGCGGCTCGCCGTCGGACCAGGTCGCATCGTCGCGCATCGTGAAGGTCCAGGTGAGGCCGTCCTCCGACGCCTCCCACTCGGTGGCCAGGGACGGTGCCGGCTGCATGTCCTCCATCGTGTAGCCGGTCAGCGAGTCGTACATCAACGACCACATCTCGAAGGACGACGCCTCGATCCCGAGGAACGGGTTGAACGAGTCGACCTCGTTCAGGTAGGCGACGGTGAAGACCGCCTCGTCGTCGCTCGCGGCACTCGCCGGCGCGACCGGCGAGAGCGACGCCGCGACCACCGCGGCGACACCGACGAGCCGGACGGCGCTACGTTGGCCGCCGTGACGACCGAACAGCGACCGCCCGAGGCGCGCCAGGAGCCCCACGACTGGACCGAGCACGGGGTGACCCGGCCGGACCCCTTCGCGTGGATGCACGCCGCCGACGCGCCCGACGTGCGGGCCCATCTCCTGGCCGAGCGGTCCTGGTATGACGCTGCGGTTGCTCATCTGCACTCCCTGTCCACGGACCTCGGGTCCGAGATGGTCGGCCGCCTGCCAGCGACCGAGCTGTCCCCCCGCTGGAATCGCTCGCGTTTTTACTACTACACCGAGACGCCCGCCGGAAGGGACTATCCGCGCATCTGCCGAGAAATTCGTAACGATTCGGCCGTCAATACCACGGATTCTTTCTCGTCCGACCCGCGAGACGACGATTTCGGTGACGTTACGGACCGCTCAGCGAAAGCACCCGAGATCCTGGTCGACGTCAACGAGGTGGCCGCGGGCCAGGACTACCTCGAGCTCGGCCTGACCCTCGTCAGCCCCGACGAGAACCTCCTGGCGTGGTCGGCCGACACCGATGGGGACGAGGTCTACGTCCTGCGGTTCCGTGACCTCCGCACCGGCGAGGACCTGCCCGACGAGGTGCCGCGGACCTACTACGGGGCCGCGTGGTCGGCCGACTCCCGGTGGTTCTTCTACACCGTCCACGATGAGGCCTACCGCCCGTTCCAGGTGTGGCGCCACCGCGTCGGCACCCCGGTGGCCGACGACGTGCTGGTGAAGGAGGAGCCCGACGAGCGCTTCGAGCTGCGGCTGCGGGCGACGCGGTCGGGCGACTGGGTCGTCGTCTGGGCCGAGAGCAACACGACGGCCGAGGTCTTCCTGGTCGACGCCCACGACCCGGAGTCGGGGCCCCGCCGGGCCGGCGGTCGCCGCGAGGGCGTGCGCTACCGCGTGGACCACCGGCGCCACCCCGGCGGTGAGGACCTGCTGGTCGTCGTCGACGACCGCACCGAGCAGCGGCTGATGACCTCCCCGGTGCCCGGACCCGACGGGCTCGACCACACGGCGTGGACCGAGGCCCGTCCCGAGGACCCGTCGGTCCACCTCGAGCGTGCCGACGCCTTCGGGGGTGGCGTCGTCCTCTCCGTCCGCACCGGCGGGTCCCACCAGCTGCTGCTCCTCCCCCACGACGACCTCGCCGGCACCGGCACCCCCGTCACCACCCGGGTCCCGGGCGGTGGCGTCCACCTCGCCGCCACCACCGAGTACGACGTCGACCGGATCATGGTCGAGGACGAGTCGTGGCTGTCACCGCCCGTGTGGAGCGAGGTCGACCTCGCCACCGGCGAGCTCCACGAGGTGCTGCGCCGGGAGGCCCCGGGCTTCGACGCGGCGGCGTACGCCGTGGAGCGGATGCTGTTCCCCAGCAAGGACGGGGTGCTGGTCCCGGCGACGGTGATGCGCCACCGCGACACCCCGCTCGACGGCTCCGCCCCCGCGGTGCTCTACGCCTACGGCGCCTACGGCTACACCTTCGAGCCCGAGTGGGACCCCGCACTGCCGTCGCTGCTCGACCGCGGCGTCGTGTGGGTGCACGCCCACGTGAGGGGCGGGAGCGAGGAGGGCCGGCACTGGTACCTCGACGGCAAGCTCGCCGCCAAGCAGCACACCTTCGACGACCACGCCGCGGTCGCGGACGGCCTCGCCGCCGCCGGGCTGGTCGACCCCGACCGGATCGCCAGCCGCGGGCTCAGCGCCGGCGGCCTGCTCCAGGGCGCGGTGTTCAGCCAGCGACCCGACCGGTGGTGCGCGGTGGTCGCCGAGGTGCCCTTCGTCGACGTCGTCACCACGATGTTCGACGAGACGACGCCGCTGACCATCACCGAGTGGGAGGAGTGGGGCGACCCGCGCGACCCGGAGCAGTTCGGCTGGATGATGGGCTACTCCCCCTACGACAACATCCCGCCCGCCGGCGGGCGCCCCGACCTGCTGGTGACCGGCGCGGTGCACGACCCCCGGGTGATGGTGCGGGAGCCCGCGAAGTGGGTGGCCGCACTCCGGGCGAGCGACCCGGAGTGGTCGCCGCGCTGCCTGTTCCGCTGCGAGGTCGGAGCCGGCGCGCACGTCGGGCCCTCCGGCCGCACCGGCCACCTCGCCTACGAGGCCGAGGTCTTCGCGTGGTTGCTGGACCGGTTCGGCATGGTGGACCCCGACACGACCTCGAAGGAGCAGCAGTGAGCGAGCAGAGCACGGACGTCGGACTGGCCGCCGAGGTGCTGGAGGTCGCGCAGGAGCTGATCCGGCGCGACACCACCAACCGTGGCTTCACCGGCAGCGAGACGCTCGCCGCCGACTACCTCCACGACTACCTGGCCGGCCACGGCGTCGACGTGGAGCTGGTCGCGCGGGAGCCGGAGCGGGCCAACGTCGTGGCCCGCATCCCCGGCACCGACCCGTCCGCGCCCTCGCTCGCCCTCGTCGGCCACACCGACGTCGTCCCCGTCGACGGGCAGGACTGGCTCCACGACCCGTTCGGCGCCGTCGTCGACGACGACGGCTTCCTCCACGGCCGCGGCGCCGTCGACATGAAGGACGAGGTCGCCGCGCGGGCGGTCGCCATCGCCCGGCTGGCGCGCGAGGGCTTCCGGCCCCGCGGTGACCTCTGGTTCATCGCCGTCGCCGACGAGGAGGACGGCCGCGCCGACGTCGGCATGCGCTGGCTGCTCGAGCAGCGACCCGACATCCGCCCCGACCTCGCGATCAACGAGGGCGCCGGTTCGCGGCTCCCGCTGAGCGACGGTCGGCAGGCGCTGACGTTCTCGATCGGCGAGAAGGGCACCTGCCCGGTCCGGGTCGTCGCGGTCGGGGAGTCCGGTCACGCCTCGATGCCGGAGCTCGGCGACAACGCGGTGCCGATCCTGGCCGAGCTCATCACCCGGGTCGGCTCCGGGATGCCCGACGTGGTCGACTCCCCCGAGGTCACCGCGACCGTGGAGGCACTGCTGCAGCGTCCGGTCACCGACCTGGCGGCCGACCTCCGTGAGGCGGCCGCGCTCCACCCGACCCTCGGCCACGAGCTGCCGTCGCTCCCGGGGACCACGATGGCACCGACGGTGCTGGGGGCCTCCACCGCCCGCAACGTGATGCCGGCCCGCGCCCACGTCGAGCTCGACTGCCGGATCCTGCCCGGCACCACCCGCGAGCAGGTCGCGGACGCGGTCCGCGCCCGGCTCGGGGCGGGCAGCTATGAGCTGGAGTGGTGCGAGGACATGGTGCCCGGCAGCAGCTCACCCGTGACCGGGTTGCTGCCCGACGCGGTCGCGGCGTGGTTGGCCGAGGAGGGCGACGAGGCGCTGCTGCTGCCAGTGCTGTGCACCGGGTTCACCGACTCGGTCCACCTCCGTGCGGCGGGCGGCACCGCGGCGTACGGCTTCTCGCCGTTCCGGAGCACGCCGGCCGAGGTGATCGCCGCCGGCTTCCACAACGCGAACGAGCGGATCCACGTCGACGACCTGACCCTCTCGGCGCGGTTCCACCTCGACCTCGTGAGGCGCCTGCTCGGCTGACGGAGCCGTCAGTCGCGGTGCTTCTTCTTGTAGGGCTTCCGGGCGCCCTTCGGGCCGCCGGTGTCGCGGCGCAGCTCGATCAGCTTGCCGGAGATCCGGGTGTCGGCGAGCCGCTGCTCGGCGCCCCTCGGCAGCTCCGCGGGCAGCTCCACGAGCGAGAAGTCGGGGCGGATCGAGATCTTGCCGAAGTCCTTGCGGTGGAGGCCGCCCTCGTTGGCGAGCGCGCCGACGATCTGGCGCGGCTCGACCTTGTGGCGCTTGCCGACCGCGATCCGGTAGGTCGCCATCGGCACCCCGTCCGGGTGGCCGCCTGCCTGACGGGGGCCGCGCTCGCGGTGCTCGTCGCGGTCGGGGCGCTCACGACGGGCCGGGCGCTCGGGCTCCGGCTCGAGCAGCAGCGGGGTCTCCCCCTGGAGCACGACCGCCAGCGCCGCGGCGACGTCCACCTCGGGGACGTTGTGCTCGCGCACGTAGTGGCTGACGACGTCGCGGAAGAACGCGACGCGCTCGGTCTCGCCGAGCGCCTCGGAGATCCCGTCGTCGAAGCGCGCGAGCCGGGTGGTGTTGACGTCGTCGACGGTCGGCAGCTGCATCTGCGTGAGGGACGTCCGGTTGTTCTTCTCGATCGAGCGCAGGAGGTGACGCTCGCGCGGCGTCACGAATGAGATGGCGTCACCGCTGCGGCCGGCGCGACCGGTGCGACCGATCCGGTGGACGTAGGACTCCGGGTCGGTCGGGATGTCGTAGTTGACCACGTGGCTGATCCGCTCGACGTCGAGGCCGCGGGCGGCGACATCGGTGGCGACGAGGATGTCGAGCTTGGCGTCCTTCAGCTGGCCGATCGTGCGCTCGCGCACCTGCTGAGGCACGTCGCCGTTGATCGCCGCGGCGGAGAAGCCACGCGCGCGCAGCTTCTCGGCGAGCGTCTCGGTCTCGTTCTTGGTCCGGACGAAGACGATCATGCCCTCGAAGTTCTCGACCTCGAGGATGCGCGTCAGAGCGTCGACCTTCTGGGGGTAGGAGACCGTGAGGTAGCGCTGGGTGATGTTGGTGGCGGTCGCGGTCTTGTTCTTGACCGTGATCTCGTCAGGGTCCTTGAGGTACTTCTTCGAGATCCGCCGGATCTGGGCCGGCATGGTGGCCGAGAAGAGCGCGACCTGCTTGTCCTCGGGGGTGTCGGCGAGGATCGTCTCGACGTCCTCGGCGAATCCCATATTGAGCATCTCGTCGGCCTCGTCGAGCACGAGGAACCGGAGCTCGGTGAGGTCGAGGGTGCCCTTCTCGAGATGGTCCATGATCCGGCCCGGGGTGCCGACGACGATGTGGACGCCGCGGCGCAGGGCGCTGAGCTGCACGCCGTAGCCCTGGCCCCCGTAGACCGGCAGCACCTTCACGCCGGGCATGTGGGCGGCGTAGCGCTCGAAGGCCTCGCAGACCTGGAGGGCGAGCTCCCGGGTCGGGGCGAGGACGAGCGCCTGGGGCGACTTCTGCTTCAGGTCGAGGCGCGAGAGGACCGGCAGCGCGAAGGCCGCGGTCTTGCCGGTGCCGGTCTGGGCGAGGCCGACGATGTCGCGCCCCTCGAGCAGCGTCGGGATGGTCGCCGCCTGGATCGGCGACGGGGTCTCGTAGCCCACGTCACGCAGTGCGTCGAGCACGCGGTCGTCGAGACCCAGCTGGTCGAACGGGGTCAGGTTCTGCGTCTCGTCGGGCTGCGAGTCGGGCGTGGGGTCAGGCATGGGGCCAACGGTAGGCCCAGCGGACAGCCCGGCGGGATTCCTCGCCGGGCCGGACTAGGGTGCTCGACGTGGATCGACAGACCGACGACGTGACCTCCAGCCCCGCTTTCGACGCCTCCTTCGCCGTCGTCGCGCCCCTGCGCGACTCCATGGCGATGACCTTCGACCGGATGGACGGCGACGGCATCGACGCCTCGTGGAGCGTGGGTCCGGACACCCACCAGCCCTACGGCATCGTCCACGGCGGGGTGCACGCGATGGTCGTCGAGGGACTCTGCAGCATGGCCGCGGCGCTCTGGCTCGGTGACGACGGCAGGGTCGTCGGGGTGAGCAACACCACGGACTTCTACCGCGCCGTCACCGAGGGGCGGCTGACCTCCGTGACCCGCCCCGTGCACCGCGGCCGCTCCCAGCAGGTGTGGACCGTCGACACGACCGACGCCGACGGCAGGCTCGTCGCCCACGGCCAGGTCCGGCTCCAGAACCTGCGTTGACAGACCCCTGATGGACCTCGACGACGTCGCCGCCCACGCCGAGTCGCTGACCGGCGTGAAGCGGAAGGGGCACCCCGGTCGGGTGGCGTGGTACGTCGACAACCGGCTCGTCGCGCGCCAGGAGGACGAGCGCTTCCTGCTGGTGCGCAGCGACTTCGACGCCCGCGAGCAGCTCGTCGCGGATCACCCCGGGACGTTCTCGGTCGCCCCTCCCCTCGAGGCTCACATGAAGGTGCTCGCCGACCTCGAGCTCGGCGACGCCGACGCGATCCGCGGCGCGATCACCGCGGCGTGGGAGCTCCAGCGCCGCTCGTGACCACGGCGCGCTACCCGGAGGCCAGGGAGACGACGAGCAGCACCGTCGCCGACGTCCCGCAGACGGCCAGCACCCAGGTCCGCACCCGCTGCGCGGGCACGCGGCGACGTACGGGGCGGGCGAGGAGGTAGCCGGCGACGAGCAGGGGCGCGAGGACGAGCGCGAGCAGCAGGACGTCGAGGCGCAGCTCTCCCGCGACCCCGAGCCCCAGCAGGCTGATCCCCGCACCGATCGCGAAGTAGGCCGCAAGCGTCGGGCGCAGCACCCGCGGCTCCGCCCGCTGGTAGAGGATCGCGAGCGGCGGGCCCCCGATGGAGGTCGCCGTGCCGGCCACCCCGGAGACGAGACCCGCGACCGGCAGGGTGATCCGGTTCACCGGCAGCGTCACCGTGCGCGCCGTCAGCGCGACGCTGAGGAGCACCATCAGGGCCACCGCGATCCCGACGACCCGGTCGGGCGCCGTCGCCACCACCCACACGCCGAGGCCGGTGCCGACCACCCGGGGCGGGAGCGCCCACGCGAGGCCGCGCCAGTCGGTGCCGCGGTGCTCGGTCGCGACGGTCTGGAGGGCCATCAAGAGCGCCAGCCAGAGCATCAGCTCGGGGACCAGGGACGGCGAGACCAGGCTCGCGACCGGCGCAGCGACGAGGCCGAGGCCCAGACCCACCGTGCCCTGGACGACCGCGCCGACGAGCAGCGCGGTCGCCAGGACCATCAGGACCCAGGCCTCGACCCCGAGGATCACCCGCGCAGCAGGTTGCGCAGGACGAACTGCATGATGCCGCCGTTGCGGTAGTAGTTCGCCTCGCCGGGGGTGTCGATGCGCACGACGGCGTCGAACTCGACGTCGCCGGCCTTCACCTTCACGGTGCGCGGCGTGGTGCCGTCGTTGAGCTCGGTGATGCCGGTGATCGAGAAGCTCTCCTCACCGGTCAGCCCCAGGCTCTCGGCCGACTCGCCCTCGGGGAACTGGAGCGGGATGACGCCCATGCCGATCAGGTTCGAGCGGTGGATCCGCTCGTAGGACTCGGCGATGACCGCCTTCACGCCCAGCAGCGCGGTGCCCTTGGCGGCCCAGTCGCGCGACGACCCGGAGCCGTACTCCTTGCCGGCCAGGACGACCAGCGGCGTACCGGCGGCCACGTAGTTCTCGCTCGCCTCGAAGACCGAGGTCTGTTCGCCGCCCTTGGTGAAGTCGCGCGTGACGCCACCCTCCGTGCCCGGGGCCAGCTGGTTGCGCAGCCGGATGTTGGCGAACGTGCCGCGGATCATGACCTCGTGGTTGCCGCGGCGAGAACCGTAGGAGTTGAAGTCGCGCTGGTCGACGCCGTGCTCCTGCAGGTAGCGCCCCGCCGGGCTGTCCTTCTTGATCGCACCAGCCGGGCTGATGTGGTCGGTGGTGACCGAGTCGCCGAGCTTGAGGAGCACGCGGGCGCCGTCGATGTCGGTGACCGCCTCCGGCTCCTCGGGCATGCCCTCGAAGTAGGGGGGCTTGCGGACGTAGGTGGACTCCGCGTCCCACTCGAAGGTGTTGCCCTCGGGGGTCTCCAGCGAGCGCCAGCGCTCGTCGCCCGCGAAGACGTCGGAGTAGGAGTCGCCGAACATGTCGGAGTTGACCGCCTCGGCGATGACCCGCTCGACCTCGTCGGGCGCGGGCCAGATGTCCTTGAGGAAGACGTCGTTGCCGTCGGTGTCCCGGCCCAGCGGGTCGTTGAACAGGTCGACGGTCATCGAGCCGGCCAGCGCGTAGGCGACGACCAGCGGCGGCGACGCGAGGTAGTTCATCTTCACGTCGGGGTTGATCCGACCCTCGAAGTTGCGGTTGCCCGAGAGCACCGAGGTCACGGCGAGGTCGGCGTCGTTGACGGCCTGGCTCACCTCGGGGATGAGCGGGCCCGAGTTGCCGATGCAGGTGGTGCAGCCGTAGCCGACGAGGTTGAAGCCGAGCTTGTCGAGGTAGGGCGTCAGGCCGGACTTCTCGTAGTAGTCGGAGACGACCTTGGAGCCGGGGGCGAGCGTGGTCTTCACCCACGGCTTGCGGGCCAGGCCCTTGTCGACGGCGTTCTTGGCGAGCAGCGCCGCACCGATCATCACGCTCGGGTTGGAGGTGTTGGTGCAGGAGGTGATCGCCGCGATGGTCACGGCGCCGTGGCCGATCGTGACCTCCTGGCCGTCGAGCGAGAAGGTCGCGGTCGCCGACTTGTCGTCGGTGTAGTCGCCGAGCGCCTTGTCGAACTCGGTGCCCGCCTTGGTGACCTCGACCCGGTCCTGCGGCCGCTTGGGGCCGGCGAGCGACGGGACGACGGTGGCGAGGTCCAGCTCGAGCCTCTCCGAGAAACGCGGCTCGGCACTCGGGTCGTGCCAGAGGCCCTGCTCCTTGGCGTATGCCTCGACGAGCGCGATCTGCTCCGGCGTACGGCCGGTGAGCTCGAGGTACTTCGTGGTCTCCTCGTCGATCGGGAAGACCGCGATGGTCGAGCCGAACTCCGGGCTCATGTTGCCGATGGTGGCGCGGTTGGCCAGCGGCAGCGCGGAGACGCCGGGGCCGTAGAACTCGACGAACTTCCCGACCACGCCGTGCTTGCGCAGCATCTCGGTGATGGTCAGCACCAGGTCGGTGGCGGTCGAGCCCTCGGGCAGGTCGCCGGAGAGCTTGAAGCCGACCACGCGCGGGATCAGCATGCTGACCGGTTGTCCGAGCATCGCGGCCTCGGCCTCGATGCCGCCGACGCCCCAGCCCACGACGCCGATGCCGTTGACCATGGTCGTGTGGGAGTCGGTGCCGACGCAGGTGTCGGGGTAGGCCTGCAGCTCACCGTCGACCTCGCGGGTGAAGATCGTGCGCGCGAGGTGCTCGATGTTGACCTGGTGGACGATGCCGGTGCCCGGCGGGACGACCTTGAAGTCGTCGAAGGCGCCCTGGCCCCAGCGCAGGAACTGGTAGCGCTCCTTGTTGCGCTCGTACTCGATCTCGACGTTGCGCTCGAAGGCGTCGGCGGAGCCGAAGACGTCGGCGATCACGGAGTGGTCGATCACCATCTCGGCCGGCGCCAGCGGGTTGATCTTCGTCGCGTCGCCACCGAGCTCGGCCATCGCCTCGCGCATCGTCGCGAGGTCGACGACACACGGGACGCCGGTGAAGTCCTGCATGATCACGCGGGCGGGCGTGAACTGGATCTCCTTGTCGGGCTGGGCATCGGCGTCCCAGCCGGCCAGCGCCTTGATGTCGTCGGCCGTGATGTCCGCGCCGTCCTCGGTGCGGAGCAGGTTCTCGAGCAGGACCTTGAGGCTGTAGGGCAGCGAGTCGACGTCGAGCCCCTCCCCGGTCACCGCGTCGAGCCGGAAGATCTCGTAGTTCTGGTCTCCGACGCTGAGCGTGCTCTTCGCTCCGAAGCTGTCCTGGCTCGCCATCTCGTCTCCTCGATCGGGGCTGGTGGTCGTCTGCGGACGTCTGCCGTCCATCTTGCCGCCGCGGCCCAGCCCCGTGGAAGTGAGGCGAGCCTTACCGACGCACAAAGTCTCTTGACGTCAAGATACATCACCGAATCCCGTGGCGCGAGCCCGACCCGCTGCCTACCCTCCCTGTCGTGACGATCCCGGGACCCGAGCTCACTCCCCCGACCCCTGCCCTCGCCGAGCAGGTGCTCGGCTGGCGCAGCCACCCGGAGGTCCTGCGGTGGTTCCTGATGCAGGAGGTCGATGCCGACGAGGTGCGCGACTGGTTCACGTCCTACGACGGGACCGACGGGCACCTCGTCGTGGCGACGCTGGACGGGAGGGCGGTCGGCACGGCCAGCGTCCGGGTCGCCGACGGGATGGGTCAGCAGGGGCACGAGCCGGAGTTCGTGCGGCGCGAGGGCTGGATCGGCTACACCGTCGACCCGGCGTACGCCGGACGCGGCGTGGGCACGGCCCTGGCCCGCGACGCGCTGGCGAACGCGTTCGGCCGGCTCGGGCTCCGTCGCGTGCAGGCCGGCTGCTTCGCGGCCAACACCGCCTCCTGGAAGGTGATGGAGAAGCTCGGCATGCGCCGAGAGCAGCACGGCGTGAGGGACTCCTTCCACGCCGAGCACGGCTGGGTCGACGGCTACACCTACGCGATCCTCGCCGAGGAGTGGGAGCAGGGAGGACACTGACCGGGTGACCACTCCCCCGGACCTGCTCGTGCTCCACGCGGTCCGGCTCCTGGGCTTCGGCCCGGCGGCGCGGGTCGCCGCGCGCTTCGACCTCGACCCCGATCTCGTCGGCGAGCTGCTCGAGGACCACCGCGCGGTCGGACTGGTCGCGTGGTCGGCCTTCGGCGACACCGAGGGCTGGTCGCTCACCGAGCGCGGTCGTGCCGCTGGCGAACGTCGACTCGCGGCGGAGCTCGACGCGACCGGCCGCCGCGACCTGGCGCGACGGACCTACCTCGACTTCCTCGACCTCAACGCGCGGCTGCTCCGGGCGGTCACCGACTGGCAGACCAGGCCCGTGGTCGGCGACCCGTTCGCCGCCAACGACCACCACGACCTGCGCTGGGACCGTCGCGTCCTGGCGACCCTCGGCGAGCTCGGCTCCCTCCTGCGACCGGTCATGACGCCCCTGGCGGTGGCACTGCCGCGCTTCGCGGGCTACGACGAGCGCTACGCCGCGGCGCTGTCGCGCGCCGAGGCCGGCCAGCCGCACTGGGTCGACGGCATCGGCATCGACTCCTGCCACACGGTGTGGTTCCAGCTGCACGAGGACCTGATCGCGACGCTGGGAATCGCTCGCGGCAACGAGCCGGCCTGAACTACCGTCGGCCCATGCCCGTCGACACCCGGATGAACGGCATCATCCACGCCGCCCTCCGCCGCGACCTCGACCGCGCGGCGGTCGTCCTGGCCGACGGGCCCGGTCCCGACCGCCTGCGCGCGGTCGGTGAGCACGTGGTGTGGCTGATGGACTTCCTGCACACCCACCACACCGGCGAGGACGAGCACCTGTTCCCGATGCTGCGTCGCAACAACCCTGCGCTCGGCGACCTCCTCGACGACATGGAGTCGGAGCACGCCGCGATCGCCGGCGCCGTCACCGTCCTCCGCGACACCGGCGGGCGTGCCGCCCGCGGCGAACCTGTCGCGGCCGACCTCGCCGAGGCCGTGGCCGCGCTCCGGGTCGTCCTCGACCCCCACCTCGAGCACGAGGAGCGTGACCTCAGCCCGGCCGTCCCGGGATCGGTCACCGAGGAGGAGTGGGCGGCGTTCGAGAAGTCCAACACCTCCGGCTCCCGTCCACCCGAGCTCGCCTTCGTCGGCCACTGGATGCTGGACAACCTCGACGTCGCCGGCACCACCGTCGTCAGGAGCAAGGTGCCCGCGGTGCCGCGGTTCATCATGCTCCGCTTCCTGGGCGGTCCCTACCGCAAGCGCTCCGAGGCGTGCTGGGGCGGGACCCCCGCGGCCCAGCTCAAGTCCGAGCCGCTGGTCTGAGACCCGCTCAGCCCGACGTCCGGTCCAGCAGCTGGAGCAGGTCGTGGGCGGCGAGCTCGACGTCCTTGTGGCGCCACTCCGAGGCGCGGTAGACGCAGGCGATCAGAGCGGTGCGGTGGACCCGCCTGAAGTCGCCGAAGACGAACGCGTGGCGCGCCTTGGTCTCGTCGTTGGCGCCCTCGGTCAGGCCGAGGTGCCAGGCGGCGTAGTCCTCCCAGGAGTGACGCTCGAGGTAGGCGTTCTGCGCCTCGGCGTCGGGCTGCACCTCGCCCCAGTCGCTGTCGAGGACGTACTGGCGTCCCTCGATCAGCGTCCGCGCGTGCTCGATCGCCGCGGGGTTCACCGAGTAGGTGGCCATGGTGACACCCTGTCACGCGCGGGCCGTGCACGCGCCACTCAGAAGCCCAACACCTTGCCGATCGCGGAGAAGAAGGCGTCGAAGACCTTGGCAATCGGGTTGCTCGGACCGTCCGTGCTGGACTTCTGCCAGAACAGGGGGACGGATCCGTCGAACTCCTCGTCGATCAGTGGTGTCCTTCCCCAGAGGTAGGGCCAGAACACCTCGGTCCGGTTGACGCCGACGACCAGGCGCGAGTCGAACCCCATCACCAGGTGCTGCTCCATCCTGGTCGACCCGCCTTCCGGGTTCGTCGCGACGACGTCGCCCGTGCCCTGCACGATCAGGCTGCCAGTGCCGGCGAACATGATGTAGCGCACCTGCCACGTGGCCAAGCAGTGGATGCCCCAGCGCCACCGCGTCTCGAGCGTCGGCGCACCGACAACGCCAACGACGTGCCGGGGACGCATCACCACCCCTGGGTGGTCCTCGAAGTCGATGCGCATCAGGTAGGCGTCGGGGTCGCTCGGCGTCGCGAGCGTCGCCTTGGTGATGCTCCCGTCACCAGTGACCCGGCTGAGCCCGAAGAGCCCGGCCGCGAAGCTGATGAAGGGCGCCGACCAGTCGTACAGGAGCCGGCTGCGGATGGGTCCCTGCACGGGGCGGACGTGCTCCGACCGCGCCGACAGCACCTCACCGGCGCGTAGCCGGACGGTCAGGGTGCGCTCGGCAGTGGTGGTGCGCAGGAGGGCGGTCTCGCCCCCCGAGCCCTCCGCAAGGTGGATCGGTCGGTGCGCCCGAGCGACCAGCGGCATCAGGACGAAGTAGCTGAAGGTCCGCAGCAGGCCGGGCGCGAGCACGATGAGCAGGGCCGTCCAGAGCAGCCACCTCCACGACTGGGCCCACAGGCTGACGACCCGGCCCGACCACGAACCCTGCGCCTCCCGCAGGCGGTCCTCCTCCGCCATCGCCTGGGCGAGCTCGGACTCGGTGTTGTCGATCTCCCGCTGGTCCGCGGCGAGGCCGCCGTCCTCCCCCAGCCGTTCGAGCTTCTGCTCGCTGGTGAGCTGCGGGTCTGCGAGGACGGCTGCGGTGTCCTCGGCCTCGCCGAGGGTCCTCTCGAAGGTGGCGAGTGCCTCCTCGGCCGAGTCCAGTGCTCTCTGTGCGTCCTCGCACGGATTGGGGCCGATCGGCGACACCTGCTCGGGCACGCGCTCCAGTCGGGTACAGATCTTCTCGCGCCGCTCGCCGACCACGGCCGCCTGGTCCGTGACCCTTCGGCGTCCCGCCTCCACCTCGGCGATGACCTCAGCCTGCAGGGACTCCGTGGCACGACCCTGGGCCTCGGCGTAGGTCCGCTCGAGCTCGGCAAGGTCGGCCTCGAGCCCCGCGCGCTCCTGCGCCACCTCGGCCAACCGGTCGCGTTTGGCCTCGGCTTGCTGCAGCGGCGGGACCACCACCGAGACCAGCACGAGGCCGAGGAACAGGGAGAGCACGACCGCTGCGACCAGGCCCAGCTTCCTCAGGAGGAAGCCGAGGACTGCCGAGACCAGACGCACCCGCGCGACTCTAGTGGGGCCTCAGCGCGCTCCGGGGCCGACTCGCGTCAGCAGTGCCACGCACTCGACGTGGTGGGTCATGGGGAAGAGGTCGAAGGCGCGCAGTCCACTGACGGCATAGCCGTGCTCGGCGAAGATGGCGACGTCGCGGGCCAGCGCGGCCGGGTCGCAGGCGACGTAGGCGACGGCGCGTGGCGCGCGGTCGACGACCTGCTCGACGACCTTCCGCTTCGCTCCCTCCCGTGGCGGGTCGAGGACGACGAGGTCGAAGGGCTCGTCGTAGGCCGTCGCGAGGACGCGGTCGACCGGGCCCGCAGTCACGTCGGCGCGCTCCCCCACGTTGAGGCGCGCGTGGCGGCACGCCTCGCGGTCGGCCTCGACGGCCGCGACCCGCCCGCCGGTCCGCTCGGCGACGAACGTCGCGAACAGGCCGACGCCCGCATAGAGATCGAGCACCGACTCGCCGGGTTGCGGCGCCAGCAGCTCGAGAACCGTCGACACCAGCGCCTCCGGGGCGCCGGGGTGGACCTGCCAGAACCCGCCCGGCGCGACCGAGAACGACCTGCCGAGCACCACGTGGTCGGCGTCGGCCGGGGCCTCCAGCAGGCACTCGTCCACCGCGACGACGTCGTGGGAGCGGTGCTTGCGCATGCCGAGGCGGCCGTCGGGAAGCTCGACGTAGCGCTGGCGGGTGCGCCACCGCAGCCCGTCCTGGTCACCGGGGACGGCCTCGACGGTGACCGGCAGGTCGAGCCCCGCGAGCCGGGTCAGCTGCTCGCGCACGACCGCCGCCTTGAGCGCGCGCTGGGCGAGGAGGCCGACGTGCTGGAAGTCGCAGCCCCCGCACGCGTCCGGTCCGGTGTAGGGACAGGGCGGCTCGACCCGGTCGGCCGACGGCTCGTGGACCTCGACGGCGTCCGCACGCCAGAACCGGTCGCCGTCGGACCCCTCGGTCACCACCAGGTCGACCACCTCGCCGGGGAGCGCGTGGCGGACGAAGACGACCCTGGTCTCGACGGGCTCGACCGACGGGTCGGTCACCACCCGGGCGACACAGTGCCCGCCGTGGGCCACGGGACCGATCTCGGCGCGGAACGTCTCCCCCACCCGGGAACGGCCCCGCTGCCGGCGCTGCCGCGGGGCGCGGCTCATCGGCCGATCTGTCCGTTGCGTGATCGGTCGCCCACGCGGCCGCGACGGACGTCGCCCGACCGGATGGCGGTGTCCTCCCGCAGGGCGCGCTCCCTCGCGATCTGGGAGGAGCGCAGCTGGTAGGGCACCGAGATGACCATGACGCCGGGCGAGAACAGCAGCCGTCCCTTGAGGCGCAGCGCCGTCTGGTTGTGGAGCAGCTGCTCCCACCAGCGGCCGACGACGTACTCCGGGATGTAGACCGCGACCACGCCCCGCGGGTTGGCCTTGCGGATCTCGGCGGCGTACTCGGAGATCGGCCGCACGATCTCGCGATAGGGCGAGTGGAGGATCTTGAGCGGGACGCCGAGGTTGCGCTGGTCCCAGTCGGAGAGCAGCCGGTTGGTCGCCGCCGTGTCAGTACCGACGTAGACCGCTTCGAGGATGTTGGGACGCGACGCCTTCGCGAAGGCCAACGCCCGCAGCGTCGGCTTGTGGAGCTTGCCGACCAGCACGATCGCGTGGACGCGGGTCGGCAGGACCTTGTCCTCCTCGTCGGCCGCGAGCTCCTCGGCGACGTTGGCGTAGTGGCGGCTGATGCCCTGCATCACCGCGAAGAAGGCGACCATCGCGAGGATCGTGATCCACGCGCCGGCGAGGAACTTCGTGATCAGCACGATCACGAGCACGACCGCGGTCATGCCGAGGCCGAAGGTGTTGATCGCCCGCGACCGCATCATCCGGCGCCGCTCTGCGGCGTCGTGCTCGTGCTGGAGGTGGCGCGTCCAGTGGCGGATCATGCCGAGCTGGCTGAGGTTGAAGGAGACGAAGACGCCGACGATGTAGAGCTGGATCAGCTTGGTCGTCTCGGCGTCGAAGATCCAGATCAGCAGCCCCGCCATGACCGCGAGAAAGATGATGCCGTTGCTGTAGGCCAGCCGGTCGCCGCGCGAGCCGAGGGCCCGCGGCGCGAGCCCGTCCTGGGCGAGGATCGAGCCGAGCACCGGGAAGCCGTTGAAGGCCGTGTTGGCGGCGAGCACCAGGATCACGCCGGTGACGGTGGTGACGAAGTAGAACCCCGGCGGGAAGTCGGCGAAGACCCCGTTCGCGATCTGGGAGATGAGCGGATGCTGCTCGTAGCCCGCGGGCAGCGCTCCCCCGCCGGCGGCCCGCAGCCGGTCGAGCTCGTGGGGATCGACGTAGCGCACCCCCATCTGCTGGGCGAGCACGATGACGCTCATCATCATCGAGATCGCGATCAGGGCGAGGAGCAGCAGCGTGGTCGCGGCGTTGCGGCTCTTGGGGCGCCGGAACGCCGGCACCCCGTTGGAGATCGCCTCCACGCCGGTGAGTGCCGCACAGCCCGACGAGAACGCGCGCGCCAGCAGGAAGACCAGCGCGACCTGGGTCAGCGGGCCCTCCCAGCCCTCGGCGGGCTCGATCTCCAGCCCGGCGCTCTCCGCCGGCGGCAGCGTCCCGCCGAGGAGCTGGAGCAGCCCGAAGAGGCACATGCCGAGGATCGCGGCCATGAAGAGGTAGGTCGGGACCGCGAAGAAGGTGCCCGACTCGCGTACGCCGCGCAGGTTGAGGGCGGTCAGGACGACGACCGCGATCAGCGCCGCGAACGCCTCGTGGCCGATCAGCGCGGGGATCGCGCCCGCGGCGTACTGCGCGGCCGAGGAGATCGACACCGCGACCGTCAGGACGTAGTCGACCAGCAGCGCGCTGGCGACGGTGACGCCCGCGTTGCGGCCGAGGTTGACCGTGGCCACCTCGTAGTCACCACCGCCGGACGGGTAGGCGTGGACGGTCTGGCGGTAGGACGCCACGACGGTGAGCATGACGAGCGCGACGGCGATCCCGATCTTCCACGACCAGACGTAGGTCGACGCGCCCGCCGCGGCGAGCATGATGAAGACCTCGTCAGGCGCGTAGGCCACCGACGAGAGGGCGTCGCTGGCGAACACAGGGAGCGCGATCTTCTTGGGGAGCAACGTCTCACCGAGCTGCGAGCTTCGCAGCTTGCGACCCAGAAGGATCCGCTTGGAGACGTCGCCGACACCCACGTCGGGAAAGGCTAGACCCTGACCACCCGTGCGCGCGCATCGTCTGGGATAACGTTCGTGTCGTGCACGTCGTGATCATGGGCTGCGGCCGCGTCGGCTCGACCCTTGCCCGGAGCCTCGAGGAGCGCAACCACACCGTCTCCGTCATCGACAGCGAGCCCGACGCCTTCCGGCGCCTCGGCCCGTCGTTCAACGGCGACAAGGTCACCGGGATCGGTTTCGACCAGGAGGTCCTGGAGAAGGCCGGCATCCGGCGCGCCGACGCGTTCGCGGCGGTCTCGAGCGGTGACAACTCCAACATCATCGCTGCGCGGGTCGCGCGGGAGACCTTCGGCATCGAGCAGGTCGTCGCCCGGATCTACGACCCCGGCCGGGCGGAGGTCTACCAGCGCCTCGGCATCACCACCGTCGCGACGGTGAAGTGGACCGCCGACCAAGTGCTCCGTCGGCTGCTGCCGGTCGGGGCCGAGCCCGACTTCCGCGACCCCTCGGGGACGATCCGGGTCGACCAGGTGCCGGTGCCCGAGAAGTGGATCGGCCACCGCACCATCCACCTGCAGGAGCAGTCGAAGGTGCGCATCGCCTGGATCGACCGGCTCGGCGAGGGCATGCTGCCCACCCGCGAGACCGTGATCCAGGAGGGCGACCTGCTCCACCTCGTCATGCGCGAGGAGAACGCCGCCGGCGCCTACGCCGTCTTCGAGCGCGGACCCGAGGAGAACTGACGCCATGAAGGTCGCCATCGCAGGAGCCGGGGCCGTCGGCCGCTCCATCGCCCGCGAGCTGATCGGCAACGGTCACCAGGTCCTGCTCGTCGACAAGGACCCCGGAGCCATCAAGCCCGAGCGGGTGCCCGACGCCGAGTGGCTCCTCGCCGACTCCTGCGAGATGTCCTCGCTCGAGGAGGCACGGCTCGACCAGTGCGACGTCGTCATCGCCGCGACCGGCGACGACAAGGTCAACCTCGTGACCTCGCTGCTCGCGAAGACCGAGTTCGGCGTCCCCCGCACGGTCGGCCGGGTCAACCACCCGAACAACGAGTGGCTCTTCTCCGAGGCGTGGGGCGTCGACGTCAACGTCTCGACCCCGCGCATCATGTCGGCGCTGGTGGAGGAGGCGGTCACAGTCGGCGACCTCGTCCGGCTCTTCACCTTCCGCCAGGGCAACGCCAACCTGGTCGAGCTCACGCTGCCGGAGGACTCGCCCTACGTCGGGAAGCCGGCCGGGCTGATCCCCTTCCCGGAGAACTGCGCGCTGGTCACGATCCTGCGCGACGGGCAGGTCTACACGCCCGACGCCGAGGAGCCGGTCGAGTCCGGTGACGAGCTGCTGTTCGTCGTCAGCGCGGACGTCGAGAACGATCTCGAGCGGCTGCTCGCGCCCTCACTCCACGGCGGCTGAGGATCCCTTGATGGGCGTGTGGTTGCGGGCCAGCAGCCACACCATCGCGGCCAGCGCGGCGAGCTGGAGCGGCCAGCCCAGGCCGATCTTCATGACGCCCAGCAGCGCGATGGCGGTGTCGGCGTCGATCGAGCCGGAGCGACCGCCGAGGTAGACCGGCGCCTGGAGCGCCGCGCGCACGACGCAGGGCAGCACCAGCAGCCAGGTGAGGCGGGTGCACAGTCGGACGACCTGGCGGTCCTCGTGCCACGCCGTCGGGTCACCGGTGACGCTGCCGACCATGAACCCGACCAGCGGCCACCCGATGATGCAGGTGAGGCCCATGACCACGGCGTAGCCGGCGTTGTAGAGGATCCCCGGCAGGAAGTAGGCGAGCGCCTGCTCCTCGCCCGAGGCGCCGCCGCGCGCCGCCATCGTGACGAACAGCCAGCCGATGCCGATGCCGACCAGCGCGTTGACGACGAACTGGACGGTGGAGCGCTGGACGAGCCGCACCACGAGCAGGACGAGAGCGGCCGCGATGCTGACGACGAGCGCCACCTGGAGCTCGTGGACGATCAGCCAGACGGCGGTGAAGAGGATCGTCGGGACAGCGGCCTCCGCCATGCCGCGGCGGCCGCCGAGCGCCTTGGACAGCTGGGCCCGGACGACCTGCTCGACCGTCTCGGCGTCGGCGTGCGGTCGCTCCACCGGCTCGTCCACGGGGGATTCCTGGTCGTCGGCGCTCACGGCAGCAGCTCGTAGCGCGGGTTGTACATGGTCCGGACGCCCTCGAGGCGTCCGATCCGGCCGGTGACCCGCATCGAGCGGCCCGGCGAGATCCCGGAGATCCGGCGCCGGCCGAGCCAGATCACGGTCAGCACGCCCGAGCCGTCCTCGAGCTCCGCCTCCAGGGCGGGTACGCCGCCGCGAGGGCGCAGCGTGATCGTGCGCAGCGACCCCTGGACGGTCACCGGCACCCGGTCAGGCGCCTCCTCGATCGTCACCGCCGCCTTCTGCCCGAGGTCGCGGCGCAGGTCGCGCGCGTGGGCCTCGGACACGTTCGCCCACCGGCTCAGGCTGCGTCGCAGCCGGCTCTTCTCGCCCACGTCCGGGTCTCAGCCGTCGAGGGTGCCCTGGCCGGGCGCGCCGACCCGGCGAGCCTGCTCAGGGAGCACGACCGGGAGCGGGTCGCCGACCGGCATCGCGTGGTCGCCACGACGTACGGCCAGGCGCGCCAGCGCGTCCTCCCACACACCAGCGGCCTCCGGTTCGACGGCCGGCTTGCCGAGGAAGGTCGCGCGGACCATCCAGCGCGAGCCGTTGATGCCGACGATCCGCGAAGGCTGCTGGCCGGTGCGGCCGTCGGCGGTCTTCACGGTGAGCTGGCAGACCAACTCGGTGCCGAACCGCCCCTCGCGCTCGGTCGCGGTGCCGCCGCGGCGGGCCATGTCGGCCGCCAGCTGGGGACGGACCTCGCTCCACAGGTCGCCGTTGCGCGGCGCGGAGAAGGCGCGCAGCTCGAGCGCACCGTCGGCGCCGGCGAGCAGCACGGACTGGACCTGCTGGGTCTTCTCGTCCACCTGGATCCGCAGCTCGCTGCCGGGGACCGGCGGCACCAGCATCGATCCGAGGTCGACCCGCTGGACGCCGTCGTCGCCGAGGTCCTCGGCGTCGTAGGGTCCGGGCTCGGCGGGAGCGGTCGGCTCGTCGGCCCCGTCCGTGGGCCTGGTCTCCGCCTGGGGGGTCTCGGCTGCCTCGCGCGCCTTGCGACCGAACTTCACGTCATCTCCTCCGGACCGGTCAGGAACGACCGAATCCTCCAGTAGAACCGTAACCCCCCTCACCCCGCGCGGACTCGGCGAGTGCCTCGACCTCGGTGAACGCGGCGCGCTCGAACCGCTGGACGACGAGCTGGGCGATCCGGTCGCCGCGACGCAGCTCGACCGGCTCGACCGGATCGTGGTTGATCAGCATGACCTTGATCTCGCCGCGGTAGCCGGCGTCCACCGTGCCCGGGGTGTTGACGATGGAGAGCCCGTGGCGGGCGGCCAGGCCCGAGCGGGGGTGGACCAGCGCGACGTAGCCGTCGGGCAGCGCGATCGCGATGCCGGTCGGGACCATCGCCCGCTCCCCCGGCCGCAGCGTGACGTCGACGGTCGTCAGCAGGTCGGCGCCGGCGTCCCCCGGGTGGGCGTAGGCCGGCAGCGGCAGGTCGGGGTCGAGGCGGACCACCTGGATCTCGAGAGGCACGGCCGGTGACACTACCCGCCGGCCCGGCTCCTAGGATCTGGCCCGTGGAGACGCAGTACGCCGAGCGGCTGACCGTGCCGCTGCGGTGGTGGGTGCAGGGCACGATGCTCGTCGTCAGCCTGTGGCTGGCGACCGTCGTCGCGCTCCCCGGGATCGTCGCGTGGACCGTGACCGCGGTCGGTCTCGCCCTGATGGCGGCGGTGCTGCTCTCCTACGGCGCGGCCCGGATCGAGGTCGGCGAGAGCCGGTTGCGGGCCGGGCGTGCCGGCATCGAGGTGCGCCACCTCGGCGACGCGACGGCGCTCGACGCCGACGCCGCCCGCCGGCTCGCGGGCCGCGACGCCGACGCCCGGGCCTACCTGCTGCTCCGCCCCTACCTCAAGCGCGCGGTGCGGGTCGACCTGCACGACCCGGCCGACCCCGCGCCCTACTGGCTGCTGTCGACCCGGCACCCCGACGCGCTCGCGCAGGCGATCGCGACCGCCCGCGGTCCGGTCGCACCCCAGGGTGGACCGGCCGCCGACTGACGCGGGCTAGGGTCGGGGCATGGCGAAGAAGAGCTCGGACAGTTCCAAGGTGTGGTCGGCCATGTCGCTGGTCGCGGTCCTCGGGGCTGCTGCGGTGACCAAGAAGGCCCTCAACACCTCGTGGAAGGCCGCCACCGGCAAGACGCCGCCGGCCAACCCGGCCGATCCCGACGTCGACGTGATGGAGGCCGTGGCGTGGGCGGCCATCAGCGGCGCCCTGATCGGCCTCGCCCGGATGGCGGCCGCACGCCGCGCCGCCGGCTACTACGCGAAGTCCACCGGGCAGCTGCCGCTCGAGCTGCGCAAGGACCGCGACGACCCCGACGCCCCGGCACCGACCAGCTGAGGGCCACCCCGGACGCGACGACGCCGGCCACCCCACGGGGTGGCCGGCGTCGTGCCGTTCGTCGGTGAGGACGCGCTCAGACGCAGTCCTTGCAGATCATCTTCTTCTCGTCCGCGAGCTGGCTGCGGTGGTGGACCAGGAAGCAGCTCATGCAGGTGAACTCGTCCTCCTGCTTGGGCTTCACCTCGACCGCGAGCTCCTCGTGGGACAGGTCCGCCCCGGGCAGCTCGAACGACTCGGCGGCCTCGGCCTCGTCCTCGTCGACCTTGCCGGAGTTCTTGTCGTGACGACGCGCCTTGAGCTCTTCGATGCTCTCCTCGGACTGGTCTTCCTCGTTCTTGCGAGGTGCGTCGTAGTCGGTCGCCATCTCTGCTCTCCACTCCCCATGAAAACTCGTCGTGTGCCGCCGCTCGGCGCCACAGTGTGCACCATCAGCGATCAACCGTGCACACCGGTTCGACGGGTGGCCGTCGAGCCGTCGCGTGAACAGTAGGAGGGGGCTGGCTATTCCGCGTCGGACACGCAGAATCCGCAGTCCGTGAGCAGGCTCACGAAGTCGTCCCACCCGTCCGCCGGCGTGCAGACCACGACCGTCGGGGTGCCGTCGGACCCGGGTCCCCCGAGGCGGGCCGCGACGGCGCTGGGCAGCAGTCCGAACCGGGCGCCCGACTCACGGGCCACGAGGGCTGCTGCACTCCAGTCCCAGCGCTGGGAGCCCTCCTCGACGTAGGCGTCGCCGGCCCCCTCCGCGACGTGGCAGATGTCGAGCGCGCTGGACCCGATCCGGCGCACGTCGCGCACCTGCGGCAGCAGCCGCGCGACCTGGGCGGCCTGCTCGGCGCGGAGGTCGGGGCGATAGCTGAAGCCGGTCAGCACCAGCCGGTGGGACAGCGGCGGCGTGCTGCGGACGCCGATCGGCCGACCGTCCTTGGTGGCACCGTGGCCGAGCGCGGCGGCGAAGACGACTCCGGTCACCACGTTGAGGACCACCCCGGCCACGACCTCGCCGTCGACCTCGGCGGCGATCGAGACGGCGTACTCCGGGAGGCCGTAGAGGAAGTTCACGGTGCCGTCGATCGGGTCGACGATCCAGAGCACCTCGCTGGTGCCGACGTGGTCGTCGCCCTCCTCACCGAGGATCGAGTCGTCGGGGCGCGCCTCGAGCAGGAGCCCGCGGATCAGCTCCTCGCTCGCCCGGTCGACCTCCGTGACGACGTCGGTGGCGCTCGTCTTCGTGTCGGCGACGCTGACGCCCTCGGCGCGACGGTCGCGGACCAGGGTCGCCGCCTGCTGGGCGACGTCGAGCGCGAGGTCGCGGAGCGCGACCGGGCTCGGGGCGCTCACGCGTCGGCCCCGGCGACCGCGGGCCGCTCGGCCCGCGGGTTGGGGCAGCACCCGACGGCGCAGCGGTCCCACGAGGCGTCGAGCTCCCCGACCGAGCGTCGCTCGGGCTCCGCGCCCCGCTCAGCGGCGGCCCGTTCGACGAGCAGGTCGCGGACCACGGCCACGAACCGCGGGTCGACCCCCGGCGTCGCCGCGCGCACGGCGGGGAGGTCGAGCTTGCGGGCGGTGTCGAGGGCTTCGGTGTCGAGGTCGTAGATGACCTCCATGTGGTCGGAGACAAAGCCGATCGGCACGATCACGACGCCGGTCGCCTCCTGCTCCGAGAGCGCCTCGAGGTGGTCGTTGACGTCGGGCTCGAGCCACGGCACCTGCGGCGGGCCGGACCGGGAGCAGTAGACGAGCTCGGAGTGGAACCGGTGACCGGTCTCCTGCCGCACCCGCTCGACGACCTCGGCGACCGCGCTCTCGTGCTGGCGGACGTACCACCCGCCGTCGGGCCCGCTGGCGTCGTTCATCGACGTCGGGATCGAGTGGGTGACGAAGACGAGGTGGGCGTCGTTGCGGCTGTCCGCGGGCAGCTCGGCCAGCGCGGCGAGCGTCGCGTCGACGACCGGCTCCACGAACCCCGGGTGGTTGAAGTAGTGGCGCAGCCGGTCGAGCACCGGGGCCCCCGGGACGTCGGCGAGGGCGGCCGCGAGGTCCTCGCGGTACTGCCGGCAGCCGGAGTAGGAGGAGTAGGCGCTGGTGACGAAGCAGGCCGCGTGCTGGACGCCGTCGTCGGCCATCTGCCGCAGCGCGTCGGCGAGATAGGGGTCCCAGTTGCGGTTGCCCCAGTAGACCGGGAGGTCGATGCCCGCGCCGGCGAGGTCCTCCCTGAGCGCGGCGAGGAAGGCACGGTTCTGGTCGTTGATCGGGGACCGCCCGCCGAAGGAGAAGTAGTGCTCCCCCACCTCGGCCAGCCGCTCGCGGGGGATGTTCTTGCCCCGGGTCACGTTCTCGAGGAAGGGGATCACGTCGTCGGGCTTCTCGGGGCCGCCGAACGACACCAGCAGCACGGCGTCGTACGGGCGCACGTCGGAGGTCATGCCCCCATCGTATTTGGCGCCGGCCAACCGTCGTACCCGACCTGACCGTCGTGATCGGCGCCGATGACGACGCTCACGTCGGGTGGGACGACTCGCGGCCCGCGGCCGTAGGCTTCGGAGGCCATGCTCGACACCTACCGTCGGATCCTGACCGTGCCGGGGAGCCGCCGGTTCTCCGGGGCGGCGTTCGTCGCGCGGCTGCCGATCTCGATGGTCGGCATCGGGATCGTGCTCCTGGTCCAGGACGCGACCGGGTCCTACGGCCTGGCGGGCGCCGTCTCCGCGATCTACGTCGCGGCGGGTGCCGTGATGGCCATCGTCCAGGGGCGCTGGCTCGACCGCCACGGGCAGTCGCGGGTATTGCTGCCGATGGTGGCGGTCTTCACCGTCTCGCTGGGCATGCTGGTCGTGGCGGTGGGCGCGGGATGGCCCGCCGCGTGGACCTACGTGCTCGCGGCCCTCGGCGGCGGGTCGCTGCCGGCCGCCGGCACCTGTGTCCGCGCCCGGTGGTCGCACGTGCTGCGCGAGCGCCCTGCCGACGTCCAGACCGCGTTCGCGCTGGAGGCAGTCGTCGACGAGGCCGTCTTCATGCTCGGCCCGATCCTGGTGACCCTGCTGGCGACCACCATCAGTCCCGCGGTCGGCGTGGTGACCGCGGTGGTCGCCGGCCTGGTCGGCACCGTCCTGCTCGCGGTCCAGCGCTCCACCGAGCCGCCGGCCCACCCCCGCCGCCGCAGCGAGGGCGCCGCCGAGCCGCTGCCGTGGCGGACGCTGCTGCCGGTCGCGGTCGTCATGTTCTCGCTCGGCACGCTCTTCGGCGGCGCCGAGGTCGTCACCGTCGCCTTCGCCGAGGAGCAGGGCTCCCAGGCCTACGCCGGCCCGCTGCTCGCCCTCTGGGCGCTCGGCAGCCTGCTGGCCGGGCTCGTGACCGGCGCGATCCACTGGAAGCGTCCGCCCGTCGACCGGGTGCGGGTCGGGGCGCTGGGGATGTGCGTTGCCATGGCGCCGCTGGCGCTGGTCGAGTCGGTGCCGCTCATGGGCGGCCTGCTCCTCCTCGGCGGCTTCGCGATCGCGCCCACCATGATCGCCGTCACCTCGCTCGTGGAGCGCGCCGTGCCGCCGTCGCGGCTGGCCGAGGGGATGTCGGTGCTCCACAGCGGAGTGGTCGCCGGGGTCGGGCCGGGCGCGGCCCTCGCCGGTCTGGTGGTCGACCGGTCCGGCGCGTCGGCGGCCTACCTCGTCTCGTTCGCGGCCGGTGCCCTCGCCGCGCTGGTCGCGTGGCTGATACCCCGTCCGCGGGCATGAGGTCGGGCTAGGGTCCGCGGCATGGGCTGGAGGAACTGGTCGGGACTGGCGGAGGCGACACCCGCCCAGGTGTTCGCGCCGCGCACCACCGACGACGTGGTGGCGGCCGTGACCGAGGCCCGACGCAGCGGGACGACGGTCAAGATGGTCGGCACCGGCCACAGCTTCACCGCCGTCGCCGCACCGGAGCACACGATGCTGCTGCCGACCCACCTGACCGGCATCCGCAGCGTCGACCGCGACGCGATGACGGTGACGGCCGCGGCGGGCACGCCGCTCCACGTCCTCAACCACGAGCTGGAGCACTTGGGTCTGTCGCTGCACAACATGGGCGACATCGCCGAGCAGACCCTCGCGGGGGCGATCTCGACCGGCACCCACGGCAGTGGTGGCCGCATCGCCTCGCTGTCCGGCCAGGTCGCGGGCCTCGAGCTGGTGACCGGGACCGGTGAGGTCCTGCGCGCGACGGAGACCGAGAACGCCGACGTCCTCGACGTCGGCCGCGTGGGGCTGGGGGCCCTGGGGGTCCTGACGACCGTCACCTTCCGGGTCGAGCCGCTCTTCGCCCTCCGCGCCCACGAGCGACCGATCACGTGGGGCGAGGGGACGGCCTCGTTGCTCGACCTCGACGACGCCCACGACCACGTCGATGCCTACTGGTTCCCCCACACCGACCGGATGCAGGTCAAGACCAACGACCGGCTCCCGCTCGCGCAGGTCGACGACGAGCCGCTGTCCCGCTGGCGCGCCTGGGTCGACGACGAGCTGCTGTCCAACACGCTCTTCGGCGGCCTCAACCGGGTCCTCACCCGTGCACCGTCGGTCGTCCCCGCGGTCAACGACGTCAGCGGCCGGTTGCTCAGCGAGCGCACCTACACCGCGCCGGCCCACCGGGTCTTCACCGCGCAGCGGCGCGTGGTCTTCAAGGAGATGGAGTACGCCGTGCCGCGCGAGGCGGGCGTCGCGGCGCTGACCGAGGCCAGACGCGTCATCGACGCCTCCGACTGGCGGATCTCGTTCCCGGTGGAGATCCGGCTCGCCCCGGCCGAGACGACCCCGTTGTCGACGAGTCACGGGCACGACAGCGTCTACCTCGCCTTCCACACCTACGTCGGTGTCCCCCACGAGGCCTACTTCGCGGGCGTCGAGCGGGTGATGCGGGACCACGGCGGGCGACCCCACTGGGGGAAGCTGCACACCCTGGAGGCTGCGGACCTCGCGGCGGCGTACCCGCGCTTCGGGGAGTTCCTCGCGATGCGCGACCGGCTCGACCCCGACCGGGTCTTCGCGAACGGCTATCTGCGCCGGGTCCTCGGGTGACCGAACCTTTCCGGGCGGTCACCGCGTCTGGGTTGACGTGACGACGAAGGAGAGACAGAGGGCCGAGTTCGCGGAGTTCGTCTCCGCACGCTCGGCGGCGCTCCACCGGTGCGCCTACCTGATGGTGGGGGAGGTCGGCATGGCCCAGGACCTCGTCCAGGAGGCGCTGACCAAGACCTACGTCGCCTGGCCACGGCTGCGCGACACCGCCAACGCCGAGGCCTACGCCCGCAAGGCGATCACCACGACCGCGATCAGCTGGTTCCGGCGGAAGTCGTGGGGCGAACGGCCGACCGACCGCCACGAGGACGGGCATCGCCTCGGCCACGAGGACCACGTGACCGAGCGGGACTGGCTGTGGGCCGCCCTGCTCGAGCTCCCCGCGCGACAACGGGCCGCGGTGGTGCTCCGCTACTACGAGGACCTCAGCGAGGCCCAGACCGCCGAGGCGCTCGGGTGCGCCGTCGGCACCGTGAAGAGCCAGGTCTCGGCCGCCCTCTCCAAGCTCCGCGAGCGGCTCGGCGAGGACGCCAGCGCCGACCTGCTCCCCCTCCACGACCTGGTGGTGACCCCATGACCGAGAAGCTCCAGACCCTGATGCGCGAGCAGGCGGACGCCGTCGACTTCGCCGCCCCCGACCTCGACACGATGATCGCCGCGGGCGACCGCCGGGTCCGCCACCGCCGGCTCGGCGCCGCGGGCGGCATCGCCGCCGTCGCTGCCGGCGTCGTCCTCGTGGCACCGTTCCTCACGTCCGACCAGCGAGCCGTCGAGCCGACCGGGCCGACCGGTGCCGCCCCGATCAGCTGGGTCGACGGCACGACCCTCCACGAGGGTGCCCGGACCACCGATCTCGAGTTCCGTCCTCGCGCCTACGTCCGCACCGCGGGTGGCTACGTGCTCGCCGACGGCAAGGGAGCCGTGTGGTCGTGGCAGGACGGTGATCGCACGCTGGTCGGGAGCACCGACGCCCGGGACCTGCGTCTGGTCTCCGACGAGGAGTCCGGTCTGGCCGGCTGGGTGTCGAGGGACGGTTCGGAGTACGTCGTGATGGACCAGCTGGCGGGGACCATCACCGGCTACGACGCGCCGGCCGGCACGCAACCCGGGGACTTCGCGGCGCTGGACGCGGGCCGGGCCTACTGGTCCGGTGAGAACGGTCCGGTCGTGGTCGACCTCGAGAGCCTCGCCGAGACACCGGTCCACGGTGGTCGCGGCACCTACCTGGGCGACCTCGAGGACGACCTCGTCGCGGTCTCGGGCGACCAGGGGGTCGTCATCGAGACCCTCGACGGTACGACGGTGCTCGAGCCGACCAACAGCTATGCCGACCTCGGCTACCTCTCGCCCGACGCGCACTACTACACGTGGGACGCCGACGAGCTCCAGGTCTACGACGTCCGTAGCGGCGAACGCGTCAGCGTCGACGTCGGCGGGCGCGGGTTCGCGACCGGCTTCGACTGGCTCGGCACGGGGACACTGGCCGTCCTCGCGGCGGCGGACGCCGACGACTCGTCGGTCGCCGAGCTGCTCGTCTGCGAGGTGCCGGCCGGTTCCTGCCGCCAGGTCGCCGAGCTCGGCCCGTTCGACTCGCTGACCGACTCACTGGTGCTGCCGGTCGGGATCCCGATCGACGGCTGACTCACACGCTGGCGGGGCCCGACGGCATCGGGGCCTGCCAGTGGCGCCACATCGCCAGCAGCCGCCAGGCGAGACAGACGCTCGCGCCGAGCAGCGCGCTCACGGCGTAGGGCTGGTCGAGCCGGTCGAGCAGGACGGCGATCGCGGCGCCGGCGAGGGCCGGCGTGGCGTAGAGCTCGCTGCGGAACACCGCGGGGACCCGGCCGGCGAGCAGGTCGCGCACCATGCCGCCCCCGATGGCGCTCACCATCCCCATCAGGGCGGCCGGCAGCGGTCCGAGCCCGTACTCGACCGACTTGAGGGCGCCGACGACGCAGAACAGGGCGAGGCCGAAGGCGTCGAGGACCCCGACCTGCCGCTCGAGCCGCCCGACGGTGGGGTGGTACCAGAAGGTCACGAGGCCGGCCACGACCGGCACCAGGAGGTAGCGCCAGTCCTCGAGCGCCGCCGGCGGTGTCGCACCGATGAGGACGTCGCGGAGGAAGCCGCCACCGAGGCCCGTCGTCCCCGCCAGGACGAGGACGCCGAAGACGTCGAGCTCCTTCCGGACCGCCACCAGCGCACCCGAGATCGCGAAGACGAAGATGCCCATGAGGTCGAGCACGACGAGCACCGGGGACACGCCGGGAGGTTACCCGCCCGACGACGCGTCGTACGGCGGGGCGCGGCGTCCCGGACCGGCTCCTCGGCTGGCGTAGGCTCGGCCGGAACCGGACCGCACCCGACCTGAGCAGGAAGAAGACCGACCCCGATGGCCCACCTCACGCTCGCCGGACTGAGCGATGACGGCAGGCGCCTGCTCCTCGTCAGCGCCCGGGGCGTCGAGTTCACCCTCGACGTCGACGACCGCCTCAAGGCCGCACTCAGCGGCGACCACGCCCGGCTCGGCCAGTTGGAGATCAAGATGGACTCAGCACTCCGCCCTCGTGACATCCAGTCCCGGATCCGGGCCGGCGAGACCCCCGAGGCCGTCGCCCAGGCCGCCCACACGACCGTCGAGGCGATCATGCCGTTCGCCGCGCCCGTGATCGCCGAGCGCCAGCACGTCGCCGACCGCGCCCAGCGCGCCTCGGTCCGGCGTACCGGGGCGCCCGGCGGCGGTGCCCGCACCCTCGGCGACGCGGTCGGGTCCCACCTGCGCTCCGCCGGCGTCAACCCCGACACGGTCGACTGGGACGCCGCCCGCCGCGAGGACGGCAAGTGGACACTGACCGCGGCCTTCTCGGCCGGCGCACGCCACGGGATCGCCCGCTTCGTCTTCGACGCCCCGGGCAACTACGCCGTCGCCGACAACGACGACGCGACCTGGCTCGTGGGCGACGCCCCGGCGGCCGCCGCCGCTCCGCCGCCGGTGTCCGACGACATCGCCCGGGCCCGCGCCCGGCGCGCGGCGGCGACCGAGCCCGACGCCGAGGAGCTCCTGCCGCTCGGTGACGACGCCATCTCGATGGTGAGCCCCGAGACGTCCGTGGAGGCCTACCTCGAGGAGGTCCCGGCCGAGTCCGACGCCGCCCCCGAGGAGCCTGCCTCCGAGGAGGTCGAGACGCCTGCCGCTCGTGACGCCGAGCCGCCGGCCCGCAAGCCGGCCCGCAAGCGCGGTCGCGCGTCGGTCCCCAGCTGGGACGAGATCATGTTCGGGGGCGGCAAGTCCGAGTGATCGACCCGTCGGCCTGAGGGCTGTCGGGCCCGGTTACCAGTCGGTACCCTCCGCCCATGTCGTACTTCGTCACCGGCGCCACGGGGTTCATCGGACGCTTCCTGGTCGAGGAGCTCCTCGACCACCGGGAGGGCGAGGTCTTCGTCCTCGTCCGCGAGGGCTCCCTCCCCCGCATGCAGCGGATGATCGAGCGCTGGGACACCGACCGGGTCGTCCCGGTCGTCGGCGACCTCGGCTCCGACGCGCTCGGCGTCGACCCGGAGTGGGTGGCCGCCCACGTCGGCGAGGTCGACCACTTCTTCCACCTCGCCGCGATCTACGACATGACCGCCGACGACGCCACCAACGAGGCGCTCAACGTGGACGGCACCCGTCACGCCGTCGCGCTGGCCGAGGCACTCGGTGTCGGCTGCTTCCACCAGGTCTCGTCGGTGGCCGCGGCGGGCGAGGCCCACGGTCGGTTCGACGAGTCGATGTTCGCCGAGGGCCAGCCGCTGCCCTCCCCCTACCACCGCACGAAGTACGAGTCCGAGCGGATCGTCCGTGAGGAGGCGACCGTGACGTGGCGGGTCTACCGGCCCGCGATCGTGGTCGGTGACAGCCAGACCGGCGTCATGGACAAGATCGACGGCCCCTACTACTTCTTCCCGCTGATGAAGCTGCTGCGCGACCGGCTGCCGGCGTGGCTGCCGCTGGTCGGGGTCGACCTGGGCGACACCAACGTCGTGCCGGTCGACTACGTCGCCAAGGCGATGGACCACCTCGCCCACCTCGAGGGCCGCGACGGCGAGGCCTTCCACCTCGTGAACCCCGAGCCGCAGCCGGTCGTCGACATGATCAACATGTTCTGCGCCGCGGCCGGCGCCCCGACGTTCGCGACCCCGATCGACCGCGACGTCACCCACGCGGGGCCGCTCGGCCTGATCCCCCGTCGGCTGCGGCCGCTCGAGCTGGCGACGTCACTGGTGAAGTCGGCGCCGGCGCAGGCGGTCCTCGCCCAGACCCTCGGCCGGGTCGGCATCCCGCCGGAGGTGCTCGGCCACGTCCGCTTCGCCGCCACGTTCGACTCCCGGCGCACGGAGCAGGCGCTCGCCGGCTCCGGCATCGGCGTCCCCGACCTCGAGTCCTACGCCCGCACGCTGTGGTCCTACTGGGAGGAGCACCTCGACACCTCCACCGCCCGCGACCGCGGTGCGCGCGAGGCCCTGACCGGCAAGTACGTCGTGATCACCGGCGCCTCGTCCGGCATCGGCCAGGTCACCGCGCTCAAGGTCGCGCAGGCCGGCGGCGTCCCGGTGCTGGTGGCCCGGGGCCGGGAGAAGCTCGAGGCCACCCAGGCGGCGATCGAGGACCACGGCGGGACGGCCTACGTCTATCCCTGCGACCTCTCCGACCTCGACGCCATCGATCGGCTGTGCAAGGACCTCGTCACCGACCTGCCGTCGATCGACGTCGTCGTCAACAACGCCGGCCGCTCGATCCGGCGGTCGCTGAAGCTGTCGCAGGACCGCTTCCACGACTTCGAGCGGACCATGCAGCTCAACTACTTCGGCGCGATCCGGCTGGTGATGGGCCTGCTGCCGACGATGCGTGAGCAGCGGCGCGGCCACGTCGTCAACATCTCCTCGATCGGCGTCCAGACGAACCCGCCGCGCTTCTCGGCGTACGTCGCGTCGAAGGCGGCGCTCGACTCGTGGAGCAACGTCGTGGCCTCGGAGCTCGTCGGCGACGGCGTCACCTTCACCGGCATCCACATGCCGCTGGTGCGGACGCCGATGATCGCGCCGACCAAGCTCTACGACAAGTTCCCCACGATCAGCCCGGCGCAGGCGGCGGACCTCGTCGTCAAGGCGATCGTCGACCGGCCGCACGAGATCAACACGCTGCTCGGCAACGCCGGCGCCGTCGCCCACACCGTCGCGCCGAAGACGGCGTTCCGGGTCCTCAACATGGCCTACCACGTCTTCCCCGACTCGGCGGCCGCGCGCGGCTCGGACGCCCAGGCCGGTGGTCGCGAGTCGGAGCAGATCATGCTGGCCAAGGTCTTCAAGGGGGTGCACTGGTGAGCGTGACCTTCCTGCTCACCTCGTTCGTCATCGTGGCCACCCCTGGCACCGGGGCGCTCTACGCGATCACGGCGGGCCTGGCCCACGGTCGGCGCACGGCCGTGCTGGCCGCCCTCGCCGGCGTCTTCGGCACCCTCCCCCACCTGCTCGCCGCGATCACCGGGCTGGCGGCGCTCCTCCACGCGAGCGGCGTCGCCTTCGCCGTCGTGAAGTACGCCGGCGTCGCCTACCTGCTCTACATGGCCTGGGCGACGTGGCACGACCGCGGCGCCCTCTCGCTGGAGGCCGCGACCCGGGAGCAGGAACGCGCATCGGCGGCCCGGGTCGTGCTGGCCGGGGTCACGCTCAACCTGCTCAACCCCAAGCTCACGATCTTCTTCTTCGCGTTCCTCCCGCAGTTCGTGCCGGCCGGCGCCGGTGCCCTGGCGACGATGCTGGCGCTCAGCGCCGTCTTCGTGGCCATGACCTTCGTCGTCTTCCTCGGCTACGGCCTGTTCGCGGCGGCGGTGCGCGACGCGGTCCTCGCCCGGCCGCAGGTCCTGGTGCGGGTGCGACGGGCGTTCGCGCTCACGTTCGCCGGCCTCGGCGTCCGGCTCGCAGCCGAGTCGCGCGCCTAGACTCCCGGACGTGAGCCACCGGATCTTCACCACCGCGGTCGCCGACGTCTATCCCCACTACGTCACGAAGGCCGAGCGGAAGGGCCGATCGCAGGCCGAGGTCGACGAGGTGATCCGCTGGCTCACCGGCTTCGACGACGAGACCCTGCAGGGGCACCTCGCCCGTCGTACGTCGTTCGCGGAGTTCTTCGACGCCGCGACCCTCAACCCCGGCACGACCCAGATCACGGGCTCGGTCTGCGGGGTGAAGGTGCAGGAGGTGGAGGACCCACTGATGCAGCAGATCCGCTTCCTCGACAAGCTCGTCGACGAGCTCGCGAAGGGTCGGCCGATGGAGAAGGTCCTGCGCTCCTAGCCCCGAGCGGCGCGTCGTACCCGACCTGAGGGTCGTGGATCCGGCAGGAGACGACGCTGGTGTCGGGTGGGACGACGCCTCAAGGGCCGGTGGCGACCGGGCGGGAGGGGTCGGCGACCCACTCGCTCCAGGAGCCGGGATAGAGCGCGGCGCGGATCCCGACCGCCTCCATCGCGAGGACGTCGTGGCAGGCGGTCACGCCGCTCCCGCAGTATGCCGCCACGTCGGCCTCCGGGGTGGCGCCGACCGCCGCGTAGAGCGCGGCGAGCTGGTCGGCCGGCCGGAACCTGCCATCGGCGCGCAGGTTGGTCGACGTCGGCAGGTTGACCGCGCCGGGGACGTGCCCGGCGACGGGATCGATCGGCTCGGTCTCGCCGCGGAACCGCTCGGCTGCGCGCGCGTCCACCAGCACGCCGACCTCGAGCACGCCGTCGGCCTCGACGACCGGCATCGCGCCGGGACGACCGGCGAAGCTGCCCGGCTCCGGCGACACCGGGCCGGTCGCGACCTCCCCACCGGCGGCCGTCCACGCCGCCCAGCCGCCGTCGAGGACCCGCACGTCGGGGTGGCCGTGGTGGCGCAGCAGCCACCAGCAGCGGGCCGCTGCGTGCCCGGACCAGTCGTCGTGGACCACGACCGGCCGGTCGGAGGAGACCCCGCACCGGCGCATCGCGGCGAGGAACACCTCGGTGTCGGGGAGCGGGTGACGACCACGGGCGCCGGGGGCGGCCGCCAGGTCGGCGTCCATGTCGACGTAGGCGGCTCCCGGGACGTGCCCGGCGGCGTGCTGCTCGGGTCCCGGGGGACCGCCCATCCGGTAGCGCACGTCGAGGACGGTCACCTCGCCGAGGCGTGACGCGAGCTCGGCGACGTCGATCAACGGTGAGACCACCTTGGTGTAGCGCCGGACGTCGACGTCGATCCGGCGGTCACCGACCGTGAGGGCGCGGGCCAGGTCGCCCTCGTCGCGCCACCCGCGGCGGGCGTAGAAGGCTCGGGCACGGGCGTTGCCGGGCACCACGGCGAGCCAGGCCGACCCGTGGCCGTGACGGCGTACGCGGCGCTCGGCCGCGTCGAGCAGCAGCGAGGCCGCCCCAGAGCCGCGCGAGGCCGGAGCCACGAAGACCTGCTCGACCTCGTCGCCGCCCACCATCGCGAGTCCCACGACGGCGCCGTCGACCTCCACCACGTCGGTGTCGGTGACGCGGGCGGCAGCGCGCTCGTCGAACGACGACCGCGTGCGCACGTCGACCAGCTCCTCGGACACCTCCCCCAGGTGCGCGTCGCGCCAGCCGTCGTACCAGATCTGCGCCACCACCGGGATGTCGGACGGGGTCGCCTGTCGCACACGGGGGTCCACGGCGCCAGTGTGGCGCATGGCAGGATCCTCCCCCGTGGCGGAACTGCACTTCTTCACCGGAACCATGGACTCGGGCAAGAGCACCCTGGCCCTGCAGACCAACCACAACCACGCCGCCCGCGGCCGGGTCGGCCGGATCTTCACGACCCACGACCGCGCCGGCGAGGCCAAGCTGTCCAGCCGGCTCGGGCTGACCCACGACGCGCTCGAGGTCGAGCAGGACTTCGACTTCTGGACCTACGTCGTCTCCAGCCTCACCGCCGGTGGGCGGATCGACTACCTGATCTGCGACGAGGCCCAGTTCTACTCGCGCGGCCAGATCGACCAGCTCGCGAAGATCGTCGACGAGCTCCAGATCGACTGCTTCGCCTTCGGCATCCTCACCGACTTCCGCGGCCTGATGTTCGAGGGCAGCGCCCGGCTCGTCGAGCTCGCCGACCGGGTCCACACGCTCCAGGTCGAGGCGCTGTGCTGGTGCGGCAAGCGCGCCACCCACAACGCCCGCACCGAGAACGGCGTCATGGTCACCGAGGGCGAGGTGATCGTCGTCGGCGACGTCGAGAAGATCGACGAGCCGCCCGCCGACGTCGCCTACGAGGTGCTCTGCCGCCAGCACCACCGCCGGCGGCTGACGGCCGCCCGTGCGAAGGCCGTCTCGCTCGCCCCGGAACCACTCCCCTTCGGCTGACCCGGTCCAGACCGATCCCGATATCGCTTTCCGCGAGCCGTTTCTCGGAGGATCGTCGGGCCGGTCGAGGCACGTGCCCACCGTGCCCGTTCCTGGGGGGACTCATGCGCACCACCTACCGGTTCCTGGCCAACGCCATCGCCGTGCTCGTCGTCGTGCAGGCCGGCGCCATCGCCTGGGCCTTCTTCGGTCTCACGAACTGGATCCAGAACGACAACGGAGTCGTCGACAAGGCGTTGCTCGAGTGCACCGACTGCGAGCAGCAGTTCACCGCGGAGTGGGGCTTCGCGATCCACATGTTCTTCAACGGCATCATCCTGATCCCGCTCGTGACGCTGCTCCTGCTGATCGTGTCGTTCTTCGCCAAGGTCCGCGGCGGCGTCGCCCTCGCTGGCGCGGTCTTCGGGCTGGTCGTGCTGCAGGTCGTCGTGCTGCCGGCGCTCTCGCGCGAGGTGGGATCCGGCTTCGGCGCGCTCCACGGCGTCAACGCCCTGCTCCTCATGGGCGTGGCGATGATGGCCGGCAAGCGCGCCGCCGCCGAGCCGGCGGCTGCGACCGGACAACCCGTCACCGCCTGACGGCGTGGCCGTCCGCACCGGCACCCGCCTCTGGCTGGCCGGGGCCGCCACGGCTGCCCTCGTGCTGCCCCTCGGCTGGATGTGGCAGGCCAGCCTGCTGCCCGACCGCTACGACATGGCCGCGATGGGCTACGCCGACTGGGGCGGCGGGCCCGCGGGCGCCCACGACCACCACCACGGCACGGAGGTCGCCGACCTCGTCGCCGACCCGAGCCTCCCCGCCGACGTCGAGGAGACCTTCACCGTCGCGACCGACGGCGACCGGTTCACGGTCAACGGCACCACGCCGGGACCGGTCCTGCGCGCGACCGAGGGTGACCTCGTCGAGGTGACGCTGGTCAACGACGACGTCGCCGAGGGAGCCACCCTCCACTGGCACGGCATCGACGTCCCCAACGCCGCCGACGGCGTCGCCGGCGTCACGCAGGACGCGGTGATGCCCGGTGAGGAGTACGTCTACCGCTTCGTGGCCGAGGATCCCGGCAGCTACTGGTATCACTCCCACCAGGTGTCCCACGAGCAGGTGCAGAAGGGCCTCTTCGGCGCGGTCGTCATCGAGCCCCGCGGCAGCGGTGGGTCCGACGTCGACGAGGTCGTGCTGATGCACCAGTACGGCGGGGGCGGGACCGTCAACGGGCAGCCGGGGACGACGACGGTCGTCGCCGAACCCGGGGACGCCGTCCGGCTCCGGCTGGTCAACACCGACAACGGTCTCGCCACGGCCTGGCTGCCCGGGACCGACTTCCGGGTCCTGGCGGTCGACGGCCGCGACCTGAACGGTCCGACCGACGTCACCGACGTCGGTGTCGAGGTGCCTGCTGGAGGCCGCGTCGACCTGGGCTTCACGGTGCCCGCCGACGGCGCCCGCCTCGACCTCTCCGGCGGCGCGTCGGTCGTCGTCGGTCCCGGGGATCCCGACGGAGTCCGCTCCCCGGGCCCCGGCGAGGTGCTCGACCTGCTCGACTACGGCGAGCCGGAGGCGCCGCCGTTCGACGTCTCCCGGCCCGACCGCCGCTTCGACTACGTGATCGACCGCCGGCCGGGCTTCCTCGACGGCGTCCCCGGGCTGTGGTGGACGGTGAACGGCGGCCTCTACCCCGACGTCCCGATGTTCATGGTCACCGAGGGGGACGTCGTCGTCTTCGAGATCGTCAACGACAGCCCGGACTCCCACCCGATGCACCTGCACGGCCACCACGCGCTGGTGCTCAGCCGAGACGGCGTCGCCGCGACCGGGAGCCCGTGGTGGACCGACTCGCTCGAGGTCGGTGTCGGCGAGAGCTATGAGATCGCCCTCCTCGCCGACAACCCGGGCCTCTGGATGGACCACTGCCACAACCTGCCCCACGCGGCGGAGGGACTGGTCGCCCACCTGATGTACGACGGGGTCACGTCGTCCTTCGAGGTCGGCGGCGAGCGGGTGAACAGGCCGGAGTAGGTCTTCCCAGGCGGGCGCCGGGTCACTAGGTTCCGAGAGCCACATCACATCTCACTCTCGGGAGAACATCCGTGCGCCGTCACACCCCCGTCCTCGCGCTCCTCGCGCTCGTCACCGGCCTGCTGGCCGTGCTCACCCCCACGACCCCCGCCGTCGCCGACGGACCCGGCAGCGGTACGCCGTGGGTCGTCACCCTCGGCGACAGCTACATCAGCGGCGAGGCCGGCCGCTGGGCCGGCTCCAGCAACGCCAGCTCCTCGCGTGCCGACGCGCTCGGCGCCTCGGCGTACTTCGACAACGCCTCCGGCACGGGCGAGACCATCAACCGCTGCCACCGCTCGACGTCGGCCGAGGCCTACATCGGCGGCGGCGTCAGCGGCCTCAACCTCGCCTGCTCGGGCGCCCGGACCACGACCTCCGACGGCTCGAACTTCAAGCCCGGCCTCGACTTCTTCGACGACGGGGCGGGCAAGCGTGGCCAGGCGGCGATGCTGCAGACCTTCGCCGCCACCCACCACATCGGCATGGTCGTCGTCTCCATCGGCGGCAACGACTTCAACTTCGCCGACATCGTCCAGACCTGCGTGACCAACTGGGCGACCTCCCCGACCTGGGCCAAGAACTACTGCAACGACGACAGCTCGGTGAGGTCCAACTTCACCTCCGCCAACGTCGCGGCTGTCCGCGCGAGGATCGCCACCGGCATCCGCAACGTCCGGACCGCCATGCGCAACGCCGGCTACGCCGACGGCAGCTGGTCCCTGCTCGTGCAGACCTACCCCTCGCCGATCCCGAACGGCAGCGGCTTCCGCTACTCCGAGAGCGGCTACTCCCGCCAGAGCACCGGCGGCTGCGGCTTCTGGAACGCCGACGCGAACTGGGCCAACGCCACCGCACTGCCGACCATCAACAACGCCGTGAAGGGCGCCGTCGCCGACGCGGGCGTCGCGAACAGCAAGGTGCTCGACCTCGCCTCGGCGTTCAACGGCCGCCGGCTGTGTGAGACCGGTGTCGGGCTCTACGAGGAGAAGGGGATCGCGAGCTGGACCTCCCCCGGAGCTGTCGACCAGACCGAGTGGGTCAACCAGATCCGCACCGTCTCGACGTGCTGCGCGAGCAGCCCCTACTACATCCAGGAGTCGCTCCACCCGAACTACTGGGCCCAGCTCGCGACCCGCTCCTGCGTGCGGCAGGCCTGGAACGGCGGCGCGACCCGCGGCGGCACCTGCGCCATCTCCGGCACCGGCTTCGTCGGCGGCGAACCCCGCATGACGCTCTACTGACGCGCGTGCTCCCTCACGCCACGACGACCGGGATCAGCATCTCGGCGGGCGTGAGGGAGCCGTGGAGACCGACGAGGGTCGCCTCGTAGGGGAAGACCGAGGTGGAGAGCACGGCCGTGTCGCCGGTGCAGGCGACGACGACGTCGCCGAGCCGGGGTCGTACGCCGGGGTCGACCGGCCCGAACCAGCCGCGGCCGATCGCCTCGTCTCGGGTCAGCACCTCCGCGCGACCGGCCAACGTGGAGCGCCACGCGGCCACCACGTCGTCGACCGCACCGCGGGCGACGTAGAGGTGGCGGAAGCGGGCCTCGCCGCCGAGCAGGGCGACCCCGTCGGTCAGCTCGGGGTGGTCGTCCACGTCGATCCGCGACTCGGCGGGCGAGTCGACCATCCCGTGGTCGGCGACCACGACGAGCCGGGTCGCGGGCGGCAGGGCGTCGCGCAGCTGCTCGGCCTCGGCGTCGACCATCGAGAGCTGCTGGAGCCAGGCCGACGAGGCGACGCCGAAGCGGTGTCCCGTCCAGTCGAGGTCACCGTCGTAGACGTAGGTCAGCGACGGCCGCTGCCGCGCAGCCGCGACGACGCCGGCGATCCGCTCCCCGACCCGGTCCGCGCCGACGTAGTCAGCACCGCGCTGGGAGGCGACCGTGAGCCCGGTGTCGCGGAACTCGCGCTTGTTGACCGAGGTGACCGTGACGCCCTCCCGGGCAAGCCGGGTGAAGGCGGTCGGGTGGGGTTGCCACTCGAGCGGGTCGACCCGCTTGTCCCACTGGAGCGCGTTGAGCAGCCGGTCGGTGCCGGGCACGCGGGAGGTGAACCCGACCAGGCCGTGGCTGCCGGGCGGCAGGCCGGTGCCGAGCGAGGTCAGGCTGGTGGCCGTGGTCGACGGCACTCCGGCCGTGCCGAGCCGGCTGTCGTCCATCAGCTCGGAGAGGAACGGGGCCGCGTGGGCGTGGCGCCGCAGCAGCTGGGCCCCGAGCCCGTCGACCAGGAACACGACGTAGGACGCTGCGTCGGGCAGCCGCAGCCGCGCCTCCTCGAGCGGGGGCTGGATCGGGTGGCCCAGCGCCGCCGCCACCGCGGGCACGACGTCGGCCAGCGAGTGGGACGCGTAGGCAGGCTCGACGAAGCCGGCCGCTCCCCCGTCGGTCATGCGCGCCTCACGCGGGGCGGGTCAGCGCGCTGAGCGACTCGGCGAAGGCCAGCAGGCGCTCCACCGCACCCGGACCCTCGGCCGCGGCGGAGACACGCAGGGAGAAGTCGTCGGCGGTCATCGACCCGGTGTAGCCGTGGTCGGCGTCGCACTCGGGGTCCTGGCAGCCCGCCGGCTCGAGGTCGAGCCGCCCGACGCCGCCCCACCCGATGGTGAGCACGCCCTCGGCCGCCCGACTGGCCCCGGCCGCGGGGTTGGTGATCATGCGGGTGACCACGACCGACTTCACCGACGACAGCGCGATCGCCTCGGTGGACGTCGAGGTGTAGGGCTCGGGCAGCAGGTCGTCACCGGCGTGCTCGTCGGTGTGGGCGAGCACCAGCCGGCTCGGGGTCAGCACCACGACGGTCAGGTGGCGGCGTACCTCGTCGCGGTCGAAGGTCGGCTCGTGGTGGAGGAAGAACGACACGACCGTCTCCCCCGCGACCGCGCTCGCGACGCCGTCGCGGACGACCTCGGGGTAGTAGCCGGTGCGGTCGATGGCCTCGCGGAGCTGGGCCGCCTGGTCGCGGTCCCCGGTCGCGTGGTCGGTCGTGCGGGTGCGCATGGGGCGCAGTCTGTCACGCGCTCACGAACCCGCCACCGCACCTCAGCCGGGTGAGGTGTCGCCGGCCTGCGACGGCAGCCGCCGGGCGAACCAGTCGGTGCGCGACTGCGACACCGGGTCGACCCGCACGCTCGCGCGCAGCACCGACGCCCGGTCGCCCCCGGCGAGCACCAGCGGCAGGTCGAGCGAGGTGATCTGGGGCAGGTCGTGCTGGAGCTGGGCGACCCGCAGGACCAGCCGCTCCACCTCGGCGACGTCGACGACCTCCGAGCCGCGATAGCCGAACAGCATCGGCGAGCTCTTGATCTCACGGACCATCGCCGCCGCGTCGTGCTCCCCGATCGGCGGGATCCGGTAGGAGCGGTCGGCGAGCAGCTCGGTCAGCGGTCCGGCGATGCCGAAGGACACGACCGGGCCGAAGAGGGGGTCCTCCATGCTGCTGATCGCGACCGGCACGCCGGGCGGTGCGTTCTTCTGGACCACCCAGCCGGCGCTGTCGGTGCTGGTGATGAGCTGGTTGAGGGACTCCCAGGCGTCCTTCATCTCGGCGGCGGAGTCGATGTTGCGCCAGACGTGGGCCAGGTCGGGACGCTCGCGCAGGTGGCCGGCCGTCGCCTTGAGGACGACGTCCCAGCCGAGCTCGCGACCGACCTTCTGGGCCTCCTTGAGGGTGTCGACGCGTTGCTCGGCCCACGTCTCGATGCCGTAGGCCGCCAGCAGCTCGCGCACCTGGTCGGCGTCGAGGTCCACCCCGTCGGGGTTGTCGCGCAGGGCGTCGAGCACGATCCGCTTCGCCCCGACCGAGTCGAGGTCGGTGGCATCCAGCGTCGCGCCGTCCGGCGTGCGCAACCACACGGCGTACCCGACCACGCGCGCGAGCGCACGCACGGCGGCCTCGACCGCCGGGTAGGACGGCACCGAGCCGCGTCCCGCGACCTGGCCGGCGACGTCCGGGACCCGCAGCAGCTCGGGCACACCCTCCGCGCCGAGGAAGGAGGAGACGAGCGGCTTGTCGGACTGCTCGCCGACCGCCGCGAGGACGTTGGCGACGTCCTCGCCGGAGACGTTGAGCGGCGGGATGTAGACCGCCACCACCGCGTCGACGTCGGGGTCGTCGATGGCGGCGTCGAGCGCGTCCTCGAAGTGGTCGGCGGTCGCGTCGGCGCCGAGGGCGACGGACTTGTTGACGACCAGCCCCACGGCGGCCGCGGCGTCGGAGGCCAGCAGGCCGAGCGCGTCGGAGTTGCCGACCACGGCGACCCGGCGCCCGCGCGGCAGCGGCTGGTGGGCGAGCAGCTGGGCGACGTCGAACATCTCGTCGAGGTTGTCGACCTGGATCACGCCCGCCTGGGCGAACATCGCGTCGACCGCCTGCTGGGGCGCGGCGATCTTGCGGACCGCGTGGCCCATCGGCACGCCCTGCGTCGTCCGACCGGAGCGGACGGCGACGATCGGCTTGCGCAACGAGACCCGGCGGGCGACGCGGGAGAACTTGCGCGGGTTGCCGATCGACTCGAGGTACATCATCACGACCTCGGTGGAGTCGTCCTCCTCCCAGTACTGCAGGAGGTCGTTGCCGGACACGTCGGCGCGGTTGCCGGCGCTGACGAAGGTCGAGAGGCCGAGGCCCCGGTTGTTGACCTTCTCGAGGATCGCCGAGCCGAGCGCGCCCGACTGGCAGAAGAAGCCCGCCCGGCCCGCCGGCGGCATCAGCGGCGAGAGGGACGCGTTGAGCGAGGTGTCCTTGTCGGTGTTGATCACGCCGAGGCAGTTGGGCCCGATCAGGCGGAGCCCGTAGGAGCGGGCGAGCCCGACCAGGCGGCGCTGCCGCTGGCGCCCCTCCTCCCCCGTCTCGGCGAACCCCGACGAGATCACGACGAGGCCGTGGACGCCCTTGGCGGCGCAGTCGAGGACGACGTCCTGGACCGCGTCGGCGGGGACGGCGACGATCGCCACGTCGACCTCGTCGGGGATGTCGTTGACGGTCTTGTAGGCCGGCAGTCCCGACACCGCGTCCGACGTCGGGTTCACGGCGTGGACGCGACCGGTGTAGTTGCCGGTGACGAGGTTCCTCACCAGCGCCTGGCCGATGGTGTCCTGGCGCCGGCTCGCCCCGACCACCGCGATCGAGCGCGGGTGGAAGAAGCGCTCGATCGAGGCCGACTCGGCGCGGTGCTCGCGGGAGACCATCACACCGACGGAGGTGTCGGTCGGGTCGATGGGGAACTCCAGCACCATCACGCCGTCCTCGTAGCCACTGGCCACGTGGTAGCCGGCATCGCGGAAGGTGTGGATCATCTTCTGGTTGTCCGGCAGCACCTCCGCCATGAACCGCTCGATCCCGCGCTCCCGGCCGGCCTGCGCGAGGTGCTCGAGCAGCAGCTGGGCGATCCCGCGCCCCTGGTGGCGGTCCTCCACGAGGAAGGCGACCTCGGCCTCGCCCGGCTTCACCACGTCGTAGCGGCCGACGGCGATCATCTGGCCGCCGAGCTCCACGATCATCGCCACCCGGTCGACGTGGTCGACCTGGGTGAACCGGACGACGTCGCGGTCCGACAGCGTCGGCATCGGGCTGAAGAACCGGAAGTACTTCGACTCGTCGGAGACGCGTGCGTAGAACTCGATGAGGAGCTGGGCGTCCTCCGGCCGGATCGGCCGCAGGTGGGCCGTCCGCCCGTCGCGCAGCAGCACGTCGGCCTCCCAGTGCCTGGGAGCCGTCGTCTGCTGGTGGGGGGCCTCGGCCATGCCCTGAATCTATCGCCCGGAGGTCGAGGTGCGGGCTGTGCCGGAGGTTGAGGCGTGAGGGCGCCCAGCGCCCGAGCCACGAAACCCCCGTCAGGACCGCTGCGGCCTCGAGGCCAGCTGGGGCAGGTCGTCGAACCGCCCCTCGATGAGCGCCAGGCGCTTGGCGCGGCTCCAGCCCTGGATCTGCTTCTCGAACGCGAACGCCTCGTCGATCCGCTCGAACCTGTGGCACCACGCGAGACGGACCGGTCGACGCCTGAGCGGCCGCGTGTGGCGCGAGCCGAGGCCGAGGTCGTGCTCGGTCAGACGGCGTTCGAGGTCGATCGTGCTGCCGGCATAGAACGACCCGGCGGCGCACTCGAGCAAATAGGTCCGAGCCATCCCTCGAGTCTGCTGGACGCCGCGAGGGAGTGGCGCGGACGAAGGGTCGCCTGTGGACGAGCGCGGTTTCGTGGCTCGCTCCGCTCGCACCTCAACCTCCGGGAGGCCTACCAGTACCCGCCGCCCGGCGTGCCCCGGTCGGGGCGAACGGGTGTTCGGTGAAGAATGGCGCGCATGGCACGGCGTACGACGAAGAACCCTCCCCCGGACGACGACTTCGAGGAGCACATCCTCGACACCAACATCAAGGACGAGATGGAGACGTCCTTCCTCGAGTACGCCTACTCGGTCATCTACTCCCGGGCGCTCCCCGACGCCCGCGACGGGCTCAAGCCCGTGCAGCGGCGGATCCTCTACACGATGAACGACATGAACCTCCGGCCCGACCGGGGACACGTGAAGTCGGCACGCGTCGTCGGTGAGGTCATGGGTCGGCTCCACCCCCACGGCGACGGCGCGATCTACGACGCGCTGGTGCGGCAGGCCCAGCCCTGGTCGCTGCGGCTGCCGATGATCGACGGCCACGGCAACTTCGGGTCGCCCGACGACTCGCCCGCGGCGATGCGCTACACCGAGTGCCGGATGGCACCGCCCGCGGTGGCGATGACGGCCTCGATCGACGAGGAGACCGTCGACTTCAAGGCCAACTACGACAGCCGTGAGCTCGAGCCTGTCGTGCTGCCCTCGGCGATCCCCAACCTGGTCGTCAACGGCACCACCGGCATCGCCGTCGGCATGGCCACCAACATCCCGCCCCACAACCTCGTCGAGGTCGTCCAGGCGCTGCGCCACCTGGTCAAGCACCCCGACGCGACCCTCGACGACCTGATGCGGTTCATCCCCGGCCCCGACCTGCCGACGGGCGGCAAGATCGTCGGCCTCGACGGCATCCGCGACGCCTACGAGGCCGGCCGCGGCTCGTTCAAGATGCGCGCGACGGCGCGGGTCGAGTCCGTGGGACGCCGCAAGGGCATCGTCGTGACCGAGCTCCCCTACGGCGTCGGCACGGAGAAGGTCGTCGAGCGGATCAAGACCCTCGTCCAGGGCAAGAAGCTCCAGGGCATCGCCGACATCAAGGATCTCACCGACCGTGAGAAGGGGCTGCGCCTCGTGATCGAGGTCAAGAACGGCTTCGTGCCCGAGACGCTCCTGGAGCAGCTCTACAAGCAGACGCCGATGGAGGACTCCTTCGGCATCAACACCGTCGCGCTCGTCGACGGCCAGCCGCGCACCCTGGGGCTCAAGCAGCTGCTCGAGGTGTTCCTCGACCACCGCTACGACGTCGTCCGCCGCCGCTCGCAGTTCCGCCGCGACAAGAAGGCCGACCGGCTCCACCTCGTCGACGGCCTGCTGATCGCGCTCCTCGACATCGACGAGGTCATCCAGGTCATCCGCACCAGCGACGACAGCGCGGCCGCGAAGGAGCGGCTGATGTCGGTCTTCGACCTCAGCCAGCCGCAGGCGGACTACATCCTCGAGATGCAGCTGCGCCGGTTGACGCGGTTCAGCCGGATCGAGCTCGAGAAGGAGCAGGAGACGCTGCGCCGGGAGATCGAGGAGCTCGACGCGATCCTCGCCGACGAGGGCCTGCTGCGTGAGGTCGTCTCCACCGAGCTCGGCGAGGTCGCCGCGACCTTCGGCACGCCGCGTCGTACGGTCCTGCTCGAGTCGGCGGGCAACGCCGCGGTCACGGCGGCCGCGTCGCCGCTCGAGGTGGCCGACGACCCGTGCTTCGCCTACCTCTCCTCCAGCGGGCTGCTCGCGCGGACCACGACCGACGAGCTCCCCGGGTCCGGCGGCGGGCGCAGCAAGCACGACGTGGTCGTCTCCGCCGTGCGGACGACCGCGCGCGGGACGATCGGGCTGCTGACCAACCGCGGCCGTGTGGTCAAGCTCGACGCCCTCGAGCTGCCGACGCTCCCCGCGAGCGCCAACGACCCCCACCTGTCCGGCTCCAACCCCGTCAGCGAGTTCGTCTCGCTCGAGCAGGGCGAGCGCGTGCTGGCACTGACGTCGCTCGGCACCGAGGGTCCGGGCCTCGCGATCGGCACGAAGCAGGGTGTCGTGAAGCGCGTGAACCCCGAGGTCCTCGGCCGCGACGAGTGGGAGGTCATCGGGCTCAAGGACGGCGACGAGGTCGTCGGCGTCGTCGAGCTCACGACCGGCCAGGAGACGCTCTGCTTCGTCACGGGCCAGGCCCAGCTGCTGCAGTTCAGCGCCTCCCTGGTGCGTCCGCAGGGCCGCTCGGGCGGCGGCATGGCCGGCGTCAAGCTCGGTGCGGGCGACCACGTGGTGTTCTTCGGCGCCTTCGAGGCCGACGACGCCGTGCTCGTCACGTCGTCGGGGTCCTCCACGGCGCTGCCCGGCACCGAGCCCGGCGCGGTCAAGGTGACTCCGTTCTCGGAATACCCCGCCAAGGGCCGTGCCACCGGCGGCGTCCGCTGCCACCGCTTCCTCAAGGGCGAGGACGTCCTCGTCTTCGCGTGGGCAGGTCGGGCACCGGCCCGCGCGGCCGCCAGCAGCGGTGCCCCCGTCGACCTCCCGGAGCCGACCGGGCGCCGCGACGGTTCCGGCGTGCCCGGCAGCCAGCCGATCGCCGCCTGTGCGGGCCCGGTCGCGGCCCGGCTCGCGACGGGCGCTATGGAAGGCTGAGCGCATGATGCGCGCGCTCGGGGTCCTCACGTCGTCGGTCCTGCTCGCGGTGACCGGCTGCACCGCCGACTCCCCCGACGACGACGGCCGCACGCCCGACGACGTGCTCGCCGCGGCGAAGCAGACGCTCGACGAGACCAGCGGCGTCCGCCTCACCCTGACCGCCGACGAGCTGCCCTCCGGCGTGACCGGGGTGACCCGTGCCGAAGGCGTCGGCACCCATGCCCCGGCCTTCGACGGCACGCTCACCGTGGTGCTGGGCGGCGCGTCCTTCGACGTCCCCGTCGTCGCCCTCGACGGCGTCGTCCACGCCCAGGTCCCGCTGGTGCCGGGCTGGCAGGAGGTCGACCCCGACGAGTACGGCGCCCCCGACCCCGCCCAGCTGATGTCGACCGACGCCGGCTTCTCCTCGATCGTCACCGCCGGTGAGGACGTCGCCGAGGGCGAGAGCGTCCGCGGCGGCGACGACAACTCGGAGGTGCTGACGGAGTACACCGCCACGGTCCCCGGTGACGTCGTCGGCAACGTGATCCCGAGCGCCGAGGGCGACTTCGACGCGACCTTCACCGTCACCGACGACGACGAGCTCCGCGAGGCGGTGCTGACCGGCGTCTTCTACCCCGGCACCGAGCCGATGACCTACACCATCGGCCTGTCCGACTACGGATCCGAGCCGACGATCACCGCCCCGTGAACCGGCTGCTGCTGTCGCTGGCAGCCGTCGCGGTGGCGTTCGCCGCCGCCGACACCTACGTGGTGGTGCTCGCACTGCCGGACATGATGGCCTCGGTCGGCATCCCGATCGACCAGCTCCAGCGTGCCGCACCGATCGTGTCCGGCTTCCTGCTCGGCTACGTCGCGATGCTGCCGATGATCGGCCGGATCGCGGACCTGCGCGGCCGGGTGCCGGTGCTGGTCGCTGCCCTCGTGCTCTTCGCCCTGGGCTCCCTGGTGACGACCGTGGCCTACGACCTGCCCTCGATGGTCGGCGGCCGGTTCCTGCAGGGGGTCGGAGGCGGCGCACTCGTCCCCGCCACGCTCGCGCTCGTCGCCGACCTCTATCCCGCGGAGCGGCGCGGCGTTCCCCTCGGGGTCGTGTCGGCGGTGCAGGAGATCGGCAGCGTGCTCGGTCCCCTGCTCGGCGCCGTGGTGCTGTCGGTCGCCGACTGGCGGGCGATCTTCGCCCTCAACCTCGCCGTCGGGCTGGTCCTCGCCGCCGCCATCCGAGTAGCCGCCATCCGGGTAGGTGGTCGAGCAGCGAGCGAAGCGAGCGTGTCGAGACCTCCGGACCTGGTCGGTGTCGCCTTGCTCCTGGTCGTCCTCGCCGCCGGCGGCCTCACCTTCCTGCAACCCCCGCCCCTCATGCGCGACCTCACGTGGGGCCAGCTGTTCATCCCGCTGGTGGGCGACGGCCGCTGGACCACGGCGACCGGCCTGGTCACGCTCGCCGCCGTCGTGGCGTTCCTCGCCCGGTGCCTGACGACCGCCCGGCCGCTGGTCGACCTCCGCGGCTGGGTCGGTGCCGCGCGGGAGGCCGACCTGGCGGGCTCGCTGCTGCTCGGCCTGGCCCTCGCCGGCATCGTGCTCGCCTTCGCCACCGCCGACCCGCGGGTGCAGGTCTTCTCCGACCAGGGGCTCTGGTACCTCCTCGGCGCCGCCGTCGCGACCGCTGCCCTGCTGGTCCACCTCCGTCGCGCCAGCGATCCCCTCGTGCCGCGCGGCGCGCTCCGCCGTACGCCGGCCTGGGGGTCCGTCCTCGTCAGCTTCTTCGTCGGAGCCGCGCTCATCGCGGCCCTCGTCGACATCCCGGTCTTCGCGCGCACCACGACCTATCCGGACAGCCAGCTGCTGGCCGCGCTCGTGCTGGTGCGGTTCCTGGTCGCGCTGCCGGTCGGCGCGGTCGTGGGTGGTTGGCTGACCCGCTCGCTCCCGGCAGGGGTGGTCACCGCCGCGGGCATGGTCCTGGCGGCGGCCGGGTTCGTGTGGATGAGCACCTGGGGGCTGGCCGCGCTGGAGAGCTGGACCGCGACCCTGCCCCTCGTGATCGGCGGGCTCGGTTTCGGGCTCGCCCTCGCGCCCGTCAACGCCGCCGTCCTCGCCACCACGGACGCGGCCGTCCACGGCCTCGCCTCGGCGTTCGTGGTGGTGGCGCGCATGGTCGGGATGCTGGTCGGGATCTCCGCGCTGACGACGCTCGGGCTACGGCAGTACTACGCCGAGCAGGCCGACCTGCCGCGGGTGCAGGACGTGTGCGACGGCGCCAGCCGGTGCGACCGCTTCACGCTGCTGCTGCGCGAGGCGGGCATCGCCCAGGAGCAGGTCGTCTTCCTCGGAGCCGCCGGCTGCGCGGTCGTCGCCGCTGTCCTGGCCGTCGTACTGCTGCGCGGAGCACCCACCCGCTCCGCTAACGTCGGACCGTGGCCGACTTCGACGACCTGATCGCTGCCAACCGCACCTTCGCCGAGAGCTTCGACCTCGGCGGCTTCGACGGCGTCGCCCACGCGGGCGTCGCGCTCGTGACGTGCATGGACTCCCGGATCGACCCGCTGCGGATGCTGGGGCTCCAGGCGGGCGACGCCAAGATCTTCCGCAACCCCGGCGGGCGGGTGACGCCGCAGGCGCTGGAGGCGCTGGTGCTCGGCGTCCACCTGCTCAACGTGAAGCGGATCCTCATCGCCCCCCACACGCGCTGCGCGATGGCCTCCAACACCGAGGACGAGCTGCGCGCCCGGATCAGCGAGTCCGCCGGGATCGACGCGTCGTGGCAGCCGCTTGGTGTGGTGCCCGACCAGATGGCCGCGCTCGAGCAGGACGTCGCCAAGGTGCGCAGCCATCCGCTCATCCCCGATTCCGTGCCGGTCGGCGGCTTCCTCTACGACGTCGACACGGGGCTGCTCGAGCAGAAGTACTGAGCCGGTCCTAGGTTGGCGCCATGACCGGTGCCTCCGCCCTCCCGCTGTCCCTCTCCCCCGACGTCACCGAGGCGCTCGACGCGGGGCGGCCGGTCGTCGCCCTCGAGTCGACGATCATCAGCCACGGCCTGCCGCGTCCGCGCAACCTCGAGGCGGCGCGCGACTTCGAGGCGATCCTGCGGGACAGGGGCGTCACGCCGGCGACGATCGCCGTCCTCGACGGCGTGCTGAAGGTCGGGCTCACCGACGCCGAGCTGGTGCGGATCGCCGAGGAGGACATCGTCAAGCTGTCGGTCCGCGACCTGCCCGTCGTCGTCGCCCGCGGAGGTTCCGGGGCGACGACGGTGGCCGCCACCTCGTTCATCGCGGCCCTCGGCGGCGTGCGGGTCTTCGCGACCGGGGGCCTCGGCGGCGTCCACCGCGGGGCCAACGAGAGCTTCGACGAGTCCGCGGACCTGACCGTGCTCGCCGACGTGCCCGTGACCGTCGTGTCCGCGGGCGTGAAGTCGATCCTCGACATCCCCGCCACGCTGGAGCGCCTGGAGACCCTGAGCGTGACCGTCGTCGGCTGGGGCACCGAGGAGTTCCCGAGCTTCTGGCTGACCAGCTCGGGCGAGCGGCTCGACTGGTCGGTGCCGGACGGCGCGGCGGTCGCCGCGGTGATGGCGGCGAACGACGCACTCGGGCGGCGTACGGGCATCCTCGTGGCCAACCCGCTGCCGCGGGAGGACCAGCTCGACCCGGCGGTCCACGACGCGGCGCTGGCCCAGGCGCTGGCGGAGTCGGAGGGCCTGAGCGGCAAGGAGGTCACGCCGTTCCTGCTCCAGCGGATCGTCGAGATCACCGGCGGCACCAGCCTCGAGGTCAACCTCGAGATCGCCGCCAACAACATCCGGGTGGCGGCCGAGATCGCGACCGCCTGGGCGGCGCACCGGTGACCCGCCTCCTGGTCGTCGGCGACGTGGTCGACGACGTCGTCGTCCGGCCGCTGTCCGACGTGACCCGGGCGAGCGACACCACCGCGGAGATCCGGCGGACCGACGGCGGCTCCGCCGCCAACGTCGCGGCGTGGCTCGGTCACCTCGGTGCCGACGTGAGGTTCGTCGGTCGGGCCGGCATCGACGGGGCGCGGCGGCACGCCGCGTCGCTGGCGGCGTACGGCGTGGACGCGCGGGTCTCCGCCGACCCCGACCTCCCGACCGCGACGCTGGTGGCGCTGCTCGACCCGACGGCCGAGCGGACGATGTACGTCGACCGCGCGGCGAACGCGACCCTGTCGGCGACGGACCTGGGCGACGACGTCCTGGACGGCGTGGGCTGGGTGCACCTGACGGGCTACTCGTTCTTCGACGACGGCGTCCGGCCGGTCGTGCTCGACCTCGTGGCCCGCGCGCGCGAGCGCGGTTGCGGCTGGTCGGTCGACCCGAGCTCGGTGAGCTTCCTGGCCGCGTGCCCCGACTTCCTGACCTGGGTCGCCGACGCGGACCTGCTGCTTCCGAACGCGGACGAGGCGCGGCAGCTCACCGGTCTCTCCCCCGCCGAGGCGACGGCGTCACTCCCCTTCCCCGAGGTCGTGGTCAAGCTCGGAGCCGACGGCGCGCTGAGCTCCGCCGGGTCCCGCGTGGCCGCGCTGCCCGCGCCCGTGGTCGACACGACCGGGGCCGGTGACGCCTTCGCGGCCGGGTTCCTGAGGACGAGGATCGAGGGCGGCAGCACCGACGAGGCCCTCACGGCGGGTGCCGCGGCCGGTGCCCGGGCCGTCACGAAGCTGGGCGCTCGCCCCTGACGTCGACCACGAGCCGGGCCGGGTCGTCGAGCGTGAAGACCTCGAACGGGGCCGGATCGCCGTCGAGACCCACGAAGACCTGGGTGTAGCCCTCGAACGTGCCACCCACGTACACCTCGGTGAGCGCCCCCGCCGGGTCGGCCGGCAACCGGTCGGGACCGTCGTAGTAGGTCGGGTCGCCGGGCCCCGGCCAGAAGGTCCCGGACACCCCGACCTGCAGGATCGACTCACCGGGCAATCTGATGCGGTAGCCGCTGCCGTCCGAGACCGCGCGGTCGACGTACTCGACGTACCAGCCGGGGACGCCGTCCCCGTCGAACTCGAGGACGACCCGGTCGAAGCCCTCGTGGTGGCCGACCCGGACGTCGGTGAGGAGGAGGTCCCACGGCCCCGACTGCTCCGACGTGTCCGCCTCCGGTGTCGGCGTGGGTGGTTGCGGCACGCGTGGCGTGGAGCCGGTGGCGGCGAGGACGCCGACGAGGGCGCCCCCGATGACGGCGAGAGGTGTCATGCCCGTGACACGCACGAGCGGCCGTCGAGGTTGTCCTCGCCGTGTGAAGGCCGACCGACGACCCGGCCGCTGGTGGCGTCCGGGCCAGCGGACGTCATACGCATCGAGTCCTATGACGACCAGGTCGTATGACGTTGCGCGACTGCTCAGGCAACGGCAGGCCCGGAACCACCGCTAGTGCGACCAGTTGTCACCGCTCCACCACCGCACCAGCAGCACGCCGTCAGCCTCGACCCGTCGCTCCCCCTGCTCGATCTCCCGCGTGGCGATCACCTCGGTCAGGTCGCCGGACACCTCGACCGCCCACTGCTCGGGCGTCTCGCAGACCTCCCCCGTCCACGGGCCCGCCGGGAGCCGCTGGAGGGAGTAGCGGACGGCGTGCGGTCGGTCGTCGTCGCGCAACCGGCGCAGGACCACGCGAACGTCCCCATCGACGAGGGCGACCTCCTGCACCAGGTCGCGGGCGTCGAAGAAGGGGAGCGCGAGGTGCTCCCGGACGAGCTCGACCATCCGCGCGCTCCCCCAGTCGTGCTCGTCCATGGACGGAGCCTAAGCAGCCCGGGGCGGTCCCGCGACGGAAAATCCGGTTGCCCGAGCGGCTGCCCTCCACCAGCGTGCGGGCATGACGTTGCCGTGCCCGACCCTCCAGACCGACCGGCTCCGGCTCCGCCCCTTCGAGGACGACGACGCCGCCGACCTCTACGCCCTGATGAGTGACGCCCACGTCCTGCGCTACTGGGACTCACCGCCCTGGTCGGAGCCGGCGCGGGCCCAGACGTTCATCGACCGCTGCCGCGCGATGGCCGAGGACGAGAGTGGCGTCCGACCCGCGGTCGAGCTCGCCGACGGCACCTTCCTCGGGTGGGTCACCTTCACCGACTGGGTCCCGGACTTCCGCAGTGCCGAGCTGGGCTACGTGTTCGCCCGGGAGGCGTGGGGGCATGGCTACGCCACGGAGGCCGCACGCGCCGTCCTGACCTGGGCGTACGACACCCTGCCGCTCAACCGCGTGCAGTCCCAGGCCGACACGCGCAACCCGGCGTCGGCGCGGGTGCTGGAGAAGCTCGGCTTCGTCCACGAGGGGACGCTGCGACAGGACTGCATCGTCGACGGGGTGGTCTCGGACTCCTGGCTCTACGGACTGCTGCGCAGCGACTGGGCCCCGACCGTCCGATGACGAGGGTCAGTCGCAGGTGTTGGTGGTCGCGACCACCCAGCCGTCGCCGGCCGCGCGGACGACCCGGACGCTGCCGATCCGCTGCCTGCCATCGTCGGCGGTGATCACGAGCTGTCGGGCATCCCCGCCGCCGGTCACCGTCACGCTGCCCGGTGAGGTGGCATGGTCCTCGGCGACGACCCGGCGCACCTCACGCAGGGACAGGCCCTGGGTGTCGGCAGCGACCTCGACCGGCGTACGCGAGCAGTCCAGACGAGGCGCCACCATCGGAACCAGGACGAAGGCGGCGACGCCGGTCATGAGCACGGCGGCGATGACGAGCCCGCCCGGATCGGGTCGGCTACGTGGTGAGGACGGCCCCTGCACCGGTGGCATGCCAGCAGGATCCACCCGCCGCCGGAGACCACCGCGGAGGCGCGCCGTCAGGCGTCGAGCGCCTCCACGTCGACCTCGTAGGCGCCCTGCACGATGAACTCCTTGCGCGGCGCCACCTCCGAGCCCATGAGGAGCTCGAAGACGTTCGAGGCCTGGTCGGCGTCGTCGAGCGTGAGCCGGCGCAGCGTCCGCCGGCGCGGGTCCATCGTGGTCTCCGCCAGCTGGTCGGCATCCATCTCGCCGAGGCCCTTGTAGCGCTGGACCGGGTCCTTCCAGCGGACGTTCTTCTTCGACAGCTCCGCCAGCTTCCGCTGGAGCTCGGCGTCGGAGTAGGTGTAGACGTACTTGTCCATGCCCTTCTTCGGGTTGGACAGCTCGATCCGGTGGAGCGGCGGGACGGCGGAGTAGACGCGGCCGGCCTCGACGAGGTCGCGCATGTACTTGAAGAACAGCGTCGCCAGCAGGGTGCGGATGTGGGCACCGTCGGAGTCGGCGTCGGCCATGAAGATGATCCGTCCGTAGCGACGGGCCTCGACGTCGAAGTCGCGCCCCGACCCGGCGCCCACGACCTGGAGGATCGAGGCACACTCGGTGTTCTTGAGCATGTCGGCCACCGAGGCCTTCTGGACGTTGAGGATCTTGCCGCGGATCGGCAGCAGCGCCTGGAACTCGGAGTTGCGGGCGAGCTTCGCGGTGCCGAGCGCCGAGTCACCCTCGACGATGAAGAGCTCGGTCTTCTCGTTGTCGGTGGCCCGGCAGTCGGCGAGCTTGGAGGGCAGCGCGGAGGATTCCAGCGCGTTCTTGCGCCGCTGGGTCTCCTTGTGCTGCCGCAGCGTCTGTCGGGTCTTGGCCGCCCCCGCGACCTTCTCCATGAGCCGCTTGGCCTGGGCCTTCTCGGCTCGCTTGGTCGACGTCAGGAACTGCTTGAGCTCGGCGGCGACGACCTTGCGCACGACGGTGCGCGCCGCCGGCGTCCCGAGGATCTCCTTGGTCTGGCCCTCGAACTGCGGCTCCGCGAGCCTGACGGTCACGACGGCCGTCATGCCCTCGAGGACGTCGTCCTTGATGACGTCGTCGTCGTTGACCTTGAGCACCTTCGAGGCCCGCATGGCGTCGTTGAACGTCCGGGTCAGGGCGGCCTCGTAGCCGCTGACGTGAGTGCCGCCCTTGGGCGTGGCGATCACGTTGACGAAGGACTTCACCTCGGTGTCGTAGCCCATCCCCCACCGCACGGCGACGTCGACGGTGAGCTCGCGCTCGACCTCCTGGGGCGTCATGTGGCCCTGCTCGTCGAGCAGCGGGACGGTCTCGGTGAAGGTGTCCTTGCCCTCCAGCCGGAGCACGTCCGTGACGGGCTCGTCGTGGGCGAGGAACTCGACGAACTCCCCGATCCCGCCGTCGTGGCGGAACTTCTCCTCGACGGGCGTGTCACCCCGCAGGTCGCGGATCACCAGCTCCAGGCCGGGAACGATGAAGGAGGTCTGGCGCGCCCGGCCGAGGAGGCCCTCGAACTCGAAGCGCGCGTCCTTGGTGAAGATCTGGCGGTCGGGCCAGAACCGGATCCGGGTGCCGGTGGTTGCCTTGGCGACCCGCTTGCCCTTGCGCGTCAGCCCCGACCTCGCCTCGAACCCGGCCTTGGGACCGTCGCTGTCGAACACTCCGGGGACGCCGCGCTGGAAGCTCAGCCCTTGCTGGGAGGGCGAGCGGTCGACGTCGATGTCCATGCGTGCCGACAGCGCGTTGACGACCGACAGGCCGACGCCGTGGAGACCACCCGTGGCGACGTAGGAGCCGCCACCGAACTTGCCGCCGGCGTGGAGCTTGGTGGCGACGACCTCGACGCCGGGGAGCCCGGTCTTGGGCTCCTTGTCAGTGGGGATGCCGCGGCCGTCGTCGTGGACCTCGACGGAGTCGTCGGGGTGGAGCGTGACCTCCACGCGGTGGGCCGAGCCGGCCAGCGCCTCGTCGACGCCGTTGTCGATGATCTCCCAGAGGCAGTGCATCAGCCCGCGGGTGTCGGTCGACCCGATGTACATGCCGGGGCGCTTGCGCACCGCCTCGAGACCCTCGAGGACGAGGAGGTGGGCGGCGTTGTAGGTCTGGTCGGCGATGGTGCTGCTCCTGCGTGCGTACGGACTGCGGGCTGTGACGGGTCCTGAGTGCTCTGAAGGGCCCTGAGTGGCTCTGTCTGGCGGTGACGAATCTACCCGCGACACGCCGGGGCCCGACGCAGGCACGCCTGCCGGGCCCGGGACTACGGTGGCCGCACCAGCACCACCGCCCCACGAAGCTCCTCAGGCCCGACGTGGAGGGAAGCGTTGATCACGATGCGGACGTCACAGCGAACCTCCTGCCCGGGTTCGGCAACGCAACCGGTCCTCACCGCGTCACAGTTCGTGTACGAGGCTCGAGACCTGGGATTCTCCTCCGGGCAACTTGGTCCCCGTGGTTGGATTGAGGTGTCGAGGGACACGTGGTGGTCAGCAGGGCACGGGAATCTTGGGCCCGGTCGCTACGTTCCACTGACATCCCGAACGAAGAAATGAGGCCGATGTGAACACTGCCGTTGCCCCTGGTGCCCCCGCACTGAGCGCCGCAGACCGCTGCGACCGTTGCGGAGCACAGGCCTACCTCCGCGTCGAGCTCCAGGCCGGTGGCGAGCTGCTCTTCTGCGCCCACCACGCCCGCGAGCACGGTGAGAAGCTCAAGGAGATCGCCGCCAACGTGCACGACGAGACCCACAAGCTCTCCGACTCCACCCCCGCGGCCGCGCCCGACGAGGAGCGCTGACCGACCAGTCGTCGGTGACGGCCCCGGACCCTCGCGGTCCGGGGCCGTCGCCGTTCCCGCGCTGTGGGAGGCTGACGCCGTGAGCGGGGTCGAGGTGCTGGTCGCGATCGCGATCCTGGTGGGCCTCGCCGGCATCATCGTCCCGATCCTCCCCGGCGCGGTCCTCATCGGCGCCGCGATCCTGGCCTGGGCCTTCCACGTCGACACCCGGACCGGGTGGGTCGTCCTCGCCGTCTCCCTCGCCTGGCTCCTGGCCGGTGCGGTCCTGAAGTACGTCGTGCCCGGCCGCCGGCTCTCCGAGGCGGGCGTCCCCAGCCGCACGCTGTGGGCGGGCGCGGCGCTGGGCATCGTCGGCTTCTTCGTCATCCCCGTCATCGGTCTCTTCGTCGGCTTCGTCGTCGGCGTGTACGCCGCGGAGCGGGCGCGGCTGGGTGCGGAGTCGGCCGGCGCCTCGACGAGGGCCGCGCTCAAGGCCGCGGGCGTCAGCATCCTCATCGAGCTGGTCTCGGGCACCGCGGCCGCCGCCACGTGGGCGGCGGGCGTGGTCGTCACGTGACGGCGGTCCTGCTGGCGCTGGCCAGCGCGGCGGCGTACGGCCTCTCCGACTTCGTCGGCGGCGTCACCTCCAAGCGGGCGAGCCCGTGGAGCGTCGCCCTGGTGGCGGCCTGGGTCGGCGGGCTCGCGCTGCTGGGCCTGTCCGCCCTCGTCGGCGGTGACCCCACGCGACCTGACCTCGGCTGGGCCCTGGTCGCCGGCGTCGCGAACGGCGTCGGGACCGGCTTCCTCTACCGCGGTCTCTCCTCGGGCCGGATGGGCGTCGTGGCGCCGGTGAGCGGTGTGGGTGCCGCCGTGGTCCCGGTCGCCGTGGGCGTGCTCACCGGCGAGCGCCCCTCGGCCCTTGTCTGGGTCGGCATCCTGGTGGCACTCCCCGGCATCTGGCTGGTCGCGCGCGAGCCGGTCGCCGAGGACGTGACCGGAGCCGCCCCGAGCTCCTCGGGCGCCCTCGACGGCGTCCTCGCCGGGCTCGGCTTCGGTGCGCTCTTCGCCGCGCTGGCCCAGATCCAGGAGGAGGCAGGCTTCCTGCCGCTGGCGCTCAACCAGCTCGTGGCCGGGCTCGTGGTGGTCGCCATGGCCACCGCGCTCCGCGCCCGGTGGCTCCCGCGGGAGCCCGCAGCCGCCCTCGGTGGCATCAGCGGGGTGCTCGGTGCCACGGCGACCGGGTGCTTCCTGCTCGCCACCCAGGCCGGCTACCTCACCGTCACCTCGATCCTCGCCTCGCTCTACCCGGCGATCACCGTCGTGCTCGCCGCCACGGTCCTGCGGGAGCACGTCCACCGGACCCAGGCCGTCGGGCTGGTGCTCTGCGGCGCGGCCGTGGCCCTGGTCGCCGGCGGCTGATACCTCGCGGGCTAGGTTGTTTCCATGAGCGAGGACCAGACCACCCCGGAGACCGCGGCCGCCACGCCCGAGACGCCGGCGGCGGACCCCACGCCCGAGCGCGCCGACCAGCCCGCCGGGGCCGCGAGGGACCCGTTGCGCGGGTCGCGCACCAGCGGCCTGTGGACCGGGCTGGTGCTGATCTCGGTGCTGCTGATCCTGCTGATCATCTTCATCGCCCAGAACACCGACCCGGTCGACATCGCCTTCCTCGGCTGGGAGGGCGAGGCGCCGCTGGCGGTCGCGCTGCTGGCCGCGACCGTGGCAGGGCTGCTGCTGGCCGTGACGGCCGGCAGCCTCCGGATCCTCCAGCTGCGGAGGCGGGTCAAGCGCGACCAGCGCTGACCCGCCCCGGTCTCAGGCAGCCGGGCTGCCGGAGGCCAACCAGCCGGTGAACTCGCGGCGGTCGCCGAGCCAGTCGGTGATCGGGTGCGACCCGTCGTGGAGGTCCTTCATCCGCAGCGCGACCCGCAGCTCGTCCGGGCTGCCGAGGCAGTCGCGGTCGATCTCCACGACCGCGACGTCACGGCGCCACCGGAGGTCGACGGAGTAGGCGCAGTCGATCGGGCCGTCGGAGCTGATCTTCCACTTCCTCATCCGCACCAGCGCATAGTCGCTGCCGCTGAACAGCGGGGTGGTGAGCGCGAACTCGGGACCACGGCGGTCGGGGTTCTTGTCGAGGTAGACCGTCTGGATGGCCTGGCCCCGCTTCTTCAGGTTGGGGTAGGTGATGCGCACGCTGACCTTCTCGGTCCCGTGGGTGATGCGTACCTTGCGCATGTCGGTGAGCGACGCGGTCGCGTCGGCACCGTCGTCGGTGCTGTAGGTCTCCGCCGAGGCTGGCGCGACGCTGGTGAGGACGGCGGTCGCGGCGGCTGCCAGGGCGACGGCGGTGCGGGTACGGCGGGTCAGCTTCATGGTCTCGGTCCCTCCCGAGTCGGTGGTCTGTCGTCCCTCAGACGCCCACGGGGCGTCGGAGGTTGCGGCCGGATCTAGGTTGGCTGGATGAGGCGGGCGGGCACGACCCTGATACCAGTCGCCCTGGTCCTGCTCGCCGCCTGCACCGGGACCACGGACCCGCGCGCCCCCGGACCAGGGACGCCGGCGGCCACCACCAGCGAGTCCTCCGCCCCACGCCCCTCGGAGCCGACCGCCGACCCACCCGTCGTCACGCGGCTGCTGGTGGTGGGTGACCTGATGCTGGGACGTCGGGTCGCCGCCGCCAACCCGGGTCGCCCCGTCCGCCCGCTGCGCCACCTGGCTCCGAGCATCCGGCGCGCCGACATCGCGGTCGGCAACCTCGAGAGCACCCTCGACGACGACGGTCCGCCGCAGCAGGGCGACGACTCCTTCGCCGCTCCCCCGGGCACGCTGCGCGGCCTCGAAAGCGTCGGCTTCGACGCGATGTCCTTGGCGAACAACCACACGGGCGACTACGGGCCGGCGATGCTCCTCGACACCGTCGAGGAGCTCCGGGACAGCCGCATCGCCGGATTCGGTGCCGGGCCCGACCGCGCTGCCGCCAGCAGACCGGCAGTCGTCGAGCACGACGGGATCCGGTTCGGGTTCCTCGGGTTCAACGCGATCGGCGAGACCCCCATGGCCGGAGCGCGGTCGCCCGGTGCGCTCTCGGTGCGGATGCCGATCCGGACGGCGCCGGAGATCGTACGCGCCGACCTCGACCACGTCCTGGGCGTCGTACGCCGCCTCGACCGGCGGGTCGACGTCGTCGTGGTGCTCCCCCACTGGGGCGACCAGTACACCCACGAGGCCCTGCCCGTGCAGTCCACCGTCGGCCGCGCGCTCGTCGGCGCCGGGGCGGACCTCGTGGTGGGCGGGCATCCCCACTGGGTGCAGGGCCTGGAGTCGGTCGGCGCCGCCGTCATCGCCCACTCGCTCGGCAACGCCGTCTTCGACATGGACTTCATGGAGCAGACCATGGAGGGCGTGACGCTGACCGCGACGTTCCGCGACGACCGGCTCGTCGACGTCGCGCTCGATCCCTACCGGATGGATGCCGACTTCGCGCCCCGGCCACTCCGCGGAGCCGCCGGGGCTGCCGTCCTCGCCGACGTCCGTGCCCACCACGTGGGCCGCTACCGGGCACCCTGAGGCGCCAGCCAGGCCAGCAGCAGCCGGCCGGTACGCCGCAGCTGGTTCGGGTCGACGACGTCCACCCGGTCGTCGGCGGAGTGGTAGGCGGCGTAGGGCGTGCTGCCGAGCCGCGCGCCCGGGAGGCCCTCGCGCACGAACGACCAGTGGTCGCTGCTGCGCTGGCCGGGATCGGCCACCGTCGGCACGCCGGAGCGCCGGCCCGCAGCCAGGAGCGAGCGCTGCACCGGGTCGGACGCTCCCGCGGACCCGACCGGGACCACGCCGCCCACCCCGACGCGGTCGAGCGACACCATGCCGCGCACGGCGCTCCGCGCCGCGGGCGGCAGCGAGGCGACGTAGGCACGGGAGCCGTAGTGGTGGTCGTCGTCGGTCGGACCCCGCGGCTCCTCGGCGCCGAAGGCGACCCACACGACCGGCAGCCGGGTCCGGCGGTCGGCGACCGCCGCCGCGGCGAGCAGCACCGCCACTCCGGAGCCGTTGTCCTCCGCCCCCGGCGCCTGCGGCACGGTGTCGAGGTGGGCGCCGACGACGAGGTGCGGCTCGTGGCGGTCGAGGCCCCAGGGCCGGGCGACCACGTTCTCCGAACGTCCCGCGGCGACCGGAACGCCCCACGACACCCCGGCGGGGACGCCGAACCGCTGCCGCGTCACCTCGTAGCCCATCGACGTGAACCGTCGCGCGGTCCATCGCGCTGCTCGTGAGAAGGCCGCACTGGTGCCGTGGCGCGGCCCGACCTCCCCGGCGAGACGAGCGACCACGGCCTCGGCGCGGCGTACGTCGAAGTCCAGCGCGCGGAGCGGCGGCACGCGGTCCGGTGCGGGGGCGGACGTGGCGGTGGCCGACGGCCACGGGACCGTCGGGCTCGTCGGCGTGGGGTCCGACGGGTCAGGAGCCGCCGGCTCCGAGCAGGCGGCCGTGAGGCACACCAGCAGCGCCGTCGCGATCCGGGCGGTCCTCATCTTTGCGAGGGTACGTCGGCGATTTCTCCCGCGAACCGCCCTCCGCGTGAGAAGGTGGACCCGGCTCGCTGCCCCATCCCCCCGGGCGGAGAGCTTCTGCGACGCCGCCGGCCCCCAACTCCCCCGTTTCCAGGCCGGCGGCGTTCGCCATGTTCGGAGCTGGGTAACCGGGACGCTGCGCGAACCTCAGAGAAGCCCGCCGCTGTGGGTGTTTCCCCAACCCCTGAAGTGCTTCTCGACCTCGTCGCGCGGCTTGCCGGGCGGGACGGGATGACGGTTCTGGAGCCTCCAGACGACGGCCACCAGCCCGACCACGACGAGGGCGACGGCGATCAGGAGCCACGTCACGGGGATCACCTCCGGCGGAGCAGGCGGACCCCTCCACGGTGCGCCCGGAACCGCGCCGCGCGCCAGCAGGTCTAGACCCGCTGGTGGGCCGCCGGCAGCACCCCGCCGAGGGCGCTCACCAGGCTCGGGCCGACCTCAGTCGAGGTAGTCGCGCAGCACCTGCGAACGGCTCGGGTGACGCAGCTTCGACATCGTCTTCGACTCGATCTGACGGATGCGCTCGCGCGTCACGCCGTAGACCTTGCCGATCTCGTCGAGGGTCTTCGGCTGGCCGTCGGTGAGCCCAAACCTCATCGACACCACGCCCGCCTCACGCTCGGAGAGCGTGTCGAGGACGGCGTGGAGCTGCTCCTGCAGGAGCGTGAACGACACGGCGTCGGCCGGGACGATCGCCTCGGAGTCCTCGATCAGGTCGCCGAACTCGGAGTCGCCGTCCTCACCGAGGGGCGTGTGCAGCGAGATCGGCTCGCGGCCGTACTTCTGCACCTCGATGACCTTCTCGGGAGTCATGTCGAGCTCGAGCGCGAGCTCCTCGGGCGTGGGCTCGCGACCGAGGTCCTGCAGCATCTGGCGCTGGACGCGGGCCAGCTTGTTGATGACCTCGACCATGTGGACCGGGATCCGGATGGTGCGGGCCTGGTCGGCCATGGCGCGGGTGATCGCCTGACGGATCCACCAGGTCGCGTAGGTCGAGAACTTGTAGCCCTTGGTGTAGTCGAACTTCTCGACCGCGCGGATCAGGCCGAGGTTGCCCTCCTGGATCAGGTCGAGGAAGAGCATGCCGCGGCCGGTGTAGCGCTTGGCCAGCGAGACCACGAGGCGCAGGTTCGCCTCGAGCAGGTGGTTCTTGGCGCGGCGACCGTCCTCGGCGATCCACTCGAGCTCCTCGAGGAGCTTGGCCGAGATCTTGCCGCCCTTGCCGAGCTTCTCCTCCGAGAACAGGCCGGCCTCGATCCGCTTGGCGAGCTCGACCTCCATCTCGGCGTTGAGCAGCGGGACCTTGCCGATCTGCTTGAGGTAGTCCTTGACCGGGTCGGCGGTCGCGCCGGCGACCATGACCTGCTGGGCAGGCTCGTCGGTCTCGTCGGCGGCCGACACGACGAAGGTCGACGTGGCGGTGGCCTCCTCCTCGTCGGCCTTGATGGTCGGGTCGGCGGCGACGTCCTTCTCGAACTGGTCGTCCGGGATGTCGGGGAGGACCTTCTTGCCGTCGGGGCCGACGGCAGGCGCCGCGCCGTCGGCCGCGGCGGCTGCCTTCTTGGCGGCTGCCTTCTTGGCCGGGGCAGCCTTCTTGGCGGCAGCCTTCTTGGCCGGAGCCGGCTCCGCGTCGGCGGCCTTCTTGGCGGCCGCCTTCTTCGCGGGTGCCTTCTTGGCCGTCGCGCTCGTCGTCTTCTTGGCCTTCGTCGTCGAGGCCGCGACGGCACGGGTGCCGACGGGGATCGCGACACTGATGCCGAGGCTGCTCAGGTGGGCCATCAGGCCCTTGAGGTGGCGCGGCTCGACCGCTGCGTCCTCACTGGCCTGTCGCACCTCGTCGGGGGTGATGCTGCCGGTCGGCCGACCCCGCTCGATCAGGGCCAGCACGGCAGGGTGTGCCAGCACCGCGGCGGGAAGCTGCTTGCGCGCGTTCGAGGACACGAACACCTCTCGTCAGGGGTGGGAGGGCGCGGCGAGGCCCGGTGATGTCAAGAGCCGCGATGTCATTCTGCCACGCGACCGAAGCCGTCTCGAACCGGGGCGCGTGTGTGAGCCGCCGCGACCACCGAATCAGCCGGCATCGGCCGCCTTCTGCTTCGCCGCCGCCTTCATCTGCTTCTTGTGGTCGCGCACCTTCTGGAGCGACGCCGGGTCGACGACGTCAGCCACGGAGCGGAAGCCGTCCTCGGCATAGGCACCGACGGCCTTCTCCCACCCCTCGGGCCGTATGCCGAGCTGCTTGGCGAGCAGCGCGACGAAGATCTGCGCCTTCTGCTTCCCGAACCCGGGCAGCGCCTGCATCCGCCGCATCAGGTCTCGCGCGTCGGCGGCCTCGGTCCAGATCCGCGAGGCGTCGCCGTCGTAGTCGTCCACGACGATCCTCGCCAGCTCCTGGAGCCGCGACGCCATCGAGCCCGGGAACCGGTGGATCGCCGGCGGGGTCGCGCAGAGCGCTGCGAACGACTCGGGCTCGGCCGACGCCACGTCGCCGGGCGCGATGCTCCCGAAGCGGTCGAGCACCTTGGCCGGACCTCGGAACGCGTGCTCCATGGGGTACTGCTGGTCGAGCATCATGCCCACGAGCAGCGCGAAGGGGCTCTCGGTCAGGACCTCGTCGGCGCGGTCGTCGCCGGTGATGTGGATGGCCATGGGCACCAGCATGCCGCAGCGCCCGGACTCATGACCGATCTCAGTGCCCGTGCGGTGCGGGCGCATCACCCAGCGGCAGCATGACCGGCTCCTCGGCGCCGGGGGCCCACAGCTCGAGCAGGGTCGCGTCCTCGGGCACCTGGTAGGTGAAGGACCGCGAGATCTCCGTCCCCGGTGGCAACGTGTCCGCACCGTCGTCCACGTCGATCGGTGGGTCGGCGCCTCCTCCGCCGGCCTCGTCGACCCGGAACCGGGACGGGTCGAGCACGTAGCCGTCGTCGCTGGTGGTCGCGATCGTCAGGTCGACCGTGACCCAGCGGTAGCCGTCGGGGATGTCCGGCACCCCGGAGCTCGCCCCCATCGTCATAGCCGGTCCGCTCATCGGTGCGGACAGGTCGACGTCGTAGGCGGCATCCACCTCGAAGGTGCCGGACCCGAAGGCCACCAGCTCGCCCACCTGCGGGTGGTCGTCGTGGCCGCGGGGAGCGAGCAGCCCCCACACGCCGAGCCCGACGACGAGCAGCAGGGCGGCCACCACCGCGCCCACGGCCGCGCGTCGCGCCCGGGTCGACGCCTGCCCCGGCTCGGCGGCCGGCATCCCCAGTGCGGTCACCACGTCCGTCTCCCGACTCTCGCGGCCGGACTCATCCGGTTCCCCCCGACACCCTCAGCAGGGCCCAGAGACCCTGGTAGCGGCCGAAGGAGGCGCTGTCGGAGATCAGGTAGTCGCCGTCGACCCCGAACGGACCACCGGCCTGCGGGAGCACCATGGAGTGGTTGATCGCAGGCCCCATGCCCTCCTGCGCCCCGATCCAGTCCGTGAGCGGAAGGTGGCCCGGCGCGGCGTGGTCCTGGGCGATCGGGTCGTCGTGGAAGGCCCAGCTGATCCGGTCGGAGTCGTCCGAGGACGCCGTGGTCGCGGGTGCGCGCGGGTAGCGCTGCCAGGAGTGCCCGTCGATCGCGATCACGTGGCCGCGGGCGTGACCGCCCGGTTGGACCACGTGGATCCTCACCTGCTGACCCGCCCGCGCCTCGAGGATCGGCACCCACGGGTCGCCTCCGGTCATGCTGTTGGACAGCAGACGGCTCGCGTCAGGGTTGTCGCGCAGGATCGGCTCCTCGAACGGCACGTCCGGGGACACGCCGAGGCGGTACCAGAGCGGGTCGCTCCGGTAGTTGATCGCCTTCTGGCCGGAGTCCTCCGCGTCCTCCGGGACTCCCTTGCCCTCCGAGGGCATGGCCGGCACCGCGCACTGCATGTCGGCGGGCACGCCCGGGCAGTCTCCGCTGAACCGCATGCCGATGTCGTCCTGGAGCACGAGCACCTGCTCGCGGTAGGTCAGGCCGCCCGGGGACGTGACCGTCGCCGCCAGCCGGCTGCCGGCGTCCGGCGCCCAGCTGGAGCCCGGCGGCTCGATGACCAGGGCGCCCACGAGCCCCTTGCTCGCGCCGTTGATCAGGTCCGCCGAGGAGAGCCCGACGGCCCCGAACTCGACGGGGCGGGCGACCAGGTTCATCGTCGTGGCGCTGGTGCGCACCGCGCTGACGTCACCGGCGTACCAGGTGTAGTTCGTCGTCCCTCCCGGGCGAACGCCCCCGGTGCCGCCACCGACGGCCGTCCCGTTGGAGGTCCGTACGTCGTTGTTGACCAGCGGGGCGTTCAACCCCACGACGCTGGAGGGCCTCACGTCGTTGGCGTTGAAGCTCACCCGGCTGCCGTCCGCCTGCGGATCCTTGTCGACGAGGGGCGGCAGGGCGTTGTAGCCGGGGAGGTCGGGCACCACGGCCGGCAGCCGGTTGGTGAGCTTGACCTTGAGGCAGTCACCCGCCGCGGCACGCATCACCAGTGGCTCGACCGGGACCCCGGGCTTGAGGCCGCTGACCGCGTTGGTCTTCTTGTTGATCACCAGGTCGGAGTCGAGCACGTAGATCAGCGCGGTGGGATCGACGAGCCTGCCGGAGGCCACCGGGTTGCCCTCGGCGTCCACGAGCTTCGCGCCCCGGCTGTTGTAGGTCAGGCCGTCCGGGCCGAGCAGGTCAGCCGCCCGCATGGCGCTGACGTCGTAGCGACGCACCGTTGCGCTGGTCGGGCAGGTGCCGGCGTTGGGAGCGCCGTTGAACGAGGAGAGGTTGCCGATCGACCAGTTCTTCGTGGGCATCGCGTGGCCTGGCAGCGCGGCCAGGTCCTTGCGCTGCTTCTGATAGCTGCGGAGCAGGCCCCAGGTGCCGTTCCACAGGTCCTCGGTGGCGGCACCGGTCCCCCACAGGTAGTCCACCTCCGCGGGCGACCCACGGCCGGAGTCGGGCAGCACCGGGGAGTCGACCACGAAGTACTCCGAGATGCCTGCCGGCTGCGCGGCGCGCCAGCCGGAGGACTCGTTGAGCGGCTCGCCCTTCCACTTCATCCCCTGGACGAAGAAGTTGTGCTGCTCCTCGGTCGCCCCGACCTGCATCCGGAGCCGGATCCGGTCACCCGCGTAGGCGCGGAGCAGCGGCGTGTAGGGGTCGCCGGGCTTGACGTACGTGGGCCGCGGGTAGAGCGCGGGCTGGGTGTTGAGCTCCGGCATCGCCCGGTCGGTGCGCGACTGGAAGGCGAAGGCCAGGTCGCCCCGGTCGCCAGTGGCCTGCGTCTTCGTCACCGGGTCGAAGACACGGAGGGCGACGGGCTCGTTGCGGTAGTTCACCACCATGGTGCCCACGTCGTCGGCGGAGATCGCCTCCGGGCAGGGCCGGGGGTCGCCGTTGGGGCACACGTCGGGCACCGCGAACAGGTCGGGCGTGGACTCCGCGGGGACCCGGAACGAGGGGTTGATCGCGTTCGCCGGGTCGGCGTAGCTCGGGATCCGGGTGCCCTTGCCGTCCAGGTTGTCGGCGGTGTGCAGCGTCCCGCCGCCCGCCCGGTAGGCGTGCTGGAAGTCGCCGAACTCGAGATAGAACTCGCGGTGGCTCCTCGACGCGTCGGCGGTGCGGATGTCGGCTCGCCAGGATGTCGGTCCGCCGTCCTGACGCGCGCCCATCTGCTTGCCCGACTCGGGGTCCCACCAGGTCGCCCCCTGCGGCTCGACCAGGACCGTGGCGTACAGCCCGGTCTGCTGGTGGGTCGAGGGGCCGAAGTGGTCGTGGGTGAACACCGAGCCGTGCCCGGCGTCCCACGACTCGTTGAGCACCGGGTCGGCGTACCAGCGCTGGATCGTGGTGCGAGCACCCCAGGCCAGGTCCCCGACGCCGGGCTGGCCGCCGAAGAAGGGGTCCCTCACCGCGGTCGGGCACTGGGGCGTGCCGGCCTTCTCCCCCGCCTGGAGGCGCGCGTCCTCACCGCCGGTGGTGCAGGCCTGTGGCCCGACCCCCAGGAACGGTTGCCCACCGGCCTCGGTGCCGGCGCGGACGGCATGGATGCGCTCCTCGACCTCCTGGGGCGACAGCGTGCCGTCCTCGTAGTTGAACCCGTTGCCGGAGCCGTCGGCACTGGTCACGTCGAACTTCACCAGGTGGATGTGCTGCCCGATCACGTCGGTCGGCGTACGCACCTGGTAGTCGTCGAGCTCGTAGACGTTGGGCACCAGGTTGGTGTGCCACAGCGAGGCGCAGTCGCCGGCCGCCAGCCGCATCACCAGGGGCTCGGGGGGTCGGTCTCCCCTCAGGGTGGGCGACACGTCGTTCCAGAGCGCCTCGATGCGTTGCTGGGGGAAGTGCCAGCCCGCCTTGTTGAAGACCGCGTCCAGCTGGATGACGGCAGCCTTGTAGGTCAGGTCGCGCACGCCGGCGTGCTCGATGGAGCCGTCGGGGGCGGTGCCGTCGGTGCGGCACGGATCGGCGTACGGCGCACCCGGGGCCGGCGGCAGGCCGTTGGTCTCGAACCCGTTGACCAGGCGTTGGACACCCCCGGTGACCTGGGGGCTGCCCCGGGACACCGGTGGCGCCACCCCGAGGCCGGCCGAGGCGTAGGTCGAGTGCCAGGCCTTGGCGTGGTAGGCCATGGCCGCCTTCTCCGCCGGCGTGCCGTCCTCGGCCGGGTAGGAGATCAGGGCGGTCTCGAGGACCTTGTTGAGGTCTCGTGGTGTGACGTAGGACGTCGCCTCGCCGCCCAGGATGACGTGCCGGGGCAGCCCGCCGTCGCGGACGAGGTCCAGCGGAGGCGTGGGCGGCCGATGCCCGGCGGCACCCGGGACGAAGAACGGGTAGCCCGGGTTGGAGTCGACCGGGTCGGAGAGGTCCTGCAGCCAGTTCTGCTCCACGTCGGCGACGCCGTCGCCGTTCACGTCCACCTGGCTGGAGGGCTGTCCCGGACCGTCCCCGTCCAGGTCGGCGGCCACCACGCTGGTGTCGTCGTTGGGTGAGGGCGCCATGGGCTTGCCCGGCAGGGGCACGATCGCCGGGATCGGGGTGCCGGCGGTGATCTCGCCGTCCGGGAGCGCACGGGACCCCTCCGCCGGTCTCAGCCCGTCCATCGCGGTCCCACGCTCGAACGTGTCATGGGTGCGCCAGAGCTCCCACATGCCCTGCGCGAAGTGCGGGTAGAAGTGGCAGTGGAAGATCGAGTCACCGACCGTCTTGTTGCGGTTGCCGGACCCGCCGTAGGCGATCTCGTAGGTGTAGGACGCGCCAGGGCCGATCAGCTGGCTGTCCAGGTAGGTCGACTTCGCCGCATTGGGTGTCCCCTGCCACTGGTGGGCGTGCAGGTGGAAGATGTGGTGCTCCTTCGGGCCCGCGTGCAGGTTGCGGAACTTCACCCGGTCGTTGAGATAGCTGTGGTGCACGTTGGACGGGTCGTCGGGGAACTTGGCGTACGTCGCCCGCTCGCCCTCGCCGGCCATCACCTTGTTGGCGGGCAGGTCGACGATCATCGCGGGGTCCCCCACCGACCAGGCGCTGAGGAAGAACTCCTCGAACTTGCACTCGGTGCAGTCGGCCATCGGCCCGAGCCCGAGCCGGTTCGCGATCACCTCGGCACCGACGCCGCTGACGCCGTAGTTGATGCCGAAGCCGTCCTTCACGCCGTGCAGCGTGTGCTGGAACGTGGCCGGGTCGTCGAACATCTCCGGGAACGCCTGCCGCGCGAAGATCTCGTCGTGGAAGATCGTCGTGAACTCGCGGAACGGCTCCTGACCGCGGCGCTGGTTCTGGTTCTGGACCTGGTTCGCCCAGTACTCCTCGGGGTAGTCCTGGGCAGGGAGCCGCCAGCCGTTGCTCCGGGGGCCTGAGATGACCGCGTTGAGGTCGCCGTGCACCAGGGTGCCGGCCGCGTCCATCAGCCGCATGATCGGCGCTCCCGCGCGGGCGGCGTCGTAGCCCACGGCGTCGGGGTCGGTGGGGTAGGTCGCGTCGTAGTTGATGATCGGCTGGCCGTCGGCGGTCAGCCGGACCCGCGGCTGCCCGTCCTCGCCGTACTGCGGCTCGAGGGTGGGGTCGCCGGCGTCGTCCCAGGCCGACGCGGCGAGGTCCATCTCCATCCGGGTGACCTGGCTGCGGTAGGCGTCGGTGCCCCACGGCTCCACGTTGACGGCACCGAAGAGCCCGAACGGCGTGGTGCCACCGGCCGCCTCCCCGCTGGAGGCAGCCGCGCCGTTGTCCATGACGTAGCCGTTCTCGTGGTCGCCGTAGAGGCTGTAGGTCGCCGTGTCGCCCGGCGAGACCAGACCGGAGGCGTTCCTGCCCACGAGGGTGCCGCCGTCCCTGGCGTTGTTGACCAGGGCCAGGCCCTTGACGTGGATGCCGACGTGACGATCGGCCGGCTGCTCGGAGTCGGCGCGCTCCTCACCGAGCAGGTTCTGGAAGTGGATCTCGAGGCAGTCACCCACGTTCATCCGCAGGGTGAGCGGCCGCGGGCGCTTGTCCGGGCGCAACGTGACGTTGCCCGCCAGCTGCCTCCCGCTGAGACCGGCGGCCGCCTGGTCGCTGATGGCGGTGCCGGCCGGCACCCCGGCGACCTCGGTCTCGAGCACGACGTCATGGCGCAGGGCGAAGATCATGCCGGCGGGGTTGGTGGCCCCGAGCCGGTTGTAGTCGAAGGCCTGGTCGAGGGAGACCACGTCGGCGTGGACGGTCCGGCTCTGGACCTCGAACGTCGGCCGGCACCCGGGACTCGGAGCCGGGTCCGCGGCGACGGAGCTCGCGGCGGGCGCGGTCATCCCGGCGAGACCCGCGGTGCAGGCGCCGGTGGCGAGCACCGCGATCCAAGCGCGGAAGCCCCACGACCTCCGCGGGACGGACTCCCCGGGCCTCAGCCAGGGGGAGCCACCCCAGGGGGAGGCCACCAGCGCCATCGCGAGGGTGACCAGGAGGGCGATCAGGGTGGCGCTCGAGGCGTCGCGGACGAGGTGCTCCACGAAGCCCATCGCCCCCTCCGCGGACTCCTCCCCGTGCTCGACGAACAGGGCTCCGTGGAGGCTGTCGCCGGGGATGGTCGCCGCCCCCACCAGCACGCTGACCAGGAGCGCCCAGCCGACTGGCAGGAGACCGGTGGGCAGCAGGGCACGGGCCTCGCGGCGGATGGTCGCGGACCCGGCCATGACGAGGGCCAGCCACATCATCGGGACCGCCATGCCGCCGTCGCGGATCAGGTGCAGCAGCGGACCCGGCTCCCCCTTCTCGTGGAGGTGCTGGTGCAGCAGCTGCTGTGCCCCCACCACCGCCAGCGCCAGGAGCACCGCCGCGAGAAACGTGCCGAGCACGCTCCACGAGGCGCCGTCCTCACGACGGCGCGGACGGGGCAGCTGGCGTGCTGAGACCCTGACCTGTGTTCTGCCGACGATCCTCATCGTCCCGCCCCCGCGCGTCCGGACCTGGCGGCCCGATCCGCTGACTGATCACGTCAGGATGACCCTGACGTCGGATCGTCGGGGGCGCTGGCAACTACATCCCCCCAGTTGGGGTACGCGAGCCCTGTCGGCGCGTGAGGTGGCCTAGACGTTCCGGGTGGACTCCACGCACGCGCTCGGCAGGTCCTCCGGCCGTCTGGGCCGGACCTGGACCCGGTGCCGATCAGCCGTCGACGGCGAGGTGCGTGAGGTGCGCTCCCCTCAGGCGTCGGCCTTGACCGCGAGCACGGGGCACTTGGCGTCGAGCAGGATCCGCTGGGCGTTGCTGCCGAGGATCAGCTTGCCGACGGGCGAGCGACGGCGCAGGCCGATGACGATCAGCTCGGCCTCGGCGTCCTCGGCGATCCCGATGAGGTCCTCGGCGGGCTCGAAACCTCGCACGAGCTGGCGCACCTCGTGGTCGAGGCCCGCGTCGGTCAGCATGCCCTTGATGCGCTCCATGTCGGCCTCGGCCTTCACCGAGGCCTCCGCGTCGAACTCGCTGCCGCCCCGGTGGGAGTTGACGACGACGATCCGCGCGCTGCGCAGCTTCGCCTCGGCGATGCCGCTGTTGAGGGCGGCCTCACCCTCCGGCTTCGGCACATATCCCACGACCACGGTCCCCATTGGCCCTCCTCTGCCCGACACGGCCCTCGCGGGCCCTTGCGGGCAACCTACCGAATCCCGGCCACGAGGGGCAGGCCTGTGGACGACACGCCCCGCCGACGCCGCGGATCGGGCACCGTGGGCCCGTGGCCCCACCCGACCCGGATCCTGCGCGGCAGCGTGCCCTCCTGCTCCGCGAGGCCGTACGCCGCCACGCGGCCGGCGAGCGCCGCCGGCGGTTCGCCCCCGTGCTTCACGTGGGTCGCCCCGGCGTGCGTGAGCGCACGGTCGGCGCTGCCCTGACCGCGACCGACCACGCGCTGCGCTGCGACCTGGTCGCGGCCATGGCCACCCGTTCCGGCGTCGACGACCCGCTGGTCTGGGTGACCCGGCCCGGCGACCTCGATCGGGAGGACGTCGACGTCGCCTGGGCTGCGGCGACGCGAGCCGCGGCGGCCGAGGCCGGGCAGTCGTGGACGTGCGTGGTCGTGACCCGTCGGGGCTGGTGCGACCCGGTCACCGGCGAGGGCCGGACCTGGGCACGGCTGCGCGACTGACGACCCGACGGTCAGTCCCAGGTGTGCACCGGCTCGTTGGTGTGCATGCGCTGGCGATAGTCCTCGAGCGTGGCCCGCAGCGCGTCGTAGCGGTCGAGGTCGGAGCGGTCGCGCATCCGTCGTGCGAACCACTCCGCACCGTTGGTGCCGGTGAGGCACCGCTGCTCGATGACGTCGAGCAGCCGACCGCCCTCGGCGTCCGGCACGCCCCAGGCCTCCAGCCCCTGACGTGCGAGCGGCAGCAGCCGCCGCAGCACGAGCTCGGTGACCCGGACCTGGCCGATGCCCGGCCAGTAGACCTGGGTGTCGATGCCGTGCTGGGCAGCGGCGTGGAAGTTCTCCTCGGCGGCCGAGAACGACATCTGCGACCACAGCGGCCGCTCGCTCTCGGCCAGCGAGCGGACCAGGCCGTAGTAGAAGGCCGCGTTGGCGATCAGGTCGACCACCGTCGGTCCCGCGCCGAGGCAGCGGTTCTCGACCCGGAGGTGGGGCACGCCGTCGACGGTGTCGTAGACCGGCCGGTTCCAGCGGTAGATCGTGCCGTTGTGGAGCCGGAGCTCCTGGAGCTGCGGGGTCCGGCCGTCCTCCAGGACCTCGATCGGGTCCTCGTCCTCGGTGACGGGGAGCAGCGCGGGGAAGAACCGGACATTCTCCTCGAAGAGGTCGAAGACGGTGGTGATCCAGCGCTCGCCGAACCACACCCGGGGCCGCACTCCCTGGGCCTTCAGCTCCTCGCTGCGGGTGTCGGTGGCCTGCTCGAAGAGCGGGATCCTCGTCTCGCGCCACAGCTCCTTGCCGAGCAGGTAGGGCGAGTTGGCGCCCAGCGCGACCTGGATCGCCGCGATCGCCTGCGAGGCGTTCCAGTAGGCGGCGAACTGGTCGGGCGAGGTCTGGACGTGGAACTGGGTGCTGGTGCAGGCGGCCTCGGGGACGATCGAGTCGGCCGTCGTGGCCAGTCGCTCGGGCCCCGCGATCGAGATCGCGATGTCCTCGCCGCGCGCGGACATGATCTGCTCGCTCAAGAGCTTGTAGCGCGGATTGGGCGTGATGCTGTCGAGGGAGAGGTGGCCCTCGGCGAGGGTCGGGAGGATCCCGATCATCACCATGTGGGCACCGACCTCCGACGACTTCTGCTCCGCGTCGTTGAGGCTGCGACGCAGCTGGTCCTCGAACTGGGCGAGGCCGCCCTCGCGCAGCCGGGCCGGCGGCACGTTGATCTCGATGTTGAACTGCCCGAGCTCGGTCACGAAGTCCGGGTCGGCGATGGCGTCGAGGGCCTCGACGTTGCGCAGCGCCGGGTCACCCCGGTCGTCGACGAGGTTGAGCTCGACCTCGAGACCGGTCATCGGGTCGTCGGTGTCGAAGCGTGCCTCGCGCAGCATGCGCGCGAACACGTCGAGGCAACGACGCACCTTCTCGCGGTGCCGTGTGCGGTCTGCCCTCGAGAACTCCTGTGCAGACACCTCGTCGCCCATGGGGTGACCCTAGGGCCGGAAGCGACGCGCGGCCATCACCCTCACGATGCGGGATCGACTCCGGCGCCCACGTCGTCCCACGACGAGGGTGGGACGGCGCCCTCCAGCGCCGAGGCGACGAGGGCGGCCAGGGAGTGGTCGGGGCAGGCGGCGCGGGCGCGGTCGACGCCGCACCAGGCCAGCGCCCCGTCACCGGACAGCCAGGCCACGAAGGCCAGCACGGCCGCGGCGTGGGCGACGAGGTCGTCCGGGGCGCGGCGCACCAGCGCCGACCAGAGCTCGACGTGGTGGCGGGCCTCGCCGCGCTCGACGTCGCCCCACACGGCGTCGCGCACCGACTGCTCCGCCACCGCCTCGAGCAGCCGGGCAGCCTCGGGAGCCGGCGGCACGGTGCCGGCCAGGGCGTGGTGTCTCGCGGTCGCGGCCGCCCACTCCGGTGACGCCGCCGCCGCCGGCCGGCAGCGGGTCACCGCGGCCGAGAGCTCGGGGTCGGCGTCGAGCGTGGCGGCGAGCTCGGCGCGAGAGCCGTGGATCACCCGCCCCCGGAGCACCGCGTCGACGACGAAGGGGTGGGCGGTGACGTCGTAGGTCACGCCCGCGGATCCTGCGCCGCGCAGCCGTCCGTGGAGCGGGTGCCACCGGCCGGCGTGGGCACGGATCGCCTCGAGGCAGGCGATGCCGGCACCCTCGAGCGACCGCGTGACCGCACGGACGGCGCGACGGGCGGTGCGGTCGTCGTCACCGAAGACCAGCAGCACGGTGGCCTCCACGCGGTGACGCAGCGCCGGGCGGAGCAGGGTGTCGGCCAGCAGCGCGAGCTCGTCGGCGGCGCACCGGGGAGGGGGCAGGTCGACGCGGGCGTGGAAGGGACCGGGGCCGCCGAAGGTCAGCATCACGACGGAGTCGTCGGGGTCGAAGCCGAGCACCACCCGCGCGACGGCGAGCAGGTCCTCGGGGGATCGGGCGGTCAGGGTCGTGGGCGGGAGCGAGAGCGAGGTCATGACTCCGACCCTCATCGCGCCCGGCGACGTCCACGAGGGTGTCGACCGGTCCTTGTGGACAGGTCTGCAGCCACGGCGGGTGTGGACGGTCGGCGGCCCCTCGGGGACGCACGACGCGACGTGTCGGAGGCCGCGAGTAGGTTGCGGGCGTGCGTGCGCAGGCCTCCGTGCTCCACCTCGACCTCGACGCGTTCTTCGCGGCGGTCGAGCAGCGCGACAAGCCCTCGCTGCGCGGCAAGCCGGTCGTCGTCGGCGGTGTCGGGGGGCGCGGGGTGGTCTCGACGGCGTCCTACGAGGCGCGCCGCTACGGCGTGCGGTCGGCGATGTCCACCCGCGAGGCCCGCGCCCGCTGCCCCCACGCCGCCTTCCTGACCGGCCGGTTCCACGCCTACCGGGAGACCAGCCGGGCCGTGATGGCCGTGCTGCGCGCGGTCTCGCCGCTGGTCGAGCCCCTCTCGCTCGACGAGGCCTTCGTCGACCTCGCCCCGGCGGAGCTCGGCGACCACGACGAGACGACGCTGCGCGCGATGGGTGAGCGGCTGCGCGAGGGGGTCAAGGAGGCGACCGGCGGCCTGACCGCGTCGGTCGGCATCGGCACCTCGAAGTTCATCGCCAAGGTCGCCAGCGACCTCGACAAGCCCGACGGCCTCGTCGTCGTGATGCCCGGCACCGAGACCGAGCTGCTGCGCCCGATGCACGTCACCGTCATCCCGGGCGTCGGACCGGCAACGGCCGAGCGGCTGCGGCGCGCCGGCATCCACACCGTGGCCGACCTCGAGACCGTCAGCCTCGACGAGCTGGTCCGGCTCGTGGGACGCGCCCACGGCACCGGCCTCCACGCCCTCGCCCGGGCCGAGGACGACCGGGCCGTCGAGCCGGAGCGCGAGACCAAGTCGGTGTCCGTGGAGGGCACCTACGACACCGACCTGACCGACCGGAGCCTCATGTCCGGTCTCCTCACCCGCCAGGCCGGGCAGGTCGCCGAGCGGCTGCGCAAGCACGGCCTCTCCGGGCGCACGATCACGATCAAGGTCCGGCTCCACGACTTCACCACGCTCAGCCGGTCCACGACCCTGCCCTCCCCCACCGACCACGCACCGACGATCGCGCGGCTCGCTCGCTCGCTGCTCGAGGAGCTCGACACCTCCGGCGGCGTCCGCCTCCTCGGGGTGGGTGTCTCCGGCCTCGCCGACTGGATCCAGGAGGAGCTGTTCACCGACGAGGAGCCCGAGCAGGAGCAGGACGTCGCCCCGGTCGAGCCTCCGACGCAGCGGTCGACCTGGGCTCCCGGCATGGACGTCGAGCACACCGAGATGGGCCGTGGCTGGGTGTGGGGCTCGGGCCGCGGGGTCGTCACGGTCCGCTTCGAGACCGCCCAGACCGGCCCGGGACCCGTGCGGTCCTACCCCGCCGACTCCCCCGACCTGGCCCCGTGGCGGCCGCCCGAGACCGACGGAGCCCCGGTGTGAACAGCAGGTGACACCTGCTGCGTGGAGTTGCGCCGGGCGCCGCGCACCGGGAAGGCTGGCCGATGAGTGAGGGGCCCTTGATGGTATGAGCATCAGGGGCCCCTCGGCTTTGACCGGTGACGTGACGCCCGGTCCACCCAGCCGGATGTCCGATCCCGCCGCCCCCGTCACCGGGCCGACGCGGCGAGCGAGCTCGCCGTCCGGATCTTCTCTCCGACTCGATCCCCGACCCGCCGCGAGCGGCCGATCGGTAGGAGAGTTCTACGTCGGCCGTCACCGCCTGCGCAAGGCTTTCTGCGACATTCCGTCGGTCCCACAGGCGCGTCCACAGGCACACCCCGCGATCTCCACAGACGACGCCCCGGTCGTCCACAGCCGTTCCGGGAGCCTGTGGACGGACCCTCACGAGCGCCGGGCCCAGTGCTCCTCCTCCACGACGTAGCCGAGACGTTCGTAGAGGCGCCGCGCGTGGGTGTTGGGACCGAAGACGTTGAGACCCAGCCACCGGTGGCCGAGGTCGCGGGCGAGCCGGGCTCCGTGGACCATCGCCGCCGCCCCGACGCCGCGGCCCCGGAACGTCGGGTCGACCTCGACGTCGTAGACCCAGGCCTGGGCCGGCCACCGCTCGCAGACCCAGACGAGACCGGCGACCGTGTCGCCGACCCGCACCGACATCAGGTGCTGGTCGGGACCGGCCCGGCCACCGGGAAGCAGCTCGTCGAAGGAGGCACGTGCGGTGGCGAGCGCCAAGGCCGCCGACTCCCCGCTCTCCTCCCGCTCGCGGGCGTAGGCCGCCACCGCTCCGTCGGCGTACGCCGCCAGCTCGGCGTCGCCCATCGGCGACACCGAGACCCGCTCGGCGAGGTGGTCGCCGGGCAGCGGGGCCCGCAGGTCGAGCCGCATCGTGGTCGCGGTCCGCTCGAAGGACCCGTCCGCCACGAAGGCCTCGCGGGTCGGCTCCCCCGGCAGCACGCTCGCCGCCAGCGGTGACCCGGCAGTGGCGGCGGCGAGGTCCCGGAGCGCCACGACCGCGTCGGGGTCGACCGCCCGGGCGTCGAAGACGGGAGTCCGCTCACCGTCGGGTCCCAGCCACAGCCAGCCGACGTCGGTGCGCAGCAGCCGCGAGTCGGCGAGGAGCTCCTGGACCAGCGCGAGGGCCGCGGCAGCGCCCTCCTCGGGGTCCACGTAGCGGTGTTGCAGGCGGAAGTGCCGCTGTCGCTCGGCCAGCTCGTGGACGAGTGGGTCGTCGGGGTCGGTCACCTGCTCCGGCTCGGTCACCCGCCGCACTCTAGATTGGCCGGCATGCCGCAGTCCCCTGTCGCCCCGGTCGCAGAGCCCCGCCCCGTCGAGACCACCCACCACGGGCGCACCCGCGTCGACGCCTACGACTGGCTGCGCGAGGCGACCGACCCCGACGTGCTGGCGCACCTCGAGGCCGAGAACGCCTACACCGAGGCAGCCACGGCCCACCTCGCCGACCTGCGCGAGGCGATCGTGGAGGAGATCCGCTCCCGCACCCGCGAGACCGACCTCTCCGTGCCGACCCGTGCCCGCGGCTACTGGTACTACGGACGTACCTTCGAGGGCCGCGAGTACGGCGCCACCTGCCGCGTCCCGGTCACGGACCCGGACGACTGGACGCCTCCGCGCCCGGCGGAGGACACCGACCCCGACCAGCCGGCCCTGCCCGGCGAGGAGGTGCTGCTCGACCTCGACGCGCTCGCCGGCGACAGCGCGTTCTTCTCCCTCGGCGGCTCGGCCGTCAGCCCCGACACCCACCTGCTGGCCTACGCGACCGACACGACCGGCGACGAGCGCTACACGATCCGCGTGAAGGACCTCCGCAGCGGAGGGACCACGGGCGACGAGATCACGGGCGTGCTCGGCGGCGCCACCTGGCATCCCGACAGCGACTCCTTCTACTACGCGACCGTCGACGAGTCGTGGCGTCCCGACAAGGTCTGGCGACACGTCCTCGGCACCACCCAGGACGACGACGAGCTGGTCCACCACGAGACCGACCCGCGCTTCTGGACCGGGGTGGGTCGCACCCGCAGCGACCGGTTCGTCCAGGTCGTCTCCGGTTCCAAGACCACCACCGAGGTCCGGCTGCTCGACACCGAGCATCCCGAGCGCGGGTTCTGGGTCTTCTCCGAGCGCCGCACCGACCTCGAGTACGGCGTGGAGCACGCCGTCATCGGCGGCTGCGACGTGCTGCTCGTGATGCACAACGCGACCGGACCCGACTTCGAGCTCGGCACCGCCCCCGTCGAGCCGACCTCGCCGGAGCAGTGGGAGGCGCTGGTCCCCCACGACCCGGCGGTGCGGCTCGAGGACGTCGACGCCTTCGCCGGGCACCTCGTGGTCCACCAGCGCAGCCAAGGCCTGACCCAGCTGCGGATCCTCACCCTCGGCGAGGAGGGCGTCGCCGACGACCACCTCGTCGAGTTCGACCAGGAGGTCTACACCGTGGGGTCCGGGAGCAACCCCGACTTCCGCTCCCCCGTGGTCCGGCTCGGCTACACCTCGCTGTCGGTGCCGTCGTCGGTCTACGACTACGAGGTGGCCTCGCGCGACCTGACGCTGCTGCGTCGTACGCCCGTCCTCGGCGGCTACGACCCGGCCGACTACGAGGAGCACCGGTTCTGGGCCGCGGCCGACGACGGCGAGCGGGTCCCGATGTCGTTCGTCTGCCGCCGGGGCGCGCTCGACGACGGACCGATCCCGGTGCACCTCTACGGCTACGGCTCCTACGAGACCTCGATCGACCCGTCGTTCTCGATCCCCCGGCTCTCCGTCCTCGACCGCGGTGCCGGGTTCGCGATCGCGCACGTGCGCGGCGGCGGCGAGATGGGGCGCCGCTGGTACGACGCCGGCAAGGTGCTGACCAAGCGCAACACGTTCACCGACTTCGTCGCCTGCGCCCGCCACCTGGTCGCCGAGGGGATCGCGCGGCCGGACGGGGTGGTCGCGGAGGGCGCCAGCGCCGGTGGCCTGCTCATGGGCGCGGTCGCCAACCTGGCCCCCGACGCCTTCGCGGGGATCGTCGCCGGCGTCCCGTTCGTCGACAACCTGACCACGATGCTCGACTCGACGCTGCCCCTGACGGTCATCGAGTACGACGAGTGGGGCAACCCCGAGGGCGACGCCGAGGCCTACGACTACATCGCGTCCTACGCGCCCTACGACAACGTGAGCGCCCAGGACTACCCACCGATCCTCGCCGAGGTCTCGCTCCACGACACCCGCGTGCTCTACGTCGAGGCCGCCAAGTGGGTCGCCCGGCTGCGGGCCACCGCCACCTCCGGGGAGTTCCTGCTGAAGTGCGAGATGGCCGCCGGCCACGGCGGAGTCTCCGGTCGCTACCAGGGCTGGAAGGACCGGGCGTTCAGCCTGGCGTGGATCCTCGACCGCCTGGGCCTGGCCACCCCCACGGGCGAGGGGGACTGAGAACTCCCTGAGAGTTCCCGCCGCACGCAACTTCTCGCCCGCCCCACCCGTCGTTCTGGTCAAGGAGTCCGAATACCTCGGGAACAACCGGGGAACAGGACCGGTTGAGAGCAGTATCGACGAAAGGGGCGGCATCATGGCGACGACGACGGCGGCACGACCGATACCCACCGGCGCGCGCGAGATCGAGGGCCGCGACAGCGTGGGGCTCTACCTCGACGAGATCGCGCGCAACCCGCTCCTGGACGCTGCGACCGAGGTCGAGCTGGCCAAGACGATCGAGGCCGGCCTGATGGCCCAGCACCTGCTCGACACCGGGAGGATCGCCCGGGCCAAGGGCGGTGCGCCGATGCGCGCCAGCCGTGAGGAGCTCGAGTGGCTGGCCGAGGAGGGCCAGAAGGCCATCGACACCTTCATCACCGCCAACCTGCGGCTCGTCGTGTCGATCGCGCGCAAGTACGGCCGCGCGCAGATGCCGATGCTCGACCTGATCCAGGAGGGCAACACCGGCCTGATCCGCGCGGTCGAGAAGTTCGACTACGCCAAGGGCTACAAGTTCTCCACCTACGCCACCTGGTGGGTGCGCCAGGCGATCACGCGCGGCATCGCCCAGCAGGCGCGCGTCGTCCGTCTCCCCGTCCACGTCGTGGAGGAGCTCAACCAGGTCGGCGGAGCGCGCCGTACCCTCGAGCGCCAGCTGGGCCGCGAGCCGGAGCCGGAGGAGATCGCCACCGAGCTCGGCATGGACGTCGACCGCGTGCTCGACCTGCTGTCGTGGGGTCGTGAGCACGTCAGCCTCGACACGCCCATCGACGAGGACGGCGACACCTCGCTGGGCGACCTGATCGCCCAGGAGTCCACGCCCGGCCCGGATCTCGACGTGCTCGACCACGAGTCGCGCGAGCGGCTCAGCGCCCTGGTCGGCCAGCTCGACCCGCGCTCGGCCGACATCATCCGGTCGCGCTACGGGCTGGTCGACGGTCGCCAGCACAAGCTGGCCGACATCGGCGTGAAGCACGGCATCAGCGCCGAGCGCGTGCGCCAGCTCGAGCGTGAGGCGCTCCAGCGACTGCGTCGCCTCGGCGACCCCGACCTGGCTGCCTGACCGGCCGGGTCCTCCTTCACCGCCCGCGCCGGGAGCGCTGCCACGCTCCCGGGTCGCGGGCGGTGGCGCGTCCGGAGCAGCGCGAGTGGGTCAGTCGTCCCCGCCGCCCTCGGGCCCCACGGGCACGGGCGGGACGCCGTCGGCGGGGTGCAGCGCCACCAGCGCCGTGGCCGGCACCAGGGCGGGCAGCTCCCGCCAGCGTTCGGTCGGTTCCCTCATGCCACCAGACTACGCCGCGTCGGGGTCGTCAGTAGCCGAGCGCGGTGAGGCGTGCAGCGGCTGCCTGGGCACGCGCCGTCACGTCCTGCGGCACCGCCACTTCGTCGGCGACCCGCTGCTGCCACATCTGCAGCGCCACGACCCGTGACGCCGCCTCCTCCGCGCGCTCGCGGGGGACCTCGCCGCTCTGGATCGCCCGGGTGACGAGGAGGTGGGTCTGGGCCGGGTCGACCGGCATGAGCAGCAGGTCCGCCCCCGCGTTGAGTGCCTTGATCGCGGGGAAGGTCTCGCTCAGCGCCGCGCCCATCCCGAGGGAGTCGGTGATGGCGACGCCCTCGAACCCGAGGTCGTCGCGGAGGTAGTCGTAGACGTCGGGCGCCTGGCTCGACGGCAGGCCGGGCTGCAGTGCCTCCACGTCGAGGTGGGCCATCATGATGCTCGGCGCACCGGCCTCGACGGCGGCCTCGAACGGCTTGAGGTCGCGCGCCTCCAGCTGCTTCATCGAGGTCCCGAGCACGGGCAGCGTCTCGTGGCTGTCAGCCGTCGCGCCGCCGTGGCCGGGGAAGTGCTTGGTCGTGGAGACCAGCCCGGCGTCGTCGTAGCCGGTCACGGCCGCCGCGACCGCGCGCGAGGCCAGTCCGGGGTCGGAGGACGGCGAGCGGCTGCCGATCGTGGGGTCGGCGGCACCGATGGTCACGTCGGCGACCGGGGCGAAGACCCAGGTGAAGCCGAGCGACCGCAGCTCCAAACCGGTGGCCCGCGCCGCCTGGGTCACCGCCCTCTCCCCCACGCGTCCCGCGCCGGCGATGGCCGTGCCCGCGGCCTGGAAGGCCGGGAACTCGGTCGCCACCCCGCGCAGGTGCGACACGGTGCCGCCCTCCTCGTCGACGCCGATGACCGCCGGCCAGTCGCGCCCGTCGATCGCGTGGGCCTCCTCCACCGCCTGCGTCGTCGCGGCGACCTGGGCCGCGTCGGCGACGTTGCCGGAGGTGACGCAGACGCCCGCGAGGTGGAGGTCGCGCACCATGGCGGCCGGCACGGCCGGGTCGGTCCCGTCGTAGCGGCCCACGATGACCTGGCCGGCGAGCTCGGCCGGCGAGAAGCCCGCCACCACCTCGCGCGCCCGGTCGAGCTCACCCTCGGTCGGCCCCCACGACGTCGAGGTGTCCGGATCGGTGGTCGGCTCCTCGGCCGGCTCCGGCCCCGACGACGTGGACGGGGCGGACGGCGCCTCGCTGTCCGAGGGGGCCGGGTCACCGCCACAGCCGGCGACCAACGCGGCGACGGTCAGGAGGGCGAGGACGGGGTGGAGCAGACGCACCCCGGGACGCTAACCCGCGAGCGCCTCGTGGACCTCATCGACCCGGGCCCGCAGCTCCTCCAGCGACCCGGTGTTCTCGATGACGTGGGTGGCGACCGACAGCCGTTCCTCCCGCGTGGCCTGGGCGGCCACGCGGGAGCGGGCGTCCTCCTCGCTCATGCCGCGCAGCGTCACCATCCGCTCGAGCTGGGTCTCGACCGGCACGTCGACGACCACGACGGCGTCGAAGGACGCGGCCTGGCCGGTCTCGGTGAGCAGCGGGATGTCGTGGACCACGAGTGCCCCGGCCGGTGCCGAGGCCTCGATCTCGGCCGCCCGCGCGCGGACGCGCGGGTGGATGATCGACTCGAGCGTGCGTCGCTTGGACTCGTCGGCGAACACGAGGGCTCCGAGCGCCGGCCGGTCCAGCGAGCCGTCCGGTCCGAGCACCTGCTCCCCGAACGCGGCGACCACCGCCCTCAGGCCGTCGGTGCCCGGCGCGACCACCTCGCGTGCGAGCAGGTCGGCGTCGATGACCACTGCGCCCCGCTCGGCCAGCATCGCCGACACCGTGCTCTTGCCCGAGGCGACCCCGCCCGTCAGTCCCACGCGCATGCCGCGACCCTAGCGGCCGGCAGGCGTAGTCTGGGCAGGGGCGCCCGCACGAGAGCGACACGACCATGGACCGCCTGAAGCGCTTCACCATCTGCAAGCTGGCCGGCCACAGGTGGCTCAAGATCGGCTATCCGGCCGGTCGCGACGGCGAGAGGTCGGGCACGTTCCTCCGTTGCCGTCGCTGCGGCAAGGAGAACCACGATGCCGGCACCGTCGCGCGCGGGCCCAGCCCGATCGCCTGACGACCCACGCTGGCCGAGCCGACGCCGGGCGGTCGGCACGACCTGCCCGGCCGAGGTGAAGCTGTCGACGCGTTCCCAGGAGGATGCCACCTCCGGCTAGGGTCGCGCACGTGTTCCCCGACCTCCCGCCCGGAGCACGGGTGGCCCTGCTCCAGCCGGGTTCGACCCCCTACGTCGAGACCGTCGTCGGCCTGCTGGCCGCCGGGGTCTTCCCGGTGCCGCTCGACCCGCACCTCACCGCCGTCGAGCGCGAGCGGGCGCTGGCGGACGTCGATCCTGTGCTCGTGGTCGACACTCCCGAGGCGCTGGCGTCGCTGCACGCGTCGATCCCTCCCGCCCGTCGACACGGGCTCCCGCTGGGGCGGCCGATGCACGTCACGAGTGGCACCACCGGACGTCCCAAGGCGGTCTTCAGCGGCGTGCTCGGGGAGGATGCGGCGACCGCCCTCCTCCAGGAGGAGCGCGAGCTCTGGGGGTTCCGCGAGGACGACGTGAACCTGGTCGTCAGCCCGATCCACCACAGCGCGCCGCTGCGCTTCGCGACCGGCACCCTGCTCGCCGGCGGGCGCCTGGTCTTCGCGGGCGCGTTCGACGCTGCCCGGCTGACGGAGCTGATCGCGACCGAGCGGCCGACCACGATGTTCGTCGTCCCAACCCACCTGCACCGGCTGCTGGCCCACTGGGACGCCGACGGCGCACCCGACCTCTCCTGCGTCCGACTGCTGGCCCACGCCGGAGCAGCCTGCCCGCCGGACCTGAAGCGCCGGCTGGTCGAGACATTCCCACCAGGCTCGACCTGGGAGTTCTACGGGTCCACCGAGGGGCAGTTCACCGCCTGCCGTTCCGAGGAGTGGCTGCAGCGTCCCGGCACGGTGGGCAGGGCGCGGCCCGGTCGCCGCATCTCCGTGGACGACCGCGGCACCGTGTGGTGCGTCGTGCCGCCGCACGCCCGCTTCGACTACTTCCGGTCCCCCGGCAAGACCGCCGAGGCCTGGCGCGCGACAGCGGAGGGACCGGCGTTCACCGTCGGCGACCTCGGGCGGCTCGACGACGACGGCTACCTCTACCTCGACGGCCGGCGCGAGGACCTCGTGATCAGCGGTGGCGTGAACGTCTATCCGGTCGAGGTCGAGAACGCCCTGCGTGAGCACCCGGGGGTCGTCGACGTCGCCGTCTACGGGGTCGCGGACGCCGAGTGGGGGCAGCGCGTCTGCGCCGCGGTCGTCGGCACGGCGTCGGTCGAGGACCTGACGGCGTACGCCCGCGAGCGGCTGTCACCGGCCAAGCGCCCGCGGACCTGGCGCTTCCTCGACGAGCTGCCGCACACGCCGACGGGGAAGGTGCTGCGCAGCGCGCTGGGCTGACCCCGCACTTCCCGGGCGGGTACTGTGACGGGCACCACAGTCTCGGGAGGACTCATGAGCACCGGCATCGTCCGTGAGCAAGGTCAGTACGACTACGAGCCAGGAGACCGCGAGCCGGCACGACCACCGCGGACCACGTGGGCGCTGCGCGCCCTCGGCGTCGCGCTGGCCGCCGTCGTCTACCTGGCGATGGGCGCAGCCGACCTCTCCCAGGACGGCCGGGTGGTGGCCACCATCGCCACGCTCATGGCGGTGTGGTGGATGACCGAGGCGATCCCGCTCTCGGCGACCGCCCTGATCCCGATGGTCGCCCTCCCGACCTTCACGGACCTCGACATCGACGAGGCCACCGCCCCCTATGCCGACCCGATCGTCTTCCTGTTCCTCGGTGGCTTCCTGATCGCCATCGCGATGCAGAAGTGGAACCTCCACCGACGGATCGCGCTGCTCACGCTGCGGCGCGTCGGCACCCATCCGCGCCGGATCATCCTCGGCATGATGATCGCGACCGCGTTCCTGTCGATGTGGGTCTCGAACACCGCGACCACGCTGATGATGCTTCCGATCGCCCTGTCGGTGCTGACGCTGGTCATCGAGAACAGCGCGACGACCGGCGACGAGTCCGTCGACGAGGACGAGCTGCGCCAGCGTCTCGCCGGCAGCGAGACGATCCGCGACATCGTCGACGACAAGGGCGTCCGCATCTTCGGCGTCGCGCTCCTGCTGTCGGTGGCGTGGGCCGCCTCCATCGGCGGTCTCGGCACCCTGCTCGGCAGCCCGCCCAACGCGATCGTGTCGGGCTACATCAGCACCGAGATCGGGACCGACATCGGCTTCGCCCAGTGGATGATGCTGGGCGTCCCCATCGTCGTCGTCTTCATCGGCCTGGCCTGGTTCCTCATCACCCGGGTCATGTTCCGGTTCTCGCTCGACTCGATCCCGGGCGGCGCCGAGCTCATCGAGCGCCAGATCGACGAGCTCGGGCCGGTGAGCCGCGGGGAGCGCGTCGTCCTGACCGTCTTCTCTGCTGCGGCGTTCCTGTGGATCGTCCCCGGTCTGCTCGCGAGCATCGGCTCGATCGGCGAGCAGGCCCCCTGGCTCGACAGCTTCGACGACACCGTCATCGCGATCGGCGCAGGGCTGGTCATGTTCCTGATCCCGGCCGACCGGGACCACCGGATGACACTGGAGTGGGAGGACGCCGAGGAGGGCCTGCCCTGGGGCGTGCTGCTGCTGTTCGGCGGCGGGCTCAGCCTCGCCGCGGCCGTCGCCGCCACCGGCCTCGACGAGTGGTTCGGCACGCAGGTGAGCGGCCTCGGCGCCCTACCCGTGGTGCTGCTCCTGATGGCGGTCGTCGCTCTGGTCCTCATGCTGACCGAGGTCACGTCCAACACCGCCACCGCGGCAACCTTCATCCCGGTCCTCGGCGGCGTCGCCGTGGGCATCGGCGTCGACCCCGTGACCCTGCTGATCCCGGCTGCCCTGGCCGCCACGTGCGCGTTCATGCTCCCGGTCGGCACCCCGCCCAACGCCATCGTCTTCGGCAGCGGGGCGGTCCGGATCAGCGAGATGGCACGTGGGGGCGCGGTGCTCAACGTGGTCGGCGTCCTGCTGATCACGCTGTTCACCGTGGCGATCGGACCCTTCGCCCTGGGCCTGGTGATCTAGCCGGTCCGCTGCCGGCTCAGGACGCCGCGAAGGTCCTGCGGTACTGCTGGGGCGACACTCCGCGGACGCGGGCGAAGTGGTGACGCAGGGCCGCGGCGTTGCCGAACCCCACCTCCGTCGCGATCCAGTCGACGGAGTGGTCGGTCTGCTCGAGGAGCTCCTCGGCCGCCTGGACCCGCTGGCGCGTGACCCAGGCGTGGGGAGTCGTCCCGGTCTCGTCACGGAAGCGGCGCGCGAACGTCCGGGGCGACATGTGGTTGCGCCGGGCGAGGGCGTCGACACCGAGGTCGTCGGCCAGGTTGTGGGTGATCCAGGTCAGGAGCGGGCCCAGGGTCTCGGCGTCGCAGTCGGGCACCGCACGCGCGATGTACTGCGCCTGGCCACCGTCTCGGTGGGGCGGCACCACGATGCGCCGGGCGGTGCTGGCGGCGACCCGCGCGCCGAAGTGCTGCCGCACCAGGTGGAGCGAGGCGTCGATGCCCGCGGCGCTGCCGGCCCCGGTCAACACGGTGCCGTCCTGGACGTAGAGGACGTCCGGCCGGACGCGGGCAGCCGGGTAGGTCTGCTGCATCAGCTCGGTGTAGCGCCAGTGGGTCGTGCACTCCCGGCCGTCCAGGAGGCCCGCGGCGGCGAGCTCGAACGCGCCCGAGCAGTGGGCGTAGACGATCGCTCCGCGGGCGTGCGCCGCGCGCGCCACGTCGAGCACTGACTCGTCGTGGACGAGGAAGTCGTGCTTCGGGGAGAAGCACACGAGATCTGCGTCCTCGGTGGCCTCGAGGCCGAGGTCGACGTGAAGGTCGAATCCGGACCTGCCCCGTACGCGGCCCGGCCGCGGGGTGCAGACGCGGAAGTCGAAGACGGGGTTGCCGTCGTCCGCGTGGTAGGGCTCGCCCCACACCTCGACCAGGGACCCGAGCCCGAAGGGCTCCGCCCCGTCCTGGACCACCACCGCGACCGTCTGCACGACACCATGCTTGCGCAGTTCTGGCAGAAAATCAACGACACCTGACTTCTCTGCCACTCGTGGCCGGATCTCGACGGAGGCAGACTTACTGCCATGTTCGAGCTGATGATCTTCCTGGCCATCGTCTCCGTCACCGCGGTGATCGGAGCGGCACTCCGCGACATCCACGACGACGACCCCACCCGGTCGGCCGCCTACCTCCCGCCCGCCAGCCACCACCAGGACTCGTTCGCGCCGCACCACCGCTGACGATCCTCCGGACGCAGATCGGCCCGGCACCCCTCGCGGGGTGCCGGGCCGATCGCTGTCGCGTGGTGCCTACCGGTGGGTCACTGGCCGCCGGTGAGCTTCTCGCGAAGCGCCTGCAGGGCCTCGTCCGAGGCGAGCGAGCCGGAGCCGGAGCCGGTGTCGCCTCCCTCGGCCTGCGGGGCGTCGCCACCCGAGGAGTAGGACGTGGCCTCGCCGGCCTCGACCTCGGCCTTGGCGGCCTCGGCCTGCTGCTTGACGTGGGCCTCCCAGCGGGCGTGGGCCTTGGCGTACTGCTCCTCCCACGTGGCGCGCTGCTCGTCGTAGCCCTCGAGCCACTCGCCGGTCTCCGGGTCGAAGCCCTCGGGGTAGATGTAGTTGCCCTGCTCGTCGTAGGACGCGGTCATGCCGTAGAGCGTCGGGTCGAACTCGTCGACGTCGGCCGCGGTCGCGGTCTCGTTGGCCTGCTTGAGGGACAGCGAGATCCGGCGACGCTCGAGGTCGATGTCGATGATCTTGACCATGACGTCGTCGTTGACCTGGACGACCTGCTCGGGAATCTCCACGTGGCGCTCGGCCAGCTCGGAGATGTGCACGAGGCCCTCGATGCCCTCCTCGACGCGGACGAAGGAGCCGAAGGGCACCAGCTTGGTGACCTTGCCGGGCACGATCTGACCGATCTGGTGGGTGCGGGCGAAGTGCTGCCAGGGGTCCTCCTGCGTCGCCTTGAGCGACAGCGAGACCCGCTCGCGGTCCATGTCGACGTCGAGCACCTCGACGGTGACCTCGTCACCGACGGTGACCACCTCGGAGGGGTGGTCGATGTGCTTCCAGGACAGCTCGGAGACGTGGACGAGACCGTCGACGCCGCCGAGGTCGACGAACGCACCGAAGTTGACGATCGAGGAGACGACACCCTTGCGGATCTGGCCGCGCTGGAGCTGGGTGAGGAAGCCGTGGCGGACCTCGGACTGGGTCTGCTCGAGCCAGGCACGGCGCGACAGGACCACGTTGTTGCGGTTCTTGTCGAGCTCGATGATCTTGGCCTCGAGGGTCTGGCCGACGTAGGGCTGCAGGTCGCGGACGCGACGCATCTCGACGAGGGAGGCGGGCAGGAAGCCGCGCAGGCCGATGTCGAGGATGAGGCCGCCCTTGACGACCTCGATGACGGTGCCCTCGACGACGCCGTCCTCCTCCTTGACCTGCTCGATGGTGCCCCAGGCGCGCTCGTACTGGGCGCGCTTCTTGGACAGGATCAGGCGGCCTTCCTTGTCCTCCTTCTGGAGGACGAGGGCCTCGACCTTGTCGCCGACCTCGACGACCTCGTTGGGGTCGACGTCGTGCTTGATCGAGAGCTCGCGGCTCGGGATCACGCCCTCGGTCTTGTAGCCGATGTCGAGCAGGACCTCGTCCCGGTCGACCTTGACGATGGTGCCATCCACGATGTCACCGTCGTTGAAGTACTTGATGGTCTCGTCGATCGCGGCGAGGAAGTCCTCTTCGGACCCGATGTCGTTGACCGCAACCTGCGGCGCGTCGTAGTCCGGGAGAGCGGAGATGGTGCTCGTCATAAGGGAAGTGAATCCTTGGTGGTCAGAAGTCGTCGGGCGCGCGCACGAGGCCCGTTTCACTACCGCCCAGATGATGCCGAAGGCATTAGCGAGCCCGTATCCACTCCATGTCGGGAGGGCAGGCCTGATGACGCAGTTGTCCAGACTACGCGCCGGGCGTGTCGCCGTCCATTCGGCGGCGGACCTCCGCCAGCTCCTGCCGCAACGCCCTGACCTCACCCGTCAGCGCCTCGACATCGCGCTGCGTCACCTGATCCACGGCCTCCTCCTCCTCGGCCACCCGGCTGATGAGCCACCCCGCGACCGTTGCGGTCACGACACCGATCAGGGCGATGCCGCAGAACATCAGCACCGCCGCGACGGCGCGTCCGGTGCCGGTCGTCGGGTAGGTGTCCCCGTAGCCCACGGTGGTCACCGTGGTCGCCGCCCACCACAGGGCGTCGTCGAAGGAGTCGATCACCGATCCCGGGCGGCCCCGCTCGGCCTGGAGCATGAACAAGGCGCAGACGGTGATCAGCAGGGCCGAGGAGGTCGCCACGTAGAGCGCGACCCGCCCGCGCGAGGCGCGCCCGGCCTGGCGGTCGAGGATGCCGATGACGCTGAGCACGCGCAGCAGCGAGAGCGGGCGCAGCATCGGCACCAGGACGAGCACCACGTCGAGCGGACTGTGGGTCACGAAGTGGACGCGGTTGTTGCTGAGGACGATGCGCACGACGAAGTCCGCGGCGAACACCACCCACGAGGCCAGCGCCAGGGCCCAGCAGACGGTCCGCACGGTCGTCGAGGCGTCCGGCTCGATGATCGGCCACCCGAAGGCGACCAGGAACAGCAAGGCGGCCAGCATGAGCACCGGTCCGGTCCGTTCCTCCCAGCGCTCACGACGCTCCTCGCCCAGCTCACCGGCCATGGGCGTCAGGGTAGGGCCAGCGTCGCCCCGAGGTCCTGCGCCGTGCCGCCGTGGCGCCCGGCGAAGGCGCCGAGCGCCGCCTCCCGGAACTCGCCGGCGGGCGCTCTGGTGAGCAGGTGGGCCAGGTCGGCCAGCGGGTCACCGGCGTGGGCGGATCCCCAGCCGGTCACGGCCCGCACCTCCAGGGTCTCGGTGTCGAGGAGGACGTGTCCCGGATCGAGGGACCCGTGGACGAGGGCGGTCCGCTCCGGGTGCTCACGGTCGGCACGGTCGGCCCACTTCCCCACGGTCAGGTCACCGTCGACGAAGGGACCCGGTCGCAGCAGCGGCATGCCGGCGATGACGGCCGCGATGGTGCCCAGCGACCGGCCGACCCGGGCCCGTCCCTCCCCGTCGAGGTCGGGGAGGAGCTTGTCGGCGGTCACGCCGGGGACGAACGACGTCACCAGCAGCCCGGGGGCGCCGACCGCAGGGTCGGGGCGCCGTGCCTCGAGGACCTCGGGGACGGGCACGAGACCGCGCACGAGCCGCAGCAGCGCGGCGTCGATCTCGGCCGCGGCGTCGCCTCGATCGCCGGGATCCGCGTAGATCCGGACCACGCACCGGTCCCCCGCGACCACGCCGAGGAACGTCTGCCCCGAGCTGCTGCCCTCGAGCGGGGTCAGCGAGCTCAGGTCCATGGCCGTAGTCTCTCGTGCGTGGAGGAGGTGTGGCCGCAGCCCTCGGTCAGCGTCGAGCGCCGGCCGGTCGACGAGGCGGAGTCGCGACGTGCGAACGGCCCCGACTGGGACCGCTACGCCGACGAGTACCAGGCCACCCACGGGTCCTTCCTCGGCGACATCGGGTTCGTGTGGGGCCCGGAGGGACTCACCGAGGAGGTGGCCGGCGTCCTCGGCCCCCTGTCCGGACGTGACGTCCTCGAGCTCGGATCGGGTGCCGGCCAGTGCTCGCGCTGGGTCGCCTCGCGGGGCGGGCGCGCCGTCGGCCTCGACCTGTCGCACCGCCAGCTCCAGCACTCGCGCCGCATCGACGAGCAGAGTGGTGTCAGCGTCCCGTCCGTGCAGGGCACGGCGACCGCGCTGCCCTTCCGTGACGGGTCGTTCGACGTCGTCTTCTGCTCCTTCGGAGCGCTGCAGTTCGTCGCAGACATCGACGACGCGGTGGCGGAGGCCGCACGTGTGCTGCGTCCGGGCGGACGGTTCGCCTTCTCGATCACGCACCCCACGCGGTGGATGTTCCCCGACGACCCGGGCGAGGGCGGGCTGGTCGCCAGCCAGCCGTACTGGGACCGGACGCCCTACGTCGAGATCGACGACGACACCGGGCTCGTGGCCTACGTCGAGCACCACCGCACCCTCGGCGACTGGGTGCGGGTGCTGGCCCGGCACCGCTTCTCCCTCGTCGACCTCGTGGAGCCGGAGTGGCCGGCCGACCACGACCGGGTCTGGGGCGGCTGGTCCCGCACGCGGGGACTCCTCACCCCCGGCACGGCGATCTTCTCCGCGGACCTCCCCGCCTGACGCACCACGGCGCCGCCCCCACGCGGGGACGGCGCCGTGGCCGGGTGGTGTGGTGGACCTCCGGGATCAGGCCAGGCGGCGACGGAGCAGCAGCCCGCCGGCACCCGCGCCGAGCAGCGCGAGCGCGGCGACGCCCCGCTTGGTGTTGCGCGACCCCTGGCCGTCGTCGCCGAGCAGCTCGTAGCTGTAGGCGGTCAGACCCTGGGCACCCTCGGGCGCGCCGTAGGCCATCTTCTCGGCGTCGGCGCGGTCCGCGCCGGCCTTGATGGTGGCGTAGAGCTTGCCGTAGTCCTGCGCAGTGTCCTCGCCGGCCTCGATCAGCTGGGACATGCCCTCGGTGGAGAGGCGGCCCGCGCCGTCGACCAGCTGGGGCGCGCCGTCCTCGGCCTGCGACAGGCCGTCGGCGAGACGCTCCGAACCGTCGGCCGCGTCGCCGAGGCCGTCGGCGAGCTGGCCGGCGCCGTCGCTGGCCTGGCCGGTGCCGTCGGCCAGCTGGCCGGCACCGTCGGCGAGCCGGCCGAGGCCGTCAGCCAGGTCACCGGAGCCGTCGTAGGCCTGTCCCGCGCCGTCGGCCAGCTGGAAGACACCGCTCACAGCGGCGGTCAGCCCGACCTGAAGCTCCGCGAGTCCGTCACGGACCTGCTTGCTGCCACCGGCCAGCTTCTTGGCGCCGGCGTTGAGCTGCTGGGCGCCCGCCAGACCGTCCTCGAGGCCGCTCTGGAGGCTCTCCATCCCCGGGATCAGCAGGTTGTCCAGGGAGAACAGCGCCTGCTCGAGGCCGCTCGACACCTGGCCGAGCACGCCGGACGCCTGGGTGAGGTCGGTGCGGTTCTGGGTCACGCCGGCCTGCAGGCCGTTGATCGTCGGCTCGCAGGCCGGCTCGTCGGCGTCGCAGAAGTTGCGCAGCGACTCCAGCCCACCCGCAAGCTGGTCGAGGCTGCCGCCGCCGGCGAGGGCGCCGTCCAGCCGTGACTTCACCGCGTCCACGCCGCACTTGGCCTTCGAGAGACCGCTGCCGGTGGGCGGCGTCGCCGTGCAGTTGCCATCCTCGCCGCGCATGACGTTGAGACCGGCCTTGAGCTGGTTGGCGCCGCTGACGGCAGCCGGCAGCCCGGACTCGAGCTGGTCGAGCCCGTAGAGCAGCGTGTCCGGGGTCGTGGTGGAGCCGAAGCCCGCGACGATCTGGTCCATTCCGGCGCGCAGCTGCTTGACGCCGTCGAGGGCCTTGGGCAGGCCGTCGACCGCCGACAGCTGGTCGAGCCCGCCGCTGATCTTCCCGAGACCGGCCTCGAGGTCCTGGCTACCCGACGAGGCCTTCTGGCTGCCGTCGGCGAGCTGGCCGGCGCCGTCGTCGATCTGGCCGAGGCCGTCCGCGAGCTCCCGGGCACCGGGAGCGGCCTCGCCCGCGAGACCGGCGGCGAGCTGGTCGCCGCCGTCGCTGAGCTGGATCAGCCCGTCGAGGAGCTGGGCAGCGCCGTCGCGGAGCTTGAGCAGGTTCTCGTCGATGAGGGTCGCGCCCTCGGTCAGGCGGATACCCGTGTCGGAGCCGCTCTGGTAGCTGTCGCCGGCGGTCTTGAAGGTCGGGACCTCGAGCGGGTTCACGGGCAGCGCGGTCACCGAGGTGGCCGGGACCACCGCGTCCGAGACCTGGGCCTTGTAGCTGAACTCCATCTCGTCCGAACCCAGCGGCGGGAAGAGCGTCATCGTGAACGACAGCTTGGTGCCGCCCTTGCCGTCACCGGCGATGTTGGCCTGCTCGGAGGTCACGTCGGTGAAGCTCGGCGGCACCGTCAGCGCCATCGAGCCCACGATCGGGATCGGGACGTCGACGGTCTCGGTCATGGTGCCGCCCTTGCCGTCGGGGAAGGACACCTCCTGCGGCTGGGCCGTCACGTTGCGGACGGTGTAGACGACCTCGAGCTCGCCGCTCTTCCCGACGAGGTCACCGGGCTCGATCTCCTCACCGTCGAGGAGGTAGGTGATGTCGAACTCGAGCGGCAGGTCGCCGGTGTAGTCGCTGACCGAGCGGAGCCGCTCGTAGCCGTCGACGGTCACCGACACGTCCTGGACGCCGTCCTCGGCGGACACGCCGCCGAACCCGTCGAGGTTGCGCAAGCCGTCGGTCTCGACCGGGTTGGCGACGTCGACGGTGCCGTCACCGGTGAAGGAGAGCTGCTCGTAGACGCTCTGGCGCTCGATCTCGCCGTCGGAGTTGATGTAGACCTGCACGGTCTCGGTGTTGACGACGTCGACGTCACCGCTGTCGTCCGCGGCGACCGCGCCGGGGGCGATCGCGACCGCACCGAGGGCGAGGGCGGCCAGTCCGGCGCCGAACACGTGGCTCTTGCTCAGTCGGGTGCTCACTCGGGTGCTCACTGGGCGTCCTCCAGGACCTCGTCGCGGTGGGGGGTGGTCTCGGTCGCGCGCTCGCGTGCCGGGGCAGCGAGCGAGGCCGCGGCGAAGCCGACGGCGATGCAGAGCACGAGTCCCGTGATGGTGTTGGTGGCGTTCTCGACCACCCGCGGCGGAGCCAGGGTGTAGGTCGCCTCGAAGGCGCCCGCGAAGGTGGCGGCACCGAGGAGCCCGGACCACAGCGGGAGCCGGCCCAGGCTGACGGCCGCGACGACGACCAGCAGGCCGACGACCAGGGCGGCGAACACCGCGCGGCCCCCGGTCGTGTCGGGCAGCACCGCTGCCCGGACCAGGTAGCCGACGAGGGTCACCACGACGCCGAGCGCGAAGCCGGCGAGCCGGCGGCCGACGCCGGCGTCGGGGACGAGGGCGACGACCGCACCGGCGGCCACGCCCAACAGGGCGACGGACTCGACGTCGAGGTCGAGCCAGTCCCCCAGCAGGACAGTCAGAAAGGCCGCGGCGACGAGCAGCAGGCCGGAGATCAAGGTCTTACGCATGACGGATCAGGCAGGTCCTCCCAGTTCACGGCCTCCCAACCGTGGACCGCGCACCCGCTGCGCAGTCGCCGGAGTATACGCACAAGTAACCTGCGTCCGCCGATTCATCGTGACGACTGTCACCGACGTGTGGGCGAGCCGTGGCGACGGGCTGCCACCGCCTAGGCTCGCCCGGTGACCAGTGCGTCGGAGCAGTCCGCCAGCGGATCGGGGACCGCTCTGCGCGGGGGCGCACAGATCGCGGTGGCCGTCGGGGTCATGAACGTGGCGACCTACGGCTTCACGATGCTGGCGGCCCGGCTCCTCGGTCCGGGCGCCTACGGTGGCTTCGCCGCCGTGATGAACGTGCTGATCGTCATCAGCGTCGCCGCCCTCGCGCTGCAGGCCACCGCCGCGCGACGGATCGCCTCCGACCATCACCACGTGGCCCAGATCGAGCGGACCGTGCTCCGCACGAGCTGGACGGCCGGCCTGGCCATCGGCGCCGCACTGGTGATCCTCTCCCCCGTCCTCGACCGGCTGCTGCGCCTCGACGACCTGCGCATCGCCTGGCTGGTGGCGTTCTCCGCGGTCTTCCTCACGGTGATGGGCGGCCAGGCCGGCGTGCTCCAGGGCGAACGGCGCTGGGCCCCGCTCGCGGTGCTGTACGTCGCCACCGGGGTGCCGCGCCTCGTCGTGGGCACCGCACTTCTCGCCTGGCGACCCAGCGAGGCCGCGGCCGTCGCGGCGGTCGCCCTCACCACGGTCGCGCCGGTCGTCGTCGGCTGGTGGGCGCTACGCGGTGACCGGGCCCCCGGTCCCGAGGCCACTCGCCACGCGGGGCGCTCGGTGCTGCGTGAGTCGGCCCTCAACTCGCAGGCCCTGCTGGCCTTCTTCGCCCTCTCCAACCTCGACGTGGTCGTCGCCCGCAACGTGCTCGACGACCACGCCAGCGGCCTCTACGCCGCCGGCCTGATCCTCACCAAGGCCCTGCTCTTCCTCCCGCAGTTCGTGGTGGTGCTGCTGTTCCCCGACATGGCGGCCCAGCGTCGTGGCCGTCCGCTGGTCGCCGGGACCGTCGTGATCTCGGCCCTCGGGGCCGCCGGCGTTCTCGCCTGTTGGCTGCTCCCCGAGCTGGCGCTGGTCTTCGTCGGTGGCGACGCGTTCGCCGAGGTCGGTGACCAGCTGTGGTCCTTCGCCCTGCTCGGCACGGTGCTCGCCGTGCTCCAGCTGCTGGTCTACTCGGTGCTCGCCAGCGACGGGCGCGCGAGCAGCGCCTGGGTCTGGCTCGCGTTGCTCGTCATGCTGGCGGTCGGCTCGACCGCGGAGACGGCGGCCGGTCTCGTGACCCGGGTCGTGGCGGTCGACACCGCACTGCTGCTGGTGCTGCTGGGCGCCGCGAGCCGGCGACGGTCGGAGCCCGCCGGCTCCTAGTGGGCGGCCTCGTGCCAGCTGCGGCCGGTGCCGACGGAGACGTCGAGGGGCACGGTCAGGTCGGCTGCCGCACCCATCTGCTCGCGGACCAGCGTGTCGAGCTGGTCCCGCTCCCCCGGAGCGACCTCGAGGACGAGCTCGTCGTGGACCTGGAGCAGCATCCGTGACGCCAGTCCCTCGGCCTCGATGGCGCGCTGCACGTGGAGCATGGCGACCTTGATCAGGTCGGCGGCCGAGCCCTGGATCGGGGCGTTGAGCGCCATCCGCTCGGCCATCTCCCGCCGCTGGCGGTTGTCACTGGTGAGGTCGGGCAGGTAGCGACGGCGACCCCAGATCGTCTCGGTGAACCCGGAGCGGCGCGCCTCGTCGACGATCCCGGCGAGGTAGTCGCGCACCCCGCCGAAGGTCTCGAAGTACTCCTCCATGAGCCCTCGGGCCTCGGAGGGCTCGATGCGGAGCTGCTGGGAGAGCCCGAAGGCGGACAACCCGTAGGCCAGCCCGTAGTTCATCGCCTTGATCTTGGCGCGCATCTCCGTCGTGACCTCGCCCGGCTCCACGCCGAAGACCCGGGCCGCAGTCACGGCGTGGAAGTCGCGACCCGAGCGGAACGCCTCGATCAGCAGCTCGTCCTCGGAGAGGTGGGCCATGATCCGCATCTCGATCTGGCTGTAGTCGGCGGTCATGAGCGACTCGTAGCCGTCGCCCACGACGAAGCCCTCGCGGATCCGGCGGCCCTCCTCGGTGCGGACGGGGATGTTCTGGAGGTTCGGGTCGGTGCTGGAGAGGCGGCCGGTCGCGGCGATGGTCTGGTTGAAGGTCGTGTGGATCCGCCCGTCGGGAGCCACCGTCTTGAGCAGTCCCTCGATCGTCTGGCGCAACCGCGCGACGTCGCGATGGCGCAGGAGCGCGGTGAGGAAGGGGTGCTCGGTCTTCTCGTAGAGCGACTGGAGCGCGTCGGCGTCGGTGGTCCACCCGGTCTTGGTGCGCTTGGTCTTCGGCATCTGGAGCTCGTCGAACAGCACCACCTGGAGCTGCTTGGGCGACCCGAGGTTGATCTCCTTGCCGATGACCGCGAAGGCGTCCTCGGCCGCACGCTTGACCTCGTCCGCGAAGTGGGTCTCGAGCGCCTCGAGGTGGTCGTGGTCGACCGCCACCCCGACCTGCTCCATGCGCGCCAGCAGGTCGACGAGCGGCAGCTCCATCTCGGCGAGGAGCCGCGCGCCACCGTGCTCCTCGACCGCACCGTCGAGCGTCTCGGCGAGGTCGAGCACGGCGCGCGCCTGGAGCATCGCGGCCTGCTCGGCACCGCTCCCGGAGGCGTCGTCCTCGAAGAGCAGCTCCCCCTGGCCGGTGTCGGCCGCACCCGAGCGCAGCTCGCGCTTGAGGTAGCGCAACGTGAGGTCGGCGAGGTCGTAGGAGCGCTGGTCGGGCCGCACGAGGTAGGCCGACAGAGCGGTGTCGCAGACCAGCCCGCGCAGCGTCCAGCTGCGGGCGGCGAGCGCGAGGATCGGGCCCTTGGCGTCGTGGAGCACCTTGGCGCGCGTGGGGTCGCCGAGCCAGGCCAGCAGCGCGGCGTCGTCATCGGGCGACACCTCGCTCGCGTCGAGCCAGGCGGCGGTGCCGTCGGCCGCGGCGAAGGCGAGGGACCACACCTCGCCGGTGCCGGCGCGCCACGAGCCCTGGACGGCCACGCCGGTGCGGGCGTCACCGGCCGCATGGGTGGACAGCCACGCCCCGACCGCGCCCGGGGCGAGCCGCTCGCCGGTGAGGTCGAAGCCGCTCTCGTCGATCGGCTCCGCGCCCTCGCTGTCGGCGACCTCGAGCAGCCGGGTCCGCAGGTCGCCCCGGAACTCGAGCTCGTCGAGCAGCTCGAGGCCGGAGGTGCGGTCCCAGGTGGTCAGCGCCAGGTCCGTGGGCGTGAGCTCGAGGTCGAGGTCGCGCACGAGCTCGTTGAGGTGGCGGTTGCGCATCACGTCGGCGAGGTGCTCGCGCAGCGACTCGCCCTTCTTGCCGGTGATCTCGTCGGCGCGGGCGATGACGTTGTCGAGGCCGTCGTAGGTGTTGATCCACTTGGCGGCGAAGCCCTGACCGACCCCCGGCACCCCCGGGAGGTTGTCGGAGGTCTCACCGACCAGCGCCGCGAGCTCGGGGTAGCGCGCCGGCGGCACGCCGTACTTCGCCTCGACCGCCTCGGGCGTCATGCGGGCGAGCTCGGAGACACCGCGCATGGGGTAGAGCACCGTGCAGGTGTCGGTCACGAGCTGGAGGGAGTCGCGGTCACCGGTGAGGATCAGCACCTCCAGGCCCTCGGCCCCGGCCTGCGTCGCGAGGGTGGCGATGATGTCGTCGGCCTCGAACCCCTCCTTCTGGAGGTGGGGGATCCGCAGCACGTCGAGCATCCGCTGGATCAGCGGCAGCTGGGAGGAGAACTCGGACGGGGTCTTGTTGCGGCCGGCCTTGTAGTCGGCGTACTGCTCGAGGCGGAAGGTCTGGCGCGACTTGTCGAAAGCCACGCCGACATGGGTCGGCTGCTCGTCGCGGAGCACGTTGACGAGCATCGAGGTGAAGCCGTAGACGGCGTTGGTGTGCTGGCCCTCGACCGTCGAGAAGTTCTCGACCGGGAGCGCGAAGAACGCGCGGTAGGCCAGCGAGTGGCCGTCGAGCAGGAGCAGGCGCGGGGTCTCTGGCACGCCCGCGACTCTAGCCGCCGGCAGTGACAGGGCGGCCGCCGGTCAGGCCTCCGGGGACTCCCCCCGGCGCATCGAGCGACGTGCCGCGAGGACCCTCGGCAGGTGGCGGCTCGCCGGGCGCCCCACCCCCGGTCGCTGGGCCGGCCAGAGGGCCTGGAGGCGCCCCCGCACCACGCTGGTCGGGGCCACGCGCAGCGTGGCCGCCGGACCGAGCGCCAGCCGCGCCATGAAGCGCTGGGAGTCGCGTGCGCCGGAGTTCACGGCGGTGCCGACATGACCGACACCGAGCTCCTCGGCGAAGGCCACGGCCGCCTCCATCAGCGCCGACCCGATGCCGTGCCGGCGGAACTCTGGCAGCACGTGGGGCGAGATCGCCTGCACGACCGGTTCGAGGTTGATGGGGCTGAAGGTGGTGACCTTGAGGTGCACAGCGCCGGCCACGGCACCGTCGAGCTCGGCGACGACGATCCGCTCCTCGTGGAGGGCGGACACCCGGTCGACGATGCGGCGTACGTCCTCGACCTGCTGGTCGCGGTCGGCACGGCGCAGCACGTCGGCCCAGATCAGCGTCAGCGAGGGGACGTCGGAGTCCTTCGCCGGACGCATCAGCGGCTGGGAACGCATGTCGCTCCTCGCGTGTCGGCCGGCCCACTCCAGCCCCCGACGGCCCGGCACCTGTGACGAGACTACGCTCGGCCTTCCCCGTCTGTCAGAGGAGACCCCCTGTTCCCCGGAATCGGCACCCTGGTCAACGTCGTCACCGTGCTGGTGGGCGCCGGGCTCGGCGTGCTCCTCGGACACCGCCTCACGCAGCGCACCCGCGATGTCGTCACCGACGGCCTCGGCCTGGTCACCCTGCTGATCGCGGCACTCTCAGCGGCCAGCGTCACCGACCCGGCGCTCTCGGCCGCGATCGGCGACAGCGCGCCGATGCTGGTCGTGCTCGGCTCGCTGCTCGTCGGCGGCATCGTCGGGTCGCTGCTGCGGCTCGAGCAGCGGGTCGAGGGGCTGGGGGCCTGGCTGCAGGCCCGGCTGACCCGGGAGGAGGGCTCGGCCGAGCGCCGGCGGTTCGTCGAGGGCTTCGTCGCTGCGTCCCTGCTGTTCTGCACCGGACCGCTCACGGTCCTCGGCTCGCTCAACGACGGGCTGGGACGCGGGGCCGACCAGCTCTTCCTCAAGGCCGCGCTCGACGGCTTCGCGGCTCTTGCGTTCGCGGCGTCCTTCGGATGGGGCGTGGCCGCCAGCGCGCTCACCGTCGTCGTCGTCCAGGGCGGGCTGACCGTCGCCGGCGTCCTGCTGGGCGACGTGCTCCCGGACGCCCACGTCGCCGCCCTCACCGCCGTGGGCAGTCTGCTCCTCGTGGGGGTGGCGCTGCGGCTGCTCCGCGTGAGGGAGATCCCGGTCGCCGACCTGCTCCCGGCGCTCGTGGTGGCACCTCTCCTGGTCTCTTTCGCGGCCGCGCTCCGGTAACGCCTGGGTAACGCCTCGGAGTCGCCCGTCCACCTGGCCCTGCTGTCGGTATTGTGCGGCGGGTCACGACGCCGCCCGGGCGTCGGAACGGAGGACCCTTGCACTTGCTCAGGCACACCTCACGATCTCGGTTGGCTGCGGTCGGAGCGCTCGTCGTGGCGTTCCTGGCCGTGGTCGCACCGGCGGTCCCGGCCCAGGCTGCGGTGCCCGCCGCCGAGTCCGGCGGCCGGTGCAGCTACGAGGACCACCCGGAGGGTGAGATCCACATCAAGGGCTGTCTCCGTGACGAGCGCGACGACCCGCCCAGCCCGGTCGAGGGCGTCGCGGTCACCGTCGAGGACGAGTCCGGCACCGTCATCGGCGAGGACACCTCCGACGCCAACGGCATCTTCGACATCCCGCTCGAGGGCGACCCGTTGAAGATCCTCGGCCAGACCTTCGTCGTGAAGATCGACGAGAGCACCCTTCCCGACGGCTCGGGGCTGCGAGACCCCGACAAGGTCGAGGTGACGATCCGGTTCACCACGACGGGCGACCAGAGCGTGATCTTCCCGATCGGCGACCCGCTCGCGGGTTCGTCCGGAAAGCTCGTGCAGGCTCTGCAGCTGACCGTCGGCGGCCTGGTCTTCTCCTCGTTGCTGGCCATGGCGGCACTCGGCCTGTCGATGATCTTCGGCACCACCGGGCTCACGAACTTCGCCCACGGCGAGCTGATCACGTTCGGCGCGATCGTGGCGTTCGCGATCGACCGCCTGCCGGGGCAGATATCGATCGGGGGGGCCAACATCACCGTGATCGTCGGCGTCATCGGTGCGTTCATCGTCTCCGCCGCCTTCGGCTGGCTCAACGACGCCGCCCTCTGGCGGCCGCTGCGCAAGCGGGGCACCGGCGTCATCGCGATGATGATCGTGAGCATCGGTCTCTCGCTCTTCCTGCGCAACCTCTACCAGTACTTCGCTGGGGCGCAGAGCCAGAACTACTCGCAGTACTCCGCGGTGACCCCGTGGGAGATCGGTCCGCTGCTGATCACCCCCAAGGAGGTCGCGGTCTTCCTGATCGCCATGGCCGTCCTGCTCGGGACCACCGCGCTGCTGCAGTACACCCGGCTGGGCAAGGCCACCCGCGCCGTCGCCGACAACCCCGCGCTCTCCTCCGCCACGGGCATCAACGTCGAGCGCGTGATCTCGATCGTCTGGATCGGCGGTGCCGCGCTCGCGGGACTGGCCGGCGCACTGCTGGGCCTGACCCAGGGGTTCGACTACCAGATCGGGTTCAAGCTGCTGCTCCTCGTCTTCGCCGCGGTCGTGCTCGGCGGTCTGGGCACCATCTGGGGCGCCATCGTCGGCGCCTTCATCATCGGCCTGTTCACGGAGCTGACCACGCTCTTCGTCCCGGCCGAATTCAAGTTCGTGGGCGCACTGCTGCTGCTGATCGTGGTGCTGCTGATCCGACCCCAGGGCCTGCTCGGTCGAGCCCAACGGGTCGGCTGAGGGAAGGACGCGACATGGACATCGGCAATCTTCTGGGGTTCTCCCTCGAACAGGCCCTCGGCCCGACGGCGATCATCTACTGCCTGGCGGCCATCGGCCTCAACGTGCACTTCGGCTACACCGGACTGCTCAACTTCGGCCAGGCCGGCTTCATGCTGGTCGCCGGCTACTCCGTCGGCGGCGCGGTCACGATCTTCAGCTCCTCGCTGTGGATCGGCCTGGTCGTCGGACTGCTCCTGTGCGTGGTGCTCGCCCTGCTGCTCGGCATCCCGACGCTGCGGCTGCGAGCCGACTACCTCGCCATCGTGACCATCGCGGCGGCCGAGATCATCCGCCAGACCATCGGTGCGGCCTCCTTCTCCAGCACCTTCGGTGGCCAGGACGGCATCACCGACTTCATCGGTGGCTTCCGGGCCGCCAACCCCTACACCGAGCGGGTGGACCTCGGGCTCGTCCAGTGGAGCGCCTACGACGCGTGGGTCATGACCGTCGGCTGGTCGCTGGTGGCCGTGTGCTGCCTGCTGATCTGGCTGCTCATGCGCAGCCCGTGGGGCCGGGTCCTGAAGTCGATCCGCGAGGACGAGGACGCCGTACGCTCGCTCGGCAAGAACGTCTACTCCTTCAAGATGCAGGCGCTGGTGATCGGCGGCGTGATCGGTGGACTCGCCGGTGTCATGACGTCGCTGCGATCCGCTGCCGTCGGTCCGTCGTTCTTCGCCACCGACGTCACGTTCTTCGCCTACACCGCGTTGCTGATCGGCGGCGCGGCCCGGGTGCTCGGCCCGGTCGCAGGCGCCATCATCTTCTGGTTCCTCATCAACTTCCTCGGGTCGTTCTTCAGCCAGGCCACCCGCAGCGAGCTGATCCCGACCTGGATCATGGACTCGCAGCAGGCCAGCCTGATGCGCTTCATCATCACCGGGCTCGGGCTGATGCTGCTGATGATCTACCGACCACAAGGGATCTTCGGAGACCGAAGGGAGCTGGCGCTCGATGCCCGCTGACGTGACCACCACGCCCGAGGACGGTGCACCGGTCGAGAACGCGACCGGCGTCGACGTCTCGGCGGCCAGGGCCGCCCTGCGCGACGTACCGCACGAGCCCGGGGCGCCGAAGCCCGACCCGATCGTGGTCGCCGACGGGATCCGACGCCAGTTCGGCGGCCTCACGGCCGTCGACGTCCAGCACGTCGAGATCCAGCGCGGCGTGATCACCGCGCTGATCGGACCCAACGGTGCCGGCAAGACGACCTTCTTCAACCTGCTCACCGGCTTCGACAGGCCCAACGAGGGGACCTGGTCCTTCAACGGCACGCCGCTGAACAAGGTGCCCGCCTACAAGGTGTCCCGGATGGGCATGGTCCGCACCTTCCAGCTCACCAAGGTCCTCTCCAAGCTGACCGTGATCGAGAACATGCGCGTCGGCGCCACCGGCCAGAAGGGCGAGTCGCTGCTCCAGGCGATGTTCTCCTTCCTCTGGCGCGACCAGGAGCACGGCAACACCGACCGTGCCGACGCGCTGCTCGAGCGATTCCTGCTCATCAAGAAGCGCGAGGACTTCGCCGGATCGCTCTCGGGGGGCCAGCGCAAGCTGCTCGAGATGGCGCGCGCCCTGATGGCCGACCCCGAGCTGGTCATGCTCGACGAGCCGATGGCCGGGGTGAACCCGGCGCTGAAGCAGTCGTTGCTCGGCCACGTGAAGGCGCTGCGAGACGAGGGCCGCAGCGTGCTCTTCGTCGAGCACGACATGGACATGGTGCGCGATATCTCCGACTGGGTGATCGTCATGGCCCAGGGTCAGGTCGTCGCCGAAGGTCCGCCCGACGCGGTCATGAGCGACCAGCGCGTGATCGACGCCTACCTGGGCTCGCACCACGACCAGGACCTCAGCGAGGACATGGAGGACCAGATCCTCGCCGAGGCGCAGGCCGAGATCGACTCCGAGCACGACGGATCGTCCCAGGAGGACTCCCGTGAGTGAGACCAACACCCCGACCGTCGACCGGAGCGGCCACGAGAAGGCCGCCGAAGGCGCGGTGCTGCGGGCCGACAACCTGATCGCCGGCTACCTGCCTGGGGTCAACATCCTCAACGGCGCCGACCTCTACTGCCAAGAAGGCGAGCTGGTCGGCATCATCGGGCCCAACGGCGCCGGCAAGTCGACGCTGCTGAAGTCGCTCTTCGGCCTCGTGAAGGTCAGCTCCGGCACCGTTCGACTCAAGGGCGACGACATCACCAACGAGCGTGCCGACACCTTGGTCACCAAGGGAATCGGCTTCGTCCCCCAGACCAACAACGTGTTCCCCTCGCTGACCATCCAGGAGAACCTGGAGATGGGCGTCTACCAGCGTCCGACCTCGTTCCGGAAGCGGTTCGAGTTCGTCGGCGAGCTGTTCCCCGCGCTGCTGGACCGGCGCAGCCAGCGCGCCGGCTCCTTGTCGGGCGGGGAGCGGCAGATGGTGGCGATGGGCCGCGCGCTGATGATGGAGCCGTCGGTGCTGCTGCTCGACGAGCCGTCCGCGGGCCTCTCCCCCGTGCTGCAGGACGAGGTGTTCGTGCAGACCCGACGGATCAACCGCGCGGGCGTCTCGGTGATCATGGTCGAGCAGAACGCCAGCCGCTGCCTCCAGATCAGCGACCGGGGCTACGTCATGGACCAGGGAACCAGCGCCTACACCGGCACCGGGCGTGACCTCATCAAGGACCCGAAGGTCATCGAGCTCTACCTCGGGACGCTCGGCAAGAACTGACCCGCTCCGCGCCGTACGACGTACGCACGCCCCCGGTCCAGCTGGACCGGGGGCGTCGTGCTGGCGTCGCGGGTTACCCCGCCC
>NZ_BAAAJT010000002.1:261044-562752 GCF_039527245.1 Nocardioides aestuarii
CCGGGCAGTTCCTGGAGCGCCCCGCCCCAGGTGCGGGCAGTTGTCCACAGACGTGCCAGCACCCGGTTTCGAAGCGACGGTGTGCGGGGCGCCGTCTCCCCATGGCCCCGACTGTCGACCTGATCCGGATGGTCGTGCTCCGGCGCGAGCTGATCGAGCAGGAACACACCGATGCACGTGCTGCGCCTCCGCGACGAGCGCGGGCGTCTCGTCGGGCGCACGGACTTCCTGCTCGAGGACGCCGGCATCTTCTTCGAGTTCCAGGGCAAGGAGAAGTATGTCCGACATCGCAGGCCGGGTGAGTCCATGGAGTCCTTCGTGCTTCGCGAGAAGCGACGAATCGAGCTGGATCTCGAGCGGCCCCTCTCCACCGCAGGACGCATCAGACGGCTGATCGCGAGCCGCCGCGCCTCGGGGCCCGAACTTCGTCAGTGAGTCTGCGAGGTCGCCGGCAGTGCGTCGCCAGCACCGTCGCGGTTTCCCCGGCCGACCGGGGAAACCGACTGCTCCGTGCAACAGACGCACAGGAGCCCCCGGCCGTGCGGCCGGGGGCTCCTGTGGTGTGTCAGGCAGTCAGTACGCCAGGGTCACTCGACGAGGCCGGAGACCTGGTCGACCTGCTCGTACTTGTTCTTGGTGTACTCGTTGATGCCGATGGTGCCGGACGCCGGCGAGCCGGTGTCGTTCATGTCGGTCGGACCGGAGGCACCTTCGTAGTCGATGTCCTCGCCGTCCTCGAGCAGCTGCGCGCACTCCTCGAACGTGGAGCACTGGGTGCCCTCACGGGTGACGTTGATGATCTCGGAACCGATCGCCTCACCGTTGTCGCTACCCGCGGCGATGGCGGCCAGGCCGATGATCATCGCGGCGTCGTAGGACTGCGGACCGTAGGAGAAGTCCTTCAGCTTGGGGTCGATGCCCAGCAGCTTGTCGTTGAAGGCCGGGTCGGGGTTGCCGGACACCGGGAGGGTGCCCTTGACGCCGGTCAGGTCGAACTTCTCGTCCGAGTAGTCGGCCAGGTTGCCGTCGACGAAGTAGATCTGGATGTCCTGCGGGCCGATCCCCTTGGCGATCAGCTGCGGGATGATCTTGGTGGTCTCCTCGAAGGCGACGAGGACGAGCGCGTCGGGCTTGGCCGCCGCGATCTTGTTGACCTCCGCGGTGTAGTTCTGCGCGTCGGCGGAGTAGAGGACGAACTCGGCGACGTTGGCGCCCTTCTCCTGCAGCGTCGTCTGGACCTGCTCGGCCAGACCCTCGCCGTAGAAGTCCTGGCGAGCCATGACGGCGACGTTGGAGAAGCCGTCCTCGACCGCGAGGTTGCCGAGCACGGCGCCCTGGAGGGCGTCGGACGGCGCGGTGCGGAAGTAGAGGCCGTTGTCGTCGTAGGTGTCGAAGCCCGCGGCGGTGTTGGCGGGCGAGAAGTGGACGACGCCCGCGCCGGTGATCTTGTCGATGACCGACACCGAGACGCCGGACGCGGCGGCGCCGATGATGGCGTCGACGTCCTGGTTGAACAGCTTGTCGACCTCGGAGCCCGCGATGTCGGGGGTGCCGTCACCGGAGTCGGCGTCGATGTTGACGACGTCCTCACCGAGGACACCGCCGGCCGCGTTCATCTCCTCCACGGCGAGCTTGACGCCCGCGAACTCGGGGGGACCGAGGAACGCGAGGTCACCGGTCTGCGGGAGCAGGTTGCCGATGGTGAGGACGCCGTCGCCGGCAGGAGCCTCACTCGACGACGAGGAGTCCTCGTCGGTGGGCGACGCGGTCGGGTCCTCGTCGCCGCCGCCACAGGCGGTCAGCACGAGGGCGGCTGCAGCGAGCGACGCCCCGATTCGGGCGGCTCGGGTAGTGCGGATCATGAGGCCTCCGGCTCACTAGACATACTCCGGACCGTCGCCCGGAATGGGTGCTGGCGCCGAAAGTATCGTCCGGAAGTCCACTTCGGGAGCACATCCGGGTAACGGTCACGGTCGTTGTCGTTTCGTGACCTTCGATGGGTATGCGACGGAGACCCCGGATCAGCTGCCGCCGAGCCCCGGCCCGTGCTCGACCACGCCCTCCGCGACCTGCCTCATCGAGAGTCGCAGGTCCATCGCCGTCTTCTGGATCCACCGGAAGGCGTCGGGCTCGGAGAGCTCGAGGCTCGTCTGGAGGACCGACTTGGCCCGGTCGACCGCCTTGCGGGTCGCGAGCCGCTCGGCGAGGTCGGCGACCTCCTGCTCGAGGGCGTGGACCTCGGCGAACCGGCTCACCGCCATCTCGATCGCCGGCACGAGGTCGGAGGCCGAGAACGGCTTGACCAGGTAGGCCATCGCCCCTGCGTCCCGCGCCCGGTCGACCAGCTCGCGCTGGGAGAAGGCCGTGAGGATCACGACGGGCGCGATCCGGGCCGCGGCGATCCGCTCGGCGGCGGCGATCCCGTCGAGCACCGGCATCTTGACGTCGAGGATCACCAGGTCAGGCCGCAGCTCCTCGGCCAGCTCGATCGCCCGGGCCCCGTCACCGGCCTGGCCGACGACCTCGTAGCCCTGCTCGCCGAGCATCTCGGCGAGGTCCATCCGGATCAGCGCCTCGTCCTCGGCGATGACGACGCGGCGTACGGCGGAATCGGTCGACGGCGTGCTCACGCCCCGAGGTTATCGAGGCTCCCCCGCGACCCGGACATCGGTGACGACTGCCTGCGGGGGCAGCGCGTGACGGCGAGCGAGGTACAGCTCGACCTCCTCGCGCTCGACCCGGAGCCTGCTCAGCGCTGTGGCGGCCTCCCGCGCGTTGGCCAGCCCGCGCTCGTTGCTCCGCGCCGCCCACCGAAGCACCACCATCGTCACCCGCACGTCGCCTCCGGAAGTCAAAGTAGAGTGAATGACTAGACTTTACCTCAACGGCGGGATCGGACAAGCCTCGGCTACCCTGTGGGCGCCTTCAGCCCCGGTAGTCCAACGGCAGAGACAGTGGTCTCAAACACCATCCAGTGTGAGTTCGAATCTCACCCGGGGCACGTGTCAGTGCCCGTGCCGATCCTCGGGGTGTGCACGACGCCTCCACACGCCATCTGGCGCTGGCCCTGCTCGAGCAGGGGCTGACGCTCTCGCAGGCGAGTCGCGAAACCGGTGTCAGTCGGTCGACCCTACGGGCGTGGCGCTCCGATCCCCGGGCCACGGAGCGGGGCACCGGGTGTCACCTGTGCGCGTCAGTACCCCTCGACGCCCCGGCCTACGCCGCCCTTCTCGGCTACTACCTCGGAGACGGCTGCCTGTCCCGCGCGCAGCGCTACTGGGCACTGCGCGTCTCCTGCGACGCGAAGCTCCCGGGGATCATCGACGACGTGGCGAGGCTGATCACCGCGGTCAGACCCACGGGGCGCGTCTTCCGGATCCGAGCGCCGGGCGTCGTCGTCGTCCAGTCCCACTGGCAACACTGGACCTGCCTCTTCCCGCAGCATGGTCCGGGACGGAAGCACCAGCGGCCGATCGTCCTGGAGGACTGGCAGCGCGCGATCGTCGAGGAGCAGCCCGGTCCCTTCCTCCGGGGGCTCTTCCACTCCGACGGGTGCCGTGCGCGCAACTGGGCTCGACGTACCGTGGCGGGCGTCCCGAAGCGCTACGACTATCCACGATGGCAGTTCACCAATGTCTCGACCGACATCCGCGAGCTCTGCTGCTGGGCGCTCGACATGGCGGAGGTTCCGTGGCGACAGTCCAACGCCACGACGATCAGCGTCTCCCGTCGGGAGGCCGTCGCCAGGCTCGACGAGCTGATCGGACCGAAGCGGTGAGGGTCAGCCGCGGCGGTAGGCCGGCGCGGCCTCGTTGATGGCATCGCCCATCCGGTGGATGCGCAGTGCGTTGGTGGACCCCGGGATGCCCGGGGGCGAGCCGGCGATGATGACGACGAGGTCACCCTCGGCGACCCGGCCGTACGTCAGCAGCTGCTCGTCGACCTGGCGCACCATCTCGTCGGTGTGCTCGACCGGGTCCGTCCGGAAGGTCTCGACGCCCCAGGTCAGCGCGAGCTGGCAGCGCACCTTGTCCTCGGGAGTGAACGCGAGGACCGGGACGTTGCCGCGGTAGCGCGCGAGCCGCCGGGCGGAGTCCCCGGACTGGGTGAACGCGACGAGGAACTTCGCCCCCGCGCGCTCGGCGACCTCGGCCGCGGCCTTGGCGATGATCCCGCCGCGCGTGCGCGGCTGCCACTCGATGGCGGCCATCCGGCGGGGGTCGTACTCCTCGACGTGGCGCACGATCCGGTTCATGGTCCGCACGGCCTCGATCGGGAACTCGCCCACGCTGGTCTCGCCGGAGAGCATCACCGCGTCCGCGCCGTCGAGCACCGCGTTGGCGACGTCCGAGACCTCGGCGCGGGTCGGCGCGGGGTTGGTGATCATCGACTCCAGCATCTGGGTGGCGACGATGACGGGCTTGGCGTTGCGGCGGGCCTTCTCGACCACGCGCTTCTGGAGCAGCGGGACCTGCTCGAGCGGGCACTCCACGCCGAGGTCGCCACGGGCGACCATGAAGGCGTCGAAGGCCTTGACCACCTCGTCGAGGTTGTCGATCGCCTGCGGCTTCTCGATCTTCGCGATCACCGGGAGGCTCAGGCCCTCCTCGTCCATGATCTCCCGCACGCGGTCGACGTCGGAGGCCTGGCGCACGAAGGACAGCGCCACGAAGTCCACCGACATCCGCAGCGCCCAGCGCAGGTCCTCCTCGTCCTTCTCCGACAGGGCCGGGACGCTCACCGCGACGCCGGGGAGGTTGATCCCCTTGTGGTCGCTCACCCGGCCCGCCACGACCACCTCGGTCTCGACGTCCGTGTCGGTGACCTTGAGGACCTTGAGCCGGACCTTGCCGTCGTCGACGAGCACCTGGTCACCCTCGGCCACGTCGCCCGGGAGGCCCTTGTAGGTCGTTCCGCACTCGGAGGCGTCGCCCGGCACGTCACGGGTCGTGATCGTGAACGTCGCGCCCTTCTCGAGCTCCACCGGTCCGTCGGCGAAGTTCTCCAGCCGGATCTTCGGACCCTGCAGGTCGGCGAAGATCGCGACGCCGCGACCCACCTCGTCGGCCGCCTTGCGCACCCAGCGGTAGGCCTTCTCGTGGTCGGCGTGGGACCCGTGACTCATGTTGAGCCGGGCGACGTCCATGCCCGCCTCGATCAGCTCGCGGACGATCTCCTGGGAGGCAGTTGCAGGACCGAGGGTGCAGACGATCTTCGACGTGGCCACGACCCCTACCCTAGCGACTTCTTGGATCGATCAAACAACGAGTGGTCGCTCCGTCGGCGGGATCGGCGCCGGCAGGTTGGTCGACCCCGTCAGGTAGGTGTCGACCGCCGCTGCCGCGGCCCGGCCCTCGGCGATGGCCCAGACGATCAGCGACTGGCCGCGACCGGCGTCGCCGGCGACGAAGACGCCCGGCAGCGAGCTGGCGTAGGACCCGTCGCGCGCGACGTTGCCGCGCTCGTCCAGGTCCACGCCGAGCTGCTCGACCAGGCCCTCCTGCTGCGGGCCGGTGAAGCCCATCGCCAGCAGCACGAGCTCGGCCGGGATCTCCCGCTCGGTGCCCTCGACCGGCTGGAACTTCGCGTCGACCTCGCACAGCCGCAGCGCGCGCACCCGGCCCTCGTCGTCGCCGAGGAACTCCTGGGTCGAGACCGAGTAGACCCGGTCGCCGCCCTCCTCGTGGGCCGACGAGACCCGGAAGAGCATCGGGTAGGTCGGCCACGGCTGGTTGGCCGGGCGGGTGTCCCCCGGCTGCGGCATGATCTCCAGCTGCGTGATCGACGCCGCGCCCTGCCGGATCGACGTGCCGAGGCAGTCGGCTCCCGTGTCGCCACCACCGATGATCACGACGTGCTTGCCGTCGGCCCGGATCTGCCCGTCGACCTCCTCGCCGAGGGAGGCGCGGTTGGACTGCGGCAGGAACTCCATCGCCTGGTGGATGCCGTCGAGCTCGCGGCCCGGGATCGGCAGCTCACGGCCGAGGGTCGAGCCGACGGCGAGCACGACCGCGTCGTAGCGGTCGCGCAGCCGCTCGGCGGTCAGCGCGTCGGAGCCGACGTCGACGCCGGTGCGGAAGATGGTGCCCTCACGCCGCATCTGGTCGAGGCGCCGGTCGAGGTGCTTCTTCTCCATCTTGAACTCGGGGATCCCGTAGCGGAGCAGGCCGCCGACCTTGTCGGCGCGCTCGTAGACCGCCACGGTGTGCCCGGCCCGCGTCAGCTGCTGGGCGGCGGCCAGGCCGGCGGGGCCGGATCCGATGACGGCGACGGTCCGTCCCGACAGCCACTCGGGCGGCTGCGGCCGCACGGCCCGCGACTCCCACGCCCGGTCGATGATCGAGACCTCGACGTTCTTGATCGTCACCGGGTCCTGGTTGATGCCGAGCACGCACGAGGTCTCGCACGGCGCCGGGCACAGCCGCCCGGTGAACTCCGGGAAGTTGTTGGTCGCGTGGAGCCGCTCGATCGCCCCGTCCCAGTCGTCGCGCCAGACCAGGTCGTTCCACTCGGGGATGATGTTGCCCAGCGGGCAGCCCTGGTGGCAGAACGGGATGCCGCAGTCCATGCAGCGCCCGGCCTGGGTGTTGATGATCGGCAGCAGCGCCCGGCCCACCCCGTCGGGGTAGACCTCGTCCCAGTCGTGGACGCGCTCGTCGACGGGCCGGCGGGTCGCGACCTCGCGGCCGTTCTTGAGGAATCCCTTGGGGTCAGCCATGAAGCACCTCCATGATCTTCGCGTCGGTCTGCTTCTCGTCGAGGCCCTCGGCCTCCGCCTCGTCGCGTACGGCGAGCACGCGGGCGAAGTCGCGTGGCATCACGGTCGTGAACCGCTCCACCGCGGACGACCAGTCGGCCAGCAGCCCCTCGGCGACCTCCGAGCCGGTCTCCTCGGCGAAGCGCCGGACCAGCTCCTCCAGCTCGTCGGCCTTCTCGCCCACCGGCAGCAGGTCGACCAGCTCCGGGTTGACCCGGAACGGCTTCAGGTCGAGCACGAACGCGTAGCCGCCGGACATGCCCGCGCCGAAGTTGCGGCCCGTCTTGCCGAGCACGACCACGCGGCCGCCGGTCATGTACTCGCAGCCGTGGTCGCCCACGCCCTCGGTGATCACGGTGGCGCCACTGTTGCGCACGCAGCACCGCTCTCCCACACCGCCGCGCATGAAGATCTCCCCGGACGTGGCGCCGTAGGCGATGGTGTTGCCGGCGATGATCTGCTCGTTGGAGCGGAACGGCGCGGTGGCGGCGGGACGCACCACGATCCTGCCGCCCGACAGGCCCTTGCCGACGTAGTCGTTGGCGTCCCCCTCGAGCCGCAGCGTGATGCCGGGCGGCAGGAAGGCACCGAAGGACTGGCCGGCGGAGCCGGTCAGGGTCAGGTCGATCGTCCCCTCGGGCAGGCCCTCACCGCGGTAGCGCTTGGTCACCTCGTGGCCGAGCATCGTGCCGACCGTGCGGTTGACGTTGCGCACCTCGACCTGGCCGCGCACCGCTTCGCCCGACTCGAGGGCGGGGGCGGCGATCTCGATGAGCTGGTTGTCCAGCGCCTTGTCGAGGCCGTGGTCCTGGGTCTTGGTGTTGCGCAGGTCCTGGCCCTCGAACTGGCCGAACTCGCCGTGGGCGGAGGCCTGGTGGAGGATCGGCGCGAGGTCGAGTCCCGCGGCCTTCCAGTGGTCGACGGCCCGCTCGACGTCGAGGGAGTCGACGCGTCCGATCGCCTCGTCGAGGCTCCGGAACCCGAGCTCGGCGAGCAGCTCGCGCACCTCCTCGGCGATGTACTCGAAGAACGTCACGACGTAGTCGGCCTTGCCGCTGAAGCGCTCGCGCAGCACCGGGTTCTGGGTGGCGACGCCCACCGGACAGGTGTCGAGGTGGCAGACCCGCATCATGATGCAGCCCGACACGACGAGCGGCGCCGTCGCGAACCCGAACTCCTCGGCGCCCAGCAGGGCCGCCACGACGACGTCGCGGCCGGTCTTGAGCTGGCCGTCGGTCTGGACGACGATCCGGTCGCGCAGACCGTTGAGCAGCAGCGTCTGCTGGGTCTCGGCCAGGCCGAGCTCCCACGGACCGCCCGCGTGCTTGAGCGAGGTCAGCGGCGAGGCGCCCGTACCGCCGTCGTGGCCGGAGATCAGGACGACGTCGGCGTGGGCCTTGGAGACGCCTGCCGCGACCGTTCCGACGCCGACCTCGGAGACCAGCTTCACGTGGACGCGGGCCGACGGGTTGGCGTTCTTGAGGTCGTGGATGAGCTGGGCGAGGTCCTCGATCGAGTAGATGTCGTGGTGGGGCGGCGGGCTGATCAGGCCCACGCCCGGCGTCGAGTGCCGGGTCTTCGCCACCCACGGATAGACCTTGTTTCCGGGGAGCTGGCCGCCCTCGCCGGGCTTGGCACCCTGCGCCATCTTGATCTGGATGTCGTCGGAGTTGGTGAGGTACTCCGACGTCACGCCGAAGCGACCGGAGGCGACCTGCTTGATCGAGCTACGACGCTCGGGGTCGTGGAGCCGCTCGGGGTCCTCGCCGCCCTCGCCCGTGTTGGACTTGCCACCCAGCCGGTTCATCGCGATCGCGAGGGTCTCGTGGGCCTCCATCGAGATCGAGCCGTAGGACATGGCCCCGGTCGAGAACCGCTTGACGATCTCCGAGACCGGTTCGACCTCCTCGATCGGGACCGGCCCGCGGCCGGTGCCCTCGGCGTCCTTGAACCGGAACAGGCCGCGCAACGTCATCAACCGCTCGGACTGCTCGTCGACGCGGGACGTGTACTGCTTGAACACGTCGTACTTGCCGGCCCGCGTGGAGTGCTGGAGCCGGAAGACCGTCTCCGGGTCGAAGAGGTGGGGCTCGCCCTCGCGGCGCCACTGGTACTCGCCACCGATCTTGAGCGCCCGGTGGGCAGGCGCGATGCCGGACAGCGGGTAGGCCACCGCGTGCCGGCGCGCGACCTCCTCGGCGATCGTGTCGAGCTCGATGCCGCCGAGCTTGGACGTGGTGCCGGTGAAGTAGCGGTCGACCACGGCCTGCGAGAGCCCGACCGCCTCGAAGATCTGGGCGCCGGTGTAGGAGGCGACCGTCGAGACGCCCATCTTGGACATCACCTTGAGGACGCCCTTGCCGAGCGCCTTCACGAGGTTGGCGACGGCCTGCTCGGGCTCGGTCCTGACGTAGTAGGCGTCGCGCGCGAGGTCCTCGACCGACTCCATCGCGAGGTAGGGGTTGACCGCCGCGGCACCGTAGCCGATGAGCAGCGCGACGTGGTGGACCTCCCGGACGTCGCCGGCCTCGACCAGCAGGCCGACCTGCGTCCGGGTCTTCTCCCGCACCAGGTGGTGGTGGATGGCACCCGTGAGGAGCAGCGACGGGATCGGTGCCCGCTCCTGGGTGGAGTGACGGTCCGACAGGACGATCACGCGGGCCCCCTCGGCGATCGCCGCCGAGACCTCGGCGCACAGCTCGTCGAGGCGGCGAGCCATCGCCTCGCCGCCGCCCTCGACGTCGTAGAGGCCGCGGACCACGTGGGTCGTGAAGCCCGGCATGTCGCCGTCGCGGTTGATGTGGCGGATCTTGGCGAGGTCGTCGTTGGAGATCACCGGGAACGGCAGCACGACCTGGCGGCACGACGCGGGCGCCGGCTCGAGCAGGTTGGCCTCCGGTCCGATGGTGCCGTTGAGGGAGGTCACCAGCTCCTCGCGGATCGCGTCGAGCGGCGGGTTGGTGACCTGGGCGAAGAGCTGGGTGAAGTAGTCGAAGAGCAGCCGGGGCTTGTCGCTCAGGGCCGCGATCGGGGTGTCGGTGCCCATCGAGCCCAGCGGCTCCCCGCCGGTGTTGGCCATCGGCGTCAGCAGCACCCGCAGCTCCTCCTCGGTGTAGCCGAAGATCTGCTGGCGCCGGGTCACCGACGCGTGGGTGTGGACGATGTGCTCGCGCTCGGGGATGTCGTCGAGGTGGATCAGGCCGGCGTGCAGCCACTCGTCGTAGGGGTTCTCCGCGGCCAGCTCGGCCTTGATCTCCTCGTCCTCGATGACGCGGTGCTCGTCGGTGTCGACCAGGAACATCCGGCCCGGCTGGAGCCTGCCCTTGCGGACCACGGAGGCCGGGTCGAGGTCGAGCACGCCGACCTCGGACGCGAGCACGACGAGCCCGTCGTCGGTCACCCAGTAGCGCGAGGGCCGCAGGCCGTTGCGGTCGAGCACGGCGCCGATCTGGGTGCCGTCGGTGAAGACCACGCAGGCGGGGCCGTCCCACGGCTCCATCAGCGCGGAGTGGAACTCGTAGAACGCCCGGCGTGCGTCGTCCATCTCGCCGTGGTTCTCCCACGCCTCGGGGATCATCATCAGCACCGAGTGGGGCAGCGAGCGGCCCCCCATGTGGAGCAGCTCGAGCACCTCGTCGAAGGACGCGGAGTCGGAGTTGCCGGGCGTGCAGATCGGGTAGAGCCGTTCGAGGTCGCCCGGGATCAGGTCGGACTCGAGCAGGGCCTCGCGAGCGCGCATCCAGTTGCGGTTGCCCATCACGGTGTTGATCTCGCCGTTGTGGGCGATGAACCGGAACGGGTGGGCCAGCGGCCAGCTCGGGAAGGTGTTGGTGGAGAACCGCGAGTGGACCACGGCGAGCGCCGAGGCGATCCGCTCGTCGACCAGGTCGGGGAAGAAGTGGTCGAGCTGGTCGGTGGTCAGCATGCCCTTGTAGGCGAGCGTGCGCGAGGACAGCGACGGGAAGTAGACGTCGGCCTCCTTCTCCGCGCGCTTGCGCAGGCAGAAGGCCTGGCGCTCGAGTGCCATCCCCGACACCCGGGCTCCGGAGCCGGCCACGAACAGCTGGCTGAACGTCGGCATCACGCTGCGCGCGGTGGCACCGAGCACGTCGGGGCTGGTGGGGACGTCGCGCCACCCGAGGACGGCAAGACCCTCCTCGGCAGCCAGCTGCTCGATCCGGGCGCGCGCCTTGGCCGCGCCCTCGTCGTCGGCGGGGAGGAACGCCGTGCCGACGGCGTAGGAACCGAGCGGCGGGAGCTCGACGCCGGTGTCCTGCGCGACCTGGCGCAGGAAGGTGTCGGGGACCTGCATCAAGATGCCGGCCCCGTCACCGGAGTTGGGCTCGGCACCGGCGGCGCCGCGGTGGTCGAGGTTGCGCAGGGCCGTGAGCGCCTTGGCCACGATGTCGTGGCTGGGCTCCCCGGTCAGCGTCGCCACGAAGGCCACGCCGCAGGCGTCGTGCTCCTGGCGGGGGTCGTAGAGGCCCTGGGGCGGCGGGAACGCGTGCGTGGACACCAGTTCTTCTCCCGTCGTCGTCGTCCGGCGCCGTGAGGCGGGCGGACTCAGCGAAAGCGTGCGGTGGTGCTTCGCGCAGGGGACGACGTTGGCCCGAGCGGCGAGGTCACGCTATCACTCGGTGGCCGTGGGCTCCTCGGCCTCTCTCACCCCTCGGTCGTCCCCCGCGTCCGCGCGGCGCACGACCTCCTCGCGGCCGGGATGGCGCCGGGCCGAGATCAAGAAGTAGGCCGCCGCGACGACGAAGAGCACGATCGAGGTCCACACGTTGAGGCGGAGCCCGAAGATGTCGTCCATCTGGACGTCGTCGATGCGGAGGTACTCGATCCAGCCCCGGCCCAGCGTGTAGGTCATGACGTAGAGCGCGACGACCCGGCCGTGGCCCAGACGGAACCGTCGGTCGGCCCAGACCACGACGAGGAAGGCGGCGAGGTTCCACAGGCACTCGTAGAGGAACGTCGGGTGGAACGTCGTGCCGACCGGGAACCCGGCGGCGAGGGCGGTGTCCGGGCTCACCTCCAGGCCCCACGGCAGGTCGGTGGGACGTCCGAAGAGCTCCTGGTTGAACCAGTTGCCCCAGCGCCCGAGCGCCTGCGCGACGAGGACGCCCGGTGCGAGGGCGTCGAGCATCGGCAGCACCTTGATGCCGCTGCGACGGGCCCCGATCACGACGCCGAGGGCGCCGAGCGCCACGGCACCCCAGATGCCGAGTCCGCCACGCCAGACGTAGAGGGCGGTGATCGGGTTCTTGTCCTCGCCGAAGTAGAGCTGGTAGTCCGTGATGACGTGGTAGAGCCGGCCACCGACCAGGCCGAAGGGCACCGCCCAGAGCGCGAGGTCGGTCACCTCGCCACTGCGGCCGCCGCGAGCGATCCAGCGGCGCTCACCGATCCAGATCGCGGCGACGATCCCGAGGATGATCGAGAGCGCGTAGCCACGAATGGGCACCGGCCCGACGTACCAGACGCCCTGGGACGGGCTCGGGATCGTCAGTGGCAGCAGCTCGGGAAGCAGGTCGGGCAGCACCATCAGCCATCTCCCAGCAGCGTGTGGATGTCGGAGGCGAACTCGGAGGCGGAGGTGCCCTCGGTCCAGACGATCGGGACCCGGTCGTTGCCGTCGACGCCGAGCACCTGGGTCGAGTGGGTGACCTCGTAGCCGCCGCTGGGCAGCTTCTTCCCCTCCTCGACGGCCACCCCGACGTCGGCCCCGATCTCCGTGATCGTGTCGAGGTCGCCGGTCAGCCCGACGAAGGACGGGTCGAACCGGTCGAGGTAGGTCCGCAGCACCTGCTCGTCGTCCCGCGCCGGGTCCGTCGTCACGAAGACGACGTCGACCTGGTCGCGGTCGGCGTCGTCGAGGCGGGTCAGCCCGGCGGTCACGTTGGCCATCACCGTCTGGCAGATGTCGGGACAGTTCGTGTAGCCGAAGAAGACGAGCGTCAGCCGCTTGGCGGTGTCGTCGGCCAAGGAGTAGGGCTCACCACCGGTGTCGGTCAGGCTCGTCGCAGGCACGGTGTAGGGCTCGGTGAGGACCGCCCCGGCGACCTCGCCCGACGCGGAGCTGCAGCCTGCCAGGAGCGTGGCGCCGAGCGCCACGCCGGCGAGCCACCCGGCCGCGGACCGGCGGTCAGTCACCCCGCACACCCCGGGCCAGCTCCCCCGCGAGCGAGCCGAGCGCCTTCAGACCCGCCGAGCGGTCGTCGTGGTCGAGCAACGTGCGGACGAACGCGGACCCGACGATGACGCCGTCGGCGTACGACGCCACCTCGGCGGCCTGGGCACCGGTGCCGACGCCCAGCCCGACCGCGACCGGGAGCGAGGTGGTCTCGCGGGTGCGAGCGACCAGGGGGGCGGCGAGGTCGCTGGAGGAGTCACGGGCGCCGGTGACCCCCATGACCGCGGTGGCGTAGACGAAGCCACGGCACGCGGCTGTGGTCAGCGTGATGCGCTCGAGCGTCGAGCTCGGGGCGACCAGGAAGATCTTGTCGAGGTCGAGGTCGTCGGCCGCGGCGATCCACTCCGGCGCGGAGTCAGGCGTCAGGTCGGGCGTGATCAGCCCCGACCCGCCGGCGGAGGCGAGGTCCTGGGCGAAACGGCGGACGCCGTAGCGCTCCACCGGGTTCCAGTAGGTCATGACCACGGCCGGCGTTCCCGTGTCGGCGACCGCCTCGACGGTGCGCAGCACGTCGCGGGTGCGGACCCCGCCCTCGAGCGCCTGCTGGGCCGCGGCCTGGATCGTCGGACCGTCCATGACGGGGTCGGTGTAGGGCAGGCCCACCTCGATCACGTCGCAGCCCGCGTCGACCATGACGCGGAGCGCCTCGATCGAGCCCTCGACGTCGGGAAAGCCGGCCGGCAGGTATCCGACGAGCGCGGCGCGGTCCTCCGCGCGCGCCCGGTCGAACGCGGCGGCCGTCGTGGGAGTGCTCACCGCTGCTTCTCCTCGCCCAGTCCGAACCACTCCATCGCGGTCTCCATGTCCTTGTCGCCACGGCCGGAGAGGTTGACCAGCACCAGGCCCTCGGGGCCGAGCTCGCGGGCGAGGTCGTAGGCGCCGGACAGCGCGTGGGCCGATTCGACCGCCGCGATGATGCCCTCGGTGCGGGCGAGCAGCGCGAGCGCGTCCATGGCCTGGGCGTCGGTGACCGGCGTGTAGTCGGCCCGACCGGACTTGGCGAGGTGGGCGTGCTGGGGGCCGACACCGGGGTAGTCGAGACCGGCGGAGATCGAGTGGGACTCGATCGTCTGGCCGTCCTCGTCCTGGAGGACGAAGGTGCGTGCGCCGTGGAGCACGCCGCTCTCACCGGCGTGGATCGTCGCGGCATGACGGCCGGTCTCGAAGCCCTCTCCCCCGGCCTCGAAACCGTGGATCGCGACGTCGCGGTCGTCGAGGAACGCCGAGAAGAGCCCGATCGCGTTGGAGCCGCCGCCGACGCAGGCCGCGACCGCGTCGGGCAGCCGGCCGGTGAGGTCCAGGCACTGGGCGCGGGCCTCGTCGCCGATGCCGCGGGTGAAGTCGCGGACCATGCTCGGGAAGGGGTGGGGGCCTGCCGCCGTCCCGAACAGGTAGGCCGTGTGGTCGACGCTGGCGACCCAGTCACGCAGCGCCTCGTTGATCGCGTCCTTGAGGGTGGCGCTGCCCGACTCGACCGGCACGACCGTGGCGCCGAGCAGCTGCATGCGGGCGACGTTGAGCGCCTGTCGACGGGTGTCGACAGCGCCCATGTAGACGGTGCAGTCGAGGCCGAAGTAGGCCGCCGCCGTCGCCGAGGCGACGCCGTGCTGGCCCGCTCCGGTCTCGGCGATGACGCGCTGCTTGCCCATCCGCTTGGTCAGCAGGGCCTGGCCGAGCACGTTGCGCACCTTGTGGGCGCCGGTGTGGTTGAGGTCCTCGCGCTTGAGCAGGATCCGTGCACCGCCGAGCCGGTCGCTGAGCCGGGTCGCGTCGTAGAGCGGGCTCGGCACGTTGGCGTAGTCGCGCAGGATGCGGTCGAACTCCTCGTTGAAGGAGTCGTCGGCCCGGGCCTCCTGCCAGGCGGCCGTCAGCTCGTCGAGCGCCGCGACGAGGGCCTCGGGCATGAACCGTCCGCCGAAGTCACCGAACCAGCCGAGCGCGTCGGCGTCCCAGCTGTCGATGCCTGCCGGGTCGGGCTGCTGCGTCATCGCGTCACTCCTGTCATCGCACGGACGGCGGCCGTCGGGTCACCGTCCCTGACCAGGGCCTCGCCCACCAGCACCGCGCGGGCTCCCTCGCCCACGAAGCGCGCCACGTCGGCGACACCGGTGATGCCGGACTCGGCGACGAGCACCCGGTCGTCCGGGACCAACGGTGCCAGCCGGCCAAAGGTGGTCGGGTCGACCGCCAGCGTCTTGAGGTTGCGCGCGTTGACCCCGACCAGCTCCGCCCCGAGGTCGACCGCCCGCTCGGTCTCCGCCTCGTCGTGGACCTCGACGAGGACCGCGAGGCCCAGCTCCCCGGCGAGGTCGTGGAGCCGACGCAGGTCGTCGTCGTCGAGCGCCGCCACGATCAGCAGCACCAGGTCGGCCCCGGCAGCACGAGCCTCCAGCACCTGGTAGGGCTCGACGGTGAAGTCCTTGCGCAGCAGCGGGACGTCGACGGCCGCGCGCACGGCGCGCAGGTCGTCGAGGCTGCCGCCGAAGCGTCGCTCCTCGGTCAGGACGCTGATCGCGGCGGCTCCGCCCGCGGCGTACTGCTGTGCCAGGGCGGCGGGATCGGGGATGTCGGCGAGGTCACCCTTGCTCGGGCTGCGGCGCTTGACCTCGGCGATCACGCTCGACCCGGCACCGCGGAAGTGGGGCATCGGGTCGCGCGGCGCGGGTGCGTCGGCGAGGGCTGCTCGGAGGTCTGCCTCGGACAACTGGGTCTGCCGGCGCTCGAGGTCGACACGCACCCCCGCGACGATGTCGTCGAGGACGGACACGGCGTGCTCCTGGGTGGACCCGCGAGGGCCCGGATCGGGGGTGGGGTCAGTGGTCAGAGCTGTTGAGGCCCATCTTGGCCATGACGGCGAAGACGACCAGCGAGCCGACGCCGATGGCGCAGCCGATCCAGAACAGCGACATGCTGACGGGGTCCTGCATGAGTGCCACGCCGCCGACGACGAACCCGAGCATCGCCACCGAGACCCCGGTCCAGGCGGCGGGGGTGTTGCCGTGGCTGTCAGACATGTGCGGGCTCCTCGGGGCAGGGACGGACCGGTCAGGCGGCACCAGTGTAGTGAGCCGCTCACGCGGTGGGGTCGTGCCCCTCGTCCATGGACTTCCACAGGTCGAGGTGGCTGCGCTCGGCCGGTTCGACCCGGACGTCCTCGCCGCTGCCGGGCGCGTCGTAGCGGCTGCCCATCTCGGGCCACGACGGCGTCAGGCGCACGGCGGCAGCGGTCGCCACGACCGACACCACGGCGGCGAATGCGCCCGACCAGAACCAGGCCGAGAAGCCCGCGGCGCCCACGTCGCTCCCCTGCTCGCGGATCGCCTGGGCCACCTGGTCCGGCAGCGTCAGGGCGGCCAGGACCACGGCGGCCAGCAGGCCGACCGCGGCCACCAGCGCCAGGCCGGCGACCAGGCGACGCAACCGTCCACGGGTCACCAGCACGACGCCCCAGGCGGCGAGCACCACGAGGCCGAGGGCGAGGGCGACCGGCATCTCACCCGCCGAGGCCACCGGGTCGGCGAGGTCGATGCCGGGCACCGGGTCCCCCGCCGGGGCGGCGCCCCGCTCGACCACCCACGGGCGAGTGCCGGCGACGGCCGCGAGAGTCGCGGCCGCGAGCCCGGCGAGGACGGTGGGGCCGAAGGTGCGGCGCCCGGTCACGCCCGGTGCACCAGGTCGGCGTCGAAGCAGGTGCGGTCGCCGGTGTGGCACGCCGCCCCGTGCTGGTGGACCGTGAGCAGGAGGGTGTCCCCGTCGCAGTCGAGCCGGACCTCTCGCACGTCCTGGACGTGGCCCGAGGTCTCGCCCTTCACCCAGTAGTCCTGGCGCGAGCGGGACCAGTAGGTCGCGCGGCCGGTGTCGAGGGTGCGGGCCAGGGCGACATCGTCCATCCACGCCAGCATCAGCACCTCACCGGTGCCGTGCTGCTGGACCACCGCCGGCAGCAGCCCCTCGGCGTTCCAGCGGACGCGGTCGGAGATGGTGGGGTCGAGCTCGGTCATGTCGACCAGTATCGCCCTCAGCCCGTCGGCGCCGTCCGCTGGGCGACCCACGAGGCGTGGAGCCCGGCGTAGACCGACCCGGACTGGGTGACGAGCTCGGCGTGGGGCCCGCGCTGCACGATGCGTCCCCGGTCGACGACGACCACCTCGTCGGCGTTCTCGGCCGTCGACAGCCGGTGGGCGATCGTCACGGACGTCCGGCCCGACATGAGTCGTTCGAGCGCACGCCCGATGCGCATCTCGAGCTGGGGGTCGACGGCCGAGGTCGCCTCGTCGAGCACCAGCAGGTCGGGGTCGGCGAGGTGGGCCCGCAGCAGCGCGACGAGCTGCCGCTCCCCCGCGCTCAGCGACTCCCCGCGCTGGCCGACCCGCGTCGCCAGTCCCCGGGGCAGGCCCGCGACCCAGTCGGCGAGGCCGAGCTCCTCGGCGCTCGCGAGGATGTCTGCCTCGGTCGCGTCGAGCCGTCCGTAGCGGACGTTGGCCGTGATGGTGTCGTCGAAGAGGAAGCCCTCCTGCGGCACGAGCACGACACTGCGCCGGAGGCTGGCCGCGGCGACGTCGCGCACGTCGATGCCGTCGAGGAGCACGCGACCCGCCGTGGGGTCCATGAGGCGAGTGAGCAGCTTCGCGAAGGTCGACTTGCCCGAGCCCGTCTCCCCCACGATCGCGACCCGGGTGCCGGCGTCGATCGCCATCGTCACGTCGTGGAGGACCGGCGGGCCGGCGGGGTAGGCGAACGTGACGTCGTCGAAGGCGATGTCGACCGGCCCGCGCGGCAGCACCTCGCCCTCGGACCCGGGGTCGACGAGGTCGGCCGGCGTCTCGAGGATCCCGATGACGCGGCGCCAGCTCGCGATCGCGTTCTGGGCGTCGGTGAGGATCTGGGTCCCCATCTGCACCGGGCCGACGAAGAGGGTGACCAGGAAGGCGAACGCGAGCACCGTGCCGGAGGTCATGTCACCGGTGAAGCCGAGCAGCACCCCGATCACCAGCACCCCGGCGTTGGCGAGACCGGCCGAGAGGCCGCCCAGCGAGAACGACACCACGGTGTAGCGCTGGGCGGTGATGCTGGCCGACTTGAAGGCGTCGATGGAGGTGTCGATGCGGTCCTGGGTACGCCGCTCCACGGCGTAGGAGCGCACCACCTCCGCGCCCACCACGGGCTCGGAGATCGCCGACAGCATCACGCCGACCTGCTGGCGCACCACCGCGTAGGCGGCGGTGAGCTTGCGCTGGAACCACCGGATCGACAAGAAGAGCGGCGCGAACGCGAGCCACACCACGAGGGCGAGCTGCCAGCTGTAGGCCACCATCACGATCGTCGCGACCAGCACCTGGCCGATGCTGACCACGAAGATCAGGCCGCCGAACACCAGGAACTGGCTGATCTGGTCGACGTCGGTGGTGACGCGCGAGACGAGCGCGCCACGGCGCTCGGTGTTCTGGGTGAGCAGCGGCAGGTCGTGGACGTGGCGGAACGCCTTGACCCGCAGCGTGGCGAGCCCGCGCTCGGAGGTTCGGAACAGCCGGCTGGTCATGAGGTAGGAGGCGGTGCTGGTCACGACGATGCCGAGGGCGGCGACGAGCCCCATCAGCACCACGAAGGAGACGTCGGGCCCGCCCGGGCCGCGCAGCCCCCGGTCGATCGTCTGCTGGACCGCGATCGGGATGATCACCTGCCCGAACGAGGCGACGACGGCGAAGACCAGCGTCAGTCGCAGACCGTCCTTCAGCTCGGGGCTGACGGCGAGGCCACGCCGGATCGTCTCGATCGGCGCGAGGTCCTCGCCGGTGTCGAACCGGGTGCCCTGCTCGGTCGTGGCGCTCATCGGGTGGTCTCCTCGTGGGCGGCGTGCTCGTAGGCGTTGACGAGGCGGCCGTAGCGGACGCTGCGCTCCAGCAGCTCCTCGTGGGTGCCGCGGTCGGCGACCCGGCCCTGGTCGAGGTGGATGACCTCGTCGGCCAGCGCGATGGTCGCCTTGCGGTAGGCGACGACCACCAGGGTCGCGCCGCGGTCGTCCTCGCGCAGCGTCGCCAGGATGCGCGCCTCGACCTCGGGGTCGACCGCCGACGTGGCGTCGTCGAGCACGAGCAGTCGCGGGCGGCGTACGAGCGCCCGGGCCAGCGAGATCCGCTGCCGCTGGCCGCCGGACAGGGACGTGCCGCGCTCGCCCAGCGCCGTGTCGAGACCGTGGGGCAGGGCCGCGACGAAGCCGTCGGCCTCGGCCGCACGCAGCGCCGCCCAGACCTGCTCGTCGGAGACGTCGGCACCGAGGGTGACGTTGTCGCGCACGGTGTCGTCGAAGAGGAAGGCCGTCTGGCCGACGACCGAGACCGAGTCGGACAAGGTGCCGTGGGCGAGGTCGCGCAGGTCGAGGCCGTCGACTCGGACCCGACCGCGCTGGGGGTCGAAGAGGCGCGCCAGCAGGTGGGTCAGGGTGCTCTTGCCGGACGCCGTCGGGCCGACGAGCGCGACGGTCCGTCCGGGCTCGACGTCGAAGGTGACGCCGTCGAGCAACGGGACGGCCTGCTCGTAGGAGAACCCGAGACCCTCGACCTCCAGCCGGGCGCCCGAGGCCGGGGCGGGGAGCACGGCGTCGCCATAGGGCATCGCCCCGGTGGCGTCGAGGACCCGCTGGGTCCGGCGGAACCCCACCACGCTGCGCGGGAACTCGCCGAGCAGCCACCCGATCGAGCGGATCGGGAAGGAGACGATGGTGAGAAGGTAGGCGACCGTCACCACGTCTCCGGGATCGGTGGCACCGCTGAGCACGCGCTCGACGCCCACGGCGAGGACCACGAGGACCCCGAAGTTGGGCAGGGACGCGAGGGTCGGGTCGAAGACCGCGCGGATCCGGCCGGCCCGGACGTTGACGTCTCGGAGCTCGTGGGCCTTGGCGGTGAACCGTGCGGTCTCCTCGGCCTCGCGGCCGAGGGTCTTCACGACCATCGCGCCGTCGAACGACTCGTGGGCGATCTCGCTGACCTCGGCCCGCAGGCCCTGGGCCCGCGTCATCAGCGGCGAGGACAGCCGCTGGTAGAAGAGGTTGGCGACGACGACGGCGGGGAAGACGAGCAGGCCGACCAGCGCCATCACCACGTCGGCCGCGAGCATCTGGACGATCGCCACGATCATCATCACGAGGGTGCCGACCGCCATCGGGAGCGGCGCGATCGGACCCCACGCGGCCTCGACGTCGGAGTAGGCGTTGGAGAGCAGCTGACCGGTCGGGTGGCGCTGGTGCCACTCCATCGGGAGCGAGAGGTACTGCCGGGTCACCTCACGCCGTGAGTGGGCCTGCATGCGGTACTGCATGAGGCCCGCGCCGAGCCGGCGGGCCACGATGCCGACGGCACGCAGGACGGCGACCGCCATGAAGAGTCCGAGCACCGCCCACAGCAGGCCGCTGGCGATCTCCCCGTCGCGGAAGGCGGGGACCACGACGTGGTCGGTGGCCCAGCCGAGCACCCAGGCGTCGGCGACCGTCATCACGCCGAAGAGCAGGCTGCCGATGGTGGAGAGGGTGAAGATCCACGGCTCGCGCCGGATCGCCACGCCGAGGACGGCGAAACCATCGCCGGTCGTCGATCCCCTGCCCGATCCCTGGGTCGACTCCCGGGTGTCCCGCTCGTCCGTCACTCTGCTCCGCGCTCCCTCGACTCGTCCGCCTGCCCCCAACCGGGGGCCCGGTCAGGCTATTCCCGGGCGGTGACAGGCGACGAATCGCTCGCGCGTCAGTGGCGGACGGGGTGGCCGGCGTCGGCCAGGGTCTGCTTGACCTCGCCGATGCGCAGGGTGCCGAAGTGGAAGACGGTCGCGGCGAGGACCGCGTCGGCCCCGGCGTGGACCGCCGGCGGGAAGTGCTCGAGCCGCCCCGCTCCCCCGCTGGCGATCACCGGGACGCGCACCTCGCGGCGTACGGCCTCGATGAGCTCGAGGTCGAAGCCGTCGGTGGTGCCGTCGGCGTCCATCGCGTTGAGCAGGATCTCGCCGGCACCGAGCTCCTCGGCCCGCCGCGCCCACTCGATCGCGTCGAGGCCGGCGGACTTCCGCCCGCCGTGGGTGGTGACCTCGAAGCCGGAGTCCGTGGGACGCTCGCCGGTCGCCCTGCGGGCGTCGACCGAGAGCACCAGCACCTGGTTGCCGAAGCGGTCGGCGATCTCGGCGACGAGCTCGGGCCGGTGGATGGCCGCGGTGTTGACCGCGATCTTGTCGGCCCCCGCGCGCAGCAGCCGGTCGACGTCCTCGATGCTGGAGATGCCGCCACCGACGGTGAGGGGGATGAAGACCTCCTCGGCGCAGCGCGACACCACCTCCAGGGTGGTGGCCCGTCCCTCGTGGGAGGCGGAGATGTCGAGGAAGGTCAGCTCGTCGGCGCCCTCGGCGTCGTAGGTGCGGGCGAGCTCGACCGGGTCGCCGGCGTCCCTCAGCTCCTGGAAGTTGACGCCCTTGACCACCCGGCCGGCGTCGACGTCGAGGCAGGGGATGACACGCACCGCGAGGGTCACGGGGCCCCCTTCGTGAGCGCGAGCGCCTCCTCCAGGGTGAAGCGGCCCTCGTAGAGCGCGGTGCCGGCGATCGCGCCCTCGACACCGACGGGCACCAGCTCCATCAGTGCGCGGACGTCCTCGATGGTCGTCACTCCCCCACTGGCGACGACCGGGCGGTCGGTGGCCGAGCAGACGTCCCGGAGGAGGTCGAGGTTCGGGCCCTGCAGCATGCCGTCCTTGTTGACGTCGGTGACGACGTAGCGGGCGCAGCCCTCGGAGTCGAGGCGGGCCAGCACCTCGTAGAGGTCGCCGCCGTCGCGCGTCCAGCCGCGCGCCGCCAGCGTCCGGCCCCGTACGTCGAGCCCGACGGCCACGCGGTCGCCGTGGTCGGCGATGGCGGCCGCGCACCACGCCGGCTGCTCGAGCGCCGCCGTCCCGATGTTGACGCGGCGACAGCCGGTCGCCATCGCGGCGGCGAGCGATTCGTCGTCGCGGATCCCGCCGCTCATCTCGACGTCGATGTCGAGCGCGCCGACGATCCTCGCCTGCAGCTCGCGGTTGTGACCGTGGCCGAACGCGGCGTCGAGGTCCACGAGGTGGATCCACTCCGCGCCGGCCTCCTGCCACCGCAGCGCCGCCTCGACCGGGTCGCCGAAGCGCTTCTCCGACCCGTCGACGCCCTGCACCAGCTGGACGGCCTGGCCGCCCTTGATGTCGACGGCGGGGAGCAGCTCGAGGCGTCGTCCTGAGCCTGTCGAAGGGTAGTCGCTCATGTCTCTCTCTCGGTCGTGGCCGGTCAGGCCCTGCGGAACAGCATCGTGTGGATCACGGGGGCGGCGAGCACGCCGATCATGAGGGCGAGGACCACCGCGGTGAGGCTGGAGGTCACCACCCAGGTCAGCACCACCGCGGCCAGCACCAGGGCGACGGTCGCGCCGGTCTGGCGGCGGCGGCGCTCGGCGAGGATGCCGCTCTGCCGGTTGCGGCGACGGTCGGGGAGCCAGCCGGTCAGCGCACGACGGCGAGCGGCCCGGCGCTCCCGGCGCTCGGCCTCGGCCGCGCGCGCCGCTGCCAGGAGGGCGGCCTGGCGCTCCCGCTCCTCCCGACGGCGCCGCCGTTCCTTGCTCACAGCGACGCCACCCAGTTGCGGAGCAGGGCAGCACCGGCGTCGCCGGACTTCTCGGGGTGGAACTGGGTGGCGGTGAGGGGGCCGTTCTCGACCGCGGCGACGAAGCGGTCGCCGCCGTGCTCGGCCCAGGTCACGAGCGGGGCGCGGGTGCGGTCGTTCGTCTCGAGGATCCAGTCGCGGACGCCGTAGGAGTGGACGAAGTAGAACCGCTCGTCCTCGATGCCGGCGAACAGCGAGGTGCCGTCGGGTGCGTCGACCGTGTTCCAGCCCATGTGGGGCACGATCGGCGCCTGCAGCCGCTCGACGACGCCGGGCCACTCGTCGCAGCCGTCGGTCTCGACACCGTGCTCGACGCCACGTGCGAACAGCACCTGCATCCCGACGCAGATCCCGAGCACGGGACGTCCGCCCGCCAACCGGCGGCCGATCAGCCGGTCGCCCTTGACCGAGCGCAGGCCGGCCATGCACGCGGCGTAGGCGCCGACACCGGGGACGAGCAGGCCGTCGGCGGCGAGCCCCGCCTCGAAGTCCGAGGTCAGCTCGACGGTCGCGCCGGCGCGCTCGACAGCACGGACCGCGGAACGGAGGTTCCCCGACCCGTAGTCGAGCACGACGACCTTCGGAGTGCTCAGAGCGCACCCTTGGTCGAGGGGACCCCGGTCTCGCGCGGATCGATCGCCACGGCGTCGCGGAAGGCGCGGGCGAACGCCTTGAACTGCGCCTCCACCAGGTGGTGGGGGTCGCGGCCCCCGAGGACCCGCACGTGCAGCGCGAGGTGGGCGTGGAAGGCGAGCGTCTCGAAGACGTGCCGGGTCAGCGAGCCGGAGTAGCCCGGGTCGCTGCCGATCACGACGTAGGCCTGGCCCTCGGGCTCGCCCGTGTGGACGCAGTAGGGCCGGCCGGAGATGTCGACGACGGCCTGGACCAGCGCCTCGTCGAGCGGGACGGTCGCGTCGCCGAACCGGCGGACGCCGCTCTTGTCGCCCAGCGCCTCGCGGATCGCCTGGCCGAGCACGATCGCGGTGTCCTCGACGGTGTGGTGGGCGTCGATGTGGGTGTCGCCCTCGGTGCGGACGACGAGGTCGACCAACCCGTGGCGGGCGAAGGCGGTGAGCATGTGGTCGTAGAAGCCGACACCGGTCGCGATGTCGTGGCGTCCGGTGCCGTCGAGGTCGACCTCGACGTGGACCTTCGACTCCGACGTCGCGCGGTCGAGCGTGGCGGTGCGGTTCACAGTTCCTCCATGACCTCGGTGAGTGCCGTGCGGAATTGTCCCATCTCCACCGGGGTGCCGATGGACACCCGCAACCATCCGGCCGGACCGGTCTCGCGGATCAGCACCCCGCGGTCGAGCAGGCCCTGCCAGACCGCGTGGCGGTCGGCGAAGGTCCCGAAGAGGACGAAGTTGGCGTCGGAGTCGGCGACCGTGAGCCCCCGCGCCCGCAGCCAGTCGACGGTGGCGTCGCGCTCGGCCCGCAGGTCGTCGACCCTCGCGAGCAGCTCGTCGGCGTGCCCGAGGGCCGCCAGCGCGGCCGCCTGCGTGACCGCCGAAAGGTGGTAGGGCAGCCGGACGACGCGGATCGCGTCGGCGATCGCCGGGTCGGCGGCGAGGTAGCCCAGCCGGCCGCCGGCGAGCGCGAACGCCTTGCTCATCGTCCGGGTGACGACGAGGTTGCGGTGGGAGGGCAACAGCTCGAGAGCGCTCGGGGTGTCCGTACGCCGGAACTCGCCGTAGGCCTCGTCGACCACGACCAGGCCGTCCCCGGCGGCCTCGCAGAGCACCCCGATCGCGTCGTGCGGGAGTGCGGTGCCGGTCGGGTTGTTGGGGCTCGGCAGCAGCACGACCGAGGGCCCGACCTCCTCGACCAGCGACCGGGCGTGGTCGAGGTCGAGGGTGAAGTCGTGCTCGCGGTGGCCGACCACCCACTCGGTGATCGTGTCGCGCGCGTACTCGGGATACATCGAGTAGGTGGGCGCGAAGCTCAACGCCCGCCGCCCGGGCCCGCCGAACGCCTGGAGCAGCTGGAGCATCACCTCGTTGGACCCGTTGGCGGCCCACACCATGTCGGGAGTGACGTCGCTGCCGCCCGAGGCGTTGAGGTAGGCGGCCAGGGCGCCGCGCAGTGCGACGAACTCGCGGTCGGGATACCTGTTGAGGCTGGAGGCCGCCTCGCCCACGGCACGGGCGATGGCGGCGGCGCAGGCCTCGCTGGGGCCGTAGGGGTTCTCGTTGACGTTGAGCTGGACCGGCGCCTGCTCGAGGCTCAGCTGGGGCGCGCCGTAGGGCTCGAGCCCCCGGAGCTCCTCGCGCAGCGGCGGCCAGGTCTCGGCCGCGGTCACCGGTCGTCGTCCAGCCGGATCGAGACGGCCCGGCCGTGGGCCGGGAGGTCCTCCGCCTCGGCGAGGACCGTGACGTGCCCGGCGACCTCCGCGAGCGCCTCGCGCGAGTAGTCGACGACGTGCATCGAGCGCAGGAAGGCGCGCACCGACAGTCCCGAGGAGTGACACGCGCAGCCCGCGGTCGGCAGCACGTGGTTGGACCCGGCGGCGTAGTCGCCCAGGCTCACGGGGGCCCACGGGCCGACGAAGACCGCGCCGGCGTTGCGGACGCGCGCCGCGTGGGCGCGGGCGTCGCGGGTGTGGATCTCGAGGTGCTCGGCCGCGTAGGCGTTGACCACGTCGAGGCCCTGGTCGACGTCGTCCACCAGCACGATCCCCGACTGGGGTCCCCCGAGGGCGGTGAGCACCCGCTGGTCGTGGCGGGTGGCCGGGACCTGCTTCTCCAGCTGGACCACGACGTCGTCGGCGAGCCGCTCGGAGTCGGTGACGAGGACGCTCGCCGCGGCCGGGTCGTGCTCGGCCTGGCTGATCAGGTCGGCGGCGACGTGGCCCGCGTCGGCGGAGTCGTCGGCGAGGACGGCGATCTCGGTGGTGCCGGCCTCCGAGTCGATGCCCACGACGCCGCGCAGCAGCCGCTTCGCCGCCGCCACGTAGACGTTGCCGGGCCCGGTGACGAGGTCGACCTTGCGGCACGAGCCCGCGCCGTGGCCGAACATGGCGATCGCCTGGGCACCGCCGACGGAGTAGACCTCGTCGACACCGAGCAGCGCGCAGGCCGCCATGATCGTCGGCTCGGGCAGTCCACCGTGGTCCTTCTGCGGCGGGCTGGCCAGGGCGATCGACCCGACACCGGCGACCTGGGCGGGAACGACGTTCATCACGACGCTCGACACCAGCGGGGCGAGACCGCCGGGGACGTAGAGGCCGACCCGGTCCATCGGGACCTTGCGGTGGGTGACGACCGCGCCGGCCGCGACCTCGGTCGTCACGTCGCGCTCGAGCTCGGCCTCGCAGGTCGCCCGGAGGCGGCGCACGGACTCCTCGAGGGCCGCCCGCACGTCGGGGTCGAGCTCCTCGAGCGCGCGGGCCATCACCTCGCGCGAGACGACGACGTCGTCGAGGTCCACGCCGTCGAACTGGGCGGTGTACTCGAGGACCGCCTCCAGACCACGGTCGCGCACGGCGTCGACGACCGGCCGCACGAGATGGGCAGCGGCCTCCACGTCGAGCTCCGCGCGCGGCACGACCGCGCGGTAGTCGACGGGCCCGGCTGAGCCGTCCGTGGCCCGGAGGTCGATGCGTCGGATGATCACCCGCCCGATTCTAGTTTCGGCGCGTCGTCGCGCCGAGTCGGCGCCGGTGACTGGACCAGGGCTACCGTCGGAGGGGTGATGGACCCGCTGCCGATGTTCCCGCTGAACTCGGTCATGTTCCCCGGGGTCAGCATCCCCCTGCGGGTCTTCGAGGACCGCTACCGCGCCCTGGTCCACCACCTGCTGCGCGTCGCCGATCCCACCGACCGGCTCTTCGGCACGGTCGCGATCCGGGAGGGCTACGAGGTCGGCGACCACGGCGCCCAGTCGCTCTACAAGGTCGGGTGCCGGGTCCGGATGACCGACGTCGAGCCGCGCCCGGACGGGACCTTCGACCTCGTCGCCGTCGGCCTCGACCGGATCGAGCTCGAGCGGCTCGACACCACCGGGTCGTTCCCGCTCGGCCACGTCAGCGCGCGGCCCGAGCACGGCGGGGCCGTGGCGTCGGAGGTGGTCGAGCAGGCCCGGGCCGTCTTCACCGCCTACCGGGTCGCGCTGGCCGAGATCCGCTCCGACCCCTACCCCGCACCGCTCCCCCAGGACCCGACCTACCTGTCGTGGACGCTCGCGGCCGTCGCCCCGCTCCCGATGCCCGACCGCCAGTCCCTGCTCGAGGCCGAGGACGCCGGTCTGAGGCTCCGGCTGGTCACCGACCTGCTGCGGACCGAGCTCCGGGCCATGAACGTGATCCCGTCGCTGCCGGCCACCGAGGTCGCCCGCACCCGCTGGTCACCCAACTAGGCGTGGCCAAGAGGCAGAAGGGCGGTACGCCGGCCACCGTCGCGCTCGACGCGGCCGGCATCAGCTACGCCCTTCTCCCCTACGACCACGACCCCCGAGCCGAGTCCTACGGCCTCGAGGCGGCCGAGGCGTTGGGGATCGACCCGGCCCGCGTGTTCAAGACGCTGGTCGCCCGGCTCGACGGCCGCGAGCTGGTCGTGGGCGTGGTCCCGGTCTCGGGGCAGCTCGACCTCAAGGCACTCGCGCGGGCGCTCGGCGGGAGCCGGGCGGCCATGGCACCGGTCCCGGACGCCGAGCGCGCGACCGGGTACGTCGCCGGTGGCATCTCCCCCGTGGGCCAGAAGCGGTCGCTGCGCACCGTGCTCGACGAGACCGCGACCGCCCACGACACGATCCTCGTGTCCGCCGGGCGCCGCGGGCTCGACCTGGAGATGGTTCCGGCCGACCTGGTCGCGATCACGGGAGCGATCACGTGCCAGATCGGCCGGAGCTGACGAGACGGCGTCAGTCGGTCGTCAGGCGCAGGACCCCGTGGGAGGTCCCGTCGTCGACCCACGAGGTCATGCCCAGCCCCTCGAGCGGCGCGACGTCGTCCTGCGCCTCCTGCTGGCCCTCGAGGAGGCCGGCGAGCCAGTCGTTGGCGTCGAAGTTGACGAAGAACACCGCGCTCGCGTCGTCACCCTCGCGGATCACGTTCTGGTAGACCGCGGAGTCGCCGAGGTTGCCGTCGCCGAGCAGGCTGCTGCGGAAGTCGGGGCTCGGCCCCACGGCGACGTAGTCACCGTCCGCGTCGGTGCCGAGGAAGGTGCCGGCCTCGGGCCCCATGGACTGCGAGATCTTGCCGAACACGTCCTCGATGGCCGCGGCGTCGCCCTGGATCTTGGCGCCCACCGGGATGCTGCTGCCGTCGGCGGAGCTGAAGATCGCCTCGGGGTCGATGTCGCTGCCGACCGCGAGGACCGCGGACTCGCCGAAGGCGGTCTCGACGTCGTCGAAGCTCAGGCCGGCCATGGCCTGCAGCTGCGCCTCGAGGTCCTCGGCGGACATCTCGCCGCCCGACGACGCGACGGCCTGATCGACGATGGTGGTCAGCCAGCCCTCGCCGAGGCCGAAGCCCAGGGCGGCCGCCGTGTCCTCCGGCAGCGTTGCGAGGACGTCGTCGCCGCGGTCGGTCGACAGTGCGGCGGTCTGCTCGGAGCCGGTGGCTGCGGCGCCCTCGATCTCCAGCGCACCGTCGGAGAACCGCACGGTGGCGGCCATGCCCTGGAAGTTCTCCAGCGCCTGGGTCATCTCGGGGCTCGACTCCATGCCCTCGGCACCCATGGGGTCCATGGGCATGCCGAGCATGGTGCCGGGCGAGAACTCGTCGGACAGCTCGGCGAGGGCCTGGGCAGCCTCGGGAGCGGCGTACATCGTCATGACGCCGGGGTCACCGACCTCACCGGTCCAGCGCTGGAAGTCCTCGTCGTCGGCGAGCGTGCCGTCACCGGTGGCATCGACCACCTGCTGGGCGAGGTCGTCGGTCTCGGCCACGACGGCCCAGTCGCCCTCGACGACCCAGCCCATCGCGTCGCCCTCACCGTGGCACGCGGCCAGCTGGGCCAGCCCGTCCTCGGCCGCGCCGGCGTCGGAGACCTGGAGCACGCCCACCGGGGTGGGCGCGTCGTCGCCGAGGTCGACGGCGGCCACGGCGAACCGGTAGCCCAGCCACGGCTTGACGTCGTCGTCGTAGGACAGGCCCTCGCAATCGGCCTCCGCGAACACCTTCGCGAGGAGGTCGTCGTCGGCGTTGATGCCGCCCAGCTCCTTGTCGAGGCTCGGGAACTTCTTGATCATCTCGAGCGCCTCGATCTTCTGGCTGCCGCTCGGGTCGAGATCGACCGACGCGTATCCGAGGGTGCCGGCCGGCAGCGCCTCGGCGGGCTGCGAGCCGGTGGCGAAGAACGACATCGCCGCCCAGGCAGCGCCGCCGACCAGGCCGAGGCCGACCACGGCGCCGCCGGCCACGAGGGCGGTACGACGGGCGCCGCCCCCGCCGCCGGACCGGGTGGTGTCGGGACCGACCGGCTCGCCGCCGGTCTGGTCGAGGAACTCCGGACCGCCGGACGGCGGCGGGGTGCTGCTGGACATGGTGTGTCTCCCCAGGGTGTGCTCGGACGCCCGCGTTGGACGGCCGGTGGTCGTGGGACGGACGCGGTGGGGCGTCGGTTCCCGTGGCTCGATCCTACCGAGTGGGAGTGCTGCCCCGGCCCGGTTCGGGCTGAGCGGGGGTGAGACCGATGAAGACGACGACGAGCCCGGTGAGCGCCCCGGCGGGCAGACTCGCGAGCGCCCCGGCTCCCGAGACCTCGAGGGCGCCCGGCAGCGTCGTGCCGTCTGCGGCGGTGCGGGCGGCGACCGCCGGGTCGGGCGGCGCGAGCAAGAGACCGACCTGCAGCATGAGCCAGGCTCCGAGGGCTGACCCGAGGACGACGGTCACGAGCGTCAGCAGGGCCACCCGGTCGACGAACCAGGCGCACGCCGCCCCCGCGAGCAGGCCGGCGACGAGCGCCACCACGACGTACTGGCCGGTGCCCGTGAAGAGCTCGCGCAGCCCCGCGTCGTCCGGCACCCACGCGTGGTCGACGACGACACCGGTGGGGGGTGTCCACCAGAGCTCCCAGACGACACCGGCGAGCGAGCCGACAGCGGCGAAGACCAGCAGCACGATCACGACGTCGCGCAGCCCCCACCACGGTGAGGCGTGGTGGGCCGGAGCCGGGTGGGTGGTCAGCTCTGGAGACACCCGGGTCCCAGCAGCTGCTTGAGGTCGGCGAAGAGGGCGGGGCTCGGGCTGACGCGGTGGGCGTCACCCAGCTTCATCATCAGCGTCTTGTCGCGCATCAGGAGCTGGAGATGGACCTCGGTGACACCGGGATGGGTGCGCAGGACGTCCTTGAGCTGCTCGACGGTGCCGGCGTTGACCCGGGTCTGGGGCAGCTTCAGGACGACCGGGCCGGAGGGCCCGTCGGTGAGGTCGGGGACGGTCACCTCCTGGGCGTGGATCTCGGGCTGGTCCTTGCTCCGCGAGAGCCGTCCCTTCACCGTGATGATCGCGTCCTCGGACAGGAGCGTGCTGGCGAGCTGGTAGGAGCTCGGGAACAGCAGGACGTCGATCGCGCCGTCGAGGTCCTCGAGGGTCACCAGCGCCCAGGTGTCACCGCGCTTGGTGACCTTGCGCTGCACCGAGGTGACCAGACCGCTGATCGTGATCGGCGACCCGTCGGGCCGCTCCTCGTCGAGCATCAGCTGGCCGATCGTGCAGTCGGTGCCGCGCGAGAGGAGGTGCTCGAGGCCGAGCAGCGGGTGGTCGGAGACGTAGAGGCCGAGCATCTCCCGCTCGTGGCCGAGCAGGGTCATCTTGTCCCACTCGTCGAGGTCGGGGATCGTCACCGAGATCCCGAAACCCGAGGCACCGTCGTCGTCGAGACCGTCGAACAGGGAGTCCTGTCCGATGGCCTCGTTGCGCTTGATGTCGACGTACTGGTCGACGGCCGTCTCGTGGACGTGGACCAGCGCCCGCCGGAAGTGCTTCATGTCGTCGAACGCGCCGGCCTTGACCAGGGACTCGATGACCCGCTTGTTGCAGACCAGGGCCGGCACCTTGGACATGAAGTCGTTGAAGTCGGTGTAGCGGCTCTCCTGCTCGCGCGCCTCGACGATCGCGGCGACCACGTTGCTGCCGACGTTGCGCACGGCGGTGAGTCCGAAGCGGATGTCCTGGCCGACCGGGGTGAAGTTGGCGTGGGACTCGTTGACGTCGGGCGGCAACACCTGGATCTTCATGCGGCGGCACTCGTTGAGGTAGATCGCCATCTTGTCCTTGTCGTCCTTCACGGACGTCAGGAGCGCGGCCATGTATTCAGCCGGGTAGTTGGCCTTGAGGTAGGCGGTCCAGTAGGACACCAGTCCGTAGGCCGCGGAGTGCGCCTTGTTGAAGGCGTAGTCGGAGAACGGCAGCAGGATGTCCCACAGCGTCTTGACCGCTGCCGCGGAATAGCCGCGCTCGGCCATGCCGGAGGAGAAGCCCTCGAACTGCTTGTCCAGCTCGGCCTTCTTCTTCTTGCCCATCGCCCGGCGCAGGATGTCGGCCTCGCCCAGCGTGTAGCCCGCGAGCTTCTGGGCGATCGCCATGACCTGCTCCTGGTAGACGATCAGGCCGTAGGTCTCGCCGAGGATGTCCTGCAGGGGCTCCGCGAGCTCGGGGTGGATCGCCTCCACCGGCTCGCGGCCGGTCTTGCGCCGGGCGTACTTGTTGTGGGAGTCGGCACCCATCGGACCGGGTCGGTAGAGCGCGCCGACGGCGGAGATGTCCTCGAAGGTGTCGGGCCGCATCGAGCGCAGCAGGGCGCGCATGGGCCCGCCGTCGAGCTGGAAGACGCCGAGCGTGTCGCCACGCTGGAGGAGCTGGTAGGTCGCGGGGTCGTCGAGCGTGAGGTCCTCGAGCACCACCGTCTCGTCGCGGTTCGCGGCGATGTTCTTGATGGCGTCGTCGAGCACCGTGAGGTTGCGCAGGCCGAGGAAGTCCATCTTGATCAGGCCCAGCGACTCGCACGTCGGGTAGTCGAACTGGGTGATGATCGCGCCGTCGGCCGGCCGCTTCATCAGCGGGATCACGTCGAGCAGCGGCTCGCTCGACATGATGATGCCGGCGGCGTGGACGCCCCACTGGCGCTTGAGGCCCTCGAGGCCGATCGCGGTGTCGACGACGGTCTTCACGTCGTTGTCGGAGTCGTAGAGCCCCCGGAACTCCCCACCCTCGCCGTAGCGCCCGTGGGCGGGGTCGAAGAGCTGCTTGAGCGGCACGTCCTTGCCCATGACCGCGGCCGGCATCGCCTTGGTGATGCGGTCGCCCATCGCGAACGGGTAGCCGAGGATGCGCGAGGAGTCCTTGACGGCCTGCTTCGCCTTGATCGTGCCGTAGGTGACGATGTAGGAGACCCGGTCGTCGCCGTACTTCTCCGTCACGTACTTGATGACCTCGCCGCGCCGGCGCTCGTCGAAGTCGATGTCGAAGTCGGGCATCGACACGCGGTCGGGGTTGAGGAACCGCTCGAAGATCAGGCCGTGCTCGAGCGGGTCGAGGTCGGTGATGCGCATCGCGTAGGCGACCATCGAGCCCGCGCCGGAGCCGCGACCGGGACCGACCCGGATGCCGTTGTCCTTGGCCCAGTTGATGAAGTCGGCGACCACGAGGAAGTAGCCGGGGAAGCCCATCTGGGTGATGACGCCGATCTCGAAGTCGGCCTGCTTGCGCACCGCGTCGGGGATGCCGCTCGGGTAGCGCACCTGCAGCCCCCGCTCGACCTCCTTGACCAGCCAGGAGTCCTCGTTCTCGCCCGGCGGGCAGGGGAACTTCGGCATGTAGGTGCCGTTGCCCTGGGTGAAGGAGACGTCGCAGCGCTCGGCGATGAGGAGGGTGTTGTCGCACGCCTCCGGCAGGCCGTTGCGGTCGCCCCACAGCTCGCGCATCTCGGCAGCCGACTTGATGTAGTAGCCGTCGCCCTGGAAGGCGAAGCGCTTGCCGCCCTTGTCGTAGGGCGGCTCGCTCATCACGCTGCCCGAGGACACGCACAGCAGGTGCTCCTGGGAGGGGGCGTCCTCCTGGCGCACGTAGTGGGAGTCGTTGGTCGCGATCGGCGGGATCCCGAGGTCCTTGCTGAGCCGGAGCAGGCCCTCCCGCACCCGGTTCTCGATGGACAGCCCGTGGTCCATCAGCTCGAGGAAGTAGTTGTCGCGCCCGAGGATGTCCTGGAAGTCGGCCGCAGCCTGGCGGGCCTTCTCGTAGTCGCCGATGCGCAGCCAGGTCTGGACCTCGCCCGAGGGGCAGCCGGTGGTGCCGATGATGCCGCGGCCGTGTTCCGAGAGCAGCTCGCGGTCGGCACGCGCGTTGTAGAAGTAACCCTCCATGCTCGCGCGGCTGGAGAGCCGGAAGAGGTTGTGCATGCCCTCGGTCGTCTCGGCGAGGAGGGTCATGTGCGTGTAGGAGCCCGAGCCCGACACGTCGTCCTGGCCGCCGTCGTTCCACCGCACCCGCTTCTTCTCGAAGCGCGAGGTGTTGGGCGTGAAGTAGGCCTCCATGCCGATGATCGGCTTGACGTCGTGGGCCTTGGCCTTGGACCAGAACTCGTAGGCGCCGAACACGTTGCCGTGGTCGGTCATCGCGATGGAGCCCATGCCGAGCTCGGCGGTGCGCGCGAAGAGGTCGTCCAGCCGTGCCGCCCCGTCGAGCATGGAGTACTCGGTGTGGACGTGCAGGTGGGCGAAGGAGCCACTGGAGGATCCAGCCATCGGTGGTGGAGCCACTCCCCTCGGGGGTCGGACGGGCAGGCAGCATCAACGGCTGCCAGGGCCGTCGGTCGTGCTGGGGGAAGAACCAGAAGCCTACGGCAGCGCTCGGAGTCACCGTGGCAGGACGCACCGACAACCCTCCCTGCCGGGACGTGGCGGCGCGGGAGCGCCGCCTTCAGAAGCCGAGCGCGCCGGCGGCGTACGCCGAGAGCGAGGCCTCGCTGGAGTCGACCCGCCAGTCGGCCTCCTTGGCCAGCGAGAACCACGTCAGGCCGCTGACCTCCGGGTGGGTGTCGAGCCAGGCCCACATGTCGGTGATCCAGGCGGCCTTGTCGCCGCCCGCCCACTCCGGGGCGCCGGTCTCGGTGACGTGGATGGGCTTGGTCGACAACGCGTCGAGCTCGGCGACCCCGGGTCCGAACACGTCGCCGAAGGACTGCCACGTCGACCAGGACTGGGTCGTGCCCCAGTTGTAGCCGTCCAGCCCGACCCGGTCGACGACACCGTCGCCGGGGTAGAGGTTCTCCAGGGGCTTCGAACCCGGGTAGGGCACGTTGGCCGTGAACAGCCAGGTCACGTTGGTGGCGCGCTGCTTGTCGAAGACCGACACCACCTTCCTCCAGGCGGCGCGGTAGTCGGCGGCGGTGTTGCCGTTGACCCCCGCTGACCAGGGGTACCAGTCGCCGTTGGCCTCGTGGGCGAACCGGATCACCAGCGGCTGCCCCCAGGCACGCACCTGGCGGGCCCACCGGGTCAGGTAGGTGTCGTAGTCGCCGGCCACGATGCGGTCGAGGGAGTAGTCGGGCTGCGCAGGGCCGGCGGCGGGGTCCCAGGGCTCCCAGACGAGCTCGGGGACCGCGCCGGCAGCGACGACGCGGTCGGCATCGGCGACCGGGAAGTCCCCGCGCAGCGACCAGGCCCGGTAGAAGGTCACCTGGTCGACGTCGACGCCGGTCCGTGCCTCGATCGCCTCGATCTCCGACAGGTCGGTGGGGGCGCCGGCCACGGCGAGGCCCAGCACCTGGTCGGGCGCCGCCAGCGCCGCGGGACGCGACGCCGCGCGGACCGTGCGGGCGGCCTGCGCCGGCGCAGGCAGGACCGAGAGCGTCACGGCTCCGGCCACGACGGCGAGCAGGAGGGCGCGGGTGCGCGTGCGGGGCATCGGGTCTCCCGGGGGTGGAGAGGCGCCGCGGGGTGGGCTGGGGCTGCGGCAACGGCACCAGAGTAGAAGTCTTGTGCACGATTTGTTGCCGTTCTGTGGATCTTCTCCTCAGTCGTCCTCCGCAGCGCCGAGACTCTCGGTGATCACGGCGTGCATGATCCGCGCCACGCGCTCCTCCCCCAGCGAGGGCGCCCTCCTCGCGAGGCGCGCCACGATGTCGCGCTCGCGGTCCGGGTCCCTGCTCGGGTCCACCTCGTGGGGCTGGGTCGCTCGCGTCAGCGCGGCCCGTCGGGCCAGCAGGTCGCCGAGCTCGTCGTCGACCTCGTCGATCAACCGCCGGAAGAAGGACACCGGGTCACGCCCCGGCCAGGCCAGGCGCACGTCGGGCGCACCCTCCTCGTTGGCGTGGCCGTCGGTGGTCTCGAGCTCGACCAGTCCGTGCCGGGCGTAGAACCGTCGGGCTCCGGCGTTGGACTCGAACACCCACAGGCAGAACCCGCCCGGCCGCTCCGCCTTGACCACGTCGAGCAGCGCCGCGCCGACGCCACGACCCGTGGCGGCCGGGGCGAGGAAGAGGTCGTCGAGCCAGTCGCCGGTCAGCACCGCGTAGCCCACCGCCACGCCGTCCTCCTCGGCCAGCCAGCCCGAGCTGGCGCCCTCGAGCCGACCGTGCATCCAGCGACGCGTGGTGGTCCGGTCGTGCACCATCGGCGGCATGCTCGGGACGTTGGCCTCGCGGGAGTCGACGTGGAGGTCCGCCATCGTGTCGGCGTCCCCTGCATCGGCGGGGCGGAGCGTCAGCTCAGTCGGCGTCACGGATCACGTCGAGGGCGTGCTGGAGGTCGTCGGGATACGTCGAGTCATAGCTCACGTAGTCGCCGGTGTCGGGGTGCTCGAAGCCGAGGCGGACGGCGTGCAGCCACTGCCGCTCCAGCCCGACGCGGCGGGCGAGCACCGGGTCCGCGCCGTAGGTCAGGTCGCCGACGCAGGGATGCTTGAGCGCCTGCATGTGGACCCGGATCTGGTGGGTGCGGCCGGTCTCGAGGTGGACCTGGAGCAGGCTGGCGAAGCGGTGGGCCTCGAGGGTCTCGTAGTGGGTCACGCTGTGTCGGCCGTCGGCCATCACCGCGAACTTGTAGTCGTGCCGGGGGTGCCGTCCGATGGGCGCGTCGATGGTGCCCTCGAACGGGTCGGGGTGACCCTGGACGAGGGCGTGGTAGGTCTTGTCGACCGTGCGGCGCCGGAAGGCGTTCTTGAGCAGCGAGTAGGCGTGCTCGGACTTGCAGATCACCATGACACCCGAGGTGCCGACGTCGAGGCGCTGGACGATGCCCTGACGCTCGGACGCCCCGCTCGTGGCGATCCGGAACCCCGCCGCGGCGAGGTGGCCGACCACGGTCTGGCCTCCCCAGCCGGGTGAGGGATGCACCGCGACACCGACCGGCTTGTCGATCACGACGATCGAGTCGTCGTCGTGGATGATCTTGATGCCCTCGACGATCTCGGGGACCACCTCGAGCGGGTCTGCCTCGGTGGGGATGCTGACCTCGAGCAACGCGCCGGGCTCGACCCGGTGGCTCTTGGCCACGGCGTCGCCGTCGACCTTCACGTGGCCCGAGGCGACCAGGTCGGCGGCTCGGGTGCGCGAGAGCCCGAAGAGTCGGGCCAGGGCCGCGTCGACGCGCTCGCCGTCGAGGCCGTCGGGGATGCTGAGGGTGCGGTGGTCGACCTCGGTCACGACTGCTCGACCCCGCTCGCGTCGGCGCCCTCACGTCGTCCGTCGAGCCCGACGCCGCGGAAGGTCTGGAGCAGGATCACGCCCGCCGCGACGTTGATGCAGATGTCGGCCACGTTGAACACCGGCCAGTTCGGCACCATGAACAGGTCGATCACGTGGCCGAGCATGGGCCCGGGGTCGCGGAACAGCCGGTCGGTCAGGTTGCCGGCCACTCCGCCGAGCAGGCAGCCGAGACCGACGGCCCACCACGGGTCGGCGATGCGACGGGAGAACCACAGCACCACGCACACCGCCGCGATGGCCAGGCAGCTCAGCGCGAACGTGTACTGGGTCCCGGTGCTGAACGCCGCGCCCGGGTTGCGGACGAGGTGGAGCACGAACCAGTCACCGAACACCTCGACGTCGCCGTCGGCCAGGCGGGTCACAGCGAGGTGCTTGGTGACCAGGTCGGTGGCGTAGGCAGCAGCGGCAACGGCCGCGAAGACCAGCTTGAACCGGGTGGCCCGTCGCGGGTCGGCCGGGTTGCCGGTGCCCGGCCCTGCGGTGGTGTCGGCGTCGTTCAGCGACGCTCCTCGCGCTGCTTGCATGTCATGCACAGTGTGGCACGCGGGAATGCCATGGCCCGCATCTTGCCGATGGGGTTGCCGCACGACTCGCAGGTGCCGTAGGTGCCGTCGACGATGCGTGCGAGCGCGCGGTCGATCTGGGCCAGCTTCTCCCGCTCGTTGTTGACGACGGTCAGCTCGTGGTCGCGCTCGAAGCTCGTCGCGCCCATGTCGGCCTGGTCGTGCCCGGCGCCGTCACCGGCGTCGCGCATCAGCCCGTCGAGCTCGGCTTCCTGCGCCTCGAGGGTCTGCGAGACCTTGTCGCGCATCTGGGTGAGCTCGGAGCGCACCTCGTTGATCTCGGCCCGGGTCCAGGCGCTCTCACCCTCCTTGACCCGCAGTGCGCTGACCTTCGCAGCCGACGTCGTCGCTCCTGCCTTCTTCGCCGGCGCGGCCTTCTTCGCCGGCGCAGCCTTCTTCGCCGGCGCAGCCTTCTTGGCGGGCGCGGTCTTCTTCGCCGCGGTCTTCTTCGCCGCGGTCTTCTTCGCCGCGGCCTTCTTCGCGGGCGCGGCCTTCTTCGCGGGCGCGGCCTTCTTCGCGGGCGCGGCCTTCTTCGCGGGCGCGGCCTTCTTCGCCGCGGTCTTCTTCGCGGGCGCGGCCTTCTTCGCGGGCGCCGCCTTCTTCGCGGGCGCGGCCTTCTTGGCGGGCGCCGCCTTCTTCGCCGGCGTCGCCTTCTTCGCGGGCGCCTGGTTGGTCGTCGGAGACCCCTCGGCGGCCGGCTTGCGGCGGATCGCCTTCTTCGCCGCGGACACCGCCGAGCTGGCGAGCGACTTCTTGGTGGTGCGAGCCATGGGGTCGAGGCCTCCTGGGTGCGTGGCGCCCGTGGCGACAGCCACGACGTCGGCGGAAGGTTAGCCCGGTGCGCAGGGTCCATCAAGCACCCCACGCCAGTGCGGACACGACAACGGGCCCGACTCACCCCGGTGGGTGAGTCGGGCCCGTCGGACAGGTCCGTGCGCGGCTGGGCGGGCGCTCAGCCCTCGTCGTCGCCGAGGATCGAGCGCAGACGCTTCGGCGCCGGCTCGGCGGGGCTCATCGGGCGCCCACCCTCCGACGGCGACTCGAGCGACTCGAGCTGCTGGGTGAAGTAGGACTTGAGCCGGGAGCGGTACTCGCGCTCGAAGGAGCGCAGGTTCTCGACCTCGGTGTTGAGCTTGTCGCGCTCACGCTCCAGGTCACCGAACATCTGCTGGCGGCGCTCGGCGGTCTCGCCGTCGAGCATCTCGGCGCGGCGCCGGGCGTCGGCCTCGAGCCGGTCGGCCTTGTCCTTGGACTCGGAGTCCATGCGCTCGGCCTTGGTGCGGGCCTCGCCGATGATCCGGTCGGCCTCGTTCTTGGCCTCCTCGACGAGCTCGTCGGCGTTACGGGTCGCGATCTCGAGCAGCCGTGCGGCGGCGCTGGAGGCCTCGGGGACCGTCTCGACCTTGATGGTCTCGACCGGGGAGGAGGCTGCGGCGGCCGCGGCGACGGGAGGCGCAGGCGCCGGGGTCGGCTCCGGCTCCGGCTCCGGCTCGGGCTCCGGCTCCGGCTCGGGCTCCGGGGCTCGCTCCTCGACCTTCGGCGCCGGCGGCGGGTCGAAGGACACGGTCTGCCCGGACTGGGCAGCGGACAACTTCGACCGGAGGTCGTCGTTCTCCTTGGTGAGCCGTGCGAGCTCGGCCTCCACCTCGTCGAGGAACTGGTCGACCTCCCCCATGTCGTAGCCCTCGCGGAGCCGGACGGGAGTGAATCGCTTGTTGCTCACGTCCTCAGGCGTCAGCGGCATGATCTCACCCATTCTTGATCGCGTACGGAAATGACTGTCGTGGGAACAATAGCGCCTGCCCCGCTGCAGGTCAGCGCGCCGGGGTCAGGCAGATCGTGCAGGTCAGAAGACCCGGAGCACCACCGAGCGCAACAGCAACGCGGCGATCAGGACGATGATGAAGCTCAGGTCGAGCGCCACCTGTCCCAGCCTCAGTGGCGGCACCACCCGCCGGAGTGCCTTGATCGGCGGATCGGTGATCGAGTAGACCACCTCGAGGAGCACCAGCAGGACGCCGCGAGGGGACCACGAGCGCGCGAAGACCTGGACCCAGTCGATGATGAACCGGATCCAGAGCAGCGCGATGAAGGCGGTGAGCAGGCCGTAGACGACCTGCCCGACAGGATTCACGAGGGTCTCAGCTCTGGTTGAAGAAACCGCCCTCGGCGAGCCGCTGCTTCTCCTCGGCGGCCACGGTCACGTTGGGGGGCGAGAGCAGGAAGACCTTGTTCGTCACGCGCTCGATGCTGCCACGCGTGGCAAACACCAGGCCCGCGGCGAAGTCGACCAGCCGCTTGGCGTCGTTGTCGTCCATCTCCGAGAGGTTCATGATCACCGGTACCCCTTCGCGGAAGTTCTCCCCGACGGTGCGCGCCTCGTTGTAGGTACGCGGGTGGAGGGTGGTGATGCGGGACATCTCTGCGACGACTCCAGTCACTGCGGTGGGCCCCGAGGCCGGTCGCCGGCGCTCGGAGAGGTCGGACACGGGGGCAGGGCGGGACTCCCGGTGCCCCCGGGCGGGGACGGCCGAGGTCTCGGCCGTCTCGTGGTCGCTGTCGTAGTCGTCGTCGTACCGGCCGGTGTCCTCGAGCAGGCCGAGGTACTCGCCGATCCTGCGCATCGCGCCGCTCATGACGTGGTTGTCCTCCGGGGTCCCGGCGCCCGTGGGGGCACCTGCTGTGTGTGTGACACTACTTGTCCACCGGCCTCGGGCCGAGGATTGCGGAGCCGACGCGCACGTGTGTCGCGCCGGCGTGGATCGCGGCCTCCAGGTCGCCGGACATGCCGGCGGACATCGAGGTGGCGTCGGGGTGGTCGGCGAGGAAGTCCGACCTGATGTCGGCGAGGCGGGCGAAGGCCGCCGCAGGGTCCTCCCCCAGGGGCGCCACGGCCATCAACCCGCGCAGCCGCAGGGACGGGTGCTGGGACACCGCGGCCGCCAGCTCCGGCAGGTCGACCGCGTCGACGCCGGCGCGACCGTCGGTGCCCGGCGGGTCCAGGCTGACCTGGAGCAGCACGTCGAGGTCGGTGCCGCGGTCGTGGGCCCCACGCTGGAGGCCCTTGAGCACCTTGGCGCGATCGACGGACTCGACGACGTCGGCGTAGGAGGCCACCGCGGCGGCCTTGTTGCTCTGGAGCCCGCCGATGAAGTGCCAGACGAGGTCGAGGTCGGCGCACTCGGCCGACTTGTCGACCGCCTCCTGATGGCGGTTCTCGCCCACGTGGCGCACGCCCAGCTCGGCGAGCAGCGCCACGTCGGCGGCCGGGAAGAACTTGGTGACGACCACGAGCGTGACGTCGCCCGGGTCGCGGCCGGCCTCGCGACAGGCGCCGTCGACCCGGTCCCGGACCGTCTGGAGGCCGTGCGATATCTCGTCGCGACGAGTCATGGCGCCACCATCCAGATCACGCCGGCGAACCGGGTGGCGGCATCGCCGTCACGCCGGTAGGACGGCAGGTCAGGGGTCTCCCGGGTGCACCCGCCCACGTCGCGCACGTCGCGGACACCGGCCCCCGCGAGCTGGGCGCGCACCCCCGCGCCGAGGTCGAGCGCCGGCGTGCCCCAGCTGGTCTCGGACCGTGACTCCGGCACCAGCGCTGCCACCTCGTCGCGCATCGCGGCCGGCACCTCGTAGCAGGAACCGCAGACGTGGGGCCCGACCCAGGCGACGAGGTCGGCGGCGCCGAGCGCGCGCACCCGCTCGACCGCGGCCGGCACCACTCCCGCCGCCAGGCCGGGACGGCCCGAGTGGACCGCGGCCACGACACCGGCGACCGGATCGGCCAGCAGCACCGGCACGCAGTCGGCCGCGCGGGCCAGCAGCGCGACCCCGGGCGTCGTCGTCACGAGGGCGTCGCACGTGGGGGCCGGACCGTCGTCGCCGCTGGTCACCGACACGGTGGCGCCGTGCACCTGGTGCATCACCACGGGCAGGGCGCCCGTCTCGACCGCGACCGCGTCGAGCGCGGCCCGGCGTACGTCGGCGGGTGCGCGGTCGCCGACGTCGAGGGAGGCGCCGGTGAAGGCGACCTCGATGACGAGGTCGCCTTCGATCCGATCACGCAGTCTCAGTGACACCAGTCGGACTCACTTCAAGAAGTCGGGCACGTCCAGGTCGTCGTCGTCGAACTGGACCTGACGTGGCTGCGGCTTGGGGGTCACGGGCTGGGCCTGCGGTGCCGGCGAGGGGCGCGTCTGCTCCGTCGCCGGGGCCGGCTGGGTGACCTGCTGGCTCGGCTTGGGGCGGGCGGGCGCCTTGGTCGCGAGCGCCTCGGCGGCGGCGCGGGTCTCGGCCTGAGTCTGCTGGGGTGCGCTCTGGCGACCGAGGACGGTGCCCTCGTTGCGGCGCTTGGGCATCCCGCCGTCGAAGCCGGCAGCGATCACGGTGACCCGGACCTCGTCGCCCAGGGCGTCGTCGATCGTCGCACCGAAGATGATGTTGGCCTCGTTGTGCGCCGACTCCGCGACCAGCGCCGCGGCCTCGTTGATCTCGAAGAGACCGAGGTCGGAGCCGCCGGCGATCGACAGCAGCACGCCGTGGGCGCCCTCGATGCTCGCCTCGAGCAGCGGCGAGGACACCGCCATCTCCGCCGCCGCGACGGCCCGGTCCTCGCCGCGCGCGGAGCCGATGCCCATGAGGGCGGACCCGGCGTTGGCCATGACCGACTTCACGTCGGCGAAGTCGAGGTTGATCAGGCCCGGGGTGGTGATCAGGTCGGTGATGCCCGAGACACCCTGCAGGAGCACCTGGTCGGCCTGCTTGAAGGCGTCGAGGACCGACACGTTGCGGTCGCTGATCGAGAGCAACCGGTCGTTGGGGATGACGATGAGGGTGTCGACCTCCTCGCGCAGCTGGGCGATGCCCTCCTCCGCGGAGTTGGCGCGGCGCCGACCCTCGAACGCGAACGGCCGGGTCACGACCCCGATCGTGAGCGCGCCGAGCGACCGCGCGATCCGCGCGACCACGGGCGCACCACCGGTGCCGGTGCCGCCGCCCTCACCGGCGGTGACGAAGACCATGTCGGCGCCCTTGATGACCTCCTCGATCTCGTCGGAGTGGTCCTCGGCCGCCCTGGCGCCCACCTCGGGGTTGGCGCCGGCACCGAGGCCGCGCGTGAGCTCGCGGCCGATGTCGAGCTTGACGTCGGCGTCGCTCATGAGCAGCGCCTGGGCGTCGGTGTTGATGGCGATGAACTCCACGCCCTTCAGACCGACCTCGATCATGCGGTTGACGGCGTTGACGCCGCCGCCGCCGATGCCGACGACCTTGATGATCGCCAGGTAGTTCTGTGCTGCCGCCATGGGGCTCTCGCCTCTCGCTTCCGGTGTGGGTGTGCTGCTGGTGTCGTGGGCGGCCCCCGGGGAGGGGCCGGAACTGTAACCCTGAGGTGGAGGGTTATAGTTATGTCAACCTCGTGATGACCACGAAACTAGGCGCCGGGGCGACGCGGAGCGCGCAGACACGCCGCGTGTCGCCGAGATTGCACCCGACGAGGAGCCCCGTCAGGGCAGGAAGCTGGGACGGCCCGGGACGCTCACGTCGATGTCGGCCGGGCCGTCGCCTCCCGGGGACGGCTGCGCGTCCTCGAGCATCGCGACGAGGACCTCCGCCTTGAGGTCGGAGTCGTCCGCGCTCCCCCACGCCACGGTGCGGCCGTCGCGCATCACCAGGGACACCTGGTCGACCGTGGCGACCTCCACGTGGTCGACCCGGGTCGCGAGGTCGTCGGGCAGCGCGGAGACGACGGACGCAGCCTCCTCGAGCGCCTCACGCCCTGCGCCCGCCTGGGTCGTGACGCGCGGCAGGTCGGCCGGGGCGGAGCGGTAGGAGTCGAAGACGACACCCTCCTGGTCGAGGGCGCGCAGTCGTCCACCGATGTCGACGACCGCCACCGGCTCACGCTCGGCCACCGCGATGACGACCGTGTGCGGCCACTCGCGCGTGACGGTCACCTCGCGAACGTCGGCGATCGCCTGCACCCGGCTGCGGACGGAGTCGACGTCGACCCGGACCAGGGGCGTGCCGTCGACGACGCGCGCGGCGGACAGCACCTCCGCGGACGGCAGGTCGTCGGTGCCGGTGACCCGGACCGCGGTCACCGCGAGCACCTGGGAGAACCACACCAGCCAGACGGCTCCGGCCACGACCCCGACCAGCACGAGCGTCGCGAGGACCGGCTTCCAGCGCAGCCACCGGCGCCCCCACTGCCGACGGGCGAAGGCGCGTCGGCTGCGGCGTGCCGCGGCCTCCGCGCGCTCAGCCATCGGCGCGGGCCTCGAGCAACGCGAGCACCTGGGGACCGAGCTCGGTGATGTCACCGGCACCCAGCGTCAGCACGAGGTCGCCCGGACGGGCCCGCGCCGCCAGCGCGGCAGGCACGTCGGCCAGCTGCGGGACGAAGGACACCCGAGCCTCCGGCAGCGGCACGGCCTCGGCCACCAGCGCGCCGGTGACGGCCGGGTCGGCGTCCTCGCGCGCGAGGTAGACGTCGGCCACGACGACCTCGTCGGCGGCACCGAGCGCCTCGCCCATGGCAGCGCCGTAGGTGCGTGTGCGGGAGACGAGGTGGGGCTGGAACGCGACGACCACACGCCCCTCCCCCGCCACCCCGCGCGCCGCGGCGAGGTCGGCGGCGATCTCCTGGGGCATGTGGGCGTAGGAGTCGACGACCCGGACGCCCCCTGCCTCGCCCTTGGGCTCCATGCGTCGACCGCTGCCGGTGAAGGCCTCGAGGCCACGACGCAGTCCCTCGGCATCGAGGCCGAGCCGGTGCCCGAGGGCGAAGGCGGCCAGGGCGTCCAGGACGTAGTGGCGGCCCGGGATCTGGAGGGTCACCTCCGACAGCGCGCGGTGGTCGTGGACGACGGTGAAGCGGGAGGTCGTGCCCTGGAAGACGAGGTCGGTCGCCCGGTAGTCGACGTCGTCGCCGGTGCCGATGGTGACGACGGTCAGGCCGCGCTCGCGGGCAGGGTCCGCCAGGGCAGCAGCGCCGGGGTCGTCGACGCACAGCACGAGGACGCCGCCGTCGTCGATGCGGTCGAGGAACTCCACGAAGGCGGCCCGGTAGGCCTCCTCGCTCCCCCACTGGTCGAGGTGGTCGGCCTCGACGTTGGTCACGATCGCGGCGTGGGGCGAGTAGACCAGGAACGCGCCGTCGGACTCGTCGGCCTCCGCGACGAACCACGGCCCGTCGCCGGCGTCGGCGTTGCGGCCCGTCGTACGCAGCACACCGCCCACGGCGTAGGTCGGGTCGGCGCCGGCGGCGAGCAGCGCCACGGTCAGCAGAGCCGTCGTGGTGGTCTTGCCGTGGGTGCCGGCGACCGCGAGCACGTCGAGGTCGTGCATGACGGCGGCGAGCCCCGCCGACCGGGGCAGGATCCGCAGCCCGCGACGCCGCCCCTCGAGCACCTCGGGGTTGTCCTCGCGGGCGGCCGTCGTCACGACGAGGGTGTCCGCGCCCTCGACCCGGGTGGCGTCGTAGCCGATCGAGACCGGGACGCCGAGCTCTCGCAGGCCTGCGAGGAAGGGCGTCTCGTTGTTGTCGCTGCCGCTGACGGGGACACCGCGGCGGGCCATGATCCGGGCGATGGCCGACAGCGCGGCGCCGCCGATGCCGACGAAGTGGACGTGTCCGAGCCGGTCGGCGGGCAGCAGCTCGTCGGGGACGGGGATCCTCACCTGCCGGCCCCCGCGCAGTCGGCGACGATGCGCGCGAGCTGGTCGTCGGCGTCGCGCGGCACGAGCGCGGCGGATGCACTGCCCATCGCGGCGAGCCGGTCGCGGTCGGTGGCGAGCTCGGGCACCGTCGCGGTCACCCACTCGGCGGTCATCGCCTCGTCGGCGACCTGGAGGGCACCCCCGGCCTCGACGATCGCCCGGGCGTTGCGGTGCTGCTCGCCGTTGCCGATCGGCAGCGGCACGAAGACCGCCGGCAACCCGGTGGCCGCCGCCTCGGACACGCTGCTGGCACCGGCGCGGCAGATGGTGAGGTCGGCCGCGGCCAGGGCCAGGTCCATCCGGTCGCAGAAGTCGAGGACGACGTAGGGGACGTCGGTCGGGCCCGGCTCCGCGCCGCCGTGCTTCCCCTGGATGTGGAGCACCTGCACCCCGGCTGCCGACAGGGCGGCGGAGGCGCCCGAGACCGCCTGGTTGAGTCGACGCGATCCCTGGGACCCGCCGGTGACCATGACGGTCGGCAGGTCGGGATCGAGGCCGAAGAACTCACGCGCCTCGGCGCGCACGGCCGCGCGGTCGAGCGTCGAGATCATCCGTCGCAGCGGCAGCCCGACGTACTCCGCCCCGGGCAGCGGTGTGTCGGGGAAGCTCACCGCGACCCGGGTCGCGACGCGGGCGCCGATCTTGTTGGCCAGGCCGGGGACCGCGTTCTGCTCGTGGACGACCAACGGGAGCTTGCGCCGGCGCGCAGCGAGGTAGACCGGCATCGAGACGTAGCCGCCGTAGCCGACGACCACGTCGGGCCGGACGCGGTCGAGGACGTCGTAGGTCGCGCGGACCGCCTGGCGCAGCCGGACCGGTACCCGCGCGAGGTCGGCGTTCGGCCGCCGCGGCAGCGGCACGGGCGGGATCAGCTCGAGGGGATAGCCCGCCTCGGGGACGACCCGGTTCTCCAGGCCGCGCGGGGTGCCGAGACAGGTGATCGCGACCTCGGGGTCGAGCCGTCGCAGGGCGTCGGCGGTGGCGATCAGGGGCGAGGTGTGGCCGGCGGTACCACCGCCGGCGAGGAGGATCCGCATGGCGGCCCCAGCCTAGAGGTCGGCCCCGGTGGACCGCCCGGCCGCCAGCCCGGCCGAGCGCTGGCGGCGACGCTGGCGCAGGGCGCGCGCCGCCTCGGGCTCCCGGCGGGCGAAGCCGATCAGCAAGCCGAGCGCGACCAGGGTCGGCACCAGCGAGGAGCCGCCGTAGGAGATCAGAGGCAACGGGATGCCGATGACGGGCAGCAGCGCCAGCACCATGCCGACGTTGACGATCATCTGGCCGATGAGCCACGCCACGATCCCGAAGGACATGTAGCGGACGAACGGGTCGTCGGTCTGGGTCGCGACCTTGATCGCGGCGTAGGCGATCGTGAGGAACAGGGCGATGACGAGCAGGGTGCCGACGAGACCGAGCTCCTCGCCGAGCACGGCGAAGATGAAGTCGGTGTGGGCCTCGGGCAGGTCGCCCCACTTCTGGGTGCTGGCACCGATGCCCTCGCCGAAGACCCCGCCCGAGGAGAGGGCGAAGAGTCCGTGGGCGGGCTGCCAGCCCGCGTCGTGGTAGTCCTTGAACGGGTCGACGAAGTTGGTCAGCCGCTCGCGCCGCTCGGTGCTCGTCGTGGCCAGCCAGACCGCCGCCACCCCGATCACCGACAGCGCCAGGGTGAAGAGCCGCGCGGGGGCACCCACCACCCACAGCAGGGCGAGCAGGATGGCGAAGAGCACCAGCGCCGTGCCGAGGTCCTTGCCGACGATGACCAGCAGCGTGATGCCGAGCAGCATCGGGACCACCGGCACCATCACCTGGTGGAGGCTGCCGAGCCGGCGCTCCTTCTGGGCGTAGACGTGGGCCGCCCACAGCACGATCGCGAGCTTGGCGATCTCGGAGGGCTGGATCTGGAAGGGACCGACCGCGAGCCAGTTCTTGTTGCCGTTGACGACCACCCCGAACTTCGCCGTCAGGCCCAGCAGCACGACGGACACGAGGATCGCCAGCCAGGAGATCTGCCGGATCGCGCGGTAGGGCAGCCGTGAGGCGATCCAGGCGCACGGCAGGCCGAGGGCGACCCACATCAGCTGGCGCTTCACGATCGCGTAGGAGTCGCCGTCGTGCTGCTCGAAGGAGTAGACGCTGGAGGCCGACAGCACCATGATCAGCCCGATCGTCAGCAGCAGCGCCGACGCCCCGAGCAGCAGGTAGTAGGAGGTCAGGGGACGGTCGACCGCGTCGCGGAGCGCCCCGAACCAGCGCAGGGGACCGTTCCGACGCGGGGCCTCGGCCGCGTCACCGGAGCCACCGACGCCGTCGAGGCTGTCGTGGGGAGGAGGGCTGGTGGTGGTCACGGGCTCCCCTCCCCCTCTCTCTCAGCCGCCCTCGGCGGCCCGGCGTCTGACCTCCGCGGCGAAGGCATCACCGCGCTCGGCGTAGTTGGCGAACATGTCCATGGACGCGCAGCCCGGTGCGAGGAGCACCGTGTCGCCGGGTCGAGCGAGCTCGGCGGCGGCGGACACCACGCGGGCCATGGGGGCCTGCTCGCGCTCAGTCTCGCCGTCGTCGACGGCGATGACCGGCACATCCGGGGCGTGTCGCGAAAGGGCGTCGGCGATCACGTGGCGGTCGCGTCCGAGCAGCACCACGCCCCGCAGCCGGTCGCGCACCGACGTGACCAGGTCGTCGAAACGGGCCCCCTTCGCGAGCCCGCCGGCGACCCAGACGACCGGGTCGTAGGCGGCCAGCGACGACTGCGCCGCGTGGGGGTTGGTGGCCTTGGAGTCGTCGATCCAGGTCACGCCCCCGACCTCGGCGACGGTCGCGATCCGGTGACCGTCGGGGCGGAACCCGCGCAAGCCGTCGCGCACGGCCGCCTGGGACACGCCGTGGGCGCGGGCCAGCGCTGCCGCGGCCAGCGCGTTGGCCACGAAGTGGGGCGCTGGGGAGGCGAGGTCGTCGAGCGTGCAGAGCTCCGCGGCGCTCGTACGCCGCTCCTCGACGAAGGCGCGGTCGGCCAGGATGTCGTCGACGACCCCGACCATGCCGACGCCCGGCATGCCGAGCGTGAACCCGATCGCGCGCGCCCCCTCGACCACGTCGGCCTCGCGGACGAGCTCCTCGGTGACCGGGTCGGCCACGTTGTAGACGCACGCCCGCCGGACCTGGTCGTAGATGCGGCCCTTGTCGCCGGCGTAGCCGCGCATGCCACCGAGGGCGTCGTACCAGTCGAGGTGGTCCTCGGCGACGTTGAGGACGGCAGCCGACTCGCACGACATCGACCGGGTGTAGTGGAGCTGGAAGCTGGAGAGCTCGACCGCGAACACGTCGTAGGGCGTCGGGTCCATGACGGCCTCGACCACGGGCCTCCCGACGTTGCCGACGGCGGCGCTCTGGAGCCCGGCCGCCGTGAGGATCGCGTCGAGCATCTGGACCGTGGTCGTCTTCCCGTTGGTCCCGGTGACCGCGAGCCACGGCACCGGACGCTCGGGGTCGCGCAGCCGCCAGGCGAGCTCGACCTCTCCCCACACCGGGACGCCGCGCGCGTCGGCCTGCCGCAGCAACGGGTGGTCGGGGCGCCAGCCCGGGCTCACGACGAGCAGGTCGCAGTCGTCGGGGAGCGTGGCGGTCGCACCCTCGCCCAGCCGCACGGTGGCGCCGAGGACCTCGAGCAGCTCGCCCTGCTCGGCCTTGGTGTCGGTCGACTGCTCGTCCAGCGCGGTCACGGAGGCGCCGAGGTGGGTGAGGTTGTCGGCGGCCGCGAAGCCGCTGACGCCGAAGCCGGCGACGGTGGCGCGGACCGCGGACCAGTCGCTGGTGCGGGAGTGGGCCGAGACGTCCATCAGTAGCCCGCCACCCACTCGGCGTAGAAGACGCCGAGCCCGGCGGCGACGCAGAGGCCGGTGATGATCCAGAACCGGATCACGACCGTCACCTGCTCCCAGCCGAGCATCTCGAAGTGGTGGTGGAGGGGGGCCATCCGGAAGATGCGCCGCCCCTTGGTCAGACGGAAGAAGCCGACCTGGAGCATCACCGAGAGCGTCTCGACGACGAACAGGCCGCCGAGGATCACCATCAGCAGCTCGGTGCGGGTCAGGATCGCGAAGCCGGCGAGCGCACCGCCGAGGGCCAGCGAGCCGGTGTCGCCCATGAAGATGGCGGCCGGGGACGCATTCCACCAGAGGAAGCCGAAGCAGGCGCCGGTGATCGCGGCGGCGATGACCGCGAGGTCGAACGGGTCGCGGACCTCGTAGCAGGTCCGCCCCCCGGTGAGCGCGCACGACTGGTTGTACTGCCAGATGTTGACCAGCGTGTAGGCGGCGAACACCATCGCCGACGCCCCGGTCGCGAGCCCGTCGAGGCCGTCGGTGAGGTTCACGGCGTTGCTGGTGCCGGCGATGACCAGCCAGAAGAGCAGCACCGCGAGCACGGCCGGGAGCGTGAGCCAGGGGATGTCACGGATGAACGAGATGGCGGTGCTGGCCGGGGTGAGCTCGCGGTCGTCCTCGAGCGTCGGGAGCAGCGAGACGATGCCGAAGGTCAGCGCGACGACGGTGAGGCCGATCATCTTGGCCTTGCTCCGGAGGCCGAGGCTGCGCTGCTTGGCGATCTTGATGAAGTCGTCGAGGAAGCCGACCAGGCCGCATCCCACGAAGAGGAAGAGCAGCAGCAGGGCCGACGCCGACGGGGCGTCGAGCGTGATGAGCTTCGCGAGGAAGTAGCCGAGGACCGTCGCCGCCACGATGACGACGCCGCCCATGGTCGGCGTCCCGCGCTTGGTGTGGTGGGTCGTCGGGCCGTCGTCGCGGATCTCCTGGCCGTAGCCGAGGTTCGTGAACGCCCGGATCGCGTAGCGCGTGCCGATCAGCGAGATCAGCAGCGCCAGCCCACCGCCGAGGAGGATCGCTCTCACCGGGTCAGGTTCCCTTCGTCGCGTACATGTGTGGGGGTCCTGCCCGGTCGGGCAGCATCACGTCAGCGGCGACATTGTCGCGCACCGGGCCCGGATGGTGGTCGCGGCCCGCCGTCAGTAGCCCACGACCCACTCGGCGTAGAAGACGCCGAGCCCCGTGGCCACGCAGAGACCGGTGATGATCCAGAACCGGATGGTCACGGTCACCTCGGTCCAGATCTGCTCGAAGTGGTGGTGGATCGGCGCGATCCGGAAGACCCGGTGACCGGGCCCGACGCGGAACACCCGCCGGAACAGCGCCGAGCCGCGGCTGGCCTTGAACACCCCCACCTGGATCACCACCGACAGCGTGACGACCATGAAGAGCCCGCCGAGGATCGGCAGGAGCAGCTCGGTGCGCGTGAGGATCGCGAAGCCGGCGAGCGCACCGCCGAGGCCGAGCGACCCGGTGTCACCCATGATGATCGCGGCGGGCGGTGCGTTCCACCACAGGAAGCCGAAGCACGCCCCCGTGATCGCGGCGGCGACGACCGCGAGGTCCAGCGGGTCGCGGACGTCGTAGCAGGTGTTGCCGCCCACGAGCTCGCAGGACTGGTTGTTCTGCCAGATGTTCACCAGCGTGTAGGCGCCGAAGACCATCACCGACGCCCCGGCCGCCAGCCCGTCCTGGCCGTCGGTCAGGTTGACGGCGTTGCTGGTCCCGGTGACCACGAGCCAGAAGAGCAGCACGGCGAGCACGGCGGGGAGCGTGAGCCACGGGATGTCGCGGATGAACGAGATGGAGGTGCTGGCCGGAGTCAGCCCCGCGTCGTCGGCCATCGCGGGGAGCAGGGCGACGACGCCGAAGGTCACCGCGACGACGGTGAGCCCGACCATCTTGGCCTTGCTCCGCAGGCCGAGGCTGCGCCGCTTCGCGACCTTGATGTAGTCGTCGAGGAAGCCGACGGCCCCGCAGCCGACGAAGAGCAGGAGCAGGAGCAGCGCCGAGGCCGAGGGCGCGTCCAGGGTGATCAGCTTGGCCAGGAAGTAGCCGGCCACGCTCGCCACGATGATGACGAGGCCGCCCATGGTCGGCGTCCCCCGCTTGACGTGGTGGGTGGTGGGACCGTCGTCGCGGATCTCCTGCCCCAGACCGAGGTTGGTGAAGGCGCGGATCGCGTAGCGGGTCCCGATCAGCGAGATCAGCAGCGAGAGCCCTCCACCCAGGAGGATCGCCCTCACCGGTCGACGTCCTCGTCCAGCAGTCCGTCGGCCACGAGCTCGAGCGCGGCGCCACGCGAGGCCTTGACCAGGACGACGTCGTCCGCCGCCAGCTGCTCGCGCAGCAGCCGGAGCGCCTCGTCGCGACCGTCCGTCACGACGGCCTCGCCGGCCCACGCGGACACCGAGCGGGCACCCTCCGCGAGCGGCCCGGCCCCCTCACCGACCACGACCAGCCAGTCGACCCCCGCCTGCGCGGCGTGCCGTCCGACGTCCCGGTGGGCCTCGTCCGCTCCGTCGCCGAGCTCGAGCATCTCGCCGAGCACGGCCACGGTGCGGCCGGACCGGTGGACACCGATCTGGACCGCCGCGTCGATCGCGGCGGTCATCGACGCCGGGTTGGCGTTGTAGGCGTCGTTGACGACCACCAGTCCGTCGCCACGGGTGTGGAGCTCCATCCGCCACCGGCTCGCCGGGCGGGCGGTCGACAGCCGCTCGGCGACGAGCGGGAGCTCGAGGCCGCGGGCGATCGCCAGCGCGGCGGCCGCCGTTGCGTTGGCGACCTGGTGACGGCCCGACTGGGTGAGGGTGACCGGCCGCCAGGCGCCGGCGTGACCGAGCTCGAAGGACGGCCGCCCCAGGTCGTCGAGGCGTACGTCGCGCCACGCGACATCACCGGTCTCGCCGAAGGTCAGCACCCCGGCCCGGGTCCGGGAGGCCATCGGGGCGACGAGCGCGTCGTCGGCGTTCAGGACGGCGACACCGTCGTGCGGCAGCGCCTCCACGATCTCACCCTTGGCACGGGCGATCTGCTCGCGGCTCCCGAACTCGCTCAGGTGGGCCGTGCCCACGTTGAGCACCGCCGCCGCGACCGGGGGCGCGAGCGTGCAGAGGTAGCCGATGTGGCCCACGCCGCGGGCGCCCATCTCGACGACGAGGTGGCGGGTGTCGTGCTCGGTCTCCATCACGGTGATGGGGACGCCCAGCTCGTTGTTGTGGTTGCCCCGGGTCGCCACCGTGGGCCCGTCCCCGGCCAGGACGTGGGCGAGGTAGTCCTTGGTGCCGGTCTTGCCCTGCGAGCCGGTCAGGGCCACGACGCCGGCGTCGACGCTGTCGACGACGTGGCGCGACAGCCGTCCGAGGGCGTCCACCGGGTCGCCGACCACGACCGACGGCGCGTCGACCGGGTGGCTGCCGAGGACGGCGTGGGCGCCAGCGGCGAAGTCGTGGCCGTCGACCCGCTCCCCGGCGATCGCCACGAAGAGCCCGCCCTCGACCGGGTGGCGGCTGTCGAGGTAGGCCGTGCCGGTCACGGTCGTGGCGGGGTCGCCGTGGACCGTTCCGCCGACGACGGCGGCGATCTCGGCCAAGGTCATGGGGATCACGAGGAGAGCTCCTGCCGGACGACCTCGCGGTCGTCGAAGGGATGGACGGTGCCGTGGACCTCCTGGCCGGTCTCGTGGCCCTTGCCCGCGACGAGGACGACGTCCCCCGGCGCGGCCCGCGCGAGCGCCTCGCGGATCGCGGCCCGCCGGTCGCCGACCTCGACGACCTCGGCGCGCCCCTCCCCCGTGCCCGCGAGCACGGCCGCGCGGATCGCGGCCGGGTCCTCGGTGCGCGGGTTGTCGTCGGTCACGACGACGACGTCGGCCAGCCGCGCGGCGATCTCGCCCATCAGCGGGCGCTTGCCGGGGTCGCGGTCGCCGCCGGCGCCGATCACCACGAGGAGGCGGCCCTCGGTCAGCGGCCGTAGCGTGCGCAGCGCCGACTCGACCGCGTCCGGCTTGTGGGCGTAGTCGACGACGACCACGAAGTCCTGGCCCGCCTCGACCCGCTCGAGCCGACCGGGTACGCCGGGTCCGGCCGCGATGCCGGCGGCGATCCGCCCGGCGTCGTACCCCACCTCCGCGCAGGCGGCGATCGCCGCGAGCGCGTTGGCGACGTTGAAGTCGCCGGGGAGGGGCACACCGGCAGCGATCCGCTCGCCGTCCGGGGTGACCAGCGTGAACCGGCTCCCCGTCGCCTCGAGCTGGAGGTCGACGGCGCGCCAGTCGGCCTCCGCGCCCGTCGCGGAGAACGTGCGGACCGGGATCGTGGTCTCGGAGACCAGCCGCCGGCCGTGCTCGTCGTCGACGTTGACGAGCGCCCGGCGGGCCCGCTCGGGGGTGAAGAGCGACGCCTTGGCGCGGTAGTAGTCCTCGAGGTCCGCGTGGAAGTCGAGGTGGTCGCGGCCGAGGTTGGTGAAGACCGCGACGTCGAAGACGACGCCGTCCACGCGCCCCATCACGAGGGCGTGGCTCGAGACCTCCATCGCGCAGGCCTCGACGCCGCGCTCGCGCATCATCGCGAAGAGCCCGTGGAGGTCGGGCGCCTCGGGCGTGGTGAGGTCGGTCTTCACGTCCTCGCCCGCCACGCGCGTGCCGACCGTGCCGATGACACCGGCAGGGACACCGACCGCCTGCAGGCCACCCTCGGCGAGCCGGGTCGTCGTGGTCTTGCCCTGGGTGCCCGTGACACCGAGCAGCCGCAGGGACGACGCCGGATCGCCGTGGACCCGGGCCGCGAGACCGCCCAGGACAGCCCGGGGATCGGCCACCACGAGCACGGGGACGTCGTCGCCGACACGCTCGGCGCCAGCCGGGTCGGTGAGCACCGCGACGGCGCCGGCGGCGAGGGCGCCGTCGGCGAAGTCGGCGCCGTGGGCCCGGGCGCCCGGCAGTGCGGCGTACAGGTCGCCGGCGAGGACCCGCCGCGAGCTCAGGGTCAGGCCGGTGACGACCGTGTCGAGGTCACCGCGGACCTCGACCACCTCGGTCCGGCCACGGAGCCACTCCGCGAGGGTCGAGAGCGGGGTGTGCTCCGGCCGGGAGGGCCGGGTCCGTGCCAGCTGCTCGTCGCTCACCACGGCGCCGAGGCTATCGCTGGCGACGGCCGGCACGGGCGCCCGGTCCGGTCACCACTCGAGGGGCAGGTTCGAGGGCTTGGTGCCGGTCGGCGGCACGCCGTACCGCTTGAGGGCGTAGCTCATGATCTTGCTGAACGCCGGCCCGCCGACCGAGCCGCCGCCCCCGCCGTTGCGGGGGTTCTGGACCACGACGTAGACGGTGAAGCGCGGGTCGTCCGCGGGGGCGAACCCGGCGAAGGAGACCGTGAAGGTGCCGTCGTAGCAGGCGCACTCCTCACCGACCCGCTGGGCGGTGCCGGTCTTGCCGGCGACGCGGTAGCCCGGGACGGCGGCACCGGGGGCGGTGCCGCCCTCCGGGTCGAGCACGCGCTCCATCATGCGGGCCGTGCCGCGGGCAGCCTTCTCGCTCACCACGCGGCGGGTCGTCGCCACGTCGGTGCCGACCTCGACCCCGTCGTCGGTCGTCGCCGAGCCCTGGATCAGCGACGGGTCGACGTGGACGCCGCCGTTGGCGATGGTGTTGACCGCCGCCGCCATCTGGACCGCGTTGACCGACAGCGACTGGCCGAAGGCCACCCGGTCGTCGACCAGGCTGCTCCACATCGAGCTCGACGGCAGCACGCCGGAGGCCTCGGACCGCACGCCGATGTCGGTCTTCTCCCCCAGCCCGAACTTCGCCAGGTAGCGGCGCAGCTCGCCGCGTCCGAAGTGGTCGGCCGCGTTCACGGTGCCGATGTTGGAGGACTTGGCGATCACCCCGGCCAGCGTCAGCTTCAGCTCGTCGTGGGGGAACCAGTCGTTGATCACCCGCCCGTCGCGCCGCAGCTCCGACGGCACCCTGAGACGGCTCTCCGGGGTGGCCTTGCCTGCGTCGAGGAGGCCCGCGACGGTCAGCACCTTCTGCACCGAGCCGGGCTCGTAGACGTCGCTCATCGCGCGCGAGCCGCGGTCCGTCGCGTCGGAGGCCGCCGGGTCGGCGGCGTCGAAGGTCGGGTGGTCGGCCAGCGCCAGCAGCTCACCGGTCCGGGTGTCCATCACGACCGCGAACCCCGAGTCGCCGCGGGCGTCCTCCACGGTCTGCCGCAGCACCCGCTGGGTGTACCACTGCAGGTCCTGGTCGAGGGTCGTGGTGATGTCCTGGCCGTCGACGGGCTCGACGACGGTGTTGTCGCCGAGCGGCAGCCGGTTGCCGCCGCCGACCTGGTAGCGGGCGGACCCGTCGGTGCCGGCGAGCAGGCCGTCGAAGGTCTGCTCGAAGCCCGCCAACGGCTTGTCGATCCCCATGAAGCCGACAAGGTTGGCGGCGACGTCGTGCGCCGGGTAGTCACGCACCGGGTCGCGCTCGGTGAACAGTCCCTTGAACCCGCGGTCGGCGGCCTCGTCGACCACGCGCGTCGCCACGGTCGACGGCACGCGACGCGCGACGTACTCGTAGCGGCTGCCCTCCTCGCGCAGGCGCGGGAGCAGGGAGAAGTAGTCGACGTCGAGGCGGTTGGCGAGGAACTTGGCCAGCTCCGGCGCCTGGTCGGTGGTCAGCAGCGGGTCGGCCACGATCCGCAGGCCCTCGACCGACCGGGCCAGCGGCTCGCCGTTGCGGTCGAGGATGTCGCCACGCTTCGCCGGCAGCGACACGTTGACGATCCCCTCGGCGGCCGCCATCTCGGCGTACGCCTTCGGGTCGATCCCCTGGAGCTGCACGAGGCGGGCGCCGAAGACGGACAGGACCATCGCGATCGCGAGGAACCCGAAGCGGAGGCGGAAGAGCGGTGAGCCGCGCAGGCTCCCCCGCGGCTTGCGCGGCCGCCCCGGGCGGGGGGTGCGGGTGTCGCTGGGCACGGAGCTGCTCCCCTCAGTCGCGGTCGCGGGTGACAGGGCGACCACCGAGCGGGGACTCGGCGTCGGGCAGGTCGTCGAGCGAGCCGGCGGTGGGACCGTCACCGATCACCTGGCGCACCTCCTCGACGATGGGCTCGGGGTCGAGCACGGCCGGCTTGGCCTCCGGCCTCGGGAGCAGCCTGAGGCCCTGCTCGGCCGTTGCGGGGGAAGGCTCGCCGAGGACCCGGTGCGTCTCGAGGTCGAGGTAGGCCGGGGTACCGCTCACGACCATCCCCATCTGCTGCGCCCGCTCGGCGAGCCGCTGCGGGTCACGGAGGGTGTCGATCTCCATCTCCAGCGTCTGCTGACGGGCAGCGAGGGTCGCGGCCTGGTCCTCGAGCGCGGTCGTCGCGAACGCCGCCTGCTGCATCGAGGTGTTGAAGAGCAGCAGACCCACGACGCCGCCCAGCAGGACGAGCGTCACCAGGAAGACGAAGGGCACGCGCGTGCGCTGCGGAGCCCGCCGCGGCACGACCCGCAGCCGCGCCTTCTCGACCGCGGGACTCCCGATGAGGGGCGCGATCCGGGTGCGGAGCTGGGTGGCGGGGCTGCTCATGAGTTGTCTCCCTTGACTCGCTCGACCGCGCGCAGCCGGACGGAGGCGGCGCGCGGGTTGTCCTCGATCTCCTGCGGGGTGGCCTGCTCGGCGCCCCGGGTCACGGCCCGGAACGGCGGCTCCATGCCCTCGGGCACGAACGGCAGGTCCGGCGGTACGTCGCTGCGGGTCACCGCGGTGAAGGTCTGCTTCACCAGCCGGTCCTCCAGCGAGTGGTAGGACTCGACGACGACCCGGCCACCGACGCGGACCGCGTCGACCGCGGCCGGCAGGGCGCGCCGCAGCACGGCCAGCTCGTCGTTGACCTCCATCCGCAGCGCCTGGAAGGTGCGCTTGGCGGGGTGCCCGCCCGTACGCCGGGCAGGCGCCGGGATCTCGGCATAGAGCAGCTCGACGAGGCGGCCGGAGGTCGAGAAGGGCTCCCGCTCTCGCTCCCGGACCACGGCCGCGGCGATCTTGCGCGCGAACTTCTCCTCGCCGTACTCCTTGAGGACGCGCGTCAGGTCGGCGGCGGAGTAGGTGTTGAGGACGTCGGCAGCGGTCGCACCGACGGTGGAGTCCATGCGCATGTCGAGCGGGGCGTCCTCGCGGTAGGCGAAGCCGCGCTCGGTGACGTCGAGCTGCATCGAGGAGACCCCGAGGTCGAACAGGACACCGTCGACGCCGTCGAGGCCCTGGTCGTGGACGACGTCGGCGATCTCGTCGTAGACCGCGTGCACGCCGGTGAAGCGGTCGCCGTAGGACGCGAGCCGCTCCCCAGACCGCCGCAGCGCCTCGGGGTCGCGGTCGATGCCGACGACCCGGGCGCGCGGGCACCGTTCGAGGACGGCCTCGGAGTGTCCGCCGAGGCCGAGGGTGGCGTCGACCAGCACGGCGCCGTCGCGGTCGAGAGCGGGCGCGAGGAGGGAGACGACCCGGTCGAGGAGGACCGGGACGTGGGCGGGGCTCGTCATCGTCAGCCCTGGTGGCCCAGCGTGGTGAGGAGCAGGAGGCACCCGGCCAGGGCGCACGAGGCCGCGGCCGAGAACGCCATCAGCGCGACCGCGTCGCGCGCCTGGTGGCGCACGCGGGGCCGCGGCGGCGACCCGATGTCGACTGGTGTGACGCTCATGGTTCTCGACCCCACGGATGTCCGGTGCTGCTGGGCGGTTGACGACTGCTCGACAGGTGGATCGCCCGACCAGGTCCCTGCCCGCTCCCGGGTGGGAAGTCGGCGTCTGGAGCCGGGGAAGGTGCCCCAGATGCTGGTCCTCTGGAACCGGGGAAGGTGCCCCAGAGGGAAGGGAGCGGGCCCGAGACCTCGCCGTGCGATCCGCTGTGCTGTTGTGTGGTGGTTCCCGAGAGGTGCTGCTGGTGGAGCCGGGTGGAGCGTGCGGGTCAGTCCCGCGGGAAGACCTCCTGGCCCAGGTCGGAGAAGGACTCCTCGTGGGTGTCGGAGTAGGACTGCCAGCGACCGGAGTCCCAGATCTCGAGCCGGTTGACCACGCCGATCACGACCACGTCCCGAGTGAGGGAGGCGTACTCGCGGAGCATCGGCGGGATCGAGAGCCGACCCTGCTTGTCGGGCTGGTCGTCGGACGCGCCGGCGAACAGCAGTCGGGTGTAGTCACGGACGGCGCGGTCGGTGACCGGCGCCGCCTGCGCCTGGAGGGCCACCTGCTCGAAGGCAGGGCGCGGCCACACGGTGAGGCAGCGTTCCTGTCCCCTCGTGACCACGAGCCCCTCCGTCAGCTGGTCCCTGAACTTCGCCGGGAGGAACAGCCGGCCCTTGTCGTCGATCCGCGGGGTGTAGGTGCCCAGAAACATCGGGCGACCTCCCTCCCCGGGACCCCACTCAGGCGGGATCCTCCTCCACTGCGCTCCACCATACGCCACTTCCCTCCACCGTCAACCATCTTTGGCCCGTTTCGCCTGCGTGTTGTGTGGTTTTGTCCCCAGCGCCTCGGCCTCGCCGGTCCCTGCGAACCCGCAGGTCAGGGACTCGTCCGGAGCTCGCACGCCGGCCGGGGGTGCGGGGTGGAGGGGCGTGGAGCGTCGGGTGGAGCGTGGTGGAGCACCGGGGGTGGCCCACGAGCCCCCGGTGGAGGACGCTGGAGGAGATCGCAACCATTTCGTGACGTCCGGTGTCACAACGGCGTCACGGGCGACCACATAGGTTCGGGGTGACCCAGATCGCAGCCAGGGAGGACGACGCAGTGGAGACGCACGAGACCGGCACCAGCACCGGCGCCGGAGGGGCCGACCTCGAGACCGTCACCCGGGTGGTGGGCCGGGTGCGCGCCAACGTGGAGCGCGTGATCGAGGGCAAGCCGGACGTCGTCTCGGCCGCGCTGGTCGTGCTGCTCGCCGAGGGGCACCTGCTCATCGAGGACGTCCCCGGTGTCGGCAAGACGATGCTCAGCAAGTCACTCGCGCGCAGCATCGACTGCTCCGTGCGGCGCATCCAGTTCACGCCCGACCTGCTGCCCTCCGACGTCACCGGCGTCTCGGTCTTCAACCAGAACACCCGCGAGTTCGAGTTCCGACCGGGCGGCATCTTCGCCAACATCGTCGTCGGCGACGAGATCAACCGCGCCTCTCCCAAGACCCAGTCCGCACTGCTGGAGTGCATGGAGGAGCGGCAGGTGACGGTCGACAACACGACCTACCAGCTCGACTCCCCCTTCATGGTCATCGCGACCCAGAACCCGATCGAGATGGAGGGCACCTACGCACTCCCCGAGGCCCAGCGCGACCGGTTCATGGCGCGGGTGTCGGTCGGCTACCCCGTCGAGGCGGCCGAGATCGCGATGCTCTCCTCCCACACCCAGAGCAACCCGCTCGACGACCTCGAGCCGGTCACCGACGCGTCCGAGATCCGCAAGCTCGCCGCGATCGTGGCGCAGGTCTACGTCGCCGACGCCGTGCAGAAGTACGCCGTCGCGCTGACCGCGGCCACGCGCCGCTCCAGCGACCTCACCCTCGGCGCCTCGCCGCGAGCGACGCTCCACCTCGTGCGTGCTGCCAAGGCGCGCGCCGCCATCCACAGTCGCGACTACGTCCTGCCCGACGACCTCAAGTCACTGGCCGAGCCGGTGCTGGCGCACCGGCTGCTGCCGAGCGTCGAGGCCGCGATGAGCGGTCGGTCGACCCGCGACATCCTGCAGGCGATCGTCACCTCCGTGCCGGTCCCGGGTGGGGCACCGCTGTCGTGACGACCGACGGTGGTCCGGGGGCCCGACGTGCGTGAGGCGCTGGCGGGGCTGACCGTACGCGGCCGCGCGTTCCTCGCCGCCGGCATCACTGCCGGTGTCTGCGCGGTCGTCATGGGCCAGCAGCAGCTGACGCGCGTCGGCGTGCTGGTGGCGGTGCTGCCGCTGCTCGCAGCGGCGCTCATCGGCCGCAGCCGCTACCGCTTGTCCCTGGTGAGGACCGTGAACCCCCAGCTGATCACCGCGGGCAACCCCGCCACCGTCACGCTGTCGATGACCAACGAGGGCCGCACACCCAGCGGCGTGCTGATGCTGGAGGACCACGTCCCCTACGTGCTCGGGACCCGGCCCCGGTTCGTGCTCGAGGGCATCGGGCACGGCTGGCGTCGTGACGTCACCTACCAGATCCGTTCCGACGTGAGGGGTCAGTACGAGATCGGCCCCATGACCGTCCGGGTCTCCGACCCGTTCGGTCTCGTCGAGCTCGGGCGCTCGTTCCGCACCACGGTGCCGATCACGATCATCCCCCGCACCGTGCCCCTCCCCCAGGTGCCCATCGGCGGCGCCTGGACCGGGTCCGGCGACAACCGGCCCCGAGCGTTCGCGAGCGGCAGCGCGGAGGACGTCACGGTGCGGGAGTACCGCCGCGGCGACGACCTGCGCCGCGTCCACTGGCTGAGCTCGGCACGGACGGGCGAGCTGATGGTCCGCCGCGAGGAGCAGCCGTGGCAGAGCCGCGCGACGCTCTTCCTCGACAACCGGGCCAGGAGCCACCGCGGCCAGGGTGTCGCGTCGTCCCTCGAGGCAGCCGTGTCGGCGACCGCGTCGCTCGCCGTCCACCTCGCCCAGCGCGGCTTCATGGTCCGGCTGGTGACGGCCACCGGTGACGACCCCTCGACGTCGTGGCACGTCCGCGACGCGGAGATGAACACCGGACCGCTGCTGGAGTCGCTGGCCGTCGTCCACGCCGTCGATCAGTCCTGGCTCGAGACCGGGTGGCTCGCGGACCCCCACAACGGCGGGCTGCTCGTCGCGGTGACGGGAGCCGTCGGCGAGCTCGACGCCCCGGTCTTCCGACGGATGCTCCACCACTCCGTCCCCGCCCTGGCCATCGCGCTCGACGTGGAGGCGTGGGGCGGTCGGCCAGGCGCCGGTCCCGCGACCCCGCTGCTCACCAGCCAGGGCTGGCGAGCGGTGACGCTCGGTCCGCGCGACCGGCTCCCCCAGGTCTGGCAGGACCTCGCCCTCTCCAACGCGCAGGCCGCGAGAGGACCCGGCGACGCCGTGGGGTCGGTCCGGTGAGCCGCCTGCGTCGCCCCGGCCTGCTCGACGTCCTCGTGCTGCCCGCGACCGCCCTCGCCACGGGCTGGCTGGCGACCACCGCGTGGCGGGGGTTCACCGACGTGCCCGGCGAGTTCCTGGTCCCCCTCCTCGGCCTGGCGGTCGTCGTGCTGCTCATCGGCGCCGTCTCCCGCCGGCTGCGGGTGCCGGCCGCGCTGGTCCTCCTGCTCCAGCTCGTGGTCGGCGGGCTCGTCGCCACGAGCCTGGTCGCGGGAGCTCCGGTCGTCACCGGTGCAGGGTGGCTCAGCCTGGGGTCGGAGATCACGACCGCCGTCACCACCGCCCAGCGCTACCAGGCGCCCGTTCCCGCCGACGCACCCGGCATCGACCCGCTCCTCGTGCTCGGGGGGTGGTTGTGCCTGGTCGCGATCGACACCATCGTCGGCGGGCTGCGTCGGGTGCCGCTGGTCGGGCTGCCGCTGCTGGTCATCTACTCCATCCCCGTCGGCATGCTCGGCGGTGGCGTGCCGTGGTGGAGCTTCGTCCTGACCGCCGGCGGGTTCCTGCTGCTGCTCTTCCTCCAGCAGCGCGACCAGACCGCGCGGTGGGGTCGCGGCCTCGGCGGTGCGGCCGACAGCTCGCCCGCGGGCAGCGCCCACGCGGTGCGGGGAGCCGCGGCGACGATGGGCTCGGCCACGCTGCTCCTCGCCGTGCTGGTGCCCCAGTTCGTCCCGACCCTCTCGCTCGACGTGCTCGGGTTCGGCTCGGGCGGCGGCGGTGGGGGCGACATCACCGTGGACAACCCGATGACCGACCTGCGTCGTGACTTCCTCAGCAGCGAGGACCAGCCGCTGGTGCGCGTCACGACCGACAACCCCGATCCGCGCTACCTCCGGATCGCCGCGCTCACTCGCTTCAACGACAACGAGTGGAGCACCGGCGACCGCGACATCCCCGAGGAGCAGCGAGCCGACGGGCCGATCCCGATCGCAGACGACATCGATCCCTCACTCCCCCGCGAGCGCTACCAGACCGAGCTCACCGGCATGGTGGGCTTCAACTCGAACTGGCTGCCGACCCCCTTCCCGAGCGAGCGCGTCGTCGCTCCGGGCGACTGGCGCTACGACACCACCACCTTGGACTTCCTCGCCGCCGACGACGACCTCAACGCCGGCGGCAGCAGCTACCAGGCCACCGAGGTGGTCGTGGACCACGACGCCGTCGACCTCTCCGAGGCCGGCTCGTGGGCCGGTCAGGTCAGCCGCGACTACATCGAGGTGCCCGACGACTTCCCGACGTTCGTCCGGTCGCTCGCCCAGCAGGTCACCCGGGAGTACCCCACCCGCTACGAGAAGGCAGTCGCGCTCCAGGACTGGTTCCGCGAGCGTGGCGGGTTCGAGTACTCCACCCAGAACGTCGACACCGGCAACGGCACCGACGAGCTGGTCGCCTTCCTGACCGAGGGCGACGGCGGTCGGGTCGGCTACTGCGAGCAGTTCGCCTCGGCCATGGCGGCGATGGCACGCTCGCTCAACATCCCCGCCCGGGTGGCCGTCGGGTTCCTCACGCCCGACCAGATCGGCCCGCGCACCTACGAGTACTCCACCGACGACCTCCACGCCTGGCCCGAGCTCTACTTCGAGGGTGCGGGCTGGATCGCCTTCGAACCCACACCCTCGGACCGCGCCGCGGAGGTGCCCGCCTACACCCTCGGCCGGATCCCGAGCGTCGACCCCGACAACGAGCCCAGCCAGTCGCAGGCCAGCCAGGACCCCCGCCAGAACCAGGGACCCAACCAGCAGCCGGACCCCGGCGCGATCCCCGAGGCCGACACCACCGGGGGCGCTGGCCAGGACCGGTCGTGGACGCGAGCGGTGGGCTGGGCAGCGGGAGGCTTCCTGCTCGTGCTGCTCGCGCTCGCGCCACGGATCGTCCGTCGGAGCCGGATGCGCGAGCGCCTCACCGGAGCGATCGAGCCCGCGTGGGCCGAGGTGCGCGCGACGTCGATCGACCTCGGGCTCCCGTGGCCGGACCACCGGTCACCTCGCGACACCGGTCGCGTCGTCGCCGGCTGGCTCGGTGCGACCGACCCGGCCGACTCCGTGCACCGCCCGCCGCGGGGTCGCGACACCGCCCCGGAGGCGGCCGAGGCGCTCGACCGACTCGTGGAGCGGCAGGAGCGGGAGCGCTACGCCCGTCCTCGAGGGGACGAGCCAGTGACCACCGACCCGCGGGTGGTGGCAGACGTCGAGCTCGTGGTCGCCTCGCTCCGGGGCGGCGCCGGCGACCGCGCCGTACGCCGTGCGACGTGGTGGCCTGCCTCGGTGCTCCCCTGGCGCACCCGCGCGTCACGTCGTGCGGCCGACACGCCGCCCGAGCTCGTCCGCCACGGAAGCGTGGTCGACCACGTGGGCTAGCGATTGAGTCGGACCCCGGAGGCACCAGGTCTCGACACGGCGGTCGCGACCTCGTGCCTCGACCGTGCGCCCCGTTCGACCACCATCAGCGCATCCGCTGACGCGGCTGCCAGGTCTCGACACGGCGGTCGCGACCTCGTGCCTCGATCGCGCGCCTCGCTCGACCACCATCAGCGCATCCGCTGACGCGGCTGCCATGTCTCGACACGGCGGTCGCGACCTCGTGCCTCGGTCGCGCGCCTCGCTCGACCACCATCAGCGCATCCGCTGACGCGGCTGCGCTCAGAATCCGCCGGACTCGCGGCGACGGCGCCAGCGCTGCTCCATCCGCTCCATGAAGGAGCCGTGGGAGCGGGAGCGGGACTGCTTGGGGGCCTTGGGAGCCTTGGGGCGACGCTGCTTGCGGCCGCCCTGGATGAGGGTGAGGCCGTCGGCGGTCGGGGCCTCGGGGGCCTGCTGCGGCTGGGCCGCCGAGGGCCGCTGACCGCGGATCGCGGCCAGGCCGAGGGTGGCGGCACCGAGCATGACCAGGAAGCCGGCGATGCCCCACGCCCAGTGGACGGTCACGCCCACCATCAGCAGCGCGATGCCACCGATGAAGACGACCCCGGCGAGGATGGCGCGGCGCCGGGCGACGCTGCGCAGCGAGGTGCCGCGCAGGGTGGAGGCGAACTTCGGGTCCTCCTCGACGAGAGCGCGCTCCATCTGCTCGAGCAGTCGCAGCTCCTCTTCGGAGAGAGGCACGGGTTCCTCCAGGCGTCGGGTCCAGCAAGGGGGTGCCTCCCAGCATAGGCAGCCTCTGGTTGGGGCGGTATCCCTTCCCCCAGATTTCCTACCTACGCACTACGCGTGGCCCGACCGCCGAGGAGGCTCGCCGGCGCCACGGCGTCGCTCCCGAACCGGCGGATCGCCCGGTCGACCGCCCGGTCGGCCTCGCGCCAGCCCCGTTCCGGTTCGCCGAGCAGCAGCTGCCGGTGGACCCGCACGCACGGCACGAGACCCTCGACCCTCACACCGACCAGCCGGACCCGGGCACGCTGGAGGCCGAGGGCGTCGTAGAGCCGGGTCGCGGCACGGTGGATCTCGCTGGTGACGTCGGTGGCCTCGGGGAGGGTGCGGGACCGAGTGATCGTGGTGAAGTCCGCGAAGCGCACCGTGATCGCGACCGTGCGTCCGGCGACACCGGCCACCCGCATCCGGCGACCCACACGCCCAGCCAGCCGCAGCAGCTCGCGGACGACCACGTCGCGGTCGTCGGTGTCGAACCCGAAGGTCTCCTGGGCGCCCATCGAGCGGTCGGGCTCGCCACCGAAGAACGCCGGTGCGTGCCGGGCGACGACCGGCCTCCGGTCCGCCCCCCACGCCAGCTCGTGGAGGTGGGCTCCGAGGTGGTGGCCGAGCGCCCGCTGGAGCGTGGGCACCGGGGTGCGGGCGACGTCGCCGACGGTCACCAGCCCCAACCGGTGGAGCAGGGACCGGGTCTTCTCGCCCACGCCGTAGAGGTCGCCGACGTCGAGCGGGTGGAGCACCGCGACGACCTGGTCGGGCGGGACCACGACCACGCCGTCCGGCTTCGCGAGGCGGCTCCCGAGCTTGGCGACGCTCGGCGCGGCGGCGACGCCCACCGAGCAGGTGATGCCCTGCTCGTCGTGGACGTAGGAGCGCACCTGTTCGGCGATCTCCCGGGGGGACCCGAGCCGTCGGGTCGAGCCACTGACGTCGAGGAACGCCTCGTCGAGGGAGAGCACCTCCACCAGCGGAGTCACGCGACGGAAGGTCTCGATCACCGAGGACGAGACCGAGGAGAAGGTGTCGAAGTCGGGTGCGAGGACGACGGCCCGGGGGCACAGGCGCCGGGCTCGGGTCATCGGCATCGCCGACCGGACACCGCGCTCGCGGGCGAGGTAGTTGGCCGAGAGCACCACGCCCCGGCTGCCGCCGCCCACGACGACCGGACGGCCGGCGAGGTCAGGGCGACCGCGGGCAGCCACGGAGGCGTAGAACGCGTCCATGTCGACGTGGAGGACGGGGCAGTCCCAGGACAGGTCCGCGGGATCGGTCACGGCAGCCCCACGAGGGGGCGCGGCTCAGCGCCGGGCGAGGACGTGGAGCTGCGCGGCGAGCGGCGCGTACTCGGGACGCTCCGCGACCGCCTGCTCCAGCTCGAGCAACGCGGCCGTCCCTCCGGGCTCGAGGTCGAGCAAGCTCCCGGGGACCAGGTCGCTGAAGACCCGGACGGCGTGGACCGAGTCGACGGAGAGTCCGGCCGAGGCGAGCAGCGACTCGAGCTCGTCGCGGGTGAACCGGCGGCCCGACCGACCCACGGCCTCGGTGGTGTCGAGCAGCGCGCGGGCCTGCTCGAAGTGACCCGCCATCGCGCGGGCGACCACAGCAGCGTGGCGCTGGGCGACCAGCAGGCTGAGCACACCGCCGGGGCGCAGCACCTCGGTGATCGTGGCGAGCGCGGCGGCCGGGTCGTCGACGACCTCGAGCACGCCGTGGCAGAGCACCACGTCGGCGCTGGCCGGCTCGACGACGTCGAGCAGGGTGGAGAGGTCGCCCTGCTGGCCGCGGACGCGATTCTCGACGCCGTGGTCACGGGCGCGCCGGTCGAGCGCGGCGAGCGCGTCCGGGCTGGGGTCGACGACCCGCACGCGGTGGCCGAGCTCGGCCACCCGGACGGCGAAGCCGCCGGTCCCGCCGCCGATGTCGAGGACGTCCTGACCGGCCGGACGGTCGAGCACGGGCTGGAGCCCGCCCCACACGACCGCGGTACGGGCGGACTGGCGGCGCTCGCTGGGGCGCTCGTTCGGCATGTCCCCAACCCTAGGGGGTCGCTCATCCCGGGCTCCCGGGGCTGCGGTGCCACAGCGTCCTCGACACGTCCTTGGCGGGGACGCCCGCGGGCCTCACGTCGGCGTAGGGCGACATCCGAAAGCCGCTGGAGTGGACCAGCACACGCTGTCGCTCCGGCGGGGCGAACCCCTCCGGCACGGCCGAGATCGCGGCGTGGACGGCATCGAGGCCCTCGCGCTCCCACACGTCGTGGAGGGCGGGGAGGTCCCACGCTCCGGTGGCGCGCACGGAGACCCCCCTCGGGCCGGTACGGCGCAGCTCACCGCGGACCACCAGCAACCAGGAGCCGAACACCGTGGCGGCGTAGGGGCCCTGGGCGTCCTCGAAGAAGGTGGCGTCGACCGGCCCGGTGGCGTCGTCGAGGGTGAGGAAGACGACCCGGCGTCCCGAGCGGACCGGCGGGGTCTGGGTCGCGACCTTGACCCCGGCCACCAGCAGCTCGGCCCGGCTGCGCCGCCGGAGCAGGTCGCGGCTGCGGGTCACTCCGACCTCGTCGAGGAAGGGCGCGTAGCGCTCGACCACGTGGGTCGAGACGTCGAGCCCGAGGATCTCGAGCTCGGCGCGCAGCCGCTCCTCGTCGTCCATCTCGGGCAGGCCGGAGACCTCGCCCTCCCCCGGCGCGTCGCCGAGGTCGAGCGCCAGCTGGACCGACGCCACCGGGTCGGGATCGGGGGTCGCCCTCGACTGGGCACTGGCGCGCGCCCACACCCCGCCGTCGGCCAGCGCGTGTCGCTCCGTCGGTCGCGCGGCGTCGCGGTCGTGCGGGTCGGTGCTGTTGCGGGCGGCCATGTCGCCGACCGGCTCCTGTCGCGCCGGCGTCGCGGACCGGCGCCGTCCGCCGAGTCCTCGACCCCGCGTCGCCCGGTCGAGGGACCGGGCGTGGCGGTCGAGCTCCATCACCTGGAGCAGCAGGTCTCGCCGGGTGGTCGGGACCGGACGGGATCCGGTCCGAGCGTCGCCGATGCCGTAGATCCGGTCGAAGGCTCCGGTGAGCACGAGCCGCTCCACGATCGGCTGCGACACCCGTGCGCGGTGCCAGAAGTCGGTGAGGGAGGCGTAGGGGCGGGCGGCCAGGATCCGGTCGGCCTCGGCCGCGCTCATGCCCTTGACCTCGTCGAGGGCGAGCCGGATGCCGTAGCCGAGCGGGCTGTCGACCCGCTCGACGAGGTAGTGGCGGCCGCTGCGGTCGACGTCGAGGCCGAGCACCTGGATGCCGCACTGGCGCGCGTCGTCGAGGATCAGCCGTTTGGGGTACATGCCGGGGTCGTGGGTCAGGACGCCGGCGAGGAAGTGGGCCGGCCAGTGGGTCTTGAGCCAGGCCGACTGGAACGTCGGCAGCGCGAACGCCGCGGCGTGGGCCTTGCAGAAGCCGAAGCTGGCGAACGCGGCCAGGACCTCCCAGACCCGCTGGACCACGGGGAGCGGGTAGCCCCGTCCGAGCGCACGAGGGAGGAACCAGGCCTTGGTCTCGGCCATCCCCTCGACGTCGCCGAGCGCCCGGCGCTTCTCGTCGGCCTCGGCGTAGGTGACCCCGGCGAAGCAGGCGATCATCTCGATCACCTGCTCGTGGAAGACGACCACTCCGTGGGTGCCGCGCAGGATCGGCGCCAGGTCGGGGTGGAGGTAGGCGACGTCCTTCCACCCCTGCTTGACCTCGAGGTAGGGGGTGATCATGTCGCTCTTGACCGGGCCGGGCCGGAAGAGGGAGATGTCGGTGATGATGTCGCCGAAGCCGTCGAGGCCGGACTTGCCGACCAGCTCGCGCTGGCCGGGCGACTCGATCTGGAAGATGCCGAGGGTGCGGGCACTCGAGATCAAGGCGTAGGTCTCGGGGTCGTCGTGGGGGACCTGGGCCTCGTCGTCGAGGTCGACCTGCGCGCCGTCGACCCGGGCGATCTCGGCGACCGCATGGGCCATCGCGGACTGCATGCGGATCCCGAGCACGTCGAGCTTGAGGAGGCCGAGGTCCTCCACGTCGTCCTTGTCGAACTGGCTCATCGGGAAGCCTGCGAACGAGGCCTCGACCGGGGTGCGGTCGAGCAGCGTCGCGTCGGAGAGCAGCACACCGCAGGGGTGCATCGCGACGTGGCGCGGCAGCCCGTCGAGCCGCTCGACGAGGTCGAAGAACAGCTCGAGGCGAGCATCGGTGAGGCCGCTCGCTGCGAGCTCGGGGAGGTCGCGCAGCGCCAGCCGGGCATCGCGGGCCCGGATGTGGGGGAACGCCTTGGCGATCGCATCGGTCTCGCCGGGCGGCATCCCGAGCGCGCCACCGACGTCACGGACCGCGTGGCGGACGCGGTAGGTGTCCATCATGGAGACGCAGACGCAGCGCTCGCCGCCGTAGCGGTCGAGGATCGCCTCGTAGACCTCGAGCCGGCGCGCGGACTCGACGTCGAGGTCGACGTCGGGCAGCGAGTGGCGCAACGGCGACAGGAAGCGCTCCATGAGGAGGTCGTGGCGGATCGGGTCGATCCCGGAGATCCCGACCAGGTAGTTCACCAGGCTGCCGGCACCGGATCCACGGGCAGCGCACCTCACCCCGAGCGTCCTGACCAGGTCGGTGATGTCGGCAACCGTGAGGAAGTAGGACGCGTAGCCGAGGGTCCGGATCGTCTCGAGCTCGTCGTCGAGCCGCTTCCAGATCCGCTGGCGCGGTGCCGCGCCGTAGCGCCGTCCGATGCCGGCCTCGCACCGCTCGCGCAGCAGCGCGTCGGCCACTCCCTCCCCGCTCCCGTCGCGGCCGCCGGAGGCGACCTCGAGCTCGGGCAGGTGGACCACGCCGAGACCGAGGTCGGCGCGCGGGTCGAGCGCGCACCGGTCGGCGACCGCGCGGGTCGCGGCCAGCAGCCGGCGCGCCTCGCGGTCGGACTCCCCCACCCCGGCGAGGCGGCACACCTCCTCGGCGACGTCCGCCATCTGCTTGCCGGACTTGAGGAAGCCCTCGGCGTTGCGGCGATCGAGGTGGCGGCGGTCGAGGGCGACCAGCCGACGGGCCGCGTCGAGGACGTCGACGGTGGGCGCGTCGCGCCGGTCGGCGTAGCGCACGGCGTTGGTGAGGACTGCTCCGAGCCCGGCCTGTTCGGCCAGCCCCAGGGTGCGGGCGGCGTGGACGGAGGTGCCGGGGCCCCAGTCACCGCCGCTGCCGGGCAGCCGGTGGCTGACCACCTCGAGCAGCAGGTTGTCGGTCGGCACGAGCTCGCGCCACGGGGCGAGGGCGGCGAGTGCGAGGTCGTCGCGACGGCGGGTGAGGGCAGCACCGACGGCCGAGTCGGGGCCGAGCAGCACCACCACGTCACCCCCGGCGAGGTGGGGCGCCAGCAGGTCGAGGGTGGCGAGCGGCCGGCCACGCTCACCCGCGAGGTGGGTCGCGGACAGCAGCCGGCAGATCGCGGCCCAGCCGGCCGATCCCCCACCCGGGCCGCCCGCGTGGGCCAGCAGCCGGACCCGGGGGTGACCGCCCCGGGCCGTGGGCAGGTCGCGGTGGGACCCACCGCGCACGGGAGTGCGCGGCGGGGTGGTCCTCGCGACGCCGGGTGGCTCCGCCAGGGCGAGGTCCACGCCCAGCACCGGCCGAACCCCCGCCTGGTGGCAGGCGCGGGCGAACTTGACCGCGCCGTAGGTGCCGTCGCGGTCGGTGAGGGCGAGGGTGTCCATCTCCTGCTCGACCGCCCGCTCCACCAGCAGATGCGGGTGGGAGGCGCCGTAGCGCAGGGAGTAGCCGGAGGCGACGTGGAGGTGGACGAAGGGGTCAGGCACCGCTGGCGACCGGGAGGTGGTGGTCGAGCGCAGCGTGGGGCACCAGCCCCAGCGCCTGCTCGACCAGCGCGAGGAACCGGTCGGCGTCGCGCACCAGGTCGTCGGCCTCGCGCTCGGTCACCGCGCGGGTCGACCCCGCCTCGGCGGCGGCGCGCTTCGCCGCACCGGCGGCGAAGAACCGCGCCCATTCCTCCAGCTCGGGCGCGACCTCGGCCAGCAGCACCCAGGCGTTGCGCTGGGGCCGTCGCCGCCCGGCGGTCGGACGGGCCCGGGCGGCGAGGAGCGCCGCGGCGGCCCGCAGCGCCGCCACGTGGGCGCACGCGTAGCGAGTCGGCACGTCCGGGGCGGTGATCGCCTCCTGGAGCGACTCGGCGGCCCGCCCGAGATAGGAGTGGGTGGTCGCGGGCAGCAGCGTCGGACCGGCGTGGTGAGCAGTCATGGCGGCCACTCCCCTCAGTCGACGCAGCCGACGAGCTGCCAGCGGCCGTCGCCCCAGCTGAAGGACAGGTCGAAGATCCCGGCGCCGGGACCGTCCCCGGCGGCGAGGCCCCGTCCGGCTTCCACCCGCCAGAGCTCGCGCTCGACGAGGAGGTCGGTGGCGAGCCCGCCCGTCGGCTGCGGCTCCTGCGCGACCGCTCCGGCCGGCACGTCCGAACCGATCACGGCCCGCACGCCGGCGGCCTGCCACCACGGACCGGTCTCGACCCAGTGGGCCAGCACGGACCGGACCTTCCACAGCCGGCCACGCCACAGGAACTGCTCGGGCCCCTCGCCGTGGTGGCCAGGCCCCTCCACCCAGCCGCGCCGTACCTCCACGGGGTCGTCGTACAGCCTCATCCCAGCCTCCTCGCGCCTCGTCGACCCCGCCGACCCCGGACACGTGGACCCGGCGGGGCGGGGGTCGAGGTCGCCCCGCCGGGGATCGTTCGAACGCGTGTTCGAACAATCCCAAGGTACACCCGTCCCCCGACAGGCCGTCAAGGAATCGGCGGCAGCCCGTCCCGCAGGGAGCTCACGCGGGCTGCTGGTGCTCCTCAGCGAGCTCCGCGGCACGGACCCACTCGCCGCAGTCGCGCTGGAGGACCAGCCACACCAGCACCAGGTCGAGCACCACGGCGACCGCGCCCAGCACCACGAACGGCGTGGGCGGCGAGGCCTGCGCGACGACGTAGGCCGCGAAGAGCATCGCGACGGCGAGGGCGAGCAGCGACCAGCGGGCCCAGCGGTGCCCGGCACGGAACATCGCCCCGATCACCCACGCCAGGCACGCGTAGACGATGAAGGAGACCACGGCGACGGGGACGAACGCAGGGATCGAGATGGAGCTCTGCTCGAGCGCCTCCAGCCCACCCTGGTCGTAGTAGGCCTGGGCGGCCGGGTTGGACTCGATCCACGAGATCAGCAGGTCGTCGCGCAGCACCACCGCCAGCACCGCGCTCATGGTGCCGATCGCCACCAGCGCCCACTGCACGCGCAACGCGTTGCTCACCGCCGCCGGTCGTTGCCGTCCCGTCACTCCTCGCTCCTCATCCGTCTCTCGAGCCGAGTCTCGTAGGCTCGCCCAGTATGACGAGCGAGCACGCCGGGATCACCCGCTTCCGGGAGGAGCACGCCCGCCTCGGTGGCACCGGGGAGGTGGTGGTCCTGCCCGCGTCGGTCCACACCGCTGCCCTGGCCGCGGAGGCCCTGGGCTGCGAGGTGGGTGCGATCGCCAACAGCCTGGTCTTCACGTCGGACCAGGGGGACCACGGTAGCCCCCACGCCAGCCCGGTCCTCGTCCTGACCTCGGGGGCGCACCGGGTCGACGTCACGGCGACCGCCGAGCGGATCGGGGTCGGCCGGCTCGGCCGGGCCGACGCCGAGTTCGTACGCCGCCACACCGGTCAGGTCATCGGAGGCGTCTCCCCCATCGCCCACCCGGCGCCGGTGCCGACCTACCTCGACACCTGGCTGCGGCGCCACGACGTCATCTGGGCCGCCGCCGGCCACCCGGCCGCCGTCTTCTCCACGTCCGTCGACGAGCTGCTGGCCATGACCGGCGCGACCGAGATCGACGTCGACTAGTGGAGTCGCTCGCGCTCGCCTTCTCCAGCGGCTGGGCCAGCGGCGTCAACGCCTACCTCGTCGTGCTGGTGCTCGGCATCGCCGACCGTGTCGGTGACCTGTCACAGGTCCCGGACGCCCTCGGCCGCTGGGACGTGCTGGCGGTCGCGGGCTTCCTCTACGCGATGGAGTTCGTCGCCGACAAGATCCCCTACATCGACTCCACGTGGCACGCGATCTCGACCGCCATCCGCCCCACGGCCGGTGCCGTGATCGGGGTGCTGCTCGCGGGCGACGCGTCCTCCCTGGAGCAGGCCGTGCTCGGCGTCGTCGGCGGCGGCACGGCGCTGCTGTCCCACACGGTCAAGGCCGGCAGCCGGCTCGCCATCAACTCCTCCCCCGAGCCCGTCTCCAACGTCCTCGCGAGCCTGACCGAGGACGTCGCCGTGCTCGCGGTCGTCTGGTTCGCGATCGAGCACCCGCGCGCCGCCGCCGGCATCGCGGGGGTGCTGCTCGCCGGCGGGCTGGTCGTGCTCTACCTCGTGGCGCGACTGATCCGGCGCGGCTGGCGCCGCTGGCGTCGTACGCCGGCACCCGCCTGACCCGGTTGCCCACCGGATAGGTTCTGCGCCATGCGCGTGGTCGTCGTCGGTGGTGGGCTCGGCGGGGCGGCCGCGGCGGCCCGGCTCGCCAAGCTCGGCCACGCCGTCACCCTCGTCGAGCGCGGCGACGCCCTCGGCGGGGCCCTGACGTTCGAGGAGGCCGACGGCTTCGCGTGGGACCGAGGCGCCCACTCGACGCTGCTGCCCGCCGTGCTGCGCGACCTGTTCCGCAAGTCCGGTCGGCCGCTCGAGAAGGAGCTCGACCTCGAGCCGGTCGAGGTGATCCGCCGCCACCGGTTCGCCGACGGCAGCGAGGTCCGACTGCCGGGCGGGTCGCGCGCGGCCCAGGTCGCGGCGTTCGACGAGCTCGGCCCGGGGCGCGGACAGGCCTGGGCCGACCACGTGGCGTCCTACGCGGACACCTGGGAGCTGCTGCGCCGCGACTACGTCGAGGTCCCGACCGACCCGCGGCCGCGGGAGGTCACCCGAGCGCTCGAGGACCGCGAGACGCTCCACAAGCGGCTGCGTCGCGACTTCCGCGACGAGCGGCTCCGGCTCGTCGCCGGCCACCGGTTCGTGGCGGAGGGCCACGACCTGCGCAACGTCCCGTCCTGGCTCGGCCTCCACTCCTACCTCGAGCAGCGCTTCGGCGCGTGGACCGTGCCCGGCGGCTTCGCCGCCCTCACCGACGCGCTCGCCCGACGGCTCACGACCCGCCGGGTGGAGGTCGTCACCGGGACGACCGTCGTCGACCTCGTCGTGCGCGACGGCCGATGCGTGGGCGTCGTCACCTCGGCCGGCATCGTCGACGCGGATGCCGTGGTCTGTGCTGTCGACCCGCGCCTGCTGCCGACGCTCGCGCCCCACGTCGCCCGCACGATGCCGGCGATCCCGCCGGTCGTGACGCACCTCGGCCTCGTCGGGCCGGTCCCCGACGTCGGCCACGAGCTGGTGCTGCACGGAGATCCGGTGGTGGTCGTGCGCGCGGGCGGACGGGCGCCGGAGGGCCACACGGCGTGGACCCTGCACGCGCGCGGGCAGGTCTCGGAGGACCTCCTCACGGCCCTCGCCCGCCACCACGTCGACGTGCGGGACAGGGTCGTCGCCCGGGTCGACCGCTCGCCCCGCGCGCAGGTCGAGGGCGGCGGCTCCTCGATGGGCGTGCTGTGGCAGGGCCGCGGCACCGTGCGCCAGCGGCTCGGCCCGCGCACCCCCGTCCCGAACGTGTACGCCGCCGGCGCCCACGCCGCGCCTGGTGGCGGCGTCCCGTTCGTCGGCCTCTCCGCCGCGCTGGTCGCGCAGGTCGTCGGCCCCGCGGAGCGCTAGGTCGCTGCCGGGTCAGACCCGGATGTTGAGCTGCTCGAAGATCTCGAGCGTCGCCCGGGAGCGGTTGAGCGTGTAGAAGTGCAGGCCCGGGGCGCCGCCGTCGAGCAGCTCCTCGCAGAGCTCGGTGGCCAGCGCGATGCCCTCGGCGCGCATCCGTGCGGGGTCGCCGTCGTGGGCGCTGATCCGCCGCACGACGTGGTCGGGCACGTCGGCGCCGATCAGCTCCGACTGCCGGCTGATCGCGGCGAGGTTGAGGATCGGCATGATCCCCGGCAGCACCGGGATGTCCACTCCCTTGGCCCGTACCCGCTCGACGAGGGCGACGTAGTCGGCGGCGGTGAAGAACATCTGGGTGACCGCGAACTCCGCGCCCGCCCGCGCCTTGGCGACGAGCACGTCGGCGTCGTGGTCGAGCGACGGGGACGTGGGGTGGCGGTCGGGGAAGGCGGCCACGCCGATCCGGAAGTCGCGGGCCGCGGCGAGCGCGACGAGCTCGGAGGCGTACTCGAGGCCGCCCGGAGTCGCGGTCCACTCCGCGCGCGGCCCGCCCTCGGGGTCGCCGCGCAGCGCCATCACGTGGCGCACCCCGCCGGCGGCGTACTCCGCGAGGATCGCGTCGAGCTCCTCGCGGGTGTGGCCGACGCAGGTCAGGTGGGCGACCGGCAGCAGGTCGGTCTCCCGCGCGATGCGCGAGGTCAGCCGCACGGTGGTGTCGCGGCTGGAGCCGCCGGCGCCGTAGGTCACCGAGACGAAGGTCGGGCGGTAGGGCTCGAGCGCGCTGATGGCGTTCCACAGCTGCTCCTCGCCGGCCTCGTCGGCGGGCGGGAAGAACTCGAAGGAGAAGGAGCGGCCGCCCTCGGCGATGAGCTCGGCCATGCTGCGGCCCCGGTCGGTGGTCACACGATCGATCGTACGTAGGATCGCCGCGTGACCTGGGACGGGACCGCCTTCCGGACGAGCATCCAGGAGGTGCTCGACGAGTTCCTCGACGAGATGGGGGCCCGGCTGGAGCCGCTCGGCCCCGATGCCGCCCGGCTGCTCGCCGAGGCCCGCGCGAGCGTGAGCGGCGGCAAGCGGTTCCGGGCCGCGTTCTGCTACTGGGGGTTCCGCAGCGTCGCCCCGGCGCCGTACGACGAGCGCCCGCTGCTGCGGGCGTGCGCGGCCCTCGAGCTGCTCCACGCGAGCGCGCTGGTCCACGACGACCTGATGGACGCCTCCGACACCCGACGCGGCCGTCCCGCCACCCACCGGGGGTTCGAGGCGGAGCACCGGGGCGACGGGTGGCGCGGCGACCCCGAGCAGTACGGCGCCGCGGCCGCCATCCTGCTCGGCGACCTGCTGCTCAGCTGGTCCGAGGAGCTGCTGCGCCGCTGCGGACTGCCGATCGAGCGGGTCGCGGCCGCGATGGGCGTCTTCGACCTCTGCCGCACGGAGGTCATCGCCGGCCAGTTCCTGGACGTGTCGGTCCAGGCCCGCGGGCGCGCCGACGTCGACGCCGCGATGACGGTGCTGCGCTACAAGTCCGCGAAGTACTCCATCGAGCGACCCCTCCACATCGGGGCCGCGCTCGCCGGCGCCACGGGCGACGACCTCGCCGCCCTCACGGCCTACGGCCTCCCGCTGGGCGAGGCGTTCCAGCTGCGCGACGACCTGCTCGGCGTCTTCGGCGACGCCGCGACGACGGGCAAGCCGGCGGGCGACGACCTGGTCGAGGGCAAGCGCACGGTGCTGGTCGCCCTCGCGCTCGACGCGGCCCCCGACGAGGACGCGGCGCTGCTCGACGCCAGCCTCGGCACCGACCTCTCCCCCGACCTGCTCGCCCGCCTCCGCGCCGTGATCGACGACTCCGGCGCCCACGCGCAGGTCGAGCAGGTGATCGGCGAGCTGGTGGACCACGCGCTCACCGCCCTCGACGCCACCGGAGCGCCTGACGACGCCCGTGGCGTGCTCCGCGACCTCGCCGCTGCCGCCACCGACCGCGTCGTGTGACCGACAGGCTCAGTCGAGCTCGGTCACGCCGGCCACCGCCGGCCCCTCGCCGCGCAGCAGGACGGCGAACGGCCCACCCCGGTCGGCGGCGACCCGCCCACCGAGGACGCTGAGGGTCACCGAGAACGCCCGCGCGTGCTCCCGGGCGTACGGCGCCCAGCCGTCCCACAGCAGGACGGTGCCGACCCCGCTGCTGCCGACGTCGGTCAGGCAGTCGGCGAGCGCGTCGAAGTTCTGGCCGTACCAGTCCGGGAACTCGAGCGCCTCCCCCATGGCATGCAGCAGCTCCGGCTTGGTCTGCGCCCGCAGTCCGTCGACGTGCGCGAACCCCCAGCCGGCGTGCTCGACGGTGTGGCGCACCTCGTCGACGCCGAAGCCCGAGTGCCAGGCGTAGAGGCCGGGCGGCGTCCGTCCTGCCAGCAGCGATGCCAGTCCGCTCATCGTGGTCAGCCTCCTCGGTCGATGCGTGAGAACGACGCGTAGTGGTCGTCGGTCCACCAGAGCGAGCCGTCGTCGCCGGCGACGATGCGCCGGGCGCCGCGGTCGTCGGACCCCGGGGTCCCGACGGTGTACTCGCGGTAGAAGCCGTCGGGAGCCTCGGGGAGCAGGCCCTCGCGGTTGAAGAAGGTCCCGTCGTCCTGGTCGTGGGGGTAGGGGCCACCGGCGTCGACCAGGTCGACGGTCTCCGCGGCCTCGGGAGGCAGGTCCGCCAGGGCCACGACCGGCAACCCACCGTCGTCGGTGGTGAACACCGCCGACGTGGTGAGGCCCGAGTCGACCAACCACCACGCCAGTGCGGCCAGCAGCGCGGCAACGACGACCGCCGTCCCGCTGCGCCGCCCGGTCATCGGGTCAGGCCATCGCCTGGGCCCGGCGCTTGACCTCCGAGCCACGGTTCTCCCGCAGCGCGTCGATCGGCCTTCCGGGGAGGTCGAGGTCGGTGTGGATCCACACGATGCACTCGCGGTCGTCGAAGCCGTTGTCGTGGAGCATCGTCAGCAGGCCCGGGAGCCCCTTGACGATGTCGCCGCCGTCGAGGAAGCCGGCCGGCACCTGCGGCCCGGAGCCCGGGGCGGGTACGGCGGCCGCGAGCTGGTGGTCGCGGATCATGGTGCGGACCTTGGCCGGGGTGACGCCGAGACGCTCGGCGGCGGTGGCCCAGTCGAGCCACTCGGGGACGAGCACGGACAGGTCTTCGGTGGTGCCGGACATGGGTCCCAGTCTCCCACCGCGACCCACCTGCCGCCACGCCGGGGATCGGCCGCCAGCTCACGCCTGACGCGTGTCGTCCGTACGATGGAGCCCCGGATCCTTCCCCGTCCGGAGCCAGGAGGCCGACGTGCAGTCCGACGAGCACGCCCAGGCAGGCCAGCAGGGCCAGCAGGGTGTCGTCGGCGACCCCATCGAGGGACGGCTCCTCGAAGGCCGCTACCGCATCGGTCCCCGGATCGCGCGCGGCGGCATGGCCAGCGTCCACGAGGCCACCGACCTCCGGCTGGACCGCACGGTCGCGGTCAAGATCATGCATCCCGGGCTCGGCGACGACGACGACTTCGCGCAGCGCTTCGTCCGCGAGGCGCGTGCCGCCGCCCGGCTGAGCCACCCGAACGTCGTCGGGGTCTTCGACCAGGGCGACGACGACGGCACCGTCTTCCTGGTCATGGAGCTGGTCCCCGGCCACACCCTGCGCGACACGATCCGCAAGGAGGCGCCGATGACGCCGGCGCGGGCGCTCGCCGTGCTCGAGCCGGTGCTCTCCGCGCTCGCCCACGCCCACCGCTCCGGCCTCGTCCACCGCGACATCAAGCCCGAGAACGTCCTCATCGCCGACGACGGGAGGGTGAAGGTCGCCGACTTCGGCCTCGCCAAGGCCGTCAGTGCCGACACCCAGCACACCGCCACCGGCGGCGTGCTGATCGGCACCGTCTCCTACCTCGCCCCGGAGCTGGTGGTCGACGGGCGCTCCGACGCGCGTGCCGACGTCTACGCCGCGGGCGTGGTGCTCCACGAGCTCCTCACCGGCCAGAAGCCCCACGAGGGCGAGTCGCCGATCCAGGTCGCCTACAAGCACGTGCACGAGGACGTCCCGCCGCCGTCGCGCCTGGTCCCCGGCCTCCCCGACTACGTCGACGCGCTGGTGGCCCGCGCCACCGCCCGCGACCGCGACCAGCGGCCGGCCGACGCCAGCGTGCTGCTCCACCAGGTCCACCGGGTGTCGCAGGCCCTGGCGACCGGTGTCGCGAGCGACGCCGACCTCGCCGAGGAGCTGCGGCCCCGGCCCGTGCCGGTGGCCGCGGAGGACACCGAGCCCGACCCGTTCGACACCGGCGAGCTGGCCACCCTGCTGACGCCGGCGCAGGCCGTGTCACGGCTTCCCGTGCCCGACGACGACCACCACGAGCACACCACCACCATCGGCAGCGACCCCGAGCCCGCCCGCCCGCAACCGCGCCGGTCCCGGCGGGGTCCGCTGCTGCTGCTCCTCGCGCTGCTGCTGGCCGTGGGCCTCGGCGTCGGCGCCTACTGGTTCGGCTGGGCGCGCTGGACCCAGACCCCGAGCGTGCTGGGCCTCAAGGAGACCGCAGCGACCGAGCGGCTGGGGGCCGCCGGCCTCGAGGCGAGCGTCGGCACGCCGGCCTACTCGGAGACCGTGCCGAAGGGCGAGGTCCTCAGCACCGACCCGGCCGCCGGCGACCGGGTCCTCGATGGCGGCACCGTCACCGTGGTGCTCTCGCTGGGCAAGGAGCGCTACCAGGTCCCGAAGCTGCGCGGACTGACCGAGGACGAGGCGCAGGACGCCATCGCCGCGCGCAACCTCGAGTTCGGCGAGGCGGTCGGCCGCTGGTCCGACGACGTGCCTGAGGGCACCGTCCTGGCCAGCGACCCGAAGCGCGGGACGTCGCTGAAGCCCGGCGCCCTCGTCGACGTCTTCGTCAGCCAGGGTCCGAAGCCCGTCGACGTGCGCGACTGGACGGGCAAGGACGCCGAGCGGGCCGCCGCGTGGTTCGCGCAGCGCGGCATCGAGGTGACCTACGGCGAGGAGCAGTACTCCGACTCAGTGCCCGAGGGCGGCGTGATCAGCCAGACGCCGGCGAGCGGCACGCTCTACCGCGGGCAGTCGGTCGAGCTGGTCGTCAGCCGCGGCCCCGAGCTGGTCGAGGTGCCCGGGGGCCTGGTCGCCTCCGGCGTCGACGCCGCCCGTCAGCAGCTCGAGTCCCTCGGCTTCGTCGTCGAGGTCGAGAACTCCTCGTCCTACATCGGCCTCGGCTACGTCTTCCGGACCGACCCGCGTTCGGGCTCGATGGTGGCGAAGGGCTCGACGATCACGCTCTACCTGATCTGAGCGCGTCCGACCGTTCCACGGCGCAAGACCACGAGTGAGGACCGTCACGACTGGGTCTAGCCTCCCGCCATGGTCGTCGTGATGAGCCCCGACGCCACCGACGAGGAGGTGGCGCACGTCGTCGAGCGCGTGGAGGCGGTCGGCGGCGAGGCCTTCGTGTCCAAGGGCCTGGTCCGCACGATCATCGGGCTGGTCGGTGACATCGACTCCTTCCACCACCTCAACCTCCGCACGCTGCCCGGCGTCGCCGACGTCCACCGCATCTCCGACCCCTACAAGCTCGTCAGCCGCCAGCACCACTCCGAGCGCTCGACCGTCTGGGTCGGCCCGGCCGGCCACCAGGTCCCGATCGGACCGGACACCTTCACGCTGCTCGCCGGACCCTGTGCGGTCGAGACCCCCGAGCAGACCCTGGCCGCCGCGCGGATGGCCCAGTCGGCGGGCGCGACGCTGCTGCGCGGAGGCGCCTTCAAGCCGCGGACCTCGCCCTACGCCTTCCAGGGCCTCGGCGTGCGCGGGCTCGAGATCCTGGCCGCCACCCGTGAGGCGACCGGGCTGCCGGTGGTCACCGAGGTCGTGGACGCCCGCGACGTCGCCGTCGTCGCCGAGCACGCCGACATGCTGCAGGTCGGTACCCGCAACATGGCCAACTTCGGACTGCTGCAGGCCGTCGGCGAGGCCGGCAAGCCGGTGATGCTCAAGCGGGGCATGACGGCCACCATCGAGGAGTGGTTGATGGCCGCGGAGTACGTCGCACAGCGGGGCAACCTCGACGTCGTCCTCTGCGAGCGCGGCATCCGCACCTTCGAGCCCGCCACCCGCAACACCCTCGACGTCTCCGCGGTGCCGGTCGTGCAGGCGACCAGCCACCTGCCGGTGATCGTCGACCCCTCCCACGCGGCCGGGCGCAAGGACCTCGTCGTGCCCCTGTCGCGCGCGGCCATCGCGGTCGGCGCGGACGGCGTCATCGTGGACGTCCACCCCGACCCGGAGACCGCCCTGTGCGACGGACCACAGGCCCTCGACGGTCCTGCGCTGCGCGAGCTGGCCTCCGTGTGCCGCCGGCTGCCACCCGTGCTGGGGCGCGCCGACGCCGCCGACCACGTCCGACGCGGCTGACGCCGACGACGACCTGCCCCTAGGGTTGGCCGGCGAGAGGAGGTCCGATGCCCACCACCCACCACTGCGCGCGTTGCGGCGCGGGCCTCGGTGACGGTCGGTTCTGCACCAGCTGCGGCGAGCCGGTCGACACCCTCGCGGACTGGCGCACCGACACCGCCGAGCGGCCACGGGTCGAGGCCGGGCCGAGCGCCCCCGCCGAGCCGCCGACCACCGCGACCGCCCCGGAGCCCGCGCGCTTCCGGCTCTTCGCCGACGAGGACGACGAGGACGACGACCACACCGAGCCCACCCGGGTCGTCCCTGTGGCGGCGTACGACGCGGCCTACGAGGAGGAGGCCGACGATGTCGCGACCCCGCGCCGCGGCGGCGGGTCGTGGGTGCCGTGGGCATCCGGCTTCGCCGTGATGGCGCTGATCGCGGGCCTCGGCGCGTTCCTCCTGCTCGCCGACAGCGACGACCCGGCCGAGAGCGCCGCCGACCCGGCGGCGACCGAGCGCGAGCCACGGGAGCGACCCGCCAACCGCTCCCGCGACCGGACGCCGGAGCAGACGACCGAGCCGGAGCCCGCACCTGACGGCCCCGCCGACCTCGCCCGCTACGTCGGGATCGAGGCCCCGAAGCCGGCGCCGCCGAGCCAGGACAACAGCGGCAACGTGGTGAGGTACGACGTCGAGCAGATGGTCGACGGTGTCCCCGAGACGACATGGCGGACCCCGGGGGACGCGACCGGCGCGACGATCACGCTGACCTTCGACGAACCCACCGTGCTCTCGGAGGTCGGGCTGATCAACGGCTACGCCAAGGTCGGCCAGGACAAGCAGGGGATCCTCGACTGGTACCACGGCAACCGACGGGTCCTGGCCGTCGAGTGGAGCTTCGACGACGGCACGGTGAAGACGCAGAAGCTCGGCGACACCACGATCATGCAGACGGTGTCGCTGCCCCAGGTGGAGACGACGGCCGTGAAGCTGAAGCTCCTCAAGGTCTCACCGCCAGGGCCCGGCCGGGCCTCGCGCGACTACACCGCCATCAGCGACGTCCAGCTCTTCGGCCACACGGCCTGAGCGAGGTCAGGCGAGCTTCGACAGCACCGCCGCGGCCTCGTCGGCCGCGGCCCGGTCCACGTCGAGGTGCGTGACCAGCCGGACGGTACGCGGGCCGACCGCGCTGATCCGCACGCCGGCCTCCGCCGCCGCCGCGACATATCCGGGCGCGTCGTCGTGCGGCACCACCACGATGTTGGTGTCGACCGACTCCGGGTCGACGCCGCAGGCCTCGGCGAGGAGCCGTGCGTGCACGTGGTCGTCGGCCAGCCGCTCGACGTGGTGGTCCAGGGCGTGCAGCCCCGCCGCCGCCAGCACCCCTGCCTGACGCATGCCACCGCCCATCCGCTTGCGGCGCACCCGCGCCTCGGCGACCAGCTCGCTCCGGCCCACGACGAGCGAGCCGACCGGAGCGCCCAGCCCCTTCGACAGGCACACCGCGAGGACGTCGGCGCACGCGCCGTACTGCTCCAGCGGCGTGCCGGTGGCGACGTGGGCGTTCCAGAGTCGTGCGCCGTCGACGTGGACGGCGGTGCCGACCTCGTCGGCCCAGGCACGTAGCCCCCGGAGCTCCTCTATCGGCACGACGGTCCCGCCGGCGAAGTTGTGGGTGTTCTCGACCGAGACGGCGGCGGTCGCGACGAAGTAGACGCCGAGGTCGGGCGCGAAGAGGTCCTGCACGCGCTCGAGCGGGACGCGGCCGTCCGCTGACTGCCAGGTCCGCATCGTCACGCCGCCGATCGCCCCGTGGGCCCCGAGCTCGGCGCGGGCGATGTGGGCCCGCTCCTCGCAGAGGACCTCCTGGCCCGGCTCGACCACGCCCCGCACGGCGAGGACGTTGGCCATCGAGCCGGTGGGCGTGAAGAGCGCCGCCTCGTGACCGAACATCCCCGCGACCCGCTCCTCGAGCGCCGTGACCGCGGGGTCCTCGCCGTAGACGTCGTCGCCCACCTCGGCCTCGGCCATCGCGCGCCGCATCGCGGCGGTGGGTCGGGTGACGGTGTCGCTGCGCAGGTCGATCATGGGGTCGATCCTGTCAGGAAAGCGGTGGCGGACCGTCGGCGGTCGGCGCACCATCGGAGGCGTGCCCGGCTCCACGACCCTGATCCACGACGCCCTCCGGCCCGTCCTCGTCGGGACGGCGTTCGAGGGCTACCACGACGGACGGCCCGAGGACGACGGCGGCGCTCGTGCCGGCGTGGTGTGGTGCGCCGCCACGCCGGAGTTCGTGCGCTGCCACCCGGACGCGACGGCTCCGCTGGACACCGAGCACCCCGACGGCTGCATCGACCTGTGGGTCCACGTCGACGACGACGGCCTGCTCGAGACCGCCTTCATGGAGTGCCTCGACCTCGACGACGGGCTGGTCGGTCGTCGCGTCGAGGACGCGCTGCCGGTCCTCGCCCGGCGGGTCGCCGACGTGCTGCGCTGACGCCTCAGCCACACACCTCGAAGGGATCCCCGTTCGCCGGGTGGGGTGTGATCGTCGTCCGCTCCCGGGGCGGGCAGGTCGGCGGGCCCGGGGTGGCCGGTACGGGCGTCGGCTCGCCGGGCGGGGCGTACGGCGGCACGACGGGCGGCACCGAGCGCAACCAACCCGGCGCAGGTTCGACACCCTCCGGCGCCGGCTGCGCCCGCAGCTCGTCGAGGTCGAGTCGGCGCCACTCCCCCGTCGTGTCCCGCAGCCAGACGCCGGCGTGGAAGGCCGTCACCGTCACGAGCGGTCCGTCCGGCGTCGCCATGACCGCGAGGTCCCCCAGCCACCCCCGGGGCTCCTCGCCGCAGGTCTCCGCGACGCCGTCGAGCGCCTCCTCCTGCTGCTCCGCGGAGAAGCCCAGCTCGGGGTCCCACGACCGGCCACCGTCGGTCGAGGACTCCACGGCGTCGTTCCCGACCACCACCCGCCAGCAGGTGAGGGCGTCCGGCAGGCAGCCGGCCCCGTCGGTCAGGTCGAGGTCACCCATCCGCTCCCGCTCGTCGCGGGGCAGCGTGCTCACCTCGCCCTCCGCGTCGATCGCGCGCAGGTCGTGGTGGTCCTGGAGGACGAGGATCGTGCGGCGTGTGCCGTCCCCTCCGCTGAGGCGACCGGTCACGACGTCCGCGGAGGTGAGGCCGTCGTCGGTGTCGCAGGCGCCTGTGGCGGCCGTCGCGAGCACCCCGAGCGGCAGCAGCGCCGCCCCGAGCACCGCCGCGGTCCGCCGCCGGCCGTCCGCGCCCCCGGCCTCCCGCCACAGCAGCATCGCCAGCAGCACCGCAGGGAGGGCGACCAGGTCGGTGGCGTCGGCCCGGATGTGGGTGGGGACACCGGACAAGGACCACGCGGCACTCACGGCGGCCGCGCCGGCCACCGACGTCTTGGTGACCACGAAGCCGGTCACGACCGGCCCGACCGACCACCGCCGCCAGCGGCGTACGCCGAGCGCGGCGAGCGCGACACCGAGCAGGAGCGGCGCGACCACCAGCCCCACCAGGTCGCTGAGCTTCCCGGTGACCCAACCCGGCCACGCCTGCTTCAGCAGGTGGTCGTTGAGGACCAGGAGGACCAGGCAGAAGGCTGCGAGCGGCGACCCGAGCGCGCGCAGCGCCGTGCGCCACTCGGCCCCCCGCTGCTCCGGCATGCGGTCATCATGGGCGACCGGCCGCCCGGACAGGACGCGAACCGGTCACGTCGCCACAACGAATCAGGCGGCGCGAAGCATCTTCGCGACGAGGAAGGCGAGCTCGAGGCTCTGGACCCGGTTGAGGCGGGGGTCGCAGACCGACTCGTAGCGGTCGGCGAGGCCGGCCTCGTCGAGGAGCTCGCCGCCGCCGACGCACTCGGTGACGTCGTCCCCGGTCAGCTCGACGTGGACGCCACCCGGCCACGTCCCGAGGGAGCGGTGGACGTCGAAGAAGCCCTGGACCTCGTCGATGACGTCGTCGAAGCGGCGGGTCTTGTAGCCCGAGGACGCCTCGAAGGTGTTGCCGTGCATCGGGTCGCACACCCACGCCACCTGCACGCCGGCCGCGGTGACCTTCTCGATCAGGGTCGGCAGCCCGTCGCGGATCCTCCCGGCACCGAAGCGGGTGATGAAGGTCAGGCGCCCGGGGATGTTGTGGGGGTTCAGCTTCTCCGCCAGCGCCAGCGCGTCGTCGGGCGTGGTGGTGGGGCCGAGCTTCACGCCGATCGGGTTCTTGATGTGGCTCAGCAGCTCGACGTGCGCGCCGTCGAGCTGGCGCGTCCGCTCGCCGATCCAGACGAAGTGGCCAGAGACGTCGTACGGCGCCTGCGTGCGGGAGTCGATGCGGGTCATCGCGTGCTCGTACTCCAGCACCAGCGCCTCGTGACTGGAGTGGAAGTCGACCCGGTGGAACTCGTCGGGGTCGGCGCCGATGGCCTGCATGAAGGTCAGGGCGCGCTCGATGTCGTTGGCCATCGCCTCGTACTGCTGGCCGGCCGCGCTCTCCTTGACGAAGTCGGTGTTCCAGGCGTGGACCTGGCGCAGGTCGGCGTAGCCGCCGGTGACGAAGGCGCGGACGAGGTTGAGCGTCGCGGCCGAGGCGTTGTAGACGTCGACGAGTCGCTGCGGGTCGTGGGCGCGCGCCTCGGGGGTGAACTCGAAGCCGTTGACGGCGTCGCCGCGGTAGGCCGGGAGGGTCACCTCATGGTCGCCACTGCCGCGGGTCTCGAAATCGCTGGACCGGGGCTTGGCGTACTGGCCGGCGAGCCGCCCGACCTTCACCACCGGCACGCTGGCGGCGTAGGTCAGGACGACGGCCATCTGGAGGATGACCCGCAGCTTGTTGCGGACGTTGTCGGCCGTCACGCCGGCGAAGGTCTCGGCGCAGTCACCACCCTGGAGCAGGAACGCCTCGCCCCGGGCGACCGCCCCGATCTTCTCGGTCAGCTCGTCGCACTCACCGGCAAAGACGAGCGGCGGCTGGGTGCGGAGCCGGGACACCGCGGCGTCGACAGCCACGGGGTCGGGGTACGTCGGCTGCTGGGCGGGGCCCATCGCGTGCAGCGCGGCGAGGTCGGGGACGGAGCTGGTCACCGCTCAAGGGTACGGCGCGGTGCGGTCCCTCCCGGAACCGCCGACGCCCGATGGACAGCCGGGTCAGTCCTCGAGGTGGTCGATGTCACGGAACCCCGTCTTCTGCGCACGGACCCCGCGGTTGGTCAGCCAGGTGAAGACCCACAGCACCACGCCGATCGCGAGCAGCACCCCGGCGATGCGGTACTGGATCCAGTCCTCCGGGTCACGGGCCCACGGGCCGGCGAGGAACAGGCACAGCACGGCCGCGATCACGGGGAAGGGCGTCGGTGCTCGGAAGGTGGTCTCGACCGAGGTGTCCTTGCGCAGCATCAGGCACGCCACGTTGACGATCGAGAACACCACGAGCAGCAGCAGCCCGGTGGTGCCGCTCAGCGCACCGACGACCGAGCTCTCGGAGTCGAGCGAGACGTAGGTGATCAGCCCGAGGGCCAGCACCGTGGTGAACGCGATGCCCGCCCACGGCGTACGCCGCTCGGGCAGGACCTTGCCGAGCGACCGGGGCAGGACGTCCTGCCGGGCCATGCCGTAGATGAGCCGGCTGGCCATCAGCATGTTGATCAGCGCCGTGTTGGCGACGGCGAAGACGGTGAGGAACGGGAAGATCTCGCCCACGGGGAGGTCGGGCACCCCCGCCTTGACCACCTCGAGGAGGATGCCGGTCTCGCCGTCGAAGGACTCGATCTCCCCCAGCGGCAGGACCATCACCACCGAGACGGCCACCAGCATGTAGAGGACGACGGCGATGCCGAGGCCGGTGAGCATCGTGCGCGGGAAGATCTTCTGCGGGTCCTTGGTCTCCTCGACCATGTTGACGGAGTCCTCGAAGCCGACCATCGCGAAGAAGGCGATCGCCGTGGCGACGGTGGTCGCCGCGAACATGCTGCGGTCCGAGGAGGTCTCGAAGACGACGATCTGGCCCAGGTCGGCCCCCTTGGTGGCCATCGCGTAGAAGCCGATCAGCACCACGATCGCCAGCGCGGTCAGCTCGATCAGCGTCAGCACCACGTTGAACTTCACGCTCTCGCCGACGCCCCGCAGGTTGATCACCGCCAGGACCACCATGAAGGCGAGCGCCACGAGCAGGATCGGCGTCGTGCCGGGGTCGCCGCCCTGGACCCCGAGCCCGGTGAGGAGGTTCGCCGCCAGCAGGTTGGACGAGGTGGACGCACTGGTGATGCCGGAGCACACCACGGTGAAGGCGACCAGGAAGGTGACGAAGTGGAGGCCGAAGGCCTTGTGGGCGTAGAGCGCCGCTCCGGCCGCCTGGGGGTACTTCGTGACCAGCTCGAGGTAGGCGAAGGCCGTCAGGGTCGCGACCGTGAAGGCGATCAGGAAGGGCAGCCACGCCATCCCACCCACCTCGCCGGCGATGTCGCCCGTGACGGCGTAGATGCCGGCGCCGAGGATGTCGCCGACGATGAAGAGCAGGAGGAGCCTGGGGCCCATCACCCGCTTCAGCTCGGGCTCGGAGGCGGTCACGTCCCGGGTCTCTGGGGTGGAGGCGCTCATGGCTCTTCCTTTCCGAGAAGAGATGCAGTCCGGCCATCGTGGACCAGACCGCCACCGTGTGCCAGCGCCACGCCAGTACCGGATGGGCGGTTCGCCCACATGGGTGAGGCGACCCGCACCAGACTGCAGCCATGTTCGGAAGGAGCACGAGGAGGCCCGAGGCGGTCCACGCACGCGCGTCGGTCACGATCGCCCGCCCGCCGAGCACGGTCATGGACTTCCTGCTCGACCCCCGGAGCGCGGTGCTGACCGGCCAGCTGACCGAGCGGTCGCTGCACCTCACCGACACGCCGCCCCGCGAGCGGGGCGCCCAGTTCGTCAGCATCTCCCGCCAGGACGGCCTGCTGGTGGCCGAGGTCGAGGAGCTCGTCGAGCTCGACTACCCCCACCGGGCCGTGAGCGTGAACCTGACCAGTCCGGGCAACATCACCGTGGCCTACACCTGCGCCGCGAGCACGTCGGGCGGCACGGACTACACCCAGGAGGTGTGGATGAGTCCCGGACCCGGCCGGGCGGCGCACCTGCAGGGCCTGTTCGAGTCCGAGACGGAGCGCAGCGTGAACCGGATCAAGCAGGTCCTCGAGGCCGGCGAGTGGACGGCGCCCGGCGAGTGACGGTCAGCCGAAGAAGACCTCGGCCTCGGCGTACTCCTCGGGGCTGACCAGCTTGAGCTCGCCGGTGCCCTCGATGAGCGGCACCCGGATGATGTCGGTGCCGCGCAGCGCCATCATCGTGCCGAACTCGCGGTCCGCGACGGCGTCGACGGCCTGGAGCCCGAACCGGGTGGCGAGCCAGCGGTCGAACGCCGTGGGGGTGCCGCCGCGCTGGACGTGGCCGAGGACGACGGCGCGCGCCTCCTTGCCGGTGCGGTTCTCGATCTCCGCGGCGATCCGGTCGCCGATGCCGCCGAGGCGGACGTGGCCGAAGGCGTCCTTCTCCCCCGAGATCAGGGTCATGTCGCCGCCCTCCTTCGGGATCGCTCCCTCGGAGACGACCAGGATCGGCGAGAACCGCGACTCGAAGCGCGACTCGACGAGGCGGCAGACCTCCTCGATGTCGAAGGGCTGCTCCGGGATCAGCACGATGTTGGCGCCGCCCGCGATGCCGCTGTGGAGCGCGATCCAGCCCGCGTGGCGGCCCATGACCTCGACGACGAGCACGCGGTGGTGGGACTCGGCCGTGGTGTGGAGGCGGTCGATCGCCTCGGTGGCGATGTTGACCGCCGTGTCGAAGCCGAAGGTGAAGTCGGTGCCGGAGAGGTCGTTGTCGATCGTCTTCGGCACGCCGACGACATTCACGCCGAGGTCGGCGAGCTTGGTCGCGACACCGAGGGTGTCCTCGCCGCCGATGGCGACGAGCGCGTCGACGCCGTCCTTCGCGAGGTTGTCCTTGATCTGCTCGACGCCGCCCTCGATCTTGAAGGGGTTGGTGCGGCTCGACCCGAGGATGGTGCCGCCGCGGGGCAGGATGCCGCGCACCTGCGGGACGCCGAGCTCCATCGTGTAGCCCTCGAGCGGGCCCTTCCAGCCGTCGCGGTAGCCCACGAACTCGAAGCCATGGGTCTTGACACCCTTGCGGACCACGGCCCTGATCACGGCGTTCAGCCCGGGGCAGTCGCCGCCACCGGTGAGCACTCCGACACGCATCGACACAGTGGGTCACTCCTGTTGGATCGTTCACACGGACTCGCCGACGCTAGCGGTCGTGCGACCCGGCTGTCGACCGGCCCGGAGCGTGGACGGACGGTGGCTAGGGTGCGGGCCATGACGTTCTCGATCGTGGCCCGCTCCGCCGACGGCGAGGCGTGGGGCGTGGCCGTCGCCTCCAAGTTCCTCGGGGTCGGTGCCGTCGTCCCCGCAGCGGTCGCCGAGGTCGGCGCGATCGCCACCCAGGCCGATGCCAACGTCGCCTGGAAGGGGCTCGCGCTCGCCCACCTCGACGAGGGAGCGACCGCCGCGGTCGCGCTCCAGCGCCTGCTCGAGGAGGACGACGGCCGCGACCACCGCCAGGCCGGCATCGTCGACCTCGACGGCAACGCCGCCTCCCACACGGGGAGCGCCTGCCTCGACTGGGCCGGCGGCGTGACCGGTGAGGGATACGCCATCCAGGGCAACGTGCTGGCCGGCGAGGACGTCGTGCTCGCGATGCAGGCCGCGTGGGACACCTCCGACGACGACGCGCCGCTGGGCCGGCGGCTGCTCGCCGCGCTGACGGCCGGCGACGACGCGGGCGGTGACCGGCGGGGGCGCCAGAGCGCCGCGCTGCTCGTCGTACGGGACGGGGCGGGCTACGGCGGGGGCGACGACCTCGAGGTCGACCTGCGGGTCGACGACCACACCGACCCGGTGACCGAGCTGGCGCGGCTGCTCGACCTCAACGACCTCTACCTCACGGCCTCGACCGACGAGGAGAAGGTGCCCGTGACCGACGACTTGCGGCGCGAGCTCGAGGACTTCGCCACCTCCCGCGGTCATCGCGACTTCGCCGCCTGGGTCGGCACCGAGAACTACGAGATGCGCGTCGACCCGGAGCTCGCCTGGATCGACGAACGGATCCTCGACGTCGTCAGGGGGGCTGCCTCATGAGCGTGCTCGCCATCGACGCCGGGACGACGGGGGTCACCGCCGTCGTCGTCAGCCCCGACGGACGGATCGTGGCCAAGGGCTACGAGGAGTTCCGCCAGCACTTCCCCCAGCCGGGCTGGGTCGAGCACGCGCCCGAGGAGATCTGGCAGGCCACCATCGAGGCGACCCGCGACGTCCTCAAGCAGGTCGACGCCGAGGAGCTGACCGCGCTCGGCATCACCAACCAGCGCGAGACCGTCGTGCTGTGGGACCGCGAGACCCTCGGGTCGCCCCGCCGCGCGATCGTGTGGCAGGACCGGCGCACGGCCGACATCTGCAGCCGGATGCGCGAGGAGGGCCACGAGGAGCGGGTCACCGAGCTCACCGGGCTGCGGCTCGACCCCTACTTCTCCGGCACCAAGCTCGCGTGGATCGCCGAGCACGAGCCGCACACGTGGACCCACGTCGAGTCCGGCCGCTATGCCGTCGGCACGGTCGACTCCTACCTGATCGCCCGGATGACGCGCGGGGTCCAGCACGTCACCGACGTGTCCAACGCGTGCCGCACGCTGCTGTTCGACCTCGCCGCGGGCGACTGGTCCGACGAGCTCTGCGGGCTGTTCGGCGTGCCCCGCGACGCCCTGCCCGACCTGGTCCCCAACTGGGGTGAGGTCGCCACCACCGACCCGAAGTCGTTCTGCGGGCTGTCGCTGCCGATCGCCGGCATCGCGGGTGACCAGCAGTCGGCGCTGTTCGGCCAGACCTGCTTCGACGTCGGCGACTCCAAGTGCACCTACGGCACCGGCTCCTTCATCCTCACCAACACCGGGAGCGAGCTCCAGCGTTCCGACGCCGGGCTGCTCTCGACCGCGGCCTGGCGCTCCCCCGACGGCGACCTCACCTACGCGCTCGAGGGCGCGATCTTCGTGACCGGCGCGGCGGTCCAGTGGCTGCGCGACGGCCTCCAGATCGTCGGGTCGGCGGCCGAGACCGCGGCGATCGCCTCGACCGTCGACTCCTCCGAGGGCGTGGTCTTCGTGCCGGCGCTCACCGGGCTCGGGGCTCCCCACTGGGACCCCCACGCGCGCGGGCTGATCATCGGACTGACCCGCGGCACCACCCGGGCCCACATCGTGCGGGCGACCCTGGAGGCGATCGCCTTCGAGGTCCGCGACGTGCTGGAGACCATGCCGGGGCTCTCGTCCCTCCGGGTCGACGGCGGCGCGGCGGCCAACGACCTGCTCTGCCAGGTCCAGGCCGACCAGGTCGGGGTGCCGGTCGAACGTCCCGAGATCGTCGAGACCACGGCGCTGGGCGCCGCGTTCCTCGCCGGGCTCGGCACCGGGACCTGGTCGTCGACCGACGAGCTGCGCGACACGTGGTCGCTCGACCGTCGCTTCGAGCCCGGCGGCGACCGGGCGGACCACGACGCGGCGCACGCCCGCTGGCTCGAGGCGGTACGCCGCTCCGGCGGGTGGGCGACGCTCTGAGCTAGCCGCCGAGCTTCTCGAGCGACGCCGTCGCCGCGGCGAGCTCGCGCTCGGCCTCCGCCGCAGCCGCGTCCGCCTCGGACCTCTCGGACTCGGCGTCCGACAGGTCGTCGTCGACCTCCTCCTGCTCGTCCTCGAGCGCGGAGAGCTTGCGCTTGAGCTCGTCGGCCTCGCTCTGGAGCTGCAGGGCCCGGGCCTCGAGCTCGGCGACCGCGGTCGCCGCCTCGGTCGCCGTCCGTCGGGCGTCGTCGACCACCCGCTGGGCGTCCTCGACGGCCTCGCGTGCGGCCGCGACGGCCTTCTCGTCGGCGTCGGGATCGGGGACCACGTGGAGATCGGGCGGCGGCCGCTCGGTCGTGGAGGCGGTGAAGCCGAGAGCGTCCGGGGTCGCGACTGCGGAGCCGAGGTCGACCTCGTCGACGCCGGTCGACGCGAGAGCGGTGACCAGCAGCCCGCTCCGGACGGCGTCAGCACAGCGGGCGTCGACCATCGCCGCCGTCAGCGTGGCCTCGACCTGGTCGGCGACGGCCTGCGTCACCTTCACGCCCTCCCCCGAGGCCAGCGCCCTGGCACCGGTCGTCACGGCAGCCGTCAGCTGGCGGCGCTGCCGCGTCAGGGCGCGTAGCTCCTCGCCCTGCATCCCGGCCGCAGCGTCGCGGAGGGCCGCCCCGAGGTCCAGCACCTGCGTCACCTGGTCGGCGTCGCGGCGTACGAGCAGGTTGACGACCCACGCGGCGAGCGAGGGTTTCCTCAACGCCTTCACGGGTGCCGCGAGGTCGGTGCCCTTCAGCTCCTTGGCGCGGGCGTCACGCGCGGCCGTGAAGTCGCCGAGCGGCAGCGCGTAGAGGCCGTCGGCGATCTCCAGCAGCTGCTCGGTCACGTCGGCGATCGTAGGGCCCCCGGCACGACGTACTCGATCTCGACCGGGTGGGGCGGCCACTCGGCCGTCCCGGTGAGCCCCGACGGTCGCCACCCGAGCCGCGTGTAGAGGCGCCGGGCCTGCTCGTTCGCCTCGAGACACCACAGGCGGTGCGCACCGCGGGCGACGGCGCGTGCGACCGCGTCGGCACCGAGGCCCTCGCCCCAGCGGCCGGGGTGGACCGCGAGGTGGCGCAGCGTCTCACCGTCGTGGGCGACATAGGCGTCCAGCCGACCCGCGCCGTCGACGACCTCCACGGTCGCTCCGGGCTCCGCCAGGGTGCGCTCCCAGCGCTGCCGCACCTCGTCGTAGGGGAAGGGAAGGTCCGCCGGAAAGACGTGGGCGAGCGCGACGAGGTTGGCGTCGCGCTCGAGGTCGGCGAGCGGTCCGGCGTCGGCTGCCGTGGCCGCCCGCCACTCGCCGGTCACGACTCGTCGTCGTCGAGGCCGCGCTCAATTGCGTAGCGGGTCAGCTCGACGCGGTTGTGCATCTGCAGCTTGCGGAGCGTGTTCTGGACGTGGTTCTGGACCGTGCGGTGGGAGATGACGAGGCGCTCGGCGATCTGCTTGTAGGACATGCCCTTGGCGACCATCTTGAGGATCTCGGTCTCGCGCTCGGTCAGGCCGTCACTCGGCGTCTCCTCCTCCGGCGGCGCGTCGGCCATGCGGCGGAACTCGCCGAGGACCAGCCCGGCGAGGCCGGGGGTGAAGACGGTGTCGCCCTGCGCCACCCGGCGCACGGCGTCGACGAGCTCGGAGCGCTGGGCCGACTTCACGAGGTAGCCGGTCGCACCGGCCTTCACGGCGGCCAGGACGTCGGCCTGCTCGCCGGAGGCCGAGAGGATGAGTACTCGGGCCGACGGGTCCTTGGTGAGGACGTCGGCGGTGACCTCGACGCCGCCGGGACCGGGGATCTGGAGGTCGAGCACGACGACGTCGGGCCGGACCGCGGGGAAGCGGGCGATCGCCTGGTGGCCGTCGGCGGCCACGCCGACCACGTCGAACCCGGCGTCCTGCAGGTCGCGCTCGACGGCGTCGCGCCACATCGGGTGGTCGTCGACCACCATCACACGGATCTTGCGCTCTCCCCCGGTCTCGGTCATGCGGGGCACCCTAGTGCCCCGGACGGCTCCAGCGGCCGCGTCGGTGCAGCAGCGGGTCGGTGTCGTCACCGACCTCGACCTCGCCCAGGGTGCAGGTGACCAACCGGGACCAGCCGACGTCGCGCACGTCCTCGAGGGAGACCGCTGCCCACGCGTCGGCGTCGGCCAGCCGAGGCCCGTGGTCGCCGTCGGTGAAGTCACCGGTGCGGAACGCCCCACCCGGAGCCGGGGCCGTGCCCGCGAAGGCCTCCGCGAGGTGCCGGTGCTGCCACGAGAGCAGGTGCACGACGGCCCTCCCGGACTCCTCGAGCGCCAGGGTGAGGTCCGCGTCCGGGTCGAGGAGCGCCAGGACCCGACCGGGCTCGCCACCCGCCACCATCAACGACGTGACGGTGAGCCCGGCCCGTGCCGAGCCGGCGCCTGCCGTCCACAGCGTCACGGCCCCGCCCAGCCGGCCACGGAACCGGCGGACCGGGTCCGGGTCGGGATCGGCGAAGGGGTGGCTGGTGTGGATGGTCACGAGCCGAGCGTAGGCGGGCGGGGGACGCGCAGCTCCCACTCGGTCCCGTGGGGGCCGGAGTCGAGGTCGGCGTCGCCACCGAGCTCGCGGAGCCGCGCGACGATCGACTGGGCGACCCCCAGACGGCCCTCCTCCTCGGCGACCGCGAGGCGGTCGGCGGGGATGCCCGGGCCCTCGTCACGCACGCTGACGACGACGGTGCCACCGGTGTCGTCGAGCAGCACCCATGCGGGGGCGTCGGCGCCGACGTGGGTGGCGACGTTGTCGAGGCAGGCGCGGACCGCGGCGGTCAGCTCCGCGGCGACGTCTCCGGGGAGCGCCACCGGTACACCGGGCGTCGAGAGCGTGACCGGGACGGAGTGCCCGCGCGTCATCTCCTCGAGCGCGGCCGCGAGGTCGGCCTCCCCCGGATCCCCCCGACGGTCCTGCTGACGGATCAGGGAGCGCAGCGCGGTCTCCTGCTCGCCGGCGAGCCGGCCGAGCTCGGCGAACTCGGGCGAGAGCCGCTCGAGCTCGGTGCCGCGTCGCTGCACGAGGGACAGCACCTGGAGGACGCCGTCGTGCACGGCCCGCGCGAGCCGGGCCCGCTCCTCCCCCGCGACCGCCTGCCTGAGGGCGGCGTCGCGCTGGTCCTCCATGCGACTCAGCGAGCCGGCCATGAACCCCACGATCGGCCCGCCCACCACCAGCAGGAACACGTTGCCGTAGTTGCCCTGGGTGAGGTCCTGGCGGATCGACAGGTCGGCGGCCGCGACGACCACGGCCGCCGCCAGCCCCCCGCGGGCGTGCCAGTGGATCGCCCACGCGAGCATCGCGCCCATCACCCAGAAGCCCGGGATGGTCGCGCGCAGGGTCTCGCCCTTGACCAGCGGGGAGAGCAGGATCAGCCCGGCAGCCACGCCGAGGTCGGCGACCAGCAACCAGGCGGTGCGCCGCAGCGGCTCGGCGTACGCCCAGACCGCGTAGGCCGTCCAGGCGATCATCACCACGACGCAGAAGATCCCCGCGACCGGGTGGCGGAAGTTGTCGGCGCGATAGACGTTCAGCGCGACCGCGTTGACGAGCACGACCACCCGCAGCACCGCCAGCGCGCGGAACATCCGGTCCTCGACGGCGAGGTCCGGCCGGGTCCAGAGCCGCCAGCGCGGCGCCGCGTCGCTCAGGACGCGAGCTTCCCGTCCTCGGGCTCGGCGGAAGCCTCGTCCGAGCCATCCTTGGCGGCCTTCGCCTCCCGCTCGAGCCGCTTGGACTCCTCCTTGGCGCGGGTGGCGTACATGTCGACGTACTCCTGGCCGGAGAGCCGCATGATCTCGTACATGATCTCGTCGGTGATCGAGCGGAGGATGTAGCGGTCGTTCTCGAGGCCCTCGTAGCGGGAGAAGTCGAGGGGCTTGCCGAAGCGCACACCGGGACGCGTGAACGTGCCGAACTTCTTGCCCGGCGGCGCCACCACGTCGGTGCCGAGCACCGCCACCGGGATCACCGGGACGCCGGTCTCGAGCGCGAGCCGGGCGACACCGGTCTTGCCGCGGTAGAGCTTGCCGTCGTGGGAGCGGGTGCCCTCGGGGTAGATGCCGAAGAGCTCGCCCTCCCCGAGGATCCGCTTCGCCGCGCTGAGGGCGCCCTCGGCGGCGGACGCGCCCGAGCGGTCGATCGGGACCTGCCCGGAGCCCGCGAAGAACTTCTTCTGGAACCAGCCCTTGATGCCGGGCGTCGTGAAGTACTCCGCCTTGGCGACGAAGGTGACCCGGCGCGGCAGGGTCAGCGGCATGAACAGCCAGTCGGCGTAGGAGAGGTGGTTGCTCGCGAGGATCGCGGGGCCCTCCGCGGGGACGTTGTCGGCGCCCTCGGTCTGGGGCCTGAACACGACCCGGAGCAACGGGCCGATGGCGATCCACTTGAGGAACCAGTAGAACACCGCACGACCTCCCAGGAACGGTCTCAGCCCGACGCCGGAACTCTAGACCCTCCTCGCCGGTGAATCCCATCCTCACTCGTACTCATCACGGCCCCACCTCCGCCACAGTTGGTGCACAATCCCGCCATGCCCTCGTCGCCCGCGTCGTCGCACCCGCTCACGCGCCCCTGGTCCGCGCCCGCCACCCCGGACCGGACGGGCGGCCGCTCGATCGGCGTCCTGCTCGTCCACGGCTTCACCGGGTCGCCGGCGTCGATGCGACCGTGGGGCGAACACCTCGCCGAGCAGGGGTACGCCGTGGAGGTGCCGCTGCTGCCGGGCCACGGCACCCGGTGGCAGGACCTCAACGAGGTGGCGTGGACCGACTGGCTCGACACCGCGTCGGCTGCGCTGGACCGGCTGCTCGCCTCCTGCGAGGCCGTCGTCGTGGCCGGGCTGTCGATGGGCGGCTCCGTCGTGCTGCGGCTGGCCGAGGAGCGCCCGGGCGACGTCGCCGGCATCGTGCTGGTCAACCCGTTCGTCTCGAGCACCCGCAAGGAGCTGCTCGCCCTGCCCGTGCTCCAGCGGGTCGTGCCGTCGCTCAAGGGCGTCGTCAACGACATCAAGAAGCCGGGCCAGGACGAGGTCGGCTACCCCCGGCTCCCGATCAAGGGGCTCTACCAGGTCACGCGCCTGTGGCAGGCGCTCGTGCCGGACCTGCCGAAGGTCACCCAGCCGGTCCTCTACTTCCAGTCCGCCGAGGACCACGTCATCGACCAGTCGTCGGCCGACACGGTGCTGACCGCGGTCTCCTCGCGCGACACCGACCACCGGGTGCTGACCAACAGCTATCACGTCGCGACGCTCGACCACGACGCCGACGACATCTTCGCCGGATCCGCCGAGTTCGTCGCCCGGGTCACCGACCGGGGCTGACGTACCCTCGTCCGCGTGAGCGGCACGAGCAACGACGACGAGGCCTGGCAGGCCATCGTCGAGAACTACGGCGAGCGAGCCGAGGTCGACGACCCGCCCGCTCCGCCGACGTTCACCACCTCGTTCGAGGTCGCGCTCCCGGCCGCGGCCCCCGAGGTCGAGCCGGAGGACCGCTTCGTGCCGCCCGACCCCGGCCCGCTGCCGCCGATCCGGTTCCCGGAGCACCTCCCCTGGCTCGGCGTCCTCGGCATCCCCGCGGTGATGCTGGTCGCGCTGCTCGGCGGTGTCTCGCTGCCGTCGTGGCTGGGCTACCTGATGGTCGTGGGGTTCGTCGGGAGCTTCGTCTACCTCGTGCTGACGATGAAGCGCGGCGGGCGCGACCCGTGGGACGACGGGGCGCGGGTCTGACCTCCGCCCTACTGTCGCTACGCTCGCGACCGTGAGCGTCAAGGAAACCGTCGAAGTCACCGGCCACCTCATGGACAGCGGCATCCTCAGCCGCATCCTCGACGACATCCGCGAGTACGGCGGCGACTGGGTCATCACCAAGATCGACGTCGGCCACGAGGCGGCCGACCAGTCCACCGCGTGGATCGACGTCACCGCCGACGACGACGAGTCGCTGCAGCGGCTGCTGATGCGGCTGCAGACCCGTGGGGTCAACCAGACCGACCCGGGCGAGGCGACGATGGCGCAGGCCGAGCAGGACGGGGTCTTCCCGGACGGCTTCTACTCGACGACCAACCTGCCCACCAAGGTGCGGCTGCAGGGCAGGTGGCTCGAGGTCGAGAACCCCGAGATGGACTGCGGCCTCGTGGTCACCGTCGACGACGCGGGAGCTCCGACGACCGTGCGCACGCTCCCGATGTCCGACATCAGGGCCGGCACCTGGGTCGTCACCGGCGCCTCCGGCATCCGGGTCGAGGTCCCCGAGGTCGAGGGCTCCGGCGAGTCCTTCGGCTTCATGGAGTCCGACGTGTCGTCGGAGAAGCCGCAGGCCGTGCTCGTCCGCCAGGTCGCCGACGGCATGCGCGAGGCCAAGGCGGCCGGCAAGAAGGTGCTGTGGGTCGGCGGCCCCGGCGTCGTCCACACCGGCGCCGCGCCCGCGATGGTCGCGATGGCCCACGCCGGCTTCGTCGACATCCTCTTCGCCGGCAACGCGCTGGCCACCCACGACATCGAGTCGTCGCTCTACGGCACCAGCCTGGGCGTGGACCTCTCCCACGGCCACGGCGTGGAGCACGGCCACGAGCACCACATCCGGGCGCTCAACACGATCCGCAAGGCCGGCTCGATCAAGGCGGCCGTCGACCAGGGCGTCCTGACCGGCGGCATCATGCACGCGCTCGTGACCCACGAGAAGGAGTTCGTCCTCGTCGGCTCGGTCCGCGACGACGGCCCGCTCCCCGACGTCCACACCGACGTGATCGACGGCCAGCGCGCGATGCGCGCGGCGCTGCCCGACGTCGGCTTCTGCCTGATGGTGGCGACCATGCTCCACTCGGTCGCGACCGGCAACATCCTGCCGGCGTCCATCCCGCTCGTCTGCGTCGACATCAACCCGGCGACCGTCACCAAGCTCGCCGACCGCGGCTCCTCGCAGGCCCGCGGCATCGTCACCGACGTCGGTCTCTTCCTCGAGCAGCTGGCGCGCGAGCTGGTCCCGGACTACAAGCGGCCGTAGTCCCGGTACGCCGCGCGGGCCAGCGCGGCGGCCCCGACGAGCCCGGCGGCCGGGCCGAGCGTGGCGGGGACGACCGACGGCAGGTCGCGGTGACCCGCCCCGACCAGGGTCCGGGCGAGCGCCTCGCGGGCGGGGTCGAGCAGCCGGTCCCCGGCCTCGGAGACCCCGCCACCGATGACGACCAGCTCCGGGTCGAAGGCAGCCACGAGGTTGGCGATGCCCACCCCGAGCCAGTCCCCGACGCGGGCGAACGCACCCCGGGCGACGAGGTCGCCCTCCTCGGCAGCCTCGGTCACCATCGGCCCGGTGAGGCGAGCGGGATCGCCGCCGCACAGCTCGGCCAGGACCGTGGGCTCGCTGCCGATGCGGGCCCGGGCGTCACGGACCAGGGCGTTGCCGGAGCAGTACTGCTCCCAGCAGCCACGCCTCCCGCACTCGCACGGCGCGCCGTCCGGCACGACCTGCATGTGGCCGAACTCGCCGGCCATGCCCGTCGCGCCCCGCCACACCCGGTCGTCGAGGACCAGCGCCCCGCCGATGCCGGTCCCCATCGTCACCAGAAGCATCGAGCCGCTGCCGCGGCCGGCGCCGAAGGTCGACTCGGCGTGGGCGGCGCAGTTGGCGTCGTTGTCGAGCAGCACCGGGACGCCGAGCCGGTCGGCGAGGACCGACTTGACGTCCTCACCCCGCCACGGCAGGTGGGGCGCGAACATCACCCGGGAGCCGACGGCGTCGACGAAGCCCGCGGCGGCGACCCCGACGGCCGCCACCGGCCGGTCGCCTGCGGCGCGGCGTACGGACTCGACGAGGGCGTCCTCGACGGCCTCGGGCGCGACCACGCGTCCCGGCGTGACGCCGCGGGCCAGCCGACCCGGGCGCCCGTCGGCCGCGACGGCCGCCGCGAGGACCTTGCTGCCCCCGACGTCGACCCCGACGACGACCGCGTCGTCGAGGGAGGCGTCAGCGTCGGGCGAGGTCGGCGGCACCGATGATCCCGGCGGCGTTGCCGAGCGTCGCCCGGCGGATCTCGGCGAGGGGGCGGTGCTCGCGGCCGGGCAGGTGGACGCCGAACGACTCGCGCAGCGGCTCGAGCAGCAGGTCGTCGGCCTCGCTGACGCCGCCGCCGATCGCGACCACGGCCGGGTCGAGGACGGTGACGAGCGAGGCGATGCCTGCGCCCAGCCAGCGGCCGAGCTCGGCCAGCCGGCCGAGGGCGAAGGCGTCGCCCTCGCGGGCGGCCGCGGTGATCATGGGGCCGTCGATGGCGTCGACCTTGCCGTCGGCGCGGGCAAGCAGCGGCTCCGCGGCCGGGACCCCGTTGGCGGCGATCTGGCGCGCCTCGCGGACCAGGGCGCTGCCGCTGCCGTACTGCTCGAAGCAGCCGTGGTGTCCGCAGCCGCAGAGGATGCCGTCGGGGACGACCCGGAGGTGGCCGATCTCGGCGCCCACGCCGTAGGCGCCGCGGTAGAGCTCACCGTCGAGGACGAGCCCGCCGCCCACGCCGGTGCCGACGGTGACGAGCATCAGGTCGTCGACGTCGTGGCCGGCCCCGAAGCGGAACTCGCCCCAGGCGGCCGCGTTGGCGTCGTTCTCGACGACGACGGTCATGCCGGAGTCGACGCCGAGCTCGGCCTCGAGGTCGCCCTTCACGTCGACGTCGACCCAGGCGACGTTGGGCGCGAAGAGCACCCGGGCGCGGTCGGCGGCGACGTAGCCGGGCGCACCCACGCCCACGGCGGAGAAGTCGTGGCGCTCGGCCAGCTGCCGTACGAGCTCGACGATCGCGTGCTCGATGGCGGCGGGGTCCTCGGCGGGCGACTCCACCCGGAGCTGGTCGACGATGGTGCCCTGCTCGTCGACCACGCCACCGGCGATCTTGGTGCCACCGACGTCGATGCCGCACGCGAGAGTCATGCCTGGTCCTCCGGGTCGAGGTCGATGTGCTCCACGCCCGACTGCCGGGCGTTGCCGTGCTGCTGGGTGGCGGCGAGGACGCCTGCGGCGGCCTGCATGAGGGAGGCCGCGGCGCTCGCTAGGTGCTCGCGCACCTCCGGACTCACCTCGCGGATCGCGTGGACCGTGCGGCACACCGGGCACCACTGGCACTCCGGGGCGCCGGTGGCGAGGTGCTCGTCGACGCTGCGGACGGCGTCGGAGGCGTGGCTCGCCAGGTCGCCGAGGCCGCCGGAGAGGCCGCTGCCGAGGTCGCCGCCGTGGTCGCGCGCCCAGTCGGAGAGCGCGCCGAAGAGCTTCGCGGCCTCCTCGCCGACGCTCCCGACGTCCTCGGGACCCTCGGGTCCTCCGTGCTCGCTCAACTCTGACTCACCCCCGGGGTCTCCTCGAACCGGACCTGCAGCTCACCCTGCTCCACGCGCGCCCCCGCGGTGCGGTGGCGGGCCAGCGCGGCCGGCAGGGTCAGCAGCCGACGATACGACCCCACCGCCGCGCCCGGCGCACCGCTCCCGGGCATGGACGGCGCGCCGCTGGCCGGGCGGAGGGTGACGACGAGCTCGTCACCGTGGCGCGCGAGGTCGACGTCCGCGCGGTTGACGAAGGGCAGGGCGAGGTGGAGCACCGCGCCGCCCGCGGTCCGCACCACCCGGAACGGCCCGTCGCCGGTCGGCGAGGCGAGCGGGTCGTCGGCGGCGTACACCTCGGCGGCGAGGGCTGACAGCGCCTCGACACCGACCGGCTCCCCCGGGCGGTAGGGCGAGCGCCACAGCGGCAGACCGGCGAACGACTGGACGACCTGCTCGAGGACGCCGGCCTGGGCCGCGACCCAGCCGGCGCGCCACTCGTCGGCGCCCTCGGCCGGGAAGACCCGGTTGGCGACCACGCCGTCGACCCGGTAGCCGTAGAGCGACAGCGTCGTCCACGACCGGCGTGCCTCGGCCAGCACGACGGACTCCGGCGTCAGCACCAGCCGGACGCTGGCGTCCGGCCCGGTCAGGAGCGCGCGGACCTCGTCGAGCTCGGCGTGGAGCCGCTCGACGGCGTCGAAGACCGATCCCTCCGGCATCGGGACGCCGGTCGCGCGGTTCAGGACCGGCTTGAGGGTGCGGACCACACGACGCTGCACCGGCAGCACCCGCTGCATGTACCAGCCCAGCGCCTCGGGCAGCGCGAGCAGCCGCAGGGTCTCGGCGGTGGGCGCGCAGTCGACGACCACGACGTCCCACTCCCCCGACCGTGCCTGCTCGCGCAGCTCGAGGAGCGCCAGGACCTCCTCGGCGCCGGGGATCACCGTCAGCTCCTCGGCCGCGACCGGGTCGACGCCCGCGACGTCGAGCACCGACAGCAGGTAGTGCTGGATCTCGGCCCACGACTGCTCGAAGCGGAGCTGGGCATCGACCTGCTGGACAAAGAGGCGCTCCGCCACCTCCGTGGGCTCGGGGCCGACCGGCTGTCCGAACGCGTCGGCCAGGGAGTGGGCCGCGTCGGTCGACAGGACGAGGGTGCGGTGGCCGGACGCCGCGGCGAGGGCGGCCGTGCCGGCTGCCACCGTCGACTTGCCGACCCCGCCCTTGCCCGTGAAGAGCAGGATCCTCACGAGCGCTGTTCGACGCGCTTCTTCAGGCCCTTGAGCGCGGTGTCGATCAGGATCTTCTCGCCCTTGCGCTTGAGCATGCCGATCAGCGGGATCGAGAGGTCGAGCGCGAGCCGGTAGGTCACCTCGGTGCGGCCGTTGCCGAGGTCGCGGAGCACGTAGGCCCCGTCGAGGGCGCTGAGCATCTTGCCCTCGTCGAGGGTCCAGGTGACTTCGTCGTAGCCGTCCCAGTCGTAGACGAGCGTGTACTCGTCCTTGATCGGCGAGACGTCGAGCCGGAAGAACACCTTGCGCGCCCAGCCGTCGGGGCCGTCCTCGACGATCCGCGCCTCCTGGACGCCCTTGGCCCAGTCGGGGTAGGACCCGAAGTCGCCGATGACCTCCATCACGGCGGCGGGTTCCGCGTCGACGACGATCGAGGAAGTGGTCTGCTCCGCCATGGCCAGCGAGCCTAGCCCACCCGGGGCGATAGCCTTTCGCGCGACCGTCCCTTTTCCAGAGCAGCGTCCCAGCACCGCCCAGGAGGCCCGCGTGCGTGAGTACTCCACGCCGTCCGTGATCGAGATCCCGACGACGGGCAACCTCACCGACGACGTGGTCGCCAACGGGACCGACCACCCCGACGCCGTCGTGCTGGCGCGCTTCGCCGACGGCGACTGGGTCGACGTGACCGCCGCCCAGTTCCTGCTCGAGGTGCGCGACGTGGCCAAGGGACTCGTCGCGGCCGGAGTCGCCGCCGGCGACCGCGTGGCGCTCATCTCGCGCACCCGCTACGAGTGGACCCTGCTGGACTACGCGATCTGGTTCGCCGGCGCCGTGACCGTGCCCGTCTACGAGACCTCCTCCGCGGAGCAGGTCGGCTGGATCCTGCGCGACTCCGCCGCCACCGCCGTCGTCGCCGAGGGCGCGGGCCACCTGGCCAAGGTGGCCGAGGTCCGCGGCGACCTCGAGGAGCTCCGCCATGTCTGGTCGATCGACGACAACGCCGTGGACGTCCTCACCCGCCTCGGCGCGGACGTCAGCGACGCCGAGCTCGAGGCCCGACGTACGGCCGCCACGCCGCTCGACCTGGCCACCCTGATCTACACCTCGGGCACGACCGGCCGGCCCAAGGGCTGCATGCTCACCCACGGCAACTTCATGACCGAGCTCGGCGTGGCGACCCACGAGCTGTCGGCCCTCTTCGACCCGGCGTCGGACCCCGAGGGCGGCGACGAGGAGCCCTCGACGCTGCTGTTCCTCCCGCTGGCCCACGTCTTCGCGCGGATCATCCAGGTCGGCTGCATCAAGCGGCGGGTGCGGCTCGGCCACACCAGCGACGTCCCCCACCTCGTCGACCGGCTCCAGGAGTTCCGGCCGACGTTCGTGCTGGCGGTGCCGCGGGTCTTCGAGAAGGTGTTCAACACCGCCTCCCAGCGGGCGACGGCCGACGGGAAGGGCGGGGTGTTCGACCGCGCGGCCCGGTGCGCGATCGAGTGGTCGCGGGCACAGGACAAGGGCCGGGTCCCGCTGCGGCTGCGCGCCGAGCACGCCTTCTTCTCCCGCACCGTCTATCCGCGGCTCCAGCAGGCGATGGGCGGGCGCTGCCGCCACGCGATCTCGGGTGGCGCACCCCTCGGCGAGCGGCTCGGGCACTTCTACCGCGGCATCGGGCTGACCATCCTGGAGGGCTACGGCCTCACCGAGACGACGGCTGCGCTCACGGTCAACCTCCCCGACGCCCACAAGATCGGCACCGTCGGGCGGCCGCTGCCCGGCACCACCGTCAAGGTGGCCGAGGACGGCGAGCTGCTGTTCTCCGGCGACCAGGTCTTCGCCGGCTACTGGGACGCCGAGTCCGCGACCCGCGAGGTGCTCGAGAACGGGTGGTTCCACACCGGCGACGTCGGCGAGGTCGACGACGAGGGCTTCGTCCGGATCACCGGTCGCAAGAAGGAGATCATCGTGACCGCGGGCGGCAAGAACGTCTCCCCCGCCGTCCTCGAGGACCGCGTGCGCGCCCACGCCCTCGTCAGCCAGTGCCTCGTCGTCGGGGACGGGCAGCCGTTCGTGGCGGCCCTCGTCACCCTCGACGCCGAGTCGGTCGCGCCGTGGGCCGAGGAGCGCGGCAAGCCCACCGACCCGGCCCGGCTCACCCGGGACGACGAGCTGCTCGCCGCGATCCAGCTGGCGGTCGACGACGCCAACCAGGCGGTCTCGAAGGCCGAGTCGATCCGGAAGTTCGTCGTGCTCCCCCACGACTGGACCGAGGAGGGTGGCCAGCTGACTCCCAGCCTCAAGCTCAAGCGCTCCGTCGTCACCCGCGAGGAGCGCGACGAGATCGCGGCCCTCTACCTGCCCTGAGTCGGCCTCCGGGCGGCGTACGTCAGGGCGGGTCTGACGCCCTCTTTACTTTTCATGGCAGCAGTTTCGTGAAACAAGTGTGACTCACGAGGTTTCTCATTACAGTTTTGCGAGCCTGCCCCAGTGGTTCGGAGATCTCGGGATCGACGAACGGGCGGGACGAGCCGACCAACCCCGGAGATCGGCCTGGATTGTGGAGAGGTGCCCATGGATCGCAGAAGGATCCTGCTCGTCGTCGCGGTGATCATCGCCCTCGTGGGCACGGCCCTCGTCTTCCTCTACGTGCGCGGCGCCGACCAGCGCGCCGAGTCGCGCTTCGACACCGTCGACGCGCTCGTCGCGGTGCAGCCGATCGAGCCCGGTGAGACCATCGAGGACGCCGCCGCGAACGGCAAGCTGACGCTGAAGCCCATCGCGCAGGACTACCTCCTCCCCGGCTACCAGACCTCGACCGAGGAGCTGGCCGGCAGCGTCGCCACGCAGCGGATCCTGGCCGGCGAGCAGATCGTCGCCGACAAGTTCGGCAGCCAGGTCGAGACGGCCACCTCGGCGCTGACGCTGGACCGCGGGCAGCTCGCGATCTCGGTGAGCCTCAGCGACACCGCTCGTGTCGCCGGCTTCATCAACCCGGGCAGCCGGGTCGCGATCTTCCTCAACGGCACCGACGACACCGGTCAGGCCTACACGCGCCTGCTGCTCAACGACGTCCAGGTCATCGCCGTCGGGTCGACGACCACGACCCAGACCACCACCACCGACGCCGAGGGCACCCAGACCGTCGAGCAGCTGCCTCGCACGCTGATGACCCTGGCGCTCGACCAGGCCGACGCCGAGAAGGTGCTCTACTCCCAGGGCGCCGGAGAGCTGGTCTTCGCGTTGATCAACGACGACAGTCGGGTGCAGGCTGGGCCCGGTACCACCAACGCCGACCTGTTCCGGTGATGTGACATGCCTGTTGTCGTCGACCCCAAGTCCGAGACCATCGAGGAGCTCCTCCCGACGGTCCCCGCCGGCGCGCACGCCATCGACCAGATGGACCGGCTGGCGGCCTGGCTGGACAACCGGCCCGAGGAGTACGTCGTCGTGCTCGGGCCGCACGTCGAGCAGGCCGACGCCACGGCCCTCGCCGACGGGATGCGCCTGACGCGGCCGTCCACCAGCGTGATCCTCGTCCGCGAGGAGGTCGACGCCCAGACGCTGCGCGAGGCCATGCACGCCGGCATCCGCGACGTCGTCGCCATCAACGACCCCCAGTCGATCAAGGCCGCCGTCGACCGCGCCTACCAGCTCTACGTCGCGCTGCGCGGTCCCGGCGGTGCGATGCACCAGGGCCGGATCGTGACCGTCTTCTCCCCCAAGGGAGGCGTCGGCAAGACGACCGTGTCGGTCAACCTCGCGCTCGCCCTCGCCGACCGCGGCGCCCGGAAGGTCTGCCTGGTCGACCTCGACCTCGCCTTCGGCGACGTCGCGATCACGCTCCAGCTCTTCCCCAGCCACACGATCGAGCACGCCATCGGGTCCGAGGACGCGATCGACGCTCCCCTGCTGGAGACGCTGCTGACCCGCCACGGCGACTCGGTGATGGTCCTGGCCGCGCCCAACCACCCCGACGTGCGCGAGCGCGTGACCCCGATGCTGGTCTCGCGGGTCCTCAAGGGCCTGCGTGAGTCCTTCGACTACATCGTCGTCGACACCGCCCCGGCGTTCGACGAGCAGACGCTGACCGCGCTCGACGAGACCGACGAGTGCGTCATCATCGCCACCCTCGACGTGCCCACGCTCAAGAACGTCAAGGTGGCCCTCGAGACCCTGGAGATGCTCGACATCGCCCGGGACCACCGCCACCTGCTCCTCAACCGGGCCGACGACAACGTCGGGCTCGGTGCCGAGCGGGTCGAGTCCATCCTCGGTATGCCCGTGGCCAGCATGGTCACGACGTCGATGGACATCGCGGCGGCGACCAACGCCGGCCAGCCGCTGATGAGCCAGAACCCCCAGCACGCCTTCAGCGCCACGCTGCGGGAGTTCTCGTCGCGTCTCACGGGCGAGCCCGCGGCCCCTGCCTCGGCCGCCGGCCGACCGCAGACCGCCGAGGAAGCCGAGAAGTCGGGACGTCGGTTCCGCAGGAAGAAGTGACCCATGAGCAGTCTCGGTGACCGCCTCTCCGCCGCGCGCAAGTCGACGGACGACGAGGAGACCCCCTTCGAGGCCGACGAGCAGCTCGACGCGACCGCCGAGCAGCCCGTCGCCGAGTCCGACGCGACCCCGACGTACTCGGCGAAGCACGCCGGTACGACCAGCGGCTCCACCCCGCCGAAGCCCGAGTCCGCCACGCCGTCCTCGGGCGGCGGCCGGCGTGCGCTCCCGGTCAGCGCCCAGGACCGGATGGAGGAGCTGAAGCAGACCGTGCACGCGGAGCTGCTCAAGCAGCTCGGTCCGAAGCTCTACGGCGGGGAGATGAGCCCCGAGGACCTCGACAAGCAGGTCCGGATCGTCCTCGGCGACGTGCTCGCCCGCCAGGACCGTCCGATCAGCAACAGCGACCGGATCCAGATCACGCAGGAGATCAGCGACGACATCCTCGGCTACGGGCCGATCGAGCCGTTCCTGCGCGACTCCGACGTCTCCGAGGTCATGGTCAACGGCCCCGACTCGATCTGGGTGGAGCGCTCCGGCCGGCTGGCACCGGTCCACGCCCACTTCGCCAACGAGGCCCACCTGCGCCGCACGATCGACAAGATCGTCTCCCGCATCGGCCGCCGCGTCGACGAGTCCAGCCCGATGGTCGACGCCCGTCTCCCCGACGGCAGCCGTGTCAACGCCGTCATCCCGCCCCTGGCCGTCGACGGCTCGTCGCTGACGATCCGGAAGTTCTCCACCGACCCGCTGGGCGTGGACGACCTGATCCGCTTCGGCTCGTTGAGCCCCGCCACCGCCGACTTCCTCGACGCCTGCGTGCGCGGCCGCCTCAACGTCATCGTGTCCGGCGGTACGGGCGCCGGGAAGACGACGACCCTCAACGTCCTGTCGTCCTTCATCCCCGACGACGAGCGCATCGTCACCATCGAGGACGCCGCCGAGCTCCAGCTCAAGCAGGAGCACGTGGTCCGGCTCGAGTCCCGCCCCTCCAACATCGAGGGCAAGGGCGAGGTCACGATCCGCGACCTGGTCAAGAACAGCCTCCGCATGCGACCCGACCGCATCATCGTCGGTGAGGTCCGCGACGCCTCCGCGCTCGACATGCTCCAGGCCATGAACACCGGTCACGACGGCTCGATCTGTACCCTCCACTCCAACGGCCCGCGCGACACGCTCGCCCGCATGGAGACGATGGTGCTGATGGCCGGCATGGACCTCCCGATCCGCGCGATCCGCGAGCAGGTCGCCTCCGCCGTCGACGTCGTCGTGCACCAGGCCCGCCTCAAGGACGGCACCCGCCGCATCACCCACATCACCGAGGTGGAGCGGATGGAGGGCGACATCATCACGCTGCAGGACATCTTCGCCTTCGACCACAACGCCGGCTTCGACGAGAACGGCAAGTCGAAGGGCACGCTGCGCTCGACCGGCCTGCGCCCGAAGTTCCTCGAGAAGATGCAGCACGCCAACGTCCACGTCGACCCGCTGATCTTCGCCCCCGGCAGGATGCAGTGATCCGGCGCGGCCTCGCCCTCGGGCTCGTCGCGGCCGCGGCACTCACGGCCGCGGCCCCGGCGTACGCCGACACCGTCAGCGGCACCACCATCGACTACGTCGAGCGCACCGACGAGGGCCTCCAGATCCTGGTCTCCGTCCCGCCCGAGGCCGAGGTCGACACTGACAGCGTCTCGGTCTCCATCGACGGCACGGCCGCTCCGGCGACGGCCAGCCCGGCCGACTCGACCACGTCGGTCCGGCGTACGGCCGTGCTGGTCATGGACACCAGCGACTCGATGCGCGGCGACCGGATCGAGTCCGCCCAGGCCGCGGCGCTGTCGTTCCTCGAGACCGTCCCCGAGGACGTCTACGTCGGCATCATCACCTTCGACATCGAGGTCGATGACGCCCTCGAGCCCACGCTCGACCGTGACGCCGCCCGCGACGTCATCGAGAACCTGGAGCTCGCCAAGGAGACCTACCTCTACGACGGCGTCGCCGAGGGCATCGCGATGGCAGGCACGGAGGGCCAGCGTCAGCTGCTCGTCCTCTCCGACGGCGCCGACACCAGCGACACCCAGCTGGCCGACGTGACCGAAGCGGTCACCGACTCGGGGACCCAGGTCAGCGTCGTCTCGCTCGAGCAGACGCCGCCCCGCGCGCTGTCCGAGCTGGCCGCCGCCGGCGAGGGCGAGGTCATCAGCGCCGACCCGACCGCCTTGGCTGCTGCCTTCAGCGCCCAGGCCGACGTCCTGGCCCGGCAGGTGCTGGTCACTGCCGAGGTGCCCTCGGAGGTGACGGCCGCGGAGGCGACCGTCGCCGTGACGCTCGGCTCCGACCAGGGCGACCTGTCCGCCGAGGCGTTCACCCCGATCGGCGATGCTGCTGTGGCCGTGCCCGACGTGGCAGCCGAGAACTCGGGCCTCGTGTTGACGTCGTACTGGTTCTACGGCGGCCTCGCCGCCGTCGGCCTCGGCCTCATCGGCTTGCTGGTCATGCTCGTGCCCAAGAAGGCCGAACCCCTCACGGGTGCCGCCCTCGCGTCGGCCTACACCGAGCGAGTCGCGGGCGTCGGTCGTGGCAACGACGACGCAGGTGAGGCAGCCCTCGCCCAGGCGACCCACACGGCCGAAAGGGTGCTGTCCGCCAACAAGACGCTCGAAACTCGCATCGCCGAACGTCTCGAAGGCGCCGGCAACCCGTTCAAGCCGGCCGAGTGGCTGCTGATGCACGTGGGCATCTTCATGCTCGCCGGCGTCGTCGGGCTGTTGCTCGGCGGGGGCAATCTGGTGCTCGGGATCATCTTCCTGATCGTGGGCGCGCTCGGTCCTTGGCAGTACCTCGGCTTCCGGCGGAACCGCCGTCGCAAGAAGTTCGAAAGCCTGCTCCCTGAAACGCTCCAGTTGATCTCGGGATCACTGGCGGCCGGACTATCGCTGGCTCAGTCCATCGACACCGTGGTCAAGGAAGGACAAGACCCCATCGCTGGTGAGTTCAAGCGGGTGCTGGTCGAGACCCGGCTCGGCATCAGTCTTGATGACGCTCTTGAAGGGGTCGCTGGCCGGTTCGAAAGCAAGGACTTCGCCTGGGTCGTCATGGCGATCCGCATCCAGCGTCAGGTCGGCGGCAACCTCGCCGAGCTTCTCGACACGGTGGCCGCGACCATGCGTGAGCGGGAATACATGCGACGTCAGGTATCGGCGCTCGCCGCTGAAGGCAAGCTCTCGGCGTGGGTCCTGGGGCTGTTGCCGCCCCTGTTCATGGTCTACCTACTGCTGACGCAGAGGGAGTACATCATGCCGATGTTCACCGAACCGGTCGGGTGGATCATGCTCGCTGGAGCCGGGATCCTCCTGAGCGTCGGCGCCTTCTGGATGTCACGACTCGTCAAGGTAGAGGTCTAGTCATGACTCTGGTCTTCATCATGGGTGTGTTGCTCGTACTTGCCGCCATCGTGCTCGTGGCGATGGCGGTCGGCAAGCCGCAGCCCCAGGGTATGCACCGCTCTCTAGCAGTTCTCGAGGCGATGTCCACCGCTCCCACCGAGCTGACTCAGGAGCTCGATCGCCCGTTCAGCGAGCGGGTGCTGGCTCCCCTACAGGCGCGGTCACTCGGGCTGGGGAAGCGCCTCACGGGGCGCGGTTCTGCCGATCGGATCCAGCACAAGCTCGACCTCGCCGGGAATCCGCCGGGCTGGGATGCCGACCGAGTCATCGCCTCGAAGGTGATCGGCGCCGTCGTCGGCCTCCTGCTCGCCTTCCTCGTCACTCGGCTCTTCAGCGCCGGGGTGTCTGTCACCATCGTCGGCGTCGGCGTCGGGGTGTTCATCGGTTTCATGGCCCCCAACCTCTACCTCTACCAAGTCGGCTACGACCGAGCGGCGAAGATGCAGCGGGAGCTCCCCGACGCGATCGACCTGATGACCATCAGCGTCGAGAGCGGCCTCGGCTTCGACGCTGCGGTCCAGCAGGTGGCGACCAACACCGAGGGGCCGCTCGCCGATGAGTTCGCTCGCGTGCTCCGCGAGATGCAGATCGGTTCCAGCCGCTCCGACTCATTGCGCAACCTCGCCAACCGAACGACGGTGCCCGAGGTCAATACTTTTGTCAGCGCGATGATCCAGGCCGACGCGTTCGGAATCCCCATCGCCCAGGTCCTCCGGGTCCAGTCGGGCGAGATCCGGGTCAAGCGCAGGCAGCGGGCCGAGCAGAAGGCCCAGCAGGTGCCGGTGAAGATCACCATCCCCCTGATCTTCACCATCCTCCCCTGCCTCTTCGTCGCCGTCATGGGACCGGCGGTCATCAGCATCATGGACAATCTGGGCTGATGCCTGCGCGGGCGCGGGACGCCACCCACCTCCAGCTGGCGGTGCGTGCCCGCCTCCTTGCCCTGCTGGTCCTGTCCATCCCCGTCGTCGTCCTTGGCGATGGCTACTCCGTGGCTGCACTGGCTGCTCTGGCTGGCGTGTGGACGTTGGCCACCGTCGCTGACCGCTACGTGCCGACCAGTCTGCTCGTCCCCCTGTTCGAGGGCGTTCTAGTGGGCGGTATCGCGGCGCTGACCCTGCCCCAGGAAGCAGGTGTCCTGGGCGCGCTTGCGGTGCCGGCGTTCACGGCGGGGCTGCGCGGCGGTGTCCGATATGTGTCTCTCGCGCTGTCCACCGAGATCCTTGCGTTGGTCGGCGTGCACTTCGCACGCGTGGGTCGTCTGACCCCCGCCGAGGCCACCGACGCGCTCGTGTGGATCGTCACGGGACTGGGCCTGGGGCTGATCGCGAGCTATCTGTGGGCGGAGGCCCAGCGCCTGATCGGTGATCCGCTGACCCCCTACCGAGATGCGCAGCGCCTGATTCGCCAGCTGCTCAGCCTCTCCGGCGACCTCGGATCCGGTCTCGATCCGATCACCTTAGGAACCCGGATTGCCGTGGCGGTGCGCAATGAGCTCCCGGTCGCGGCGATCGCGGTCCACGTCTTCCGCGGCGACCACCTGACCCCACTCGTAGCGGGCTCGAGCTCCTCTGCGGTGGACCAGTCCGAGCTCGAGCCGCTGGCACTCGAGGCCTGGGACGAACAGCGCCGGTTGGTGAGTCGCGCAGCCTTCGCCCTGCCTCTGGTCACGAACAACGGTCCCGTGGCCGTGATCACCGGGCTGATCCCCAGTACCTTCGGCATGAGCGCCAACGACGACGGCCTCGCTGAACGCCTCGATGAGCTCAGCGCGTCCTTGGCACCGCTCGCCGTACAACTGGACACGGCGATGCTCTTCACCCGGCTCCGCGATGCCGCCACCTCGGACGAGCGGCGGCGCCTCGCACGAGAGATGCACGACGGTGTGGCTCAGGACATCGCGTCGCTGGGCTACCTGGTCGACGCGCTTGCCGCGGCGCCGGCGTCCGACGCGCAGGCAGAACAGCTGCGTCGCCTGCGCGAACGCATCACCGACGTGGTGTCCCAGGTCCGGATCTCGGTGCAGACACTCCGGACCGACGTCCAAGCGAGCGAAAGCCTGGGCGCCGCCATCAGTGGCCTCGCCCGCCCATTGAGTGAGAGTTCGGGAATCCCCATCCGGGTCACGGTGAACGAGCGGACGGCACGCCTGCGTCCCGAGGTCGAGGCCGAGCTGCTGCGCATCGCCCAGGAGGCCATGAACAACGCGGTGCGTCACTCGTCGGCCAGCACGATCGACGTCAGCTGCCGGGTGGCCGCCCCCTCCGCCGAGATCGTGGTCCGCGACGACGGCACGGGCCTCGGTACCGGTCGGCCGGACTCGTACGGTCTCGCCATCATGCGCGAGAGGGCTGGACTGATCGACGCCGACCTCACTATCTCCGCCGCGGAGCCCCAGGGAACCGTGGTGACGGTGCGCGTGCCCGCACGACACGCTGGACCCTCACATACGCGGGACCCCCGACCTGACAAGGTGACCGCATGACGACCGTACTCCTCGTGGACGACCACGAGCTGATCCGTGACGGCCTCTCCGGCGTCTTTGCCGCCCAGGAGGACATGGAAGTCCTTGGCGCCGCCAAGGATGTCGGCGAGGCGCTCGAGATCTACGAACGGACCAACCCCGACGTGGTCGTCACCGATCTACAGCTTCCTGACGGCACCGGCCTGGACGTCGTGCGTCGGGTGCGCCGGCAGACCGACAAGGTCGGCCTCGTCGTGCTGACTATGCACGCCGGCGACGACCAGATCTTCGCCGCCATGGAAGCGGGCGCGTCCGCGTTCGTCGGGAAGGACGCTCCGTCCACCGAGGTCGTCAAGGCCGCCAGGCATGCGGCGGTGTCGCCTCGATCGTTCCTCTGTGCAGGGCTCGCGCAAGCGATGGTCCGCCGCACGACGGGAGCCTCCGCACGGCTCTCCGAGCGTGAGCACGACGTGCTCCTTCATCTCGCCGAAGGGCTCAGTGCCGCGGAGATCGGTCCTCGGCTCCATCTCTCGGAGTCCACCGTGAAGTCCCACGTCGCCCGGATCTACCAGAAGCTCGGGGCCGCGAACCGCGCCCAGGCCCTCGTGACCGCCATGCGCATCGGCCTCCTGTCGAGCATCGACCCCCGCCGCAACGGTTTCTGACCCCGGTGCTCCCACCTCGCATAGCCCGAAGTGACTAGAAGGAAACCTCCGAAATTCTCCTGCGGACGGCGTAGCGAATCCACGATGATTTCCTCGATGGAGGTCCTCGCCTCCTCTCGGAAGAAACACCGACCAGGCACAAGGAGCCCCCATGTTCAAGACCCTCAAGATCCTGCTGGACGCCCGCCTCGCCAAGATGGAGGAGCGCGGCGCCTCGGCCGTGGAGTACGGCCTGCTCATCGCTGGCATCGCCGCTCTGATCGTGGTCGCGGTCTTCGCGCTCGGCCCGATCGTCAAGGAGGCGTTCAGCGACACCTGTGACGAGATCGTCGCGGGCAACACCGACATCGCGTCGACCTGCGACTCCTGATCCCAGGCATTCACGTTGACCCCGACCGTCGCCATGGCGGTCGGGGTCGACGCTTCTACACCCCAGCACCAAGCCGACCCCCCGGCGTTAGGACCCCCGATGAATGAGCTTCTTCAGAACCTTCGTACGTCCCGCAGCAGCGAACGCGGTGCGTCCGCCGTCGAGTACGGCCTCCTGATCGCCGGAATCGCGGCTCTGATCGTCCTTGCGATTTTCGCCATGGGGCCTATCGTCAAGGAAGTGTTCTCCGACACGTGTGACTCCGTGGTGGCTGAGGCTGGCGCTTCGATGTCGGCGACCTGCGACTCCTGAACGGATGCGCGGTCCAACCCAGCCAAGCCGCAGACTCGTCGCCAAGGAGCACCTGCAGGCTGGTCACACAGATCGTGACGTGCTGCACCATCCCCTCGGGCTCAGTCAGCCGAGTCAGCCAGGAACCTGCCCCATTCACGCGTGAACGCCACCACGCGTTGACCGGTGACCAGTTGGAACACCGCCCCGAAGTCGCGCGCACCGTCCGCCCGGCGGTAGAGCTGCAGCAGAGTCTTCTCGCCCGATCGAAGCGCAAGCAGCCGACAGGCCAGCCACGCCGCCTCGTAGGCGGCACCGAAGCTGTCGGACTGCTCGTTGAAGTCCTGATCACCCGGGAGCTCGCGAGGTAGCCCCTCACGCCTTACTTGCGCGATGACCTGGCTCGCGGTCGTTGCCACCGGCAGATCGACATCGCGGAGCGCGACGTAGTCGGCGAACCCCTCCGAGAGCCACGTGGGGAGCTCCTTGGCAGGTGCGTTCGTGGCCACGTGGACGGCCTCGTGACTCACCACGACTTGGGCTCCCACGGCGCGGAGCCGGCGCATCTGCTGCGGGTTCAGGAGGACGTGAACGGGCGCGTCTCCTCCCCCGTCACTCCCGTCGGCTGCTGCCGTCACGCCAGCCACGTTGCGGAAGGTCCCGCGCTCGACGGCGAGCGCGTCGTCCACGCCTGATGCCCGACGCGGCACCTCGACGACCAGAGAGCCGTCCCAGCCCGGGAGGACACGTCTCACGACGACCACGGCACGGCGTGCCAGCGTCGCGTAGCGGTCGACCCCCGCAGCCGCCATGACGACGACCGCGCCATCACGACGGACGTCAAGCGGTCCCGACATCCATACCGGCGTCGTGCCGTGCGCTCCCCCGACCCCGGCGATGACCACGCGTTCACCGTCGGACGCGAAGTCGACGCGTACGTCGGCCGAGAGGGTCTCGTCGTCAGCGTCGGCGACCCGCCAGGTGGTGGCCACGGTGGCCGACCAGCGACCCGAGGTGTCCGGCCCGTCCAGCTCGTCGATGTAGCGGAGGTCGACGTCGTCGAGGGGGATGGCGTGGACATTCTCCACTAAGGCCGACAGCAGCTGTGCGGTTGAGGAGTCGTCCGCGGCCGCCAATGTCCTCGCCGCGTCCGGGTCGTTCGCCTCCATCGCCCTGAGGAGCTCCTGGAGCGCTGCGGCGGCCTCGGCCGGTCGCGCTGCAGCGGCACCCGGACCGGGCGGAGGCGCGACGTACGGGTCGTCCCGCATGAACAGCCACAGGGTGGCCCCCATGACGAGGGCCAGGAACGACGAAAGGCCGACCACCCACAGACGTGGGCGACCGGCCTTCGACGACGACGGGTCAGCCAGGGCGGACCGCGCCGGAGTAGGGCATCGAGTAGAGGCCCGCCGTGGTCACGCCGGAACCCGGGTTGGCGGCGTGCACGATCATGCCGTTGCCGATGTACATGCCCACGTGGCTGATGGGCTGGTAGTAGAAGACCAGGTCGCCGGGCTGGAGGGCGCTCGCCGCAACGTGGGGCCCGGAGCCGTACTGGCCGCTGGAGGAGTGCGGCAGCGACACGCCGGCCTGCGCCCACGCCATCATGGTCAGGCCGGAGCAGTCGAACGCGTCCGGTCCGGCGGCGCCGTAGACGTAGGCGTCGCCCACCTGCGCCATGGCGTAGTTGACGGCGGCAGCGGCATTGCCCGATGCGGCGACGTCCGGGAGGCGCGTGGTGTCGCGGGAGGCGGCCTCCTCGCGCTCCAGTGCCTCGCGCTCCTCAGCCTCGAGCTCGCTGAGCAGCTCCTTGGCGTCGGCGAGCTTCTCGTCGACGGTCGCCTTCTCCTGGGAGAGCTGCTTCTCGACCGCGGCGATCTCGTCGAGACGCTGCTGGGTGGCACCCTGCCGGATGTCGAGCGCCTTGGCCTCGCGGGAGTAGGCCGAGAACATCTGCGACTGCAGGTCGTTGTAGGAAGTCAGCGTCGAGAGCTGGTCGAGGAACGCGCTCGGGTCGTCGCTGACGAAGACCTCGCCGACCGCGGACATGCTCTCGCCCTGGTACTGCCGGATGATCGAGTCGCGGACGAGGTCGCGCGCAGCCTCCATCTGGCGGTCCTGCCGCTTCTGGTCGGCCTTCAGGGACGTGAGGTCCTGCTGGAGCTCGTCGAGCTCCAGCTTGGCGTCGTGGTAGCGCTCCTGAGCTGCCTCGGCCTCGTGGTAGAGGTCGTCGACGCGCGCCTGCACGTCGTCGATGTCGGGGTCCGCCTGGGCGGTCCCGGGGACGAGGGACACGGTGGCCACGAGGGCGGCACCGGACAGGACGCTGATGAGTCGCTTCCGACCGTCGAGCACGAGCGGGCGTTCTCCTTGGGTGTCGTACGCCTACCGGGTGAGCTGACGGGTTCGGGCACGACATGCCCTACCCCTGCTCCTCGGCCCGTGGTGCGGCCGCCTTGCAGGGGATTCACCCCAGGTGGTGGTGGTTCCCCGGCTCCGTCATGGCCATCCCCCTGGCCCGGACTCGGCGCGGTGCCCGCGCGGATCCGGTCTGATCCACGTCCACGAGCACCTAGCGCGACACACTAATGGGTCGGCAGGCGCAGTCCAACTCCTCCCCTGCCGATTTCACAGGTCGGTACATACGTACTACGCCGGCCCCTCGCCGCTGGGCCTCCCCCGGCAGCCGAGCTGCCGTGCGATGCTGCCCGCGTGCCCCCCTGCTGCGTATGCCACGCGCCGATGACCCCGCAGGCCGACCTCGCTGCCTGGTGCTTCAGGTGCGAGCGCTGCGGGACGTGGGGGTCGGACCTCCCGATCGGCATCAACGACCCTGACCACCCCCTCGACGAGCCGGCGCGCGAGGCGGGTCTGCGGCACGTCCGCGCCCGGGTGGGGCGGCAGGTTCTCGCGACCGTGCAGGACGCCTCACCCCCCGGACCGCGGCTGCTCGACATCGGCTCGGCGCACGGATGGTTCGTGGCCATGGCGGCAGCTCGCGGGTTCGACGCCGCAGGCATCGAGCCGGACGCGGCGGTGGCCGGGGCCGCGGTGACGCCTACCAGGCTCGGCTACTTCCCCGACGACGTCGATGCCGGCGAGGAGTTCGACGTGATCACGTTCAACGACGTGCTCGAGCACGTGCCGGCCCCCCGCCAGGTTGTGGCTTCCTGCCGCGACCACCTCGCACCAGGCGGCATCCTGAGCATCAACATCCCGAGCAGCGCCGGCCTCCTCTTCGGGACGGCGGTGGTCGCGCGGCGCCGCGGCCGCGCCACGGCGCTCTTCGACCGGCTTTGGCAGGTCGGCCTGCCGTCGCCCCACCTGTGGTTCTTCGATCTCGCCGGCCTGTCCCGGTTGTGCGACGAGGAGGGCTTCGACCTCGTGGCCGGCCAGCGGCTGCCGACGATGTCCTGGAGGGGCCTGTGGGGTCGCGCCCACATGGACCGGTCCCCGAGCCCGCTGACCGTCGCCGGCGTCGGGGCCGCAGCGCTCGGCGCGCCGGTGCTCAACCGCGGCGGCGACATCATGCACCTCGTCCTGCGTCGACGTCCCTGAGACGTCAGGCCGACGCGATGTCGGGCCCGTCGACCGGCTCGACGAGGCGCAGGGGCGGGACGAGCCCTCCCTCGGCGAGCGCCGAGAGTGCACGCATCTCGTCGTCCTCGATCGTGAGCTCGGGCGGCGGCCCGAGCAGGATGGTCACCACGCAGTCGTGGCAGTGGAGTCCACGCACCACGCAGGTGTCGCAGTCGATTCTGGTTGCCATGACCGCAGGATGTGGAAGCCCACTGACAACCGGGGCGTCGAGCGCCCGATCACGGCGTGTCGCGCACCTCGGCGGCGGCCGCGTCCTTCCGGGCGACGAGCTCGATCGCGTCGGACCGGCCGCACCAGCGACAGGTGACCTGGTCGACCGTCTCGTCTTGCAGGCGGGTCTCCTCGACAGCGTGCTCGCCGGCCAGGTCGAAGTGCCAGTACTCCGTCGTGCGCCGCGAGCGGCTGACGTCGAACCTGGTCAGGTTGCCGCAGCCGGCGCAGCGCCAACGCTCGGCGGGACCGGGGATCTGGGTGCTCACGACGAGCCAGCGTAGGGCGCGTCGTGCCACGGACTGTCGGCGGTGCGATCTAGCGTCGACGACGTGAGCACGATCGCACCGGCAGCGACCCGCTGGGAGGCGCAGCGCAGCTTCGACCAGCTGGGGCGCCCCCTGCGTGACGTGACCTTCTGCGTGGTCGACCTCGAGACGACGGGCGGATCCGCGGCCGGCGGGTCGATGATTACCGAGGTCGGTGCGGTGAAGGTGCGTGGCGGCGAGGTCCTCGGCGAGTTCCAGACCCTGGTTGACCCACGCGGCGAGATACCCGCGTTCATCGCCGTCCTGACGGGCATCACCAACTCGATGGTCGTCGACGCCCCACCGATCGAGTCCGTCCTCCCGGCGTTCCTCGAGTTCGCGGAGGGTTGCGTGCTGGTGGCCCACAACGCACCGTTCGACGTCGGCTTCCTCCGCCACTTCGCGGAGCAGCAGGGCCGGGCCTGGCCGCGCTTCGACGTCGTCGACACCGCCAAGCTGGCTCGCCGGGTGATCACGCGTGACGACGCCCCCAACTGCAAGCTCTCGTCGCTGGCGAAGGTCTTCAACGCCTCCACGACGCCGAACCACCGGGCGCTCGCTGACGCACGCGCCACCGTCGACGTGCTCCACGGGCTCATGGAGCGCCTGGGCGGCCTCGGCGTCCACACGCTCGAGGAGCTCCAGACCTTCTCGGCCAAGGTCTCGAGCGCCCAACGGCGCAAGCGTCACCTCGCGGAGTCGGTCCCCCACGCACCCGGGGTCTACCTCTTCCGCGACGAGCAGCAGCGTGTCCTCTATGTCGGCACGTCCAAGGACCTGCGAACCCGCGTCCGCACCTATTTCACCGCCTCGGAGACGCGGACGCGGATGGGTGAGATGGTCGGGCTGGCCTCCAGGGTCGACTCGATCACGTGCGCGACCCCCCTCGAGGCCGAGGTTCGCGAGCTGCGTCTAATCGCCGAGCACAAGCCGCGCTACAACCGGCGTTCACGGTTTCCGGAGAAGGCCCACTACCTCAAGCTCACCCGCGAGGCGTGGCCGCGCCTCTCGTTGGTGCGCAAGGTCGTCGACGACGACGCCGACTACGTCGGCCCGTTCTCGTCGAAGAAGGCGGCCGAGCGCTGTCTGGCTGCCCTCCACGACACCTTCCCGGTCCGTCAGTGCACTGACCGACTCCCGCGCCACGGCAACCGGACACCGTGCGTCCTGGCCGAGATGTCCAAGTGCCTCGCGCCGTGCGATGGCAGCGTCGACCCCGCCACCTATGGCGCGCTCGTGCGCCGCATCCGCGACAGCCTGCTGCGACAACCCAACGACGTGCTCGGGGTCATCAACCGGCGAATGGAGGCGTTTGCGGCCGAAGAACGGTTCGAGGAGGCTGGCGTTCATCGCGACCGGCTCGCGGCATTCGTGCGCGGCTCCGCGCGGGCCCAGCGGCTCGCCTCGCTGGTTCGGTGCCGCGAGATCGTCGCCACCCGCCGCGGGGACGACGGCCGGTGGGCGGTTCACGTCGTGCGCCACGGCCGCCTCGCAGCGGCGGGCGTGATTCCGGCGGGTGCCGACGCGCGCAGCTACGTCGACAGGCTCAGGGGCGCCGCCGAGACGGTCCGCGCCGTGCCGGGCGCCCCTGCAACGGCGGAGGAGTCCGAAAGGATCCTGCGCTGGCTCGAGTCCGACGGGGTCCGCCTGGTTGAGGTTGAGGGAGAGTGGAGCTGTCCCGTCGGCGGCTCACGCCGGCACCTCGCCATGTTCGAAGCGGCGTCCGACTCCCGTCACGCGGTCGTCCCTTTCGACGAACGTCGTGCCCCGAGCCCGGTGCACCGGCCAGCCCGATAGCCTCGCCCCATGATCACCGCCATCGTGTTCGTGAAGGCCGACGTGGCCCGCATCCCCGAGGTTGCACAGCAGATCGCCGCGATCGACGGGGTCAGCGAGGTCTACTCGGTGACCGGGCAGATCGACCTGATCACGCTGGTGCGCGTCAAGGACCACGACGACGTCGCCGCCGTCGTTGCCGACCGCCTCAACAAGGTCGACGGCGTCACCGCCACCGAGACCCACATCGCTTTCCGCACCTACTCGAGGCATGACCTCGAGTCGGCGTTCTCCCTGGGCCTCGACTAGCCCCTGGCTGTCTCGACCGCCGAGGGTTTGCCCACGGCCTCGCCCTCGTCCGCCCAAGGTCGCGTGCAGAGCCACGTCGCCCACACCAGAGCCAGCAGGAAGAACAGCACCCCCAGTAGGACCGGGGGGAGCGACACCCAGCTCGGGTCGTCCGCGGACACAGGTCGCCGTGTCTCGCCGAGGGAGACCCCCCACACTGACATCCCGTGCGCGATCGCCAATAGGACAACGAGCAGCACCACGGGCTTGTCCCGCTCGCCCCTCAGGAAGCCGGTGTGATCCAGGACCGCGCCGGCGACCACGGGGATCCCGACAGCCCAAGCCAGCTGGTAGCGGCCCTGCCAGATGACGCCCTGGGTGTCCATCGTGGCGGCGGTGAGGACGACGGGCAGAGCGACGACGAGCAGCAGCATGGCGCCCAGTACGACGCGGTGGCGCCCCCGCGCCCGGATGACGGCGGCGACCAGGATGAATCCCAGGGCCAGGCTCACGCACATGTAGACGGCTGGGTGGGCGGTCTCGCGCCGGAGCGGGAAGGCCGCGACCATGCCGAGGGTCCAGGCGAAAGGCTTCGTGCCGACCTCGAACTCCGGCATCGGGCCCTTCCCCTGGACGTCGAGCGAGGTCCCGGTCATCCCCTGGTCGAGGCTCCACCACGACCCCGCGACGACCGCCACGACCACCACTCCGCTGACCGCGGCCCACCAGCGCGCGCGCCGCCGGACGACTGCGAACACCTGCCGGTAGCCGACAAGCGCGACCACCGCGAGCACGACCACGCCCAGCCACATCGGCCCCAAGAGCCGCAACGTGGCGAGCACACAAGCCGCCCCGCCTGCCAGGCACAGCAGCCATCGCTCGTGGCGCGGGGGCACCTCCGGGTCGAAGACGGCGAGCAAGCTCATCCAGAGGATCAGGCCGGCGGTCATCTCCGGACCGTTCGGACCAGGCACGACGGTGCTGTAGATCCAGACAGGTGTGAGGGCGGCGACGAACCCGAACCGGGTCCATCGGCCGGGACGTCGCAGGGCCAGCGCCCAGGCGGCCAGGCCCACTCCGACCGCACAGACGAGCGAGGTGAAGATGCGCATGGCATAGAGCGATCCGGCACCCTCAAAGGGCCGCCCGGCCTGCCCGACCACGGCATACCAGACGGGGTTGTAGAGCGCTGCCGAGGTCGCGATGACGACCTGGTCCTCGCCCACCTCGTCGATGGGGAAGCAGTTGTCGGGTCCCGGGTAGGGAAGCCAGTCGCACTGGGCGCTGGCCGCCGCGACCAGGTCGGCGGGCACCACGACCTCCATGCCGCGTCCGTCGGCGGCCGGCTCAGTCAGTCGCCACTGGCCGGTCGCCGCACCGGCGGCCCGGAAGGCGTGGTCGAACTCGTCGACGCCCCGGAAGGGTGGCACCGTGAGGATCCACAGCGTCTGCATCAGGAGGTAGCCGACGGCCACCACGGCCGCGAAACGAACGGGACGCATGTCAGGCCTCTCCCCCGGGGTGCTCGGCCGCCTCGTGGAGCGCGAGTGCCCTCGCCAGTCCGGTGTAGCGGCGCTCCAGCTCCGCAAGGCGTCGGAACATGACGACGGCCACCAGCATCGAGGTGACGCACAGGCCGTAGAGCAGCAGGTCGGCACCACGGCCGACCCCGACTCGGTTCGCGATCCACGTGAGCGCATCCGGGAAGATCACGGCGAGGGCCCCCACGACCAGGACCAGCACCAGGAAGCCACGCCACAGCACCTTGTGGACGGGGCGCGAGCTGCCGCGGAAGGCCTGGAGCCCGACGAGCAGCAGCCCCAGCAGGAGCAGCACCTTGATGATCGTCACGGGCCGAGGGTAGGCGAATCCGCACCGCACAATTGGGCGAAACGGCCACGCGGGTCGCGAGCGCGCCCTAGCCTCGGTTCATGGCGCCCGACCTTGCGAACGACGACGTGGTCGTCGTCGTGCGCATGTATGACGAGGCTCGGAGCGTCGGGGCGGTCGTCACCCAGCTGCGTGAGCACTTCCCTCACGTGGTCTGCGTCGACGACGGGAGCACCGACGGTTGCGACCTGATCGCACGCGCCGCCGGGGCGACGGTGGTCCGCCATCACGACAACCTCGGCGGCGGCGCGGCGCTGCAGACCGGGCTCACCTGGGCCCGCGGTCGGGCGGCGATGCGCCACGTGATCACCTTCGACGCCGACGGACAGCACGACGTCGACGACGCCGTGAGGCTGCTGGCGGTGGCCCGCGAGCGCGGGCTCGACGTGGTGCTGGGGTCGCGGTTCCTCGACACGCCTCCGGTGAACATGCCGTGGGCGCGGCGGTGCCTGCTAAGGGCCGCCACCTCCTTCACCCGGATGACCACCGCGCTCGACCTCACCGACACCCACAACGGCCTGCGTGTCCTCTCCCGGTCCACGGTCGACGGGCTCGAGCTCACCCTCGACGGCATGGCCTACGCGAGCCAGCTCCTCAACCACGTGGCGCGGCGCCAGCTCTCCTATGCCGAGGTGCCGGTGACCATCTCCTACACGGAGTACTCCATGGCCCGGGGCCAGTCGAACCTGAACGCGCTGAACATCGTCTTCGACCTCGCGGTCGAACGGCTCCGCGGCGCCCGCTAGTCCGCGTCAGCGGGCCGCCCCGCCACGCTCAACACGGTCGAGCCTGCCAGCACCACGGACCCGGCCGCCGCGAGCACGCCCACCACCCACACCGGGGGATGACCGACGACGTCCCCGGAGACCGTCCAGTCGCGCGCGGTCGACATCTCGGCCGCGACGGCGTACACCCCGGCGGCATGAACCACCGCGAGCGCGGACAGCACCACCAGTGCGGCCAGCCGGCGCAACCCGCCGTCGCGCGAGCGGGCCCATCCCGCCCCGAGCAAGAGCGGAACCCCGATGAGGAGGGGCAGCGCATAACGGCCCTGCCAAGCCGTCCCGATCTCGGACATCGTCGCGACCGTCACGACGTAGGGAAGCCCGAGGCCGACGGCCAGGATCACGGCGACCGACCAGCGCAGCCGGCGCGCGGCGGACCGGAGCCCCACCACAGCGAGCGCCGCGACCACGAGCAGGGCCAGCGGATAGACGAGCAGGGGCGCGTGCTGGTTGCGGAAGGGGAAGGCGGCCACGTCCTGGAGCAGCCAGAGGGGGACCTCGCGCAGCGCCCTGCCGACACGGAACCCGAGCGGCAGGGAGCCGCCCGGTCCGTCCTGGCTCATCACCAGCGAGTGCTCGGCGAGGGTCCAGCCCACCCCCACGACCGCGGCCACTGCGACCACGCCCCCGGCCGCCCGCCCGGAGGCGGTGCGCACCAGCCTGGCGAGACGGCCGGCCAGCCCCGGCCACGCGAGGACTGACGCCGCGACGATCGTCGCGGCCCACAACGGCCCGAGGGACCGGAGCAGCATCAACGCCGAGAGTGAGAGCGTGAGCGTCGCCAAGTGGTAGCGAGCCCGGGCTGGCGGCACGGCAGCCAAGCCCGCGAGGGACGTCCACAGCACCAAACCCGCGATGAGCTCGAGCCCGTTGGGAGCCACCACCGTGGTGGAGTAGACGACCGTCGGTGTCACCCCGAGCACCGCGGCGGCGAAGACTCGACGGTCGGCCCAGCGACGCAGGCCGACCAGCCCGGCCGCCAGCAAGGCCAGGCACAGCAGCGCGCTCCAGGCGCGCATGAGCGTCGCCCCGGCCGCCCCGTCGACGAGCCGCGTCGCGTAGCCCACGACCACGTAATAGGTAGGGAGGTAGCGGCCAGCTGCCGACGCGACGACCGGCCCACCCGACCGATCAACGAGCCGGCAGTCGTCGGGCTCCTTGTAGGCGAGTCGCAGGCACGCTTCGCCGGCGGCCTCGACCATCTCCGGGCTCGCCGCGACCCGGGCACCGGTCCCCCGTGTCGCGGCGGCCGCGGGCGAGCTCCAGTCCCCGGACGCCACCGCCGAGGCCCGGAACACGTGGTCGACCTCGTCCGCGCCGCGGAAGGGAGGGAGGGCCGCGATCCACGCGGCCTGGAGCAGGGCTAGTCCGACGAGCACACCGGCCACCGCCCACGCGGGGACCCGCCTTCCGAGCTCGGGCAAGACCGCGCGCTTCTCGCTCGAGGAGTGCCTGCTGGTGGGCATGCGAGCCATGATCCCGGCACGGGGGGCGACGGCCCCGGCGACGCGCACGAGGCCATCGGGGCAGTTTTCCCGTTTCGAGGACCACCGGACTGGACCAGACCTATCCTCGGCCTGCCGAGAACCACATCAACCGGGGGACCCTGTGCGAATCCATCGCCTCGAGCGACTGGCGGGCGCCATCGTCGCTGCACTCGTCATCAGTCTGCTCACGCTCATGCCCGCCTCGGCGGCGCCCCCGCCCCCGACGGGCCTGAGCCCCACCAGCACAGGCGTGACCGGCATCCCCGTCCTCGAGTGGGAGCGCAGCCGGGGCGCTGCCGCGTACGACGTCCAGGTCTCGAGCTCCTCGGGCTTCGGCACCCTGCTCTGGTCGACCTCGACCGAGAACCGGAGGGCCACCCCGAACGTCCAGCTGCCCGGCGGCACGATCTACTGGCGGGTGCGGTCGAAGGACTCCTCCGGCGGCAGTGCGTGGAGCGAGGCCGACTTCTCCCGGAGCGCCCTCGCGGCGCCGGCTCCAGTCGCCCCCGCGGACGGCACGTTGCTGAACCCGCCGGAGGAGCCGGCGCTGACCAGCTGGGGCCCCGTCGACGGCGCGATCTCCTACACCCTTCAGGTGAGCACCGACCCGCTCTTCGTCGACACGGCCAAGGTCAAGAGCTACACCACGCAGTCCTCGTCGTACGTCGTGCCCGACCCGCTGGTCGCGACGGAGTACTTCTGGCGCGTCCGAGCAACGCTCGGCGGCGGCATCGTCACCGAGTGGTCGCCCAACCGGAGCTACCAGATGGGCGGCCTCGAGAAGCCCGTGCTGACCTCACCGTCCGACAGCGCGCAGGCGAAGCCGCTGCAGGACGTCGTGCTCGACTGGGAACCGGTGCTCGGCGCCAAGACCTATAACCTCCAGATCAGCACCGACCGCAACTTCAACACGCTTGATGACGTCCGCACGGGCGTCATGGGCACGCGCTACTCGCCGCCCATCACCCTCGACAACGACCAGTACTACTGGCGCGTGGCACCAGTGGATGGCGCCGGCAACACCCTCGACTGGAACGCCGTGGATGTGTGGGAGTTCCGACGCAACTGGCCGTTCCAGCCTGGATTGGAGTACCCCGCTGACGAGTCGACAGTCGGCGACCCCTTCTTCTATCAGTGGACCCCTGTGAAGCACGCGACCAGCTACGAGGTGCAGGTCGCCACGTCTGCTGACTTTAGCCAGAACAGCATGTTCGGCACCTGCCCCACCGTGCAGACGACATACATCCCCACCTCGGGCGACTGCTTCCCGCAGGCATTGGGACACTACTACTGGCGCGTTCTCGCATACGACGGGCCTCGGCGGCCCGCCGTGATCAGCGAGGCTGTAGACGCCGAGATCTTCGAGTTCAACTACAACCCCGCCCTGGTGACTTCCCTGTCACCCGTGGACGGAGCGTCAGTACAGATTCCTACGCTCAATTGGGAGCCGGTAGCGGGCGCGAGCCAGTACCAAGTGAGCGTGACCCGGGTCGACACGGGTCAGGTTGTCGCGAACGCCACTACCTACAGCACTACCTGGACTTCGCGGAGCTTGCTGCCGCTAGACGTTCAGTACCGGTGGTCTGTGCGTTCAGTGTCGGCCTCGGGTCGCCTGGGCCCGACGCTCATGACCGGTTCTCAGCCCACCTTTACTGTCACCGGGTCCACGGCCTCGACCGCTGCGACGCCCGAGCCGCTTGGTGCCGTCAACCCGTCTGTGGGCCGATTCCCCAATCTTCGCTGGGCCCCCGTCGCCTCCGCGACGCGCTATCAACTCTATGTGCGGAGCGCTGGGGCCATCGGCTGGACTACCGTCGCGACGAACTTTTCGTACCCCGCCGGTGACGACATCACGGACCGCTGGCTCGCGGAAGGCACCTACCAGTGGAAGGTCGAGGCCTACAACGGGTCGACCTTCCTCGCAGACACGACCAGTCCAGGTAGCTTCACCGTGACGCCTGCCGCTGCTGCAACCGGGCAGCGTGTTGCCCAGAGCGGGACCGAGTCAGGAGCGGCTGGTACCTCCTGCTCCAAGACTCTTGACCCGACCCGGCCGCTGAGCGAGACCCAATGCACGGGGCTGCGGCAGACCCCTGTGCTGCGATGGACGCCGGACCCGAATGTGGCGCAGTACGTCGTGTGGATCAGCCGCGACCAGCAGCTGACCAACGTCATCCTCAAGGAGAAGACTGAGCAGTCGGCCTACATTCCGCCCGATGCCCTCATCGACAGCCAGGCAGGCTCAGCCTTCTACTGGCACATCCAGCCGTGCAAGACCCCCGGCGGTTGCACGGCCCCGAAGGCGGCCCAGCACGCGTTCAACAAGATCTCGAAGCCGGTCGAGCTGCTGTCGCCGGCGGCCAACGCGACGGTGTCGAATGACGTCACCTTCCGGTGGCAGGACTACCTCTGCACCAACCAGGTGCAGGTCATCACGGCGGACGTGGACGAGGACTGCGTGGGTGAGAAGCTGTCCCCCGACCCCGACGTGGAGGCGATGACCTACCGCATCCAGGTCGACGACGACCCCAACTTCCAGTCGCTCGTCGACGACATCAAGGTCGACCAGACGACCTACACGGCGTTCAACAAGACCTACCCCGAAGGTCCGCTCTACTGGCGGGTCCAGGCGATCGACGGCAGCAGCAACCCGTTGACATGGAGCGACGTGCGCTCGATGACGAAGCTGTCCCCCGCCGTCACGCTCGACTCGCCGACAGGCAACGCGGCGACCGGAGGTTCTGCGCCTCTCCGCTGGAACCCCCTGGCCTACGCCGCCAGCTATGACGTCGAGGTCTACAAGAACGCCGACACCATCGGTCAGGCGGCCAACCTCGTCTACTCGGGCACGAGCAAGCAGGTGGCCCTGACCAACACCAAGCCGCTCCCGGTCTCGGCCACGTCGTATACCTGGCGGGTGCGTCCGCGTGATGCCCAAGGCCGCCCCGGTCAGTGGACCAACCTGGCTGATCCCGGCGCCCGGTTCCGGGTCATGGGTCAGGCACCGGTGCAGACCGCACCGACGCCGGGTTCGCTGCTGCGCGCCAATGATGTCCTGTTCACGTGGGCCGGCGTCGACGGGGCCACGGACTACCGGGTTGACCTCCGGGTCGTCGGCGGAGGTTCCTCCTCCACCTTCCGCACCCCGGGCCTCGCCTGGGCGCCGTCCCGCGTCGGGGACGCCGTGTGGGAGTGGCGAGTGACGAGCCTCAACAGCGTGGGAGGGGAGATCGGGTCGTCGCCGTGGCAGACCTTCACGGTCGACCAGACGGCTCCGCGGGTGTCCGCGGTCAAGCCGACCGGCAGCGTCAAGCGAGGCGCCAACTTCACGGTGACCTTCAGTGAGCCCGTGAACGGAGTCACCAAGGCGACGTACAAGATCACGCCGACCGGATCGAAGCGCAAGCTGTCAGCGGTCGTGAAGCCGTCCGACAGCCGCACCAAGGCCGTCCTCAACCCCGTGGCGAGCCTCAAGAAGGGCAAGTCATACACCATCAAGCTGACTCCGAAGATCAGCGATGACTCCGGCAACGCGCTGGTGACCTACTCCTGGACGGTCACCGCCAAGTAGACGATTCCTCCTCGGCGGAGAAGGCTCGCTAGCCTTCTCCGCCGTGGACTGGCTCTCTGACTACTGGCTCGACGTCGTCGGGTGGGCGGGGAGCGCGCTCCTGGTCTTCTCGCTCCTCCAGGCACGGGTGCTGCGCTTCCGGGTGCTCAACCTGGCCGCGTGCCTGATCCTCACCGGCTTCAACGGGCTGCTCGGGATCTGGCCGATGGTGGCGATGAACATCGTGCTCAGTGCGATCAACATCTGGTTCATCGTGCGGCTGACGCGTGACCGGCACGACGAGGCCGCGTTCACCGTCCTGCGGGTCGCCAGCGACGACGCCTATCTCCACCACTTCCTCGGGGTCCACGGTGCCGACATCTCCCGCTACTACCCGTCGTACGACGCCACGTCGGACGACGACCTGGCCTGGCTCGTCCTGCGGGGCGACGAGACGGTCGGCGTGGTTGTGATCCGGCGCGAGGGCGACGTTGCGCGGGTCCAGCTGGACTACGTGACACCCCGCTTCCGCGACTTCTCCCCCGGCGAGTTCGTCTGGAAGGACGCGCCGGACCTGCGCGACCGCGGCTTCCGACGGGTGGTTACCCCGCCGGACATGGTGGGTGCCTACTACGACCGGATCGACGTCGGGTTCCGTCGCGAGGGCTCGTCGTACGTTCTGGACCTCTGAAAGCCCGGAGGTCTCGACGTCGCTCGCTGCGCTCGCTGCTCGACCACCTGTAACGAGGCTCGTTGGGCCTCCTCGCGGCTCGACCACCTGGAACGAGGCTCGTTGGGCCTCCTCGCGGCTCGACCACCTGGAACGAGGCTCGTTGGGCCTCCTCGCGGCTCGACCACCTGGAACAAGGCTCGCTCCACCTCTGAGAAGAGCTCAGCCGGAGGATGCGGCGACCCAGCGGTCCAGGGTCGCCCGGGCAGCGCCGGAGTCGACGGCTTCGGCTGCCTTGGCGTAGCCAGCCGCCAGAGCAGTCGCGGGATCCGAGGCCGGGTCGTCGTGGACGGCCAGTGCGGCACCTGCGTTGAGCAGCACCGCGTCACGGACCGGGCCCCGCTCACCGTCGAGCAGCCGGCGGACCACGTCCGCGTTGTGGGCCGCGTCGCCGCCACGGAGGTCCTGGGCGGTCGCGGTCGGGATGTCGAGGTCGCGGGGGTCGATGGTCGCCGTGGTGACCTCTCCCCCGTGCACGTGCCACAGCGACGACGTCGTGGTGGTCGTGAGCTCGTCGAGGCCGTCGTCGCCGCGGAAGACCCACGCGTCGACCCCGCGGGCGGCGAAGACGCCGGCCATCACCGGGGCCTTGGTGACGTCGGCGCAGCCGATCGCCTGGGCCTGGGGCCGGGTGGGGTTGGCCAGCGGGCCGAGCAGGTTGAACGTGGTCGCGATCGCCAGCTCCCGCCGCGGGACGGCGGTGTGGCGCAGCCCGGGGTGGAAGGCGGCCGCGAAGCAGAAGGTGATGCCCACCTCGTCGACCAGCGCCGCGACCCGGTCGGGCGGCAGGTCGAGGCGGATGCCGAGCGACTCGAGCACGTCCGCCGAACCCGACTGCGACGAGGCCGACCGGTTGCCGTGCTTGGCGACCCGGGCGCCGGCGCCCGCGGCGACGATCGCGGCCATGGTCGAGATGTTCACCGACATCGACCGGTCGCCGCCGGTCCCGACCACGTCGAGCAGCCGGCCCGGGACCGAGATCGGGGTCGCGACCTCGAAGAGCGCGTCGGTGAGGCCGATGATCTCCACGGGGGTCTCCCCCTTCGCCCGGAGCGCGACCGCGAAGCCGGCGATCTGGGCCGCCGTCGCCTCGCCGGTGACGATCTGGGACATCACCCAGGAGGTCTGACCCGCGTCGAGGTCCCCACCGCCTACGAGCGTGGTGAGCAGGTCGGCCCAGGTGGGCGCGCTCACTGCGTGGCGGGGACCCGCGAGCGCAGCAGCGAGACGACGGTCTCGGCCAGCTGGACCGGGTCGAGCGGGTGGGGCACCGCGGCCTCGGCGCGCGACCAGGCGGCCAGCCAGGCGTCCTGCGGGCGACCGGTCAGGACCAGCACCGGCGGGCACTCGTAGATCTCGTCCTTGAGCTGCTTGGCGATGCCCATGCCACCCGCGGGCACGGCCTCGCCGTCGAGGATGGCGAGGGCGATGCCGCCGGCGTCCATGTTCTGGATGACGACCGGCTCGGTGGCGACCTCGACGTACTGCAGCTCGGGCAGGTCCGGGTGGGGACGGCGGCCGAGGGCGAGGATCACCTGCTGGCGGGTGTTCACGTCGTCCGAGTAGACGAGCACCTTCAGCGGCCGGGCGTTCTGGTCGGTCACGCGCCCGATGCTACCGGTCGCTCTCCGCCGCCGTGCGCGCCCTCGCCTCCAGCAGGTCGAGCCGCCGGTCCTCCCGCTTCGCCTCGGCCATCGACGACCTCACCCACTGGGCGAACAGCACCCCGAAGAACATCAGCCCGATCAGGTCACCGCTCCCCCACAGGATCCCGCCGGCGAGGTGCTGGTCGGCGAGCGGGTCGGGCAGCCACGCGCCCATCGGGCCCTCGTGGAGCGAGGGATACCAGTCGCCGCCGATCAGCGACTCCTGCTGCATGATCGTGACGCCCAGGAAGGCGTGGAAGGGCAGCGTCAGCACCACCAGCAACACCCGGAACACGTGGCTCACGCGTCCCGGCACGGGGTCGATGCCCATCAGCGGCCAGAAGAACAGTGCGCCGACCACGACGAGGTGGACGTGCATCATCTCGTGGACGTACGCCGACTCGAGCGAAGCGCGATACCACGGCGAGAAGTAGAGCGCCCACGGCGAGACGATGTAGAGCGCCAGGGTCAGCGGCGGGAACGACAGTGCCTTGGCGACCCGCGAGTGGAGGACTGCGAGCAGCCACCTCTTCGGCGTACGCGGCAGGGTGCGCAAGGCCAGGGTCACCGGAGCCGACAGCGCGAGCGCCAGCGGCACCACCATCGACAGCACCATGTGCTGGACCATGTGCGCGCTCAGCAGCGTCGTGTCGTACGCCGCCAGTCCGCTCATCGTGGCGAAGGCGAACGCCGCCATCCCGACCCCGAGGGCCAGGGTCCGCCCCCACGGCCAGGCGTCGCCACGCCGGCGCATCACGACCACCCCGAGGACGTAGAGACCCACCACCCAGACGGTGATCACGAACGGCAACGGCGCGACGTACCAGTCGGTCAGGGCACGCTCGAGCGTGAACCTCGGGAGGTCCGGCGCGTTCGGGGGAAGTGCGCTCGCCACGCCCAGAACGATAGGACCCACGGAAAGCGGGGGGCGGGATGGGCCTGCGGTCCTTCACCAGCCATAATGATCCCGTGGCGACTGCAGCAGCGATCCCGGCTTCCCGACTCCACGGACACCACGACCGTCCGAGCATGGTCTCGGTCGGAACGATCATCTGGCTCTCCAGCGAGCTGATGTTCTTCGCGGCCCTGTTCGCGGCCTACTTCACGATCCGTGCGGTGTCGGAGGACCTCTGGGCCCAGAACACGGCCTTCCTCGATGTGCCGTTCGCGTCGGTCAACACCACGATCCTGGTGCTGTCCTCGCTGACCTGCCAGCTCGGTGTCTTCGCCGCCGAGCGCGGTCAGGTGGGTCGCGCCGGCGGGCTGCTCCAGGTCGGCAAGTGGGGCCTGCGCGAGTGGTTCATCCTCACCTACGTCATGGGCGCGATCTTCATCGGCGGCCAGGCGCTGGAGTACGCCACCCTGGTCCAGGAGGGCGTCACCATCCAGGACAGCGCCTACGGCACGATGTTCTACCTCACCACCGGGTTCCACGGCATCCACGTGACCGGCGGCCTGATCGCCTTCCTCTTCGTGCTGGGCCGGACCTACATCGCCCGCAAGTTCACCCACGAGCAAGCCGTCAGCGCCATCGTCGTGTCCTACTACTGGCACTTCGTCGATGTCGTGTGGATCGGGCTGTTCGCCACGATCTACCTCGTCCAGTGACCCCCGCCGACTCGCCGACCAAGGACTCGATGTGCGCTTCCTGAACCGATCCGCCGGCCGGATCTCCCGCCACCGCCGCGGCCCCGTGGCCGGGCTGATGGTGCTGCTCCTGGGCCTGCTGCTGACCGGTGGCCTCTACACCGCCTTCTCCCCCGCGCAGGCCGACACGAGCGCCTCCGACGAGGAGCTGGTGCAGCAGGGCCGCGAGCTGTTCCTCGTCAACTGCTCCTTCTGCCACGGTCAGAACGGCGAGGGCGTGCGCACGGTCGACGGCGACCAGCTCGGCCCGTCGCTGGTCGGCGTCGGTGCCGCTGCGGTCGACTTCCAGGTCGGCACCGGCCGGATGCCGATGGCCCAGCCCGGCGCCCAGGTGCCGCGCAAGCCGGTCTCGTTCAGCGACGAGGAGACCGCCGCGATGGCGGCGTTCGTCGCCTCCCTCGGCCCCGGCCCGGCGATCCCGGACGAGTCCGACTACAGCATCGAGGGCATGAGCGCCGAGGAGCGCGAGGCCGCGATCGCCCGCGGCGGCCAGATCTTCCTCACCAACTGCACCGCCTGCCACAACTTCACCGGCTCCGGCGGCGCCATGCCGCGCGGCGGCTACGCCCCGCGCATCCTCGACGTCGAGCCGCGCTACGTCTACGAGGCGCTGCTGAGCGGTCCCCAGTCGATGCCGACCTTCTCCAACGGCAATCTGTCGCCCGACGAGAAGCGCGACGTCATCGCCTACCTCCAGTCGCTGCGCGACGACCCGGCGTACGGCGGCTTCGGCATGGGCGGCCTCGGACCGGTCGCCGAGGGCATGTACGCCTGGATCGCCGGCATCGGTCTGCTGGTCGGCTTCGCCGTCTGGATCGCGGCCCACACCACCCGCACGAGCAAGGAGAAGGTGGAGTCATGACGACCCACGAGGGCGACAACCTCCCGGAGAAGCAGCCCACGTCGGGCGAGCTGGAGGCCGCCGACCCGATCGCCGACCCCGGTCTGCCCGCCCACACGTGGCGCCCGACCGACGTCGACCCGAAGGCCGAGAAGCGCGCCGAGCGCCAGATCGCGACGCTGTTCGGGCTCTCGGCCGTCTGCACCGTGCTCTTCGTGGTCTCCTACTTCACCCTCGAGATCGGTGAGGTCACCACCACCATCGGCGGCCTCGGCGCCTCCACCCTGGCCCTCGGCCTGACCCTGGGCGGTGCGCTGCTCCTCATCGGCATCGGCATCATCCAGTGGGCGCGCAAGCTCATGGCCGACCACGAGATCGTGGAGATGCGCCACCCGGCCCGCTCCAGCGACGAGGACCGCGAGGCGGCCGTGGCCGACCTGACCACCGGTCTCGAGGAGTCGGGCATCGCCCGGCGCCCGCTCGTGCGCAACTCGCTGCTCGGCGCCGTCGGCGTCCTCGCGCTGCCGGTGCCGCTGGTGCTGCTGCGCGACCTCGGCCCGCTGCCGAAGGACGCGCTGTTCCACACCATCTGGGAGCAGGGCATGCGCGTCGTGCGCGACGTCGTCGGTACGCCGATCCGTCCCTCCGACATGCAGATCGGCGACCTGATCAACGCCGAGCCGGCCGCGATCTTCGAGACCGACGAGGAGGGCGAGCCGCTGGTGGAGGGCGTGGACCTCCAGGTGGCCAAGTCCAAGGGCGCGGTCATCCTCGTCCGGATGGGCCCCGACGAGATCACCCCCGGCAAGGGCCGGGAGGACTGGGGCGTCGACGGCATCCTCTGCTACTCCAAGATCTGCACCCACGTGGGCTGCCCGATCTCGCTCTACGAGCGGACCACCCACCACGTGCTCTGCCCCTGCCACCAGTCGACCTTCGACCTCGCCGACTCCGCGCGGGTGGTCTTCGGTCCGGCTGCCCGTCCGCTGCCGCAGCTTCCTCTCATGGTTGACTCCGAGGGGTACCTTGTAGCGCAGCGGGACTTCAACGAACCCGTCGGACCCAGCTTCTGGGAGCGTGGATGATGAGCATCGACACCAGCAAGGTCGCCACGAGCAACTCCACCAAGGCCGCCACCGCGAGCAAGCCCAGCAAGGTCGGCGCTGCCGCGACCTGGGCCGACGACCGCCTCGGGCTCGCCACCGGGATGCGGAAGCAGATCCGGAAGGTCTTCCCCGACCACTGGTCGTTCATGCTCGGCGAGATCGCGCTGTGGAGCTTCGTCGTCGTGCTGCTCACGGGCACGTTCCTGACCCTGTGGTTCAAGCCGAGCATGGCCGAGATCACCTACATGGGGTCCTACGACCAGTTCCGCGGCATCCACATGTCCGAGGCCTACGCCTCGTCGCTCGACATCTCCTTCGACGTCCGTGGCGGCCTGCTCATGCGGCAGATGCACCACTGGGCGGCGATGCTGTTCATCGCGGCGATGTTCGTCCACATGATGCGCGTCTACTTCACCGGCGCCTTCCGCAAGCCGCGCGAGCTCAACTGGGTCATCGGGTGCCTCCTGCTCGTGCTCGGCGCCCTCGCGGGCTTCACGGGCTACTCGCTCCCCGACGACCTGCTCTCCGGCACCGGCGTCCGGGCCGCTGACGGATTCGTGAAGTCGATGCCGGTGGTCGGCACCTACATCTCGTTCTTCCTCTTCGGCGGCGAGTTCCCCGGCGACGCGATCATCTCGCGCTTCTACGTCGCCCACGTGCTGCTGATCCCGGGCCTGATCCTCGCGCTCATCGCCGCCCACATGCTGCTGCTCGTCTACCACAAGCACACCCAGTACCCCGGTCCCGGCCGGACCGAGCAGAACGTCGTCGGCTACCCGCTGATGCCCGTCTACATGGCCAAGGCCGGCGGCTTCTTCTTCATCGTCTTCGGCCTCACCGCCGTGATGGGTGGCCTGCTCTCGATCAACCCGGTCTGGAAGTACGGCCCCTACGACCCGTCGAAGGTGACGGCCGGTTCCCAGCCCGACTGGTACATGGGCATGCCCGACGGCGCGCTGCGGATCATGCCCGGCTGGGAGTCGCACTTCCTCGGCGTGACGCTGTCGTGGAACGTGCTGCTGCCGATCATCGTCCTGCCCGGGGTGCTGCTCACGATCCTGATCGCGCTCCCGTTCCTGGAGGCCTGGATCACCGGCGACAAGCGGGAGCACCACCTGCTCCAGCGGCCGCGCAACGCCCCCACCCGCACCGCCCTGTTCGTCGCGCTGATGACGTTTTACGGCCTGATGTGGGCTGCTGCCGGCAACGACATCATCGCGATCCAGTTCGGCTTCAGCATCAACCAGATCACCTACTTCATGCGGGCGGCGGTGTTCATCGGACCGGTGATCGCCTTCTTCATCGCGCGTCGTTGGTGCATCTCGCTGCAGCGGGCCGACAACGACCGGCTGATGCACGGCTACGAGACCGGCATCATCATGCGCTCCACCGAGGGCGGCTACTCCGAGCGGCACCTGCCGATCTCCGAGGGCAGCGCCTACTCCCTCACGGCGCGTGACCGCGACGAGATCGCCAGCGAGACCCCCGCGACCGACGAGAACGGCGTCCGCGGTCCGGGCACGTCCCGGGTCGAGCGGCTGCGGCTCTCGCTGAACCGTCGGTGGTACCAGCACAACGTGCAGAAGCCGACGGCGGCCGAGCTCGAGGAGGCGCACCACCACGCCGAGCACGAGCACGAGCTACAGTCCGGCCTCGACCACCCCGCCGACGGCCACCAGTTCGACGGTCACCACACCGTCGACGAGGAAGCCCTCCGCGGCAAGCACTGAGGGCGAGTCGCGCCCTTGTGACACGCGAATCGCGCCCCCGTGACCATCGAGTCGCGGGGGCGTGACTCGTTTCAGAACCGTCGGCGTGAGCGGGTACGCCGTGCGAGCTCCTCGCGCAGCTCACGGACCCATGCGTCGACCGCCTCGATCATGAGGGACTCCCGCGTCAGCACGACGACGTACCAGCCGTGATCGCGGAGCCACGCGCGACGTCGCTGGTCGCGCTCCCTGGCCTCGGGCGAGCTGTGGAACTCCTCGCCGTCGTACTCCAGCGCCACCTTCGCCCTGGCCCACGCAAGGTCGAGCCGGTAGGTCGGCACTCCGTCGACGTGGACCCAGTACTGCGGTTCGGGGAGCTCCATCTCGTGGCTGGCGAGCACCTCGCGCATCCACGACTCCGGTTGGGACTCGGCGCGCGGGTCGACCATCGGCACCAGCTGCCTCGCCTGCACCACTCCCCTGCGCCCGCGGTAGCGCGGCAGCAGGCGCTGCAGATCCCGGCTCGTGAAGCCGTGGGCCCGCGCGAGGGCGTCCGCCGCCCCCAGCGCACTGCGTCGCGGGAGGTTGCAGGTGAGGTCGAGCGCCGTGCGCAGCGGCGTCGTCACGCGTACGCCGCCGACCGTGCACCAGTCCTCCGGGAGGAGGTCCCGGCTGCCACCGTCGCAGCCGACGCGGTCGGTGGCTCGACGGAACCGCGGGCTCACGCACTCGATCGGCATCGGACCGTCGAGCTCGGCGTGGGCGAAGCAGTCGACGCCCCAGATCCAGGCGGCCGTGCGATCGCAGAGGACCATGTCAGGAGCCAGGACCAACGCGAGCGACCGTGCCCTGAGGTCGGTGTCCAGCACGACGTCGGCGGCGACGTACACGCCGGTGAACAGACGGCGGAGCTCGCCCTGGTCGACAAGCCTCGACAGCGCCTTGCGGGAGTGGCCGAGTGTCTCGGCCTCCCGGGTCGTGAAGGGAACAGCGGACGGAAGTGGCGGTCTCCTCATGACCGGGAGATGCCCGGTCGCGGCCCGTCCTACACCAGCCCCCCGAGCACCTGTGGAGAACGGGGCGTCAGCGCCTCACAGGCGCACGACTCGGCTGTCACACATGCGCGACTCGCGTGTCACACACCCACGACTCGACCTCAGGAGAGCGCCGAGCCCTGCTTCCAGCTGGCGAAGTCGGCGTTCCAGTCGCCGTAGCCGTTGTCGAGGGTCATCGGACGGTCGGTGCCGGTGTATTCCACGACGTCGCCGCGCTTGGACATGTTGTAGAGCCACCCGGCGTCGGCCGTGGACATGCCGGTGCAGCCGTGGGAGACGTTGGCGCTGCCCTGGGAGCCGACCGACCACGGGGCGGCGTGGATGAACTCGCCGGAGTAGGTCACCCGCATGGCGTACTCGACGCCGGCGATGTTGTAGCCGTCCTCGCTGTCGTTGGCGATGCCGACGGTCTCGGAGTCCATCCGCTTCTTGCGGAACTTCTCGATGATGACCTTCACACCCGAACGGGTCGTGAACTTCGGCTCCTCCCCCGTGGTGATCGGGAGGGTCCGCAGCAGGCTGCCGTTGGAGAACACCTTCATCTGGTGGGTGTCCATGTTGACCCGGTAGATGTTGGCGTCACCGACGGTGAAGTCCACCTCGCGGTTCTCCTGGCCGTAGATGCCCGCCCCGGCGTCGACGCTGTTGACGTCGATGTCGACCGAGACGTCGGTGCCGGACTTCCAGTAGGACTTGGGACGCCAGTGGGCCTCGGTGTCGCTCAGCCAGTGCCACGCGCCGGCCTGGGCCGGGGTGCTGTCGACGTGCATGTGCTTCTCGAAGGACGCCTTGTCGGTCACGGGGACGTCGAAGGTGACGATCACCGGCATGCCGACGCCGACCGTCTCGCCCTGGAGGGGCGCCACGGAGGCATAGGTCTGCTCGTCGAGCGTGAGGTCCTGGGTGTTGAAGGACGAGGTGCGCACGACCTTCTTGCCGTCGCTCCGCTCACCCACGGACTTCACGGAGTAGGCCTGACCGGGCTCGAGGCGCCCGCTGGCCCGCCACGTGGTGTCGTCCTGGGTGAGCTTGCCGGGCAGCTGGGCTCCGGCCGAGGTCACGCGTACGTCGCGCAGCGTGCCGCCCGTCGCGGAGACCTCGAGGACCCGGTCGACGGCGATGCCGTCGCCACGCAGGTTGGTGGAGATCTTCAGCGGCTCGGGCTTCTCCGCGGCCGCCTCGACGCCGTCGGAGCCGGCCGCCTGCGGGTCGGCGGAGTCGGTCGAGTCGGTGGACGCGCTCGTGCAGGCGCTCAGCGCAGAGCAGGCGAGCAGGAGCGCGGCGAGGCCGGTCAGCGGCTTCCGGGACATGGGCGGGATCCCTCCAGAGGGACGTGCGGTGGTGCGGTGGGCGTCCCCATCAGCGTAACCGGGCACCCCTCACCCGATCCAAAACCACGGGGCTGTGAGATCCGTCGGATCCCACAGCCCCGAGAAGCGGGTCGGGCGGTGCCTCAGTGGGCGTGCTCGCCCCGGTAGTACTCGAAGATCCACCCGGAGAGGGCGATGGCGCCCAGCGCCGCGCCGATGATGAACATCCACCAGGCACCCAGGGCCGTCGCGTAGACGATCACGCCCAGCGTCAGCGCGCACCACAGCGGCCACCACGAGTAGGGCGGGAAGAAGCCGAGCTCGCCAGCGCCGTCCGCGATCTCCGCGTCCTGGCGGTCCTCCGGGCGCGGGTCCATCTTCGCGGCGTGGAAGCCGAGGTAGAGGGTCATCATGCCCGCCAGCAGCGTGGTCATGGTGAGCGCCGAGGTGCCGGTCCAGTCGCCGGTGATGAACCAGTAGGCAGGCGTGACCACCACCAGGAAGGCGGCGGTGATGCCGAAGATCCAGGCCTCTGCCTTCATCGGGTCTCGCCCTTTCCGTCGAAGCCGTCAGCGATCGCGTCCTCGCGACCGTTCACGTCCGGCGCGTCGGCGACGCGCCCCTCGCGCATCGCGTCGTTGTCGTCGAGCTCCATCGCCGCGACCTCAGGGTGGTGGAGGTCGAACGCGGGCGACTCGGAGCGGATCCGCGGGATGGTCACGAAGTTGTGGCGCGGGGGCGGGCAGCTGGTCGCCCACTCGAGCGAGCGGCCCCAGCCCCACGGGTCGTCGGTCTCGACCATCGGCGCGTTGCGCGAGACCCACAGGTTGTAGAAGAACGGCAGCATCGAGAAGCTCAGCAGGAACGCACCCACGGTGGAGACCTGGTTGAGCGTGGTGAAGCCGTCCTCGGGCAGGTAGTCGGCGTAGCGGCGGGGCATGCCCTCGACGCCGAGCCAGTGCTGCACCAGGAAGGTGGTGTGGAAGCCCACGAACAGCAGCCAGAAGTGGACCTTGCCGAGGCGCTCGTCGAGCATCCGGCCGGTCATCTTCGGCCACCAGTAGTAGAAGCCGGCGAACATCGCGAACACGACCGTCCCGAACACCACGTAGTGGAAGTGCGCCACCACGAAGTAGGAGTCGGAGACGTGGAAGTCCAGCGGCGGGCTGGCCAGGATGATGCCGGTCAGGCCGCCGAACAGGAAGGTGGTCAGGAAGCCGACGGTCCACAGCATGGGTGTGTCGAAGGACAGACTTCCCCCCCACATCGTCCCGATCCAGTTGAAGAACTTCACGCCTGTCGGGACCGCGATGAGGAACGTCATGCCGGAGAAGAACGGCAGGTCGACGGCACCCGTCACGAACATGTGGTGGGCCCACACGGCAACCGAGAGGATCGCGATGCCGAGCGTCGCGCCGACCAGGCCGACGTAGCCGAAGATCGGCTTGCGGCTGAAGACCGGCAGGATCTCGGTGATGATGCCGAAGAACGGCAGCGCGATGATGTAGACCTCGGGGTGGCCGAAGAACCAGAAGAGGTGCTGCCACAGGATCGGGCCGCCGTGGGCCGGGTCGAAGACGTGGGCCCCGAGGAGCCGGTCCGCCTCGAGCGAGAGCAGCGCGCCGGCCAGGATCGGGAACGCGATCAGCACGAGCAGCGAGGTGATCAGCGTGTTCCACACGAAGATCGGCATCCGGAACATGGTCATGCCGGGAGCGCGCATGCAGATGATCGTGGTGATGAAGTTGACCGCACCGAGGATCGAGCCCAGACCGGCCATCCACAGGCCCATGATCCACAGGTCGCCGCCGACACCGGGCGAGCGCACCGCGTCGGAGAGCGGCGTGTAGGCGAACCAGCCGAAGGAGGCCGCGCCGTCACGGGTCAGGAAGCCGGAGGCGGTGATCAGGCCGCCGAAGAGGAACAGCCAGTAGCTGAACATGTTGAGCCGCGGGAACGCGACGTCGGGCGAGCCGATCTGGAGCGGCATGATCACGTTGGAGAAGCCGAAGAACAGCGGCGTCGCGAACAGCAGCAGCATGATCGTGCCGTGCATCGTGAAGAGCTGGTTGTAGAGCTCGTCGTTGACGACCTGCATGCCGGGGTTGGCCAGCTCGGCGCGGATCAGCAGCGCCATGACGCCACCGACGAGGAACCAGGCGAACGACGTCCCGAGGTAGAGCTTGCCGATCAGCTTGTGGTCGGTCGTCGTCAGGATCCGGACGACCTGCTGGCCCAGCGGCCTCTTCGTCGCCGTGGCGGTCGGCTGGGCTGCGGTGGCGGTCATTCCGCCTCCTCCTCGCTGTGGTCGTCGAGGCCGGCCTGCTCGTTGACGAAGTTGCCGCCGAGCAGGGGCTCCTCGGAGTAGTTGCCCTGGTCCTCGAGGTCGGAGAGGTACTGCTCGTACTCCGCCTGCTCGACGACCTTCACGTTGAAGAGCATCCGCGAGTGGTAGGTCCCGCAGAGCTCGTAGCACTTGCCGACGAAGTCGCCGGTCGTGGTCGGGGTGACCTCGTAGTGGTTGGTCCGGCCCGGGATCACGTCCATCTTCATGAGGAACGCGGGGATGCCGAAGTTGTGGATCACGTCGGGCGAGGTCAGGTTGAACTGGATCGTCTGGTCGACCGGCAGCACCAGCGTCGGGATCTGGGAGCCGGTGCCCGAGGTCCACACGACGGGGCCGTCGGTGGAGCCGTCGAGGCGGTAGTTGAAGGTCCAGCTCCACTGCTGGCCCACGACCTCGATCGTCTGGTCCTGGTCGGTGTCGTCGAGGACGATGTTCTGCACGTTGACCGTGTGGTAGAAGAACACGACCACCATGACGATCGGCGCGATCGTGTAGAAGATCTCCAGCGGCAGGTTGTAGCGCGTCTGCACCGGGATCTCGTCGTCGTGCTTGCGGCGGTAGCGCACCACGACCCAGCCGATGAGGCCCCAGACGATGACACCGGTGATCATCGCGGCGACCCACGACCAGCGCCACAGCTCGAAGGTGTGGACGGCCTGCTCAGTGGCCGGATCGGGCATCGCCAAGTTCTTCCACTCGTCCTGCGTCTGCGCCGAGCATCCGGCGAGGAGGACGAGTGCACCCATCGTGGCGACCAGGGCGGCGCGACGCAGCCGTCGCATCGGAGCCCGGTGGAGTTGCTGACCCACGAACGAGCCTTTCGTTCACGTGCGGACAGGACTCGCTCAGACTATCCCAACGTCACCCCGCGGAGCGCACGGGGCACCGGCGTAGGTTGGCCCCCGTGACCGCGCCCCGCACCGAGCTCGACACGGCGTCCGGGGAGCCGCTCCACCCGGCGGCACAGGAGGTCCTGCGCGCGGCGTACGAGCAGGGGTACGCCGATCCGCGGCGCCTCCACCGGCCCGGACGCCACGCCCGGCTGATGCTGAACAACGCCCGCGCGGCCACCGCCGAGGCGCTCGGCGTACGACCCGACGAGGTGTCGTTCACCGGCTCCGGCACCGAGGCCGTCCACCGGGGCCTGCTGGGGCTCGTGCAGGGCTCCTCGCGGGGTCGGCGGGTGGTCCACTCGGCCGTGGAGCACTCCGCCGTCCGCCACGCCGCGGCCTGGGCCGGCGACCCGGTCGAGGTCCAGTGCGACGAGTGGGGCCGGGTCCACGACGGCGACCTGGTCCAGGAGGGCATCGCGCCGGGTGTGGCCGTGGCCGCCCTCCAGACCGCCAACCACGAGGTCGGGACGCTGCAGGACGTCGGCGAGCTCCACCTGCCGAACGACATCCCGCTGTTCACCGACGCCTGCGCCTCCATGGGTCGCCTCCCCCTCCCCGGCGGCTGGGCGGTCGCGGCCGGGTCGGCGCACAAGTGGGGCGGACCCGCCGGCGTCGGGGTGATGCTGGTGCGCAAGGGAGCCCGGTGGCGCAACCCGTTCCCCGGCGACGACCGGGTCGACGAGCGGGTGGCCGGCTTCGAGAACGTGCCGGGGGCGCTCGCCGCAGCCGCGGCGCTGCAGGCGGTGGTCGCCGAGCGCAACGAGGTCAACGCACGGCAGCACGCCCTGGTCGACCGGATCCGGGCCTCGGTGGCGCGGATCCCGGACGCCGAGGTCGTCGGCGACCCCGACCGCCGGCTCCCCCACCTGGTGACCTTCTCGTTCCTCTACGTCGACGGCGAAGCGCTGGTCCACGCCCTCGACCGCCACGGCTTCGGTGTCGCGAGCGGGTCGGCGTGCGCCGCCTCGACCCTCGAGCCGAGCGCCGTCCTCAGCGCGATGCGGGTGCTCACCCACGGCAACGTCCGGCTCTCGCTGGGGCGCACCACGACCGAGGCGGAGGTCGACCGGTTCCTCGCCGTCCTGCCCGGCGTCGTCACGGACCTGCGCGCCGAGGTGGGTCTATAGTGGCCGACCTCGAGCTCGACTGCCGCGGCATGCGCTGTCCGATGCCGGTGATCGAGCTGGCCCGGCGCATCGAGGACGTCCCGGTCGGCGGCACCGTCGCCGTGGCGGCCACCGACGTCGCCGCCCGGGTCGACGTCCCGGCGTGGTGCCGGATGCGGGAGCAGGACTACGTCGGCGAGGAGGTCGCCGACGACGGCACCCCGGTGTTCGTCGTACGCCGACGGGCGTAGACCGTCACCAACCCGCGACTCGGCGGTCACAAGTCCGCGACTCGGCCGTCACGAACCCGCGACTCGGTCAGCGCAGGGTGCGGAGGTGCTCGCCGATCTCGGCGGCCGCGTCCCCGCCGTACGCCGCCTCGCAGCGGGCGAGGAAGTGGGACCGGGTGAGCGTGTACTCCTGGGTGCCGACCTGCTCGACGACGTAGACCGCCAGCAGGCAGCCCAGCTGGGCCGCGCGCTCGGCGGAGAGCCCCCAGCTCAGGCCAGCGAGCAGGCCGGCCCGGAAGGCGTCGCCGACGCCGGTGGGCTCCTTCTTGTCGACCTCGGGCACGGCCGCGACCTCGAACGGCTCCTCGCCCTGTCGCTCGATCCGCACGCCCCGGGGGCCGAGCGTGATCACCCACGTCCCGACCCGCTCGAGCACCTCGTCGTGGGTCCAGCCGGTCTTCTGGGTGATGAGCGACGACTCGTACTCGTTGGAGACGAGGATGTGGGCGCCGTCGACCAGCGGCCGGATCATGTCGCCGTCGCCGAAGGCGAGCTGCTGGCTCGGGTCGGCGACGAACGGGTAGCCGCGCTGGCGGCACTCGTCGGTGTGGCGGATCATCGCCTCCGGGTCGTCCGGGCCGACGAGGACGTAGTCGGGCTCCCCCACCCGGTCGACGATGGGCTTGAGCTCGATCTCGCGGGCCTCGCTCATCGCGCCCGGGTAGAAGCTGGCGATCTGGGCGTCGGCGGAGTCGGTCGTGCAGACGAACCGGGCGGTGTGCCGCGTCTCGGAGACGTGGACCGAACCGCAGTCGACGCGGTGGCGCTCCAGCCAGGCGCGGTAGTCGCCGAAGTCCTCGCCGACCGCACCGACCAGCACCGGCTCGAGGCCGAGGTTGCCGAGGCCGAAGCTGATGTTGGCCGCGCAGCCGCCGCGGCGCACGTCGAGGTCGTCGACGAGGAACGACACCGACAGCTTGTCGAGCTGGTCGACGACGAGGGAGTCGGAGAACTTCCCCTGGAAGCTCATCAGGTGGTCGGTGGCGATGGAACCGGCGATCAGCAGGGACACGACACGGAAGACTACCGATCGGTACCTGTGGGGATACCCCGCGGTAGCCCCTAGCGTCGTCGACATGAGCCACGCCTCCGACGACTTCGCCACCCCGGCCCAGATGCGCGCCGACTGCCTCGAGGCCGGACGCCACCTGCGACTGGAGCGGGCCGCCGAGAAGGCCGTCGCCCCGGCCCCGAGCATCCGCTTCGAGGACTACCGCGAGGTGCCGAAGCGGGAGATCCGCGTCAGCGAGGCCGCCGCACGACTCGCGCGGGCGCTCTACACGGACTGACCAGCAGACGCGAAGAGCCCCCTCCGGCACGGCCGGAGGGGGCTCTTGCGGTCAGATCAGTGGAACGAGTCGCCGCAGGCGCAGGAGCCGGTGGCGTTCGGGTTGTCGATGGTGAAGCCCTGCTTCTCGATGCTGTCGACGAAGTCGATCATCGCGCCGTTGAGGTAGGGGACGCTCATCCGGTCGACGACGACGGTCACGCCGTCGAAGTCGGTGGTGACGTCACCGTCGAGGGTGCGCTCGTCGAAGAACAGCTGGTAGCGCAGGCCGGAGCAGCCGCCGGGCTGCACGGAGATACGCAGCTGGAGGTCGTCGCGACCCTCCTGCTCGAGGAGGCTCTTCACCTTCGACGCCGCGACCGCGCTCAGGTTGATCTGGTCGGTACGGCGCTCGGTCTCGACCTGCTCGGTCATGTCTGTCGCTCCCTGGCTCGCTGGAGTGGTTCGGGGTCCTACGTGCTCAATGGTCGCACACCGCGGGTTATTCCAGCCCCATCCCGACCGTCAGGCGGCCACTCGCCTGCTGCGCAGCACTGCCAGCGCGACGACCAGCGCGACCACCCCGACCGCCACGAGCCCCAGGGCCGGGACCGGGTCGGTGACCACGACGTCCGGGACCGCCTGCCAGTCGCAGCGCAGCCGCCACGGCGCGTCGAAGGACGGGCCGCGCACCACCGACATCTCGAGGTCGCCCAGCGGCAGCGGGGCGCGCGTCAGGCAGTAGTCCTCCAGGTAACGCGCCGAGGCGAGCCGCCAGGCGCCGTACCCGAGGACGGCGACCGCGCCGCCCGCGGCGAGGGCGAGCAGCGCCCGCCGCGCGTCGTTCACCTCGACCAGGTCCTGGCCACGCGCTCCGCGAGCTCGGCCAGCGAGGCAGCCGGCTCGGCGAAGGCACGCTCCTCCCCCACGAGGTCGACGAGGGAGTGGGCGGACTCGACACCCAGGGCGCGCATCTCCCGGGAACCGACGAGCACCGCGCCCGCGAGCGCGACGCACGGCCGGATCGCCTCGGCCGCGACCGTCGCCACGCCGTAGGGGACCTTGCCGGCCCGGCTGGAGAAGTCGAACGCCCCCTCCCCGGTCACGACGAGGTCGGCCGCGCGGCACCGCTCCAGCAGCCCCGTGGCGGCTGCGACCAGGTCGAGCCCCGCCCGCCGCTCGCCGCCCAGCAGCAGCAGCGCGTAGCCGAGCCCGCCGGCGGCGCCGGCCCCCTTCTCCAGTGCCGTGCGCTGACCCGCCGCCGCGGCGAAGCCCTCCAGCAGGCCGTCCACCGCCGGCAGCCGCTCCTCGGGGATGCCCTTCTGGGGTCCGAAGGTCTTGGTCGCGCCGAAGAGACCCGTCAGCGGGTTGTCGACGTCGCTGGCGGCGACGAGCGCGACCCCGGGGTCGGGCAGCTCGATGGTCGAGATCCCCTCGAGCCCGGCGCAGCCGCGGTCGAGGGGCCGGTCGGCGGTCGCGCCGAGAGCCGCCAGCAGGCCCGCTCCCCCGTCGTTCGTGCCGCTGCCGCCGAGCCCGACCACGACGGTCCGCGCACCGGCCTCGCGGGCGGCCACGACGAGCTCGCCGACGCCGTACGTCGTGGCCTCCTCGGCCCGCTCGGCACCGGTGAGGTGGAGACCGCACGCCTGGGCCGACTCGACGTAGGCCGTGTCGTCGACGAGCAGGACCTCCGCCGGCACCGGGTCGCCGAAGGGGCCGCGCACCACGACGGGCTCGCGGCTGCCCCCCAGCGCGGTCGCGAGGACGTCGACGAAGCCCGGCCCGCCGTCGGACATCGGCAGCAGGTCGACCTCGTCGTCCGGGGCGTGGCGGTGCCAGCCCTCGGCGATCGCCTCGGCCGCCTCGACCGCGGTCAGGGTGCCGGCGAACTTGTCGGGCGCCACGAGTACTCGCATGCCCCCATCCTGTCCGACCCCGTACATTGCCGAGCGATGAGTCCCCGGATCCGGCCGATGCGTGACGACGACGTGGAGGCCTGCGAGCAGCTCAGCTCACAGGCGTTCCTGGCGCTGGACCAGCGGACCTTCCAGCGCGCCTGGCCCGACCCGACGGCCAGGCCACCCCACCGCTCGACGGCGTGGCACGTCCGGACCCGCCACCTGCTCGCCACCGACCCCGGCGGCTGCTGGGTGGCGGAGGTCGACGGAGAGGTGGTCGGGTTCGCGACGTCGCTCGTGCGTGAGCTGATGTGGATCCTGGCGTCGTACGCCGTGCGGCCGGGGTTGCAGGGCCAGGGGCTGGGCCGGGCGCTGCTCGAGGCCGCGCTCCACCACGGCCGCGGCTGCCTGCGCGGCATGCTCAACGCCTCGGCGGACCCGCAGGCGCTGCGCCGCTACGTGCTGGCCGGCTTCCGGCTGCAGCCGCAGATGCTGCTGCACGGCACCGTGGCCCGCGACGTGCTGCCCGTGGTCCGCCACGTGCGGGAGGGTACGCCCGGCGACCGCGACCTGCTCGACTCGCTCGACCGGCGTACGCGTGGAGCGGCCCACGGCCCCGACCACGACGTGCTCGGTCGGGAGCTCCGGCTGGTCGTCACCGACCGGCCCGCCGGCTCCGGCTACGCCTACGTCAACGACCTCGGCGCCCCGATCCTCCTGGCCGCCACGACGCGCAAGGCCGCGGCGTCGCTGACGTGGGAGGCGCTCGCCGCCGCCGATCCCGCCGTCCCCGTCGAGGTGCCCCACGTCTCGGCCGCCAACGACTGGGCGATCGACCTCGCGATGGCGGCACGCCTCGACGTCTGGTCGCGCGGCTTCCTCGCCCTGCGCCGGATGAAGGACCCCGCGCCCTACCTCCCGCACCCCACGCTGCTGTGAGCTGCTCGGGCCGCTGACGCGGGTACTCCGGTCGATTTGTGTCCTCCAGCGCTCGTTTCGCGACACAAATCCACCGGAGTACCGCCCCAGGGCCCCAGACCCCACCGCTCTAGGATCTGGTCATGAGCACCGTGGACCTGCCCCTGCTCCCCCTCGGTCGTGGCCGCGACCTCGACACCGAGCGCGGGGTGGAGTGCCCCGGCGATCTTCCCGAGGCCTCGGACCCCGCCCTGGTGGCACGCGCGAGGGCCGCCAAGGAGGCGTTGGGCGAGCGGGTGTTCGTGCTCGGCCATCACTACCAGCGCGACGAGGTCATCCAGTTCGCCGACGTCACCGGCGACTCCTTCAAGCTGGCGCGCGACGCGGCAGCGCGCCCCGAGGCGGAGTTCATCGTCTTCTGCGGCGTCCACTTCATGGCCGAGTCGGCCGACATCCTCACCGCCGACCACCAGCAGGTCGTGCTGCCCGACCTCGCCGCCGGCTGCTCGATGGCCGACATGGCGCGACTCGCCCAGGTCGAGGACGCCTGGGACGCCCTCACCGCAGCCGGCGTCGCGGACAGCGTCGTCCCCGTGACCTACATGAACTCCAGCGCCGACATCAAGGGCTTCGTCGGCCGGCACGACGGCGTCGTCTGCACCTCGAGCAACGCCGAGACCGCCCTCGACTGGGCCTTCGCCCAGAAGCCCGACGCGAAGGTGCTCTTCCTGCCCGACCAGCACCTCGGCCGCAACACCGCCGTGCTCGAGATGGGTTTCTCCCTCGACGACTGCGTGGTCTGGAACCCGCTGCTCCCCGGCGGCGGGCTCACCGAGCAGCAGCTGCGCGACGCCCGGATGATCCTGTGGCGCGGCCACTGCTCCGTGCACGGACGGTTCTCCGCCGACGTGGTCGACGAGCTGCGCGCGAAGGACCCCGACGTCCAGATCCTCGTCCACCCCGAGTGCACCCACGACGTGGTGCTCAGGGCCGACCTGATCGGGTCGACCGAGTTCATCATCAAGACGATCGAGGCGGCGGAGCCCGGCTCCCACTGGGCGATCGGCACCGAGCTCAACCTGGTCAAGCGGCTCGCGGCCGCCCACCCCGACAAGACGATCTCGTTCCTCGACCGCAACGTCTGCTACTGCTCGACGATGAACCGGATCGACCTCCCCCACCTCGTGTGGGCCCTGGAGTCGCTCGTCGCCGGCCAGGTCGTCAACCGGATCGAGGTCGACCCCGAGACCGAGCGGTGGGCCCGGATCGCGCTCCAGCGGATGCTCGACCTCCCGGGGAAGTCTCACAAGGACTGAGCAGGCGTCAGCCGACCGGCACCTCGAGCCAGACCATGGTGCCGTGCTCGCCGTCGCCGACGGCGAGCCCGTCACCGAGTCCGAGCGCGCCGCCGTGGCCGGCGACGATGCGCACGCAGGTGGCCAGGCCGATGCCCGAGCCCTGGACCCTCCGGTCGAGCCGGACCAGTGGCTCGAGGACCCGCTTGCGGTCGGCGACGGGGATGCCACGACCGTTGTCGGCGACCTCGAGGCGCCAGAACCGGTCGGTGCGGTAGCCCGCGACCTCGACCCTCGTGGGGACGTCGGACCGGGCGAACTTGGCGGCGTTGGCCAGCAGGTTCTGCACCACCACCCGGATCGGGGCGGGGTCGGCGTCGACGACGGGCAGGTCGCCGACCACCACCTCGGCACCGTCGAGCGCGCTGCCGAGGTCCTCCACGACCTCCGCGACCACTCCGGCGAGGTCGACGGGCTGGCGTACGTCGCTCACGCGGCCGCCCGCGAAGTCGAGCAGGTCGCCGATCATGGTCGACATCCGCTGGGCGCTGCGGCCCGCACGCTCCACCAGGTCGCGCGACGGGTGGTCGCCGATCTCCTCGAGGACCAGGCCCAGGGACATGATGACGGCGGCCAAGGGGTTCTTGAGGTCGTGGCTGACCTGGCCGGCGAACGCACCCAGCGCCTCGTTCGCGACGGTCAGCTGCTCGTTGGCGGCCGCCAGGCGTCGCGAGGTCAGGTCGAGCTCGAGGACGTCGACGATCCGGTCGGCCAGGACCTTCAGCTCCGCCTCCATGCCGGGGTCGACCGGGCGGATCTCCTCGTCGTAGACGCACAGCGTCCCGATCACCACGTCGTCGGGAGTGCGGAGGGGGTGGGCAGCGTAGAAACGGATGTTGGCCAGCTCGCCCGTCACGTGGGGGTTGTCGGCGTAGCGGGGGTCGACAGAGGCGTCCGGCAGCAGGATCGGCTGTTCCCGGTCCACCACCACCACGCACATCGAGGCCTCGCGCGGCACCGTCCCGGCCTCGAAGCCCACCGTGGCGACTTGCACCTGCTCGGTGTCGGTGTGGAGGTTGATGGTCGCCTTCGGCACGCCCGCCACCCGGCTGGCGAGGTCGACGAGGGCCTGCAGACCCGGCGCCGCGGCCTGGTCGAGCACCCCGTAACGCTCGAGCGCCGCCATACGCCGCTCGTCGGCGTCGGACCCGGTCTCGCTCACAGCCCCGGAGCCTCCCACACCGCGAGCCAGCGGCTCAGGTCCTTCTCCATCGGGAGCTCGGCGGACAGCGCGTCCCGCAGGGCGATCTCGGTGAGGTTGTCGCGCTGCTGGGGACCGGTCGGGGCGAAGGCGTAGAACGTGCCCTGCTTGTAGAGGTAGACCAGCCCGACGGTGCGGCCGCCCGGGTCGGCGAACGGCACCAGCGTGCACAGCAGTGCCGGGCCGAAGCCGGCCCCCTCGAGGGCGGTGTTGACGGCGTGGAGGTCGGTGCAGAGCCCCGCCACGTCGACGGGGTCGGTCTCCCCCGCCGTGACGGTGAGCCAGGTGAAGCCGAAGTCGTCGGTGGTGGTGCGGACGGCGGGCGCGTCCGGATCGGCCTCGAGCAGCTCGATCGCCTCGCGCTGGGTGTGGTGGAAGGCCGCACCGCCGGCCGCGCGGTAGCAGACCGACGCCTCGCCGACCGGGCTCAGCCCCATCTCGGTCTCGAGGATGATCGCCGCCGACGGCACCTCGAAGAGCGCGTCGAGGTCCGCGCGCACCGGCTCACTGCGGCCGGTGATCGCCTTCCAGAGGCCCATCAGGCCTCCGGGCGTCCCAGCTCGGCCTGGATCCGCGCCAGCTGCTCGAGCCGCTGCTCGAGCGACGGGTGGGTCGAGGTGAGGGTCTTGAGGTCGACGCCCTTCACGGCCGGCGCGATGAAGAACGCGTTCATCGCCTTGCTCGCGCGCAGGTCCTTCTGGGGGATCGCCGACATCTCGCCCGTGATCTTCTGCAGCGCGCTGGCCAGGGCCGCCGGCTTCATCGTGAGGTAGGCACCGGCCCGGTCGGCCGACAGCTCGCGATAGCGCGACAGGAGCCGGGTCAGGAAGAAGCTGATCGCGTAGACGACGAGGCTGACGACGAGCGCGACCAGGAAGGCCACTCCCGCGTTGTTGTTGCTGCGACCCCGGCTGAGGGCTCCGAACTGGGCGCCGCGGGTCAGCATCCCGGCCACGATGCCGGCCGACGAGGCGAGGGTCATGACCAGCACGTCGCGGTGGGCGACGTGGGACAGCTCGTGGGCCAGGACCGCCTCGAGCTCCTCGGGTGTGAGCTTGCCGAGGATCCCGGTGGTGACGCAGACGACCGCCCGGTCCGGCGAGCGACCGGTGGCGAAGGCGTTGGGGATCGCCAGGTCGGCGACGCCGACACGGGGCTTCGGCATGTCGGCCAGCGCGCAGAGCCGGTCGATCATGCCGTGGAGCTCGGGCGCCTCCTGAGGGGTCACCTCGCGGGCCCGCATCGCGCGCATCGCGACGGTGTCGGAGGACCACCACTGGTAGAAGGCCACCCCGATGCCGGCGAGACCGATGAGCAGCCAGAAGTCGCTGAAGAGATACATCATCGCGACCACGAGCGCCACGAAGAGCCCACCGAGCAGGAACAGCACCGTGGTCATCCGGACGGTGAGGCCGGTGTCGGGGACGAAGCGCGAGGATGCCATCTCAGCCGGGGATCAGGCCGTCGCCGCTGAGGAGGTCGCGGACCTCCTCGAGCGTGGCCCCCGCGTGGGGCAGGATCAGGTCGGAGGTGTCGAGCGTGCCGGGCTCGTGGGGCACCGCGCTGTCGCGGACCCCGTCGAGCAGGGCCGCCAGCGCACCGGCGAACGCGCCCTCGTCGCCCGCGTCGACGCTCGACTCGACGGCGTCGTCGAGACCGTTGAGCCGGTCGAGCGCGTCGTCCGGGACGTCGAACTGACCCTCGCCGAGGATCCGGATGATCACCGTCAGGCCTTGGTCTCGTCGTCCGACTCGGCGACCTTCTCCGGCTCGGCGCGGAGGATGTCACCCTCCGAGGCCTCGATCGCCTGCGGCTGCGACCCGGCCTTGAGCCGGGCCAGCTCGGCCTCGACGTCGGAGCCGGAGCTGAGGGCGTCGAGCTCGCGGGCGATGTCGTCGCCGCTCCCGTGGGCGCTGACGTCGTCGAGCGCACCGGAGGCGATCAGCTCGTCGATGGCGCCGGCGCGGGCCTGCATCTGGGCCGTCTTGTCCTCCGCACGCTGTATCGCCAGCCCGACGTCACCCATCTCCTCGCCGATGCCGGACATCGCCTCGTTGATCTTGGTCTGGGCCTCGGCGGCGGTGTAGGTCGCCTTGATCGTCTCCTTGCGGGTCCGGAAGGCCTCGACCTTCGCCTGCAGCCGCTGCTGGGCGAGGGTGAGCTTCTCCTCCTCCCCCTGGAGCTGGGCGTGCTGGGTCTTGAGGTCGGTGATCTGCTGGTTGAGCCCCGACTTGCGGGTCAGCGCCTCGCGGGCGAGGTCCTCGCGCCCCACGGAGATCGCCTTCTCGGCCTGGGCCTGGAGCTTGGCCTGCTGCTGCTCGAGCTGGTTGACCTGGAGCTCCACGCGCTTGCGCGAGGTGGCGACGTCGGCCACACCCCGGCGTACCTTCACCAGCAGGTCCTGCTGGCGCTGATAGCTGTAGTCGAGGGTCTCGCGGGGGTCCTCGGCACGGTCGAGCGCCTTGTTGGCCTTCGACCGGAAGATGAGGCTGATGCGCTTCATGAGGCTCATGGACCAACCCTACGGTCCAGAGCCAACGCGTGCGAGCGTCCGGGCCGACCCCGGTAGGGTTGTCCCGTTCCTTTCCCACCCTGCCACCGGGCAGTCACCGACCAGTAGAGGCCCTCGCGTTGTTCCGCCGCACCAAGTCCGAGCCCGCTCCCACGACCGACCCCGCCGAGGAGCAGGGCAAGACCACCGGCAAGGGCCGTCCGACGCCGACCCGCAAGGAGGCCGAGGCCGCGGCCAAGGCGAGGGCGAAGGCGCCCCGGAGCCGCAAGGAGCGGGCCGCCGTGCAGCGCAAGCAGCGCATGGAGTCGAGCCAGAAGATCCGCGAGGCGATGAAGACCGGCGACGAGCGCTACTACATGCCTCGCGACAAGGGCCCGGTGCGCCGCTTCGTGCGCGACTTCGTCGACACCCGCTTCTCGTTCCTGGAGATCGTGATCCCGGTGATGCTCGTGACGCTGGTGATGCAGTACTCCGGCATCCCGGCGTTGATGAACGCCGGGAGCTTCACCCTCGTCGGCATGTTCTTCCTGATCATCCTCGACATCTTCTTCCTGCGCTTCCGCCTCGGTCGCGAGCTCAAGCGCCGCTTCGCCGACTCCGGCGAGTCGACCAGGGGCACGACCTGGTACGCCGTGTCGCGCTCGATGCAGTTGCGCTTCATGCGGCTGCCGAAGCCGCAGGTGCGGATCGGCCAGGCGCTCGCCGAGCGCTACCGCTGACGTTCCCGACCCGGCCTACGCGTCGTAGTCGAGGACGACCGTCGGTGCGGTCGGGTGCGACTGGCAGGTGAGGACGTAGCCACGCTCGACCTCGTCGGGCTCGAGCGCGTAGTTGGCGTCCATCTGGACGGTCCCCTCGACCAGCCGCGCGCGGCAGGTGCCGCAGACGCCGCCCTTGCAGGCGAACGGCAGGTCGGAGCGTACGTCGAGCGCGGCCTCGAGGACGGGCGGGCCGTCGGGGCGCAGCGCGAAGCTGCTGCTGCGGCCGTCGAGCCGGATCGTCACCTCCGCAGCGCCGTCGGCACCGTCGGCGAGCGAGGCGACCGGCGCGCGCGGCGCGGGGTCGGCGTGGAAGAGCTCGGTGTGGACGCGCTTGGCGCCGAGGTCGGTGAGCAGCTCCCGCAGGTCGACCACCATCTGCTGGGGGCCGCAGAGGAACCAGTCGTCGGCGTCGCCGAGGCCGAACTCCTCGACGATGCGGCCGAACCGCTCGGTGTCGAGGCGTCCGGAGAGGAGCTCGACGTCGTGCTGCTCGCGTGAGAGCACATGGATGACCTGGAAGCGCTCGGTGAACCGGTCCTTGAGGTCGTGGACCTCGTCGAGGAACATCACCGACCGGCTCGTGCGGTTGGCGTAGACCAGGGTCACCCGCGCCGCGGGTTCGCCCTCGAGGATCGCGGTGATGATCGACAGGATCGGCGTGATGCCCGAGCCCGCCGCGACCGCGACGTAGGTGCGCGCGGCCTCGGGGTCCAGCTCGGTGGTGAAGCGGCCCGCGGGGGTCATGACCTCGAGCTCGTCGCCGACCTGGAGCGAGCCGACGACCCCGTCGGAGAACGCGCCGCCGGGAAGCCGCTTCACGCCGATCCGGAGCACCCCGGAGGCGGGTGAGCTGCAGATGGAGAAGCTGCGTCTCTTGTCGTCGGCGCCACGGATCGAGAGGTGCTGCCCGTGGCTGAAGGCGTACGCCGCCCGCAGCTCGTCGGGCACGGCGAACGTGATCGCCACGGCGTCGTCGGTCAGCTCGTCGACGGCGGCGACCTCCAGGCGGTGGAGCTCGGAGTGGGTCGTCACAGCACGGGTCCGTTCGCTTCGCTCACAGGGTCTTGAAGTGGTCGAAGGGCTCGCGGCAGGACTGGCAGACCCACAGCGCCTTGCAGGCGGTCGACCCGAACCGGCTCGACTCGCGGGTGTCGACACTCCCACAGTGGGGGCACCGCACCGACAGGGTGAGGGCCACCGGGCCGTCGGCACCGGCGGGTGCCGGGGGTGCGACGCCGTACTCCTCGAGCTTGCGGCGCCCCTCGTCGCTGATCCAGTCGGTCGTCCACGCGGGCGAGAGCACGAACTCGACCGACACGTGCTGGTAGCCGGCGGTGGTGAGCGCCTCGACGAGGTCGGTCCGGATCGTCTCCATCGCCGGACACCCTGAGTAGGTCGGCGTGATCTGGACATGGACCCGACCCTGGTCGTCCTCGGTCACGTCACGGAGGATGCCGAGGTCGTCGATGGAGAGGACCGGCAGCTCGGGGTCGAGGACGCTGCCGGCGACGTCGCGGGCGGTCGTGGTCGTCACCACGTCGCCCCCGGGTGGGAACGGGCGAGGTGCTGCATCTCGGCCAGCAGATAGCCCATCTGCTCGGTGTGGAGGCCTTGGCGGCCGCCGCCGCGCGCCGGGGAGACCTCGGGCACGGTCAGCGTCGCCTCCTCCAGCACCGGCAGCACCCGTGCGAGCACGCCGTCGCGGAGACCGGCCGGATCGACCGCGACACCCTGGTCGACCAGCGCGGAGTCGAGCCAGGAGCCGTCGAAGAGCTCGTCGAGGAACGGCCACTCCTGCTCGAGGGCGTCCTGCACGCGGCGGTGGCTCTCGCCGGTGCCGTCGCCGAGCCGCACGACCCAGCGGGAGGCGTGGTCGAGGTGGTAGGCGACCTCCTTGACCGCCTTGCCGGCGACGCCGGCGAGCGTGGGGTCGCTGCTGGCCCGCAGCGCGGCGTAGAGCTCGCTCTGCCAGGCGCTGAAGAGCAGCAGCCGCACCATCGCGACCCCGAAGTCGGACTGGTCGCGCTCGACGAGGTGGACGTTGCGGAAGGCCCGCTCGTCGCGGAGGTAGGCGAGCTCGTCCTCGTCGCCGACCGAGGCCAGCAGAGCGCGCGCCTGTCCGAGCTGGTCGAGCCCGATGTTGGCCAGCGCGACGTCCTCCTCGAGCTGGGGGGCACGGCTGATCCACCAGCCCATCCGCTGGGCGCTGATCAGCGCGTCGTCGGCGACGGCGAGCGCGTAGCCGTCACGGTCGGTCACCACCGGGGCGCTCACAGGTGCTCGACCCCTTCGGGCACGTCGTAGAACGTCGGGTGGCGGTAGATCTTGTCGGCCGCCGGGTCGAAGAAGGAGTCGCGCTCGTCGGGGGTGGAGGCCTCGATGTCGGAGGACCTCACCACCCAGAGCGAGACGCCCTCCTGGCGGCGGGTGTAGAGATCACGGGCGTTGCGCAGCGCCATCTCCGCGTCGGGGGCGTGGAGCGACCCGGCGTGGACGTGGGACAGGCCCCGGCGCGAGCGCACGAAGACCTCCCAGAGCGGCCAGTCCCTCATGCGGCACCCTCCGACCGGGCCGACTGCTTGGCGGCGTAGGCCGACGCCGCCTCGCGCACCCAGGCCCCGTCGTCGTGGGCCTTCACCCGATGGGCGAGGCGCTGGGCGTTGCAGGGACCGTTGCCCTTGATGACCTCGAACAGCTCGGTGAAGTCGATGTCACCGAAGTCGTAGTGGCCGCGCTCCTCGTTCCACCGGATCTCGGGGTCGGGCAGCGTCAGGCCGAGCGCCTCGGCCTGCGGGACCGTCATGTCGACGAACCGCTGGCGCAGGTCGTCGTTGGAGAACCTCTTGATCCCCCACGCCATCGACTGCGCGGAGTTCGGCGAGTCGTCGTCCGGCGGGCCGAACATCATCAGCGACGGCCACCAGTAGCGGTCGACGGCGTCCTGCGCCATCGCCTTCTGCTCCGCGGTGCCGTGGGACAGCGTGTGGAGGATCTCGAACCCCTGCCGCTGGTGGAAGGACTCCTCCTTGCACACGCGCACCATCGCGCGGGCGTAGGGCCCGTAGGAGCAGCGGCACAGCGGGACCTGGTTCACGATCGCGGCCCCGTCGACGAGCCAGCCGATCGCGCCGACGTCGGCCCACGTGAGCGTCGGGTAGTTGAAGATCGAGGAGTACTTCTGGCGACCCGAGTGGAGCTGGTCGAGCAGGTCGGCGCGGTCGGCGCCGAGCGTCTCGGCGGCGGCGTAGAGGTAGAGGCCGTGGCCGGCCTCGTCCTGGACCTTGGCCATGAGGATCGCCTTGCGACGCAGGCTCGGGGCGCGGGAGATCCAGTTGCCCTCCGGCTGCATGCCGATGATCTCGGAGTGGGCGTGCTGGGCGATCTGACGAACGAGCGTCCGACGGTAGCCCTCCGGCATCTCGTCGCGCGGCTCCACCCGGCCGTCGTCGGCGATCACCGCCGCGAACGAGACGGGCTCGTCCGCGGTCGCGGGCCGGGGCCGCGGAGCCTCGCCGGGCGCCTCACCCGGCGCACTGAAGTCGTTGCCGTACATGCCTCGACGGTACCACCGTTTGTTACACGAATCGACAATCGAGCGCCATCGCTGTAACAACCGCGCGCGGTGCGAGGATGGGGCCATGGAACGCCCCTCCGCCGACGTCTCCTGCCGGGTCGCCTGGGCCGACGACGCTCCCGCCGTCGCGGCCCTCCAGCTGCGGGCCCGCGCGGTCGACCTCGCCGCGCTGCTGCCACCCGAGGCGCTCGCGGCTGACGCCGTCGACGCCGAGGCCGCGTGGCGCCAGGTCCTCGGCCGGCCGGTCGACGCGCGGGTGAGGGTCCTGGTCGCGCTCGAGCGCAACCGCGTCGTCGGGTTCGCGATCACCTCCCCCGCCACCGACCCCGACTGCGACCCGGTCGCCGACGGCGAGGTCCTCGAGCTGACGGTCGACCCGCCGGAGCGCGGGCGCGGCCACGGGTCGCGGCTGCTCCAGGCGGCCGTCGACACCCTCGCCGCCGACCGCTTCACCCGGGCCGTCGCCTGGACCAACGCCGCCGACGACGCCGTACGCCGCTTCCTCGACTCGGCCGGCTGGGCACCCGACACCGCCCACCGCGAGCTCGACCTCGACGGGTCCGGATCGGTGACGGTCAAGCAGGTGCGGCTGCACACGGCGATCAGCAGCGAGGCTTGACCTCCCGGGGCATGATGGGCGCCATGGGCCCGCTGCCGCAGCTCTACCGACTCCTGATCGCGGGGGTCGTGCTCGTCCTGAGCCTCGCGGGCGGCGTCTGGCTCGCCGGCTGGCTGGCGCTCCCCCTCGGCGGCGTCGGGGTCGGCCTCGGTGCCGGGCTGCTGCTGGCGTTCGTCGCGACCCACGACTTCTCCGACTCCTCCCCGCGTCCCACGCGCGTCCACCGTCGCCGCTGACCCACCGCGCGGGCCGTAGGGTCGCCGGGTGACCTCTGCCCCCACGGCCGACCGCGCCGCCGTGGTCCGTGACAGCCTGGGCGTCGGGATCGCGACCGGGCTCTACGGGACCTCCTTCGGTGCGGTCTCGGTGGCTGCCGGCCTCGACGTGTGGCAGACCTGCGCGCTGTCGCTGCTGATGTTCACCGGCGCCTCCCAGTTCGCGTTCGTGGGCGTCCTCGCCGGCGGGGGCACGCCGGTCACCGGCGCGGTCACGGCCCTCCTGCTCGGCACCCGCAACACCCTCTACGGCCTGCGGGTCGGCCCGCTGCTCGGCTTCGGCGGCCCTGCACGCGTGGCGGCGGCCCACGTGCTCATCGACGAGTCGACGGCGATGTCGGTGAACCACGAGGACCGATCGCTGGCCCGGACCGGCTTCCTGACCACGGGCATCGCGATCTTCGTGCTCTGGAACCTCTTCACCCTGCTCGGCGCCGTCGCCGGCGCGGCGATGGGCGACCCGCGTGCCTACGGGCTCGACGCCGCGGTCGGGGCCGCCTTCCTCGCCCTCGTCTGGCCGCGGCTCTCGGAACGTCGCAACCAGGTCGTGGCCGTCGTCGCGGCCGCCCTCGCCCTGGGGCTGGTGCCGGTCACGGCCGCCGGCGTCCCGGTGCTCGCCGCGGGCGGCGTCGCCCTCCTCGCGGGCGTCCTCGGCCGGGGAGGCCCACGATGAGCGTCTGGGTGGCCGTGGTCACCGGCGGGATCGGCTGCTACCTCCTCAAGCTCGCCGGGTTGTCGGTGCCCGAGAAGGTCCTCGACCACCCCGTCGCGGCCCGCGTCGCCGACCACATCCCGGTCGCACTCCTCGCCGCGCTCGTCGCGGTCCAGGTGTTCGCCGACGGGCCCACCCTGGTCGTCGACGCCCGCCTGGCCGGGCTCGCCGTGGCCGTCCTGCTGCTGGTCCTGCGGGCGCCGTTCCTGGTCGTCGTCTTCGGGGCTGCGCTGGCCGCGGCGCTGCTGCGGCTCGTGACCTGAGCCGGGCTCAGTCGAGGCCGAGGAACTCCTCGAGCCCGACCGTCAGGCCGGGGTGGTCGGCGATCGCACGCAGACCGGTGAGGACGCCGGGCGTGAACGACGCCCGGTCCATCGAGTCGTGGCGGATCGTGAGGGTCTCCCCCAGCCCGCCGAGGAGCACCTCCTGGTGGGCCACCAGGCCGCGCGAGCGCACCGCGTGGACGTGGACCCCGTCGACCTCGGCGCCCCGGGCGCCCTCGAGGCCGGTCGACGTCGCGTCGGGCACCGGGCCGCTGCCGGCCTCCGCCCTCGCAGCGGCGACCAGCTGCGCCGTACGCCGGGCGGTGCCGGAGGGCGCGTCGGCCTTGTCGGGGTGGTGGAGCTCGACGATCTCCACGCTCTCGTAGAAGGGGGCGGCCTGGGCGGCGAAGCGCATCATCAGCACGGCGCCGATGGAGAAGTTGGGGGCGATCAGGACACCGACGCCGGGCGCGTCGGCGAGCCAGCCACGCAGGGTGTCGAGCCGCGGGTCGTCGAACCCGGTGGTGCCGACGACCGCGTGGATGCCGTGCTCGACGCAGAAGCGGAGGTTGTCCATCACGACGTCGGGGTGGGTGAAGTCCACGACGGCCTGGGCGCCGGACTCGACCAGCGCGTCGAGGCTGTCGCCGGCGTCGACCCGGGCCACGAGCTCGAGGTCGTCGGACTCCTCCACGGCCCGGCAGACCTCGCGGCCGACCTTGCCCAGGGCGCCGAGCACCGCCACCCTCGTCACGCGTGCGTCACTCACGGCGTCCAACCTATCCGGGGGTCGCTGACTGTGCAGCGCCGGTAGTGGCAGGATCGGACCCATGCCCCTGCCGCAGATCCCGCCGCGTATCCGGTGGGCCGTCGACCTCATGGACGTGCAGCCCAACGACAACATCCTCGAGATCGGCTGCGGCCCCGGTCACGGAGCAGAGCTGATCTGCCAGCGGCTCCAGACCGGCAAGCTCTTCGCGATCGACCGCTCCGAGTCCGGGGTCGACCGCACCAAGCGCCGCTGCCAGCAGTACGTCGACAGCGGCCGGCTCACCGTCCGGCAGATCGACCTCGCGACCCTCCGCGTCCCGGTCAAGCGGCTGACGAAGGTCTTCGCCTTCAACGTCAACCTGTTCTGGGTGCGCGAGGCGCGCGACGAGGTCGCGCTGCTCCACGAGCGCCTGGTCCCCGGCGGTGCGCTCTACCTCTTCTACGAGGCCACGCAGCCCGAGCTGGTCCCCACCATCGTCAAGAAGGCCTCGGAGTCCCTCACCCAGGCTGGCTTCCGCGTCTCCGTCGTCGAGCAGAAGGCTCCCCCCGTCATCGGCCTCGTCGCGAAGCGCTGACCGGGCACTCACCTGCCCACCACACCTCCTGACCGGGCACTCGGCGTCCCTGGGGATGCCTACCAGTGCCCGGTCGATGCTGTTCCAGGGCCTGCAAGTGCCCGGTCGGCCTCAGGACGGGCCCACGACCGCCAGGATCTCGGGCTGGGTGAACAGCGCACGGGCGACCGTACGCACGTCGTCGGCGGTGACCGCGTCGATCCGCGCGATCACCTCGTCGATGGGGATCAGCTCGTCGTAGATCAGCTCCGCCTTGCCCAGGCGTGACATCCGGGCACCGGAGTCCTCCAGCCCCAGCACCAGTCCCCCGCGCAGCTGGCCCTTGCCGCGCTCGAGCTCCTCGTCGGTGATGCCGTCGGCCGCGACAGCGGCGAGCTCGGCCCGGACGGTCGCGAGGACGTCGTCGACGCGGTGGGGCAGGCAGCCCACGGCGACGCCGACCAGGCCTGCGTCGTGGTGGTGGGAGCCGAAGCTGTAGACGCTGTAGGCCAGGCCGCGGTGCTCGCGCACCTCCTGGAACAGCCGCGAGGAGGTCCCACCGCCGAGCGCGGTGTTGAGGACGCCGAGCGCGTAGCGCCGCTCGTCGTGGCGGGTGAAGCCGTTGACGCCGAGCACGAGGTTGACCTGCTCGAAGGGCCGCATGACCGTGCTCGTGCCGGGGTGGACCCGGCGTACGCGGCTGGAGTGCGGGGGCACGACCGGCGTCTCGTCGCGGTTGAGGAACCCGTTGCGGCCGAACGCCGTGCGGACCAGCCGGACGACCGCGTTGTGGTCGAGGTTGCCCGCGGCGGCAACCACGAGGTTGGCGGGCCGGTAGTGACGCTTGTAGAAACGCGCGACCTGGTCGCGGCTCAGCGCCTCGATCGAGGACGTCGTGCCCGCGATCGGCCGGCCCAGCGGGCTGTCGCCCCAGGCCTGCTCGGCGAACAGGTTGTGGACGACGTCGTCGGGGTCGTCGTCGTGCATCGCGATCTCGTCGAGGATCACGTCGCGCTCGGCCTCGACGTCCTCGGGGGCGAGCCGTGAGTCGGTGACCATGTCGCCGAGCACGTCGACCGCGAGCGGCAGGTCGTCGTCGAGCACCCGCGCGTGGAAGCAGGTGTACTCCTTGGCGGTGAAGGCGTTGAACTCGCCGCCGACCGCGTCGAGCGCGACCGAGATGTCCATCGCCGACCGGCTGCTCGTGCCCTTGAAGAGCAGGTGCTCGAGGAAGTGGGAGCAGCCGTGGAGGGCCGGCGTCTCGTCGCGTGAGCCGACGCCGACCCAGACCCCGACGCTCGCCGAGCGCACGCCGGGGATGTGCTCGGTGATGACCCGCAGCCCGCCCGGCAGGACCGTACGCCGCACGCGACCGGTCACGACACCGTCGTCGTTCCTCACGGTCTCGAGGGTGCGGGTCGCACCGATCTTCTGGTCAACGGACAACCGGCCAGCAGCGTGACGCTGCTGGCCGGTCGGCCGTGTGGTGCGAGAGTTCACTCGGACTCGTCCGCGCCCGCCTCGTCCGCGGAGTCGCTGGACTCCTCGACGACGGGGACCAGCGACAGCTTGCCGCGGTCGTCGATCTCGGCGATCTGGACCTGGAGCTTCTGGCCCACCGAGACGACGTCCTCGACGGCGTCGACGCGCTTGCCACCGGCCAGCGAGCGGAGCTTGCTGATGTGGAGCAGGCCGTCCTTGCCCGGGAGCAGCGACACGAAGGCACCGAAGTTGGTGGTCTTCACGACGGTGCCGAGGTAGCGCTCGCCGACCTCGGGCATCGTCGGGTTGGCGATCGCGTTGACGGCGGCGCGGGCGGCCTCGGCAGCCTCGCCGTTGGTGGCACCGATGTAGACGGTGCCGTCGTCCTCGATCGACAGCGTTGCGCCGGTGTCGTCCTGGATCTGGTTGATGACCTTGCCCTTGGGGCCGATGACCTCGCCGATCTTGTCGACCGGCACGGTCACGGTGATGATGCGCGGCGCGTGGACCGACATCTCCTCGGGGGCGTCGATGGCCTCGGCCATGACGTCGAGGATCGCCAGGCGGGCGTCCTTGGCCTGGGTCAGCGCCGAGGCGAGGACCTCGGCGGGGATGCCGTCGAGCTTGGTGTCGAGCTGGAGCGCGGTGACGAACTCGCGGGTGCCGGCGACCTTGAAGTCCATGTCGCCGAACGCGTCCTCGGCACCGAGGATGTCGGTGAGCGCGACGTACTGGGTCTGCCCGTCGACCTCACCGGAGATGAGGCCCATCGCGATGCCCGCGACGGCCGCCTTGAGCGGCACACCGGCGTGGAGCAGCGACATCGTCGAGGCACAGACCGAACCCATCGAGGTGGAGCCGTTGGAGCCCATGGCCTCCGACAGCTGGCGGATGGCGTAGGGGAACTCCTCGCGGCTGGGCAGCACCGGCAGCAGCGCCCGGCGGGCGAGCGCACCGTGGCCGACCTCGCGGCGCTTCGGCGAGCCGACGCGACCGGTCTCGCCGGTGGAGAACGGCGGGAAGACGTACTTGTGCATGTAGCGACGGTGCTTCTCCGGGCTCAGCGTGTCGAGCTGCTGCTCCATCTTGAGCATGTCGAGGGTGGTGACGCCCATGATCTGGGTCTCGCCACGCTCGAACAGGGAGGAGCCGTGGACGCGCGGGAGCAGGCCGACCTCGGCGTGCAGCGGCCGGATGTCGGCGAGGCCACGGCCGTCGATGCGGACCTTGTCGCGCAGGACGCGCTCGCGCACGACCTCCTTGTTGACCGCGCGGAAGGCCGCGCCGATCTCCTTCTCGCGACCCTCGAACTGCTCGGCCAGCTTCTCCAGGAGGCCAGCCTTCAGCTCGTCGGTCTTCGCCTCGCGCTCCTGCTTGTCACCGATGGTCATGGCGGCCTGCAGGTCGGACTTCACGGCCGACTCGACGGCGGCGTGGACGTCGTCCTCGAAGTCGAGGAAGACCGGGAACTCCTGGACCGGCTTGGCGGCGACGTTGGCGAGCTCGACCTGGGCCTCGACGAGCTGCTTGATGAAGGGCTTGGCGGCGTCGAGGCCGCTGGCCACGAGCTCCTCGTTCGGCGCCTTGGCGCCGCTCTGGATCAGGTTCCAGGCCTGCTCGGGCGCCTCGGCCTCGACCATCATGATCGCGACGTCACCGGTCTCGGTCACGCGACCGGCGACGACCATGTCGAAGACGGCGTTCTCGAGCTGGCTGTGCGACGGGAAGGCGACCCACTGGCCCTCGATGAGGGCGACGCGGACGCCGCCGACCGGGCCGGAGAACGGCAGGCCGGAGAGCTGGGTCGACATCGACGCGGCGTTGATCGCGAGCACGTCGTAGGGGGCGTCGGGGTTGAGCGCGAGGACGGTGATGACGACCTGGACCTCGTTGCGCAGGCCCTTCTTGAAGGTCGGGCGCAGCGGGCGGTCGATGAGGCGGCAGGTGAGGATCGCGTCCTCGCCCGGACGGCCCTCGGAGCGGAAGAACGAGCCGGGGATCTGGCCCGCGGCGTACATCCGCTCCTCGACGTCGATCGTCAGCGGGAAGAAGTCGAAGTGGTCCTTGGGGTGCTTGCCGGCGGTGGTCGCCGAGAGCAGCATCGTGTCGTCGTCGAGGTAGGCGGTCACCGAACCGGCGGCCTGGCGGGCGAGCAGCCCGGTCTCGAACTTGACGGTACGGGTGCCGAACTTGCCGTTGTCGAGAACGGTCTCGACGGCGGAGATGGTGGGTTCAGACATGGAGAGTGGTCTCCACTTTCTGTGTGCGGAGCGATCCCGCGGGTTGACCCGCGCCCAGTGTCAGGTGCTGGGCGGCCGGTCTTCGATCGAGGCCCGCAGCAACCGGACCGAGGGGTCCGGATCTGAGAGCCACTACCGAGGACCGGGCCGACGCGAGCGGATCGCTCCTTGGATGGATTCTCTGGTGTTCAGTTGTGCAATCTAGCGCGCCTGATGCAGAAGGAGGGCCTGCCCCTCGGGCAGACCCTCCATCCTCACGTCAGCGGCGCAGACCGAGGCGCTCGACCAGCGAGCGGTAGCGCTCGATGTCGGTGTCGCGCAGGTAGTTGAGCAGGCGGCGGCGCTGGCCCACGAGGAGCAGCAGCCCGCGGCGGCTGTGGTGGTCGTGCTTGTGCTGCTTGAGGTGCTCGGTCAGGTGGCTGATCCGGTGGCTCAGCAGCGCGACCTGGACCTCGGGCGAACCGGTGTCGCCCTCCACGGTGGCGTACTCGGCGATGATCTTCTTCTTGGTCTCCGCGTCGGTACCGATCGACATGGGGGCTCCTTCGGGTTCTCGTTGCGCGGCGCGCCGGGGCATGTCCACCCGGGCACTACAGGTCCGCGGCCGTTGCACGGCATCCGGAGGAGGTTACCAACGGCGGAGCCGGCTCCCGAAATCAACGGGAGCCGGCTCCGGCACGTGCGGTGTTCCCGCCGGTCGGTCAGACGGCCGGCGGCGGGTCCTGCCGCTCGGTCGAGCGCTGCTGCGTCGTCTGCGTGCCGTCGGCGTGGGTGGTCGTCGCCGTCGTCGTGTGCGTGCGCTTGCTGTTGTTCTGCGCGATCGCGAGCACGAGCAGCACGACACCACCCAGGACCAGGATCCAGCCGATCATGCCGACGTTGACCGGTCCGACCGTCTCCTCGTTGACACCCAGCGCCAGGATCAGCCCGATGACGATCAGGCCGATGCCACCTCCGTAACCCATGGTCGTGCTCCTCTCGTCGCCCGGTCCTCGGTGACCGGGACGCCCGGCACGCTAACGGTCACGGACCACTCCTGCGAGGATCCGCGCCGTCAGCACCCGAAAGGGTGAGGACGCCTCCTGTCGCCGCTGCGGCGCGGGTGGCAGCATGCAGCGCGTGACGAACCGGACCGAGAAGATCGGCGTCTGCAACCTCTGCGAGGCGATCTGCGGACTGCGGATCACCCTCGAGGACGACCGGGTGGTGGAGGTGCGCGGCAACCCCGACGACCCCCTGTCCCGCGGCCACATCTGCCCCAAGGGCGTGTCCCTGGGCGACCTCCACCACGACCCGGACCGGCTGCGCCGTCCCGTACGCCGGGTCCCTTCGACAGGCTCAGGACGACGCTCGACAGGCTCGACCACCGACGAGGCCGAGTGGGAGGAGATCGGCTGGGACGAGGCCCTCGACCTGGTCGCCGACCGGCTCGCCTCGACGATCGACCGGCACGGACCGGACGCCGTGGGCGTCTACCTCGGCAACCCCAACGCCCACTCCCTCGGCTTCGCGACCCACGGCGTCGCGATGGTGAAGTCGCTGCGCACCCGCAACCGGTTCAGCGCGAGCTCGGTCGACCAGGTCCCCCACCAGCTCGTCGCCCACCTCCTCTACGGCCACCAGCTGCTGCTGCCGATCCCCGACATCGACCGGACGTCGTTCTTCCTCGTGCTCGGCGCCAACCCGATGGCCTCCAACGGCTCCCTGATGACCGTGCCGGACTTCCCGCAGCGGCTGCGCGACCTCAAGGCCCGCGGCGGCCGGATGGTCGTCGTCGACCCCCGTCGGACCGAGACCGCGAAGGTCGCGGACGAGCACGTGTTCGTGAGGCCCGGCACCGACGCGGTCGTCCTGCTGGCGATGGTCCGCGAGCTGTTCGAGCTCGAGGGCGCGGTCCGGCCGGCGGCCTACGTCGACGGCGTGGACGCGGTGCGCACGGCGGTCCTGGACTTCACCCCGGAGTGGGCCGAGCGGATCAGCGGCGTCCCGGCCGAGACGATCCGCCGCCTGACGCGTGAGTACGTCGCCGCCGACGGCGCGGCGGCGTACGGACGGCTGGGGCTGTCGACCCAGGGCTTCGGCTCGGTCTGCCAGTGGGCGATCGGCTGCCTCAACGCCCTCACCGGCAACCTCGACCGCGAGGGCGGCGTCCTCTTCACCGAGCCGGCCATCGATTTCGTCACCACCGGCCTGATCGGTCGCGGGCACCACGACCTCTACCGCAGCCGGGTGCGCGACGCCCCCGAGGTCGGCGGGGAGCTGCCGGTCGCGGTGCTCAGCGAGGAGATCGAGACCCCGGGCGACGGCCAGGTGCGCGCGATGCTCACGATCGCCGGCAACCCCGTGCTGTCGACGCCCGACGGACGGCGGCTCGCCGCCGCGCTCGACTCACTCGACTTCATGGTCGCGGTGGACATCTACCTCAACGAGACCACGCGCCACGCCGACGTCGTGCTGCCGCCGACCACGATCCTCGAGCGCGACCACTACGACATCGTGTTCCACGGGCTGGCCGTCCGGAACACCGCACGGTTCACCCCGGCGGTCGTCGACAAGCCGCGCGACGCGCGCCACGACTGGGAGATCTTCCGCGACCTGGCGCTGCGGATCGCGGGACGTCTCGAGCGCCAGCCGTCGCTGAAGCAGCGGGTCCAGCAACGCCTGCGACTCACCATCAGCCCCACGTTCGCCATCGGGACGTTGCTGCGCCGTGGCGGTCGCACCACCATCACCGAGCTCCGCAAACGGCCCGAGGGCGTCGATCTCGGGCCGCTGCGCCCCACGCTGCCGGACCGGCTCCGGACCGGCGACCGTCGCATCGACCTCGCCCAGCCACTGCTGCTCACCGACCTCGAGCGCGTACGCCGCGAGCTGGCCGAGCCCCCCGAGGGACTGCTCCTGATCGGCCGGCGCCACCAGCGCGACAACAACTCCTGGCTCCACAACCTCGACCGGCTGACCCGGGGCCGGCAGCGCCACCAGCTGCTGATGCACCCCGACGACGGCGCGTCCTGCGGGGTGGCCGACGGGGTCCGGGTCCGCGTGGTGTCCCGGGTCGGATCGGTGGAGGTCGAGGCGCGCCTGAGCGATGAGGTGATGCGAGGCGTGGTCTCGCTCCCCCACGGCTACGGCCACCAGGTCCCCGGCACCCGGATGGCGGGGGCGGCGCGGGTCCCGGGCGTGAGCGTCAACGACCTCACCGACCCCGAGCGGCTCGACGTCTCCGGCAACGCCGCCCTCAACGGTGTCCCGGTCACCGTCACTCCCCTCTGACGCACGAACCGGGCCTCCGCGACGACGGGGGGCGTCGCGGGGGCCCGGCTCACCGGGGGTGCGGTCAGGCGCTCACCTCGCCCAGCGCGGCGAGCACGTCGGCGGGGGCCGAGGCACTGCGCAGCCGCGCGATGGCGTCGTCGTCGGTGAAGATCCCCGCCAGGGCGGAGAGCACCGTCAGGTGGTCGTCGCCAGCGCCGGCGATCCCCACCACGAACTCGGCAGGCTGGCCCTTCCAGTCGACCGGGTCGGCGTAGCGCACGAAGGAGATCGCGGTCCGCTTGATCGACGGCTTGGCCTCGTTGGTGCCATGGGGGATCGCGAGCCCGTTCCCCATGTAGGTCGAGACCGAGGTCTCGCGCTCGTGCATGGCATCGACGTAGGAGTCGTCGACCGCGCCGGCGGCGACGAGCAGCCGCCCCGCCTCGGTGATCGCCTCGTCGCGCGTCCTCGCGGACCCGTCGAGCACGATCGACTCCTCTGACAGCACCTGGTCACTCACTCCGTGTCTCCTCCGTGTGGTCGATTCCTCGGGTCGGTCAGGACTTGTCGCCGTTGGCCTGCTGGACCATGTCGACGATCTCGTCATACTTCGGGCTCGCCATGAAGTTGTCCACCGACACGTGGACCGCCGACGGGGCCTGCCGCTGCGCCCGCGCCGTCAGGTCCTGGTGCGTGACCACCAGGTCGACGTCGTCGGTCAGGTTGGCGATCGCCTTGTTGACGACCGTCACCTCGTCGTGGCCGGAGCCCTGGATCTTCTTGCGCAGCACGGATGCGCCCATCGCGGAGGAGCCCATGCCCGCGTCGCAGGCGAAGACGATGTTGGTGATGCGACCCGTCGCCACCGCGGTGGCGGCGCCGCCACCGGCGAGGACCGAGGAGGCGACCGAGGAACGGCCCTTCATCGACTCCATGGACGAGGTGGCGGCGGTGAGGTCACCGGCCTCGTCGGTCTTGTCGAACTTCAGCAGCACGGCCGCCACGGCGAAGGTGGCTGCGGCACCACCGATGACCGACAGCGTCACCCCGACGAAGGACCCGTCGGCGGTGTTGGCGTAGACCGCGATGATCGACCCCGGGGCCGCCGGAGCGCGGAGCCCGGTGTCGAAGATGACGTTGATCAGGATCTGCGTGAAGCCACCCGCGATCATCGCGAGGATCAGCTTGGGCTTCATCAGCACGTAGGGGAAGTAGATCTCGTGGATGCCACCGAAGAAGTGGATGATGAACGCGCCCGGGGCGGAGGCCTTGGCCGCACCCTTGCCGAAGACCATGAAGGCCAGGAGCAGGCCCGCACCGGCGGCCGGGTTGGCCTCGAGCAGGAACAGCACCGACTGGCCGGTCTCCTTGGCCTCCGCGAGGCCGAGCGGGGTCAGCACCCCGTGGTTGAGGGCGTTGTTGAGGAACAGCACCTTCGCCGGCTCGATGATGACCGAGGTGAACGGGAGCAGGTTGTTCGACACCAGGTAGTCGACGCCGTTGCCGAGCCAGCCGGCGACGCGCTCGACCAGGTTGGCCGTCACGAAGAAGCCGAAGACGGCCAGGATCAGGCCCCAGATGCCGGCGGAGAAGTTGTTGACCAGCATCTCGAAGCCGGGGCGGATCTTGCCGTCCCAGATCGCGTCGATCTTCTTCATCGACCAGCCGCCGAGCGGCCCCATCACCATGGCGCCCATGAACATCGGCACGCCGGCACCCGCGATCGCCCCCATGGTCGCGATCGCACCGACGACGCCGCCGCGGGTCTTGTAGAGGTTGTAGCCACCCGTGTAGCCGATGAGGATCGGCAACAGGTAGGTGATCATCGGGCCGACGATGCCGCCGCCCGCGTAGTCGCCCCAGCCGCCGAGCTGGGCGACCCAGCTGTCGGCCGCGTCGCCGATCCCGAGCTTGGGCAGCCAGCCGACCTCGATGAAGAGGGCGGTGATGAAGCCCCACGCGATGAACGCGCCGATGTTGGGCATGACCATGTTGGACAGGAACGTCCCGAACTGCTGCACCTTCACCCGCGCGCCGGTGCGCGAGTCCGCTGCGGTGGTGGTGGACATGTGTTTCCTCCGGATTTTCCTTTGTGACCGATACCCCGCGACTGGTGTCCCGTGACTCCGATCACACGCTCTGTCAGGCAGTAAACCTCACAAGCGGGCCCATTGCCAAGCATTCGGGCACACATTTTGTGTCCGAATGCTTGGCTTTGGCTCCCTCGCGCAGAGCGAGCTCGGGTCAGCCGCTCAGCTGGCTGTCGAAGAAGGCCCGCTCCGCCTCGCTGTTCCACGTGTCACCGGGGCCGAGCGCGGCCGCCACCTCCGGCATCGTGTCCGCGAGCTCGTCCAGCCCCGTGAGGGGGAGGTCGTGGATCTGCGGGAAGATCAGGACCTTGCCGGAGTAGCGGCCCTCGACGAGGGCCTGGAGGCCGTCCCTGACCGCCCGCATGCCGCCGACGGCGCCCACGATGGATCCCGGGGAGAGCGCTCCCTGGGTGGCCAGGTCGACCACCTGCTGCTGGTCGTGGATGGTCAGCCCCGAGGTGCCGGTGTACTGCGCGTTGTCCAGGTAGACCGCGCTCAGGTTCATCGGTGCGAGCGTGCCGTTGGGGACGCCGGCGAAGAAGACGAGCATGCCGTCGGACCGCATCAACGTGTCGGCCTCGGCCATCACCGGAGAGATGGGGACGCTGACCACCACGTCGTCGGCGCCCTGGCCGTCGGTGATCTCCAGGACGAAGTCACGCAGCGACACCTCCGAGGTCGCGGAGTTGAAGGTGATCAGCTCGCAGTCGTTGCTCTCCGCCAGGTGGGCCAGACGGTCCTCGAGGCTCTTGAGCCGCTCGTCGCTCACCTCCGTGGCGACGATCGTGCGGGGGCCGTCGGGCTGCTGGATGGCCCGCTGGACGTGCATCAGCCCCATGGGACCGCCGGCGCCCACGAAGACCGTGACGCCCTGCGGACGGAGGTCGCAGCGGTTGCGCGCCTCGCCGTACGACGCGGCGATGTCGGGGCCCCGGCCGCCGAGGTAGGCGGTGTAGTCGTAGTGCAGGCGCCCCACGTCCAGGTCCACCAGCCCGTCCAGCGCGGTCTCGCCGACGAGGTTCATCGTTCCCCGTCGGGCGATGTGCGTCGCCACGGCACCGGCCGTCGCCGCCGACCGGGGATCGAGCATCACGATGTCGTCGAAGCCGGCACCGTCGGTCAGCTCGTCCACCAGCCCCTGGTATTCGTCGACGCCGAGCCCGTCGCGCACGACGATCTCGGCCGACGTGCACTCCACCAGCGCCCTCACCGAGGCGGGCACGTCGGTCAGCACGATCGTGCCCGGCGCGTCGAGCCCGGCCGAGAAGTCGTAGTCCCGCTCGTCGCCGGGCCGGCCGAGGATCCACATGGTCCCGTCGGCCTTGGGCTCGAGGCGGCGGCGCTGGGTGTAGGCGGCCATCACGCATCCCCAGGGCTCCAGCGTGGAGGCCTCTGCGTAGCCCATCGAGTCGGGGAGCGGCAGCAGGCAGGCGCCGTCGTCGGTGTCGAGCATCTCCGTGCCCATCAGGTGGTACTGGATGAGCCCGCCGGGGATGGTGTAGCCGTAGGCCGTGCTGGTGCCGTCCTGGTAGATGTCGGGCTGGACGGCGAGCCGCTGGCCGGCGTGGTAGCGGTCCTGCAGGTTCTCACCCACCTCGATGACCGTGAGGCTCACCTCGTGACCCAGCCGGGTCGGATCCGTGGCGAGGTCGCGGTTGTAGAGCTTGGGGTGACTGCCGCCCTGGCGCATGATCTTCACGTCCGAGAAGCACAGGCCCACGCTGTCGATGCGCACGAGCATGTGGTCGGCATCAGGCTCGGGGACGGGGACCAGCTCCGGGCCGCCGTCCTTGCCCAGGTTGTCCTCACCCGCGCCCCAGAGGTTCCAGGCCCAGCTCTGGTCGGGCAGGTCGCCGTCGGCGGCCCGGTAGTGGTCGAACGCTGACGTCATGCTTCCTCCGAGGGGTGCGGGGTCGTGGTGGTCAGAAGGGGGCTCAGGGCTGCAGGACAGCACGCACGGCCTCGCGGGCCGCCATCGGGTCGTGGGCGGCGAGGGCGGCCTCGGCGGCGTCCTCGCACTGGTCGAAGGTGACCCGGCCGAGCTGGGCGCCGACGGGGCGCACGGCGGCCGCGGCCATCGAGAGCGACGTGATGCCCATGCCGACGAGCGCGCAGGCGAGCAGCGGGTCGGCGGCGGCCTCGCCGCAGACCCCGACCGACTTGCCGGCCTGACGACCGGCCTCGGCGGTGATCGCGATCAGCTGGAGCACGGCCGGCTGCCAGGCGTCGGTGAGGTGGGCGAGGTCGGTGGCCATGCGGTCGGCGGCCATCGTGTACTGGGTGAGGTCGTTGGTGCCGATCGAGAGGAAGTCGACGACCTCCAGCATCCGGTGGGCCAGCAGCGCGGCGCTCGGCACCTCGATCATCACGCCCGCCTTGAGGCCGCGGTCGCGGACCTCCTGGCCGAAGGCCTCGGCCTCGGCGACGGTCGCCACCATGGGCGCCATGACCCAGGTCTCGGTGCCCGTGGCGCGCGCCGCGGCGGCGATCGCGTCGAGCTGGCGGTCGAGCAACCCGGGGTTGTCGAAGGAGAGCCGGAGCCCGCGGACGCCGAGCGCCGGGTTCTCCTCGTCGAGCATGTTGGCGAACGCGAGCGGCTTGTCCGACCCGGCATCGAGGGTGCGGATCACGACGTAGCGCTCCCGGTCCCCCGGGCCGGCACCCTTGAACGCCTCGAGCACCTCGCTGTAGATCGCGGCCTGGTCGTCGACCGACGGCTCGTCCTTGCGACCGAGGAAGCTGAGCTCGGTCCGGAAGAGGCCGACGCCCTCGACGGGCGCCTGGCCGGCGGCCGAGCGGGCCGACTCTCCGTCGGCGACGTTGGCCAGCACCCGCACGGGCTTGCCGTCGGCCGTGGCTCCCGGCCCCGACCAGGACGCGAGGGCGGCGCGCTCCTCGGCGTCGGCCGCGACGCGGCGCTGCGACTCCTCGGGGTCGGGGTCGACCTCGACGACGCCGGAGGTGCCGTCGACCAGCACGGTCCCGCCCGTCTCGAGCTCGAGGGCACCGGCCGTGCCGACGACGCAGGGGATCCCGAGCTGGCGGGCGATGATCGCGGTGTGGCTGGTCGGTCCGCCGCGCTCGGTCACCAGCGCCAGCACGACCGACGGGTCGAGACCCGCCGTGTCGGCGGGGGCGAGGTCCGCCGCGACCAGGACCGACGGCTCCTCGGGCACCGGGACGCCGGGCTCGGGCTCGCCGACGAGCCGGGCGACCATGCGTCGCTCGATGTCACGCAGGTCGGTGACGCGCTCGGCCATCAGCCCACCCATGCCGGTGAAGATCGTGACGAAGGACTCGACGGCCGCCTGCACGGAGGCGAGCAGGTCGTCGCCCGCCTTGAGCTGCTTGGCGACCGCGCCGCGCAGCCCCTTGTCGCGGGCCAGCCCCGCCGAGGCGGTGAGCACCTCCGCGGCCGCTCCCGACGCAGCGGCGGCCTTCGCCGCGAAGCCGTCGGCGACCTTGCCGGCCACCTCGTCGTAGCGCTCGAGCGCCTGCGGCTCGGTCAGGTCGGAGCCGTCGTAGGCGGCGATGGCGTCAGGGGAGACGTCCGTACGGGCGACGAGCACCGGCCCGTAGGCGATGCCGGGGACGACAGGGGTGCCGGTGAGTGTGGCCATGACCACAAGTTACCCGCGCGCCCCCCTTGACAGTCAACACATTCGGACGTAAAACCACATATGCACAGATGTGCCGGCCCGACGACCACTGCTGGAGGATGCGCATGTACGCCGAGGAGCGGCAACAGGCGATGGCCCAGCTGATCGGCCAGCAGGGACGGCTGTCGGTGGCCCAGCTGGCCGACACCTTCTCGGTGACCACCGAGACCGTACGCCGCGACCTCTCCTCGCTCGAGCGGATCGGCCTGGTCCGGCGTGTCCACGGCGGTGCCGTGCCCGCCAGCTCGCTGTCGGTCATCGAGTCCGGCCTCGGTGAGCGCGACCAGGCCAACACCGCCGCCAAGGACGCGATCGCGGTGGCCGCAGTCCAGCAGCTCCCCCCCACCGGGTCGATCGTCGTCATCGACGCCGGGTCGACGACCTCGCGGCTCGCCGGCGTGCTGCCGCGCGAGGTCCGGCTGACCGTCGTCACCCACGCCGTCCCGGTCGCGGCGCGCCTGGCCGGCCTCCCCCACATCGAGCTCCACCTGCTCCCGGGCCGCGTGCGGCCCACGACCCACGCCGCGGTCGGCTCCGACACGGTCGCCGCGCTCCACGACCTGCGGGCCGACGTCGCCTTCCTGGCCACCAACGGGATCAGCACCGACCACGGGCTGACGACTCCCGACCGCGACGAGGCGGCGACGAAGCGTGCCATCGCACGCTCGGCCCGCCGGGTGGTCGTGCTCGCCGACTCCTCGAAGATCGGGGTCGAGACGTCCCAGCGGTTCGCCTCGCTGGGCGACGTCGACGTGCTCATCACCGACGCCGGCATCGAGGCCGCCGACCAGCGCGCCTTCGAGAAGGCAGGGATCGAGGTCGTGGTCACATGATCATCACGCTCACCGCCAACCCCAGCCACGACCGCACCGTGGCGCTCCCCGAGCCGCTCCAGCGCGGTGCGGTGCAGCGCGCGGCGTCGGTCATCAGCCAGGCCGGCGGAAAGGGGGTTAACATCTCGCGCGCGTCGGTGTCGGCCGGCGTACCGACGCTGGCGGTGCTCCCCGCGCCGAAGGACGACCCCTTCGTCCACGAGCTCCTCGCCGCCGGCATCGACTGCCGTCCTGTCACCCACCCGGGCGACCTCCGCGTCAACATCACCATCAGCGAGCCGGACGGCACCACGACCAAGCTCAACAGCCCCGGCCCCCAGATGACCGACGCGACCCGCGCCGCCGTCGCCGAGACGCTGCGGCTGCGCGCCACCCCGGGTGACTGGGTGGTGCTCGCCGGCTCGCTGCCGCCGGGTGCACCGCCGGAGTGGTACGCCGAGCTGGTGACCGCGCTGGCCGGCACCGGCACCCACGTCGCGGTCGACACCAGCGACGCCCCGCTGCAGGCCCTGGTCGACCGCCTCGACGTGGCGGCGCCTCACCTGATGAAGCCCAACGGCCACGAGCTCGCCTCGTTCACCGGTCACGACGGCGACGCGCTGGAGGCCGACCCGGTCGCGGCGGCCGCCGCGGCGCGCGACCTGGTCGCCCGCGGGGTCGCGACCGTGCTGGTCACCTTGGGCAGCCGGGGTGCCGTGCTCGTCACCGAGGCCGGGGCGTGGCACGCCGCTCCTCCGCCGACCACCGTGGTCAGCACCGTCGGTGCCGGCGACTCCAGCCTCTTCGGATACCTGCTGGCGGCCATCGAGGGCCGGCCGCCCGCTGATCGTCTCGCCCTCGCCGTCGCCTACGGCAGCGCCGCCGCAGGCCTCCCGGGGACCACCATCCCCACCCCGCAGCACGTCGACCCCACCCGGGTCTCCGTGACCGACCTCCCCTGAGGAGCACCACCCATGTCCGACCTCATCACCACCGACCTGGTCCGGCTCGACGCCGGGCTCGGCGACACCAAGCAGGACGTCATCAGGTCCCTTGCCGCCGTCGTCGGCGACGCCGGCCGGGCGACCGACGTCGACCAGCTGGTCGCCGACGCCTTCGCCCGCGAGGAGACCTCCGCGACCGGGCTGCCCGGCGGCATCGCCATCCCCCACTGCCGCACCACCGGCGTGGAGGAGCCGACGCTCGCCTTCGCGCGGCTCTCCCCCGGCGTCGACTTCGGCGCCAAGGACGGACCGGCCGACCTCGCCTTCCTGATCGCGGCTCCCGCCGGCGGCGACGCCGACCACCTGACGATCCTCACCCAGCTCGCGCGGGCCCTCGTGAAGCCGGCCTTCACCGACTCGCTGCGGTCGGCCGAGACCCCCGAGGACGTCGTGGAGCTCGTCCACCGCGAGCTCGGCCTGGGTGGCGCCCCGGCGGCCGCGGCTCCCAAGCACGCCGCCCCGGCCGAGGCGCCGGCTCCGGCCGCGGCGTCGACCGACTCCGGCCGACGCCGGAGCTTCGTCGCCGTGACCGCGTGCCCGACGGGCATCGCCCACACCTACATGGCCGCCGAGGCCCTCGAGGCGGCCGCCGAGCGGGCCGGCGTCGACCTCCAGGTCGAGACCCAGGGGTCGGCGGGCTCCACGCCCCTCTCCCCCGACGTCATCGCCGCGGCCGACGCCGTGATCTTCGCCGTCGACGTCGGTGTGCGCGACCGCGGTCGGTTCGCCGGCAAGCCGGTCGTCTCCTCCGGCGTCAAGCGGCCGATCGACGACGGGGACGCGATGATCGCCGAGGCGCTGCGCTACGCCGACGACCCGAACGCCCCCCGCGTCGAGGGATCGGCCGCCGCGAGCGAGGGCGGCGGTGCGGCCGAGGAGACGTGGGGCGGCCGGATCCGGCGGGTCCTGATGACCGGTGTCTCCTACATGATCCCGTTCGTGGCGGCTGGTGGTCTCCTGATCGCGCTCGGGTTCCTCTTCGGAGGCTACGAGATCACCGGACCAGGCGGGGACATCGCCACCGGCAACTCGCTCTTCGACCTCCCCGACCCGGATGCCCTGGGCCTCGAGCACGCCCTGTTCGGCAGCCCGTTCTTCGCCTACCTCGGCGCCCTCTTCTTCGTGCTGGGCGCTGCGGCATTCGGATTCCTCGTGCCGGCGCTGGCGGGTTACATCGCCTACGCCATCGCAGACCGTCCCGGCATCGCTCCCGGCTTCGTCATGGGAGCAATCGCCGGCACGCTGCAGACCGGGTTCCTCGGCGGCATCATCGGAGGCGTCCTGGCTGGCTTGGTCGCCCACTGGATCGCGGGCTGGAAGGTGCCCTCGTGGGCCCGTGGACTGATGCCGGTCCTCGTGATCCCGCTCCTGGCGACGCTGCTCAGTGGCTTCGTCATGGTCGTCGTCCTCGGCAAGCCGCTCGGCAGCCTGATGAGCGCGCTGTCGGACGGCCTCACCAGCATGAGCAACAACCCCGGTCTCGCGATCCTGCTCGGGGCCGTGCTCGGCCTGATGATGGCCTTCGACATGGGCGGTCCCCTGAACAAGGTGGCCTATGCGTTCGCCACCACCGGACTCGGTGCCGCCGCGGCCGCGACCGGCGATGCGCCAGAGCTCAAGGTGATGGCTGCCGTCATGCTCGCGGGCATGGTCCCGCCGCTCGCGCTCGCCCTCGCCACCGTGGTGCGGCCCGGACTCTTCACCGTGCCGGAGCGTGAGAACGGCAAGGCAGCGTGGCTGATGGGCGCCTCCTTCATCACCGAGGGCGCCATCCCCTTCGCCGCCGCCGACCCGCTGCGCGTGATCCCGTCGATCATGGCCGGATCGGCCGTGACCGGGGCGCTAGCCATGTCGCTCGACGTCACGCTGCGTGCACCGCACGGCGGCATCTTCGTGTTGTTCGCCGTCGGGAACATCCTCGGGTTCCTCGTGAGCCTGGTCGTCGGCACGCTCGTGGCCACCGCTGCGGTGGTCGGTCTCAAGACGGCCTTCAGGACCACCACCGACGTCGCTACCGTCTGACCCAGCCACACCCAACAGGAGAGGGAACCCATGCCCAGCAAGTCCGTCGTCGTCGGCTCTGCCGTCGGCCTCCACGCCCGCCCCGCCGCCATCATCGCCGAGAAGGCCGGTGAGCTCGACGCCGATGTCACGATCAACGGCGTCGACGCCAGCTCGTCGCTGATGCTCATGACGCTGGGCGCCAAGAACGGCGACACCGTCGAGGTCGAGAGCGACGACGAGGCCGCGCTCGACACCATCGCCGCCCTCGTCGAGCAGGACCTCGACGCCTGACGCAGCGGTAGTCCGGTTGATTCGTGCTCGTCGCGTCGTCGATCGCGACACGAATCAACCGGACTACCCGTCGCCGGCGTCGCTGTCGGCGCGCAGGGCGAGGTAGCCGGCGCGTACGCCGACGGCGCGCTCGAGCTCAGCCAGCACGTCGCTGAAGAACTGCTCTTTGTAGGTCTCGTCGGTCAGCACCGCGACGGTGAAGTAGAGCGCCGAGAACGCCGCGAGGAAGACCGACACCTGCAGCAGCTCGACCGACAGGTTGTCGAGGTAGGGCAGGTGGTGGACGGTGCCGCCGGTCCAGTGCTGCTGGACCTGCGACGTCATGACGATGCCCCCGAAGACGACGAAGAAGACCAGCACCGACACGGCCAGCAGCAGCACCTGGGCGACCTGGGTGACGAGCAGGACCAGGATCAGGTTCCACCGCTCGAAGCCGGGGACGTCGCCGTAGCCCTGCAGCGACAGCTCCTCCCCCCGCCGGTCGAGCATCTCCGTGGCCGGCCCCTCGATCGGGGTGCCGCGCACCGCGCGCCGGACCAGGGCGACGTCGATGTCGTCGTCGACCCGGTCGACCTCCTCGGGCAGCCTCACCAGCAGGAACAGCACCGCGATGCCGCCGAAGAGCACCAGCGTCAGCCACAGCACCGAGCCGTCGAGGCTCGCCGACAGCTCCCACACCTCCGCGTTGATGAACAGGAAGGTGATGAAGAGCAGGAGCAGCGGCAGGGCACGGGTGACGAGGGGCAGCAGCTGGCGGAGGCTGGCGCGCGTCCGCCGCAGCGCCCAGCCCAGGATCGGCCGGGCCCGCAGGGCCGTGAGCCCGTAGGACAGCGCCGCCAGCACCGCCAGGAAGGTGAGCGTGGCGGGCGCGAAGGACGCCTGCCCCGTGAGCCACGTCAGACCCACCGCTCCCCCGACGGCCGCGACGGCGACGAGCAGCATCACCGGGACCGTCCGCCGCGGTCGGAGCGCTGCCCGTGCGAGCGCGCGCTCGGAGGGCACGAAGTAGGGCAGCCCGTTGCGGACGAACCACGGCTCGATGTCCCGGCGCCAGGCCCGGTCGCGCATCAGCCCTCCAGCAGCTCGCGGGTGCGGCGTACGTCGTCGGCCATCGTCTCCAGCAGCGGCTCGATGCCGTCGAAGCGCACCATGCCCCTGATCCGGTCGACGAAGGCGACCTCGACCTCGACGCCGTAGAGCTCGAGGTCGTCGCGGTCGAGCGCGTAGGCCTCGACCCGGCGCTCGCGGTCGCCCGCGAAGGTCGGGTTGGTGCCGACGCTGATCGCGGCCGGGAACCGGTCGCCGGTGTCACGGCGGGTCAGCCACCCGGCGTAGACGCCGTCGGCAGGGGCGGCGCTGCCGCTGCGGATCGGGACGTTGGCGGTCGGGTAGCCGAGCTCGCGGCCGCGGCGGTCCCCCTCGACGACGACGCCGCTCACGGCGAACGGTCGGCCCAGGGCCTCGGCCGCGCCGGCCACGTCGCCGGCGGTGAGGCAGGTGCGGACGTAGGTCGAGGACCAGACCTGCGGCCCGCCGTCGAGCTCGACTCCGTCGGCGACGAAGTCGCGGGTGGCGCCGGCCTCGACGAGGGTCGCCACGTCGCCGGACGCGCGGCTCCCGAAGCGGAAGTTCGCGCCGACGACGACGGTGGAGGCGTGGAGCGCACCGACGAGCACGCGGTCGACGAACTCCTCGGGCGACCAGGCCGCGATGTCGCGCGAGAAGGGAAGCGCGAAGACGTGGTCGACCCCGGCCTCCCGGAGCAGGACGGCCCGGTCCTCGAGCGTCGTGAGCGCGGACGGGGCGTGCTCGGGTCGCAGCACCGCCATCGGGTGGGGGTCGAAGGTGACGGCGACGACCTCGTGGCCGTCACGGTCGGCGAGCGCCCTGGCCCGGTCGATGACCGTGCGGTGGCCACGGTGGACGCCGTCGAAGTTGCCGATGACGACGACGCTGCGGCCGCGGCCGCCGGGGATCTCCTCGAGGGTTCGCCAGACCTGCACGGGGGAACCCTACTGACCGGCACCGTCGACGAAGACGGCGACGGGGCGGGCGCGACCCCCGGACTCCTCGTAGAGGGCGAGGAAGGTGCCGTCCGGGGCGAAGACCGCCGCGGGGCCGGACCCCGGCAGCGCCACGTCGAGACGACGGCCGAACCGGACGTCGACCGCCTGCTCGGCGTCGAGGTCGACGGAGGGGAAGGCCGCCCGCGCCGCGACGGCGATGGCGGTCTGCCGGAAGTCGGCCTCGAGCTCCTCGAGGGTGAGGGCCGAGGCCAGGTCGAAGGGCCCGACGGCCGTACGCCGCAGGGCCGTGAGGTGGCCACCGACCCCCAGGGCCGCACCCACGTCCCGCGCGATCGCGCGGATGTAGGTGCCGCTCGAGCAGCGCACCGCGATGTCGACCTCGTCACCCCGCACGTCGGTCACGTCGAGCTCGTGGACGGTCACCGTCCGGGAGTCGAGCTCGACCTGCTCGCCGTCACGGACCCGCTGGTAGGCGCGCTTGCCGTCGACCTTGATCGCCGAGACGGCGCTGGGGACCTGCTGGATCTCCCCCACCTGGTCGGCGAAGGCGGCCCGGACAGCCGCCTCCTCCAGGGCGTCGGTGGACGCGGTCGCCACCACCTCGCCCTCGGCGTCGTCGGTCGTCGTGGTCACGCCGAGCCGGACCGTGGCCTCGTAGCGCTTCTCGGTCAGCATCAGGTGACCGAGCAGCCGGGTGGCCCGGTCGACGCCGAGGACCAGCACGCCGGTCGCCATCGGGTCGAGCGTGCCGGCGTGCCCGACCTTGCGGGTGCCGGCCAGGCGGCGTACGCGGCCCACGACCTGGTGGGAGGTGAGGCCGCCGGGCTTGTCGACGACGACGAGGCCGGGGGTGGCGCCCACGCCGTCAGGCCTCGTCCTGCTCGTCCTCGATCTCGCGCGGCTTCTTGTAGGGGTCGGCCTCGCCGGCGAAGGTCGAGCCGCGACGCGCCGCGGCCTCCTCGTCGAGCGCCTTCGCGCGGGCCAGCACCTCGTCGAGGTGACGAGCGTTCTCGGGAAGCGCGTCGTGGACGAAGGCCAGCGACGGGGCGTGGCGCATGCCGAGCTGCTTGGCGACCTCGGAGCGCAGCAGTCCCTTGGCCGACTCCAGGGCCGCGGCGGTGCTGTCGACGGACTCGGCCTCGCCGAGCACGGTGTAGAACACCGTCGCCTGCTGGCTGTCGCCGGAGACCCGGACGTCGGTGACCGTCACGAAGCCGAGCCGCGGGTCCTTGATCCGCCGCTCGAGCATCTCGGCGACGATCACCTGGATCCGGTCGGCGATCTTGCGCACGCGCGGGTTGGTGGAGCTCATCGGTTCATCCTGTCAGTGGTGCGGGGCCCGACGGGCCCGGCCGTCTCCGGCCGGGCCCGTCGGGTGTGCCGAAGGCGATCAGTCGCGCGGGATCTCGCGCATCTCGAAGGCCTCGACGACGTCGTCGATCTTGATGTCCTGGTAGTTCCGGAGCACCAGACCGCACTCGAAGCCCTCGCGGACCTCGGACACGTCGTCCTTCTCGCGCCGCAGCGAGGCGAGGTCCAGGTTGTCCTGGATCACCGCGCCGTCGCGGAGCACGCGGACCTTGGCGTTGCGGCGGATGACGCCGCTGGTGACCATGCAGCCCGCGATGTTGCCGGCCCGGCTGGAGCGGAAGATCTCGCGGATCTCGGCCTGGCCGAGCGAGACCTCCTCGTACTCCGGCTTGAGCATGCCCTTGAGCGCGGCCTCGATCTCGTCGATCGCCTGGTAGATCACGGAGTAGTACCGGATCTCCACGCCCTCCTTGTCGGCCATCTCGGTCGCCTTGCCCTGGGGGCGGACGTTGAACCCGATGATGATCGCGTCGGAGGCAGCAGCGAGGTCGACGTTGGTCTCGGTGATCGCACCGACACCGCGGTCGATGACCCGGAGGCTGACCTCGTCACCCACGTCGATCTGCGACAGCGCGTCCTCGAGCGCCTCGACCGAACCGGACACGTCGCCCTTGAGGATGAGGTTGAGCTCCTGGCTCTCGCCCTTCTCCATGGAGGCCATGAAGTCCTCGAGCGTACGGCGGACGCGACGCTTGGCCTGCATGGCCGCACGCTCGCGCGCCTCGCGCTTCTCGGCGATCTGGCGGGCCATCCGGTCGTCCTCGACCACGAGGAAGTTCTGACCGGCGCCGGGGGCGGCGTTCAGACCCAGCACCATGGCCGGACGCGACGGGTCGGCCTCCTCGATGTTGTCGCCGTGCTCGTCGAGCATCGCGCGGACACGGCCGTAGGCCGGACCGGCGACGATCGAGTCGCCGACCTTGAGCGTTCCGCGCTGGACCAGCACCGTGGCCACCGGACCGCGACCGCGGTCGAGGTGGGCCTCGATGACCAGGCCCTGGGCGTCCTGCTCGGGGTTGGCGCGCAGGTCGAGCGAGGCGTCGGCCGTCAGGACGACCGCCTCGAGCAGACCCTCGAGGTTGGTGCCGGCCTTGGCCGAGACGTCGACGAACATCGCGTCGCCGCCGTACTCCTCGGGGATCAGGCCGTACTCGGTCAGCTGACCGCGGACCTTGGTCGGGTCGGCGTCGGGCTTGTCGACCTTGTTGACCGCCACCACGATCGGCACCTCGGCCGCCTTGGCGTGGTTGAGCGCCTCGATCGTCTGGGGCATCACACCGTCGTCGGCCGCCACCACGAGGATCGCGATGTCGGTCGCCTGCGCACCACGGGCACGCATCGAGGTGAACGCCTCGTGACCCGGGGTGTCGATGAAGGTGATCCGCCGCTCCTGGCCCTCGACCTCGGTCGTGACCTGGTAGGCACCGATGTGCTGGGTGATGCCACCGGCCTCCTTGTCGACGACGTTGGCGTCGCGCAGCGCGTCGAGCAGCTTGGTCTTTCCGTGGTCGACGTGACCCATGACGGTGACGACCGGCGGCCGGATGGCCAGGTCGTCCTCGTCGCCCTCGTCGGACCCGAACTCGATGTCGAACGACTCGAGCAGCTCGCGGTCCTCGTCCTCGGGCGAGACGACCGAGACGACGTAGTTGAGCTCCTCACCGAGCAGCTCGAAGGTCTCGTCACCCACGGACTGGGTGGCGGTGACCATCTCGCCGAGCGAGAACAGCATCTGCACCAGGGCAGCCGCGTCGACGTTGATCTTCTCCGCGAAGTCGGTCAGCGAGGAGCCACGGGCGAGACGGACCGTCTCGCCGTTGCCCTTGCGGACCCGCACGCCGCCGATCGTCGGGGCCTCCATGGCCTCGAACTCCTGGCGACGCGCCCGCTTGGACTTGCGACCACGTCGCGAGGGACCGCCGGGGCGGCCGAAGGCGCCCTGCGTCTGGCCACGACCACCGGGACGACCGCGGAAGCCGCCGGGGCGACCGCCGCCGGGAGCGCCGCCACCGGGGGCACCGGCGCCCGCGGGGGCGCCGCCACGACCACGGCCGGGCGCACCGCCGCGGCCACCGCCCGGGCCGCCGCGACCGCCACCGGGGGCGGGACGGGCGCCGGGGCCGGAGCCGAAGGCGGCCGGGGACTTCGGCATCATCGCCGGGTTCGGACGCGGCATGCCGGGGGCACCGCCCCGACCGCCGCCACCGGCCGGCGGGCGCGGCGGACGGTTGTCGTCCTGAGCGCCCTCACGCGGCGCCGGGGCGGGCCGACGGCCCATGCCCTGGCTGGAGGCGAAGGGGTTGTTGCCCGGGCGCGGGGCGCCGGGCCGGCCGACGGGACGCGGGGCCGGCTTGGGACCGGGCGTGGCGCCACCGGCGGGACCCGACGGCTTCGGCTCGGCCGACTTCGCGGCCGGCTTCTCGGCCGGGGCCTCCGGAGCAGCCGGAGCCGCCTTCTTGGCGGGCGGCCTGGGCGCGGCGGGCTTCGGCGCGGCCGGGGTCGCGGCAGCGGCCGGCTCCGCCTCGGCGGCGGGCGCGGGTGCAGCCGGCTCCTCGGCCGGGGCCGCCGGAGCCGCCTTCTTGGCCGGAGCAGGCTTGGCGGCCGGCTTCTTCTCGGCGGGTGCGGACTCAGCAGGCGCGGCGCCGGCGGCCGGGGTGGCCTCCTTCAGCGCAGCGCCGTACTCCTTGCGGAAACGCATCTCCGCGGGGAGCTCGACGGTCGAGCTCGCCGACTTGACGAACTCCCCCATCTCCTTGAACTTCTCGAGAACGAACTTGCTCTCGACTCCGAACTCCTTGGCGAGTTCGTGGACTCGGGTCTTGGCCACGTTTCTCCTTCTGGCCTGAGACCCGATTCCGGGGTGACTCTCAGACCGTTGGTGGGTGTGCTGCGAACAGCGGGCTCATCGCGAGGTACTCATCGAGTGCTCATGAGCTGTTGCTCCAGTTCCTGTTGGTCGGTCACTGCTGTCGTGCGAGGTGCTGGGCCAGCGGCTCGTCGGAGAGCCCGCCCGGGACCCTGAGGGCCCTGGCGAACGCCTTCCGGCGCACCGCGAACTCGTAGCACGCGGTCGTGGGGTGCAGGTGCGCCCCGCGGCCGGGTGCGGTGCCGGAGGGATCGGGGACGACGGCCGGGTGGCCCTCGCCGTCCGTGCCCGCCACGACACGCAACAACTCGCGCTTGGTGGTCCGCTCCCGGCATCCCACGCACGTGCGGACAGGTGTCTTCACAGGCGAGGACGTCGGGGTGATCACCGCAGACAACCTTAGCCGGTCCACGGGTGCAACACCGAACCGACCTCCTGCCGCCCCGCTCCGTCGTACCCGACCTCACGGTCGTGAACAGCGGCGATCACGACGCTGGTGCCGGGTGCGACGGGCAGGCTCAGTCGGCGGGCTGCTCCTCGTCGGACCGGATGTCGATCCGCCAGCCCGTCAACCGGGCGGCGAGCCGGGCGTTCTGGCCCTCCTTGCCGATGGCGAGCGAGAGCTGGAAGTCGGGGACGACCACCCGCGCGGACCGGTCGGCCTCGGACACGATCTGGACCGAGGTGACCCGGGCCGGGGAGAGCGCGTGGGCGACGAGCTGGGAGGGATCGTCGGACCAGTCGACGATGTCGATCTTCTCGCCGTGGAGCTCCGACATCACGTTGCGGACCCGCTGGCCCATCGGGCCGATGCAGGCACCCTTGGCGTTGACCCCGGACACCGTCGACTTCACGGCGATCTTCGTCCGGTGGCCGGCCTCGCGCGCGATGGCAGCGATCTCGACCGAGCCGTCGGCGATCTCGGGGACCTCGAGGGCGAAAAGCTTCTTCACGAGGTTGGGGTGGGTGCGCGAGAGCGTGATCTGGGGACCGCGCATGCCCTTGCGGACCGAGACCACGATGCACTTGATGCGGGTTCCGTGCTTGTAGTCCTCTCCCGGCACGCGCTCGCCGGCCGGCAGCAGCGCCTCGAGGCGCCCGAGGTCGACCATGACGTCGTCGGGGTTGCGACCCTGCAGGATCACGCCCGAGATGATGTCGCCCTCCTTGCCGGAGAACTCGCCGAACTTGATGTCGTCCTCGGCGTCGCGGAGGCGCTGGAGCATGATCTGCTTCGCCGTCGTCGCCGCGATCCGGCCGAACCCGGCGGGGGTGTCGTCGTACTCGCCCACCTGGTTGCCGTCATCGTCGAGCTCGGCGGCGAACACCGTGACGTGCCCGGTCTTGCGGTCGAGCTCCACCCGCGACTGCTCCACCGCGCCCGGGGTCTTGTGGTAGGCGGTCAGCAGGGCCTGCTCGATCGCCTCGACGAGCACCTCGAAGGAGATCTCCTTCTCGCGCTCGAGCGACCGCAGGATGTTGAGGTCGATGTCCATGTCAGGCCTCCTGGTGGGGGGAACCGCCGGGGCGGTTGAACTCGATCTGCACGAGCGCCTTGGCGACCTCGCCGAAGGGCAGGGTGCGGCCCTGGCCGCTGACGTCGAGGTGGGCTGCCTCGTCGTCGCACCCCGTGATGCGCCCGGTGAGCGTCTCACCGTCCGTGGTCGTCACCTTCACGAGGCGGTCGGCGTTGCGGCGCCAGTGGCGCGGCAACGTCAGGGGCCGATCGACTCCGCGGGAGGTCACCTCGAGCGTGTAGGGCTGCTCACCCAGCACATCGGCGTCGTCGAGGACGCGCGAGACCTCGTGCTCGGCCTCGACGAGGTCGTCGTGGTTGACACCGCCGTCGCGGTCGACGGCGACGCGCACGATCCGACGCTTGCCGGCGGGCGTGATCTCCACGGCCTCGACGTCGAGACCGAGGGCTCCCAAGGGGTCGACGAGCTCCGCCTCGATGCGGTCCCGGGTGGCGTCGTGCCTGGCTGTCACGGGGGCGACCTCCTTGTGCAGTTGGAAGTTGTCACCCTACCGGCTCCCCCGTGGTGCCGTCTGGACCGGGGATAGGGTCTGGCCGTGCCCGCCTCCCCGCCCCTGCGTACGTCGCGCCGCCGCGTCCTGACGGCCTCCGCCGTCCTCGCGCCCGTGGTCCTCGGCACCGCCGGCTGCGACGTGGTGGCGCCGGTGCCCGAGCCCTCGGGCGAGGATCGCTCCACGCCCACCGCGACGCCCTCGGACACCACGGGCGCCGGCGCGGACGCCGACGCGGACGAGCAGCTCGTCGAGCGGGTCGCCGACGACGTCGCGCGCACGCTCGCTCTCGTCGAGTCGGCGGGCCGCGGCCGCCCGTCGGTCAGGCGTTCGCTGCGAGGCGTGGCGCGCACCCACCGGGCCCACCTCGACGAGCTCGTGGACTCGCGGCCCACGACGCGACGGGTGCGCGTCGGTGGCGACGACGCGGCCGCCCTGCGCCGGACCCGGACCGCCGAGCAACGGCTCCAGCGCCGGCTCGCCGAGGCGGCCGTCGACGCGCGGAGCGGGCCGCTCGGGGCGCTGCTCGCCAGCATGGCGGCCGCGATCGCGCAGCAGCTCGCCACGGGAGCGCTCGCATGAGCCCGGTCGACGCGCTCCAGCGAGCCCTCGCGGCCGAGCACGCGGCCACCTACGTCTACGGCGCGATCGGCGCCGCGACGTCGGTGTCGGCGACCCCCGGCCTGTTCGCGTCGGTCGCGGCCGCCTACGGCGAGCACCGCGCGCGGCGCGACCTCCTCACGGCCCGGCTGCGCGACCGAGGCGCGGAGCCGGTCGCCGCCGACGCGGCGTACGCCGTGCCGGAGCCACTGCGCTCCCCCGCCGACGTGTCCGCGGCGGCGCTCGCGGTCGAGCGCGCCTGCGAGGAGACCTACGCCTGGGTGGTCGAGCAGACCAGCCGGGAGGACCGGCAGCTGGCGGTCACCGCCCTGACGAGTGCAGCGGTCCGCGCGCTCGCCTTCCGGGGAAGTCCCGAGATCTTCCCCGGAATCGGCGAGCACGCGGACCGTTGAGAACCGGAACCCGAGCCGGCCGGGTCGCCCGCCGCGGGAGTGGGGGTCCCACGACTGGTGCCTCGTGCACAATCCTGCACGTGGCGGTGAGGAAGCGCGAGAGTCGCGCCTCCTCACCTTTTCGCATTGCAGGTTTCTGCAACCAACGGGTGGTCAGGCGCGGTAGGCCGCCCACATGTCGTCCATGCGGGTGCTCTGCCCCGGGGTGAACTGGGTGTAGCAGCTGTCGTAGCTGTAGTCCATGTAGTTGTGGATCGGGTCGAGGCCCGGCAGCGAGCAGGAGTCGCGGCCCGCGGGACACCCGTTGGTGGCGCTGCCCTGGGCGGGGGTGTCGGCGACCTCGTCGTTGGTGGCGGTGCAGCCGCCCTGGAAGGTGTGGTAGAGCCCGAGCCAGTGCCCGGCCTCGTGGGTGGCGGTCTCACCGAGGTTGTAGTTGGCGATCGAGCCGCCCGGGAGTGAGTCCCAGTGGACCCGGATGCCGTCGACTCCCGGGTTCCGGGCGAAGTCCCACGGGAAGGTGGCGATGCCGAGATAGCTGAAGTCGACCAGCCAGATGTTCAGCGCACCGGCGCCGCCCTGGCGCGTGGCCTTGCGGTATTTCGCCGACGCCCCGTCGCGGTGCCAGGTGTTGTTGTAGTAGCGGTCGGTGCCCGCGAGGGAGAAGGTGAAGGAGGTGTCGGCGGCCGCGCTCGACTCCTGGCCCGCGTAGGTCTTGTTGAGCACCGCGACCTGGTCGGCGATCTGCTGGTTCGTGACGTCGCCGGTGCCGTCCTTGGCCGCCATCACGTGGACGTAGACCGGCACCGAGACCTCACCGGCGGCGGACGTGCCCCGTCCTGTGTCGAGGATCCGGTCGGTACGGCGGGCGATCGCGCGCTGCTCGGAACTCGACACCGAGCGGGTGTCGGGCCCCCAGCCGCCACGGGCGGACGACCCGTGGTCGTCGTGGGACTCGACGCAGACCGGCGTCGTGCCGGCGTCGGAGGCGGTGACCACCGCGGAGGCGGGGGTGGCCGGGAGACCGACCAGTCCGAGGGTGGCGACCCCCAGGACGGCCGCGGCGGTACGGCGGGACGAGCGTGGCATGGCGGTGGACCTTTCCCGAGAGTGCGGCCGGACCACCCGGCCGCGGCCCTACCCTGCCGCACGGTGGGCCGACCGGGAAGACCCTCAGCCCCGGTAGGCGCGCCACATCTGGCGCATCCGCCTCTTCTGACCGGGCGTGAACTGGTCCATGCAGGAGTCGTAGGAGTAGTCCATGTAGTTGTGGATCGGGTCGACCCCGGCCCGGAGCGGGCAGGTGTCGGTGTCATCGGGCGGGCAGCCCGAGGTGGCGTCGAGCTGCGCGGGCGTGTCCGACACCTCGTCGTTGGTCTCCGAACAGCTGCCCTGGAAGGTGTGGAGGAGACCGAGCCAGTGGCCGACCTCGTGGGTCGCGGTCTTGCCCTCGTCGTAGTTGGTCTGCGACCCACCCGGCAAGGAGGTGAACTGCACTCGGACGCCGTCGACGTGCGGGCGTGCCCGGTAGTCCCACGGGAAGGTGGCGATGCCGAGGTAGCCGAAGTCGACCAGCCAGATGTTCAGCGTCCTGGCGCCGCCGATCCGGGTCGCCTTGCGGTACTTCCTGGTCTGCTCGTCGTGGTGCCAGCGGGTGTTCCGGAAGCGGTCGACGCCCTTGAGCACGAAGCGCACCTTGGTCTGCGCGGCCACGTCCGACTCGGCACCTGCGAAGTGCCGGTTCATCACCGCGACCTGACGCTCGATCGCCCGCTTCGAGACGTTGCCCGCGCCGTTCTTCGCCGCCATCACGTGGACCCGGACCGGGACCCGGATCCGCTGCTGCCGTCCGCCGGCCCGCTGCTGCGCGAGCAGGCGTGCGGTCCGGGCGGCGATGCGTTGCTGGTCGGCAGCCGTGATCGGCCGGTGGTCGAGGCCGTCGCCGCCTCGGGCCGCGCCGGAGGCCGGTGCGAGCCCGTGGGCGGCCGGGTCGAAGCAGGGGGGCGTCCCCTCGGTGACCGCGGCCCCGGCCGGCGCCTGGAGACCCGCCAGCAGCAGGGCGGCCGTGGCCAGGAGGACCGCTGCTGCCCGGGAAGCGGTGGACGACACGCTCGGCTGCATGCCAGCAGCGTGCACCAGCGGGTGGCACCGCGACCAGCCCGGGTCCGGCCCGTCAGAGCCAGCGGTCGATGACGCCCGGGATCTCGGACAGCCGCTGGACGACCGCGTGGGGGGTGCCCTCGGTGTGGCCGACCTGCCCCGCAGGGATGGTGCTGTGGGGCACGTGGACCGCCTTCATGCCGGCGTTCGTCGCGCCCCAGATGTCGTCGAAGAGCCGGTCCCCGACGTAGACGCAGCGTGCGAGGTCGTCGACGTCGACCGCCTCGGCCGCGGCCCGGAACGCCTCGGGGGACGGCTTGGTCCACGGCACCTCGCTCGTGTAGACGTCGCCGTCGACGAGGTCGAGGACCCCGTCGCGCTCGAAGAAGCCGCGGTGCCACGCGCGCGGCCACACCGTGTTCGACAGGACACCGACCTTGAGGCCGCGGGACCGCAGCGCCTCCCACATCGGCCCGACCTCCGGGTCCGTCGTGGTGTGGGGCTCCCAGAACTCGTAGTAGGCGCTCAGCAGCTCGGGGTCGTGGTCGAGGCCGGCCTCGTCGAAGAGGTCGGCGATGGTCGCGCTCTGCTGGTGGTCACGACTGCGACCCCACACGACGTCGCCGGCGGCCATGAGTCGCGCCGAGATCTCGTCGTCGTCGTGGTGGCTGTCGACGACGGCGCGCGCCAGCGCGAACGACTCCGCATGGAAGTCGACGTCGTGCCAGCGCGTGAGGGTGCCGCCCCAGTCGAAGATGACGGCAGTGACGCCGTGGGAGTCAGCCACGCACGATCCCCACGATCCGGTCGACCGCCTCGGCGACCGGCACCTCCGTGCGCTCGTCGGACGCCCGGTCGCGCACCTCGACGTTGCCGTCGGCCAGTCCCCGGCCGACAGTCACGATCGTCGGCACGCCGATCAGCTCGGCGTCCTTGAACTTCACGCCGGGGCTCACCTTCCCGGTGCGGTCGTCGTAGAGCACGGTCACCCCGCGGGCGGAGAGGTCGTCGGCGATCCGGGCGGCCTCGTCGAAGACCGCACCGTCCTTGCCGGCAGCGACGATGTGGACGTCGGCGGGCGAGATCTCGCGCGGCCAGCACAGCCCGAGCTCGTCGTTGTTGCCCTCGGCGATGGCGGCCACGGCGCGCGTGACGCCGATGCCGTAGGAGCCCATCGTGACCGTGACGAGCTTGCCGTTCTCGTCGAGCACCTGGAGGCCGAGCGCCTCGGCGAACCACCGTCCGAGCTGGAAGATGTGACCCATCTCGATGCCGCGGGCCGACTCCAGCGTGCCCTCCTCACAGTTCGGGCAGGCGTCGCCGTCGCGGACCTCGGCGGCCTCGATGGTGCCGTCCGCGGTGAAGTCGCGGCCCATCACCAGGTCGATGACGTGGCTGCCGTGGACGTTGGCGCCGGTGACCCAGCGCGTGCCCTCGGCCACCCGCGGGTCGACGACGAATCGGATCCCGGACGGCGACTCCTCACCGAGGGCCGCGGGACCGATGTAGCCCTTGACCAGCGCCTCGTGCTTCTTCATCTCGACGTCGTCCATGGGCTCGACCTCGATCGGCTCGAGCTGGCCCTCGAGGCGCTTCTGGTCGACCTCGCGGTCGCCGGGCAGGCCGATCGCGAGCGGCTCGCGGCGACCGTCGGGGTGCTTGAGCACGACCAGCACGTTCTTGAGGGTGTCGCCCGCCTCCCAGGGCCGGTCGTCACGGGGGAACTCGGCGTTGAGGTGGTCGACCAGCGTCTGGATGGTCGGGGTGTCGGGGGTGTCCTCGGCGTGGGCGGCCGGCACGTCGTCGAAGGGGACGGGAGCGGGCGGCCGCACCGCCACGGCCTCGACGTTGGCCGCGTAGTCGCAGTGGGTGCAGCGCACGTAGGTGTCCTCGCCCACGTCGGCCTTGGCCAGGAACTCCTCGGACTTCGAGCCGCCCATGGCGCCGCTGGTGGCCTTGACGATCGCGTAGTCGAACCCGAGCCGGTCGAACGTCTTGACGTAGGCCTCGCGGTGGGCGGCGTAGGAGCGGTCGAGCCCCTCGTCGGTCGTGTCGAAGGAGTAGGAGTCCTTCATGATGAACTCGCGCCCGCGGAGCACGCCGGCGCGCGGCCGTGCCTCGTCGCGGTACTTCGTCTGGATCTGGTAGAGCCAGACGGGCAGGTCCTTGTAGGAGGAGTACATGTCCTTCACCGCGAGGGTGAACATCTCCTCGTGGGTCGGACCGAGCAGGTAGTCGCCACCCTTGCGGTCCTGGAGCCGGAAGATGCCGTTGCCGTAGGTCGTCCACCGGTTGCTGGCCTCGTAGGGCTCGCGCGGCAGCAGCGCCGGGAACGACAGCTCCTGGGCGCCGATCGCGTTCATCTCCTCGCGGATGATGTTCTCCACGTTGCGCAGCACGCGCAGACCCAGCGGCAGCCAGGTGTAGATGCCCGGAGCGGCCCGGCGGACGTAGCCCGCGCGGACGAGGAGCTTGTGGCTCGGGACCTCGGCGTCGTTCGGGTCGTCCCGGAGCGTGCGCACGAAGAGGTTGGACATCCGCAGGATCATGCGGCGAAGGCTACTTGTGACCTGCCGCGTTCCTCGAACCAGTTCCCGCGCAACCAAACAGCCCCGACGTGGCGTCCCACGCCTGAGACCGGGATCCGCCCGGCCCAGTGACTCGGGGGAGACACGATGTCCACCTTGCTGACCACCTTCGTCGCCGCCGTCGCCGGACTCGGCCTGATGGCGCCGACCGTCCCGCCGACCTCCGTCCCCGACGGCCGGGACACCACGACCGTCGACCTCACCCGGCCCGGCACCCTGACCCGCGGCGACGACGTACGGACCCCGCACCTGGAGGGGAACGTGGTCGTCGACGGCGACCGCCGGATCGAGGTGCGGAACGTCATGTCCCTCCTCGGGCGGACCGGCGACGACTACGTCGTCTCGACCAGGTCGCGACGGGGGAAGTACCGGGTCAAGCGGGTGTCGGTGACGAGCGAGCAGTGGGTGCTCCTGGAGGGCAAGGACGCTCTCGGGGTGGACCTGTCGTCCGACGGCCAGCACCTGCTGCGCAACGACAACCGTCGACGGGCGACGATCTCGGTCTACGACGCCAGCGACGGCAGCCCCGTCGCCAGCGGACGCTTCCGCGGCTACGGCTACGTGCTCGACGCCGACGGCGGCACCGCCGTGGTGAGCTCGTGGGCGGGCGAGGGACGCGCCGTCTCGTGGGACTTCGTCGAGGGGGGCCGGACGCTCGTGGCCAAGAAGGACGCCTACCTCGCCGACATCTCGACCGACCGGCTCGCGACCTTCACCGCCGACCCCTACCTCGACGGCTGCACCGAGGTCTCGACGCTGAGCGCGCCCGACGACCTGCTGTGGGAGTCGTGCCGGCAGAAGGTCGCGACGTTCTCGCCCGACGGCCAGCGGATGGTGACCATGCACATCCTCACCGACGGTGTCGGACCCGGCGAGGTCGACCTGCGCAACGTCGACGGCAGCACCCTGGTCACCTACACGTCGCGCTGGTTCGGCGGGATCGACTGGGAGGACGACGACACCCTGCTGCTCGACGCGAACAGCCGCCGCAACGGGGCGACCGTGCGCTGCGACCTCGACGTCTGCGAGCTGGCGTCGGACGTCGCGCCCAGCAACCCCTAGAACATCACCGTCGCGAACGTGGCCGTCTGCCGGAAGCCCACCCTGTCGTAGGCCCGGCGGGCGGCCACGTTGTAGTCGTTGACGTAGAGCGACACCACCGGGGCGAGGTCACGCCGTACGGCCTCGACCACGGCGGCCATGCCGCGAGCACCGAGGCCGGTCCCCCGGAGCTCGGGGTCGACCCAGACGCCCTGCACCTGCGCCGCCGCCGGGCTGAGGGAGGCGACCTCGGCCTTGAAGACGACGCGGCCGTCCTCGATCCGGGCGAAGGACCAGCCGCGGGACACGAGGTTCTTGACGCGGGTGCGATAGAAGTCCGAGCCCCCGAACAGCTCGGGGCTGACCCCCACCTCCTCGGTGTACATCGACACGCAGGCGGGATAGAGCACCTCGACGTCGGCGAGCGTCGTACGCCGCACCAGCGGATCGCCGTCGACCAGCGGGTCACGGTCGATCTCGAGGTGGGGCTGGTCCCACCGCTGGTCGCGCGGTGTCCCCCACGTGTCGGCCACGACGTCCCAGAACGCCCGCACCGGCGCTTGCGGACCGAGGATCGTGGACACGGTGCGGCTGCGGGTCAGCGCACGCTCGGCGAAGACCCGGGCGTCGTCCTCCCCCGCCTGCACCGGGACCAGGTTGGCGGCGACGTGGCAGGCCGCCGTCAGCCGCCCCTCGTCGAAGCGGCCCCACACCTCGCCACCGAGCCAGCGCGGCTCGAGGTTCGTCACGCGGGCACGGTGCGCCGCGAAGACGTTGACGACCGGGTCCTCGGCCACCAGGTCACCGAAGGCCGCGAGGTCCGGCGAGCCCAGCACCCGGACCCCGTGGCGGGTGGACAGCACAGCCGGAGCCTACGACCTCCCGACACCTCCCGGGTCGCCTCACCTGCCCCACGGGTCACATCGCGGTCGCCGATTGGTCCCCAACGGCAGAAATCAGGGGGCAGAACTGTCGTTGGGGACCAATCGGCAGGGGCGGAGCGCAAGCACGGTCAGGTCGCCGGCGACCAGCTGGTGGTGGGATGGGCAGATGGACACGACGGGGACGTTGAGCGGCAGGGTCGCGCTGGTGGCGGGCGCGACGCGGGGGTGCGGGCGGGCGATCGCGGTCGAGCTGGCGAGGGCGGGGGCGCACGTCTACGCGACCGGCCGCAGCAGCAGGGCGGGAGCCTCGGAGATCAGGAGGCCGGAGACCATCGAGGACACGGGCGACCTGATCGAGGCGGCCGGTGGCGTCGGGACGGCGCTCGTCGTCGACCACGAGGACTCCGACCAGGTGGCGGCCCTGGTCGCCCGGATCGAGGGCGACCACGGTCGTCTCGACATCCTCGTCAACGACATCTTCGGCGGCGACCGCTACGCCGAGTTCGACAAGCCGCTCTGGGAGCACGACCTCGAGGGTGGGCGTCGGATGCTGCGCATGGGGGTCGACACCCACCTCGTGACCGCCCACCACGCGCTCCCGCTGCTGCTGCGCACCGCGACCCCGGACTCCCCCGGCCTGCTCGTCGAGATGACCGACGGCACGGCCGAGGCCAACGCCGGGTTCCGGCAGGGGGTCGGCCTCTACTACGACCTGGTCAAGGCCAACGTCACGCGGATCGTCATGGCCCTGACCCACGAGCTGCGCGACCACCCCGTCACGCCGCTGGCCGTCACCCCTGGCTGGATCCGCTCCGAGGCGATGCTCGAGCACTTCGGGGTGCGCGAGGACAACTGGCGCGACGCCCTCGGGCGCGTGCCGGGGTTCGCGATCAGCGAGTCGCCGGCCTACGTCGGACGCGGGATCGCCGCCCTCGCCGGCGATCCCGGCCACGAGCGCCACCGGGGCGCCACGCTGTCGTCCCACGACCTCGCGGCGGCGTACGGCGTCACCGACGTCGACGGCTCGCAGCCGGACTGCTGGCGGCTGATCGCCGAGCACGGCTTCGACCACAAGCACGTGGACGTCAGCGGCTACCGCTGAGCCTCAGAGGCCGTCGATGATCCGGCGCCGGGCGGCGTCGTACTCCTCCTGGGTGACCAGACCCTGGTCGAGGAGGCCGCGGAGCTCGCTCAGGCGCGCCTCGGCCGAGGCCGGCGCGGCGGTGGGTGCGTCATCTCCGGCGCGGATGCTGCTGGCGGTGTAGGTCGCTGCGAGACCGTCGTCGGTCAGCAGCGCCATCGCGGTGGCGTCGCCCTCGCTCATGCCCGCGTCGCGCGCCATCCGGCGAGCGGTGCTCGCCCGCCACACCGCGGAGGCGACGGCCACCACGAGCATCAGCGTGACGCCCACGGCGAACCAGGTCGGCACGGGTCAGAGCCCCTCGATGATGCGCCGGCGGGCGGCGTCGTACTCGTCCTGGGTGACCAGGCCCTGGTCGAGGAGGCCGCGGAGCTCGGTCAGCCGTGCCTCGGCGGTCGGTGGCGGCGGCGTCGCGGGCTCGCGCAGGCCGGCCCGGATGCTGCTGGCCGTGTACGCCGCCTCGAAGCCGTCGTCGGTGAGCAGCGTCATCGCGGTGGCGTCGTCCTCGTCCATCCCGGCGTCGCGGGCCATCCTGCGGGCCGTCGAGACCTTCCAGACCGTCGTGGCGATCCCTGCGACGAGAGCCAGCACGAAGAGCGCCGCGAAGCCGTCGGGCATCGCCGGGTCGGGCGCGCCACCGAAGCCCGGGCCGTAGTCGAGCCCCGTGGGGAGGAGCGCGGTGTGGGTCACGGGCGGACCCTACGACACGGAGACGTTCGCCTGGCTGCCTTCAACGGGATCCATGCCCTCGGCGATCCGCATCGCCTCCTCGATGAGGGTCTCGACGATCTTGCTCTCGGGGACGGTCTTGATGACCTCGCCCTTGACGAAGATCTGGCCCTTGCCGTTGCCGGAGGCGACGCCGAGGTCGGCCTCGCGGGCCTCGCCCGGACCGTTGACGACGCACCCCATGACGGCGACGCGCAGCGGCACCTCGAGGCCGTCGAGACCGGCCGTGACCTCGTCGGCGAGCTTGTAGACGTCGACCTGCGCCCGACCGCACGAGGGGCAGGAGACGATCTCGAGCCGGCGCGGCTTGAGGTTGAGGCTCTCGAGGATCTGGATGCCGACCTTGACCTCCTCCACCGGCGGCGCCGAGAGCGAGACCCGGATCGTGTCGCCGATGCCCTGGCTGAGGAGGTGGCCGAAGGCCACCGAGGACTTGATGGTGCCCTGGAACGCCGGGCCGGCCTCGGTCACGCCGAGGTGGAGCGGCCAGTCGCCGGCCTCGGCGAGCAGCTCGTAGGCGCGCACCATGACGACCGGGTCGTTGTGCTTGACCGAGATCTTGAAGTCACGGAAGCCGTGCTCCTCGAAGAGGCTCGCCTCCCACATCGCCGACTCGACGAGCGCCTCGGGGGTGGCCTTGCCGTACTTCTCCAGCAGCCGCTTGTCGAGGCTGCCGGCGTTGACGCCGATCCGGATCGAGGTGCCGCGGTCGCTCGCGGCCTGCGCGATCTCCTTGACCTGGTCGTCGAACTTGCGGATGTTGCCGGGGTTGACGCGGACCGCCGCGCACCCGGCGTCGATGGCCGCGAAGACGTACTTCGGCTGGAAGTGGATGTCGGCGATGACCGGGATCTGCGACTTCTGGGCGATCGCGGGGAGCGCGTCGGCGTCGTCCTGGCTCGGGCAGGCGACGCGGACGATGTCGCACCCGGACGCCGTGAGCTCGGCGATCTGCTGGAGGGTGCTGTTGATGTCGGAGGTCAGCGTCGTCGTCATCGACTGCACGGAGATCGGGCTCTCGCTGCCGACCCCGACCGACCCGACCTTGATCTGACGGGTCTGGCGGCGGGGAGCGAGGACGGGCGGGGGCGCCTCGGGCATGCCCAGGTTGATCTCGGTCATGGCTCCGAGACTACTGCCGGACGTGCCGCGGTCAGGATTCGAGGTGGAGGGGTACGACGAGGTCGCCGACGATCAGCACCAGGCCGAAGACGAGGAGCACCGACGCCACGACGTAGGCCACCGGCAACAGCTTGGCGACGTCGACGTAGCCGGGGTCCGGCCGGCCGCGCAGCCGGGCCGCGGCACGGCGTACGGCCTCGGCGAGGGCGCCGGCGATGTGACCCCCGTCGAGCGGCAGCAGCGGGACGAAGTTGAACATGCCGATGAAGAAGTTGAACCCCGCGACCAGCATCAGCAGGAAGATCGTCTTCTCCAGGACGGGGAACCCGTCGTGGGCGACCGTCTCGCCCGCGAGCCGACCCCCGCCGACGATGCTCACGGGCCCGTTGGGGTCACGCTCCTCGAGCCCGACGATCGCCTGGCCGACGTCCCACACCTTCACGGGCAGCGTCGCCAGCGCGTGGAGCGAGTCGACGGTCATCGTGCCCATCTGCTCGAGCGTGTAGAGGGGGCCGCCCGTGCCGAGCTCGACCTCGGGGACGACGCCGAGGAACCCGACCTGCGTGAGGGTGTCGTCCTCCATCGAGGTGGGACGCATCTGGGCGGTGGTGTTGGTGGTGACGGTCCGCTGCTCGCCGTCGCGCTCGAGGACGATCACGGCCTTGCCGTCGTCGTTGGCGCGGACCTGGCGCTGCAGCGCGTCCCAGGTGGTGACCGGGGTGCCGTTGAAGGAGACGAACCGGTCACCCGGCTCGATGCCGGCCGCGGCCGCCGGGGTGGGGTTGTCGCGGAGCTCCTCCGCGCTGCACGCGCGCCCGTCCTCGGCGGCCGGCACCAGGCACGGTGCGACCTCGGCGACCGTGGTCTGGGTGCGCAGGTCGCCGGCGTTGCCGTAGAACGCGAAGACCGGCAGGAAGATGAGGAAGGCGATGAGGATGTTCACCGTCGGCCCGCCGGCCATCACGATGACCTTCTTCCACCACGCCATCTTGTAGAACAGCCGGTCCTCGTCGCCGGGCTTCACGTGCTCCCACTCCGCCGCCCGCGCGTCGGAGATCAGCTGGGTGAAGAGGCCGGTGTTGGACTTGCGGACCCGGACCACGCGCTCGCCGTCCTCGTCGTAGACGGGGTGGTCGCGGTCCTCGTCGAGCTCGTCAGCCCCCGGCGGGAGCATGCCGACGATCTTGACGTAGCCGCCGAGCGGGATCGCCTTGAGGCCGTACTCGGTCTCGCCGATCTGCTTGCTCCAGACGGTCGGCCCGAAGCCGATGAACCACTGGGTGACCTTCCCGCCGAACTTCTTCGCCGGGATCATGTGGCCGAACTCGTGGAGCCCGATCGAGGCCAGGATGGCCACGACGAAGATGAGCACGCCCAGCGTGTAGAAGACGGCGGTCATGGTCGGTCGGTGTGTCCCTCGATACGTGCGGCGGCAGCGGTCCGGGCCCACGCGTCGGCCCCGAGCACGGCGTCGACGGTGAGCTCCTGCTCCGAGGGTACGTCGTGCCGCCCCAGCACGCTGGCGACCGTGGGCACGATGTCGACGAAGGCCAGGCGACCCTCGTGGAAGGCATCTACACAGACCTCGTTGGCGGCGTTGTAGACCGCCGGCGCGGTGCTGCCGGCCCTCCCGGCGCGACGCGCGAGCTCGACCGCGGGGAAGGCCTCGTCGTCCAGCGGCTCGAACCGCCAGTCGGCGGCCGTTCGCCAGTCGATCGGCGTCTCGGCGCCGGGCACGCGGTCGGGCCAGGCCAGACCCATCGCGATCGGCACCAGCATCGTCGGCAGCCCCAGCTGGGCGACGACGGCGCCGTCGGTGAACTCCACCATCGAGTGGATCATCTGCTGGGGGTGGACCACGACCTCGATGTCGTCGAAGGGCACGTCGAAGAGCAGATGGGCCTCGATGACCTCCAGCCCCTTGTTGACCAGCGTCGCCGAGTTGGTGGTGATCACCCGGCCCATCGCGAAGTTGGGGTGGGCGAGCGCCTGCTCCGGCGTGACCGTGGCGAGCTCGTCGCGGGTCCGGCCGCGGAACGGTCCCCCGCTGGCGGTGAGCACGAGGCGGCGTACCTCGTCGCGCCGGCCGGCGCGCAGGCTCTGGGCGATCGCGGAGTGCTCGGAGTCGACCGGCACGATCTGGCCCGGCTTGGCCGCGTCGACGATGAGCGGGCCGCCGATGATCAGCGCCTCCTTGTTGGCGAGCGCGAGGGTCGTGCCGGCCTCGAGCGCGGCGAGGGCCGGCCGCAGCCCGACCGCCCCGGTGATGCCGTTGAGCACGACGTCGCACTCCATCGAGGCGGCCTCGACGCTGGCCTGCTCGCCCAGCCCGGCGTAGGCCGGCGCGAACTCGGTGACCTGCTGGTCGAAGAGCTCCTGCTGCGACCCGCCGGCCGACAGGCCGACGACGCGGAAGCGTTCCGGGTTGGCACGCACCAGGTCGAGCGCCTGGGTGCCGACGGATCCGGTCGACCCCAGGATGACGACGTCACGACGGCTGCTCACGGCCGTCATCCTCCCAGTCGTGCTCCGTCAGGGTGAGCCGGGCACGGTTTCGCTCAGCCCGCCGTGGCGGCGAAGGCCTCGGTGACGACGTCGAAGCCCTCGTGGAGGAGGTCGTCGGAGATCGACAACGGCGGGAGGAACCGGAAGACGTTGCCCCAGGTGCCGCAGGTCAGGGTCACGACCCCCGCCTGGTGGCAGGCGGCGTTGACCGCTGCAGCACGCGCGGCGTCCGGGGCACCCGTCTCCGGGTCGACCAGCTCGATCGCCATCATGGCTCCCCGGCCACGGATGTCGGCCACCACCGGGTGCACCGCGCGGATGCCCTCGAGCCGCTGCCGGATGATCGCGCCGACCTCGCGCGCCCGGGCGGCGAGGTCGTGGGTGCGCATCTCCTCGATCGCGCCGAGCGCGGCGGCGCAGGCGACCGGGTTGCCGCCGTAGGTGCCGCCGAGGCCGCCGGTGTGGACGGAGTCCATCAGCTCGGCGCGCCCGGTGACCGCAGCCAGGGGCAGGCCACCGGCGATGCCCTTGGCGGTCGTCACGAGGTCGGGCACGACACCCTCGTCGTCGCAGGCGAACCAGTCACCGGTACGGCAGAAACCGGACTGGATCTCGTCCGCGACGAAGACGATCCCGTTCGCGGTGCACCACTCCGCTAGGGCGGGCAGGAACCCGGGCGCGGGGACGACGAAGCCGCCCTCGCCGAGGATGGGCTCGATCACGAGGCAGGCGAGGTTGCCGGCGCCGACCTGCTTGTCGAGGTGGTCGATGGCCCGCGCCGCCGCCTCCGCACCGGAGAGCCCGTCGCGCAGCGGGTAGGACATCGGGGCCCGGTAGACCTCGCCCGCGAACGGCCCGAACCCCTGCTTGTAGGGCATGTTCTTGGCGGTCATCGCCATCGTGAGGTTGGTCCGGCCGTGGTAGGCGTGGTCGAAGACCGCCACCGCGTCGCGACCGGTCGCCACCCGCGCGATCTTCACCGCGTTCTCGACCGCCTCGGCGCCGGAGTTGAACAGCGCCGACTTCTTGGCGTGGTCGCCCGGGGTCAGCTCGGCGAGCTGCTCGCACACGTCGACGTAGCCGTCGTAGGGCGTGATCATGAAGCAGGTGTGGGTGAAGGCGTCGACCTGCTCGTGCACCCGGCGTACGACGGCCGGCGCGCTGTTGCCGACCGTCGTCACGGCGATGCCGGACCCCAGGTCGATCAGCTGGTTGCCGTCGACGTCGCGGAGGATCCCGCCCGAGGCCTCGGTCACGAAGACCGGCAGCATCGTGCCGACGCCGTCGGCGACGAGCTGCTTCTTGCGCTCGAGGCGGGCCCGGGACTCCGGGCCGGGGATCTCGGTGAGCAGGAGTCGTTGCTGGTGCACGGTCGGAGCGGTGGACATCGCGGTGGTTCCTTCAGGTTCGGGTGGGTGGTCGGGTCAGTGGGTGGTGGCTTCGACGTCGCCGCCGGCGAGCCGCTGGGCCAGGTAGATCGGGACGGCGGAGAGCACCACCAGGACGGCGGCCACCACGTTGACCACCGGCGCCTGGTTGGGGCGGAAGAGGTTCTGGTAGATCCAGATCGGCAGCGTCTGGACGCCGCCGCCGGCGGTGAAGGTGGTCACGATGATCTCGTCGAAGCTGAGGGCGAAGGACAGCAGCGCGCCCGCCAGCAGCGCCGAGCGCAGCATCGGCAGCGTGACCAGCCTCAGCGTGGTGACGCTGCCTGCCCCGAGGTCGGCGGAGGCCTCCTCGAGGCTGTTGCCGAGCCTGCGGAGCCTGGCGACGGCGTTGTTGAAGACCGTGACGATGCAGAAGGTCGCGTGGGACACGACCAGGGTGAAGAAGCCGAGCTCGATCCCGAACATCGTGAGGAAGGCGTTCGCGAGCGCGATGCCCGTGACCACGCCGGGCAGGGCGATGGGCAGGATGATCAGCAGCGAGACGGTGTCGCGCCCGAAGAACTCGAAGCGCTGGAGCGCGAGCGCCGCCATGGTGCCGAGAACCAGGGCGACCGCGGTCGCGATCACCGCGGCCTCGAGCGAGACCACCACCGCGGACCGGGCACCACTGGACTCCCACGCCCGTCCCCACCATTCGGTCGTGTAACCAGGCGGGGGCCACGCGAAGGTGCGGGAGGTGTTGAAGGAGTTGAGCAGCACCAGCATCAGCGGCGCGTAGACGAAGAGCAGCGTCAGCGCCGTGAAGGCGCCGAGCAGGCGACGGGTCCAGGGAGAGAGGGTCACAGGTTCTCCAGGGCTCCGGTCCGGCGGACGCCGGTCAGGTAGGCCAGCATGATCACGACCGGGATCGTCGACACGGCCGCAGCGAACGGCATGTTGTTGCCGGTCAGGAAGCTGTCGTAGACGACGTTGCCGAGCATCTGGTTGGCACCGCCCACGATCTTGACGGCGATGTAGTCACCGAGCGTCAGCGAGAAGGTGAAGATCGACCCGGCGACGGCCGCCGGGAAGAGCACGGGGAGCACGACCCGGCGCAGCGTCGTCCAGCCCGTCGCGCCCAGGTCGGCCGACGCCTCCAGCAGCGATCCCGGCAGCCGCTCGAGGCCGGCGTACATCGGCAGGATCATGTAGGGCAACCACAGGTAGGCGAGCGTGATGACCGTGGCGGTGAGGCCGTAGCCCGGGGTGTCCAGCCCGAGCGGGGCCAGCAGCCAGTCGACCGGGCCGCCGTTGGAGAACATCCCCCGCCAGGCGTAGGCCTTCACCAGGTAGGACGCCCACAACGGCGTCAGCACCGCGATGACCAGCAGCCGCTGGGCGCGTGGCGAGGCCACCTTCGCCATGAAGAGCGCCACGGGGAGCGCCACCACCGCGTCGATCACCGTGACGGCGACCGCGACGAGGATCGTCCGGACCGTGATCGTCCGGTAGACCTCCAGGGTGAACAGGTCGCGGAAGTTGTCCAGCGTCCAGGTCCGGCTGATGGTGCCACCGAACTCGTCGGCCGTCCACAACGAGGTGACGAAGAGCGCCGCGAGGGACCCCAGGTAGACCACCACCAGCCACGCCATCGGCGGGCCGAGCAGCAGTCCCAGCTGCCACCGTGACCGGCGGCCGGGAGCGGTCCCTGCGGCGCTCATCGTCGTGGGTCAGCCCTTCACTTCGGTCCAGGCACGCGTCCAGTCCTGGTAGGTCGTGCACTCGACGTCGGTCCGGCCGTCGAGGCAGTCCGAGATCGGGGTCGTCCAGTACCAGATGCCCTCGGCGTAGGCCTCGTCACCGGCGTGGTAGCTCTCGCAGAAGCCCTTGCTCGTCAGGTCGCAGGCCTTGCTGTTGGCCGGCGCCTCACCGAACCACTCCGCGACGGCGGCGTTGGCCTCCGGGCTGATGATGTGGTTCAGCCAGCCGTAGGCGCAGTTGCGGTGCTCGGTGTTGGCGTTGACCATCCAGGTGTCCGACCAGCCGGTCGACCCGGTCTCGGGGAGGATCGCCTCGACCGGGACCTTGTCGGCCTGGGCGAGGTTGACGATCACCTGCCAGGTAGTGCCGACCACGGAGTCACCGGTCGTGAAGGCCTGGATCTCCTTGAGGTAGTCCGACCAGTACTCCCCGACGTGCTCGCGCTGCTGCTTGAGCAGGTCGACCGCCGCCGCGAGCTGGTCGGCGTCGAGGGCGTAGGGGTGCTCGATGCCGAGGTCGGGCTGGGTGTTCATGAGGTAGAGCGCGGCGTCCGCGATGTAGATCGGGCTGTCGTAGGCCGTGACGTTGCCGCTGTAGTCGGACGCGCCGTCGAAGACCGGCGACCAGTCGGTCGGCGCGGGCGTGACCTCCTTGGTGTTGTACATCAGCAGATTGGCGCCGTAGCCGTGGGGAACGCCGTACATCTGGCCGTCGACGGAGTTCCAGTCGCGGTCCTTCAGGAAGGGCCACACGTCGGCGTAGTTCTCGATCAGGTCGGTGTTGACCGGCTCGGCGTCGGCGCTGGCGATCAGTCGCAGGGACGCGTCGCCGGAGGCCGACACGACGTCGTACTCACCGGACTGCATGAGGGTGACGGCCTCGTCGGAGGTGCCGAAGTACTTCACCGTGACGTCGCAGCCGGTCTCCTCCTCGAAGGGCGTCACCCAGTCGACGCTCTTGTCGGTGGAGCCGTCCTCGGCGTAGCCAGGCCAGGCGAGCACGCTCAGCTCGCCCTCGTAGTCGCCGAGCTCCTCGGCCATCGGCAGGTCCGGGGCGACGAAGCCCCCCTGCTCCTCGGACGCCGAGCCGCCGTCGCCACCGCTGCCGGAGGTGGTGCCGCAGGCCGCCGTCAGGGCCAGCACAGCCATCACCCCCACCAGGCTCCTGGTTGTTCTCATGTGGGTTCTCCTTCTCCTGGTGTCGCGGTGAGGGGCTCTCCGCGGCTGAGGTCGATGAGGTGGGCGTCCGCCCATGCGAGCTCGACGCGCTCCCCGCGTCGTCCCATGGCCTGGGCGGTGTCCCCGCGCAGGTTCTGGCTGAGCACCGTCAGCGTGGTGCCGCCGTCGAGCTCGACGAGGTAGTGGTTGACCGAGCCGAGGTAGACCACGTCCCGGACCACGCCCGTGGCACGGACGGGCGCGTCGGTGTCCGCGCCGAGGTGGATCTTCTCCGGTCGGATGCAGAAGGTGCCCTCGCGACCGACGACCGCCTTCGCGAGGTCGCCGGTGAGGAGGTTGGAGGTACCGACGAAGCCGGCGACGAACGAGCTGGCCGGGGACTCGTAGAGCTCGGCCGGGGTGGCGACCTGCTCGATCCGCCCGTTGTTGAAGACGGCGATCCGGTCGCTCATCGTCAGGGCCTCCTCCTGGTCGTGGGTCACGAACACGAAGGTGATGCCGACCTCGCGCTGGATGTGCTTGAGCTCGATCTGCATCTCGCGGCGCAGCTTGAGGTCGAGGGCACCGAGCGGCTCGTCGAGCAGCAGCACCCGCGGCCGGTTGACGAGGGCGCGGGCCAGGGCGACCCGCTGCCGCTGACCGCCGGAGAGCTGGGCCGGCCGGCGGTCGGCGTAGCCCTCCAGTCGGACCGTCTCGAGGGCCTCGAGGGCCCTCTCGCGGCGCTCGGCGCGCGGGACCTTCTTGACCCGGAGCCCGTACTCGACGTTGCGCAGCACGTCGAGGTGCGGGAAGAGGGCGTAGTCCTGGAAGACCGTGTTGACGTCGCGCGCGAAGGGCGGACGGGCGGTCACGTCGGTGCCGCCGAGCACCACGCGCCCCGCGGTCGGCTCCTCGAAGCCGGCGATCAGCCGCAGGACCGTCGTCTTCCCGGACCCGGACGGCCCGAGCATGGAGAAGAACTCGCCGTCCTCGACGTCGAGGTCGACACCCGCCACGGCACGCACGTCTCCGTAGTGCTTGGCGAGCTCGCGCAGCGAGATGGCCGGAGCCGCTCCCGTCCCTGCCGCCGGACCAACGGTCGCGCTCGTGCTCACGGTCATCAGGATGCTCCTCAGACTGGCTTCTCGACCATGCCCCAGGGGCTGCCGTACTCCGTCAGCAGGTCGAGGAACGGCTGCGCGTCGAACGCCTCCGGTCCGAGCACGCCGGCACCGCTCCAGGTCCCGCGCGCCACCAGCTCCAGGGCGACGACGGGGTTCACGGCGGTCTGCCACACCACGCACTGGTGGCCGTACTCCTGCATCGCCCACTCGTTGTCGACGACGTGGTAGAGGTAGGTCGACCGCGGCCGGCTGTCCTTCCCGGTGCCGGTCACCCACAGGCCGGCGCAGGTCTTCCCGGTCATCCGGGGCCCGACGGTCGCCGGGTCGGGCAGCACCGCGGCGACCACGTCGCGCGGGCTGACCTCGACGCCCTTGACCCTCACCTTCTCGGTCTTGTCGAGGCCCAGGGTGTTGAGGACCTTGAGGATGTTGATGAACTCGTCACCGAGGCCGTACTTGAAGGTGACCCGCTGGCAGTCCACCCAGCGCGGCATGAGGAGCACCTCCTCGTGCTCCACGTTGACGCACTCGACCGGGCCGATCCCCTCCGGGAAGTCGAAGACCTCCGGCTCGCTGAACGGTGGCGTGGTGAACCAGCCGCCGTCGACGTCGGCACTCGCCCGCTCCCAGATGACCGGCGGGTTGAGGCACTCCTCGATCGTGGTCCACATCGAGAACGACGGCGCGAAGATCTCGTGGCCGTCGTCGTCGCGGACGACGAGGTTCGCGCCGTCACGGGTGCCGAGCTCGTCGATCTCGGAGAAGAGGTGGTCGGCGGCGTAGCGCGCGAAGACGTCGGACAGCCCGGGCTCGACGCCCATGCCGACCAGCGCGAGCCGGCCCGCCTGCTCCCACTCCCCCGCGACCGCGAACTGCTCGTCCCCGAGCTTGACGCCGCACTTGGAGTACGGCGTGTCCGGGTGGGGCCTGCTCAGCGACATCGCCATGTCGACGTAGTCGGCACCGGCGGCGAAGGCACCGTCGAAGATCGGCATGTTGAAGACCGGGTCGACCGCGTTCATCACGTGGGTGATCCGGTGCTCGCGGCAGAGCGCCTCGACCGACTCCTGGGAGGAGGCGTCGACCTGCGCGGCGACGTAGCGCTCGTCGGTGGCGGCAGCCTTCTCGGCGCGCTCGAGGTCGTAGTCGGCGACGACCATCGCCTCGAAGAAGTCACGTCGGGCAGCGATGGCCGTGAAGGCGCCACCGACGCCGCCGGCCCCGACCAGGAGGATCCTCATCTCACTCACCGATGTAGCTCATGACGTGCTTGATGCGGGTGTAGTCCTCGAGTCCGTACATCGAGAGGTCCTTGCCGTAGCCGGAGTGCTTGAAGCCCCCGTGGGGCATCTCGGAGATGAAGGGGATGTGGGTGTTGATCCACACGCACCCGAAGTCGAGCCGCTTGGACATCCGCATGGCGCGGGCGTGGTCGGTGGTCCAGACGCTGGAGGCGAGCCCGTACTGGACGCCGTTGGCCCACCGCAGCGCCTCGGCCTCGTCGCTGAACTTCTGCACCGTCATCACGGGTCCGAAGATCTCGGTCTGGATCTGCTCGTCGTCCTGCTGGAGCCCGGAGAGGACGGTCGGCTCGTAGAAGTAGCCGCGGTCGCCCTGACGGGTGCCGCCGGTCTGGACGCTGGCGTGGTCGGGCAGCCGGTCGACCATCCCGGTGACGTGGCTGAGCTGGTTGGCGTTGTTGAGGGGGCCGTAGTAGGTGCCCTCGGCCAGCGGGTCACCGGTCGGCATCCCCCTCGCCGCTTCCGCGAGCGCCGCGACGAACTCGTCGTGGATGCCGGGGCCGGCGAGCACGCGGGTGGCGGCCGTGCAGTCCTGGCCGGCGTTGAACAGGCCGGCGCCGGCGATGCCCTCGGCAGCGGCCTCGACGTCGGCGTCGTCGAAGACGATGACCGGGGCCTTGCCGCCGAGCTCGAGGTGGACCCGCTTGAGGTCCTTCGCCGCCGAGCCGGCGACCTCCATGCCCGCGCGGACCGAGCCGGTGATCGCGACCATCTGGGGCGTCGGGTGCTCGACGAGGGCGCGGCCGGTGTCGCGGTCGCCGCAGACGACGTTGAGCACGCCGGGCGGCAGGAACTCCTGGGCGATCTCGGCCAGCAGCGTCGAGCTGGCGGGGGTCGTGTCACTGGGCTTGAGGACGACGGTGTTGCCGGCGGCCAGGGCCGGGGCGATCTTCCAGATCATCATCAGCAGCGGGTAGTTCCACGGCGTGACCTGGCCGACGACGCCGATCGGCTCGCGGCGTACCCACGAGGTGTGGTCGGCCATGTACTCGCCCGCCGAGCGGCCCTCGAGCACGCGGGCAGCGCCGGCGAAGAACCGGAAGTGGTCGGAGGCGTAGGGCATCTCCTCCTCCATCGTCAGCCCCCGGGGCTTGCCGGTGTCGCGGCACTCGACCTCGTTGATCTCGTCGATCCGGGCGTCGATGGCCTCGGCCAGCTTCAGCAGCGCGTTGGAGCGGTCCTGCGGGGTGGCCTCGCCCCACGACTCGAACGCCTTCTCGGCGGCGCCGTAGGCGCGGTCGAGGTCCTCGGGCCCGGAGAGCGGGGCGGTCGCGTAGGTCTCCCCGGTGGTGGGGTCGACGACGTCGTAGGTCTCGCCCGACGCGGACGGCACCTTCTCCCCGTCGACGATGTTGTGGAAGCTCGTGTCAGCCATGCGCCGAACCCTAACCGCACCCCTACGGATTCGGTAGAGGTAGGCCCACCGAACTGACGGAATCCGTTGTCAATGACCTGTTACGACGAGGTGACGGGCCTTCCGTCGACCCAGGTCGACACGGCTCGGGTTGCCCCGATCAGGCCCTCCGGACCGTCGAAGGGGTCGCGGTCCAGCACGACGAGATCGGCGACCGCGCCCGGCGTGAGCGTCCCCGCGTCGTCGCGGTGGTTCACCCAGGCGCTGCCCGAGGTGTAGGCCGCGAAGGCCGTCGTCAGGTCCACCGCCTGCTCCGGGAGGAACGGCTCGTTGCCCTCGCGGCCCTCGGCGCCGTACGCCGTGCGCGTGACGGCGGTGTGGATCGCGGCCATCGGGTCGGGGGTCGAGACCGGCCAGTCACTGCCCATCACGAGCCGGGCGCCGCTGCGGTGGAGGGCGCCGAAGGGGTACTGCCAGGCCGCGCGCTCCTCGCCCAGGAACGGCAGGGTCAGGTCGACCATCTGGTCGTCGAGGCAGGCCCACAGTGCCTGGGCGTTGGCCGCGACGCCGAGCGCCGCGAACCGCGGCACGTCGGCCGGATCGACGACCTGGAGGTGGGCGATGTGGTGGCGGAGGTCGTCGCCGCGCCCCTGGGCCGCCTCGAACGCGTCGAGCGCCTCGCGGGCACCGCGGTCGCCGATCGCGTGGACGTGCACCTGGAACCCGGCGTCGGCCAGCGCCGGCACGACCTCGCGCAGCACCTCACCGTCGACGAAGGAATGTCCGCGGTTGGTGGTCGCGTGGCCGCAGCGATCGAGGTAGGGCGTCCCCATCGCGGCGGTGAAGTTCTCCGCGACGCCGTCCTGCATGATCTTCACGCTCGTCGCCCGGAACCGGCCGTGCGAGAACTCCTCCCGGAGGGCCCGCAGGTGGTCGAGCTGCTCGAGGCCGCGGTCGCGGTCCCACCAGAGCGCGCCGACGACCCAGCCGGTGAGCGTGCCGCGCTCGGCCGCACGCCGGTAGGCCGGGCCCGGGTCGTCCATCCCTGCGTAGGCGCCGACGATGGCGTCCTGCCACGCCGTGATGCCCAGCGAGTGGAGGTAGGCCTGCCCGGCGACCAGGCCGGCGTCGTACTCCTCCTCGGTGGTGGCGGGCGCGAGCCGGCTCACCAGTGCCATGGCCCCCTCGTGCAGCGTTCCGGTCGGGCGGCCGTCGGCGTCCCGCTCGATCCGGCCGTCGACCGGGTCGGGGGTGTCGGCGTCGATGCCGGCGAGCTCGAGGGCCCGGCTGTTGACCCACGCGCCGTGGTGGTCACGGTTGGGCAGGTAGGCCGGCCGCCCACCCGTCACGGTGTCGAGGTCGGCCGCGGTCGGCGTGCCGCCCGGGAAGGCGGCCATCGCCCAGCCACCGCCTTGGATCCACGGTCGCTCGGGGTGGGCGGCGGCGTACGCCGACACCCGCGTCAGGTAGGCCTCGCGGGTCTCGTCCTCGGAGAGGTCGCACCGGGTGCGCTCCACGCCGCCCTGGATCGTGTGGACGTGGGCGTCGGTGAATCCGGGCGCGACCAGGCCACCGTTGACGTCGACCACGTCGGCGCCCGCTCGCTGCGCGGGGTCGAGGCTCCCGACGGCGACGACGCGTCCGCCCTCGACCAGGACCTCGGCGGCGCCGACGTACCGATGGCCGTCGAAGACCCGTCCTCCCGCGAACACCGTGCGTTCCACGCGCCCATCCCTCCGCAAACTCCATGCTTGACTACGGATTTCGAGTTCTGAGGCCAAGTTCACCACGGATTCACTTGCAGATCGAGAGTGGCGAGGGTGATGATGTGCCCATGCCCCTGGACCACGAGCAGCTCCAGCAGTCCGCGAAGGACCACCTCTGGATGCACTTCACCCGTCACTCGACCTACGAGCACGCCGACGTGCCCGTGATCGTGCGGGGTGAGGGGCCCTACATCTGGGACGACAAGGGAAAGAAGTACCTCGACGGGCTGGCCGGTCTCTTCGTGAGCCAGCTGGGCCACGGGCGCACGGAGCTCGCCGACGCGGCTGCCAGGCAGGCACGCGAGCTGGCGTTCATGCCGCTGTGGTCCTACGCCCACCCCTCCGCGATCGAGCTCGCCGAGCGCATCGCCGGCTATGCACCCGGTGGCCTCAACCGGGTGTTCTTCACCACCGGCGGCGGCGAGGCGGTCGAGAGCGCCTGGAAGCTCGCGAAGAACTACTTCAAGCTCACCGGCAAGCCGACCAAGCACAAGGTCATCAGCCGCGCCATCGCCTACCACGGCACGCCGCAGGGTGCGCTGTCGATCACCGGCCTGCCGCCGATGAAGGCGCCGTTCGAGCCGCTGGTGCCCAGCACCTTCCGGGTGCCGAACACCAACATCTACCGCGCCGAGGAGGTCAGCAGCGGACTGCTCGACGGCAGCGACCCCGAGCGCTTCGGCCGCTGGGCCGCCGACCAGATCGCGGTCGCGATCGAGAACGAGGGCGCCGACACCGTGGCCGCTGTCTTCCTCGAGCCGGTGCAGAACTCCGGCGGCTGCTTCCCGCCGCCGCCGGGCTACTTCGAGCGCGTGCGCGAGATCTGCGACGAGTACGACGTGCTGATGGTCAGCGACGAGGTCATCTGCGCCTTCGGGCGGCTGGGCCACATGTTCGGCGCGGAGCGTTTCGGCTACGAGCCCGACATCATCACCTGCGCGAAGGGCCTGACCTCCGGCTACTCACCGCTGGGCGCGATGATCGCCCAGGACCGGCTGATGGAGCCGTTCCTCCACGGCGACACCTTCCTCCACGGCTACACCTTCGGTGGTCACCCGGTCTCGACGGCCGTGGCCATGGCCAACCTCGACGTCTTCGAGAAGGAGGGGATCAACGAGCACGTGCGCGCCAACGAGGGCGCCTTCCGCTCCACCCTCGAGAAGCTCGGCGACCTGCCGATCGTCGGCGACGTCCGCGGCGCCGGCTACTTCTACGGCATCGAGCTCGTCAAGGACAAGGCCACCAAGGAGACCTTCGACGACGAGGAGGCCGAGAAGCTGCTGCGCGGCTTCCTCTCCAAGGCGCTCTACGACGAGGGCCTCTACTGCCGCGCCGACGACCGCGGCGACCCGGTCATCCAGCTGGCTCCGCCGCTGATCTGCGACCAGCAGCACTTCGACGAGATGGAGCAGATCCTCCGCGTCGTGCTCGACAAGGCCTACACGCTGCTCTGAGCAGCTCTCGGGTCCCGACACGCTCGACCCAGCAGACCCCGGAGGGAGGGGAACGGGCGCCGGCCGCGGCGGAGGGGTTGCGGCTGCCCCGTTCGGAGGCGCAGGGCGCGGAACCGATCCGCTGCCAGGGACTTCCCCGCCCTGCGCCTCCTTCCCCCGCCCGGCGTACGCCGCGGTGCGGCCTGGGCGGCCGCTGCGCGTGCCGATTGGTCACCAACGGCGAGAATCCGCCCTCAGGATCGCCGTTGGTGACCAATCGGCGACCACCGGCACCCTCGCGACCCCAGCCCGCCGTCGAGGTGCGGGCGAGGCGGTCAGGCGAGGGCGGCCTGGCGGCGTCGGTTGCGCAGCTCGCCGCCGAGCACGATGGCGATCGAGATGACGAACATGACGGTGCCGATGACGTTGACCTGCATCGGTACGCCGCGCTGCGCGACGCCCCACACGTACATCGGGAAGGTCGTGGTCGTGCCGGCGTTGAGGTTGGTGACGATGAAGTCGTCGAACGACAGCGAGAAGCTCAGCAGCGCCGCTCCGAGGATGCCCGGGAAGACCAGCGGGAAGGTGACCTTCCAGAAGGTCTGCTGGGGCGTGGCGTAGAGATCCATGGCTGCCTGCTCGAGCGTGTCGCTCATGCCGGCCAGGCGGGCGCGGACCGTCACCACCACGAAGGACAGGCAGAACATGATGTGGGCGATCAGGATCGTCCAGAAGCCCAGCTGGCCCGCGAAGCCGGCCGCCACGAAGAGGGCCAGCAGCGAGGAGCCCATCACGATCTCCGGTGTCGCCATCGGGAGGAAGATCAGCAGGTTCATCGACGAGCGGCCCACGAAGTCGTGGCGCACGAGCGCGAACGCGGCGAGGCTGCCGAGCACGGTGGAGACCAGCGTCGCGAGGAGCCCGATCTCGACCGAGCGCGCGAGTGCCTCGCACATCGACGGGTCCTCGCACGGGTTGAGCCAGTTGTGGAGGGTGAAGCCGTCGAACCGGTAGACCAGGCGGCTCGCGGGGTCGTTGAAGGACATGAGCACGACCACGAAGATCGGCACGAAGGTGTAGACGAGGACCGCGATGCCGAGCAGCAGCACGATCCGCTCCCGGATCCAGTTCACAGCAGGTCCTCCGTCCCTGAGCGGCGGATGTAGAACAGGACCATCACCACGATCAGGATCATCATGATCATCGACAGCGCGCCGGCCGCCGGGTAGTCGCCGGCGTCGGTGAAGAGGTCCTGGATGACGTTGCCGACCATGCGCTCGTTGGGGCTGCCGAGCAGCTGGGCGTTGATGTAGTCGCCCGAGGCCGGGATGAAGGTGAGCAGTGTGCCCGAGATGACGCCCGGGAGCGACAGTGGCCAGGTCACCTTGAAGAAGCCCACGATCGGGTTGGCGTAGAGGTCGCTCGACGCCTCGATCAGGCGGTGGTCGATCTTGTCGATGCTGGCGTAGAGCGGCAGGACCATGAACGGCAGGAAGTTGTAGGTCAGGCCTGCGACGACGGCGATGGGTGTCGCCAGCAGCCGCCCGTCGTCACCGAGCAGCTGGAGTGCCTGCAGCGTGTTCACGATGAAACCGTCGTCGGCGAGGATCAGCTTCCACGAGAGCGTGCGGACCAGGAAGCTGGTGAAGAACGGGGCGATCACCAGCACCAGCATCAGGTTCTTCCACCGGCCGGACTTGAACGCGATGGCGTAGGCGAGGACGTAGCCGAGCACGAGGCAGATCAGCGTCGCGATACCGCCGTAGACCAGGGACCGGACCAGCGGGCCCCAGTACTCCTGGATGGCGTTGGTGTAGTTCCCGAACGCCCACGACATCTCGTAGCCCCGGAACACCGACCCGTCGGCGTTGTAGAGGCTGGTCGCGACCAGCGAGTAGAACGGGATGACGAAGAAGAGGCTGAGCCAGACCACGCCCGGCAGCAGCAGCAGGTAGCCGGTCCGCCCCTTCCGGCGGACGGTCTCGCTCACGAGGCGTCCATGCGCTGCGCGCCGGCCGAGGCGTCCTGGCTGTGGTCGAGCAGGAACGCGAACTCCGGACGCCACGACAGCTCGACCTGGTCGCCGCGACGGAACATCCTGCGGCGTCCGGTGTTCTGCTCGAAGACCTGGAGCTCCTGGCCCCACGGCATCCGGACGAGGTACTGGGTGCTGACGCCGACGAAGCTGACGTCGACCACCCGACCGCCCGGGATCGAGTTGCCGGGAGCGTCGAGGTTCTCGCCCTCGTCGCCGATGAGCACCTTCTCCGGCCGGATGCCGATCCAGCCCATCTCGCCGTCGGCGTGGCTCCGCGCGGTGGTGACCGACACGTCGGTGCCGTGCATGTCGACCGTCACCACGTCGGAGTCCCGGCTCTTGATCCGGCCCTCGATCAGGTTGGACTGGCCGAGGAAGTTGGCGACGAAGGTCGTGCGCGGGTTCTCGTAGAGCTCGCTGGGCGCGCCCATCTGCTCGATGACCCCGGCGTTCATCACCGCGACCGTGTCGGCCATCGTCATGGCCTCCTCCTGGTCGTGGGTGACGTGGATGAAGGTCAGGCCCACCTCGGTCTGGATCCGCTTGATCTCCAGCTGCATCGAGCGCCGCAGCTTGAGGTCGAGCGCGCCGAGCGGCTCGTCGAGCAGCAGCACCTCCGGCTGGTTGATCAGGGCCCGCGCCAGGGCCACGCGCTGCTGCTGGCCGCCGGAGAGCTGGGCCGGCCGCTTGCGGGCCTGGCTGCTGAGCTCGACGAGCTCGAGCATCTCGGTCACCCGCCGGTCGACGTCGCTCTCCTTGCGACGGCGGAGACCGAAGGCCACGTTCTCGAAGATGTCGAGGTGCGGGAACAGCGCGTAGTTCTGGAAGACCGTGTTGACCGGGCGCTGGTAGGCCTTCGTGCGGGTGATGTCCTGGCCGCCGAGCGTGATCGTGCCGCTCGTGGGCGACTCCAGCCCGGCGACCATCCGCAGTGTGGTGGTCTTGCCGCAGCCGGAGGGACCGAGGAGCGCGAAGAACGCACCCTTGGGTACGTCGAGGTCCAGCGACTTCACCGCGGTGAACCCGGCGAACTCCTTGGTGAGGGACCGCAGCTCCAGGCCGCCCCCGACCGCCTCGGACATGGGCTTCTCCTGCTCAGCCACCGATGACATTGGACCAGTCCCTTTCGTAGGCGATCGACTGCTGGTCGTCGAGCGGCATGAAGTCGAAGGTGTCGGCGAGGTCGCTGTCCTCGGGGAAGATCAGCTTGTTGTCGACCAGCGACGGGTCGATCTTCTCCATCGCTTCCTTCGCCCCCTCGACGGGGCAGATGTAGTTGACCCAGGCGGCGAGCTTCGCCGCGACCTCGGGCTCGTAGTAGTAGTCGATCCACTGCTCGGCGTTGTTCGTGTGCGACGCGAGGTTGGGCACGATCATGTTGTCGCTCCAGAGCGACAGCCCTTCCTCGGGTGCGACGAACTTGATGTCGGGGTTGTCGAACTGCGCCTGGATCACGTCGCCCGACCAGGCCTCGCAGGCGACGATGTTGCCGGCCGTGAGGTCCTGGATGTACTCGTTGCCGGTGAAGGCCCGGATCTGCCCGGCGGAGACGACCGAGCGGAGCCGGTCGATCGCGTTGGCCCACTCGTCCTCGGTGAACTCGTCGGGGCTGGCCCCGACGACGCGGAGCATGAAGGCCATCGTGTCGCGCATCTCGGTCAGCAGCGTGATCCGGCCCTTGAGGTCCTCGCGGGTCAGGAGCTCCTCGAAGGAGCGCACCTCCCCGGTCTTGGCCGCGTTGTAGGCGATGCCGGTCAGGCCGCTCTGCCAGGGCGCGTGGTAGGTGAGGTCGGGGTCCCACTGCCGGTCGCGCAGCGGCTTGATCAGGTTCTGGTGGAGGTTCGGCACCTTCGCCTTGTCGATCGGCTGGATCCAGCCGAGCGAGATCATGCGGGCCGCCATCCAGTCGGTCAGCATCATCATGTCGCGGTCGATCGGCTCGCACGCGCCGAGCTGGTTGCGGACCTTCGCGAAGAACTCGGCGTTGTCGTTGACGTCGTCGGTGTAGTCCACCGTGATGCCGGTCTGCTCCTGGAAGACCGCGAGCGTCGACGTCGTCTTCTTGCGCGGGTCGATGTAGGCCGGCCAGTTGGAGATCACGAGCCGCGGGTCGGAGTCCGACAGGTCGCGGGTCGTGCACTGTGCCGGGTCCTGCTGCGCCCCCTCGGCGTCGAAGAACGTCAACGCGTAGGCGCTCCCGATCCCGAAGGCCGCGATCCCGGCTCCCTGGAGGAAGCCGCGCCGCGTCGTCCCACCCCTGCCTGCGTTCATGTGACCCTTCCGTCGACAGACGTCGTGCGAGTGCCCGATCCCCCCGGAACTCTCGGATCGTGTCACGGGCACCCCCCGCTGACAAGTGATTCCGTGGGGAAACATGCACGAAACAACGGAATCCACGGTCAACCGTGGCCGTGAGGCGGATGTCTGTGACAGAGTGACGCCCCATGAGCAGGAAGCAGGAGCGCAGCGGGGCACTCCTCGACGACGTGGCCAAGGCCATCATCGAGCAGCTCCAGCAAGACGGCCGCCGTTCGTACGCCGCCATCGGCAAGGAGGTCGGTCTCTCGGAGGCCGCCGTGCGACAGCGCGTGCAGCGCCTGATCGACAGCGGCGTGATGCAGGTCGTGGCCGTCACCGACCCCCTGCAGCTCGGCTTCGCCCGGCAGGCGATGGTCGGGGTCGAGGTCGAGGGAGCGCTCGAGCCGGTGGCCGAGGCGCTCGCCGCCATGGACGAGGTCGACTACGTCGTCATCACGGCCGGCACGTTCGACATCCTCGCCGAGGTCGTCTGCGAGAGCGACGAGCACCTGCTCGAGCTGCTCTCGGAAAAGGTCCGCCAGATCGAGGGCGTCGCACGGACCGAGACCTTCATGTATCTCAAGCTCCGCAAGCAGACCTACTCGTGGGGCGTCCGCTGACCGCGACGACCGGCAGGTCCCTCTGGTCCGACACCGCACCCGCGGCGCCGGACCGACCTCCGCTGGCCGGCGACGCGACCGTCGACGTGGCGATCGTGGGAGGCGGCCTGACGGGGCTCTGGACGGCCCACTACCTCGCCGAGGCCGACCCGTCGCTGCGGATCGCGGTCCTCGAGGCCGAGACCGTGGGCTACGGCGCCTCGGGCCGCAACGGCGGGTGGTGCTCGGCCCTCTTCCCGGCCTCCTTGGACTCGCTCGCCGCCCTGGGCGGTCGTGCCGCTGCGCTGGCGCAGCACGCGGCGATGCGCGACAGCGTGCGAGAGGTCGTCGAGACCGCTGACCGCCTCGGGGTCGACGCCCAGGCCGCCCGGGGCGGCACGATCACCCTGGTCCGATCGCCCGCACAGCTGCGGCGCGCGGAGGCCGAGCTCGCCCACGCCCGAGGCTGGGGAGTCGGCGAGGACGAGCTGCGCCTGCTCGACGCCGGCGCAGCCCGGGCACGGCTCGACGCGACCCGCACCCTCGCAGCGACCTACACCCCCGACTGCGCCGCCCTCCACCCGCTGCGGCTCGTGCGGGGACTCGCCGACTCCCTGACGGGCCGAGGCGTCGTGGTCCACGAGCACACCCGGGCGACCGCGATCGCCCCCGGGACGGTCACGACCGCCGCCGGCACCGTCACCGCCGGCACCGTCGTCCGCGCCACCGAGGGCTACACGCCGGGCCTGCCGGGTCACCAGCGCGACGTCATCCCCGTCTACTCCCTGGTGATCGCCACGGAGCCGCTCCCCGCCGCCACGTGGGAGCGGATCGGGCTCCGGGAGCGCGAGACGTTCACCGACCACCGCCACCTGATCATCTACGGGCAGCGCACCGCGGACGACCGCCTCGTGTTCGGCGGCCGCGGCGCGCCCTACCACTTCGGCTCCCGCGTCTCCCCCGCCTTCGACCGCGACGAGCGCGTCTTCGCGGGTCTCCGGGCCACGCTCGTCGAGATGTTCCCCGTCCTCGCCGACGTCGGGATCAGCCATGCCTGGGGAGGTCCGCTCGGCATCGCCCGTGACTGGTGCGCGTCGGTCGGCCTCGACCGGCACACGCGGGTGGCGTGGGCAGGCGGCTACGTGGGCGACGGCGTCAGCACCACCAACCTCGCCGGCCGCACCCTCCGCGACCTCGTCCTCGACCGCGACACGGAGCTCACCCGGTTGCCGTGGGTGGGACACCAGTCGCCCCGGTGGGAGCCGGAACCGCTGCGGTGGCTGGGCGTGAACGCGGGCCTGCGGGCGATGACCTGGGCGGACGCCGAGGAGCGGGTGACGGGACGGCCGAGCCTGGTGGCCCGCGCCGTCGCTCCCCTGCTGGGCTGATCAGCCGGTCGAGACCGAGCAGTTGAGGCCGTTGCGGCGCAGGTCGGCCGGCTTGCTGCCGGTGTCGAGCCACACCCGGAAGAAGGCGTCGAGCTCGCGACCCGAGACCTCCTCGGCCAGCCGCTTGAAGGCCAACCGGGTGCCGAGCCCGTCGCGGCGCTCCGCGACCCACCGCTGGAGCAGCGTCCAGAAGTGCTGCTCACCGATGCGGTTGCGCAGCGCCTGGAAGGTCATCGCCCCGCGGTAGTAGACCGCCCCGGCGAAGATGTCGTCGGCACCGGGGTCGCCGATCCGGAGGTGCCAGAAGCTGCTCGACTCCGGTCGCTGACGGTACTGGTGGCACAGCGTCGCCGAGGCGGAGCGACCACCGTGGGTCTCCTCCCAGCGCCACTCCATGAACGTCGCCGCACCCTCGTTGAGCCAGATGTCGCGCCACCGGCGCAGTGCCACGGAGTCGCCGAACCACTGGTGGGCGATCTCGTGCACCACCAGCCAGGTGTAGCCACGTCCCGTCTCGGGGTAGGTCGGCAGCGTCTGGTTCTCGAGCGCGAAGCCCACGTCGAGGCCGGTGACGAGTCCGCCGACCTGCGCGAAGGGGTAGTCGCCGAGGTCCTCCTCGAGCGTCTCCACCACGCGCGACGTACGCCGCATCAGGTCCAGGTTGGCCTCGCGCGAGGCCGGCGGGAGGAGCCGTGACACGACCGCCGTCCACGGCAGCCCGCCGCGCTCGCCCCGGCGTACGTCGAAGCGCCCGGCGGCGAACATCGCGAGGTAGGTGGACATCGGCTCGGCCGAGACGTAGCGGTGGGTGGTGACCTTGCCGCGCCGCTCGCGGGACACGCGCTCCCCGTTGGCGAAGACCTGCTTGCGCCGGGGCACCGTGATCGAGATGTCCATCAGCGCCTTGTCGCTGGGGTGGTCGTTGGCGGCGAACCACCAGGGCGCCATGTGGGGCTGGTTCATCGCCACGACCTCGCGGCGGTTGGCCAGCCAGTTGCGCTCGCCGAGGTAGCCGAGCTCCCCGGGGCGTCCGGCGTAGGAGACCAGGACCGAGAACTCCTGGCCCTCGGCGATGGGAGCCGCCGGTTGGACCAGCACTTCGTGGCGCGACGGCCGGCGGTGGTCGGCCGCCACCCCGTCGACCCGTACCGAACGCACCGGCAGGAGCAGGTCGAGGTGGAACGCGTCGAGGTCCTGGGTGGCACGCACGGTCAGACGCGTGGTCCCCGACAGCGTGCGGGCTCCGAAGCGGTAGCGGTCCTGGACGCGGTAGCGCAGGACGTCGAGGCCGCCGTTGCCGTCGAGCGGGAAGTAGCCGTCGCCGATGCCGTCCGCGCCGACCTGCTCGTCCGGATCGGCGACCGCCGCCACGGACGCCCCCGCGAGCCCGGCCACGAGCGCGCCGGCCACGAGCGCCACGAGGGCGCGACGCAGCGAGCGGGGGTGGGTCATGCCCCGAAATCTACTCGACACGCCCACCCCGGCTGGTCCGAACCCGATGCTCCGTGCCAAAGTTGAGTAATTCAGTCGTCTTGATCAAGGAGTGAGTGCATGGACGTCGTGCCCGTCCCGGTCCCCCACCTGGGCAACCGCTGCCACCTCGTCCACGACGGCCGGCTGGCCCTGGTCGTGGACCCGCCCCGTGACCACCGCGTCGTGGAGGCGGCGGCGGCCGCGGCAGGTGTCGAGATCGCCGCGGTCGCCGACACCCACGTGCACAACGACTACGTCTCGGGTGCCCCCCTGCTCGCGCGGCGCCATGCCGCCGACCACCTCGTCGCGGCCGCTGAGCGCGTCGACGTGCCCCGCATCGGCGTGCACGACGGCGACGTGCTGGCGGTCGGCACGCTCCGGGTCGAGGTCATCGACACTCCCGGCCACACCCACCACCACCAGTCCTTCCACGTCACCGACCGGGCCCACGCCGGAGCGGGCGGCGCCGTCCTCAGCGGGGGCAGCCTGCTCCACGGCACCGTCGGGCGCACCGACCTCCTCGGCCCCGAGCACACCCTCGACCTCGCCCGCGCCCAGTGGTGGTCGGCGCGACGGCTCGCCACCCTGCCCACCACGACGGCGCTGCTGCCGACGCACGGGTTCGGCAGCTTCTGCGCCGGAGGCGACGTCGCGGGCACGGGCGGGGCTTCCGTGACGCTCGGCCACCAGCTCGTCACCAACGCCGCCCTCACGACGAACCGGGAGGAGTTCGTGGCCCGGCTCGTGGCCGGCTACGGACCGGTGCCCACCTACTACTCCCACATGGGTGGGTTGAACCGCGCGGGTCGTGGCGCGGAGGTCCCCGCGGCGAGCCGCCCGGTCACGGCCGACCAGGTGACCGACGCGCTCCGGGCCGGCCAGTGGGTGATCGACGTGCGGGACCGGGCGCTCTTCGCGGAAGCCCACCTCGAGGGGGCGGTGTCCGTCGAGCACACCAGCCAGTTCGCGACCTACGTCGGCTGGCTCGTGCCGTGGCAGGACGACATCGTGCTGCTCGGAGACGAGCCGGGGGCGATCGCAGCGGCCGTGCGCGAGCTGGAGTCGATCGGGATCGAGGGCGTCGCCACCCACGCCCTGGCGCCCGGCCACCGGATGCCCGCGGGCTATCGGCGTGCCCGATGGGAGGACCTCGCGGCCCTCGGCGACCCGCCCGTCGTGCTCGACGTACGCCGCCACGACGAGTTCGACGCGGGCCACCTGACCGACGCACGGCACATCCCCCTCCACGAGCTGGAGATGCGCATCCCCGAGCTCCCCGACGGCGAGATCTGGGTCCACTGCCGGTCCGGGTTCCGGGCGGGCACCGCAGCGAGCCTGCTGCAGCGCGCCGGTCGCGCCGTGGTCCACCTCGACGACGACTGGGACCGGGTTCCCGCCGTCCACCTGTCGGTCGACGGTGCCGCCGCGGCCTGACCGACAGATCGGTGCGTTAATTCGGTTGCACGCCGGGCGGCGCGGACCGCACCATGGTCGCGCCGCACGGCGTCGCCCGTGCTGTGCCCGACGAGGAACCGACGAGAAGGAGGGGTGACATGACCACGACTGTCGCTGGCCTGCCCGCAGACCGCACCCCTTCTCTCCCCTGGAGCACCGTTGAGCACGTCTCTCCCTCCGCAGATCCCATCTCCGGACCCCTTCTCCACCGCACGTCCTGACACCGATCCCCTCGAGGGGATCGATCCCCGGTTCGTCTTCGACTTCGCGTCCTACGACGAGCCCGACGACGACACCCAGCGCTGGTCGACCTGGCACAGCGTCGAGCCGTTGTGCCGTGGCCCGGAGCCGCGACCCGACTGGGTCGTGACCTCCCGCGCCGCGGTCGACACCGAGCTGGGGGTCCTCAAGACCGGCAAGGAGGCCGACGCCTTCCTCCTCGAGCGCGCGGTCCCCGGCAGCGACGCGACAGGCGAGTCGGTCGTCATGGTCGCCAAGCGCTATCGCGGCGAGGACCACCGCGACTTCAACCGCTCCTCCGACTACACGTCGGGCCGGCGCGTCCGCAACACCCGCGACACCCGCGCGATGGCGAAGAAGTCCAGCTTCGGGCGGGCCGTCGCCGCCGGTCAGTGGGCCGGCGCCGAGTGGGAGTCGCTCAAGCAGCTCTGGAGCCTCGGGCTGGCCGTCCCCTATCCCGTCCAGCTCGACGGCACCGAGCTGCTGATGGAGTGGATCACCCACGACGGCGAGACCGCGCCGCGGCTGGCGCAGACCAGGCCGGACGCCGACCTGCTGGCGTCGTACTTCGACCAGGTGAGGGACTTCCTCGCCGAGATGGCCCGCCACGGCCTGGTCCACGGCGACCTGTCGGCCTACAACATCCTGGCCGCGGGCGAGCGGCTCGTCGTGATCGACCTGCCGCAGGTGATCGACCTGGTCGGCAACCCTGCCGGCATGGACTTCCTGCTCCGCGACTGCACCAACGTCTGCCGCTGGTTCCAGTCGCGCGGGCTCGCCGCGGACGAGCACGAGCTGTTCTCGGAGCTGCTGGCCCACGCCTTCTGAGACGACCAGCCGAGACCTAGGGTCGGCCCCATGAGGCACACCCGAGGACGCGTCGTCGAGGTGGAGACCCGCCGCGAGCTGGAGTCGCGGCTCGCCGGCGGGGCCCACGACCTCGAGGGGTGGCGGATCCGGTCGGTCGACCTCACGGGGGTCGACCTCGGCGGACGGCGCGTGGCGGGCGCCATCTTCCTCGGCTGCACGTTTGGCGACGCCGCGGTGGCCGACCTCCAGTCGCGCGGCGCCGTCGTCTTCCCGACGCTGCCCGACGTCCCCCTCGACTCGTGGCGCAGCGAGCTCTACACCGCCCGTGAGCTCTACGGCACGGGGCGCTACCACGACAGCCTGGACGCCCGGGGCTACGCGTGGTCGCAGCAGGTGGGTCACGACGGGCCGGACGCCGCGCTCGCCGCGACCCTGCACGACCACGCCGTCGACAGCGCCCTCGGCCGCTGGGTCGAGGGGCGGCACGTCGTCGGCGTGATGGGTGGGCACGCGGTTCGCCGCGGCGAGGCGGCGTACGCCGACGCCGCACGGCTGGGCCGCGGCCTCGGCCGCTCCCTGACCGTCGCGACGGGCGGGGGCCCGGGTGCGATGGAGGCGGCGAACCTCGGCGCGGCGCTCTCCCGCGAGCCGCTCCACGTCCTCGACGACGCGCTGCGCCACCTGGCCACCGTGCCGGGCTTCGACTGCCACATCGGCGCCTGGGCGCGGGTCGGCTTCGACGTGGTCGACCGGGTCGCGCGACCGGTCGAGTCGCTCGGCATCCCCACGTGGCACTACGGCCACGAGCCGCCCAACGTCTTCGCCACGGCGATCGCGAAGTACGTCCGCAACGCGGTCCGGGAGGCCGTGCTGCTCGAGGTCTGCCGGGCCGGCATCGTCTTCCTCCCGGGCGCGGCCGGGACGGTGCAGGAGGTCTTCCAGGACGCCTGCGAGAACTACTACGCCGACCCGGCCGGGGTCGCCCCGATGGTGCTCGTGGGGCGCCGTCACTGGACCGAGGAGCTCCCGGTCTGGCCGCTCCTGCAGCGGCTGGCGGCCGGGCGCGGCATGGAGGACCACGTCCACCTCGTCGAGGACGTCGACGACGCTGTGAAGGTCGTCACCAGAAATCCTCCCGCGACCTGACCCCGGGCCCTAGGGTTCGCGCATGGATCTCACCCGTCGTCACCTGTTCCGCACCGCGGGCGCCGCCTCCGCGGTCGCCGCCCTCTCCGGAGCGGCGGTCGCCGGCACCGGGCTCGCCGCCCGAGCGGTCGCCGGCCCCCGGGCCGTCACGGGGCGGCTGACGACCCTGGAGAAGACCTTCCGGATCAGCCGGCCGAACGACCGTGGCTGGTCACGGGTCGTGGCCGGGCCCGGCGAGCCCCACGTGGTGCGCGCGGGCCTCGGTGCCCCCGCCCAGCGCGGTCGGGCCAGCCGGCGTACGCCGCTGCTGGCGTTCGCCCAGCTCAGCGACGTGCACGTCCTCGACGCGCAGTCGCCGATGCGCTTCGAGCGTGAGGAAGGCGTCTCGTCGTCGGCCTACCGGCCCCAGGAGATGCTCACGGCCCACGTCGCGGAGTCGATGGTCCGGCGCCTGAACAGGATCGGGGTCGGGCCGGTCTCGGGCGTCCCGCTCGCGCTGGCCATCCAGACCGGCGACAACTCCGACAACAGCCAGTACAACGAGATCCGCTGGAACATCGACCTCCTCGACGGCGGTGAGATCACCCCGGACTCGGGTGACCTCAGCCGGTGGGAGGGGGTCATGGACGACGACCCCGACTTCTACGACCGCTACTTCTGGCACCCCGACGGGCCGCCGGCGGGCAAGAAGAAGGACGTGCCGATGACCAAGCACGGCTTCCCGCGGATCCCCGGGCTGCTCGACCGCGCTCGGGCACCGTTCCAGGCCACGGGCCTCGCCATGCCGTGGTACGCCGTCTTCGGCAACCACGACCAGCTGGTGCAGGGCAACTTCCAGCAGATCGCCCTCTGGCAGGAGAAGGCGGTCAGCGGCGAGAAGGCCTACAAGACCACGGTCCGCGAGGTGACACCCGACCCGGACCGTCGCCTGCTCTCCCGTGCGGACACGATCGAGGAGCACTTCACCACGACCGGGTCGCCCGTCGGCCACGGCTTCACCGAGGACAACCGCAGCAGCGGGCTGGGCTACTACACCTTCGACCAGGGCGACGTCCGGTTCGTGGTCATGGACACCGTGAACGAGAACGGTGGGCAAGACGGCTCCCTCCCCGAGTCGCAGTTCGCGTGGCTGGAGGCACAGCTCGCGGCGGCCACCGACAAGCTGGTCGTGGCGGCCAGCCACCACACCTCCTGGTCGATGGGCAACGACAGGCTCCAGACCGGTGCCGAGCCGCGGGTGCTCGGACCGGCGGTGGTCGACCTGCTGCTCGCTCACCCGAACGTCGTGGCGTGGGTCAACGGCCACACCCACGACAACCAGGTCCGTCCCCACGCCCGCGAGGGCGGTGGCTTCTGGGAGATCAACACCGCCTCGCACATCGACTGGCCCCAGCAGTCACGGCTGATCGAGCTCATGGACAACCAGGACGGCTCGCTGTCGATCTTCTGCACGATGGTCGACCACGCGGCCCGGCGGCGGGCCAAGACCTACGACGGCGTGCTGCGACTGGCTTCGCTCTCGCGGCAGCTGTCCGCCAACGACTGGCAGCTCCACACCGAGAGCCGCGGCAAGAAGAACGCGCGCAACGTGGAGCTGCTGCTCCCGATGCCGGCGCTCGTCTGAGCCGAGCCTGGGCCCTACTCCAGCGCGGCGAGCTGGCCGCAGGCGGCGTCGATGTCGTTGCCGCGGGTGTCGCGGACGGTCGTCGGGACGCCCTTGGCCTCGAGGCGCCGCACGAACTCGTCCATGTCGCCGTCCTCGGAGCGGGTGAAGATCTTCCCCTGGAAGACCGGACCGCCCTTGGTCGGGTTCAGCGGGATCAGGTTGACGTGGACCCAGCCCCAGTCGCCGTAGGAGTTGAGCACGTCGGCGAGCAGGTCGGCCCGCCACGCCTGGTCGTTGATGCCGCGCATCATGGCGTACTCGATCGACACGCGGCGCTTGGTGCGGGCGGCGTAGTCCCACGCCGCCTCCACGGTCTCGGCGACCGACCAGCGCGTGTTGATCGGCACCAGCTCGTTGCGCAGCTCGTCGTCGGGGGCGTGCAGGCTGAGGGCGAGGGTCACGGGGATCCCCTCGTCGGTCAGCTGCCGGATCCGCGGCACGAGCCCCACCGTCGAGACGGTCACGCCGCGCGCGGACATCCCGAGCCCCCCGGGGTTCGGGTCGGTGAGGCGGCGTACGGCACCGATGACGGCCTTGTAGTTGGCCAGCGGCTCGCCCATGCCCATGAACACGACGTTGGAGACACGGCCCGTGCCGCCGGGCACCTCGCCCCGCGCCAGCGACCGGGCACCGGCGACGACCTGCTCGACGATCTCGGCGGTCGACATGTTGCGCTGGAGACCACCCTGGCCGGTGGCGCAGAACGGGCACGCCATGCCGCAGCCGGCCTGGCTCGAGACGCACATGGTGGTGCGGTTCGGGTAGCGCATCAGCACCGACTCGACGAGCGCGCCGTCGAAGAGCTTCCACAGCGTCTTGCGGGTGGTGCCCTTGTCGGCCTCCATCGTCCGCAGCGGCGTCATCAGCTCGGGCAGGAGCGTGGAGACCAGCTCCTCGCGCTGCGCCGCGGGAAGGTCGGTCATCTCGGCCGGATCGTCGACGAGGCGCGTGAAGTAGTGGTTCGACAGCTGCTTCGCACGGTAGGCGGGGAGGCCGGCCTCGACCAGCGCCTCGCTCCGCTCGGCCTCGGTGAGGTCGGCGAGGTGGCGCGGCGGCTTCTTGCGGCCGCGCGGCTCGGACATGACCAGCGGGAGGGTGCGGGGAGAGTCGCTCATGACCGCTCCAGTGTCGCACCGCCCCGCGCGGGGGTCACATCCTCAGCCGTCGTAGCGGACCATGAAGTAGAGCACCAGCGAGGCGACCCCGAGCACCACGACCGCGGTCACGACCATGCCCAGCCACACGAACTGGGCGAAGCGGCGGGTCCGGCGCGGGAACAGCATGGCCAGGGGCACGACGAAGAACGCGAGGACCCACGGGAAGAGCTCGGTGGCGCGGTCGTAGGTGAACAGCAGCCGCAGCAGGGCCGCGAACGCCCCCGGGACGGCGGTGACGAAGACCATGCCGGCGAAGAAGCCGGTCAGCGCCGCGAACGTGGGGTGGGAGTCGTGCCACCAGTCCCACCAGTGGCGCTCCTGCGCCGGATCGCGCACGTCTGCCTCGGTCATGCGGTCACCGTACTGTCCCGCGGGCGCAGCGCCGGGGAGGTGGTCCGGCCCGTCAGAAGACCGTGTAGTGGAGCAGCAACCAGATCGGTGCGATCGTGGCCAGCAGGGAGTCGAGACGGTCCATGAGGCCGCCGTGGCCGGGGATGACCTGGCTCATGTCCTTCACCCCGAGGTCGCGCTTGATCACCGACTCGCAGAGGTCGCCGAGCGTGGCCATGACGACCGCGATCAGCCCCAGGGCGACGCCGACCCACCACTCCCCCTCGAGGAGCAGCACCACCAGCGCGACACCGGCGGCGACGCAGAAGACCAGGGACCCGGCGAAGCCCTCCCACGACTTCTTCGGCGAGATCACCGGAGCCATGGGGTGCCTGCCGAAGAGCACGCCCGCGACATAGCCCCCGATGTCGGACGCGATGGTCACCAGGATGAAGGTGACGATGCCGCGGACCCCGTCGTCCCAGCGGTCGAAGTCGGTCGCTCCTCCCTCGGCCAGCAGCAGCGCGACGAAGGACCCGAGGAAGGGGACGTAGACCAGCGTGAACACCGAGGCGGTGGCGTTCTGCACGTAGCCGTCCACGCCGCGGCGCAGCAACCAGAGCATGATCACCAGCGCCGTGACGGCCGTGGCGGTGACGAGCGCCGGGGCGCCGTAGAAGTAGGCGACGACCACCATCACGACGCCGCCGGCCATCAGCGGCTGCTCGGGGATGTCGATCCCCTTGGCCAGCAATCCCTGGTGGAGCTCCCACACCGCGACCACGACGGCGGCCGCGACGATGAACAGGAAGCCGATCTTCCAGAACGCCAGCGAGGCCGCGATCGCGCCGAGCAGCACGACCGCCGATCCGATCGCGGCCGGGAGGTTGCGGCCCGCGCGACCGTGGTCCTTCGCCGCGGGTGGGGTGGTCATCGCGCCTCAGACCTCGAGGAGCTCGGATTCCTTGTGCTTGAGCAGGTCGTCGATGGCGTCGGTGTGGCTCTTGGTGATGCCGTCGAGGCGCTTCTCGGCACCGGTGACGTCGTCCTTGCCGACCTCGCCGTCCTTCTCGAGCTTCTCGAGGTTCTGCTTGGCGTTCCGGCGCAGGTTGCGCACCGCCACCCGGCCCTCCTCGGCCTTGGAGCGCGCGAGCTTGATGTACTCCTTGCGGCGTTCCTCGGTGAGCTCGGGGAAGACGCAGCGGATCGTCTTGCCGTCGTTGGCCGGGTTGACGCCGAGGTCGGAGTCGCGGATCGCCCTCTCGATGTTGGCCATGGCACCGATGTCGAACGGCGCCACGACGATCGTGCGCGCGTCCTGCGAGGTGAACGACGCGAGCTGCTGGAGCGGGGTCTGCGTGCCGTAGTAGTCGGCCGTGATCTTGGCGAACATCGCCGGGTTGGCCCGGCCGGCCCGGATGGTCGCGAACTCCTCACGGGTCGCCTCGACCGACTTGTCCATCTTCTGGTCGGCCTCGTTGAGGATGTCGTTGATCACGGCTGCTCCTGTGGCTGCTGTCGGTGCGTGGGGTGGTGCGGTGCTGGTCGGGTTGGTCGGTCAGCCGGCGCTGACCAGCGTGCCGATCTTCTCACCTGCGACGATGCGCGCGATGGCGCCCTCCTCCTCGGCGCCGAAGACGATCATCGGCATCTTGTTCTCCATGCAGAGCGCGAAGGCCGTGGCGTCGGCGATGCGCAGGCCCTGCTGGAGCGCCTCCTGGAAGGTGACCTCGTCGAGCTTCGTCGCGGTCGGGTCCTGGCGCGGGTCGGCGGTGTAGACGCCGTCGACACCCTGCTTGGCCATGAGGACGACCTCGCACCGGGTCTCGAGGGCGCGCTGCGCGGCCACGGTGTCGGTGGAGAAGAACGGCATCCCGGCGCCGGCGCCGAAGATGACGACCCGGCCCTTCTCGAGGTGGCGCATCGCCCGCCGCGGGATGTAGGGCTCGGCGACCTGGCCCATGGTGATGGCCGTCTGCACCCGGGTCTCGATGCCTTCCTTCTCGAGGAAGTCCTGGAGCGCCAGGCAGTTCATGACGGTGCCGAGCATGCCCATGTAGTCGGCGCGGGCGCGGTCCATGCCGCGCTGCTGCATCTCGGCACCCCGGAAGAAGTTGCCGCCGCCGACCACGATGCACACACCCACGCCCTGCCGGGCGACGCTGGCGATCTCGCGGGCGACCTGGGACACGACGTCGGGGTCGACGCCGACGCTGCCCCCGCCGAAGACCTCGCCGGAGAGCTTCAACAACACGCGCTGGTACCTGGTCAAGGGGCTCCTTCGTCGATCGGGCACGGCCACGCCGACCCTATCGTGGCCGGTGGTGCGCGGTCAGTTCCCGCCTGCCTGCTCCCGCTCGCCCCGGGCGATGAGCCGGTCGATCCAGCGGTCGTACGCCGCCAGGGCCTGCGGGCGGTCGAGCCGCAGCAGCAGCTCGGGCCGGCCGAGGGACGCCTGCGTGAAGTTGTCGGAACCGGTCAGCGCGAAGTCGTGTCCCCGCCCCGGGCCGGCGACGACGGTGAGCTTGTGGTGGACGTCGTCACCGTCCTCGAAGACGCCGGGGTGGACCTCGACACCGGAGCCGACCAGCAGGTCCCGGACCTGGGGGCCCGTGCTGCGCCCCAGCACCACCTCGACGTCCGCCCCCAGCCGGTCCTTCGCGACCAGCAGCCGGGCCAGGTCGAGGCCACGCTCGTCGAGCCAGGCATACATCACGACCCGGATCCGCGCGCCCTCCGGCGGGACGGCCGCGAGCTGGACGGCCACCGGGTCCGGAGCGCCGTCGCGACCGGGGTGGAACCAGATCCGCTCCCGTCCCAGCTCCCGCGGACCGGCAGGCGGCGGGTCGGGCAGGCCGCGGACCAGCTGGTCGAACCGGCGGTCCAGCGCGCGGCGTACGTCGGGGCGGTCGACCCACGACCACATGTCGGTGTACTGGCCGGCCGAGTGGTAGGTGAGGTTCATCGACCCCGTCAGGGTGACGTCGCGGGAGCGGCCGGTGCGGGTGAACGACCAGACCTTCTGGTGGAGGCCCCCGGGTGCGAGCCGCACCCACGAGTCGGCCTCGGGGTCCTGGCCCAGACCGGCACGCAGGACCTCCGGGGCCTTCCAGCCGCGGTTCGCGACGTCGTGCAGCAGCACCTGGACCTGCACCCCGCGCTCGTGGGCGGCGACGAGCGCCTCGGCGACCGGGACGTAGGAGAAGGAGCTGCCGACGATGCGGATCCGCTCCCCCGCCGGCGTGTGGGCGATCAGGTCCTCCAGGACCCGGAACGTGCGGTTCTCGGCCTCCTGGCCCTCACGGGTTGGAGCGGCAAGCAGCAGTCCCGCCGGCGCACGGTAGTCCGACACCCGGGCGGAGGGGGCCTCGGCCGGTGGTGGTGGCGTGGTGCACCCCACGGCGAGGAGCAGCAGCACCCCGCACAGCAGGACGCGCCGGCCGGACCCGTGGGTCCGACCGGCGCGTCGCGGAGCGATGTGGCTCAGGTCAGGCGCCGACCTCGAAGCGGACGAAGCGGGTCACCTGGGTGCCGGCCTCGTCGAGGACCGACTTCACGGTCTTCTTGTTCTCGGTCACCGACGGCTGCTCGAGGAGGACGACCTCCTTGAAGAACCCGTTGAGGCGGCCCTCGGTGATCTTGGCGATCGCCTGCTCGGGCTTGCCCTCCTCGCGCGAGGTGGCCTCGGCGATGGAGCGCTCCTTCTCGACGACGTCGGCGGGGACCTCGTCACGGGTGAGGAACTTCGGGCGCATCGCGGCGATCTGCATCGCCGCGGTGCGGGCGCCGGACTCCTCGCCGGCGTACTCGACGAGGACGCCGACGGCGGGCGGCAGGTCGGCCGCACGCTTGTGCATGTAGGAGACGACCTCACCGTCGAAGTAGGCGACGTTGCCGAGCTCGATCTTCTCGCCGATCGTCATGGCGAGGCCCTCGACGACCTCACCGACGGTCTTGTCGCCGAGGGAGACGGCCTTGAGCGACTCCGCGTCGCCGGCCTTGGCCTCGGCGGCCGCGTCGGCGATCTGCTGGGCCGCGGCGACGAAGTCGTCACCCTTGGCCACGAAGTCGGTCTCGCACTTGAGCTCGACCAGCGCGCCACCGGAGGTGGCGACCAGGCCGGCCGACGCCTCGCGCTCGGCACCCCGCTCGGCCATCTTCTTGCCCAGCTTGATGCGGATCAGCTCGGCAGCCTTGTCGAAGTCGCCGTTCGCCTCGTCGAGCGCCTTCTTGCAGTCCATCATGCCCGCGCCGGTCAGCTCGCGGAGCTTCTTCACGTCAGCGGCGGAGATCGCCATGTTCCCTCTTCCTCCGTGGTTCTGTGGTGGTGAGCAGGCGGGTGGCCCGGCGGACCGGGCCACCCAGCGACTGCGGTCGATCAGGCGTCGGCCTTCTCGTCGGCCTTCTCGTCGGCCTTCTCGTCAGCCTTGGCCTCCGCGTTGACGAAGCCGGCCTTCTCGGCGGCCTCGGCGGTGCGGAACCACACCTCGGCGTTGGTCCGGTCGTACCAGGGGCTGGTCGGCGCGTGGAACTTCTTCGAGGTCTTGTTGCCCTTGATGGTGAAGCCCTCGGGGGCCTCGCCGTCCTCGAACGGCGCGGCGGAGTCAGCACCGAACTCGCCCTCGGCCACCTCAGCGGTGGGCTCGGCGGTGGGCTCCGTGGCGGCCTCCGCAGCAGCCTCGGCGGCGGGAGCCTCGGCAGCGGCGCCGGTGGCCTCGGCGGCCGGGGTCTCCTCGGCAGGCTTGTCGGCGTCGCCACCGGTCGCGGCGACGGCGGCCTTGTCGGCGTCGCCCTGGAGGAGCTCGCGCTCCCACTCGGCCAGCGGCTCCTCGGCACCCGGCTGGGTGTCGCCCTCGGTCTTGCCGCCCGAGCGGGCGATGAGACCCTCGGCCACGGCGTCGGCGACCACGCGGGTCAGCAGGCCGACGGCACGGATCGCGTCGTCGTTGCCCGGGATCGGGTAGTCGACGAGGTCGGGGTCGCAGTTGGAGTCGAGGATGCCGATGATCGGGATCCGCAGCTTGCGGGCCTCCTCGACAGCCAGGTGCTCCTTGTTGGTGTCGACGATCCAGACGGCGGAGGGGGTGCGGCCCATCTCGCGGATGCCGCCCAGCGACTTCTCGAGCTTGTCGCGCTCGCGGCGCATCTGCAGCAGCTCCTTCTTCGTGCGGCTGCTGCCCGCGACGTCGTCGAAGTCGATCTCGTCGAGCTCCTTGAGGCGGTTGATCCGCTGGTGAACCGTCTGGAAGTTGGTGAGCATGCCGCCGAGCCACCGCTGGTTGACGTAGGGCATCCCGACGCGGGTCGCCTGCTCGGCGATGGCCTCCTGGGCCTGCTTCTTGGTGCCGACGAACATCACGGTGCCGCCCTTGGCGACGGTCTCCTTGACGAACGCGTAGCAACGGTCGATGTAGGCCAGCGACTGCTGCAGGTCGATGATGTAGATGCCGTTGCGCTCGGTCATGATGAAGCGCTTCATCTTCGGGTTCCAGCGACGGGTCTGGTGACCGAAGTGGACGCCGCTCTCGAGAAGCTGGCGCATGGTGACGACTGCCATGGAATTCTCCTGTTGCTCCGAGCAGGCCCACCGTCGTGCCCGACCTTCGTGACCGCGTGCTGCGGCAGGCCGAGCCGGCGCGACGCCTGCTCATCGTGGTTTTCAGTTGCTGCCTCGGGCGGGTGCCCTCGGCCCTGACGTCCACACGCGGTCCGACCCGGCTGACCGGGACCGAGGACCGACGCCCGCGGGCGACCGGAGCCAGGGATCAACTCCGTCGCGGTCGGTGGACGTGCGAAGTCACCTCACGGGTGTGAGGTGCTCCGCACAGGGTAGTCCAGGCGGTGGACAGGCGCGTAATCGCGAGGTGAGCGGACCAGGAGCCGTCCACAGCAGGCCCGGTGGCGCCACGGTCCACAGGATGCCCGGAGCTGCTGGATCGCGCAGGTCGGTGGGCCGAGTCTGGGTGCGTGCTGCTCACGACCGGCCTGCTGACGACCCTCCTCACGCTCCCCGCTCCCCCGGCTCCGAGCCCGGATCCGGTCGGGGTCTGGCCGTTGCGGCCCCAGCCGCAGGTCGTGGCGGCGTACGACCCGCCGGAGTCGGCCTACGGCGCCGGCCACCGCGGCGTCGACCTCGCCGGCGTGGCGGGCCAGCCCGTCCGCGCAGCGATGCCGGGGACGATCGGCTTCGCGGGCATGATCGCCGGCCGGCCGGTCGTCGTGGTCGACCACGGCGACACCCGCACGACCTACGAGCCGGTGACGACGGAGCTCAGCCGCGGGAGCGAGGTCGCCGCCGGCGACCCGATCGGGGCGCTCACCCTGCCCGGCTCCCACTGCCTGCCGCGGGTCTGCCTCCACTGGGGGTGGCTCCGCGGGGACGACTACCTCGATCCGCTGCTGCTCGTCGGTGGTGGGCCGGTACGGCTGCTGCCCCTGGACGGGTTGCCGCCGATCACGGCCGGCCCTCCCTCGGTGGCGTCCTGGCAGCCGCTGGCGGAGACCTGGGCTGCCCGTCGCTGGTGGTGACTCAGGCGCGTGGGTGCGCCTGCTGGTAGGCGCGACGCAGGCGGTCGGTCGTGACGTGGGTGTAGAGCTGGGTGGTGGCGAGCGACGCGTGACCGAGCAGCTCCTGCACCGACCGCAGGTCCGCGCCCCCCTCGAGGAGGTGGGTTGCCGCGGTGTGGCGCAGCCCGTGGGGACCGAGGTCGGGCGCGCCGGGGACGTCCGCGAGCCGCTGGTGGACCAGCGTGCGCACCGCACGCTGGTCGATCCGTCCGCCCCGGGCGCCGAGGAACAGGGCAGCGCCCGACCCGCTCCGCGCCAGCGCCGGTCGTCCGGTCTCGAGCCAGCGCGCGAGCGCCTGCGCGGCCGGTGCGCCGTAGGGCGCGCTGCGCTCCTTGCGACCCTTGCCGAGCACACGCACGACCTGGCGGTCGCGGTCGAGGTCGTCGACGTCGAGACCGACCAGCTCACCCACGCGGATGCCCGTCGCGTAGAGCAGCTCGAGCATCGCCACGTCGCGGGCGCCGACCGGACTGCCGTCGTCGGCGAGCTCCGCGGCCGCCTCGAGGAGCGCCCGGGCCTCGTCGGCCCGGAGCACGCCGGGAAGCGTCGTCCGTGCCTTCGGTGACTTCAGGCTCGCACCGGGGTCGACCGCCACCCGGCCGGTGCGGGCCAGCCAGGCCGTGAAGACCCGGGCCGCCGTCGCCCGCCGCGCGAGCGTCGTGCGCGAGCTCCCCCGTGTCTGCTGGTTGGCGAGCCAGCTCCGCAGGGTGCGCAGGTCGAGATCGGCGAGACGCTCCACCCCGAGCCGCTCGGCGTGGTCGAACAGCGTGGTCAGGTCGCCGAGGTAGGCCCGCACGGTGTGGGCGGAGAGGTCACGCTCCGACACGAGGTGGCGCTCGTAGTCGGCGAGGGCGGTCGTGAGCTGCTCCGGCAGCTCACGATCACGCTCCTGCGGCTCCTCGGGCATGGGTCGATGCTAGGTCGCCCACAGGGGTTCGTCGGGGACCTGCCGCGCGGCCTCGCCGAGCCGCCATCCCGTGGGGAGCTGCTCGACGAATCCGTGACGCAGCAGCTCGGCCAGTGCGCCACGGGTGTCGTCGACGGCGAGTCCCGCCGTCCGCGCCACGGCCACGAGGTCCGCGGCACGGTGCACCGGGACGGCGTCCAGCACCCGCTGGTGCGTGCGGGACAGCCGGTCCCGTGGCCGCGACGGCGCCCGCGGCTCGTCGCGGGCGTGCTCGCCGCTGCTGCCGACGACCTCGAGCACGTCGGCAGCCCCGGTGACGAGTGACGCGGCACCGATCCGGATCCAGTGGTGCACCCCCTGTGACTGAGCACTGCTGACCGGGCCCGGGACACCCATCAGGGGCCGGGACAACGAGTCGGCCCACGCGGCGGTGTTGAGCGCCCCGCTGCGGATGGCCGCCTCGACGAGGACGGTGCCGCAGGTCAGGGCGGCGATCAGTCGGTTGCGCGCCAGGAAGCGCATCCTCATCGGGGCGCAGCCCGGAGGCAGCTCGGACACGATGGCGCCGTGGGTCGCGTGGTGGTCGAGCAGGTCGCGGTGGGCTGCCGGGTAGGCCCGGTCCACCCCGCACGCCAGCACGGCGACCGACTCGCCGCGCATGGCCAGCGCCCCGCGGTGGGCAGCCTGGTCGATGCCGAACGCAGCGCCCGAGACGACAGGACGGTCGTCGCGCGCGAGCTCTGCTGCGATGCCGCGCGCCACGTCCTCGCCGTAGGTCGTCGCTGATCTCGACCCGACCACGGCGACCGAGCGTGCCAGCGAGTCGAGCCGGACCGGGCCCCGGACCCAGAGCCCGAACGGCCGTCCGCGCATGTCGCCCACGCCCTCGGAGGCCTCGAGGTCGTCGAGCTGGTCCGGCCACTCGTCGTCGCCGGGGACGACGAACCGGATCCCCCGCGACGCAGCGCGCTCGAGGTCACGCTCGGGAGCGACCTCGACCATGCGGCCGGCAGCGTCGGCGGAGAGTCCCTGGTCGATCCGCTCGTGCCTGAGCTGTCGGTAGAGCTCGGGCGCACCCATGTGGGCGATGAGTCTGGCCGCTCGAGCGCTGCCGGGCTCGACCAGGCGGCTGAGGGCAGCGCGCGCCGCGCGGTCGTCGGTCACGAGGCGACCTCCGCCCGGAGCGCGCTGGACAGCAACGGCTCACCGGTCCGCAGCCGGAGCGCCGTGTCGACGTCCTCGACGCCGGGCGAGTCCACCCCGCGGAGGTCGGCGATGGTCCAGGCGATCCGGTGGACACGGGTGGCGCCGCGGCGGCTGAGGCCGCCGCGGTACATGACGTCGTCGATGACGCGCTGCTCGTGGTGGCCGAGCGGCCACTCCTTGAGGAGCACCGGGCCCGGCACCTGTCCGTTGAGCGCCCACGACCGCTCGCGAAAGCGCAGCGCCTGACGTTCCCGGGCCGCGGCCACACGTCCCCGGACGACCGCCGACGACTCCGGCGGGCGGGTGGGGTCGGCCGCGTCGTGGGGCTTGAGCGGCAGCAGGTGGCGGGTGATGTCGATCCTGTCGGAGATCGGTCCGCGGACCCGGTCGCGATAGTCACGCCGCTGGGTCTCCTTGCAGGAGCACCGGCTGGACTGGACGTCCGCGGTGTACTCCCCGCACGGGCACGGGTTGGCTGCGAAGACGACCAGGCCGCGGGCGGGGTAGGTGACGACGTCGTCGCCGCGGGCGATGGTGACCTCGCCGCTCTCGAGGGGCTGGCGCAGCGCGTCGATGACGTCGGTCCGGAGCAGCGGGAACTCGTCGAGCAGGAGCACCCCACAGTGGGCACGGCTGATCTCGCCGGGTCGGACCTTGCCCGTCCCTCCCCCGACGATGCTGGTCTTGCTGGCGTCGTGGTGGGGCGCAGAGAACGGCGGCCGCCGGATCAGCCCGTCACCGTCCTGGAGAGCACCGGCCAGCGAGTGGAGCGCGGTCAGCTCGAGCGACTCCCGCAGGCTGAGGTCGGGGAGGATCGTAGGAACCCGTTCCGCGAGGGTCGTCTTCCCGCAGCCCTTGGGGCCCGACAGCAACAGGTGGTGACCGCCGGCCGCCGCCACCTCCACGGCGTACCTCGCTTCCTGGAGGCCGAGGACGTCGGCCATGTCGACCTCGTCGAGCCGCTGCTCGCCCCGCCAGCTGAGCAGCCGGTTGCCGGACATCGGAGCCACGGGCGGGGCCTCCGGGACGGTCTCGCCGGTGATCTCGGCGATCACCTGGGCCAACGACCGGACCCCGATCACCTCGATGCCCGGCACCATCGAGGCCTCGTGGGCCTGCGGCTCCGGCACGAACACCCGGCGGATGCCGCGTTGGGACGCCGCCAGGGTCATCGGCAGCACCCCGGGGACCGCACGGAGCCCGCCGGTCAGCGTCAGCTCCCCGATGAAGACGGACCCGCTGACGTCGGCGGGACGGAGCTGGCCGTCGGCCTTGAGCACGGCCAGGGCGACAGCCAGGTCGACGTGGGTGCCACGCTTGGGCAGGTCGCTCGGCGAGAACAGGATCGTGACACGCTTGGTGGTCGGCCAGTGGAGGCCGGTGTTGTGGATGGCCATCCGGCAGCGGTGGGGCGCCTCGTTGATCGACTGGTCGGTCCGCCCGACCAGGGTCAGCGTGGCCTGGCCGGCGGAGACGTCGACCTGCACGTCGACGAGGTGGCCCACCGCGCCGTCGAGCACGATGGTGGGAGTCGAGGCGACGGCCATCAGACCAGCCCCCGCACGTGCTCGACCAGCGGCGCACCCCTGCGGGGACGTAGGACGGCCACCAGGTCGACCCGCGTCTCGGGTGGGTGGAGGTGGTGGGCGTCGGCCCACCGCTCCCCCAGCCGCATCAAGCGGGCGAGCTTGTCGTCGGTGATCGCCTCGTGAGGGTGGCCGTGGGCCGTGCTGGTGCGGGTCTTGACCTCGCACACCACCAGGGCGGCGCCGTCGCGCAGGACCAGGTCGACCTCACCCTCGTCGCAGCGCCAGTTGCGGTCGAGCAGCACCATCCCGGACTCGACCAGGTGGCGCGCCGCCACCCGCTCGCCGTAGGCACCCAGCGCCTGGTTGTGGGTGACCGCCTCGTTCGTCGTCGTCATCGCTGACCTCCTCGGAGATCAGCGTTGCGTCCTGCGAGGACCCTCGGCCTTCGGGTAGCGACCGCCTGTGGACGGCCGCCCCCGAGGTCGTCCTGTGGACGACCAGTGGCTCGTCAGCCCACCAGACGGACGTTCGCGACGCCGAGCACGGGGTCGTAGTCGATGTCGGGCGACTGCTGGTCCGGTCCGAGCGCCTCTGGGTTGAAGACGAACATCCGGAGCTTCGACACCGAGTTGCCGTTGATCTCGAGGCCGTTGTTGCTCGTCGCCGCGGTCGTCGTGCTCTCGTCGGTGATGAAGGCCGGGAGGTACTCGACGAGCGGCTGGTAGCCCTTCTGGGCGCGGTCGGTCGCCACGACGACCGGCAGCCAGCAGAACCGCGGCGAGTCCTTGACCGCGTCGTCGAGCATGTTGTCCTCGACGCCGGTCTCGGCGGTCAGGTCGGTGAGGGTGGCGCCACCGGTGAGGTAGCACGACAGCACGTCGTTGTTGATGGTGTAGGTGCCGATGCTGCGGTTCGCCCCGCCGTTGCAGCCGGTCTTGGTGGCGCCGTTCACGACGTCGAGGCGGCCGGGAGCACTACCGATGCCGCTGATGAGGCCCTTGTAGATCTGCGGCCCGTCGTTGCCCTCTTCAGCGATGATGCAGTTGTTGCCGGCACGCGAGACGTTGTCGAGCTGGCCCAGCGGCAGCTTGTTGTTGCCGTTCTTGTCCGCGCACTCCTTCTGGATGTCGGCGAACACGTAGGGGATCGGCAGGTGGTCGAGTCCCTTGGCGAGGTTGTAGGCGAGCCGGACGCTGTTGTTGTTCTCCCCCGACACGGCCCGGACGCTGTTGAGCTGGCCGAAGTTGCCGCGGTCCTGCCCGACACAACCGACCGGAATGCTGGTGGTCGTCGACGTGGCCGTGGCCGAGGTGGTCCCCGTGGCGGTGCCGGTGCCCGTGCCGGTGCCGGTGGCGGTCCCCGTGCCGGTCGGCGACGAGGTCGTGGCCGTCGGGCTGGCGGGGTTCGGCCCGACGGTGATGGAGATGTAGTTGGACGAGTACTTCACGACGCCGTCGTCGGTGATGAGCGCATAGAGCTTCCACTCGCCTGGCGTGGCCGAGAGCTCGGTGGCCACCGTGAAGTTGGCCACGTTGAACTGGCTCGCGTTGCTCTTGACGTCGGCGGAGGCGTACTCGGTGAACGACTCGCCGTTCGGTGCGATCGCCCGGATGGTCGCCTTCGTCGTGGTGTTCGTGACGTTCGTGATCTTCAGGTGCTGGAACTCGAGGCTGGCGTTGTAGGCGATCGTGTAGGTGAGGGACGGATTGCTGAGCGTGTGGGTCCCGACCGGGCTGATCGGGATCGGGGCCGCGGCCGCCGCGGCCATCGGTGCCTTGGCGGCCCACGCCGGAGCCGGGCGGGGGTTGGGTCCGTGGCCCTGGGTCGTGTCGGCGTCCACCGGGCCGTAGCCGCACCCGGACGGCAGCCAGAAGGGGACGATCTTCTCCTTGGGCGGCAGCTCCGAGAAGGCACGGACGGTCGCGCTGCGGGTCACGTTGGTGCCCGGCGACACCGCCCCGGCCAGACCGAAGTCGACGTAGGCCTGCGGGGGCGTCAGCGTGAGCTGCGTGCACTCGTTGTCGCACGCCGTCCCGTCGTCGGTGAAGAACTCAAGCTCGCCGTTGCTGTAGTCGTCGTCGAGGAGCTCAGAGGCGACGGCCACGTCCTGCCCTGCCGCCACGTTGTCGTTGAGATAGGTCACCGCGAGCGCGGCGAAGTCGGACTTGCTGTTGTTGTCCGTCCGCGCGTCGGTCGACGACAGCGGCAGCAGGCTGCCTGCGGCGAGGGCGCTGATATCTGCCTGCTTCTGCACGATTCGTCCCCGCGACCACGCGTTGCCCAGGTCGACGGAGAGCGCGGAGACGATGATGAGCACGCCCGCGAGAAGCGCCACCATGATGGCGACGGCACCGCGATCGTCGCGGCGTAGCAGGGATCTGGTCATTCTCTTCATCGGCGTCAGCAATTCGTTGGTTGGCCGTCGATGCGCTCCACGCGGGCATCGACCCTTTGGCTGACCGTGCCACCCTGGATGAAGGGCACGGGGAATTTCATGTCGATCGCGGTGAACGTCACCGTCACGGTGACCTTGTCCCCCGGCTCCCACTGACCCAGGACCGCGTTCGGCGTCTCAGCATCGGTGTAGGTCCTGGTGACTGTTGGCACGGTGCTTGCATAGCCGGGTGCCGCTGCTGGCGTGCCGGTGACCGAGTTGGTGAGGGTGGTGCAGTCGTTGGCGTTGCCGACGGCCGACAGCCGCGCAGCCCCACGGGCGAGGTCCGAACCACCCTGGAGCGCCCAGAAGTAGAGGCCGTACTGGATCAGGCCGAACACGAGGAGCAGGAGGAACGGCAGCACGAGGGCGAACTCGACCGCCGAAGCACCTCGGTCGGCACGTCGTCGTAGCAGCACGGTCACTCCCTCGTTCGACACTGGACCCACTCCAGCACCTGAATGCTAGTGGCGAACGAGAGCCGCTCAGGGCAAAATCGAAAGATGACACACACGGTCTAGTCAGATGTGACCAGACCTCTGCATCAGCCCTTGGGCGGGTCGATGTCGGAGGGCGAGAGCTCCTCGACGTTGACGTCCTTGAAGGTCAGGACCTTCACGTTCTTGGCGAAGCGGGCGGGGCGATACATGTCCCAGACCCAGGCGTCGCTCATCGACACCTCGAAGAAGACGTCGCCCGACTCGGTGCGCGCCTTCACGTCGACCTGGTTGCAGAGATAGAAGCGCCGGTCGGTCTCGACGACGTACTTGAAGATGCCGACGACGTCGCGGTACTCCCGGTAGAGCGTCAGCTCCATCTCGGTCTCGTACTTCTCGAGGTCCTCGGCGCTCATGACATCTCCTCCACCAGGTCATTCTGCCCCGGCAAGGGTGGTTCGAGGCCCGCGGCCCGCCGCACGTTCACGAACCGCATCCGGTGCTCGGGGCAGGGACCGAGGCGGGTGAGCGCGGCGGTGTGGTCGTCGGTGATGTAGCCCTTGTGGGTCGCGAAGTCGTAGGCCGGGAACTCGTCGTGCATCCCCCGCATGATCCGGTCCCGGGTGACCTTCGCGATCACGCTCGCGGCGGCGATGCAGGCGGCCACCCGGTCGCCCTTCCAGACAGCGAGCCCGGGTGTCCCGAGCCCGTCGACAGGAAACCCGTCCGTGAGGACGTACGCCGCCGGCAGCTCCAGCAGCGCCACGGCCCGTCGCAGCGCCTCCACGTTGGCCACGTGCATGCCGAGCCGGTCGCACTCGGCCGCAGGGAGCACGACGACGGACCAGGCCAGCGCGCGGCGTACGACCTGGTCGTAGCAGCGTTCCCGGGCCCTCTCGGTCAACAGCTTGGAGTCGGCCAGGCCCGGCACGATGCCGGCCTTCCCGGCCGGCAGGATCACGGCGCCGGCCACCAGCGGCCCGGCGCACGCTCCGCGGCCCGCCTCGTCCACCCCGGCGATCGGGTCGAGCCCGACCCGACGCAGCGCGCGCTCGTAGCCGTAGAGCCCGGCATCGCGCCGGACGGTGAGGCCGCGGGGCAGGGTGGACACGGTCAGGAGGCGTCGGGCACGTCCGCGAACGAGTCGGGACGACCGATCCAGTCGAAGCGGGACGCGGGCCAGATCAGGACGAAGACCTTCCCGACCACGAGGTCGACGGGGACGAACTCGTCGCCGGGGACACAGTCGGTCTCGTCGGGCCGACACATGTGGGCGGTCGAGTCGGCGGACTGGCCGCGGTTGTCGCCCATCACGAACAGGCTGCCCTCGGGGACCGGCCCGACCTCCCAGTCGCAGGCCGGGACGCCTCGGGGTCCGGCGCACTGGATGCCCTGCTCGCGGATGTAGGGATTCTCGTCGAGGGCGACGCCGTTGACCGACAGGCGACCCTGCTTGTCGCAGCAGGTGATCGTGTCGCCCCCGACGCCGACGACCCGCTTCACGAGGTGACCGCCCTGCGGGTAGAGGCCGATCTTGCCCATCACCTTCGCGACCGGGCTGTCAGGTCCGACGGCGTCGGCCCCGGAGAGCCACCCGCCCGGGTCGGCGAAGACCACGACGTCCCCGCGCTGCGGCTCCCCGCTGAACCAGTAGGACGGCTTCTCGACCAGGATCCGGTCGTTCTTGATGAGCCCGGGCTCCATCGACTCCGACGGGATGTAGAACGCCTGGACGAAGAACGCCTTGATCACGACCGCCAGCACGAGTGCGAGCCCGAGCAGCAGGATCGTCTCCTGCCACAGCGGGAGGTGCTTCTTCTCCCCCGACTCCTTCTGGTCCCGGACGTGCGACGACCGCGGTCCCTGCGCTTCCTCGGTGGTGGAGGAGCGGGGACCGCGGTCGTCGGAAGTCACGCTGTGAAGGGTAACCAGTGAACGTCTGGTCGACGCCTCAGGCCTCGCGGCGCTCCTTGATCTTGGCCTTCTTGCCGCGGAGGTTGCGCAGGTAGTAGAGCTTCGCGCGCCGCACGTCACCACGGGTGACGACCTCGATCTTCTCGAAGATCGGGGAGTGCAGCGGGAAGGTGCGCTCGACGCCGACGCCGAAGGAGACCTTGCGGACGGTGAAGGTGCGGCCGACGCCGGAGCCGTGGACGCGGATGACGACGCCCTGGAACTGCTGGACGCGGGACCGGTTGCCCTCGACGACCTTGACGTGGACGTTGACGGTGTCGCCGGCGCGGAAGTCGGGGACGTCGTCGCGCTTGATGGCGTTGCCGAGCTCGCTGATGACGTTGCTCATGTCTCTCCTCACGGGTGCCACAGGTCAGCCGCGGTATGAAGGGATCACACGGGTGGTCCAGCTCTCCGACCGGCGGCGCCGGCTCCCCCTGTGGCAGGAGCTCCGACGCAGATCCCCTGCCGGGTGACGTGCACCCTCGGGAGATCCGGGTTTGGCCGACTGGACCAAGCGACAAGTCTGCCAGAGCAGCGGGTGAGGCGGAAATCAGCGCCTGCGCCGGAGCAGGCGGCCCTCGGGGCGCCAGCCCTCCTTGCGCAGCGTCCTGACCAGGCGCTTCCCACGGTCGGGGCCGAGGCCCTCCAGCCCCACGGCGTACGCCGTCGCGCCGGCCGGAGCGCGCGCGACCCCCTCGGCCACCAGCAGCTCCTCGAGCCCGGCACCGCGGACGTCGGGCGCCACGAGCAGCGGGCCGATGCGCCAGTCGGCACCGTCGAGGGCCGCCGGTGCGGCGGCGACGAGCCGGCCCCCCGCCCGCACGGTGAGGCACGACGCGGGATCGGCCTCCGGCCGTTCGCCCTCCGGCAGGCACGCCCACTCCAGCGTCAGCAGCTCCCCGGCATCAGCCGGCTCGCCGGGGGCCACCACCAGCTCGACGCCCCCGTGACCGACCAGCCGTGCGGGGTGCGCCAGGTCGGGACGACGCTCGGCGGTCCGCCGCAGCGCCGCGTCATGGCGCCAGGCCGCGATGGCGCCGTGGTCACCGCTCTGGAGGACGGGCGGGACGTCGTGGCCGCGCCACGACGCCGGCTTCGTGTAGACGGGATACTCCAGCAACCCGTCCTCGTGGGACTCCTCGGCCAGCGACTCGGCGTTGCCCATGAAGCCGGGCAGCAGCCGGGCCACGGCCTCGACCACGACCAGGGCGGCCACCTCCCCGCCGTTGAGGACGTAGTCGCCGATCGAGACCTCGCGCACCTCGACGCGGCTCGCGTAGTGGTCGACGACGCGCTGGTCGATGCCTTCATAACGGCCGCAGGCGAAGACCAGGTGCTCCCGCGTCGCCAGCTCGCGCGCGGTCGCCTGGTCGAACGGGCGACCCGCCGGGGTCGGCACCACCAGCGTGCTCCGCTCCCCCAGCACCTCGTCGAGGGCCTCGCCCCACGGCTCGGGCTTCATCACCATGCCGGCGCCGCCACCCGCGGGGGTGTCGTCGACGGTCCGGTGGCGGTCGTGGGTCCAGTCACGCAGGTCGTGGACGCGCACCTCGAGCAGCCCCGCAGCCCTGGCCCTGCCCGCGAGCGAGAGGTCGAGAGGCGCGAGGTAGTCGGGGAAGATCGAGACGACGTCGACGCGCATCAGCCGAGGGCGAGCCGGTCGCTGGTCCGTACGTCGCGCAACGGGTTCAGCGCACAGCCGCCGATGTTGTAGATGTAGCCGTCGTGGACGACCACGCCCATGCCGTGGCGCGACAGGGTGAGGGCGTTGCCCTCCTCCCAGGTCTTCAGCTCGTCGGCGTCCATCACGTAGGCCGACTCGTGGAGGGTGATCCAGAGCTTGCCGTCGGCCAGGGCGAGCCCGGCACGTGACATCGGCTCCGGCAGGTCCGGCAGCGTGCGCCACCGACCGGTCTCCGGGTCGAACAGGTCGACCAGGGCGCTGTCCTCGAAGTCGCTCTGGCCGCCGGCCACGACCAGGCCCCGGGGGGTCGACACGGTCTTGTGGGAGTCGCGCGCGCGTCGCTTCGGCATCGGGGTGTCGAGGGTGTCCCACTGCTCGGTCCGTGGGTCGAACACGTCGACGTCGGCGATCTCGCCGTCGAGGTCGCGGCCGCCGATGACGTAGACCTTGCCGTCGTGCAGCGTCGCCGTGTGGGCGTAGCGCGCGTGGGGCAGCGGGGGCAGGTCGCGCCACGTGCCCGTGTCGGTGTCGAGCACGGCAGCGAAGTCCATCGCCTGGCTGGTCGCGTCGAAGCCACCGAAGGCGTAGATCCGCCGGCCGATGGCCACCGTCTCGAACGACGCGACCCCGACCGGCATCTCGATGTCGGAGGTCGACCACTCGCCTGAGGTCGTGTCGAGGACCTCGATGGACAGCAGCCGGTTGCCACGCTCGCCCGTCATGCCGCCGAGCGCCCAGATGTCGTCGCCGATGACGGCCGTGCCGAAGTCGTCGCGCGGCACGGCCAGTCCGTTGATGGGCTCCCACGTCGGGTAGACGTCGGAGGTGGTGGTGATGCCGTCGCTGTCGGAGGGTGCGATGGTCGAGGTCGGCTCGGGGCCGGTCGGGTCGGGCGCGGGGGACGGTTCCCCGCCGGTGGCGCACCCGGTGACCGCCAGCGCGAGCGCCAGCGTCGTCACCAGGGTGCGCCCCCGACGGGCACGACCGGTGGTGGGCACCGTCAGGAGTCCTCGACCTCGCTGGCGTGGATGACGTCGCGAGCAGCGGCGAAGTGGCACGCCGAGAGGTGGTCGCTGGACTCGCGGATCTGGAGGAGCGGCTCCTCCGACGCGCAGATGTCCTCGGCCTTCCAGCACCGGGTGCGGAACCTGCACCCGGACGGCGGGTTGGCTGGGCTCGGCACGTCGCCCTGCAGCACGATCTGGTCGCGGTGCCCCTTGAGCCGGGGGTCCGGCACGGGCACGGCCGAGAGCAGCGCCTGGGTGTAGGGGTGGGTCGGTCCGGAGTAGATCTGCTGCTCGTTGCCGAGCTCGACCGCCTTGCCGAGATACATCACCATGACCCGGTCGGAGATGTGGCGCACCACCGACAGGTCGTGGGCGATGAAGACGTAGGACAGCCCGAACTCGTCCTGCAGCTGCTCGAACAGGTTGACGACCTGCGCCTGGACCGAGACGTCGAGCGCCGAGACGGGCTCGTCGCACACCAGCACCTTGGGCCGCAGCGACAGCGACCGCGCGATGCCGATGCGCTGGCGCTGGCCTCCGGAGAACTGGTGGGGGAAGCGGTTGATGTGGTCGGGGTTGAGGCCGACCACCTCGATCAGCTCCTGCACGACCTTGCGCCGGTCGCGGCCCTTCAGGGCGTCGGGGTGGATGTCGAACGGCTCCCCCACGATGTCGCCGACCGTCATGCGGGGGTCGAGCGAGGAGTAGGGGTCCTGCAGCACGATCTGGATGTCACGCCGCATCCGACGCAGCTCACCGGGGTTGAGGCCGACCATCTCCTGGCCGAGCAGCTTGATCGAGCCGTCGGTGGCGGTCTCGAGACCCATCAGCAGGCGGCCGAGGGTCGTCTTTCCGCAGCCGGACTCGCCGACGATGCCGAGGGTCTCGCCCTTGCGGAGGTCGAAGGAGACGCCGTCGACCGCCTTCACGTGCCCCACCGTCCGCTGGAACACGATGCCCTGGGTGAGCGGGAAGTGCTTCTTGACGTCACGGACCTCGAGGACGGTCTCGCGGCTGTCCGTCGTGGTCGAGTCGTGGGCCTGCGTCGCGTCGGTGCTCACTTGGCGACGACCTCCTCCCAGTAGTGGCACGCGCTGGAGCGTCCGCCGGGCACGGGGTAGAGGCTCGGCTTCTCCTCCTTGCACTTGTCCTTGGCGAATGTGCAGCGCGGGTGGAACGCGCAGCCAGGAGGCTGGTTGGTCAGCACCGGCGGCAGACCCTTGATGACCGTGAGCTCCTGCCCCTTCTGGTCCACGCGCGGGATCGACTCCAGCAGTGCCTTCGTGTAGGGGTGGGCCGGGTTCTCGTAGGTCTGGTAGACGTCGGCCTGCTCGACCGCGTTGCCGGCGTACATCACGCAGATCTTGTCGGCGACGTCGGCGACCACGCCCATGTCGTGGGTGATCAGGATCAGGCCGAGCTTCATCTCCTGCTGGAGGTCGGCGAGCAGCTGCATGACCTGGGCCTGGACTGTGACGTCGAGGGCCGTCGTCGGCTCGTCGGCGATGATCACGTCGGGCTTGAGGGCCAGCGCCATCGCGATCATCACGCGCTGGCGCATGCCGCCCGAGAACTGGTGGGGGAAGTCGTCGACGCGCTGCTTGGCGGCCGGGATCCCGACCATCTCCAGCATCTCGACGGCCTTCGCCTTCGCCTCCTTGCGGCTCGCCCCCTGGTGGACCCGGAACAGCTCGCTGAGCTGCCAGCCCACCGTGAAGACGGGGTTGAGGGAGGACAGGGCGTCCTGGAAGATCATGGCGATCTTGTTGGCCCGCACGTGCCGGCGGGTCTTCTCCTCCATCGCGAGGAGGTCGACGCCGCGGAACCGGACCTGGCCCCCGGCGACCCGCGCGGGCGGGGTGTCGAGGATGCCCATGATCGCCTGCGCGGTCACGGACTTGCCACAGCCGGACTCTCCGAGGATGCCGAGCGTCTCGCCCTCCCCGACGGAGAAGCTGACGCCGTTGACGGCCTTGGCGACGCCGTCTCTGGTGTGGAACTCCACCTGGAGGTCCTCGACCTCGAGCAGCGGGGCGGAGGGATCGAACGCGACGCCGCTGAGCGGCGACTTCGACGGACCGCTGGAGACGTCGGTCCGCGAACGGGTGGTGGTGTCAGACATGCCTCACCTCAGCGGCTTCGGGGGTCGAGGGCGTCACGCAGCACGTCGCCGAGCAGGATGAAGGCCAGCACGGTGACGACGATGAACGCACACGGGTAGATGAGCAGGTGGGAGAAGCCGGCGAACACGAGGTTCTGGCCCTCGTTGACCAGCAGGCCCCACGACACGGTCGGTCGCTGGTAGCCGACGCCGAGGAACGTCAGCGTGGCCTCGGCCCCGATGTAGGAGCCCAGGCCGATCGTCGCCAGGACGATCACCGGCGCGATGCTGTTGGACAGCACGTGCTTGCGGATGATGAACAGGTCGCTGGCACCCAGCGCGCGGGCGGCGTCGACGAAGTCCTTCTGCTTCGTCGCGAGCACGCTGCCGCGCATCACGCGCGTCAGCGACGTCCAGCCGAGCAGGATCAGCACCAGCGAGATCGTCCAGATGTTGCGGGTCGGGAAGATCGCCAGGAAGACGATCGCGCCGAGCAGGAACGGGAGGCCGAAGAAGATGTCGGTCACGCGGCTGATGATGGTGTCGGTCAGACCGCCGAACCAGCCGGCGGCGGTGCCGCTCACCACGCCCAGGATCACGGTCCCGATGGTCGTCAGGATCGCGACGTTCACCGACTTCCCGGTGCCCCACACGAGCGAGGACCACATGTCGCAGCCGGCCGCGGTGTAGCCGAACGGCTTGTCCCAGGTCGGCTTGACCCGGGCGTTGATCAGCTCGCACGCACCGGCCTCGTTGGGCGAGGTGGAGGCGAAGATCCACGGGAAGAACGACATCAGCAGGATCACGAAGACCAGGACGCTGGAGATCCAGAACACCGGGCTGCGGAAGAGCTCGTAGCGGACGTCGCCCCACAGCGTCCGGTTGCTCCCGGAGCCCTCGGGTCCCGAGGAGTCGACGTTGGTCGAGGCGGCGCTGGCCGCGCTGATGTCACTCATAGCGGATCCTCGGGTCGAGAGCGGCGTAGAGGAGGTCGACCAGCAGGCTGGAGATCAGGAAGACGATCGTCAGCACGGTGACGACTCCCAGGATGACAGGGGTGTCGTTGGACTGGATGGCCTGGAAGGTGAGCAGGCCGATGCCGGGCACGTTGAAGATGCCCTCGGTCACCAGCGACCCGCCGAGCAGCAGGCCGAGGTCGATGCCGATGTAGGTCACGACAGGGATGAGCGAGTTGCGCAGGGTGTGGATGGCCACGACGCGGCGCGTGGTGAGCCCCTTCGCCCGTGCGGTGCGCACGTAGTCGGACCGCAGGTTCTCGATCAGGCTGGTGCGCGTCAGGCGCGCGATGGCGGCCAGCGAGAACGAGCCGAGCACGATGCCCGGCAGGAAGAGGCTGAGCCAGGGGTACTCGGGGTTGTAGCCGACCTGGAACATCTGTCCCAACCACTCCGGCGCCCACTCGCTCTCGCGCAGCGGCAGCCCGATCTTGAGGCCGATGAAGAGGACGGCGAGCGAGCCCGCCACGAAGACCGGCACCGCGATCAGGACCGAGGTCGTGATGCGCACCAGGTTGTCGATGAACTTGTCCTTGCGCAGACCCGCCAGGACGCCGATGAAGATGCCGACCACGATCTCGAAGGCCAGGGCGATGAACTGCATCCGCAGCGTGATCCCGACACGCTCGAGGAACAGCTCGCTCACCGACCGGCCGCGGTAGTTGGTGCCGAAGTCGCCCTGCATGTACTGGCCGAGGCGGTCGACGAACAGGCCGAAGCACGGGTTGCCGGTCTGCTGGAGACACGGATCGTCGAGCCCGTACTGGACCTGGAGCTGCTGGATGATCTCCGCGGGCGGCGCGTTCTCGCCGAACAGCGCCCGCACCGGGTCGCCGACGACCTGGATCGTGACGGTGGTGAGGATGTGGAGCAGGAAGAGCGTCCCCAGGATCACGGGGATGAACTGGATGAGTCTTCGGGCTACGTAGCGCCCCATGTGCGTCCCTTTCGGTCACTCAATGCGCGCAACCCATGAGTCGGGGGCCGAGCCCTAGGGCCCGGCCCCCGCTCAGGTTGCCAGTGGACGTTACCTCACGGTGAGGTCAGGGACCCCACCCGGAGGTCACTGGACGACGGAGATCGACGAGAAGTTGATCTCGGCAGCCGCCGGGTCGTACGCCACGTCGGTGACCTCGTCGGAGAACGCGATCGCCGTCGCGCCGCTCCACATCGGGATGATCGGCATGTCCTCCAGCGCGACGTCGCCCGCCTGCTGGTAGAACTCGATGCCCTCCTCCGGAGTACCGGCCTCGTCACCCTGGACGAGCAGGTCGTCGACCTCGGAGTTGGAGTAACCGGTGTAGTTGGAGTCACCACCGGTGCCCACGATCGGGCGCAGGTAGTTCTCCGGCGACGGGTAGTCCTGGCCCCAGCCGAGGCGGAACGGACCGGTGAAGTCCTGCGCGTCGAGCAGCTCGAGGTACTGGGCCCACTCGGTCGACTGCAGCTTGTAGTCGACACCGAGGTTGTCCTGGACCTGGCGGGCAGCCGCCTCGACCCACGCGTCGTGACCGGCGTCGGCGTTGAAGTAGAACTGGATGGTCTCGCCGGACAGGTCGACACCGGCGTCGTCCAGGATCTGCTTGGCCTGCTCCGGGTCGTAGACGCAGTAGCCACAGGCGTCGTCACGCGAGCCGGGGATCGGCGGGGTGACGATGTCGGTGGAGGGGTAGGCCAGGCCGTTGAGGACCTGGTCGACGATCAGCTGGCGGTCGATCGACATCGAGATGGCCTGGCGCACGGCCGGGTCGTCGAACGGGGCCTGCGCGGTCGGGAAGCCCATGTAGGTCAGCGTGGAGGTGGGCTCCTCGATGATGGAGTCGCCAAGGGTGCCCTTGGCCTCGAGGTAGACCTCGGGGGCCAGGCTGATGACGTCGAGGCCACCGTTCTGGAAGTCGCGGTAGGCCGCGGTCGGGTTGGTGAACATCTGGAAGGTCACCTTGTCGGCCTGGGCCGGCTGGTCACCCGCGTAGTCGCCCCACTTGGCGACGGTGATGGCCTGGTCGTGCTGCCACGGGCCGTCCATCTGGTAGGGGCCGGTGCCGACAGGCTGCTCGTTGCAGCCCTTGATGTCGTCGAGGCACTCGTCCGAGATCGGAGCGAAGGCCGGGGCGTAGGACATCTGCGCACCGAAGGCGGAGAACGGACCGTTGAGGGTGACCTCGAAGGTCCGGTCGTCGACGACCTTCATGCCGCTCATGGTCTTGCCCTCGCCGGCGCCCTGGATCCGCGACATGAAGCCGGCGGTCGCCTGGGCGTTCTTCGGGTCCTGGCTGTAGTTCCAGGCGTTGGCGAAGTTCTCGGCGGTCACGGGCTCGCCGTTGTGCCAGGTCCGGCCCTCCTTGAGGGTCACGGTCCAGACCGACTGGTCCTCGTTGGGCTCGATGGACTCCGCGAGGCCGTCGAAGACCAGCTCGCCGGTCTCGGCGTCGGTCGAGACCAGCGGGTCGTTGATCATGTCGAGGATGGCCGAGCACTCGGACTCGTAGCAGTTCGACCCGGGCGCGAGGAACGAGGGCTCCGTGACCTCGGCGATGTACTCGCCGCCGGCCTGGCCGGTCGGCTCGCTGCCACCGGCGGGAGTCTCCTCCTCGCTGCTGCCGCCACCACAGGCGGCAAGCCCCAGCACGAGCGCCGCTGCCACGGCGGTCGCACGCAAAGGCGTCCTGACCTTCATTGGTCCTCCTTGAGAATGTGCGCGTTGAAACGCTTAGCGCCGCCAACCATGTACTGCGTCACAGTGGGTGGCAAGCACCGCCGCTCATCGTTACCGGAACGTGTCCACGTCGCCGCAGAGCCGTTGTGATGGCCCTCAGGAGTCCTCGGGGAGCGGGGTGACGAGGCCAGGACGGTCGGCCACGACGACGCGTCGGGCGGTCAGGTCCACCTCCGGGACCAGGGCCGACACGAAGGGCACGAGCGCCTCGCGACGGTCGGGCGTGCGCACGCTGAGCAGGTCCTGCGCACCTCCGTGCACGAGCGCGGAGACCTCGCCGAGCTCCCGCCCCTCGAGGTCGACGACCCGCAGGCCGACCAGCTGGTGGTCGTAGTACTCCTCCGGGTCCTCCGGCCGCTCGGAGGCGTCCACCGTCACGTGGAGGACGACGCCGCGCGCCGCCTCGGCCGCGTTGCGGTCCGCGAGCTCCTCGAACACGGCCAGCATCCGCCCCTGGTGCCAGCGGGTGCGGGTGACGGTCAGGGTGGCGTACGGCGCCACCGACCCCCGTGGCGCCTCGACGCGCAGCCGGGCACCCGGCGTGAACCGACGCTCCGGCTCGTCGCTACGCACCTCGACGGTGACCTCGCCGCGGATGCCGTGGGGCTTGCCGACGCGCCCGACCACGACCTCGATCTGATCTGCCACGGTGAGGAGCCTAGACACTTCCCTGGGACGCACGACCGGGCGCCACCCCGTGAGGGGTGACGCCCGGTCGGGTGTCTGCTGCTGGTGCCCTAGCGGCGACGGTCGGTCCTGTCGCCGACCTGCGGCTAGCGCCTCCGGTCGGTGTCGACGAAGTCGACCCGCGCGCCTCCCCGGCCCGCGAGGGCCGAGACGACGGTGCGGAACGCCGTGGCGGTCCGCCCGGAGCGGCCGATCACCTTGCCGAGGTCGTCGGGGTGGACCCGGACCTCGAGGATCGAGCCGCGCCGCAGCTGCTTGTCACGCACGGAGACGTCGTCGGGGTGGTCGACGACCCCCCGGACGAGGTGCTCCAGCGCCTCGGCGAGCACGGGCTCAGGCCTCGCTCTTGCCGGCGTCCTCGGCGGTGACCTCCTCGGAGGCCTCGGCCTCCGTGGCGGCGCCCTCCGGGGTCTCCGAGGCGGGGACCTCGCGGGGCTCCTCGGCCTTCTCCTCGGCCTTCTCCTCGGTCTTCTTCTCGGCCTTCTTGGTCACCGCGGCGCCCTTGGGCTCCTTGGCGGCGTCCTTGAGGGCCTCGTTGAAGACCTCGAGCTTGTCACGCTTGGGCTCGGCCACCTTGAGGGTGCCCTCGGTGCCCGGCAGGCCCTTGAACTTCTGCCAGTCGCCGGTGATCTTGAGGATCGCCTCGACGGCGTCGCTCGGCTGCGCGCCGACGCCCAGCCAGTACTGCGCCCGGTCGGAGGTGACGTCGATGTAGGACGGGTCCTCCTTCGGGTGGTACTTGCCGATCTCCTCGATCACGCGACCGTCGCGCTTCTTGCGCGAGTCGACGACGACGATGCGGTACTGCGGCACCCGGACCTTGCCCAGGCGCTTCAAACGGATCTTGACGGACACGTCTGTGGTGTCTCCTCGTAAGTGGTGTGTGGTGAGGGCGCGGTGACGGGTGGGGTTTCCGGCTCACGCTCTCCATGGGCGGTACGGCCGCCGGATGAGAGGGTCCGGTGGTCGCACGACTCAGCCGGTCATTGTGCCAGAGCCCGACGCGGCCGGGTAATCGCCGTGACCGGTGCGGGCCGCGGCCGCAGGGCACACTCTGGCGCATGACGCAGCCTCCACCGCCTGCGGGGTATCCCGGCGGGCCAACCTCCACCCAGTACCGCCCCAAGCCGCGCTGGTGGGTGATCGGCGGAGCCCTGCTGGTCCTCGCCCCCGTCGTCTTCGTGGCCTCGCTGTTCACGGTGCTGGCCCCGCTGTTCCGGGAGGACGCCGTGCTGGCCGCCGACGGTCAGCCGCACCAGGTCAGCGTGGCCGCCGGTGAGGAGCGCGCACTGTTCACGCCCCAGGGCTCGTCGGCCACCTGCTCCATGACCGACGGCGGCGGAGCGGACCTCCGGCTGCAGCGGGTCACCGGAGAGTTCACGGTCAACGAGTGGCTGGCCGTCGCGCGCTTCGACACCGGTGACGGCGACCTGACCGTCACGTGCGACGGCGGGGGCATGACCGGAGAGGTGCGGATCGGCCAGCTCCCGTCGGGAGACACCTTCGTCGTCGGGCTGCTGGTCGGGATCCTGGTGCCCATCGCCCTCGGCGGCGCCGGCCTGGTCGTGCTGATCGTCACCGCCGTCCTCACCGCCGGCCGGCCCGCCCGACCGGCGGCCTGAGCCGGGCTCAGGCCACGACCTGCCCGCGGAGCACGACCCGCATCGGCCGCCACAGCACCGACAGGTCGGCGCGGGGGTCGGCGTCGTAGACGACGAGGTCGGCCTCTGCTCCCTCGTCGAGCCCGGACCAGCCCAGCCACTCACGGCCCCGCCACGAGGCGGCACCCAGCACGTAGTCGGCCGGCAGTCCCAGCTCGTGCATCGCCTGCACCTCTCCGGCCAGGTGGCCGTGACGCGCCGCTCCCCCGCCGTCGCTGCCGACGTAGAGCGCCACCCCGGCTTCGTACGCCGACATCAGCGCCTCGCGTCGGCGCGCGTGGAGCTCGTCCATGGTCGCGGCGTAGTCGGGGAACTTGTTGCGGCCTGCTGCCGAGAACTCGGGGAACTTGTCGGTCTGCATGACGGTGGGCACGAGCGCCACCCTGCGCTCGGCCATCGTCTCGACCTGGTCGACGGACAGCCCGGTGCCGTGCTCGATGCAGTCGATGCCGGCCTCGAGCAGGCCCTGGAGCACGTCGCGACCGAAGCAGTGGGCCGTCACCTTCGCACCGTTGGCATGGGCGGCCTCGATCGCGGCCGCGAACGCCTCGGGCGGGAACGACGGCATCAGGTCACCGTCGTCGCGCGAGATCCAGTCGCCGACGAGCTTGACCCAGCCGTCGCCGCCGCGGGCCTCGCGGGCGACGGTCTCGGCCAGCTGGTCGGGCTCGACCTCGTGGGCGTAGTTGCGGATGTAACGCTTCGTGCGGGCCACGTGGCGGCCCGCCCGGATCAGCCGCGGCAGGTCCTCGCGCTCGTGGACCCACCGGGTGTCGGCGGGTGACCCGCAGTCACGCAGGAGCAGCGCCCCGGTCGCGCGGTCGTCGAGCGCCTGCTGCTCCGTCTCGGCGTCGGAGACCGCCCCGTGGTCCTCGAGCCCGAGATGGTTGTGCGCGTCGACCAGGCCGGGCACCACCCACCCCTCGGCCACCGTCTCGGCACCGGCCTGACGTTCGTAGGTGACACGGCCGTCGACGACGTACAGGTCGCGCACCTCCCCGTCGGGCAGGACCGGACCGTGGAACCTCAGCGCGGACATGGCCCGACCCTAGCCGGGCCCGCGACCGCCGGAGCGGGTGCGGCGCGGTGCATGTAACGCCGGGTTATGACCTCTTCCACTGGGGTATGCCGCAGTGGAAGAGGTCATAACCCGGCGTTACATGCGATCGAGCAACCAGGTCGGGCTGAGGACCTGGGCGGGTTGGACGTTGGCGGCGAGGGCACGGTCGGCGGTCACGACCGTCACCTGCTTGCCGGCGGCGGCGGCACGTTCGGCCTGGCGCCGGATCTCGGAGTCGCCGTCCTGGTGGGCATGGACGACCCGCAGCGACCTCGGGCCCCCGGCCGCGACCCCGTTCTTGGCCTGCCCCTCCAGCACCAGCACGATCTCGTCGTGCGGCACGTCGGCGTGGAGCAGGTCGTCGTGGAGGCGCTGGGCCGCCCCGGCGCGGTCCTTCCACCAGCCGTCGGGGCGGGCGCCGACGACGTTGGCGGCGTCGACGACGAGGACGGTCGTCACTTGAGGTACTTCGAGAAGTCCTTCGGCAGGTCGAGGGCGGCCGCGGCCTTCTCGTAGTCGACCTCGTCGCCGGCCGGGGCGCCGAAGGGGTTGCCGCCGCCGGACGCGGCCCGCTCCTGCTCGGCCTGCTTCTGCTGGGCTGCCTTCGCCGGATTGCCGGAGACGCGCTTGCCCTTGCCCTTCTTGGCCTGCTGCTTCCCCTTGGCGCGCTTGCCGGGGCCGGGAAGGCCCGGCATCCCACCCATCCCGGGCATCCCGGGCATGCCGCCGCCTCGGGCGAGCTGCTGCATCATCTTGCGCGCCTCGAAGAAGCGGTCGACGAGCTGGTTGACGTCGGAGACCTGGCGGCCCGACCCCTTGGCGATCCGGGCGCGTCGCGAGCCGTCGATGAGCTTGGGGTCGGCCCGCTCGGCCGGGGTCATCGACTGGATGATCGCCTGGATGCGGTCGATCTCGCGCTCGTCGAAGTTCTCGAGCTGGTCGCGGAACTGCCCCATGCCGGGGAGCATCCCCATGATCTTCGACAGCGAGCCGAGCTTGCGCACCTGCTGCATCTGCTCGAGGAAGTCGTCCAGGGTGAAGTCGCCCTTGCCGCCGGCGAGCTTCTCGGCCGCCTTGAGCGCCTGCTCCTGGTCGAAGGTCTTCTCGGCCTGCTCGATCAGGGTGAGCATGTCGCCCATGTCGAGGATGCGCGAGGCCATCCGGTCGGGGTGGAAGAGGTCGAAGTCGGTCATCTTCTCGCCGGCGGAGGCGAACATGACCGGCTTGCCGGTGACCTTGGCGATCGAGAGCGCGGCACCACCGCGCGCGTCACCGTCGAGCTTGGTGAGGACGACGCCGTCGTAGCCCACGCCGTCGAGGAACGCCTGCGCCGTCGTGACGGCGTCCTGGCCGATCATCGCGTCGACGACGAAGAGCACCTCGTCGGGGGTCACGGCGTCCCTGATGTCGGCGGCCTGCTGCATCAGCTCGGCGTCGACGCCGAGACGTCCGGCGGTGTCGACGATGACGACGTCGTGGAGCTTGCGCTTCGCCTCCTCGACCGACGCGCGCGCGACGCCGACCGGGTCACCCACGCCGTTGCCGGGCTCAGGGGCGAAGACCGGCACGCCGACCCGCTCGCCGTTGACCTGGAGCTGGTTGACGGCGTTGGGCCGCTGGAGGTCGGCCGCGACCAGCAGGGGGGTCTTGCCCTGCTCCTTGAGCCACAGCGCCAGCTTGGCCGCGAGCGTCGTCTTGCCGGCACCCTGGAGGCCGGCCAGCATGATGACGGTCGGGCCGGTCTTGGCGTAGCGCAGCCGCCGGGTCTCGCCGCCGAGGATCTCGACGAGCTCCTCGTCGACGATCTTGACGATCTGCTGGGCGGGGTTCAGCGCCTGGCTGACCTCCTCGCCGCGGGCACGCTCCTTGACCGCAGCGACGAACTCCTTGACCACGGGGAGCGCGACGTCGGCCTCGAGCAGGGCGATCCGGATCTCGCGGGCGGTGGCGTCGATGTCGGCCTCGGAGAGCCGACCCTTGCCCCGGAGGTTCTTGAAGGTGTCGGCGAGCCGGTCGGAGAGAGTGGCGAACACGTGGCTTTCCTGGCGCTGGTGGACGAGGGGTGAACAGCACCTAACCCTAGCCCGCGATGGTCGATCAGCCGTCGTCGGCGGGCGTGAGCACCGCGCGTACGGCGTGCGCGGCCTCGGCGGCCCGCGGCTCGGACAGCGCACCAGCGCTGGCCTCCTGGAGGTAGAAGACGTCGACCGCCTGCGGTCCCAGGGTGTCGACGTGGGCCGAACGGACCGTGACGTCGAGGCGCGCGAGCGCCGCGAGCGCGAGGTGGAGCACCCCGGGGCGGTCCGCCGCCCGGACCTCGAGCACGGTGGCCTGTCGGGACGCCTCCGGTCGGATCGTGACGCTCGGGTCGAGTGCGCCGATGCGGCCCCGGCTGAGCCGCGCGGTCGGGTCGACCCGGCCGTCGACGATCGCCTCGAAGCGCGAGCGGAGGACGGCGGGCTGCACGACCTCGTCGGCGACGTACCAGACGGAGACGGCGTGGTCGCCCTCCGCGAAGGCACGCGCGGCGCGCACCGACGCCCGTTGGAGGGCGAACATCCCCGCCACCTCGGCGAGCAGCCCGACCCGGTCGGGCGCGACGACGGTGATGCGGGCGCCGTCGCTCTCCTGCTCGACGAGGATCTCGACCTCACCCTCCCCGGGCAGCCGCGCCGGCAGCGTGGCCGGGCTCTCGGGCGGCGGCACCCGGTCCTCCAGCGACGCCATCACCCGGCGAGCGAGCCCGCCGATCAGGCCGGCGCGCCAGCTCGACCAGGCCTGGGGCGCCGCGGCGCGGGCGTCCGCCTCCGTCAACGATCGGAGAAGGGTCACGTTCTCCGCGTCACCCAGCCGGTCCACGAGCAGCGCGACGGTCGCGGGGTCCTCGGGGTCGCGCGTGGTGGCCGTCTCGGCCAGGAGCAGGTGCCAGCGCACGAGGGTCGCGATCCTGTCGACGGCGTCGGGCTCGAACCCGAGGCGGGTCGCGACCTCCCGGGCGATCGGCTCGCCCGCGATGCTGTGCTCGGTCAGGCCGCCCTTCCCGATGTCGTGGAGGAGGGCAGCGACCATCAGGACGTCGGGCCGGGCAACGTGGCGGATCATGCCGGCCGCCTCGATGCAGGTCTCGACGACGTGCCGGTCGACGGTGAACCGGTGGATCGGCGAGGCGTGGGGCAGCAGCCGGATCCGCTGCCACTCCGGCAGCAGCACGTCGAGGGCACCGGCGTCCTCGAGCGTCTCCCAGACCGGCAGCAGCCCGCGCCCTGACGCGAGCAGCCTCACCAGCAGCTGGCGGGCGCTGTCGGGCCACGGGTCGGGCAGCGCGGCACCGTCGCGGACCAGACGCTCCGCAGTGGCCGGCGCCAGCACGGCGTCACGCTCGGCGGCCTCGGCCGCGGCGCGCAGCAGGAGCAGGTGGTCCTCCTCCGGGCGGGCCCGCGCGTGGAGGACGACCTCGCCGCGGGAGAGCGCGAGCCCGTCGGCGATGCGGACGAGGTCGGGCGTCCGGGCGCCACGGCGGCTCGAGGGCGGCGCGAGCAGCGCGTCGGCGCGCCGCCACGTCAGGCGCGAGAGGTGGTGGATGCGCCGGCCCAGCTCGCGGACGTGCACCTGGGCCGCCCTCTCGTCGGGCAGCGCGAGGGCGCTCGCCAGGGGCTGCCACGTCTCGGGGGCGATCCGGTCGGTGCCCCGGCCCACGACCTCGTGGAGGACGTCGCGGACGTCGAGCAGCGCGTGACGCGCCTGCTCGAGCTCGGCGTGGGGGACGTCGACGAGCCAGGAGGCGACCAGCGCCTTGAGCACCGTCGCGTCCCGCAACCCTCCCCCGGCCTCCTTGACGTCGGGCACGGAGAGGTGGGCCAGCTCGCCGAGCATCTCGTGGCGGGACCGCACCATCTCGCGCAGCTCGGGAAGGCGGGACCGGGCGTCGCGCCGCCACGCGGTCAGCATCGTCGTGCGCAGGCGCATCGTCAGGCCCGCGTCGCCGACCAGGTGGCGGGCGTCGAGCAACCCGAGGGCGACCTTCAGGTCGCCGCGTGCGGCCTCGACCATCTCCGGGAACGACCGCACGGAGTGGTCGAGCCTGGTCCCGCTGTCCCACAACGGGTACCAGACCTCCTCGGCGGCCCGGCCGGGATCGGTCACCTCGTCGTGGACGAGGACGACGTCGAGGTCGGAGTACGGCGCGAGCTCGCCGCGGCCGTAGCCGCCGACCGCGACGAGCGACACCCCGGTGACGGGAGCGCCGGACTTCTCGAACGCTGCGCTGCAGAGCGTGTCTGCGGCGGTGGTGCGATCCGTCCGGTCGCTCTCCGTCATCGGGGTGTCTGTGTGCCGCGCCTACAGCGCGGCGTCGTCCTGCTCGCCGGTGCGGACGCGGACCACGGAGTCGACCGGGGTGGTCCACACCTTGCCGTCGCCGATCCGCCCGGTCTGCGCGGTCTTCACGACGATCCCGACGACGTCGTCGACGTCGGCGTCGTCGACCACGATCTCGATCCGGATCTTCGGGACGAGGGCGATGTCGTACTCCGCGCCGCGGTAGACCTCGGTGTGGCCCTTCTGGCGGCCGTAGCCGCTGACCTCGCTGACGGTCATGCCGGTGACGCCGAAGGTCTCCAGCGCCTCGCGGACGTCCTCCCACTTGTGCGGCTTGATCACCGCGGTGACGAGCTTCATGCCTTCACTCCTTCCCGGGCTGCGCCCGTGGCACCCGCCACGACGCCGGACTTCACGCCGCCGCCGATCCCGGTGTGCAGGTCGTAGGCGCTCTCGCCGTGCTCGGCGAGGTCGATGCCGTCGATCTCCGCCTCGTCGCTGACGCGCCAACCGATGGTGAACTTGATGGCCAGGGCGATGACGAGGGTGGCGATCCCGGACCAGGCGATGGCCACGAGCACGCCGAGGACCTGGGCGACGAGCGACTCGAGGCCGCCGCCGTAGAACAGGCCGTCGACGGCACCGCCGGCGACGTTGGAGCCGGCCGGCGCGGTGACGGAGACCAGACCGATCATCACGGTGCCGATGATGCCACCGACGAGGTGGACGCCCACCACGTCGAGGGAGTCGTCGAAGCCGAGCTTGAACTTCAGGCTGACGGCCCACGCACACACCGCGCCGGCGACGAGGCCGATGGCGAGTGCGCCGACGATGTTGACCGCGCCGGCCGCGGGGGTGATCGCGACCAGGCCGGCGACGATGCCGGAGGCGGCGCCCAGCGTGGTCGCCTTGCCGTGCAGCACCTTCTCGACCAGGAGCCAGCCGATGATGGCGGCCATGGTCGCCAGCGTCGTGTTGGCGAAGGTGAGGCCGGTCTCGGCGAGGAACTGGTCGCTGGCGTCGAAGTCGTCGACGAAGATCAGCGATCCGACGTTGAAGCCGTACCAGCCGACCCAGAGCAGGGCGGCGCCGAGCATGGTCAGCGTCAGGTTGTGCGGGCGGGTCTTGTCCTTTGGCCAGCCGAGGCGCTTGCCGACCACCAGCGCGAGCACGAGGCCCGCGACACCGGCGTTGATGTGGACCGCCGTGCCGCCGGCGTAGTCCTGGGCGCCGATCACGCCGCAGATCAGGGAGTCGTCGGTGCAGCTGAACACCATGTGCGCGAGCGGGAAGTAGGACAGCGTCGCCCACAGCGGGACGAAGACGACCCAGGCCGAGAACTTCACACGGTCGGCGATGGCGCCGCTGATCAGCGCGGTCGTGATGACCGCGAACGTCAGCTGGAACATCATGAACGTGTAGCCGTCGTAGCCGAGGTCGTTCAGACCGAAGTTGGTGAAGGGCGAGGCGAAGAAGGTGCCGTCACCGCCGAACACCATCGAGTAGCCCCACAGGACCCAGACGATGCCGACGATCGCCATGGCCACGTAGGACATCATCATCATGTTGAGCACGGACTTGGACCGCGTCATGCCGCCGTAGAAGAGCGCCAGCGCTGGAGTGGTCATCATCAGCACCAGCAGCGTCGCCACCAGCATGAAGGCGTTATAGCCGTCCACAGGACCTCCATGGATTTCGGAACAGGGAAGGGTGGCCTCCCCGCCGACCACGCTGTCGGCCAGAGGTCCACCCCGATGCCGAGAACCCTGACGAGCGGAGGTTTCGTCGTGCGGCGGGACGTGTTGCGGGCATGCAACGAGTCCTGCCCTCGTGTTACGGGCGTGTTAAACGACGGCGGGGTTCAGCCCAGCAGCGCGTCGACGAAGGCGCCCGCGTCGAAGGGCGCCAGGTCGTCGGGGCCCTCGCCCAGGCCGACCAGCTTCACGGGGACGCCGAGCTCGCGTTGCACGGCCACGACGATGCCGCCCTTCGCCGAGCCGTCCAGCTTGGTCAGGACGATGCCGGTGACGTCGACGACCTCGGAGAAGACCCGCGCCTGGATCAGGCCGTTCTGGCCGGTGGTGGCGTCGAGGACCAGGAGCACCTCGGTGACCGGCGCCTGCTTCTCGATGACCCGCTTGACCTTGCCGAGCTCGTCCATGAGCCCGGCCTTGTTCTGGAGCCGCCCGGCGGTGTCGACGATGACGGTGTCGACTCCCCGGTCGACGCCCGACTTCACGGCGTCGAAGGCTACCGACGCCGGGTCGCCCCCCTCGGGCCCGCGGACCACCTCGACGCCGACGCGCTCGCCCCAGGTCGCGAGCTGGTCGACCGCGGCGGCGCGGAAGGTGTCGGCGGCGCCCAGCACAACCGACTTGTCCTCAGCGACCAGGATCCGGGCGATCTTGCCGACCGTGGTCGTCTTGCCGGAGCCGTTGACGCCGACGACGAGGACCACGCCGGGCCGACCGTCCTCACCGGTGATCCGCAGCCGACGGTCGAGGTCGGGGCCGACGAGCTCGACGAGCTCCTCGCGCAGCACCGTCCGCGGGTCGGGCGACTCCCCACCCTCGACCCGCAACCGGGTGCGCAGGTTGTCGACCACCTGCTGGGTCGGAGCGACCCCGACGTCGGCGGTGAGCAGGGTGTCCTCGATGGACTCCCAGGTGTCCTCGTCGAGCTTGTCGCGCGAGAGCAGGGCCAGCAGTCCACGGCCGAATCCGCCCTGCGAGCCCGCGAGCCGGGCACGCAGCCGCTGCATCCGCGAGGCGGTTCCCTCCGGCTTGTCCAGCGCGGGGGCGGTCGGCGCCGGCGCCGGCGCCGCCTCGGCGGGCGCGGCATCGAGGTCCTCGGGAGCCGTCGACGGCGGCGCGACGACGTCGGTGCCGCCGGCAGGCGGGACCGAGCGCCCGGACCGTCCGCGCGCCAGCAGTCCGACGAGGAGCGCGACGCCGGCGACGGCGATCGCGATGACGAGGTAGAGCCACTCACCCATGACGCCCATCCAACCAGCCGCGGCGTCCGCCGGACGAACCGTGCCGGCTACGGCTCCGTCACCACGCCCGCGGCAAGGCGGGCGCGTGGCGGCTCGTCAGTCGCTGAGCCTGCCGACCAGGCTGCGGGTCTCGTCCTGCTCGCCGTCGTCGAGGGTCGGGAGCACACCGGCGGCACGGTCCATCGCCTCGCCGAGCCACGGGACCCCGGGCATCTCCTCGCCGCGGTGGGGGAAGGCAGTGAAGGCCACCACCAGGCCGGCGACGGCCACGATGACGACCATGCTGATCACGATGAAGGTCACGCCGGCCACCGTGCCACAGCCGGTCCGGACCCTCCCAGTCGGCGCGCCGCGCCTCAGCTGCGGAGCAGCGGGGTGACGGCGTCGCGGACGGCGACCGGCATCTCGACCGTGGGGCGGCCCGGGTCGGTGTTGTCGACGTAGACGTGGACGAAGCGGCCCTCGGCGGCGGCCTCGTCACCGGCGCCCTGGAACAACCCCACCCGGTAGACGACCGACGAGCGGCCGACCCGGTCGACGACCACGCCCACGTCGACCGGCTCGGGATAGCCGACCTCGGCGAAGTAGCGGCACCCCACCTCGGCGACCACGCCGATGGCGTCCAACTCCCGGATGTCGATGCCGGTGGCGCTGGCGAGGTGGTTGTTGACCACTGTGTCGATGATCTCGAAGTAGCGGGCGTTGTTCATGTGCCCGTAGACGTCGATGTCGGCCCAGCGGGTCGTGACCTGCTCCCAGTGGACGTAGTCGGCGCGGGTGGGCCGCGGCGATCGCTCGTTCATCCCGACCCGTTCAGGCAGGCTGCGCGTCGCGCAACCGCTGGCTGATCACCGTCGAGACCCCGTCGCCGCGCATCGTCACGCCGTAGAGCGCGTCACCGACCTCCATCGTGCGCTTCTGGTGGGTGATCACGAGCAGCTGCGAGTTCTCGCGGAGCTCCTCGTAGATCTCCAGCAGCCGGCCGAGGTTGGTGTCGTCGAGCGCCGCCTCGACCTCGTCGAGGATGTAGAAGGGCGAGGGACGCGCCTTGAACAGCGCGACCAGGAAGGCGACCGCGACGAGCGAACGCTCGCCGCCCGAGAGCAACGAGAGCCGCTTGACCTTCTTGCCGGGCGGCCGCGCCTCGACCTCGATGCCGGTGGCGAGCATGTCGTCGGGGGCGGTCAGCACCAGCCGGCCCTCACCGCCCGGGAAGAGCCTGGCGAAGGTCGCGTCGAAGGCCTTGCTCACGTCGGCGTAGGCCGCGGTGAAGACCTCCTCGACCCGGGCGTCGACCTCGCGCACGATGTCGAGCAGGTCCTTGCGAGTCTTCTTGAGGTCCTCGAGCTGCTCGGTGAGGAACTTGTGGCGCTCCTCCATCGCGGAGAACTCCTCGAGCGCCAGCGGGTTGACCCGGCCGAGCATCGAGAGCGACCGCTCGGCGGAGCGCAGCCGCTTCTGCTGCTCCTCACGGACGAACGGGGTCGGCTCGGGCGTCTCCTCCCCCTCGGCCACCTCGCCGGTGAACGGCACCAGCTGGTCGGGACCGTAGTCGGACACGAGGTTGTCGGGGTCGAGCCCCAGCTCGTCGAGGGCGCGCTCCTCGAGCTGCTCGATGCGCATCCGCTGCTGGGCGCGCGCCATCTCGTCGCGGTGGACCGAGCTGACCAGCTCGTCGTGCTGCCGGGCGAGGTCGCGCATCCGCCCGCGGACCGCGAGCAGCTGCTGCTCCTGCTCCTGGCGTCCGGCCTCCACCGCGGCCCGCTCCTCCGCGGCGCGGTGGAGCGAGACCTCGAGCCGCTGGAGCACGACGCCCACGGCCACGCCGACGGCCTCGGCGGCGCGTCCCTCACGAAGCAGCCGCTCCCGTCGTTCGGCGGCCCGGGCCCGGGACTCCCGCTCGGCCTCGGCAGCGCGGGCCAGCTGGTCAGCCCGCCCATGGAGCGCTCGTGCACGTTCCTCGGAGGTGCGCAGGGACAGCCGCGCCTCCGTCTCGCGCTGCCGCGCCGTGCGCGCCGCCTCGGCCAGCTCCTCGCGCGCCGAGGTGTCCGGCTCCTCGTCGGGGGCGTCCTCCGCCGTCGCGAGCCGCTGCTCGAGCTCGGCGAGGCCGGCCGCGTCGGCCTCGCGCGCCTCACGCGCCCGGGCGATCGCGGCGACGAGCCGCTCCGCCTCCCCTCGCGCGGCCCGGGCCTGGGACCCGTACTGGCCGAGCTCCTCGGCGACGGCGGCCAGGGTGGCGTCGGACTCGTGGAGCTTCGCGAGCGCCACGTCGACCCGCTGCTGGGCGGCGAGCCGCTCGGCCTCGATCCGGGAGATGTCGAAGCCGAGCCGCTCGGCGGTCGCGGTCGCCTCGGCCAGCTGCTCGCCGGCCTCGTCGACGGCCGCCTGGATCTCGAGCAGGCTGGGCTGGCTGCTGGAGCCGCCGGACGCGAAGTGGGCGCCCAGCACGTCACCCTCGCGGGTCACCGCGGTGACGTCGGGAGCCTCGCCGACGAGCCGGCGGGCGGCCGGCAGGTCGTCGACCACGGCCACCTTGTGGAGCAGTCGCGTCAGCGCGCCGCGCAGCTCGGCCGGGGCCTCGACCACGTCGAGGGCGTAGGTCGCCCTCGCCGGAAGGCCGGGCCACTCGCGGTCCGACAGCGGCGCGCCGCCCAGCAGCAGGCCGGCGCGACCGAGGTCGTCGGTCTTGAGGTGGCCGAGCGCACCGATCGCCGAGTCGGCGTCGGCCACGACGACGGCGTCGGCGGCGGCCCCCAGCGCGCTCGCGACCGCAGCCTCGAAGCCCGTGCGCACCGACAGCAGTGCGGCCACGGAGCCGAGGAGCCCGGACACGTCGTCGCTCGCGGCGAGCAGGGCACCGGCACCGTCCTTGCGGTTGAGGCCGATCTCGAGCGCGTCCTTGCGGGCCTGGAGCGTCGCGCGGTCGCGGTCGGCCTGCTGGACCTCGTCGCGCAGCTTGGCGAGCCGCTCCTCGAGGTCGTCGAGCTCGGCGCTCGCCGCCTCGTGCTCGGCGTCGAGTCCCTCCTCGCCGGCGTCGAGGCCGGCGACCCGGGTCTCGAGCGCGGTGAAGTCCTTCTGGGCACGGGCTGCCCGGGCCTCGGCCTCCTCCTTGGCCTGCTCGAGGCGACCGATCTCGTCGTCGGCGGCAGCGGCACGCGACCGGACCGTGTTGACCTGGCCGTGGAGCCTGGCCAGACCCTCGCGCCGGTCGGCAGCGGCCCGCTGGAGGCCGGCGATGCGACGCTCCTCCTCGGCCGCGGCGTCCTCGGCGGCGCGGCGCCCGGAGACGGCCTGCTCGAGCGCCGTACGACGCTCGCCCACCTCGGCGGCGATGCGCTGCTCCTGCTCGCGGACCTGGGCGGCCTCGGCGTCGAGCTGCTCAGGGTCGCGCCCCCCGGACTCCCCCTGTTCCTCGACGGACCGGGAGTTGCGCACCCGCTCCGCGGCGAGCGACTGGGTGCCCCGCATGCGCTCGCGCAGCCCGGACAGGGCGAACCAGGTGTCCTGGGCGGCCGAGAGCGCGGGCAGCGACTCGCGGAGACCGCCCTCGAGCCGCGCCTCGGACTTCTGGGCGTCCTCGATGGCCGTCTCGACCTCGGCCCGACGCTCGACGAGCACCGTCTCGTCGGCGAGCTCCCTCTCCAGGGAGCCGCGGGCGGTCACGAGGTCGTCGGCGAGCAGGCGCGCGCGGGCGTCGCGGACGTCCATCTGGACGCTCTGGGCCTTGCGCGCCACCTCGGCCTGGCGGCCCAGCGGCTTGAGCTGGCGGCGGATCTCGCTGAGCAGGTCGTTGAGTCGGTTGAGGTTGCCCTCGGTCGAGTCGAGCTTGCGGAGCGCCTTCTCCTTGCGCTTGCGGTGCTTGAGGACCCCGGCGGCCTCCTCGATGAATCCGCGGCGGTCCTCCGGCGTCGCGTGGAGGATGGTGTCGAGCTGGCCCTGGCCCACGATCACGTGCATCTCGCGACCGATGCCCGAGTCGGACAGCAGCTCCTGGACGTCGAGGAGCCGGCAGCCGGTGCCGTTGATGGCGTACTCCGACCCGCCCGAGCGGAACATGGTGCGGCTGATCGTCACCTCGGCGTACTCGATCGGCAGCGCGCCGTCGGAGTTGTCGATGGTCAGGACGACCTCGGCGCGGCCCAGCGGCGGGCGTCCGGAGGTGCCGGCGAAGATGACGTCGTCCATCTTCCCGCCGCGCAGCGACTTCGCGCTGGCCTCGCCCATGACCCAGGCGAGGGCGTCGACGACGTTGGACTTGCCCGATCCGTTGGGTCCCACGATGCAGGTGATGCCCGGCTCCAGCTGGAGCGTCGTGGAGGAGGCGAAGGACTTGAACCCCTTGAGGGTCAGGCTCTTCAGGTACAACGCAGGGCTCCTCACCGGTGTCGCAGGCTCATGCGGGTGGCACTGAGGTGGGTCGGGGAAGCTCAGTGCGGCTCACCCTACCGTCCGCCTGACGGCGGTCGCGGGAGGACACATACTGGCTCCCGTGTTCCTGCGCCGCTTCCACCACGTGGCCCGGATCAAGATCGATGGCCCGCCCGAGCGCGTGTGGGCGGTGATCCGGCCGTCGGAGAATGCGCCGACGCTGGACCCGCGCTGCGTCGAGGCCTGGACCCGGATGCCGGCAGGTCCCGGCGGGCACGAGGTCCAGGTCCAGGTCCTCGTCTGGGACGACGTGCGCTACCGGTGCGAGTTCGCCGTGGTGGAGGAGGATCCTCCTCACTTCGCGCGCACCGAGTGGGTGTCCTGCGTGCGGGAGGACCCCTACACGGTGCTGGAACGACCCCGAGGGGGCTCGGAGTTCAACCTCCAGCGGCTGCCGGACGGTCGCACGCTCTACGAGCACCGGTTCTGGGAGGAGGCCCGCCGCTGGCGTCTGACGGCCGCCGAGCGCGGAGCGGTCGAGACGTCCATGCAGGAGGGTGTGCACCGGACCCGCGACGTCTGCGAGGCGGCCGGCTGAGGCCTCACGACCCGGCCAGCGCCTCCTCGTCGGCGTGGACGACGAGCGGCAGCTGTCGCCACAGCAGGGCCAGCACCAGCGCGGAGCCGGCGAAGGCGAACCAGTACGGCGCCGCCAGCCCCGACACGTCCGCGATCGCGCCGCCGAGCAGCTGGCCGACGACGAGGCCGCCGAAGAGGCCGACGCGGTAGACCGAACCCACCCGGCCCTGGAACTCGGTCGGGGTGACCCGCTGTCGCACCGCGTTGGACAGCGTCCCCCACACGAAGGCGTAGGCGCCGAAGAGGAACATCACCACGAGGGCGACGACCTGCGACCGGTTGACGGCGAGCACCAGGTGCATCAGGGTCTCGGAGACCAGGCAGGTCTTCATCACCGCCGCGAGGGAGAAGCGCCGCTCGATCCGGTCGTAGGAGAGCGTGGAGATGATCCCGCCGATCGCGGTCATGGTGGTCATCAGGCCGAACCCGACCTCGCTCATGCCGAGCAGGTCGGTGGCGTAGAGGACCAGGACGCCCCACGCCGCTCCCCAGGTGACGTTGAACAGCAGGATGGTGAGCGCCAGCGTGCGCACGGCCGGGTTGCGCCACAGCCAGGCCAGGCCCTCGCGGACGTCCTGCAGGACGTGGGTGTCCGTGCCGCGGGCGGGCATGGGCGGAAGGCAGACCCGCCGGACCAGGACCACGGCGAGCGCGAGGGTGAGCGCCTGGGCGCCGAACGGCACCGCCGCGCCGAGGCCGTAGAGGAGCGCGCCGACGGGTGCGCCCGCGAGCTGGTTGATGACGAGGAAGCCGCCCATCGTGCGGGCGTTCGCGGCACCGAGGTCGGGCTTCTCGACCAGCATCGGCAGCAGCGTCGCGTGGGCGGAGTCGGCGAAGACCTCGGCGACCCCGAGCGCGAACATCGTGCCGAGCACCAACCAGACGTTCACCAGCCCGGTCGCGATCGAGCCCACGAGCACGGCGAGGACACCGATCCGGACCGTGTTGGCCGCGACGACCACCCGCATCCGGTCGAGCCGGTCCGCGATCGCCCCGGCGTGCAGCCCGAAGAGCAGCCACGGCACCCGCTGGAGCGCCGCCGCGAGCGCGACGAGCACGGCACTGTCGGTCTGCGAGGCCACGAGCAGCGGCCCGGCGGCCAGGGCGATCCCGTCGCCGAGCTGGCCGATGTAGAACGCACCGAGCAGCTTGCGGAACTCCCGGCCCAGCCGAGGCGGCACGAGCCGGTCGAGGATCCCCACGAGGTCGGGAGGCTACGCGCCCCTGACCCCGCCCGTCATGTCGAGCGACGGCGCCCGCGGCGGCGTACGGCGAGGGTCAGCACGAGCGCCCCACCGACGAGGCCGGCGGGCACCGCTCCCCCGGCCACCCGCTCACCCAGGGTGCCCGTCGGCACGCCACCTCCGGTCGGCTCGAGGCCGACCTTCCCGGGGACGTCGACGCTGTAGACGTCGACTCCGCGGACCAGGTCGACGGAGTAGACGACGTTGGTGTCCTGGCCGGTCTGGCGGCCGCGAGCGTCGTAGTCCGGCACCCACATCGCGTCCCAGACCTCGCTCGCGAACCAGTGGGCATAGCCGTAGGACCGGATCCGCCGCGGGTCGCGGACGTCGAGCAGCTGCATGCCGCCCCCGTAGAAACCGGCAGCCACGATGCCGCCGGCGCGGTAGTCGAACCAGTGGGCGGAGCAGAAGGCCCCGCGCGGCAGCGGGAAGTTGCCGAGGTCGGCGAGCTCGACCTTGTCCAGCGGGACGATCCCGCCGCGACCCCCGTCGAGCCGCTTGACCCACCACGTCTGGAAGGAGCCGGCGAGGGCGCAGTCGGTCTGCTCGTAGTCCTCCTCGGTGACCAGCAGGACGTTGCCGTGGGCCAGGGAGGGCTTCACGCCGGGCCGGAAGGCGTCGGCGTTGGGACGGAAGGAGTTGTGGTGGATGAAGTCGTTGAAGCCCCAGGCCGCTCCCTTCCCCGCCCGGCCGGTGGTGGCGAGCAGGCGTGGCCTGCGCGGCCGGTCGACGTCCCACATCGAGGAGCCGTCGAAGCCGGTGTGGGTGCCGATGCCGTCGGCGTCGAAGTTCCACTTGTGGCCCGCCGTCGGCGAGCGGTAGGGCTGGATGCCGGGCTCGTCGCGGTCGCCGTCGACCTCCCGCGGGTGGTCGAGGTCGCGCAGGTCGAAGACCGAGAAGCTCCCCGACCCGCTGTCGCCGGCGCTGTAGGCGTAGCGGCAGTTCGTCTCCTCGACGCAGGCGACGGTGTGGGTCGAGGTGGTGGCCGGCACCCGTGCGAGGACGTGGACGTCGCCCGGGTCGGTCACGTCGACCAGCATCAGCTCGTTGCCCCCGACGTTGGAGTCGGCCACGTGCAGCGGGTCGGTCGGAGCCGCCTGGTAGAGGTCGATGCCCACGAGCACGAACCGCCGCGTGCCGTCGGCCGTACGCCGCTCGCCACAGTTCATCGCCTCGTTCTCGAACACCGCGTTGGCCAGCGCCCCGGCGCGGGTGGGCGCCGTGGGGTCGGAGACGTCCCAGACCGTCACGGACTCCAGGCCGCTCGTGACGAAATGGGGAGCGGTCGGCATGAAGCAGCCGGAGATGCCGAGCGTCCCGGGGTTGCTGGCGAGGTGGGCGACCCGGCTGCTGATCAGCGGGGTGTCCTCCGCCGCCAGCAGCTCGGTACGGACCTCGTGGTTACGGTCGTCGTCACCGTGGGCCGAGGCCGGTGCCGTGGACGACAGGACGCCCACCAGCAGGAAGGCCGAGGTGAGGGCGGGTAGCGCGCGCATGACTCCTCAACGAGGCGGCGCGCTGCCGGTCACGCAGGGGTCGTGCAGGGGTCACACAGGCTGCAGGTCGGCCTCGGGCACGACGTCGTGGGCCGCGTCGGCGACCAGGGCGTCGTTCTCGCGGCTCAGGCGCAACGCGAGCGCCTCGAGCTCGGAGACCCGAGCGCGGAGCCGCGCGTTCTCCGCCGCGAGTCGAGCCGGGGTCCGGGGGTCTGTGTGCTGCAGGTGGCCGATGAGAGCCTTGGCCATGGAGAAGCCTTCCGAACTGGTGTCACCCGGGATCTGGGCTGTCTTCAAGAGTCCCACCGAAGACCGGTCGGGTCAATCCGACGGGGATGGCGCTCAGGTGGCCGTCCGGCGGGGTCCCCGTGTCCGGCGTGGGGCCGGCTGGCAGACCGGGCAGAAGAAGGACGACCGGTTGGTGAAGACGATCCGCCGGATCGGCGTCGCGCAGCGCTCGCACGGCTCGCCCTCGCGGCCGTAGGCGTGGAGGGAACGGTCGAAGTAGCCGGACTCCCCGTTGACGTTGACGTAGAGCGCGTCGAAGGACGTCCCGCCCTGGGCCAGCGCCGACGTCATCACCGCCCGTGCCTCCTCGAGCAGGGTCCGGACCTGGGTCGCGGTCAGCCGCTCCCCCGGTCGGTCGCCGTGGATCCGCGCCCGCCAGAGGGCCTCGTCGGCATAGATGTTGCCGACCCCCGAGATGAGTCCCTGGTCGAGCAGCAGCCGTTTGACCCCCGCCGTACGCCGCCGCACGCGGCGTACGAAGTCGGCGTCGTCGAAGTCCGGGTCGAGCGGGTCCCGCGCGATGTGGGCGATCTCGGGCGGCAGGCCCGCCCCGCCCTCGGAGTAGACCAGACCCCCGAACATGCGCTGGTCGACGAAGCGCAGCTCGATGGCGTCGTGGGGTGCGCCGGCCAGACCGAAGCGCACCCGCAGGTGACGCTCGTCCGGGGAGCCGACCGGCTGGACCAGCATCTGGCCGCTCATGCCGAGGTGGCCGAGCAGCGCGTCGCCGTTCTCGAGCGGCAGCCAGAAGTACTTGCCTCGGCGGCGCGCTGCGCCGAGTCGCCTCCCGGTCAGGGCGGCGGCGAAGCCGGCAGCACCGCGCGGGTCGCGGCGTACGGGCCGCTCGTGGAGCACCTCGACGGACGTGAGGGTCGCCCCCGTGACGTGGCGCTCGAGGCCCGCACGGACGACCTCGACCTCGGGGAGCTCTGGCACGGGGTCGGCCGATCGGGTGTCAGTCGACCGGCTCGGACTCGGCGGCGCCCCCGAGCCCGGCCACGATCTCGCCGTAGGCCGTCTCCGCGGCGGCCTGCTCGGCCTCCTTCTTGGAGCGGCCGACGCCGTTGCCGTAGAGGGAGTCACCGACGCGCACCTGGGCGGTGAACGTCTTCATGTGGTCGGGGCCCTCGTCCTCGATGACGTACTCCGGGACGCCGAGGCCGTGCTCGGCCGAGAGCTCCTGGAGCGAGGTCTTCCAGTCGAGGCCGGCACCCATCGCCGAGGCCGCCTCGATCAGCGGGTCGAACAGGCGGTGGACGACGACCGCGGAGACCTCGAAGCCGCCGGACAGGTGGATCGCGCCGAGCACGGCCTCGACCGTGTCGGAGAGGATCGAGGCCTTGTTGCGGCCGCCGGTCGACTGCTCGCCGCGGCCGAGCTTGACGTGCTGGCCGAGTCCGATCTCGCGCCCCACGCCGGCCAGGGCCCGGGCGTTGACGACCGCGGCCCGCAGCTTCGCCAGCCGCCCCTCGGACAGGTCGGGGTGGGTGACGTAGAGCGTCTCGGTCACGACGACGCCGAGGACGGCGTCGCCGAGGAACTCCAGCCGCTCGTTGGTCGGCAGCCCGCCGTTCTCGTAGGCGTAGGACCGGTGGGTGAGCGCGCGCTCCAGCAGCTCGGGGTCCAGGACAGGATCCCCGAGCGCTGCGCGCAGCTCGGCGTAGTCGGTCACCTCGGTGGTCACCGTGCGTCTGGAGACGTCAGAGGACCTGACGACGGTCGGCGCGGGCGCCGTACTGACCGCACTCGCCGCAGGCGCGGTGCGGGAGGTGCTTGGCACCGCAGGCCGGGTTGGCGCAGGTGACCAGGGTCGGCGCGACGGCCTTCCACTGCGAGCGACGGTGGCGCGTGTTGCTGCGCGACATCTTCCGCTTCGGAACAGCCATGTCTCTTCTCCTCGTACTGGGCCGTGGTCCGGCCGTGGTGCCGTGCCGACCGGGGTGCCGGTCGGATCAGTCTGGGGTGTCTCGGGGTGCTACCGGGGGTCCTGCTGGTCGGTCTGGGGCTCCTCGGTCAGGGCGGCCAGGCCGGCCCACCGCGGGTCGATCGCAGCCTCGTGGGCGTGGTCGGGGTCGTCCTTGAGCCGGGCCCCGCACTCGGGGCACAACCCGGGACAGTCGTCCTCGCACAGCGGCTGGAACGGCAGTGCGAGCACCACCGCGTCCCGCAGCAGTGGCTCGAGGTCGACCAGGTCGTCCTCGAGCCGGCTGACACCGTCGTCCTCCGCCTCATCGGTCGGGACGTGGCGCTGGTCGTCGTAGACGTACAGCTCCTGGAACGTGACCTCGACGTCGTCGGAGATCGGCTCCAGGCACCGCACGCACTCGCCCTCGAGCGCGGCCGTGGCCGTGCCCGTGACCAGCACCCCCTCCATGACCGCCTCCAGCCTCAGGTCGAGCTCGACCTCAGAGCCTTCGGGGACACGCAGGACCTCGATGCCCAGCTCTGCCGGAGCCGGCACCGTCCGCGTCTTCTGATGCTGGGACCCCGGGCGGCGGCCGAGCTCGCGGGTGTCGAGCACGAGCGGCGCTCTCGGGTCCAGGCTTTTCAGGAGAATCACTTCCGGGTCCGGAACGACAGAACCCGAGAATCGTAACGGTCCCCCGGTGGGCGCACCAAACTGCGTCAGGCGCCCGGGTCCTCGGCAAATCGGCTGGTCAGCGCGTCGTGGACGAAGTCGGGCACCAGCCCGGAGACGTCGCCCCCGAATCGCGCGACCTCCTTGACGAGGCTGGAGGCGAGGAACGACCACTCGGGGCTGGTCGGCATGAAGACCGTCTCGACGTCGGTGAGCGAGGCGTTCATCTGGGCCATCTGGAGCTCGTAGTCGAAGTCACTGACCGCGCGGAGCCCCTTGACGATGGCGTGGACGCCCTCGGCGGCGCAGAAGTCGGTGAGGAGGCCGGTGAATCCCGCCACCCGCACGTTGTCCCACTCCCCGCAGGCCCGACGGAGCATCGCGAGGCGCTCGTCGGGCGTGAACAGCCGGTTCTTCGACGGGTTGACCCCGACCGCCACGACGACCTCGTCGAAGAGCCGGGCGGCGCGGCCGATGACGTCGAGGTGACCGTGGGTCACCGGGTCGAAGGAGCCGGGACAGACGGCACGGCGCACGGCGCTACTCCTCGGGGACGGGGGCCGCCGGGCGGGCCGCGGCCGACGGGGCGGCGTGACCGTACCAGAGGGTGGTCTCGCCGTAGCGGCGCTCACGGACGTCGGTGAAGCCGTCGGGGAAGCTCGGGGCGTCAGTGCGGGCCGACCGCTCGACCACCACCATCGCGCCGGGGACCAGCCAGCCCTGCCCGTCGAGGTCGGAGAGCGCCTGGTCGACCTCGCCGACGGACATCGGGTAGGGCGGGTCGAGGAAGACCACGTCGTAGGGCGCCCGCGGGACCCGCCGCAGCGTCGTGGACACGGACGACCCCACGACCTCGGCCGCCGTCCGGGCACCGACGGTGCGGGCGTTGTCACGGATCAGGGACGCCGCGCGCCGATCGGACTCCACGAGCGTCACGACCCCGGCGCCCCGCGACCACGCCTCCAGACCGACCGCTCCGGACCCGGCGTAGAGGTCGAGGAACCGGAGTCCGGACAGCGAGCCGCACCACGACTCGATGGTCGAGAAGAGGGCCTCGCGCACCCGGTCGCTGGTGGGTCGCGTGGTCGAGCCGCGACTGGTCTGCAGCCGTCGGCCTCCGGCAGCTCCCCCGATGATCCGCGTCATGGGCGGGGGTTCTCCCGTCCGCGCCTCGACGCTCGGATGGAGGCGGTCATGCCTTCTCCATGAAGTCAGACTGCCGCGAATGCTCCAGCCGCGCCACTGCGTCCGCCAGCAACGGAGCGCTCTCGAGCGTCGGATCGTCGGCCAGGAGCCGTTCGGCCACCGACCGCGCCTCCACGATCGTCTTCTCGTCGCGCAGGACGCGCAGCGACTTGAGTCCCGAACGGAATCCGCTCTGGGACCGGCCGAGGACGTCGCCCTCGCGACGCTGCTCGAGGTCGACCCGGCTCAGCTCGAAGCCGTCGGTGGTCGCGGCGACGGCGGTGAGCCGGTCACGGGCGGGGGTGCCGGCCTCGGCACCGGTCACGAGCAGGCACAGGCCCGGCAGCCCACCACGCCCCACGCGACCGCGCAGCTGGTGGAGCTGGGAGACGCCGAAGCGCTCGGCGTCCATGAGCACCATCGTCGTCGCGTTGGCGACGTCGACGCCGACCTCGATCACGGTGGTCGACACCAGCACGTCGAGGTCGCCGGCGGCGAAGGCCTGCATCGCCCGGTCCTTCTCCTCGGGCGGGAGCCTGCCGTGGAGCAGCCCGAGGCGCAGCCCGGCCAGGGGGCCCTCGGCGAGCATCGGGAGCAGCTCCTCGACGGCCGTCAGCTTCTTCTTCTCCGCGGCCACGACCTCGCCCTCGTCGTCGAGGTCGAGCTGGTCGCGCTCCCCCTGCTCGGGCTCGTCGCCGGTGATGCGCGGGCACACGACGTAGGCCTGGTGGCCCGCCTGGACCTCCTCGCGGACCCGCTCCCACGCCCGGTCCAGCCAGGAGGGCTGCTCGGCCACGGGGACGACGCTCGTCTGGATCGGTGCCCGCCCGGCCGGCAGCTCGGCGAGGACCGAGGTCTCGAGGTCGCCGAAGACCGTCATCGCCACGGTGCGCGGAATGGGCGTCGCGGTCATGACCAGGACGTGGGGCGGTGAGCCGGCCTTGTCGGTCAGCGCCGCACGCTGCTCGACACCGAACCGGTGCTGCTCGTCGACGACCACCAGGCCGAGGTCGGCGAGCTGCACCCGCTGCTCCAGGAGGGCGTGGGTGCCGATCACCAGGCCGGCCTCCCCGCTGGCCATGGCCAGCAGCGCGTCCCGTCGCTGGGCGGTGTTCATCGAGCCGGTCAGCAGCACCACGCGGGTGGCCTCGGCCGCACCGCCCAGCATGCCGCCTCCCGCGAGGTCGCCGAGCATCGTGGTGATCGAGCGGTGGTGCTGCTGGGCGAGCACCTCGGTCGGCGCCAGCAGGGCGGCCTGTCCCCCGCTGTCGACCACGCGCAGCATCGCGCGCAGGGCCACCAGCGTCTTGCCGGAGCCGACCTCGCCCTGGAGCAGCCGGTTCATCGGGTGGGGCTGGGCGAGGTCGCGCTCGACCTGCACGCCCACCTCGCGCTGGCCGGCCGTCAGCTCGAACGGCAGACGCGCGTCGAAGGCAGCCAGCAGACCGCCGCCGCCGGTCCGCGGCCGCGCGCCCCGGGCGGCGTGGGCCGAGCGCCGGCGGGCGAGCACGAGCTGGGCGACGAGCGCCTCCTGGAACCGGAACCGCTTCTGGGCCGCGCCCACCTGCTGGTAGTCGTCGGGTCCGTGGATCCAGCGCAGCGCCGTCATCACGTCGAGCAGCCCGAGCTCGCGGCGCAGGGGTTCGGGGAGGACGTCCGGCACGTCCTCGACCAGGTCGAGGGTCGTCTGCACGACCTTCTGGACGTCGAACGAGTAGAGCTTGGCGGTCAGGGGGTAGACCGGGAGCAGGCCCTTGAGGCTGTCGGCGAGGCCGCCGTCGCCGGCCTCGTCGAACATGACCGAGTGGGGCCCGGCGATCTGCCAGGTGCCGTTGAACCGCTTCGCCTTGCCGACGAACATGCCGTAGCGACCGGGCTGCATGCGGGCGGCCTCCTTCTCCGCGGCCCCGTGGTAGGGGGTGAAGAAGGACATCGTGAAGCTCGGGCCGCCCGTGGCGATCCGGACCTGGACCCGCTGGCTCAGGCGCCTGGTGCGCCGGTCCTGGAACGACTTCACCTCGCACGAGGTGACCCGGCCGACGACGGTGATGTCCTCACCCTCGACGGGGTCGGCGTCGCTGACCTCGGAGGTCGTGACGTAGCGACGCGGGAAGTGGTGGAGCAGCTCCTCCACGGTCTCGATGCCGAGGCCCTCCCGGACGAGCTTGCGCTTGTTGGTCGACTTGCCGAACACCGCGTCGACCGGGCTGTCAGGGGTGATCACCGGCTCACTCCACCCCCACCAGCAGCGGGTAGCGGTCCTGCCCCCCGTCGTAGACGACGACGTCGACGGCCGGGTGCCCCGCCTCGACGAAGGCCGCCGCGCGCTCTGCCAGGTCGCCCGGGCACTGCGTGCCCCGGACGATCGTGACCAGCTCCCCGCCGCCGCCGACGAGCCGCTCGAGGACGTCGCACGTGACGGCGTAGAGGTCGTCACCGACCACCGCGAAGTCACCCGCGACCACCCCCAGCACGTCGCCGGGCTCGCAGGGGCCGGCCATCGTGATGGCCTGCCTGGCGGCGATCGTCACGGCGCCGTGACGGGCGTGCCGCGCCGTGGCGGTCATCTCGAGCACGTCGTGCTCGAAGCTGCGGCCCGGGTCGTGGACGGCGATCGCCGCCAACCCCTGGACCTGGGCCTGGGTGGGCACCACGACGGCGCGCACCCCCGCGTCGGACTCGGCGGTGCCGGCGGCGATCTGGGCGACGCGCACCGAGTCCTGGTCGTTCGGCAGCACCACGACCTCGCCGGCACCCGTCGCGAGGATCGCGTCGAGCACGTCGCGGGTGGACGGGCGGCGCCCCGGCCCTCCCTGCACGACCTCGGCGCCCGCCTCGGCGAAGAGCGCGGCCAGCCCGTCGCCGGCCGCGACCGCCACGACACCCCGGCCCGTGCGCACCGTCGTCGTCCGCGCGGTCGCCACCTGCTCGGCGAAGTGGGTGACGCGGACCCGGTGGGGCCGACCCGCGTCGATGCCAGCCTCGATCGCGGCCCCCACGTCGTCGACGTGGACGTGCACGTTCCAGAGCCCCTCCCCGCCGACCACCACGAGCGAGTCGCCGAGTCCCGCGAGGGTCTCGCGCAGCGGCGGGATCGCGGCGTCGTCGGCGTCGAGGAGGAACATCACCTCGTAGGCGGGCCCGTCCTCGCTGAGCTCGTCGGTCGGCACCGGCACCGGGATCCGTCGGTGGGTCGGCGCGGTGGCGGGGCTCGGGCGCCGACCTGTCAGGACGGTCTCGGCGGCGTCGAGCACGACACTGACGCCTCGACCGCCGGCGTCGATCACGCCGGCGTCGCGCAGTGCGGGCAGCTGGTCCGGTGTGCGGGCGAGGGCCTCGCGCGCGGCCGCGGCCGCGGTCGTGAAGACCTCACGTGCCCGGGTCCCCGGGCGCTCGGCCTCCCGGAGAGCAGCGTCGGAGGCCGCCCTCGCGACGGTGAGCATGGTGCCCTCGACCGGTGTGCCGACCGCCGCGTAGCTGGCGTCCGTGGCCTCGCGCAGCGCCTCGGCCATCACGACCGCGTTGCGCTCCTGCGGGGTGGCGCGGGCGATCCGGGCGGCGATGGCGCCGAGCATCTGGCTGAGGATCACCCCCGAGTTGCCGCGGGCGCCGAGCAGGGCACCGCGACCGAACGCCGACAGCGCCGTGACGAGGTCTCCCCCGTCGGCCGCCTCGCGCACGGCGTCGCGCGCCGAGGACACAGTGAGGTACATGTTGGTGCCGGTGTCGCCGTCGGGCACCGGGAACACGTTGAGGGCGTCGATCTCCTCGCGGGCCTCGGCCAGCGCGTCGGTGGCGACGTCGACGAAACGCAGCACCACGTCGAGCGTGATCGTGCCCCCGGTCGGTGCCTTCATCGCCTGCCTTCGGTGGTGGTTCACGCGTCGCGCCCGCGGTCGTGCATGCTGTGGAGGGGACAGGTTAGTGGCTGCTCCCGACGATTCGCTGCGCCGGACCGCGATCGGATACGCTCTTCCGGTTGCCCGCTCGGCGGGCTGTCTCTACACGTTCACGAGTTTCAGGAGTTCCGGTGGCTGCCGTCTGTGACATCTGCGCCAAGAAGCCCGGCTTCGGCAACAACCGTCCGTGGTCGCGCAAGATCACGAAGCGTCGCTTCGACCCCAACATCCAGCGGGTACGTGCGACCGTCAACGGCACCCCGAAGCGCCTCAACGTCTGCACCGGCTGCCTCAAGGCCGGCAAGGTCACCCGCTGACCTGAACGACCAGGCTTCGTCGAAGGCCGCCACCCTCCGGGGTGGCGGCCTTCGCGCTTGTCAGAAGTGGGTCCACCCCGTCGGTCCCTCGTAGTCGGCGCCGTCGACGGTGACGCCGCTCCCCGCCGTCACCGTGCCGACCACCTGCCACCCCGCGGGCACCGCACCCTCCGGGAACGTCGCGAGCAGGGCGTGGTCGTCGCCCCCGCCGAGGATGAAGCCCAGCGGGTCGGCACCCAGCGCACCTCCCACGGCGACGAGCGGCTCGGGCACCTCGAACGCGTCACGGCGTACGTCGATCGCGACGCCCGAGGCCTCGGCGAGGTGGCGCGCCTCGGCGAGCAGGCCGTCGGAGACGTCGATCATCGCGGTCGCGCCCGCCTCGGCCGCGACCGAGCCCGCGGCGTAGGGCGGTTCGGGGCGGCGGTAGGCCTCGACCAGCACCCGCGGCGACCGGAAGCCGCGCCCCAGCACGGCGAGGCCGCCGGCGGCCCAGCCCTGGCGTCCGGTGAGCGCGAGGACGTCACCGGGCTCGGCACCGCTGCGCAGGACGGGAGAGACCGTGCAGCTGCCGATGACGGTCACCGCGATCATCACCTGGTCGGCGCGCGTGAGGTCGCCGCCGACCACGCTCGCACCGACCGTCGCGCACTCCTCGGCGAATCCGCGGGCGAAGTCGAGCGCCCACTGGGCCGGCAGGTCGGGCGGGCAGGCGAGCCCGACGGTGAGCGAGGTGGCGCGCCCACCCATGGCGTTGATGTCGGAGAGGTTCTGGGCGGCGGCGCGGTGGCCGACGTCGCTCGCCTCGGCCCAGTCGCGACGGAAGTGACGCCCCTCGACCATCAGGTCCGTGGAGACCACCACGTGGCCGTTGCGGACGCGCAGGACGGCGGCGTCGTCCCCGGGCCCGACGAGGACGTGCTCGCCCTGCTCGAAGATCGGCGCGAGGGCATCGATGAGCGCGAACTCGCCGACGTCGGCGACGGTGGCGTCAGGGGGAAGGGCCATAGGTGCCATCACACCACCCCGCGCCGACGCATCCGTCGTGCGGGGGTTGTCCCACGGGCACCTTCCGGCACGTGTGACCCTCGCGATAGGTTGACCCGGCACCACCCCCCAGCAGTCACTCGAAGACGAGGAGTTCCGATGGTCGTCCAGGCGTACATCCTGATCCAGACCGACGTGGGCAAGGCGGCCGAGGTCGCGCGCGAGATCGCCCAGGTCAAGGGCGTGACCCTCGCCGAGGACGTGACCGGTCCCTACGACGTCATCGTCCGGGCCGAGGCGCGCAACGTCGACGAGCTCGGGAAGCTCGTGGTGTCGAAGGTCCAGAACCTCGACGGCATCACCCGCACCCTGACCTGCCCGGTCGTCCACATCTGAGACACCCACGCGTGTCGCTGCGACGCCCCGTGACCGAGTGGTCACGGGGCGTCGTGCTGTGCCTGGTCCCGGGCCTGCTGCTCGCCGGCTGCGCCGACGGACCGTACGCCGCCTCGCCGCCCGCCCCCGCGGAGGACGCGACGGCCTGCGCCGGGCTGATGGGGTCGCTCCCCGACACCCTCGCCGGCGAGGAGCGCCGGGAGGTGACCGGCGGCGACGGCCGGGTCGCGGCCTGGGGCGACCCCGCGATCGTGCTGACCTGCGACGTCCCGCTCCCGGACGACTTCACCGACACCTCCACCTGCATCGAGGCGAACGGCACGGGGTGGTTCGTGCCCGACTCCGTCCTGGAGTCCGACGACGAGGCGGCCGACGTCACCATGACGGCCGTCGGGTTCCGGCCGCGGGTCGAGGTCGCGCTCCCGGGCGGCTACCGGCCCGACGGCTTCCAGGCCGTGATCGGGACGATCGGCCGGCTGGTCTCGGCCGAGCTCTCCCTCGAGCAACGCTGCCGGTGAGGCAGCGCATCATGCCCCGTGTGCGTCAGAACGACCTGCCGGTAGGTCTCAGGCGCACGCGCGGGCCCACGCCTGAGGTCGGCGCTGCTCAGGGCTAGCGCAGGCCCGTCGTACGCCGCAGCGCGAGCTGGACCAGCCGGTCGACCAGCGCCGGGTAGTCGAGGCCGGTGGCGGCCCACATCTGGGGATACATCGAGAGCGGCGTGAAGCCCGGCATCGTGTTGAGCTCGTTGATCACCAGCTCGCCGTCGGGCAGCACGAAGAAGTCCACCCGCGCCAGGCCCTCGCAGGAGACCGCCTCGAACGCGCGGGCGGACAGCTCACGCAGCCTCACGGCCGTCGCCTCGGGGACGTCGGCGGGGATGTCGAGCCGGGTGGCCTCCTCGGGGAGGTACTTCGCCTCGAAGTCGTAGAACTCGTGGTCGCCGGTCACGGTGATCTCGGCCGGGACGGAGGTGTCGCACCCCCCGTCGAACGCCTCGAGGACGCCGCACTCGACCTCGCGGGAGCCGATCGGGGCGGCAGCCTCGAGGAGCACCTTGGGATCGTGCTCCTGGGCGAGGGCGATCGCCGCGTCGAGCTCGGACGCGTCGTGGACCTTGCTGATGCCGAAGCTGGAGCCGCCGCGGGCGGGCTTGGCGAAGACGGGGTAGCCCAGCGCAGCGACGCGATCGCGGCAACCGGCCGGGTCCCGCTCCCACTCCCGGGCGGTGACGACGACGCCCGGGAGGACCGGGAGACCGGCGTCGCGCAGGACCACCTTGAGGTAGGCCTTGTCCATCCCGACCGCGCTGGCGAGGACGCCGGCCCCGACGTAGCGCACGCCCGCCATCTCGAGCATCCCCTGGAGGGTCCCGTCCTCGCCCCACGGACCGTGGAGGAGCGGGAAGACGACGTCGACCGCGCCGATCACCTCGGGCACGGATCCGGGATCGGCCACCACGAGGTCGGTGGCGCCCTGGTCGCGCAGCAGCGCCACGGCGGCACGCTCGCCGTCGACGTGGGGCAGCTCGCGGCCGGAGATCGCGAGCCGCTGGGTGTCGCCGGACTCGAGCACCCACCGGCCGTCGGTGGCGATGCCGACCGGCACCACGTCGTACTTCTCGGGGTCGATGGCGGCCAGCACGCTGCCGGCGGTCACGCACGAGACGCCGTGCTCGCTCGAGCGGCCGCCGAACACGACGGCGACGCGGGGTCTGTGCGGGGTGGGTGCGGTCATCGGGCCCCAACCTATCGGCCTAGGGTTCCGGTCATGAGTGAGGACCCGACCCTCAAGCCCTCGACCCTCGCCGTCACGGCGGGCCGGCCGCCGCACGACCCGGACCAGCCGCTGAACCAGCCGCTGGTCATGGCGTCGACGTACGTCGCGGGAGGCGACCTCGAGTACGGCCGCTACGGCAACCCGACCTGGCAGGCCTTCGAGGACGCGCTCGGTGCACTCGAGGGCGGCAGCTGCCTGGCGTTCTCCTCGGGCCTCGCGGCCGTGTCGACCGTGCTCGACCTCGTCGGGCAGGGCGCCAAGGTGGTGGCGCCGCGCCACGCCTACCAGGGCAGCATCATGCAGCTGGCCGACCTCGAGTCACGCGGACGCCTGGTCGTCAGCCTGGTCGACGTCACCGACACCGCGGCCGTCGTCGCCGCGTGCGACGACGCCGCCCTCGTGTGGCTGGAGTCCCCGACCAACCCGGCCCTGGAGATCGCCGACATCGAGACCATCACCGCCGCCGCCCACGACGCGGGCGCCTACGTGGTCGTCGACAACACCTTCGCCACTCCCCTGCTGCAGACACCCCTCGACCTCGGCGCCGACCTCGTGGTCCACTCCGCGACGAAGTTCCTCGCCGGCCACAGCGACGCCCTGCTCGGGGCGATCGTCACGCGCGACGACCAGCTGCAGCAGGTGCTCAAGGGCCGCCGCGACCTCGTGGGCGCCACCCCCGGGACGATGGAGGCGTGGCTGGCGCTGCGGGGCCTGCGCACCCTCCACCTCCGGGTGGAGCGCGCCCAGGCCAACGCCCAGGAGCTCGTCCGTCGGCTCGGGGAGCACCCCGCCGTCGGCGAGGTCCGCTATCCCGGGTTCGGCGCGATCGTGGCGATCGTGCTGGCGCAGGGGGCCGTGGCGGCCGACCTGCTGGTCCGCAAGACGGCCCTGTGGGTGCACGCCACCTCGTTGGGCGGCGTCGAGTCGACCTTCGAGAGGCGGCGCCGCTGGAAGACCGAGGCCGCCACCATCCCCGAGGGGCTGGTCCGGATGAGCGTGGGCATCGAGGACGTCGACGACCTCTGGGACGACCTCAGGAAGGCGCTCGACGGCGTCGTCGGCTGACCGGCACCGGGAGGTGGCCGTCAGTCGGTCTCGGCCTTCGTGTCGCGGTCGATGAAGGCCTGCATCATGTCGGCGGCAGTGCTGCGGCCGGCCACGACCTCCTCGACGTGCTCGGCGATCGGCGCGTCGACCCCGGTGTGCTTCGCGAGGGCGTGGAGCGAGGCGCACGACTTCGCACCCTCGGCGACCTGGCGGGTGGAGGCGTAGATGTCGTCGGTGGTCATCCCTCGACCGAGCTTCTCGCCGAAGGTGCGGTTGCGCGAGAGCGGCGAGGAGCAGGTGGCGACGAGGTCGCCCAGGCCTGCGAGACCCATCAGCGTCAGCGGGTTGGCACCCAGCGCAGTGGCGAGTCGGGCGGTCTCGGCGAGGCCGCGAGTGATCACCGACGCGGTCGTGTTGTCGCCGAAACCGAGGCCGACGGCCATGCCGACCGCGATGCCCACGACGTTCTTGTAGGCACCGCCGAGCTCGCATCCGAGCACGTCGACCGACGTGTAGGGCCGGAACGCCGTGGAGTGGCACATGTCCTGGATCCGGCGGGCGACGGACTCGTCGGCGCAGGCGACGACCGAGGCGGCCGGCTCGCGGTTGGCGATCTCACGCGAGAGGTTGGGCCCGCTGACGACCGCGATCCGGTCGTCGCCGGCGCCCGTCACCTCGGCGATCACCTCGCTCATCCGCTTGAGGCTGCCGAGCTCGACGCCCTTCATCAACGAGATCATCGGGACCTCGGGGAGGACCGGCGCCCACTCGGTGAGGTTCTCGCGGAAGCTCTGCGAGGGCACGGCGAAGACGATGGCGTCGGCGTCGTGCACGGCCCGCTCGGGGTCGTGGGTGGCCGTGATCGCCTCGGGGAGCTTCACGTCGGGGAGGTAGTCCGGGTTCTCGTGGCGTTCGCGGATCGACTCGCAGACCTCCTCGCGTCGACCCCAGATCGTCACGTCGTTGCCGGCGTCGGCGAGCACGATGGAGAACGCCGTCCCCCACGAGCCCGCACCGAAGACCGCGACCTTGCTGCTGGGGCTCACGGGCGCTCCTTCTTGTGGGGGTTGCCGGTCTGGCGTACGCCGGAGGTGCGCGGGTCGTAGCGCTCGGCGGGCGGCTCCTCGCCGCGCAGCCCGGCGACCAGCCCCGTGATGGCATCCATGATCCGGTCGGTGGCGGCGTTGATGGTGGCGGTGTTGCGCGGCGCCGTCAGCAGGTCGGACAGGTCGACGGGGTCGCCCGCCCGCATCCGGATCGTCGTGCGCGGGAACAGCCTCGGCTTCGCGGTGTAGGGCGGGAGCAGCTCCTGGGCGCCCCACTGACCGACCGGGATCACCGGGCAGCCTGTCTCGAGGGCGATGCGCGCGGCGCCCGACTTGCCGGTCATCGGCCACAGCGCCGGGTCGCGGGTCAGCGTTCCCTCGGGGTAGACGACGACGCACTCACCCGCACGGACCGCCTCGACGGCGGCGTCGAAGGCACCGACCGCGTTGCGGCTGAGCCGCTCCACGGGGATCTGGCCGGCCGAGCGCAGGAACCCGCCGAGGAACCGGTTCTTGAAGAGCCCCGACTTCGCCAGGTAACGCGGGAGGCGGCCGTGGTCGTAGAGGAAGTGGGCGGACAGCAGCGGGTCGACGTGGGAGATGTGGTTGAACGCGACGATGCACCCGCCGGTCGCCGGGATCTTCTCACCGTCGACCCACTCCCGGTCGGTCACGGCGAGCAGCGTCGGCTTCACGATCGGGACGGCGACGTTGAAGGTCCAGCCACGTTTCTGCTGCAGCTTGCGTACCGGCACTGGCCATCCCTCGTCGTCGTCGTCCGCGTGGTCCGCCCCGGTCCGCAGGCCGGAGGCTCGCAGAAGGCTACTCCCTCGGATGGCAGGATCGTCGGCGATGAAACGCCCCCCGTTCGTGGTCCTGGTCCCGGTGAAGTCGCCGGCCCTCGGCAAGTCCCGGCTGCAGGTGCCCGACCACCTCCGGCCCGGGCTCGCCGCAGCCTTCGCTCGCGACACCGTCGCCGCGGCGCGGCGTACGCCGGGCGTCGCCGAGGTGGTCGTCGTGACCGCCGATCCCGAGGTGACCGCCCACGCGAGGCGGCACGGGTTGGCCACCGAGCCGGACGCTCACGGTCTCAACGGCTCCCTCGTGGCGGCGGCGCGGTCAACGAGGCTCCGGCACCCCGACGGGCTCCCGGTCGCCCTCTGCGCCGACCTCCCCTGCCTGCGTCCCGCGGACCTCGCAGCCGCCCTGGACGAGGGCGGCGCCGACGGCAGCTGGTTCGTGGCCGACGCCGACGGGCACGGCACGACGACCTACGCGGCGCCCTACGACGCGTTCGCGCCGCAGTTCGGCGTCGAGTCCCGGGCGGTGCACCTTGCAGCTGGCGCCCTCGAGGTCACCGGTGACCTGGCGACCCTGCGACGCGACGTCGACGACGAGCACGCGCTGGCGGCAGCGCTCCGGCTCGGCGTCGGCGCCTTCACCGCGGACGCGGTGGCGCTGCTGCCCTGATCCGGACGTGCGACAGGGACCGTCCGGAGCCGGACGGTCCCTGTCGACGGGCGGTCAGGACTTCTTGGCGGCCTTCTTGGCCGGCGCCTTCTTGGCAGGGGCCTTCTTGGCGGTCGTCGTCTTCTTCGCCGGCGCCTTCTTGGCCGCCGTCTTCTTGGCGGGGGCCTTCTTGGCGGTCGTCGTCTTCTTCGCCGGCGCCTTCTTGGCGGGTGCCGACTTCTTCGCCGCCGGAGCCTTCTTGGCCGGCGCCTTCTTCGCCGTCGTCGTCTTCTTCGCCGGCGCCTTCTTGGCGGGTGCCGACTTCTTCGCCGCCGGAGCCTTCTTCGCCGGCGCCTTCTTCGCCGGCGCCTTCTTGGTCGCGGACTTCGCAGCGGCGGCGGCCTTCTTGGCCGGCGCCGCCACCTTCTTCGCCGCCGGCGACGCCGCCGAGACCGTCAGCTTCGGCAGCTTCTTGGCCCCGGAGACGACGTTCTTCAGGTCCTGGCCGGGCGTGAACTTCGGGACGTTCTTCTTCTTCGTCCGGATGGTCTCGCCGGTCGAGGGGTTGCGGGCCGTGCCGGCCTTGCGCACCTTCCGCTCGAACGAGCCGAAGCCCGTGATGGCGACCTTCTCGCCGCGAGCGACCTCGCGGGTGATGGTGTCGAGGACGGACTCCAGGGCGTGCGCGGCCTGCTTCTTGTTCCCCTCGAAACGCGCCGAAAGCTTGTCGATGAGCTGTGACTTGTTCACTGTCTTCCCTTCAATGAACGCTTGTAGGCGGGGCACTTGACCCCTCCACTCCCCTGCAAACTAGGGACTAGTGGCGCGCCTCACAATCACCACGCCGCGATCCGCAGAGGTTTTTCGCGTCCTCGCATGAGCGGTCCAGACCCCTTCCAGGTGGCCCGAGACGACGAAACCCCCTACGACGTAGGGGGTTTCGCGGTGTGAGGCGCTCCTCAGGCGGTGACCGGCTTCCATCGCGGTCGCTGCGCCTCGTAGGCCGCGATGTCGTCCTCGTGGGACAGCGTGATGCCGATGTCGTCGAGGCCCTCGAGCAGGCGCCACCGCGTGTAGTCGTCGATGTCGAAGCTGTCCTCGACCCGGTCGGGGCCCTCGCCCGCCACGACCGTCCGGGCCTCGAGATCGACGGTCACCTCGGTGCCGGGCTCGCGCTCGAGCAGGTCCCAGAGTCGCTGGACGACCTTCTCGTCGACCTGCGCCGCGACCAGCCCGGCCTTGCCGGAGTTGCCGCGGAAGATGTCGGCGAAACGCGGCGAGATGACAGCCTTGAAGCCGTAGTTCTGCAGGGCCCACACGGCGTGCTCGCGCGAGGAGCCGGTGCCGAAGTCGGGACCGGCCACCAGGACCGAGCCCGCGTCGTAGGGCACGGTGTTGAGCACGAACGCGGGGTCCTTGCGCCAGGCCGCGAAGAGCCCGTCCTCGAACCCGGTCCGCGTCACCCGCTTGAGGTAGGAGGCCGGGATGATCTGGTCGGTGTCGACGTTGCTGCGGCGCAGGGGCACGCCGACGCCGGTGTGGCTGGTGAACGCGTCCATCTCAGTTCTCCTCCAGGTCGACGGGCGACGACAGGGTGCCGCGGATCGCCGTGGCCGCCGCGACGGGGACCGACACCAGGTGGGTGCGGCCGCCGACGCCCTGCCGGCCCTCGAAGTTGCGGTTGGACGTGGAGGCGCTGCGCTCCTGAGGTGCGAGCTGGTCGGGGTTCATGCCGAGGCACATCGAGCAGCCGGCGCCACGCCACTCGCCGCCCGCCTCCTTGAAGATCACGTCGAGGCCCTCGTCCTCGGCCTGGAGCCGCACCCGGACCGAGCCGGGCACGACCAGCAGCCGCGTGCCGTCGGCGACCTTGCGGCCCTTGACGACCTCGGCCGCGAGCCGGAGGTCCTCGATGCGGCCGTTGGTGCACGAGCCCACGAACACGGTGTCGACGGCGATCTCGCGCATCGGCGTACCGGCCTCGAGACCCATGTAGGTCAGCGCCTTCTCGGCCGCGAGGGCGTCGTCCGCGTCGTCGAAGTCCGCCGGGGCAGGGACGTGCGCGCCGAGCGGCACCCCCTGGCCAGGGTTGGTGCCCCAGGTGACGAACGGCGTCATCTCCGCGGCGTCGAGGACGATCTCCTTGTCGAACTCGGCGTCGTCGTCGGTGCGCAGGCTCTTCCAGTGCTCGACCGCCGCGTCCCAGTCGTCGCCCTTCGGCGCTCCCGGTCGGCCGTCGATGTAGTCGAAGGTCGTCTGGTCGGGTGCGATGAGGCCGGCCTTGGCGCCCCACTCGATCGACATGTTGCAGACGGTCATGCGGCCCTCCATCGAGAGCTCCTCGATGGCGGGGCCGCGATACTCGACGATGTAGCCCTGGCCGCCCCCGGTGCCGGTGTGCGCGATCAGGGTGAGGACGAGGTCCTTGGCGGTGACGCCGGCCGGCAGCGAGCCGTTGACGGTCACCGCCATGGTCCGCGGCTTCGCCTGCGGCAGCGTCTGGGTCGCGAGCACGTGCTCGACCTCGGAGGTGCCGATGCCGAAGGCGATGGCACCGAAGGCCCCGTGGGTGCTGGTGTGGGAGTCGCCGCAGACGATCGTCATGCCGGGCTGGGTCAGCCCGAGCTGCGGGCCGACGACGTGCACGATGCCCTGCTCGACGTCGCCGAGCGGGTGGAGCCTCACGCCGAACTCCTCGGCGTTCCGGCGCAGCGTCTCGACCTGGGTGCGACTCACCGGGTCGGCGATCGGCTTGTCCCAGTCGACCGTGGGGACGTTGTGGTCCTCGGTGGCGAGGGTGAGGTCGGGGCGGCGTACGGCGCGGCCGGCGAGACGCAGCCCGTCGAAGGCCTGCGGGCTGGTGACCTCGTGGATGAGGTGGAGGTCGATGAACAGCAGGTCCGGCTCGCCCGGTTGCGACCGGACGACGTGCTCGTCCCACACCTTCTCCGCCAGGGTCCTGGCCATCACTCACTCCTCCTCGTCAACGGGTTCGCGACACTCTACGCCTTGCCATCCATCATTCGAGACGGCAGTATTGCCATATGGACACGTCAAGTGGAGTCGGCGTCCTCGACAAGGCCGCCCTCGTCCTCACCGCCCTCGAGTCCGGACCGGCCACCCTCGCCGGCCTGGTCGCCAGCACCGGCCTCGCCCGACCGACCGCCCACCGCCTCGCCGTCGCCCTCGAGCACCACCGCCTCGTCGCCCGCGACTTGCAGGGCCGCTTCGTGCTCGGGCCACGCCTCGCCGAGCTCTCGGCGGCCGCGGGCGAGGACCGGCTGCTCGCCACGGCGGGTCCGGTGCTCGCGCGGCTGCGCGACATCACGGGCGAGTCCGCCCAGCTGTGGCGACGCCAGGGCGACCACCGCATCTGCGTCGCCGCCGCCGAACGGCCGTCGGGCCTGCGCGACACGATCCCGGTCGGCACCCAGCTGACGATGAACGCCGGCTCGGCCGCCCAGGTGCTGCTGGCGTGGGAGGACCCCGACCGCATGCAGCGCGGCCTCCAGAACGCGGCCTTCTCCGCTGCCGCCCTCTCGGGCATCCGCCGGCGCGGCTGGTCCCAGTCGGTCGGTGAGCGCGAGCAGGGCGTCGCGTCGGTCTCGGCTCCCGTCCGCTCCCCCGGCGGCAAGATCATCGCCGCGGTCTCGGTGTCGGGTCCGCTCGAGCGACTCTCCCGTCAACCCGGCCGGATGCACGCCCCCGCCGTCCTCGCCGCGGCCGAGCGGCTGTCCGAGTCGCTGCGCCGAGCGGCCGCCGACGGGTGAAGCACAAGTTCTCGGTTTCCCCGGCTGACCGGGGAAACCGTCAGGCGATCGCGCGGCGTACGGCGTCGGGGTCGGAGAGACCGTCGGCGGTGAGCAGGTAGTCGACGACCTCGTCGTCGGTGAGGCCGTGGCTGTGGCGCAGGCCGCGGGCGATGGTGGCGACGTACGCCGGTGCGGGCTCGCCGTGGTCGAGCACCGAGAGGTCGTCGGCGCTGAAGGTGAGCACCGGCCGACCGTCGAGCTCGCCCGTGCGGTGGAGCGTCTCGTAGCGGCCGGGACCGAGCACCTGCCGGCCGTGGGCCAGCACCTCCGCGAGGTCGTGGTCGGCGCCGGGGTCGCGCCACATCTCCTGCTCCACCACGTCGGAGAAGGTCGCGGGCGAGAGGCGGTAGGCGGTGCTGAGGACCTCGCCGCCCCCGTCGGGGTCGTGGAAGGCGATCGCCCCGCCCCACGTCTTCGAGTGCCAGGCGAAGACGAGGCGACCCGGCATCGTGAACGGCCGCTGGTCGAGTGCCGGAGCGGCCGCACGGGTGCCGGGGTAGGTGGTCGCCGCACCCGGCGGGCACCCGCCCAGGAGATAGCAGGCGAAGCGGTCGGGGTCGACGTTGGAGCCGTAGGCGGCGTACCAGAGGGTGTCGTCAGGCATCGCCCGACCACCTTGCCAGAACTGGTGGGTCGGGTCAGAACAGGGCGTCCTGCTCGAGGTTGAGCAGCGTCTGCTTGCGCTCCAGCCCGCCGGCATAGCCGGTGAGGGTGCCCGTCGAGCCGATCACCCGGTGGCACGGGATGACGATCGGGATCGGGTTGCGGCCGTTGGCGAGGCCGACGGCCCGCGACGCGGCGTTGGTCTTGCCGAGCCGGTGGGCGATCTCGCCGTAGGAGGCGGTCTCGCCGTAGCCGATGCCCTGCAGCTGGGTCCAGACCGACTGCTGCCAGGGCGTGCCTGCCGGTGCGAGCGGGAGGTCGAACTCCTTCAGCTCCCGCGCGAAGTACGCCGCCAGCTGCTCGGCCGCCCGCGCCAGGACCGGGTGGTCGTCCTGTTGTTGCCCGATCGGCCGGCCCGTCGCGGGCCGGAAGGGCGAGAACTCGATGGCGGTCAGCGCACCTCCCTGCTCCACCAGGCGCAGCTCGCCGACGGGGCTGTCGATCACGGTCCACATGTCAGTCATCCTCTCGTGAGGTGGTCGGGGCGACGTCGAGGACGTCGAGGGTGTGCCACAGGTGCAGCAGGGCGTAGGAGCGCCAGGGGCGCCAGGACTCGGTCAGGGCCGGCACGTCGTCGAGGTCGTGGCCGAGGCCGCGGAGCGCGGCCTTCACACCCAGGTCGGTCGGCAGGAACACGTCAGGGTGGCCGAGCGCGCGCATCGCGACGTAGTCCGCCGTCCACGGGCCGATGCCGGGAAGCGCGAGCAGCGTGGCGCGGACGTCGTCGCGGTCGGCGCCACCGCTGAGGTCGACCTCGCCCCGGGCGAGGGCCCCGGCGAGGCCGACCAGCGCACGACCCCGGGCCCGCGGCATCGGCATCGACTCCGGGTCCGCGGCAGCGAGCTGGACGGCGGTGGGGAAGAGGTGGGTGAGGCCGCCCTCGGGCTCGGGCAGCGGAGCACCGTGGGCGGCGACGATGCGACCGGTGACGGTGCGCGCGCCGGCGACGCTGACCTGCTGGCCGACGACGGTGCGGATCGCGAGCTCGTCGCCGTCGGGGTGGCCGGGGACCCGCAGCCCCGGGAGGCGACGCACGAGCGGACCGATCACGGGGTCGCCGGCGAACGCGTCGGCGACGGCGACCGGGTCGCAGTCGGCATCCAGCATCCGGCGCGTGCGCTCGACCGCGGCGCCGACGTCACGGAGGTCGGCGAGCCGGAACGTGGCCGGCACCATCGCCGTCCCACCACGGCCGAGCTCGTCGTCCAGCTCGAGGCGGACGGTGCCCGGCCCGTGGGGCAGGTCGAGGGTACGGGTGAACCAACCCTCCCCCGCCTCCTCGACCCCCGGCACCGCGTGGGCGGCCAGGAACGCGTGGAGGGCGCGACCGGCGAAGGGCGTCCGTACGGCCAGCCGCATCCGGACCTCGCCGGTCGCAGGCCTGCCACCGCGTCGCTTCCCCCGGAGCTCGGTCGGGCTGGCCGCGTAGACCTCCCGGACCGTGTCGTTGAACTGGCGGACGCTGGCGAATCCGGCGGCGAAGGCCACGTCGGCGAAGCCGAGGTCGGTCGTCTCGATGAGGATGCGCGCGGTCTGCGCCCGACGGGCGCGCGCCAGCGCCAGCGCGCCGGCACCGAGCTCGGCGGTGAGGATCCGCGAGAGGTGGCGGGTCGTGTAGCCGACGCGGTCGGCGAGCCCGTCGACTCCCTCCCGGTCGACGACACCATCGGCGATCAGCCGCATGGCACGGCCGGCCAGGTCGGCGTCGACGTCCCAGTCGGGGCTCCCGGGGGTCGCGTCGGGCAGGCATCGCTTGCACGCGCGGTAGCCGGCGGCCTGGGCCGCAGCGGCGCTCGGGTGGAAGGTCACGTTGCCGTAGGCCGGGGTCCGCGCCGGGCAGGAGGGCCGGCAGTAGATGCCGGTCGTCCGCACGGCGGTGAAGAAGACGCCGTCGAAGCGGCGGTCCCGGCTCTTCACGGCCCGGTAGCAGGACTCCGGGTCCAGGCGCGGCGTCGGTGTCATGGCTCGATCATGCGCCCGTCCTCGACGGAAAACCGGCGGAAATCGGACACGACGACATCCTAGGGTGGCGGCGTGAACCGGACGGAGATCCATCGGGTCGGGGCCGACGACTGGCGGGAGTTCCGGGAGGTGCGGCTGGCCTCGTTGGCCGACGCCCCGGAGGCCTTCGGCTCGACGTACGCCGACTGGGTGGACGCCGCCGAGGAGCGCTGGCGGGCGCGGCTGACCGACGTGGCACTCACCCTGATCGCACGGCGCGACGGTCGCCCGGTCGGCGTGGTCAGCGGGTCGTCCGCACAGCTCGAGGGCGACGAGGCCGTCGAGCTGATCTCGATGTGGGTCTGCCCCACCGAGCGCGGCACCGGCCTGGCCGGGCGACTGATCGCCGCCGTGGTCGTGTGGGCCGAGGGTCGCGGGCTGCCGACCTTCCTGATGGTGCGGGTCGGCAACGCGGCGGCCATCGCGGCCTACGAGCGCGCGGGCTTCGTCTCGACCGGAGTGCCGGCCGACCACCCGGTCGACGGACCGCCGGAGCTGCGGATGGTGCTCGGGCGGTCGGGCTGAGGATCACCCGACGGTGACCTCGCTCGTGGCCGTCGCAGTCCTCCCCCAGTTGTCCGTGACCGTCAGGGTGACCGTGTAGGTGCCGGCGGCCGCGTAGGTGTAGGACCGCGCCGTGGTGCGGGTCGTCGTGGTCGACGTGCCGTCGCCCCAGTCGTAGACGTAGCTCCGGATCCCGCTGGCGTCGTCCGCCGTGCCGCTCGGGTCCGCGCTGCAGCGGAACCCGACGCACGAGGTGGCCAGTGACGCGGTCGGCGCCTCGTTGTCGGCCGGCTCCTCCGGGGTGGTCACCGTCTGCTCGACGGGCGTGCTGGCGCGACCCCATCGGTCGACCACCGTGAGCGTCAGGTCGTAGGTGCCGGCGACGTCGTAGACGTGCGACGTCTCCGCGGACGTCGTCGTGTCCTCCGTGCCGTCACCCCAGCTCCACACGTAGCGCCAGACGTCGTCCCCGGTCGCCGTGTCGGGATCGCTGCTGCCCGCCGCGCTCACCGCACAGGTCGTGAAGCTCGTGCAGCTGCTGGAGGCGAGCACCGCTGTCGGCGCGTTGTTGGTCTCCGGCTCGACGATCGTCACCACCTGCGTCTCCGACGCCGACCGGCCCCAGACGTCGGTGACGCCCAGCTCGACGGAGTAGGTGCCCGCGGCCGCATACGTGTGCGACGGGTTGGCCGACGAGCTCGTGCCACCGTCCCCGAAGTCCCAGGCGTAACGGATCGTGTCGCCCTCGGCATCGAGGGTCCCGTCGCTGCTCATCTGGCAGATCGTGAACGCCGCGCACGTCGCGACGAGCTCCACGTGCGGCGCCGTGTTGCCGACAGGCTCGCTGAGGACGACCTCCTGGGAGGTCGAGGCCGCGTTGCCCCAGCCGTCCGTGGTCGTGAGCACGATCGTGTAGGTGCCGCTCTCCTCGTAGGTGTGCGACGGGGAGGTGCTGGTGCTCGGAGCACTGCCGTCCCCCCAGTCCCACACGGAGGAGAAGGTGTCGCCCGGGTCCGGGTCGGCCGTGCCCTGGCTGCTGACCGCGCAGGTCAGACCGGTACAGCTGCGGATGAACGTCGGGACCGGGGCCTGGTTGCCCGTGGGCTCCTCGATCGACACGACCTGGGGCTCCGAGGTGGCCGCGAGCCCCCACTCGTCCTGCACGGTGAGCGTCACCTCGTAGTCACCCGGGGCGGTGTAGGTCTTGGTCGGCAGCGGTCCGCTGCCACTTCCCTGTCCGAAGCTCCACGAGTAGGAGAGAGAGCTGGTGTTCTCGTCGGTGGAGGAGCGCCCGTCGAACGTGCAGACGTTCTCCTCGCAGGCGTGGGTGAAGCTCGGCACCGGCGGGTCGTTGGGCGGCTGGGTGACCACGACGCCGGTGGCTGTGCGCGGCGGATCCATCACCTGGTCGTGCACGTCGACCGACCGCACGAGCACCGTGTAGGTGCCCGCGGGGATCACCGGCGTGGTGTAGGAGAAGTTGGAGCCCGCACTACCAGGGCTGTTGAGGAAGGCGTTGCGCCAGCTCGGGGTGGCGCTGGTGAACGTCCCGGAGGAGCTCATGGAGAGGCCCGCGGAGTTCACGACGCCGACCTGGACGGCCGCGATGCCCGCATAGGGGTCGTCCGCGTCATCGGCCCGGCCCGTGACCACGATCCTGCCGTCGTCGAACGTGGCGCCGTCCTGCGGCTGCCCGAGGAGCGGGTTCAGGCCCGGTAGCCCGTCGCCGGGGTAGACCTTGTAGCTCGCCGTGGCGGCGGTCGGGTCCTGCTGCCCCCGTGAGTCGAAGGCCACGGCCGCGAACCGCCAGTCGCCGCCGCTCGGCAGTGTGATGGGAGGCAGGGACCAGGTCAGGCTCGTCACGCTGTCGAGCACGAGGTCCGCCTCGCGGTAGGCCACGGCAGCACCCATCGAGCCGTTGGCCTGGAGGTAGCGGCCGGTGTCGCGGTCCTGCAGCGAGACCTGGACCGTGTCGAGACCGACGTCGTCCGCGGCCGTGCCGGACAGGTCGACCGTCAGCGACTGGTCGACGGGCGGGGTGAAGCTCATCGTCGTGCTGGGTGGGGCGTCGCCGGGATACTCGGCGCTGATGGTGAGCACCCCTCGGTCGCTCGAGGACGTCGTGAGGTCGTTGTCGTCGGTCGCGCGGACGGTGAAGTCGTAGGAGCCGGGAGTGAGCACGAACGGTGTCGTCCACGTCCACTCGTAGGAGTTGCCGGCGATGTTCACCGGTGACACGCGGTAGTTGCCCCGGGAGACGTCGGTCCCCCACGAGCCGTCGTTGCCGAGGTTCTCCCCCGTCGTCCGGTTCCGGAGGGTGACCTCCACGTCCTTGAGGCCCTCGTCGTCGGCCGCGGAACCTGCGAACGTCATCTGTCCACCGGGCTCCACCGTGACCGTCGGCACCGAGAACGGCGGGGTCATCTCGACCGGCTGGCTGATCGAGACGGTCGGCGGGACTGCGTTGGAGTCGATGGTCCAGTCGCGCGTGGCGCTGCGCAGGTCGGCCTGTCCGGCGGTGTCGACCGCCGTGGCGCTGCCCCGCCACTCGCCCTCGTGGGGGAGCACGACGTCGTAGGACCACGTCGTCGAGGTGCCGCCGATGACATCGGGTGTGCCACGGAAGGTGTGGTAGATGGCTCCCACCGTTCCGTCGTCCTGGAGGTAGCGGCCCTGCGCGTCCCGGAACCAGTAGGTCAGCGAGCTGACGCCGTTGTCGTCGTTGGCGCTGCCGCTCATGGTGAACGACGTGGAGGCGAGGATGCCCCGGGGCGCGGAGATGGACGTGGTCGGTGTCTGGTCGTCGGTACCGAACGACTCGAACTTCTTCGTCGCCCGCGTCGCGTCACCGGTGCCGCCCGTGGCGGCCGTGAAGGCCTGCGCGGTGACCAGCAGCTCACGGTTGTCGTCGACGACCCGGTCGTCGAGGTGCCAGCCGCGCGTGGTCGTCCCGGGCTCGAGGGTGGCATCGACCCAGGTGGTGGTCCCGGTCCACGCGTTGCCGGCGGTGAGGTACTGGCCGCTGTTGCGGTCGCGGACCTGGACCCGCACCCTCCCGACGCTCCCGGTGGCGACCTCGGCCGTGCCCGTCACGGAGAACGACTCACCGCTGGCGACGACGCGTCCCTCGATGGGAGTGGTGATGGTGGTGTCGGGCAGGGGATCGGGATGGGGCACCGTGTCGAAGTCGAAGAAGCCGACACGACCGGTCCGGACGCCGCCCTTGAACATGCCGTCGCCGCCGACGAAGAGACCCCGTGGTGTGGCCTCCATCGCCTTGTCACCCTCGAAGGAGTTCGATCCCCCGTTGGGGTTCCACTCCAGCGACTTGCCGTCGGTCGGGTCGAGCGCGGCGATGTGGTCGCGACGCACGACCTGGTCGCCCAGGCCGTAGCCCGATAGTCCCTGTCCGGTGCCGTAGCCGACGTTGTCGAGGCCGGGCCAGGGATCGTTGGACGTCGGCGACTCGACCCACTGGAAGTGGCCGCCGACGTAGATGGCGACCTCGGTGATCGCGACCGAGTAGATGCTGTCGAAGTGGCGCGAGATCCACAGCGGCTGCACGTCGTCGTCCTGCAGTGACGCGGCATCGAGCGGGTAGGCGACGACGGTGTCGCTGATCGGCGGGGCGTCACCACCTGAGCCGCTGGTGACCACGAAGTAGGAGTCGTCGGGTGCGATGTCGCCGCAGCAGATGCGCGTCACCCCGCCGACGCGGGCCAGGTTCTCGTCCCACAGCGTGCTGCGCCACGGCAGCAGCTCCTGGGTGGCGGTGTCGATGATGCCCATGCCCAGCCGGTCCTGGCCGTCGATCTGGCGGCCGGTGTGGATGACGAGAAGCTTGCTCTCGTCGTGGGTGAGCTTGAGCTGGGGGACGCCGAGCTGGCCGTTCACGCCGATGCCACCCGACAGCGAGTTGTCGAAGGACTGGTCCACCGCGCCACTCGTGGTGTCGACGGCCGCGACCCCGGTGCGGAGCACACCGTTGATGCGGCTGTAGCGACCACCGACGTAGAGGGTGCTGTCGGTCGCCGCGAGCGACTGCACCTGGTTGTTGGTGCTGCGCGAGAAGTCGAAGTCGCTCAGCGGAGCGCCGGTGGTCAGGTCGAGACTCGCCACCTTCTGCTTCGCGTCACCGTCGACGGTGTTGAACGAGCCGCCGACGAACAGCTTGGTGCCGTCGGGCGTGGCCTCGACGGCGGCGACCCCGCCGTTGAAGGTCGGCCGGAAGTCGGCGTCGACCAGCCCGGTGTCGAGGTCGTAGCTGGCCAGGCCCGCCTGGTCGTAGGTCGTGGTGTTCGTGGCAGTGTTGTTCTGGATCGAGGTGAAGCTGCCGGCGATGAAGACCCGGTTGAGCGACGGCACGACCTCGATGTCGTTGATCTCACCGTCGCCGATGCGCGGGGTGTCGGTCCGTGGCCGATCCGGCACCAACCGGTCGTGGCCCGGGGTCCCGCTGACCGGTGGCGTCACGGTCGGGTCGGCCGTCCGCTCCACCGGCGCCGAGTCCAGACCCTGGTCGTCGGTCACGACCAACGTGATCGTCATCGGACCGCCACTGGCGTAGGTGTGGCTCGTGGAGACCCCGGTGCCCGTCGAACCGTCGCCGAAGTCCCACGCGTAGGACGCGACGCTCCCCGGCGAGGTGTCGGAGGACCCGGACCCGTCGACCGTGCAGGTCGGTCCGGAGCAGCCCACGGTGAAGGACGCGACCGGCGCGACGTTCGGCTCCGGATCCGCGCGGGGCTGGAGCACCACCGACCACATCGTGGCCTTCCGGGACGCGACCACGCTCCTCGCGGTCCGAGCGCCACTGGCCCCGACGTCCTCCGGGACGGCAGAGTCCGAGGCGACCGAGCTGATGCGCCCGGATCCGCTGCCCGCGACGAGGCTGCGCCGCACCTGCCCGGCCGGAAGGGTCCAGCCGGTCGAGGTCGAGCCGGCCTTCTCCGCCCAGTAGGAGACGACGTGCGAGCCTGCCACGCCCACGTCGGCGCCGGGCGTCGTGTGTCGGGCGCGGCGTACGGTCTCCGCGAGCGCGCCGACGTCTCCGACCGGATCCGCGCCCGTGCCGGCGTAGGCCAGCAGTGTGATCGTCGCCGTGGTGCGCGCGGAGAACCGCACAGCCGCGCCGCTTCCCGCGTCGTCCCCCGTGGCGACACGGGAGTAGAGGGTCGTCCGGGTGTCGGTGCCCGACCGGCGGGTCCGCTCCCTCACCCAGCCCGCCGGCGGGGTCGCGATCGACACCCCTGCGGTGCCGCTCGTGACGAAGAGGAGCATGCCGTCGCCCTGGACCACGGAGCCGGGGACGGTGGCACGGACGGCGCGTCGGTTGCGTGCCCGCTGGTCCGCTCCCCGGAAGGCGATGGTGGAGGAGGCAGTCGCGGCTCGGAGGGCGCTCGTCGCGACGGCGTCGGCCGGTGGGGCGGTCAGCCCCGTGAGCACGGCCAGCAGGCCCGTCATCAGTGCCAGCGCGGCGCCCACGGCGACGCGTGATCGTGTCGGCAGGCCTGCGCCCCCGTCAAAACCCATCATGGCTGCTTCTCCCGGTTCGGGGTCCCACTCAGCAGGTCCGGTCGGACCGTCTCAGGTGCGCCGCTGGGCTGCGGCACGTGAACCAGACCTACCCGGCGGCACGCAACCATTGCGGGAGCGCAAGCGTTCTTTCCCCACATGTGATGACCCCAGCGTCGACACACCGACGGGCCACGGGGGGCACGACCCTCCCGGGGGAGGGTCAGCGGATCCAGGGAAGGATGGCGCCCGGCCGGGACCCCACCCTCGCCCACTCCTCGTCGTCGAGGACCGCCAGGAGCGCGGCCAGTCCCTGGGCCAGGCGCCGCTGATCGGCCGGGGCCATGCGGCCGACCACGTCGTCGAGCAGCTCGCGCCGGCGGTGCATCAGCGAGGTCACGAGGCTCTCGCCCTCGGGAGTCATCGAGAGGCTGACCTGCCGCCGGTCGCGCACGTCGTCGACACGGGTGACCAGGCCCGCCGCCACCAACCGGTCGCAGGTGCGGCTGGCGTTGGAGGGGTTCACCCCGAGCCCGTCCGCGATCGCACCGAGGTTGAGCGGTGCGTTGAGCTGGAGCATGACCAGGACCCGCAGCTGCGGCACCGTCACCGACACCTCGATGTCGGACAGGGTGCGGGCGATCACGCCGGTCAACAGCCGGGAGGTCGCCATCAACGCTTCGGTGGCCGCCTGCTGCTCGGCGCCTCCGAGCTGTTCGGAGCTCACCGAGAAAGCGTAGCGGGAACGACGAAGGCCCGGTCCTGGCGGACCGGGCCTCGTGGTGTGGTACCCCGTACGGGATTCGAACCCGTGCTTCCGGCGTGAGAGGCCAGCGTCCTGGGCCACTAGACGAACGGGGCGTGCACTGTGTTGCTCTGCTGGATTTCCAGCGGTCGAAACCCTAGCGAAGCCAGTCGTTCCAGACCAAATCCCGGGGCTCCTGCGGAGAGAAGCTCCGGGATCTCGCTGGGATACTAGGACTCGAACCTAGACTAACTGGACCAGAACCAGTCGTGCTGCCAATTACACCATATCCCAATGGTGGCAGGCCTTTTCCGGCCTGACCGGCGACCCCTGAGGGCCGAACGGAACCTTACACGCGGGTCTCGGGGGCGGCCAAAACGGCCGGGTCGGTCCGCGTCGCGAGGCCCATCCGACGGGCCACCCACCACGCGAGCCCGAGGTAGACCAGCGACTGCGTGAGCGTCACCGGCAGGTTCCACCAGCTGCCGCCGCTCGGGTTGAGCGCACTGGACATGTCGCCGAACGCCAGGGTGACGCCGAACGCGAGCCAGTTGTTGAGCACGTGCATCGCGATGCCGGCCTCGAGGCCGCCGGTGACGACGACGAGGGTGCCGGCGACCAGGCCGAAGGCGAACCGGTCGACGAAGATCGGGGCGTCCTGGGCGCCGTGGGCCAGCGCGAACAGCAGCGACGACAGCAGCACGGCGAAGGCGGGGTGACGGACCAGCCCCCCGAACGCCTGCAGCAGGTAGCCGCGGAAGGCGTACTCCTCGGCCGCCGCCTGCAGCGGCGTGAGCAGCAGGACCACGAGCGCGAAGTCGCGGATCGTCGGGGTCAGCTCGTTGACGTCGCCCGACATCGACGCCGACGCGTCCTGCGGGACCAGGGCCGAGACGACGACGGTCGCGAGGAGCGCGACCACCGAGAGCCCGAGACAGACGACGAGGAACTTCCAGCGCAGCCGCGGCGCGACCGACGACAGCCATCGCGGGCGCAGCCCGTGGAGGAGCCGCACGATGACCCAGGTGACGGGGATCAGCGCCGCCAGGGTGATGTTGAGGTAGGCCAGGCTCGCCGGCGACGGGTCGCCGAGGTCGACCAGACCGCCGACCTGGCTGCCGACGTCCTGACCGGTGACGGCGTACCAGAGGACGAACGGCACCAGCACGACGAAGGGCAGCACCAGCATCATCGCGATGCCGAGCACCAGCAGGCCGATCAGGGCCCGCCACCAGGCGCCGGACCAGCCACCGCGCAGGACCAGGTGGTAGGGCAGGCCCACGCGCTCCTCGCCGGGCCACCGGCCGTAGGGGTCGGTGGCGTAGGGGTCCTGGAGCGGCTGGGTCACGCGGGCTCCTCGACGAGCGCCCCGTCGAGGCGGGCGAGCGACCGGTCGCGGCCGAGCAGCTCCATCGACTCGAACAGCGGCGGCGAGATCTTCCGACCGGACACCGCGATCCGCACCGGGCCGAAGGCCAGCCGCGGCTTGAGGCCGAGCTCGTCCACGAGCGTCTGCCGCAGCACCGCCTCGATCTCGGCCGTCGACCAGTGCTCGATGGCGGCGAGGGCGTCGCGCGCGGCGCGTACGACGTCGCGGCCCGCGTCGTCGACGAGCTCCTGCCGCTCGAACGACTCCTCGTCGGCGAAGAGGAACCCGAGCATGGGAGCGGCCTCGGTGAGCTTGTTCATGCGCTCGGCGACCAGGGGCATCGCGAGCTCGAGGAGCTGCGCGTCGGCGTCGTGGACCGGGTCTCCGACGACGCCGGCCTCCTTGAGGTGCGGCAGCACCCGGTGGGTCAGCTCGTCGACGCTGAGCATCCGCATGTGGTCGGCGTTGATCGCCTCGGCCTTCTTGAGGTCGAAGCGCGCCGGGTTGGGGTTGACGTCGCTGATGTCGAACTTCTCGACCATCTCCTCGAGGGTGAAGACGTCACGGTCCGCGGCGATCGCCCAGCCCAGCAGCGCGAGGTAGTTGAGGACGCCTTCGGGCAGGAAGCCGGCGTCGCGGTACATGAACAGGTGCGCCTGCGGGTCGCGCTTGGAGAGCTTCTTGTTGCCCTCCCCCATCACCAGCGGCAGGTGGCCGAACTGCGGCACCTGCTGGGAGAACCCGAGGTCGACCAGCGCCTGGTGGAGCGGGATCTGGCGCGGCGTCGACGACAGCAGGTCCTCGCCGCGGAGCACGTGGGTGATCTGCATCAGGGCGTCGTCGACCGGGTTGACCAGCGTGTAGAGCGGGTCGCCGTTGGCGCGGCACAGCGCGAAGTCGGGCACGAACTCCGTCTCGAAGGTGACCTCGCCACGCACCAGGTCGTGCCAGGTGACGGCACCGTCCGGCATCCGGAACCGGACCACGCTGGAGCGGCCCTCGGCCTCGAACGCCGACCGCTGCTCGGCCGAGAGGTCGCGACAGAAACCGTCGTAACCCTGCACCTTCGAGCCCGCGGCCTTCCGGCGCGCGGTGACCTCGTCGGTGGTGCAGAAGCAGTCGTAGGTGTAGCTCGACGCGGCCAGCTTCTCCAGCACGTCGGCGTAGAGCTCGGTGCGCTCGGACTGCCGGTAGGGGGCATGGGGCCCCCCGACCTCCGGCCCCTCGTCCCAGTCGAGGCCGAGCCAGCGCATCGCGCCGAGCATGCCGTCGTAGGACTCCTCGGTGGAGCGCTCCTTGTCGGTGTCCTCGACACGGAAGACGAAGGTGCCGCCGTGGTGGCGGGCGAAGGCCCAGTTGTAGAGAGCGGCGCGGGCGAAGCCGACGTGGGGCGACCCGGTCGGCGAGGGGCAGAACCGGACCCGGACTGCGCCGCCGTTGCTGGTGGGGGTGGTCATCTCTTCTCCACTGTGTTCGTGAGGCTGCCGAGCTGGACGCCGTTGCCGGAGATCGAGATCTCCACCTCGTCGCCCACCTCCATCGGACCGACGCCCTCGGGGGTGCCGGTGAGGATCACGTCGCCGGGCAGCAGGGTCATCACGCTGCTGACGTGGGCGACGAGGGTCGGGATGTCGAAGATCAGGTCGCGCGTGGACCCGTCCTGGACCAGGTCACCGTTGAGCCAGGTCTGGACCCCGACGCCGTCGGCGAAGGACTGCGGGTCGACGTCGGTCTCGATCCAGGGACCGATCGGGCAGAAGGTGTCGAAGCCCTTGGCCCGCGTGAACTGGACGTCGCCGCGCTGGAGGTCGCGCGCGGTGACGTCGTTGGCGATCGTGTAGCCGTAGATCACGTCGGTCGCCTGGGCGGCGGGCACATCGCGACAGATGCGGCCGATGACCACGGCGAGCTCGCCCTCGTAGTGGAGGTCGCTGGTCTGCTTCGGGTACTTGATGGCCTCGCCCGGGCCGATGACGCTGGTGTTCGGCTTGAGGAACATCAGCGGCTCGTCGGGCAGGTCGTGGCCCAGCTCGGCGGCGTGCGCCGCGTAGTTGCGACCGATGCCGACGACCTTGCTGCGCGGCAGCACCGGCGCGAGCAGCCGGACGTCGGCCAGGCGGTGCTCCTCCTGGGTCGCCTTGACGCCGACGTACATCGGGTCGCCGGCCAGCGCGACGACCACGGCGTCGTCGTCGAGCTGCCCGTGCTCGTCGACCTCGCCCGTCACCACGCCGTACTGGGGGTCCTCACCGGTCGTGAACCTTGCGATACGCACGCCCCCGACCCTATCGAGGCGGGGGTCGATCGGCTCAGTCGACGGCGGCCTCGGCCAGCGCCGCGAGCGTGCGGTCGACGTCGGCGTCGGTCGTCGACCAGTTGCTGACCGCGATCCGCAGCACGGCCCGGTCGCGCCACGTGGACCCGGTCGTCCAGGCCGTCCCGTCGGCGAGCATGCGCTCGACGACGCGGCGGGTCCGGCCGTCGTCGCCGAAGGCGGCGCAGACCTGGGTGAAGACGACGTCGTTGAGCACCTCGGCCCCGTCGATCGTCCGGAGCCCGTCGCCGAAGCGCACCGCGTGGGCGACGAGCTGGTCGACGAGGTCGGCGACGCCACTCCGGCCCAGCGCGCGCAGCACCGCCCACACGGTCGCCGCCCGGTTGCGACGGCTCATCTCGGGCACCTTGTCGAGCGGGTCGCCGAGCACGTCCGGCAGCAGGTAGGGCGCGTGCAGCGTCATCGCCGCGCGCAGCGCGGCCGGGTCGCGCACGATCGCGAGCCCGCAGTCGTAGGGGACGTTGAGGGTCTTGTGGGCGTCGGTCGCCCACGAGTCGGCGGCGTCGTAGCCCGCCACGAGGTGGCGGAGACGCGGTGAGGCACCGGCGAAGAGCCCGAAGGCACCGTCCACGTGGACCCAGGCGCCGTGCTGGTGGGCGACCTCGATCGCCTCGTCGAACGGGTCGAAGGCGCCGGAGTGGACGTTGCCGGCCTGGAGCGCGACGACCGTCGGACGGTCGTCCGGCCGCGCGAACGCGTCGCGCAGGGCGTCGACCCGCAGCCGGCCCTGGTCGTCCGCCGCGACCGGCTCGGGCGCACCCAGTCCGAGGTAGCGCAGGACCAGGTCGACGGAGTCGTGCCGTTCCTCGCCCACCAGGACCCGGACGCCCGGCGAGCCCACCAGGCCCCGCGTCGCGACGTCCCAGCCCGCCTGGCGCAGCACCGTGTCGCGACCCGCGGCGAGGCAGGTGAAGTTGGCCATCGTCCCGCCGGTCACGAAGCCGACCGAGCTCCCGGCCGGCAGGCCGAGCAGGTCGAGCACCCACGCCTCGGCGAGGTCCTCCACCGCCATCGCCGCGGGGGTGACGGAGCGCAGCCCGGCGTTCTGGTCCCACGCGGCGGTCAGCCAGTCGGTCGCGAGGGCGGCGGGGTGCGTGCCGCCCATGACGAACCCGAAGAACCGCCCCGACGGGATGGCCGTCAGCCCTGGCTCGCTCGCAGCCGCGAGCAGGTCGACGACCGCGGCCGCGTCGGTGGGACCGTCGGGGAGGTCGCGACCGAGGCCCTCGGCGACCTCGGCCGCGGTGGCGCGCGGCGGGACGGCGCGGTCCTCCAGCGACGCCAACCAGCGGAGCGCGTGCGCGTGGGCACGGGACAGCGGCTCGGCCGCGACCGGGACTTCGTCGCTCACCAGGTCATCGTCCTACCCTCGGGGGGTGTCCGTCGAGAGTGCCGTAGACCGCGATCGTGCGGCCGCGCACCGCGAGCGGCTCGCGCCGTACGTCGAGCCGCACCTCGCCCGCCGCGCCCGCGGCGAGAAGCACCCCGTCCACGACTTCATGTTCGGCTACTACTCCCAGCGGCCCGCGCAGCTGCTGCGGTGGTCGGCAGGCTTCCCGGAGTCGGCGTCGCTCGACGAGGTCCGCGAGCGGCGCCCGCTGATCGAGACGACCCGGCGGCTCCTCGCAGCGACCGCCTCCCGCCCCGCCCACACCGGCTGCTTCGGTCTCCACGAGTGGGCGATGGTCTACCGCTCGGCGGCCCACGGCACGCGGCACCCGCAGCGGCTGCGGCTCGGGGACACCGCGACCGACGAGGTCGTCGAGTCCCACCGGATCACCTGCTCCCACTTCGACGCCTTCCGGTTCTTCACGCCGGACGCCCGTCCGCGCAACACGCTGCAGCCGGGACGCGACGACCGGCCCGACTTCGAGCAGCCCGGGTGCCTCCACGCGGGGATGGATCTCTACAAGCACGCCTTCCGCCTCAGTCCGTTGGTCCTCTCCGACCTCGTGGCGGACGCCTTCGAGCTCGCGTGGGAGATCAGGGTGCTCGACATGCGCGCAGCGCCCTACGACATGAGCGGCGTCATGCTCGACCCGACCGGCGAGGAATGGACGCCGGTGCGGATCGAGACGGCCGACGGCAAGCGGGAGTACGCCGCCGCGCAGGCCGGCTTCGCCGAGCGCGGCGCGCCGGTCCGGGCTGCGCTCATCGCGGAGTGCGACCGGCTGCTGGCAGAACTCGGATGAGTCGTGACGGCGGCTGTGGCTAGCGTGACGGCATGACCGACAGCGACCGGGTGCTGCGCGCCTTCCTGACCGACGACGGCCGCCTCCACACCATCCCGTCCAAGCACGCGAAGCTCCTGGTCGTGCTCGACCACCTCGCCCAGCGCTTCGAGCCGGGGCGGGTCTATCCCGAGGCCGAGGTCAACGACGTCCTCAACGAGGTCCACCCCGACCACGCGGCGCTGCGCCGCTATCTCGTCGAGAACCAGTACCTGACCCGCGAGGACGGCCACTACTGGCGCAGCGGCGGGACCTTCGATGTCTGAGCTCTTCCCCGATCCCGTCGAGGGGCGCGACTTCCGCGGCGACGACTGGTATGCCGACGACCTCGGCGCAGCGCGCTTCGCGGACTGCACGTTCACCGACGTCGACCTCTCCGAGGCCACGACCAAGGGAGCCGTCTTCGAGGGGTGCACGTTCGCCGGCGTCAGGTTCAACGCCTCCACCCACGTCTCGACGTCGTTCGTCGCCAGCACCTTCCGGCGCTGCAACTTCTTCGACGCGACGCTCGAGGGCTGCAAGCTCAGCGGTGCGGTGTTCGCCGAGTGCACGATGCGGCCGATCCGCGTGGTCGGCGGCCAGTGGGGCGGCGTGACCGCCCGCGGTGCCGCCTGGACCAACGTCGACCTGTCCGACCTCGACCTGCGCGAGGCCGACCTGTCGATGGCCGACCTCACGGGTGCTGTGCTGCGCGGCGCCCGCCTCGACGGCGCCACGCTGCGCGACACGGTCCTGCACCGCGCCGACCTCCGCGGCGCATCGCTGGACCGGGTCGACCTCTCGGCCGCCCGGCTGCGGGACACACGCCTCGACCTCCAGGGCGCGGTGATGCTCGCCGAGCTCCACGGGGCCGACGTCGACGCGACCCTCTGAGCTAGACCCGGGCGCGCAGCCCGGCCAGCACGAGGTCGACGCCGGTCGTCACCTCGGCCGTGAAGTCACGGTCGAGGTCGTCGGCCTCGAGCGCCCCGGCCGACCCGGCCTGGCGCCGCAGCTGCTCGTCGGTCGCGTGGCCGAGCACGAGGTGGACCAGCGTCGTGGCTGCGGCCCCGGCGAGCTCGTCGCCGAGTCCACCCTCGCCCAGCACGTCCACCAGCGCGGCGTACGGCGCCAGGCCGCCGAGCCCGAAGGCGCGGGCGGTGGCCACGACCTCGGCACCGTCGCGCCACGCGAGGCACGCGTCGCGCAGCGACAGGCACACGACGCGCGCCCGGTCGTCCCACTCCCCCGGCGGCACCGGGCGGCCGCCCCGCGCGAGCAGCTCGTCGGCGACGGCGGCCAGCAGGGCCTGCTTGTTCGCGAAGTGGTGGTAGAGCGCGCTCGGCTGGACCCCCAGCTCGGTGCCCAGCCGACGCATCGTCAGGTCGGCCAGTCCGTAGTCGTCGAGCACCCGGAGCGCGCGGTCGACGACGTCCTCGCGGCGGTAGCGCATGGGCCTACGCTAACCTGAACGCCGTTCAGTTCAAGGATCACGAAGGACGACACCCCCATGGCCAGCTCCCGCCGCACCTCGACCGACCTCGCCCTGATCGCTGCCTTCGCGGCCCTCATCGCGGTCTGCGCGCTCCTGCCCACCATCGAGGTCGGCGTCGTCGACATCACGCTGCAGACCTTCGCGGTCCTGCTGTGCGGTGCCGCCCTCGGAGCGCGCCGAGGGTTCCTTGCCGCCCTGCTCTACGTCGTCGTGGGCGCGGCCGGGCTGCCCGTGTTCTCCGGCGGGGCGGCGGGCCTGGGGGTGCTCACCGGCCCGTCCGGCGGCTACCTGATCGGCTTCCCGCTCGCCGCAGGCCTCTGCGGGCTCATCGTCGAGCGGCTGCCGCGCCACCAGGTGGCGACCAGCGTCCCGCTCATCTTCGTCGCCGGCCTGGTCGGCAGCTTCGCCTTCATCCACCCGCTCGGGATCGCCGGCCTGGTGCTGCGCGCGGACCTCACGTGGGGCGAGGCCTTCCGGCTCGACCTCACCTTCTGGCTCGGCGACGCCGTCAAGAACCTCGGCATGGCCATCGTGGCGACCGCCGTCCACCGCGCCTTCCCCGACCTGCTCCCCCGCCGGGCGCCCGCCGCGCCCGCGGCTGCGCCCGCCCGCGAGTCTGCGTGAGCCGCGTCGAGCTGCACGACGTCACGGTCCGGCTGCCCACGGTCGACGGCGACGTCCCGGTCCTCGAGGCCACCACCCTGGACCTCACCGAGCAGCGCATCGCCCTGATCGGGCCCAACGGGTCGGGCAAGTCGACGCTCGCGCGGCTGGTCAACGGACTGGTGGCGGCCACGACGGGGCGCGTCGTGGTCGACGGGCTCGACGTGGCACGCGACGGTGCCGCCGTGCGCCGGCGGGTCGGCTTCTGCTTCACCGACCCCGCCGCCCAGCTGGTGATGCCGACCGTCATCGAGGACGTGGCCCTGTCGCTGCGCAGGCACGTGCGCGACAAGGCCGAGCGGCGCCGAGCGGCGCTCGACGTCCTCGAGAGCCACGGCCTCGCCGCGCTGGCCGACCGTAGCGTCCACTCGCTCTCCGGGGGTCAGCGCCAGCTGCTGGCCCTCGCCGGAGTCCTGGCCACCGGGCCGTCGGTCCTGGTCGCCGACGAGCCGACGACGCTGCTCGACCTCCGCAACACCCGGACCGTCGCCGACCTGCTGTTCTCGCTGACCCAGCAGCTGCTCCTCGTCACCCACGACCTCGAGCTCGCGCTGCGCTGCGAGCGTGCCCTGCTGGTCGACGGGGGCCGGGTGGTCGCCGACGGCAGCCCCGACGACGTCGTCGCCCACTACCGGGAGCGGGCGTGAGCCTCCTCGGCCTCTACCGGCCGGGCACGACCTGGCTCCACCGGCTGCCGGCCTCGGCCAAGCTGTGGGCCCTCCTCGTGAGCAGCCTGGTGGTCGTCGCCGTGCGCGGTCCGACCACCGCCCTCGCCTTCCTGGCCGTCGCGGTCGTGGTCGCCGCATCGTCGCGCGCCGGCCTGCGCCTGCTGTTCCGGCAGCTGCGCACGCTGCTGCTCATGGCCGCCCTGCTGGCGGCCTACACCACGTGGGCGCGCGGCTGGGAGCGGGCGACCGAGGTCGCGGCCGACCTGGTCACGTTGTTGCTGCTCGCGACCGTGCTGACGGTGACCACACCGGTCGACGAGGTCCTCGACGCGATCCAGCGTGGTCTCGAGCCCTTCCGTCGGTGGGGTGTCGAGCCCGAGCGCGTGGGCCTGGCCTTCGCCCTCATGGTCAGGGCGGTGCCGACCACCCTGGACCTCGCGCGCCAGACCCGGGACGCCGCGCGGGCGCGCGGGCTCGAGAGGAGCCCGCGCGCCCGG
>NZ_BAAAJT010000002.1:562869-785187 GCF_039527245.1 Nocardioides aestuarii
CGTGGGCGACTGACCGACGAGCTCAGGCGGCCTGCTGCACCTCGGCGGACACGAGGGCCTCGAGGGCGCCGACGAGCTTGGCGACGACCTCCTCGTCGGTGAGGACGTCGACCTCGAGGGCCGACTGGGAGACCACGACGTCGGCCAGGACCTGGGCACCGGCGATGCCGGCCGAGCGGCGGGCGTCGTCGTGGGACCACTTGCCGCCGTACGGCGTGGGGGTCGCGCCGATGGCCGCGAACGGCTTGCCCACGATGGCGCCGGCGCCGTAGGGGCGGGAGAGCCAGTCGAGGGCGTTGTTGAGGACGGCCGGCATCGTGCCGTTGTACTCGGGCGTGACCGCCAGGACGCGGTCGGCCGCGGCGACCTGCTCGCGGAGGCGGGCGGCGGCCGCAGGGACGGAGTCGCCGTCGATCTCCTCGTTGTAGAAGGGGATCTCGTGGAGACCCTCGGCGATCGTGACCGTGACGCCCTCAGGCGCACGGTCGGCCAGCAGCCCGACGATGCGGCGGTTGAGCGAGTCGGCCCGGAGACTGCCGAGCAGGACGAGGACACTGATGGGGGTAGTCATGCGAGTCTAAACGGACTGCGGTCCGTTTCTATTCCGGTGCCCGGGGGGATCTGTGTCACTACCCTGACCGAGTGCCCCACCTGCTCCCGCTCGCCGACGAGCCCGCCCCCGAGCGGGCCGACGCGGCGCGCAACCGGGAGCGGGTGCTGGCCGCGGCGGCCGAGCTGGTCGACGAGCGCGGGGCCGACTGCCTGACGATGGACGCCGTCGCCGTGGCGGCCGGCGTCGGCAAGGGGACGCTGTTCCGGCGGTTCGAGTCGCGGGAGGGCCTGATGGGCGCGCTGCTCAACCGGTCGGAGACGCAGTGGCAGGCCTCGGTCATGTCCGGACCTCCCCCGCTCGGGCCGGGCGCGGACCCCTGGGACCGGCTGATGGCGTTCGGCCGCAGCCGGCTCGAGACCACGCTGCTGCACGCCGACCTGATCCGCAACGCGGGTCGCGCGGGCACACGGTCGTTCGCGGCCTACTCGTTCGCGATGGCGCACGTCCGCCACCTGCTCGGCGGGCTCGGCGTCGAGGGCGACCTGCCGCTGCTCGCCGTGGCCCTGATGGCGCCGCTGGAGCTGCCGGTCCTCGACCAGCAGGTCACCGTCGAGGGACTCGACGTCGAGCGGGTCTACGCCGGGTGGGCCGACCTCGCGCGCCGGGTCGTCGGCGCCTGATCATCCGGTGGGGCTCGGCACCGGACCCCACACCGGGTGGCAGGACGATCCCGAGCAGCCTTCGAGCCGGCGGGCGCGGCTGCGCAGCTCGGCGAGCGTGTCGGCGTGACGCGCGCTCGAGGCCAGGTTCTCCAGCTCGAACGGATCCTGCTGCCGGTCGAAGAGCTCTTCGAACGCCGGCGTGTCCGGGCCGGCCGGATCGGGGTAGCGGACGTAGGTCCATCGCTCGTCGCGGTAGCCGCGGTAGAGCCAACCCCGGAGTCCCGGCTCCTGGCCGACCTCGCCGTCACCCTCGCCCTGGATGCTGGCACCGGTCTGGACGAGCGCTGATTCGCGTGAGGTGACGCCGTCGGCGAAGGCCGGCACCAGGGAGGTCCCGTCGAGCGGCGCAGGAGGCCGCGCGCCCGCCAGGTCGACCACGGTCGCACTCAGGTCGGCGGTCGTCGCGGTGCCGGTCACCTCGCGACCGGCCGGGACTCCCGGCCCGCGCACCAGGAGCGGAACGCGCACTGCGTCCTCGTAGGGCAGTCGCTTGCCGACGTAGCGGTACTGCCCCAGGAGGTAGCCGTTGTCGCTCGTGAACACGAGCACGGTGTCGTCGAGCTCGTCGGTCCTCCGCAGGGTACGGACGAGGTGGACGACGGAGCGGTCCACCGACCTCAAGGTCTCGACCCGACGCTGGTGCAGCGTGTCGATCGAACGCCTCGAGCTGCGTTCGAGACCGCGCAGGAAGGGTGGGGCGTCCTCACCGTTCGCCCGGTTGAAGCTGGGGAGCTTGCGCGTGGGCGAGCGCACACCCGCGAGGTCGCCTCGGTCGCGCGCAGCGGGGATCGGCGGGTCCCAGCAGCCCGGGTCGCAGCGGGTGGTCCGCGCGTTGTGCGGCCCGACGTGGGAGATCCACAGGAAGAAGGGAGCGTCGGCGTCCTGGCGTGAGAACCGGCGCACGGTGCGGCGCGCCGCGTCGCTCAGGTGGTCGGTCACGTAGCCGCGGCGTACGTCGACGGGGTCGCCGTCGTTCCACGTCGTGAAGTTGCGGTAGGAGTAGACGCCGCGGACGAGGGCGTCGAGGACGTCCCACCCCGGCTCGGACGCCGCCTGCTCGGCCTTGAAGCCGTTGAGGTGCTTGCCGAAGAAGGCCGTCCGGTAGCCCACCTCCTGCAACCACTCGGGAAGCCTCGGGTCGCCGTCGAGTGCGGCGTAGCCGCCGTTGGGCTGGGTGTTCGACCACACGCCGTTGTTGTGGGACTCCTCGCCGGTCAGGAACGCCGCGCGGGCCGGACAGCACATCGGGTTCGGGGAGATCCCGTCGGCGAACGTGACACCCCGGGCACCGATCACGCGGCGGATCCTCGGCATCCACCTCAGATCCGTGGCCGCCATGTCGTCCACCATGACCACGACGACGTTGGGACGGGCCTCGAGCGGCGCCGCGACGGCAGGCGGGGCGGGCGACGTCGGGGCGACACCTCCGAGGAGGAGTGCGAGGGGCAGGAGGACGAGGGCGCAGAGGCGATGAAGCAGCACGACGGGTCCGAGAGGTCGACGACAGGAGGGAGCCCCACGAGGGTAAGCGATGTCGGACCCGGGATCGGTGGTTTCAGTCCTGGTGGTGCCGGCGCAGCCCGAAGGTGACGCCGTCGACCAGGGCGCCCCACGACGCCTCGATCACGTTGGCCCCGACCCCCACGGTGACCCACGACGACTGGCCGTCGGTCGTCTCGATGAGGACCCGGGTGACGGCATCGGTGCCGTGGCCCTGGTCGAGGATCCGGACCTTGTAGTCGATCAGCTCGAACTTCGCGACCTCCGGGTAGGCCTGGCCGATCGCGTCGCGCAGGGCCTGGTCGAGCGCGTTCACCGGACCGTTCCCCTCCCCCGTCACGACGTAGCGCACGTCGTCGGCCCGCAGCTTGACCGTCGCCTCCGAGAGCGCCTCGTCACCGGGACGGGTCTCGGTGATCACGCGCCACGACTCGACGTCGAAGTAGGACGGTCGCCGGCCCTCGACCTCCTCGACCAGGAGCAGCTCGAAGGAGGCGTCCGCCGCCTCGAAGGTGTAGCCACGCTGCTCGAGCGTCTTGACCCGGTCGGTGATCCGCGTGACCAGGTCACGGTCGCCGGAGAGGTCGAAGCCGAGCTCGCGACCCTTCAGCTCGATCGAGGCCCGGCCCGCCATGTCGGAGACGAGCAGGCGCATGTCGTTGCCGACACCGGTGGGGTCCATGTGCTGGTAGAGGTCCGGGTCGACCTTGATCGCGCTGGCGTGGAGCCCCGCCTTGTGGGTGAAGGCGCTGGTGCCGACGTAGGGCTGCCGGCTGGCCGGCGGGAAGTTGGTCACGTCGGCGACCGCGTGGGCCACCCGCGTGGCATCGGCCAGCAGCCCCTGCGGCAGCACCTCCCGGCCCAGCTTGAGCTCGAGGTTGGCCACCACGCTGACCAGGTCAGCGTTGCCGGTGCGCTCGCCGTAGCCGTTGATGGTGCCCTGGACGTGGCTGGCGCCGGCGTCCACGGCCGCGAGCGTGTTGGCGACCGCGCAGCCGGTGTCGTTGTGGCAGTGGATGCCGACCCGCACCCCCGTCGTCGAGACCACGTCGTGCACGACGTCGGCGACCCACCCCGGGAGCATCCCGCCGTTGGTGTCACAGAGCGCGACCACGGAGGCGCCCGCGTCGTACGCCGTGCGGAGGACCTCGAGCGCGTAGTCGCGGTTGGCGCGGTAGCCGTCGAAGAAGTGCTCGGCGTCGAGGAAGACCTGCTGCCCCTCCTCGCGGAGGTGGGTGACGGTGTCGCGCACCATCGCGAGGTTCTCCTCCAAGGTGGTCCGCAGCGCGAGCTCGACGTGGCGGTCGTGGGACTTCGCCACCAGCGTGACGACGCTGGCACCGGAGTCGCGCAGGGCCGCGACCAGCGGGTCGTCGGCGGCCGCCACGCCGGCGCGCCGGGTGGCACCGAAGGCCGCGAGCTTCGCGTGACCGAGGTCGAGCTCCTCCCGGGCACGCCGGAAGAACTCGGTGTCCTTGGGGTTGGCCCCGGGCCAGCCGCCCTCGATGTAGCCCACCCCCAGCCCGTCGAGGTGGCGCGCGATGGTCAGCTTGTCGGCGACGGAGAGGTTGAGCCCCTCCTGCTGGGCGCCGTCGCGCAGCGTCGTGTCGTAGACGTGGAAGTCGCCGTGCAGGTCCATCGGGGTCCTCAGGTCGGGCTGGTCGGGGCAACAAAAAACCTCCTGTGGGTGCAGGAGGTGGGCGCGTCGACGGGGTCGACGCGCTAGCGAATGATGATGCGGGAGCGTGAGCTCATGTGGTCAGTGTGCCACCGCTGACCGCGAGACGAGACCGGCTTCTCGCGATCCGGTCAGGGCAGGCGTTCGGCCGGGTTGCCGACCGGCTCCCAGTGGGTGCCGTGCTGGGCCAGCAGCGCCCCGACCGCTCCGGTGCCGCCGACCACCAGCGCGAACGCCACCAGCCACGGACCGGTCCGGCGCGCGAGCGGCTGGACCATCCGGATGACGGGTCCCCGGAACCGCGAGCCGCCGGGCCCGAGCCACAGCGACATCCCGGTCACCAGACCGCTCGCCAGCAGGGTCACCTCGGGCGCGGCCGAGAGGGCGTAGCAGATCAGGGCGCACGCGAGGCCGAGCCCGAGGCTCCAGAGCACGAGCAGCAGCGCTCTCGGGATCGCCTGGACGAGGTGCCAGGGCGAGGCCAGCAGCAGCTGCGGGCCGTCGTACCACTTCGCCCCTCGGACCGAGCGCCGGAGACCGGCGGCCGAACCGGCGAGCGAGGCGCCGCGCAGGAACCAGGTGGCGAGCGCCAGCAGCACCAGCGTCAGCCACGGGTAGGCCGCCATCCCGACGGAGGCACCCACGGCGAGGCCGACGAACAGCGCGCCGCGCCGGGAGCGCTCCGCGAGGCTCGCCCGCGGAGGCGGCGGCTCCTCCTCCAGCAGCCGGGTGCCGTCGCCCTCCTCGTCCTCGTCGAAGAAGCTGATGGTGCGCTCGTGGGCGCTGCCCGCCAGCGCGAGGGGGACCGTGTAGAGGTCGTCGGCCGGAGCGTGGGACACGGGATCGGCGACGACCGGGAGCGGGCCGTCGACGAGCCAGTCGAGCACCTCGTCGAGCGTCGGCCGCTGGGACGGGTCGGGGTGGAGCGCGGCGTGGACGATCTGCTGGAGGTCGTCGGGCAGACCGGTCAGGTCGTGCTCGCCACGGCGTACGCGGTCCATGATCGCCATCGACGGACCGCGTCCGAAGGGCGGCCTGCCGGTGCCGGCGAAGGCGACCGTCGCGGCCCAGGAGTGGACGTCGGACGCCGGGGAGGCGTCGTCCCCGTGGAGGATCTCGGGGGCGAGGTAGCCGGGGGTGCCGAGCAACCACCCGGTGTGGGTGAGACGTGGGTCGTCCGCGACGCGCGCCAGCCCGAAGTCGATGAGGATCGGGGTGCGGCCCTCCATCAGCACGTTGGAGGGCTTGACGTCGCGGTGGAGCACGCCGACGTCGTGGACCGACGCGATGCCCTCGGCCAGGCACTCGGCGAACCAGCGCAGGTCGTCACCGCCGACCGGGCCCTCCTCCGCGACGTGCTCGTGGAGGCTCAGTCCCGGGACGTAGCGGGTCGCGACGAAGGGGATGTCGCCCCACGGGTCGGAGTCGACGATCTCGGCGACCCAGCGGCTACGCACCCGCGAGAGCGAGCTGACCTCCTGGGCGAGCCGCTGGCGGGCCTCCTCGTCACCGATGATGTGGGGGCGCATCACCTTCAGCGCCACCCGGTGACCGTCGGGCCGACGGGCGAGGTGGACCACGCCCATCCCGCCCTCGCCGAGCCTCGCCAGCAGCGTGTAGCCACCCACCCGGAGCCCGGGCGGCGCCTGCTCGGGGCGAGGGGCTGTCGTCACGGTTGCAGGGTACGACGTGCGGCCCCTCGCGCCCCGGATTCCCGCGCGACGAGCCTCAGCAGACGCGGTGCATCCAGCCGAAGGTGTCCTCGGCGCGGCCGTACTGCATCCCGACGAGGGCCTCGCGGATCCGCATCGTGAGGTCGGTGCTGGTCGGGGCAGGGGTGGTGCCGTGGGGCGAGCGCAGCTCGCCGACCGGGGTGACGACGGCGGCGGTGCCGCAGGCGAAGACCTCGGTGATCTCGCCGCTGGTGACGCCGTCGCGCCACTCGTCGATGGAGAACTTCCGCTCCTCGACCGAGTGACCGAGCTTGCCCGCGAGCTCGATGATCGAGGCCCGCGTGATGCCCTCGAGGATGGTGCCGGTCTCGGGGGTGACGATGCGGCCGTCGGCGTGGACGAAGAACAGGTTCATCCCGCCGAGCTCCTCGATGTAGCGGAACTCCTGGTCGTCGAGGAACACGACCTGGTCGCAGCCCTGCTCGATCGCCTCGCGCTGGGCGGCCAGCGAGGAGGCATAGTTGCCGCCGGTCTTGGCCGCGCCCATGCCGCCGCGGCCGGCGCGCGTGAACGTCTCCGAGAGCCACAGGTTCACCGGCTTCACGCCGCCCTTGAAGTAGGCGCCCGCCGGTGAGGCGATGACCATGAACGTGACGTGCTGGGCGGGTCGCACGCCCAGGAACGTCTCCGACGCGAACATGAACGGCCGCAGGTAGAGGGACTTCTCGCCGGCCGAGTCCGGCACCCAGCGCTGGTCCGCCTCGACCAGGGCGTCGACGCACGCGACGAAGTCGTCGACCGGCAGCTCCGGGAAGGCGAGCCGCTGGGAGGAGCGCACCATGCGCTCGCCGTTGCGCTCCGGGCGGAAGGTCCAGACCGAGCCGTCGCCGTGGCGGTAGGCCTTCATGCCCTCGAAGGTCTCCTGCGCGTAGTGCAGGACGGCCGTGGCCGGGTCGAGCGTGAGCGGGCCGTAGGGCTCGACCCGCGCACCGTGCCATCCCTCCTCCGGCGTCCACTCGACCGTCAGCATGTGGTCGGTGAAGTGGGTGCCGAACCCCGGGTTGGCCAGGATCTCGGCGAGCCGGGCGTCGTCGACCGGGGTGGTGTTGGCGGTGGTGCTGATCTGCATGGGGTCAACCTAACGAAAGCGTGGGCGGGCTCACAGGGGCGGTCGCACCCCCCGCCGACCCGCGCTCAGAGCCGCGACGCGATGGCGTCGCCGACCTCGGCGGTACGACGGGGGGTGCCCGGTACTCGCTCGGCCAGGTCGGACAGCACGGCCTTCTCCACCCGCGCCGCCGCATCGGACTCACCGAGGTGGTCGAGCAGCAGGGCCGAGGACAGGATCGCCGCGGTGGGGTCCGCCTTCTGCTGGCCGGCGATGTCGGGCGCCGACCCGTGGACCGGCTCGAACATCGACGGCGCGGTGCGGTCCGGGTTGACGTTGCCGCTCGCCGCGAGCCCGATGCCTCCGGTCACCGCCGCCGCGAGGTCGGTGATGATGTCGCCGAAGAGGTTGTCGGTCACGACGACGTCGAACCGCGCCGGGTCGGTCGACAGGAAGATCGTCGCGGCGTCGACGTGGAGGTAGTCGACCTCCACGTCGGGGAACTCCTGCGCGACCTCACCCACGACCCGGCTCCAGACCGCGCCGGCGTGGACGAGGACGTTGGTCTTGTGGACCAGGGTGAGCTTGCGGCGCGGCCGCGCCTGGGCGCGGGCGAAGGCGTCGCGGACGACCCGCTCGACGCCGAACGCGGTGTTGAGGGAGACCTCGGTGGCGATCTCGTGCGGCGTCCCGACCCGGACGGCACCGCCGTTGCCGGTGTAGGGGCCCTCGGTGCCCTCGCGGACGACGACGAAGTCGACGTCACCCTTCGCCAGCACCGCCTCGGAGAGCGGGGTCTCGACGCCGGGGAAGATCCGCGACGGTCGCAGGTTCACGTAGTGGTCGAGCGCGAACCGGAGCTTGAGGAGCAGGCCGCGCTCGAGGATGCCCGGCGGCAGGTTCGGGTCACCCGGCTTGCCGCCGACGGCCCCCAGCAGGATCGCGTCGTGCGTGCGGATCTCCTCCAGCACGCTGTCGGGCAGCACCTCCCCGGTGGCGAGGTAGCGCTCGGCCCCCAGGTCGTAGCGGGTCTGCTCGATGGTGGCCTCGGACGCGGCCTCGAGCACCTTGACCGCCTCGGCGGTCACCTCGGGCCCGATGCCGTCGCCGCCGATGACCGCGATCCGGTGAGAACTCGTCATGGGGCGCGAGGCTAGTTGTCGTCGGGCCGCTGGCCGCCGTTGTCCCGCAGGTCGAGAGACGCCTGGACGGCCTCGTGGCTGTGCGGGTTGTCGGGGTCGTGGTTGGACGGGCCCCAGTCGGGGTACATCTCGTACATGGTGGATCTCCTGGTGACGGTGATGAGTGATGGCCGTCCCCGCGGCGGGTGCGTCGGTCGTGCCGCGGGTCGCGCGGGTGGACCTGACGTCGTCCAGGAGAGTGCGGGTCACGCGTTGATACCGGAGCCCGCCGCGGAGAGTGGTCGAACGAGGCTGGAACAGATGAGTCAGTGGGCCCGCAACGCCGACACCGCGGCGAGGTGGCCCGCTGTCAGGCCTCGCCGCGGCAGTCGATAAGTACGAACACGCTCCGCATGATGGATGAACGGTACGTCGTGTCGCGGTCGGGTGCGACCGGTTTCCCCGACCCGTTCGGAATGCGAGACGCCCGTACCGGAATGGAAGACCGCCGGATGCGAGACTCCGCCCCATGAGTGCCCCACCGGAGCTGCCCGACGTCGTCCGCCGCGCCTTCGACGTCTCCCGCCAGGCCGGCTACGCCTCGTTCTGCCGCAACGAGACCGGCCGGCTGCTCGCGACGCTGGCTGCGACCCGGTCCGGGACCCTCGCCGAGTTCGGGACCGGCACCGGGGTCGGCACCGCCTGGCTGCGCTCGGGCGTGCGCGACGACGCCCACATCCTCACCGCCGAGCTCGACGCCGAGCTCGCCGGGGCCGCCGCCCGGATCTTCGAGGACGACCCGCAGGTGGAGGTGAGGGCGGCTGACTGGGCCACGCTCACCGACGCCGCTCCGTTCTCGCTCCTCTACCTCGACTCCGGCGACCCCGACTCGGTGCGCGTCGACGCCGTCGCCGACCTCGTGGAGGAGGGCGGCATCGTGGTCCTCGACGACTTCACCCCCTGCGAGATCTGGCCGCCGATCACCTACGGCCGGGTCGACACGCTGCGCGAGGAGTGGCTGACCGACGACCGGTTCACCACCGTCGAGGTCATGGTGGCGCCCGACGCCTCGACCCTCATCGCGACCCGGCGCTGAGCCGTCGGCGCAGCCGCCACCACCAGCGCCGCAGCCGGCGACGCCAGCGCGGCGGCGTACGGAGCCGGACGTCGCCGAGGACCAGCGACCGCCCCTCCCCCAGCTCGGCGACCTGGGCGAGGTAGAGCTCGGCGCTGGCCAGCGCGTCGCCGAGGGCGTCGTGGGCCCGCACGGCGGGCAACCCGAACCGTGCTCGCGCCTGCCAGAGGCGCAGCGCCCCTCGCGGCGGTTCGTGGACGCCCGCGCGGGCGAGGACGCGACGTTGGAGGCGCAGGGTGCAGACGGCCGTCAGCGGCGGGGGCTCCTCGTCGATGCGACGCCAGGCGGTGCGGAGGAACCCGGTCTCGAACGGCGCGTGGTGGGCGACCATCACGCGTCCCGCCAGCGCCTCGCGGAGGTCGGCCAGCACCTCGGGCAAGGGGCGACCGCCCTCGAGGTCGTCGTGGGTGAGTCCGTGGACGGTGACCGCGTCGCCGGGCTCGTCGTGGGCGACCAGCCAGCGGCGGGCACCGCCGAGGTCGATGCGACCGCCGTCGACGGGGACGACCCCCACGGAGAGGATCGAGTCGTGGGCGAAGGAGAGCCCGGTGGTCTCGAGGTCGACGGCGAGCAGCGGCAGGTCGGCGACCGGTGTGCGGTCGTCGGGAGTCATGTCACCGCGCGCACGGGATAGCGCTGGGCGAGGGCCGACTGGGCCTGACGGATCACACCGAAGGCGGAACGCAGGTGCCGCTGCTCGAAGGAGCTGAGCCCGGACGGAGCCACGTGGTTGTCCGGCGCGCGGCCCGCGGCGACCTCGCCGGCCTGGTGGCGCAGCCGCAGCAGGGAGAGGAACTCCCAGGCGTCGCGCAGGTCGGCGCCCAGCGGGGCGCTGAGACGGCCGTCGGCGACGGCGTCGTCGAGCCGCGCCAGCGTCGCGGTCTCGGCCGAGCCGGCGGCCAGCGCGTGCAGGCGGGCGACCTCGACGAGCGGGAGCAGGCCACCCCTCTTGAGGTCGAGGGTGTCGCGGTGGTCACCCGACCGCTCGACCACGAGGTTGCGGAAGAAGCCGACGGGGACGTTGCGGGTCGCGGCCGCCCCGGCGAGGTGGGCGAGGAAGAGCGAGGAGCCGCGCGCGGCCCGCACCTGGTGGTCGCGCAACGTCGCGGTGAGGTCGGGGTCGCCGGCGAGGTGACGCAGGTCGAAGAAGACCGACGCGTCGAGGACGGCGGCCGGAGCCGGGGCCGACACCCAGCGGTCGACGTGGTCGAGCCACGCAGCGAGCGGGGCTCGCCACTGGGGGTTGGTCGCCATCTTGTCGCCACGGCACCGGGGGTAGCCCGCGGTCTCGAGCCCGGCGGTCACCCGCTCGGCCAGGGCCGCGAACCAGGCCGCCACGTGGGGGTCGACACCACCGTCGCGGACGGCGTCGTCGGCGAGCACCAGCGCGTGGTCCTGGTCTCCTCCGAGGGCCTGCTCGAACCGCGCCCGCGAGCCCAGCGTCAGCCACGCCCACGGCACCGGGGCGGGACCGAGCTCGGCCTCGGCGAGCTCGATCAGCCGGCGCTCGACGGCGTCGCCGACGCTGGTCACCACGCGGCCGGTGTCGTGGGCGGAGGTGCCCTGGCGGACGAGTCCGGCGACCACGCGCTCGAGCCGCCGGGCGACGGCGGCGACGGCCTCGGTGTCGGCCGCCTTCGCGACCTCGCCCACGAGGTGGACGGGATCGGCCTGCTCGAGACGCAGCAGGTCGGTCGAGGTCACCATCGCGACCGGGACCCCGCCGTCGACGAGCGGCAGGTGGTGGATGTTGCGCCGGACCAGCTCGAGCAGCACCTCGAGCGCGAGCTGGTCGGGGCTGCCGGTCACCGGGTCGGGCGTCATCACCTCGGACACCGGGGTCGTCAGCTCCCGCGCCCGGGCGACCACCCGGCTGCGCAGGTCACGGTCGGTGAGGATCCCGACCAGGCGCGGGCCGTCGGTGACGAGCACCGACGAGATCCGCTCGCGGTCCATGAGACGTGCGGCGTCGCGCACGGTGGTGTCACGCCCGACCGTGACGGGCGGTCGGCCGACGAGGTCGCCGACCCGGGTGCGGAGCACCTCCCCCGTCGACCCGGTCGTCCCCGGGGCCGGCCGGGCGACCGCCTGGCGCAGCAGCGAGCCGGCCTGGCTGGCGAACCACGTCGTGAGGGCGGGGTGTGCCCCGCGCAGGGTGGCGAGGACGTCGGCCGGGACCACGAGGAGGAGGGTGTCCTCGATCGCCGTCACGTCACCGCTCTGCGGGGCACCAGTGACCAGCGCCTCGCCCCCGACCGTGGTCCCCGCCCCGCCCCGCTCGACCAGCCGGTCGGCAGCGTCGCGCAGCTCGACCGCGCCCGAGCGCACGACGAGCAGCTCGGAGACCTCGCTGCCCCCGGCCAGCACGAGGCTGCCGCGACGTCGGTAGTCGATGCTGAGCCGCGAGAGCAGCGGCGTCAGCTCCTCGACCGGCACGTGGTCGAAGGGCGGGTGGGACGCGAGGAAGTCACGGATCTCGGCGAGCTCGACGTCCAGGGCCACGGGGCCATCATGCCGGTCGCCGGAGACAGGCACCGTCGTGGCCGCGACGCACCACGGCCCGCCCGGAGGACCGGGCGGGCCGTGGTGTCGTGCTGTGTCGTGCGGGTGTTCAGTGGTGCGTCAGACCCTCAGGTCAGTTGATGCCCTCACCGACGACGACGTTGAAGGAGATGAAGGAACCGTCGGTCTCCGTCACCTCGATCGTCGTGCCGGTCTTCGGGACGTCGACGCTGTACCAGCCGGGCTGGTAGCGCCCGGAGTGGTTGCCCTCACCGTCGAGGTCACCGTCGTCGCCGATCCACCAGTCCATCGTGTCGTCGAAGGTGGACGTGGCGTCGCGGGTCGGGATGACCAGCTTCTCGGTCTCGTAGCCACCCTCGCCGTCGGAGATCTCGCGACGCAGCGTGACCTGGTCGGTGTTCTCCAGCCCGAAGGTCGAGTCGAACGACGCGATCCGCGGACGGGCGAGGTCACCGTTGGGCCAGTGGAGGTCGGCCAGCTCCGGGTGGGCGTCGACCGGCAGGATCTCCCCGCCGCCCGGGTGGTCGCCCACGTTGTTGTCGGCGTACTGCTCGTTCCAGTAGGAGATCAGGAGACCGTTCTGGTAGGGGTAGGTCTCCACGAAGTCCGGCTTCGAGAACGGGAACGAGAAGTTGTAGGCCGTGGCGAGCGAGTCGTCGTCACCGTCGTACTGGCGGTTCTCCAGCACGTAGGCGTTGAAGTAGTCGTTCTCCTCGGTGCCCGACGTGATCTTGAAGCCGTCGAACACCCAGCCCTCGGTCTCGTTCTCGGCGGTCCCGATCGGGGTACCGCCGATGGCGATGTTGTCCACCAGCAGGCCCCGCTCCACGGCGGCGACGTCGGTCCAGTAGCGGAACCGCAGCGCGTTGGTGCCGGCCGGCAGGGTGGCGGTCAGGTCGACCCAACCCTCGCTGAAGCCGGTGATGCCGTTGCCCTCGTTCTGCTGGTTGGGGTCCTCGTCGGTCGACAGGTTGGTGTCGAGCTTGGTCCAGGTCTGGCCGCCGTCGGAGGAAGCCTCCACGTAGGCGTAGTCCCAGCCCTCCTCGATCTCGTAGTCGACCTTGGCGGTGAGCTGGCCGGCGGTGATGCCGTCGGTCTTCGTCATCGTGTTGCGCAGGTCGTCGCCGGAGCCCGACCAGAACATGCCGTTGCCCTCGAAGGGCTCACCGATCTGCTCGGAGACGGCCTTGTCCGGCAGGACGACGAACGCGGCCTGCGCGCCCTCGTTGGTGGCCGGGACGTTGCGCGACAGCGTGCCGCTGGTGTCGTCACCGGGGAGGTAGACGTCGTAGAACCGGCCGTTGTCGCCCTGACCGTTGAGCCACCCGAGCTGGAAGAGCTCCCAGGCACCCATGTCGGTCGGGTCGTCACCGGTGGTGTTGCCGCCGTCGCCGATGTTGGCGCCGGAGGACATCAGGGTCCAGAACGCGGTGTTGTTCTCGGCACCGCCGGTGTTGCCGGAGGTGTCGTAGAGGTCGGGCAGGCCCAGGTCGTGGGCGTACTCGTGGGCGAACACACCGAGGCCACCGTTCTCCGGCTGGATGGTGTAGTCACCCGCGTAGATGCCCGTGGAGTTGTTCGGGATCTTCTTGCTGGAGAACGCGCCCCGGCGGGTGCCGATGTCGACGCCCGGGAAACCGGGGGTGTCGGTGTTCTGCAGCGCGGCGTACCAGCGGTGCGACCAGATCGCGTCGGAGCCGTAGATCGGGTCGGCCGCGGCCTCGTCGCCACCGGCGTGGACGATCTGCATGTGGTCGATGAAGCCGTCCGGCTCGTCGAAGTTGTTGTCGCCGTCGATGTCGTAGCGGTCCTGCTGGTCGAAGGAGCGCAGGTACTTGCGGATCGCACGCATCTTCATGCCGGAGTCGAGCCGGTCCTGGACCCAGACGGCCAGGGCGTCACGGACGAGCGCCTGGGTCGAGCCGCAGACGATGCCACCGCAGTAGTCGCGGCCGTAGAGAGCCTGGTTGAAGGGAACCCGCACCCAGCCCTGCACGTCTCCGGTGAAGGTGTAACGGCCGGACGACTGGCGCTTGTAGTACGCCTTCATCCGGTTGAAGTACATGTCCTTGTAGTGCTTCTTGCTGTAGTTCTTCTTCCAGATCGTCGAGTTGTCGACCGACCGGTCAGGAGCCGGGATCTGGTTGTGGCGCGGGCCGTTGAAGCGCATCGGCTGCGGGTCGGGGACCTCGGCGTCGTCGTCGAAGGTGCCGGGCGCGACGTTCGACGGCAGGTTGCTGTCGTCGTACTCCTTCTTGCCGAACTCGACGAGGATCGTGAAGATCCGGTCGCTGCCCTCGACCTCGAGCGGCACCTCGGTGGTGTCGTCGGCACCGCGGGCGTAGGGCCGCTTGCCCTCGAGCACGCGCTGGAGCGCCTTCTGCTTGATGGCGTCCTGCTTGGCCTTGATCGGCAGCGGGTGCTCCGGCTCGTGGCCGAGGCTCGACTTGTCGAGACCACGGGGCCCGGGGACACCCGAGTCGCTCGGCGGGGTGGCACCAGCGGTTGCGGAGACCGCCAGGCCCGAGATGACCAGGGCGCCGGCGGCCAGCGCCACCGGGGTCCTGGGACTGAAGAGTCTGTTCTTCACAATGCTCCCTCGTTCGTCACGCGTGCCCGATCGGACACGTGAGAAGACCCGGTCCAGGAGTGGGCCGGGGCAGGACATACCTACGTCCGGTACCCCGTTTCGCGGTAGATGTTCCGTAGGAGAAATCCGCATCGTTACCACACCGTGACCTGGATCACGGATAGCGGACAGGTCCGCGTCAGGGCCGGCCTGTCCCCCGTCGCGCCGGCGGCGGCGTCACCGGAACGGTCCAGCCGGGGAGCATCAGCTGGGTCAACGGACCGATCGCGACGGCGTAGAGGACGGTCCCCACCCCGAGGGCGCCACCCAGCAGGAGTCCGACCACGACGACGCCGACCTCCAGCCCGGTGCGGATCAGACGCAGCGAGCCGCCCGTGCGCCGGGCCAACCCGGTCATCAGCCCGTCACGCGGCCCCCGCCCGAACTGGGCCCCGATGTACATCGCCGTCGCCAGGCCGTTGAGGACGACGCCGCAGACCATGAGCAGGATCCGCCACGCCCAGGCCTCGGGGGCGTCGAGCAGCGCGAGCGTCGCGTCGGCGGCGAGGCCCACGACGACGGCGTTGGAGATCGTGCCGAGCCCGGGGGTCTCGCGCAGCGGGATCCAGAGCAGGAGCACCAGGAAGCTGAACAGCACGACCGCCTGACCGAGGGTGATCGGCACGTGCCGGATGAAGCCGGAGTGGAGGACGTCCCAGGGCGCGAGGCCGAGCTCGCCACGCACCATCAGCGCCAGCGAGACGCCGTAGAGCACCAGGCCGGCGTAGAGCTGGGTCAACCGACGGCCCAGCCGCCCCGCACGCAGCTGGGCGACCGGGCCGAGGTCGGTGAGGCTCACTCAGACCAGGTTGACGTGACGCACTGCGGTGGCGTCGATGGCGCCCTGGATCTCGGTGAGGGTGTCGGCCGGGATGGCGGAGTCGACCGACAGCGCCACCAGGGCGGCACCGCCACGGGCCGACCGCGACACCTGCATGCCCGCGATGTTGACGGCGGCGTCGCCGAGGATGCCGCCAAGGGTGCCGACCATGCCGGGCCGGTCCTCGTAGGTGAAGAAGGCGAGGTGGTCGGTCGGCTCGAGGTCGACGTCGAAGCCGTTGACCTCGACCAGCCGCTCCTTCTGGGCGATGCCGACGAGCGTGCCGCTGACCGAGACCTGCGAGCCGTCGGCGAGGGTGCCGCGCAGCGTGATCAGGTTGCGGTGGTCGGGGCTCTCGCCCTCGGTCACGAGCCGGACGGCGGTGCCGCGCTCGGCCGCGAGCAGCGGAGCGTTGACGTAGGAGACGGCGTCCTCCACGACGTCGGAGAAGACGCCCTTGAGGGCAGCCAGCTCGAGCACCTTGACGTCGTACTCGGTGATCTCGCCGCGCACCTCGACGTCGAGCTGCTGGGCGACCTCGCCGGCGAGGCCGGTGAAGATCCGGCCCAGCTTCTCGGTGAGCGGGAGGCCGGGACGGACGTCCTCGGCGATCACGCCGCCCTGGACGTTGACGGCGTCGGGCACGAGCTCACCCGACAGGGCGAGCCGCACCGACTTCGCGACCGCGATGCCGGCCTTCTCCTGCGCCTCGTCGGTGGACGCACCCAGGTGGGGCGTCGCGACGACGTTCTCGAGCTCGAAGAGCGGGCTGTCGGTGCACGGCTCGCTGGCGAAGACGTCGAGGCCGGCGCCGGCGATCCGGCCGGTCTTGAGGGCGTCGTAGAGGGCGGCCTCGTCGACGATGCCGCCGCGCGCAGCGTTGACCAGGACGAGGTGGGGGCGCGCCTTGGCGAGCTCGTCGGCGCCGATCAGGCCGACCGTCTCGGGGGTCTTCGGCAGGTGGACGCTCATGAAGTCGGCCTCGTCCAGCAGCGTGTCGAGATCGACGAGGCGCACCCCCATCTGGGCGGCGCGACCGGCCTGGACGTAGGGGTCGTAGGCGATGACGTTCATGCCGAAGGCGCTGAGGCGCTGGGCGACGAGCACGCCGATCCGGCCGAGGCCGACGATGCCGACGGTCTTCTCGTAGAGCTCGATGCCGGTGTACTTCGACCGCTTCCACTCGCCGTTCTTGAGGGCGGCGTGGGCCGGGCTCACGTGGCGGGCGGCGGCGAGCATGAGCGCGACGGCGAGCTCGGCGGCGCTGACGATGTTGGAGGTCGGCGCGTTGACGACCATGACGCCGGACTGGGTCGCCGCCTTGACGTCGACGTTGTCGAGCCCGACGCCCGCGCGGGCGATCACCTTCAACCGCTGCGCGGCGGCCAACGCCTCCGCGTCGACCTTGGTCGCCGAGCGCACCAGGATCGCGTCGACGTCGGCGATCGCAGGGATCAGCTCGGCACGGTCGGCGCCGTTGGCGTGGCGGATCTCGAAGTCCGGTCCCAGCGCCTCGACGGTCGCGGGGCTGAGCTCCTCGGCGATGAGCACGACAGGCTTGTCAGTTGTCACAGCGGGGTCCTCGAAGGGTCTCGATCAAGGGGGTCTGAGGTCGCACGACGCTGTGCCCAATCAGCGTAACCGACGACCGTCACCGGGTCAGATCGTGGTTCGTCAGACGGCACAGCCGTCGGGGCCGCAGGCATCGGCGTCCGCAGCGCCCGGCACGACCTGGAGCTGCGGGTGGGCCTCGGCCCACGCCTGGTCGAGCACCTGGGCGAACACCTCGACCGGCTGGGCCCCGGAGACGCCGTACTTCCGGTCGACGACGAAGAACGGGACGCCGGTCGCCCCGAACGCCTGGGCCTGCTCGATGTCGGCGTGTACCTCGGCGGTGAACTCGGTTCCCCCGAGCACCTCGTCGACGCGTGTCGCGTCGAGCCCGGCGGCGATCGCCACGTCCCGCAGCACGGCGCGGTCGGCGACGTTCCGGGCTTCGGTGAAGTACGCCGCGAGCAGCGCCTCCTTCACCTGGCCCTGGAGCCGGTTGCCGCCTTGCTCATGGGCGAGGTGGATCAGCCGGTGGGCGTCGACGGTGTTGAGGTGCAGCGTCTCCGACAACCGGTAGACGAGCCCCTCCTCGGCCGCCTGGGCCTCGACCCGGTCCTGCATCTGCTGGACACCGGCAGGCGACTGGCCGTACTTGCGGCCGAGCATCACCGCTGTGCCCTCCGTCGGCTCGGTCGGGGCGCCGGGGTCGAGCTGGTAGGAGCGCCAGGTCACCTCGACCTGATCGGCGTGGGGGAACTCGGCCAGCGCGCGCTCGAGCCGACGCTTCCCGATGTAGCACCACGGGCACACGACGTCGGACCAGATCTCGATCTGCATGCCCGGCCCAACAGCGCGGGGCGGTCGCCTGTTCCGGGCACCATGGGGACATGGGTGTGATGGACGACGCAGAGCGCTTCGAGCCCGACGACCTGGCCGCGTGGTCGGCGTGGCTGCGCGAGCACCACGCCGACACCCCGGGCGTGTGGCTGGTGACCCGCAAGGCCTCGTCCTCCCCCGCCTTCGACTACGAGGCGGCGGTCCGGGAGGCACTGCGGTGGGGGTGGGTCGACTCCACGCAACGCGGCGTGGACGAGCACCGCTCGATGATGTGGTACGCCGCGCGCCGGCCCGGCAGCGTGTGGACCCGCAACAACAAGCGCCGCGTCGCCGACCTCGAGAACGCCGGCCTGATGGAGCCCGCCGGCGCCGCAGCGGTGGCGTCGGCGCAGGAGAGCGGCATGTGGACCCTGATGGACGACGTCGAGGACCTCGTCGTGCCCGACGACCTCGCGGCCGCGCTGGACGCGCGCCCCGACGCCCGCGGGCACTGGGACGCCTTCCCGCCGTCGGTGCGCAAGCAGGCGCTGGCCTGGATCGTGCTGGCCAAGCAGCCCGCCACCCGGGCCCGCCGGGTCGACGACGTCGCCGAGAAGTCGGCCCTGGGCGAGCGCCCCCGAGGCTGACGTCTGGTCAGGCGACGGTGCCGGACTCCTGGCGGAGGATCGTGCCGCGACGGGCGAGGAAGGTGACGACGAAGCCGATGACGAGGGCGGCGAGGACGCCGAGGTTGGCGAAGGCCCACGCGCCGTCGCGGCCGCCGAGGCCGAGGGGGCCGAGCAGGTAGCCCTGCCAGTTGTTCCAGGAGGCGGCGTCGGAGAACGTGTTGACGACCAGGCCCCACCCCACCAGCGACGCGGCGGCGAGGGTGCCCAGCGAGACGACGTCGGCGGCGCCGTAGCGGCCCCGGGCGTCGAAGAGCGCCGGCTCGTCGTAGTCGCGGCGACGGCTGGCGATGTCGGCGATCATGATGCCGGCCCACGCCGCGAGCGGCACGCCGAGCGTGATCAGGAAGCTCTGGAAGGGCCCGAGGAAGTCCTCGGCGAAGAAGACGACGTAGATGGTGCCGAGCGTGAGGATCACACCGTCGACGAACGCTGCGGCCGGCCGCGGGATCCGGACACCGAGCGAGAGCAGGGTGAGCCCCGAGGAGTAGATGCCGAGCACGGCGCCGCTGACCAGGGCGAGGATCGCGGCGAGCAGGAAGGGCACCAGGAACCAGTCGGGCAGCAGCGTCGAGAGGGTGCCGATCGGGTCGGCGGCGATGCCGTCGAGGAGCTCCGGGGAGGAGCTGGCCAGCGCGAGGCCGAAGACCACGAGGAGGCAGGGCGCGATCGCACCGCCGAAGGTGTTCCATCCGACGATGGCGCCACCCGAGGCGTCGCGCGACTGGTAGCGCGACCAGTCGGCGGCGATGTTGATCCAGCCGAGGCCGAAACCGGTCATCACCATGACCAGCGCGCCGATCACGGCCTGGCTCGAGCCGGAGGGCACTGCCGTCACCGCGTCCCACGAGATCTCGTCGACGGTGAGGACGACGTAGACCAGCGTCACCGCCCCCGTGATCCAGGTCAGCCACGACTGGAGCGTCATGATGACGTGGTAGCCCGCGACGCTGGCGGCGACGATCAGTGCGGCGACCAGGACCGTCGCGACGACCTGGGTCCCGGTGCCGGCGGCCCACCCGAGGCGGGTGAAGACCGTCGTCGTGGCGAGGACGGCGAGGATCGCGAGGAAGGTCTCCCACCCGATCGAGACCAGCCACGAGATGACGCCGGGCACCTTCTGGCCGGTGACGCCGAAGGCGGCCCGGCTCAGGACCATCGTCGGCGCCGACCCCCGCTTGCCGGCGATCGCGATCACCCCGCAGAGCGCGAAGGACACGACGATCCCCACGAGCGCGACGAGCACGCCCTGCCAGAAGGAGATGCCGAAGTAGAGGATGAAGCCGGCATAGCTCATCCCGAAGACGCTGACGTTGGCCGCGAACCACGGCCAGAAGAGGTCGGCCGGGCGCGCGGTGCGCTCCGACTCCTCGACGATCTCGATGCCGGTCGTCTCCACGCCGAGGCGCCGGGTCTCCTCCAGGGTGCTCATGCCCCGATGCTCCCAGAGGAGGGCCTGCCGTCGGGGGACCTCGGGGTCACCTCCGGGGTCGGGTCAGGGTCGCTCCCCGATGTCAGGTGTGCCCGTGTGCCGCGAGGCTTCTCGGCATGATCACCGCTGACCACCTGACCAAGAGCTATCGCGGCGTCACCGCCGTCGACGACGTCTCCTTCACCGCCCGGCCGGGCCGCGTCACCGGCTTCCTCGGACCCAACGGGGCCGGGAAGTCGACGACGATGCGGATCCTGGTCGGCCTCACCCCGCCCACCTCCGGCTCCGCCGAGGTCCTCGGCGGCCGCTACGCCGACCTGCCCAACCCGGGCCGCGAGGTGGGCGTCCTGCTCGACGCCTCCGCGCAGCACGCCGGCCGCACCGGGCGCGAGATCCTCACCGTCGCCGCCCGCACCATGGGCCTGCGCTCCGAGCGGGTCGAGGAGATGCTCGCCCGCGTCTCGCTGACCGGCAAGGAGGCCGACCGCCGCGTCCGCGGCTACTCGCTCGGCATGCGGCAGCGGCTCGGCATCGCCACCGCACTGCTCGGCGACCCCGACGTGCTGATCCTCGACGAGCCCGCCAACGGCCTCGACCCGGCCGGCATCCGGTGGATGCGCGACCTGCTGCGCGAGTACGCCGACCAGGGCGGCACCGTGCTGCTCTCCAGCCACCTCCTCCACGAGATCGAGGTCGTCGCCGACGACCTGGTCGTGATCGGCAACGGCCGGATCGTCGCCCAGGGCACGAAGGCCGAGCTCCTCGCCGGGGCCGGCACCGTGTGCGCGGCCGCCGACACCCGCGCCCTCGCCAGCGCCCTCTCCGGAGCCGGCATCACCAGCAAGGTCTCGGGCAGCGGCGCCCTGCACGCCGACGCCGAGGCCGCGGAGGTCGGCCGTGTCGCGCACGCCGCCGGCGTTCCGCTCACCGAGCTCCGCGCCGCGGACGGGGCCGGCCTGGAGGAGATGTTCCTCCAGCTCACCGCGGAGTCCCAGCGCGACCGCATCCACGAAGGAGCAGCAGCATGAGCACCCTGACCGCCACCTCCCCGGCTCCCGTCGTACGACGGGAACGACAGGCCCACGCCCCGATCCCCGCGACCCGGGTGCTCGCCGTGGAGCTGCGCAAGATGTTCGACACCCGCTCGGGCTTCTGGCTCGTGATGAGCATCGGCATCCTCGCCCTCCTCGCCACCGGCGCGACGATCGCCTTCGCGCCCGAGGAGGCCCAGACCTACGGCAACTTCGCCGCCGCCATCGGCTTCCCGATGGCCGTGGTGCTGCCGATGGTCGCGATCCTCTCGGTCACGAGTGAGTGGAGCCAGCGCAGCGGGCTCACCACCTTCACCCTCGTCCCGAGCCGGGGCCGCGTGATCGCGGCGAAGGCCGTCGGTGCGATCGGGATCGGCGTGGTGTCGATGCTCCTCGCCCTCGGCATCGGCGCGCTCGGCAACATCGTCGGCACCGCCATCAGCGGCGCCCCGACGACGTGGGACGTCTCCGTCGCGGAGTTCTCCAGCATCGTGCTCGCCACCGTGCTGGGCATGGTCGTCGGCTTCACCCTCGGGGTCGTGCTGCGCAGCTCGGCCGCGGCGATCGTCGGCTACTTCGTCTACTCCCTGCTGCTGCCGACCGCCTTCGGGATGCTCGCGGCCTTCCAGGACTGGTTCCGCGACCTGCAGCCGTGGGTCGACTTCCAGTACAACCAGACGATGCTCTACGACCGGGTCCCCGACGCGGAGAACTGGGCCCAGCTGGGCGTCTCCGCCCTCCCCTGGCTGGCCCTCCCCCTCGCGGTCGGCCTGGTGATGCTCCACCGCTCCGAGGTGAAGTAGGCCTCTGACGTCATACGGTCCGGTCGCCATGGCGACCGGACCGTATGACGCTGCGCATCACCAGCCGGCGCCGAAGCAGGTGAGGGGAAGGCCGTCGGCGGGCGCGAGGTCGGCGAGGACGTCGGCGGGTGCCCGACCCGCGGCGAGACCCGCGTGGAGGCCTGGCAGGACGGTGGCCGCGAGGTCGTCGGAGAGCGCCGCCTGGGAGGCGACCACGCAGCGGACGCCGGCGTGGAGCCAGGCGGCGGTCATGCCGACCAGCTCCTCCGAAGCGCGGACGGTCGAGCGCCCGAGCTCGCAGGCCGAGAGCACCACCAGCGACGGCAACCGGGGCAGCAGCTCGACGTCGTAGCCGAACCAGGGTCCGTCGACCAGCTCGAGACCCGAGAAGAGCGGCTGCTCGTCGGCGTGGTGGCCGTGGGCCGCGACGTGGAGGAGGTCGACGTCGGACGTCAGGGACGAGACCGCGGCGGCCGTCGCCGTAGGCCCTCCCAGCACCCTCGCGCGGCCGACCCACGCGGCGGCGCAGGCGGTGGCCTCCTCCTCCGCCCGGGGTACGCCGGGGCCCGCGACGAGGCCGACCCGGGCGACCGCGTCCGGCGGCGCCGCCGCGGCCCACATCGAGGCGGAGCGGGCGACCGTGACCGGCCGGCCGACGAGGGCCGGCAGCATCGACCACGGGACGGCGGCCAGCCGACCGCAGGGCACGACCACGAGCCGTCCCTCCCCCAGGTCGCCGGCGACGGGTCGGAGCAGGTGCTCCTGCAGGGCCGCGAGCCGGGCCGTGAGCCCGGCGCGGACGCCCGCAGCGAGTGCGTCGGGGAGCCCGGTGGTGGCCGCCAGGTCCAGGTCCGCCGCGAGGCCCGGCAGCGCCGCGTCGACCGCCGCGACCGGGCCCACCCGGCGGAGGACCACCCGGTCCGGTCCGACCACCAGCGCGTGCAGCACCCGGTCGGCGAGCAGGTAGCTCACGAGCGTGGCGTCGCCCAGTGCTTCCCTCACACGGTCGAGCGGCAGCGGCTCGAGGACCGTGCCCGCACCCGGGCGGTACCAGGAGTCCTCGCGCACCCGGTCGCGCAGCCGGGCGGCGTCGTCCGTCGCGTCAGCCGGGAGGGTGCGCAACGCGGCGATCCGCGCGGCGGCGTCCGGGTCCGCCGGCAGCCTGACCGGAGGCACCCGCGCCACCAGGGCGCGCGCCCGCTCCGACCACTCGTGCACGACGTCGGGTCGCCCGTCGGCCACGGCCTGCCGCAGCCCGACCCTGGCCAGCGCTTGACCGTGCCCGACCAGGGAGGACTGGAGGTCGAGGCTGCCGTAGGACGACTGCCAGGCGTGCAGGTCGGCCAGCCCGTCGCGCACGAGGCCGAAGGACGCAGCGCGGCGGCCGGCACGCCAGGCCGCACGCGCCCGGACCTCCTGCCGGAGCAGCCGGACGCCCACGGGTTCCTCACCGCGGCGCGGCGCGCGGGGCGCGGGCACGGGGACGGCTCCGGTCACCTGCTCGGACGCCAGCGCGAGGTGGAGCAGCACCTCGGTGCGCTCGGGCATCTCCCGTGCGGCCAGGCGATCGGCGAGGTCCTTCCCCGCGACGAGGGTCCGCTCCCACCAGGAGGTCGCCCGGAGCGGTCGACCGACGTGGCGGCGTACGTCGGCGCAGAGAGCGAGCGCCTCGGCCCGCAGCGCCCAGGTGGTGCTGCCGCGCGCCTCGAAGACCCGGGCGGCCCGGCGTGCGTCGGCCCGGGCGGCGTTCGGGTCGACCAGCAGCAGCGCCCGGGCCCGCACGACGAGCGCCTCGCCCTGGAACTGGCGCAGGCGCCGGCTCGCGTAGGTGCGCACGGCGCGGTCGAGCGCGTCCGCAGCGGCCCGCGGCATCCCGGCGGCGATCATCACCTCCGCCCGGTCGACCTCGACGACGGCCTCCGAGACCGGGGACAACGGGGCCAGGACCGGGGCCGCCTCGTCCATCAGGCGCAGGGCGCCCACCAGCTCGCCCCGCATCAGCTCGACGTAGCCCAGGTTGTGGGTCGCCATCGCCCGGTCGACCGCGTCCTGGGTCCGGGTCCGGGCATCCTCGAAGTCGGCGGCGGCCCGGTCGGCGTCACGCCGCTGGAGGTGGATGTTGCCGCGGTTGAGGTGAAGCCGGCCCCGGAGGTCGGGCTGGTCGGCGACCAGCGGCAGCGCCGTGGCCATCTCCGCGAGCGCGGCCTCGACCTCGCCGCGCCGCATCAGCAGCAGCCCGAGCTGGGAGTGGACGGTGCCGAGCACGGTGGCGTCGAGGCCCTTGAGCTTGAGTGCCTCGCGGCACAGCGCGATGCCGTCGTCGGGTGAACCCCGCTCGGCCGTCGCGTGGGCGAGCGACTGGAGCGCCGTTGCCCGTTGACGATCGTCCGCGGCCCGCTCGACCGCGCGCGTCAGCAACGAGACGGCCTCGGCGTGCCGCCCCGCCGTGCTCGCGGCGCGACCGCGACGGCTCAGCTCCTCGGCGTCCAGCACTCAGGCCCCCGGCGCCCCCGGTGGCATCGCCTGCGTGCGCGCGTCCCGGAGCAGGTCGACCAGGCTCGAGCGACCGGACGGGCCGGGCTCCGGCAGCCGGTCGACCAGCTGCTGGGCGATGCGTCCGGCCTGCACCGGACCGGCGAACGACGTCCCGCTCCAGGTGGCGAAGCCACCCACGCGGTAGTCCTCGCCCCGCCGGCCGTAGTTGTCCGGGTCGATCGCCTCTCGGTCCCAGCCGTAAGCCGTGGTCCGGGCGCTCGGTTCGAGCCCGCCCTGGAACGGCGGCATCGTGCTGACCACCGCCGCGCCGGGGGCGTAGCAGGTCACCCAGTCGCCGGTGTTGCTGAAGAGCGCGACGGAGTCGAGGTTGGGGTTGAGGGCTCCTACGGAGGTGACCGGCACGCGTGCGGGGTCATCGAGGACCGGGCCGGTGGCGCCGTTGGTCCACGGGGCGAAGGCCGCCGGGAACTGCGGGCGTGCGATCCCGTCGTTGCCGGCGGAGGCCACCACGGCGCAGCCGTTCTCGCCGAGGATGCGCAGCAGGTCGAGCATCGTGGAGTCGAAGAGGGCATCGTCGTCGGGCGTCTCGTGGTAGTAGCCCATCGAGAGGTTGAGCACGTCGAGCCGCAGCCCACCCTCCTCGCCCGCACCGTCACGGCGGACGAGCTCGGCGATGCCGGTGAGCGCGAGCACCAGGTCACTCTCCACGATCGGCCCCTCCGAGGGCACGATCCGCCAGGTGTAGAGGTCGGCGTCGGGACAGGCCTGGTGGATGAGTCCGGCGATGAAGGTGCCGTGTCCCGACAGGGCGTCGAGGACGCCGTCGAGCGGCCCGACCCAGTCGCCGCCGATCTCGGGCCGCGGCGGGTCCACGACGGACGCGTGGCCGATCGTGTCGTCGTCCAGCGGCACGTCGCGGGTGACGACGGCGTCGAGCCAGGGGTGGCTCCCGCAGCCGGTGTCGAGGATCCCGACGGCCGGCCGTCGGCCCTTCACCTCGCTGTCCTCGCGCCGGGCCGGCGCGCTGCCGGTCCACGCCACCGGCGTACGACCACCGTCGACGCTCGTGTAACCCGCCACCGGGTTCGAGGAGTGGAAGGGGTTCGACGAGTGGAACGGGTTGGAGGAGTGGAACGGGGATGCGGACAGCCCGACCATCCCGGTCAGCAGGTGGTCGAGGGCCACGCCGGCGAGCGTCTGGTTGCCGCGGAGCAGCCGGGCCTGCTGGAGCAGTCGCCACGCATCGGGGGTGAGCAGCAGCGGCGCCTCCTGCTTGGGCACGAGGGGCTGGTCGCGCTCGGCCGGCCCCTGGCCTTCCGTGGTCCGGACGACGATCTCGTAGCGGGTGAGCCCCACGACCTGTCCGTCGCGGGACGTCTGGCGCAGCGGGTAGCCGCCGTCGAAGACAAGCGTCCAGCCGAAGCTGCGCGCCACCTCCCGGTCGAGCCACTCGACCAGCGGGAGCTCGGTCCCATCGTCGGTACGTACGACGCGTTGCGCGGCCTCGACGTTGACCAGCAGCCGGTTGGCGACGTAGACGGTGGGGCGAGGGTCGACAGGGCCGTTGCCCTCGCCGCGGTCGGGAAGGCTGACCGCCGACTCGGGGTCGAGGGCGCGGCCGCCGGTGCCTCGTAGGGCGTCGGGCGGGGGCAGCAGCGGCTCACGCTCGACGACGAGCTCGTGCCGGTCCCGCGCGGGGTCGATCGGACGCATGGAGCCTCCCTCAGAGGTCGAACGGGCTGGTGCCCAGGAGTCGTACATCGGTCCCCGTGGCCGTGACCACCAGCCGGGTGGCCCCGCGGGCGAGGTCGGGGAACTCGAAGCGGCCGGGAGCGGCGACGACGGCGGGCGTGTGCCGCCGGCCCTGCACCGCGGTGACCGACCAGCCCTCCTCGGGCGTCAGCCAGGCGTCGACGCGGCAGCGGCCGGCATCGACCGGGGTCACGCGGAGCAGGAGCTGGAGCTCGTCGGCCGCGAACTGCAGGGTCACCGGGCCCGCGCCGGCGCGGGTGCCGGCCAGCTCGGTGCTGCGGTCGAGGAGGACGAGCAGCTCGAGCTCCAGGTCGAGGTCGTCGGCCTCGAGGGCGGCGTGGACGGACTGCAGGGCCCGCTCCGCGAGCCCGTCGGGCGCGGGGTCGTGGAGCTCGAAGGCGGCCGCCAGCTCGTCGAGCAGGGGGTCGCGCTCGGGGACGTCGGCGCTCATCGCTCGCTCCTCTCGTCCAGCAGTGCGCGCAGCTTGCGCAGGCACCGCATCCGGGTCGGGCCGATGCTGCCGACCGGCATCCCGAGGTCGGCGGCGATGCCGGCGTAGTCGGGTCGGTCGGCGAAGGCGACGATGCGCAGCAGGGTCTGGCAGCGCTGGTCGAGGGCCCGCACGGCTCCCCAGAGCCGGTCGTCCTCGTCGTGCGCCACGGCCTCGCTCTCCGCGGACGCCTGCGGCGGGGCCACCCGGTCGAGGACGTCGTCCTCGGTCAGTGACGCCCGGCCACCGGCCCGCGAGACCCGCCACGCCTCGCGACGGGCCGTCGTCGTGAGCCAACCCCCGACGGCCTGCGGGTCGCGCAGCCGGTCACCGGAGCGGACGAAGGCCGCCCAGGTGGTCTGGACGACGTCCTCCGCCTCCTGCTCCGACAGCGAGCAGGCCCGTCCGACGTGCCAGAGCACGGGGGTCATCAGCCGCACGAGGCCGTCGAGCGCAACGTCGTCGCCGTCGAGCCAGCGGCGGCACAGCGCAGCCGCCTGGTCCCACGTCGCGCGCGACGAAGGCGCCCCCGTCGTCGGCGGCGCTGCAGCAGGCTCATGAACGGCCATGCGGTCCTCGAGTACCACGGTCATGCGGGGAGGAGGCAGCAGCCCACAGCCCTGATACCTCCCCGACGGCACCCGGTGTGCCGCCGCCCCGCCGGTCACTCTAGTGATTTCTCGCGGCGGGAGGTATCAGCCCGCGTCCCGGACCGCTCCTGACCCACGAGCCGCCCGGGCCGAGGGATCTCCCGGGCCGGCCGCGCCCACCGGGGGGAGGGCGCGCCACGCGGCACGGGTGGGGGTCCGTGCCGCAGGGCCCGGGTCGACCGGTCACCGGTCGACCCGGGCCAGCACCTCTCCGTGGTGGAGCGAGATCCAGCCGTCCGGGTCGGCGGCCCACGCCCGCCACCCGTCGGCGATCTGCTCCAGCTCCGCAGCGGTCGCCATCCGCTGGTCCAGCAGCTGGTCGGACAGGGCCGAGGTCAGGATCCGGTCGGCCCACATGCCACCCCACCACTCCCGGTCCCCCGGCGTCGCGAAGCACCACGTCGACGACGACGGGGTGACGTCGTCGAGCCCTGCGGCGTGCGCCCACGCCAGCAACCGGCGGCCGGCCTGGGGCTCACCGCCGTTGGCACGGGCCGCGGCGTCGTAGAGCGCGAGCCAGCGGTCGAGGACGGGCAGGTCGGGGTGCCAGGCGAAGGACTGGTAGTCGCTGTCGCGGGCGGCGACCACCCGTCGCGAGACCCGGGCCATCTCCCGCAGCGCGCCGACCGGGTCGGCGACGTGCTGGAGGACCTGGTGGGCGTGGACGACGTCGAACCCGTCGTCCTGGAGGTCGAGCGCGTGGACGTCGCCGACGACCGTGGTCGCGTTGGTGACGCCCCGCCGGTCGAGCTCGGCCGCGGTCAGCGCGGCCGCCTCCTCGGTCGCCTCGAGGGCGACCACCTCCCCCACCAGCCCCGCGAGGTCGGCGGTGATGGTGCCCGGTCCGGACCCGACGTCGAGCAGCCGGTCGCCGGGGCGCAGGTGGGGCAGCAGGTAGCCGCACGAGTCCTCCGCCGTACGCCGCCGGTGGGAGCGCAGCACGCTCTCCGCGTGCCCGTGGGTGTAGCGCGCCATGGTGGAACCTCTCGGAAATCGGATAGTCCCCAACGAAACCGTTCCGAACGGACGGCGTCCTCGACGGTTTCGTTAGGGACTATCGGTGCGAAGTGTCAGCGGGTGGCGGTGCCCTCGACGTAGTCGGAGTCGTGGGACTTCACCCACGCCATGAGCTTGCGGAGCTCGCGGCCGGTCTTCTCGATCGGGTGCTGCTCGCCCTTCGCGCGGAGCTCGGCGAACTCCGTGCCGCCGTTGTCCTGGTCGGCGATGAAGCGGTTGGCGAAGGTGCCGTCCTTGATCTCGGCGAGGATCGTCTGCATGTTGGCCTTCACGTCGGGCGTGATGACCCGCGGGCCGGAGACGTAGTCGCCGTACTCGGCGGTGTCGGAGACGGACCAGCGCTGCTTGGCGATGCCGCCTTCATACATCAGGTCGACGATCAGCTTGAGCTCGTGGAGGCACTCGAAGTAGGCCACCTCGGGCTGGTAGCCGGCCTCGATGAGGGTCTCGAAGCCGTACATCACCAGCTGGGAGGCGCCGCCGCAGAGGACGGCCTGCTCACCGAAGAGGTCGGTCTCGGTCTCCTCGGCGAAGGTGGTCTTGATGCCGCCGGCGCGCAGGCCGCCGATCGCCTTCGCGTAGGACAGCGCGACGTCCCAGGCCTTGCCCGACTCGTCCTTCTCGACGGCGACGAGCACGGGCACGCCGCGACCGTCGACGTACTCACGACGCACGAGGTGACCGGGACCCTTGGGGGCGACCATGAAGACGTCGACGCCCTCGGGCGGCTCGATGAAGCCGAAGCGGATGTTGAAGCCGTGACCGAAGACCAGGGTGTCGCCGGGGGCGAGGTGGGGCTCGATCTCGTCGCGGTAGAGGTTCCGCTGGACCTGGTCGGGCGCGAGGATCACGACGAGGTCGGCCTCCTCGACGGCCTCGGCCGGGGTCACCACCCGCAGCCCCTCGGCCTCCGCCTTGGCGCGCGACCGGCTGCCCTCCTGGAGGCCGACGCGGACGTCGACACCGGAGTCGCGCAGCGAGAGGGCGTGGGCGTGGCCCTGGCTGCCGTAGCCGATCACGGCGACGTTCTTGCCCTGGATCAGGGCGAGGTCGGCGTCGTCGTCGTAGAACATCTCAGCCACTGGTGGCTCTCCTTCTTCGGGTTCTGTTGGGTGTCACGCCCCGGCGCGCTGCGGAGCAGCGGCCGGCGGGGCGGGGATCGGGACCGGGCGCAGGCTGCGCTCGGAGATGGACCGGGAGCCGCGACCGATCGCGACCATCCCGGACTGGACGAGCTCGCGGATCCCGAAGGGCTCCACGACCTTGAGGAAGTCGGCCAGCTTGTCGGTGTTGCCGATGATCTCGACGGTCACCGAGTCGGGGGCGACGTCGACGACGCGGGCCTTGAAGAGCTGGACGGCGTCGAGCACCTGTCCGCGGGTCGTGGCGTCGGCCCGGAGCTTGACCAGCAGCAGCTCGCGGTTGACCGAGGCGGCGGTGTCGAGCTCGACGACCTTGATCACCTCGACCAGCTTGTTGAGCTGCTTCGTGACCTGCTCGAGCGGGGACTCCTCGACGTTGACCACGATCGTCATCCGCGAGACCTCGGGGTGCTCCGTCGGCCCGACCGCGAGGGAGTGGATGTTGAAGCCGCGGCGGCTGAACAGGCCGGCGATCCGGGCCAGGACGCCGGGCTTGTTCTCCACCAGGACGGACAGGGTGTGCGTGGTCATCTCAGACGTCGTCCTCGTCGAAGTCGGGGGCCAGGTCGCGGGCGTACTTGATGTCGTCGTTGCTCGCACCCGCGGCGACCATCGGCCACACCATGGCGTCGCGGTGGACGCGGAAGTCGACCACGACCGGGACGTCGTCGATCTCCATCGCCTTCTGGATCGTCGCGTCGACGTCGCCCGGTGTCTCGCACGCGAGCCCGACGCAGCCGTAGGCCTCGGCGAGCTTGACGAAGTCGGGGATCCGCTTGCTGTGCAGGTCGGTGTTGGAGTAGCGCTCGCTGTAGAACAGCGTCTGCCACTGGCGCACCATCCCGAGCGACTCGTTGTTGATCACCGCGACCTTGATCGGGATGTCGTTGATCGCGCAGGTCGCGAGCTCCTGGTTGGTCATCTGGAAGCAACCGTCGCCGTCGACCGCCCACACCGTGGTGTCGGGCAGGCCGGCCTTGGCGCCCATGGCCGCCGGCACGGCGTAGCCCATGGTGCCGAGCCCGCCCGAGTTGATCCAGGTGTTCGGCTTCTCGTAGCCGATGAACTGGGCGGCCCACATCTGGTGCTGTCCGACACCCGCGGCATAGACCGCGTCCGGGCCGGCGATCGCCCCGAGTCGCTCGATGACGTACTGCGGGGCGAGCGACCCGTCGGCGGGCTGGTCGTAGCCGAGGGCGTACTTCCTCTTCACCCCGGCGAGGAACTCGACCCACGCCTCGTAGTCGCCGGTGTGACCGGCGTCGGACTCGGTCTGCAGCGCGACGAGGAGGTCGGAGATGACCTCCTTCGCGTCGCCCACGATCGGGACGTCGGCGTGGCGGTTCTTGCCGATCTCGGCGGGGTCGATGTCGGCGTGGACGACGAGGGCGCCGGGGGCGAACGTGTCGAGGTTTCCGGTCACGCGGTCGTCGAACCGGGCACCGAGGCTGACGATCAGGTCGCTCTTCTGGAGCGCCGCGACCGCGGCGACGGTGCCGTGCATGCCGGGCATGCCGAGGTGCTGCGGGTGGCTGTCGGGGAAGGCACCGCGGGCCATGAGGGTGGTGACGACCGGGATGCCGGTCAGCTCGGCGAGCCGCGCGAGCTCGGCGCTCGCACCGGCGCGGATGACGCCGCCGCCGACGTAGAGGACCGGACGCCGGGCCTCGAGCAGCAGCCGTGTCGCCTCGCGGATCTGCTTGGAGTGGGGCCGGGTCACGGGCCGGTAGCCCGGGAGCAGCAGCTCGGAGGGCCACGCGAAGGTGGTGGTCGCCTGGAGGGCGGACTTGGCGACGTCGACGAGGACCGGGCCGGGGCGGCCGGTGCTCGCGATGTGGAAGGCCTCGGCCACGGTGCGCGGGATGTCGGCGGGGTCGGTGACCAGGAAGTTGTGCTTGGTCACCGGCATCGTGATGCCGCGGATGTCGGCTTCCTGGAAGGCGTCGGTGCCGATCGCGTTGGCGGCGACCTGCCCGGTCACGGCCACCATCGGCACCGAGTCCATGTGGGCGTCGGCGAGCGGCGTCACCAGGTTGGTCGCGCCGGGCCCGCTGGTGGCCATGCAGACCCCGACCCGACCGGTCGCGGCGGCGTAGCCCTGGGCGGCGTGGCCGGCTCCCTGCTCGTGGCGGACCAGGATGTGGCGGATCGAGCTGTCCATCAGCGGGTCGTACGCCGGGAGGATGGCGCCGCCGGGGATGCCGAAGATCGTCTCGGTCCCGGCCGCTTCCAGAGACCTGATCAGGCTCTGGGCGCCTGTCATCTCGCTCATCGGGTGGTGTGTCCTTCGTGTCGGTCTGGTCCCGCCTCGCCCCGGGGTGGAGCCCCACAAAAAAACCCCTCGGTTGCGGAGGCAACGAGGGGTGGACGCGGCGGCTGGTCAGCTCATGGACTGGTCAGTCGGCGCGTCCGGTGCGTACAAGAAGCAGCTCGTGCATGCCGTCACAGTACGCCCCGGCTCGTCGGGCCGTCAGCCCACCCTGCCAACCGTCCCAGATGATGGGACGCGAATCCCAGCAAATGGATGGTCAGAGGACGGTCCGGCCGATCGGGCCGGGGTTGAAGGCGACCTCCCAGCGGAAGCCGTCGGGGTCGGCGAAGTAGCCGGTGTAGCCGCCCCACTCGCGCTGCTCGCCGGCCGACACCTCGGTGGCACCGGCCGCCCGGGCGTCGGCGAGGACCGCGTCCACCTCGTCCGGGGTCGCAAGGTTGTGGGCGAGCGTGATCGGGACGAGGCCGCTCCCCCGCCGGACCGGGCCGACCTCCTGCTCGAAGCCCGACTCGGCCCACAGCGAGAGGACGACCTTGTCGGCCACGCGGAACATGATCACGTCGTCGGCCTCGAGCTCGGGCTCCCAGCCCAGTCCGTCGACGTAGAAGCGCCGGGTGGCGCCGAGGTCGGCCACGGCCAGGGTGATGAACGAGACGCGCTGTTCCATGCGCTTCACCCTGCCACGGGTCGGTGCAGCGTCTCGGGGGCGGTGAGCCACGGGAGCGCGGCCACGAGGGCCACGGCCCCGGTCAGCGCGAAGGCCCACCCGAAGCCGGCGGCGTCGGCGACCAGCCCGACGAGGACGGGCCCGAGGATCGCACCGGCGTCCTGGGCCATCTGGAAGCCGCTGAGGACCGTGCCACCGCTGCGCTGGTTGCCGATGACGTCGGCCACGGCGGCCTGCTGACCGGGGTTGACCAGGCCCGCCCCGACGCCCGAGACGACCGACAGCACCAGCAGCACGGCCAGCGAGCCGCTCTGGCCCAGCAGGCCGAGGCCGACCGCCGTCACGACGAGCCCGCCGAGCACGAGCGGGCGCCGACCGACCGTGTCGGACACCCGGCCGGCGACCTGCAGGGTGAGCGCCGTGCCGAGCGCCGCGAGGGCGAGGGCGACGCCGGCCACCCAGGTGTCGTCGTGGAGGGCCACGGCCAGCTGCGGCAGCACGGCGACCCGGACCCCGAAGTTGCACCAGCCGTTGGCGAAGGCCGAGGCCAGGCTGGCGCGGTAGGTCCGGTCGCCGAGCGCCTCCCGGAACCGCATCGGGGGTTGCGCCGGTCCGGTCCCTGCGGGGCGCAGCCGGGCACCGGTCAGCCGCAGCCCGACCACCGTCGCGGCGACGACCAGCGCGGCGGCGTACACGATGAAGGGCAGGCGGAGGCCGAAGCCGGCGAGCAGGCCGCCGAGGACCGGGCCGAGCATGCCGCCGACGAGGAAGGCGCTGGCGTAGGCCGAGGACACCCGGCCGCGGATCTCCGGCGGCGCGAGCCGGACCAGCAGCGCCATCGCCGAGACCGTGAACATGGTCGAGCCGATGCCGCCGAGGCCGCGGACGACGAGGAGCTGGGTGTAGGACTGCGCGAACGCCGTCGCCAGCGACGACGCGGCGACGATCAGCAGGCCGGTCAGGTAGACCGGTCGCTCCCCCAGCCGGGTCGCGAGCCACCCGCCGGCGGGCGCGAAGACGAGTCGGAAGAAGGCGAAGGCGGAGACCACCATCGAGGCCGCCGCGACGCCGACGTCGAAGCTGCGGGCGTAGGCGGGGAGGACGGGCGAGACGAGGCCGTAGCCGATCGCGATGACGAACGCCGACGCGACCAGGACGAGGATCTCGCCGGGGATCGGCGGCCGCTGGGGGTCACGGGTCCGGCGGCGCACCCGCCCAGCCTCTCAGGGTCGCGGTAGCGCTGAGGCGGTCAGGTCGGAGAGCCGGCTGCGCTGACGGCCGTCGTCGTCGAGGTTCGCCGGGTCGAGCCACGCGTCGTACGCCGGGCGCAGCGCGCGCCAGTCGTCGTCGGTCATCGCGAACCAGTCGGTGTCGCGCGAGCGGCCCTGGTAGACGACGGCCTTGCGGAAGCGCCCCTCGTAGGTGAACCCGAGCCGTCGTGCGGCGGCCGCGGACGGCGCGTTGAGGCTGTCCAGCTTCCACTCGAGACGGCGGTAGCCGAGGTCGTCGAAGAGGTGGGCCGCCAGCAGGACGATCGACTCGGTCGCGGCCGGGGTGCGCTGGAGCGAGCGACCGAACAGGATCGCGCCGACCTCGGCACTGCCCTGGGCCGCGTCGACCCGCAGCAGGCTCGCGAGCCCGGCAGCGCGTCCGGAGCCGCGCGGGACCAGCGCGAACGTCCACCAGCCCGGCTGGGCCGCCCACTGCCGGCAGCGCGCCCGCATCGCGGACTCGTCACCGGGCGCGTCGTCGGGCCGGTAGGTCCACAGCGACGCGTCGTCGGGTCCGCACAGCGCGGCGTGGAGGTCGACGGCGTGGCGCTCGGCCACCGGCTCGACCACCACGTGCCGACCGGTGAGGGTGACCGGTGACGGCTCCTCCCGGGCCGTCCAGTCGAGCGCGTCGCCGATCGGCTGGCCGTGCTCGTTGGTCCGGGTCACGACCACTCCTGGGTGATCTCCTGGTGCTGCCCGTCGACGACGACGCGCGCGGTCGCGCCGTTGACCAGCGGCAGGTGGGGCGGGACGTGGCCGATCTCGAGGTCGAGGACGATCGGCAGGTCGAGCATCCCGAGTGCGTCCACGACGGCGTCGCGCTGGGTGAAGCCGTCGACGTCAGCGGCGCTCGTGCGTCCGACGAGGATCCCCACGGCGTGGTCGAACCAGCCGGCGAGCCGCAGCCCGTGGAGGTGCCGGCAGATCGTGGGGGCGTCGTCCTCGGCCGCCTCGACGTAGACCAGGAGCGGACCGTGCTCCTCGCCGAAGGCCCGCACGTCGCCGTAGGGCGTGCCGGCCAGCGGGCCGAGCGTCTCGACGCACCCGCCGACGAGGCGGCCGGTCAGGTCGACGCCACCGCCGCCGACCACCGACCACCGACCGTGCCCTGCCGGCTGCCACGTCGTCGCCTCGGTGTCCTCCTCGAACCGCCACCAGCTCGACACCACTCCGGAGGAGCGCTGGGTCACCGGACCCGTCGCCGTGGCCAGGTCGAGCCAGTGCGCCAGGCCCGGCGGCACGGCGTACGGCGTGTCCGCGAGGTTGTCGCCGTGGATGGTGGCGAGGCCGCTGCGCAGCAGGAGCGGCAGCATCCACGTCGAGGAGTCGGAGTAGCCCACGACCCAGGTCGGCTCGGCCGCCGCGATCGCGTCGTGGTCGAGGAGGTCGACCAGGTCGATGGCGGTGACGCCGCCCCACGGCGGGACGACCGCCCGGATCGCGGGGTCGGTGAGCATCGCGGTGAGCTCGGCGGCGCGCTGCTCGCGCGGGGCGCTGACGTGGCCGCTGCCGTCCATGCAGTCGCCCACCACGACCTCGTAGCCGCGCTCCCGCAGCCACGACACGCAGAACTCGATCCGCCGTGCTCCGGCTCCCTCGACCCCGGCCGAGGGGGAGGTGACGCCGATCGTGTCGCCCGGTCGGAGGGGCGCGGGGAAGCGGAGCTCCATGTCACCAGCCTGCCGCACCTCAGCGCGGCAACGGCAGCGGGACCCGGTGGACGACGACGTGGTCGTGGTTCGTGATCAGCACCGCATCCCCCGTCGCGGCGACGCTGCCGCTACCGGGAGGCAGCTCGAGCACGTGAGTCACCTCGCCGCTGCGCGTGAGTCGCAGCACCGAGTCGTCGGTGCGCAGCCAGACCGCACCCGCGCCGGTGGTCAGGTCGCCCCCGCGGATCGGGTAGGAGTAGGCCGCGAGCACCTCCGGCTCGCCGGTCCGGGCGTCGATGCGGGTCACCGACCCGTCGCCCTGGTCCATCACCCACACCGCGCCGAGGCCCACGTCGAGGAATCGCGGACCCGGTCCGCTCTCGATGGTGCTCCACTCACCCGTCGCGAGGTCGTAGCGCTCGACGGTGTCCCGACCCGTCGGCACCCACAGTGCGCCGTACCCGGCGCGGACCGCGACGGCCGACCGGGGCGCCGGGATCCGGTCGCTCACCCGGCCGTCGGACACGACCACGATCGTGGGGCCGCGGCTCGCGACCAGCACGTAGGCGACGTCGCCGACCGCGCCCAGGCCGCCTTCGCCGATCGGCCGGCCCGGCAGCCGCACGCGTGAGAGCACTTCCCCGGTGGTGGCGTCGGCCTCGACCAGCTCCGGCGTGGAGGTCGGCAGCCAGACTCTCCCGCCGCTCTGCTCGAGCGCCTGCTCCACGGCGCCGTCCAGGCGGATGCGCGCGGTGACCCGACCTGTGCGGCCGTCGTACCGGACCGCCCCCGGGTCGACGCCGGAGACCCACATCCCGTCACCGGCGGCGACAGCGAAGTCGGCGAAAGGCTCGGCGTCGATGTCCGTGCCGTCGACGCGACGCAGCGAGAGCGGGTCCGGCAGCTCCACGGCCGGCGGGGCGGACGCGGTCGGGGTCCCACCCGTCGTCGCGCTCGGGGACGGACCGGCCGCCGGGGATCCTCCCTCCCCCGTGCAGCCGACCGTGAGCAGGGCCGTCGCGACGAGCGCGACCCCTGGGGCGCGCATGCTCCATGGTGCGCCCGGTCAGCCCAGCTGCGCCAGCACCTCGCGCACGGCGACCAGACCACGCTCGACCTCGGCGTACGACGTGGAGAGGGGCGAGAGGCCGATCCGCAGCCCGCCGGGGTCGCGGTAGTCGGGGATGACGTCGCGCTGCCAGAGCCGCTCGGTCACGGCCTTCATCGACGGGTGCCGCAGGGTGACGTGGCCTCCGCGGAGCGCGGGGTCGCGAGGGCTGGCGACCTCGACGCCGAGCTGGGCGAGGAGCTCGTCGGCGAGCTGGACCGCGTGCTCGGTCAGGCCGACCGACTTCTCCCGCACCGCCTCGATGCCGACCTCCTCGACCAGCTCGAGCATGTCCCGGACGGGGCCGAGCGCGAGCACCGGCGGGGTCCCGGACTGGAACCGGCGGACCCCGTCGGCCGGGGTGTAGGTCGGGCCCATGAGGAACGGGTCGGCGCCGCCGATCCACCCCTGGACGGGCTGGGTGAGGGTCGTGAGGTGGCGCTGCGCGGCGTAGAGGAAGGCCGGCGCGCCGGGCCCACCGTTGAGGTACTTGTAGCTGCAGCCGACCGCGAGGTCGGCCTGCCAGGCGTCGAGCTCGACGACGACCGAGCCGGCCGAGTGGGAGAGGTCCCACAGCACGAGGGCCCCGGCGTCGTGGGCGAGAGCGGTGATCGTCGGGGCGTCGGCGATCCACGCGGAGCGGTAGGCGACGTGGCTGAGCACCACCAGCGCGGTCTGCTCGCCGACCACGGTGGCGACCTGCTCGGGCCGGACGCCCTCGGCGGGGTCGACGTCGATCCAGCGCAGGGTCAGCCCGCACTCCTCGGCGACCCCGGCCGCGACGTAACGGTCGGTCGGGAAGTTGTCGCGGTCGAGCACGATCTCGGTGCGCCCGGGACGCGCGGCGACGGCCGCGCGCATCGCCTTGTAGAGCAGCACGGTCGTCGAGTCGCCGAAGGTGACCTGTCCGGGGCCGGCGCCGAGGGCCACGCGCCCGAGGGTGTCGCCGAGCGTGAGCGGGAGGTCGAACCAGCCCTCGTCCCAGCCGCGGATCAGCCGCCCGCCCCACGTCCCGGTGACGAACTCGGCGAGCCGCTCGGCGGTGACCTTCAGCGGCCGACCGAGGCTGTTGCCGTCGAAGTAGACGAGGTCGGTCTCCGCCCCCACGAACCGGTCGCGGTGGTGGGCGAGGGGGTCAGCGGCGTCGAGGTCGGCGGCGGTCACGGGCGCCACTCTGGCAGACGACCACCGGTGCGCCACACTGCCTCACATGGCAACCTCCAGAGACCAGGTCGACCCGGCTGTGCCTCCCAGCGGCACGGGGTGCTTCGAGTGCGAGGAGGCGGGCGGCTGGTGGGTGCACCTGCGGCGCTGCGCCCTCTGCGGCCACGTCGGCTGCTGCGACACCTCCCCCGGCCAGCACGCCACCGCCCACTTCCAGGGCACCGGCCACGCGGTGGTGCAGAGCTTCGAGCCGGGCGAGGACTGGGCGTGGGACTACGAGCGCTCGGTCGGCGTCATCGTCCCGACGCTGGCTCCGCCCACGTCGCGCCCCGTCGGCCAGTCCGTCCCCGGCCCCGTCGGCCGCGTGCCCGCCGACTGGCAGGACCACCTGCACGAGTGAGGTAGTCCGGTTGATCTGTGTCGGTTCCGAGCCCGAGAAGGACACAAATCAACCGGACTACCGCCTCCTCAGCCGCAGACGGCGCCGTGCGCGGCGGACTGCACGACCTTGGCGTACTTGCCGAGGACGCCGCGGGTGTACTTCGGGGGCAGCGGCTCCCAGCCCTCCTTGCGGGCCTCGAGCTCGGCCTCGTCGACGAGGACGTCGAGGGTACGGCCGGCGACGTCGAGCCGGATCGGGTCGCCGTCGCGGACGAACGCGATCGGTCCGCCGTCGACCGCCTCCGGGGCGACGTGGCCCACGCAGAGGCCGGTCGTCCCGCCCGAGAAGCGGCCGTCGGTCAGCAGCAGCACGTCCTTGCCGAGCCCCGCGCCCTTGATCGCGCCGGTGATGGCGAGCATCTCCCGCATGCCGGGACCGCCCTTGGGTCCCTCGTAGCGGATCACCACGACGTCGCCGGCACCGATCTGGCCGGCGGCCAGAGCGTCCATGGCCTTGCGCTCACCGTCGAAGACGCGGGCGGTGCCCTCGAAGACCGACTCGTCGAAGCCGGCCGACTTCACGACCGCACCCTCCGGGGCGAGCGAGCCCTTGAGGATCGTCAGTCCGCCGGTGGCGTGGATCGGCTCGGTGAACTTCCGGATCACGTCGCCGTCGAGCGGCGGCGGCGCGATGTCGTCGAGGTTCTCGCGCATCGTCTTGCCGGTCACCGTGAGCGTGTCGCCGTGGAGGAGGCCCTCCTCCAACAGCGCCCGCATGACGACGGGGATGCCGCCGACCTTGTCGACGTCGTACATCACATACTTGCCGAAAGGCTTGAGGTCGCCGAGGTGGGGCACCTTGTCGCCGACCCGGTTGAAGTCGTCGATCGTCAGCGGGACCTCGGCCTCCCGCGCCATCGCCAGCAGGTGGAGGACGGCGTTGGTCGAGCCGCCGAGCGCCATCACGACCGTGATCGCGTTCTCGAACGCCTCGCGGGTCATGATCTGGCGGGCCGTGATGCCCTTGCGGAGCAGGTTGACCACCGCCTCGCCCGACCGGTGGGCGAACCCGTCGCGGCGGCGGTCGACGGCCGGCGGGGCGGCGCTGCCGGGCAGCGACATCCCGATCGCCTCGGCGACCGCGGCCATCGTGTTGGCGGTGTACATGCCGCCGCAGGCACCCTCGCCCGGGCAGATCGCGCGCTCGACGCGGTCGACCTCCTCGCGCGTGATCTTGCCGGCGAGGCAGGCGCCGACGGCCTCGAAGGCGTCGATGATCGTGACGTCCTCGCCGTCGACCTGGCCGGGCATGATCGAGCCGGCGTAGAGGAAGACCGAGCTGAGGTCGAGTCGCGCAGCGGCCATCATCATCCCGGGCAGCGACTTGTCGCAGCCGGCGAGCAGGACCGAGCCGTCGAGGCGCTCGGCCATCATCACGGTCTCGACCGAGTCGGCGATGACCTCGCGGCTGACGAGCGAGAAGTGCATGCCCTCGTGGCCCATCGAGATGCCGTCGGAGACCGAGATGGTGCCGAACTCGAGCGGGTAGCCGCCGGCCGCGTGCACACCGTTCTTGACCGCCTTCGCGAGCCGGTCGAGCGAGAGGTTGCAGGGAGTGATCTCGTTCCACGACGACGCCACGCCGATCTGGGGCTTCTCCCAGTCGTCGTCACCCATGCCTACTGCCCGGAGCATCCCCCGCGCCGCGGCCCTCTCGAGGCCGTCGGTGACGTCGCGCGAACGGGGCTTCAGGTCGGGCACCTCAGACATGGGGCCGAGCCTATGCCCCGCCCCTCCCGGCGTACGCCGCGTCTCGCCGTCAGGCGGTGCGTTCGGCCTCGGCCTTGAGCGAGGCCAGCCCCTTCTCGAAGTCGGCGCCGATGGCCTTGTCGAAGAACAGCTTCCCCATCAGGGACATGACCGCACTGCGCTCGCCGGTCATCGTCCAGGTCACGCGGGTGCCGGAGTCGAGCGGCGCGAGGTCGAAGCGGGTCACGTTGGTCGCCTTGAACGGCTTGAGGAACCGCAGGTCGACCTCGACGTGGGTCGGGGTCGAGGAGGTGATCTCCATCGTCCCCTCCCCCGCCTTCTTGTTGCCGGCCCAGGCGTAGTGGGAGCCGACCCCCTTCTCGGGCCCGGTGAACGTACGCCGCAGCTCGGGGTCGAGCCCCTCCCACGGCGACCACCGCTGCCACTCGTGGAAGTCGTCGACGAGCGCATGGACGCGCTCGGGCGGAGCGTCGACCGTCGTCGCACGGGACATCGAGAAGTCGGCCATGGCCGACAATCTAGACCCGCTCAGCCCTGCTCGTCGCCGGTCTCCTCGCGGAGGGTGTCCGCGATGATCCGCGCGTCGGACGGGGCCTGGCGGCGCACCGCCATAAGCGGGTCGGAGGACGTCTGCTGCATCCCTCGCGCCCCGTCCTCGAGGACGTACTGCGCGCGGGTGAAGACGGGCGCTCCGGTCGAGGTCACGTAGTTCACGCAGCGGTAGTCGACGGTCATCTCCGACGGGGTGATGGTGGTCGAGACGTAGCCGCGCAGGTTGGTCCAGAACCGCAGGTTCGGGTTCCACGCCGCCCACGGGTGCTGCCCGTCCGCCTGGTCGTAGCCGTCGCCGCCGCTGGTGATCGAGGAGGTGACGAACTCCGAGGCGACGATGCCCGAGTCGGGGTCGTCCTGGTCACGGAAGACTTCGGAGGCCCAGTGGGCGTGGACGTCCCCGGTGAGGACGACCGGGTTGCGCACCCCGTGCTCGACCATGCCGCCGACGACCCGGTCGCGCGACGCGGCGTAGCCGTCCCACGCGTCCATCGACACCACGGTCGCGGCCGGGTCGGGGTTGTTGTCGCGGCGGCCGAAGAAGACCTGCTGGCCGAGCAGGTCCCAGGTCGCGGTCGAGTCACGGAAGCCGTCGAGCAGCCACTGCTCCTGCTGCCAGCCGGGCAGGCTGCGGCCCGGCGCGGCGGCGTCGGGGCAGTTCTTGTAGCCGTCGCCGCAGGCCTGGTCGTCGCGGTACTGCCGGGTGTCGAGCATGTGGAAGGTCGCCAGGCTCCCCCACGGCACGCGCCGGTAGAGCTGGAGGTCGGGCCCGCTCGGCACGGAGGCACGTCGCAACGGCATGTTCTCGTAGTAGGCCCGGTAGGCCGCTGCGCGCCGCGCCGGGAAGCCCGCCTGCTCCGCCGGCTTCTCACTCACCTCGTCGGCGTAGTTGTTGTCGACCTCGTGGTCGTCCCACACCGCCAGCCACGGCGCGGCCGCGTGGGCCGCCTGGAGGTCCGGGTCGGTGCGGTACTGCGCGTGGCGGCGCCGGTAGTCGGCGAGGGTGACCGTCTCACCACCCACGTGGGCACGGTCGAAGCTGTTGCCGGGCCCCTCGTACTGGTAGTCGCCGAGGTGGAGGATCACGTCGGGACGCTCGTCGGCGAGGTGGCGGTAGGCGGTGAACCAGCCGGCCTGCCAGTTCGCGCAGGACACGAACGCCATGGCGAGCGACGTCACCGCGGCGCCGTACGCCGGCGTCGTGAGCGCGCGGCCCGCCGGCGACCTCCAGCCGCCCTGGCGGAAGCGGTAGAAGTACTCGCGTCCCGGCTCGAGGCCGGTCACCTCGACGTGCACCGAGTGGCCCCACGCCGGCACGGCCCGCGACGAGCCGGCCCGCACGACGTCGGTGAACGCCTCGTCGGTCGCGACCTGCCAGCCGACCTGGACGTCCTTGGCCGGCATCCCACCCCGGCCGTCCTCGGCCAGCGGGTCGGGCGCGAGCCGGGTCCAGATCACGAAGCCGTCAGGGGCGGGGTCGCCGCTGGCGACCCCGATCGTGAACGGGTCCCGGCGCAGCGGGGTCGCTGCGGCCGAGGGGCGCGCGTCGACCAGCACGCTGGCCGGCAGGAACGCGGTGAGGGCGGCGGAGCCGCGGAGCAGGGTACGGCGGTCGGTCCCGAGAGAGGTCATGGCGCCACACCAGCCGACCGTGGCGTCGGCCGGGTGACAGGAAGGTGAAGTCTCCGCGCGACCGGAGGTCTCGACAACCGCTCGCTGGCGCTCGCTGCTCGACCACCTGGCTGGGGAGGTGGTCGAGCCGACCGAGCCGCGCGGTCCGGGAGGTGGTCGAGCCGACCGAGCCCCCGGCGAGGGAGAGTGTCGAGACCTCCGACCCCGTCAGACCGCGGCGGCGCGGACGACCAGGACGTCGGGCAGGTCGCGGTGGATCTCGTTCCACGTCTCGCCCTCGTCGGGCGAGCAGAAGACCGAGCCGTTGCGGCCACCGACGTAGAGCCCGGCGGTGGCGTGGTCGTCGGCGCACATCGCGTCGCGCATGACCGCGGCGTAGTAGGCGTCCGGGAGGCTGCCGTCGCCGAGGAGCTCCCAGCTGGCGCCGGCGTCCGCCGTACGCGCGACCCGCGCCTTGCCGTCGACCGGCCAGCGGGCGCCGGCGCCGCTGATCGGGAAGGAGTACGCCGTGTCGGCGCGGTGGGGGTGGGCGACCATGGCGAACCCGAACTCGGTCGGCAGCCCGGGCGCGATGTCGTTCCACGAGGCGCCGCCGTCGTCGGAGCGGTAGACCCCGCCGTGGTTCTGGAGGTAGAGCCGCTCGGGGTCGGCGGCGTCGCGCGCGACCTTGTGGACGCACTGGCCGAACTCGGGGAAGGAGCGCTCGCCGGGCATGAACTCGGCCTTGATGCCGGTGTTGGAGGGCGCCCAGGTCTCACCGCCGTCGGTGGAGGCGTAGCAGCCGCCGGTGGAGATCGCCGCCAGCACCCGGTCGGGGTCGGTGGGGTGGGGCAGCAGCGTGTGGAAGGCCTGGCCGCCGAAGCCCTCGTTCCACTCGGTGCGGTGGGGGTGGTCCCAGAGGCCGCGCACGAGCTCGAAGGTCTCGCCGCGGTCGGTGGAGCGGAAGACGGCGCCGGGCTCGGTGCCGGCCCAGACGACGCCGTCGTCGCCGGCGGCCGAGCCGGGCTGGAGCTGCCAGACCGACGCCAGCGAGGCGCCGGTGTCCTCGGGGAAGCGGATCGCGCCGTTGGCGGTCTCGTCCCAGGTCTGGCCGAGGTCGTCGGAGCGGTAGACCTGCGGGCCGAACCAGCTCGAGGCCGAGCCGGCGAGCAGCCGCGTCGAGCCGCCCCGCTTGTCGACCATCACGGAGTAGACGCCCTGCATCTCGAAGTGCGGGCCGCTCCACTCCCAGTCGGTACGGCCCTCGTCGGACCGTCCGAGCCACATCCCCTTCTTGGTGCCGACCATCAGCACGGTGCCAGCCATCAGGTGAACCCCTCCCGTTGTTCCTACTAGGAACAGTAGTCTCGGGGAGCGATGAGTCAAGACCTGCCGATCACCTCCTGGGCGCTGCTCGGCCTGCTCTCCTTCGACGGCGAGGACGCCGTCGGGATGACGGGCTACGAGCTCAAGCAGCGCGCCGACTTCACGCTGCGCTTCTACTGGGTCTCCCCCGCGATGTCGCAGGTCTACACCGAGCTCCGCCGCCTCCACGACGCCGGCCTCGTCGCGCCCGACGGCCCGTCCGACAGCCGGGGGCGCGGCACCCGCTGGTCGCTGACCGACGCGGGGCGAGCCGCGCTGGAGGAGTGGATGCGCGAGACCCCCGCCGGCTTCCCCGTCTTCAAGCACCCCGTCGCGCTGCGGCTGATGGTCGGCCACCTGGCCGACCACGCGACCCTCGAGCGGATGCTGGAGGAGTACGCCGGGGAGGTCGCCTCCGCGCGCGCCGACCTCGCCGACGTACGCTCCTCCCTGGAGGGGGCCGACGCCCCGGGCGAGCCCTTCCACCACCCCTCGCTGGTCGCCGACTGGGGCCTGGCCCACTTCGACAGCGAGGCCGAGATCACCCGTCACGTGCTCGACCGACTGCGCGAGGAGGAACGCTGAGCCGGCTGTCCCCCGTCTGGCTCGTGCTCGGCGGGATCGCGTCGGTCCAGCTCGGCGCCGCGGTCGCGAAGACGCTGTTCGGCGAGGTCCCCCCGACCGGCATGGTCTGGCTCCGCCTGGTCACCAGCGCCGTCGTCCTCGGACTCCTGGCGCGTCCCGCCCTCCGCGGTCGCAGCCGCGAGGACTGGCTGGTCGTCATCGGCTTCGGCGTCACCCTCGGCGTCATGAACTGGGCGATCTACCAGTCCTTCGCCCGGATCCCGCTCGGCATCGCGGTCACCATCGAGTTCGTCGGGCCGCTCACCCTCGCCGTCCTCGGCTCCCGCCGGCCGCGCGACCTGCTCTGGGTGGGGCTGGCGGCCGCCGGCGTGCTGGCCCTCGGCCTCCAGCCCGGCGACGTCACCCTCGCCGGCGTGGCGTTCGCGCTCCTGGCCGGCGCGGCCTGGGCGGCCTACATCCTGCTGAGCGCCCGGACCGGCACCCGCTGGCCCGGCCTCGACGGGCTCGCCGTGGCGAGCATCGTGGCGACCCTCCTGCTCACCCCGGGAGCGTTGCTGGTCTCGGGCGAGGCGCTGCTCGACCCACGGATCATCGGCCTCGGCGCCGCGGTCGGTCTGCTCAGCTCCGTCGTCCCCTACTCCTTCGAGATGGTCGCGCTCCGCTCGATCCGCCCGGCCGTCTTCTCGATCCTGATGAGCCTCGAGCCGGCCGCGGCCGCACTGGCGGCGATCGTCGTGCTCGGCGAGCTGCTCACCCTCACCCAGTGGCTGGCCGTCGCCTGCGTCGTCGTCGCCTCGGTCGGTGCCACCCGGTCGGGCCAGCGCCAGGTCATCGGCGAGCCCGCGCCGGACTAGGCGCGTCCGAGGCACGGGCGGAAGTTCACACACTCGTCACGCACGCTTGACGTGTCGGAAAGCCTTGACGCGGCAGGATGGCCGCATGCTGCTCCTCCGCCACCTCGACCGCTGGGCCCGGGCCTCCCAGCAGGCCGCCCGGCGCAACGCGATGGTCGCCGCGACCGAGGCCGTCCGCCGCCGCGCCGAGCGTGAGGAGGCGGCCGCCTACGTGGCCGCCGCGACTGCCCGGCGTACGGCGTCGACCGTCGACGAGGTCGTGGTCCACCAGGTCGCCGTCGGCCGGTGACGTCCCCCACAGCCTGACCTCTCCGCCGGGGTCGCTCGGGCACAATCGGCGCCATGGCCTCCCCCGCTGCCCGCGAGACCACCCACGCCCGGCTCGCGTTCACCGACGTGCTGTCCGACGACGGCACCCGGCTGCGCGCCTGGACCAACGACCCCGACGGCAGCATCGACGGGCCGACGGTCGTGCTCTGCAACGGCCTCGGCACCAACCCGTGGGCCTGGCCGGCGCTCCTCGACCCCGACTGCGGCGTCCGCGTGGTCAGCTGGAACCACCGCGGCGTGGGCGGCTCCGACCGGCCCACCGACCCGTCGCGGGTGCGGATCGAGGAGTTCGTCGAGGACGCCCTCTCGGTCATGGACCACTTCGACGTCGACGCGGCCGTGCTCCTGGGGTGGTCGATGGGCGTCAACACCATGTTCGAGCTCGCCGCCACCCACCCGGAACGGGTGCGGGGGCTCTTCGCCGTCGCGGGCGTTCCCGGCGACACCTTCGCGACGATGCTCGCGCCGTTCCGGCTCCCCCGCTCCGTCGCGCGGACCGTCACCGTCAACGCCTCCCGGGCGCTCAAGCACGGCGGCTGCGCACTCACGCCGATCGCCCGGCGGCTCCCGGTCGGCCGCCGCGCGGTGGCCGCTCTCGGCCGTACCGGCTTCATGCTCCCCGTGGCCGACCCGGACCTGGCTGCCCGAGCGGTCGCGGAGTTCCTCACGACGCCGATCGACTGGTACTTCCACCTCGCGCTCTCGACCTCCCGCCACGCGCGGGTCAGCCTCAGCGGCCTCACGGTCCCGGCGTTCTTCGTCGCCGGCCGCTGGGACGTGCTCTCGGGGTCGCGCGACATGTTCACCGCCGCCGAGCGGATGCGCGACGCGACCTACGTCGAGCTTCGGGGCTCCCACTTCGTCCAGATGGAGCGTCCCGCCGAGGTCCACGCGCTGCTGCTGGAGTTCCTCGAGCGGGTCGGCTGATGCCCCTGCGACGGCTCGTGGCCCTGGCGCTCCCCCTCGCGCTGCTCGCGGGCTGCGGCGAGGACCCCGACGCCGGCCCGGGGCCCGCGACGGTCACCGCCACGACGTCGGAACCCAGCCCGTCGCAGCAGTCCGACCAGCCGGACGAGCGCCGCCCGCCCGAGGTGGTCGGGACGGTCGCCAGCGGGCTGGCCGTGCCGTGGGGGCTCGACTTCCTCCCCGACCGGAGGGCGGTGGTCACCGAGCGCGACAGCGCCCGGGTGCTGGTGGTCGACCCCGACGGCGGCGACCCCGTCGTGGCCGGCACCGTCGACGAGGCCGCCCCGCAGGGCGAGGCGGGCCTGCTGGGCGTGGCGGTCTCTCCGTCCTTCCGGCGCGACTCCACGATCTATCTCTACGTCTCGACCGACACCGACAACCGGGTCGTGCGGGCGACGCTCGAGGACGACGTGCTCGGCGAGCGGGAGGTCGTCCTCGACGGCATCCCCCTCGGCGGCATCCACGACGGCGGCCGGCTCGCGTTCGGTCCCGACGGGTTCCTCTACGTCTCCACCGGCGAGACCGGCGTGGGTGAGCTGTCCCAGGACCCCGACTCGCTGGGCGGCAAGATCCTGCGGATCACCCCCGACGGCGAGCCCGCCCCCGGCAACCCCGACCCCGGTTCCCCCGTCTGGAGCCTGGGCCACCGCAACGTCCAGGGCCTGGCCTTCGACGACGACGACCGGCTGTGGGCCAGCGAGCTCGGCCAGAACACCTACGACGAGCTCAACCTGATCGAGCCGGACGCCAACTACGGCTGGCCCGAGGCCGAGGGGCGCAGCCAGGAGGAGTCGTTCACCAACCCCCGCGTCGTCTGGTCGACCGGCGAGGCCTCCCCGTCGGGGCTCACCTACGTCGACGGCACGCTCTGGATGGCAGCGCTGGGCGGCGTACGGCTCTGGCGGGTGGACGTCGACGGCGGCCGGGCCTCGAACCCCACCGACTTCTTCGTCGGCGAGTACGGCCGCCTCCGCACCGTGGTCACCGCGCCCGACGGGATGCTCTGGGTGACGACCTCCAACCGCGACGGCCGTGGCGCCCCCTCCGACTCCGACGACCGGATCCTCCTCGTCGACCCCGGGACGGGGTGAGTCGTGGGTTGGTGACAAGCGAGTCGCGCGTCCGTGACACGGGGGACGTCACAGTCCCGCGACTCGACGGTCACAACCCCACCACTCAACCGTCGGCGGGGCGGACCAGGGCGCGGCGGGAGGCGCGGCGCAGCGTCGTGAGCACCGCCGGGCCGAGCGCGGCGATGGCGACGGCGTTGGTGACGGCGCGGACGGTGTCCCAGCCGCCGGTCGAGGTCAGCAGCGTGTAGAGGCCGAACCGGTGGAGGTTCTCCATCAGCGGCGCCCCGGGGACGTAGGACAGCGACCGCTCCTCGCCAGGGACGGCGATGCCAGCGACGAAGGGCCAGCCGGAGAGGTTCATCAGGATCCCGAAGGCGTACGCCGCCACGACGCCGTAGACGCAGAGCACGACGATCTCCGCCCGACCCGTCAGTCGTCGCGGCAGCAGGCCGGCACCCATGCCGACCCACGCCGAGACGAGCATCTGGAAGGGCAGCCACGGCCCCACCCCTGCGGTGAGCAACGCCGACGCGAACAGTGACGTGCAGCCCAGCACGAAGCCGAAGCCCGGACCGAAGACGCGGCCGGCGAGGACCAGCATGAAGAAGGTCAGCTCGACTCCGGCCAGGCCGGGCGAGAGCGCGCGCAGCACGGCGTTGACCGCGCTCAGCACCCCGAGGATCGCGAGCACCCGCGGGTCGAGGCCGCCCTCGCTGATCTCGGCGAGGACCACCATCACGACGAGCGGCAGCAGCGCGAGGAAGAGGAAGGGCGGGTCGATCCGCTGGCCGGGCGAGGCCTGGAGCAGCAGCGGCCAGCACAACATCATCAGGCCCGCGAACGACGCGAGGCCCAGCACCAGCGCGGAGCGCGGCGTCAGCCGGACGGCAGCCGGACTGCTCATCGGGCCCCCACCACGTCGTCCACGGTCAGCCAGGGCGGGCCGAGCACCTTGGTGACCTGGGGGGCGAAGGCCGGCGACTGGGCGAGGACCTCGCGCACCGGTCCGCTGGAGACCAGCTCGCCCTCCGCCATGACCAGCGCCCGGTCGGCGGCCTGGGCGACGAACTCGACGTCGTGGGTCGCCACCAGCACGGCCAGGCCGTCGTCGGCGAGCTCGCGCAGCACGGCAGCGAGCGCGGCCTTGCCGGGGTAGTCGAGGCCCCGGGTCGGCTCGTCGAGGAGCAGCAGGCCCGGGGCGCCGACCAGCACGAGCGCCAGGGCGAGGGAGAGCCGCTGGCCCTCGGAGAGGTCGCGCGGGTGCACGTCGTCGGGGATGCCGGGGGCCAGCCGGTCCAGCAGGGCGCGGCAGCGCCCGTCGCCGCCGTCACCGGCGGCGCACTCCTCGGCCACGGTCTCGAGGTAGAGCAGGTCCGACGGCACCTGCGGCACCAGGCCCGCGAGCCCACGACGACCCGTCGCGTCGAGCGTCGCGGGATCGCTGCCGTCGACGGCCAGCCGGCCGGCGTACCGCTCCCGGCCGTGGAGGGTCCAGAGCAGGCTCGACTTGCCGCAGCCGTTGCGGCCCATGAGCGCGGTCACCGTCCCGGCGCGCAACCGGAGGTCGACCTCGCGCACGGCCACGGTCGTGCCGTGGCGCACGGTGAGACCGGAGGCGACGACCCGCTCGTCCCCTGCGGCCGACGCGGCGTCGGTGGGCGGCGCGAGGTCGAGGCCCCGGGCGGCGCGGCGGGCCTCGCGCACGGCCAGCGGCAGCGGCGACCAGCCGAGGGCGCGGCCCAGCTCGACGATCGGCGGTACGACGGGTGCGTCGGCCAGCACCGACGCGGGGTCCCCCACGACGAGGCCTCCGTCGCCGGTGAGCCGGCAGACCCGGTCGGCGAACGGCAGCACGCGCTCGAGCCGGTGCTCGGCGACCAGGACGGTGAGGCCGAGGTCGTGGACCAGCCGGGTGAGGGTCGCCAGCACCTCCTCGGCGGCGGTCGGGTCGAGCGCGGAGGTCGGCTCGTCCAGGACGAGCACCCGGGGGTGCATCGTGAGCACCGACCCGATCGCGACCCGCTGCTGCTGTCCGCCCGACAGGGTCCGGAGGTCGCGGGCGCGCAGGTCGGCGATGCCGAGCAGGTCGAGCGTCTCCTCGACCCGGCGCCGCATGGTGTCGGGCGGGAGGCCGAGCTGCTCCATCCCGTAGGCGAGCTCCTCCTCGACGGTGTCGGTGACGAAGCCCGCGGCCGGGTCCTGCCCGACGTAGCCGACCCGGTCGGCGCGCTCCCGCGGCGGCGTCCGCGTGATGTCGGTGCCGTCGAGCAGCACCGAGCCGATCAGCTCACCGCCGGTGAAGCGCGGCACCAGTCCCGTGACGACGCCGAGCAGCGTGGACTTCCCGACGCCGGTGCGGCCCGCGACCACGACCAGCTCGCCCTCCTCGAGGTCGAGGTCGACGGCGTCGAGGACGGTCGTGAGGTCATAGCGGAAGGTGACCCCGCGCAGCTCGATCACGCGCCCACCGCCCGCCGCTGGTCGGGGGCGCACAGCGCGGCGCCGAGGGCGAGCGCCAGGGCGACGAGGGTCAGGGCACTCACCTGCGGGACGGCGTCGAGCGGCGGGTAGGCGAGCGTCAGCCGGTCGTGGGCGACCCGCCACCCGGCGTACGCCGCCACGAGGCCACCGGCGACGACCACGAGCTCCGGCCACTGCCACCGGTCGGGGCGGTAGCGGGTGCGCTGGACGCGCGAGCCGGCGCTGACCAGGCCCAGGCAGGCGACCGCCAGGCCGCCGAGCAGCATCGGCAGGGCCAGCCAGCGGGGCGCGGTCGGGTCGAGGACGGCGTAGGTGCCGACGCAGACCCCCATCAGACCGAGCAGCATGAGCGCGCCGGTCCGGGTGCGCTGGACCCGGCCGGCGGAGCCGGCGCGGCCGTAGCCACGGGCGTCCATGCCCGCAGCCATCGCGAGGGAGCGCTCCAGCGCGTCCTCGAGGACCGGCACCAGGAAGCGGCGCAGCCCGCGGACCCGGCCCGTGTCGCCGCCACGCAGCGACTGCGCGGCGCGCACGCGCCGGGCGCTGTCGGCGAACTGCGGCAGCATCGTGACCGCGACGACGAGGGCGGTGCCGACCTCGTAGAGCGCCGGCGGGACCGAGCGCAGCAGCCGCTTGGGGTTGGCCAGGGCGTTGGCCGCGCCGACGCTGATGACGATCGCGGCGAGCCGCAGCCCGTCGTAGAGGCCGGCGAGGAGCGACTCCCGCGTGATCGGCCCGAGCAGCACGATGCCGGCAGCGAACTCGGGGAGCTGGATCTCCGGGAGGGCGATCAGGACCGTGCCGGGCACCCCGGTGCCGAGCAGCAGCCGGAAGGCGACGCGGACGACGACGATCACGACCCCGAGGACGACGTAGAGCCGGAACGAGTCGGCCCACGGCTGGTCGGAGCGTCGCAGGGCCACCGCCGTCGCGGCGACCCCGACGACCATCAGCAGCACCAGCGGGTTGGTGGTGGACGACGCGGCGACCGCCAGGCCCAGGGCCCAGGCCCACCAGGCCACGGGATGGAGGTCCCTCGGCAGCCGCGCCGTCCCACGCACCATCGACCGGTCAGGCGGCCCGGCGGCGCAGGTAGGCCGCCAGCCCGGCGATCGCGAGCGCACCACCGGCCGCCGACGGGCCCACCCACACGGGCAGTCCGTCACTGCCGGCGTCGGCCGGCGGCTCGGCCGCCACCGGAGCCTGGTCGGCGTCGGCGCTCGACGTGGCGCTCGGCTCCTCGGTCGGGTCGGCGTCCCGGTCACGCTTCTTGCTGGTGCCGTCGCGGTCCTTCTTCTCGTTCTTCTTCGCGTCGCCGGCCTTCGTGTCGTCGCCGTCACGGGACCGCTCCCGGTCGCCGTCGGCGGACGGGGACTCGGCCGGCGCCGTCGAGGGCGTGCCGGTCGAGTCGCCCGACGACGTGCCGCCGCCCTGGCCACCACCGCCTCCGCCGCCGTTGCCGCCGGGCTTGGGGTTGTTCGGCTCGGGGGAGCTGGTGCTGCCGTCGTGGTCCGGCGGGGCGACGCCCGGCTTGGCCGCGGTCGAGGTGTTGTTCCACGCGAACGCGACAGCACCTCCGTCGGGGACATCGAGCGAGTAGGCGCCCTGGCTGGAGTAGGTCCAGGCACCGTCGGTGCCGTCGGACCACCACAGGCCCCAGTACTTGTTCGCCGGCGGGGTCCGCGCGCACGACTCGTCGTCGGCCGACGGCAGACCGTCGACACGACACACGAAGGCCTGGCCCTGGACGTTCTCCAGGGCGTGGCCGGCAGCCACGAACAGGTCGTCGGCCTGGCCCTGGTCGGAGACGCAGGCCTGGTCGATGCCGCCGCCGAGCTGCTTGAAGTCGACGACGACGGTGACGCCCGACTGCGAGGTGCAGGCGGCCGCGCCGGCCGGGGACGGCGTCCAGACCAGCCCTGCTGCCGCGACCACGAGGGCCGCGGCAGCGGGGCGCAGGAGCGGACGCACGGTCAGCACCCGGCGACGTACCGCAGCCCGGGGACGGCCTGGGCGCTGGTACGACGCCACTGGTCGCGGGTCTCGACCGTGATGCCGTCGGCCTGACCCGCCGCGTAGGCCGCCGCGTCGTAGGCGACGGCTCCCTCCTCGCCCTCGAGCGGCGTGCCGCCCTGGTCACCGGCGACCTGGAGGTCCGCCACCCATGCGGCCGCGTCGGTGGCCGAGTCGCAGCGCCCGGCGTCGCCGAGGATCATCGCGGCGAGGCCGGTGCTGTTGGCGTTGGCGGCCTCGGTCGCCACGCCACCGCCGTGGCCGCCGTCCGCGGCCTGGCTGCGCTCGAGCCAGTCGAGACCCTCGCGGATCGCGGCCCGGGTGACCTTGTTCTTCTTCGGCAGCGCACGCAGCGCGTCGATCGCGAAGACGGTCGCGTCCGTGTCGGGCTGGTCCTTCTTGCCGCGGCACCCCTGCTCGGCCGCCTTGCGACCCGAGAAGCCGAGGCGGAACCAGCCGCGCCCGCACTGCTGCTGCAGGAGGAACCTCCGGACGTCGCCCGCCTTGCGCGAGCCGGCCTTCGCGAGGGTCTCGGCCGCGAAGGCCTGACCGAGCGTGTTGGCGTAGTCGGTGGACGACCGGTCGGCGATGCGGCCCGCGAGGCGGTCGCCCTTCAGGACCAGGCGGTTGAGGCGCCGGAACAGGTTGACGCCGCCGAACTTCTTCCCGGCACCGTTCCCGGTGCGCTGGGCGAACGTCATCAGCTTCGCCGCGGAGTTGGCGTAGACGTCGTCGCCGAAGGTCGTGTAGGCGTCGACGCGGGTGCTCATCGCGTCGCGGACGGCCGCGACGTCGGAGTCGTGGCCGCCGACGCGCTGCAGGGCCAGGCCGACGTCGATGGTCAGGCCGAGGTCCTCGAAGCCGCCGAACTGCTCGTTGTAGACGACCGAGTTCTCGTCGAGCTGGGTGGTGAGCCACGTGGCCCCGTCGTCGACGGGAGCCGCCCCGGCGGGCGCCTGGAGCATGGTGGCGGTGACAAGTCCGGCCGCGACGACGGCGACCGGGCGCAGGAACGTGCGCCTGAACGTGGACATGGTGGGTCCTTCCCGCTGCACACGGCGGACCAGCGCTCGCTGGGTCCCCGCCGTTCTTCCTCGACAGCGTTCATTGGGACGACGAGTGGCGGGTGCTCCGGCTCGTGGTCACCCTCGCCGGACCAGGGTCCGATCGGGGCTCCCACCTACGGTTGCGGGTCAGCGCCGGACTTCGACCGGCTTCCCCCGACCACACGCGTGATGTGGATGTGAGTGGTTGAGCAGCCTCACCCTAACCCGCCGACCGGGCACTCGGTGACCCACCCAGACCACTGACCGGGCACTCCCCGGCCCTTGCGGGCCGGACAGTGCCCGGTCGACGGGTTCACAGGGCCGGGAAGTGCCCGGTCAGGTGAGCTTCTCGAGGATCAGCTCGCGGACCCGGGCGGCGTCGGCCTGGCCGCGCATCTCCTTCATGACCGCGCCGATGAGGGCGCCGGCGGCCGCGACCTTGCCGTCGCGAATCTTGTCGGCCACGTCGGGGTTGGCGGCGATCGCGTTGTCCACGGCGGTCGAGAGCGCACCGTCGTCGGAGACGATGGCGAGGCCGCGACCCTCGACGATCTGCTGCGGCGTCCCCTCCCCGGCCAGCAGGCCGTCGAAGACCTGGCGGGCCAGCTTGTCGTTGAGGGTGCCGGCGTCGACGAGGCCCTGCACCTCGGCGACCTGGGCCGGGGTGACGCCGAGGTCGGCGAGGTCGACCCCGGTGTCGTTGGCGCGCCGCGCCAGCTCGCCCAGCCACCACTTGCGCGCGGCCTGGGGCGCGACGCCCGCGGCGATCGTCTCCTCGACCAGGCCGAGCGCGCCGGCACCGACGGTGTCGCGCATCTCGAGGTCGGAGAAGCCCCACGCGGCCTGGAGCCGCGCCCGCTTGGCGGTCGGGTTCTCCGGCAGCGTCGCCCGCAGCTCCTCGACCCACTCGCGCGAGGGCGCGACCGGCACCAGGTCGGGCTCGGGGAAGTAGCGGTAGTCCTCGGCGTCGGACTTCTCGCGGCCCGAGGTGGTGATCCCGGTGTCCTCGTGCCAGTGGCGGGTCTCCTGGAGGATCGACGAGCCGCCGGAGAGGACGGCCGCATGGCGCTGGACCTCATAGCGCACGGCCCGCTCCACGGAGCGGAACGAGTTGACGTTCTTGGTCTCGGTGCGGGTGCCGAGCGTGCCGGAGCCCTTCGGCGCCAGCGACAGGTTCACGTCGGCGCGCAGGTTGCCCTGGTCCATCCGCGCCTCCGAGACGTCGAGGGCGACGATCAGGTCACGCAGCTGCTGGACGTAGGCCCGGGCGACCTCCGGTGCCCGCTCCCCCACGCCGGTGATCGGCCTGGTGACGATCTCGATCAGGGGGATGCCGGCGCGGTTGTAGTCGACCAGCGAGTGGGACGCCCCGTGGATCCGGCCGGTGGAGCCGCCGACGTGGAGCGACTTGCCGGTGTCCTCCTCCATGTGGGCCCGCTCGATCTCGACCCGGACGGTCTCACCGTCGTCGAGCTCCACGCCCATCCAGCCGTCGAACGCGATCGGCTCGTCGTACTGGGACGTCTGGAAGTTCTTCGGCATGTCCGGGTAGAAGTAGTTCTTCCGGGCGAAGCGGCACCACTCGGCGATCGAGCAGTTGAGCGCGAGCCCGATCCGGATCGCCGACTCGACGCCGATCCGGTTGACGACCGGCATCGCGCCGGGCAGGCCCAGGCAGACCGGGCAGACCTGGCTGTTCGGCTCGCCGCCGAAGGTGGCCGGGCAGCCGCAGAACATCTTCGTCGCGGTGTTGAGCTCGACGTGGACCTCGAGCCCGAGCGCCGGGTCGTACGCCGCCAGCGCGTCGTCGTAGGAGAGCAGGTCGGTCATCTCAGGACTCCAGTCCGGTCGCGCGGTCGAGCAGCGGGCCGCCCCACTGGTCGGTCAGCAGCTTCTCCAGCGCTGCGCCGACGCGGTAGACCCGGTCGTCGGCCAGCGCCGGGGCGAGCACCTGGACACCGGCCGGCAGCCCGTCCTCGTCGGCGAGGCCGCTCGGGACGGAGATCCCGGGGACGCCGGCGAGGTTGGCAGGGATGGTCGCGAGGTCGTTGAGGTACATCGCGAGCGGGTCGTCGAGCTTCTCGCCCAGCTTGAACGCGGTCGTCGGCGCGGTCGGCGAGACCAGCACGTCGGCCTGGCCGAAGGCGGCGTCGAAGTCGCGCGTGATGAGCGTGCGGACCTTCTGGGCCTGGCCGTAGTAGGCGTCGTAGTAGCCGCTCGACAGCGCGTAGGTGCCGAGGATGATCCGGCGCTTGACCTCGTCGCCGAAGCCGGCGTCACGGGTGGCGCGCATGACCTCCTCGGCGCTCGGGCTGCCCTCCGGCACGACGCGGAGGCCGTAGCGCATCGCGTCGAACTTGGCGAGGTTCGACGACGCCTCGGCGGGCAGGATCAGGTAGTAGGTCGCGAGCGCGTGGACGAAGCTCGGGCAGGACACCTCGACGACCTCGGCACCGGCCCCGACCATCAGGTCGACCGACTCCTGGAAGCGGGCGAGGACGCCGGGCTGGTAGCCCTCGCCGCCGAGCTCCTTCACCACGCCGATGCGCACGCCGGACAGGTCGCCCGACTGGCCGGCCCGCACCGCGCCGACGAGGTCGCCGACCGGGGCGTCGATCGAGGTGGAGTCGAGCGGGTCGTGACCGCCGATCAGCTCGTGGAGCAGCGCGGCGTCCTCGACCGTCCGGGTCACGGGACCGACCTGGTCGAGGGAGTTGGCCAGCGCGACCAGGCCGTAGCGGCTCACGCCGCCGTAGGTCGGCTTCACGCCGACCGTGCCGGTCACGGCACCGGGCTGGCGGATCGAGCCGCCGGTGTCGGTGCCGAGCGCGAGCGGGGCCTCGTAGGACGCCACCGCCGCGGCGGAGCCGCCGCCGGACCCGCCGGGAATCCGGTCGAGGTCCCACGGGTTGTGGGTCGGGCCGTAGGCCGAGTGCTCGGTCGAGGAGCCCATCGCGAACTCGTCCATGTTGGTCTTGCCGAGGATCGGCAGCCCGGCCTCGCGCAGCTTGCGCACCACCGTCGCGTCGTACGGCGGCACCCAGCCCTCGAGGATCTTCGACCCGCACGTGGTGGGCAGGCCGCGGGTGGCGAGGACGTCCTTGACCGCGATCGGCACGCCGTCGAGCGCGGACAACGGCCGGCCCGCGGCGCGTCGCTCGTCGGAGGCGGCCGCCTCGGCCAGCGCCCCCTCGGTGTCGACCTGGAGGAAGGCGTGGACCCGGTCGTCGACCTCGGCGATCCGGTCGAGGTGGTTCTGGGTGACCTCGACGGAGGTCACCCGGCCGGCGGCGAGGTCGTCGGCGAGCGAGGCGGCCGTCGTACGCGGGTGGCTCATGCCTCCTCCCCCAGGATCCGCGGGACGCTGAAGCGCTGCTCCTCGGACTCGGGGGCGCCGGAGAGCGCCTCCTCCGGGGTCAGCCCGGGCACGACGACGTCCTCGCGGAAGACGTTGGTGAGCGGCACCGGGTGGGACGTCGGCGGCACGTCCTCACCCGCGACACCCTGGATCGAGGCGATCGACTCCAGGATCACGCTCAGCTGCGGGGCGAGGTGGTCGAGCTCGGCGTCGGAGAGGTCGATCCGGGCCAGGTCGGCCAGGTGGGCGACCTGCTCCCGGGTGATGGACGCACCGGAGGGTTCAGGCATGGGCGCCATCCTATGGAGCGTCCTCGACGCGACGTCACTCGGTGGTCGGGCCTATTCTCGCGGCCGTGACCTGGTCCTACCGCCCCGCCCTCGACGGCCTGCGCACGGTGGCGGTCTATGCGGTGGTCCTCTTCCACACCGGTCACCCGTGGGCGTCGGGCGGATTCCTCGGCGTCGACCTCTTCTTCGTCCTCTCCGGCTTCCTGGTCACCGGCGTCCTGCTGTCCGAGATCGACCGCACCGACCGGCTCCGGCTGGGCTCCTTCTACGCCCGTCGCGTACGCCGCCTGCTGCCCGCCGCCCTCGTCGCCATCGTCGTCACCTGCATCGCCTTCGTGCTGGTGCTGCCCGTCACCGAGCGGGTCTCGCTGATCTCCGACGCCCAGCACGCGCTGCTCTACGTCGCGAACTGGCACTTCCTCGCCGAGTCGGGCGACTACTTCGCCGCCGACGCCGAGCAGAGCCCGTTCCTCCACTTCTGGTCGCTCGCGATCGAGGAGCAGTACTACGTCGTCTTCCCGGTCCTGCTCTGGCTGCTGATGAAGCGCGGCCGTCGTACGACGGGAGGTGTGCTGCTGGCGATCCTGCTCGCGTCCGTCGCCGCCCAGCTCTACTGGGCCCAGGCCGACCCGACCCACGCCTACTACGGCACCGACGCCCGGATCTACCAGCCGCTGGCCGGCTCGCTGCTGGCCCTGCTCGTCTTCGGCCGCGGCCACCGGATGGCCCATGTCCGGTGGGGGGCGGCGACCGCGGTCGCGCTCCCGGTCTTCCTGCTGCTGTGCACCGGTCTGGTGCCGATGTCGCCCTCGTGGCGCGGGATGATCGCGACCGTCGCGGCCGGCGCCCTGGTCTGCGGCGTCGTGCTCGCCGAGGAGGGCCGGCTGACGAAGGTGCTCAGCCACCCGGTCCCGGTCTACCTCGGAAAGATCTCATACGGCACCTACCTGTGGCACTGGCCGGTCATCAAGCTGCTCGAGGAGACCGTCACGACCCGCCCGGTCGTCGTGGCCGCGATCGCGGTGCCCATCAGCACCGCCATCGCGGCACTGTCCTACCAGGTCCTCGAGACGCCGATCCGGCGCTCGGCGTACCTCGACCGGTTCGCGTGGACCCCGGCCGTCGCCGGTGTCGCCCTCTCGGCGATCGTCGCCGTCACGGTCGTGCCGGTGGTGCTCGGCCAGGACCGACGGCCCCCGCTGGCCGAGGTCGACGGCACGGGCCAGGTCACCGCACCCGAGACGGTGGCGGTCCCCGCCGACGTCGACTGGGAGCAGGTCGTGGGCGACTACGGCGACGTCGGCTGGTGCACCGCCGACGACCCGTCGGCGTGCACGGTCGTGGAGGGCGACGGGCCGCACGTCCTGCTCATCGGGGACAGCCAGGCGCAGTCGCTGGTCCCGATGTTCACCGACCTCGCGGAGGAACGCGACCTCACCCTGTCGCTCAACGTCGTCGAGGGGTGCCTGTGGCAGGAGGGCCTCTACAACCGCAAGTCGAGCGACGAGGAGAAGGAGAACTGCGTCGACGCCCGCGTCGACTGGTACGCCGACGTCCTCCCCGAGCTCGACCCGGACGTCGTGGTGATCATGTCCCGGCCGCGGGACGACGCCGACGAGTGGTCCGACCTCGTACGACGCCGCGACGGTCGCGAGATGTCACTGGCGAGGATGACGCGGGTCGAGACCCGGAGGACGCTGCGCGACATCTCGCGTGTCGTGCCGCGGACCCTCGTCGTCGACCGGCTGGTCATGCCGGAGACCTTCGACCCGCCCGACTGCCTCACGACCGTCGCCGACGCCGCCGAGTGCTCGGTCCCGGCGAAGACCGTCCTGAGCGCGACCGACCGGCTCGTCCACCGGCTCGCGCTCGAGGGGCCGGAGGTGCAGCCGGTCGACCTCAACCCGGCGCTGTGCCCCGACTCCCCGATCTGCCTTCCCGTGGTCGACGACCAGGTCGTCTGGCGCGACGACCACCACGTCACGGCGTCCTACGCCGTGAGTCGCCGCGACGCCGTGTGGGAGGCCCTCGCCCGCACCGGCGCGGTCGGCTGAGCCGGCGGGCCGCTGCTTGTAACGCCGGGTTGTGGCTTGTTCCACCCGGGAAATAGCCTGGGGGGAACAAGCTGTAACCCGGCGTTACATGCACCCGTGCGGGTGGGGCGCGGCGTACCCGATCTTGCCTAGGCTGATCCGATGCCCGCTCCGATGATGATCCCGGCGGCCGACCACTACTGGTCGACGCTCGTGCGCCAGGACGGCGAGGGCGCCTACCAGGTCGTGCGACGCATGGTCGACATGGGCGTGCCGCTGCCCGACGCGCTCGAGGGCATCGTCGTCCACGTCCAGCAGCGCATCGGCGACACCTGGGCGGCCGGCGAGTGGTCGGTCAGCCAGGAGCACGCCGCGACGGCGATCTCCGAGGAGGTCGTCCGCCGCCTGATGGACGAGGTCCCGCCGCCGGGCACCGGCCGGCGACCCATCGTGGTGGCCTGCGCGGAGCACGAGACCCACAGCCTCGCCGCCCTGGTCGTGACCGCCTCGCTGCGGTCGTGGGGCTGGCCGGCCGAGTACGTCGGGCCCGACGCGAGCTCCGACCAGCTCCTGCGCCGCATCGACGAGGTCCAGCCCACCGCGGTGATGATCAGCGCCTCCCTCTCCTCCTCGCTCACGCGCGTCGCGCGCTTCGTGAACGCCGTGGCCCACTCCGGCGTGCCGGTCGTCGTCGGAGGCGCTGCCTTCGACAGCGGCGGGCTGCGCGCCACCCGCCTCGGCGCGAGCGCCTACGCCGCCACGCCGGCGGCCGCGAGGGCGTTGCTCGACGACCTGCCCGCCAGCCTCCCCCACGCGGTCGTGCCGCAGCCGGGGCTGGTCCACGAGGAGGTCGCACGCCTGGAACAGCTGGCCGAGGACCTCTCCCGCGAGGTGCTGGAGCAGGTCGTCGGCCCGGTGACCATGCCGGACGACGACAGAGGCCTCGACCACTGGCGGATCGTCCTCGCGACCTACACGCCCCACCTGGTCGCCTCGATGGCCGGCGGCGTGCTCACCGACGACCCGACGGTCCCGGCGGCGGCCCGGGCCTGGCTCGACGGCGTGATGGTCCGGCGCGGCGCGCCGGCCGGTGTCACCGACGAGGTGTGGGCCGGGCTGCGCTCCCGGCTCGCCGACTTCCCGGCGACGAACGCGCTGCTGGCCTGAGCCGCCGCTTGGTGGGGGCTGCCACCGTGGACGGGTGACCCCTCGCCTCCTCGTCGTCGCGGCGCTGGCCGGTCTGCTGACCGCCTGCTCCGCCGGCAGTGCCGCGCCGGACCCCGCGCGGGCACCGGCCGCACCGACGACGTCGGCCACCGCCGAGGCGCCCACCGGCCCCCGCCTGGACTACGTGGCGATCGGGGACTCCTTCACCGCGGCCCCCGGACTGCCGGGGTCGTCGCTGCCCTGCCTGCGCTCGGAGGAGAACTACCCCTCGCTCGTCGCGGACGACCTCGGCTCGCGGTTCCGGGTCCGGCTCGACGACCGCAGCTGCGTCGGCGCCGACACCGCCTCCGTCACGTCGGCCCAGGAGCTCGGCGGCGGCCGGATCCCGCCCCAGGCCGGCGCGCTCGACCGGCGTACGGACCTGGTGACGCTCTCGCTGGGCGGCAACGACGACGGCTTCTTCGTCCGGCTGCTGACCGGCTGCCTGGGGCTGGGCGCCTCCGCCGACGACGCGCCGTGCGAGGTGGCGCCGCTGGTCGAGAGCCTCACCGGCGTGCAGGACCGGTTGGTCGCGGCCGTCGACGACGTGCGTCGCCGCGCCCCCGACGCCGAGGTCGTGGTGGTCGGCTATCCGCAGATCGTTCCGAAGCGCGGGACCTGCGAGGGCCTTCCCGACGACCCCGCGGCCCGCTCGGTCGCACGCCAGGCGAACCAGGCCCTCGTCGACACGGTCGCCGGTGCGGCGGCCGAGGCGGGGGTGACGTACGTCGACCTCGCACGCGCCTCGCGCGGCCACGAGCTCTGCAGCGACGACCCGTGGGTCAACGGCGCCGGCTCCGACCCGAGCGGTGCGATCCCCTTCCACCCGTTGCCGGCCGGTCAGCGGGCCGTCGCCGACCTGGTCGTGGAGGCGGTGCGGGGCTAGACCCAACCGCCGGCGCTCCTGCCCGCATCTTGTGGGGTGACACCCTGTCTCGAGGAGGAGCCGGATGACCCGACCACCCACCGATGCCGAGTTCACCGAGCTCGTGCACGGCACCTGGGGTTCGCTGTACCGCACGGCCTACCTGATCCTGGGCGACCACGGACTGGCCGAGGACCTCGTCCAGACCGCCCTGGCGCGTACCTACGCGTCGTGGGGGAAGGTCCGAGAGGTGGCCGCTGCCCCCGCCTACGCCCGGACGACGCTGCACAACACGGCCGCGGAGTGGATCCGCAGGAAGTCGTGGCGCCGGGAGCTTCCCACCGAACAGACCGCCGAGACACCCGTCGAGCCGTCCGACCCCACCCTGCGACCGACCGTGCTCGCCGCACTGGCCCGGCTCGCGCCCCGGCAGCGCGCGGTGGTCGTGCTGCGCTACTACGAGGACCTGTCGGTCGCCGAGACCGCCCGCGCCCTCTCCTGCTCCGAAGGCACCGTGAAGTCGCAGACCTACGACGCGCTCGCCGTGCTCCGCACCCACCTCGGCGACTCCGTCGTCCCGTTCACCACCGGGAGCCCCTCATGACCGAACGACTCACGCAGCTGCTCCACGACGAGGCCACCGGCCTCGTGCCGCCCCCGCCCGACGCCGCCTCGGTGATCGGAGCGGGCCGCAGGATCCGCCAGCGGCGCCGGGTCACCGGCGCGGTGGTCGCGACCGTGGCGGCCGTCGTCGTCACGAGCGTCGGTGTCGGGCTCCTCGGCGGCAGTCCGGAGGCACGCGACGTCGGGCCCACGTCGCCCGATGCCGCCACCCCGGCACCGGCCGCGTACGGCGTGGGGTCCGACGTCCACGTCGGTGACCGGGTCGCACAGGTGCCGGACACCGTCCACTCGCTCCACTACACGTCGGTCGGCGTGCTCGTGCGCAGCAACCCGAACGGCGGTGCCTCGGACGGCTCCGGACCGGAGTCGCTGACGCTGGTGCGATGGGACGGATCCACCGAGGACCTCGGGACGATCCCGGAGGGCGTCGGACCCGCCACGGACCCCGCGCGCGACGTCTACGTCCTCGCCGAGCCCGAGGGGGACGGGTTCGTCGCGGTCGTCCGCGACGCGGGGACGGGCGAGGTGGTGCAGACCGTGCCACTGCCCGACCTCCCGCCCAGCTATTGGGAGGTGCCGCCGCTCACGCTCGACGCCGACCGGTTGTTCGTCGGCTACCGCACCAAGACCGCCGTGGTCGACCTCGCGACCGGTGAGACCTCGATCGCCGAGGGCCTCGACGGTGGCATGCAGCTCGTGCGGGGTGGTCACGTGGTCGCCGGGGACGGGGAGTCCTTGTCCGTCCTCGACGCTGCCACCGGCCAGCCGGTGCTCGACGTCGAGGTCGAGCCGGGCACCGCCCCCTACGGCATGCTCTCGCCCGACGGACGCTTCCTCCGCGTGGTGCGCCAGGACCTCCCTCCCGGGGCGGAGGACGTGATGCAGGTCTACGACGTCTCCACCGGCTCCGTGCAGGAGTTCGCCGGCAGCGACGGGTGGGGCTGGACCAGCGACGGCGACCCGTTCCGCGTCGGCGGCGGCACGCTGACCCGCTGCGAGGCCGACACCGGCGACTGCACGGACAGCCCGGCCCCCGGCGGACCGGGAACGAACGCCGACGTCCGCCTGGGCGGCATGACCTACGAGAGCTGAGGATCAGATCCCGTCGGGGCCGGCGTCGAGCAGCTGCTTGAAGCCGGCCTCGTCGAGGATCGGTAGGCCGAGCTGCTCGGCCTTCTCGGCCTTGGAGCCCGCGTTCTCGCCGACCACGACGTAGTCGGTCTTCTTCGACACCGACCCCGCCGCCTTGCCTCCCCGGCTGAGGATCGCCTCCTTGGCGGAGTCGCGGCTGAACTCCTCGAGCGAGCCGGTCACCACCACCGTGAGGCCCTCGAGGGTGCGGGCGACCGACTCGTCGCGCTCGTCCTCCATCGAGACCCCGGCGGCGGCCCACTTCTCCACGATCTCGACGTGCCACGGCACCTCGAACCACGCGATGACCGCGGCGGCGATGGTGGGCCCGACGCCCTCCGCGGCCGCGAGCCGCTCCTCGCTCGCCTCGCGCAGCGCCGCCATCGAGCCGAACTCCTGGGCGAGCGCCCGCGCCGCGGTCGGACCGACGTGGCGGATCGACAGCGAGACCAGCACCCGCCACAGCGGGACGTCGCGACGATCGGCCAGCTTGTCGAGCAGCGCCCGGCCGTTGGCGCTGAGGACCCGACCGTCCCTGGTCGTGCTGCCGTCGTCGGCCTTGCCCGCCGCGCGGGTGTAGAGGTCGGTCCGCAGCAGCTTGGCCTCGTCGAGGTCGAAGACGTCGCCCTCGTTGACCACGACCCCCGCCTCGAGCAGGGCCATGACCCCCTCGTAGCCGAGGTGGTCGATGTCGAACGCGCTGCGGCCGGCGACGAAGGAGAGCCGGGCGCTGACCTGGCCCGGGCACTGCTCGTGGTTGGGGCAGCGCAGGTCCTTGTCGCCCTCCTTCTGCTCGGCCAGGGTCGTGCCGCAGGAGGGGCACGCGGTCGGCATCACCCACGGCTCGAGACCCTCGGGGCGTAGCGGCAGCACCGGTCCGACGATCTCGGGGATCACATCACCGGCCTTGCGCAGGATGACCGTGTCACCGGGCCGGACGTCCTTGCGCTTGACCTCGTGGGCGTTGTGGAGCGTCGCGTTCTCGACGGTCGAGCCGGCCACCCGGGTCGGCTCCATCACGCCGAAGGGCGTCACCCGCCCGGTCCGGCCGACGTTGACCTCGATCGAGAGCAGCTTGGCGTTGACCTCCTCGGGTGGGTACTTGAACGCGATCGCCCAGCGGGGTGCCCTGCTGGTGGACCCGAGCCGCCGCTGCAGGGAGACGTCGTCGACCTTCACGACCACGCCGTCGATCTCGTAGGGGACGATCGTGTGACGCCGCTCGCCGGCGTCGTCGATATAGGCCTCGACCTCCTCGAGGGTGGCCAGCACCTTGACCGCCTCGGACACCGGCAGGCCCCACGCGGCGAGCGCCTCGTAGGCGTGGGACTGGGCCTTCGGCTCGAAGCCCTTCCGCTCCCCCACGCCGTGGCAGACCATCCCGAGCGCGCGGGTGGCCGTCACGCGGGGGTCCTTCTGTCGCAGCGACCCGGCCGCGGCGTTGCGGGGGTTGGCGAAGACCGGCTTGCCGGCGTCGGTCATGGACTCGTTGAGCCGCTCGAACGCCTCGACGGGGAGGAAGACCTCCCCGCGGACCTCGAGGAGGTCGGGGACCGGGAACTCGTCGGTCGCGGTCAGCTTGTGGGGCACGGAGTCGATGGTCTTGACGTTGGGGGTGACGTCCTCGCCGGTGCGGCCGTCACCGCGGGTCAGCGCACGGACCAGCCGTCCCCGCTCGTAGAGCAGGTTGATGGCGAGGCCGTCGACCTTGAGCTCGCACAGCAGCGGCGGCTGCTCGATCCCGTCGCGGCCGAGACGGGCGTACCACGACTGGAGCTCCTCGACCGAGAAGGCGTTGTCGAGGCTCTGCATCGGCTGGAGGTGGTCGACCGCGGTGAACTCGGTCGAGACCGCACCCCCGACCTTCTGGGTCGGGCTGTCGGGCGTCCGGAGCTCGGGGAACTGCTCCTCGAGCTCCTCGAGCTCGCGCATCCGCACGTCGAAGTCGGCGTCGGAGAGCGTCGGGTCGTCGAGGACGTAGTAGCGCCAGCGCGCGTCCTCGACCTGCTCGACCAGCTCGCCGTGGCGTTCGCGGGCCTCAGCCGGTGCGACCTTCGGCTCCCCGTCTCCCGTCGTCATGGCGCCCATCCTGCCGCACGCCGCCGACACCCCATCCGCCACTCCGGCGGCGCCGAACACCCGTCGTGGAGACTCGATCCGTGACCTCGACCGAGACGACCGACCCCACCCCCGGTCTCGACGCCTTCGCCTCCCCGGACTCGCCCACGGGCGTCGTGCTGATGCTCCACGGGGGCAAGGAGCGCAGCCAGCAGGTGGTCGACGGACGGAGCGCGTCCTGGCGCCGGTCGGCCGCCATGGCCCGCCGGGTGGCCGAGCGGGCCGACGGTGCCGGTGCCGCCGTACGACTCCTCCGCTACCGCCGGCGCGGGTGGAACGCCGGGGCCCCGGTCGAGGACGCCCGTTGGGCGCTGGCAGAGGTACGCCGCGAGCTCGGCGACCTGCCCGTGGTGCTGCTCGGCCACTCGATGGGCGCGCGCACGGCCGTCCACGTCGCCGACGACCCGCTGGTGCGTGGCGTGGTCGCCCTGGCCCCCTGGTTCCCGCGCGACGAGCCGGTCCGCGCCCTCGCCGGCCGCACCCTCCTCGCCGCCCACGGCAGCCGCGACAAGATCACCTCGGCCCGCGCCACCCGGGCCTTCGTCGAGCGCGCCCGCGCCGCCGGTGCCGACGCCACGTTCGTCGACATGGGGCCGGTCGGCCACTACATGTTCCGCCGCATCGAGGCCTGGAACACCACCGCCACGGACGCGGCGTTGGCGCTCCTGCGCGACGCCTGAGGCCGCCCTCGGCGAATTCACTGGCTGTTCGCTTGCGAAACGAAACCGTTTCGTTCTATCGTTTGGAACGAAACCGTTTCGTTCCATCGACAGGAGTACGCCGTGGTCCCCGACGCCGCCGCCGTCCGCCCCCGCGTGGAGGGTGACCGGGAGCGCGAGATCCTCGACGCCGCGCTCACGGTGCTGGCCGACACCGGCTACGACCGCCTGACCATGGACGCCGTCGCCACGGAGGCCAAGGCGTCGAAGGCGACGCTCTACCGCCGCTGGAGCTCGAAGCCGGAGCTGGTCGTCGAGGCGATCTGCTCCCACAAGGAGCACCCGCCCGTCCCCGACACCGGAAGCCTGCGCGGCGACCTGCTCGCCGCACACTGCGGCATGGGGGGCCTCCAGGACCCCCGCGCCGTCGCCATCCAGGCCGCCGTCGTCACCGCCATGGGCCGCGACCCCGAGTTCGCCGCCACCTATCGCCGCGAGTTCATCGGACCCAAGATCGCCCGCTCCCGCGAGATCTTCGCCCGGGCCGTGGCCCGGGGCGAGATCAGCCCCGACCTCGACCTCGAGCTCATCTCCGGCGCGCTGCCGGGGATCGTGCTCCACCGCATCTTCCTGCTCGGGGAGGAAGGCACGCCCGCCCTCGTCGAGCGCGTCATCGACCAGGTCATCCTGCCCGCCGTCACCAGCCGTTGACGCGCGTCCCGCACCACCAGACCACCCGAGAAGGATCCATGTCCGACACCGTCAAGCCCGCGCCGGAGGTCACCCCGGCCCAGCACCGCCGCCTCACCTGGGCGCTCGTGCTGCTCTCGCTCGCCCAGCTGATGGTGGTGCTCGACTCCACCATCGCCAACATCGCGCTCCCCTACATCGGCAACGACCTCGACATCGAGCAGGCCAACCTGTCGTGGGTCGTCACCGGCTACGCCCTCACCTTCGGCGGCTTCCTGCTGCTCGGCGGACGCCTGGCCGACCTCTACGGCCGTCGCCGGATCTTCATGACCGGGGTCCTGGTCTTCGCCGCGGCCTCCCTCGTCGGCGGCACGGCGCAGAACGAGGCCGTCCTGCTCGTCGCGCGGGGCGTGCAGGGGCTCGGCGCCGCGATGGCGTCCCCTGCGGCCCTCGCCCTCATCACGACCACCTTCCCGGCCGGCAAGGAGCGCAACCGCGCCTTCGCCGTCTTCGCCTCGATGGCGGGCGTGGGCGCAGCCGTCGGCCTGGTCCTCGGCGGCTGGCTCACCGGCCTCGACAGCCCGCTGGGCATCGCCGGCTGGCGCTACACCTTCCTCATCGTGATCCCCATCGGCGTGGGCGCGGCGTTCTTCGCCCCCCGCGTCTTCGCGGAGTCCGAGCGGCACACCGGCCAGCTCGACGTGCCCGGCGCCATCACCGGCACCGGCGGCCTGCTCGCCATCGTCTACGGCCTCTCCCGCGCCGGCGACGAGCGCTACGGCTGGACCGACGGGTGGACGCTCACCAGCCTGGTCGTCGGCGTCGCGCTGCTCGGCGTCTTCATGCTGATCGAGTCGCGGGTCGAGCACCCGCTGCTGCCCTTCCGGATCCTGCTGTCGAAGAACCGCGCCACCGCGTTCGCGGTCATGATGATCGCGCCGGCGGCGATGTTCGCGATGTTCTTCTTCCTCAGCCTCACCGTCCAGCTCGTCCTCGGCTACTCGCCGCTCAAGACCGGCTTCGCGTTCCTGCCGTTCTCCGTCGCGATGATCATCTCGGCGACGGCGGCCTCGAAGCTGATCGGCCGGGTCGACCCGCGGTTCCTCTCCGGGATCGGCACGCTGCTGTCGGCCTCCGCTCTCTACGGCTTCCACCGGATCACGGTGCCCGAGGACGGTGCCTCGATCCTCGCCTCGCTGCCGGCGGACATGGGCGGCCAGGGCGTCCCGCTCGGCGCCGACGTCAGCTACTGGACCCACATCCTGCCGTTCGTGGTGCTGATGGCCTTCGGCATGGGCCTGAACTTCGTCCCGCTGACGCTCGTCGCCGTCCACCGGCTCCGCCGCGAGGACTCCGGCATCGGCTCGGGCGTCCTCAACACGATGCAGCAGGTCGGCGGCGCCCTCGGCCTCGCCACCCTGAGCACGGTGGCGCTCCACTTCAGCCAGAGCCGGGCCGACGAGCTCGCCCCGGGCGTCGCGCAGGCCGCCACGGCCGCGGGGCTCGACCAGGGGATGCCGGCCGAGCAGTTCCAGCAGACCGTGGGCCAGCTCGCCGGGCTGGGTGCCTTCACCGAGGGCGCGACCATGGCGTTCCTGGTCGGCAGCCTGATGATGGTCGGCGCGTCCGTCCTGGTCTGGCTCTTCCTCGACGTCAAGCACGAGGAGCTCGCCTCCGACGAGGCCCCGGAGGGCGTCGGCGTCCACTGACGGCTCAGCCCTCCCAGATCGCCAGCGCCTCCCCCTCCTGGACGAGGGCGGCACGGGTGCGCAGCCGCAGCCGCGGGTCCTCGACCACGGCTGCGAGCTGCGCCTCGGTGAAGACGTCGCCGACCTGACGCAGGACGACCACCTGCTCCGGGAGGCGGAGGACGAGCACCCGGCCCGACTCGTCCCGGCCGGCCAGGAGGGCGGCACCGGGCACGTCCGTACGCCGCTCACGGCACCGGGCCGGGCGACACGGGTCGCCGGTGCCCACGGCCGCGACCGTCACCCGTACGCCGGGGGCGCCCTCGTACTCCAGCTCGCTGCCGACCACCTCGCCCCAGTCCGACTCGGGTGGGCGGGCAGCCACGGCTCCGGGGAGGCGCTCGTCGACGACGACGGCGACGGCCCGGTCGGTCAGGTCGGCGCGGCCGGTCGCCGGCGGGCCGCTCGGCTCGGGGTCCTCGCCCTCCCAGTCGGCGAGGTCCCCTCCTGCCGTGACGGCGTCGGCGGTGGTCTCCAGCCGCAGCCGCGGGTCCTCGACGACGGCCACCATGTCCTCGACGCTCTCCGGAAGGTCGAGCTGGCGGGGGTCGTCCGTGATCGCCGGGCCGGCCTGGAGGGCGAAGGAGTACTCGTCGTCGCGCAGCATCACGACCATGACCACGCCGGGATCCTCCTCGGGGACGAGCTCCTCCCAGCGCAGCACCAGCCGGGCTCCCGCGACGTCGGTGTCGAGCTCCGCGCACTCGGCGTGGACGCAGGGGTCCTGCGCGGGCTCCCCGGGGGCCACCACGACCCGCACCAGGTCGCCGTCGTCACCCGGCGAGGGGCGGTAGCGCAGGTCGGCCCCCAGCCATCCGGGCGGGGAGTCCTCGTCGGTGTAGGTCGCGCCGCGCTCGGAGGTGTCGGCGCCGACGTGGTCGATCGCGATCGCGGCGATCGCGCGCGGGGTGATCGGGACCGTCTCGGACGCGGCAGGTCCCGTCTCGATCCCACACGCGGTCGTCACCAGCAGCAGGCCGGTCAGTGCTGTCCCCACGGCGATGCGTCCCACGATCACTCCTCGTCCGGCGCGACGGTCACGACACCAGGGAGACGCCCCGGCCCCGCGATCGGTTGCGCGCCGTCACAGACGCGCTGCCGCCGAGCTGAGCTCGGTCAGCGCCTGTCGGGCCGCGGTCGGGGACGTCCCCGCCAGCCCACAGGGGGGGCTGAGGACCAGGCCGTCGGTCGGCTGGAGGCCGAGCATGTCGAGCCACCGACTGACCTGCTCCACGACCCGACCCTCGTCGCCCGCGGGAACGCCGAGCACGACGCTCTCCCCCGCCTCGAGCGCCTCGGCGAGCTGGTCGTGGCCCTCGGGGCCGACCAGCGAGAGGTCGACTGCGAGACCGCGGGCGCCGGCGCCCCGCAGCAGGGCCAGCGGCGCGTCGGCGGCACAGCAGTGGACCCACGGGTCGGCGCCCGACGCGCGGACCGCGTCGACCACGGTGGCGACGGCCGCGCTCGCCTCCGGCGGCTCGACCGAGCGGTGGCGGCCGAAGCCCGAGGCGGTGGGGATCGCGCCGGCCAGCACGGACGGGAGTGCCGGCTCGTCAAGCTGCACCACCCACTCCACGACGCCCGGAAGCCGGCGACGCAGGTCGGCCACGTGGCGGCGTACACCCTCGGCGAGGGCCTCGGCCAGCTCGCGCCGCAGCCCCGGGTCGGCGAGGGCCAGGTCCCCGCGCGGGCGCTCGACCGTGGCGGCCAGCGTCCACGGACCCGCCACCTGCAGCTTGAAGGGACCCTCGTAGCCCTGGGACTGCTCCTCCAGCTCGTCGAGGTCCTGGGCCAGGAGGCTGCGGGCGCGGCGCTGGTCGACGCCCTCGGCGTCCGTGACCCGCCATCCGGCGGGCTGGAGGTCGAAGCCGAGGTCGGTGGCGACCGCGACCGCCCGGCCGGTCATCGTCGCGGTCGCACCGCGACCGGGGAGCTCCGGCACGTGGGGCAGCCCCGTCGGCGGCGGCAGCTCGCCGAGCACGAACCGTACGGCCTCCGCGTAGGCCCGCGCGTCCTCACCCGGGAAGGACCCGATCCCGGTGGCGCGGGTCATGCGGGGACGCGCTCGGTCGCGCTGATGGTCGCCGAGCCGACGACGCGGGTGCCGTCGTAGACCACGACGGCCTGCCCCGGCGCGATCCCGTAGGCCGCGTCGTGCAGCTCGACGTCGACCTCCTGTCCCTCCGGCCCGTCCGTGACCACCACGGTGGCGCGGTGCTCGTCGCCGTGGGCGCGGAGCTGGACGGTCACGTCCGGCCCGTCGAGCTCGGTCGGGACGGTCCCGCACCAGCGCGGCTTGATGCCGCGGAGCCGGTGGACGGCGAGCCGTTCGCGGGGCCCGACCGTGACGGTGCCGCTGACCGGCTCGATGTCGAGGACGAAGCGCGGCTTGCCGTCCGGGGCGGGACGCCCGATCCGCAGCCCCTTGCGCTGGCCGATCGTGTAGCCGAACGTCCCGGAGTGTCGCCCGAGGACCTCGCCCGTGGCGTCGTCGAGGATGTCGCCGCCCCGGTTGGGGGCGCGCTCCCCCAGCTTCTCCGCCAGCCAGCCGGCGTTGTCGCCGTCGGCCACGAAGCAGATGTCGTGGCTGTCGGGCTTGTCGGCGACCAGCAGGCCCCGTCTCGCCGCCTCCTCGCGCACGAGAGGCTTGGAGGTGTCACCGAGCGGGAAGAGCGAGTGGCGCAGCTGCTGCTGATCGAGCACGCCGAGGACGTAGGACTGGTCCTTGCCGTGGTCGACCGCGCGGTGCATCTCGACGAGCCCGTCGGCGCCCGTGCGCAGCTGGGCGTAGTGGCCGGTCGCGACGGCGTCGAAGCCGAGCCCGAGCGCCCGGTCGAGGACGGCGGCGAACTTGATCTTCTCGTTGCAGCGCAGGCACGGGTTCGGCGTCCGGCCGGCGGCGTACTCGTCCATGAAGTCCTCGACCACGTCGTCGTGGAAGCGGTCGGAGAGGTCCCAGACGTAGAAGGGGATGCCGATGACGTCGGCGGCACGACGCGCGTCGTTGGCGTCCTCGATCGTGCAGCAGCCGCGCGCGCCGGAGCGGTAGGAGGCGGGGTTGCGGGACAGTGCGAGGTGGATGCCGGTGACGTCGTGGCCGGCCTCGGCCGCACGCGCGGCGGCGACGGCCGAGTCGACGCCGCCGGACATGGCAGCGACGATCCTCATGACCGCCTCGCTGCCCTTGCCCGCTCGACGACGGGGCCGATCGCGGCCACCACCGCGTCGACGTCGGCCTCGGTCGAGCTGTGGCCGAAGGAGAACCGCAGCGAGTGGCGCGCCTGCTCCTCGTCGCAGCCCATCGCGAGCAGGACGTGGGAGGGCTGGGGCACGCCGGCGGAGCACGCCGAACCGGTCGAGCACTCGATGCCGTGGGCGTCGAGCAGCATCAGCAGCGAGTCGCCCTCGCAGCCGGGGAAGCCGAGGTGGGCGTTGCCGGGCAGCCGACCGGCACCGGTGGGCGCGCCGTGGAGGTGGGCGTCCGGCACGACCTCCGTCACGCGGCGCACGAGGTCGTCGCGGAGCGCGGCGACGCGGGCGGCGTGCTCGTCCTGCACCTTCACCGACTGCTCGACGGCCGCGGCGAAGCCCGCGATGGCGGGGACGTCGAGGGTGCCGCTGCGGATGTCGCGCTCCTGGCCACCGCCGTGGACCAGCGCGCTGACCGGCACCTCCCGGCGTACGGCGAGCGCGCCGACACCGTAGGGGCCGCCGACCTTGTGGCCGGAGAAGGCGAGCGCCGCGAGGCCCGAGCGGTCGAAGTCGACCGGGACGGCGCCGACGGCCTGGACGGCGTCGGAGTGGACGGGGATGCCGTGCTGCGCCGCGAGCGCGACGACCTCGTCGACCGGCTGGAGCGTGCCGACCTCGTTGTTGGCCCACATCACCGACACCAGGGCGACCGAGCCAGGGTCGCGCGCGATCGAGTCCGCGAGGGCTCCCAGCTCGAGGCGGCCCTGCTGGTCGACCGGCAGCAGCTCGACCTCGGCGCCGTGGTCGCCGAGCCAGAGCAGCGGGTCGAGCACGGCGTGGTGCTCGATCGCGGTCGACAGGATCCGCACCCGGCGCTCGTCCTCGTCGCGCCGCGCCCAGAACATGCCCTTGAGGGCGAGGTTGTCGGCCTCGGTGCCGCCGGAGGTGAAGACGACGTCGCCGGGACGCGCGCCCAGCGCCCGCGCGATCGTCTCCCGCGACTCCTCCACGACCCGCCGCGCGCGACGCCCCGAGGCGTGCAGCGAGCTGGCGTTGCCGACCTCGACCAGCTGGCGGGTCATCGCCTCTGCCGCGGCGGGCAGCATCGGCGTCGTCGCGGCGTGGTCGAGGTAGGTGGTCCGGGGGTCGTCCATGACCTGCTCAGCCTACGGCGTGGGCCCCACCGGGCCCCGACGGCGTCAGCCGGAGACCGCCGCCGCCAGGTGGCCCAGCGACTCCTCGAGCTGCGCCTCGGACACCAGCGGGAACGAGATCTTCTCGAGCAGCGCCTGGTCGGTGACCTTGCTCCAGTCGTAGGTGAGCGTGACCTCGGTGGCGTCGGCGCCCTGCGGGGTCAGCTCCCACGTCCACTCCCAGCCCGGGGGCTCGGTGTCGGCCGGCGCCGTCTGCCAGGCGAGCAGGTGGTTCCTGTCGTAGCCGGTCACGGTGTTGTCGGTCTGGTAGTCCCCACCCATGTGCGGGCCGGTCATGTTCATCCGGAACACCTGGCCGGTCTCGGTGATGCGGTCGGACTTCTCGTCGCTGATCACGAACCCGGACCCGTCGAGCTCCACGTGCCGCTCGGGGTTGCTGAGAACGTCGAAGACCGCGTCGGTCGGGGCGTCGATGGCGCGCTGGACGGTGATGCTCTTGTCGTCGGTCATGCCTCCACCCTGCGTCGCGGGCACCCCCGCTTCAACCTCCGAACGGGTAGGTGGGCTGAGCTGCTGCCCTCGGCAGCTTCTACGACCGTGGGACCGATGCGTCCTGCCTCCCGCCGCTTGTCGGCGCGGGCCACACAGCCGAGGCAGCCCGGTCTGCATGGACCGGCAAGTCAGGGCGCTCAGCGCCGGTCGCCTTCAAACGTACGGATCGAGCAGCGGTGGAGGTGTGGATGAGTGTGTGTCGTTGCGGATCGGCTTGCGGTGGCGATCCACGGATTTCCGCGTGGGCTAGCGTTCAAGAAATGACGTTGAACCATGCGCGCCGCGGAAGCGGCAGGCCGTTGTTGCTCGTGCACGGTCTGGGCGCTGGATGGCGATCGTGGTCCCCGATCATCGACGAGCTGGCCGGGAGCCGTGAGGTCATCGCCGTCGACCTGCCGGGTTTCGGCGAGTCGCCTCCTCTGACCGGCGAGGTCTCGATCGCCACCCTGACCGACTCCGTCGCAGAGTTCATCCGCGAACAGGGTCTGGACGGGGTGTCGACGGTCGGTCAGTCGATGGGTGGCCGAATGGTGCTTGAGCTCGCACGGCGAGGCGTCGGCGGCGACACCGTGGCGTTGGACCCGGGTGGTTTCTGGAGCGACCGCGAGCTCGCCGTCTTCGGGGCCACGCTTCGCCCATCGATCGGTCTGGTCCGGGCGCTGCGAGGCACGCTGCCAGCGTTGCTGGGCAACCCCGTGGGAAGGACGCTGCTGTTGGCGCAGTTGTCGGCGCGGCCCTGGGCACTCTCGCGCGAGACCGTGCTGCCGGATGTGAGCGGGCTGGCCGATTCCCCGTCGACCGGCGCGGCCTTGGACGCCCTGACCAAGGGGCCCAAGCAGCAGGGTGCGCCGGCCGGCACTGTGCCCGGCCGGGTCACGATCGGCTGGGGTCGTCGTGACCTGGTGACCGTGCGGAGGCAGGCCGCACGTGCGACGGAGCTGTTCCCGGACGCGGTGCTGCACTGGTTCGAGCGGTGTGGCCACTTTCCACAATGGGACGCACCGCACGAGGCGACCCGACTGATCCTTGACAGCACCAGTTGAGGTCGGTCGCGCTGCCCGGCCGACGAGGGCGCTTGTCGCCCTAGCCGGATCGTCATGTGGAACGGTTCGATCTGCGTCTTGGCGCCGCGAGTCGGGACGCTCTCGCACCGTCCCCGGATCTGCGGTTCAGCGGTGGGCCACTGACGTGCACGACGACGGGCACCTCACCCGCATCGCGCACTGGCCCGCCGGCCGCCAACGGATCAGGACATCCTGAAGATGGGCCATCCGATCTCTGTGCGCCAGGCGGACTGGTCGGGGTCGTCGGCGGGCGTGACGAGGTAGGTCTCCCTGACAGGGCCCGCGACGGCGAGTGCGTTGGCGACGACCCACGAGCCGAGCAGGCCGTAGGTGACATCGGCATTGTCGTGCGGGCCGACATGGGTCGCGACCGCCAGCTCGACCGCCGGCAGGGTCGCCGGGTGCACCCGCCCCCGGGTCGGTGGGTCCGGTGCTGGCACGTGCAGCAGGACGTGGCCCCAGCCGTCCTCGAAGAGGGCGTTGTCGTAGACCCCTCCCGCGGGGCCGGACCGGACATCGACCGCGGCGCGGAGCTCGGCCAGCGCTCCGACGTACCACGCGGCCATCGCGTCGTTGTCGATGTCGTCCTCGATCGCAGCCACGGTCGCCTCGGGCACCGCCCGCAGCTCGACGTGCAGGGGCACCGGGTCGGGGTCGAGGAGGCGACGCAGCGACGCGACGGCGACGCGGGTCCGGTCCAGCTCGGCCTCCAGCCGCGCCAAGTGGTCGGAGACGAGGGCGGCACGGCGGTCGGGGTCGGGTGACTCGATGATGCGTCGGACGTCGACCAGGGGGACGTCGAGCTCCCGCAGCCGGTGGATCACCTGTGCCGTCGGGATCTGGCCACCGTCGTAGGAGCGGTAGCCCGTGGAGGGGTCGACCACGGCAGGGATGAGCAAGCCCGCCTCGTGGTAGCGACGCAGCGTCCTCACGCTGAGGTGCGTCAGACGGGAGAACTCGCCGATAGCCAGCATGGCGGCAGTCTGCACCCTCCCCCCGGGGGAGAGTCCCGTCCTTGACCCTGCCGCGCGGGGACGCAGCACCGTGGAGGCATGAACACCGACACCACGACAGATGGCACCACCAGCACCTTCGCCTACGACAAGCTCCCCGAGGTCGTGGCGAGCTACCTCCGCGCCCACGTCGCCCAGGACTACACCGCCGCCGTGGGCTACCTGGCCGAGGACGTCACCGTCATGGACGACGGCCATGTGCTCCACGGCCGCGAGGAGACGCTCGAGGTCTTCGACAAGTCGGCCCACGACTACGACGTCGAGACCACGCTGATCTCCGTCTCCAGGACGGCAGACGACGTGTGGGAGGTCGGCACTCACCTCTCGGGGACCTTTCCCGGCGGCGAGGTCGACCTCCGCATGCTCTTCACCATCGCCGGCGACGTGATCCAGCAGCTGGAGATCACCGTATGAGCCCGCGCCCGGCTCCACCTCTGACGTCCCACATCACGAAGCTCGTCATGGAAGTCACCAGGAGAACAGCATGACCATGCAGGACCGCGACCGTCTCGACGGCCGCCGCGCACTCGTCACCGGTGGGTCGAAGGGGACGGGGATGGCGGTGGTGGAGCGGTTGCACGAGATGGGCGCGGACGTGTGGACCACGGCGCGGACCATGCCGACCGGCTACGAGCGCCCCGACCGCTTCATCGAGGCCGACACCGCCACCACCGACGGCGTGGAGGCGGTCGCAGGCAAGATCTCCGAGGAGGGCCCCCTCGACATCTTGGTGCACGTCGTCGGCGGCTCGTCGACCCCACCCGGCGGGTACGCCGCCGCGAGCGAGGACCAGTGGATGGCCGAGCTGAACCTCAACCTGCTGGGAGCTGTCCGGCTGGATCGAGTCCTGCTGCCGGCCATGGTCGAGGCGAGGTCCGGAGTCGTCGTCCACGTCACCTCGATCCAGCGGCAGCAGCCGCTGCACGACGCGACGCTGCCCTACGCCTCAGCCAAGGGCGCGTTGCGGACCTACAGCAAAGGCCTCGCCAACGAGCTCGCGCCCCGCGGCGTCCGGGTCAACGCCGTCAGCCCCGGTGGCATACAGACCGAAGGCTATGACGACTTCGTCGACCGCCTCGCCGACGGCAACGACGTGACGCGTGAGGAGGCGAAGCAGATGATCTTCGACTCCCTCGGAGGGGTTCCGCTCGGGAGGTTCGCCACGACCGAGGAGATCGCGGACCTCGTCGGCTTCTTGGTCTCTGACCGCGCTTCGTCGATTGTCGGGGCCGAGTACGTCATCGATGGTGGGACCGTCCCCACTACCTAGGTCAACAGCCGGTGCTCCTGACGCAGGTCCTGCGTCAGGAGCACCCGGAAGATGGACAAGCCACACCGGCGCAGCTGTGCATCGAGATCGCGCCCACGGTGCGTTCTTCCGCCGCGTCGGACCGTCCACAGCAGGCCTGGGCGCGCATCTCGTCCATGAGCGCAGTCGCAGAACCCGGCGCCGAGTTCTCGGTGGTGACGACTTGGATGGGGTATGGCCCTCACCCCGCTCCGCTGCCCGACACCGGCGGGTGTCGTGGCGGAAGCGCGGTCTTCGCTGGGGTCGCTGTCCGGGGTGCTGTGATCGGCGCGCACCTCGGAGGAGATGGTCGCCGGGTGGAGGAGCTGCAGCGGCTCAAGGCCCGGGCCGCTGCTCTGGAGGCGCGGCTGGTGGCCGAGCTCGATGCCCGCCAGACGCCGAAGCGAGAGCTGTCCTGGGCGTCGACCAGCGACTGTTATGCCCACACCGCCGGCACCACCCGCGGTCGGGCCCAGCGGACCGTGGAGCACGCTCGCGTGCTCACCGGACCGATGACGGCCACCCTGGAGGCGCTCGAGGACGGGTCCACGTCACCGGAGCAGGCCGATGTGGTCGTCACCGCAGTCGAGAGGCTTCCCGCTGCCCAGCACGTACGCCGTCGCGGGGAACGACTGATGTTGGAGGAGGCGGGCCGGCTCAACGCCTCCGGCCTGCACCGCACGGGGCGACACCTGGCCCACGTGATCGACCCCGACCGCACCGACCGTGAGGACGAGAGGGCCCTCGACCGCCAGGAGCGCGCCGCGGGAGCGTCGAGGACGGCGCCACCCTGCGTGCCGCCCTCCTTCCCCTCACCAAGCCCGAGCCGCCGGCAGACGGGTGCGGTCACCACCACCGCACCCTCCACCACAGGCCGTGGCAGGTCATGCTCGCCGCCGACGGCAGACCCGAGTTCCTTCCGCCACCCAAGCACGGCCAGCCATCATCCGAGTGGCTCCGCCACCGACGACGACTGGAGTGACCGCGACCGTCAGTCCAGGTCGGTGACCCACGGGTGCCCGGGGTCCGCCGAGCGGGCGACAGCGTCGCGCAGCCAGGCCCGCTGGGCGGCGTCGAGCAGCGGCAGCATCACCTCGGCGTCGGCGCGGTCCTTCGGGCGGCTCTGCGCGGCCTTGAAGAGCAGCGTGATCTCGGGCCGCTGGTAGCGCAGCCCGTCCGGTGCCACCCAGGTGACGTCGTCGAGGTCGGCCACCATCCCGGGGTCGCGCTTGCAGGTCCAGCGCCCGTCGGTCACGGGGGTGAGGGGGATGTCGAGCACCCACGGCGAGCGGGCGTCACGGCGGATCCACAGCTGGCTGTCGGGCCGCACGTCGGGGAACCGCTCGTCGAAGGGCCGGAACCAGCTCTCGTCGACGTTCCACGCCGTCCAGCGGTCACCGAGGAAGTGCCGGAACGCCGTCGCGTCGGTGGCGAGCATCGAGATGTCCATGTCCTCGTGGTCGCGCGCCACACCGCTGACGACCTCGACGGACCAGCCGCCCACGATCCACCAGGGCCGGTCGAAGCCGGCCATGAACTGACTGATGGTCGCCGGGGTCAGCGGGTCCCAGCCGCCGTACCACCGCAGGAAGTCGGCGGGCCCGAGCGGCTCCACGCGACCCGTCTCGGGGGTCGGCGGAGCGCCTTCGTCACTCACAGGACGATCAGGTCGTCGCGGTGGACGACCTCCCTCTCGTACGCCGCCCCGAGCTCGGCCTTGAGGTCGGACGTCGAGCGGCCCAGCAGGGCGGGCAGCTCCTCGGCGTCGAAGTTGACCAGGCCACGGGCGACCGGGGTGCCGGCCTCGTCGGTGAGGTCCACCGGGTCGCCGGCCACGAAGGACCCGCTGACCGACGTGACCCCCGCCGCGAGCAGCGAGGCGCGCCGCTCGGTGACCGCGCGGACGGCGCCGGCGTCGAGGACCACGGAGCCCTTGGGCTCGGTGGCGTGGGCCAGCCAGAGCAGCCGGGTCGGCCGCCGCTTGCCGGCGGGGTGGAAGAGCGTCCCGACCTCGTCGCCGGCCAGCGCCGCGGCAGCGTTGGGGGCGGAGGTGAGGACGACCGGGATGCCCGCTCCCCCGGCGATCCGGGCCGCGTCGACCTTGGTCTGCATCCCGCCGCTGCCCAGGCCGGCGGCGCCGGTCGAGCCGATGCGGACGTGGCCGAGGTCGTCGCCCGCGGCCACCTCGCTGATCAGCGTGGTGCCGTCGTGGCTCGGGTCACCATCGAAGAGCCCCTCGACGTCGCTCAGCAGCACCAGCAGGTCGGCGTGGACGAGGTGGGCGACCAGCGCGGCGAGCCGGTCGTTGTCACCGAACCGGATCTCGCTCGTCGCCACCGTGTCGTTCTCGTTGACGATCGGCAGGACGCCGAGCTCGAGGAGCTTGGCGAAGGTCTGGTAGGCGTTGCGGTAGTGGGAGCGCCGCGTCACGTCGTCGACGGTGAGGAGCACCTGGCCCGTCGTGATGTCGTGGCGCGCCAGCTCCTCGGTGTAGCGGTGCACGAGCAGCCCCTGCCCGACCGAGGCGGCAGCCTGCTGGGCCGGCAGCGAGCGCGGACGACTCGGCATCCCCAGCGGCGCCAGGCCGGCGGCGATGGCGCCCGACGAGACCAGCACCACCTCGGCCCCGCGGAGCCGGGTCGCGGCGAGGACGTCGACGAGGCGGCGTACCCGCTCGGGGTCGATCCCGCCGGCAGCGGTGGTCAGCGACGACGACCCGACCTTGACCACGACCCGGCGGGCGGCGGTGACCGCCTCGCGCGTCATGAGCGGTCGGACTCCTGGTCGGGGTCCTGCTCGGCCCAGTCGGGGTCGTCGGCGCCACCGATCTCGTAGGACGACGGCCCGTAGGTCGTGCGGTCCGCCTGCTCGTCGGCGTCGCCGCGAAGGCGGCGGGCGACGTCCGCGCGGGTCTCGCCCTCGGCGCGCTCGCCCATGCCCTCCTGGATGTCGCGGCGGCGACGGGCGGCGGGCCGGGTGTCGTCGAAGCGCGAGTCCTCGCCGCGCCGGGCGAGATTCTCGGCACCGGCGTCCAGGCCCGGCTTGAAGTCGAAGACGACGGCGTCGTCGGGGTGGCCGATGAGGACCGCGTCGCCCTCGACCGCGCCGAGCTCGAGCAGCCGGGTCTCGACCCCGAGCCGGTTGAGCCGGTCGGCGAGGAAGCCCACCGCCTCGTCGTTGCTGAAGTCGGTCTGGCGCACCCAGCGCTCGGGCTTGGTGCCGCGCACGCGCCAGCCGTCGCCCGTGGCCGTGACCGTGAACGAGTCGGAGCCGTCGACAGCGCCCGGCCGGAGCACGATCCGGGTGGCCTCGACGACCTCCTTCGACGCGCGGGCCTCCTCGACGATGCCGGCCATCGCGAAGGTCAGCTCGCGCAGCCCCTTGCTCGACGCGGCCGAGACCGGGAACACCCGCAGGCCGCGCTCCTCGAGATCGGCGAGGACGATGTCGGCGAGGTCGCTGCCGTCGGGGACGTCGACCTTGTTGAGCGCGACCAGCCGCGGCCGGTCCTCGAGCCCGCCGTAGCGGGCCAGCTCGTTCTCGATCACGTCGAGGTCGTCGAGCGGGTTGCGCCCCGGCTCCATCGTGGCCGTGTCGATGACATGGACCAGCGCCGCGCAGCGCTCGATGTGGCGCAGGAAGTCGTGGCCGAGCCCGCGACCCTCGCTCGCGCCCTCGATCAGGCCGGGGACGTCGGCGACCGTGAAGGTGGTCTCCCCCGCCGTGACGACACCGAGGTTGGGCACCAGCGTCGTGAACGGGTAGTCGGCGATCTTGGGCCGGGCGCGCGAGATCGCGGCGATCAGGCTGGACTTGCCGGCGCTCGGGAAGCCGACCAGCCCGATGTCGGCGACGACCTTGAGCTCGAGCACGATGTCGAGCTCATCGCCGGGCTCGCCGAGCAGCGCGAAGCCGGGCGCCTTCCGCTTCGAGGAGGCCAGCGCGGCGTTGCCGAGGCCACCGCGTCCACCCTCGGCGATGATCATCTCGGTCCCGGGGCCGACGAGGTCGGCGAGGACGTTGCCGTCGCGGTCGCTGACGACGGTGCCCTCGGGGACCGGCAGCACCAGGTCGCCGCCGTGGGCGCCGTTGCGGTGGCCGCCGGCGCCGTGGCCGCCGTGCTCGGCGCGACGCTTCGGGCTGTGGTGGTAGTCGAGCAGGGTCGTGACGTCGTTCTGGACGCGCAGGATCACCGAGCCGCCGGGGCCTCCGTTGCCGCCGTCGGGCCCGCCCAGCGGCTTGAACTTCTCGCGGTGGACCGAGGCGACGCCGTTGCCGCCGCGACCGGCCGCGACGTGCAGCTGCACTCTGTCGACGAACGTCGGGATCGCCATGGCGTACTACCTCGCTCTCGTGTCGGTGGATCTCAAATGACGAAGGGCGCCCCGGGAACCGGGACGCCCTTCACAGGTCTGGGAGTGACGTCAGGTCACTCGCCGGGGACGACGTTGACGACCTTGCGGCCGCGCTTGGTGCCGAACTCGACGGCACCGCCGACGAGCGCGAAGAGCGTGTCGTCACCGCCGCGGCCGACGCCGCTGCCGGGGTGGAAGTGGGTGCCGCGCTGGCGGACGATGATCTCGCCGGCGTTGACCTCCTGGCCGCCGAAGCGCTTGACGCCGAGGCGCTGGGAGTTGGAGTCGCGACCGTTCTTGGTCGAGGCTGCGCCCTTCTTGTGTGCCATAGCAGTTGTCCTTCGCTGGAGTCTCGGAGCTGGTCCCGGGAGGGGCTCAGAGCGAGATGTCGGTGACCTTGACCTGGGTGTACTTCTGGCGGTGACCCTGGCGCTTCTTGTAGCCGGTCTTGTTCTTGTACTTCTGGATGACGATCTTCGGGCCCTTGGTGGCACCGAGGACCTCGACGGTCACGGACGCCTTGTCGAGCGCCTTGGCGTCGGAGGTGACCGTCTCGCCGTCGACGGCCATGACCACCGGCAGCGTCAGCGTCTCGCCGACGGCCGTCGAGACCTTGTCGATCTCGATGACGTCGCCGACGGCGACCTTCTGCTGGGTGGCGCCTGCGCGCACGATCGCGTACACCGCGGTCTCCTTCACGTCTGAACTCTGGCTCTGCTGGGGCATGTCTGCTGCTTCGTCACACTGCGGCACTCCGCGAACCCGGTGTGGTCCGGGGTGCCGAGCAGGGATGGGCGCGCGTCACGCACCGAGGGTCAATAGTACGGACGGTCACTGCCTGCAGCAATTCGAGGCGCCGCACGGCTACCGTGTGGCTGCTCGCCACACGTCCACGGGGGAACCGATGACCACTGCTGCTCCTGCGTCCACCCGGGTGTCACGCCCCGAGTCCGTCACCGTCGCCGCCGTCCTGACCGGGCTGGCCGCCCTGGCGCTCCTCGCCTACCCGCTGTGGTTCATCGGCACCTACCTGGGGCGTGGCACCATCCCGATGCTCGCCATCGCCGTTCAGGGCCTGGTGCCCGCCGCGGCGTACGCCGTGTGCGTGCCGGGACTCCTCCGCGGGCGTCAGTGGGCCCGCGTCGCGGTCACCGCGCTGGGCAGCGTGGCCGTGCTCAGCACGCTGCCGAACGTGCTGGCCGCCCTGGCGTCCGGACCCGACCCGGTCCTGCTGGCCTACAGCGCCGGCCAGACCGTCCTGTTGGGCGCCCTCGCGCTGCTGTGGAGCAGGTCCGCCCGGGACTGGTTCGGCCCGGTCCACTGACCAGCGGTGGCTCACTCACGTCCCGCGCTGCAGGACGGTGGGTGACGCACCGCTGACCGGGCAGACACCCCAGCGGCGGTGGCTGAGCCACCTTTCCGCGTCGGGAAAGGTGGCTCAGTCACCGCTGACCGCTGTCAGCGCTTGCGGGTGCCGCGCTTCTTGACCGGGACGTGCTCGACGGTCGGCTTGCTGCCCGACTCGGTGTCGGCGGTTCCGGGCTCGACCGCCCCGTCGGCGGGCGGCTGACCGACCGATCCGACCGCCGTCACGGGCGTGGCCTCGACCCCCGCCGGCGGACCGGCCGGCCGACTGGCGCTGCGCCGCCGGGTCCGGGTGACGACCTTCGGCGCGGCCGGCGGCTCTGCCGCCTCCGGCTGCGGGTCCGGCTCGGGCTCGGGCTCGGGCTCGGGGACGACCTCGGGCGCGGGCTCCTCGGTGGACGTCTCGACCTCGACCGGCTCCTCGACCTCGGTCGCCTGCTTGACGGCGACGGGCTCCTCGACGTCGGCGGGCCTGGAGGTGCTGCGTCGTCGGGTGCGGGTGACGACCTGGGGCGCGACCGGCACCTCGGCGGGCTTCTCCTCCACCTCGACCGGCTGCTCGACCTCGGCCGGTGCCTCGTCCGCCGGCTTCTCGTCGGTCTCGGGGTGGGGGCGCGCCATGGCCGCGACGTCCTTCGGCGAGGGCGACTTCTCCTGCTTCTGGTCCTGCTTCTGGTCGGACGAGGCGTCCTGGCCGTCGCGGCCCTTGCCGCCACGCGCGCGGCGCGAGCGCTTGGACTCCTGCTGCTCCCGCTTCGGCTCGACGGGCGCGTCGGCGATCACGACGCCCCGGCCCTGGCAGTGGTCGCAGGTCTCGGAGAATGCCTCGAGCAGGCCGGTGCCGATCCGCTTGCGGGTCATCTGCACGAGGCCGAGCGAGGTGACCTCGGCGACCTGGTGCTTCGTCCGGTCGCGGCCCAGGCACTCGACGAGCCGGCGCAGCACGAGGTCGCGGTTGGACTCGAGCACCATGTCGATGAAGTCGACGACGATGATGCCGCCGATGTCGCGGAGCCGGAGCTGGCGGACGATCTCCTCGGCCGCCTCGAGGTTGTTCTTGGTGACGGTCTCCTCGAGGTTGCCCCCGGAACCGGTGAACTTGCCGGTGTTGACGTCGACGACGGTCATCGCCTCGGTGCGGTCGATGATGAGGGAGCCGCCGGAGGGCAGCCAGACCTTGCGGTCCAGGCCCTTGTGGATCTGCTCGTCGATGCGCCAGGTCGCGAAGAGGTCGCCGGCGGTGCCGTCGTTCTCCGCGTCGTGACGCTCGAGCCGCTCGGCGAGGTCGGGCGCGACGTGGTCGACGTAGCCCTTCACGGTCTCCCAGGCGTCGTCCCCCTGGACGAGCAGCCTGCTGAAGTCCTCGGTGAACAGGTCGCGGACGACCTTCAGCATCAGGTCGGGCTCGCCGTAGAGCAGGTGGGGCCCGCCCGAGCCCTTCTTGGCGCCCTTCTCGATGTCCTCCCAGCGGGCCGTGAGCCGCTCGACGTCGCGGGTCAGCTCGTCCTCGCTGGCGCCCTCGGCCGCCGTCCGCACGATGACGCCGGCGCCGTCGGGGACGATCTCCTTGAGCAGCGTCTTCAGCCGGTTGCGCTCGGTGTCGGGCAGCTTGCGGGAGATGCCGGAGTTGGTGCCGTCGGGCACGTAGACCAGGAACCGGCCGGCGAGGCTGATCTGGCTGGTGAGGCGAGCGCCCTTGTGGCCGATCGGGTCCTTGGTGACCTGCACCAGCACCATCTGGCCCGACGACAGCACCGACTCGATCTTGCGGGGCTGGCCGTCCTGGTGGCCGAGCGCCGACCAGTTGACCTCGCCCGCGTAGAGCACGGCGTTGCGGCCCTTGCCGATGTCGATGAACGCGGCCTCCATGGAGGGCAGCACGTTCTGGACCCGGCCGAGGTAGACGTTGCCGATGAGCGAGGTCTGCGACTCGCGGGCGACGTAGTGCTCGACGAGGACCTTGTCCTCGAGGACGGCGATCTGGGTGAGGTCCTTGCGCTGCCGGATCGCCATGACCCGGTCGACCGACTCGCGGCGAGCCAGGAACTCGGCCTCGCTCACGATCGGCGCGCGGCGGCGCCCGGCCTCACGGCCCTCCCGGCGGCGCTGCTTCTTCGCCTCGAGACGGGTCGATCCGGTCACCGACTGGATCTGGTCCTCGGCGGACCTGCCCGCCCGGACCTTCGTCACGGTGTTCCGGGGGTCGTCCTCGGAGCCTCCGCCGGAGTCCTCGCCGGCGCGGCGACGCCGACGACGACGGCGCGACGAGGACGAGCCGCCCTCGCCCTGCTGGTCCTTGTCGTCGGTCTCGTCGTCGGACTGGTCGGCCTTGTCGTCGCCGTCGCCCTGGCCCTCGGCGTCGTCGCCGGCCGAGTCGGACTGCTCGGCGGAGTCGTCGCCGCCCCCACCGGACTTGCGCCGGCGACGGCCACCGCGGCGGCGCCGGCGCCGGCCCGAGGAGCCGCCGCCCTCGCCCTGCTGGTCACCGGAGTCGCTGTCCTCGGAGGTCTCCGCCTCGGTCGTCGTCGACGCCTCGGCGGGCGGGGCCGGCTGCTCCTCGACCGGCTCGGCGACCTTCTCCTCCGCCGGGACCGCGGCCTTCTTGGCCGCGGACTTCTTCGCTGTCGTCTTCTTCGCGGCCGACTTCTTCGCCGACGTCGCCGGGACCTCGGGAGCCTGGAAGAGCGGGGCCTGCGTCGCCGCCTCCGCGGGCGTCTCGACGACGTCGGTGGTCGCCTCGGGCTGCGTCGCCGTCGTCTTCTTCGCGGCGGCCTTCTTCGCCGGCGCCTTCTTCGCGGCCGTCTTCTTGGCAGCGGCCTTCTTGGCCGGCGCCTTCTTCGCGGCCGCCTTCTTCGCGGCCGGGGCCTCGTCGGCGGCGGGCGCCTCGGCCGGAGCCTCGACCGACGCCTCGACCGGAGCCTCGACAGCGGCGTCCTGCTCCGGTGGCGGCGCCGCGACCTTCTTGGTCGTGGTCGCGCGGGTGGTGGTCTTCTTGGCGGCGGTCTTCTTCGCCGTCGTCCGCTTGGCGGTGGCCTTCTTGGCCGGAGCCTCGGCGGGGGCGGTCTCGCCTCCGGCGGCTTCCTGACCGGTGGGCTCCTGGCTGTTCGGGGTGTCCTCGAGCATCAGCTGCTCCCTCTACCCGGCGCCGGGCGCCGGGCTTGTCGGCGACCTCCGCGCGGCGGGTGGTGTCCTGCCGGACGGGGACGCAAAGCCTTCGTGTGGCGGCGACCCCCTCCGCGAGGTGCGTCGACCAGACACCTGGCGTCACCCACCGCGGTCGCCGGGCCCGTGGCGGAGGTCTGTCACCCACTCCGCCGGCCGCGTCGCGGTCTGGCGACGACGGGCGCTCGTCGTGCCGCTGCATCGGGTGCACCGGCGAGAACGTCGTCGGGTCGACCCGGGGGTCGACCACGGCGAGTATCGCACACCACATCCCGATCGACAGGATGGTCGGCGCGGCGGATCAGTCGAACGGCGGTCGTACGACGCCGGACTCGTCGTCGAGCACGCCCTGCTCGACCCGCGTGAGCAGCGGCGCGGGACCGGTCTCGAGGGGGTGGACCGAGCGCAGCGCCGAGAGCACGTCGTCGGGTCGCACGGCCGGCACGGCGTGGCGCAGCAGCAGGTCGAGGCCGGAGCCGTCCGCGGTCAGCGAGACGACCGCCGCGCGGGCGTCGAAGGCGCGCATCCCCTTCTTGGTCATCCGCTCCACGGTGACCTCCTCGGCCGCGAGGAACGCGGACACCGCGGCGGCCAGCTCGTCGGCGGGCGCGTCGGTGTCGATCCGCCAGCGGCTGGCGGTCAGCAGGTCGGCCAGGGCGCCGCCCGACGACTCCGCGACGGCGACCACGTCGAGACCGTCGGGGAGGACGGCGTCGATCTCGCGACCGAGCTCGTCCGGGTCGAGCCGGGTCGCGAGGCCGATCTCGAGGTACTCAGCCTCGCTGGCCGACCCGGTCGGCGCGGCGCCGGCGTAGGAGATCCGCGGGTGGGGGTTGAAGCCCGAGGAGTAGGCCATCGGGACCCGGGCACGGACGAGGGCCCGCTCGAACGCCCGGGAGAAGTCGCGGTGGGAGGTGAAGCGGAGCCGGCCGCGCTTCGCGTAGCGGATCCGGATCCGCTGGACGGGGGGTGCTTGCTGTTCGGGCTGCTCACGCACCCGGACAGGGTAGGGCCCTGTCCGGGTGCGCTCGCACTTCGTGCCGATCAGGCGCTGAGGAGGGAGCTCAGCCGATCAGCGAGTAGAGCAGCCGGTTCGGCGAACCGGTGCCCGGGTTGGAGACCACACCGGTGGTGGAGCCGGTGATGATCGCGTTGGACACCGTCGCCGGCGAGGCCGACGGGCTGCCCTGCAGGTAGAGCGCGGCGACGCCCGCGACGTGCGGGGTGGCCATCGACGTGCCCGAGATGGTGTTGGTCGCCGAGTTGGAGGTGTACCAGGCCGAGGTGATGCTCGAGCCCGGCGCGAACAGGTCGACGCAGGAGCCGTAGTTGGAGAAGCTCGAACGCGCGTCGCTGCTCGTGGTCGAGCCGACCGTGAGCGCCGAGGAGACCCGGGCGGGCGAGCCGTTGCACGCGTTCGTGCTCTCGTTGCCGGCCGCCACGGCGTAGGTCACGCCGTCGGAGATCGAGCGGGCGACCGCGTTGTCGAGCGTGGTCGAGACGCCACCGCCGAGGCTCATGTTGGCCACGGCCGGCTGGCCGGCGGAGTGGTTGGAGGTCACCCAGTCGACGCCGGCGATGACGCCGGAGGTCGAGCCGGAGCCGTTGCAGTCGAGGACGCGCACCGGGACGATCGTCACCGACTTGGCCACGCCGTGGGTCGAGCCGCCGATCGTGCCGGCGACGTGGGTGCCGTGGCCGTTGCAGTCGCTGGCGCCGCGGCCGTCGTTGATCGCGGTGGCGCCGGCGACGACGCGCCCGCCGAACTGGCTGTGGGAGGCCAGCACACCGGTGTCGATGACGTAGGCCTTCACGCCCGAGCCGGTGCGGTTGTAGGTGTAGGAGTTCGACAGCGGTCGGTTCCGCTGGTCGATCCGGTCGAGGCCCCAGGTCGCGGGCGACTGGGTCGCGTCGATCGAGACCCGCTGGTCGGCCTCGATGTAGGCGACGTCGGGGTCGGCGCGCAGCTCCTCGACAGCGCGGTCGGACATCTGCGCCGAGAAGCCGGTGAGGGCGGTGGTGTAGCGGTCGACGTCGGTGGCGCCGTCGGCCCTGGCCTGCCGGACCGAGTCGGTCGTGTCGGCGCGGGTGGCGCCGTCCTCGAGGACGACGATCCAGCTGCCGTCGACGGCGCCGGCCTTCTCTGCCCCGAGCACGGGTGCCCGGTGGTCGACCGGGGCGGGTGCGGGGGCGGCGCCGGCGCTGCCCGCCGTGGTGGCGGTCAGTGCGCCGAGCGCGAGGACGGCAGCCGATCCGGCTGCGGTCCTGACGAGACGGCCGCGGAGACGCGACCGGGTGATGGTGCTGGACATGCAGTTCCTCCCGAGAGTGATCGAACTGACTGGCCCGCTGGTGCGGGTCCGTCGACCGTAACCACGGCGTGACGTCGGCATCGACCCCTCGGCGGTTGCAGGTTCGTGCAGTGCGACAACCTGCACGCCTCGGCGTCCGCCGGGCGAGCAGGACCCGGACGTGACGGTGCCCGGGCCGCCGCAGCGACCCGGGCACCTCCGGCGACGGGGCCCCCGTCAGCCCCGTGGTCCCCCCGGGCTCAGCCGGTCGTCACCGCCGTGTCGTCGACGACGAAGCTCGTGGCGAGGCTGGAGTCCTCGGACCCGGTGAACCGCAGCGTCACGGTCTGGCCGGCGTACGCCGAGAGGTTGAGCGAGCGCTGGACGTAGGACGTCCCCTTGTTGAGGTTGGAGTAGGTCGCCAGCGTGGTCGTGCTGCCGCCCGAGACGACCTGCACCCGCAGCGTGTCGTAGGCGGTGGAGGTGGTGGTCTCCGAGCTGCTGACGTAGAGCCAGAAGGAGAGCGTGGCGCTGCCGCCCGACGGGATCGCGACCGACTGGGACAGGGTGTCGGTGTGGCTGGTGCCGTAGCCGTTGAGCCATGCCTTCCAGGCGCCGGTCCGGGCCGGGGCGCCCGAGTCGCTGGTGATGACGCCGCTCGAGGCGCTCCAGCCCGTCGCACCGGACTCGAAACCGGGGTTGCTCAGCAGGTTGCCACCGCTCGGCGGGGGCGTGGTGCCGCCGCCGGTGAGGGGCGAGTAGAGCAGCCGGTTCGGCGAGCCGGTCTGGGCGCCGGAGACGACCCCGGTGCTCGCGGTCGAGGTGATCGCGTTGGCGACCGTCGCCGGCGAGGCGCTCGGAGCACCCTGGAGGTAGAGCGCGGCGACGCCCGCGACGTGCGGGGTGGCCATCGAGGTGCCCGAGATCGTGTTGGTGGCCGTGTTGGAGGTGTACCAGGCCGAGGTGATGTTCGAACCGGGCGCGAACAGGTCGAGGCAGGAGCCGTAGTTGGAGAAGCTGGAGCGCGCGTCGGTGTTGGTGGTCGAGCCGACCGTGATCGCCGAGGCGACCCGTGACGGCGAGCCGTTGCACGCGTTGGTGTTCTCGTTGCCGGCCGCGACGGCGTAGGTCACGCCGTCGGCGATCGAGTTGTTGACGGCCGTGTCGAGGGCGGTGGAGACGCCGCCGCCGAGGCTCATGTTGGCCACCGCCGGGCTCCCGGCCGCGTGGTTGGAGGTCACCCAGTCGACGCCGGCGATGACGCCGGAGGTCGAGCCGGAGCCGCTGCAGTCGAGCACGCGCACGGGCTTGATCGTCACCTGCTTGGCGACGCCGTAGGTCGAGCCGCCGACGGTGCCGGCGACGTGGGTGCCGTGACCGTTGCAGTCGGTGGTGCCGCGACCGTCGTTGATCGCGGTGTAGCCGGACGCGACGCGGCCGCTGAGCTCGTTGTGGGTGCCGAGCACGCCGGTGTCGACGATGTAGGCGGTCACGCCCTGGCCCGTGGGCGTGTAGGTGTAGGCGTTGTCGAGCGGCAGGTTGCGCTGGTCGATCCGGTCCAGGCCCCACGTCGCCGGCGACTGCGTCGCGTCGATCGAGACCCGCTGGTCGGCCTCGATGAAGGCGACGTCGGGGTTGGCCCGGAGCTCCTCGACGGCACGGTCGGAGAGCTTCGCGCTGAAGCCCTCGATGGCGGAGGTGAAGCGCTGGACCTTGCGGGCGCCGAGGTCACGGGCGTCGGAGGCAGCGGCACGGCCCTCGGACTTCGAGGCCCGCCCCTCCATGACGACGATGTAGGAGCCGTCGATGGCGCTGGCGCGGTCGGCGCCGACCAACGGCGCGGGTCGGTCCTTCGCCGGCGCGGCCTCGGCTGCGGTGAGGGTGAGGGGGGCGAACCCGAGGCTGACCGCGCCGAGCACGGCACCGGCCGCGGTGACGGCCCGGCCGCGGCGCGGGGCACGCGGGGTTGACGAGATCGTGGACATGGATGTCTCCCGAGACTCTTCGGTGGGGGTCCCAGCGGTCGCTGAGTGCTCAGGAAGGTAGTGAGGGCCGTCCCGCTGGGCGAGACTCCTCGTGCCTCATGTTCGTGCAACGCACAAACATGAGGCGTGACCTGCTCCTCGTCGGGTCAGGGCAGGGGCTCGCCCTTCATCAGCCGTGACTTGTAGACGCTGCTGATGACCTGGCCGTCCAGCCAGCCGGTGAGGCGCTCGGCCTCGAGGTCGAGGGCCCGTCGGGCGTCGCGGCCCGGGTCCTCGCGCAGCAGCACCTCGACCCGGCCCTCGTCGTCCTGCACCCAGGCCCCGACCACCCGGCCGTCCCACCAGGCCGTGGTGCCGCCGTTGCCGTTGGAGTCGAAGAGGTAGGGCGTCAGGTCGGGGTCGAGGTAGAAGTCGCGGTCCTTCCACCCCATCGTCGTGGGGTCGAGCACCGGCAGCAGCAGGGCTGCCGGGTCGACCGGTTCCTCCTGCTCGAGGTCGTCGGGCAGCAGCCACCCGGTGGCGCCGCCGTCCAGCGCCACCTCGACGGCCCCCAGGTCGGCGAACGCGCGGCGTACGGCCGCCTTGGTCGCACCCAGCCACCAGACGACGTCGTTCTCGGTCCCGGGCCCGAAGCGCGCGAGCCAGCGGCGGACCAGCTCGGTGTAGCCCTCGGCCTCGGGGAGCGGGACGGCCTCCTCCCCCAGCCAGGGCTGCATCGCGGTCCACTGCGGGCGGGAGGTGCGCCAGTGGCCCCCGTTGACGCCCCGCACGAGGTCGCCGCGGGCGCCGAGCCAGGTCAGCACGCGCGGCGCGATCTGGACCGGCCCGGCCCACTTCGCGTCCGGGTTGGTCGAGGTCCCGACCTTGGCGTCGAGCATCGGCACCCCCTCACGGATCTGCTGGGCGCCGAGCTGGCCGTGCTCGCGGAGCAGCGCCAGGACGCGCTCGCGCGCCTCCTCGAGCCAGGCGTCGCCGTCGTCGGTCAGGCCGGCGGCGACGGCGTCCTTGGCGACCCGCTTCCGCTCCTGCTCGGCCACGCGGGCGCTGGCGCTGCCCCACACGGCGGGGAGCAGGTCGCGGGGGAAGGCGAACAGCGTGCGGCGCATGGCGAGCTGCTTGACCAGGCTGCGGTCGTCGTAGAGGAGCCGGTGGACGTCGTCGGCCGTGACCCCCTCGGCGCGCACGGCGAGGGAGAGATAGACCGTCGCCGGCTCGGTGGCGTGGAGGCAGACGACGGACTCCGTCGCGGCCAGCGGGTCGGTCAGCCGGTGGGGGCCGAGCGCGTGGCGGCGTACGAGCCTCGATCGGCGCTCGATGTCAGGAACGTGGCGCACGCGACCTATCCTGCACGAACCATGACCTCCTCCCCCGCGACCACGTCCCCGTGGCAGGGCCGGTTGCTGGTGCTGGTCGGGATGCTGGCCGTCGCGCTCAACCTGCGGCCCGCCGCCGTCAGCGTCGGACCGGTGCTCGAGGAGGTGACGACCGGCCTCGAGATGGGCCCGGCCGCCGCCGGCCTGCTGACCTCGCTGCCGGTGCTGGCCTTCGCCGGCGTCGGTGCCCTCGCCCCCTGGCTGGCCCGCGTCGTCGGGCTCCACCGGACGACGCTCCTCTCGCTCGCGGTCGTCACCGTCGGGCTGTCGCTGCGGGCCGAGTCGGGGACCGAGCCCGAGTTCCTGGTCTACTCGCTGCTGGCGCTGGCGGGGATGGCGACCGCCAACGTCCTGCTGCCCTCGCTGGTCAAGCTCCACTTCCCCGACCGCATCGGCTTCGTGACGGCGCTCTACACGACCGCGCTCGCCGTCGGCCTCACCGGCGCGCTGACGCTGACGGTGCCGATCTCGGAGGCGAACGGCAGCTGGCGCTGGGGCCTCGGCGCGTGGGCCGTGCTGGCCCTGGTCGCCGCGCTGCCGTGGCTGCTGCTGCTCGCCCACGACAAGCACGCCTCCCGCGCGATGGGCGAGGTCCGCGTCACCGACGTGGCCCGCACCCGGCTCGGGCTCGCGATGGCACTGCTGTTCGGCATCCAGTCGATGCACGCCTACGTCAGCTTCGGCTGGTTCGCCCAGATGTTCCGCGACGCCGGCTTCTCCCCCGTCACTGCGGGGCTCCTCGTCGGCCTGCTCGCGGCGGTGAGCATCCCCCTGTCGCTGTGGCTGCCGACGCTCGCCGGCCGGCGGGAGGACCACCGGTCGCTGCTGTGGGCCGTCCTGGCCTGCTATCCGGTCGCCTACGTCGGGCTGATGATCGCGCCCCACTCCCTGGCCGTGCTCTGGGCGCTGCTGGTCGGCGTCGGTGCGGCGATCTTCCCGCTGGTCCTGACCCTGATCGGGCTCCGCGCCCGCACGGCCGCCGGGACCGCGGCCCTCTCGGGCTTCACGCAGTCGGCCGGCTACCTGCTCGCCGCGCTCGGGCCCTTCACCGTGGGCGTGCTCTACGAGGCCACGGGCGGCTGGACCGCGCCGCTGCTCCTGATGACCGCCCTGGTCGCCCCCATGGTGCTGCTCGCCGGCTACGTCGGCCGACCGCTCCACGTGGAGGACCAGCTGCGGCAGCGGGTGACCGTGTGACCCGCACCCGGGTCTCGGTGCTGGCCGCGATGCTCACCGGCGTCGTGGTGGTGGGCGTGCTGGTCGCCCTCGCCGCGACCCGCCCCGCGACCGTGTCGTCGACGTGGCCGCGCGTCGAGCCACTCCCCGACGCGGAGCGGCCCTCCGCCCAGCCGACCGCCCCCGGCGGCACGCTGACGCCCTGCCCGCAGGGCTCGCGGCTGACCGCGATGACGTTCAACATCCACTTCGGCAAGACCGCGCGCGGCGAGCCGGGACTGGACCGGATCGCGCGGGAGATCCGGGCGTGGGCCCCCGACGTGGTGGTGCTCAACGAGGTCGACCGCGGCCGCGGTCGCAGCGGCGGGGTCGCCCAGGCCCGGGTCCTCGGCCAGCGGACCGGCATGCACGCGGCGTACGGGCCGAACCGGAGGTACGGCGGCGGCTGGTCCGGCAACGCGGTGCTGTCGCGGCTGCCGGTCGTGCGGTCGGGCAACCGAGCGCTGCCGTTCGTCGAGGGCACGATCCCCCGCGGCCTGCTGCGGGTGACCGTCGACCTCGACGGGGTCCCGGTCGACGTCTTCGCGACCCACTTCGAGAACAGCTCCCCCGCGGCGCGACGCCGGCAGGCGCGCGAGGTCGCGCGGACCGTCTCGCGCTCGCCGCGTCCCTTCGTCCTCGGCGGCGACCTCAACGCCTCGCCCGGCGGCGTGGCGCTGCAGGTCCTCGACCGAGCCGGGGTCGTCGACGCCTGGACGCAGGTCGGCCGCGGCGACGGGTTCACCGTCCCCGCCTGGGCGCCGCGCAAGCGGATCGACTACCTGCTCTCCGACGAGCGGCTCCTCCCTCGACGGTCCGAGGTCCTGCTGTCGCAGGTCAGCGACCACCGCCCGGTGCGGACCGTCTTCGACGTCGCGGCGTCCTGCTGAGTCGTCGTACCCGACATGAGCGTCGCGCAATCGCGTCAGGACGACCCTGAGGTCGGGTACGACGCCTCGACCGGCTGTCAGCGGTTCCCTCTACGGTGAGCGGGTGCGACGCTTCGACGACGAGGACCTCACCGGCGCCGAGTTCCGCGAGTGCGACCTCAGCGGAGCACGGTTCGTCGGGGTGGTCATGCAGGGCGTCGAGATCGACGGCCTCGTCACCGACCTCGTGGTCAACGGCGTCGACGTGATGCCCTACGTCGAGGCGGAGCTCGACCGTCGCCACCCCGTGCGCGTCCTGATCCGGTCCGAGGACCCGGCCGACCTGCAGGAGGCCTGGCGACAGCTGAAGGAAGCGTGGGACGCGACGGTCGAGCGCGTCCAAGCCCTCCCGGACGGCAGCGAGCACGTCCGCGTCGACGGGGAGTGGTCGACGGTCGAGACCCTGCGCCACCTCGTGTTCGTCCACGACTCGTGGTTCCGCCGCTGCGTCCTCGGGGTGACCGAGCCGCTCACCCCGTTGGGGCTGGCCTCGCCGTTCGTGCCCCGTCAGGAGGAGCAGGGGCTCGACCCCGCTGCCCGCCCGGGTCTCGACGAGGTGCAGGCCGTCCGCCGGCGACAGTCCGACGAGGTCGAGGCGTGGCTCGCCGAGGTCTCCCCTGAGGGCCTTGCTGCGCCCGCACCCGTGCCGGACGACGACCGCTGGCCGCCCTACACCGCGGGACGGACCGTCCACCAGTGCCTGCGCACCGTCCTCAACGAGGAGCACGCCCACCACGGCTTCGCGGTGCGCGACCTGGAGACGCTGTCGGGACGGGCGCCGTCCTAGCGACGGAACCAACGGCGGGACCACGCCGTCGGACCGGGGTGCGCGTGCTCGCGTTGACCCTTCCCCGAGGGGGTGGCACTGCGGCGGGGCAGCGTGACCCTCGAGGTCTGTGACGGGTCCCCGTGCGTCGACGCCCGCCGCACCCTCGGGCGCGAGTTCGGTGCCGGTCAGGTCACCGTCACCGCCGAGGTCCGGGACCGGGACGGAGCGCTCATGGCCACCGGCGGCGGGGAGGTGGAGCTGACCACCAACTACCCCAACGGCCGCGAGTGCGACAGCGACGGCGTCAGCGGCCGGATGACCCCTCGACGCCGTCGCCGGCGGGGACTAGCGTCGCGGACATGGACGCCACGGTCTACGAGGCCATGGGCGGCGCCGAGGCGGTCCTGGCGCTCGCCGAGGCCTGGCACCGCCGCTGCCTCGACGACCCGGTCGTCTCCCACGCCTTCCACGCGGGCACCCACCCCCAGCACACCGAGCGGCTCGCGGCCTACTGGGCCGAGCAGCTCGGCGGGCCGGCGACGTACTCCGGTGGCGTGGGCGACCACGCGAGCGTCGTGCGCGTCCACAGCGGCAACGGGCCCCACGAGCAGATGGACGGGCGCGCGGTCGCGGCCTTCGTGGCCGCGCTCGACGATGCCGGCATCCCCGCCGACCTTCGCCTCCGGGACACGCTCATCGCCTGGTTCGTCTGGGGCACGGCCCTGCTCAACCACCGCTACGCCGCGCCGGAGGACGTCCCGGACGACCTGCCGCTCCCCCGGTGGGGGTGGGAGGGCACCGACGGCTGGTAGTCGATTCCGCCCCGGGACACCGATCCGGGGCCTCATACTCCGGAGATGGGTACCCACGTCGCTCCGCGCCCGGTCGTCGCCCGGCAGGTGCTCCCGGTCGCGTTCGTCGCCTCCGTGGCGCTCGCCTGGGTGGCCCGGCTCCTCGTCGACGGGGCGCGCCCCTTCCAGAACGACGAGTTCTGGCTCTGGGTCGCCGTGCTGACCGGGGTCGGCGCCGCCGGCGTCGTGCTGGCCCTCACCCGACCGTCGCTCGGCTGGCGGGTCGCTGCCGGGACAGCGCTCGGCATCGCCGTGGCGATCCTCGCCGTCTTCCTGCAGACCCTCGCCCGTTCGGCGTAGGCCTCAGACGACGCTGAGCGGCAGCAGCTTCTGGCCGGTGGGGCCGATCTGGATCTCGGTGTTCATCTCCGGGCAGACACCACCGCGCCCAGAAATCGCGACGGCCATGCAAGCATGTCCGAATGACTCGGGATGTTCACACGCTTGATGAGGTCTACGGCGTCGCACGCGACCTGCCGGAGAACTACGTGACGCGGGACAGCGTGGACGCCGCCTTCGTGGAGGCCCTCACGCGCGACCAGCACATCGTGGTCTACGGCAGCTCAAAGCAGGGGAAGACGTGCCTTCGCAAGTACAACCTGGACGAGCGCGAGTACGTCGTCGTGACGTGCAACAACAAGTGGAGCCTGGGGCAGCTGCACAGCGCGATCCTCAAGGCCGTGGGCTACGTCGTCGAGGGAACATCAACGAAGACCGTGAGCGGCGACCTCAAGGTGAACGCGAAGCTGAAGACAGGCCTCAACTTCTGGGCCGCCAAGGGGGAGGCGGAGGCAGGCACCGAGGCGACCAAGGCCGAGGGCGCCGAGACCACCAGCACTCCCATGGAGCTGGACGCGAGCGATGTCAACGATGTCGTGGACGCCCTTGATGCCGCGAACGCGCCACAGTTCATCGTGTTGGAGGACTTCCACTACCTTCCGGAGGAAACTCAGCGAGACTTCGCAGTGGCCCTCAAGGCCTTCCACGAGGACTCCAAGTACTCCTTCATCGTCGTCGGTGTCTGGCTGGACGAGAACCGGCTTGTCCAGCACAACGGCGACCTCACCGGCCGAGTCATCACGATCGACGCCGACCGCTGGACCAGCGACGACCTCCTTCAGGTCATTGAAGGGGGCGAGGAACTGCTCAACATCGAGTTCGACGCCGCGTTCAAGGAGACGCTGCTAGACGGATGCTTCGAGAGCATCTGGGTCGTGCAGGAGAGCTGCCGGAAGGCCTGCGAGGATGCCGGGATCCGTGCGACTCAGGATGAGCGCACACATGTCTCCGGTGATGCCGGAGACCTGATCAAGACGGCCGTAGACGCCCACTCAGCCCGATACAACGGGTTCATCACGAACTATTGCCTGGGCTTTCAGACCACTGCGCTGGAGATGCATCGCTGGCTCTTGTACGCCGTCCTCAACGCTTCAGCCCTGGAGCTTGAGCGCGGACTGCTGTACGGCGACCTTCGCGTGACCATCGATACCGTCCACCCCAAGGCCCCCATCAACGCTGGGAACCTCACTCAGGCCCTGCTCTCCACGGCTTCGCTGCAGGTCGGGAAGATGGCCATCAAGCCGATCATCCTCGACTACGACCAGTCGAACCGCCGACTCAACGTGGTTGACCGGAGCTTTCTGATCTGGCTGGAGCATCGCGAGAAGTCTGAGCTGTTGACGCTGGCCGATCTTCCGGTGGACTGACGTTCCAAGACACTCCGGACTCATCGAGAAGGTCCGGCGAGAACGGGTACTCCCGGCCATCCCTGTCGACGATCGAGATTTCGGTGGTGACTGTCATCTGACGGCGTGGCATGTCCAACGTCGTAGCACCGGTGGCCGGCAATCGGGAACCGCGACGTCCGTGGACTGACACGGCCCGACCTCCGGCGTTTCTGGTCACTGAGGCATCTAATGCGAGAAACCTGAACACCCAGAAACGACTGCGATTCCGACTAGACGACGCTGAGCGGAAGCAGCTTCTGCCCAGTAGGACCGATCTGAATTTCTGACCCCATCTCCGGGCAGACGCCGCAGTCGTAGCAGGGCGTCCAGCGGCAGTCCTCGACGTCCTCGACCGAGTCGGGGTCGGCGGCGGCCGCGAGGGAGTCCTCCCAGTCGGCCCACATCCAGTCCTTGTCGAGGCCCGAGTCGAGGTGGTCCCACGGGAGCACCTCGTCGTAGTCGCGCTCGCGGGTGGTGTACCAGTCGACGTCGACGCCGGTGCCCTCGAGCGCGCGCTCGGCGGCGTCCATCCAGCGGTCGAAGGAGAAGTGCTCGCTCCAGCCGTCGAAACGCCCGCCGTCGCGCCACACCTGCTCGATCACGCGACCCAGCCGGCGGTCACCGCGCGAGAGGAGTCCCTCGACGATGCCGGGCTTGCCGTCGTGGTAGCGGAAGCCGATCGCGCGGCCGAAACGCTTGTCGGCGCGGACGGTCTCGCGCAGCACCCGGAGCCGCTCGTCGGTCGTCTCGTGGTCGAGCTGCGCCGCCCACTGGAAGGGCGTGTGGGGCTTCGGGACGAAGCCACCGATCGAGACGGTGCAGCGGATGTCGTTGTGGCCGGCGACCTCGCGGCCCTTGGCGATGACCTTCTTGGCGAGCTCGGCGATCTGGAGCACGTCCTCGTCGGTCTCGGTCGGCAGGCCGCACATGAAGTAGAGCTTCACCTGGCGCCAGCCGTGGGAGTAGGCCGTGGCGACCGTACGGATCAGGTCCTCCTCGGTCACGGCCTTGTTGATGACCTTGCGCATCCGCTCGGACCCGCCCTCGGGTGCGAAGGTCAGGCCGGACCGCCGGCCGTTGCGGGAGAACTCGTTGGCGAGGGTGATGTTGAAGGCGTCGACCCGGGTCGACGGCAGCGACAGCGAGACGTTGGAGCCCTCGTAACGGTCGGCCAGACCGGTCGCGACCTCACCGATCTCGGTGTGGTCGGCGCTGGACAGCGACAGCAGGCCGACCTCCTCGAAGCCGGACTTGCGGATGCCGTTCTCGACCATGTCGCCGATCGTGTTGATCGAGCGCTCCCGGACCGGACGCGTGATCATGCCCGCCTGGCAGAAGCGGCAGCCGCGGGTGCAGCCGCGGAAGATCTCGACCGAGTAGCGCTCGTGCACCGTCTCGGCGAGCGGCACCAGCGGCGCCTTGGGATAGGGCCAGGCGTCGAGGTCCATCAAGGTGTGCTTGCGCACCCGGTGGGGGATGCCGGGCTTGTTGGGGACGACCGCCTCGATGGTGCCGTCGGCGGCGTAGGCCACGTCGTAGAACTGCGGGACGTAGACCGCGCCCGAGACCGACAGCCGGCGCAGGAGCTCGACCCGCCCGCCAGGACGGTCCTCGTCCTTCCACTCCCGGACGACGTCGGAGATCGCGAGCACGACCTCCTCCCCGTCGCCGAGCACGACGGCGTCGACGAAGTCGGCGACCGGCTCCGGGTTGAACGCGGCGTGGCCGCCGCACACCACGACCGGGTCGTCGTCGCCGCGGTCGACCGCGTGGAGCGGGATGCCGGCGAGGTCGAGCGCGGTCAGCAGGTTGGTGTAGCCGAGCTCGGTCGAGAACGAGATGCCGAGCAGGTCGAAGGCCTTCACCGGACGGTGGCTGTCGACGGTGAACTGCGGGATCGGGCCCTGGTCGTCCCCCTCGCGCATCACGGCCTCGAGGTCGGGCCAGACCGAGTAGGTGCGCTCGGCCATGATCCAGTCACGCTCGTTGAGCACCTCGTAGAGGATCGCCACGCCCTGGTTGGGCAGGCCGACCTCGTAGGCGTCGGGATACATCAGGGCCCACCGGACGGCCACGGAGTCCCAGTCCTTCACGGTGGAGTTGAGCTCGCCCCCGACGTACTGGATGGGCTTCTGCACCGACGGCAGCTTGGGCTCGAGCCGGGGGAAGACCGACGCGACGGACACGACTGAACACCTCGCGAGACTGGTTGGGAACCGCCCCATCGTACGCGCCGGCCTCGTCTGGACCGATTCAGCGGACGCGGCCAAGCGGCTGCGGGGACCCGCCCCCACGACCTACCCTTCGGGCAACCGGAAGGTTGGGATCTGTGGGGATCGTGGGGATCACTGTGGGCACCGCCATCGGACGCCGGCTGGCGCTCGTGGTGGCGCTGTCGTGCGCCTTCACGGTGCTCGGCCTGCAGGTCGTCCCACCCGCCGGCACGCCGACGGAGATGTGGGCGACCCACGCCACGGCCTTCCTGTGGACCTCCGTCGTCTGGGACGGACGCAGCCGCCCGGAGCCTGCCGTGGCGGGCCACCTCGCCGCCCAGCTCGCCCTCTTCGCCGGCGTCGGCCTCGCCTTCGGCTGGGACCCGGTCGACCTCGCGTGGATGGGACTCGCCAACGTCGCGGGTGGCCTGCTGCTCCTCGTCCTCTACGCGCGGCTCCGGACCGGTACGACGATGGCGCCGGTCACCCAGACCGCCAACCTCGGACTGCTCGGCCTCTCGGTCGTGGTCTCGTTCCTCATCGCGCTCGTGGGCGGCTTCCCCGGCGTCGAGCTCGGCCAGCTCGACCGGCTGACGCTGTGGTGGGTGCTGCGCGGCACGGTCTACGCCTACGTCGCCGGCGTGACGCTGATGATGATCTTCCACTTCGACGAGGAGGTCGTCGAGCGGGCGCCGCGCTGGGCCGTGGTCGCCCTGCTGCCGCTCGGCGCGGTCTGCGTGTGGCTGACCTACCTCGACCCGTCGCTCCCGCTGACGTGGTTCCTGCTGCTGCCGGCACTCGTCGGGGGATCGCTGCTGGCCCCGCGCGGGGCAGCGGTCTATGCCCTCGTCATCGCGATGCTGTCGGCGCTGGCGACCCTCAGCCCGACGAACCAGTTCGACTACGACGGTTTCTTCCCCGCCTCCGTCATCATCGACGCCCTGGTGACCGCGGCGACCTTCATCACCGTCCACCTCGCGATCCTCCGTCACCAGCGCACGACCGCGACGGCCGAGCTCGAGCGGCAGCGCGGGGCCGCTTCCGAGCAGGCGGTGCTGCTGGGCACCGTCTTCGAGACCATGTCCGACGGCCTCGTCGTGCTCGGCCCCGACCGTGCGGTCGCGCTCCACAACGGAGCGGCGCGCCAGCTGATGGGACGCCCGATCCCGGTCGGTCGAGCCCGCAACTGGGTGGACTACTTCGGCCTCACTGCACCCGACGGGAGTCCCGTCGACCCGGAGGACCTCGCGTGGGGATCCGGCGGCACCTACCGCGGCGAGCTGCGCGTCGGCGACCGGCTGCTCGACGTCACGTCGTGGCCGCTGGGCGACCGCGGCGGGCGCACCGTCGTGCTGTTCTCGGACGTCACCAGCAACCGCGAGCGGCTCAGCGAGCTCGCCGGTTTCGCCGGCGTCGTCGCCCACGACCTCCGCAGCCCGCTCGCCAGCCTCCACGGCTGGCTGGAGATGGCCGAGGACACCTTGACGGCCGGCAAGCCCGACCGCGCGGGTGAGTTCATCACCCGGGCCCAGGTCAGCAGCAACCGGATGCGACAGGTCATCGAGGACTGGCTGACCTACACCGTCCAGCGCGACGGTGTGCTGACCCGGACCGAGGTGAAGCTGGCCACGGTCGTCGACGAGGTCGTGGCGTCGTACGGACGGGCGGCGGGCCGGGCCCCCGGGTTCGAGCTGGACATCGACCACACGGTCGAGGCAGACCGGGTGCTCACCACCCAGCTCCTCGCCAACCTCGTCGGCAACGCGGTGAAGTACTGCCCCGAGGGCGAGCGGCCCCACGTCCGGATCCGGTCGGTGGCCGACGACGAGCCCGACTTCGTGCGGGTCGAGGTCAGCGACCGGGGCATCGGCCTGCCGCCCGGCGAGGAGGAGAAGGTCTTCGAGGAGTTCCACCGTGCCGACGCCCACCGCGGCTCCTACTCGGGCACCGGTCTCGGGCTCGCCCTCTGCCGTCGGATCGTCGATCGCCACGGCGGCAGCATCAGCGCTCGCAACAACGACGAGGGCGGGGCGACGTTCAGCTTCACGCTGCCGACGAGGTGAGCGACCGGCCGTTCCCTAGGCTTTCGGTCATGGTCAGCGAGATGGTGCGGGGACGGTTCGGGTGGACGGTCGCCGTCCCCGTGGTCGCGGTGGTCGCGCTCGTCCTCACCTGGGGTCGCTCCCCCGGCGACCTGGTGCTGCTCGTGGTCGCCGCGCTCCTCATGGGCGCGGTGCTCGCCGCCGTCCACCACGCCGAGGTGGTCGCCCACCGGGTGGGCGAGCCCTTCGGGTCGCTGGTCCTGGCCGTCGCGGTGACGGTCATCGAGGTCGCCCTCATCGTGACCCTGATGGTCAGCGGCGGAGAGGGTACGGCGGGGCTCGCCCGCGACACCGTCTTCGCCGCCGTGATGATCACCGTCAACGGCATCGTCGGACTGTCGCTGGTCGTCGCGGCCCTGCGCGACCAGTTCGCCGTCTTCAACCCGGAGGGCACCGGCTCGGCCCTGGCGACCGTGATCACGCTGGCCACCCTCACCCTGGTCCTGCCGCGCTTCACCACGTCGGCGTCGGGTCCCGAGTTCACGAGCGGCCAGCTCGCCTACGCCGCGGTCGCCTCCCTCGGCGTCTACCTGATGTTCGTCTTCACCCAGACCGTCCGCCACCGCGACTTCTTCCTCCCCGTCGAGGACGGCGGCACCGCGCCCGACGAGGACGAGGACGGCCACGCCGACCCCCCGGGCGGGAGGGAGGCGCTGACGAGCCTCGCCCTGCTGCTGGTCTCCCTGGTCGCCGTGGTCGGGCTCGCCAAGGTCGAGTCGAAGCCCATCGAGACCGCCGTCGACGCCGCCGGCCTCCCCCACGCCGTGGTCGGCGTGATCATTGCGCTCCTGGTCCTGCTGCCGGAGTCGATCGCCGCGGTCCGCGCGGCCATGCGCCGGCGTACGCAGATCGCGCTCAACCTCGCCTACGGCAGCGCCATGGCCTCGATCGGGCTGACCATCCCCACCATCGCCATCGCCTCGATCTGGCTCGACGGGCCGCTCGCGCTGGGCCTGGGCAGCACCGAGATGGTGCTGCTCTTCCTCTCGGTGGTGGTCGGTGTGCTCACGGTCGTGCCCGGGCGGGCCAAGCCGCTCGCCGGCGGCCTCCACCTCGCGATCTTCGCCTCGTTCCTCGTCCTCACCGTCAGCCCCTGAGTGCCCGGTCGGCACCGGTGAAGGGCCGGGGATTGCCCGCTCGGCAGCCCGGAAGGGCCGGGGACTGCCCGGTCAGCGGCGGACGAGGACCCGGGCCTGGGGGCCGAGGCGGGCGGCAGGGCTGGTGGCGGTGCGGACGTGGATGTTCTGGAGCAGGCCGACGGCGAGCATGACGGCGAACATCGAGCTGCCGCCGTAGGAGACGAGCGGGAGCGGGACACCGGTGACCGGCATGATGCCGAGGCACATCCCGATGTTCTGGAAGGCCTGGAAGCCCAGCCAGCAGGCGATGCCAGCGGCGGCGATCCGGCCGAAGACGTCGTCGGCGCGGGAGGCGATGACCAGGGCACGCCAGATCAGCACGCCCAGCAGCAGGATCAGGAGCCCCGACCCGACCAGGCCGAGCTCCTCCCCCGCGACGGTGAAGACGAAGTCGGTGTGCTGCTCGGGGACGAACCCGGAGTGGGTCTGGGAGCCCTGGAAGAGGCCCTCGCCGAACAGGCCGCCGTTGCCGACGGCGATGCGGGCCTGCTCGGTGTTGTAGCCGGCGCCGCGCGGGTCGAGCTCGGGGTTGGTGAAGGCCAGGAAGCGGTCGACCTGGTAGTCCTCGAGCAGTCCCAGCGCGACCGCCGCGAGCGCGACCGCCACCCCGCTGCCGGCCAGCAGCGCCAACCAGCGCCGGGGCGCGCCGGACGCCGCGAGCACGCCGAAGACCGTCGCCGAGAGCACGAGCATGGTGCCGAGGTCGGGCTGGAGCAGGATCAGCACGGCGGGGACGCCGGCGATGAGCAGCATCAGCACGACGTCGATCCAGTCGACCGTACGGCGCCGCCGGCCCTCGGCGCGCTCGGCCACCACCAGGGCCATGCCGATCACCACCGCCAGCTTGGCGAACTCCGCCGGCTGGATCGAGAGCCCGCCCAGCTGGACCCAGGAGCGCGAGCCGTTGATGGTCGACCCGTTGGTCAGGACCAGGACCAGGCCGCCCAGCGAGGCGACGTAGACCGCCGGGGCGAGGATCCGGACCCAGCGGTGGTCGGTCGCCATGACCATCACCATCAGCACCAGGCCGATCGCGATGTTGACCAGCTGCTTGCGGAGGTAGGTCGTCGGGTCGCCGCCGGTGAGGTCGTCGCGGGCCGTCGTGGCCGACCAGACCAGCAGCGTGCCCATCACCAGCAGCCCGGCGACGGCCGCCATCAGCAGCCAGTCGAGACCCGGGACGCGCAGCGTCGACGCCCGCGGCGTACGGAGCATGCTCATCGCGACCCCCGGGGCGCCGGCGGCAGGATCGAGCCGTCCTTCGCGAAGGTCGGCAGCGTCCCGGGGGCGACGACGCCCGGGATCGCGGCACGGGAGGCGTCGACGGTGGTGCCGTCGATGCCGTAGAGGGCCTCGTAGATCTTGCGGATCGCCGGGCCGGAGGTGCCCGAGCCGGTGCCGCCCTGGCTGACCATCATCACCACGACGTAGTCCTTCGAGTAGGACGCCACCCACGAGGTCGACTGCTTGCCGTAGACCTCGGCGGAGCCGGTCTTGGCGCGGATGGTGACCTGGTCGAGCGGGAAGTCGATCAGCCGCCAGGCCATCGTGCCCTGGCGGGCGACGCCCTGGAGGGCGCGGTCGATGTAGCCGAGGACCGACGTGGGCACGTCGACCTTCGAGTCGACCTTGGGCGCGAACCGCTTCAGGACGGTGCCGTCGGAGCTCACGATCGCCTTGGCGACGCGCGGCTCGTAGAGGGTGCCGCCGTTGGCGAGGGCGCCGTAGGCCCGCGCGAGCTGGAGCGGGGTCACGATCGTGTCTCCCTGGCCGATCGCGAAGTTGACCGCGTCACCGGCCCGGTAGGCGTAGCCCTCGACGCAGAACTCCTTGGCGAAGAGGTAGACGAAGTCGCTGGTCTTCGCGTCCTGGGGCTTGGCGGCGATGTCGCAGTAGTAGCCCTTCATCTGCTTCCAGTAGTCGCGCTTCCACGCACGGTCGGCGATCCGGCCGGAGGCCTCCCCCGGGATGTCGATGCCGGTCTCGTCGCCGAACCCGAACTCCTTGGCCTCCGCGACCAGCGGGTCCTTCGCCTTCACGTCGTCGACGTCGGAGCCGTACTTCTGCCAGTAGTAGTAGCCGACGCGGTAGAAGAAGGTGTTGCAGGAGACCTCGAGCGCACGGTCGAAGCCGATCGAGCCGTAGGCGCCGGACTCGTAGTTCTTGAAGACGCGGTTGCCGACGGTGAAGCCTGAGGAGCAGTCGAGCCGGGTGTCCGGGCCGAAGCCGTGGGTCATGGCGCCCGCGGTCATGAACGGCTTCCACGTCGAGCCGGGCGCGAACTGGCCCTGCATCGCGCGACCGAGGAGCGGGGTGCCGGCCTCCTCGGAGTAGAGGCGGGCGAGCTGCTTCTTGGAGATGCCACCGACCCAGACGCCGGGGTCGTAGGTCGGCTGACTGGCCATCGCGACCACGCGCCCGGTGTCGGCCTCCAGCACCACGACCGCGCCGGAGTCGGCGACGTAGTTGCGGCCGGTGACGTCGTCGTGGGTGGCCCTGGCGGTCCGGATGGTCTCGGCCAGCTGCTTCTCGACCACGCCCTGGACCTTGGCGTCGATCGAGGTGACGAGGGTGTCACCGGGCTGGCTGGGGATCTCGCTCTCCTCGCCGATCACCTGGCCACGGGAGTCGACGGCCACCCGCTGGTAGCCGGGCATGCCGCGCAGCCACGCGTCGTACTGCTTCTCGACACCGGCGCGGCCGACGGACGAGGCACCGTTGACCGAGCGGTCGCCGGCCGCGCTGGCGGCGTCGTACTCCTCCTCGGTGATCGGGCTGAGGTAGCCGAGCACGTGGGCGAGGTTGATGCCGAAGGGCTCCGGGTAGGCCCGCACGCTCTGCTGCTCGGCGATGACCGACGGGTGGTCCTCGGGCTGCTCGAGGATCCGCAGCGCGACCCGCTGGGGAACGTCGCGCGCGATCGGCACGGGCTGGAAGGGCGACCCGTTCCAGCAGACCCCGGGGACGCTGCCCTCGTCGCCGCAGGTCACGAGCTGCTGGCGGATCCGGCGCGGGGACCGGTCGACGGTGTCGGAGAGCCGCTGGACCAGCTTCGCCTGCTGGGCCGGTGACATCCGTTCGAGCAGCGTGCGGTCGATGGAGACGACCCACGACATCCGGTTGGTGACCAGCGGCCGGCCCTGGGCGTCGACGATGAGGCCGCGCTGCGGCTGGACCACGATCTCGCGGACCGACTGGTTGGCGGCCTGAGCGGTGTAGGCGTCGCCGCTGACGACCTGGAGGTAGTAGAGGCGGGCGAAGAGGGTCGCGAAGAGGCTGAAGACCAGGGCCTGGATGACCAGCAGCCGGAGCCGGCTGCGGGTGTCGCTGCTGCTCATCGCGTCGTGCTCACGCCAGGGCCCGCGCGGGCTCGAGCTTGCGGAACATCGTCATCAGCGGCGGCAGCACGAACGGCGTGAGCAGCACGTCCCACACCACCGCCACGAGGATGACCTGGAGCAGCGTCGAGACCTCGAAGGTGGTCACGCCGAGGACCATGCCGGACAGCGCGAAGACGGAGGTGCCGACGAACGAGGACAGCGCGACGGTGGCCACGACGGCCGTCGCCGCGGGACGCTGCTCCGCGTGGACCCGTCCGGCGACGTAGCCGACCAGGACGAGGGCGAGGGCCCACTGCCCCGCGACGTGGTCGGCGGGCGGTGCGAGGTCGAGGACGACGCCGCCGGCGAAGCCGAGCACGGCGGCGAACTGGGCGCCGCGGGTGAGGGCGGCCGCGACGACGACGAGCAGCACCAGGTTGGGGACGATGCCGTGCCACGCGACGTGGGGGAAGACGCTGACCTGCAGCACCAGCGCGACGGCGACCGCCGCGAGGGCCACCAGGGAACGGACCAGGCTCATCGGGTCACCTCAGCTCGCCGTCGGCCTCGATGACGGCCCGGTCGCTCGGGGTGCCCGAGGGCACCACGACGCCGACCAGGTCGAGCGCGCCGAAGTCGACGAAGGGCTCGATGACGGCCCGCTGGGCGGTCTCACGGATGGAGGAGTAGACGCTGGTCACGCGCCCGACCGGCACGCCGGCGACGTACGGCGCCCCGCCGTCGCTCCCCCAAGTGACGACGGCGTCGTGCTTGGCCGGCACCTCGGCCTGGTCGACCAGCTCGAGGTCGAGCTTGCCCTCGGCGCCGAGGTCGCCGCGGCCGCGCAGGAAGCCCATCTCCATCGACTCCCCCACCCGGCCGCCGACGACCGAGCCGGTGTCGATGACCAGCAGCACCGTCGCGGTCGTGCGGGTCGTGCGGAGCACGCGACCGACGAGGCCGTCGGCGTTGAGGACCGTCTGGTCGGGGGTGATCCCGGCGTCGGAGCCCGCGTCGATCGTGACCGTGCGCGAGAACGACTGGGAGGGGCCGATGCCGACCACCCGGGCCGGCACGAGCGCCTGGCCGAGGTTGTCGGCGGCGGCCGTGAGCCCGTCGTACTCGGCGAGCCGGTTGCGGTCGAAGCCCGACCGCGCGACCTGGGAGCGCAGCTCGGCGTTCTCGGCCTCCAGCGAGCTCAGCTCGGCCTTCAGCGAGTCGCGGGTCCGGAAGAAGTCGGGGATCGCCGCGATCGGTCGGACCACGGCGGCCGTGGCGTTCTCGACCGGGCCGAAGACCTCACCGACGGCCGCGCGGACGGGCTCGAGCGGCGAGTCGCCGTCGCCCTGGACGTCGAGGACGATCAGCGAGGCGCAGGCCAGGACCAGCGCGACCAGCAACGCCCGCGAGGGGCGGCGCCGGTCGGCATCGAGGTCACCGAGGCTGCGCCAGCGGCGTTCGCGCTGGCCCATCAGAACCGCCGGGGCTCGCTGACGAGCACCTGCTGGAGCGCCTCGAACTCCTCGACGCACTTGCCGGCGCCCAGTGCGACGCTGACCAGCGGGTCCTCGGCGACGTGGACGGGCATGCCGGTCTCGTGACGCAGCCGCTCGTCGAGGCCGCGCAGCAGGGCGCCGCCGCCGGTGAGCACGATGCCGCGGTCCATGATGTCGCCGGCCAGCTCGGGCGGGGTCTGGTCGAGGGTCGAGCGCACGGCGTCGACGATGGCGTGGAGCGGCTCCTCGAGCGCCTGCCGGATCTCGGCGCTGGAGACGACGACGGTGCGGGGCAGGCCGGAGACCATGTCGCGGCCGCGGATCTCGGCCTCGGGCTCGTCGGGCAGCGGGAACGCCGACCCGAGGGTCATCTTGACCTCCTCGGCGGTGCGGTCGCCGAGCATGAGGGAGTACTCCTTCTTCATCCACGCGACGATCGCCTGGTCGAGGTCGTCGCCGGCGGTGCGGATGGAGAGGCTGGTGACGATGCCGCCGAGGCTGATGACGGCGACCTCGGTCGTGCCACCGCCGACGTCGACGACCATGTTGCCGGTCGCCTGGTGGACCGGGAGCCCGGCGCCGATCGCGGCGGCCATCGGCTCCTCGACGATGTAGACGCGGCGCGCGCCGGCCTGGTAGCCGGCCTCCTTGACCGCACGCTGCTCGACGGCGGTGATGCCGCTCGGCACGCAGACGACCATGCGGGGCTTGGCGAAGTAGCGGCGGCGGTGGACCTGCTGGATGAAGAACCGCAGCATCTGCTCGGTCGCCTCGAAGTCGGCGATCACGCCGTCCTTGAGGGGGCGGATCGCGGTGATGTTGTCCGGCGTCCGGCCGATCATCCGCTTGGCCTCGTGGCCGACCGCCAGGATCTCACCGGTCGTGTCGTTGAGCGCGACGACGCTGGGCTCGTCGAGCAGCACGCCCTTGCCGCGGACGTAGACGAGCGTGTTGGCGGTGCCGAGGTCGACCGCCATGTCGCGGCCGATGAAGCTGTTCGCCATAGGGGTGCCCACCCTCGTGCTCGTCGTACCTGGGGAAGAGGGGGTACGACGCTCTGCCACAGGCCGAGGAGTGCCCCCTGTGTGCAGGGTAAGGAGCGGTCTCCCCGGAACTGGGGAGACACGCGGGGCTTCAGGCCGAAGGAAGGCTCACCGGGTTTCGAGACGGACGGTCGGCCCGCCTCGCAGGCTCGGCGTGCCGCGTCCTCCTCAACCTCCTCGCGCTACGACTGGCCCGCCTGCGGCGGGTCAGTCGGCGCTCGGAAACCAGATGCTGATCTCGCGGGCGGCGGACTCGGGCGAGTCGGAGCCGTGGACGAGGTTCTGCTGGACCGCGAGGCCCCAGTCGCGGCCGAGGTCACCGCGGATCGTGCCGGGCGCCGCTGCGGTCGGGTCGGTCGCGCCGGCGAGGGAGCGGAAGCCCTCGATGCAGCGCTGGCCCTCGACCACGATCGCGGCGACCGGGCCGGAGAGCATGAACTCCACGAGCGGCTCGTAGAACGGCTTGCCCTCGTGCTCGGCGTAGTGGGCCGCGAGGAGCTCGGGGGTCGCGTCGCGCAGCTCGAGCCGGACCAGCGTGTAGCCCTTCTGCTCGATCCGGCGGATCACCTCGCCGGTGAGGCCCCGGCGGACGCCGTCGGGCTTGACGAGGACCAGGGTGCGCTCGAGGGTCTGCTCAGCCATGCCCCGGAGCCTAGCCACGGCGCGGACCGTCGCCCACCGCGGCCCTGCCTCGTCGTACACACTACTTGTGCACAGACATTGTGCAGAGTTATTGTGCACCCGTGACCGACCTCCTCCGCCTCGACGCGCAGGCCCTGCGCGTGCTGGCCCATCCGCTGCGCTCGCGGCTGCTGTCGGAGCTCCGGCTCCACGGACCCGCCACGGCGACCGAGCTCGCGGACCGGCTCACGACCAACACCGGCGCCACCAGCTATCACCTCCGCAAGCTCGAGTCGGTGGGACTGGTCGCCGACACCGACACCGGCGAGGGGAAGCGGAGGGTCTGGGAGGCCTCCACCCGCGGGCACGAGTGGCACCCCAGCGACTTCGAGGGTGACGAGGAGGCCCAGGCGTCGATGACCTGGCTGACCCGCCACTACACCGAGAGCATGGTCGAGCGGGCCGACCACTGGTACCAGACCGAGCGCGACTGGCCGGCCGCGTGGCGCGACGCCCTCGGCTCGGCCGACGACGGGATCGTGGTGACGCCGGACCAGGCGCGGGCGCTCGCCGAGGAGCTCCGGGCCGTCGTGCGCCGCTACCGCGACGCCGGCGAGGGCGACCCGGCCGCGATCCGTGTCCGCACCTTCACCTACCTGCTGCCCATGGACGACGACATCCCGGGGGACCCGTCATGACCGACCACTTCTCGCCCACCGTTGCGCGCCGCGCCTTCCTGGCGCTGACCTTCACCCGGTGGTTCCCCGTCGGCCTCGTCGTCGGCGTGATCACGCTCTGGGTCGTGGAGAACGGCCTCACCATCTCCCAGGCGCTCACCGCCTTCGCCCTCCAGGGCATCGTCGTGTTCCTGCTCGAGCTGCCGACCAGCGGGTTCGCCGACGCCTTCGGCCGACGGCCGCTGCTCGTCGCGGCCGCCTCGGTCAACATCGTCGGCAGCACCGTGATGATCCTGGCCGACTCCTTCTGGGGCTTCGTGCTGGCGGCCGGCCTCCAGGGCGTCTTCCGGGCGCTCGACTCCGGCCCGCTCGAGGCGTGGTACGTCGACACCGTCCACGCGACCGAGCCGGGCGCGGACGTCGACCGCACCCTCGCCGCGGCCGGCACCATGCTCGGCGCCTCGATGGCCACCGGTGCCGTCCTCTCGGGTGGCCTCGTCGCCTGGAACCCGTTCGGCTTCGCCTCGGCGCTGCTGCTCCCGATGCTCGCCTGGACGTCGCTCAACGTGGTCCACCTCGTCGCCGTCTCGGTCCTGATGAAGGAGCCCCGGACCCACCTCGACGCGACCGGGCTCGACCGCGCCTCCCGCTCGGTGAAGGAGGCCCCCGGCGTGATCCGCGAGGGGCTGGCGCTGCTCGGCCGCAACCGGGTCCTGCGCTGCATCGTGCTGGTGGAGGTCTTCTGGACCGCCGCGCTCGTCATCTTCGAGACCTTCCAGCCGATCCGGCTCGCCGAGCTCGTCGGCGGGGAGGAGCAGGCCGGCGCGCTCATGGGACCGGTCGCGGCCGCCGGCTGGGGCATCTTCGCCGCCTGCTCCGCCCTCGCCGGGTTGGCCAGCCGGCGGTGGGGCGTGGCGCGGACGGCCATCGCGGCGCGCGTCCTCAACGGCCTCGGCGTGGTGGCCATGGGGCTCGCCGTCGGGCCGGTCGGGCTGATCGCCGCTTTCCTGTTCACCAACGGCATGCACGGAGCCGCCGGCCCCATGCACCAGTCACTCATGCACCGCGAGGCGAGCGCCCGCAACCGCGCGACCGTGCTGTCGATGGGGTCGATGGTCTTCTTCCTGACCTTCTCGGCCCTCGGCCCGCCGCTCGGCCTGCTCGCCGAGGCCACGACGACCCCGGTGGCGATGGTGACAGCAGGCGCCTTCAGCGTGCTGGGCGCGCTGCTCTACCTGCCCGCCCTGAGGGCCGAGCGGTCACGGGCTCAGGAGTCGGTGGACGTGCCGGCCTCGTAGGCCAGGCGCTCCGCCCGCTCGCGCTCGATCCTGCGACCGAGGAAGTAGGCCGTGGCCCACAGCGCCGCAAAGATGCCGCCGAGCACGAACATCGCGGGCACCAGCAGCCCGAGGGCGACCGCGGCGACCTGGACGACCCACCCGGCGGCGTACCCGGCCTCGGAGCGGAGCATGCCGGCGACCACGAAGCAGGCGGCGGCCAGTCCCAGCCCGACGGCGAGCGCCGTGCCGAGCGACACGTCGCTGAGCGTGGCCATCACCGGGGTCGAGAGCCCGACGACGATGCCCTCGAGGGACAGGACGGCAGCGCACATGCCCCGCCGCGGCGAGCGCCCCGCCTGCTCGCTCATCGGGTGCCCTTGAGCAGCGAGCGCGCCTCGCCGACGGTGACGACGGAACCGGTGACGAGCACCGCACCCGAGCCGATCGAGGAACCGGTCTGCTCCTCGGCGATGCCGGCTGCGACGTCGATGGCGTCGCCGAGGCGGGGCACGACGGTGACCCGGTCGTCGCCGTAGACCTCGCGGGCCGCCTCGGCGAGCCGCTCGGCACGCATCGCGCGGGAGCTGGAGTTCTGGGTGACGACGAGGTGAGCGAGGTGGGGCTCGAACGCGGCGAGCACGCCCTCGTGGTCCTTGTCGCCCATCACGCCGATGACCCCGACCAGCGGGTCGAAGGCGAAGGAGTCGTCGAGGGCCTCGGCGGCCGCCCGGGCGCCGTGGGGGTTGTGGGCGGCGTCGAGGACGATCGTGGGGCTGCGTCGGACTACCTCGAGCCGGCCGGGCGAGGTGACCTGGGCGAAGGCCGAGGAGACCAGGTCCGCGTCGAGCGGCTGGTCGGCGGCGAAGGCCTCGACCGCCGCCAGCGCGACCGCCGCGTTCTGAGCCTGGTGGGCGCCGTGGAGGGGGAGGAAGAGCTCCTCGTAGCGCCCGCGCAGCCCCTGGAACGTCGCCAACTGACCACCCACGGCGGCTGCCCGGGTGACCACGCCGAAGTCGACGCCCTCGCGGACCGGGGTGGCGCCCACCTCGGCGCAGCGGGCGAGGAGCACCTCCTCGACGTCGGACTCCTGTCGGGCGATGACGACGGCGGCACCGGCCTTGATGATGCCGGCCTTCTCCTGGGCGATCTTCACGGGCGTGTCGCCGAGGTACTGCGCGTGGTCGACGCCGATCGGCAGCACGACCGCGACCTGGCCGTCGGCGACGTTGGTCGCGTCCCACGCGCCCCCCATGCCGACCTCGACGACGGCCACGTCGACCGGCGCGTCCGCGAACGCGGCGTAGGCCATCCCGACGACCGTCTCGAAGAACGACAGCGGATGGGCCTCCGAGCTGTCGACGAGGTGGGTGTAGGGCGCCACGTCGTTGAACGCGCGCACGAACTCCTCGTCGGTCAGCGGGCTGCCGTCGAGGCAGATCCGCTCGCTCATCTTCTCGACGTGGGGGCTGGTGAACCTGCCGGTGCGCAGCTCGAGGGTGCGCAGCAGCGTGTCGATCATCCGCGAGGTCGAGGTCTTGCCGTTGGTGCCGGTCAGGTGGATGACCGGGTAGCCGCGCTGGGGGTCTCCGAGGAGCTCGGTGAAGGCACGGATCCGGTCGAGCGAGGGCTCGAGCCGGGTCTCCGGCCAGCGGGAGAGCAGGGCGTCCTCGACCTCGGCATAGGTCTCGGCCGGACGCGCGGCGGCGGCTTCAGTCATCGCTCCGGAGTCTAGGGCTCGACCGGTCCGATCCCCATCTCGACCATGTCGACCACCGGCTCGTAGCCGAGCGCGGCGTAGAGCTCGTTGGACGTCGGGTTGGCCTGGTCGGTGAAGAGGCAGGCGCGCGAGCCTCCGTCGAGGATCCGCTGGGTGACCCGGGCGACCGCGTTCCCGGCGTAGCCCCTCCCCCGGTGCTCGCGGGGAGTGAAGACCGGTCCGACCCGGGCGGATCCCAGCGCCGGGAGGTTGTGACCCGTGAGGTGGACCGGGGTGTCGTCCTCGTCCACCCAGAACCAGAGCCGCTCCTCGGCGATCCGGCGCCGGATGCCCTGCTCGTCCTCGGCGAGGTCGTGGACCGGACCCTCCGTCCGCCCTGCCTGCTCGGCCGCGTCGGCAGCGAAGGCCGCGAACCACTCGAGCACCAGACCGGCCTCGTCCTCCCGGGCGAGCCGGAGCTGACCGGCGGCCGGCCGCGGCTGCACCACGGTGCGCGCCTCGTGGAGACGGCTGCGCAGCACCACCTCCGCCGTCTCCCCCTGCAGCATCGCGAGGACGCCGGCGCACACGTTCGCCGCGGGCAGGGCACCGTTGACTCCCCCGACGTGCTCGCCGCGCGCGTGGAGCACGTGGGCCAGCGCCGCGGCGGCGTCGGAGGGCATCGGCAGGAGGAACAGCGGGTAGGGCGCGAACGGGGCCGTGCGCATCCCCGCGCCGACGACCTCGCCCAGCTCGTCGCGCACGACGACCCACCAGCGGTGGGGAAGGTCGTGCTCGGCTCCGTCCCGGTCCTCCCGGACCGAGCGCTCGGCGATCGTCGTGACGACCGAGGACATCACCGGGTCGGCCGCGAGGTGGGCCCGCGCGGCCTTCAGGAAGTCGGCGGGGTCGTCGTGGAACTCCAGCCCCGGCAGACCCTTCTCCGGGCGCCTGCGCCCGCGGTCCGCAGCACGCTTCTTGGGTCGCTTGGCCATGGGCTCACGCTAGGCGGTCGGCGGCGGCCGACGCGAACCCGTTTTCCCTGCTCAGCGCGCTACAACTAGGCTTTCCTGCCATGACCGAGACCCTCCCCCCGTCCGAGAACCCGACGACCGCCGAGCCGCGGCCCGTCGTCGTACCGGACAAGCCCGCACTCGAGGGCCTCGAGCAGAAGTGGTCGGCGCAGTGGAAGGCCGACGACACCTACGCCTTCGACCGCACCGCCGGGCGCGAGGACGTCTACTCGATCGACACGCCGCCGCCGACGGTCTCGGGGTCGCTCCACGTCGGCCACGTCTTCAGCTACACCCACACCGACCTGATGGCCCGTTTCCAGCGGATGCGCGGCAAGAGCGTGTTCTACCCCATGGGCTGGGACGACAACGGCCTGCCGACCGAGCGCCGCGTCCAGAACTACTACGGCGTCCGGTGCGACCCGTCCCTGCCCTACGACGAGGACTTCACCCCGCCGGAGAAGCCGGACCCGAAGCGCCAGGTGCCGATCAGCCGGCCCAACTTCATCGAGCTCTGCGAGCAGCTCGTCGAGCAGGACGAGCAGGTCTTCGAGCAGCTGTGGCGCACGCTCGGCCTGTCGGTCGACTGGAAGCAGCACTACACGACCATCGGCCCCCAGGCCCAGCTCGCCAGCCAGCGCGCGTTCCTGCGCAACTTCGCCCGTGGCGAGGCCTACCTGCAGGAGGCGCCGACCCTCTGGGACGTCACCTTCCAGACCGCGGTCGCGCAGGCCGAGCTGAAGGCCCAGGAGTACGACGGCCACTACCACCGGGTCTCCTTCCACCGGCCCGAGGGTGGCACCGTCGAGATCGAGACGACCCGCCCCGAGCTGATCCCTTCGGTGGTCGCCCTGATCGCGCACCCGGACGACGAGCGCTACCAGCCGCTGTTCGGCCAGACCGTCTCCTCCCCCGTCTTCGGTGTGGAGATCCCCGTGCTCGCCCACGCGGCCGCCGAGATGGACAAGGGCGCGGGCATCGCGATGTGCTGCACCTTCGGCGACCTCACCGACGTCACCTGGTGGCGCGAGCTCGACCTGCCCGTCCGCACCCTCATCGGCCGTGACGGCCGGATGTCCCGCGAGACGCCGGAGTGGCTCTCCGGCGAGGCCGCCGCGGCGGCGTACGAGCCGCTGAAGGGCAAGACCGCCTTCTCGGCCCGCGAGGCGATGGTGGCGGCGCTGCGCGAGAGCGGCGACCTGCAGGGCGACCCGACGCCGACGAAGCGGATGACGAACTTCTACGAGAACGGCGACAAGCCGCTCGAGATCGTCGCGACCCGCCAGTGGTACATCCGCAACGGCGGCCGTGACGCGGGCCTCCGCGACGAGCTGGTCGAGGACGGGCGCCACATCGACTGGTCGCCGGCCCACATGCAGTCGCGCTACGAGAACTGGGTCAGCGGTCTCAACGGCGACTGGCTGATCTCGCGCCAGCGCTACTTCGGCATCCCGTTCCCGGTCTGGTACCCCCTCGACGCCGACGGCGAGCCGGACTACGACCACCCGCTGCTGCCGCGCGAGGAGGACCTGCCCCTCGACCCGTCGACGACGGCCCCCTCGGGCTACTCCGAGGACCAGCGCGGCGCGGCGAACGGCTTCATCGGCGACCCCGACGTGATGGACACCTGGGCGACCTCCTCGCTGACGCCGCAGATCGCGGGCGGTTGGGAGACCGACCCGGACCTGTTCTCGCGGGTCTTCCCGATGGACCTGTGCACCCAGGGGCACGACATCATCCGGACCTGGCTCTTCAGCCGCGTCGTCCGCTCCCACTTCGAGCACGGCCAGCTGCCGTGGCGCCACGCGATGCTGTCGGGCTGGATCCTCGACCCCGATCGCAAGAAGATGTCGAAGTCCAAGGGCAACGTGGTCGTGCCCAACGAGATCCTGGAGAAGTTCGGCACCGACGCCGTGCGCTGGCGCGCCGCCATGGCGCGGCCGGGCATGGACTCGCCCTTCGACGAGAGCCAGATGAAGGTCGGCCGCCGGCTGGCGATGAAGGTCCTCAACGCCTCACGGTTCGTCCTCGGGATGGGCGCGAGCGACCTCCACCACTCGGCCGTCAGCGATCCCGTCGACTGCGCCCTGCTCGGCCGGCTGGAGACCGTGGTCAACAAGGCGACCGACGCGTTCGCGACCTACGACTACACCAGCGCGCTCGAGGTCACGGAGAAGTTCTTCTGGGAGTTCTGCGACGACTACCTCGAGCTGGTCAAGGAGCGTGCCTACGGCAACACCCCGACCGAGGACGGCGACACCGCGTCGGTCTCGCCCGGGACCGCCTCGGCCCGCGCGACGCTGGCGATCGCGCTGGAGGTCCAGCTGCGGCTCCTGGCGCCGTTCCTGCCCTACGTGACCGAGGAGGTCTGGTCGTGGTGGCGGGAAGGCTCCATCCACCACGCCCGCTGGCCCGAGAGCGCCGACCTGGGCTCCGCGGCCGCGGCCTCGCCCGCCCTCATCGACGCGGTCGCGACCGCGCTGATCGGCATCCGCGGTGCGAAGTCGCAGGCCAAGGTCTCGATGAAGGCCCCGCTCTCGCGGGTCGAGGTGACCGGTCCGGCCGAGCTCGTCTCCCGGGTCGAGCTGGCGGCCGAGGACCTCAAGGCGTCGGGCAGGATCACCGGGGACCTGGTGTTCACCGTCGACGACGCGACGACCGAGATCACGGTCAGCGCCGAGCTCGCCGAGGGCTGAGCCGGATCAGTCGCGACGGGCGGCGACGTCGCCGGCCTTGTCCTCGGCAGGTGCGGGCTCGTCGTCCTGCTGCGGTTCCTGCTCGTCGGTCGCGGGCGGCTGCTCCTCCGCAGGAGCCTCGCACTCGGGCTCGACGGTCTCCTCGGGCGCAGGCGGCGCGACCGGCTCCTCGGCCGCCGGCTCCTCGGCCGGCGGCTCGACCGGCTCCTCCGCGGGCGGCTCCTGCGGCTCGACCGGCTCCTCCACGGGCGGCTCCGCCGGCTCCTCGGGCTCCTCGGTGGGCTCGTCGGGCACGACCGGCGGGATGCCGGGGTCGTCGACAGGCTCCTCACCCGGCGGTTCCTCGGTCGGAGGCTCCTCGGTGGTCGGAGGCGGGTCGACGGGGTTCGGCAGCGGCTCGACCGGCTCGGTCGGCACGGGTGGCTCGGTCGGCTCGTCGTCGACGGGGGCCAGGACGGGAAGACCGCCTGGGCCGGGTTCGACGTCCGTGCCGGAGTCGTCGCCGGGACCGGGGTTCGGGTTCCCGCCACCGGGCCCCGACGGAGCACCGTCGACCACGATGGTCGAGCTGACGCCCTGCGGGTTCGGCACCGGGGCCGGAGCCGGAGCGGTCGGCGACGCGGCGCCGACGTCAGGCTCTGTCTCCGACGCCGGGGTGACGCCGATGGAGTCGAGGAAGGCGAGCTGCGGCGCGAGGGCGTCAGACCCCGCGGGCGTGGAGGAAGCGGACCCTGGGGCAGGTGTCGGGGCCGCGGGCGCCGGCACCGGCACCGGGTCGAACCGCTCGGACAGGACCATGGTCTGGCTCTCGGGCGCGCCGAAGAGGCGGCCGAGCAGGGTGTCAGGCCCGAACACCGCCCCGTTGAAGAGGCCTTGGGCAACGACGACCGACCCGGCCACCGTGACCAGGACGTAGGCGGCCAGTGGCCCGCGTTGTGAAGCGTTCATCGTGCTTGCCCTTCCGAGATGTGTCACCAGTGTGAACACCCATCGGCACTACTCCCGACGAACGAGGACAAATGACCCGAAATGACTACGCGCCGTGGTCCGTTCGGAGGATGTCGTGATTCAGCCGTTCTTCTTGTCCTTGCCCGGCTTGTCCTTGCCCGGCTTGTCCTTGCCCGGCTTGTCCTTGCCCGGCTTGTCCTTGCCCGGCTTGTCCTTGGCGGGCTTGTCGTGACCCGTGGCCCGGCCCGGGTCGTCCTGGTCGGCGCCGTGGCCATGACCGTTGTTGTTCCCCGGACCCCGCGGCGGCTGGGCCGCGCCGTGGTGGTTCCCCTGGCCGCCGGCACCGTGGTCGACGTCGTGGGGCTCGGGCCCGTCCGACGACTGGGGGCCGTCGCCAGCGCCGGTCGTCCCGTCGTCGTCGGCGCCGGGTGCCGCCTGCGGCGGACCGCCGAAGGCCGGGCCGTCACCCGCGATCCCTCCTGCTCCGCCCTGCTTGCCGCCGGTCTGGTCGCCGCCGCCCGCCGGACCGGCCGCGGTCGAGCCCACGAGGTCGGAGCGGATCGCGCCGGAGGGCTCCGGCACGGGGGCCGCGGACGCCGGAGCCTCCGGCGCGGCCGGGGCCGCCGGGGCGGCGAAGGTGTTGCTGTCGATCACCAGGCGGAGACCGGATCCGGCCTCTCCTGCAACGCCGGATCCCTCGCGTGGCTCCACGGCGGACTCGTCGAGAAGCTGACCCCGGCTGACGACATCCTGGCCAGCCCGCTCGAGCGGCACACCCGGGAAGTAGGGAAGGAAGCCAGTGACGGCCATTCCCTGCGCGACGATGACCGCCCCGGCCACGGTGACCAGGACGTAGGCGAACAGGGGGCGCCGGTGGGAGTCGTTCATCAGGCTGGGGGGTCCTTCCGAGATGTCACCCCAGTGTGACGGGGCGCCGCGCCTCCACCAAGGAGACGTAGCCCAAATGGCCCGAAGTGACTATGCCCGCTAGTCCGACCGGGTGGTCCCGTCGGACGCGCCTCAGGCGCTCTTGCGCTTCTTGGTGTCGGCCCGGGGCACCAGGGTCGGCGCGACCTCGTCGGTCACGACCTCGCCGGTGACGACGACCTTGCCGATGTCGCCGCGGGAGGGCACGTCGTACATCACGTGGAGGAGGACCTCCTCGATGATGGCGCGCAGGCCGCGGGCGCCGGTGCCTCGCTCCATCGCCTGGTCGGCGATGGCCTTCACGGCGTCGTCGGTGAACTCGAGCTCGACGCCGTCGATCTCGAAGAGCTTCTGGTACTGCTTGACCAGCGCGTTGCGCGGCTCGGTGAGGATCTGGACCAGCGCCTCCTGGTCGAGCTTGTTCACGCTTGCGATCAGCGGCAGGCGACCGATGAACTCGGGGATCAGGCCGAACTTCGTGAGGTCCTCGGGGCGCACCTGGGCGAGCAGGTCGTCGGCGTCGCGCTCCTCCTTGCCGCGGACCTCCGCGGTGAAGCCGAGCGTCTTCTTGCCGACGCGGCTCTCGATGATCTGCTCGAGGCCGGCAAAGGCGCCGCCCACCACGAACAGGATGTTCGTGGTGTCGATCTGGATGAACTCCTGGTGGGGGTGCTTGCGTCCACCCTGCGGCGGCACCGAGGCGGTGGTGCCCTCGATGATCTTCAGCAGGGCCTGCTGGACGCCCTCACCGGAGACGTCGCGCGTGATCGAGGGGTTCTCCGCCTTGCGGGCCACCTTGTCGATCTCGTCGATGTAGATGATGCCGGTCTCGGCCTTCTTGACGTCGTAGTCGGCGGCCTGGATCAGCTTGAGCAGGATGTTCTCGACGTCCTCACCGACGTAGCCGGCCTCGGTGAGGGCCGTGGCGTCGGCGATCGCGAACGGCACGTTGAGCATGCGCGCGAGCGTCTGGGCGAGGTAGGTCTTGCCACAGCCGGTCGGACCGATGACGAGGATGTTGGACTTCGCGACCTCGACCGACTCCTCCTTGGAGTGCTTGCCGACGGTCGGCTGGAGGCCGGCCTGGACCCGCTTGTAGTGGTTGTAGACCGCGACGGCGAGCGACTTCTTCGCCTGCTCCTGGCCGATGACGTAGGAGTTGAGGAAGTCGAAGATCTCCTTCGGCTTCGGCAGCTCCTCGAGACCGACCTCGGCGCCCTCGTTGAGCTCCTCCTCGATGATCTCGTTGCACAGGTCGATGCACTCGTCACAGATGTAGACGCCGGGTCCGGCGATGAGCTTCTTGACCTGCTTCTGGCTCTTCCCGCAGAAGGAACACTTCAGCAGGTCGCCACCGTCACCGATGCGTGCCACTCGCCATCAACCTCCGGTCGGTCCGGCGCCACGGTCGGCTCCGGATGGTGCGTCAAGCATGCCGTCCCCCGGGGACAGCCAGACGACGGTACCCCGTGCCACCGGCTGACGCGCCGGTGACACGAGGAACTCGCCGATTCGGGTCATGCGAGGGCCGGGCTGCCCTTGCGCGGCTGGATCACGGCGTCGATGAGGCCGTAGTCGACCGCCTGGTCCGCGGTGAGGATCTTGTCGCGCTCGATGTCCTGGCTGACCTGGTCGCGGTCGCGGCCGCTGTGCTCGGCGATCATCGTCTCGAGCAGCTCGCGCATGCGCAGGATCTCGTTGGCCTGGATCTCGATGTCGGAGGTCTGGCCGAAGGTGCCCTCGGTGTAGGGCTGGTGGATCAGGATCCGGCTGTTGGGGAGCGCCGTGCGCTTGCCGGGCGAGCCGGCGGCGAGCAGGATCGCGGCGGCGGAGGCCGCCTGGCCGATGCAGACGGTCTGCACGTCGGGCTTGATGAACCGCATCGTGTCGTAGATCGCCGTCAGCGCGGTGAACGAGCCACCGGGGCTGTTGATGTAGATCTGGACGTCCTGGTCGGGGTTCATCGACTCCAGGCACATCAGCTGGGCGATGACCGCATTGGCGACGTCGTCGGAGATCGGCGTGCCGAGGTAGATGATGCGGTCCTCGAACAGCTTGGCGTAGGGGTCGATGCGGCGGAAGCCGTAGGAGGTCCGCTCCTCCCACTGGGGGATGTAGTAGTTCATGTCGCGTCCTCGCGTTAGTTGTCAGTGCGGGCCGGACGGCCCTGGTCGGCGGCCTCGCGGGCGCTCTTGATGACCTGGTCGACCAGGCCGTACTCGCGCGCCTGGTCGGCGGTGAACCAGCGGTCGCGATCGGCGTCGGTCACGACCTGCTCGAGGTCCTGGCCAGTGTGCTGGGCGATCAGCTCGAGGAGGACCTGCTTGATGTGGAGCGACTGCTGGGCCTGGATCTTGATGTCGGAGGCGGAGCCGCCCATGCCCGAGGAGGGCTGGTGCATCATGATCCGCGCGTGGGGCAGGGCGTAGCGCTTGCCCTTCGTCCCGGCGCAGAGGAGGAACTGACCCATCGACGCGGCCAGGCCCATGCCGACCGTCGCCACGTCGTTGGGAATGTAGTTCATGGTGTCGTAGATCGCCATGCCGGCGTCGACGGAGCCGCCGGGGCTGTTGATGTGGAGGAAGATGTCGGCCTCGGGGTCCTCCGCGGACAGCAGCAACAGCTGGGCGCAGATCGCGTTGGCGTTCTGGTCGCGGACCTCGGACCCGAGGAAGACGATCCGCTCGCGCAGCAGGCGCTGGTAGATGTGGTCGTCGAGCCCGTAGGAGCCGCCGCCGTTGGCCTCCGGGGAGATCGAGGGGCTGGAGTTCAGGTTCACGTCGCCGACCCTAGCCGCTCGGTCGGACGGATCCACGGGCGCAGGGGGGCTGTTCGCCGACAGCGGATTTGGCCTGACCCTCAGCCGGCCAGCAGCCGCAGGCCCGCGGTCACGACCACGGCGGCCAGGCAGGCCACGAGCAACGGTGCGCGTCGGAGCAGGAGCAGGGCGGCCACGGCGACCCCGACGGTGTCGGCGCCCGCGGCCAGCCGCCGGCCGTCGGTCAGCACGGCGGTGAGGACGAGGGCGGTCAGGAGCGCGGGTGCCATCACTGCGATCACCCCGCTGGCCCACCGGGGCAGCGCACGGCCCCCGACCAGGGCCGGGCCGATGCCCTTGACGAGCAGGCCCATGAGGGTCAGGGCGCCGATCAGCACCCAGACCTGGGTCTCCGAGAGCGTCATGCCGCCTCCTCCCCCGCCGGCCGGGCGCCGGGCCGCGCGAGCCCGACGAGCGCGCCGAGGCTGGCGGCGAGCACCGGGACCCCGGGAGGGGTGAACGGGACCAGCGCCAGCGCCACCGCACCGCCCAGCACGGCCGCGACCCGGGCACGGGGGCGCCGCAGGTCGGCGATGAGGATGCCGATGAAGAACGTCGGGAAGAGGGCGTCGAGGCCGAGCGCCTCGGGGTCGCCGACGAGTCCGCCGCCGTAGGCACCGGCGGCCGTGCCGAGCACCCAGCCGACGTACTGGGGCGCGGTCATGCCGAAGACGAGCCCGCGGTCGAACGTCCCGTCGCCGCGGCTGCCCGTGGCCCACGAGGAGTCGACCGTCGCCTGGCCCTCGAGGGCGCGGCGGAGCGGGCCGCCCTTGAGCGAGGACGCCATGGCGATGCCCATCGCGAGGAAGCGCGAGTGCATCAACGTCGCGGCGCCGAGGGCGGCCGGGATGCCACCGCCGGCGCCGACGATCGCGAGCGAGGCGAACTGCGCGGAGCCGCCGAAGACCAGGGCCGAGGTGGCGATCGCCTGGAGCGGGGTGAAGCCGACCTGGACGGCCAGCACGCCGAAGGACATCGACAGGACCGTGGCCACCGCGGCATAGGGGACGCCGAGGCGCAGCCCGCGTCGGAAGGAGTCACCCACCTGCGTGAGCCTAGGCAGTCACGACAGCCAGTCCTGCAACGCCCGGTCGACGCGGGGATGGTTGAGGAGTGCGAAGTGGTCGGCCCGCCCGACGTGGAGGACCTCCGCGTCGGGGAAGAGCGTGCGCCCGCCGCGCGCCCGGCCGTGGGCCGACGGCGGTCGCACCAGCAGGTCACCGACTGCGGCGCCGACAGGATGGCGCGGCGACCGGGTCAGGGTGGCGGACACGAGCCGGTAGCGCGCGTGCGGCAGGGCCGGGACGTCCTCGGCCAGGCCGAGGACGAGGTCGCGCACCCCCTCGGACCTCCAGTCGAGGATGCGCCCGAACGCCGCCGACTCCGGCAGGCGTCCGAGCGCCACGCTCCCGGTCGCGACCTGCGCGGCGAGCGGTGCGCCGAGGTGGGGCGTGCCGAGGGTGACCACGTCGGACACGAGCCGCGTCCACGCCGGCGGCTCCTGCTGCTCCCCCACCACCGCGGCCGCGGCGCGCATGACGAGTCCGCCCATCGAGTGGCCGACGAGCGCCAGCCGCGTGACCGGCACCGGCCAGGACGCGACCACCCGCTCCAGCAGCGAGGCCAGCGCCACGCCGTTCTCGCGCAGCGGCAGCCCGCTGTTGGCCCGCAACATCACCGGGCTCCAGCCCCCGGCCGCCAGCGAGGCGGCGTACGTCGTGCCACGGCGCTCGCGCCGCAGGTCCCACGCCGTCTCGCTCTCGCAGAGGCCGTGGAGGAAGACGACGACCCGGCCCGTGGCGTCAGGGAAGCCGGCGGCGAGCCCGGCCTCGTCGGGCTCGACGTCGCGACCGTCCACGCGCACCGACAGGGAGAGCGCCATCCGGGGCCGCTCCCGCGCCAGCCGGTCGCCGATCAGCCCGTTGACCGCCGCCGTCAGGAAGCGGCCGCGGGGGTCCGCGTCGAGCGCGGGACCGGGGTGTCGCTCGGCGAGCGCCTCGAACCCGCGCGAGGTCGCCCGCAGCCCGGCCCCGAGGCCGGCGTAGACGCCACCGGCGACGCCCCGGTGGAGGGGACCTCCCCGGAACCGGTCGAGCCAGGCGGTGTGGGTGTCGCGGACCGTGCCGACGACGAGCTCGTCGGAGACCTGCGCGAGCAGCGAGAGCGCGTCGAGGACGCCCGGGCCGGTGCGTGCCATGGCCCGAGGCTAGCAGTTCGGTGAACAGGCGTTCACCGACGCGGGAGTCCACGCACGAGACCATGCACGAGGGCCCCGCACCGGTCGGTGCGGGGCCCTCGTCAGGAGTGCGGGGATCAGGCCTGGGCCGGGGCCTCGTTGTCCTCGGCGTTGTCCTCGGCGTTGTCCTCGGTGGTCTCCTCAGCCTCGTCGGCAGCCGCCTCGGGCTCGCCGATGGTGCCGTCGGGCTGCAGGTTCTTCAGCTCCACGGGGTTGCCGGAGGCGTCGGTGACGGTCGCGGCCTCCACGATCGTCGCCAGCGCCTTGCCCCGCAGGATCTCCTGCACCAGCTCGGGGATGTGGTTGTGCTCGAACATGTGGTTGGCGAACTCCTGCGGGTCCTGGCCGGACTGCTGGGCACGCCGCACGAGGTGGGAGGAGAGCTCCTGCTGGTCGACGCCGAACTCCTCCTTCTTCGCGATCTCGTCGAGGAGGAACTGGGCGGTGATGGCGTCACGGGTCCGGCGGTCGAGGTCGGCCTCGAACTCCTCGAGGGTCTGCTTCTCGTCCTCGAGGTAGGAGTCCATGGTGATGCCGGCCATGGCGAGCTGCTGCTCGATGTTCTGACGGCGGGCGGTGAGCTCCTCGGCCAGCATGGCCTCGGGGAGCGGCACCTCCATCTTCTCGAGCAGGGCCTCGAGGACGGCGTCGCGCGCGGCGGCGGCCTGCTCGAGGCGCTTGCCACGACCGAGGCGCTCGCGCACGTCGGCCTGGAGCTCCTCGGCGGTGTCGAACTCCGAGGCGAGCTGGGCGAACTCGTCGTCGAGCTCGGGCAGCTCCTGCTGCTGCACCTGCTGGACCGCGACCGCGACCTCGACGTCCTGGCCGACCAGGTCGCCGCCGACGAGCTGGCTGGAGAAGGTCTTCTCCTCGCCCTTGCTCATGCCGGTGAGGGCCTCGTCGAGGCCGTCGAGCATGCCGCCGCGCCCGACCTGGTAGGACATGCCGGCGACCTCGGCACCCTCGACGACCTCGCCGTCCTGGGTGGCCTTGAGGTCGATGACGACCATGTCGCCGTCGGCGGCCGGGCGGTCGACGTCGAGCAGGGTGGCGAACCGCTCACGCAGCGCCTGGACCTGCTCCTCGACGTCGGCGTCGGTCAGCTCGACGTCGTCGACCTGCGCCTCCACACCGTCGTAGTCGGGGACGGTGATCTCCGGCTTGACGTCGACCTCGGCGGTGAACTCGAGAGTGTCGTTGTCCTCGAGCTTGGTCACCTCGATCTCGGGCTGGGCGATCGGCTCGAGCGAGTTCTCCTGCAGCGCCTCGACGTACATCTTCGGCAGCGCGTCGTTGATCGCCTGGTCGAGGACCGCGCCGCGGCCGACCTGGCGGTCGATGACCTGCGGCGGGACCTTGCCGCGGCGGAAGCCGGGGACGTTGATCTGCTTCGCGATCTGCTGGTAGGCCGCGTCGAGGCTCGGCTTGAGCTCCTCGAAGGGCACCTCGACGGTCAGCTTGGCCCGGGTCGGGCTCAAGGTCTCGACGGCGCTCTTCACAGGCTTGTCTCCTCAGGTGTTTCGATGTCAGGGGCCCGTCGGGCGACGGGCGGGCCGGCTGCGGCAGGACACGTGCGGGACGCACGGGGGAGGCCGCGACCCAGGCCGCCTGCCAGACTACCGACCCGGCGGCGTAGCGCCGAAATCGTCCCGGGCCGGGGGGTTGCCGCGCCGGGGTGGTGGGTCGGGGCGACAGGACTCGAACCTGCGGTCTCCTGCTCCCAAAGCAGGCGCGCTAGCCACTACGCTACGCCCCGCCGAACGGGCCGCCGACGCCCTCACGGGCACCGGGGAGACCCCCTCGGAGCGGATGACGGGAATCGAACCCGCGTAGCCAGTTTGGAAGACTGGGGCTCTACCATTGAGCTACATCCGCGACGCTCCCGGACACCGCCTGCGGCGGCCGGTCGAGCAGGGGTCATGGTGCCACAGCGGTCACGCGGCGCGTGAAACCAGGGCCGTCGGAGCGGCCACCCGAGCGGCCGCGTCAGCGGCGGTGGAGCAGGACCAGCGCGCGGTCGTCGTTGCGCGACCCGAGCGAGTCGACGAGCCGCTCCGCGCCGCCCTCGAAGTCGCCGCGCAGGAGCTGGTCGGTCTTCCCGACCAGCCGGTCGATGCCGAGACCGATCTCGCGGTCGCGGCTCTCGACCATGCCGTCGGTGTAGAGCAGCAGCGCGTCACCCGGGCGCAGCTCGCCCTCCACCGAGGGGAAGTCGACGCCGTCGAGGAGCCCGAGGGCCGGGCCGGGCTCGGACCTGAGGTCCCACTTCCCGCTGCCCGCCGCCCGGTGGGCGGCCGGCGGGTGGCCGGCGTTGCGCACCGCGTAGCGGCCCGACCCGAGGTCGAGGGAGAGGTGGATGGCGGTCGCGAACCCCTCCTCCCAGTCCTGGCGGACGAGGAAGGTGTTGGCGGCCGGCAGCAGCTGCTCCGGGGGTACGGCGCCCAGCAGGCCGCCGAGCGCACCGGCGAGCAGCAGCGCGCGGGTGCCGGCTCCCTCGCCCTTGCCGGAGACGTCGACCACGACGACCTCGAACCGGTCGGTGCCGGCCGGGCGGGCTCCGAGGATGAAGTCGCCCGCAAAGGGGGTGCCGCCCGCCGAGCGCAGCGCCGTCTCGGCGCCGTAGGTCGCCGGCAGCGCGGGCAGGACGCTCTGGCGCTGGATGCGGTCGCGGAGGTCGATCAGCATCGACTCCCCCTGCATCCCGGCGACGCCGAGGCGGGTGCGGCGGAAGGAGGTGACGAGGATGATGAACGCGGCCACGAAGATGACGGCAACACCGCCGACCACGCGCTCGGTGAGCCGCTCCTCGGCGCTCTGCTGGGCGAGCAGGCCGACCAGCGCGACCAGCAGCGACACGACGAACCAGGGCAGGTGGCGCGGGCTCAGGTTGAGGCTCCCGAGAAGCATCGGCAGCAGCAGCGTCACCAGCGGCACGTTCTGCGGGAAGGCCCCGATGCCGACCACGATCACGACCGAGGCAGCGGTCAGCAGCCACAGCATCCGCTCCTCCGGCGTCGTGCTGCGGCGGAGGGAGGTGGCGGCCCTGCCGGGTCGTCTCTGCTGCGCCATCGCGGTCACTGTACGGCCCGCGAGCGGAAGCGTGGCTGACATCGCGCACACCAGAAGAGGTTGCGTCCCGCCAGCACCTCGGTCCGTACGGGACGGCCGCACACGAGGCACGGCTGCCCCGTCCGGCGGTAGACGTAGACCTCGCCGCCGTGGTCGTCCTCGCGGGCCTCACGGCCCATCGCCTCGGGGGTGTGCTCGGGCCGGACCGTGTCGATCCGGCCGAGGCGCACGCCCTCCTGCATCAGCGGGACCAGGTCGTCCCAGATCGCCCGCCACTGGCCGACGCGCAGCGTGTTGCCGGGGCGCAGGGGGTGGAGGCGCTGCCGGAAGAGCACCTCGGCGCGGTAGACGTTGCCGACCCCCGCCACGACCGCCTGGTCGAGCAGCAGGTCGCCGAGGGGGCGTGGGCTGCGCCGGACCCGCTGCCACGCGCGGTCGGGCTCGGCGTCCGCCCGCAGCGGGTCGGGCCCGAGCTGGGCCAGGACCTCGTCGCGCCGGGCCGGCCCGACCAGGTCGCAGCGGGTCGCGCCCCGCAGGTCGGCGTACGCCGCACCCGACGGCGTGGCCGCGACCAGCCGCAGCCGCACCTGCCCGACCGGCTCCGGCACCGACTCGGCCCCGGTGGTGACGTCGAAGTGGCCGATCAGCCCGAGGTGGACGTGGATGAGCCGCTCGTGCTCGAGCTCGACGAACAGGTGCTTGCCCGCGGACTCGGCGCCGAGCAGCAGCGATCCGTCGACCAGGGCCGCGTCGGCGGCGAAGCGACCCTGCGGGCTCGACACCCGGACCCGGTGGCCGGCGAACGCCCCGGTGAGGTCGCGCGCCAGCCGGAAGAGGGTGTGGCCCTCGGGCACGGGTCAGGAACCGTGGCCGAGCGCCGACTCCGGCAGCGGCGGCAGCTCGCGCGTCGTCTCGTAGGACGACAGCTGGCCGATGCGCCGGACGTGGCGCTCGTCGCCGCTGAACGGGGTCGCGAGGAAGACCTCGACGAAGCGGGTCATGTCCTCCAGGGAGTGGAGCCGACCGCCGACGGAGACGACGTTGGCGTCGTTGTGCTCACGACCGAGGACTGCGGTCTCCTCCGACCACACCAGGGCGCAGCGGACGCCGATGACCTTGTTGGCCGCCATCTGCTCGCCGTTGCCGGAGCCTCCGATGACGACGCCGAACACGTCGTCACGCCCCTCGGCACGCTCGGCGGCGACGCCCTCGGCCGCACGCAGGCAGAAGACGGGGTAGTCGTCGAGGGGGTCGTGGACGAACGGGCCGTGGTCGACGATCTCGTGGCCCCCGTCGGTCAGGGCGGCCACCAGGTGGGCCTTCAGGTCGAGGCCGGCATGGTCGGAGCCGAGGTGCACGCGCATGGCGGAAGTGTCCCAGTCCGGGCGCCGGCGCGCCTCAGCGGGCCATGAGCGCGTCCATCGCCACCGCCACCGCGGCCGCGACCCGGAAGTCGACCCGCTCGTCGGGGACGGTGACGGTGTACTTGTCGCGCACGCTGGCCTGTCGCTCGACGCTGAGCAGCGGCGTCCCGGACGCCTCGACGTAGTCGAAGTGGATCGGCAGGAACGGGATGTCGACGAACCGCCGCACGATGGCGACCGCCTGGCTGCGCTCCTGGCCCACGCCGTGGTAGCCCGGGCCCTCGACGTGGAAGGTGGAGCGCAGCAGGCTGGCACCGAAGTCCTTGCGGAAGAAACCGATCTGCTGGCCGGCCTCGTCACGGATGTCGTAGCCGGAGCTGAGGTCGAGCTTCTTGCGGGCCTTGAACGAGAACACGGCCCGGGTCTTCGACTCGTCGGTGTAGAAGGTGACCTCCTCCTTGAACGCCATCCGCTTCTGCTGGGCCAGACCCATCAGCTGTCCGGAGCTGCCGTCCGGGTTCACGGCGTAGAGCGCGTAGCGGTTGGTGGTCATCGCGAACTTCTGCTGGACGTAGAAGCGCGGCAGGTACATCTCGGCGGTCATGGGCGGAGCGTAAACGGGTGGCGGGCCGGGTCCCACCAGCGACAGGCTGTCGGCATGGCATCCCAGACCGTGGTCGTCGACCGGGCGGACGACGACGAACGCTTCCTCGCCACCGACCTCCTCGTCTGGTTCGACGAGCCCGAGTCCGCACCCACCGCCACCCAACTCGAAGGCGTGCCGCCCGACCAGCGGTTCGCCGCCCGCGTCGAGGACGGTGCCCACGACCCCGCGACCTACCCCGGCATCTACGGCGTGCGGCCGATGCAGCTCTCCGTGCCGTACGCCGGCGGCGGACGGTGGGTGCCGATGGCCGGGCTCACCTGGGTCGGCGTCCACCCCGACCACCGGCGACGCGGCGTCCTGACCGAGATGCTGCGCCACCACGTGGAGCAGACCCACCGGGAGGGCGTCGCCGTCTCCGGGCTCCACGCCAGCGAGGCCGCGATCTACGGCCGGCACGGCTGGGGCCTGGCCTCGCAGTCGACGACGCTGTCCCTCGGCCGTGGCACGACCTTCACGGCCCCGGGCCTCGACGAGACCGCCGCGGCGACCACCACCCGGCTGGCCACCGAGACCGGCGACGACCTCGTGCGCCGCACCATCGAGTGCGAGCAGCGCGTCGGCGAGCACCAGCCCGGCTCGGTGGTCGGCGACGAGGGCTACTACCGCGCGGTGCTGCGCGAGTCGCCCGAGCGGCTGCGCGACAAGGAGCCACGCCGGATGCTGTTCGCTGTCCGCGACGGCGTCGACGTGGGGCTGGCCGCGTTCCGCCGCACCCACAAGTGGGAGCAGCACCGGCCCCAGGGGACGCTCGAGGTGCACGCGCTCTTCGGCGACCCTGCCACCCGCCTGGCCCTGCTGCGCCGTCTGGTCGACTTCGACCTGATGGCGACGGTGAAGCTCCCGGAGACCGCCCTCGACGACCCGCTGTGGTCGTGGCTGGGACCGCGGGCCGCCAGCGACGTCCTGCCGGCCGACAACCTGTGGGTGCGGCTGGTCGACCTCCCGGCCGCGCTGCCCCTGCGGTCCTACGCCGCCGACTGTGACGTGGTGGTCGACCTGGTCGATCCCTACGCGCCGTGGCACGCCGGACGGTGGCGGGTCGTCGTCGACGCGGGCGAGGGACGCGCCGAGCGGACCGACGCTGCGGCCGACGTCGAGCTGCCCGTGTGGGCGCTCGGCGCCGCCTACCTCGGCGGCGGCAACCTGCTGGCCCACCAGCGGGCAGGGCTGCTGCCCGACGCCCCTGCCGTCGGCGAGCTGTGGCGGGCGTTTCGCACCGACCTGCCGCCGGCGACCGCGATCGGCTTCTGACTCAGCGCCGGCCGAACCGGGCGAGCAGGTGCCACACCTGCTTGACCGTCTGGCGGTCGTGCGCGCCCGACCGGGCGGCGTCGCCGACGACGTCGGGGGTGAGCACCTCTCCCAGGGAGCGGGCGAGGGCCAGCGGCGCGTCGCCCCGGTAGTCCGCGGTCAGGTCGGCGGTGGCCACCGAGAAGCCGGGATGGAAGCGCACCTCGCAGGGCAGGGTGAGGGCAGCAGCGCCCACCGGCGTGCCGCGGAAGCACGGGTCGATGACCAGCTCCTCGACGTCGACGGCGAGGTCGACGCCACCGTGGACGTGGGCCTCGACGTAGTCGTCGAGGTGGTCGTCCCGCGCTCCGGACGCGACGTCCGCGTCGGCCAGCCCGGCGAGCTCGACCCTGCGTTCGGGACCCCCGACGTGCTGCGGCTCGAAGACCGAGTCGGGATAGCAGAACGTGGTGCGCTCGAGGGTGTGCTCGGCCATCACCAGGTAGGCCGAGCCGAACCGGATCGACCCGCCGTAGGGGTCCTCGTGCCGGTCGAGTGCGCCGTAGACCGGCCGGGTCGCAGGGTCGGCGGCGTCGTACCTCCCGTCGAAGAGGCGCGACTCCCAGCGCCAGCGGCTCCCGCCGGGGTGGGCCGTGAGCCCGCCGTTGGAGGTGCCGGTCTCGAACTGCGAGCGGTAGCGGCCGTCGCGGGCGAGGGCCTCGATCACCGTCCCGCCGAGGTGCGGCCAGTTCGGCTGCAGCTGGAGGGTGACACGCACGCGACTAGGGTAGGTGCGCGATGACGGGCGACGGGACACGGCTGGTGGCGTGGGCCGACGAGATGCGGCGCGCGCACTCCCGGTTGCGAGACGCCCTGTCGGTCGTGCGGACCGCCGCCGAGGCGGGCGAGGACGTGCCCGCCCCCGAGCGCGAGCTGCTCCTCTTCTGCCACGGCTTCTGCGCCGCCCTCGGCGGCCACCACGAGGCAGAGGACGGCATGCTCCTCCCGGCCCTGCGGCAGCAGCAGCCGGAGCTGGCGCCGGTCATCGAACGGCTGACGCAGGACCACGAGGCGATCAGCCGCCTCCTGCACGACCTGCGCGACGCCCTCGACCGCCGGCTCCCGCCGGACCGCCTGCTCGGTCACCTCGACGGGATCGGGGCGATCGTGGAGTCGCACTTCCGCTACGAGGAGCGCGAGCTGCTGCCGGTGCTGGCCGGCGTACGGCTCGACCTCGGCCCCCGAGCGGCCTTCGGCGACCTCTGAGGCGCTAGCGGCGGTCGAGCCACGCGCTGAGGTCGTCGAGGGCGGGGGCGGCCTGGTCGTTGTCGGTCTTGCGCCAGAAGCCGTGGAGCACCCCCGGGAAGACCGAGACGTCGACCGGCACACCGGCCTCCCGCAGCCGCGCGGCGTAGGCGTGGCCGGTGGGGGTCAGCACGTCGATCTCGGCCAGGTGGACCAGGGCCGGCGGCTGGCCGGCCAGGTCACTGCCCGCGAGCACGTGGAGCGCCTCGTCGCCGTCCCCGCCCTGGAGGTACATCCGCCAGAACAGGTCGCAGCGCTCGACGGTCAGGTCGATGCCGGTGAGCTCACGGTCGTACGTCGCGCCCCCGGGATCAACGAACGGATAGACCTGCACCTGGCCGACCCAGCGCTCCGGCACCCGGAGCGCCTCACCGATCGCGAGCGCGGAGCCTGCGGAGTCGCCGGCGACGACGAGCCGGTCGAACGACTGCTGCTCCAGCCAGTCGGACGCGGACCGGGCGTCGTGGGCCGCGGCCGGCCAGGGGTGCTCGGGCGCCAACCGGTAGGCCGGCATCAGCACCGCCCAGCCGGTGGCCGCCGCGAGCCGCCGGGCGAACCCGTCGTGGCTGACGAGGTCGCCGAGCACGAAGCCGCCACCGTGGAGGTAGAGGATCGCGTCACGCGCGCCCTCGGGCACGTAGAGCCGGGACGGGACGCCGCCGGCCGCCACGTCCTCGACGCGCGCCACGTCGACCGTGGCCTCCGCCGCGCCCTCGGCGCGACCGCTTGCGCGGTCGGCCAGGATGCCGGCCAGCTCGTCGTCGGTGAAGTCGGCCATGGCGGGTCAGCCCAGCCGGGCCAGCTCCTCCTCGACGACGCTCGGGTCGAGCTTGGTGAAGACCGGGGTCGGCTTGCCGACCGCGGCCCCGACCTTGACCGGGCGCGACTCCCACGCCGGGGTGGCGGCGTAGTCACCGGTGATCACGGGGTAGGTGTCGAGGCCGGCTCCGTTGTCGGGCTCGAGCTCCTCGACCTGCTCGATGACGGGCATCGGCATGAACTCGCCCTCGCCGCCCAGCACCCGGTGCACCTGGTTGGCCGCATGGGGCAGGAAGGGCGCGAGCAGCGTGTTGCAGTCGCTCACGCACTGGGCGGCGACGTGGAGCACCGTCGCGAGGCGGTCGCGCTGCGACTCGTCCTTCATCTTGTAGGGCTCGGTGACGGTGAGGTACTTGTTCACCTCGCCGACCACGCGCATCGCCTCGGCGATGCCGGCGCGCAGGCGGTGGTGGCCCACCAAACCACCGACCTTCTCGAACCCCTCCCGGACCGTGGCGAGCACAGCCTCGTCGACCGGCTCGAGGTCGCCGCAGGGCGGGATCTCGCCGAAGTTCTTGGCGATCATCGTCGCGGTGCGGTTGACCAGGTTGCCCCAGCCGGCGACCAGCTCGGAGTTGTTGCGGGTGACGAACTCGGCCCAGGTGAAGGCCGCGTCGGAGGTCTCGGGGCCGGCGGCGCAGATGAAGTAGCGCAGCGGGTCGGGTCCGTAGCGCTCGAGCATGTCGCGCACGTAGATCACGTGGCCGCGGCTGGTGGAGAACTGGGCGTCGCCGAAGGTGAGGAACTCCGAGGAGACGACCTCGGTGGGCAGGTTGAGCACGCCGTAGGAACCGGGCTCCCCGCCGCGGGAGCCGGCGCCGTTGTGGGCGAGCAGCTCGGCCGGCCAGATCTGGGAGTGGAAGACGATGTTGTCCTTGCCCATGAAGTAGTAGGACAGTGCCTCGGGATCGTTCCACCACTCGCGCCAGCGCTCCGGGTCGCCCAGGCGGCGGGCCCACTCGATCGAGGCGGACAGGTAGCCGATGACGGCGTCGAACCAGACGTAGAGCCGCTTGGTGGGCTGGTCCTCCCAGCCCGGGACGGGGATGCCCCAGTCGATGTCGCGCGTCATGGCGCGGGGACGGATCTCCTCGAGGATGTTCTGGGAGAACTTGATGACGTTGGGGCGCCAGGTGCCTGACGCCTCGCGGCCGTCGAGCCACTCGCCCAGGGCGTCCGCCACGGCGGGCAGGTCGAGGAACCAGTGCTGGGTCTCGATGAACTGCGGGGTCTCGCCGTTGATCTTCGAGCGCGGGTCGATCAGGTCGGTGGGGTCGAGCTGGTTGCCGCAGTTGTCGCACTGGTCGCCGCGCGCCTCGGCGTACCCGCAGATCGGGCAGGTGCCCTCGATGTAGCGGTCGGGGAGGGTGCGGCCGGTGCTCGGGCTGATGGCCGACTGCGTCGTCTGCTCCACCATGTAGCCGTTGGCCTGGCAGGTGCGGAACATCTCCTGCACCACCGCGTAGTGGTTGCCGGTGGTCGTGCGGGTGAACAGGTCGTAGGAGAGCCCGAGGCCCTGGAGGTCCTCGACGATGACCCGGTTGCTCTCGTCGGCGAGCTCCCGTGCCGTCTTCCCCTCCTTGTCGGCGGTGACCAGGATCGGGGTGCCGTGCTCGTCGGTGCCGGACACCATCAGCACGTCGTGACCCGCCATCCGCATGTAGCGGCTGAAGACGTCGGAGGGCACGCCGAAACCGGCGACGTGGCCGATGTGGCGCGGGCCGTTGGCGTAGGGCCAGGCGACGGCGGACAGGACATGGCTCATGCGCGCAATCCTAGGTGCGCGGCCATCGGCGTCCGTACCGGGTTTGCGGCGTCGGACGTAGCGTGGAGCCGTGGACGGATCCGGAACCGACCTGCTGATCGCGGAGGACCTGCTCCTCCTCCTGCTCGACGACGAGAAGGGCACCATGCCCGCCGCCACCCAGCACCAGCCCCTGCTCGGCGGTGCCCTCCTGATCGAGCTCGCGCTGGACGGACTGGTCGAGGTCGGCGAGAAGCACCGGCTGTGGCGGACCACCCCCGTGCACGCCACCGCGGGAGTCGAGCCGAGCGACCCCGAGCTGCGGGCCGCGGTACGGGTCGTCGCAGCGAAGCAGCGCAACGCCCAGGACCTGGTCAACCGGATCGGCAAGGGCGCACGGGAGCGGCTGCTCGGCCGGCTCGTCGCCCGCGGCATCCTCGAGCAGCGCGAGGGCCGGTTCCTCGGACTCTTCCCCCACACCACCTGGCCCGCGGCCGACGTCGCCCACGAGCGGCAGGTGCGCCAGCGGCTCCACGACATCCTCGTCACCGGGCTCGAGCCCGACCCCCGGTCGGCATCGCTCGTCGCCCTCCTCCATGCCGTCGGGCAGGTCCACAAGCAGGTCGGCGCACCGGGCGTCCCGGCCGGCGACGTACGCCGTCGGGCGAAGGCGATCTCGGAGGGTGCCTGGGCAGCCGACGCCGTCCGCGACGCGGTCCAGGCCTCGCAGGCCGCCATGACCGCAGCCGTCGCCGCGGCCACCACGGCCGCCACCGCGTCCTCGGGGTCGTAGGCGCGGACCTCCGGCTAGGCCCCGAAGCGGTCGATCCGGGCCTGGGCGACACGACGGATGCCGGGCAGCCGGTCGTAGAGCTTCTGGCCCGGGCAGGCGGTGTCGTTGGTGTCGCGGTGCCCGTCGACGACCGGCAACCGGACGCGCTCGCCGTCGGCATACTTGTCGCTGCCGGTCGAGCGCACCCACACCCTGCCGGTCGCGTCGCGCCCGTGCTTGTCGAGCTTCCACGCCGCCAGCCGCGCCACCGTGCGGCGCGCGTCCTTGCGTGGCGTCCGCTCCTCGAAGGTGCCGATGACGGCGATGCCCACGGAGGTCTTGTTGAAGCCCAGGGTGTGGGCGCCGCGCACCAGGCGGCTCGGTCCACCCGAGCGGCCGACCCACGCACGCCCGAAGCGGTCGACGAGGAAGTTGTAGCCGATGTCGAACCAGCCGAGGTCGTGGGTGTGGTAGCGGTACATCCCGCGGATGATCCCCGGGACGTCGCTGCGCCGATAGCCGTTGCCGGTCGCCGTGTGGTGGACGTGGACCTGCTTGAGCCGCTTGTTGTAGTGCGGGCGACCGTTGCGCCAGCGGGGGTCGGCGCCCCAGTCCTTGCGCGTCCTCAGCGTCGGCCGGGGAGCCGCGTCCGCCTCCGCCTCCGCCGTCCGGGCCGTACGCCGCGACGCCGGCGCGGCCGCAGCAGGCCCGTCGGACCCGGGGTCGATCAGGACCAGCTCGAGGTCCTGCGCCTCCCCGGTCACCCGCACGTCGAGGTCCTGCGTGCGGCCGACCCAGACCAGCTCGGTGGCCGTGAGGCCCGCTCGCCCCTCCCCCTCGCCGGGGGTGGGACCGTCGGCCAGACCGGGCAGGACCTCCCAGTCACCGCCGGGCGACGTCCGGACCTCGACGACCGGGTCGCCGTCGGCCCAGGTGGCCGCGACCATTGCGTAGGGGTCGGTCTCGAGGCTGGTGGTGCCGGGTGCCAGCGCGACGTCGGCCTCGCGCACGGCACCGACGTCGGCGAGCCGGACCCGCGGGTCGGGCGGAGCGGCGGCCGCCGGCGCGGCGAGCAGCGGGACGACGAGGAGGGCTGTCAGGACGGTCGGGGGGAACAGGCGCATGACCCCTCCATCATGCGCGAGGACCCGACGGGCGTCGAACCGCCCGTCGGGTCGCGGGACGTCAGCTGAAGTCGAGCTCGCCGGTCCGGCTGCGCTTGAGCTCGTAGAAGTAGGGCACCTGGGCGACGGCGACGCAGCCGTCCCACAGGAGCCCGGCCTCCTCACCCCGCGGGATCTTGCTGAGCACCGGGCCGAAGAAGGCCGCGCCCTCGAAGGCGATCGTCGGCGTGCCGACCTCGTCGCCGACCTGCTCCATGCCGCGGCGGTGGGACTTGCGGATGTCCTCGTCGTAGGAGTCGTCGTCCATCGCGTCGGCGAGCTCGGTCGGCAGACCGGCCTCGGCGAGCGCCTCCTCGATGACCTCGCGCGTGAGCTCCTTGCCCTCGTTGTGCCGGCGCGTGCCGAGCGCCGTGTAGAGCGGCAGCAGCGCCTCCTGGCCGTGGGCGTTCTTCGCCGCCATGCACACCCGCACGGGCTGCCACGCGGTCGACAGCATCTCGCGGTAGGAGTCGGGGATGTCCTTGTCCTCGTTGAGGAAGGCGAGGCTCATGATGTGCCAGGTGACGGAGATGTCACGCACCTGCTCCACCTCGAGGATCCACCGCGAGGTGATCCAGGCGAACGGGCAGGCGGGGTCGAACCAGAAGTCGGCGTTGGTGGTGGTCTGGACCTGTGTCATGCCTGTCACAACCGCGAGCACGGCGGCAACATTCCGTCACACGGTCAGCCGCGGGTGACGCGCACCGCGTCGCGGGCACGGACCCCCTCGACGACGTCGGTCCCGTCGTAGCGCACACGCACCGCGTGGCGACCGGGCTCGAGGCGGCGTACGACGAGGCGGAGCCGACCGTCCTCGACGACGCCGGTGACGGTCCGGCCGTCGATCCGGACGCTCGCGGGGCCGGACAGGTGCTCGACGCCGGGCGCGGCGAGCCGCAGCTTGACGACGGCCTTGCGGACCATGCCGAGCGCGTCGACCTCGAGCGTGGGCCGCGTCGTGACGACGCGGCGCGCGGGGAGCACGGCCGTGTGGTCCTGGTAGCCGGGGTGCGTCAGCCCGACCCGCACCGAGAGCTGCTGGCCGAGGTCGTCCCCGGTCAGGACGTGCTCCGGTCCGTCCTCGCCCGCGATCACCTCGTCACCGCGCAGCCACGTGTAGCTCACCGTGGCCCCGGCCGGCGCGAAGGTGCCCGGCGTGACCGTGAGGGTGTGGCCGACCCGGAGCTTGCCGGTCAGGCGGAAGTCCTCGGTGACCTCGAACAGGCCGGCCTCGACGACCGGCGTCGGCTCGGAGACGGACGCGAGGGCCCGGTAGCCGTCCTTGCGGTGGACGACGCGCGCCGTGATCTGCGCACCGATCTGCTCCTGGCCCAGGACCAGCCGGTTGCGGGTGGCGCCCTCGAGCAGCACGCCGTCGGCGTACCACTCGACGGTGGAGCTGTCGGCCGTCGGCGCGGCGCTGCCGCGGTCGAGCACGAGCTGCTCGTCGACCCGGGGCGTGCCGGTGATCGTCGGCGCGGAGGCGGTCTCCATCAGCCCGCGGCGCACCTGCGGGGTGCGCGCGCTGGTGGCGGTGCCGTCGGCGTAGCCCGACGCGGTCGCCGTGACCCGGACCGAGATCCGGGTCCCGTGCAGCGCCTTGGTCACCTCGAGCGTGGTGCCGGTCGCCCCGGTGATCGGCGTGCCGGCCGAGAGCCACTGCACGGCGTAGGTCGTGGCGGAGCGCCAGGTGCCCGTGTCGGCGGTCAGGGTCTGGCCGATGCGCGGCGTCCCCGTCACCGAGGGCGCCTCGGTCATCGCCACGCTCCGGTCGGCGAAGTGGACGAAGCCCGTGGGCCACCCGCCACCGTCCTTGGTGATGGTGCGCCAGTGGAAGTCTCCGCTCCAGCTGTCCTCGGAGATGATGATCTTCCGGTTGCTCACGACCTCCTGGACGTAGGCGACGTGGCCGCTGGACCCGACGCCGTCGTAGGCGTCCCACCAGGCGACGGCCCCGACCATCGGGGTGTCGTCGGTGATGGAGCGGTTGGCCTTGCCCCAGTTGTAGGCCATGCCGGTGCCGTCCCAGGGACGTTCGGTCGACATGCCGTTCTTGATCATCCGGTAGGCGACGTAGTTGGTGCAGTTGTGACCCGAGTACATCCGCCAGTACATCTCCCCGCTCGCCTGCTTGTAGCCGAAGTGGGAGTAGCCCGCCTGGGCGCAGCCGGTGTAACCGGTGCAGAGGTAGGAGCTGGTGCGTGCGCTCTCGGTGCGTTCGGTGGGCTTCGCCTGGGCCGGGGGGAGGGGCGTCAGGACGCTGGCTCCGAGCAGCCCCACGAACGCGAGCACGAGCGCGGCGGCGGAGAGCACGGCGCGACGACGGGACGTCCGGGGGGCGGGGGTCACGGGAGTGAAGTCAACCTCATGTCAAGGAGGCGCGCACTACTTTCGTCACATTTTTCTCATCCGCCCCACCGGCGTTCACCAGCCCCGCGGGCCCCGTAGCGCGTCCGCACCAACGATTGGGCCGCTGTGAGGCGCTCTGTGATGATGCCGGTCATGCCCGGAACCAACCTCACGCGCGACGAGGCCGCCCGCCGCGCCGCACTGCTCGACGTCACCTCCTACACGGTCGACCTCGACCTGACCACCGGAGAGACGACCTTCGGCTCGACCACCACGCTGCGCTTCACCTGCCGGCAGCCGGGCAGCGACACCTTCCTCGACCTCGTCGACGCGACGGTCCACTCGATCACGCTCAACGGGCGCTCGATCGACCCTGCCGCGGCGTACGCCGACAGCCGGATCGCGCTGACCGACCTCGCCGAGGACAACGAGCTCGTCGTGGTCGCCGACTGCACCTACAGCCGCAGCGGCGAGGGCCTCCACCGCTTCGTCGACCCCGTCGACGACCGGGTCTACCTCTACAGCCAGTTCGAGGTGCCCGACGCGCGCCGCGTCTACGCCACCTTCGAGCAGCCCGACCTCAAGAGCCGGTTCACCTTCAACGTGACCGCGCCGTCGCACTGGGTGGTCGTCTCCAACGCGCCCACCCCCGAGCCGGTCGCCGCCGGTGACGGCGTCGCGGTCTGGCACTTCCCGCCGACCAAGCCGATGTCGACCTACATCACCGCCATCGTGGCTGGTGAGTACCACGGCGTGTTCGACACCTACGAGGGCGAGCACGGCACCATCCCGCTGGGCCACTACTGCCGCCAGTCGCTCGTCGAGCACCTCGACGTCGACGAGCTGGTGAAGATCACGCGCCAGGGCTTCGAGTTCTTCGAGCGGATCTTCGGCTACCCCTACCCGTTCGAGAAGTACGACCAGCTCTACGTGCCGGAGTACAACATGGGCGCGATGGAGAACGCCGGCTGCGTGACGCTGCGCGACGAGTACCTCCCCCGCAGCCGCCAGGACGCCTCGTTCTACGAGTTCCGCGGCTCGGTGATCCTCCACGAGATGGCCCACATGTGGTTCGGCGACCTCGTCACCATGAAGTGGTGGGACGACCTCTGGCTCAACGAGTCCTTCGCCGAGTGGGCCTGCTACCACGCCGAGGTCGAGGCGACCGAGTTCACCGAGGCCTGGACCGGCTTCACCAACGCGCGCAAGCAGACCGGCTACCGCCAGGACCAGCTGCCGAGCACCCACCCGATCGCGGCAGACAACCCCGACCTCCACGCGGTCGAGGTCAACTTCGACATGATCACCTACGCCAAGGGTGCGGCGGTGCTCAAGCAGCTGGTGGCCTGGGTCGGGCTCGACCCGTTCCTCGCCGGCCTGCGCAACTACTTCCACGACTTCGCCTTCTCCAACAGCGAGTTCGCCGACCTGCTGACCGCGCTCGAGAAGGCCTCGGGTCGTGAGCTCGACTCCTGGGCCCAGGAGTGGCTGCAGACCGCCGGGGTCAACACCCTCGCGCCGGAGTTCGAGCTCGCCGAGGACGGCACCTACGCCTCCTTCGGCGTGCGGCAGACCGCCCACCCCGACTGGCCGACCCTGCGTCGCCACCGGATCGCGATCGGCCTCTACGACGAGGTCGACGGGGCGCTGGTGCGTCGCGAGCGGGTCGAGGTCGACGTGCGCGACCAGCTCTCGGAGATCCCCGAGCTCGTCGGCAAGGCCCAGCCCGACCTGCTGCTGCTCAACGACGACGACCTCACCTACGCCAAGATCCGGCTCGACGAGCGCTCGCTCGCGACCGTCGTCGGCGGCCTCGGCCGGCTCGACGACTCCCTGGCGCGCGCCCTGTGCTGGGGAGCGGCGTGGGACATGACCCGTGATGCCGAGATGCGCGCGACCGACTTCGTGCGGCTGGTCCTCGACAACATCGCGACCGAGACCGACCCGTGGGGCATCACCGCGCTCCCCCGCTTCGCGGCGCTCGCCGTGGCGTCGTACGCCGCCCCGGCGACGCGCGACGAGCTGCGCGCCACGTGGGAGCAGGGCCTGCGCGCCCTGGCCCACGACGCGGCCCCGGGCAGCGACCACCAGCTGACGTTCGTGCGCCAGCTCGCCGCTGCGGCCCACTCCCCCGAGGCGCTCGACGAGGTCCAGGCGATGCTCGACGGCACCGCGGTGCCGGCGGGCCTCGCGGTCGACCAGGACCTGCGCTGGGTGCTGCTGACCGGGCTCGCCCGGGCCGGACGTGCCGGCGAGGCCGAGATCGCCGCCGAGGAGGAGCGTGACGGCACCATCTCCGGCCAGGAGGACGCCGCCGCGGCCCGCGCCGCCCAGCCGACCGCCGAGGCCAAGGCGGCCGCGTGGGCGCTGGTGCTCGACCCGAAGACCCCGAACGAGACCTCGCGCTCGGTCGTGCTCTCCTTCATGCGGCCGTTCCAGGAGGACGTGCTCGAGCCCTACCTCGAGCGCTACCTCACCGCCGCCGAGACGCTCTACGACGAGATCGGCACCCACAAGGCCGCGGTCGTCCTCGAGTACATCTTCCCCAAGCCCCTCGGCTCCCCCGCCCTGCTCGAGCGGGTCGACGAGTGGCTGGCCACGAGCAGCGCCCACCCGGGCGCCCGCCGCTACGTGGTCGAGGGACGCGCCGACGTCGCCCGCGCGCTGGCGGCGCAGGACCACGACGCCCGCGGCTGAGGCCGCTCCGCACGGCCGAGGGGCCGGCACCGCAGCTGCGGTGCCGGCCCCTCGTGCGTGGTGGAGTGCGTCGTGAGCCGGCGTCAGTCCCGCGCGTGCTCGGCGAGCTGGGCGATGCCGCGGGTCAGCCCGTCGACGAGGCTGCCCTCGGCGAAGGCCGACTGCATCTGGAGCACGGCGAGGTCGACCTCGTTGTCGGTCAGCCGGCGGCGGACGACCTCACCGGTGACGACCTCGAGCCGGCGCGCCGCGGGGTCGACGAGCAGCAGGACCGACCGGTCGGGTGCGACGGTCGCCCCGTGGAGCCGCTCGGCGAAGGCTCGCGAGTCGCCCTGGGAGCGGCCCACGAAGACGGAGAACTCGAAGCGGCAGGACTGCTCGGCCGCGCGGATCGCGCGGTCGACCTCGATCCGGTCGCCGTGGCTCAGCTCACCAGCTGCCACTGCCGCCACCGGTCGTCCGGGCCTCTCCGGCCTCGATCTCGGCCGGCTGACGGTTCGGGCCGCCGAACCACTCGTCCTGGGTCGTGGCGCCGGGGGCGACCTTCTCGCCGCGGGCCAGCGCCGGCAGGTAGACCGCGAGCGCGATCAGCACCGCGAGCACCAGCGGGATGCCGGCGACCGTCAGGAGCAGGTGGAGGAAGCTGACGTCGTCGGGGTTGCTCCACCCCTCCGGGACCTCGGCGCCGGCGGGGCTCGCGACCAGCACCGGGACGGTGGCGGCGACGAGCAGCAGTGCGGTACGGCGGATCAGCGGCGAGGTCACGGGAGCAGCGTATCGAAGCCCGGCGCCGGTCGCCGAACCCCGTCCGTGGCGGGCTTGGGCGACCGACATACTGGGGGCCATGTTCCATTTCGCTGAGTCGACCTGTGCCGAGGGCGAAGCGGTCTGCGAGTGGGTCTTCGACCAGACCCAGAGCACCACGACCGCGGGGATCGCGAACTTCTTCATCGGGCTCCCCCTGACCCTCCTCGGCCTGCTCATCCTCGGCCTGGTGATCCGGTGGGTCCTCCACCGGCTCGTCGACCGGATCGTGAAGCGCGCCGAGACGGGGATGCTGCCGTCCCGGGTGCAGCGGCTCTCCCTCGGCTCGCTCGGACCCGGGAAGATGCGCTCGCCGCAGGAGATGGCCACGGCGACCCGCCGCGTCCAGCGCGCCAAGACGATGGGCTCGCTGCTCAAGAGCATCGTCACCGGCATCGTCGCGGCGATCGTCGCGACCATGATGCTCAGCGAGATCGGGGTCAACATCGGTCCGATCATCGCCTCCGCCGGCATCCTCGGCCTCGCCCTCGGCTTCGGTGCCCAGAGCCTGGTGAGCGACTTCCTGTCCGGTGTCTTCATGATCGTGGAGGACCAGTACGGCGTGGGCGACGAGGTCGACCTCGGCGACGCGATCGGGACCGTGGAGGCCGTGAGCCTGCGGGTGACGCGCGTGCGCGACATCAACGGCACCGTCTGGTACGTCCGCAACGGCAACATCATGCGCGTCGGCAACATGAGCCAGAACTGGGCGCGCACGGTCCTCGACATCTCGGTGGCCTACCACGAGGACCTCAACCACGTCCGTCGCGTGCTCGAGGACGTCGCCCACGACGTCTGGGAGGACGAGGACTTCAAGGGCCGCGTGATCGAGGAGCCCTCGGTCTGGGGTGTGCAGGACCTCGGCATGGACGGGGTGGTGGTGCGCGTCGCGCTCAAGACGGCGCCCCTGGAGCAGTGGGCGATCGCCCGGGAGATGCGCGCCCGCATCAAGGCCCGCTTCGACCACGAGGGCATCGAGATCCCCTACCAGCAGCGCGTGGTCTGGCACCGTGACGCCCCCGACAACGTCACGGCGACCGAGCCCGCGCCCGACCGCTCCGACGAGACCGAGGACACCCGCGCGTGACGACGACGTTCTACGACGAGATCGGCGGGTTCGAGACCTTCCGGCGCATCGTCCACCGCTTCTACGAGGGCGTGGCGACCGACGACGTGCTGCGGCCGCTCTATCCCGAGGAGGACCTCGGACCGGCCGAGGAGCGGTTCCTGCTGTTCCTGGTCCAGTACTGGGGCGGGCCGACGACCTACTCGGACACCCGCGGCCACCCCCGGCTGCGGATGCGCCACGCGCCGTTCGCGGTGACGCCCGAGGCCAAGGACCGCTGGCTCGTGCACTTCCGGGAGGGGCTCGACGCCGTCGAGCTGACCGCGGAGCAGGACGCGCGGTTCTGGGACTACGTCACCCACGCCGCGCAGTTCATGGTCAACTCGTTCGAGTCGCCTGCTCCGCCGCAGCCCTGAGCCGCTCGGCGTAGTCCTCCGGGGGTGCGGCGGGCCGGCCGGTGGCGGGGTCGAGGAAGACGACCACCACCCGCGCTCTGGAGAGCACGGTGTCGCCGTCGCAGATCTCGCCCTCGATCGTCATCGACGTCGTACCGACGTGGGAGATCCACGACCACGCGTCGTAGGGCTCGGGGCGCAACAGGATCGGGACGGCGTAGTCGACGTCGGTCTGGGCGACCACCACCGGGGGACGCTCGCCAAAGCTCCCGAGATCGCTCCAGAGCCGCTCGAAGAGCCGGATCCGGGCCTCCTGGAAGTATTCGAAGTACTTCACGTTGTTGGTGTGGCCGTAGACGTCGACGTCGGAGAACCGTACGTGGACCGGGTAGTGGCCGAGCTCGTCGCGCACCGGCTCGACCCGGCGCGTGCGCACGGCCTCGGCCGGCTCGAGGTAGGGCTCGAGCGCCGCCCGCTCCTCGGGGGCCAGCCGTCGGGGCCGCTCGGTCGCGAACACGTACGGCGTCAGCAGCGTGCTCGCACGCAGGTAGACCCGACGCTCGCCGTCGTCACCCTCGTGGAAGACCTCGTAGGCGAGGGTGAAGCTCGCGGCGCGGACCTCGGTCACCCAGACCTCGATCGACACCGTCTCGGCCTCGAAGAGCAGCGGGGCGACGTAGCGCACCTCGTGGCGGACGACGACCACGCCCTCGACCAGCCCGGTCTGTGCCGTGGCCGCCGGTCCGTGGTGGCGCAGCAGGTCGACGCGCGCCTCCTGGAGGTAGTCGACGTAGGTCACGTTGTTGACGTGGCCGAGCAGGTCGAGGTCGGCCCAGCGCATCGGGCACTCGTAGACGTGGCGCACGGCGCCGACTCTGCCAGAGACTCGTCCCCATGAGCCCGACGCCCGAGACGGTGGACGACTACCTCGCAGGCTTCCCGGACGACATCCGCCCCGTGCTCGCCGAGGTGGCCGCGGCGATCCGCCGTGCGCTGCCCGGGGCTGAGGAGCGGATCCGCTACGGCATGCCGGCCTTCATGTTCCCCGGAAGGAGCTACGGCCTCCACTTCGCCGGGTGGAAGAAGCACGTCGGGCTCTACCCCGTGGCCACGCTCGACCCGGGGCTCGAGACCGAGGTCGCTCCCCACCGCGCGGCCAAGGACACGGTGCGCTTCTTCTACCGCGACGGCGTGCCCTACGACCTGGTCGAGCGGATCGCCGCCGGGCTCGCCGTGCACCACCGCGATCACGGCTGAGTCGGGCTGTCGCTCCTCAGCACTGCTCCGAGGAGGCCTCGTCCATGTCCGGCGCGACCCCGTCGAGCGTCAGCCGCCCCGTGGTCCAGGGGTTGGTGGCGGAACACCCCTGCCCCTCGCCGGACACCACGAGCTCCCCCTTGCCCCGGGGAGGCACGGTGGTCGACGCCGGCTCCCACGTGGTCGACCCCTCCGTGAACCCCTCCGAGACCACGTCGACCGCCTCCTCGGTCGGATTGCGGATCTCGAGCGTCACGCTGAAGGATCCGTCCGCCCGTTGGCTCGACCCGGTCACCCTCACCTGGGGCTCGAGCCTGCAGTAGGCACCGAGCGTCTCCTCCCAGGCGTCCGCGTCGGCCGGCCGGTAGGAGTCACGGTGCTCCTCACCGTCGGCAGCGCGGGACGTGACGACGAGCACCGGGACGTCCTGCGGAGCGCTGCAGTCGGGCCGGACGTCCTTGAGGATGAGGGCCTCGGACCCCGCGGCGACCGGGAAGGGATCCGGGTCGCGGCCCTCGAATCGGCGGGACCAGAAGATCAGGCCCGCATCGGTCCGGCCCCCGATGACGGCGTGTCCTCCTGTCAGCACCCGGTCCTCCTCGTAGCGCTGCCGGACACCGACCCACATGCCGTCGACGGAGGCATCGAGCACGAAGGGCACCGGCTGCGCTGCCGCGACCGCGGCAGCCTGCGCCTCGTCGGCATCGCCACCGGACCCGGCCACCACGAGGGCGGCTGCCACCACGATCCCACCCACGGCGGCGGCAGATCCGATCACGGCGAGCCTCGACACCCCGCCATGGTGCCGCCTCGGACGCGCCGTGGACGTCGAACCGGCAGTCCTTTACCCGGACGTGCGGCCCGCCAGGGCGCGGTCCCGCAGGTCGCGGGTGAGCTCGGCCGCCGCGTCGACGGTGACGGACCGGTCGTCCCAGCGGAGCGCGACGATCCGGGAGTCGGTGGCCCAGGCACAGCTGACCCACTCCAGACCCTGCCCGGACCCCTCACCGCACCCCAGGACCCCACCCACGTCACCGGGGTCGAAGCGCTCGGGCTCCTCGACCTTGGCGCCGGCCAGGAAGTTGGTGAGGTTCTGCTCCGGCGAGATGCCCGGGTCGATGTCTCCGTTGACCCCCACGAAGAGCACCGAGGTGGTCGCGGCGTCCGCGTGGGCGTAGAACGACCCGACGATGGGGCCGACGCCACGGCCGGCGAACTCCGCCTCCATCGCGTCGGTGATCCGGCGTGCCTGCGTGCGCGCGCGCCGTGAGTCCAGGACCGTCCACCCACCACCGTCCGTGGGGAGGGTCAGCTCGGGCAGCGACGAGGACGAGCTCCCGTCGGTGCCGGCCGAGACCCGCGCCGCCTCGACGAGCTCCGACGACGAGATCGCCACCGCCAGCGCGAACGCGCTGGCAGGGACCCCGAGCGCGTAGACCCACCAGCCCAGGGGGCGACTGCTCGTCCTACCGACCAGGACCATCACGCCCACGCCCACCGCAGCGGGGACGGAGAGCCGGCCGGCCAGGTAGGCGCCACCGCCCTCGAGGAGCGGACCGAGCAGGACCAGCAGCGCCACGTAGGTGATCGCACCAGCGGTGAGCGACCACGCCACCACCGGTTCGCGGAGCACGGGCTCCTCCGGGGGCCGCGACCCGCCGGGACGCACCTGGTCGGTCCAGCCGGTGCCGTCCCAGAAGCGCTGTCCGAGTCCCTGGGGGTCCGGGTACCAGCCGGCCGGTGGAGAGGTCACCGGCGAAGGCTAGACGGATCCTCGGCGCCCCGTGGCAGATCGAGATGGCCGACGCCGGTGCGTGTCCACGGGAGGGTGATGAGGGCCCAGACCGCGGCGACGACGACGACCTCGATGACGACGTACCACGGCCAGGGGCCGAGCAGGTCCAGGGCGGAGCCGGTGCCTGGCTTGGCGTTGAGGTAGCCGTAGTTGGTGTCGACGACGGTGTTGAACGTCATCACGACCGTGACCCACACCGACGTGAGGCCCACGGTCAGGGCGTACAGGCGCCAGGTCGGGCGGATCCCGAGGCCGACTGTCAGGTAGATCGCGGCCCAGACGACGAGCAGGTGCATCACCCAGAAGCCGATGTAGCGCGGGTGCGGGAAGTCCTGGACCAACGCCGGGGTGAGCATCGCCTGGGTGGTGAGGGTGAGGCCCCAGTAGTAGGTCAGCGCTGCAGCCCACGGTGCCCGCGTCCAGAGCCCGACGACGGCCACCATCCAGGCGAGGTCGCAGAGCTGGAGCGGGAGCGAGGTCGCGAAGTCCCAGTCGGACGGGAGGAGCTGGAGGACCTGCAGGGGCAGGGCGGTGGCGACGATGCCGACGGCGACGATCCGGCGCGAGCGCTCCTCGCCACCGGTGCCCCGCACCCGCCGACCCCACCACACGACCACCGGGATCGCGACGACGAACAGCACCAGCATCACGACGTGACTGGTGCCGAAGGCCTCGAAGCGGGAGTCCATGTCATCACCATCCTCCCGCGAGGTGGCCCGGATCACCCGCCGCCGTACTCAGCCGCCTGCCCCGCGGGGCTAGGGTGACCGGGCAGTAACCCACCACCCCGTTCGCGAGGAGTCGTCATGCCCGAAGCCGTGATCGTGTCCGCCGCCCGCTCCCCCATCGGCCGGGCCAACAAGGGCTCGCTGAAGGACCTGCGACCCGACGAGCTGGCGGCGACCATCGTGCGGACGGCGCTCGACAAGGTGCCGGCGCTCGACCCCCACACGGTCGACGACCTCTACCTCGGATGCGGGCTCCCCGGCGGGGAGTCCGGGTTCAACATGGGTCGCGTCGTCAACGTCATCAACGGCATGGACGACGTGCCCGGCGCGACGATCACGCGCTACTGCGCCTCCTCGGTGCAGACCACCCGGATGGCGTTCCACGCCATCAAGGCCGGCGAGGGCGACGTCTTCATCTCCGCCGGCGTCGAGACGGTCTCCCGCTTCGCGAAGGGCACCTCCGACCACTGGCCCGACACCCAGAACCCGCGGTTCGCCGACGCGGTGGCGCGGACCGACCGGCAGGCGCAGGGTGGCGAGGGTTGGCACGACCCGCGCGAGGACGGCGCCATCCCCGACATCTACATCGCCATGGGCCAGACCGCCGAGAACCTCGCCAAGCAGCGCGGTCTCTCCCGCGAAGAGCTCGACGAGTTCGGCGTCCGCTCCCAGAACCTCGCGGAGAAGGCCATCGCCGACGGCTTCTGGGTGCGCGAGATCACGCCGGTCACCACGCCCGACGGCACCGAGGTCACCGCCGACGACGGCCCCCGCGCCGGTGTGACGATGGAGGCGGCCGCCGACCTGAAGCCGGTGTTCCGTCCCGACGGCGTCGTGACGGCGGCCAACTGCTGCCCGCTCAACGACGGCGCCGCTGCCGTCGTGATCATGTCGGACACCAAGGCGGCCGAGCTCGGGCTCACCCCCCTGGCCCGCATCGTGTCCACCGGCGTCAGCGGCCTCTCCCCCGAGATCATGGGGCTCGGCCCGGTCGAGGCCACGAAGCGCGCCCTCGCCCACGCGGGCATGAGCATCGGCGACATCGACCTCGTCGAGATCAACGAGGCCTTCGCGGCCCAGGTCGTGCCGTCCTACCAGGACCTCGGCATCGACCTCGACCGGCTCAACGTCAACGGTGGCTCGATCGCCGTCGGCCACCCGTTCGGCATGACGGGGGCCCGGCTGCAGAACACGATGCTCAACAGCCTCGACTGGCACGACAAGACCACCGGCCTGATCACGATGTGCGTCGGCGGCGGTCAGGGCATGGCGTTGATCCTCGAGCGGTGGTGAATCGCTAGCATTCGGCCATGAACGACGCGGGGGCTCGCTGGCCGAACGACGGAGCGGTCCGTTGGCTCGACCCGGACCAGCAGCGCGACTGGCGCGCACTGATCATGGGCACGACGTTGCTCTTCGACCGGCTCGACGAGGACCTCAGCCGACGCCACGGCGTCTCGCTGACCGAGTACGAGATCCTGGTGCGGCTCTCGGAGACCGACGGTCGTCGGATGCGGATGGCGCAGCTCGCGGACTCGCTCGCCCACAGCCGCAGCCGGGTCACCCACACGGTCGGCCGGCTGGAGAAGTCCGGGCTGGTCGAGCGGTTCAAGTCACCCGAGGACGGCCGCGGCATCGTCTGCGCGATGACCGACCGCGGCTGGCTGCTGCTCCAGAACGTCGCCCCGACCCACGTCATGGGTGTGCGCGAGAACCTCGTCGACCTTGTCGAGCCCGAGGACCTCGAGGCCATGGGTCGCGTCATGAACGCGGTGGCCGACCACCTCGTCGCCGCCCACCCCGAGATGGAGATCCGCTAGCCCGCGACTGAGCCTGCGAAGTCGCGACGGCTCGCGGGTCGAGCAAGCGCGCGACCGAGCCTGCGACGGCTCGCGGGTCGAGACCCGGTGAGCGAAGCCAGGGCGGTGATCCGAGCAGATCACCGTCGGGTGCCTCGCCTCACCGGGTCACGACGCGCTCCGTCGTCGCCTCGCACGCTCGGCGACGGTCGCTGCTCGACCACCAGCGATCGCATCCGCTGACGCGGATGCGATCAGTCCCGGGTGAGCCGCCGGTGGGTGACCCGGTGGGGCCGCGCGGCCTCGAGGCCGAGGCGCTCGATCTTGTTCTCCTCGTAGGAGGCGAAGTTGCCCTCGAACCAGAACCACTTGCCGCCGTCCTCGTCGTCGCCCTCCCAGGCGAGGATGTGGGTGGCGACACGGTCGAGGAACCACCGGTCGTGGGAGGTGACCACGGCGCACCCGGGGAAGTCGAGGATCGCGTCCTCCAGCGAGGAGAGGGTCTCGACGTCGAGGTCGTTGGTCGGCTCGTCGAGCAGCAGCAGGTTGCCGCCCATCTTCAGCGTCAGTGCCAGGTTGAGGCGGTTGCGCTCTCCACCGGAGAGGACGCCGGCCTTCTTCTGCTGGTCGGGGCCCTTGAAGCCGAACGACGCGACGTAGGCGCGCGAGTTCATCTCGAAGTTGGCGACCTTGATGAAGTCGAGACCGTCGGAGACGACCTCCCAGACGTTCTTGTTCGGGTCGATGCCGCCACGGCTCTGGTCGACGTAGGAGATCTTGACCGTCTGGCCGACGTTGAGCGTGCCGCTGTCGGGCTGCTCACCGCCGGTGATCATCCGGAACAGCGTCGTCTTGCCGACGCCGTTGGGACCGATGACGCCGACGATGCCCGCGCGGGGAAGCGAGAACGACAGGTCGTGCATGAGGGTGCGGCCCTCGAAGCCCTTGGTCAGGTCGGTCGCCTCGAGGACGACGTCACCGAGGCGCGGACCCGCCGGGATGTTGATCTCGGAGGTGTCGATCTTGCGCATCCGGTCGGCCTCGGCCGCCATCTCCTCGTAGCGGGCGAGACGGGAGCGGCTCTTGGTCTGCCGGGCCTTGGCGTTGGAGCGGACCCACTCCAGCTCCTTCTCCAGCATCTTGGCGCGCTTGGCGTCCTTCTGCCCCTCGATCTTGAGGCGCTCCTTCTTCGTCTCCAGGTAGGTGGAGTAGTTGCCCTCGTAGGGGTGGGTCTGGCCCCGGTCGAGCTCGAGGATCCACTCGGCGACGTTGTCGAGGAAGTAGCGGTCGTGGGTGATGGCCAGGACGGCGCCGGGGTAGGAGGCGAGGTGGCCCTCCAGCCACTGCACCGACTCGGCGTCGAGGTGGTTGGTGGGCTCGTCGAGCAGCAGCAGATCGGGCTGCTGCAGCAGCAGCTTGCACAGCGCGACACGGCGGCGCTCACCACCGGAGAGGTTGTCGACGATCGCGTCGGGCGGCGGGCAGCGCAGCGCGTCCATCGCCTGCTCGAGCCGGCTGTCGAGGTCCCAGACGTTGGCGGCGTCGAGCTCGCTCTGGAGGTCGCCGGCCTCGGTCGCGACCTTGTCCTGGTCGGCGTCGGGGTCGCCCATCATCATGTAGAGCTCGTCGAGCCGGGCCATCTTGCCCTTGATCTCGGCGACCGCCTCCTCGACGTTCTCCTGGACCGTCCTGCCCTCGGTCAGCGGCGGCTCCTGCTGGAGCATGCCGACCGTGGCCTCGGGGTCGAGGATCGCGTCGCCGTTGTTGGGGTTGTCGAGCCCGGCCATGATCTTCAGCAGCGACGACTTGCCGGTGCCGTTGGGTCCGACGACGCCGATCTTGGCGCCGTGGAGGAACGAGAGGGTGACGTTGTCGAGGACGACCTTGTCGCCGTGGGCCTTGCGCACGTTGCGCAGCGTGAAGACGTATTCAGCCATGATCGGTGAGCCTACCGGCGCCGGCCGGACCCGCCGAACCACGGCGTCAGGCAGCATCCTCCCCCGCGGGCCCGGCCTCCGCGCCGCCCGGCTCCGGCTGGTCGTCCCGGGGTTCACCGGCCCCACGCTCGGTCTTGGCGAAGCGGCTCCGGCCCCGGTTGAGGTCGTGACCGACCAGGGCCGCCTCGACCTCCAGCGTCGAGCGCTCGACGTTGTCACCGCCGACCCACGTGGACTGGCTCAGCCGTCCGTGGACGACCACGGGGTCGCCGGTCGTGAGCGAGTCGGCGCAGTGCTGGGCGAGCGCCCGCCAGGCGGTGACGGTGAACCACTGGGTCGGCCCGTCGGACCACGTGTTGGTGGCGCGGTGGAACCGGCGCGGCGTGCTCGCCACCCGGAAGGACGCCGCCGGGACGCCGGCGGCCGAGCGGAGCCGGACCTCACCGCCGAGCCAGCCCTGGAAGGTCACGGTCGAGTCGTGCATCTGATGCCTCCTGTCGGAGCGCGACCCGGGCGGCCGCGCACCGACCACGGTCGCCGTCGACGAGGACAGGATCCGCGACCTGGCACGCAGGCTGTGGAGGCGCAGGCCGGAGGTCCGGCTGTGGACGCGACGTGGCCCGCGAGGGCTACTTCAGCGCCTTGTCGAGACCGTCGCGCACCGTGCGGTGCGCGTCGAGCTCACCCTGCACGGGACCGGTCACGAGCTCCGCGACGACCTCGTTGATCGCGCCGCGCAGCCGCTGGTCGGCGCGCCGGGCCCGTGAGCGTGCGGTCAGCCCGACGAGCAGCCGGCAGAACAGCGCGAAGAGGATCCCCAGGCCCACGCCGCCCACCAGGAGGAGCACCGGCACCGGGACGCCGACGGCGGCCGGGGTGTCGGGTGCGTCGGACCCTGCCCAGCCCATGACGACCAGCGAGCCGAGCCACACCGCGCCCGCGAGCGCTGCCAGCAGCAGCACCCACTGGAGCACCCGCACGGCACCGGCCCAGACCGGGATCCGGGTGGCACCGAGGTCGGTCGCGCCGAGCGCCTTGTCGAGGCCGTCGTGGAGGTCGTCGAGCCGCGACGTCGAGGCGCGGCGCACGGCGGCCGCCCACGGCGTCCCGAGTCCCTCGGTGACCTCGTCCACCAACGACCGCACCTCGGTGTCGACCCGCGCCTGCTGGACGGAGGTGGCCGCCGGCACCGAGGTGCGCGCCGTGCCGGTGAGCTGCTTGCCCTCGGCTCCCAGGTCGAGGTGGAGCCGCTTGAGCGGGTCGGGCTTCAGCCGGCTGAACCAGGCCGTCACGGGCCAGCCGGTGGCGCGTCGGGCCCGGGCCCGGGTCGAGTCCTCCACGGCCCGGACGACGGTGGGCACACCCGCGGCCTCGGCGACGGCGTCCTCGAGGGTGGCGACCCGCTCCTCGGGAAGGCTGCGGACGGTCGCGCGGCCGGTCGCCGCGTCGAGCCGCTGGGCGGCGACCTTGAGGTCGGCCACCATCCGGGTGCGCGTGGTCTTCTTCGCCGAGACGCGGTCGGCGACCTCGGCCTTCAGCTCGGTGATGCCGATGTGGTCGCGCGCGCTGACTCCGAAGACCGGCACCTCGGTGAGCCCGTCGGCGTCGAGCAGCCGCCGGACGTCGGCCAGCATGGGCTCGCGCTCGGCCTCCGGGATCCGGTCGAGGTGGTTGAGCACCACCACCATGACCTCCTGGTGGGTCGCGAGCGGCGCGAGGTAGCGCTCGTGGATGGCGGCGTCGGCGTACTTCTGGGGGTCGAGGACCCACACCAGGAGATCGGCGAGGCGGACCAACCGGTCGACCTCGAGGTGGTGGGACACCTCGGTCGAGTCGTGGTCGGGGAGGTCGAGGAGCACGACGCCCTCGAGCTGGCGGTCCTCACGGCCCGAGTCGAGCATCGAGTCGCGGACCGTGCGGTGGCGCTGGGCGATGCCGAGCCAGTCGAGCAGCTCGTCGGCTCCGTCGGCGCCCCACACGCAGGCTGTGGCCCACGAGGTCGTCGGGCGACGTACGCCGGTCGCCGCCAGGTCGAGGTCGACCAGCGCGTTGAAGGTCGTGGACTTGCCGGACCCGGTCGCGCCCGCGAGCGCGACGACGGTGTGGTCGGCCGAGAGCCGTAGCCGGGTCGCGGCGCGCTCGACGACCGCGGCGGCCTCGTCGACCAGCCCGTCGTCGAGGCGGCCACGCGCGGCCGTCGCCGCCTCGTCGAGCCCCTGCAGCCGTGCTCCGACGTCAGGGCTTCGCGAGACGAGCCGCTTGGCCCCCTCCAACACGCTTGTCATCGTCTCCCTCAGCAGCGGTGCGGGTGTCCGTCACACCCTATTCCGCAGCGGTCGAAGACTCCTGATCGGCGGCGAACCGGAGGTCGTCGACGCGACGTGCAGCCTTGCGCAGCCGGTCGCTGGCACCGGGGTCGACGCGCAATGAGTCGAGCAGGTCGGTGTAGCGGCGACGCTCGAGCGCGAGCAGCTCATCGGTACGGCGCGCGAGATCGCGCCGCGCACGCTCGGCGAGCGATCGCACGGCCTGGTCGCCGAAGACCGCCTCGAGCAGCTTCTGGCCCAGCACCGCGGTGCCGCCCGCGACGCCGGCCTCGGCGCCGACGAGCGCGCCGCCGGTGTGGGCGAAGACCACGACCATCAGGGCGACGCCGAGTCCGTTGACTCCGTAGGCCAGGAAACGCGCGGTGCCCCGCTTGGAGGCACCCTCCTCGCGCACCATCTCGAGCACGCCCTGCTGCCAGTCGCGCACCGTGCGCTCGGCCCGGCGGCGGAACGGCCGCGAGGCGCGCCCGAGGTCCTCTCCGGCGTCGGCGAGCAGCTCCTGACCGGGGGCGAGCGTCTGCCACGACGCCTCCGCCCGCTCGGCGGCGGCCTCGGCGTGCTCGAGCAGCAGCGTCTCGAGCCCCGACTCCACGGCGACGGTGACCCGCTCCGCCTGCTGGGGCTTGCCCTTGACCGCGTTGACGATCCGGTCGCGCAACCAGCCGACCCGCGTCTCGAGCGAGCGGAGCAGCTCCCCCGTCCCGACGAACTCCTGCCATCGCGCCAGCACCTCGCCACGCAGCAGGGTGCCGTCGGCGCTGGCCTCGTGGACCGCGGCGACCGCGGCGTCGTAGGCGGCGTCGACGTCCTCGCGCAGCCGGGCCGCGACCGCGACCTGCTCCTCCGCGGCGTCGGCGACGCCGTGCGTACGCCGCGCCAGGGTCCGCACCGCACCCTGCAGCGTCTGGTGCACCACCTCCCCGCGCGCCTCGGCGTCGGCGGCGAGGGCGTGGAGCCACGAGCGGATCTCCGCGACGTGCTCGGCCGGCAGCAGCCCCTCGTCGTCGACGGGACCCTCCGTCACCGTGAACAGCGGCGAGTCCTTGAGCCCGCGACTGGCCAGCATCCGGGCGAGGTGGCTGGCGACGGTCTCCACCGCGTCGTCGGGCGTGCGGTCGAGCACGATCGCGACCGAGGCCGAGCGCTCGGCGGCTCTGCGCAGGAAGTCCCACGGGACCTGGTCGGCGTAGCGCGCCGCCGAGGTGACGAAGAGCCACAGGTCGGCGGCGGCGAGCAGCTGGCCGGCCAGGGTGCGGTTCTGCTCCTCCACGGAGTCGATGTCGGGGGCGTCGAGGATCGCCAGCCCGGCCGGCACCGCCTCGCTCGCGACGAGCTGGAGGGCCGCGGGGTCGTTGGTCGCACGGTCGACGCGCTCGAGCTCGGGCAGCAGCTCGAGGCGACGGAACCACCCCTCGTCGTCGGGGTGGTGGACCAGGACGGGCGACCGCGTGGTGGGGCGGAGCACCCCGGGCTGCGTCACCCGGGTGCCGACGAGCGAGTTGACCAGGGTCGACTTGCCGGCCCCGGTCGACCCACCGACCACCGCGAGCAGCGGCGCGTCGGCGCTGAGGACCCGCGGGATGACGTAGTCCTCGAGCTGGTCGACCATCTCGACGCGGGTCTGGCGGTGCTCCTCGACCCCGGGCAGGGCGAGCGGCAGCCGCAGGTCCTGCAGGGAGTCGTGGAGCTGGGTGAGGGCCAGTGCCATCTGGTTGGCCAGCTGGGCGGTCGGGCGACCGTCGCTCATGGGGTGGGTACCACCTGTCCGGGGAAGGAGACGTAAGGGCGTGCGGCCGCGATCCGGGCGACGTAGGCCTGGCCGCGGGCGGCGAAGTCGGGCGGCGGGGTGCCGCGGAGGTAGCGGTGGTGGAGGAAGCCGAGCTCGATCGCGGCCTGCTGGTAGTCGCGCATCGCACGGTGGGCCGGGTCACCGCCGTGGACCCGGGCGTGCTGGCGGCTCGTGCGCCGAGCGCCGAGGTCGACCAGCCAGCCGATGTCGGTCGCCGGCACGAGGCCGCGGTGGGCCGCGTCGGTCAGCGCCGCGGTCAGCATCCGCTTCTCCGAGCGCCGCGCCCAGACCGCGAGCGCCACCATCCCGAGGAAGGCCGGCGCCATCACGGCGAGGTAGACGCCGACGAACCCTTGGAGGCCGTGGAGGGTCGAGCCGTTCCACAGGCCATGGCTGACCACCGCGAGGACGTAGCCACCCAGCGGCGCGAGCACACGCGTCGACGTACGTCGGGAACCGACGGCGATGCCGACCCCGATGCCGATGAACGTCGTGAACAGCGGGTGGGCGAAGGGGCTGACCAGGCACCGCAGCACGAAGACGCCGGTCAGCTCCGAGGCGCCGCCGGGCCCGACGCCGCTGGTGCCGTTGTAGGCGGCGGCGAGGTAGAGGATGTTCTCGACGAAGGCGAAGCCGATGCCGACCATGCCGGCATAGACGATGCCGTCGAGGATGCCGTCGAGCTCGTGGCGCCGCCACCACAGGAGCAAGACCAGGAACATGCCCTTGGCCGCCTCCTCCGTCACCGGCGCGACCACGGCCAGCGACTGGCGGTCGGTGAAGCCGACGACCCAACCACCGATGCCCTGGACCAGCAGTGCGGCCGCCGTGGCGACGAAACCGCCCCACAGCAGGCCGAACGCGAGCAGCCTCTTCGGCTCGGGCTCGTAGCGGTCGAGCCAGAGGTAGCAGGCCACCAGCGGACCCACCGGGACGGCGGCCAGCACGGTGGCCAGGACCATCGAGGAGGGTGCGCCCGACAGGGCGATCACGACCAGCACCGGGAGCGCGCCGAGCGCCACCAGCACCGTCACGACGACGGTGAAGGCGACGTTCTCGCGCAGGGTCCCGGGCACGGTCGCAGCCTACTTGTCCTCCCCGTCAGGGCCGCCTCCGCGCGGCGTACAGTGGCGGCCGTGAGCCAGACCGAGAACAGCGCACCCAAGACCGAGTCCCACGACCCGAAGGTGCCTGCCGCGTGGGCCGAGTTCATGCGCCAGGGCTGGGGAGACCGCGAGCTCGACCTGCCGCGCCACCCGGTCGCCGACCACGCCGCGCGGCGGCGTACGGCGCTGGCCGAGGCGTTCCCGGGCGACCGCCTGGTGCTCCCCGCCGGCACCTTCAAGGTGCGGTCCAACGACACCGACTACCGGTTCCGGCCCGACACCGCCCACACCTACTTCACGGGCAACCAGACCAGCGACGCCGTGCTCGTCATCGACGGCGACGAGCACGTGCTCTACGCACGCCCCCGCTCCGACCGCGACAGCGACGAGTTCTTCCGCGATCGCCAGTACGGCGAGCTGTGGGCCGGTCGCCGGCCGTCGGCGAAGGAGATCGGCGACTCCCTCGGCATCGAGGTGCGCCACGTCAAGGACCTCCCCTCCTTCGACGACGAACGCAAGACCCGCGACGTGTTCACCGACGACGACCTCGGGCGGGTCGCCTCGGAGATGCGGCTGGTGAAGGACGAGTGGGAGGTCGGCGAGCTCCAGGAGGCCTGTGACATCACGGCGCTGGGCTTCACCGACTCCGTCCAGGAGTGGGACCGGGTCCTCGAGTTCGGCGAGCGCTGGATCGAGGGCACCTTCTTCCGCCGGGCCCGCGCGATGGGCAACGACATCGGCTACGACTCGATCGTCGGCGGCGGCAGCCACGCGACGACGCTCCACTGGATCGACAACACCGGCCCGATCGAGCCCGGCTCCCTCGTGCTGCTCGACATGGGCGTCGAGAACCGCAACCTCTACACCGCCGACGTGACCCGCACGCTGCCGGTCGACGGCACCTTCACGCCGCTCCAGCGCGACCTCTACGACCTCGTCTACGCCGCCCAGGAGGCCGGCATCCAGGCCGTCCGTCCCGGCGCGGCGTTCCTCGCCGCCCACGACGCCGCGATGTCGGTGCTGGCCCACGGTCTCGCCGACATGGGGCTGCTGCCGGTCTCCGCCGAGGAGGCGCTCGACCCCGACTCGAAGGTCTACGCCCGCTGGACGCTCCACGGCACCAGCCACATGCTCGGCATGGACGTCCACGACTGCGGCAAGGCCGCCGACTCCGCCTACCGCGACGCCGACCTGGCCGAGGGCATGGTGCTCACGGTCGAGCCGGGCCTCTACTTCCAGGAGGACGACCTGCTCGTCCCGGAGGAGCTGCGCGGCATCGGCATCCGGATCGAGGACGACATCCTCGTCACCGCCGACGGCTTCCGGAACCTCTCCGACTCGCTCCCCCGCACCTCCGGCGACGTCGAGGCGTGGATGGCGGCCCAGCGCCGCTGAGGCGTCAGACGGCGCGTCGGTCCGCGGCCAGCGCGCCGCCGCCGAGGGCCGCCACGGCGACCAGCACGGCGTACGCCGTCCACGGGACGCGCATCCCCAGGGCGAACCCGAGCACGAGGTAGCCCGCCATCACCACGAGGTAGGCCGCGAGCCCGCGTGCCAGCCACGTCCGGCCGGACCCCGCGACGGCGTACCACCCGGCGATGACGACGAAGCCGGCGGCGACCACGAGCAGCACCAGGGTGGGCACGGCCACCACGGGCACGGTGGGCCCGAGGAGCGACCGGATGCTGGAGACCACCACCCGCCACTGGACGAGCACGGCGGCCAGCAGGGCGAGCACCCGGGAGGTCGTCATGACCGAGGATCCTGCCCTACGGCCTCACGAGCCCGACGACTCCCAGGAGAACGCGGCCGCGGCCTCGCGGACGAGGTCGATCGCCGTGGACAGGGTGCGACTCTCGGTCCGGCTGCGGCTGAGGTGACGCAGCACGACCCGGCGCATGCCGAGACCCGGCACGTCGAGGACGTCGACCCCCGTCAGCGGGAGCGTCTCGAGCGCCAGCGCCGGGGCGAGCGTCACGCCCTCCCCCGCGGCGACGAGGCCGAGCGCGAACTGGAAGCTGAAGAAGGAGTGGTGGGGCGACTCCTCGCCGCCGAGCTCCTGGCGGACCCGGCGCATGGCCTTCGCACTGGCGGCGGACGGGTCGAGGCCGATCCACGGCAGCTCCATCCGCCCGAAGTCGACGACGTCGACCGACAGCAGCGCTCCCGACGGCACCACCAGCTTCCACGGCTCGTCCAGCAACGGCACGTCGGTGGTCCCGCGTGGCGACGCGTAGCGCTCCCCCGCGTCGAGCTCGATCGCGATCGCGTCGAGCGCGCCGGACCGCAGGTCGCGCATCAGCACCGGCTCGTCGGCCTCGGTCGTCCCGAACTCCAGGGCCGGGTAGCGCTCCCGCCAGTCCGGGAGGGCCGGCGCGAGGACCGAGGCGAGGAAGGACTGGAAGCCGCCGATCCGGACCGACCCGGTGACCTCGGCCGCCTCCTCCTGCAACCGCGAACCCGCGACGGCCAGGGCACGCTCGACGTCCTCGGCGGCCTCGGCGAGCGCCATTCCCGCGGGTGTGAGGACGCTGCCGGTCGGCACCCGGCGCAACAGCTCGTGACCTGTCTCACGCTCGAGCCTGGAGACCTGCTGGGAGACCGCCGACGCCGTCACGCCCAGCTCGTCGGCCGCGGCGAGGATGCCGCCGTAGCGGGCGACGGCGAGCAGGAAACGCAGCCGGCCGGGATCGATCTGCACTTCACGAACGCTAAACCCAGGGTCGGCGAAAGTGCAATTGTGCTAACCCCATCCGAGGCCCACCATGGATCCTGTCCGGCCGACCTGCGGCCCACTGGAAGACTCGAGGAGCGCGGAATGCTGGCGCTGGCGATGGGATGGCTGGGAACGATCGGCGGCCTCGGCGCCTATCTGTTCCTCAGTCGTGGCCGCTGGCACGCCGCCTCCCTGCGCTACTCCGTGCTCAACGGGGTCGCCGGCATCCTCAGCGGCTGCGCCGCCGTGGCGTACGGCGCCTGGCCGAGCGTGGGTGCCAACGTCGTGTGGACGGCCATCGCCGTCCAGTCAGCGCTCGCGACGCTGCGCGAGCGTCGCAGCCGGGTCGCCCCGGTGGTCGCGCTGCCCGACCCCGAGCCGCCGACACCCGCCGAGGGCATCGTCCTCGCCGCCTGACCACGGTCGCGCCCGGCGTACGCCGCGCACGCGACGGGGCGTGGGCCCGCGAGGGCCGGCAGGGCATAATCCCTCCGGGTCGCCCGCGACGACGGCCGCCCGCCCCCGTAGCTCAGTGGACAGAGCAGCGGCCTTCTAATCCGACGGTCGGAGGTTCGACTCCTCCCGGGGGCGCCACGGTGATTCGGCCTCTGGCCTGCAGAGACACAACTGCGCTGGGCGAGAGCTCGGAACGTCGAGATGCGTCGGGGCCACTGCGGGGCCAGTTCGCAGGCGTTCGCTCGGGCGAGCTCGACGCCGCCCGCCCCGCCAAACCTGCCGTCATGCTCGTGAGCACCCCACGCATGAGCCACGGCCTCCTGGCCGAACCCTCGCGGGCGCGCGAGCCCCAGAACGCGGCGGGCACCGGCAGGGCTACCGACGCGGCGGGACAAGCGATCTGCGTGGGGAAGGAGAGGGCGGGAATGGTCGACCAGAGAATCGCCGCCGATTCTGAATTGCCTCTCCGCAGGTAGATCAGGGAATGACCGACCCCTTGCCCGAATCGCCTCTGAACTTCCTCGCCGATCTTCTGCACCTTGGCTCGCAGCGAGGCCCGACCAGCGGGTCTCCACCCCAGCCAGGAGGCGGCCATGACCACCACTAAGACCCAGCCCGCGAAGAAGGCCACGACCCGCAAGCCCGCGACCAGGGCGCAGCCCGCGAAGGCGAATAGTGCGCCGAAGACCGTTGCTCCGAAGGAGCAGACCAAACCCGCTCCCAAGCCGAAGTCGGCCAAGCCGCAGCCGAAGACGCTGATCGAGGCGCTCACGACCGGCCAGACCGTGCTCATGAAGGTGCGGGCCAACGGGACGAAGCGTTCGCTCCCTTACTACGCCGAGGGCAGCGGGTACCGGACGCTGGCTCAGACCGCGACGACGCTCAAGGCCAACGGCAAGACCGTGGACGCCATCGCCGAGGAGATGAAGGTGTCCACCGCGACCGCTCGCCGGTTCCTGACCGGGCTCTCCCTCGCCCACGACGTCGAGGCCGGGAAGTTCGACAAGCAATGGAAGCCCGGCACCAAGGAGGTCATCGTCCACACGGTCGTGGCGAAGCAGGCCAAGGCGTGAAGCGCAGGCGTAGGTTCCCGACCGTGCGGATCTGGATCAAGCAGCGCGGCAAGGGCGAGACCGCGTGGGCCGTGATGGTGGACGAGAAGATGTGGGCAAGCGGCCTCACCAAGCGCGAAGCGGGAGGCCTCCAGCACACGCTCGAACTGCAGGCTTCACCCGAGGCCCGTGCCGCAGCCCGCGAACGACTCACCGGCGCAGGCGACTGAACAACTTCACGCGAACGACTCCAAGAGGGGCTGGCCTACGGGCTGGCCCCTTTCGGGGTTCCGCGCGAGGCGAGGGGCTAAATCCTCGTCCGGGACGGCCTCTCCTCAATTAGCCTCGGGGCATGCGGGGGATGCTTGGGTTGGCGCTAGCCGTTGCTGTGCTGTCCGGATGCGGAAACAACGAGCAGGCTGAAGACCGCAGCCCCATCGCCCAAGAGCCTCCCAAGATCAGCGACGCCGCCTATCGGGAGTACCTCGTGCAGGAACTGGGCGACCAAGTCAATATCGACGCTCCCACGATCATGGGAGTGGCGCAAGTCGTGTGCGCCGCGAGCGAGTCCGGTCCCGACACCGTGGACGGTGTCCTCGATGGAGCCAACATCGCAGTGGAGTACCGCGAGGTATTCATCGTGGGCGCATATCGGCACGTGTGCCCCTCCGTGGCGCTGCCGCTCGACAGCCTCGAAGAGGCAGGCACCTTCTCTCCTTAGTGCAGTATCGGCACTGCCATGCGAAGAATCGCCTGTCGGCCCCACCGGCCACCCAAACCCTGCTCGCGGGTCTAGAGGCCGATTGCGTCGGTCTGGTCGGGTCAGCGGCTAGGCACCGCCGAGCCCGTCTGCCGCTAGACCGCTGGTCCGATCGATGACCGCAGCCTCCACGATGCAGGCGCGCAAGTTCGTCGAGACCTCTGCGAGCAGCTCCCACTTCTCAGGTTCGGCTGTCTCGTCAACGCCTTCGACCGCATCGGCGAACTTCCTCATCATGAAGCGCACCTCGGATGAGCAATGAACGTCCACTTGTCTCCGCAGTTTCCGAACGGCCAGCCACCGCGGGTGGACCTCCTCGTTCGTGAGGGGACCTTGCTCCGGTAGCTCGCTCCCCGTTGCCCACGCGGAGAGCGACTCGACGAGGTCGCACTCCGCGAGCACCTGCACGTACAACGTCAGCCGCTCGCTAAGGGCTGTTCTTTGTACATCGATCCGAAGGTCCGACTCGAGTTGGGCGCGCTGCTGCCTCTCCTGGCTGTCCAGCATGTTGTGCTGTACGGCCGTGTTGTGACGATTGGTCAGCCAGACACCGCCAACGGTGATCAAGGCACCGATGGGAGCGCCGGCGAGAGTAAGTCCAACATCCGCCCACGTGGTCATTCCCCGGACGATACGGCGCGAACGCGAAAGGTTGGCTTCGGCCTCAGTCCAGTTCGTGACTGTGCTCGGCGTAGAAGTCACGCAGTGACGAGTTGGTGATCAGGCCACGCTCGTTCGCGATCAACTTGACCTCGCTGATCATGCGCCGGACGAACATCGCGGGCTTGTCCCACATCTCCGCCACTCGGCCGATGGTGTACGAGTCGCCGTAGGAAACGATCGGGGTCTTGGCTGGCATGGCTGGCTCCTTTGCTCCTGGGCTGACCAGTGTGCAGAGGATCAGTCTTGGCCCGGAGGGTCCGCAGCCTCGACTGTCGTCTCGCTGGGCTCCTCGCTCTCATGCGCGAGCAAGTCGTCTGGCCGCGCCAGCGACTCTTCACCCACCTGCAATGCCCTCAATTGGACTAGGCGTGTTTCGCCATACGGGGTCAAGGACCAGTAGTTGGCAGTGTCCTTAACCGAGCGATTACGTTGCGAGTGTTGGATGAGACCGAGCGCCTTGAACTGAAGCAGGAGTGTCTGAAAGTCCTCGTCGGTAACGTCGATGCCCTCGAAGTATGAAGACCACCGCTCTACTTCGCCCGCCGTTGCACGCTCCTCCACCTTCGCCTTGAAGAGGGCGCGCAGGTCGCCATAGTTGTCAAGCTCGAGGACTGTACAGAGATCGGATTCCAAAGTCGGCTCGTCGGCCTCCTGCATCATGCGAAGTCCCAAGAATCCGAAAGCACGGTCCCAAGACATCTCTACGCCCGTCCACTTTCCTGTTGAGTAGCGCTTGTAGGTACGGGAGCGATCCCACCACTCGCCCTTGGCATAGACGTCGAGTGAGAACCGACCCTCACCCTGCGCCAGTCTGTCGGTGCCGGGAGGCGCTTCGGTCCGAACAGACTCCAGTTGCGCCCTGAGGTCGTCGATTTCCTTCTGAGCCTTCGCGAGCGCTGCGAGCGATTCCTTGCTGGTGCCTTGATCAGCCTTGATCCAGCCCGTCGCTGGGTAGCGGCGGCGGAAACTGTTCCATGTCAACGCAACGTTCCCGGCCAGATCGTCGGGACTGGTCCAGTACTTCACGTGCTTGGCCTTCTCGACCTTCTCGCGGAATGCCGCGAGCTTCTCCCTCCGAGAGTCGGAGTCCTCGGCTTGCTCGGCTAGCAACTTTCCGGGCTTGCCGTGCAGGAAGGCCATGACCGGCTTCTTCAGTCGAACGGCCGTGTCGTACTCACGCTCCGTGAAACTGATCTCCAGATCGGGATCGACAGAGCCGTACTTGCCGCCGATGATGAGCAAGTAGTAGTCAGAGTCTGCGATGACGTCCTCGATGAGCGTCCACGCGTCATCATCCGCGGCTGGGAACAACTCCATGCCAGCCGGGATCGCGTCGAGGTTCAGCAGCGCAGTCACTACGGCAGCACGGGCCGCCTTGAGGTCGAGATAGGTCGAGCTCACAAAGACCTGATACCGCTTCTCGGCGTCCATGGCGGCGACCATAGATCACAGCGCTGACCAGACCTCACGAATCGCACCCTTCGCGCCGATCAGAACGGCCTCTTGTTCTTCGCCCGCCTCTCCCCACGCGCCTCCGCACGCTTGGCCGCAATCTGCTCCCCCAGCCCGGTCGACTCTTGGCTGAACAGATGCGCGTAGGTGTTCAGGGTGAAGGAGGCCGACGAGTGTCCAAGCCGATGGGCCACCTTCACCGGGTCCAGCCCAGCATCGATCAGCAGGCTGGCGTGAAAGTGTCGGAGGTCGTGGAAGCGGCAGTCGATGCCCAACTCACGGCACGCGGGCTGGAAGTGGCGTCGGTAGAAGTTGAGATGGTTGTAAGGCTGGCTGACGCCGTCAGAGTCCACGTAGCCGAACAGGTAGTCAGTGGGCCGCAGACCGTTCGCGAGCGTCGCTAGTCGCTTGCTCAGCGCCGGGTCGAGATCGTCCACCGTTCGCGTGCCAGCCCCGCTCTTGGGTGCGCCGACTTGCCGACCCTTCGTGGGGATGGAGCGGGTCACCGTCAGGGAGCGGTTGAACCGGTTGAGGTCGCGGACCTGGAGTCCGCACAACTCCCCCGCCCTCAGACCCGCGTAGGCAGCCGTCTCCACAAGGAGTGCCCAGCGCGGATCAGCCTCATGCGCTGTAAGTCGGCGTCCGCGACTGTCGAGTCTTGCAGGCGTGGGGAGGGAGAGATGCCGGATCAACGCCTCCACCTGTTCCTGGCTCGGCATGTTGACCCGCGCCCGCTGCGCCTTGATCCGTGGCAGGTCAACTGCCGGATTCGACCGCAGCAGCCCACGCTTCACCGCGTCGGAGCAGATCGCCTTCACGACCCACATGATCTGCTTCTGCGTGGCCGGGGCGAGGTCGGACAGCGAGCCTTGGAACTGCTGCAACCGCTGGTAACTCAGTCCCCGCATCGTGACGTCGTGCAGGCCAGCCATTCGCGAGCCGTAGATCAACCGCCAGTGGCCCTCACGAGTGCTTGCCTTCATGTGAGTGGAGTGCTGGTGCCAGTGGTCGGCAACCTCCTTGAACGTGGTGCGGCTGTCGCTCTTGGTGACGACGACGTGGTCGCCCCGCTGGACATCGGCGCGAGCAGTAGCCAGCGCCGCCCGAGCCTTCGTGACTGAGCCGGCGACGGCGCGCTGGATGATCCGACCGTCCGCGTTGGCGTACCGGATGCGATGGCTCGTGACGATGCGGCCATCGTCGTAAGTCCGAGTGATCCGCTGGATGCCGCGCTCCACGGCGTTGTAGGTCGTGACGGGTCGTGCCATCAGAGTTCTCCTGTCTGCGAAGCCACCGATTCGAGGTCGAGGCGGTGGGAGTTGAGGACGCGCCGCACAGTTGAGGCGCGCCACTGCGCGGCCCCTCGGGTGGTGGGGACGCGGGTGTCGGTGAGGGTCTGGGCAATCGCCCGGAGGCTGAGGCCGCGCTGGTGGAGCTCAACGACCTGGGCCACGACCTCGTCGGGTGTAGCGCGGGGCCGTCCGAGGCGCTGGCCGCGAGCCTTCGCAGCGGCGAGGGCCTCCCGGGTGCGTTGCGCGATGATGTCGCGCTCCCACTCGGCGATCTGAGCCATCAGGCCGGCGACGAGCTTCCCGTTCGGAGTGCTCGTGTCCACACCAAGGTCGAGCAGTACCAGTGACCAGCCCTGCTTCTTGGCGAGGGCGAGCGTGTTGGAGAAGTCCACGACCGACCGGCTGAGGCGGTCCAACTTGGCGACGATCAGCGCCTCGGCCTCGTGTGCGGCAAGGAGCGCGAGGGCGTCCGTCAGCGCCGGTCGATGGAGGTTCTTAGCGCTGTAGCCGTCGTCAACGAGCCAGACGACGTCCCAGCCCCGATGGTCTGCCTCGCTTTGGATGCGGGCGCGCTGGGCTTGTAAGCCGAGTCCGCTCGTCGCCTGTTCGTCGGTGCTGACTCGGAGGTATCCGATGACTTGCATGGTGCTGCTCCTGCCGCTCGCGAACCCCGATTCGGGTTCGGTGTGCGTGCAGGCTGCAGAGGTCTAACGAGGAAGTTCAGTGCTCCGAGGCGTTCCCCTGTCGGATGGACGTATTGCGTTGCATCATCGTGTCCATGCGTCTGCTCGTGGCTCTCGCCTTCTCGGTCCTTGTCCTCACCGGTTGTGGTGGTGACCCAGGGGAGGAAGCCAGCCCTGAGCCGACTCCGAGCGCAGCCCCAACCTCCGAGTCGCCAAGTCCCTCCGCATCCAGCAGCCCCGCCGAGTCGGCCACGCCCATTGACGACAGGCCGAACGGCGGTGTGTCTGTGCAGTTCAGGTGCGAGGGCGCTCGCTACACGCTGATGGAGGCGGCTTGGATGGGATACCACCCGAATTGCATCGATACGAGGGCCACTGGCGAGCCGAGTAAGCGCGAGGCAGCCGCCGTCAGGCTGGCCTACGGCGAGAACACGAAGATCACGGCTTCAGAGGTGGAGATCCTCTATGGCGTCTGCGGATCAAACAATCAATGGTGGCCCGGTCTCTCGAAGAATGACGCGGACAGCGCGGCCGCGGCCCAGGAAGTGATCGGCGCCAGCCTGCTGTGTCCGAATCATCCCCATGCGGATCAGGTGAAGGCGTACGTAAAGCGTTCACTGGATCAGGCTGAGGCCGACAAGAACCGCATCCAGTACGACGGCACCTACCTCGTCGGCCGGGACCTCAACCCCGGCACGTACGTCTCGCAACCGACGGGCGGCTGCTACTGGGAGCGCACCGATCGCAACGGCCAGATCATCGACAACAACTTCTCGAATGGCGCTCGGGTCCAGTTCACGGTCGAGCCGTCGGACTACTCAATCTCGGTACAGGGATGCGGCGAGTGGAGTCGCGCCAATTGACACCACCACTCCAAGGCAACGATCGTGCCTAGTCCCGCACCTGAGATGGCCGGTATCCCTCGCCGCGAGCCTGCGCGACTGTCTTGAAGCACGCCTCCGGAATCGTTGGTCCGTAGTAGAGCCAGTTCGGTAGGTGGTAGATCTTGTCGCCGTCGAGAGACTGCGGCTTGTTCCCTTTGATCTGCCGATTTGGCGGGCAGTCGTATCCATTCGATTCGAAGTCGTACTTGTAGAACAAGTCGAGCTTCGCCACCGCGAGGTCCAAGCGGAGGCGGTCCGCGCGCGTAGGTCTTGCTCCCGGAGCTCTGACCGCAAGTTCAGCGCTATCCAGTTCGTTCGAGAGTTCCATGACCTTGCTCTCGTACTCGGATTGCTCGCGCTGCATCTCCATGTACTCAGCCTCCATGCGCTCCTGCTCCGTGGGGGCCTCGATTGGGCCGGAACAGCCCGCCAGGGCGCAGACCCCGCCCATAGCAAGAGTCGCAACATAGGCAGCCGGTCGCACGCTCTGGAAGTTACCGGGGCCAACGGCGATCGCGCACGCGAGCCCGGCGGATCGCGTACATCCTAAAGACAAGGACGCCTACTTCGCGTCAGAGACGATCGAGCAAGAGCCGGTCATGCCCTACAAGGCTCACGATGCCGAAATCGTAGAACGGGTCGGCATGCAAGTCGGGCACGATCCAGCCTCGAGAATCGCGGCCCTGAACGGCTTTGAGTCTCAGTACTGGAGGCTCGCTCACATCTCTCCGCCGTATATGGTCAACGCAGGTACGGGGACATCGAGCAGATGCCCTCTATCAACATCTTCCATCGCGATGACTGACTGCCGATCTGGCGGCTGACAGACGGCAGCTTGGCCCAGCACGCCAAGAGCAACTTCTAATCCGACGGTCGGAGGTTCGACTCCTCCCGGGGGCGCGGATCGCGTCCGCGCGCGGCGCCCCGCACGGGGCGCCGCGCCGACGGAGCCTCCGACGCCCGCCGGTTGTCGGGCGCGGTCGTTCCGATTCGGCCGGACGCCGCAGCATCCCAGTCCCCGCTGCGCCCGAGCTGCCGACCTGTCGAGCAGGCTAGTCCCGCCCGCGAGACAGTTCAGCCACGGGACGTAACCGTTTTCTCCACGGGCGACCGATCGTCGGCAGCACCAGATTGGTGCATTCGGCCCATGCCCCGCCCGCGCGCCGGCTCCTACCGTGGGGGCAGAAGCAGTCACGCTTCCGACCCGGGTGATCTGTCACCAGGGTCGACCCGGCAAGGGGTGGTGGTGTCCACCACGCGCCGGGAGCAAGGACCCCGCCGGTACCCGAGAGCCGGCGGGGTCCTCTGCTCCCAGGCCTCAGTGGCGCTCGAGCCTCGAGCCCTCGATGTCGACGCTCGGGAGCGCCCGGTCGAGCCAGCGCGGCAGCCACCAGGCACGGTCCCCGAGGAACGACATGACCGCGGGCACCAGGGACAGCCGGACGATGAAGGCGTCGACGAGGACGCCGAAGGCCAGGGCGAAGCCCATCGACTTGATGATCGGGTCCTCGACCAGCACGAAGCCCGCGAACACCGAGATCATGATGAGTCCGGCGGCGACGACCACCCGTGAGCCGTGACCGACACCCGACACCACGGCCTCGCGAGCCGACGCGCCGTGCACGAAGTCCTCGCGCATCCGCGAGACGAGGAAGACCTCGTAGTCCATGGCCAGACCGAAGAGGATGCCGATGAGCAGGATCGGCAGGAAGCTCACGAGCGGCCCGCCGGTGTCGAGCCCGACCAGGTCGGAGAGCCAGCCCCACTGGAAGACGGCGACGGTCGCCCCGAACGTGGCGCCGACGGTCAGCAGGAACCCGAGGGTGGCCTTCAGCGGCACGAGCAGCGAGCGGAAGACGAGCGTCAGCAGCAGGAAGCTGAGGCCCACGACGACCAGCAGGTAGACCGGGAGCGCGTCGGCGAGCTTGTCGGACACATCGGCTCCCACGGCGGTCTGCCCGGTCAGCGACACGTCGGTGCCGGTCGCCTCAGCCGTGCCGGCGACGGCTGCGCGGACGTCGCGCACGACGTCGGCCGTGGCCTCGTCGCTGGGCCCGCTCGTCGGCACGACCGCCACCAGCGAGGTCAGCCCGTCCGCACTCGCGCCGCCGGGCTGGGCCGCCAGCACGCCGTCGACCTGGGACGCCGCGCCGACCACCTGCTCGGTGGCCTGCTGGACGACCTGCGGGTCGTCGCCGTGCACGACCAGGACGAGGCGGCCGTTGAAGCCCTCGCCGAACCCCTCCGCCACGAGGTCGTACGCCGCACGCTTGCTCGTCCCTGTGGCGGCGGTGCCGTCGTCGGGCAGGGCCAGGTGCATGTCCGTGGTCGGGACGGCGAGGACGCCGAGCCCGATCACGGCGGCAGCGATGACCGGCACCCGGCCGCGGACCATCAGTCGGCCCCAGGCGAAGCCGCGGTTGGAGGTGTCGTCCTCGACGTCCGTCTCCCCCGCTGCCGTGCGGGCGCGCTGGGCACGCGAGCGCACCCGGTCGCCCGCGAACCCGAGGAAGGCCGGCAGCAGCGTGACCGCGACCAGCACGGCGACCGCGACGGTACCGGCCGCGGCGAGCCCCATCGCGGTGAGGAACGGGATCCCGACGACCGAGAGCCCGGCGAGCGCGATGACCACGGTCAGGCCTGCGAAGACGACCGCCGAGCCCGCCGTACCGACGGCGTGGCCCGCGGCTTGCTCGCGCTCCATGCCGATCGCGAGGTCGTGGCGATAGCGGGAGGTGATGAAGAGCGAGTAGTCGATGCCGACCGCCAGGCCGAGCATCAGGGCGAGGACCGGCGTCACGCTGGTGAAGTCGAAGACGTGGCCGAGCAGCAGCACTCCGAGCATGCCGGTGCCGACGCCGACCAGCGCGTTGACCATCGTCATGCCCGCGGCGACGAGCGAGCCGAACGTGAGGAGCAGGACGACGAGCGCGACGGCGACGCCGATCGCCTCGGTCGAGCCGATTTCGGGCTCGGTCATCAGCGGCTCACCGCCGGCGGCGACCGTCCAGCCCGCGGGGGCGTCGGTGCCGAGCTCCTCGTAGGCGCTCCGCTCCCCCTCGGTCAGCAGGTCAGAGGCCCGCTCGAACTGCACCGTGAGCAGCGCGTAGCGACCGTCCTGGCTGATCGCCTGGGTGTCGTAGGGGCTCTGGGCGCCGACCACGCCGGGGAGCTGGTTGGCCTCCTGGACCAGCCCGAGCACGACCTGCTGGTTCTCGGGATCGGTGAGGACCTCGCCCTCGGGGGCGCGGATCGCGACCGTGCCCGAGGCGCCACTGGCCTCCGGGAACTCCTCGGCGAGCGACGTGAGGGCCCGCTGCGACTCGGTGCCGGGGATGGTGATGCCGGCGGTCGGTGCCGTTCCGGCTGCGGCCAGCCCGGCCCCGAGGCCCCCGAGGAGCAGCAACCAGACGAGCAGGACGACGCCGCGTCGCCGGAAGGCGAGGCGGCCGAGGCGGTAGAGGACTGTGGCCACGAGGGGAGCTCCAGGTCAGCGAGGGACGAGACTCCTCGAAGTTAGCCGACCGGCTAGGCAATTGCCAAGCCGATCGGCTAAGTTGTGGCGCATGGCACGACCCAGCACCCCGCGTGGCCAGGGCCGCACCCGGGTCACCGTCGCCGCGCTCGAGCTCTTCGCGCGCCGCGGCGTCAGCGGCACGTCGCTGCAGGACATCGCCGACCACCTCGGCGTCACGAAGGCGGCGGTCTACTACCAGTTCCGCTCCAAGGAGGAGATCGTCCTCGCCGTCGTCGAGGACGCGTTCGCGGACCTCCGCGGCTTCGTCGAGGAGGCGGAGGCCGAGCCGACCGGTCGGGCCGCCACCGAGCGGGCACTGGTGGGCCTCGTCGACCTGATGATCGCCCACCGGCAGGCGATCGCCGCGCTGATCCTCGATCCCGAGGTGGGCCGGATCCTGGAGTCGCACCCGGACCTGATGGCGCTCACCGACCGCCTCCACGCGCTGCTGGTCGGGCCCCGTAGCGGCCTCTCGCGCCGCGTGGCCGCCTCCGTCGTGGGGTCCGGCCTCGCCCACGCGGGGATGGACCCCGACCTCGCGGACGTCTCCGACGCCGACCTCCGGCGAGAGCTGCTCGCCGTCGGTCGGGCCGTGCTCCTCGGCCAGGGGTAGGCGAGGCCCTCAGCGGTCCTCGGGCGTGGCCTTGTCGACGATCGGCATCTCGTCGGTGTCGCGGACCTGGTCGACGAGCTTGTCCGTCTCGTCGTCCGGCACCTCCACGCCGGCCTCGTCGAAGCCCTCCTCGAGGTGCTCGCGGACCTCGGTCTCCTCGGCGCCGTGCTCCCACGACTCCGCCGAGTCGGCGACGTGCTGGGCGGCCTCGCGGGCCTCCTCGGCCCCCTGCTGCTTCTCGTCCATCGTCAGCTCCTCTCGTCGGCGAGCCAGGCCAGCGCGTTGAGCGCTGCCCAGCCCAGGGTCACGCCCGCCACCTTGCGACGGACGTCCGGGTCGGTGGTGGTCGACGTGAGCACCGCGCAGTCGCCCAGGTCGCCGGCGATGCGGAGTGCCATCGCCGTGCGCACCAGCGTGGGGCGGCCGCTGAACGCGAGAGCGCTCGTCGCGAGGTCGCGCACGCCGTAGGTCCGGGCCAACCGGTCGTGACCGGCGCGCTCCGACGACGGCGCCTCGAGCGCGTCGGCGAGGTGACCCGGTCGCGCGAGCGCGTAGGCGCCGTACGCCGCGGTCCCGGCGCTCATCAGTCGGCTCCAGCGGTAGTCGCTCATGCCGACCACGCTAGGCAGCCGACCCAACCAGCAGCCACACCCGCGAGGGCGGGGTCAGACGAGCTCGCGTTCCCGGGTGGGCGCGGCACTAGCGAACCCGGCCCGCAGCCCCCAGCTGACGGCCTGGGAGCGACGGGTCACGCCGATCTTGCGGTAGGCGGTCCGGACGTAGGTCTTCACCGAGTTGATCGAGATGTAGGACTGGTCCGCGATCTCCTGGTTGGTGAGCCCCTGGGTGATCAGGCTCAGGACCTCGAGCTCGCGGGGCGTGAGGCCCACGGTGCGCAGGGCGGGGTGGCACTCGCCGTCGTGGGGCAGCGACCGCTCCCGGTCGTCGCGGTCGTGGTTGATCTGCTCGAGGCCGCGCACGAGGTCGGCACCGGCCAGCCGCTTCGACAGCCTGCCGTGGGCGCCGCACGCGATCGCCCACGACACCTGCGGCCCGTCGGGGTCCCAGCCGAGCACGATCACGGTGGCCGGCGAGGTGCGCAGCAGGGAGTGCAGCACGGTGTCGTGGCCCGCCTCGAGCTCGCGGGCGCCGTAGAGCACCACGTCGAGGTCCGGGTCGTCTGCCGCCACGACCACGACCCGGTCGCTGAAGCGACCCAGGACGGAGGAGACACCGGCGACGTCGATCTCGTGGTCGTCGATGACCGCGATGCGTACTAATGGCACGCCCGGCAACCTATGCCACCCGCCCGTCACCCCTGAGGGTGAACTTGGCGAACGGTTGCCTCACCGGTCGACGACGACGCGGGCGCGGTCGGGCGCGAAGTCGTGCTCCATGCCCCAGCGCACCGCCTGCGAGCGGCGGGTGGCGCCGATCTTGCGGTAGGCGGTCCTGACGTAGGTCTTCACCGAGTTGATCGAGATGTAGGCCCGGTCGGCGATCTCCTGGTTGGTCAGGCCCTGGGTGATCAGGGCCAGCACCTCCGACTCCCGGTGGGTCAGGCCGTACTGCCGGCCGGGCCAGCTGCCGGCGAGCGCCTCGGCGGCCTCGTCGACGGGGAGCGGCGCGGTCACGACCTGTCCCGCGTGGATCGCCTCGACCGCCTTCGCGATCTCCTCACCGGTCAGGCCCTTGGAGAGGTAGCCCCAGGCGCCGCGCTCGAGCGCCCGGTCGACCAGCTCACGTTCGACGTTCCACGAGAAGACCGCCACGCGCGCACCCGAGTCGTCGACCAGGGTGTCGAGGTCGACCCCGTCGCCCTGGACCCCGCCGAAGGTGTCGTAGAGGACGACGTCGACCTCGGTGATGATCCCGGTGTTGGCGGCCATCTCGACCACCTCGATCCGGTCGCGGAAGGGCGCGAGCAGACCGGCGACGCCGGCGACCACGATCTCGTAGTCGTTGACGATCGCGACACGTACGGGGGCCATGCCCCCGAAAATACGACACACCGGGCCTGCTGTGGCGACACTCCCGCACAAATGCCACGTTCGCGCTAGTCGGCGGGTCAGGATGGCGTCGGCCCCGGGCGGTATGAGCGCCCGGGGCCTTGTGCTGCCCGGAGGGCAGCACAAGGCCTGCTCAGCCGTGCTCGGCCAGGTAGCCGTCGATCTCGGCGTGCACCCGCTCCTTCACGTCGTCCGGCGCGTACGACGCCGCAACCGCCGTGTGCGCCAGCGTGGCCACGCCCGCCTCGTCGAGGTCGAGCAGGTCGGCGGCGACGGCGTACTCCTCGTTGAGCGTCGTGCCGAACATCGGCGGGTCGTCGGAGTTGATGGTGACCGGCACGCCGGCCTCGACGAAGGTCCGCAGCGGGTGGACGTCGAGCGTCTCGACGGCGCGCGTGGCGATGTTGGAGGTCGGGCAGACCTCGAGGACGATCCCGTGCCGCGCCAGGTGGGCGAGCAGCTCGGGGTCCTGGGCCGAGCTGGTGCCGTGGCCGATCCGCTCGGCGCCGAGCAGACGCACCGCGTCCCAGACGGTCTCGGGTCCCGTGGTCTCCCCCGCGTGGGGCACGCTGCGCAGGCCCGCGGCGCGGGCCGCGTCGAAGTGGGGCTTGAACTGCGGCCGCGGCACGCCGATCTCGGGACCACCGAGGCCGAAGCCCACCAGCGCGTCGGGGGCGTGGTTCAGCGCGTAGTCGAGCGTCGCCTCCGCCGCCGGGATCCCGGACTCCCCGGGGATGTCGTAGATCCACCGCAGGACCAGGCCGAAGTCGCGCTCGGCCGCGACACGGGCGTCCTCGATCGCCTCGGTGAAGGGCTCGATGCCCATCCCCCGCACGGTCGAGTTGTAGGGCGTGACGGTCAGCTCGGCGTAGCGCAGCTGCTGGCCCTCCGACATCTCGCGCGCGACCTCGTAGGTCAGCATCCGGACGTCCTCGGGGGTCCGGATCAGGTCGACGACGGCCAGGTAGACCTCGACGAAGTGGGCGAAGTCGCGGAACTCGAAGAACTCGCGGAGCGCGTCGGGGTCCGAGGGCACGACGCCGGGGTGGCGCTCGGCCAGCTCCGAGACGATCCGCGGGGAGACCGAGCCGACGTGGTGGACGTGCAGCTCGGCCTTGGGCAGGCCTGCGATGAAGTCGGTGATGCTCACCCGCGCGAGTCTGGCAGCGGACGCGGGGGTGGGGCCATTCGTCAGGACCCGCTGCCGCCGAGCGCCTTGCGGACGGCGGCGACCGAGTCGGCCGGCGTGCCGTCGACCTTCTCCCCGTCGACGAAGACCGTGGGCGTCCCGTTGACCCCGTCCTTGGACATCTGGTCGGTGGCGTTGACGACGAACTGGTCGAAGCGCCCCGACTCGATGCCCTGGCGAGCGGCCGCCTCCGGCGCGCCGGCCTCGACGGCCCAGGCGACGAGCTGGGCGTCCGACGGACCGGCGGTGCCCTCGGTGGGCTGGTTGTCGTAGAGCAGGTCGTGCATGGCGACGAAGGCCTCGGGGCCGGCGAGGTCCTGCACGACCATCAGGGCGTTGGCCGCGCGAGAGGACCACTGGTTCTGCGAGGCGTCGTCGAGGAAGGAGACGACGTGGTAGTCGACCTTCACCTCACCGGCCTCGACGGCTGCGGCGACGTCGTCGCCGATCTCCGACTCGAACTGCTGGCAGATCGGGCACTGCGGGTCCTCGTAGAAGTCGAGCGTCGTCGGGGCAGCGTCGTCCCCCACGGTCACGACGTAGCCGTCGACGCCGCCCGGCGTGAGGGCGGACTCGCCCGAGGAGTCGAGGGTGGTGGAGACGAGGTAGCCGAGGCCGACGATGACGACGAGCGCAGCGACGACCGCGCTGATCGTCGTACGCCGGCGCCGTGACTCCTCGCGCCGCTGCGTCTCCAGCACCTCCGCGGCGCGGGCGGTGCGGCTCTCCTGGGCGGCCTTCTTCCCCATCAGGTGCTCCTCGGGCTCGGGGTGGATCCGCCGAGCAGGCGGCGGTCCAGGGACAGGTGGGAGGAGGGACGGACGACCAGCCACGCGGAGGCGGCGAGCAGACCGACGTCGCGGGCGATCTCCCACGGGTACTTCTCGCGCGCGTCGGCGTCGAACCCGCCGCCGCCGAAGCAGCCGCAGTCGATGCTCATCCCCCGCGCCCACGCCGCGGAGATGCCGACGACGAACGCGACGAACAGCAGCGACGACACGACGGCGGCCGGCCGGGTCAGGAGGCCGAGCAGCAGCAGGAGGCCGACGACGACCTCGACGACGGGCAGCAGGTGGCCGACGGTCGGGACCACCGCCTCGGGCAGCAGGTCGTAGGCACGGACGGCGCGGACGCTTGCGGCCGGGTCGGGCAGCTTCAGCGCACCTGCCACGACCCACACGCCGCCCGTCACAACACGGGCGAGCAGCCCGACCCAGTCCCTCACGATCGGGACCGTAGGTCCGCCGGCTGAGGAGTTGCTGACGCACCTGAGGGGAGGCTGAGCATCGGCCCGGGCGCGTAGGGTGGCCCCTCGTGAACGAACGACTGGTGTGGATCGACTGCGAGATGACCGGCCTGTCCCTGGAGGCCGACGCCCTGATCGAGGTCGCGGCGCTGGTCACCGACTTCGACCTCAACGTCCTCGGCGACGGGATCGACCTGATCATCAAGCCGCCGGCCGAGGCGCTGGAGCAGATGGGCGACTTCGTGCGCACCATGCACGAGAACTCCGGCCTGCTCGAGGAGCTCTCCTCAGGCATCACCCTCGGCGAGGCCGAGGAGCAGGTGCTGGCCTACCTCGCCGACCACTGCGCCGCGGGCAGCCGGCCGCCTCTTGCCGGCAACAGCGTGGCCACCGACCGGTCCTTCATCAGCCGCGACATGGCCGCGCTCGACGCGTTCCTCCACTACCGGATCGTCGACGTCTCCTCCATCAAGGAGCTCTCGCGACGGTGGTTCCCGCGGGCCTACTTCCAGTCGCCGCCCAAGCGCGGCAACCACCGCGCGCTCGCCGACATCCAGGAGAGCATCGAGGAGCTGCGCTACTACCGCGAGGCCGTCTTCCTCCCCTCCCCAGGCCCCGACTCCGACACCGCCCGCGAGATCGCCGGGCGCCACGGCGGTTCCCTCACCGGCCTGACCGGCGAGACGGCCGACAACGACGCGCCGCAGGACGGCCCGGCCACGAGCTGAACCCGCCGCCGAGGTCGCCGATCCCGCGTTCGGCAGGGCAGGGCCTCCCGATGCGGGAGGTGGCGGCGCTGGCGGCTACACTCTCTCCCGGTCCGCAGGCCTCGGCCGCGGATCCGCCATGGTGGGTGTAGCTCAGCTGGTAGAGCATCGCGTTGTGGTCGCGAGGGTCGCGGGTTCAAGCCCCGTCACTCACCCCAGACAGCCAGAAGGGCCCCGGCTTCGCGCCGGGGCCCTTCTGCGTCTCCTGCCCGTCAGGGGACCAGCGTCAGCAGGCTCATCGACGGCATCGGCATGGTCGTGGTCACGGACACGACGCCGTCGGCGTCCGCGGTCACGGTGGTGGTCGGGTCGAGCTCCTCGAGGCGGTCGGCCTCGCGCAGCGTCGCCCACTGCTCCTCGGTCGGCCACGCCTGGCCCTCCTCGCGGAGGCCGCCCCACACCGCCGCGATGTTGGAGTGGTCGGCGTCGACCCGCTCGTGCGTGAGTGAGTACGCCGCCCCTGGGGTCAGGCCCGTGACGGAGACGGTCACCTCGCGCTCGAGTGCGCGGTCGCCGGTCGCCTTCGACTGGTCGAGCGTGAGGTTCCACAGCGCGACGGTCTTGACGCCGTCATCCGACGACCCGGCGACGGCCTCGACGAGGGAGCCCGCGCCGTCGCCGTCGAAGGCGACGGGCAACCGGGTCGAGCCGAGGCGCTCGAGCATCGCGAGGGCCCACCACCGCGGCTTGCGCAGCTCGCCGACCGTGCGGAGGCCGAAGCCGCCGTGGAGCAGCTCGGGCGGACGGCCGAGCTCCTCGAAGTGGTCGGAGACGACCCAGTAGGACAGCGCCTCGATCCGGCCCATCGCCGAGAGCATGCCGCGGGCGAGGAACATGCCGGAGAAGACGGCGTCGCTGACCTCGTAGAAGTGGGTCGGCGTCACGCCCCACTCGGTCCACCAGATGGGGGTGCCGCCCCTGCCGTGGCGCTCGAGCATCGGTCGGAAGTCCAGCGGCGGCGCACCGTAGGTGTGGGTGGTCAGGAAGTCGACGGGCGTGTCGGTGCGCGACGAGTGCGCCAGCAGCTCCTCGCACCAGCCCGCGGCGGCCGAGGACGGACCACCGACGAGCAGCCGCTCGTCGACGTCGCGCACGGCGGCGGCCGTGACGTCGTAGAGCTTGAGGAACTCCGCGGGCGTGCCGGACCAGAACACCTCGAGGTTCGCCTCGTTCCAGACCTCGAACGACCAGTGCTCGACGACCTCGTCGCCGTAGCGCTCGAGGAGGTGGGCGACCAGGTCGCGGATCAGGTCGTACCAGCGCTGCCAGTCGTGGGGCGGCGAGATGATCGCGCCGTAGTCGAAGACCGTCTTCGACGGGTCGCTCGCGAGGTCGTGGGGCATGAAGGAGAGCTCGACGACGGGATACATGCCGAGCGAGCGCAGGTGGTCGTAGACCCGGTCGACGCCGCTGAAGTCGTGCACCGGGTCCCCGTCCACCTCGCGGTAGACGGCGAGGTCGTCGCAGAGGATGCCGTGGGCTCGCACGTGGGAGACGCCGAGCTCGCTGTGGGCCGCCGACAGCGCCGCGGTCAGCTCCTCCCCCACGACCCGGCCGCCGGTCTCGTCGGTCGACAGCGCGTGGGACAGGTGCTCGCTGCCGATCATCATCCGCCAGGGCCGCGGCAGCTCGCCGAGGTCACCGGCGGCGTCGACCGCCACGGTCACCGGCCCGGCGTCGCCGTTCCCGGGGGTGGCGGGAACAGCGTCGCTGAGCGGACCGCCGACGTGGACGTCGGAGAGCGCGGAGACCCGGTAGTGACGCTCGACCCCGGGCGTCCCGGTCGTGTCGACGTAGGGCGGGTGGGGCACCGAGGTCACGTCGCGGCCGTGGTGGTCGAGCGGGACGAAGGTGCCCTCGGCGTCCGGACCGACGTGGAGCTGGTAGCCGATCGCTCCGGGCACGGGGTCCCAGGTCAGCGTCACCTGGGACGCGCCGGCGACCGCGCTCAGACCGGTGGGCGGGTCGAGCTCCGGGGCCGTGCCGCGGAAGTCGCCGTCCCAGGCGCCGGAGCGGAGTCCGATCCGGTTCTCCCAGTCGGTGCGGGCGTCGATGCTCACGGGTACTCCTTCTGTTGGGGGGTCAGGCGGTGGTGGTCGGAACGGTGTCGCCCAGGTCGCGGGCGAGGTCGTCGAGCGCGGTGCGCAGCCGCGCCAGGTCGTCGGCGTACGCCGGGTCGTCGTGGACGCTGCGCAGTTCTCGCGGATCGCGCTCGAGGTCGAAGAGCTCCCACTCCTCGGCGGTCGCCTCGGACGAGGCGCCGGGCTGGTCGCAGCCGGAGCCGTAGTAGTGGACGAGCTTGCGGGTGCGGGTGCGGACACCGCGGTGGGCGGCGACGTGGTGGGAGCCGTCCAGGTGCTCCCAGTAGCGGTAGTAGGTCTCCTCGCGCCAGCCGGCCTCGACCGCCGTCGTGCCCGCCAGCAGCGGGACCATCGAGCGGCCCTGCATCCGGTCGAGCGCGGGGACGCCCGCGAGCTGGAGGAAAGTCTGGGCGAAGTCGACGTTGAGGACCAGCGCGTCGGACTCCGACCCCGCGGCGACCAACGGCGGGTAGCGCACCAGGAGCGGCATCTGCAGCGACTCGGCATACATGAAGCGCTTGTCGTACCAGCCGTGCTCGCCGAGGAAGAACCCCTGGTCGCTGGTGTAGACGACGACGGTGTCGTCGGCCTGGCCCGTCTCGTCGAGGTGGTCGAGCAGCCGGCCCACGCCCTCGTCGACCGCGACGACGCAGCGCAGGTAGTCGGTGAGGTAGCGCTCGAGCGCCCAGTCGGCGTAGGCCGCCGGGTCGGTCTCGCGGGCGACCGGAGCGTCGGCCTTGAGGTCCTCGCGGGTCAGGTCCCGCCCCACGCGCATCCGGGCGCCGCGGGCCGCGGAGGCCCGCTCGGAGTAGTCGTCACGGAACGTCTCGGGCTGTCCCCCGGCGGACTCGAAGGTGAGGTCCGCATGGCGCTCGGCGGGCTCCCACGGTCGGTGCGGCGCCTTGTGCTGCACCAGCAGGCACCACGGTGCCCGGTCCGGCCCGTCGTCCTCGACGGACCGCAGCCAGTCGAGGGAGAGGTCGGTGATCAGGTCGGTCGCGTAGCCGCCCCGGACGTGCGACCCGCCGTCCATCGTGAGGAACGTCGGGTCGTGGTAGTCGCCCTGGTCCGGCAGCACCTCCCAGTGGTCGAACCCCTGCGGGTCGTGCTCGCCCCCGTGGCCGAGGTGCCACTTGCCGATCAGGGCCGTGCGGTAGCCGGCGTCCCGGAGGAGGCCCGGGAACGCCGGCTGCCGCGCGTCGAACTCGGTGGACAGCGTGGTCACGCCGTTCACGTGGTTGTAGGTGCCGGTGAGGATCGCCGCCCTGCTCGGTGCGCACAGCGAGTTGGTGCACCCGCACTCGGTGAACCGCATCCCGTCACGCGCGAGCGTGTCGATCCGCGGTGTCACCGCGTGCGGGCCGCCGTAGCAGCCGACCGCGTTGGCGGCGTGGTCGTCGGCGACGACCAGCAGGATGTTGGGGCGGCGGGCGCCCGCGTCACCGACAGCCATGGCGGGTCAGCGCGGCGAGGCGCCGAACACCTCCTGCTCCATCAGCGGCTTGACCTGCTCGGTGAGACCGCCGGGGGTGACGTAGTCACGCATGTCGTCACCGGCCAGCGCGTTGCCGAGTGCGGCCATGACCATGCCCTGGTCGAGGGACAGGTAGCGCTTGCTGACCTGACCGCTCTCGACCGCGACCGCGTCGTAGAAGCCGCCGGGGCCGTAGGCGTCGAAGTCCTCGCGGAGGTTGGCGAGGTTCTCCATCGCTGCCTCGGGGGCGTAGCGCAGCGCCAGGAAGGACGCGTGGGGCGTCACGACACCGTCGCCGTAGTCGGCGGCGGTGGGGGCGGGCTCACCGTCGCGGCAGCCCTCCCAGGGCTGCTCCCAGTCGGTGCGCTCCTGGTCGGAGGTGTAGCCGGGGCCGTCGAGGCCGAGCGCGTCGACGCCGTACTCGCGGTAGCCGCCGGCGGGGTTGTTGGACGGCGAGAAGCCCCAGTAGCCGTAGTCGGTCTCCTCGAGGCCGTGCTCGATCTGGCCCTGGACGTAGAGCGGGTGGTTGACGCCCCACGAGCGGGCGCCCCAGGTCTCCTCGGGGACGAACAGCGGCACCATCAGCGCCTCGAACATCGAGCCGCCCCAGGTGGGGACGACCTTCATCCCGCGATAGTCGAGCGCGCCCTCGAAGACGTCGACGTCCTCGCCGCCCGCGGTGTAGGTGCGCCACTCGCCGGTCGGGGGCGCCTCGGTCCAGGCCCAGTCGCAGTTGTCGGTGGCCGGGAAGGTGCGGAAGGTCCCGTAGTAGTGCTTCTGCGGGATCTGGCCCTCGGCGATGCCGAGGTAGGACGCCATCCGGGGCTCGGTGTTGAAGGCGCCGTAGTGGTGGCCGGTGTACCAGACGTCCTCACCCATGCCGCAGTAGTCACCCTTGACCCGGACCGGGTCGCCGAAGTCCTCGTCCCAGAAGCCGCCGCGGATCTGGCCGCCCTGGCCCTCCGCCTCGTTGTAGTAGCAGCCGAAGTCCATGTCCTCGCGGATCGCGTCGGCCTCGTCGGCGACGGCGGGCTCGGCCCGCGCTGCGAGCAGCAGGCCCGTGGCGAGCCAGCCGTTGTCGACGCTGGACATGAAGGGCTGGACCTCGTCGCCCGACTCGGGCCACACCCGCAGCTTCTCCCTCGTCCTGGGGTCGTACCAGTTGTAGAACTGGCCGCTCGGCTCGTGCTTCTCGAGCTTGCCGACGGTCGCGATGGTCCGCGCCATGCGCTTGCGGGCGTCCTTGGCACCGATCAGGCCGGTGTCGCGCGCGGCGACGGTGCTCCAGAGGTAGGCACCGATGTTCGTCGGCGACGTGAAGGTGCTGCGGCTGCCCGGCTTCAGGCGGCCGCCGACGTTGTCGGCCGGCAGGCCGGTCCGGTCGACGACCATGGCGTCGACGGACGCCCAGGTGTCGGCGGCGTAGCCCTCGAGCACGGCGGTCGTGTCGGTCGCGGGGGCCGGGGCGGGTGCACTGTCCTCGGCGGCCAGCGTCGGCACGTACGGCGACGAGCTGACCAGCACGGCACCGACCGCCGCAGCGGCGAGCAGGGAACGTCGGAACTGGATCTTCATGGGGCTGGGTGGACCTTTCCGAGAGGGGTTCACTTGATGCCGGTCATCGCGATGCCCTGCATGATCCGGCGCTGGAGCACCAGGAACACGGCGAGCACGGGGAGCACGACGACCACGGAGCCTGCGAGGAGCAGGCCGTACTTGGTGGCGTTCTGACCGACGGAGTAGAGGGCCAGGGCGACCGGGAGGGTGAACTTGTCCTCCGACGTGGCGATGACCAGGGGCCAGAGGAAGTTGTTCCACGACGTGAGGAACGTCAGCACGCCGAGCGTCGCGACGGCCGGGCCGCAGAGCGGCAGGACGACCGAGAAGAAGATCCGCAGCTCGCCGGCACCGTCGACGCGGGCGGCCTGGATCAGCTCGTCGGGGATCGTCAGCACGTACTGGCGCATCAGGAAGACGCCGAAGGGGCCGGCGAGGAACGGCAGGATCATGCCGGGCAGGCTGTTGGCCAGGCCGATGTTGGTGGTGAGCACGAACAGCGGGATGAACGTGACCACCCCGGGCACCATCAGCGTGCCGAGGACGAGGCCGAAGACGACCTTCTTGCCGGGGAAGTCGAGCTTCGCCAAGGCGTAGCCGAGCATCGAGCAGAAGATCACGTTGCCCAGCGCCACGGCCCCGGCCACGATCGCCGAGTTGGCGAAGTAGGTCGGGAAGTCGAGCTTGCTGAACAGCGTCGAGTAGTTCGAGGTGGTGATCGTCTCCGGCCACCAGGTCGGCGGGATCGACATCACCTCCGCCTCCGGCTTGAAGGAGGAGATCACCATCCAGACGAACGGCAGCACGACGAAGAAGAGGCCGACGGTCATGACGGCGTAGAGCCACTTCGGGGTGCGGACGTTGCCGTCCTTCGACCTCGGCCGCGGCCCGTGGTCGACGGCCTCGTGGGTCGGCGGAGTCGCCGGAGGTGTGGGGGCGTCGAGGGTCTGTGCCATGTCGGTGTCCTTCCCTCAGTCCTTCTCACGGAGCAGCCGGAACTGCACCCAGGTGAGGAGCACGATCGCGAGGAACAGCAGGTAGGCGGCCGCACTGGCGTAGCCGTAGTTGCCGTAGCCCCACTGGTCGAAGGTGAAGAAGGTGATCGAGCGGGTCGCGTCGAGCGGGCCGCCCTTGGTCATCACGAAGGCCTCCTCGAAGAACTGGAGGTAGCCGATCGAGGTGATGACCGCGCCGAAGAGCATCGTCGGCCGGAGGATGGGCAGCGTGATCAGGCGGAACCGCGCCCACCCGGACGCGCCGTCGGTCTCGGCAGCCTCGAGCAGCTCGCGGGGAACCGTCTGCAGCGCCGCCAGGAAGATCACCATCAGCGTGCCGAAGTTGCGCCACACGGCCATCACGACCAGCGTCGGCAGCGCCAGCGTGGTGCTGTCGAGCCAACCCGGGCCGGAGATCCCGACCCAGCCGAGCACGGTGTTGACCAGCCCGCCGTTCTCGCGGAGCAGGAACTTCCACACGACCGAGACGGCCACGATGCTGGTGACGACCGGCAGGTAGAAGGACACCCGGAAGAAGCCCTTGAAGCGCTGGATGCTGTTGAGGCCGACGGCCGCGGCGAGCGCGACCCCCATCGTGAGCGGCACGCCGAGGAGCAGGTAGAGCAGGGTGTTGAGCGTGACCTTGCGGAACAGCGGGTCGGCCAGGAGCTCCTGGTAGTTCTCGATGCCGACGAAGTTGACGCCGAACGGGGTCCGGACGTCGGTGCTGCGCATGTCGGTGAAGCTCATGCCGAGGCTCGCCAGCACCGGCCCGGCCGTGAAGACCAGGAACAGCGCCATGAACGGCAGGGCCAGCACCCACGCGGCGACAGCCTGCTGCCGCCGCGTGGGATCCACGTGCCTGCTCCTCGCCCGCTTCTGGGTCGGAGCGGGCGCGCCCGGCTGCGCGGGCGTCGTCGTGGTCTGGGTGGACACGTCGGTCTCCTGACTTCCCGTCAGAGCCCGGTGCCGATGGCCGCGGCCTTCGACTGCATCTCGGCCACGGCCTCCTGGGAGGCCAGGTCGGTCTTCGAGGCCTGCTCGGTGATCGAGTCGATCGAGCCGGCGACCTGCTCCCACGTCGGCACGGCCGGCGGGGAGACGGCGGTCTCGAGCTGGGTGCCGAACACCTGGAGCTGCTCGTCCTCGGCCAGCTCGCCGGTGTCCCAGGCGGACTGGACGGCCGGCAGGTCACCGACCTCCTCGTAGAACGCGGTCTGCGTCTCGGCCTCGCTCAGCCACTGCACGTACTTCCACGCCGAGTCGGCGTTGTCGGAGTCGTTGAAGACGGCGAGGTCGCCACCGCCGACGAAGGAGCTGCCCTGCTCGCCGTCCGGGCTGGGGATCGTCGCGACCTCGTACTGGTCGGGCTTGACCCCGGCGTCCTCGACGAGACCGGCGTGCCACGGGCCGGAGATGAAGGCGGCGTAGTCGCCCTTCGCGAAGCCGCTCTCGAGCTCGCCCGGGTCGAGCAGCCGCGTCGGGCTCAGGCCCTCGTCGAAGTAGGAGGTGTAGTAGTCGAGCGCCTCGGCCATCTCGGGGCTGTCGATGGTGTACTCCTCACCGGCCTCGTCGGTGAGGGTCGCACCGTTGGACCAGGCGAACGGGAGCATCGTCTGCCACGAGCCGGTCTGGCCGGGCTGGAGGTTGAGCCCGTACTCGGCCCCGGCCTTGGACTCCATGTCCTGCGCGAAGGTCTTCAGCTCGTCCCAGGTCTTCGGCGCCTCGTCCCAGCCGGCCTGCTTCGCGAGGTCGGAGCGGTAGTAGAGGACGCGGGTCTCGACGTACCACGGCACGCCGTAGGAGGTGCCGCCCACCTCGGTGGACTGCCACGCGCCCGGGAAGAAGTCGGCCTCGTCGACGAGGTTCTCCGGGGTCGGCATGAGGCCGCCGGCCTCGGCGAACTCGCCCATCCAGGTCGTGCCGATGAGGCTGACGTCGGGGGTCTCACCCGAGGCGATGGCACCCGCGAGCTTGTCGTGGGCGGACTCCCACGGCACGGCGGTCACCTCGACGGTCGCCTCGGGGTTGGCCTCCTCGAAGGCGGCCGAGAAGTCCTGGAGGACCTCGCCCTCGGTGCCCATGGCCCAGACCTCGATCGTGCCGGTGGCCTCGCCGCCGGAGACCTCGTCGCTCTGCGCCTCGCCACCCGCGCCGGAGTCGGTGCGGCCGCAGGCGGTGAGGACCAGGCTGGTCGCGGCAACAGCAGCGATGCCTGCCAGGCCCTTGGTGCGTCGGTGGGTGCTTCTCATCGGGGTTGACCTTTCGTGGGGGTTCTTCGAGGGGGTTGTCGCGGTGCTGCTCAGCCGCCGTGCCGGGTGGTGCCCCGGACGACGAGCTCGGTGGGGAGGTGGGTGTGCGGATCACCGATGCCCCGAGCAGCACCGGTGATCAGGTCGTCGAGGAGCCGGGCGGCGGTGGCGCCCAGCTCGCGCATCGGCTGGCGGACGGTCGTCAGGTCGGCGTAGCGGGCGGCCATCACGTCGTCCCACCCGGTGACCTGCACCTGTCCGGGGACGTCGACGCCGGCGGCGCGCAGCTCCCCGAGCAGGCCGAGCGCGAGCTCGTCGTTGGCGCAGGCGATCGCGTCGGGAAGGTCGCCGGTGGCGAGGAGGGTGAGCGCCTCGGCGGCGCCGGCCGCCTCGCTGAGCTCGGAGCACTGAGCCAACCGGATCTCGGCCCCGGCGCCGGAGGCGGCGTCGCTCAGCCCCTGCCAGCGCTCGGCCACGTCGGGGCTGGCGGCGGGGTCACCGACGAAGACGATCCGGCGGGCACCGCCAGCGACGAGGTGCTCGCCCAGGGCCCGGGCGCTGCCCGAGTTCTCGGCGTTGACAGTGATCAGGTCGCCGACCGGGGGCCGGGCGACGAGCACGATCCGGGTGCCGCGCGCGGCGAGCTGCTCGACCACCTCGTCGCTCACCGTGCGCTGCAGCACGACGAGGCCGTCGCACCGACCGGCCATGTCGCGCACCGCGGCGTCGGCGTCGGCCCGACCGTGCGTGGACAGGATCAGGACCGACCGGCGCAGCTCTGCGGCGACGTCCTCGTAGCCCATCACGACCTCGGCGTAGTAGGGGCCGGAGAGGTCGGGGAAGACGATGCCGTTGGCGGCGTAGCGGCGCTCGGCGAGCTGGCGACCGAGCTGGCTCGGGGTGTACTCCAGCTCGCGCGCCGCGGCCATGACGCGGTCGCGGGTGTCGGGCCGCACCGAGGTGGAGTCGCGCATCGCCCGCGAGACGGTCGCGATCGAGACGCCCGCCTCGCGGGCGACGTCGCGGATCGTGCTCGGCATCAGCGCTCTCCTCGTGCTGGGATCGTGTAACCGGTTTCTGTAACCGGTTACACCGTGACGGTCGTCACCAGCAGTTGTCAACCCCTCTCGCGTGGCAGAGATTTCGGCAAACGTTTACGCGGCACGTGCGCCCGGCGTACGCTCGCAGCAGCGGCACGCCGGCCCCCCTCGCCGGCCCCCCGACGACGGCGCGCCGAAGGATGCGGAGGTCTCGCATGACCATCGCCGAGCCGCTGACCCGCCCTCGGACCCCCACGCCCGCGCCCGCAGCCGCGCCGCGGTCTCCCCACGCGTCGTACGCCGGGCTGGGCGTCGGGGTCACCGCCTTCACGGTCGCGGCGCTCGTGGGTCGACTCACCGTCCTCGACGGCGGGTCGTTCGCCATGGTCTGGCCCGCCGCGGGCGTGGCGCTGGTGTGGTTCGTGCTCCGCGGGGCCCGCCCGCTGGGCGTCGACACCGCCGCCCTCTTCGGCGCGGCCTTCGCCGTCAACTTCTTCACCGGAGCTCCAGCGCTGCTGGCCGTGGCACTGGGGGGCGTCAACGTGCTGCAGACCGTCGTCCACCTGACGCTGCTGCGCCGCTTCGCCCACGAGCTCGGGGTCCCGCGACCCCGGCTCGAGAGCCTGCAGTCCCTCGCGACCCTCGTCTGGACCGGAGCAGCTGCGGCTGTGGTGGCCGTGGCCGCGGGCGGACTGGCCGTCGGCTCGATCACCCACGTCGCGACCACCCCCGTCGAGCTGGTCGTGTGGGCCGGACGACTGCTGGCCGGCACGGTCGTGGTCGGGTCGCTCGGACTGCTCGCCGCCCAGTGCCGGCAGGCGCGGTGGGAGCGCGTCACCCGGGCCGTCGATCGCCACCCCGTCGAGGCCGTCGCCCTGGGAGCGACGACGGTCGCGACCATGGCGCTCGTCTTCACCGTCGAGCTCCCCCTGGCCTTCACCCTGGTCGTCCCCGTCGTGTGGAGCGCCAAGCGCTACCCGACCGTCGTGTCAGCCCTGGTCTCGGTGGTCTCGGGCGGGGTCGCGGTCACCTTCACGTTGCTCGGGCAGGGCCCCTTCTCCCTCATCGACGACCCCCGCCTGGCCGCGCTGACGGTCCAGGGCTACGTCGTGATGCTGTCGTTGCTCGGCCTCTTCGTCGCGATCGCCCGCGACGAGCGCGAGGAGCTGATCCAGCGACTCGCCGCGGCCCACTCCGAGAGCCGTCACCAGGCCCAGCTGCTGACCTCCATCGTCGACTCGATGGACGAGGGGGTCACCGCCGTCGACGGCCGGGGCAGCGTGTTGATCCAGAACCCGGCGGCCATGCGGATGCTCGAGATCGACGCCGTCCACTCCCCCGACCAGCTCGCCCACCGTGGTGTCACCTCCGACGGCCAGCAGATCGACCGCGACCGGCGTCCGTCCGTCCGCGCGCTCCGCGGGGAGCACGTGCACGAGGACGTCCTGATGCAGCGCCGCGACGGGTCGACCCGCCACGTCCGGGTCTCCGCCACACCGCTCGCGGCGCTCTCGGTCGACGACGTGGCGCGGGCGGTCATGGTCTTCCGCGACGTCACCGACGAGGTCGAGCAGGAGGCAGCGCTCAAGGCGTTCGCTGCGACCGTCGCCCACGACCTCCACAACCCGCTGGCCGCCATGATCGGCTGGAACGAGGTCATGCTCGAGATGCTGCGCTCGGGCGACGCCGACCCCGCGACGCTGCTGCGGCTCGGCGAGCGGCTCGGCGGCTCGGCCGACCGGCTGCAGGAGCTCGTCGACGGCCTCCTCGAGGACGCGGCGAGCAAGGGCCGGGAGCTCGACCTCGCCCGGGTCGACCTCGGCGAGGTGCTGCGCGGGGTCACCCACGGTCGCGGCGCCGAGGACCGCGTCACCTGGGGCCCGCTCCCCGTCGTGCGCGCCGACCGGCTGCTCACCGGGCAGCTCCTCGACAACCTCGTCGGCAACGCGTTGAAGTACGTCGCGCCCGGCACCGTCCCGCGGGTCGAGGTCAGCGCCGACGTGCGTGCACCGGGCTGGGTGACGGTCGAGGTCGCCGACAACGGCATCGGGATCCCCGAGGGCGAGCACGAGCACGTCTTCGAGCGCTTCGCCCGCGCCCACGGCTCCGACCCGGCCTACCAGGGCACCGGGCTGGGCCTCGCGATCGTGAAGCGGATCGTCACGCGCCACGACGGCACGATCTCCGCACGGCCCGGCGCGGGCGGTGTCGGCACCGTCGTCGAGTTCACCCTGCCTGCCGCCTGAGGCCGTCCGGCGGCGCGCGTCACGGGGTCACGAGCCCCTGACGGAGGGCGATCGAGAGCGCCTCGAGCTTGGAGTGGGCACCGAGCTTGCGGGAGATCCGGGCGACGTGGTTGCGTACCGTGTGGAGGCTGACCACCAACCGTTCGGCGATGGCTGCGTTGGTGAGGCCCTCCGCGACGAGCTGGAGGACCTCCACCTCGCGCTCGGTGAGCCTCACGTGCCGCTCGTCGGCCCGCTGCCGCATCAGCGGCCGCAGCCGCTCCAACGTCGCCTCCGGCAGCACGGCCTCGTCGGCGGCTGCCGCGCGGACCGTGTCGACCACCCGGCGTACGCCGCCGGACTTGGACAGGAAGCCGGCCGCGCCGGCCTCGACGGCCCCGACGAGCACGCGGTCGGAGGTCGTGCCCGTGAGGACCACGACCCGCGCGCCGGGGTGCCGCTCGAGGAGCGCCGGGATCTCGGCGATCCCGTCGCCGTCAGGGAGCGCGACGTCGAGCAGGACCACGTCGGGCCGCGACGTCTCGACCAGTCGACGGGCGTCGGCGAGCGTGCGCGCCGTCCCGACGACCTCGAGGTCGGACTGGCTGCCGAGCAGCAGCGACAGGCTCTCGGCGAGCACGGCGTGGTCGTCGACCAGCAGGACTCTGGTGGGCACGGGCCTCCCTCCTCGTGGGGGCCTCAACCTACCGGTCGGGACCGGCGCAGGCTCAGGCGGGAATGTGCCCGAAGCGTCCCTTCTGGAAGTCCTCGTAGGCCGCGAGCACCTCGGCCTTCGTGTTCATGACGAAGGGGCCGGCCCACGCGAGCGGCTCACGGATCGGCTTGCCGCCGAGGACCACGACGTCGAGCTTCGGCGACCGGCTCTCCTGGCGCGGCGCGGCCGCGAGGGTCACGTAGTCACCGGGGCCGAGGACCGCCGCCTGACCCATCCGGATCGGCCGCTGGTCGGTGCCGACGGTGCCCTCGCCGTTGAGGACGTAGACCAGCGCGTTGTGGTCGACGTTCCACGGCAGCTCGAGACGGGCGCCCGGCTCCACGGTCGCGTGGAGGAGGGTCATGTCGGTGAACGTCGACCCCGGGCCGTCGAACCCGCCCACGGAGCCCGCGATGACGCGCACCAGGGCACCCGCGTCCGGCGACGTCAGCAACCGCACCTGGCGCGAGCCGATGTCCTGGTACTTCGGGTCGTTCATCTTGGCGTCGCGCGGGAGGTTGACCCAGAGCTGGAGGCCGTGGAACAGGCCCCCCTTCTGCACCAGCCACTCCGGCGGCGCCTCGATGTGGAGCAGGCCCGACCCGGCCGTCATCCACTGGGTGTCGCCGTTGGTGATCGTGCCACCGCCCCCGTGGGAGTCCTGGTGGTCGAAGACGCCGTCGATGATGTAGGTGACCGTCTCGAACCCGCGGTGGGGGTGCCAGGGCGTGCCCTTGGGCTCACCGGGCGCGTAGTCGACCTCGCCCATCTGGTCCATCATGATGAACGGGTCGAGCAGGGCGAGGTCGATGCCCGCGAAGGCACGGCGGACGGGAAAGCCCTCCCCCTCGTAGCCCTGCGGCGCCGTGGTCACCTGCCACACCGGTCGCGGCTGGTCGCCGAGTCCGGGGGTCTTGAGGCGCTCCAGGGTGGTCAGGTCGTCGACGGTCACGGCGGGCATCGGGCACCTCCTGCTAGGGGTTTCCTACTCCAACGATAGTTGAAGTCTTGACATTCCCGGAAGTGGTCAGCGGCAGCCGGACCTCGAGCAGGTGCCCACGCCCGACGTGCTGTCGACGGTCCTCACGCCTCCGTGCTGCTCCACGACCGCACGGACGATCGACAGCCCGAGGCCGCTGCCCTTGCTGGCGTGGTGGGTCGCGAGGCTGGGGCGGAAGAACCGGGTGAAGCGGTGCTGCTGCTCCGGGCGGGATCCCGATGCCGGTGTCGCGCACGGTCAGCAGGGCCTCGGTCCCCTCGATGTCGAGCCGGAGCGACCAGGAGCACCGGCATCCAGACCCGGCGCGGCGCGCCGGGAGGACCAGTGCGATCGCGAGGCCGACCGGCGACATCTCGGACCCGAGCGCACCTGCGGGGCGGCGGACCACCGCCGCTCCGGCGACCGCGACGAGGGTGAACCCGACCACCGAGGCGCGTGTCGGCTGGTGTCCGGCCACCCTGATCCCCCGCTTCGTGGCGGGCTAGGTTTAGCCCGTGAGTTCGCAGAGGCAAGCGTATGACGTGACCGTGGTCGGAGGAGGCCACAACGCACTGGTCGCCGCCGCCTACCTGGCCCGCGCAGGGCTGTCGGTGCTGGTCCTCGAGCGACTCGAGCGCAGGGGAGGTGTCGCCGGGGCGACCGACCTCTTCCCGGGTCACGGTGCACGCTTCGCGCGGCACTCGTCCTTCCTCTCACCGCTGCCGCTGGGGGTGGTCGAGGAGCTCGGTCTCGACCTGCCGCGTGCTCCCCTGCCGACACCCTGCGCCCCGCCGCCGGGGCACGACGACCACGAGGCCTGGCGGGCCTTCCACACCGACGTCGCCGGAGTGATCGACCGGGTGGCGCCGACCCTGCTCGAGCCACTGCCCGTCGAGCGCGCGGTCCGCGAGGCCGTGGACGACGCGGCGTGGGCCGACCTGGTCCTCCGGCCGATCGGCGAGACGGTCGAGCGGCGCTTCACCGACGACACCGTCCGCGGCCTGGTCGCGGCCGACGCCCTGGTCGGCACGTCCGCCTCGCTGCACGACCCCTCCCTGGCGCCGAACCGCACGTTTCTCCACCGCCACCTGGGCCGCCGTCCCGGCGCCGACCAGCCGCTGCCCCTCGGCGGCCGGGGCGCCGACCTGCTGGCGCAGGCGGCCGTCGAGGCGGGGGCGGAGATCCTCACCAGTGCCGGCGTGTCCCGGATCGAGGGCGGTGACGAGGGCGCCGAGGTCACGTGGCACGACGCGACCGGCGGCCACACCGTCGGCAGCCGCCACGTCCTCTCCGACGTCGCCCCGTGGGTCCTGCGCATCCTGCTCGGGGACGGCGAGGACCCGGACAGCAAGCCGGCGGGTTCCCAGCTCGCGATCACGATGCTGGTCGAGCGGTTGCCCTCCCTCCGCTCGGGCGACGACCCCGCGACCGCCCTCGCCGCCGGCCTCCCTGTCGGCGGCTACGCCGGTCTCGAGCAGGCGCGACTCGACGCCGCCGAGGGACGGCTGCCAGCGGCCCTGCCCGGAGAGCTCCGCTCCCCGTCCCTGCTCGAGACCGGCGTCCTCGGCGACGAGTCGGCGGACGGCCGGCACCTGCTGACGTTCCTGGGCCACCACACGCCCGCAGCGCTCTTCGCCCACGACCGCGACGCGCGCCGGGACGAGGCCGTCGAGCGGGCGCTCGCCTCGATCGACGAGCTCCTCACCGAGCCGGTCCGCTCCTTGCTGGCCACCGACCACGACGGCAGTCCCTGCCTGACCGCCGCCGTCCCGCAGGACGTCGAGGACGACCTCGCCACCCCGGGCGGCCAGCTGTTCCACGGCGACCTCGAGTGGCCGTGGGCGCCGAACCGGGCGCGGCTGGAGACCCCCGCCCAGCGCTGGGGGGTCCAGACCGACGTCGGCTCGGTGCTCGTCTGCGGCTCCGGCGCGCGGCGTGCCGGAGTCGTCGCCGGTGTGGGCGGGCACAACGCCGCGCAGGCCGTCCTCGAGGGACGGTGACGGTGACCCGTCGCACCCTCCCCTCGATTTCTCGTGGCCGACGGCCCGGTGTAATGTTCAGGTCGCTCCACAGCACGCGCCATTAGCTCAATTGGCAGAGCAGCTGACTCTTAATCAGCGGGTTCGGGGTTCGAGTCCCTGATGGCGTACACCACCTCGAAGGCCCCTCCAGACCACCGGTCCGGAGGGGCCTTCGGCGTACTAGCGTGGAGGGCCTTCCGGAGCGGTCTCGGGCACTCCCCGACCCGAGGAGCAGACATGCTGAAGGACAGCACCGTCGCAGCCAACATCCCGGCCTCCGACCTGGGACGCGCTCGCACCTTCTATGCCGACGTGCTCGGCCTGACCCCCACCGGAGAGATGCCCGGAGGGCTGGTCTTCACCACCGGCGGCGGCACCGACTTCCACCTCTACGAGACCGAGTACGCCGGCCAGGCGGGCCACACGATCGCCCAGTGGCACGTCGCCGACGTCGCGGCCGAGGTCGCCGAGCTCCGCGGGCGCGGCCTCGCCTTCGAGCACTACGACCTGCCGGGGATCGAGTGGGACGGCGACGTCGCCGAGATGCCCGGCGAGGGTCACGCCGCGTGGTTCAAGGACAGCGAGGGCAACATCATGTGCCTCGACGACGTCGGGCGGACCTGACCGACCCCTCCCGTCTTGCACGGTCACGGGAGCTGCCGGGACGCTGGAGGACATGTCCTCCCCCGTGACCGTGTCGATCACCCGCCAGCTCGACCCCACGAAGTCGGCCGAGATGGTGGCGTGGGTACGCGCCGGGGCGACTCTCGCCGGCGAGTTCCCCGGCTTCCTCGGCGCCGGCTGGGTGCAGTCGGGCCCGGAGTCGCGCGAGTGGCACATGCTCTACCGGTTCGCCGACCACGACGCGCTCGCAGCCTGGGAGTCCTCGACGCAGCGCGCCTGGTGGCTGGGGGCCGCGCAGGACCTCGGCGTCGTGGAGCAGCGCGTCGAGCGGCGTACCGGGATCGAGGGCTGGTTCGACGAGCCGACGGAGGCCGAGGTCGTCGAGCCCGGGGCGCCACGCGCCGCCCCGCCGCGCTGGAAGCAGGCCACGGTCATCTGGCTGACCTTCTTCCCGCTCAGCCTGTTGACCACGGTCCTGCTCGGGCTGGTGGCGCCGGACCTCCAGGTGGTGCTGCGGGTCCTCCTCACCACCGTCGTGATGACGCCGGTCATGACCTACGTGGCCCTTCCCTTCATGACCGCGCGGCTCGCGTGGTGGCTCCACCGCTGAGACACGGCTACCACATTTGGGGTATCCGTCCGCCGCATTGTTCCAACCGCCTCCGGTCCGCACGAATGTCGGTCCATCGATTTCGGTGGGAACCCACAGCATTGGTGAGGTGATCGGGTATGACCCCCATGGACAGCACGCGCAACGCACGCCGGGCCCGACGAGCGGCGGTGGCCGTCGTGTCCGCCGCCGCCCTGGTCCTGGCCGGGGGCTTCGCCGTCCCCTCGGCAGGCGAGGACGCGGCACCGCGGGCTGCAGCGGCCCGGACCGGTGTGGTGTTCCGCCTGACCTTCGACGGCCGCGGTGCCGTCCGCGACGGGACGACGTTCAAGAACGCCGCCGGCAAGGGGAAGGTCAGGGTCAGGCTCGACAGCGGGCGCTTCAAGCGGGTGAGGGGCAAGCCGGGCAAGGCGCTGCGCTACCCCGTCGCGGGCGGCTACGGCCTGCTCGAGGGTCCCGACCGGAAGGCGTGGGACCCCGGTCGACGTGACTTCCGCTTCGGGGTGCGGGTGAAGATCGCGAAGTCGCAGGCGACCGCGCACATGAACGCCTTCCAGAAGGGCTACCACCGGCAGGCCGGCGGCCAGTGGAAGCTGCAGATCGACCAGGGGCTCCCGAGCTGCGTCGTGCGCGGTGACATCGACCGGATCCTGGTCCGCAGTGCGGAGCCGGTCACGGACGGGCGGTGGCACCGCCTGGTCTGCTGGCGGACCAGCGAGCACGGCGTCCGGCTGTTCGTCGACGGCGCCCTGGTCGCCGACAAGGACGCCCCGACCGGCAAGGTCGCCAACGCCGCGCCGATACGGATCGGGGCCAAGAAGCTGGGGCCGGGGTCGGTCGACCAGTTCCACGGCCGCGTCGACGGGCCCTACCTCTTCGTCTCGTCCGTCGGCTGAACGGCCGGTCGGGCCGCCGGTGTCGGCGGTCCGACCTAGCCTGTGGCCGTGATCGCCCGACTCCTCGCCCTGGCCCTCCTCGTCTCCGGGCTCGCCCTCGGCGCCGCCGCGCCCGCAGCGCCCACGGCCTCCGCTGTTGCGGACCGCTCCGCGGAGACGAGGCTGGGTCGGCTCGTCCGGCGGCTCGACGTGGGGCGCGAGCGTGCGGCCGGCTATGACCGGGAGAAGTTCGTCCACTGGGTCGACGTCGACGGCGACGGCTGCGACACCCGCGACGAGGTGCTGCGCCAGGAGGCGGTCGACGACCCGACCGTCGGCGACGGCTGCTCACTGTCGGGTGGCGAGTGGTTCTCGTGGTACGACGCCGAGCAGGTCACCGACTCCTCCGACCTCGACATCGACCACCTCGTCCCGCTCGCCGAAGCATGGGCCTCGGGGGCCCGCGGTTGGACCGCGGGCACCCGGCGGCGCTTCGCCAACGACCTCGGCGACCGACGCAGCCTCACGGCGGTCACGGCGTCGTCCAACCGCACCAAGTCCGACGGCGACCCGGCGGAGTGGTTGCCACGCAAGAAGGCGCGCTGCCGCTACATCCGCGACTGGGTCGTGGTGAAGTCGCGCTGGCAGCTGCGGGTCGACAGGACCGAGAAGCGCACGGTGCGCCGCCTGGTCCGCAGGTGCGGATCGGGCGGCGACACCGTGCGCTTCACACGTGCCCGTGTCGTCCGACGCTGATCAGGTCAGCTGCCTTCACACCATGCGCAGGAACTCCAGGTGCTGCTCGTACTGGTCGAGGCAGTCGTGGATCACCTGCGTGCCGGTGAAGCCCATGACGTCGTAGTCCTGGCCGCCACCGTCGAGGTGCACCTCCAGTCGTGCGTAGCGCGAGTGGTCACCGACCATGCGCCCGCCGTAGGCGGGCACGGGGTGCTCGGCGAGCTCGACCCGGTAGACGAACGGGTGCTCCCCACCCTCGGTGTGCAGCTCGACGTAGTCGCGGCCGGTCTCGGTCACCGCCTGGACGCCGCGCTCGGTGAGCTCGGTCGCGACGTCGGCCAGGGCGGGCGCGACGACACCGTCGAGGTGGCGACGGGCGTCGTCCGCGTCGACGAAGTTGACGGCGCGGGCCAACCGGTCGCGCCACGCCTCGCGCCCCTCTCGGGTGCCGCGTGCCGACAGCATGGTCGGGAGGTGGTGCTCACCGGCGTCGACCCGGTAGGCCTCGACCCGCAGCGCCTTGAGCAGCCCCCACATGACGAGGACGAGCACGATCGCGAACGGCACGGCGAAGACGATCGTCGCGTACTGCAGTGCGTAGATGCCGCCGACGGCCAGCATCGCGATCGTCAGCACGCCGGTGACGGCGGCCCAGAAGATGCGCATCCACGGCGCGGCGTCGTCCTGCACCGAGCGCAGCTTCGACGACAGGTTGCCCATGACCAGCGCGCCGGAGTCCGCCGACGTCACGTAGAACAGCAGTCCCACGAAGAAGGCGATGACGATGACGACGTTGGCCAGCGGGTAGTCCTGGAGCAGGCTGTAGAAGCCGGCACCGTCGTACTGCTGGGCGACCTCCGCGAAGTCGGCGTCGCCGCCACGCACCCGGTCGATGGCCGCGTTGCCGAAGATCGAGATCCACATGACGATGTAGCTGAACGGGATCACCATGGTGCCGGCCACGAACTGACGGATCGTGCGGCCGCGCGAGATGCGGGCCAGGAACATGCCGACGAACGACGCCCACGCGATCCACCACGCCCAGAAGAACAGCGTCCACAGCGACATCCACTCGGCGTTGTCGACGAAGGCGAAGGTCTCCATCGTCTTGGCCGGGAAGGTGCCGACGAAGTCTCCGACGTTCATGACGACGGCGTTGAGGATGAAGGTGGTCTTCCCGGTCACGAGCACCCAGGCCGCCAGCCCCAGCGCGAGCAGCACGTTGAGCTGCGAGAGCAGCCGGATGCCCTTGTCGACGCCCGTCGTGGCCGAGACGGCGGCCATCGTGACGGCCAGCACGACCAGCGCGATCTGGGCACCGACGCCCACCCCCACGCCGAACAGCACGTTGAGGCCGATGTTGAGGAAGACGACGCCGATGCCGAGGCTGGTGGCCACGCCGAAGACCGTGCCGAGCACCGCGGCGGTGTCGACCGCATGGCCCAGGGGCCCGTCGATCCGCTTGCCGAACACCGGGTGCAGCGCGGATCGCACGGCCAGGGGCAGGTTGGCCCGATAGGCGAAGTAGCCCAGCGCCAGGCCCATGAGGGCATACATCGCCCACCCGGTGATGCCGTAGTGGAAGAGCGTCCACACCGTGGCGTCCCGGGCTGCCTGGACGCTCTCGGCCTCGCCGGTCGGCGGTGCGACGTACTGCGTGACCGGCTCGACGACGGAGTAGAACATCACGTCGGTGCCGATACCGGCCGCGAAGAGCATCGAGGCCCACGCGAAGGTGGAGAACTCCGGTCGCGAGTGGTCGGGACCCAGGCGCACGTTGCCGTAGCGGGAGATGCCCAGGTAGAGGACGAAGAGCAGGATCACCGTGGCCAGCAGCACGTAGAACCAGCCGAAGCCCGTCGTCACCGTGCCGACCAGGTCGGCCAAGGTGTTCTCGGCGTTCTTGGGTGCTACCAGGGCCCAGACGGCGACCAGGCAGATCACGACCGCGGACGGCACGAAGACCGCCATCCGTGCCGGCGGGCCGCCCCACCGGCCGTCGCCGGACCCTGCTTCGGGTCCCTCGGTCTCGACCGGGCGGGTGTCGGTGCTCATGCGTTGCCTCCTGTCGTGCCGGTCTGCCGGGCGCCGGCGGCGCTGGGCAGGGCGGACTTCGCGTCCCACGCGTCGTTGCGGGGGTCGCCGGGCGGGTACGGCGGCATCCCGGCGCCGTGGCGGTACCACGGCACCTCCTCCGCGGGCAGCGGGGTGTTGCCGGCGATCAGGTCGGCCGCCTTCTCCGCCACCATCATCACCGGTGCGTAGATGTTGCCGTTGGTGACGAACGGGAAGACGGAGGCGTCGACGACGCGCAGGCCCTCGGTGCCGTGGACGCGCATGGTCGAGGGGTCGACGACGGCCATGTCGTCGGTGCCCATCTTGGCGGTGCACGACGGGTGGAGCGCCGTCTCGGCGTCCTCCGCGACCCAGTCGAGGATCTCCTGATCGGTCTGCACCGACGGTCCCGGCGAGATCTCGCCGCCGCTGAAGGCGGCGAACGCCGGCTGCTCGAGGATGGTCCGGGCCGCCCGGACCATCTCGATCCACTCCCGACGGTCGTTCTCGGTCGAGAGGTAGTTGAAGAGGATCGAGGGGTGCTCGCGCGGGTCCGTGGACCTGATCCGGACGTGGCCGCGGGTGTCGGCGAACATGGGCCCGATGTGGACCTGGTAGCCGTGGACGCCGTAGTCGGACTCCGCGGGCTTGCTGCCGTCGTAGCGGATCGCGATCGGGAGGAAGTGGAACATCTCGTTGGGCCACTCCACCTCGTCGTTGGAGCGGATGAACCCGCCCGCCTCGAAGTGGTTGGACGCGCCGACGCCCTTGCGGGCGAAGAGCCACTCGGCGCCGATCCGCGGCTTGTGGTGGTGGGCCAGCCAGGGCGCGATCGACACCGGCTGCTTGGAGGAGTGCTGGATGTAGACCTCGAGGTGGTCCTGCAGGTTCTCCCCCACCCCGGGCAGCTCCACCGACGGCGTGACGCCCGCCGCGCGCAGGTGCTCCGGGTCGCCGATGCCGGCGAGCTGCAGCAGCTGGGGGCTGTTGAACGCGCCACCGCAGAGGACGACCTCACCGGCCGTGACCGACCGGTGGAGCTTGCCGCCGCGGGTGTAGTCGACACCGGTGGCCCGGTTGCCGTCCATCCGGATGCCGGTGACGAACGCCAGGGTCTCCACGTCGAGGTTCTTGCGGTGCATCACCGGGTGGAGGTAGGCCCGCGCCGCCGAGAGCCGGCGACCACGGTGGACGTTGCGGTCGAACTTCGCGAAGCCCTCCTGGCGGTAGCCGTTGACGTCGTCGGTCAACGCATAGCCTGCTTGCTGCACGGCCTCGAAGAAGGCACCGAAGAGCGGCGAGGTCGCGGGGCCCCGCTCGAGGACGAGCGGCCCCGAGCCACCCCGCCAGCTGTCGGCGCCGGCGAGGCAGGTCTCCATCCGCTTGAAGTAGGGCAGGCAGTGGGCGTAGTCCCACGCCTCCATCCCCTGCTCCGCGGCCCACCGCTCGTAGTCCATCGGGTTGCCGCGCTGGAAGATCATGCCGTTGATCGAGCTCGAGCCCCCGAGCACCTTGCCGCGCGCGTGGAAGACCCGGCGGCCGCCCATGTGGGGCTCCGGGTCCGACTCGTACTTCCAGTCGTAGAGCTTGTTGCCGATCGGGTAGGGCAGCGCGGCCGGCATGTGGATGAAGGGGTCGAGCTTCGAGTCGTTGCGACCCGCCTCCAGCACCAGGACGTTGGTCGAGGGGTCGGCTGAGAGCCGGTTGCCCAGCGCCGACCCGGCCGACCCTCCGCCGACGATGACGTAGTCGTAGTGCTTCCTCACTGGTCGCCTCCGGTCCGGTCGGGGAACCAGCCGGCGGGGGCCGGCCGGGTGTTGTGCCAGACGTGCTTGGTCTCGCGATACTCCTCGAGGCCCATCAGCCCCAGCTCGCGGCCGTTGCCGGACTGCTTGAAGCCGCCCCACTCCGCCGCGGCGACGTAGGGGTGGTAGTCGTTGATCCAGATCGTGCCGTGGCGCAGCTTCGACGCGACGCGCTCGGCGCGGCCGGCGTTCTCGCTCCACACCGCGCCGGCCAGGCCGTAGATCGTGTCGTTGGCGAGGCTGATCGCCGCCTGCTCCGCCTGCTCGCGCGTCTCGCCCTCGAAGGTCTCGACGGTGAGCACGGGCCCGAAGGACTCTTCCCGCACGCAGCGCATGTCGGTGGCGCAGTGGTCGAGGATCGTGGGCTCGAAGTACCAGCCCGCGTCGTACGCCGCGCCCTCCGGGCGACCACCGCCGCAGCGCAGCTCCGCCCCGTCCTCGAGCGCGTCGGCGACGTACTGCTCGACCTTGGCCCGGTGGGCCTCGCTGATGAGCGGCCCGGTCTCGGCGTCGTCGTCGAACGGCCCGCCGAGTCGGATGTCCTGCGCGCGTGCCACGAGCTGGTCGACGACCTGGTCGTGGACGCTCGCCTCGACGATGAGCCGGGCCCCGGCCGAGCAGACCTGGCCGGAGTCGAGGAAGACCGCGGTCAGCGCGTTGTCGATCGCGGCCGGCAGGTCGGCGTCGGCGAAGACCACGTTGGGGTTCTTGCCACCGAGCTCGAGCGCCACGCGCTTCACGGTCGCCGCCGCGTCGGCCATGATCCGCTTGCCGGTCTCGAGGCCGCCGGTGAAGGAGACCAGGTCGACCCGCGGGTCGTTGACCAGCGGCGCACCGGCGCTGGCGCCGGCGCCGAGGACGAGGTTCGCCACGCCGTCGGGCAGGCCGCAGTCCTGCAACGCTCGCATCAGCCACATCGAGGTGCTCGGGGTGAGCTCGCTGGGCTTGAGGACGAAGGTGTTGCCCGCGGCCAGGCAGGGCGCGACCTTCCACGCCGTCTGGAGCAGCGGGTAGTTCCACGGCGTGATGAGCGCGCAGACGCCCACCGGCTCGTGGACCACGCGGCTCGACACGTCGGGCATCCCGGTGTCGACGACCCGGCCCGCGTCGGCGGTCGCGACGTCGGCGAAGTGGCGGAAGACGCTGACGATGTCGTCGACGTCGATCTGCGACTCCACGAAGCGCTTGCCGGTGTCGAGCGACTCGAGCCGGGCGACCTCGTCCTTCTCGGCCTCGAGCCGGTCGGCGAGCCGTCTCAGCAGCGCGGCGCGCTCCACGGCAGGCGTCGAGGGCCACGGGCCCTCGTCGAACGCCGCACGCGCCGCAGCCACGGCTGCCACCGCGTCCGCCTCCGTCGCCTCCGCGACGACGACGACCTCCCGGCCGTCGGCCGGGCACGTGATCTTCCTGGTTCCCGAGTCCTGTGCGGCGACCCACGCGCCGTCGATGAACAGGGTGTCCATGGCCTCCCTCTGCGGTTGGTCCTGCCTCAGTGTCCTGCGCAGTACTCCCCCGACGCCACTGGTCTGGACCAACGACGGTTCCTCGCACAGGTGGTGGGACCGGGCGACGTGCACCCGTGACGGCTCCCGGTGGACCCCGCCCGAACGGGATTGGCCACCAGCCGCGCCGCGGTCGCCCGCGACGGTGCCGGTCAGAGATCGACCGGCCACAGCAACCTAGCGACCTCGACGTCACTTCCGCCACTCGCACAACCAGCGCACTCATGCGTGCGTCTCCGGAACAGCAGGCACCACGAACGAAGGGGAGACACATGCGCAACACACTCACGGGGTGGTTGGTCGCCGCCGGAGTCGCGGGATCGATCGTCCTCAGCGGTGGACCCGCTGTGGCCGAGGTCCTCCGGGGCACGGCCGGCGGCGACGTCCTCCGAGGCTCCGCGCAGGACGACGAGATCTACGGCAAGGCGGGCCACGACCGGCTCGTCGGCCTGGCCGGGTCCGACTCGCTGGAGGGGCAGCGGGGCAGGGACGTGCTGAAGGGTGGCGCCGGCCACGACAACGCCTACGGCGGTCCCGGCGACGACGTCCTCCGCGGCGGCCCCGGGCGCGACCACCTCGAAGGGGGCGCCGGCGACGACGTCATCCGCAGCGGTCGGCACGACGACCTCGAGATCGAGGACGGGCCCGGGGCCGACCGAGTGCGGCTGGGCCGGGGCGACGACTTCATCTACGTGGCTCGCAACGACGGCGATCCCGACGTCTTCCTGTGCGGGCCCGGGCACGACACCGTGGGCTACCAGCAGGGGCCGGACCCGGCCGACACCCTCCACGGGTGCGAGGACGTCGTCGACGTGGCGAATCCCGGCTGAGCCGGTCCGCCGCCGCACACGATGTGGCGGCGCAGCAGCGCGCGGCTCCTGTCTAGGGTGACGGTCGTGTCGTCGTTCAGCCGGTTCTGGTGGGGCGAGGCGGTCTCGGGCATGGGCACGGCCATCACGACCCTCGCCCTGCAGACCCTCGTCCTGGTGACGCTGGACGGAGGACCGACCGAGGTCGGGTGGCTGAGCTCGGCCCGGTGGATGCCCTACCTCGTGCTCGGCCTGGTGGTCGGGGCGCTGGTGGACCGGGTACGCCGCCGTCCGGTGATAGTGGCCACCGACCTCGCCCGAGCCGCGCTGCTCGCCTCGATCCCCCTCGCCTGGAGCCTCGACGTCCTGACCCTGCCGCTGCTGCTGGCGGTCGTGGTGGCGTTCGGAGTCGCGTCACTCGTCAACGACGCGGCCTCGCTCTCGTTCGTGCCGCGACTCGTCCCGTCCGACCGGCTGCAGTGGGCGCACGCACGGCTGGACGGTGCGGGAGCGGTCGCCCAGACCGGCGGCCCCGCGCTCGCGGGAGCACTGGTCCGGCTCGTCGGCGCTCCGCTCGCCGTGCTGGTGGACGCCGCGACCTACCTGTTCGCGGCCGCCACGACGGCCTCGCTCACCCGCGTCGAGGAGCCGCGCGGACCCGTCGCGGAACGGAGGCCGCTGATCGGCGAGGTCGTCGAGGGCGCACGGTGGGCCTACGGCGGGTCCGGGCTCCGCCGCCTGGCGCTCTCGACCCATGTCTGGTTCGCGGGGCAGACCGTGCTCATCGTGCTCGTCGTCCCGTTCGCCTACCTGCGGCTCGACCTCACGGCACTGCAGGTGGGGCTCGTCCTCGCCGTCGGTGGTGTGGGAGCACTGGTCGGCGCCACCACGAGCACCGCCGTCGGTCGGGCGGTGGGGACCGGCGGCGCCGTGATCACCAGCCATGCCGTCAGCGCCGTGGCCGTCCTCGTCATGGTGGGCGCGGCCGCCCTGCCGGATGGATGGCAGGCAGCGGTCGTGCTCGCTCTCGGCCAGCTCGGGCACGGCTGGGCGATGGGCGTCAGCAACTCCCACGAGATGGCGTTCCGCCAGTCGCGCACGCCGGACGGGCTCCAGGCTCGCACCAACACCACGCTGCGCTCGCTCAACCGAGCCGTCATCGTCGTCGTCTCGCCCGTCGCCGGGGTCGCGGCCGACCGGATCGGGACCGGGGCCGTCCTGGCCTCGGCGGCCGTCGCCTTCGGCGTCGCTGCGCTGATGCTGGCGTTCTCGCCGTTCCGCCACACCCGGGTGTACGTCGACGAGGCGGTTCCGGCGCCGTGACCGGGCCTCAGAGGTAGAGGCCCGTGAGGTCGTCGCTGCCGTCGGAGAGGCGGTCGGCGGCGACGGCGTGGACGTCGCGCTCGCGCATCACCATGTAGAGCTCGCCGTGGACCTCGACCTCGGACTTGTCGTCGGCGTCGAAGAGCACCCGATCGCCCTTCTCGACGGCACGGGCGTGGGGACCGACGGCGATGACCCGTGACCAGGTCAGGCGCCGCGCGCCCATCGCGGCCGTCGCCGGGATCACGATGCCGCCGCTCGAGCGGCGCTCGCCGGACTCGCGGTCGACCTCGACCAGCACCCGGTCGTGGAGCATCCGGATGGGCGCACCGTCGGTCATGACGACGCCCGCTCAGCGCGCGACGCGGCGTACGGCCACGAAGAGCGCGACCGCGCCGACGACGGAGCCGGCGACCTTGAGGATGTTGTCGGTGCGCGGGGCGCCCGTGGCGGGGTCGACGAAGTACTGCTTGATGCTGGTGACCTCGCGGCTCACGATCGTCTTCGGGTGGGCACGGTGGAGGAGCTCGTCGATCGTGTGGGCGAGACGCTCCCGCGTCTCCTCGATCTCGTGCTCCAGCGACGTCACCTCGTTGCTCACGTGCGCAACGCTATCCGATCGTGCGCGGGTCGAACCCGAAGGGCAGCTCGAGGCGGTGCTCCTTCATCAAGACGTCGTCGGTCAGGACGTCGAAGGTCGCGCCGTCGGCGACGACCGCGCCCTCGGCGAGGACGACCGAGCGGGGGCACAGCTCGAGCGCGTAGGGCAGGTCGTGGGTGACCATCAGGACGGTCACGTCGAGCGAGCGGAGGATGTCGGCGAGCTCGCGTCGCGACGCCGGGTCGAGGTTGGAGGACGGCTCGTCGAGGACGAGGATCTCCGGCTCCATCGCGAGCACGGTCGCGACCGCCACGCGACGCCGCTGGCCGAAGGAGAGGTGGTGGGGCGGCCGGTCGGCGAACTCGGCCATCCCGACCTGCTCCAGCGCGTCCATCACCCGGCGGTCGAGCGCCGCACCCCGGACCCCGAGGTTGGCCGGACCGAAGGCGACGTCCTGGCGGACGCTGCCGAGGAAGAGCTGGTCGTCCGGGTCCTGGAAGACGATGCCGACCCGGCGGCGTACGTCCTGCAGGTTCTGCTTCACCACCGGCAGCCCGCTCACCGACACGGTCCCGGCGTCGCCGGTCAGGATGCCGTTGAGGTGGAGCACCAGGGTCGTCTTGCCGGCACCGTTGGGCCCGAGGAGGGCGACCCGTTCGCCGCGGTGGACGTGGAGGTCGACGCCGCGGAGCGCGGCGTGGCCGTCGGGGTAGGCGTAGACGAGGCCCTGCACGTCGAGGGTCGGGGTGCTCATGAGGGAAGCCTGCCGGTGTAGCCGCGGGAGAGCATCGCGAGGTGGACCCGCTCCCCCCGCTCGTAGGAGCGGATGAACAGGGCGCCGAGCGACCGGGCCAGCGCGGGCCAGTGGCGCGGGCGTCGCGGGTCGCAGCCGCGCGAGCGCATCGCCGTCAACATCCTCGACAGCTCGCCGGAGACCACGTCGAGGTAGCGGATCATGAAGCCCATGATCTGCACGACCAGCTGCGGCATCCGGAGCCGCTCGAGGCCGCGGAGGACGTCCTGCGGCTCGGTCGTCGCCGCCAGCGTCAGGGAGGCGAGCACACCCAGGGTGCCCTTCACGAGCAGGCCCCAGGCCGCGAGGAGGCCCGGCTCGCTGACGGCGACGCCGAGCACCTCGACCTGCGGGCCGTGGGCGATGAACGGCATCAGCAGCGCGAAGACGACGAACGGCACCTCGACGACGAGGCGCTTGAGCAGGTAGGTGACGGGGACCCGGCTCGCGGCGATGACGACGAGCAGCAACGACAGGTGCAGGAGGTAGGCCGCGAACCACTCGCGCGGCGTCGCCACGACGAGCAGCACGAACCCCAGCAGCGCCAGGATCTTGTGGTGGGGCTGGGCCCGGTGGACGACCGAGTGCCCGTGGAAGTGGAGCCGGTGGCCGTGACCGGCGCCCATCAGCGCTCGCTCGGGACGGGCGCGCGGTCCACGTCGGCCCCGTCGGCGCCACTGCCGCCGCGGCGGCGTACGGCGAACGCGATGCCGCCGGCGAGCAGCAGGGTGACGCCGATGCCGATCACGCCGGCCAGGCCACCGGCCAGGCGTTGGTCGTCGACACCCTTGACGGCGTAGTCGGCCATGGGGCCGTCGGCGGCGGCGTGGTCACCGGCGGAGTCGATGAAGCCGACCTCCTCCGCGACGTACTCGAGGCCGTCGGGGTGCGAGGAGGCGTAGAAGCTCACGACGCCGCCGAGGACGAGCGCGACGAGCAGCCCGCTGAGGAGGAAGGTCTTGGTCTTCATCGCGGTCTTCACGCGGCGGCCTGCTGGCCGGTCGAGGCGACGAGGGCCTCGCGCCGCGCACGGAGTGCGGGCCGGGCACCGAAGCAGAGGTCCGGTCGGGCGGCGACGACGCTGCTGACGACCAGCCCGGTGATGAGCGCCTCGCCGACACCGATCAGGACGTGCCAGCCGAGCATCGCGGTCAGCATGGTGTCGAGCGGGACCGGCGCCTGGCCGCCGATGGCGAACAGCCCGACGAAGACCGCCGCGGTGACCGGGACGCTGACGAAGGCCGCGACGCCGGCCGCGGCGGGCACGATCGACAGCCTCGTCGGCAGCACGGCGCGGAGACCGGCGAAGACCAACCAGCCGACCCCGACCGCGACGATCGAGAAGAGCGAGATGTTGGTGCCCAGCGCGGTGATGCCGCCGTCGGCGAACAGCAGTCCCTGCACCAGCAGCACCACCGCGAGGCAGAGGGCGGCCGTCCACGGTCCGACGAGCACGGCCGCGAGCGCTCCCCCGAGGAGGTGACCGCTGGTGCCGGCGCCGACCGGGAAGTTGAGCATCTGGGCGGCGAACACGAACGCCGCGACGAGCCCGGCCATGGGGGCGGTACGGTCGTCGAGTTCACGGCGGGCGCCGCGCAGGGCCACCGCGATCCCGGCCACCGCGACCGCGCCGGTGGCGATCGAGGTGGGCGCGTCGAGGAAACCGTCGGGGACGTGCATGTCGCACACACTACGTTGTTGCACATAATTCGCAACAACTGCCCGACCGGACAGGAGCAACCCCACCCATGAGCCAGCAGCTGTCACCCGGCGACCAGGCCCCCGACTTCACCCTCACCTCCGACACCGGCGACCAGGTGAGCCTCGCCGACCTGCGCGGACGCAAGGTGATCGTCTACTTCTACCCCGCCGCGATGACGCCCGGCTGCACCAAGCAGGCCTGCGACTTCTCAGAGTCGCTCGACTCCCTCAAGGACTCCGGCTACGAGGTGCTCGGCATCTCCAAGGACAAGCCCGCCAAGCTGGCCAAGTTCCGCGAGCGCGACGCCCTCACCCTCCCGCTGCTCTCCGACGAGGACCTCGCGGTCCACCAGGCCTACGGGGCCTACGGCGAGAAGAAGCTCTACGGCAAGGTCGTCGAGGGCGTCATCCGCTCCACGTTCGTCCTCGACGAGGACGGCAAGGTCGAGGTCGCGCAGTACAACGTCAAGGCCACCGGCCACGTCGCCAAGCTCCGCCGCGACCTGGGTCTCGACTGATCGCGACTGTCGGCGGTCGCCCCTAGCGTCGTGGTGTGACTAGCGGCCGGAGGAAGTACACCCCGGAGATCTTGTCCGACGCCGTGTCCCGCAGCACCTCTGTGGCCGGTGTCCTCCGACATCTGGGGCTGAACCAAGCCGGTGGGACTCATGCCCACATCAGTCGAACGATCAAGGCGATGGGCCTGGACACGTCGCACTTCGTTCGCCACCAGAACGGCGCCGGGCCGTGGTCACGCCGGCTGGCGGGCGACATCCTCACCGTGGTGCCTCGGGGGTCACGCCGCACCAACCCTGCTCTGCTCCGTCGCGCTCTGACCGACGTCGGACGTCCGTACGAGTGCGATTGGTGCGGCAACACCGGGTGGTGGAACGGGCGCGAGCTCCGACTCGCTGTGGACCACATCGACGGCGACTACCACAACAACCGGGCCGGCAACCTGCGCTACCTCTGCCCCAACTGCCACTCGCAGACCGAGTCCTTTGCCGGTCGAAGCAGGGGGAAGTACACGCACATCGACCCGTGAGAACAGCTACACCGTCGGGCCGCCTAGGCTGACGTCACTCGCCGGAGTGGTGGAATCGGTAGACACGCGGCACTTAGGATGCCGTGCCTTCGGGCGTGGGGGTTCAAGTCCCTCCTTCGGCACCGACTGAACACACCTGTCCGGTGACGAAGTGACGGCTCGATCCGTTCCCAGGGCCTGGAAGTGACGGCTCGACGGCTTGGAAGGGCGCGGAAGTGCCCGGTCAGCGGAGGGCGTGGGCCACCAGAGGGGCGATCTGGCGGAGGGCCCGGCCGCGGTGGCTGATGGCGTCCTTGTCCGTGGGCGACAGCTCGGCGGTCGTGAGGTCGGGGTGCTCGACGGCGGCGAAGAGCACGTCGTAGCCGAAGCCGCCGCTCCCCCGGAGCTCGCGCAGGACCCGGCCGTCCATCCGGCCCTCGACGACGAGCTCCGTGCCGTCGGGGTGGCAGAAGGCGACGGCGCACGCGAAGTGGGCCGTACGCCGCTCGTCAGGGACGTCGGCGAGCTGGTCGAGCAGCAGCCGGTTGTTGCGGGCGTCGTCCTTCGGCGGGCCGGACCAGCGCGCGGACAGCACGCCGGGCATCCCGTTGAGGGCGTCGACGCAGAGTCCGCTGTCGTCGGCCAGCGTCGGGAGCCCCGTCGCCGCGAGCCCGGCCCGGGCCTTGAGCAGCGCGTTGCCCTCGAAGGTCGGCTGGTCCTCCACCGGCTCGGCGTACTCGACGACGTCGTCGAGCCCGAGCACCCGCACGCCCTCGACGATCGGGGCGAGGATCCGCTCCATCTCGCCGAGCTTCTTGGTGTTGCGGGACGCCAGGAAGACCTCAGCCACCGGTCGCCAGCGCTTCCTGCTGGATGCGGGTGAGGTCGGCGCAGCCCTTCTCGGCCAGGCCGAGGAGCGCGTCGAGCTCGGCCCGGTCGAAGGCCGCGCCCTCGGCCGTGCCCTGGACCTCGATGAACTTCCCGTCGCCGGTCATCACGACGTTCATGTCGGTCTCGGCCCGGACGTCCTCCTCGTAGGGGAGGTCGAGCCGCGGGGCGCCGTCGATGATGCCGACGCTGACCGCGGCGAGGGAGCCGGTGAGCGGCTCGCCGTGGAGCGCGCCGGTCGAGCGCAGGTGGGAGACCGCGTCGGCGAGCGCGACGTAGGCGCCGGTGATCGCGGCGGTTCGGGTGCCGCCGTCGGCCTGGAGGACGTCGCAGTCGAGGACGATCGTGTTCTCGCCGAGTGCCTTGTAGTCGATGACCGCGCGCAGCGAGCGCCCGATGAGGCGGGAGATCTCGTGGGTGCGGCCACCGATCTTGCCGCGCACCGACTCGCGGTCGGAGCGGGTGTTGGTCGACGCCGGCAGCATCGCGTACTCGGCGGTGACCCAGCCCAGGCCCGAGCCCTTGCGCCAGCGCGGGACTCCCTCGGTCGCGGACGCCGCGCACAGGACCCGGGTCCTGCCGAACTCCACCAGGACCGAGCCGGCCGCGTGGTCGAGCCAGTGGCGGGTGATCGTGATCGGGCGGAGCTCGTCGTCGGCGCGGCCGTCGGCGCGCGTGGCGGTGCTGTTCATGCCCCCGACCCTAGTGACCGCACGAGAAGGCGGGTCGAGCCCCACCCCCGTGGAAGACCCGACCCGCCGGCTCTCGCGCCCGGCCGAGACCGGGCAGTGTTCGTACTGACTGTCAGTGTGACCCTTACTTGGGCTCTGCGCGAAGCAAACGCCAGAGACCGATCGCGAAGGGCAGGACCAACCAGATGGTGCCGCTGACCAGCAGCTGGGCGACCTCCTCGCCGTTCGGCGTGTAGTCACCGGTGAACAGCGGGGTCTGCGCGGTGTTGAACTCGATCCAGGGAGCGAGGTCGGCGAACCACTCCTGGAAGCTGGCGAGGATGCCGACGGCGATCGGCAGCACCAGGCTGTAGATGAAGTAGGTGACGATCGCCGCCGGGCTGTTCATCAGCACCATGCCGATGGCGAAGCCGAGCAGGATGCTGATGAGGTTGGCGATGAGGAAGCCGTTGACCAGGATCTCGGTCTCGACCGTCCACTCACCGCCACCCAGCACGGTGCCGAACGCGCCGACCGCCAGGGCGAGGACGATCAGTCCCGCACCCAGCACCAGCGCCCCGCAGAGCTTGGCCGCCACGACCCGGCCACGATGGGGCTCGAGCGCGAAGGTCACCAGGCCGGTCCGCTGGCTCCACTCGCTGGTGACCATCAGGATGACGAGGATCGGCAGGAAGTAGCCGAGCACGGCACCCGAGACCCCGAGGACGTCGCCGAAGGTCTGGGCCTCGTCGGGTGCTGCCAGCGCGTAGATCGTCACGACGAGCAGGCAGAGGCCGACGATCGAGCCGGTGAACCACCGTCCGGCCCGGGTGTCGAGCGCCTTGCGGAGCTCGACCCGGACCAACCGGGAGAACGGCACCCGCGGGGTGCCGCTCACGTCGAGGGTCATGGGTGCCTGGGTGGTGGTCATGCGTTGCCCTCTCGCTGGGTGTCGGCGGTGAGCTCGAGGAACAGGTTCTCCAGGCCGCCGTCGGCGCCCCGGAGGTCGGTGAGGACGATCCGCTCGGCGGCCGCGACGCGGCCCACCTCGACCGGCTCGGCCTCGACGCTGAGGCCCTCGCCCGCGGCGTGGGCCGACAGGCCCGCGGCGTCGAGCGCCTTGGTGAGCGCGTCCATGTCCTCGGCGGTGACGAGCGTGCCGGTGTGCCGCTCCGCGAGCAGCGAGCGCCGGTCGCCCTGGGCGACGATCCGGCCGCGGCCGATGAGGATCATCTCGTCGGCGATCTGCTCGACCTCGTGGAGCAGGTGGCTGGAGAGCAGGACGGTCCCGCCGCGGTCGGCGTACCCCTTCAGCAGGGAGCGCATCCACCGGATGCCGGCGGGGTCGAGGCCGTTGGCCGGCTCGTCGAGGATCAGCACCGACGGGTCCCCGAGGAGCGCGTGGGCGACGCCGAGGCGCTGGCGCATGCCGAGCGAGTAGTTGCGCAGCCGCCGCTTGGCCTCGGGGCCGGTGAGCGAGACCAGCTCGAGCATCTCCTCCACCCGGCTGTCCGGGAGCCCCATCGTGCGGGCCCCGATCGTCAGCACCTCGCGGCCCGTGCGGCCGTTGTGCTGGGCGGAGGCGTCGAGCAGGACGCCGACGTGACGACCCGGGTTGGGGATGTCGGCGTAGCGCAGCCCCCCGATGGTCACCGTGCCGCGGGTCGGCGGGGTCAGCCCCACCATCGCGCGCATCGTCGTCGTCTTGCCTGCTCCGTTGGGCCCCAGGAAGCCGGTCACCCGGCCGGGCTCGCAGCGGAACGACACGTCGTCGACGGCCGTGAAGCCGCCGTACGACTTGGTCAGTCCGGTCACCTCGATCACGGGCACCAGCCTGCCGCGGCGCCCGCCCCTGCGGATCCGTCGCAGGGATGAGTTCCGGCGCCGCGACCGCGACCAAAGTATGAGGACCGCGCGACCCGGGCATGCTGTCGGCGTCGGTCGCAGGGTCCTACGCTCGTCGTCGTGGAGCGACCCGACCCCGCGGAGTACCAGCCGCGGCTGACCCTGTGGGGTCACGCGTGGCGCTACACGATCTGCCTGCTGCTGTCGGCCCTGGTCTGGAGCAGCACCTTCCGCGGCCAGTGGGACGACTACCGCTGGCTCTGGTGGATCGACCTGGTGGTCGGTGTCGCGTGCTACGTCCTCGTGCTCTACCGACGCCGGTGGCCGCTGGCGGTCACGCTCGCCACGGCGGTCGCGTCGCTCGTCTCCGGCGTCGCCGCCGGCCCGGGCACGCTCGCCGCGGTCTCGCTCGCGACCCGGCAGCGGCTCGGGCCGATCGCGATCGCCGCGGCGGTCGGCCTCGTCTGCTACCAGGGCTACGTCGACACCCAGCCGATCGAGAACGCCGAACCCTTCTGGGTCGGCTTCGCCTTCAACGTCGCGATCACGATCGCGATCTTCGGGTGGGGGATGTATCTCGGCTCCCGCCGCATCCTGCTGTGGTCGCTGCGGCAGCGGGCCGAGCGGGCCGAGACCGAGCAGGCGATGCGGGTCGCCCAGGCCCGCACGACCGAGCGCGCGCGGATCGCCCGCGAGATGCACGACGTCCTCGCCCACCGGATCTCCCAGATCTCCCTCCACGCCGGCGCGATGGCCTACCGCGACGACCTCGACGCCGTCGCGCTCCGCGACAGCGCCCAGGTCGTGCGGAGCCAGGCCCACGAGGCCCTCACCGAGCTGCGCGACGTCCTCGGCGTGCTGCGCGACCCCGGCACCGGCGAGATCGCCGAGCGGCCGCAGCCGACCTACGCCGACGTCGCGTCGCTGGTCGCCGAGGCCCAGGACGAGGGTCTCGCGGTCACCTTCGACGACCACCTGTCCGCGCGCGCCGAGGCGCTGCCCGAGGTCGTGGGCCGCACCGTCTACCGGATCGTGCAGGAGGGCATCACCAACGTGCGCAAGCACGCACCCGGGGCCCGACTGCGGGTCGAGGTCAGCGGCAGCCCGGACACGGGCATCGACATCAAGCTGCGCAACCCGCTCGGTTTCGGCCCGACCACGACGCCCGGCAGCGGTCTCGGGCTGGTCGGGCTGACCGAGCGCGCGGAGCTCCGCGGCGGCACGCTCGAGCACCGTCGTGACGGCGCCGACTTCGAGCTCCACGGGTGGCTGCCGTGGCGGACGTGACGCGGGTCCTCGTCGTCGACGACGACCCCTTGGTGCGCTCGGCCCTCAGCCTGATGCTCGGCGGCCAGCCCGACCTCGACGTGGTCGGCGAGGCGCCGGACGGACGGGTGGCGATCGCGCTGACGGCCAAGCTGCGCCCCGACATCGTGCTCATGGACATCCGGATGCCCGTGCTCGGCGGTCTCGAGGCGACCCGCGAGCTCCACCGGCGGTCGGACCCGCCGCGCGTCATCGTGCTGACGACCTTCGACGCCGACGAGCACGTCGTCGGCGCGCTCGCGGCGGGCGCCGACGGCTTCCTGCTCAAGGACACCCCACCGCCGGAGATCGTCGCCGCGATCCGCACCGTGGTGGCCGGCGACCCGATGCTCTCCCCGACCGCCACCCGCACCCTCATCGAACGGCTGCGTCGCGAGACCGGGGACGACCGGGTCGCGTCGGCGCGCACGGCGCTGCAGGCGCTCACCGACCGGGAGCTCGACGTCGCCCGCGAGGTCGGCCACGGCCTCAGCAACGCCGAGATCGCGGCCCGCCTCCACCTGTCGGTGCCGACGGTGAAGGCCCACGTGTCCCGGGTCTTCGACAAGCTGCAGGTGACGAACCGGGTCCAGATCGCGATCCTGGTCCACGACGCCGGGATGGAATGAGAGGACGACGCCATGCCCTACGACGACGAGCTCGCCGAACGGATCCGGTCGGCGATCGCGGCCGAGCCGGGCGTGACCGAGAAGAAGATGTTCGGCGGGCTCGGCTTCATGGTCGACGGCCACATGGCGATCGCCGCGGCCAGCGACGGCGGGGCGATGCTGCGGGTCGATCCCGAGTCGTCCGCCGACCTGCTCGCCCGGCCGGGCGTCACGCCGATGGAGATGCGGGGTCGGGCGATGACCGGCTGGCTCCACCTCGACCCGGCGTCGGTGGCCACCGACGAGTCGGTGGCGGCGTACGTCGCGACGGGGGTCGCCTATGTCCGCACCCTCCCGCCGAAGGGCCGAGTCGCGGATCTGTGACAGCTCAGTCGCGGACTTGTGCACACTCGGGTGTCACGGACCCGCGACTCGCCAGTCACAAACCCGCGACTCGCGCGACTAGAGCTCGATGACGTCGCCGGCACGGGCGAGCGAGGTCGGGCCGTCGTAGGCCGCCCGCGCCTCGCGCAACGACTGCTCGGGGTCGTGCCACGGCGGGACGTGGGTGAGCAGCAGCCGCTTGACGCCCTGGCGGGCGGCGGTCTCGCCGCAGTCGGCGCCGGTGAGGTGGATGCCCGGCGGGTTGTCGGCGAGCGTGTGGAACGAAGCCTCGGCGAGCAGCAGGTCGACCTCGCGGGCGACGTCCTCGAGGCCCTGGCACGGCGCGGTGTCGCCGGAGTAGCCGAGCGTCACACCGTCGGCGGTGACCCGCAGCCCGAAGGCGTGGACGGGGTGCTCGACCCGGATCGCCTCCACCCGGAACGGCCCGAGGTCGACCGGCTCGCCGTGCTCGCGGAAGTCGAAGTCGTCGTGCATGCCGGGGTCGAGCGGGAGGTCGTAGGCACGCGCCATCCGGTCGGCGGTGCCGGGCGGCCCCCACACCGGCACCCGGGGCTGCGGTCCGTCGGGGTGGTAGCGGCGCAGCACGTGGTAGCCGCAGAGGTCGAGGCAGTGGTCGGCGTGGAGGTGGCTGAGGAAGACCCCGTCGATCGCCAGCGGGTCGGCGTAGCGGTGGAGCGGACCGAGGGCACCGGAGCCGAGGTCGAGCAGGATCCGCCAGGTGCGGCCCTCGTGGTCGGACTCCAGGAGGTAGCAGCTCGCCGGCGAGTCGGGTCCGGGATAGCTGCCGGAGGAGCCGACCACGGTCAGCCTCATGCGAGACCGCCGGCGAACTGGGTGGCCATCGCGAGCTCGTTGCCGAGGAAGCGACGGCCGATGGTGGCGAAGTCGTCGGGGGCTCCGGTGGTGAGGAACTCGTAGGTCGGTTCACCGCCGTCGCGCATCAGGTCGGTCTCGACCAGCATCTTGTAGACGTCCTTGGCGCACTCCTCCGCGCTGGAGACCAGCGTGACGCCGTCGCCGACGACGAGCTGCACGACGGCGGTCAGCAGCGGGTAGTGGGTGCAGCCGAGGACGAGGGTGTCGACGCCGGCCTCGGTGAGCGGCTCGAGATAGTCGCGGGCGACGGCGAGCAGCTCGTCGCCACCGGTGATGCCGGCCTCGACGAAGTCGACGAAGCGCGGGCAGGCCCGCACCAGCAGGTCGACCTGCGGCGCCGCTGCGAAGGCGTCCTCGTAGGCCATCGACTCGGCGGTGGCGCGGGTGCAGATGACGCCGATCCGGCCGGCGTGGGTGGCGGCCACGGCACGGCGGGTGGCCGGCAGGATCACCTCGACCACCGGCACGTCGTACCTCTCGCGCGCGTCGCGCAGCACCGCGGCCGACGCCGAGTTGCAGGCGATGACCAGCGCCTTCACACCACGGTCGACGAGGTGGTCGAGGCACTCGAGCGCGTACTCGCGTACCTCCGCGATCCGCTTCTGGCCGTAGGGCTGGCGGGCGGTGTCGCCGAGGTAGACGACCGACTCGTGCGGCAGCTGGTCGATGACCGACCGGGCGACGGTGAGGCCGCCGAAGCCGGAGTCGAAGATGCCGATCGGCGCGTCGCGGTCGACCCCGGTGGCTGCTGGCACAGCCGCAAGGCTACGACCACGGCACCCCGGCTGGCACGTCGACGCGGCGGACGTCACGTCGGGGGCAGAATGCCGGGATGGAGCTCGGGGTGCACCTGCCGCAGGTCGACCTGGGCGGCGAGGGTCTCTCGCTGGAGCGGCTCACCGAGGTGGCCCGCGCTGCGCGCGAGGGTGGGTACGCCGCCGTGTCGGCCAACGACCACGTCCACTTCGGCGTCCCGTGGCTCGACGGACCGACCGCGCTGGCCGCCGTCGTCGAGCACACCGGCGACCTCGAGCTCGCCACGACCGTGGCGCTGCCGACGGTGCGCGGCCCGCTGCCGCTCGCCAAGGCGTTGCTGGCGCTCGACGTCCTCTCGGGGGGTCGGGTGGTGGCCGGCGTCGGGGCGGGCTCGTCGCGCCACGACCTGGCCTCGGTCGGGGTCGACTTCGACGACCGGTGGCGTCGTCTCGACGACGACGCCTCCCTGCTGCGCAGGGTGCTCCGCGGTGACCCGGCTCCCGGCGGGCGGCTCGACCCCGGACCCGTGCGGCCCGGCGGCGTGCCGCTGTGGCTGGCGAGCTGGGGATCACCGGCCGGCCTACGCCGCGTCGCCCGGTGGGGCGACGGGTGGCTCGCGTCGGCCATGCACACCGACCCGGGACGGCTCGCCGACGGCCGGCTGCTGCTGCGGGACGAGCTCGCCGCGGCCGGGCGCGGCGACCTGCCGGTCGCGGTCGCGACGGCGTGGACCTGGGTGACCGAGGACCGGGCGGAGGCAGAGCGGGTCGTGCGCGACCGTCTGGCGCCGGCGCTGGGCGCCGACGCCGACGCCCTCCACTCACGGGTGTGCGTCGGCCCGGCCGGGCACTGCGCCGACCTGCTGGCGGCGTACGCCGAGGCCGGGGTGACCCGTACCTACCTGTGGCCGGTGGCCGACGACGTGCGCCAGCTGGCGCTGGTCAGCGAGCACGTCCTCCCACGCCTCGCCTGACGGGCGGCGGCGCGGCGGTGCGGTAGCGCCGGGTGCTGGCCACCAGCGCGTCGAGCATCGCCTGCGTCGCGGGCGCGGGGAACGCGTCCTCGGGTCGGACCGCCACCACCCGCCGGGACGGGACGCCGCTGCGGACCCGCACCACCTCCGTCCCCGGCAGCAGCGCCTCGGCGGCCAGCCCCGGGATCACCGCGACCCCCAGGCCGGCGGCGACGAAGGCCTGCACGGCGACGTAGTCGTCGGAGGAGAAGCGGACCTCGGGCTCGAAGCCCGCGGCCCGGCACCGCTCGCGGACGATCCGGAACCACGAGGCTCCGGGGAGACCACCCACCCACGGCTCCTGCGCCAGCGCGGTCAGGTCGGCCACCGGACGCCCCGCGAGCGGGTGGCCCGCGGGGAGCACCAGGCGGAACTCGTCGTCGAGCAGCGGCACGCGATGGAGCGGCCGGCCGGTGCTCACCGGCAGGTCGGGGTGCTCGTAGACCAGCGCCACGTCGAGCTCGCCGTCGTCGAGGCGCGGCAGCAGCCGCTGGAGGTGGTCGTCGACCACGGTCAGGCTGAGGGTGGGCAGCGCGCGGCGTACGCCGGCGAGCGCCTCGGGCACGAAGGTCGCGAGCGCGGACGGAAAGCTGCCGAACCGCAGCCGGGCCGCCCGCCGTCCGGCGATCTCGGCGAGCTCCTGCTCGGCGCTGTCGAGCCGGGCGAGCGCGGCCCGGCCGTGGCGGGCGACCGCGTGGCCGGCCTCCGTGAGTCCCGCGGGCCGGGTGTCGCGCTCGACCAGGGCCAGGCCCAGCCGCTGCTCCAGGGTCGCGACGTGCTGGCTCACGGCCGACTGGCTGACGCCGAGCTCCCGGGCCGCCCCCGAGAACGAGCCCTGGGCGTCGATCGCGCACAGCACGCGCACGGCGCGCAGGTGTTCCATCAGCATTGCTTATGGACCTCCAGCCTCATCCGTTGAGGCTAATCCCGCGGACTCCCTACCGTCCACGGACCACCACCCACGGACCATCACTTACGGAGGGAACCCACCATGACCACCACCCAGATCGACGGGGACCGCCTCATGTCCTTCGTCTTCCGCGCCGTCGACGAGGTCGGCGCCACGCTCAACGCCGCCCTCGTGGTCCTCGGCGACCGCCTCGGCTGGTACCGCGCCCTCGCCGGCGGACCGCTGACACCGGAGGAGCTCGCGGCCGCCACCGGCACCGACGAGCACTACGTCCGCGAGTGGCTCGGCGCCCAGGCGGCCGGCTCCTTCGTCGACTACGACGCCACGACCGGCCGGTTCTCGCTGCCGGCCGAGCACGCCGTCGCCCTCACGGACGAGTCGAGCCCGGCGTTCCTGCCGGGCCTGTTCCAGATCGCCGTCGGCACCGTCGCCGACGCCGGCCGGGTCGCCGAGGTCGCCCGTGCCGGCGGCGGTGTCGGCTGGCACGAGCACAACACCGACGTCCACCACGGCTGCGAGCGGTTCTTCCGACCCGGCTACCACGCTCACCTGGTGCAGGAGTGGCTCCCGGCGGTCGGGGTGGTCGACGTCCTGCGTGGCGGCGGCCGGGTCGCCGACGTCGGCTGCGGCCACGGCGCCTCGACGGTGCTCATGGCCCAGGCGTTCCCGGAGGCGACGTTCGTCGGCTCCGACTACCACCGCGCCTCGGTCGAGGTCGCCCGGCAGCGCGCGGCCGACGCCGGAGTCGCCGACCGCGTCAGCTTCGAGTGCGCCTCCGCCCAGGACTTCGGGGGTGGCGGGTTCGACCTGGTGACGACGTTCGACGCGCTGCACGACATGGGCGACCCGGTCGGCGCCGCGCGCCACGTCCGGCAGGCGCTGGCCGACGACGGGACCTGGATGATCGTCGAGCCCATGGCCGGCGACCGGCTCGAGGACAACCTCAACCCGGTCGGCCGCACCTACTACGGCTTCTCCACGCTGCTGTGCACGCCCGCGTCCCTGTCGCAGGAGGTCGGCCTGGCGATCGGCACCCAGGCGGGTCCCGAGCGGGTCCGGGAGATCGTGGCCGAGGCCGGGTTCACGCGATTCCGGTCGGCCGCCGAGACCCCGTTCAACCGGGTCCTGGAGGTGCGCCCCTGACCGCGCGGCGGCGTACGCTCGGCCCGTGGCCAACCCGCGCTGGTGCCTCGCCGTCCTGCTCGCTCTCGTCGCGACGCTGCTCGTCGCACCGGGCGCGTCCGCCCGCGCCGACCGTGGCGCGCAGCCCCGGAAGGCTCCCCGCACCACCCGGGTCGTCGTCATCACGCTCGACGGCTTCGGGACCTACGCCCTCCGGCGGCTGGGACCCGACCGCGCCCCGGTCCTGCACCGCATGCTGGACCGGGGCGCCGGCACGCTCGACGCGCGGACCGAGCGCGAGATGACGGCGACGCTGCCCAACCACACGGGCATGGTCACCGGCCGCCGGATCGAGGCCGACCACGGCGGCCACGGCGTCTTCTGGAACGACGAGCGCCTCGAGCCGGCCACCGTGCAGGAGGCGGCCGGCCACCGGGTCGCCTCGATGTTCTCGGTGGTACGAGCGGACGGCGGCCGCCCCGCGCTCTTCACGTCGAAGCCGAAGCTGAGCTTGCTCGACCGCTCCTGGCCGCAGGGCATCGCCCGGTTCGTGCTGGAGCCGAACAACGACACGCTCGCCCGGATGACTCGCCGCGACCTGCGGCACCGCGGTCGGGCGTTGACGATGCTCCACCTCTCGTGGCCTGACGGTGCCGGGCACGAGCACGGATTCTCCTCCAAGGCCTACCTGGAGGCGTGCGAGCACGCCGACCAGCTGGTCGGGACGGTGCTGCGCACGATCCGGTCGAAGCGGTCGCTGCGCCGCCACACGGCCGTGGTCGTGACCGCCGACCACGGCGGCCGGGGCGATGGCCACGACGACCCCACGAAGCTAGCGAACTACCGGATCCCCTTCGTGGCGTGGGGGGCCGGGGTGGCCGACGGCGCCGACCTCTACGACCTCAACCCCGACTACCGCGACCCGGACCACCGGCGGACCCGCTACCAGGCCGCGCGCCAGCCGGTCCGCAACGGCGACGTCGCCAACGTGGTGGTCCGGCTGCTCGGCCTCGACCCGGTCCCTGGGAGCCGGTTCGGGCGTGACGCCGCGCTCGACCTGCGCTAGTCGTACCAGCGCTCGGAGGCGAGCGGCCAGGGGTTGTGTCGGCAGCCGTCGAGGCCCTTCGACTGCTGCTGCATGACCGGCGCCAGGTCGCCCCGGCCGGTGCAGCCGCGGTGGGCGTGCCCGAGCCAGTGGCCGGTCTCGTGGTTGACCACCATGTGGCGGTAGCCGCGCAGCGGCTGCCCCGCGGAGTTCCACGACGGCGACGCGTGCTTCCAGCGGGTCTGGTTGATGATCACGTAGCGCCCGACCCGGCAGCTCCACTGGGCGCTGCAGACCGAGGAGAACCGCGGCACCTCGCTGGCCTCGGCGAGGACCACGGAGAAGTCGCCGCCCTGCGACACCCGGCGGAACGCGACGCCGGCGGAGCGCCAGCCACGCGGGTCGGCGAAGGTCTCGGCGACCTGGCGCCGGAAGACCTTCATGCGCGCCGTGATGTGGCCGCGGGTCTCGATCCGGTAGGTCGCCGTACGCCGGACCGGCCGGAGGTGGCCGATCCTCGGGCCACGGCGCGAGGTCGCCGTGGTGGTCCGGTAGCCCTCCTTGCGAGCCGTGACCCGGACCTGGACCCGGTGGCCGACGTCGGTGTGGTCGAGCCGGTAGCGGCGACGGGTCGCGCCGTCGATCGGCGTGCCGTCGCGCAGCCAGCGGAAGGACGTGCGCACGCGCGGCTGCCTCCAGTCGCCCGTGTCGGCAGTGAGCCGGCGGGTCCAGCGCCGGGTGCCGGTCACCCCGGGGCGCTCGAGCAGCTCGAGCTCGGCCTTCCGCACCCGCGTGGTCGGCTCGCTGACCGCCGGCTCGGACGGCTGACCCAGGGAGTCGGTCGCCGTGACGACCACCGAGAGCCGAGCCCGGATGTCGTCGAGCCGGGGGACGTAGCGTCGCGCGGTCGCCCCGTCGATCGGGTCGCCCGCACGCAGCCACTGATAGCTGAAGGTGAGGCCCTCGGCGGGCTCCCAGGTGCCGGGCTCGGCGCGCAGCTCGCCGCGGAAGACGGGGTCACCGGTGACCGTGGGCGGCGACGTCGGCACCGGCGGCTCGGTGGTGCCGGCGTTGGCCACGCCGGGCACGAACGTGGCGGCCAGGGTCAGGACGACGGCTGCCACGGTCTGCCTCATGCCCAGAGCTGTCCTTCGAGTCGGTCCTCGGCCTCGTCGACGGTGCCCTCGTAGGCGCCGGTCGAGAGATATTTCCAGCCACCGTCGCACACGACGAACGCGATGTCCGCGCTTTCCCCGGCCTTCACGGCCTTGGTCGCCTGGGCGAGGGCTGCGTGGAGGATCGCGCCGGTCGAGATCCCGGCGAAGATGCCCTCCTGCTCCAGCAGCTCGCGCACCCGGCGTACGGCGTCACGCGGGCCGACCGAGAAGCGACTGTCGATCAGCGAGGCGTCGTAGAGCTCGGGGACGAAGCCCTCGTCGAGGTTGCGCAGCCCGTAGACAAGCTCGCCGTAGCGCGGCTCCGCGGCGACGATCCGCACGTCGGGCTTCTCGCGACGGAAGAACCGGCTGACGCCCATCAGCGTGCCGGTGGTGCCGAGGCCGGCGACGAAGTGGGTGATCGAGGGGAGGTCTGCGAGCAGCTCGGGACCGGTGCCCTCCTCGTGGGCGAGGGCGTTGGCGTCGTTGCCGTACTGGTACATCATCACCCAGTCGGGGTTCTCCGCGGCGATGCCCTTCGCGACGCGGACGGCCTCGTTGGAGCCGCCTGCGGCCGGGCTCGAGACGATCTCGGCGCCCCACATCCGCAGCAGCTGGCGCCGCTCCTCGGAGGTGTTCTCCGGCATCACGCACACGAGCCGGTAGCCCTTGAGCTTCGCGGCCATCGCCAGCGAGATGCCGGTGTTGCCGCTGGTCGGCTCGAGGAGGGTGTCGCCGGGCTTGATCCGGCCCTCCTTCTCGGCCATCTCGATCATCTTCAGGGCCGGGCGGTCCTTGATCGAGCCGGTGGGGTTGCGGTCCTCGAGCTTGGCCCAGAGCCGCACGTCGGGGGCCGGGGAGAGGCTCGGCAGCCCGACCAGCGGCGTACCGCCGACCGAGGCGAGGAGGTGGTCGAAGCGGGTCATCCGCCTGCGACAGCAGGCAGGACCACGACCTGGTCGCCGTCGCTCAGCTCCGCCTCGAGACCGCCGAGGAACCGCACGTCCTCGTCGTTGACGTAGACGTTGACGAAGCGGCGCAGGTCGTCGCTGCCGTCCTTGTCCTCGAGCAGCCGCTCCCGGAGACCGGGGTGGCTGGCCTCGAGGTCGTCGATGAGCTCGGCCAGGCTCGCGCCGCTGCCCGTGACGGCCTTCTCGCCGCCGGTGTAGGTGCGCAGGATGGTCGGGATCCGGACCTCGATGGCCATGGGGATGCTCCTCAATACTCAGTCTGTTGCGGGGGCAGGACCGTCGGTCTCGGGCCCAGTGTCAGGCTCCGTCACGGTGACCTCTTCCTCGGTCACCTCGCCGTCGACGATCCTGTAGGACCTGAACTCCACGGGGCCGTCAGTATTCCCGTGCTCCCGTGTGCTGACGAGCACGTAGTGGGCTCCCGGCTCCATCGCCAGACCGATGTCGGTGCGGCTCGGGTAGGCCTCGGTGGCGGTGTGGGAGTGGTAGATCACGACCGGCTCCTCGTCGCGCTCGTCCATCTCCTTGTAGAGGTGGAGGAGGTCGGTGGAGTCGAACTCGTAGAACGTCGGGCTGCCCGCGGCGTTGACCATCTCGACCAACCGCTCGGGCCGGTCGGAACCCTCGGGACCCGCCACCACGCCACACGCCTCGTCGGGGTGGTCCCGCTTCGCGTGGGCGACGATGCCGTCGTAGGTCGCTCGGTCGATCCTCAGCACGCCTCCAAGGGTAGGGACCACCCGGCTTGCGCCCCACCACGGCCACCATGTGGGCTTCTCGACGTTCCGCCGGGCGTCATACGCTCCGGTCGTCATGGCGACCAGCACGTATGCCGTCCGGGCTAGAAGCGGGCGGCGACCTCGTCGGCGAGGGCGGCGTCGACCCGGGCACGCATGTGGTCGCTCATCGGCGGGAGCGCGTCGCGGGGGAACCAGGCCACGTCGCTGCTCTCGTCGTCGCCGACCGCCGCCTCGCCCGAGACGTAGGTGCAGGCGAAGCAGAGGTCGAGGTAGGACGCGCGGTCGCCGTTCTCGTAGGTGACGCCGGCGACCACGGAGGTCGAGGCGAGCCGGTCGGCGCGGGCCACGACGCAGGTCTCCTCCAGCACCTCGCGCACGGCACCGACCGCTGCCTCCTCACCGGGGTCGAGGATGCCGGTGACCGGGGTCCACTCCCCCGTGTCGGCGCGTCGGACGAAGAGCACGTCGTCCCCGCGGCGTACGACGGCGGTGACGCCGGGCAGCCAGAGCTCCATGGGTCCCACGAGCTCGCGCAGCTCGGCGACGTGGTCGGGGATCGGCACTCGTGCTCCTCACTCGGAGAGGGCGTCGACCAGGGTCTCCTGGAGCAGGCCCACCCACTGGTAGATGTCGTAGGCCTGCACGCGCGGGTCGTCGTCGGGCATGGCCTCCCACAGGTCCTCGTCGTCCTCCTCGACCCCGAGCCGGGTGGCCAACGCGAGGCGGAGGTCGGTGAAGGACCGCAGCCACGCCTCGGCGACCGGCTCCTCCATCTCGACGTCGATCATCAGCCCGTCCTCGGTCAGCTCGGGCGGCAGCCCGGCGTCCTCGAGGGTGTCGATGATGGTCGCGGCCCCGTCGGCCTTGCCGTCGCGCAGTGCGCCCTCGGTGAAGCGGCGGAACTCGGCGGCGGCCTCGTCGTCGTGCTCGTAGGCGGTCGGGAACAGCCGGGCGAGGACGGGGTCCTCCGGCGCGGAGGTCGGGCCCGAGAAGTCCATCATCGCCTCGAAGGTGTCCTCGACGTTCCTGGGGACGGCGGCCTCGTTGCGCAGCAGCTCGACGAGCTGGCCGGCGAGCGACCGCAGCAGGTCGGCCTCGAAGCCGGAGAAGGTCGCGATGACGTGGCCGCTGCGGCGGTGGCGAGCGAATCCGGACACTTAGCTCTGCTTCTCCATCGTGGCCCACAGGCCGTACTCGTGCATGGCCTGGACGTCGCGCTCCATCTCCTCGCGCGACCCGGTGCTGACGGCAGACTTGCCGTCGCGGTGCACCTCCATCATCAGCCGCTCGGCCTTGTCCTTGTCGTAGCCGAAGTACTTCTGGAAGACGTAGGTGACGTAGGACATCAGGTTGACCGGGTCGTTCCAGACGATCGTCACCCACGGCTTGGCCACCAGGGTGATCTCGTCGGGGACCTGCGTCGGGTCGACCTCGACCGGGCTCGGCGCTGACACGTCCTCATGGTGGCACAGTGGCCCGCGTGACTCGTTCCTCGGCGCTGCTGACCGACCACTACGAGCTGACCATGCTGCAGGCCGCGCTCGCCGCCGGCACCGCCGATCGCCGGGCTGTCTTCGAGCTCTTCCCGCGACGGCTCCCCGAGGGCCGGAGGTACGGCGTGGTGGCCGGCGTCGACCGGGCACTCGACGCGATCGAGGCCTTCCGCTTCGACGACGAGGTGCTGGCGGTGCTGCGGGAGGGCGGCGTCGTCGACGAGCCGACCCTCGAGTGGCTGGCGGCCTACCGGTTCTCCGGCGACGTGTGGGGCTATGCCGAGGGGGAGGTCTATCTGCCCCACTCGCCGCTGATGGTCGTCGAGTCGACCTTCGCGGAGGCGGTGCTGCTCGAGACAGTGCTGCTCTCGATCTACAACCACGACTCCGCGATCGCCTCGGCCGCCTCCCGCATGACGCTGGTCGCCGGTGACCGGCCCTGCATCGAGATGGGCTCGCGACGCACCCACGAGGAGGCGGCCGTCGCGGCCGCCCGTGCGGCGTACGTCGCGGGCTTCGCGTCGAGCTCGAACCTCGCCGCCCGGCAGCGCCACGGCGTCCCCACCGCCGGCACGTCGGCCCACTCCTTCACGCTGCTCCACGACTCCGAGGCCGACGCCTTCCGCGCGCAGGTCGACTCGCTCGGACGCGGCACGACGCTGCTCGTCGACACCTACGACGTCGCCGAGGCGGTCCGGCTCGGCGTCGAGGTCGCCGGCGACGAGCTGGGCGCGGTGCGGATCGACTCCGGCGACCTCGGCGTGCTGGCCCACCAGGTCCGTGCTCAGCTCGACTCCCTCGGCGCCACCGGAACCCGCATCGTCGTCACCAGCGACCTCGACGAGTTCGCGATCGCGTCGCTCGCCAACGCGCCCGTCGACGCCTACGGCGTCGGCACCCAGCTCGTGACCGGGTCGGGCCACCCGACCTGTGGCTTCGTCTACAAGCTCGTCGCCCGCGAGGGTGCCGACGGCCGGCTCGCGCCCGTCGCGAAGAAGAGCCACGACAAGGTCTCGGTCGGCGGCCGCAAGTACGCCCTGCGGCGGCGTACGCCGGGCGGCGTCGCGGAGGCGGAGGTCGTCGGCATCGGCCAGGCCCCCACCGACGACGGCGACGACCGGGCGCTGCTGGTGCCGCTCGTGCGCGACGGCGAGGTCGTCGGCCGCGAGCCGCTGGCCGCCGCCCGCGACCGCCACACCGCCGCCCGGGCCGAGCTCCCGCTGGCCGCCCAGCAGATGAGCCGCGGCGAGCCCTGCATCCCCACCCGGATCGAAGGCTGATGGAAGGCTGACCCCATGGCACTCCTCGACGTCGACCTCTTCTCCGAGTCGCTGGAGATGGGCACGTCCCTCTCCGTGGTGCTCCCCCAGTCCACGCGCGCCCAGATCGGCGTGCCGCCGGTCCCGGTGCCCGAGCACGGCTGGCCGGTGATGTTCCTGCTCCACGGCCTCTCCGACGACCACACCGCGTGGGTGCGCTACACCGCGATCGAGCGGCACGCCCGCGCCGCCGGCCTCGCCGTCGTGATGCCGGCCGCCGGCCGGAGCTTCTACAGCGACGAGCCCCGCGGCCAGCGGTGGTGGAGCTGGATCTCCGAGGAGCTGCCGCAGCGGGTGGCGGAGATGTTCCGGCTCTCGCAGCGGCCCGAGGACACCTACGTCGCCGGGCTGTCGATGGGCGGCTACGGCGCGCTCAAGCTCGGCCTCACCCACCCCGAGCGGTTTGCCGGCGTCGCCAGCCTGTCCGGTGCCGTCGACCTCTCCCAGCTCGAGTCGCGGCCCGAGCGTCGCGACATCCTCGAGAACGCCTTCGGTGGGTCCGTGCCGCAGGAGGCGATGCTCCAGCACCTCCTCGAGCAGGTCGACCCCGCGACCGTCCCGCCGCTCTACATCGGGTGCGGCACCGACGAGGATCGGCTGCTGCCGGTCAACGAGCTGCTCGCCGCGCGGGCCGCCGAGCGCGGCATCGACGTCACCACCGACTTCCGACCGGGCGACCACGAGTGGGGCCTGTGGGACGCGGTGATCCCCGACGTCATCGCCTGGCTGCCCCGTTCGTGACTAGGTTGGGGCGATGAGCAGCTCCCCCCAGCGTGCCCTGATCGTCGTCGACGTCCAGAACGACTTCTGCGAGGGCGGCTCCCTGCCGGTGACCGGCGGGGCGCGGGTCGCCAGCGAGATCGGCGACCTGCTGCGCCACTGGACCCGGCGCACCGACGGCGGCCTCGACCCGCGCGCCCCGGCGTACGACCACGTGGTGGCGACCAAGGACCACCACGTCGACCCGGGCGACCACTGGTCGCGCGACCCCGACTATCGCGACACCTGGCCGGTGCACTGCAGGGTCGGGACCGACGGCGAGGCCTTCCACCCCAACCTCGACCCCCAGCCCTTCGACGCGATCTTCCTCAAGGGCGAGCACCAGGCCGCCTACTCCGGGTTCGAGGGCCGCGCCCAGGAGCAGTCGCTCACCGACTGGCTGCGCGAGCGCGGCGTCGCCGAGGTCGACGTCTGCGGGATCGCCACCGACTACTGCGTGCGCGCGACAGCACTCGACGCCGTCCGCGAGGGCTTCGGGACGCGGCTGCTCACCGACCTGTGCGCCGGCGTGGCGGAGGAGTCCACCGAGGCGGCGCTCGCCGAGATGTCGGAGGCCGGGATCCTTGTCGTCTGACCTGCTGGTCGACCTCGCCGACGGGGTCCTGCGGCTCACGATCGACCGGCCCGAGGTCTTCAACGCCCTCTCCGACACCCTCGCCGACGAGCTCGCCGAGCGTCTCGAGCAGGCCGGTCCTGACGACGACGTCGGCGTCGTGGTCGTGACCGGCAGCGGCTCGGCGTTCTGCGCCGGCGCCGACATCAGCGCGGTCGACGGCGGCGACGCGATCGACCACTTCGACGTCTCCGCGCTCGACCGGGCCAACCGGATCGTCCGGGCGGTCACGATGCTCGACAAGCCCGTCGTGGCCGCGGTCAACGGCGTGGCCGCCGGCGTCGGCTGCTCGATCGCCCTGGCCGCCGACCTGGCGGTCGTGGCGGAGTCGGCGACCTTCCTGCTCGCCTTCACCCGGATCGGGCTGATGCCCGACGGCGGGTCGACCGCGACCGTCGCCGCGTCGATCGGGCGCGCCCGGGCGATGCGGATGGCGCTGCTCGCCGAGCCGCTGACGGCCGCCGACGCGCTCGACGCCGGGCTCGTCGGCCAGGTCGTCCCCGACACCGACCTCGCCGACGCCGTCGACGCCGTCGTACGCCGGGTCGCAGCGGGGCCGCCGCTCGCCTTCGCCGCGACCAAGAAGGCGGTCAACGCCGCCACGCTCTCCGGCCTGGAGGCCGCGCTCGAGCGGGAGCGCTCCGGTCAGACCGTGCTCCTGCGCACCGCCGACGCCGCCGAGGGCATGCGCGCCTTCAGCGAGAAGCGCCGGCCCCGCTTCACCGGGGAGTAGGTCGCATCTCGGTGGCTAACGTCGGATCCGATGCGCTTCCCACGGGCTAGAACCCGTGGGAAGCG
>NZ_BAAAJT010000002.1:785231-862339 GCF_039527245.1 Nocardioides aestuarii
CTAGCCCGTGGGAAGCGCATCGGATCCGACGTTAGCCAGCAACCCTCCAACAACCCTTTGACAGTCGAGCAGTGCGCGGGCCATACTCCCCAAGAGTTCTTGGAGGGTTGACATGACTGACGACGCGACCCAGGCCCTGCGCGCCACCGCCCACCCGGTGCGGCTGCAGATCCTCAGCCTGTTGACCGGCACCGAGATGAGTGCCGCCGAGGTCGCGCGCGAGCTCGACCTCACCCACGCCAACGCCAGCTATCACCTCCGCCAGCTGCTCGAGGCGGGCCAGCTCGTCGTGGCCTCGGAGGAGGTGATCCGGGGCGGGGTGGCCAAGCGCTACCGCCACCCGTGGGACCAGGAGCACCGCACCGCCCGCAATCCTGAGGAGCGTCAGGCCTGGGTGAGGGCCATGGCCGCCGAGCTCGTCCGGCGCACGTCGGCCGCCGCCGGGACGCCCGGCAACTTCACCGACGCCGAGCTCTGGGTCAGCCCTGAGGTGTTCGAGGAGGTGAAGGCGCTGCTCAAGCAGTGCTCCAACCGACTGCACGGCGCTGCCCGGCCGCCGCGCTCCGAGGGAACCGTCAAGGTCGCGATGACCTCGGCGATCTTCGAGATGGACCCCTCGTGAGTTGGCGCGACGGCGCTCTGGCGCCGTTGCGCGACCGCAGGTTCCGCTGGTTCTTCGCCTCGCAGGCCGTCGACCTGTGGGGGACGACGATGGCCCCCGTCGCGCTGGCCTTCGCCGTGCTGGCGATCGACGACAGCGCGACGGCCCTCGGCCAGGTGCTGGCCGCCCGCAGCATCCCGACGGTGCTCCTGCTGCTCGCGGGCGGCGTGATCGCCGACCGGGTCGGGCGACGGCTGGTCATCCAGGTGTCCAACGGGGTGTCGGCCATCTCCCAGGGGACGGCCGCTGCGCTGGTGATCACCGGCCACGCCGAGCTGTGGCACCTCGCCGTGATCGCCGCGGTCAACGGCACCGCCGACGCCGCGAACTTCCCGGCGACCCAGGGGATGGTGCCCCAGCTGGTCCCGCGGTCCCAGCTCCAGGCCGCCAACGCCCTGCTCGCCACGACCCGCGGTGCCCTGCTCGCCGTCGGCCCGACCACGGCCGCGGCGCTCGTGGTGACCGTCGGGCCCGGCTGGGCGCTCGCCGTCGACGCCCTCACGTGGTTCGTCGCCCTGCTGCTGCTCCTGCCGGTGCGCATCCCACCACCGGTCCGCGAGGCCGCCACCAGCGTGCTCCACGACCTGCGCGAGGGGTGGAGCCTGTTCCGGGGCACGGCCTGGCTCTGGCAGGTGGTCTTGGCGTTCGCGCTCCTCAACGCGATCATCGCCGGCGCCTGGCACACGCTGGGACCGCCGCGAGCCCTCGACACCATCGGTGCCGTGGGATGGGGCTACGTCCTCTCGGCGTTCGCCGTCGGGCTGGTCGCCGGCGGTCTCGTCATGATGCGCGTGCGCATCCGACGTCCACTGCGGGCCGGGATGCTGGGGGTGTCGTTGTTCGCCGCTCCCCTGCTGATGCTCGGCCTCGAGCCCGTCCTGCCGCTGCTGATGACCGGCGCCTTCGTCGCCGGGGTCGGGATGGAGCTCTTCGGGGTCGGGTGGAGCCTCGCGATGCAGGAGAACATCGCCGAGGACAAGCTCTCGCGCGCCTTCTCCTACGACGCCCTCGGCTCGCTCGTCGCCGTGCCCGTCGGCCAGGTCGTCGTCGGACCGCTGGCTGCCTGGCTGGGCCTGCGCCCCGTCCTCGTCGGCGCCGCGGCGGCCTACGCGCTGATCTGCCTCGCGACGCTCGGGTCGCGTGCCGTGCGCACGCTCGAGCGCGCCCCGGCCGAGGACCCGGCTCCGGTCAGGTGACCGTCGGCCGGACCACCACGGTGCCGGCGACCTGGTCGTGCCACGGTCGGCGCAGGTGGTCCTGCTGCATCCGGTAGGCGTCGAGCCCGAGGAGCGCAGCCCCGAACAGCTGCGAACCCGGGAACATCACGAAGAGGACGCCGCCGCCCCCGGCGAGCGCCCGCCGGAACGCGGTCGAGGAGTCGAGGCCGGCCGGCGCCCCGGGGGACGGCTCGAGGCGGCGTACCCCCAGGCCGAGCATGCGCTTGCCGAGGCTCGGCATCGGGCGGGTGAGCACCAGCCACTGGTAGCCGAGCCAGAGGCCGCCGATGACGAGCGGCCGGAGCGGGAAGCTGAACAGGCCGAAGGCGTCGAGGCCGGCGAGCTCCTCGACGAGCAGCCGGGCACCGGCCAGGAAGCCCAGCAGGACCGACGCGACGAACCAGACCAGCACGACGTCGATGGCGTAGGCGCCGAGGCGCTGGCCGAGCGGCGCCAGCGGCGTGCCGTCGGGGAGCGCGGTCGGGGTGGTCGTGGCCGGCGCCGTCGGGGCGGTCGGCTCGGCGGCGTACGACGCGGGCGCGGCGCCCCACACCGGCTCCTCCACAGGAGGCGGTGCCGGGTCGGCGGGCCGCTGGCGCGTATGGGCCGTCCACGAGTAGCCGTTCCACCAGCGCTCGGCACCGGGCGTCTGGTCCTGCGGGTCGGCGTACCAGCCCTCGGGGACCTGGCCGTTCACCGGCCGCACCACTTCGCGGCGACGGCCCGGATGACGGTCGCGTTGCGGTTGGTCGCGACGCCGAGCGCCTTCTCGACCTCGGCGTTCGTGAGTCCCGCGGTGTGGTAGTCGCCGTCGACGAGCAGGTGGACGGCGCGCCCGCGCACGACGGCGCGCTCACCCTCACCACCGCCGGCCTCGATGACCCTGCGGCCGGCGGCGCTCGGCTCCTGCTTGAGCAGCGAGACGTAGTGGCGGCCGCCCTCGGCGAGGTCGGCGCCGAGCTCGTCGGCGTCGTCGGCGACCTGCACCAGCTCGGACGGCGTCAGAACGATCGTCGGGACGGCGAACCCGCGGTCGGCCTCGTAGGCGGCCTCGAGGTCCGCCTCGACCTTGGCGCGTGAGCGACGGGTGCTGGTCAGCAGCACGTTGCCGGTGTTGATGTGGGTGGCCACATCGGTCCCTCCGGCCCTCTCGGTCGCGGCCACGATCGCGTCCTTCGGGAACTTCCGGGTCGCCCCCAGGTTGATCGCGCGCAGGAACGCGACATAGGTCGGCATGGGCTCATCCTGCCCGACCGGCCACCGGTCGACGGGAGCGACGCGACTGGATTTCCATAGGGTCCCTATGTAACGTGGGAGGACGTGAGCGACGACGACCTCGAGGAGCTGGGCAGCGAGCTGGTGGTGCTGGCCGCACGGCTGGTCCGCGCCGTACGCCGCGACCTCGACCAACCCGCTGGCGTCCGCGTGCTCTCGTTGCTCGACCAGCACGGCCCGCGCGGCGTCTCCGAGCTCGCCGCCGCCGACAGCTGCTCCCAGCCGACGATGTCGGGCACCGTCACCACGCTCGTCGACCTCGGCTGGGTGACCAAGACCCAGGACCCGCGCGACGCGCGCGTGCTCCGGGTCGGCCTCACCGACGCGGGCCGCGCCCACCTCGCCGCCGTACGCCGCACGCACGGCCGGGCCGTCGCCGACCGGCTGGCCGCCCACGACCGCTCCCCCGCCGATGTCGCCGCCGCCGTGGCCGTCCTGCGCGACGTCCTCGACCCACCCCAGGAAGGACCCCGTTGACCTCCACGTCCGCCCCGACCAGCTCGCTCCGCCGCTTCCTCGACCAACCACGCGCCGTGTGGGCTGTGGCGTTCGCCTGCGTCATCGCCTTCATGGGCATCGGCCTGGTCGACCCGATCCTCAAGCCGATCGCCGACCAGCTCGGCGCGTCGCCCAGCCAGGTGTCCCTGCTGTTCACCAGCTACATGGCGGTGATGGGCGTGGCGATGCTGGTCACCGGCGTCGTGTCGAGCCGGCTGGGCGCCAAGCGCACGCTGATGGCGGGGCTGGCCCTGATCATCGTCTTCTCGGCGCTGGCGGGGCTCTCCGACTCGATCGGCGCGATCGTCGGCTTCCGCGCCGGGTGGGGCCTCGGCAACGCCCTCTTCATCGCCACTGCGCTGTCGACCATCGTGATGGCCGCCCGCGGCGGCACGGCCCGCGCGATCATCCTCTTCGAGGCGGCCCTGGGACTCGGCATCGCGACCGGGCCGTTGCTCGGTGGCGCGCTCGGCTCGGTCTCGTGGCGGGCACCGTTCCTCGGCGTGTCCGTGCTGATGGCCGTCGCCCTGGTCGCGACCGCCGTCCTGCTGCCGGCCACGCCCCCGGCGCCGCGGCGGACCAGCCTCGCCGACCCCTTCCGCGCGCTGCGCCACCGGGGACTGCTCGTGCTCGCCGTGACCGCGCTGTTCTACAACATGGGCTTCTTCACCTTGCTCGCCTTCACCCCCTTCCCGCTGGACATGAGCGCCCATCAGGTCGGGCTGGTGTTCTTCGGCTGGGGCCTGCTCCTGGCGTTCACGTCGGTCTGGGCGGCGCCGCTCCTCCAGCGTCGCTTCGGCGCGGTGCCGACCCTGCTCGGCGCCCTCACGCTCTTCACCCTCGACCTCGTGATGATGGCTCTGCTGACCGACCACCGGGCCGCGCTCGTCGTCGGCGTCGTCGTCGCGGGCGCGTTCCTCGGCGTGGTCAACACCGTCATCACCGAGGCCGTCATGGGTGCGGCCCCGGTCGAGCGGCCGGTCGCGTCGGCGGCCTACTCCTTCGTCCGGTTCTCCGGCGGGGCGGTCGCCCCCTGGGCCGCCGGCCGGCTCGGCGAGGAGTACTCCGCACACGTCCCCTTCTGGATGGGCGCCGGCTGCGTGGCGGTGGCGGTGCTGGTGCTCGCGCTGGGCGCTCGTCACCTCCGACCCGCAGCGGCCCCGTCCGCGACCGAGCAGGCCGAGGACGAGCTCGTCGGCGACCTGACCTGAGCCGGCGGTCGGTCCGCCCGACGTCGTCGCGCCTCTGCGGGCGGGGCCACCGGACGGCGTACGGTTCCGGCCATGCCGTGCGACTACTGCGGTCGGGAGTTCGACCCGATCTCCACCCGGTGGCTGTGTCCGCACTGCCACATGAAGGCCAACTGCTGCGACGGCGCGCCGCTCGGTGAGTGACGCGGGCGGGGGTCCGGCGGCCGGGTGGTACGCCGACCCCGGCGCATCGCCCGGGTCCGGGGTCGTGCGCTGGTGGGACGGCTCCGCGTGGACCGACCACGTCGCCGGCGGCGCGCCGGCTCCGTACGCCGCGGGCCGGGTCGGTCCGGCGACACCGGACGGCCAGGAGCTGGCCGGATGGTGGCGGCGCGTGGCCGCGTTCGTGCTCGACAGCATCGTGGGCGTGATCGCCGCGCTGCCGTTCACGCTGCCTGCGCAGATCTCCGTCCAGCGGGAGATGCTGGCGCAGCAGGAGGACCTGATGCGCCGGATCGAGGCCGGCGAGACCGTGTCGCCGGGCGACTTCTTCGCGTTGTGGACGACCGGCTATGCCGACCACTGGGTGCTGCTCATCGTCGCCCCGGCCGTGGTCGTGCTGGTCTACCACGCCCTCTTCCTCCGCTGGCGTGGCCGGACGCCCGGCAAGATGGCGCTCGGGCTGCGGGTACGGCCGCGGACCGAGGACGGGCGACTCGGCTGGTCGGTCATCGCCCGACGGCTCGCCGTGCAGTTCCTGCTCGTCCAGCTGCTGCAGGTCGCGGTCTTCGTCGGCGGGTCGCTGGCGGTCGCGGTGGTGGCGTGGCTGGCGGTATTGGTGTTCAGCCTCGCCGACCCGCTGTGCGCGCTGGGCGTGCGTCGCCAGACGATCCACGACCGTGCCGCCGGCACCGTCGTGGTGCGCGACGACGCCTCCGTCGGGGCGCCCTACCGCTCCTGACCCCGCGACGTGCCCCGGAGGGAGCCGGGCACGTCACGGGGCAGGGCCGGTCCGGCCCGGCCGACGCGGCTGCGGCGGACCGGACCGGCGACCAACCCTCGGCCCCCGCAGCGCCACGCCCAGGGGGGAGCGGGCGCGGCGCGCGGTGCTGGGGGGCAGCGGGAGCCGCGGGAAGCAGTGGTCAGCGCTCAGGTGCGGGTGACCCAGGACCTCCTCCCCGCCAGGGCCACGCAGAGCGCACCCAGCAGCAGCATCAGCAGCGGACCCGCGGGCCACGACGCGGGCGCCGCCGGGCTCGCGGCCCGGAGGCCGGCGGACACCGCCGTCGGTGCGCGGGGCGCGGCCACGAGGGCCCCGGCTCGCACCTGGCCCGGCAGGACGTCGGTGTCGCCCGGAGAGTCGTCACCGCCGTCCTGTCCGCCCGGGCCATCACCCGGGCCGTCGCCGTCACCGTCGTCACCGTCGTCGCCGTCCCCCGGGTCCTGACCCGGACCTTCGTCGGTCGAGTCGTTGGCGTTGCCGTCACCGATCACGGTGATCTGGTCGCCGATGACGTCGACCGGCACCGTCGGGTCGACCACGGTCTGGTTTCCCGACCCGACACCGTCCTCGCCGGACGTGTCACCGGTCCCCGATCCGCCGGTCCCGTCACCTTCGCCGCCCGAGGACGTCGAGTCGTTGGTGTTGCCGTCACCGATCACGGTCACCTGGTTGCCGATGACATCGACCGGCACCGTCGGGTCGAGCACGGTCTGGTTGCCCGACCCGACACCACCCTCACCGGACGTGTCACCGGTCCCCGATCCGCCGGTCCCATCGCCCTCGCCCCCCGAAGACGAGTCGTTGGCGTTGCCGTCACCGATCACGGTCACCTGGTTGCCCGTCGCGTCGACCGGGACCATCGGGTCGAGCACGGTCTGGTTGCCCGACCCGACACCACCCTCACCGGACGTGTCGCCCGGCGTACCGCCGTCGGCCGCGTCCTCGCCGCACGACGACCCGCTCCCGGACGACGACGACTGGTTGTCGTCGCCGACGACCGTGAGCTGGTTGCCCGTCGCGGTGACGGGCACGCAGACGTCGAGCGAGGTCTGGTTCCCCGAGACGAGGCCGTCCTCACCGGAGGTCTCGCCGGGCGCACGCTCCTTCGCGCCGCACGTCGCTCCTGATCCTCCGGACGAGGCGCGGTTGTCGTCGCCGACGCCGGTCACCTGGTTGCCGGAGACGGTGACCGGCACGCAGATGTCGATCGACGTCTGGTTGCCGGAACCGACGCCGTCCTCGCCTGACGTCGCGCCGGCGTCCCCGACGGTGACGGACTCACAGGCATCACGGGAGCCGCCCGACGAGCCCTGGTTGCCGTCACCGACGAGGGTGACCTGGTTGCCGTCCGCGGTGACCGGCGCGCAGGCCGACACGGTCGTCTGGTTGCCGGACAGCACGCCGTCCTCACCGGAGGTGTCGTCCGGTGCTGCTGCGGGACGGGGTGCTGGGGCCGCCGGCGCACCGGCGGTCGTGGAGTGGTTCTGGTTGTGCCTGCCCAGTGCGGTGACCTGGTTGCCGACCGCCCGTACGGGCGCCTCGAGGTCCAGGTCCGTCTGGTTGCCGGAGCCGATTCCTCCGGCTCCGTCGGTGGAGCCGAGGACTGCGAGGCCCTGGTCTCCCGTGTCTGCCGAGGCAGAGGTGGCGGTGGCGACGCCGAGGAGGACGAATCCTCCGGCGAAGAGCCCGCTCACCACGCCACGGCGCAGTGCCGCGTTCATGGTTCTCTCCTGAAGGGTCTGGGGTCGTCAGCGACCGGACGGTCGCTGGGGATCGACGACGACCAGCTCAGTCAGGTGAGAATCCCGGCGACGAGGCCGGTGACAGCACAACTCGACTGCGTGCCGCAGCCGGGACGGCGACGCCCACCGGCGCCGTGAGTACGACGCGGTCGACCGCGTCGGCGGCGGCACCCGCACCGCCGCTGCCCGAGGGGCTGGCGGTGTCGGACGGGGCCACGTCGTCGAGGTGGAGCGCCGGCGCCCGGGCGGCCGACTCGGACGTGAGCGACCCGGAGCCGCTCGCCGACGGCGCCGTCGCCAGCCCCACGGTGGGTCCGACGGCGGACCCGACCGTGACGGCCGGAGCCGTCCGGTGGTCGGTCCGCGGTCGGTGCCGCACCCGTTCCACGGCCCTGGCAGGGAGCTGGTGCTCGACCTGCTGCGTGGGGGGCTGGGCCTGGTGGGGGGCCGGCTCCGGCGCCGGGTCGGCGGGAGCATCGGTGTGGCCGGCGACGGCCTCGACGGTGTCGCGGACGGTCCGGGCGACGGGCTGGTCGACGACCTGCCCGACGGTGGTGGCGGCCCGGTCGACGGTGGTGGTCGCCGTGTCGGTGGCCGCGTCGACGACGGGCTTCACGGCCTCGGGAGCAGCGTTGCGCACGGGCCGGGCGACGGTGTCGACGGCCGTGCGGGTGGTGTCGGCGAGGGTGCCGGCGAGCTGGCCGACCGCGTCGCGGTCCGCGGGAACGGGAGCCTCGTCGGCAGCGGCCGGGGAGCTGCCGAGGAGCAGCCAGAGGCACGCGGCACCGAGCACGCCCGCGGCGTACCCGAGAACTCGTGCCCACATGCCCACTGCAACCCCCGTTGCCTCGTCAGGAAGATCCTGCGCTGTCTCCATGGACCCACAGCCGGTCCAGACCAACAAGGCGGAGTCTCGGATACGGCACACCCCCGGTCGGTGACCGACCGGGGGTGTGCAGGAGGAGCGGAGGGATCAGAGGTTGCCGCGGCGGTCCTGCTCGCGCTCGATCGCCTCGAAGAGCGCCTTGAAGTTGCCCTTGCCGAAGCCCAGGGAGCCGTGGCGCTCGATGAACTCGTAGAACACCGTCGGCCGGTCGCCCATCGGCTTGGTGAAGATCTGGAGGAGGTAGCCGTCCTCGTCGCGGTCGACGAGGATCTTGCGCTTCTTCAGCTCCTCGATCGGCACCCGGACGTCACCGATCCGGGCGCGCAGCGCCGGGTCGTCGTAGTAGGAGTCGGGGGTCTCGAGGAACTCGATGCCGTTGCCGCGCAGGACGTCGACGGTCGTGAGGATGTCGTTGGTCGCGAGCGCGATGTGCTGGCAGCCGGCACCGTCGTAGAACTCGAGGTACTCGTCGATCTGGGACTTCTTCTTCGCCACGGCCGGCTCGTTGAGCGGGAACTTCACGCGGTGGTTGCCGGAGGCGACGACCTTCGACATCAGCGCGGAGTAGTCGGTCGCGATGTCGTCGCCGATGAACTCGGCCATGTTGGTGAAGCCGAGGACGCGGTTGTAGAACGACACCCACTCGTCCATCCGGCCGAGCTCGACGTTGCCAACGCAGTGGTCGACGGCCTGGAAGAGCCGCTTCGGGTGGCCCTCGGGCCGGGTCACCCGGGTCTGGGCCACGACGTAGCCCGGGAGGTAGGGGCCGTCGTAGTTCGACCGGTCGACCAGGGTGTGGCGGGTCTCGCCGTAGGTCGCGATCGCGGCGGTCCGCACCGTGCCGTGCTCGTCGGACTCGTCGTGGGGCTCGACCAGGACGGTCGCTCCCTGGGCGCGGGCGTGCTCGATGCACTGGTCGACGTCGGCGACCTCGATCGCGAGGTCGACCACGCCGTCGCCGTGCTTGCGGTGGTGGTCGAGGACCGGGCTGTCCGGCGTCACGCCGCCGGTGAAGACGAAGCGCGCCGAGCCCGAGCGCAGGACGTAGGACTTGGAGTCGCGGTGGCCGTTCTCGGGGCCGCGGTAGGCCTCGAGCTCCATGCCCAGGGCGAGCTGGTAGAAGGTCGCGGTCTGGGTGGCGTTGCCGACGACGAAGCAGACGGCGTCCTGGGCGACGACCGGGAAGGGGTCGTTGGTGGCGTCGTACTCGACGAGGCCGACGAGCTGCTTGAGCTGGTCGAGGGTCAGCCCCGCCTGCTCCTCTTCGTGGGTGAGCACGGTCAACGTCGAGTCAGTCATGCCTGCAGCCTGTCGAGATACGTCATTCTGTGCAACAGTACGACGAAACGCTGCACAACTTGCACACTCTCGGAGACACCATGGATGACCTGGACGGCAGATTGCTCGAGCTCTTCGCACACGAGCCCCGCATCGGCGTGCTGGAGGCGTCACGACAGCTCGGCGTCGCGCGCGGCACCGTGCAGGCCCGCCTCGACAAGCTGCTCGCGACCGGCGTCATCACCGGCTTCGGTCCGGAGCTCTCGACCGAGGCACTCGGCTATCCGGTGACCGCGTTCCTGACGCTGGAGATCCGACAGGGCGCCGGTCACGACACCGTCGCACGACACCTCGAACGGATCCCCGAGGTGCTCGAGGTCTTCACCATCACCGGCAGCGGCGACATGTGGGCGCGGGTCGTCGCCCGCTCCAACGCCGACCTCCAGCGCGTCATCGACCGGGTGCTCGCCGACGAGGCGATCGTCCGCTCCTCCACCGTCATCGCCCTCGCCACCCAGGTCCCCTACCGGGTCCTCCCCCTCGCCCTGAGCTAGGGAGCCGAGGCTGGCGGGAAGATCATGCAGGAGGAGGTGGCGTGGGCGACGAGCTTGCCGCGCTCGTCGGTGAGCTGGGCCTGGGCCAGCGCCGTACGCCGGCCGCGCTGGAGGAGGGTTCCCTCGCAGGTGAGCAGCCCCGAGTCGACGGTGACCGGGCGCAGGAACTTCACGGTGAGGTCGAGCGAGGTGTAGGCCTCCCCCACGGCCAGCGTCGAGTGGACGGCGCAGGCGGCCGCCGTGTCGAGCAGCGTGGAGATCACGCCGCCGTGGACGCCGCCGAGCGGGTTGTAGTGGAACTCCGCGGCCGGCATCTCCACGACCACCCGACCGCGCTCGGCACGCAGGTCGGTGACGCCGAGCGTCGCCATGATCGGCGGCGGCGGGAGCGTGCCCTCACGGATGGCGTGGAGCTGCGCGAGCCCGTCGGACCCGGCCAGCGAGGCGAGGTCCCCCTGCCCGGGCACGGCCCACTCGTGGGTGCGCGACTCGGTGCGGAAGGGCTGGGTCTGCGTCATGGATCGAGCATCGCGTCCTTGCCTGAGTCTGTCAACCAGACCTAGCATGTGCGGATGGCCACACCGCCCGCCCTCGCCTTCTCGACCGACAACTGCACCATCGGTCGCGCGATGGGCGTCCTCGGTGAGCGGTGGACCTTCGTGGTGATCCGCGAGGTCGCCAACGGCATCCGTCGCTTCGACGACATGCGCCGCCACACCGGGATGCCCCGCCAGGTACTCACCGACCGGCTCGCGGTGCTCGTCGACCACGACATCCTGCGGCGTGTCCCCTACCGGGAGGACGGACAGCGCGAGCGCCACGAGTACCGGCTGACCGAGAAGGGCTTCGGCCTCTTCCCGGTCATGGTCGCCGTCGCCGCGTGGGGTGATCGCTGGTACGCCGACGACGACGGGCCGCCCGTGGAGTTCGTCCACCGCGGCTGCGACTCCCCCGTCCACGTCGAGGTCCGTTGCGACGACGGCCACCACATCGCAGAGCCGCGCGAGATCGCGGCCCGGCCGGGCCCCGGGATCCGGCCCGCCTGAGGACGTCCGCGGTCAGCGGAGCCGGTCGGCGAGCCGGTCGGCCGCCTCGGCCACGAGCGGGCCGATCTTCTCGACGTCCATGTCGACCAGGGTCACCACGCCGACGCTCGCCTCGAGCCCGCCGACACCCCGGACGGGAGCCGCGAGCCCCCGGGCGCCCGGCTCGAGCTCACCCGAGGTCGCGACGTAGGGCGGCCCGTCGGGCTCGCGCAGCACGAGGATCGCCTTGCCCGCCGCACCCCTCGTCAGCGGGTGGCGTGCCCCGACGCGATAGCTGACGTGGAAGTCGGTCCACGACGGCTCGATGACCGCGAGCGCGAGCGCCTCGTCGCCCTCGGCGACGGTGAGGTGGGCGGTGCAGCCCACCCGCTCGGCGAGCTGGCGCAGGACCGGGATCGCGACGTCGCGCAGCACCGGCTGGACGGCGGTGGCGAGGTGGAGGACGCCGAGGCCGACGTGGAGCCGGCCCTGCCCGTCACGACGGACGAGCGAGTGCTGCTCGAGCGTCGAGACGAGTCGGTAGACGACCGTGCGGTTGATGCCGAGCGTCTCCGACAGCGCGGTCACGGTCAGCCCCTGCGGCGCGGCGGCCAGCACCATCAGCACCCGGATGCCCCGGTCGAGGGTCTGGCTCGTCTCGGCAGCCATCCTCGAACTCTAGCGATCTCCGGGCCGACGCGTGGTCAGCTCGTACGGCGAGCGGCCCACTCACGCAGCCGGTCGATCCGCAGCCGCAGCTGGTCGGCGTTGGCGATGGCGGCCGCCGGGCCGCCGCAGTCCTTGCGCAGCTGGGAGTGGGTCGCGCCGTGGGGCTGCCCGGTCCGGTGGTGCCAGGCGGCGACGAGGCCGTTGAGCTCGCGGCGCAGCACCGCGAGCTGCTCGTGGGTCGTGACCTCCTCGGTCACCGGGTCCGACGCCGCCGACTGCTGCTCCCGGGCCGTACGCCGCGACTGCTGGCGGCTGTGGAGCAGCTCGCGCACCTGGTCGGGCTCGAGCAGGCCGGGGATGCCGAGGAAGTCCATCTCCTCCTCGGACCCGACGTGGACCTCGCCGGCGTGGCCGAACTGGGCGCCGTCGTAGAGGACGTGGTCGAAACGGGCCTCCGACCCGAGCGCCTGGTAGCCGGGCAGCGCGAGCTCCTCGGAGGCGGCGTCACCGGCGTTGGCCTGGGCGAGCAGGTCGTTCTCGGCGGCGAAGATGTCGTCCTCGTCGGTGACCTTGCGGCCGAGGACGTGGTCGCGCTGGGCCTCGAGCTCGGAGGCGTAGCCGAGCAGCGTCGGGACCGACGGCAGGAACACCGAGGCGGTCTCCCCCTTCGCCCGGGCCCGGACGAAGCGGCCGACGGCCTGGGCGAAGAAGAGCGGCGTCGCGGTCGTGGTCGCCCACACCCCGACGGCGAGCCGGGGGACGTCGACGCCCTCGGACACCATCCGGACCGCGACCATCCACCGCTGGTCGTTGTCGCTGAACTCGGAGATCCGCTTCGACGCGGCCTTCTCGTCCGACAGCACGACGGCCGGCTTCTCACCGGAGATGTCGGCCAGCAGCTTGGCGTAGGCGCGCGCCGACTCCTGGTCGGAGGCGATGACCAGCCCGCCCGCGTCGGGGACGTGGCGGCGTACCTCCGAGAGCCGCTTGTCGGCGGCGGCGAGCACCGACGGCATCCACGACCCCTGTGGGTCGAGTGCCGTCCGCAGCGCCTGGGCGGTGAGGTCCTTGGTCAGCGGCTCCCCCAGGCGGGCCGCGACCTCGTCGCCGGCACGCGTGCGCCAGGTCATGTCGCCGGAGTAGGCGAGGAAGAGGACCGGCCGCACGACGTGGTCGGACAGCGCGTGGGCGTAGCCGTAGGTGTAGTCGGGGACGCTGACGAGGACGCCGGCTCCCTTCTCGGGGTCGGGCGCGTAGGTCACGAACGGGATCGGGTTGACGTCGGAGCGGAACGGCGTGCCGGTCAGCGCCAGTCGGCGGGTCGCGGGCTCGAAGGCCTCGCGGACGCCCTCGCCCCACGACAGTGCGTCGCCGGCGTGGTGGACCTCGTCGAGGATGACCAGCGTCTTGAACCGCTCGGTGCGGATCCGCATGGCGAGCGGATTGACCCCGACCCCGGCGTAGGTGACCGCGACGCCGACGAAGTCGGAGGAGGTCCGGCCCTTGCCGGCGGAGTAGGTCGGGTCGATCGGGATGCCGGCCCGGGCGGCGGCCTCGGCCCACTGGTTCTTGAGGTGCTCGGTCGGCGCGACGACGACGATCCGGTCGACGATGCGCCGCCCGATCAGCTCGCTGGCGACCGAGAGCGCGAAGGTCGTCTTGCCGGCCCCCGGGGTTGCGACGGCGAGGTAGTCGCGGGGAGCGCGTTCGAAGTAGTCGCGCATGGCAGCGGTCTGCCAGGCACGCAGGGAGGGCGCCGTCCCCCACGCAGCGCGGTCGGGCCACGCGGGTGAGAGGGGGACCGGCTCGAGCCGGTCACTCACTCGTCAGCGTCCCCGTCGCCGTCGTCGCCCTTGAACTTCTCCCAGATCTCCTTGCAGGAGGGGCAGACCGGGAACTTCTCCGGCGCCCGGCTGGGCACCCAGACCTTGCCGCACAGGGCGATGACGGGCGTGCCCATCACCATCGCCTCGGTGAGCTTGTCCTTGTCGACGTAGTGGGAAAAACGTTCGTGGTCGCCTGGATCGGTTGGACTGTCGGTCGGGACCGTACGACGGTCCTCGATCGTGTCCGTTCCGGTGCCGAATCCGAGGGTGCTCATGGTGGGACCAGCCTACGTCACCGGCGACCGGCCCGAAGCCCCCTCCACTCCGATCGGAGACATCGGCACTGTCGGTTGAGCTCAGTTGAGCTCGGGGTCGGCGGGTCGCGTGGAGTGCCAGGCGAGGTCGCCGGGCTGGCGGCGCAGGACGTCGCGCCACAGGCCGGTGGAGTCGTCGCGGAAGACGTCGGTCGGCGAGCCCGGGACGACGTACCAGCTGCCCTCCTCGATCTCGCCCGCCAGCTGCTCGGCGCCCCACCCGGCGTAGCCGGCGAAGATCCGCATGCCCGACAACGAACCCTCGACGAGCTCGACCGGCGTGTCGAGGTCGACGACCCCGAGCAGGTCGGCGACGCCGCGGAAGCCGACCGGGACGTCGTCGGCGTCACGCAGCCAGCCGACCGCGAGCGCCCCCTCGGTCGAGACCGGGCCGCCCTGGAAGAGGACCTCGGGCTCGGCGACCACGTCGCGCCACGCCTCGAGCACCTCGCTCACGGCGACCGGCGTCGGCCGGTTGAGCACGACCCCGAGGGCGCCGTCGTCGTCGACGTCGAGCAGCAGCACGACGGTCTCGGCGAAGTTGGGATCGATCAGCGCACGCGTGGCGACGAGCAGCATCCCGGCCCGGGGTCTCGCGTCGCTGGTCACGGGTCCATCATGCGACAGCCCCGCCCGACGCGGGTGGGATGCGCACCGGCCGGGAGGGAGGTGGCCGGTGCAGGGAGGTGCGTCGGGCGGGGCTGCCTGGTCTGGGCGGTGTCGGGTGGATCAGGCGGCGAGGGCCGCCCGGATCCGGGAGACGAGGCTCTTCGGCTCGTCCCGGTGGGAGGTGGGACGCGGACGGTGGGTGGCCCGCGCCTTCTCCTCGATGGCCTCCCCCACGACGTGGGCGCGGGGGTCGGCGAGCCCGGACTGGCCGGCCATCACGGCCAGCCACGTCCGCTCCTTGCGGGTGGCGGTCGCCATGGCGCGGGCCATGGCGTCGTCGAGGGGGTGGTCCCGGTGGCGGTCGACGACCGCACGGATGCCGGGCAGCTCGTCGGCGGTCGCGTGCCACGCGGACACGACGGCTGCCTCGAGGTCGAGCGGCTGGTGGGCGAGCTCGCGGTCGATGCGACCGGCGAGGCGGGTGTGCCAGCGCAGCTGGAGGGCACCGAGCAGGTCGAGCTCGTCGCGGAACGCGGCGGCCACGCCGTCGACGTCCAGCGGGAGGGCGCCGTCGCGGCGCCGGTCGGCGGCGTCGGACACGTCGCGGAGGATCTCTCCCCGCGAGCGGGAAATGGGGGACGTCGGGGCGGTCGAGGTCATGTGCTGAGTCATGGTCTGCTCCTCAGGTGGTTCCAACAGCAACATACCGTCGGTACGTACTCAGAGTACGGAGACATACTCTGAGTATGCAAAGAGTCGCGAGCGTGTTCCCGATCACCTGTGACGCCCTACACTCAGCCGGATGACCAAGGCGAGCGTGTCCAAGCTGGTGCCCCGCGTGCCCTCGCGGCGGCAGCAGTACTCCCAGGCGACACGACGAGCCCTCATCGAGATGGGCGAGGAGCTCTTCACCGAGCACGGCTACTCCGCCGCCTCCCTCGACCAGATCGTCGCGGGCGCGGAGGTCACCAAGGGCGCGCTCTACCACCACTTCAGCGGCAAGCAGGCCCTCTTCGAGGCGGTCTTCGAGAAGGTCGAGGGCGAGGCGTCGCGGACGATCCAGGAGTCCCTCAAGGGACACCAGGACCCGTGGGACAAGGCGATCGCCGGCCTGCGCCAGTTCCTCGTCGTCGTCCAGCAGCCGGCCTACCGCCGGATCGTGATCCTGGAGGGGCCGGCGGTCCTCGGCTACGCGCGCTACCGCGAGCAGGAGGAGCGCTCGGCCTACACCCACGTCTACGACATCGTCGACTCGGTCCTCGAGGCCGGTTCGTGGGAGCTCGACGAGCCGATGGTCGAGACCTTCGCCCGGATCTTCTTCGGCGCCATGTCGTCGGCCGGCGAGGCCGTGTCGACCGCCGACGACCCCGAGACCGCCGCCGCCCGGGTCGAGGCCGCCATCACCTTCATCCTCGCCGGCTTCCAGGCCCTCGCCGAGCAGGGCGACGACGGCCCCACGTCCTGACGCGGCGTGGGGCGGAGGGTCACCTCCAGGTGACGTTGCCGGCCGCGCGCGGGACCAGCTCGATCCAGGTGTGGCCGGCCGGGACGGTGAGCTTGCCCTTCTTCGTGGACAGGCTGATGGTGTCCTCCAGGCCGTTCTTCTCCCAGCTCCCCTTCACGACCTTGCCGCCGTGGAAGATCAGCGCCTCACCCGTGCCGTCGAACTTCGTCTCGGGGACGGGGTTGCCGGCCGGGTCGGTGTAGCCGGCGTCGCCGACCTCGACCCGGAGCACCAGCACGGTGTCGGTCGGGAACTGGTCGTCGGGGGCGGCGAACGAGTTGTCGTTGACGTAGCCGCCGTCGCGGTAGGCCCACGAGGTCACGTGGTTGCCGAAGCTGGCGTCGACCGAGGTCGCCTTCTTGCCCTTCGGCAGGTCGGCCTCGTCGCCCCACGGCAGGTAGTCGTCGGGACGCGCCTCCTCCCCCGGCTTCTGCGCGTCCAGCAGGTCGGTGAGGTTGGCCATTAGGTTGTAGGGCGCCGAGCGGTCGCCGGCGCGGGAGAACCCGGCCGCGCCCTCGCCGAAGAACTTGATGCCCGCGCCCTGGATCCGCTTGATCGTCACGGGGGCAGCACCACTGGTCACGACCTGCGCGTCGACGGGCGACACGATGCCGATGTCGCTGGCGCGCATCGAACGGACCGGACCGACGGTCCCGGGGATCTCGGAGTAGAAGAAGGCCGCCAGGCGGGTGGTGCCGCCCTCGACCAGCTCCTCGACGACCATGTCGGCCGAGCCCAGCCCGAGCTGCGGGGCGCTGCTCGAGGTGTTGTCGATCTTGGTCACCATCACCGGGTGCGTCTGCGCGGAGGAGTCGTCACCCTCGACGTCGAGGCCGGTCAGCGGCCACGTCTGGTCGAACTGCGAGCCGCCGGCGATCTCCTGGCCCTCGGGGCCGGTCTCGGGGGCGGGCTCCTCGTCGCCCCCACAGCCGGCCAGCACCAGGCTGGCAGCGAGAAGGCCGGTGGCGAGCAGGGTGGCGTGGGGGCGCAGTCGTCGCACGGGACGTGCTCCGTTCGTTCGGGGGTGGTGCGGGTTCAGTGTGCGTGGTCGCCGCGCGGCGCGCGGGCAGGCGCGCCCGGACGAGGGCGGCTATCTAGAGTAGATCGGTCGACTTTGCGGGCCGACCCGGGTCAGTCGAGGGTCGCGCCGCCGTCGACGTAGAGCGTCTGGCCGGTGATGTAGGACGCCTCGTCGCTGCAGAGGAAGGCGGCGGTGGCCGCGATGTCCTCGGGGTAGCCGACGCGGCGGACCGGGTTCGACTCGCCGCTCAGCTTGCGGAACTCCTCGACGGGCAGGCCGAGCCGCGCGGCGGTCGCGTCGGTCATGTCGGTGGCGATGAAGCCGGGCGCGATCGCGTTGGCGTTGACGCCGAAGGGACCGAGCTCGATCCCGAGGGTGCGGGTGAAGCCCTGGATGCCCATCTTCGCGGCCGAGTAGTTGGCCTGGCCGCGGTTGCCGAGCGCGGAGACGCTCGAGAGGTTGAGGATCTTGCCGAACTTCTGGGCGACGAAGTGCTTCTGGGCCGCCCGGGTCATGAGGAAGGCGCCCTTGAGGTGGACGTTCATCACGAGGTCCCAGTCCTCGTCGGTCATCTTGAACAGCAGGTTGTCGCGGGTGATGCCGGCGTTGTTGACCAGCACGTGGATCCCGCCGAGGTCGGAGACCACCTTCTCCACGGCCGCCTCGACCGCGGCCGAGTCGCTGACGTCGCAGCCGATGCCGAGGTGGCTGGTGCGCGGGTGGTCGGCGCCGGGCAGCGCCGCGGCGGCCTTCTTCGCGGCCTCGGGGTCGAGGTCGACGACCGCGACCCGGGCACCCTCCTGCGCGAAGCGCTGGGCGATGGCGTAGCCGATGCCGCGTGCGGCTCCGGTGACGAGGGCGATCCGTCCGTCGTACCGACCCATGCTGATGACTCCTGTCGTGCTCGGGGTGCGTCCGACCGGTCACTCTAGGACGGCGACCGGTCGCGGGGGGACCGGGGTGGCTCAGCCCGCCTCGGTGAGCGAGGCCAGGACCGCCTCGCCGATGTCGGCGCTCTCTGCCCGGTCGGGGGTGCTCACGGTGATGGTGACGACCTGGTCGCCGAGCGGCACGAGGTAGGAGATGCCCTCGACGAGGTTGGGCTCGACCTGGAGCGAGTAGTCCACGGCCGTGACGTCGTCGATGCCGGCGTCGGGGTGGCTCACGTCGTTGACGGTCGCGCCCATCTGGGAGAACTGCTGCTCGATGACCTTGTCGTCGGGCAGCTGGCCGTCCTGCTGGAGGACGTTGATGTTGGAGAGGAAGCCGTCCTGCGGCCCGTCGCCGTCGACGACGAAGAGGTCGACCGCAGCGATGGTCCGCTGGAGCTCTTCGGCCGTGAGGCCGAGTCCCTCGGCGACGTCGGCGGTGTTCTCGCCGGAGACGTCGGCGTCCTTCGCGTCGAGGGCCTCCCAGCCGTCGGGCGCCTCGAAGCTGACGCCGGCGGCGGTGAACTCGTTGGCCGAGCCGCCTCGGTCACCGTTGCCGCCGTCGGAGCTCCCGGAGCCGTCCGAGCCGGAGCAGCCGGTCAGGGCCAGCGCGGCAGAGGCGAGGGCGGCGGTGAGGATGCGGGAGGTCCGAGTCATGCCGCACACGGTAGGCGACCTGCTCATGCGTCGCCCAATGCGGCCCGGAGCCGGGCTGCGTGGTCGGCAGCCTCGCCGGCGGCGTAGGTCGTGCGCGGCCAGAAGAAGCCGCGCAGCCCGTCGCCCTTCGTCCGCGGCACCACGTGGAGGTGGAGGTGGGGCACCGACTGGCTGACCGTGTTGTTCATCGCCACGAAGCTGCCCTGGGCGCCGAGGGCGACCTTGACGGCGACCGCGAGCCGCTGGGCGTGGGCCAGGAACGGGTCGCGGAGCGCGGCCGGGAGGTCGGGCAGCGTCTCGACGTGGTCGCGCGGCACGAGGAGGACGTGTCCCTTGAAGACCGGCCGGGTGTCGAGGAATCCGACGAAGTCGTCGTCCTCCAGCACCCGGTCGGCCTCGAGGTCGCCGGCGACGATCCGGCAGAAGACGCAGCCCGCGGCCATCTAGTCGCAGACCTCGTCACCGCAGGCGGCGGCCGGGACCCGGGCCACGCGACCCGACGGGGCCGGGACGTCGAAGTGCTGGGAGTCCTCGGTGCCGTAGGTCCAGCGGAAGCCGTGGTTGAGCATGATCCGGACGACGACGTGCTGGCGTGAGCGCCAGGCGACCCGCGCGTGGCTGCGGCTGGGCCACCAGCCGTTCGGGGTCCAGCCGTGCGAGGAGTGATAGGGGTTCTCCCACGTGTTGACGTCGAACGCGCGGCCGTAGGCGTGGGGCGAGCGGACGCCGGGTCGCCCGACGACGCTACGGCAGTTGAAGGCCGAGGTGTTGCCCGAGCGCATCGACTTGTAGTCGTCGGCACCGTCGAGCCGGCTCGACCAGCCGAACCGGTCGACGCGGTAGAGCGAGCGCAGCGGCAGCTCGCGGCGATACATCGCGGTGAGGGCGCCGCGGATGTTGTCGATCGCGTCGGTGCGAGCGACGACCTCGCCCCGGTGGCGGTAGCCGTCGTAGGACCAGTAGTTGATGCGCAGCAGGCGCAGCCCGCTGCGGCCGACCGGGCAGCCCCGGTGCCAGGAGCGTCCGGTCATCTGGCGCCACATCGCGTTCGGGATCGTCGAGACCGTCGGGTTGGCCCCCTCCCCCTTCGCGTGGGGCTGGTCGGGCAGGCTGATCGCCGGCCGTGGGGCGGCCCGCGGCAGCGTCACCGGCGTACCGGGGGGCAGGTTGTCGACCCGGTGGACGCGGCTCCGGTCGGCCCTCACCCAGTCGAGCCGGGGCGCCTTGACCCGCCACCGCGTGTCGGTCCGGGGCCTGATCTCGAGGACCGCGGACCCCTCGTCGTCCGTACGGAGCCGGCGGTACTTCTTCCAGTCGCCGCCCGGCAGCCGGCGCTGGAGCAGCACCCGGCCGCTGACCGGGGTGCCGTTGCCGGTCCGCCACCGCAGCCGGAGCTCGACGGTCTGCTCGTCGACGACCTTCCCCGGACCACCGACGGTGACGACACCGTTGCGCCGCTCCATCGGTGCGTCGTGGCGGCCGGACCGCGCGGCGGCGTACGTCGCGTCGCCCTCGAAGCGCGCCCGGAAGGCGTTGTCGGCCGCGTCGCGTGCGAGTGGCTGGAGGACCTCGGCGCGGCCCGCGTCGTCGGTGACCAGCAGCGCGACCTCGGACCACGTCCCGTCGACCCGGCGCTCGAGGTGGACCGCGGCCCCGACGACCGGCGTCGCGTCCTCGGCGACGAGCTCGACCGAGACCGGCACCTCCTGGTCTGCGAAAGCAGCAGGGCTGTCGACGGTCAGCGTCGTCGCGAGCGGATCGGCGGCGTGGGCCGGCAGGCCGCTGACCACGAGGGTCGCGACGAGCATGAGGACGAACGCGGACAGTCTCCCGAGGACCATGCCCGCGATTGTGCCTTGCTCACTTCCCCTGGTGGTGCACGCGGTCGATCGACGCGGCGAGCGCGACGACGAGCCCGACGAGGAGCAGCCCGACGACCCAGGACGGGACGCCTGCCACGAGCACGCCGTGGAGCACCGTCCACAGCCAGAAGCTGCCGACGACGACCACCAGCACCGCGAGCCCGACGACCACCAGGCGCGACGCCATGGTCGGCTCCCCACCCAGGTCCGTCATGGAACCCATCGTCGGGCCGCGTGGGGAGCCGCGACAGGCCATCGGCGCGTTCTTTGCTCCCACGGGTCGAAGATCCCCCGAGGCGGCTACTCCCGCGTGGCCGGAACGGGCCATGGCGCTCGGGGACCCTTCCCCCGAACTGGGTACGCCGCCGTCAGGGGCTTCCAGCGCGCAGCACGCTGCGACCGTTCTCGGGACTACCCTCCCTCACATGCCGGAGTCGGGCAGCGGTGCTGTCGCAGCCGGCCCCGGTCCGTGGCGTCGGGGCTGGCTCGTGGTGCGGTCCCTGGTCGGGTTCCGGACCGTGGCCGCACTCGCCCTGCTCGCGTCGTGGGTGCTGCTGCCCGACGTGCGGGCCCAGGTCCTGACCGCCTTCGGGGTAGCCCTGGTCGCCCTCGCCGCCGCCGAGGCGTTCACGGCATCACGCCTCGCGCCCGCGGGCCGCCCGGCGGCGTTGCTCCGGGCGGCGGCACCGGCGGCTGGTGCGGCGGTGCTCCTGGTGGGTGAGCTCGACGACGTTGCCCGGCTCCCGGTCGCGGCCGGCGCGGTGCTCGTCGTGCGTGGCCTCGCCGACCTGCTCGCTGCGCGCCTCGTCGGTCGCCAGTGCGGTTCGACCGGCTGGCTGACCGGGCTCGGGCTCGCCGGAGCGGGTGTCGGCGCGGCCGGACTCGTCCTGACGGACACCTTCGGCCAGGCCGCGGTGGTGGTGCTGGGCGTCGCCTGGCTGGCCGGCGCGCCGGCCTCGCTGCTCCTCCCGGCCCACCCGTCCTCCGGACGGCTCACGACGGCGCCCGTGCCGGGCGTCGCGACGATGCCGCTCCCCCGGCGCGGCGCCCTGGCCGACGGCGTCTACTTCGAGGCCGCTGACGCACGGAGCCGCCTGGTGCGGTTCACGGTCCTGCTCACGGTCGCGACCGTCATCGCGACGTACGGCGTGCTGGGGGGATCGGTCGCCGCCGTGATCGGCGCGATGATCGTGGCGCCGCTGATGATGCCGATCCAGGCACTCGCCGTCGCGATCGTGGCGGGCTCGACCCGCCAGGCCCGGATCTCGGCGCTCGTGCTGGGCCTGGGTGTCCTGCTCGTCGTCGTGCTCTCGACGTTCCTGGCGTCGACCTTCCGCGACCTCGAGGTCGCGCTGCTGAACGACCAGGTCAGCGGACGCACCAACCCCGCGCTGACGGACCTGGCGGTGGCGGTCGCCGCCGGCGTCGCCGGCGGATTCGCCCTGCTGCGCGACGACGTCGCCGACTCGTTGCCCGGTGTCGCGATCGCCGTTTCGCTGGTGCCGCCGCTCTGCGTCTCGGGTGCCCTCCTCGCGGGCGGGGACGTCCGGCTCTCGGCTGGCGCGTTCCTGCTCTTCGCGGTGAACTTCGTCGCCATCGTCGTCTCGACGAGTGTCGTGCTGGTGCTCGGCGGGTTCGGGTCACCCGAGCCCGGCGATGGACGCCCCTTGGTCACGTGGGGCCTCGGGTTCGCCCTGGCGATGGTCGTCACCGCGGTCCCGCTCGGACTGTCGGGCGTCGAGACCCTGGAGCGCGAGACCGTGGAGAGCGCCGTCCGGCTCGAGCTCGTTGACTGGCTCGACTCGGACGAGCCCGTCGACGTGCTGGACCTCCGGGTCGAGGGCGACACGGTGGCCGTGCTCATCGCCTCGGTGGACCGCCCGCCCGCGACGGCGAGCCTGGAGGCGGCGGTCTCCGACGCCGTCGGGCACGCTGTCACGGTCGAGGTCCACTGGCTGGCTGCGGACAGGCTCGACTGAGGATCGCCCTCGCTGTCGTGCTCGACGGGCTGGAGAGTGTCCGGACATGACGACGCCCCGGATCTTGCTTGACGTCAAGCAAGATCCGGGGCGTCAGTCAGTCAGTGGAGCTGCGGGGAATCGAACCCCGGTCCTCGAGCGCCGAACCAGGTCTTCTCCGGGTGCAGTCAGTGATGTCGCTTTTCTCGGCCCCGTGGCTCGCACTGACACGTCCACGACAGGCTCAGTCAGGAAAAAGTCCCGCTCAACCCTCCTGACAGGAGTTGAGCAGCAAGTCTCCTAGTCGACGCCAGGGTCCGGGCCGGAGACGGATACCCGGTCTGACGCTTCGATCACCGCTCAGGCGGCGAGAGCGAAGGAACTGCGCTTGGAGTTGGCAGTTGTTGGTTTCCAGCGACTTTTACGAGATGGCGCTGGCTTCTCGACCCGCTTCCCCTGGAACTAGCGTCCCAAGTCGAAACCGATCAGCCCCTCTGGTGTTGTCAAGCAGCCCGGCGGACCGGGCGTCAGGTCAGTCTACGGGTCAACGCCGACGGGCCCCACTCGATTCCCCTCCGGCTGGCCCTAGGAGGCGTCCGAGGAGGTCGCTGCCTCGAGGGCCTTCCCGTCCACGGCGCGCTTGATGACCGCCTCGAGGTCGAGGCCGGTGGTGGTCTTGAGCATCGACAGGGTCTGCACGACGTTGTCGGTGACCTGCTTCGGCAACGCCCCCGCGCCGTCCGCCGAGACGATGGTGAGCTCGTCGATCGCGCTGATCGGCGCCGCGACCTCATGGGCGATCTTCGGCAGCACCTCGATCAGCATCTGGAGCACCGCGGCCTCGTTGTACTGGGCAAAGGCCGCGGCCCGCTTGTCCATGGCCTCCGCCTCGGCCTGGCCCACCGCCAGGGTCGCGGCGGCCTGCGCCTCACCCTCGGCACGGGTCGCGTCGGCCTCGGCGGTACGGCGGGCCTTCTCGGCCTCACCGCGCTTGGCACCCTCGATGGCCTCCGCCTCGGCGAGCGCCGAGCGCCGGGCCTTCTCGGCCTCACCGGTGAGACGGGCCTCCTCGGCCTTCGCCTGCGCGCTCGCGATCGTCGACGCCTTGCGCGCCTCGGCCGCAGCGATCTCGGCGGACCGGTTCGCCTCGGCCTCCTGCTCCACCTTGTAGCGCGCCGCGTCGGCCGGCTTGCGGACCTCGGTCTCGAGGTTGCGCTCGGTCAGCGAGGCACGGCGTACGGCGACCTTCTCCTGCTCGGTGAGGATCGCCTGGTCGCGGTCGGCCTGGGCGAGCGGGCCGGACGCGGCGGCCTGGGCGGCGGCCGCGTCGGTCTCGGCCTTGATCTCGGCCTGCTTCAGCGCGAGCGTCCGCTGGCTGACGGCGATCTCCTGCTCGGCCGCGATCTGGGCCTGCTCGGCGGCCTGCCGCGCGTTGGCCTCGGCGATCCTCGCCGCCTGGCTGACGCGGGCGGCCTCCGGGCGACCGAGGTCGGCGAGATAGCTGCCGTCGTCGGTGACGTCCTGGATCTGGAAGGTGTCGAGGATCAGCCCCTGACCGGTGAGGGAGTTCTCCGACTCGTCGGCGACGCGCTGGGCGAAGGCCGCGCGGTCCCGGATGATCTGCTCGACCGTCAGGCCGCCCACGATGGAGCGCAGCGCACCGGCGAGCACCTCCTGGGTGAACGGCTCGACGTCCTGCTGCTGGCTGAGGAACCGCTGTGCGGCGAGCCGGATCTGGTCGGCGTTGCCGCCGACCTTGACGATGGCGACGCCCTCGACGTTGAGCTTGATGCCCTGGCCCGAGACGGCACCCCGGATCTGCACCGAGATCCGGCGGCTCGAGAGGTCCATGGTGGCGAGCTTCTGGACGAACGGGATGACGAACGTGCCGCCGCCGAGGATGACCTTCTGGCCCGACAGGTCCGTCGTCAGGGCCCCGGTCTCCGGGTTGAGCACGGCCTTGCCCTTGCGCCCGGTCACGATGAACGCCTGGTTGGGGCCGGCGACCTTGTAGCGGCTGGTGACCAGCAGCACCAGGAGCACGAAGAGGAGGAGGAAGCCGAGGACAGGGACGAGCACGCCGAGGTTGAGGTCCACGAGGAGGGTGCCTTTCAGATCTGCTCTGTCGAGAGGGGAGCGACGGTGACCGCGGTCGGGGACAGCACGCCCGTCACGTGGGCAGGGGTTCCGGAGGGGATGGCGACGTCGGAGCTCGCGTTGAGCCGGAGCACGTGCTCGCCCACGCGGACGCGGACGACACCGAAGCCGACCGCGGGGATGTCGGTGATCACGACGGCGTCGTGGCCCACCAGGTCGTCGGCCCCGAGCGACTCACCGCTGCCGCCGCCGCGGACGGCGCGGGTCAGCCACGCAGCGAACCAGCCCGCGAGGACCCCGGTGACCGCGCCCACGGGCAGCGCGACCAGGTGGGGAGCGCCGACCCCGATGGCCAGCGCGCCGCCGAACCCGAACGCGGAGACGAAGCCGCCGAGCACCGCCGTGGAGATCCAGTCGGCGCTCAGCGCGTCGAAGGCACCGTCGAGGAGGTCGGCGAAGAGGAGGGAGACCGCGAGCAGCACGAGCCCGACGACCCCGATGACGAGATACGTCGTCACTGCACCCGCTCCCCCGTGGACCCCGTTGTGGACGCCCACCCTAGACGGTGCCCCGCGCGGCGGGGCGGCAATCGGCCAAGTGCCCGACGATCGACTCCCGGGCCGCTTCAGAGCAGCAGGGAGGCGGCGTTGTCCCACGTGACGGCGTCGAGCCAGTCCTGCCCCAGGTCGAGCCGCTCGAGCGCCTCGAGCTGCGTGGCGTAGGGGTAGGGGATGTTCGGGAAGTCGCTGCCGAGGAACACCCGGCCGGCGAGCCCGAGGTCCCGCAGCCGCGGCAGCAGTAGGTCGGGGTAGGGCGCTCCCATGTCGGCGAAGAAGTCCGTGAAGGCCATGGTCGTGTCGAGCCCGACCCGCTCGTGCTGCTCGGCGAGGGCGAGGAACTCGGCGTACTCCGGCGCACCGGCGTGGGCGATGACCAGCCGCAGCCGGGGGTGGCGGGAGAGAAGGTCGGCCACCGGACCGGGGCCGGTGTGCTCGGTGCCGACGGGACCGGAGCCGGCGTGGATGACCACGGGCGCTCCGTCGTCCGCCAGCAGGCCCCACGCCTCGTCGAGCAGCGGGTCGCGGACGTCGAACGCCCCGACCTGGACGTGCACCTTCCAGACCTGCGTGCCGGCGGCGATCCGCCTCCCGATGTACGCCGCCGCGTCGGGCTCCGGGTAGAAGGTCGCGCAGCGCAGCGCCTCGGGGACCCGGTCCGCGAAGTCGGCCGTCCAGTCGTTGAGGAACTCCGCCATCCCGGGCTTGTGGGCGTAGGCCAGCGCGGTGAAGTGGCGGACCCCCAGCCCGCGCAGGACGCCGACCAGGGCCTCGTCGGGGTCGCGGTAGTGCAGCGGCCACGGCCGGCCGATCAGGGGGCCGGCGGAGTCGAACTGGGCCCGGACCTTCGCCATCACCCGCGGAGGGAGGAAGTGGGTGTGGAGGTCGAACAGCCGACGCTCAGTCACTCATGCCCTTCAGGTGACGCCCCAGCGCCTGCTGCTTCTCGCGCTCGGCGGTGCGGGTCGCGATCGTCTGGCGCTTGTCGTAGGCCTTCTTGCCTCGCGCGAGCGCGATCTCGACCTTGGCCCGGCCGTCCTTGAAGTAGAGGGAGAGCGGGACGAGCGTGTAGCCCTTCTCCGAGGTCTTGCGCTCGATCTTGTCGATCTCCGAGCGGTGGAGCAGCAGCTTGCGCTTGCGCCGGGCGGAGTGGTTGGTCCACGTCCCCTGGGAGTACTCGGGGATGTGGACCCCCAGCAGCCACGCCTCGCCACGGTCGACCTCGGCGAAGCCGTCGACGAGGGACGCGCGACCCTGCCGCAGCGACTTCACCTCGGTGCCGACCAGGACCAGCCCGGCCTCGAAGGTGTCGTCGATGTGGTAGTCGTGCCGCGCCTTCTTGTTCTGCGCGACGATCTTGTGCCCCTGCTCCCTGGCCATCCGGCCATTCTCCCAGAGCGGGGCAATCCGGTGTGCGGGGGCGGCTACATGTAGTTCATCGGGTTCACGGGCTTGCCGTTGGCGAGCACCGTGAAGTGGAGGTGGCAGGCCGTGGACCAGCCGGTGTCGCCGACCTTGCCGATGGCCTGTCCGCGCGAGACCTGCTGACCGATCGAGACGCCGTAGGACGACGCGTGGTTGTAGACGATCGTGAGGTTGGCGCCGTTGACCTTGCCGACGTAGACGAAGAGCCGGTTGCCGTAGACGGAGTCGTAGTACTTCGCCACGACCCTGCCGGATGCGGCCGCCAGCATCGTCAGCCCGCAACCGCCGCCGAAGTCGGTGCCGTTGTGGAGTCCGTAGTAGCCGTAGATCGGGTGGACGCGCATCCCGAACGGCGAGGTGACGTAGCCGCCCTGGACCGGCGAGCCGAGGAAGCCGCCGGCTGCGCCGCGGTAGCCGCCGGAGGAGCGAGCGGCCATCCGGGCGATCCGGTCCTTGATGTCCTGCTCGCGCGACTTGAGCCGCTGGAGCGCCTTCATGTCGCGGGCCTTGACCGCTGCGGCGGCGGCCTTGGCGTCGCGCCGCTCCGTCACGACCGAGCGGACCGCCGCCCGCGCGTCGCGGGCCTGGACGGTGAGGTCGCGCATCACGATCAGGTGGTCGGCCGCCTCCTGGCGTCGCTTCGCGACCGCGGCCTCCGCCTCCTCGCGCTGGTCCGTGCGGACCTGGAGCAGGACCTCGGCCGCACGCAGCTCGTCGTAGGCCGAGGTCTGCCGGCCCACCATCACGCTCTCGCCCTCCTGGGTCCAGGTCAGGTCGGCGGGGTCCTTCGCCTGGATCATCGAGGAGAACGCCTCGAGCCGCGGGTCACCCTCCTGGTAAATCTCCGCGATCATGTCGGTGACGGCCTGCCGCTGGTCCTCGACGTCGGCCTGTCCCTGGACGAGGTCGGCCTCGGCCTGGTCGAGCCGCGCCTGCGCGAGCTCCAGCGCCTCCTGCATCTCCTGGTCACGGACCTGCGCCGCACCGAGCTTGGTCTTCGCGCTCGCCAGCTCGCCCCGGGCGACGTCGAGCCGCTGCTGGGCCGCCTGCAGCGCGCCGTAGGCCCGCTGGTAGCGGCGGCTGGACTCCTCCAGCGCGTGGTCGGCGCTCTCGACCTTCTTCTCGACCCGCTTCTGGCGGTCGTGGATGTCGTCAGCGTGTGCGAGGGGGACGCTCACCGCGCCGATCGCCAGCGCGGCAGCAAGACCTGCTGCGGCCAGGCGACGGCGTGCGGTACGGGGGAAGGAACGCACCGGTCAGCCTTCGTCTTCGGGGATGTCGGGCGAGACGACCGTAGACCAGCGTGATCAGACTTTGAGGTATTTGCGTGTCAGCACGAGTGTCGGGAGCAGCGTGAGGACCGGGCCGAGGGCCGCGACCACCACGAGGGCCATGAGGTACTCGTCCCAGCCGACCCACGGGATGAACCGTGCGAAGTCGGTCAGCCGCTGCTCGACACCGAAGTACATGAACGCCGCCATGGAGCCCGCGGCCAGCGCGACGCCGAGCAGCGCGGTCACCAGGGCCTCGAGGAGGAACGGCAGCGCGATGTAGAGCGTCGAGGCGCCCACCAGCCGCATGATCCCGATCTCCTTGCGGCGCGCGAGCGCTGCCAGCCGGATCGTGTTGGCGACCAGCAGCAGGGCTGCGACCACCAGGAAGACCGCCGTGATGAACGAGCCGACCTGGAGCATCTCCATGCCGTTGAGGATCGGGCCGACCGTGGCCCGTTGGTCACGCACGGAGCCGACGCCGTCGAGGCCCTGCACCGCGCTGATGATGCCCTCGTACTGGTCGGGATTGTCGAGCGTGATCCAGATCGACTTCGCCATGTCGTCGGCCGACGCGGCGGCGTTGGGACCGACGAACCGCTCCTCACCGAAGAGCTCCTTGACCTTCTCGAACGCCACCTCCTTCGACTCGACGTAGTAGCTCGCGACGTCGGGGTTGTCCCCGACGGTCTTCTCGATGGCCTCCTGCTGCGCCGGGGTGACCTCGGTCGGGCAGGCGGGGTTCTCGTCGCCGTCGCGGCAGAGGAAGACGGTGACCTGGAGCTCGTTGCCCCACTGGTCGGCCATCCGCTCGGCCTGCTGGTTGAGCAGGACGCCGAGTCCGACGAGGGTCAGGGACACGAAGAGGGTCAGGATCACCGCGAGGTGCATCGACAGGTTGCGTCGCAGGCCCTGGCCGAGCTCGGAGAAGACGTAGCGCAGCTGCATGGTGGGGGTGTGTGCTCCTGTTGCGGGGAGTCGGGTGCGGTCGGGTCAGTGCTGGAAGCCGTAGACGCCCTGGGCCTGGTCGCGCACGACGCGACCGCCCTCGAGCTCGATGACGCGCTTCCGCATCTGGTCGACGATGCCGGAGTCGTGGGTCGCCATGAGGACCGTCGTGCCGGTGCGGTTGATGCGGTCGAGCAGCTTCATGATGCCGACCGACGTGGCCGGGTCGAGGTTTCCGGTCGGCTCGTCGGCGATGAGGATCATCGGACGGTTGACGAAGGCGCGGGCCACGGCGACGCGCTGCTGCTCGCCACCGGAGAGCTCGTCGGGCATCCGGTCGCCCTTGCCCTCGAGCCCGACCATCTCGAGGGTCTCGGGAACGAGCTGCTTGATCTCCGAGGAGCCCTTGCCGATCACCTGGAGGGCGAAGGCGACGTTCTCGGAGACGTTCTTGTTCGGGAGCAGGCGGAAGTCCTGGAAGACGGTGCCGATCTGGCGCCGCAGCCGCGGCACCTTCCAGCCCGCCAGCCGGTTGATCTCCTTGCCGGCCACGTAGACCCGGCCGGAGGTGGGACGCGCCTCCCGCAGCACCAGCCGCAGGAAGGTGGACTTGCCCGAGCCGGAGGCGCCGACGAGGAAGACGAACTCGCCCTTCTCGATGTCGACGGAGACGGAGTCGAGGGCGGGTGCGCCCTGTCCGGGGTAGGCCTTGACGACCTTCTCGAAGCGGATCACGTCTATCGAGGGTAGTCGAGGGGGTCTGACCCCTCGAATCGGCTCGTCGCGGGGCGTGGCGCCGCGCGTGGAAGAGTGGCGCCATGCGCGGACGGACGGCTCTGGTCGCGGCCGTGGCCGCCACCGGTCTCGTGGTCGGCGGCGCGGTGGCCTTCCGCACCGGCGGACCGGGCGCCCCGGACCAGCCGTCCGCCCCCACGGGTGGGGCGGACGGGCCCGCCGCCGAGCCGACCACGCTGGCGTCGTACGACGTGGCGGGGGTGGAGGTGGCCCGCGCCCCCTTCTGCGAGCGGGTGTCCCCCACCGGCATCGAGCACGCGCTCGGCGGGCCGCCGGCCAGCAACGAGACGTGGGACAACGGCGACCGGGTGCGGCTGCCGGACGGGAGCCGTGACCGGGTGCAGGAGTACGGCTGCCGGTGGACGGCGGCCGACGGGACGACCGCGTCGGCGTGGGTGTTCGTGCCACCGGTCGACCCCCGCGCCGCCCGCGCCCTGGCCCGGGAGGAGCCGGCGGCCGACTGCACGCGCATCGAGGGCGACCGCTTCGGCGGACCGTCGGTGACGTGGGCCTGCCCGACCGAGGGCGGCACCCAGGAGCGGTACGCCGGGCGGCTGGGCGACGCGTGGCTCACCTGCACGCTCACCGCGGCGGGTGGTCGGGACACCGAGGCCGACACCCGCACCAGCGAGTGGTGCGTGGCCGTGGTCGAGGCCGCCCGCGCCTGATCCCGCTCAGCGCAGGCCGAGCTCCTCGACGACCCGCTCGGCGAGCTCGGCCGGCGGGAGGGCGACGTCGAGCTCGAGCCCGGCCTCGTCGTCGTGGAGGGGTTCGAGGGTGGCGAGCTGGGACTCCAGCAGCTCGGGCGGCATGAAGTGGTCGCGCTCCCCCATGCGCTCGAGCAGCACTCCCTTGTCACCGACGAGGTGGACGAAGGCGACGTCGTCGGCGCCGCTGCGCAGGACGTCGCGGTAGGTGCGGCGCAGCGCGGAGCAGCTCATCAGCGACGACTCCCCCGCCTCGTCGTGCTCCCGGATCCAGCGCGCCAGCGAGCCCAGCCAGGGGAACCGGTCCTGGTCGGTCAGCGGGTGGCCGGCCGACATCTTCTCGACGTTGGCGCGCGGGTGGAAGTCGTCACCCTCGGCGAAGTCCCACCCGGTGAGGCGCTGCACCTCCCGGGCGACCGTGGACTTCCCCGAGCCGGAGACGCCCATGAACACGACGTGGTGAGTCACAGCGCCAGCCACAGCGCACCGGCCACGGCGAACACCGAGACGCCGAGGGTCGTCTCCATCACCGTCCACGTCTTGAGGGTGGTCTTCTCGTCCATGCCGAAGAAGCGGCTGACCAGCCAGAAGCCCGAGTCGTTCACGTGGGACAGGACGGTGGCACCGGCAGCGATCGCGAAGACCAGCAGCGACAGGTGGAGGTCGCCGAGGTCGGCGGCCGCCGCGGGACCGGCAATCAGCCCACCGGTCGTCGTGAGCGCGACGGTCGCCGAGCCCTGGGCCACGCGCAACAGGGTGGCGATCAGGAAGGCCTGGACGATCAGCGAGAAGCCGAGGCCCGAGAGCGAGTCGCTGAGGGCAGCTCCGATGCCGCTCAGCTCGAGGACGCCGCCGAACATCCCGCCCGCGCCGGTGATGAGGATGATGGCGCAGATCGGGCCGAGGGCCTCGTCGAACATCGTCGAGATCCGAGCCATGGAGGCGTGAGGACGACCCAGGACCGCGATCGCGACGAGCACGGTCAGGAGCAGAGCCACCGGCACCTGGCCGAACAGCCCGAGCACGTCGATCCACGTCGCCTCGTCGAGAGTGCCGGCAGCCACGAGCGTGTCGAGCACCGTGTCGAAGGAGATCAGCACCAGGGGCAGGAGCAGCAGGCCGAGCACGGCCCCGAAGGACGGGGGCTGCTGACCCAGCTCCTGGTCGCCGTCGGACCCGTTCTGCACCTTGCCGAAGACGACGTCGGAGACGGAGACGTCGACCCGGCGGCCGAGCCAGCGCGACACGAGGTAGACCCCGACGTACCACGAGACGAGGACCACCGGGATGCCGACCAGCAAGGTGAGCCCGATGCTCGCGTCGAGCTGCTGGGCGGCGGCGACCGGACCGGGGTGGGGCGGGACGATCGCGTGCATCGCGGCGAAGGCGCCCGCAGCCGGCAGCGCGTAGAACAGCAGGGAACCCCCGAACCTGCGCGCGACCGTGAGGATGATCGGAAGGAAGACCACCAGGCCTGCGTCGAAGAAGATCGGGAAGCCGAAGATCAGCGCGGCGACCCCGAGCGCCAGCGGTGCCCGTTGCTCGCCGAACCGGGCGATGAGCGTGTCGGCCAGGACCTGGGCGCCGCCGGTCGCCTCGAGCAGACGCCCGAGCATCACGCCGAAGGCGACGAGCAGGGCCACGCCGCCCAGCGTGTCGGCGAAGCCGTAGAGCAGGACGTCAGGGATCTCCGCGGGGTCGAACCCGACGGCGAGCGCGGTCACCACGCTCACCAGGACGAGCGAGACGAAGGCATGGAGCTTGAGGCCGATGATCAGCCCGAGGAGCAGCGCCACGGCACCCGCAGCGATCAGCAGGAGGGTCGCGGTCCCGTAGACCGGGTCGATGGGTTCCATGCGGGTCCTTCCGAGAGCGATCGGGACCCTCGCGACCCTACGTCGTCCGTGCTCGGGCCTCGAGGAGCCCGTCCACGCCCCGTCCGGCCACGACCACCGGGTCGCCGGAGGTGACGACCAGCACCGCCGGCGGTGCCAGGGCGAAGGCGAGGCGGACCCGCTCGACCGAGACCACCTCGTGGCCCGCCAGGCGCACCGTCTCGCCGCCGCCACGGAGGACGACGTCGCCCTCCTCCCGGCCGACGGTGACCGGCTTGTCGGGCCGCTCCAGCAGGCCGCCACCGGGGGCGAGCAGCGAGACGACGTGGGGGCGGCGCTGACGCAGCACCGCGAGGACGAGCACCAGGACGACGAGCGCCACGACCACGCCTGACACCGCGAGCGCGAGGGACGAGGCGTCGCCCACGCGCCATGCCAGCACTCCCAGCAACGCGACCACGGCAGTCGGGGCGACGACCCTGGCCGCCAGGGGCACCGACCCCAGGTCGTCGGGGCGCTCGCCACCGTGGAGCACGCGGAAGCGGGCGAGGTAGACCTCCTCCTCGAGAGAGGCCCGGTTGAGCTCACGTTGCCGGGCGCGCATCACCTGCCACAGCGTGCTCCAGCCGCTGGCCACCGCGCCGAGCCCGACGGCCGAGGACGCCACGGCCAGGCCGATCACCACGGGGTCCCCGTCCGCAGCGCCGAAGCTGCCCAGCGGGAGCAGCCCCAGCGGCGACACCAGGCCGAGGACGGCGGCGACCGCGAAGACCCGGCCCTGGTAGATCCGCTCCTGTGCGCGGCGCCTGGCGTCGCGCGCCACCTCGGGCAGCCGGGAGTCGTCGCGCGCGTCGTGGGCGGTGAGCAGGGCGGGGTCGATCTGCCCGGGCGGCAGGCCGCGCCAGCGCGGGACCCGGTCGACGACCGACCAGGTGCGCAGGTCGGCCAGGACCCGTCGGGAGCGGACGTGGTGGCGCAGCAGCCCGATCGCGGCCGCCGCCACCAGCACGCCGGCCACGGCCGGCCCCAGGAGGTCGAGACCCGCCGACTCCTCCCGCAGCGTCAGGCCGACGGGCACGGACAGGACGAGCAGCACGACCCAGCCGGCCCACGCCGCCGTACGTCGCAGCGACACGGCCTCGTCCTCGATCGCCTCGACCCGCCGGCACTGCTCCTCGAGCAGGTCGGCGCGGGTGCTCCAGTCGTGGGCGGTCAGCTCTGCTGACGGTGCCGCCACTGCGTCTCCTCCGCCACGGGTGCGTCGGCCAGCTCCGACTGGCCGGCGATGTAGGCCACCATGCTGCCCAGGTCGACGGTCGTCTCGCCGTCGAGGCACAGGCCGATGACGAGCAGACCATAGGGCGCGTCCACCGGTGCCGCCACCGCCAGCGCGATGCCGAGGCGTCCGGGGAAGCCCCGCTCGGCGAGGCCGGGGGTCTGGTCGGGGTCGGAGAGCAACGGCACCGTGGTGAGCAGGCCGGCGCCCCACCCCATGCGGGTCGGGAACGACTCGACGTACGCCGTCGCGGGATCGACCTGCTGGCCGAGGTAGCGGCTGACGATCTCTCCCGCGTCGATCTCGCCGGTGACGGGGACCGGCACGACGCCCGCGATCACCTGCCAGACCACCTGGCCGTCGAAGGTCACGCCGCCCTGGCTCGCACCGGCCGGCAGCGCGACGAAGCCCTGCATCAGCTGGCCGCGGCCCAGGGCGTTGGCGCGCCAGCCCATCAGCCCCTCGACCATGAGCCGGCGGCGGTCGGTGTCGAGGGAGGAGAAGAGCTCGGCCACGGTCGACGCGAAGTGGTCGCGCGCCGAGGCGTCGTCGGGGCTCTCGAGCAGGTCGAGGATCTCGCCCGGGAGCGCGAGCCGGATGCTGCCCGGGAAGTCGGCCGGCAGGTCGCTGGTCGTCGTCATCAGGTCCACGCCAGGTCGCCGGGGGTCACGCGCGGGCGCGCTCCGAAGTCGTAGTTGAGGGTGAAGATGTCGCGGACGTCGGCCAGGCTGTCGTTGACGCCGGCACCGGTCGCGCCGAGGCCCGCGTAGACACCGCGCAGGTTGGCCAGCCGCCACAGGCCCTCCGTGTTGCTCATGCCCATGCCACGGCCGGCCATGTGGAACATCGAGTAGGGCACCTCGATCGGCCGGCCGATCAGCTGGGGCACCAGCCGGGTGTTGCCGGCGGCCGAGGCGGCGGTCGTGAGCCCCCGCGCCGCGAAGGCGCCGAAGCCGGCAGTGGCCACGCCGACGGCGTCCATCCAGAAGTCCTTGGTGGTCAGCGGCTCGAGCAGGCTGCCGGACTCGCCGACGCCGGCGAGGTAGCCGAGGGCGAGCGCCGCGATCGCGAAGCCGAGCGCGAAGGGCGCGAGGAACTGCAGGCCCGGGATCATCGCCAGGAAGCCCAGGACGGTCGCGACGATGCCGCAGATGTCGCCGAGGATCTCCAGGTAGGGGGCGAGCTCCTCCAGGCGCGACATCAGCCAGTCGCCGACGTCGGCGAGCAGCTCGCCCAGCTCGTGGAACAGGTGGGCCACCGCGTCGATGGCGCTCTCGAACCAGCCCGGCTCCTCCGGGGCGATCGAGATGGCGTCGCGCAGCGACGACGCGGCGTCGCCTCCCCGCTCGTCGTACTCGCCGTGGAGCCGGTCGGCAGCGGCACGCAGGTCGGCGAGCAGGCCCGACGCAGCCGAGAGCTCGCCCTGGTGGCGGGCCCGGTCGGCGGCGTCCTGGCGGGCCTGGGCCTGGGCCGCGGTGTCGTCAGCCGCCGGCGGCGGACTGTCCGGGCCCGGGAGTCCGTCGAGGGCAGTGCGGGCCGCCGCGGCATCGCGAGCGGCCGCCGCGGCCTGGAGCTCCAGACCCCGGGCACGCGACTGGAAGCCGCCGAGGGCCACCGCCCAGTCGCTGACGGCCCGGTGGGCGATCTCGAACGCGTCGGCGGCCTGGGACACCTTGGGGCGGACGTCGTCGTCGAGGAGGTTGCGGAACCCGCGCGCCGCGTCGCCCCGCCACTCGCCGTCGTCGGCACCCTGCAGCACGTTGCAGATCTCGTTCATGGCCCGCGAGACCGTCCCGAGCGTGCTGCCGAGCGAGGTCACCTGGGCGTGGTCGCCCGGCGTGGGGTCGAAGCCGAGGGTCGGGTAGTCGGCCGCCGAGGTCGCGCTCACTGCCCACCCCCGGGCTCCGGGTCGGACGCCTGCTCGAGCGCGGCCGCGAGGTCGGCGTCCGCGGACTCGAAGGCCCGCGCGATCTGGTCGAGCGCGTCGACGACCGAGGAGGAGAACTCGCCGAGCTGCTCGATGCCGTACTGCCACTCGTGGCCGAACTCGTTCAACCGGGACACGAGGGCGCTCGGCCCCGCGTCACGTCCGTCGACCGAGCGCATCTGGCTCGCCGGCCCGCCCAGCAGGTCCTCGATGCGCGAGAAGTTGTCGCGCACCCGCGACAGCATCTCCCCGTCGATGTACAGATCCGATCCCACGTGACGCCCCCGTCATCGCTCCGATGTCGGGGACGACCCTAGCGTGGACGCGGAGTCGCGGGGCCGGTTCCTGGGATCGGCGCTCAGGCCTCGACGGTCGCCTTCTCCGCGCCCCGGCGCCAGCGGATGCCGGCCTCCATGAAGTCGTCGAGGTCGCCGTCGAAGACCGCGCTGGGGTTGCCGGACTCGAAGCCGGTCCGCAGGTCCTTGACGATCTGGTAGGGGTTCAGGACGTAGTTGCGCATCTGGTCACCCCAGCTCGCGGCGACGTCGCCCTTGAGGTCCTTCTTCAGCGCCGCCTCCTCGGCCTTCTTGAGAGCGAGCAGCTTGGCCTTGAGGACCACCATCGCGCTGGCCTTGTTCTGCAGCTGCGACTTCTCGTTCTGGCAGGAGACGACCGTGCCGGTCGGGAGGTGGGTCAGCCGCACCGCGGAGTCGGTGGTGTTGACCGACTGGCCGCCGGGACCGCCGGAGCGGTAGACGTCGACGCGGATCTCGTTCTCGTCGATCTCGATCTCGTCGGTCTGCTCGAGCACCGGCACGACCTCGACCGCGGCGAAGCTGGTCTGGCGGCGGCCCTGGTTGTCGAAGGGGCTGATCCGCACCAGCCGGTGGGTGCCGGCCTCGACCGAGAGCGTGCCGTAGGCGTAGGGCGCGTGGATCGCGAACTCGGCCGACTTGATGCCGGCCTCCTCGGCGTAGGAGACGTCGTAGACCTCGACGCCGTACTTGTGCTGCTCGGCCCAGCGCGTGTACATCCGCATCAGCATCTCGGCGAAGTCGGCGGCGTCGACGCCGCCGGCGCCGGAGCGGATCGTCACGATCGCCTCGCGCTCGTCGTACTCACCGGACAGCAGCGTGCGGATCTCGAGGGACTCGACCGACTTCTTGATCCGGCCCAGCTCGCGCTCGGCGTCGGCCATCGTCTCGGCGTCGCCCTCCTCGGTGCCGAGCTCGACCATCACCTCGAGGTCGTCGACGCGAGCCTCGAGGGCGGTGTAGCGGTCCCACTCACCCTGGAGCATCGAGAGCCGACCGGTGACGCGCGTGGCGTTCTCCTGGTCGTCCCACAGGTCGGGGGCGGCCACCTGCTCGCCGAGGTCGGCGATCTCGACGCGCATGGCGTCGAGGTCGAGCACCTGGCCGACGGTCTTCATCGTCGCCCGGAGCTGCTTGATCTCGGTGTCGAAGTCGCGTCCTGCCACGAGAGGCAACGTTACCGCCGGGGCGGGCGGCGCACGGCATCGTGGTGGGCGAGCCAGCCGACCAGAGCGTCGGCGAAGGCCGCGGTGACCTGCGGGGAGTGGGCGCCACCGGCGACCGTCCACAGCGACACGGCCGACCGGTCGTCGCAGCCGGGCCACGTCGTACGGCTGGTCTCCGCACCGGGCAGGGACGCGTCGGAGTCCAGCGGCGGACCCGGCCGGGCGGCCGTCGAGCAGTGCTCGCGCTCGCGCCACGCCGCGACCGTGTCGGGGGCCGATGCGTAGGGATGGCCGGGCAGCAGCGCCCCGCCCTCGTAGCGGATCACGGCGTCGGCGGTGCCGTGGACCTGGAGCACGCTGACTCCCTCCGTCGGCGTGCACGCGGGTGGGTCGGCCGCCGTCGTCCCCGCGACCGCGACGACCGCGCTGACCAGGTCGGAACGCTCGCACGCGAGCCGGTGGGCCATGAAGCCGCCGTTGGACAGGCCGGCGACGTAGACGCGTGCCGGATCGACGGCGTAGTCGGCCGCCACCGCCTCGACGACGTGCGAGAGGTAGGCGACGTCGTCGACGGCGGCGCCGTCGAGGTTGCAGCAGGCGGCGCTGGCGTTCCAGAAGCGGCGGCCGCGGGAGTCGACGGTGCCGTCGGGCAGCGCCAGCAGCCAGCCGCGGCTGTCGGTCGACGTCGTCAGCCCGAGCTGGCCGCCGATGCGCGCGCCGTCGCCGCCCCAGCCGTGGAGCCCGACGACCAGCGGGACGGGCCGTCCGCCGTCGTACGACGCGGGGACCTGGAGCCGGAAGGGCCGGTGGTCGACGTCGAGGACCACCGTGGTGCCCGACGTCTGCGGGCCCTCGTGCGGCCGCTGGTCGCGCGCGGTCCCGCAGCCGCCGAGCAGGAGCGCGAGGAGGAAGAGCAGGGGCGCCAGCGGCGACTTCGGTGAACCGCTGTTCCCCCGTCCGGACATGGGTGAGAATGTGTCACACGTCATCGGGTCGTGCGGTCGACGCACGGGATATGTGCAGTGAGGTCGTGTTCGTGGTGGGTGGTCGGTGGCCGGCAGGTGCCAGGGCGAGCCTGGTGCTGGGTCTGACGATGGTCGCGGTCGCCTCGCCGGCCGCGGCGGAGCCCTGGGGCGACCCACCCGCACCACAGGAGGTCGTCGAGGGGCTGTTCCTGAAGCGCGCCCCGGAGCCGCGCACCCCCGCCATCGACCGGGACGCCGTCGCGCGGATCAAGCGGAACCTCCGGTTGCCGACGTCGCTCGAGCTCACCATCGCCCACGCCAACATCACCAGCCAGCAGAGCGCGACGGCCTTCGCGTCCGACCTGACGCGGGTGCTCGCGACCCAGCCGGACCTGGTGACGCTCAACGAGGCGGTCCGCCCCGACGAGATGCTCGCGCGCGAGGGCTACGACCACTACCGGGGCTACGACAGCCGCTGGACCATGGAGACCACCGTGATGTGGCGCGAGGACCGGTTCGACGTCGTGTCGACCGGCACCCGCTACCTCCACCGCCGTCCCGGCACGTGGGGCACCCGGGCGGTCAACTGGGTCGTGCTCCAGGACCGGCGCACCGACAAGACGCTGTCGCTGGTCTCGGCCCACCCCTCCCCCGACGGGCCGAGCAGCCGCGGTCTGCTGCCGGTCTACATCGGCGGGCTGTCCACGCTGGTCCGGGAGCTGTCGGCCCAGGGGCCGGTCTTCGTCGGCGGCGACCTCAACGCCCACTACACCTCGGGCCGCTTCCCGCGCCCGGGCCTGGGCAGCGCCGGTCTCGCGCCGACGTACGACGTCTGGGGGATGCCGCCGGGCGGCACCGGTGACCACGGTGGCGCGACGATCGACTACCTGCTCTACCAGCCGGGCGCCGGCGTCACCTCGGACTCGCAGTGGAAGATCGAGCTGGCCTCTGACCACGACGCGGTGCTCGGCACCTTCACCTGGACCTTCTGACCGGGACCTCGCGACCCCGGCCGGCCGCGGGCTACTTGCTGCCGAAGACCTGGCAGGCGTACTTCGTGCCGCTGCCGGAGGTGCGCACGGCCATCCCGAGCAGCCGGTAGCCCGGCCGGAGGATGTTGGCGCGGTGGCCCGGCGACTTCATCCACGCCTTCACCGCCGCGCGACCCGTCGGGTAGCCGGCGGCGACGTTCTCGCCGACGCTGTCGAGGTGGCAGCGGTTCATCACGCGGCCGAGGTCCTGGTGGAACATCTCGTTCTTGTCGGCCATCTTCTGGGCCTGGCGGCGCGCCCACTTCTGGACGCAGGCGCCGCGCTTGAGCTGGCGCAGGTCGTGGTTGTCACGCTTGTTGTTGGTGATCGAGCGCGCCTGGTCCTCGTAGCGGGCGACGGCCTGGGCCTGGACGGGCGCGGGCAGCAGCGTGGCGAGGACGGCGAGGAGGACGGCCGCGAGGGCGGTCCGTGACCGGGGGGTGTTCACGGAGTGGGCTCCTTCTTCGGGTAAAGAAGTGTGGCCCGACGGTAACGAAAGTAACAACCCCCGTCAGGGGTCCCGCCCGATTTTTCCGACCGCTCTAGACCGCTGCGGCGCCCTCGGGGAGGGCGTCATGGTCGGATTCCGGACCCTCACCCTCGAGCCGCGGAGGCAGCAGCAGCACCAGGCCGACCACGGCGACGCCGATGATCGCGGCCGCGCCGAACGCCCACTCGACGCCCCCGACGAACGCCTCCGCCGGACCGGCACCGGCCTCGGCCAGGCTCGTCGAGCGCCACGACAGGACCGTCACCGAGACGGCCGTGCCGATCGCCGCCGACACCTGCTGGCTGGTGCCGAGCAGCGAGGAGCCGTGGGAGTAGAGGTGGCCCGGGAGCGCACCCAGGCTGAGCGTGAAGACGGGCGTGAAGAGCGCGGCCAGGCTGACCATGAGCAGGACGTGGGCGCCGAGCACGTAGGCGTACGGCGTCTCGAGGCCGACCCGGCTGAGCAGGGCGAGGCCGGCGACGACGCCGACCGCGCCGGGGACCACGAGCGGCCGTGCGCCGATCCGGTCGAACGCCTTGCCCACGCGGGGGCCGAGGAGGCCCATCGCGATGCCGCCCGGCGCGACGAGCAGGCCCGTCTGGAGCGGGCTGAGGCCACGCAGCTCCTGCAGGTAGAGCGGCAGCAGGATCATCGCGCCCATCATCGCGAGGAAGGAGACCGACTGGACGACCACGCCGACGGCGTAGGTGCGGTGGGCCAGGACGCGCAGGTCGAGGAGGGGCATGTCGCGGCGCTGGAGGGCACGCTGGCGCCACACGAAGAGCCCGACCACGGCCAGGCCGGCGACGACGAGGGCCGGCGCGGGCAGGCCCGACGAGGCCTCGGAGCCGATCCGGCTGAGGCCGAAGACGAGGGTGCCGAAGCCCAGCGCGGCCAGGATGACGCTGGGGACGTCGAGGCGCGCCTCGCGGGTCTCGCCGACGTCGGTGAGGCGGCGCAGGGCGAGCCAGGTGACGACCGCCGCGATCGGCAGCACGAGGCCGAACAGCCAGCGCCAGCTGGCGAACTGGAGCACCACGCCGGAGACGGCCGGGCCGAGCGCCGGCGCGACCGAGATCGCGAGGCTGACGTTGCCCATGACGCGGCCGCGGTCGTGAACCGGGACGATCGTCATCAGCGTCGTCATCAGCAGCGGCAGCATCACGGCGGTGCCGGAGGCCTGGACGACGCGGCCCACGACCAGCACCCAGAAGGTCGGAGCGAGTGCGGAGAGCAGCGTGCCGGCGAGGAAGACGGTCATCGCGGTGGTGAATGCCTGCCGCGTGGTGACCCGCTGGAGGAACCAGCCGGTCACCGGGATGACCACGGCCATCGTCAGCATGAAGGCGGTCGACAGCCACTGCGCGCTGCGGGCGGTCACGTCGAGCTCGACCATCAGCCGCGGGATCGCGTTGACCATGATCGTCTCGTTGAGGATCACCACGAAGGTCGCCAGGACGAGCCAGCGGAGCACGGCGTAGGGCGACGTGGGCAGCTCACGCTCGACGGCGGGCGTGGGCGACTGCTCGGGCACGGGGGCTCCCTCGTGGGTGGTGGTGGTCATGCCCTGTTCGACCGGGCACGGGGTCAGAACTCATCGGACCACGCGGACATTCCTGCGCTCCACCGAGTTTGCTGATCCGGCAACATTCTTTGCTCCGCCGGCGGCTCGGCGGAAGACTGGTCCCATGAGCGAGACGGAAGCCTTCTGGGAAGACCTCTACACCACGCGCGCCGAGGGCGCCCCGATCTGGTCGGGACGGGTCAACCCCGAGCTCGCCCGCGAGGTCGACGACCTGGCCCCCGGCCGTGCCCTCGACCTGGGCTGCGGCGAGGGCGGCGACGCGATCCACCTCGCGCGCGCCGGGTGGGAGGTCGTCGCCGTCGACGTCTCCCCCACCGCGCTCGCCCGGGCCGCGCTGGCCGCCGCCGACGCGGGCGTGGCCGACCGGATCACCTTCGAGCGGCACGACCTCGGCCACACCTTCCCCACCGGGTCGTTCGACCTGGTGACGTCGGCCTTCTTCCAGAGCCCGCTCGAGCTCGACAAGGCCGGCGTGCTGCGCCGGTCGCTCGCCGCCCTGGCGCCGGGGGGACGGCTGGTGCTCGTGGAGCACGGGGCCGCGCCCGGCTGGTCGGAGCACCAGCACGTCGAGTTCCCCACTCCGGCCGAGGTCGTCGCCTCGCTCGACCTCGACAGCCTCGAGGCGGCGTACGAGGTGCTCGTGGTCGAGGGCCGCACCCGGGTCGCCAGCAACCCCGACGGCCACCACCACGGCGAGCTGCTCGACACGGTGGTGGTGGTCCAGCGACGTCCCTGAGGCGCGGCAGACCTCCCTCGGATTGGTGATGCCCGGCCGTCCGCCGACTCCTACGTTCGCAATGTACGGCGCCGCGTCGTACGTCGGAGGTTGGGTCATGAGGTCACGTCTTGCTCGTACCTGGGTCACCGTGGTCGCGACCGCGGCCCTGCTGCTCGGGAGCGGACAGGCGGCCCACGCGTCGCCCTCGGCCACCCCGCTGCCCACCGACAAGGTCGACTGCGTGGCCTACGACGCGACCGGCACGAAGTGCGAGGTCCTCGGTGTCGTCTACGCGATGACCCAGATCGGGAGCCTCACCTACATCGGCGGCAGCTTCACCTCGGTCTCCGGGGTGCCGCGCTCCAACGTGGCCGCGATCCGGGCAGACGGCTCCCTCGACCCGACCTGGGACCCCTCCACCGATGGCGTCGTCTACGCCATGGCCGCCGCCTCCGACGGCAGCAAGGTCTTCATCGGCGGCGGCTTCTCCAGCGTCGGCGGTACGCCGTGGAGCAGGCTCGCCGCCGTCACCCCGGACACGGGCGCCCTGATCACGACGTGGAAGGGCACCGCCAACAACAACTTCGTGCGGGCGCTGGCCACCGACGGGGCCGACCGGCTCTACGTCGGCGGCACGTTCGGCCGGCTCAGCGGCAAGGCGATCCCCAAGCTCGGCGTCGTCAGCCAGGCGACGGGCGTCGCCGACAGCGGCTTCGTGCCCCAGCCCAACGGTGCCGTCCGGACCCTCGCCCTCTCCGACGACGCCACCTCGCTCTACGTCGGTGGCGGCTTCTCGGCCATCGCCGGGAAGCCCCGCCCGGGTGCCGCCGAGCTGGCCTCCGCCACGGGCGCAGCCACCTCGTTCGCGCCCACCGACGGCGGCGTGGTCATCTCGATGGACGTCACCAGCGGCGGCCGACTCTTCTTCGGCACCACCTCGAACCGCACCTGGGCCTACGACGTGGCCGACGGCGGCACACCGGAGTATCGCGTCCGGACCGGCGGCGACGTGCAGGCGATCCTGGCCACCGACACCGAGGTCTACATCGGCGGCCACTTCAACACGATGCCGGAGTTCAAGCTCAACCGGGTGGCGCTGGCCTCCTTCGACCCCGCCAGCGGCACCCCCACCGCGTGGAACCCCGGCGCCAACGGCCCCTTCGGAGTGTGGGCGATCGGCCTGACGCGCACGCCGGTCAGCCCGGACGCCACCCCGGCCCTCTCCATCGGCGGTGACTTCAGCCGCGTGGCCACGTTGCCCCGTCGGGGCTACGCCCGCTTCGCGTTCTGACCCCGTGGCCCCTCCCCCGTCCGGGTCATGGACGTGGCCGCGAGCCGGTGCTTTGATGCCGAGGTCCACCCCCTGATCTCGGAGGAGCACCCGTGAAGCGCACCACCACCCTGAGCCTGGTCGGCCTGCTGGCCAGCGCCGCCACCCTCGCGGCCGTCACCGGTCCCGCGCAGGCGGCTCCCCGCCCGGCCGCGGACCGCCCCGGCGTCCACCACAGCACCGGCGCCGACACCCACGCGGAGCAGGACGCCGTCCGCGCGTTCTGGACCAAGGCCCGGATGAAGGCCGCCCAGCCGCGCGACGTCATCCGACCCAACGCACGGCCCGGCGGTGGCGGCGGCCCCAAGGGCGGCGGCAGCACCACGTCGTCCCTCGGCAGCGAGTGGACCGCCGGCCGGGTGACGGTCGGCAAGGTCTTCTTCCAGATGGGCAGCTCCACCTACGTCTGCTCCGGAAACGCGGTCGACGACGTGCAGGACGGCAAGGCCACGCCCAACCTCGTGGTCACGGCGGGCCACTGCGTCAACGACGGCGGCTCGGCGTACGCCACGAACTTCATGTTCATCCCGAAGTACGACCCCAGCAAGCCGCGCGACGCGAGCCAGCCGCTGGGCACCTTCGTGGCCGCGAGCCTGCACACGACGTCACAGTGGGCCGCCCAGGGCGCGGACATGTACAACTTCGACGTCGGCATCGCCAAGGTCGGCACCAACTCAGCCGGTCAGACCCTGAGCCAGGCCGTGGGCACCCCGTCGGACATCGCCTTCGTCGGCAGCAGCCCGAGCTACGCGGTCAACACCCACTCGTTCGGCTACCCGCAGGCCACGCCGTACGACGGCACGAAGCTGATCTCCTGCTGGGGCACGACCGGTCCCGACACCCGGGGCGGCACGACCGACTACCGGCTGCCGTGCAACATGACCGGCGGCTCCTCCGGCGGCCCCTGGCTTCTCGACGCCACCGCCGTCGACCCGGCCAACCCGATCGACAACTCCGACGTCAGCAACGTGCAGATCTCGGTGAACTCGTTCGGCTACCGGGGCGAGAAGAACGCGATGTACGGCCCGATCTTCGGCAGCACCATCCAGGCGCTCTACAACTCCGTCTCCTGACGTCCGTCCCACCCGACCTGAGCGTCGTGATCCGGCGGATTCACGACGCTCAGGTCGGGTACGACGCTCAGTCGAGCTGGACGGTGGCGGAGGAGCGGGCCGAGACGCTGGCGCGCTCGGGCGAGCCCGGCACCGTGAGCGGCAGCTCGAGCGGGGCGCGGACGGTGACGACGACGCTGTCGCGGGCCGGGTCGAAGCCGACGGACACTCGCAGCCCGGGGTAGTCAGCATGGGCACCGGTGGAGCGCAGGTGCTCCGCGACGGCGGCCTGCGCCACGGCCCGTGCCTGGGCCAGCCGCTCGGCCTCCCCGATCCCCTCGCCGTAGAGCACGGCCTCGTTGCGGGACCCCGCGTCGGCGCCGGCGAGCGCGGCGCCGTCGGCGACGTTGGTCAGGCCCTGGCGGTGGAGGTAGGCCGCGGTGGCGTCGACGACGACCCCGACCGCCATCAGCAGCACCACGGCGAGGCCCACGATGAGCACGGTCGTCTGGCCGGAGTCGTCGCGCCTCACGCGACGTCCCGGAACTGGCCGACGGGCACGGTGTGGGTCGAGTCGAGCCGAAAGGTGGGTGCGCCGCCGCCGAGGACCTCGGGCAGCAGCGGCAGCCGTACGCCGGAGCGCACGTCGACCGTGATGACCGCCCCCGGCTGGTGGCAGTCACCCCTGCCACAGCTGACGTCGAAGGTGAAGGACTGCGTCTCCCCGCCCTGGTCGTCGAGCGCCTGCCGGATCGCCGCGCGCGCCTGCTCGCGCCCGACGGCGTCGGAGTCCGCGAGGGCGTAGGCGCGGGCCGCCGACCGCGCGGCGCTGGTGACCGCGAAGGCACCGCGCTGGACCTCGAACAGCGACAGCACGATCCAGAGGACCGGCACCAGCAGCAGGACCCCGAGCCAGACCAGCTCGACGAGCGCACTGCCCTCGTCCCCGTGTGGCGGGCGCCTCACGGTGACTCCTCCACGGCGTGGCCGACCACGACCACGTCGATGCCCGGCCCACCCAGGCCGAGCGCGGGCACCCGGGCGCGCACGACGACCTCGACGGTCGGCCGGCCGTCGAGGCTGACCAGACGGGCGTCGACGTCGCGGGTGAACCGACCGGAGACGACGCCGGCCGCCTCGCTGCGGGTGCGCTGCTCACCGGCTGCGAGGTCGCGGTCGAGGGCCGCGCCGTGGCGGGCGCCCTCGGCCGCGGCATTGGCGAGGGTGTTGCGCACGAAGAGCACCAGCCCGACCTGCAGGATCCCGAGGAACAGCGGGACGAGGACGACGAGCACCAGCACGAAGTCGACGACCGCCGACCCGCGATGGTTCCGTCGCCGGAGCACTCAGCTGACCTTGTTGAGGGCCGAGCGGAGCATCTCGCGCAGCTCGTCCTTGGCGACGCCGTAGATGATCGCGACCAGGCCGGCCGTCATCACGGTGATCAGCACCCAGCCGGGCACGTCACCGCGGTCGTCGTGGCGCGGGGTGACCGTGAGGGCCACCCACGCCCGGATCATCAGCACGTTAAGTGCGGTCATGTCGTTCTCCTTGGTGGTGGGTCGAGGTTTTCAGGGGGTGGTGAAGGAGAGCCCGACGACGCCGGGCCAGAAGGCGAAGAAGACGGTCACGGGGAGCACCAGGAAGACGACGGGCACCATCATCACGACTTCCTTGCGGGCGGCCGTCTCGATCAGCTCACGGCGACCGGCCTCGCGGACGTCGGCGGCCTGGGCGTGGAGGACGTCGGCGACCGGGGTGCCGCGCTCGACGGCGACCGCGATGCCCTGGGCGAAGCGGGCGACGATCGGCTGCCCGGAGCGAGCGGCCCACTGGTCGAAGGCCTCACCGACGGGGACGCCGGTACGGACGTCGGCCAGCACCAGCGAGAGGTCTCGCGACAGGTCGCCCCCGCTGCGGCGTACGACGCGGTCGAGCGCAGCGACGGGCGACTCCCCCGCAGCGACGGCGAGGGCGAGCAGCTCGGCAACCGTCGGGAACTCGAGCAGGATCCGCCGTTCGCGGTCGCGCACCTGGCTCGAGAGGTGGTGGTCGCGGGCGATCACCCCGAGGCCGAGCCCCACGACGCAGAGCACCAGCGACGACGCGGTGTCGCCGTCGCCGTCGAGGAAGCCGAGGACGCCGTAGGCGGCCGTGGCCCCGAAGCCGACGAGTCCCCACACCACCTGCTGGACGCGGAACTCGTGGAGGGTCAGGTCGAGCCCGGCGCGCTCGAGCCGACGGCGCACGGACACGGCACCGCCGAGCAGCCGTTCGACCCAGCCGGCACCGGTGCCGAGGAGGGGTCCGAGCAGGCCCCCGGTCACCGGCGTGGCGCCAGCACCGCGGGCGTCGGCGAACTGGGGCAGGTCGCGCAGGTAGGGCAGGACCCGCGCGGACAGCTGGGGTCGGCGGATCGCCAGCACCCGCGCCCGGACGAGCAGCACGCCGAGCCCGGCCACCAGGCCGAGCACCGCACCCCACCACGCGAGCGTCAAGACAGGATCCGCCGCTCGGTGGGGAGCCGGCCGATCCACATCATCAGCCGGTAGGCGACGACGCAGGCGGCGGCGCCCGAGGCCAGCACCACCACGCCACCGGCCGAGGAGTAGCGCGAGATCACCTCGGTCTGGAAGCTCATGAACAGCAGCACCACCCAGGGTGCGGCGACCGCCAGGCGCGCACCGTTGACGCTCCAGGCCTGGCGCGCCTCCATCTCGGAGCGGGTGCGGGCGTCGTCACGGAGGTAGCCCGACAGGTTGCGCAGCAGCCGCCCCAGCTCGCCGCCGCCGACCTCACGGGCGACACGCAGCCCCTCGACGACCCGGTCGCCGACCGGATCGGCGAGGCGGTCCTTGAGCCGGTCGAGCGACTCCCCGAACCGTCCGGAGAGCTGGTAGTCGGCCCCGAACGCGGCGAACGCCGGCCGGAGCGCCTCGGGGCCGCGGTCGCCGAGGTTGGTCAACGCGTCGGGGAGGGACATGCCGGCGCGGACGGCGCTCGCGAGGTTGTCGACGGCCTCGGGCCACACCTGCGCCAGCTCACGGGTCCGCCGCCGGGCGCGGGCGCGGACGAGCGCGATCGGCGCCCAGCCGGCCATGACGGCGAAGCAGGCCGCGACCGGCAGGGTGCCCGAGACCAGCTGGACGACGAGGCCCGCGGCGAGAGCGAGCACCACGGACATCGCGACCAGGCTCGAGGAGCGGACGTGTCCCAGGCCCGCCTGGGTCAGGGAGAGCGTGAGCGCACCGGTGCGGGGCGGGCGCGGCGTGCGGGGCAGCGTGAACGCGGACCACACCAGGAGCAGCCCCACCCCGACCCCCAGCCCGACGAGCGCGCCCATCAGCGATCACCCAGCAGTGCAGCGAGGTCGAGGCCCAGCCGGTCGTAGCGGTCGCGGCGCGGCGGCATCCCGCTGCCCCGCTTGAGCTCTCCGCCGACGAGCTCGAAGACGGTCTCGGTCTCGATCACGTCGCCCTCGGTCCGGCCCGGCACGGAGACCACCTCCTGCACGCGGCGTACGCCCCGGTGGTCGAGGCCGAGATGGACGACGAGGTCGACGCTCGAGGCGACCGTCGGCACGACGAACCGCGCCGAGATGTTCTCGCCCGCGAGCAGCGGCAGCGTGCACATCTTCACCAGCGCCTCACGGGCCGAGTTGGCGTGGATCGTGCACATGCCCGGCAGCCCGGCGTTGAGGGCGAGCAGCAGGTCCATGCACTCCTCGGCCCGCACCTCCCCCACGATCAGCCGGCTCGGCCGCATCCGCAGGCTCTCCTTCACGAGGTCGCGCAGCGTGATCTCGCCCGTGCCCTCGAGCCCGGACTGACGCGTCTGCATCGGCACCCAGTCGGGGTGCGGGAACCTCAGCCGTTTCACGTCGAGAGGTCACAGGTTGAGACGCAAAACGCCGCCCGTGCCGAAAGGCAGCGGGCGGCGTTCAAGCCGTCGGGCTCAGATGCCGATGAGGTACTTCGACACTACTGAGGCGGTCCCGTCGTAGTAGTTCGCGTGGGTGAGCTTGACAGTCTCGATCGAGTCCGACCCGACCAAGACGATGTCCATCAGGCGGTTGCCTCGGTGGACCTCTTCGAGCTTCGCGTAGCACTCCACGGCGGCGTGGCTGTCAGACCCGAAGTGCTTCTCATCAACCAGTCGGCCCTTCTCGTGATCAAACACCAGGAGGAAGTGCTGGATATTCGACGCGGCCATCACGTGTTCCTTCCCAGATACGGCGCAGCATCAAGTCTACGCCGGGCTATTTCAGAATGTACTTGTTCGGGAACAACGCCACCAGCCTCCTCGATGGCCATCGCGTCGGAAATCACACTCATCAGGAGCTGTAGCGCGTGCTCTCCGTCCTGCTTCAGGTTGTCCCCCACGCGCGCCGAGAGGCGCTCCACGGCGATGGCCCACTCGTGCATGACCTTGGTCCGCAACTGCACCTCGATGTGCCGACCGCCGTAGTCCACGACGACGTGGATGCCTCGGTAGCCCGAGCTCCGCGGGGTGTTGATGTAGTCCGCGTAACCCACGGGTGGGCGCCGCTTCTTCAGGCGCGCCTCCACACGACGAACCTCGTCGACATCCGCGAGGATCGCCCGGCATCCCCCGATGTCCTGCATGCTCGACAACGGCAGGGTGGGCTCCCGCACGAGCTTGTCGATGATCGTGGGGAACCGCTTCAGCCGTTGCGAGACCTCGACGACGCAGCCCTCGGACCGGACCATCGAGCGAAGGCCGTTGTTCGCCGTCACGAGCGGCTTCTGGTGCGCGGCGCGGAAGCGGTCGATGGTATGGATGGCGGCCTGCAACTGCGCTTCCGAGATGTTCTCGTTGCGGATGTAGCGGCGCACGGTGCGGCCGGCCTTCTTGACCTGTGAAGTGGTCAGCTCCCCCGCGCTCACGCCCCAAGGATAGGTGTCGCCACCGATATCTCGCCTCTGGTTTTGCAGCTCCCCGCCCGCCGTCTCGCGCAACCAACGGCCCACGGCGGGCGGGGAGAGTCTCAGGGGGCGGTGCGCCCCAGCATCGAAGCGGCCTGCACCTCCGTCGTCGTGGGCTTCCGCTTCGCCTGGCCGCGGCGGTCGCCGGTCTCCACCTGCGGCCGGCGACGCTCCATCTCGGCGATTGCCTTCTCGACGCCAGCCTCGGCCTCGGCGACCGTGCGGGTGCCGCTTCGCATCTGCGCCGCCTGGCGCTCGGTGGTGCTACTCATCGGTGCTCCTCTCCTCGACCTCGCCGGCAAGCCGCGCGACGAGCTGCTGCATCTGCTCGGCCGTGAGCACCACCATCTGGTGCTCCTCGACGAGCCACTCCTCCCACGTCTGCCGGTCGCGGCGGCGCCACTCGGCGAGGTCGTGCTCGACCTGCTGCGTGAGCTCGCGGTGGTAGGCCTCGACCTCGTCGTCGGGGTCGTTGCCGTCAACCTCGGCGATGAGTCGTACGACCGCGTCATCGAGGGCGAAGGGTGGCGCCGGGAGGGCGAAGATGCCGACGCCCTTCTCCCGGTCGGTCGGGGTCGCCTCCCGGCACTCACGGGTGCTCTCGTTGAGGTCTCCCCCGGCCCACCGACAGCGGCGACTGTGCAGGACACACACGCGGACCTCGTCGCGGGTGTGCCGCTTCGGCCTAGGCACGACCGTTCCTCGGGTCGTAGTCGAGGCCCCACATCTTGCGACGGTCGGCCTCAACGGAACGCATGCCGTTGAGGGCGGCGACCCGCGCCGAGGCGCCCTTCTGCGTGGGGTTCGCCTCGACCTCGGCGTACTGCCGCTGAAGCCACTGGAGGCGCAACTCGGTCATGATCCGCAGGTGCTCGACCTCGTACTCGCCGTCTCCTTCGAGGCCCGCCGCGATGCGTCGCTCGACCGTCGAGGGACGCATCCCGAGGCGCTGCGCAATCTCGACGACGGAGAGGCCCTCGGCCCGGAGCACGAGGGCGGTGCGGGTCTCGTCGACCCGCTTCGCCGCCGCGTCGACCGTCTCGCCGGGCATCAGCCGACGACCTCGTCGACGACGTCGTCGGCCTTCGTCGCGGGCTCCCATGACTCGTCGAGGAAGGCGTTCACCGCCGTGAGGGCCTCGCGTGCAGTCTCCACCGCCTGGCCTGTCTCGACGGCGCCGCGGTGGCTCGTCGGGGTGAACCGGGAAGCCATGTTGTCGCCGTTGATGTAGGCGTCGAGACCGGCGACCATCCCGGCCGAGGCCTGAAGCTGGCGGTGTGCCTGCTCGGCGGCGAACGCGGCCCCGGTGAGGGTGTCGCGGGCCTTCTCGGCGCGCTTCCACAGCACCGACCGCACCTCGGCCCGGTTCGCCACCACGACGGTGTGGAGCCGCCGAATCTCGCTCGACAGGGCCGAGAGTGCGGCGGCAGTGATCCGCTCGGCGGCTTCGACGGTCATCTCGGCCTGCGTCACCTCCGCGTCGCCGGAGAGGTCAGGGTCGCCGTCGTCGGTCATCGACTCGACGAGCCGGCGCTGCGCGGTGTGGCGCAGCTCGTTGAGTGAGGCGCGGGCGTTGTTGGCGCGCTCGACGGCGAGGCGGTGCTTCTGCTGCACCGCGACGAGGAGGTCGACCTGCGCGTCGACGTCAGGCACCCCGATCTTGGCGGGGATCACGATGCGCACCGACCCGTAGGAGTCGCGGTGGTGCAGGGTCACGGGATAGTCGGTCACTGGTCTGTCTCCTCGGTGTTGTCGGCGACCTGTCGGGCGCACGCTGCGAGCTGCTGTCGGTGGAGGTCTTCGGGGAGGGCCTCGGCGGGCTCCCAATCCCCAGAGGGGTCGCCGTGCTCCCCGATGGGGTGTCGGTCCGTGAACGTCCGGCCGGGCGCGTAGAAGGTCTCGTAGCGCCAGGCGACGAGCCGGCCGAGGTCGAGGTAGTCGCACAGGCCGCGCTCGAAGTCGTCGAGGGCGACGACGTGCACGAAGAGCTCCTCGTCGGGTCGCGCGGCGATGATCGTGACGTCGATGGGTTCGGTGTTCACAGGTCGGGCTCCTTCGGAAGGTCGAGGACGAGGTCTGGCATCCGGTAGCGGACGGCGCGGTCAGGCACGGCGGGTACGACCTCGGCGACGCCGCGGTCGACGAGCCGCTTGAGCTGCTTGCGGGCGGTCTCCACCTGCGACTTGCTCGGCGTCGTCGTGGAGTGCCGCTGCATGGCGATCTGTGCCGGGGTCAGTCCGAACTCGCCGGACCCGGTCAGAAGCTCCGCGAGGTCTTCCTGCCCGTAGATGCGGGACTCGCCCGTGCGGTGGTCGTGGTGCACCTTGAACGGCGCCAGTGGTTCGAGGACCGGTTTCACGTGGAAGGCCTCCACCACGGGGTCGCCTGCCTGGCCCCACAGCATCAGGACCGACCCGGCGCCCGCGGTCAGCATGCGGGAGCCGAACACGTCGTCGAGGGCGCGGGGCTTGCGGTTCTCGCCGTTCGCCTTCCGCTGGTGGTGGAGTTCGACGACCTCGATGCCTCGTGCGAGCACCTCCATCCGGGCGGCGTTGTAGGCGCCGGCCGAGGAGTCATCGGAGAGGCGCACGACGACGTCCTTCAGCGAGTCGACGACGACGGTGGTCGCGCCGACGGACTCGGCGTAGTCCGCCAGCCAGTCGCGGTTCCGTGGGTCGGTCAGGTCGACGGGTAGCGGACCCTTGTGGACGCGGAGCCGGTCGCCCAGCGTGGCGCGGTGCTCAGGTGCGACGAGGCGACCCATCGACCGGCGGATCTGTGAGGGCCGGTCCATCGCGAGGTAGAGCACGCGGCCGGGATCGGGCCCGACCGGCCAAGCGACGACCTCCTCGCGCAGACCCATGCGCGCGAAGACGAGCTGCTGCGCGATGGTCGTCTTCCCGGCCCCGGGAGGGCCGACGATCATCAGGCACTCGCCCTTCGCCCACAGGGCCTCCTCGCCGTCACCCCACAGCACAGGCACCGCTTCGGCCTCGTCGAGGAGGAACGAGGCGCCGTCGGTCAGCCGGGTCGGCCGCTCCGACTGGACGGCCTCGTCGACGACCTCGGGGTCGAGGTTGCGGTAGGCCGAGGCGACCTTCGCGAGCGCCGCCGCGAGCGAGAACTCGTCGCCAGGCGGCTGCTCGCAGTCTTCCCATCTCAGCCGCACGAGAGCCTCGGCCTCGCGTTCGGTGAGGCCCTTGCGACGCAGCAACGCTGCGTAGTCGCGTAGGGCCGTGTCGCGGCTGCCCACCGGGATCAGCCCCTCGTGGGGGTTCGGCGATGCAGGCGCGGGGTCGTGCAGCTCGTCGACCTCGCGATGCTGCAAGGCTACGACCCACGGCTCGGGGAGGTCGGGCAACTCCTCGGCCTTCACGCCCTCGATGCCTGCCTCCCCCGTTCGCTGGTCGTCGAGTCGGTAGAGCGCGCCCGACGGGTGGGTGCTGCCCTTCCAGACCACGTAACGGTGGGCGCGCTGGATCACGTCGACGTGCGAGTCGCGGCCGACGAGGTGGTCGGCGTTCTCGGCCCACGACCGCCCTGCCGGGACGCGGTAGAGCCGGATGCCGGAATCGCCGTCGCGCGAGGTGACGACGACGGTCGGCGGAAGCTCGCCGAGACGCTCGCTCAGGGACGCAAGCGACGCGGCGCCGTTCTTCGGCTCGTAGGCGTCCACGTCGAGGCCGAGCACCCCCTCGGCGAGCCGGCAGGCGATGTTCGCCTGCGACTTCGCGTCGACCCACGCCTGCACCTCGGCGCTCGACGGGTCGACGCCGTCGCGCCCGGTGAACCCCCGCGGCGGGGGCGTCTTCCCGGCGTGCGGGAGTGGCAACGGAGAGCCGACGCCCGAGTGATGGAGGGACCACGCCTCCTCGCTGTAGCCGCTCATCCGGCACGCCCGTAACGGGTCCGCAGGGCGCGCGCAGCCGCCGTCCGAGCCACGGGCGGGAGGCCGGGGTACTTCTCGTCGACCTCGCGGTAGAACGCGGCCAGCGCCTCGTCCTCGGCCGGCGGCGTCCACTCCTCTCCCTTCGCGGCCTTCTCCGCCCGCCAGCGCGCCGCGGCAGCCTTGCGAGCACGCTCGGTTCGCTGCTCGGCAGTCATGCCCGCGTTGCCCTTCCGCACCGCCTGGCGGGCGCTGCTCGGGTTGTAGCGGTGGGCGGTCACGACGAGCCACCAACGAGCAGCGATCGGAGCGAGTCGAGCTGTCGAGGGGACAGCTCGGGCCAGGCGCTGACGATGCGCTCGGCGTGCTCCTTCAGCGGCTCCTCTATGGGGCCAGCGTCGGAGGAAAGGACAGCCACGGCGACACCTCACGGTCGGTTCCGTGAGGCGCTGGCAAGGCCCTCATGCGGCGGGAACGCGATCCCGCGACGCGGCTCTTCGGAGGCTCTAGACCCTCGGGTACTGCCTATCCCGATACGTTGCCGCTCACCTTGCGAGCGGCCCGGGGGCCCGTCGTTGTGACGAGCAGAACTCTACCTGAGAGATGCGTGCTCACTGTGGCGAAACACGTAGCTCTCCGTTGCTCGGGACGGCAGCCAGACACGTGCCCCTATAAGAGGGGCACACACTGTCTGGCACAGCGGCTGACGTGTCTGGCGGGTTGTCTGGAGACTCAGAAACGGCCACGACTGGACGTGTCTGCCGCAGCCGCTGAATGGGTGACTGGAAGGTGTCTGGCAGGGCTGACTGGTGGAGGAGATGAGCCAGCCCCGCCCGGCGTGTCGCGGTACTGCTCGCCGAACGGGTCCGAGACCACCCACGGCCGACCACGCGCCGACCCGCGTTTCACGGGCCTCAGGAGCCCCGGCCGGCAGCTCTCTCGTGGTGGTCAGGAGCGCCGTTTGAGGCTGCGTCAGGCGGCTCAACCTGTGCGCGAGAGGGAACGCGGTCCAGTACCTACCGAGGACACACGTCGCGCCCGGGTTAGGGTGCGCCCATGGCGGGCGACCCGAGTCTGTACGACGAAATTGAGCGAGCTATCGCGAGCGCGGCGGTTGGGCTGCCTAGCGAAGGCGACCGGGACGACCTAGACACATGGCCCCCCGACGAGCGCGAGTTGCTCGTCAGCCTGGCTCACGACAAGGACGTCCTCAACGAGCATCGGAAGGGGTCGGTCGGCGTGCGCGGCGGCACAGAGCCGCAGGTATGTCGCTCATGCGGCGAGAGCCGACCGTGCCCGCCAATCCGCGACCTGCGGGATCGCTACAACGCGGTGGGTCGAGCAGACGGCTAGGCGCCTGCCGTGCGCAGGTGCTCTTCGAAGGCGGCCGGAACACTGCCGTCCGCGTGCCAGACGGGATTGGCAGAGCGCCAGCCGCATTCGCAGTGAACCCACACCATCTCGTCGTCAGGGTCGCCGGCGAGGATTGTGCTCGCGATCTCGTGAGTGGTCATGCAGCAACCGTTTCACCTCGCACTGACACCCCTACGACCGGGGCGATACCTGAACCGTCGCCGGGTCGAAGCCGCGGGCGCCCCGCCCGGCGGGCAATACGACGACGTCCATGAGGGTGGAGACGACGGCGCGACGGCGGTCGAGGTCGAGGGCCTCCCACGCCTCCTCGATGCGGTCGGCGCCGACGAGGGGGCCGAGGACGTCACCGCGGCCTGCGTGGGTGAGACGCTCCTCGATCGTGGCGAGCTCGGTGCGGAGCCTGGCGACGGTGTCGCGGGCTTCGTGGGCTTGGAGGGTGCCGTCGGCGACGAGTTCGGAGACGTTGGCGAGCCGCTGTCGGGCGGTCATGGCTTCGGTGCGGAGCTGCTCGGTGTCGGGGCGGTCAGTGTCTTCGAGGAGGCGGGCTGCGTCGGGGCGTGAGAGCCGCGCGAGGGCGAGGGCGGTTACGTACTCGTCGATGGGCTGCTGTGCCCGTGAGAGGTGGGAGGAGGCCTTGCAGCGGTAGACGCGCACGCCGCGGGTGTTGCCCCCGGCGCCCATCGGGGTGCCGCACTTGCCGCAGGTGGCGAGGCCGGAGAGAAGGTAGGCGCGGCGGTTGGTGGTGGTGATCTTGCGGGCGGGGTTGTTGAGGAGGTCGTTGACGGCGCGCCACGTCTCCTCGGTGACGACGGCGGGCCACTCGCCGTGGCCGGTGATCTGTCGGTGGTCGCGGGGGCCGGGTGCCCATGTGAGGGCGGCGTAGCGGGGGTTCATGAGGAGGGAGCGGACGGCGTAGGGCTTCCACTCGTTGCCGCGGTTGGTGGTGAAGCCGGACTCGTTGAGGAGGCGTGCGACGCCGCGGACGGTGCCCCCGGCGAGCATGAGGTCGTAGGCCTTGCGGATCACGGCGGCTTCGTCGTCGACGACCTCGGTGCCGTCGGCGGTGTAGCCGAAGCCGCGCGGCCCGGTGGGTGGCTTCCCTGCGGCGGAGCGTTGCGCGGCGGCCGCCTTCTGGCGGGCTCCCTTGCGTTCGACTTCGCCGCGGGCGACGGAGGCGAGGATGCGGCCGAGGAGTCGGCCGGTGTCGGTGGAGAGGTCGAGGTCGCCGGTGACGGTGGCGATGGTGAGGCCGGTTTTCGCGGAGAGGTCGATGAGGTCTTCGAGGTCGGTGAGCTTCCGCGTGAGGCGGTCGACGTGCCAGGCGACGATGACGTCGACCCGACCGGCGCGGACGTCGGCGACCATGCGGGTGTAGGCGGGGCGGGGCTTGGTCGAGGAGGCCGAGACGGAGTTGTCGACGTACTCGGCGACGACCTCGTAGCCGCGGGCTTCGGCGAGCTTCAGGCAGGCGTCGCGCTGCCGGTCGACGGCTGCGCCCTCCCCCGTCTTGTCGAGGGACTGGCGCAGGTAGAGGGCAGCTTGCATGGAAGCATCTTATGTCCTTATGCAATCTTCTGTAGCTCGAAGACCTCCTCGACACTGACCACCCGCTCGCCCCCGGGGATCGCGGCCGCGAGACCGTTGAGGAAGGTGGTCTTGCCGGCCTGGGTCCCGCCGGCGACCAGCACGTTGAGACCTGCCCGGACGCTCGCGTCGAGGAAGCGCGCGGCCTGGGCGCTGAGGCTGCCGAGCTCGACCAGCCCGGAGAGGCTGGTCGCCCGGAGCACGAACTTGCGGATGTTGACGGCCGAGAACCCGCGGCTGATCCCCTCCAGCACGACGTGGAGCCGGTGTCCCTCCGGGAGCATCGCGTCGACGAACGGTCGCGAGATGTCGACGCGGCGACCGCTCGACTTGAGCATCCGCTCGACCAGCTCGGTGACCTGCGCAGGGGTGAGCATCAGGTTGGTCAGCTCGTGCCGCCCGCTCCGCGCCACGAAGACCCGGCTGGGGTCGTTGATCCAGATCTCCTCGACCGACGGGTCGTCGAGGAAGGGCTGCAGCGGCCCGAACCCCGACACCCGCGCGACCAGCTCGCCCACGACCGAGTCGACGTCGGGCACCGGCGCGACCAGCCCCGAGAGCGAGCGCTCGTCGTGGTCGCGGACCACGCCCTCGGCGATGCGGCGTACGACGACTGCGTCGCGCTGCGGGTCGACACCCTCGCGGCGCACGTGGTCGCGCACCTGCGCGTCGAGCGTCTCGACGAGCGCGGCGTGCGCGTCGGCGGCTGCCATGTGGACCCCCGTCCCGAGAGAGGAGCAGCGCTTCGAACCTAGACGCTGCCTACCCCGGTGCGCACCCGCCCAAACCCGCCCCTGTGGAGAACCTGACCCGGTGGGACACCTGGGGCGCACGGGGTGGATGGGACCCGATTTCTCGGGTAACGGGTGATCCGGCGCGCTTCCCACGCGTTGCAGCGCGTGGGAAGCGCAGCCGATCCACCGTCACCCGCATTCGTCCCCGCAGACCCGGGGTGGGGCCATGGGGCAGGCTGGGGGCATGGCCGACCTCCGCTTCCCGTTCCGCTTCGCCACGGCCTACCGGCTGCCGGGGCTCGCCTTCGGCATCACCCCGTGGACCGCCTGGGTCGACCTCGACGAGACCCACCTGCGCGTGCGCTACGGCCCCTGGTCGCTGCGTACGCCGCGCGAGAACGTCGACTCCGTGCAGCGGACCGGCGACTTCGCGTTCCTCAAGACCGCCGGGCCGCCTCATCTGTCCTTCACCGACCGTGGCGTCAGCTTCGCGACCAACGGCGAGGACGCCGCCTGCGTGACCTTCCACGACCCGGTGGTCGTGCTCGATCCCACGGGTCGGATCCGCCACCCCGGCGCGACGCTCACCGTCGAGGACGTCCCCGGCCTGATCGACGCGCTGTCCTGACCGGTCTCGGCCTCAGGCCAGGTCGGCCGGAGCGGCCACCAGAAGCGGGTCGCCGTCGTAGTTGCGCTCCTCGGCCGGGCGCAGGCCGAGCGCGGTGAACATCGACCGCGAGGCGGCGTTGTCGGGGTGGTGGGCCACGACGACCTCTCGGCAGTCCGGCTCCGCGGCGAGCATCCTGAGCACGGCGCGCGAGACGGCGGCGCCGACACCGCGGCGCTGGTGGCGGTGGTCGACCACGAGGTGGGTCAGCTCGTAGCGGCCGGGGACGAGCTCGGTGAGCTCCTCGTCGGCGTACGCCGGACCCCAGGCGACCATGCCCACCACGGCCTCCCCCTCGTGGACCAGCCGGAACTGGACGCGCGGACGGTCGAGGGAGACCTGGTGCCAGTACCAGCTCGAGTGGACCCAGCTCAGCGCATGGGCTCCCGGGTCGACCTCGTCGAGGAACTCGCGGTTGGCGAGGGTGACGGGTTCCAGCCGGAGGGTCACGGTCCCGCCCCCGCGGTCGTGAGGGTCACCAGCGGCGACATCAGGCCCATCACGGCCAGCGCCTGGTCGTGGGCCTCGGTCGTGCCGCCGGCGCACGCGTCGGTGACGACGGTGACCGCCCGGCCGGCATCGGCGGCTGCGAGGACGGTGGCGAGGACGCAGCACTCCGTCGCCACGCCGCAGACCACCAGCGGGGCGTCGCCGACGACCGCCTCGAGCGCCGGGCCCCACTTGCCGAAGGTCGGCTCGTCGACGACCGGGTCGCCGGGCGCAGGCGGGGTCGTGAGCTCCCACGCGGCGTCGTCCGGGCCGACCCGGAACTCCGGCCAGTCGTCGTAGTAGGCCGACCACGCGCCCGGCTCGACCGGGTCGCGCACGAACCGGGTGTGGACCACACGACCCGCGTGGCGCTCCCGGAGGCCGCGCACGACGGGCTCCACCGCGGCGTACGCCGGGGCGGCCCACCGGCTGCCGGGGTCGCCGAAGGCGACCTGCATGTCGACGACGACGAGCCACGGATCGGTCACCCGCCCAGACTAGTGAGCGACGTCGTACCCAATAGAGGCGAGCGGGGGTGCGAATGGCCGAGCCGCGGCCCGGCCGTGCCTACGTTGGCAGGCGGTCGACGAGCCACGGGGGCGCGTCGCGCACCACCGAGGAATCATCCATGACCACACGCCGCCGCCTCGCCGGCCTCGCCGCCCCGCTCCTCCTCCTGCCGCTGCTGGCGACGGCACCCGCCGACGCCGTCAGCGCCGACCTCGACGACCACGTCGTCTCCGCCTTCCCGAAGCTGGGGACCCCGCACGTGATGGACGGGTCGGTCCAGGCCATGACCCAGATCGGGTCGAAGATCTACGTCGCCGGCACCTTCACCAAGGTCAGCCCGTCCGCGACCTTCGCCGACACCAGCGACGACCTGACCCGCAACGGGATGTTCGCGTTCGACGCCACGACCGGCGTCATCGACCCGACGTTCAACCCGAACTTCGGCAACGGCACCCCCAACTCCCTCGACACCGACGGCACCTACCTCTACGTCGCCGGGTCCTTCGGCTCCGTGGGGGGCGTGACCGGCATCAAGCGGGTCGCCAAGCTCGACGTCAACGGCGTGCCGGTCAAGGAGTTCAAGGCCACGCCCAACAAGGTGGTCAACGAGGTCGTCTACCGCAACGGCCGGCTCTACATCGGCGGCGCCCACACGTCGGTGAAGTCGCGCTCGGTGACCTACACCCAGGGCATCCTCACGGCGCTCGACCCCGTCCGGGGCACGCCGCTGACGACGATCAACCAGACCTTCGCGGGCGTCTACAACCCCAGCGCCGCCAAGCCCGGCGCGACCAACGTCAAGCGCTTCGACGTCAGCCCGGACGGCAGCCGGCTCGTCGCGATCGGCAACTTCGCGACGGTCAACGGCCAGGCCCGCAACCAGGTCGTCGTGCTCGACACCAGCGGCGCCACCGCCACGCTCGCCCCGTGGGCGACCAACCGGTTCGACCGCAGCCACAGCGTCTGCGCGGGCGTCTTCGACACCTTCACCCGCGACCTCGACATCTCCCCCGACGGCAGCTTCTTCGTCATCTCGACCACCGGCGCCTTCGCCGGCGGCGCCAACGCCAACACGATGTGCGACACCACCTCCCGCTGGGAGATGAGCAGCACGAGCAACGACCCGTCGTGGATCGACTACACCGGCGGCGACACGACGTACGGCGTGGCCGTGACGGGTGACGTCGTCTACGTCGGCGGTCACATGCGGTGGGAGAACAACCCCTACCAGGGCGACCAGGCCGGCCCCGGTGCCGTGTCGCGCGAGGGCGTCGCTGCGCTCGACGCCGTCAACGGTCTGCCGTTGAGCTGGAACCCCGGTCGCGACCGCGGCGTGGGCGCCCAGGCGCTCTTCGCCACGAGCGCCGGGCTCTGGGTCGGCAGCGACACCACGCTGTTCGCCAACCAGCGCCGCGGCCGGATCGCCTTCATGCCGCTCGCCGGCGGCACCACGCTCCCCAGCCACAGCCAGGCCTCCCTGCCGGGCGACCTCGTCGGGGCGCAGAGCGGCTCGGCCCCCGCGAACGTCGTCTACCGGATCAACGCCGGCAGCACGAGCTCGGTGACCGCGCCCGACGGCGGACCCGCCTTCGGCAGCCAGACCGGCCGCGTGACCAACGGCGCCAACTCGACCTACTCGACGTCGGTCACCTACGACAGCACCATGCCCGACGGCACCCCGTCCGGCATCTTCGCCAGCGAGCGCTACGGCAACCAGGACTGGAACTTCCCGGTGACCGCCGGGCGCAGCCTCACCGTGCGGCTCTACTTCGCCAACCAGTACGCCAGCACGTCCGCGCCGGGCCAGCGGGTCTTCGACGTGCTGCTCGAGGGGGCGACCGTGCTCGACGACTTCGACGTCGCCGCCGCGGCCGGCAACCGGGTCGCCACGATGCGCCAGTTCTCGCTCACCAGCGACGGCAACGTCGACCTCGACCTGCGCAACGTCACCGAGAACGCGATGATCAGCGGGATCGAGATCCTCGACAACAACCAGCCCGGCGCCACCACCGGGGGCCTGGTGGAGCGGCCGCTCGACGGCTCCGGCGCCCCGAACGGGGCGGCCTCGACCCTGGACGCCACCGAGAACTGGGCGTCGGTGCGCGGCGCCTTCCTGCTCGGCGACCAGATGTACTACGGCCGCACCGACAACGCGCTCTACAAGCGGTCGTTCGACCCCGCCACCGGTGCGCTCGGAGCGCCGGCCCCGGTCGACCTCCACGACGACCCGGACAACGGTGCCCGGATCCCCTTCGCCATCTCGACGATGACCGGCATGTTCTACGACCCGGCGCTGCACCGGATCTACTACACGGTCTCGGGCGACAGCCGCCTCTTCTACCGCTACTTCACCCCGGAGAGCGACGTCGTGGGTGCGCTGACCTTCGTCGCCGACGCCGGCGGGGTCAACTTCTCCAGCACCGCGGGCCTCGCGCTCGCCGACGGGAAGGTGCTCTACGGCTCCAGCAGCGACGGTGCCTTGCGGTCGGTCGCCTTCTCCGGCGGCCGGATCACCGGGTCGCCGACGGTGCTGAGCTCGGACGGGAGCTGGAAGTTCCGCGGGATGTTCGTCGCGAACTGACCGACACCGCTAGCGGCGTGGCATCCAGACGGTCACGCCGCCGGCGGTGAGGTCGCCGGTGACCCGTCCGCCCTGCTGCTCGGCGAGCTCGCGGGCCCCGGTCAGCCCGGGGTGCGGCGGTGCCGAGGCGACGCCGGCCGGCACCTCGACCCGGACGTGGCTCGGGCTGCCCTCGAACAACAGCCGGACCGCGCCCTCGCCGCCGACGACCTCGTCGAGGACGAGCTCGAGCACCTGCTCGACGGGGCCGGGCGTGAAGGTGAGGTGGAGATCGCCCTCCACCCCGGCCGTGACCGTACGCCGCTGCGGGCCGAGCCGGTCGGCCCACGACTGGATGACGTGGATGGCGAGCTCGCTCAGGGCGACCTGGCCGCCCTCGACGAGGGCCCCCTGGCGCGTGATCGCGACCAGCCGTCCCGCTGCGGCGTCGACGTCGCGCACCCGCTGGAGGCCGCGCCGGGCGGTCGCGCGGGCGTCGTCGGGGACGTCGCCGCGCATCGCGAGGTCCTCCAGCTCGAGCTGGAGGGCCGTGAGCGGCGTCCGCAGCTCGTGGGAGGCGTACTCGGCGAACTCGCGCTCCCGGGCGAGCCGGGTCGCGAGCTGGGACACGCCGGCCCGCAGCGCCTGCGCGATCGCACGGGCCTCGGGGATCCGGGTTTCGGGGACGGCCACGTCGACCCGGCCGCGCCCCATCGCGCCGGCCGCGACCGCCAGGGACCGGAAGGGCGCGGCGAGGCGGGAGGCCAGCCACCAGCCGGCGAGACCGGCCAGCAGGGTCAGCAGCACGCCCAGCATCAGCAGCGAGGTGACCTGGCGCGCCGACGTCGCGGACAGCTGACGGGCCGACGTCGAGAGCTCGACCTGGCCCTCGCCGGCCTCGACCGTCGCCGAGATGACCCCCTCGTCGGTGTCGTAGGCGCGGCCCTGGACGACGACGCTCCCGTCGGGCCCGTCGTACTGGAGCCTCGACTCGAGCCCGATCAGCTCGATGAGGAGCTCCCGGTCGACCGGTTGGCCCGACTCCACCCGGTCGGCGATGACGGCGGCGACCAGCTCGGCGGCCTGGCGCTGCTCGGCCTGCTCCCGGTCGAGGAGGAAGTCCTGGAGGGTCCAGGCGCGGACGGAGACGACGATCGCGACCAGGACGATCGCAAGGAGGACGAAGGCAGCGGCGATCCGCTCACGCATCGGGAGGGCCCTCGAGGCGGAACCCCACCCCGCGAACCGCGACGATCCTCTCGGCCACCTCGGAGCCCTCGAGCTTGGCACGCAGCCGCCCGATGGTGACGTCCAAGGTCTTCGTGGAGCCGTACCAGTTCTCGTCCCACACGTCGGCCATCAGCCGGTCGCGCGACACCACCTTGCCGCGCTGGGCGACGAGGATGTCGAGCACGTCGTACTCCTTGCCGGTGAGCATGACCTCGGCGTCGCCGTAGAAGACCCGGCGCGCGGCCTGGTCGATCTGCAGCTGGTCGGGTCGGCGCTCCGGCTGGGAGGCCACGGCCGGCTGGCCGGTACGCCGCAGCAGGGCCCGGACCCGGGCCTGGAGCTCGGCGAGGCCGAACGGCTTCGACAGGTAGTCGTCGGCGCCGTAGTCGAGGCCGACCACCCGGTCGAGCTCGCCGGCCCGTGCGGTGACGATCAGGATCGCGCCGGCATAACCCTGCGCGCGAGCCTTCTGGCAGACCTCGAGCCCGTCCATGCCGGGCAGACCGAGGTCGAGGATCATGACGTCGGTCTCGTGGCCGTCGATGAAGTCGAGGGCGACCTCGCCGCTGTCCACCCGGATCACCTCGTAGCCCTCACGCTCGAGGGTGCGAACCAGGGGGAAGGCGATGTCTTCCTCGTCCTCCACGACCAGAACACGCGTCATGAGGAGGAGCATACGGGCGGGAGACCCCCGTCACGCTCGTGTTCGGTGAGGTCATGTCGGCGAGGCAGGTCACCACGTCACCCCACGGGAGGCGTCGGCTGCCTCGCCGGCACGCCCTGGACGGCGGCCGCGGCGACCGCCGGGACCCCGTCGTCGTCGCCGCGCCCGGCCCGGCGCAGGCCGACGAGCAGCACGGCGAGCCCGATCGCGACCCCTGCGGGCGCCCACGGCGGCAGCGACATGGAGTGGAGGGCCAGCAGCGGCCAGCCGAGCGCCGGCACCGTCAGGGCGACCCGCTCCGTGCCCGTCTCGGGCACCACCCAGGGGTCACCGCCCGTCGCGTCACCGGTCGTGCGCACGCCCTCGTCGTCGATGGCGACCACCCGGCGTACGACGAGGTCGGCCGCACCGGGCGGGGTCAGCGTGACGACGTCGCCGACGGCCAGCTCGCCCCGCGGGACCTGCTCGTCGAGGACGAGCGAACCGCGGGACAGGGTCCCGTCCATCGCGCCGTCCCCCACGACGTGGATGCCGTAGCCCAGGGCCGCCGGCACCAGGAGCGCCACCGACGCGAGGCAGACCGCGGCCAGCACGGCCTTGAGGGCACGCACCCCGCCACGGCGTCGCGGCCTCGCGGTGATCTCCACACCCCGAACCTAGGTGGGGGCCGACCACGCTGCGGACTCCTGCGTGCCTCGCTGCGGCCACGGTCGGTGACCAGTTGGGTAACCCCCTCACCCGGTCGGGTGGGTCTGTCAGCCCAGGCCGGACAGCAGGTCGCCGTGCTCGGCGACCCGCTCCAGCACCTGCTCGAACCGCAGCTGCTCCAGCGCCACCGGGTCGTCGGCGCCGTCCTCGACCTCGTCCCACGTGAGCGGTGCGGCGACGTAGGGCTTCTCCTTGCCCCGCAGGGAGTAGGGCGACAGCGTCGTCTTGGAACCGGCGTTCTGCGACCAGTCGAGGAACACCTTTCCCGAGCGCTTCGACTTCGTCATCGTCGCCGTCACCTGGGAGGGGTGCTCCTTCTGGAGCTCCTCGGCAACCTCCTTCGCCAGCCCGGTCGTGCCCTCGGGGTTCAGTCGGCCCGGCAGTGCGGCGTAGAGGTGGAGGCCCTTGCTGCCGCTGGTGACCGCGAACGCCTCGAGGTCGCGCACCTCGAGCCGCTCCCTCACCAGCAGGGCGACCTGGGCACACTCGTGGAGGCCCGCGCCGTCGCCGGGGTCGAGGTCGATGACGAGCCTGTCGGGATTGCGCGGCCGGCCGTTGCGGCCGACCGTCCACTGGTGGACGTGGAGCTCGAGGGCCGCGAGGTTGGCGAGCCAGGTCAGCGTCGCGAGGTCGTCGCAGACCGGGAAGTCGAGGTGGTCCGCCCTGGCTCCTGAGTGCCGCGACTCCCCGCGCGAGCCGGTCGTCGGCACGTGCGCCGTACGGACCCAGGACGGCGTCCCGTTCGGCGCGTTCTTCTCGAAGAAGCTCGAGCCGGCCGTGCCGTGGGGCCAGCGCACGCGGGTCACCGCACGGTCGCGGAGGTGCGGCAGCAGGACGGGTGAGACCTGGGCGTAGTAGTTGATGACCTCGCCCTTGGTCGTCCCGGTCTGCGGGTAGAGCACCTTGTCGAGGTTGCTCAGCGTCAGCGTGCGGCCCTCGACGTCGACCCGGACCTCGCTCCCCTCCGACGGCGCCACGTCAGCGACCGATCGCGATCACGGGCTTCCGGTCCTGGTCGAGCCGCCGCATCAGCCGCTTGAGGAACCAGCGCGGCGCGCTGACGCAGCCCGCCGTCGCGCCGGACCCGTTGACGTGGAGGAAGATCGCGCCGCCCCGCTGCTTCACCTGGTTGCTGTTGAAGCTGGTCGTGACCGCCCACTCGTACTGCACGGGATAGTCCTGGAGCCGCTCCGAGCCGTTCGGGTCGCTCGCCGGCAGCCGCCAGCGGAACCCGCCCTGCTGCTTGTTGCGGTAGCGGTTGTAGTGGTCGCTCTGGTTGTCGAGCACCCAGTAGTCGCCCGTGCGGACCTTGCGGTAGGAGGGGTCCCACGCGTCCTTCTGGTGGTGCATGCCGAACGCCCACGGCATCCGGAAGGTGCCGAGCGGGGTCCTGCCCGAGCCCTGCACCCGGCGCTTGGCCCGCACGAGGCCGCCGTAGCCGATCCGGCCGTCACCGGCGGCGAAGCGCTTCTCCCAGCGCTGGCCGGAGCGCGACCAGAAGGTGACCCGTGCGTGGTGGCCCTTCGTGTGGTTGACGGTGACGACCTGCTCGGTGCCGGGCCGGACGCGCACGGTCACCCCGTCGAGCGTGACGGTGTCGGCGGCGGACGTCGCGAGCGCGGGGCTCGGGACCAGCAGCAGGGTCGCGAGGAGCAGCAGGCTGAGGAGCGGCTTCACAGGTCCTCCGGCGTGAGGTCGGAACGGACGCCCTGGAACGACGGCTGGCGCAGGCGATCGTAGCCGGGGCCGTGGGTGTCGACGTCGACCACGACGACCGGCTCGACCCAGGTCGTGCCGCTCGCGTCGACCCGCGGCACCTCGTCCGAGAAGGGGCTGTCGGTGCGGGTGAGCGGGGCCAGCATCTCCTGGAGCCGTCGCGCGGTCGCGCCCGTGATCCCGCTCCCGACACGACCGCGGTAGGCGAGCCCGTCGGGCGTCACCTCCCCGACCAGGACGGCGGCCAGCCGGTCGTCGGTGCCGACCTGCGGCCGCCACCCGCCGACCACGAACGTCCCGCGGTGGCGGTGGGCCCGCTTGAGCCAGTCGCGGCTGCGGGTGTCGAAGCGGTAGCGCGAGGTCACCCGCTTGCTGACCACACCCTCGAGCCCCTGCTGGAGGGTCGCGTCCCACAGCATCGCGCCGTCGTCGTAGGACGCGGGCACCTGCCAGCCGGTCATCCCCAGCCCTGCGAGGAGCTCCCGGCGCTCGGCGAGCGGTCGGCCCGTGAGGTCGTCACCGTCGAGCCGGAGCAGGTCGAAGACCATCAGCGTCGCCGGGATCGAGTCGGCGAGCCGGGCCGCGTCGGCCGCGCGGCGTACGTGCATCCGGTGCTGGAGGGTGCGGAAGTCGGGGACGCCGCGCTCGTTGAGCGCGATCACCTCGCCGTCGACGAGGACGTCCCGGTCGCCGAGCGGCGGCTCGCTCAGGTCGGGCCACGCAGGCGTCACCACGTTGCCGTTGCGGCTGGTCATCCGCGCCGCTCCGGCGCCGGCACGCACGTCGACGAGGACCCGCACCCCGTCCCACTTGACCTCGTGGACCCAGTCCGGCCCGGTCGGGAGGTGGTCGGTCGCGGTGGCGAGCATCGGACGCAGCGCGCTCATGTCAGCCCCTTCCCGCCGGCCGGCCCGTCAGTCGCGTGCGGGCAGCACGCACAGCTCGTTGCCGGAGCCGTCACGGTAGACCTGCCAGGGCAACGGGCCCCAGTCGTGCTCGTGGTCACGGCCGCCGAGGCCGAGGATCCGGGCACGCACCTCGCGCGGGTCGTCCCCGGACTGCAGCCGGATGTCGAGGTGGATCCGGTTCTTGGCCCCGACGTCCTTGCGCGCCGGCTCGGGGCACAGCTCGAGGAGCGGGCCGAGGCCGGAGGGGTGGCGCAGCGAGCGGGGCGCACCTCCGGCTGGGCCGTCGACGTCGGTCCAGCCCGACAGCAGGCCCCAGAGCCGGGCGTCGCGGTCGGGGTCGGAGGAGTCGAGCGGGAGCGCGGCGACCGGGCCGCTCGCGGCGTAGGCCGCACGCTCCTCCATGACGCAGAAGGGGGTGCCCTCGGGGTCGGCCATCACGACCCACGGCACGTCGCCCTGCCCGATGTCGAGGTGGCGTGCGCCGAGGCCGAGCAGCCGCTCGACCGTGGCCTCCTGGTCGCCGCCCGGTGACAGGTCGAGGTGGAGCCGCAGCGGCTCGGCGGGCGGCACCGGCACCTGCTGCACGCAGACGTCGAGGACCGGGCCGCCGTCGACCTTCACCCGGGTCTCGTAGCTGTCAGGGTCGCGGGTCAGGTTGCTGCCGCCGAGCGCCTGCTCCCAGAACCTGCCCACGAGCCCCGGGTCGACCGCATCCATCACGACGTTCTCGAGGTACACGTGTTCACCGTATCGACCGGACGCTGTCGGCGGCAGGTGCGACGCTCCTGCCATGACGATCCACCCGAACGCCGAGCTGGTCCGCCGCTACTGGTCGACCGCCGAGGCCCGCGACTGGGAGGGGTTCGCCGCGCTGCTCCACCCCGACGTCGTCTACGAGGCCCACCAGACCCGCGAGCGGGTGACCGGCCGCGACCCCTACGTCCGCTTCAACGCCGAGTTCCCCGGCGACTGGCACGTGACCGTCGTGCGGGTCCTGGCCGACGACTCCGGCGGGTTCGCCTGGACCTCCTTCGCCGTCGACGGCGAGGAGATGACCGGCCTCCACGTCCTGACCGTCGTCGACGGCCTGGTGACGAAGGTCGACGACTTCTGGCCCGAGCCCTACGACCCACCGCCCGGGCGCGACCACCTCGTCGAGCGCTGGTGAGTCGAGCGCCGGCGCCCTGTCCGGTCCGGGGGTGACGGGCCGCCCCCGCCGTGGTGTCCTCGGGCCATGGACCGATCCCAGCTCCGAGCCCTGCAGGCCCCGCTGCGCGAGCGCTACGCCGCCGACCCGGCGTCGGCGGACACCGCCCTCCAGGCGCGGGGCGACCTGCGCGACCCCGGCATCACGGCGACCGTCGACGGTTGGGCCGGCCCGGTGCGCGCCGGCCTCCACCCCGCGACCGGTGGCGACGGCTCGGACGCCTGCTCCGGCGACATGCTCCTCGAGGCGCTGCTCGCCTGCGCCGGCGTGACGCTGCGCAGCGTGGCGACCGCGATGGGGCTCGACCTGCGCTCGGCGTCGCTCACCGCGAAGAGCAGCTTCGACGCCCGCGGCACCCTCGGTCTCGACCGCTCGGTGCCGGTCGGCATCGGCCCGGTGACCGTGACGGCGGTGGTCGACTGCGGAGACGGCGACCTCGACGACGCGGTCCTCGAGCGGCTCGCCACGACGACCGAGCGCTACTGCGTCGTGGGCCAGAGCCTGGCCACCGCACCGACGGTCGTCGTGCGCCGTCGCTAGCGGCGGCGTGGGGGTGGTCACGGCTACCCTCGGTCCATGCGTGCGATCTGGAAGGGCTCGGTCAGCTTCGGGCTGGTCAACGTCCCGGTGAAGCTCTACTCCGCGACGGAGTCCCACGACGTGTCCTTCCGGCAGGTCCACGCCAAGGACGGCGGCCGCATCAAGTACCAGCGCACCTGCTCGATCGACGGCGAGGAGGTGGCCTACGCCGACATCGCCAAGGGCTACGAGACCGAGGACGGCGAGATGGTCATCCTCACCGACGACGACATGGCCGACCTGCCGGTGACCTCCTCCCGCGAGATCGCGGTCGAGAAGTTCGTGCCCTCCGACCAGATCGACCCGATGCTGTTGGAGAAGTCCTACTACCTCGAGCCCGAGAAGACCGGCGCCAAGCCCTACGCACTGCTGCGCCAGGCCCTCCTCGACGCCGACCGGATGGCCGTCGTGACCGTCGCGCTACGCCAGCGCACGACGATCGCGGTGCTCCGGGTCAAGCCCGGCGAAGGCGGAGGCGTGATCGTTCTCCAGACCATGATGTGGCCCGACGAGATCCGCACCCCCGACTTCAACGTCGAGTCGGGCGAGGTGAAGGACTCCGAGGTCAAGATGGCCAACATGCTGGTCGAGACCCTGGCCGGCGACTTCGACGTCTCCGACTTCGAGGACGACTACGCCGAGGCCGTGCAGGCCCTGGTGAAGGCCAAGATCGAGGGCGGCGAGATCAAGCGCACCCCGACCTCGACCAAGTCCTCGGGCGAGGTCGTCGACCTGCTCGCCGCGCTCCAGAAGTCGGTCGAGGCCGCCAAGTCGGCCCGCGGCGAGTCGTCCTCCGACGACGAGAAGGCCGAGGAGAAGCCGAAGAAGAAGGCTGCGAAGAAGACCACCAAGAAGGCGGCCAAGAAGAAGGCGTCCTAGCGGGGCCGCGCCAGCGGACCCGCTGATGGTGGTCGAGCGAGACGCGCGACCGAGGGACGAGGTCGCGACCGTCGTGTCGAGACCCGGCGTCAGACCATCGCGGCCAGCCGGTCGCGCCACTCCGCGATCGCGGCGCGCAGCTCGTCGGGGGCCTCCAGCAGCTCGACGGGTGCCTCGAGGTAGACGATCCCGAAGACGGCCCACCGCAGGTCCTGCGCCTCGAAGGTGACCACCACCCGGTCGCCCGCGACCTCGTCGACCCGGCCCCAGACGCCGATGCGGCGGCGTACGTGCTCCTCCGGGGCGGTGACCGCGACGGTGAAGCGCAGGCCGCGGTCGCGCCCCGAGATCCCCTCGCGGACGTAGGCCGCGGCGTCCCCGCCCGGCACCTCGCGGGGACGGAAGACCGCCTTGGTGCCGACCGGCCCGCGCAGCCGGTCGAGCCGGAAGGACCGCCAGTCGTGACGGTCGAGGTCGTAGCCGAGGAGGTACCACCGTCGGCCGACGGTCACCAGCTGGTGGGGCTCGACGTGGCGGCGGAGGTCCTCCCCCGGCTTGCTGCCTCCCCGCGCCGTGTAGCCGAACCGCAGCCGCTCGGAGTCGCGGATCGCCTGGGCCACCGTGGCCAGCACCCCGGCCTCGACCTCCGGCGCCCGGGAGAACGGGGAGTCCACGGTGGCCGACCGCAGCGACTCGGCGCGACGCCGCAGCCGGGCCGGGAGCACCTGCACCACCTTCGTGAGCGCCGAGAGCGACGCCTCCGACAGCGTGCCGCCGTAGGTGCTGGCGGCGGTGCCGAGGGCGACCACCATCGCGATCGCCTCGTCCTCGTCGACGACCAGCGGCGGCATCGAGCCGCCCGGGGCGAGCTGGTAGCCGCCCTCGAGGCCTCGGCTCGAGTGGACGGGGTAGCCGAGGTCGCGCAGCCGCTCGATGTCGCGACGGAGCGTCCGGTCGGAGACCTCGAGCCGCTCGGCGAGCTCGCCGCCCGGCCAGAACCGGTGGGTCTGGAGCAGCGAGAGCAGCCGCAGGGTGCGGGAGGACGTGTTGGCCATGACCTCAGACTGTCGCACATAGCGGTCAAGAAGTGGCCGGAACACCTCCTAGCGTCGGAGACATGGCACTCACACTCGACACCTCTCGGACACCGACGGACACGCTCACGGGCCGGGCACGGACGGCGGCGCTCATCAGCCTGCTGCTCGCCTCGACCATGGAGCTGATGGACGCGACCATCGTCAACGTCGCGCTCCCCACGATCGAGGCCGAGCTCGGCGCGACCGGCGTGCAGCTGCAGTGGATGGTGGCGGCCTACCCGCTCGCCTTCGCCGTGGCGCTCGTGACCGGCTCACGGCTCGGCGACGCCTTCGGACGCAAGCGACTCTTCGTCGCCGGCCTCGTCGGCTTCACGCTGATGTCGGCCGCCTGCGGGCTCGCCCCCACGGCCGCGTCGCTCGTGACCTTCCGCGCCCTCCAGGGCCTCGGCGCGGCCGCGATGATCCCGCAGGTGATGTCGAGCATCCAGGTGCTCTACGCGCCCCACGAGCGGGCGAAGGCGATGGGCGCGTTCAGCGGGCTCGCCGGGCTCGCCACGGTCCTCGGCCCGGTGCTCGGCGCCGTCCTCACCGAGGCCGACATCGCCGGCAGCAGCTGGCGCCCGGTCTTCCTCGTCAACGTCCCGCTCGGCCTGCTCGCGCTGGTCGCAGCCCTGCGACTGATCCCCGAGTCGTACGGCGCGCGCCGGCCCGACCTGCGGGTCGGCAGCACGCTGACCCTGGGCCTCGGGCTGCTGGCGGTGCTCTACCCGCTGACCATGGGTCGCGAGGAGGGCTGGCCGCTGTGGGTCTTCGCCCTGATGGCGCTCGGTGCCGGCGTGCTGGTCCGGTTCGCGGTGCGCCAGCACCGGGCCGAGGTCGCCGGTGGCGAGCCGCTGCTCACCCTGTCGCTCTACCGCAACCGTGCGTTCGCGGGTGGCAGCACGGTCCTGCTCGTGCTGTTCGTCTCGATGGCGGCGTACTTCCTCGCGCAGACGGTCTACGTCCAGGCGGGCCTGGGCTGGTCGGTCCTCAAGGCCGGCCTGGTGAGCGTCCCGTTCGCGCTGACCACGGCGGTGTTCGCCGGGGTCGGCGTCACGGTGATCGCACCGCGCATCGGTCGCCGGGTGATGTCGCTCGGCGCCGGCGTGCTCGCGGTCGGCGCCCTGCTCCAGGCGCTGGTCGTGCACGGCGCGACCGCCGACACGTCGTACTGGTGGTTCGTGCCGACCCTCGTCGTCCTCGGTGCGGGCTTCGGCCTGATGGTCGCCCCGATCGGGATGTTCACGATCTCCGAGGTGCCCGTCGAGCGCGCCGGCTCGGCGTCCGGACTGTTCAACACCACGACCCAGCTCGCCAACGCCGTCGGCATCGCCCTGCTCGGCACGGTGTTCTTCGAGGTCGCCTCACGACAGGCCACGCGGGTGCCGGCCGAGGTCTTCGGCCCGGCCTTCCAGGTCGTGCTCCTCGTCGTCGCCGCCCTCATGGTCGTCGCCGCCCTCGCGAGCCGCGCCCTCCCCGAGGCCGCTCCCGCCGAGCCGGTCGAGGTGCACTGACCCGACGGCTAACTGGTGATCCGGTGCGCTTCCCACGGGCTGTAACCCGTGGGAAGCGCACCGGATCTGACGTTAGCCAAACGACAACTCCCGCAGCCGGGCGCCGACCTCGGCGGCGACGGCCACGGCGAGGTCGCGGGCGGGCTCGCCGTCGACCTCGGGGACGACGTGGTGGACGACGCCGTCGGCGAGGAGGTCGGCGGCGCGGACCCGCTGCCGGGTCGCCATCTCGGCGGCGTGGTCGGTGTCGCCGTGGACGATGACGCTCGCGCCCTCGGGCGGCAACGGCGAGAGCCAGGCGTGCTCGGTCGCGACCACCGTCCGGGCCGGCAGCAGCGCGAGCGCTCCGCCGCCGCAGCCCTCGCCGAGGATGACCGAGACCGTCGGGACCGTCATCGTCGTCAGCGTCGCGATGCACCGCGCGATCTCGCCCGCGATCGCCCGTTCCTCGGCCTGCGGCGACAGCTCGGCCCCGGGGGTGTCGATGACGCAGACCAGCGGCAGGCCGAGCTCCTCGGCCAGCCGCATGCCGCGGCGCGCCTCCCGCAGTGCACCGGGGCCCATCGCGTGGCCCGGCGCCTGCCGGGAGCGGTCCTGGCCGACGACCACGCACGGCTGGTCGTCGAGCCGGGTCAGCGCCACCATCACCGTCGAGTCACGCTCGCCCTCGTCGGTGCCGCGCAGCTGGACGGTCCCGGTCGCGCCGTGGGCCAGCAGGTCGCGGACGCCGGCACGCTCGTGGAGCCGGGTGCGCTCGACGCTCTCCCAGGCGGAGCGCGTTCCGACCTCGCCGTCCGTACGACGCGGCAGGGCGCCCGGGCCGGGTGGGTCGACCAGCACGGAGAGGGCGAGGTCGACCATCGCGGGCAGGTCCTCGGCCGCGACGACGCCGTCGATGACACCGGTCGCCGCGAGGTGCTCGGCGACCTGGACCCCCGGCCGGAACGGCCGGCCGTGGAGGCCCTCGTAGACCTTCGGTCCCAGGAAGCCCACCAGGGCCCCGGGCTCGGCCACGGTCACGTGGCCGAGCGACCCCCACGAGGCGTAGACGCCGCCGGTCGTGGGGTGGCGCAGGTGGACGAGGTAGGGCAGCCCGGCGGCCCGGTGGTCCATCAGTGCCCGCGAGATCTCCACCATCCGCACGAACGCCGGGGTGCCCTCCTGCATCCGGGTCCCGCCGGACGCGGTCGAGGCCAGCACCGGCAGGCCCTCGGCGGTCGCACGGCGTACGGCGCTGGCGATCCGGTCGGCGGCGACCCGGCCGATCGAGCCGGCGAGGAACCGGAACTCGTTGACCACGACCGCGACCGGCCGGCCCCGGACCTCGCCACGACCGGTCAGCACCGACTCGTCGGTCCCGGCCTTGGCGGCGGCCGCCTCGAGGGCCGTGCGATAGCCCTCGTCGAGACCCGTCAGGTCGACGGCCTCGTCCCAGGAGTCGAAGGTGCCCTCGTCGAGGACCAGGTCGAGCAGCTCGTGGGCCGTCCAGCGGCGGGTCACGCCCGGCCGTCCTCGGAGCCCGCCAGCCACTGCCGGATCGCGGGTCCGTGCTCGTCGAGCAGCGGCGGGGCCCCGTGGTCGCGCCGGGTCACCTCACCGTCGTCGCCGAAGAAGCGCAGCGGCGGACCGGGCAGCGTCAGCGGACCCAGCGTGGCGTGGTCGACGCCGACCTTCAGGCCCTGGCTCGCGACCTGGTCCCAGTCGTAGACCTCGTCGAGCGTGCGGACCTTGCCGGCGGGGATCCCGAGCTCGGACAACCGCGTCAGGAGCGGCTCGGCGTCCTCGTCGGCGAAGGCCGCCTCGACGACCTCGATCACCCGCTGCCGATCGGCGACCCGCTCCTGGTTCGTGGCGAGGCCGGCGGCGTCGGGGTCGAGCCCGAAGCCCGCGCAGAACTTCCGCCACAGTCCCTCGCTGCCCAGGGCGATCTGCACCGCCCCGTCGCGGCAGTGGAACAGTCCGTAGGGCGCGATCGAGGGATGGTGGTTGCCCTGCGCCCGGCCGACCTCGCCCGCGACGGTCCACCGGGTCCCCTGGAAGGCGTGGACCCCGACCACCGCGGCCAGCAGCGACGTGCGCACGACCTGGCCCCGACCGGTGCGGTGCCGCTCGTTGAGCGCGGCGAGCACGCCGTAGGCGCCGTACATCCCCGAGAGCAGGTCGGCGATGGGGACGCCGACGCGCTGCGGGTCGTCGGGTCCCGAGCCGGTGAGCGACATCAGTCCGGCCTCGCCCTGGGCGATCTGGTCGTAGCCGGCCCGGCCGCCCTCGGGGCCGTCGTGGCCGAAGCCGGTGATCGAGAGGACGACCAGCCGCGGGTTGCGGCGGCGCAGGTCATCGAGGCCGAGGCCGAGCCGCTCGAGGACCCCGGTGCGGAAGTTCTCGACCAGCACGTCCGCGCGGTCGACCAGGTCCAGGAGGACCTGCTTGTCGCCCTCGCTCTTGAGGTCGAGCGCGATCGACTCCTTGTTGCGGTTGGTGCAGAGGAAGTAGGTCGACTGGCGCCGCCCGGCCTCATCGGGCTCGCCGACGAACGGCGGACCCCAACCCCGGGTGTCGTCGCCGGTGCCGGGCGCCTCGACCTTCACGACCCGGGCACCGAGGTCGCCCAGCATCTGCGTCGCGTGGGGCCCGGCGAGGGCGCGGGAGAGGTCGACGACGAGGACGTCCTCGAGCGGTCCGGTCACCGTCACCACCCCGGGAGGACCAGCGCGGCCCAGACGAGGAGCGGTCCGACGAGCGTCACGATGACGCCGTAGGTGAGGATCTGCTTGTAGTAGACCGGCTCACTGACCGAGTCCGGCCGGTTGGCGAGCATCAGGGCGCCGTTGGTCGAGAACGGGCTGACGTCGACGATCGTCGAGCTGACCGCGAGCGCGGCGACGAAGAGGCCGACCGAGAGGCCGCCCTCCGACATCAGCGGCACCGCGATCGGGATGATCACCGGCAGCAGGGCCGTGGACGACGCGAACGCCGAGACGACGCCGCCGACGTAGCAGAGGATCAGCGCGCCGACGGCGGCCGCGCCGAGCCCGGCGGCCCACGTGCCGACGTACTCCGGCGACTCCGCGGTGGTCAGGATGGCGGCGTAGGTCGAGACGCCCGCGACGAGCAGGACGGTCGGCCAGGCGATCTGCTTGACCGTGTCCTTGTAGGCGTTCGGCGACAGGATCGAGAGCAGCACCGCGGCGGTGATCGCGGCGAAGCCGATGTTCTTGTCGAAGGCCAGCGCGACGGTCGCCACGGCGACGAAGGCGAGCAGGGTGAGGACGTGCTCACGGGTGTTGCCGAGGTGCTCCGTGTCCGGGGTGCCCGTGGTCGGGGTGGCACCCGTGCCGGACTGGGCCGTCGAGCGGTCCCGGCGCGTCGTGCCACCGGCGGCCCGGGCGGCGCCGGGACCGTCGCCCACCGCGACGAGCTCGCCGTCGCCGTCGAGGCGCAGCGTCATCAGCTTGCGTCCGCCGAGGACGACGAACAGGATCAGCGCCATCACCGTGTTGACCGCGAGGCTCGAGAAGAACAGCGTCAGCGGGGAGTCGCCGAGACCGGCGTCCTCCATGACGGAGTTGGTGATCGTGCCGTAGATCGAGATCGGCGAGAAGCCGCCTGCCTGGGCGCCGTGGACCACGAACATGCCCATCATCAGCGGGCTGATGCCGTAGCGGCCGGCGAAGCCGAGCGCGATCGGGCCGATGATCGCGCAGGCGGCCGGGCTGGCGGCGCCGATCGCGGTGATCACCGCGGTGACGGCGAACATCACCCACGGGATCAGCCAGACGCGACCGCGCGCGAGCTCGACGGCCCTGCGGACGATGAGGTCGACCGTGCCGTTCTGGCGTGCGATCGCGAAGAGATAGGTGACGCCGATCAGGGTCAGCACCAGGTCGGCACTGATGCCGCCCAGGATCTCCTTCTCGTCAAGGCCGAGGGAGTACATCCCGACCAGCCACGCGGCGACGTAGGCCAGCGCTCCCATGTTGATCGGCAGCAGCGTGCCGATCACGAACAAGACGACCAGGGCGAGGATCGCCACCAGTTCCGGACCCATCGAGGACCTCCCGAGAGTGTGGGTGCGCCAATCGGGGTGACCGGCGTCACGGGTGGATCAGTGGCCTAGCCAATAGGACAATGAGCCGGTCGTCAATAGGGTGGGCCCATGAGTGAGCCGTCGTTCCCGCCGCGGCTGCTCCGGACCCGCCTCTACGAACAGGTCGCCGGGCAGATCTCCGCGTGGATCACCGACAACGGTCTGCAGCCGGGCGACCGGCTGCCACCGGAACGCGAGCTCGCCCAGCGGCTCGGCGTCAGCCGGGCCACCCTCAGCCAGGCGCTCGTGGCGCTCGAGGTGGTCGGGGTCGTGGCCGTGCGGCACGGCGACGGCACGGTCGTCACCGGCCACCGCCACGCCGGCCGCATCGTCGAGGCGATCCGCGACCACGCCGACCGGCTCCCCGAGGTCATCGAGACCCGCGACGCGCTCGAGACCAAGATCGCGGCGCTCGCCGCGCGGCGGCGTACGGACGACGACCTGGCGCGCATCGACGACGCGCTGCGCACCATGGCGGCCGACATCGAGGCGGGTGGGCGCGGCGTCGAGGGTGACGAGCGCTTCCACGGCGCGGTCACCGCCGCCGCCCACTCGCTGCTGCTCGCCCGGCTCATGGACGAGATCGGCGACCTGATCAAGGAGACCCGGCTGGAGTCGCTCGGCCAGCCCGGCCGGCCCCAGGACTCGCTCGCCGGCCACCGCGCGATCGCCGAGGCGATCCGGGCCGGCGACCCGGACGCCGCAGCGGCGGCGATGCACTCCCACGTCGAGATGGTCAGCGACGTCGCGTTGCTGCGCGAGGAGCAGTGAGCGCCCTCGAGGCGCTGGTCGTGCTAGCGGCGGGACTCGGAGCGGGGATCCTCTCCTCCACCGTCGGCGTCGCCTCCCTGCTCAGCTTCCCGACCCTGGTCGCGCTCGGCCTGCCCCCGGTCACCGCCAACGTCTCCAACACCCTCGGCCTGATCCCGGGCGGCCTGGGCGGGGTCGTCGGATATCGCGAGGAGGTGCGCGAGGCCGGACCGATCGCCAAGGTCATCGTCGTGGTCTGCGCCGTCGGGGCGATCCTCGGTGCCGCGCTCCTGCTCGGCCTGCCGCCCGGCGTCTTCGAGGCGATCGTCCCCTACCTCATCCTCTTCACCTGCCTCCTGGTCGGCGTCCAGCCGCGCATCGCCCGGTGGCTGCGCGTCCGCCACGAGCGGCGGCACGGCGAGGCGTTGTCCGAGCGGCGCCACATGTCACCCGCGACCACGGTGTTCGCCACCGTCACCGGGGTCTACGGCGGCTACTTCGGCGCCGGGGCGGGCGTGATGATGGTGGCGGTGCTCGGCATCGGCACCGACCTCGAGCTGCGGATCGTCAACGGGCTCAAGACGCTCTCGCTGATGGTCGGCAACATCGTGGCCGGGCTGATCTTCGTCGTGGTCGCCGACCCGCGCTGGGACGTCGCCGCGCTGCTCGCGGCCGGCTCGCTCGTCGGCGGCTACGTCGGCGCGCGCATCGGCCGCAGGCTCCCCGACGCCGTCTTCCGCTGGGCGGTCGTCGCCGCCGGCATCGTCGCCGCCCTCCTGCTCCTCTGACGCCGAGTCGTGGGGTTGTGACACGCGAGTCGCGCGCCTGCGACACGGCGTACGCCGCATGTCCGCGACTCGGCGGTCACAACCC
>NZ_BAAAJT010000002.1:862404-948715 GCF_039527245.1 Nocardioides aestuarii
GCTGGGGGCTCGCCGCGGGCGGCGCGGGAGTCGGGCGACATCCGGTCGTAGCGGGCCATGAGGGCGTCCGACAGGCGGGGTGCGGCGATGTTGAGCAGCTCCCCGACCCGCCCGGCGAGCAGGTCGACGGTCACGGGCCGCTCCTCCAGGGCCCGGACGACGCGGGCGCCGGCCTGCTCCGGGGTGAACGCGCGACGGTCCTCGTAGGAGTCGGTCGGCACGACCATGGCGGTCCGCACCAGCCCGAACCGCATGTTGGTGAAGGTGACGTTGTCGGCGTAGGTCTCGCGGCCGGCGATCCGCGACCAGGTGTCGAGCGCGGACTTGGAGGCGAGGTAGGCGGCGAACTTCGGCGCCTTCATCTGGACGCCCCAGCTGACCACGTTGACGACGTGGCCGAACCGCTGGGCCCGCATCGCCGGGAGCAGCCCCATCGTCAGCCGCACCGGGCCGAAGTAGTTGACCGCCATCGTCCGCTCGAAGTCGTGCAGCCGGTCGTGGGAGAGGTGCAGCGACCGGCGGATCGAGCGCCCCGCGTTGTTGACCAGGTAGTCGACCACCCCGTGCTCGGCGAGCAGCGTCGCGACCAGGGCGTCGACCGCCCCGGCGTCCGTCACGTCACAGGGGTACGCCGCCGCGGACCCGCCCGCGGTGACGATCTCGGACCGCAGCCGCTCGAGGTGGTCGCCGCGGCGGGCGACGAGCGCCACCGTCGCGCCGCGCTGCGCGGCCAGGCGCGCTGTCGCCTCCCCGATGCCGGAGGAGGCACCGGTGACCACGACCGTCCGGCCCGCGAGCGGGCTGGGCGTCGTCCGGCCGGAGATCCGGCCCAGCCGGCGGCGCCACCGGGCACGAGGCGTCTCGAGGAGCAGTCCCACCCGAGCGAACCTAGTGGGTCTCCCACTGGAAGAACCGGGCGGCCAGCAGCGTCAGCACGGCGGCGAACCCGGCGAGCACGGCCATCGGCACCAGCACGGCGGCCGGCCCCTGGCCGCGGACCATGACGTCGAGCATGCCCTCGTTGAGCCAGCGCAGCGGCAGCAGCCGCGAGAACGCCTGGAGCCACGGCGGGGCGGCGTCGAGGGGGAAGAACGACCCGCTGAGGAAGGCCATCGGCAGGACCATGAAGTTGGCCATGTTGACCGCGCCCTCGACGGTCTTGGCGATGGCGCCGGCGAAGAGCCCGACGGCCATGAAGCAGAGCGTGCCGACGACGAGCAGCGGGATCGAGGCCCACCACGACCCGGTGAGGGTCAACCCGAACGCCGCGGCGCCGAGGCCGAGGAAGACGGCGAGCTGGACCAGGGCGATCCCGATCGTGACGACGACCCGGGCGGCGACGACGGTGCGGGTGGAGACCGGCGCCAGCTGGAGCCGGCGCAGCAGCTTGCTCTGGCGCCAGCCCTGGAGGGTGGCCGCCGCACCGAACGCGGCGCTCATGGCGACCGCCCAGCCGAGCAGACCGGGGGTGACGAACTGGATCGTGGTGAGGCTGTCGTCCTCGACCCGCTCCGCGGTGAGCGTGTAGGTCGGCGGCGCGCCGGTCGCTGCCACGTTGGCGCCGTCGACGAACGCACGCAGCGTCCCCTGGGTCACGGCGGCCTTCACCTGGTCGGTCTGGGTGTAGTGGGCGACCAGCTCGTCGCCCTGCATCTCGACCGCCACGTCGGCGTCGCCGTCCCGCACGGTCGCGATGGCGGCATCGAGGTCGTCGGACTGCTCGACCTCGAACGTCTCGTCGAAGGCCTCCTGCGCGCCGGGCGGCAGGTCGTCGAACAGGGCGACCTCGCCGACCTGGACCATCTCGACCTTGGAGGTGCCCTGGTCGGCGAAGAGGCCGCCGAAGAGGACGAGGAACATCAGCGGGAAGACGAGGGCGAAGAAGAGCGAGGCCTTGTCACGGACGAAGCCCCGGACGATCGCGAGCGAGAGCGAGCGGAAGGCGGAGGTCGCGGCGGTCACTGGCGGTACTCCCGGCCGGTGAGGTCGAGGAAGACGTCCTCGAGGGTCCCGCGCTTCTCCACGACCCGGACCGGCGCGTCGAGCGCCTCGACGAGCGCCGCGGGGGTGTCGAGCCGCAGCAGCCGGCCGCGGTCCATGATCGCGACCCGGTCGCAGAGCACCTCGGCCTCGTCCATGTAGTGGGTCGTCAGCACGACGGTGCGGCCCGCCTCGTTGATGCCGCGCAGCAGGTCCCAGAGGTTGCGCCGCGCCTGCGGGTCGAGCGCGGCCGTCGGCTCGTCGAGGAAGACCAGCTCGGGGTCGTGGACCAGCGCGCACGCGATCGAGAGCCGCTGGGTCTGCCCGCCGGACAGGTCCTCCACGCGGGTGTCGGCCTTGTCGACGAGGCCGACCCGCTCGATCCACTCGTCGCCGCGCGCGCCCGGCACGCCGTAGAGCGCCGCGAAGGTGTGGATCTGCTCGCGCGCCGTCAGCCGCTCGAAGAACGAGGAGGCCTGGAGCTGCACGCCGACGCGCGGGAGCAGGCCGGGGTTGCGCGGCCAGACCGGCTCCCCCAGGACGGTGATGGTGCCGGAGTCGGGCTCGCGGAGCCCCTCGACCATCTCCAGCGTCGTGGTCTTCCCGGCGCCGTTGGGGCCGAGGATGCCGAAGAACTCCCCCTCGGCCACCTCGAACCCGACGCCGTCGACCGCCCGCAGGTCGCCGTAGGTCATGACGAGGTCGTGGACCTCGATCGCTGCTGGCATGGGTCCAGCCAACTCGCGCCGGCCCGGCGCCTCAACCGACTTTGGTAGCCGTCTGCGGCCAGGGGTCGGCGGCCTCGAGCTGGGCCGCGAGCGAGATCAGCACCTCCTCGCCGTCGGTCGGGGCGACCAGCTGCACCGAGAGCGGCAGCCCGTCGTCGGCCACCCCGCGCGGAACGGCGGCGGCCGGGTTGCCGGCGACGTTCCAGAGCGCGGCGTAGGCGATGGCCGGCATCGAGCGCAGGGCCGCGCCGACCGGGCCGACGCCGTCGAGGACCCCGACCTCGGGCGGTCGGTGGGCAGTCGTCGGGGTCAGCAGCACGTCGACCCGGTCGAAGACGCGGTTCGCCTTCGCCGAGACCCGCTCGGTCGCGGCGAGTGCCCGCTCGATCACGCCGTCGGTCACCCAGCCGCCGAGCCGGTAGGTGGTCCGCGTACGCCGCTCGAGGCGGCGGTGGTGCTCGACCTCGTCGGCCTCGGTCCGGATGCCGGCGAAGAACTGCGGGACGAACGCGAGGGTCTGGTCGGGGTAGCGCGGGTCGACCTCCACCACGTCGTGTCCCATCTCCACGAGCAGCCGGGCGGTCTGCTCCACCGCGGCCACGTGGCGCGGGTCGGGGCGTACGCCGGGCGCTGCCGGCTTCACCGACCAGCCGATCCGCAGCCGGCCCGGCTCCCGTCGGGCCGCAGCCACCAACGACCCGATCTCCCCGGCCCGCCACCGGTCGCCGTCGAGCGAGCCGTCGACGACGTCGTGGACGATCGCGCTGTCGAGGACCGTCCGCGTCAGCGGCCCGACCACCCCGAGCGACCACCACAGGTGCGGGTGCGGCGCGGTCGTGACCCGGCCGCGCTGCGGCTTGAGGCCGAAGAGGCCGCACATCGCGCTCGGGACCCGGATCGAGCCGCCACCGTCGCCGCCCATCCCGATCGGCACCATCCCCGACGCGACCGCGACGGCCGTGCCCCCGCTCGAGCCGCCCGGCGTCCGCGTCGGGTCCCACGGGTTGCGCGTGGCGCCGTAGGCCGCGGACTCGGTGTAGGGCCAGGCGCCGAACTCGGGCATCCGGGTCTTGCCGACCACGACCGCCCCCGCCGCCCGGAGGCGGCGTACGACCTCGCCGTCCGCGGCGACCGGGGTGCTGTTCCCCCGACCACCGAAGGTGGTCACGCAGCCGGCGACGTCGAGCTCCTCCTTGACCGCGACCGGTACGCCGTGGAGCGGGCCCAGCGCGTCGCCGCGGCGCTGCTGCTCGTCACGGGCGTCGGCCTCGGCCCTCGCCTGGTCGCGCAGCACGACGCTGAACGCGTTGAGCTCGCCGTCGGCCTCCGCGATCGCGGCCAGCGAGGCCTCGGTCGTGGCGCGGGCGGTGGTCTGCCCCGCCGCCACGGCGGCGGCGGTCGCGGCGACGGTGTCGGTCATGCGGGGACCCTAGGGGCCGGGTCGCCGGGCGTGGGGACGGGGGTCAGCCCTGCAGCAGGCCGCGGACCACCCGCAGGCCGACCGACAGCCGGGCCAGGTCGGCCTCGTCGTCACGGCAGATCTCCTCCAGCGTGGCGGAGGCACGCGTGACGGTGACCTGGTCGGCCTCCTCCCACGCGGCGATCCGGGCGGCGGCCGAGTCAGAGGGTGGCGTCCCGTCGAGGACCTGGGCGGTCAGCTGGCTGTGGACGCCGTAGAGGTCGTCGCGGAGCGCACCGCGCGCCATCGTCTGCCAGACGTCCTCGCGCGGCAGCGCGAAGATCCGGCGGACGAGGAGCGGGAGCCCGAGCCGCTCGCCGAGGGCGAAGTGGACGCGGGCGACGTCGGCAGGATCGAGGTCGTCGCGGGCCTGCGCGACCTCGACAATCCCGAGCAGCGCGTAGGCCGGGTCGAGGACGGCCACCCGGGTGGCGAGCTCCTCGGGCACCCCCTGGCCGACCCAGGCATCACGTCGGGCCTCGAGGTCCTCCCGCTCGCGGCCCGTCATCAGGTCGGGCAGCCGCTCCATCAGCGACTGCACCGGACCACGGAAGTGGTCGACCGTCGCGGAGCTGTCGAGCGGGGGCCTGCGGTTGGTGACCAGCCAGCGCGAGGCGCGCTCGACCAGGGTCCGCATCTGGATCCGCATCCGGGTCTGGACCCCGGCGTCGATCCGGTTGTCCCAGCGCTCGAGCTCCTGCCGCAGCGGCAGCGACCCGAAGATCTCGCGGGCGACGAAGTTGGCCCGCGTGAGCTCTGCGGCGCCTGCCCCGGTCTCGCCGGACAGCCGCGGCACGAAGGTCATGCCGGCACCGTTGACGAGGTCGTTGACGACCTGGGTCACGATGATCTCGCGCCGCAGCGGGTGGTCGCGGACCTGCGAGAGGAACGCCTCCTGCACCGGCTTCGGGAAGTAGCCGACCAGGTCGACGTCGCAGTAGGGGTCGTCGGGCAGGTCGCTGGCGAGGAGCTCGTCGGCGAGCACGATCTTGGTCCACGACATCAGGACCGAGAGCTCCGGCACCGTCAGCTCACCGCCGCGCTCGAGCCGGCGGCGCACCTGCCGCGACGTGGGCAGCGCCTCGAGATCGCGGTTGAGGACGCCGCGACGCTCGAGCTGCTTCATCCAGTCCTCGTGGACGTGGAGCAACGAGGGGGCGTGGGCCACCGCGTTGGCCAGCGCGAGGTTCTGCTCGTAGTTGTCGCGCAGCACCAGGTGGGCGACCTCGTCGGTCATCTGGGCGAGCAGGTCGTTGCGGGAGTCCTCGGTCAGGTCGCCGCCGACCACGACCCGGTCGAGCAGGATCTTGAGGTTCACCTCGTGGTCGGAGGTGTCGACGCCTGCGGAGTTGTCGATGAAGTCGGTGTTGATCCGACCGCCGCGCACGGCGTACTCGATCCGGCCGAGCTGGGTGAGCCCCAGGTTGCCTCCCTCGCCGACGCACTTGACCCGCAGGTCGCGGCCGTTGACGCGGATCGCGTCGTTGGCCTTGTCGCCGGCGTCGGCGTGGGTCTCCTCGGCCGCCTTGACGTAGGTGCCGATGCCGCCGTTCCACAGCAGGTCGACCGGCGCCAGCAGGATCGCGCGCATCAGCTCGGCCGGCGTCATCGACGTGACGTCGTCGCCGAGGCCGAGGGCACGGCGGACGTTCTCGTGGACCGGGATCGACTTCATCGAGCGGGAGTAGACGCCGCCACCCTCGCTGATGAGCGAGGAGTCGTAGTCCTGCCAGCTCGACCGCGGCAGCTCGAACAGGCGCTTCCGCTCGGCGTACGACGCCGCGGCGTCGGGCGTCGGGTCGAGGAAGATGTCGCGGTGGTCGAACGCGGCCACCAGCCGGGTGGTCTGCGAGCAGAGCAGGCCGTTGCCGAAGACGTCGCCGGACATGTCGCCGATGCCGACGGCCGTGAACTCCTCGGTCTGGCAGTCGACGCCCATCTCGCGGAAGTGGCGCTGCACCGAGACCCACGCGCCCCGGGCGGTGATGCCCATCGCCTTGTGGTCGTAGCCGACCGAGCCGCCGGAGGCGAACGCGTCGCCGAGCCAGAAGCCGTAGTCCTTCGCCACGCCGTTGGCGATGTCGGAGAAGGTCGCGGTCCCCTTGTCGGCCGCCACGACCAGATAGCTGTCGTCACCGTCGTGGCGCACGACGTCGCGCGGCGCGACGTTCTCGCCCTCGACCAGGTTGTCGGTGATGTCGAGCAGGCCGGAGATGAAGGTCTTGTAGCAGGCCACGCCCTCGGCGAGCCAGGCGTCGCGGTCGCCGGGGTCGGGCAGCTGCTTGCAGAAGAACCCGCCCTTGGCGCCGACCGGCACGATGACGGTGTTCTTGACCATCTGTGCCTTGACCAGGCCCAGGACCTCGGTCCGGAAGTCGTCGCGGCGGTCGCTCCACCGCAGGCCGCCGCGGGCGACCGGGCCGAAGCGCAGGTGGACGCCCTCGACCCGCGGGGAGTAGACGAAGATCTCGAAGGACGGCCGCGGCTCCGGCAGGTCCGGGATCGCCGACGGCTCGAGCTTGAACGACAGGTAGGACTTCGTCGCGCCCTCGGGACCGGGCTGGAAGTAGTTGGTGCGCAGCGTCGCGCGGACGTGGGTGAGGTAGGAGCGCAGGATGCGGTCGTGGTCGAGGCTGGCCACGTCGTCGAGGGCGCTGCCGATGCGCTCCTCGAGCGCCGCGGTGCGCTCGGCGCGGTCGTCGTCCTTGCCGGCCGGGTCGAAGCGGGTCTCGAAGAGCCGGACGAGCAGCCGGGTGATGTCGACGTTGCCGGACAGCGCGTCCTCGATGTAGTCGAGGGCGAAGGGGCTGTTGCCCTGACGCATGTACTTCGCGTAGGCGCGCAGGACGGTCGCCTGCCGCCAGGTGAGGCCGGCGTCGAGGACCAGCCGGTTGAAGCCGTCGATCTCGTTGTTGCCGTCCCAGATCGCGCGCAGCGCGTCCTGGAAGCGGTCGGGCGAGTCGGGCGCGGTCCTCTTGTCGTAGCGCAGCCCGAACTCGTAGACGAAGGTCGGGCGCGCGAGGCCGGCGAGGACGTAGGGCCGCTCGTCGACGACCTCGACGCCCATCGACGACAGCATCGGCAGCACCTGCGAGAGCGAGAGCGGGCTGCCGGTGCGGAAGACCTTCAGCCGCCCGTCGATCGCGCGGTCGTCGGGGCGGTAGAGCCGGATGGCGATGCCGTCGTCGGACAGGCCGTCGACGAGCGCGAGGTCGGCAGCGCCGATCGCCGGGGAGAAGTCCTCCTTGTAGGCCTCCGGGAAGCTGTCGGCGTAGGCCCGCGCGAGCGCGGCTCCGCGGTCCTCCCCCAGCTCGGCCATCGCCGCGGAGATGAAGTCGTCGCGCCACGAGCGCGACGCCTCGGCCAACAGCTTCTCGAGCTCGCCGGGGTCGACGTCGGGGATCCGTTCCCCCGCCGGCGGGTGGACGACGAAGTGGACGTTGGCCGTGGCCGACTCCCCCATCCGGACCGAGAACTCGACGTGCTCGCCGCCGAGCTGCTCCTGGAGGATCCGGGAGAACCGCTCGCGGACGCTGGTGTTGTAGCGGTCGCGCGGCAGGTAGACCATCGCCGTGACGTAGCGGCCGTAGGTGTCCTTGCGGATGAAGATCTTGACCTGGCGACGCTCACGCGCCTGCATCACCTGCACGGAGGTGTCGGCCAGCTCGTCGGTGGAGGTGTGGAAGAGCTCGTCGCGCGGGAAGTTCTCCAGGGTGTCCATCAACGCCTTGCCCGCGTGGCTGCGCGGGTCGAAGGCCGCCCGCTTGAGGACCTCGCGCGCCTTCTCGCGCAGCATCGGGATCCGGGTGACCGACTCGGTGTAGGCGGCGCTCGAGAAGAGGCCGAGGAAGCGGCGCTCGCCGACGACCTCGCCCGCGGCGTCGAACGTCTTGACACCGACGTAGTCGAGGTAGGCCGGGCGGTGGACGGTCGCGCGGCTGTTGGCCTTGGCCAGCACCAGCAGCGTCTTCTCACGCGCCTTCGCACGGACGGCGGCCGGCAGCTTGCCGAAGGAGGACGACATGTCCTGGTCGAACCGGAGGATGCCGAGGCCGGTGCCGGGGAGCGCCCGCAGCACGTCGTCGCCGTCGACCGTCTCGAGCTGGTACTCGCGGTAGCCGAGGAACGTGAAGTGGTCGTCGGCGAGCCAGCGCAGCAGCTCGGCGCCCTGGGCGACCTCCCCGGCCGGCAGCGGCGGCGGGTCGGCGACGAGCTGGTCGACGACCTGGAGCGCCGTCGCGTGCATCTTCGGCCAGTCCTCGACGGCGTCGCGCACGTCGCCCAGGACGCGCTGCAGCGCCTCCTCCAGCGAGCGCGCCTCCTCCACGTCGCCGACGCGCGGGATCTGCACCTGCATCCACGACTCGCGGACCGCGCCGTCGGCCACGGCGACGGACCCGTCCTCGACCCCGTGGACCTCCTGCAGCGCGCCCGTGATGTCGCGCACGACGTCCATCTGCGGGTGGACGACCAGGCGGACGTCGTGGCCGAGCCGCGCGAGCTCCATGGTGAGCGAGTCGACGAGGAAGGGCATGTCGTCGGTGACGACCTGCACCAGGCTGTGGCCGCCCGCGGACCAGCCCGCGTCGGGGCCCGGCGTCAGCACGCGGACCCGCGCGGTGCCCTGCGGCCGCTGCGCCGCGAGCTCGAGGTGGGACTCCAGCGCCCCGGCGAGGTCGTCAGCGCCGAGCTCGCAGACGTCCTCGGCGGCGACGTTGCGGTAGTAGGGCCGCACCAGCGGGCCGGAGGGCGGACCCGAGCGGTCACCCTCCGCGACGGGGCCGGCGTCCACGGACGCGGCCGCGGTCAGCAGAGCGGACTTCTCCTCGTCGAGCGTCGTCGCCACGAGGCCGACACTATGACCACCGGGCGGTGCCGACAACACGGGGTCGTCACCCCCCTCCGGAGGGCGCGTCGAGGTCGCTCGTCGGCCATGATGTGCCCCATGGCGAAGCGCATCACCCACGACCTGACCTACGACGCACCGCTGGCCGACGTCGCCGCGATGCTGGCCGACCCGGCGTTCCGCGAGGAGGTCTGCGAGCACCAGCGGGTGCTGCGCCACGACGTCGACGTCACGGGTTCCGGCGCCGGCATGCGGGTGCGCATCGAGCAGGTCCAGGCGGCCAAGGGCCTGCCGTCGTTCGCGACCCGGATCGTGGGCGACGAGATCCAGATCGTCCAGAGCGAGGTGTGGACGGCGGACGACCACGGCGACATCGTCCTGGAGATCCCCGGCAAGCCCGGCGAGATGTCCGGCACCGCCACCCTCCGTGAGTCGGGCGGCGTCACGACCGAGACCGTCGACCTGACCGTCAAGGTCTCGATCCCGCTCGTCGGCGGCAAGATCGAGGGCCTGATCGCCGACCTGCTGCTCAAGGCGCTCCGGGCGGAGCACACGGTGGGTCGGGCATGGCTCGCGCGGGGCTGACGTTCGCGGCCACCGCGCTGCTGCTGGCCGGCTGCGGCATCGACGTCACACCACTCGGGGACCCGCCGGCACCCACGCCCTCACCGAGCGCGTCGGGGTCCGACCCGGAGTCGGAGGGGGGCGGCGACGACGGTGGACCCGGATCGACCCCCGCCGTCCGGCACGCCGTACGCCGCCAGCTCGCGTCCGGCACGGGCCGGGTCACCACCACCCTCACCCTCGGTCCGCTGCGGGTGACCGACGAGGCGACCTACGACCTCGCGCGCGGCTTCACGATCCGGCGCCAGCTCACCTCCCCCGACGGCACGGTCGAGATCGAGGGCACCGTCGTGGGCCAGGACCTCTGGTACCGGCTGCTCGCCCCGCAGGAGCTCACCTGCTGGATCCACACCACGCCCGACGCGCTCCAGGGCTTCACGACCCGCACGGTCGCGTGGACCCCGGCGAGCGCGCCTCGACCGGTGGTGCCGAGCGGCGTGAACGTCCTCGGGGCGTTCAAGGGCACCGGTGAGCCCGACAGCTCCGGCAACCACCCCGGCACGACCCGGCTCGCGATGGTGATCGAGCTGGTCGGTGCGCCGGCGCTGCGTGCCGCCGGGCTCAGTCGCGCCGACCGCACGCGCGTCGACGCCCGGCTGCGCATCGTCGACGGCCACGTCACGACCCTGGTCGTCGACGGCCCGGCCATCAACGCCGGCCTGAAGGAGGCCGACGCGACGCTGCCCGGGGGCCGCGAGTCGACCCGCCACGCGATCGTGTCGTTCAGCCAGTCCCGCAGCCGGGTGTCGCTCTCGCCACCGCCGCCGGCCGCCGTCGTGGAGCTCGGCGACGCCGGCGACGAGTTCGAGCAGGACCTTCGGGACTGCGAGCAGGCTCAGCCCTGAGGCTGCTCCTGCTCATCGGCACCGGTGTCGCGCGCGTCCTGCCGGCGGCGCACGAGGATCACCAGGGCGAGGAGGACGAACGGGCCGAACGCCAGGCCGATGGTGAGGGCCTGCTCGACGCCGTGCAGGGCACCGAGGTGCATCGGATTCATCGCCCCATGCTCTCATCCGACGGTGCGGAGCAGGCCGGTTCCGGCCCCTCCGTCACCACCCCGCCCTGCGCGACGCGCGTGAACCCGCAGGACTCGTTGCCGGCCACGAGCCGACCGGCTCGGCCGGCCCGGGTGGTCACCCCATGTAGGGGTAGCGGTAGTCCGTCGGCGGGTCGAAGGTCTCCTTGATGGAGCGCTGGCTGGTCCACCGCATGAGGTTCTGCGGGGCGCCGGCCTTGTCGTTGGTGCCGGAGGCCCGCGCACCGCCGAACGGCTGCTGGCCGACGACCGCGCCGGTCGGCTTGTCGTTGATGTAGAAGTTGCCGGCCGCGAAGCGCAGCTCCTTGCGGGTCCACGCGATGGCCTGCCGGTCCTGCGCGATGACCGCGCCGGTCAGGGCGTACGGCGCGAACGACTCCATCTGGCGCACGACGTTCTCGTAGCGGCTGTCGTCGTAGACGTGGACGGCCAGGATCGGGCCGAAGTACTCGTCCTTGAACATCTGGTCGGTCGGGTCGGTCGACTGCACGATCGTGGGCCGCACGAAGTAGCCGACGCTGTCGTCGAGCTGGCCGCCGGCGAGGGTCGTGAGGTGCTTGTTGGCACGCACCCGGCCCAGCGCCTTCTTGTGCTTGGCGAAGGCCCGGTCGTCGATGACGGCGCCCATGAAGTTGGAGAAGTCGGTGACGTCGCCCATGGCGATGCCCTCGGTCTCGGCGACCAGGTCGTCCTTCATCCGGTCCCACACCGACTTCGCGACGTAGGCGCGCGAGGCCGCCGAGCACTTCTGGCCCTGGAACTCGAAGGCGCCGCGGATCAGGGCGGTGCGCAGCACGTCGGGGTCCGCGCTCGGGTGGGCGACGACGAAGTCCTTGCCGCCGGTCTCGCCGACGATCCGCGGGTAGGAGCGGTAGCCGGAGATGTTCTCCCCGACGGTGCGCCACAGGTGCTGGAAGGTCGGCGTGGAGCCGGTGAAGTGGATGCCGGCGAGGTCGGGGTGGTTCAGCGCGACCTTGGAGACGTCGAGGCCGTCGCCGGGGAGCATGTTGATGACGCCCGGCGGCATGCCGGCCTCCTCCAGCAGCTCCATCGTCAGCGACGCGGCGAGCTGCTGGGTGGGCGAGGGCTTCCAGACGACCGTGTTGCCCATCAGCGCCGGAGCGGTCGGCAGGTTGCCGGCGATCGCGGTGAAGTTGAAGGGCGTGATCGCGTAGACGAAGCCCTCGAGCGGGCGGTGGTCGGTGCGGTTCCAGATGCCCCGGCTGTTGGCGATCGGCTGCTCGGTGAGGATCTGCTTGGCGTAGTGGACGTTGAAGCGCCAGAAGTCGATCAGCTCGCAGGCGGAGTCGATCTCGGCCTGGAACGCCGTCTTCGACTGGCCGAGCATGGTCGCGGCGTTGATCCGCTGGCGCCACGGGCCGGCGAGCAGGTCGGCGGCCTTGAGCAGGATCGCGCACCGCTCGTCGACCGGCATCGCGCGCCACATCGGGGCGGCGTCGAGGGCGGCCTTCACGGCAGCCTCGGCGTCCTTGGTCGAGGCGCCCTTGAAGGTGGCGAGCACGTGCTGGTGGTCGTGGGGCTGCACGACCTTCGTCTCGGCGCCGCCTCCGTTGCGCCGCTTGCCGTTGATCACCGCGCGCAGCACCGGCTGCCGGCGCTCCTGCCGGTCGAGCTCTGCGACCAGCTCGTCACGCTCCGGCGTACCGGGCGCGTAGGTCAGGTTCGGCTCGTTCAGCGGAGCCGGGGGCATCGTGATCGCGTCCATGCGGCCGACCCTAGCCGCGGGTCGAGCGGGCCGTCACCTCCGGTTCAGCCGGCCAGGACCGCGGCGATCTCCTGGACGCCGAACCAGAGGAGGTCGTCGTCGGGGTCGCCGTCGGGGGTGCGGTCGGCGGTGTCGGCGTGGACCGCGGCCCACGTCGCCAGCGGGAGGTCGCGATCGGCGTCGCCGGGGGCGTCCGCGACGACCACGACCCGGCGGCCGTCGGCCGGACCCAGGGCGGTGGCGAGGTCGGCCGCGGTCATGAGCGCGGCGTACTCGCTGTCCTCGTCGTCGGCCGGCGCCACGACCCGCTCCGCGTCCGCCGGTACGCCGCCGGCTGCGTGCCAGGCGGCGAGCAGCGGCCGCGTCGCCGGGACGTAGGCGCGGCTCACCGGTCGCCCGTCCGTGAGGGCCGACGGCCCCGCGGCGCTCGCGGTCGTGCGTCGGACGCGGCGTCGAGGAGCTCCTCGAGCGCCTCCGACAGGCACTGCCCGAGCACGTCGACGTCGGGCAGCAGGTCGCGGTCGGCGGTGAGTCCGTAGTGGACCCATCCGTCGTAGGAGGTGACGGCCACGGCCAGCGCGTGGCCGGGCAGCAGCGGGTGGACCGGATAGGTCTCGACCATGCGGGCGCCCGCGGCGTAGAGCGGTGACTGCGGACCGGGGACGTTCGTGACCTCCAGCTGGAAGCCGCGGCGCAGCTCCTCGGCGGCGACCCGCGCGCCGATCGCGTGGAAGGTCGCGGGGGCGAACCCGGCGATCCCGGCCAGCCGGTTGGCGGCGACGCCACGGCCGGTGTCGCGGTGGACCTGGAAGGAGTAGGAGACCTGGTGGAGCCGCACGACCGGGCTGGGCTCGCCCACCGGCAGCGAGACCCGGTGGGCGGCGATCTGGCTGCCGAGCGAGGTCGCCTCGAGCTCGTCGTCGATCACCGACACCGGCACCACGGCCTTGACGTTGCGGACGCCCGCCAGCGACTCGGAGCGGGCCATCGCCCAGCCGCGCAGCGCGCCGGTCACGGTCGCGAGCACCACGTCGTTGACGGTGCCGCCGTGGGCGTCGCGGACCGCACGGTGGTCGGCCAGCGGCAGCCGGACGGTGACGACCCGGCGCTGCTGGGAGAGCCCGCCGGTGATCGGCGACTCCGGCGTGGGGCGGCGGTTGGTCAGCGCGTCCGCGACCTCGCCGGCGCGACCCGCGACGTGGCCGGCGGTGCGCAGCAGGGCCGCCGCATTGCCGCGGACCGTGTCGAGCGCGAGCCCCGGGCGGTCGATCGTGTCACCCACGGCCTCGGCCACCAGCCCGAACGGCGTGGCCCGTCGCGCGGGTCGCCACTCGTCGCCGCCCAGCGACTTCGGCTCGGCCGTGGTGTCGAGGAGGACCTGGCCCAGGTCGACGGTGTCGACGCCGTCGACGAGCGCGAGGTGCGACTTCGTCAGCACCGCGACCCGGCCGCCCTCGAGGCCCTCGACGAAGTAGACCTCCCACAGCGGTCGGCTGCGGTCGAGCGAGCGCGAGACGATCCGCGCCACGAGCTCGCGCAGCTGGTCCATCGAGCCCGGGCGCGGCAGCGCGGAGCGGCGTACGTGGTAGGCGAGGTCGAAGTCGGGGTCGTCGCGCCACGTCGGGTTGGCCAGCCGACCGGGGACCGACACCAGCTTCTGCCGATAGCGCGGCACGAACGAGATCCGGTCGGCGATCAGCTCGACGAGCCGGTCGTGGTCGAAGCCCGAGTCGCCGGGGTCGAAGACCTCGACCGTGGCGTGGTGCATGGGCGCCGAGGGCGACTCGAGCCCGAGCAGGTCGAGGTCGCGCGGTCGCAGCCGTTGACCCACAGCCGTCCCCTTTCCGAGCCGTTCCCGGGGCGCTCGCGCCGCGGGTTGTCCGTCGTGGGATTCTGGCAGAGGTATCCGGACGGGCCCCACCCCGGTGATGGTCCGTCCCGTCGACGAGAGGACCGAGACGTGCGACGTGTGGCGCTCCTGGCGACCGTGCTGACGACCCTGCTGGCGCTGTCCGGGTGCGGTTCGGACGACCCCGACCCTGACTCCGGCTCGGGATCGACGGACAGCGGCCGGATCGAGGTCACGTTCGAGGGCGACGAGGCCCCCGAGGTCCAGCGGGTGCCCGTCGCGGTCGGCGAGAAGGTCGAGATCGTCATCAAGTCCGACCAGCCCGGCGAGCTCCACGTCCACTCCGACCCCGAGGAGGAGCTGGACTACGAGGAGGGCACCACCACGCTCACGGTCACCATCGACCAGCCCGGCGTCGTCGACATCGAGCGCCACGAGCCCGAGGCGCTGGTGCTCCAGCTCGAAGTGAGCTGACGTGGAGGGTTGGGACCTCCTCGCCCACGGCCTGGGCGGGCCTGCCGACCTGCCCATCCCGCCGGAGCTCGCGATCGCGGGCGCGGTGGCGGCCCTGGTCGTCTCCTTCACGATCCTGGCCGTGGCCTGGCGCTCGCCCCGCTACGACGCCGCCACCTCCGGGCGCCCCGCCCCGGCGTGGCTCGCCGGGGTCGTCGACCACCCGGCGTACGGCGTGGCGCTGCGGGTCGTCGGCCTGCTCGGCTTCGGCTGGTTCTGCCTGGCCGCGGTGCTCGGCCGCGACCTGCTGACCAACCCCGTCTTCGGGATGTTCTACGTCTGGTGGTGGGTCGGCCTGGTGCCGGCGTCGGTCCTGCTCGGGCCGGTGTGGAAGACGATCAGCCCGGTCCGCAGCCTCAACGCCGGCTTCGCGCGGCTCACCGGGAGCGATCCCGACCGCGGCCTGGTCGACTACCCCGACCGGCTCGGCCACTGGCCGGCCGCGGTCGGCCTCTACGCCTTCGTCTGGATCGAGCTCGTCTACCCGTTCTCCACCGAGCTGGGCCCGGTCCGGCTCTGGGTCGCCGCCTACGTCGCGGCGATGCTGCTGGGCGGCGCGGTCTTCGGCTCGACGTTCTACGAGCGCGCCGACCCGTTCGAGGTCTACTCCTCGCTCTGCGCCAAGCTCTCGCCGTGGGGTCGGCGCGACGGCGACCTCGTCGTCCGGAGCCCGCTCGCCAACCTCGACACGGTGACCCCCCGCGCCGGGCTCGTGGCCGTCGTCGGCGTGCTCTTCGGCAGCACCGCGTTCGACTCCTTCCGCGACAGCCTGGAGTGGATCCGCTTCACCCAGGCGTCGACGGTGTCGACGGTCCTGCTCGACAACCTCGCCCTGCTCGCCTTCTGCGCGGGCGTGACCCTGCTGCTGGCGGGCGGGGCTGCTGCGACCGGCGTCGGTCCGGACGTACGCCGTCGCGAGCTGCCGAACCTGCTGGCCCACTCGATCGTGCCCATCATCGTCGGCTACATCGTCGCCCACTACGTCAACTACTTCGTCGAGGTCGGCTGGGACACCCTCGTGCTCGCGAGCGACCCGTTGAGCAACGGGGCGAACTGGCTCGGCACGGGTGACCTCGACCGGATCACCTGGCTGTCGTCGCACCCGACGTTCCTGGCCTCGCTCAAGGTGGTCGCGGTGGTCATCGGCCACGTCGTCGCTGCCGTCGCGGCCCACGACCGGGCGGTGCGGATCCTGCCGCGCCACCACCAGGTCACCGGTCAGCTGCCGATGCTGGCCGTGATGGTGTGCTTCACCGCCGGCGGGCTCTACCTGCTCTTCGCCGCCTGAGCCGCCGGGACCAGGGCCTGCGCCACCGCGGCGACACCACGTCCCACCGCGGAGTCCCCGACCTCGGCGAGCGACCGGCCGGCGACGAGGGCGCGGTCGACCGTCGCACGGTCGTCGGGGAGGAAGTGGAGCCGCTCGGGGACGGCGAGGCCACCGAGCATCGCCGCGATCGACTGCTCGCTCCAGCCGAGGGTCGGGCGCATCCGGTTGACCACGACCCACGGCGCGACCCGGCCGACCGTCTCGCGCAGCTCGACGAGGCCGCGGGCGAGCCGGGCCAGCCCGACGGGATCGGCTCCGCCGACGACCACGACCTCGTCGGCGGCCTCGAGCGCCTCGATCGTCATCGTGTTGCGACCGGTACGTCCGGCGTCGAGGGCAGCGTCGCGCTCGAGGCTGGCGCCGGTGTCGACGACCGTCACCCCGTGGCCGCGCGCGACGTCGAGGAGGTGGTCGACCACGCCGGCACGCACCTCGACCCACCGGTCGGCGCGCGGCAGGCCCGTGACGACCGTGAGCCGGTGGTCCAGCGAGCGCTGCACCGAACCGAACCGTTCGGGGAGCTGGCCGCTCGCCACCAGCCGGGCCGCGGTCAGCAGGCCGCTCGCCTCGTCGACGATGCCGAGCTGCTGGGCCACGGCGCCGCCCCACGGGTCGGCGTCGACCAGCACCGTGCGGTGGTGGCGGCCGATCTCGGCGGCGAGCCCGGTCGCGAGCGTCGTACGGCCCGGGGCACCGGCGGGACCCCAGACCACCACGACAGGACCAGCCTCGCCCGGTCCGGGCAACGGCTCCTGCTCGAGCGCGCGATCGTCGCGGACCACGGTGTCGTCGGGCTCGTCCCCCGCGGCGACCAGGTCGGGCAGCGCGGCCAGCTCGTGGTCGCCGACGAGGGCGCGGACACCGATCCGGGTCGCACGCAGGGCCGCCGCGTCGAGCTCGGGACCGCCGGGCAGCACGGCGACGGGTCTCACGCCGTGGCCGCGCAGGTGGTCGACCGCCGTGTGGTCGAGGCCGGGGGCGTCGAGAGCGACCACGGCGACGTCGGCCTGGCCGGCCGCCGCGGAGGCGAGCAGGTCAGGGGCGTCGACGCAGCGCTTGAGCACGACGACGTCGGGACGCTCACCGAGCCGGGTGAGGGCGGCGGACTCCCACGCGGCACCGGCCGCGAGGACCAGGGTCACGACCACCGGGCTCATCCGGCCGCGACCGTCACGACGGGCGCCTCGAGCCCCGCGAGCAGGGAGAACCAGGCGTCGGCCTGGCCCTGGTCGACCGCGACCACGACCTGGCGGGCGCCGGTCAGGTCGTCGGCCGACGGGGCGTCGACGACGGTGACCCCCTCGAGGGCAGCGCCCTCGCAGGCACGGCACGGGCCGGTGTCGCGGACGTAGACGCTCACCACGGAACCGGTGCGCACGCTGCGCGGCACCAACGTCGGCTCGACGGCCAGCGGCAGGTGGAGCACGCCCGTCTCGGCGGCGTCCCCCAGCGCGGACCGGGGCAGCAGCTCGCCCTCGCCGACCCCCACCAACAGGCGGGCGTCGGCCGGCAGCGGCACGTCGGCCGCGAGGTAGCGGTCGAGGTCGGCGGGGTCGACGAACCTGACCCGCTGGGAGCGGAGGTCGTCGCCGGCGAGCTCCTCGCCGGCGGCGAGGTCGCTCGCGGCCGCCCACACCGGCACCGACTCGTCGGCACTGCCGAGCAGCCGGGCTCCCGCGACCACCGAGACCATGCCGATGACGACGCCGACCCAGAGCCGGGGGTCGCGCCACCCCGGCCGCGTGGCGCGGGTGGCGGGCGCCGGTTGCTGGGAGTCCCCGAGACTGCTCACGCGCCCCATCATGTCCGGCCCCGGCGTCCTCCAAACCCGCTCGTCCACAGGCACGCGGGTCGACGTCGCCGACGCGACCCACGCAGTGCGACGATGTCGCCATGGCCGGATCGCCCCGCTTCCTGACCCTCGCCGACGTGGCCGAGGTGCTCAACACCTCCAGCGCGCAGGTCTATGCGCTGGTGCGGCGCGGCGACCTGCCCGCGATCAAGATCGGCGGTCGCGGCCAGTGGCGCGTGGAGTCGGCCCAGCTCGAGGACTACATCCAGCGCATGTACGCCGAGACCCGCACGTTCGTCGACGAGCACCCCTACGAGGAGTCCGAGACCCCCGTCGACTCCTGACCGGGCGTCGTACGGGCCGCGCGCTCCCGGTCAGCCGACCTCGGAGTCGAGGGTGACGGAGACGGTGCGGGTCTCGCCGTCGCGCCGAACGGTGAACTCGATGGTCTCGCCGGGCTGGTAGGTGCGGATCGCGACGATCAGGGCGATGCCGTCGGTGACCCGCTGGCCGTTGACGGCGACCACCACGTCCCCCTCGGACAGGCCGCTGGACTCGGCAGGCGTGTCAGGCATGATCTCGTCGATCCGGGCACCGTCGGTGTCGTTGCCGCCGGTCTGCACCTTCGCCCCGATGACGGGGTAGCGCGCCTCGCCCGTCCGCAGGATCTGGTCGGCGGTGATCCGGACCTGCTCGATCGGGATCGCGAAGCCGACGCCGATGTTGCCGGCCTCGCCCCCGAGCCCCCCGCCGGTGGTGGCGATGGCGCTGTTGACGCCGACGACCTGGCCGCGCAGGTTGACCAGCGGGCCACCGGAGTTGCCGGGGTTGATCGCCGCGTCGGTCTGGACCGCGTTGATGTAGGAGGAGTCGTTGGCCGAGTCGCCGGTGGTGACCGGACGGTTCAGGGCGCTGACGATGCCCGAGGTCACGGTCGAGCTCAGCCCGAGCGGCGACCCGAAGGCGACCACGGGCTCGCCGACGCTGAGCCGCTTCGACGCGCCGAGCGCGGCCGGCGGCAGCCCGACGATGTCCTCGGAGTAGAGGACGGCCAGGTCGTAGACGGCGCTGCGCCCGACGACGGTCGCCGCATAGTGCTCACCGTCCTGGTCGACGATCTCGATCTCGCCCTTGTCGGAGGCGGCGTCGGCGACGACGTGGTTGTTGGTGACGACGTGGCCCTGCTTGTCGAGGACGAAACCCGAGCCCGTGGCCCCGCCTGCCTGCCCCTCGTACTCGGCGACGATCTGCACGGTGCTCGGCAGCAGCTGGTCGGCCACCCGGACCACGGACCTGTTGCTGCCGGTGAGCGGCGGGGTGTTGTTGGTCTCGACGCCGTCGAGCCCCCCGGAGACCGAGCCGGGCCCGCCGGTCGACTCGACCAGCGCGCTGCCGACCGCTCCCCCGACCACGCCGAGCAGCAGGGCGAGCGCGGCCACGCCGGGCCAGAGCCAGCCGGGCACCGAGGAGCGCTGGGTGCGCTGGACGGCACCGCTCGGGGCCGGCGCACCCCCGTAGGTCCCGGCGTACGGCGGGAGCGGGCGGGTGTCCGCGGCCGCCCACCCGCCGGGCGGCGACTGGTGGACCGGGGGCAGCCAGGACGCACCGGCGTCCGACTGTGGGGACGGCTGGGCGGGCCGGATCGGCTGCGTCGGCTCGGTGTCGTCGTCCTGGGGGTGCGTCACCGAGCCATTGTGACCCGACGCCGGTGACGGACCTACCGCGAGGGGCTGGGGGCGGTCTGGTGGAGCAGCTGCCCGGGCACCTCGACGGGCACCGGACCGGCATCCTCACCGGCCGTGCCACGGTCCAGCTCACCACCGATGTCGGTGACCGGTGCACGCCGGTCGGGGGCGGGCGGCTGCGCCTGTCCGAGGCCGAGCGCGAGGACGCCGAGCACGGCGACGCCGGCGGCCGACCCGCCGAGCAGGACGACGGCCGCGCGACGCGGCCGGTCGACGTCGGCGTGGGGGTCGAGATAGCCCGAGGGCGACGGCGCGCCGCAGCGCAGCGAGCTCTTGAGGTGGTCGGGCGCCGCCGTGCCCCGCGGGTGCTCGGGCAGCCCCGACAGCCGGGTCTTCACCCACCCCTCGCGCTCGACCAGGTCGCGGCAGAGGTGGCAGGTGTGGACGTGCGCCCAGGCGCGCTCGGCCTCGGCCGGCGGGAGCTGGCCGTCGAGCAGGGCGCTGACGCGGGAGCCGAGGTGACCGATCACGACGCTCCCCCCGGGGCCATCACCGGCCCGGAGTAGCGGACCCGGCCCTCGGTCGGCGCGCGGTGGGCCAACGACCGTCGCAGCATCGCGCGGCCGCGGTGGATGCGCGAGCGCACGGTGCCGAGCTTGGCGCCGAGGATGTCGGCGATCTCCTCGTAGGAGAGTCCCGCGACGTCGCAGAGCACGACCGCGGCGCGGAAGTCGGGCGGCAGGGAGCCCAGCGCGGCCTCGACGTCGTCGTCGAACATGCGGTCGTCGAGCGCCATGTCGGGCGCGGGGCCGCTGCTGCGGAGCGTGCCGGCGCGCTCGTCGGAGAGCGCGTCGAAGCGGATCCGCTGCTTGCGGCGAGCCCCGTCGAGGAAGAGGTTGGTGGTGATCCGGTGGAGCCAGCCCTCGAACGTGCCGGGCGTGTAGGTGTCGAGCCGACGGAAGACCCGGACGAAGACCTCCTGGGTCAGGTCCTCGGCGTCGTGGCGGTCACCCGTGAGGCGGTAGGCCAGCCGGTAGACCCGGTCGGAGTGGCGCTCGACGATCTCCTCCCACGACGGGACCTCGTGCGGCTCGCTCATCGTGGGCTCCTGGGGCTGACGCTTGGTGAACAGCGGACCATCCTCTGTGTCGACGACGCTAGGGCTCCGGGCTGAGAAGAACCTGTGAGCAGCCCCCTCACTTCCTGACTGCACCAACGACCGGGCGGTGCCGCGTGTTCCCGGGCGGCGGCGGCGCACGCGATAAGGTGCCGAGCACGCGTCGCCGACTCGGGCGGCCGGACTCAGGAGGCCACCATCACCGCATCGACGCCCGGGCCCCTCAAGCCCGCCAGCTGGTCCTACGCCGAGTCGTTCGTCGCCGAGGACGAGGTCCTCGCTGCCGCGCGCGGCCGCGCCGAGGAGGTCGGCGTGGTGCCGATCGGCCAGGGCGGTGGCGCGGCGCTCCAGTTCCTCGCCTCTGCGCTCGAGGCGCGCGCGGTCGTCGAGATCGGCACCGGCACCGGCGTCTCCGGGCTCTGGCTGCTCCGCGGGATGCGCGCCGACGGCATCCTCACCACGGTCGACATCGAGGCCGAGCACCAGCGGCTGGCCAAGCAGTCCTTCGCCGAGGCCGGCATCCCCTCCCAGCGCGCCCGCACCATCTCCGGCGCCGCGCTCGACGTCCTCCCCCGCCTCACCGACGGCCACTACGACCTCGTCTTCTGCGACGGCGACAAGCGCGAGTACGACGCCTACCTCACCGAGGCGCTGCGGCTGCTGCGCCCCGGCGGCGTGGTCGCCTTCGACAACGCCCTGTGGCACGACAAGGTGGCCGACCCCGCCCAGCGGGACGAGGAGACCGTCACCGTGCGCGAGCTCGGCAAGCGGGTCGCCGAGCACGACGACCTGGTCGCGGTGCTGCTGCCCGTCGGCGACGGCCTGCTGTGCGCGAAGAAGGTCTGGACCCCCGAGGTCGGCGAGTAGGACCCGCCGGCCCGCTCAGTAGCGGGACGCGGACTGGAAGCCGTCGCGGCCCTCGGCGATCGCGACGATCTCGCACTCCTCGATCAGCACCGGCGCGCTGCCGACGATCTGGGAGCCCGGCGACTCGGCCGCCTTCTGGCTGAAGGATCGCTGGAACTCGTCGCGGTCCTCGCTGGAGGCGAAGACGTAGCAGCCCTCGAACCACTGGCCCGCCCGCATCCGCCAGGTCTTGAACCGCAGCCCCGGCATGTCGTTGAAGCGGCCGTGGGACTTCTCGGCGACGTAGGTCGCGAGGGTCTCCTCGACGCCCTCCGGGGCGTCCTCGAGCGACCAGCGGACGGTGAGGCCGCAGAGGGTGCCGGACATCAGGAGATCCCTCCCAGGGGGTCGTCGGAGGTGAGCCAGCGCAGCAGCAGCCGTACGCCGAAGCCGGTCGGGCCCTTCGTCCACTCGTGGCGGTCGTCGGGCGCGTCGCCCACCGACGCGATGTCGAGGTGGGCCCAGGGGACGTCACCGACGAAGTGCTGGAGGAACAGCGCCGCCGAGATCGCGCCCGCATGGCGCGGGCCGTTGTCGGCGTCGGCGACCGGCGAGGCGAGGTACTCCTCGTAGTCGGGCACCAGGGGCATCCGCCACAGCGGCTCGCCCGCGGCCTCTCCGGCCGTCAGCAGCGCCGCGGACAGCTCGTCGCGGTTGGCGAAGAACCCCCCGGTGTGCTGGCCCAGCGCCACCTTCATCGCACCGGTCAGCGTCGCCACGTCGACCACGACGACCGGGTCGAGCTCGGCGACGGCGTAGGCCAGCCCGTCGGCGAGCACCAGGCGCCCCTCGGCGTCGGTGTTGGTGACCTCGCTGGTGCGGCCGCCGTAGTGGCGCAGCACGTCACCGGGCCGCAGCGAGTTGCCGCTGACGGCGTTCTCGGCGGCGGCGACCAGCCCGGTGACCCGGACCTCGCAGCCGAGGTCGCGGAGCGCCCCCATCACGGCCATGACGACGGCACCGCCGGTCATGTCGCGCTTCATGTTGGTCATCGCCTCGGCCGGCTTGATCGAGAGCCCGCCGGTGTCGAAGGTGATGCCCTTGCCGACCAGCACGACGCGCGGCGCGCGGCGGCCCTTCGGCGGCACGTAGTCGAGCCGGATCAGTCGCGGCGGCGTCGCCGAGGCCTGGCCGACCCCGAGGATCCCCCCGAAGCCCTCCTTCGTGAGGCGCTGCTCGTCCCAGACCTCGGCCGTCAGGCCGGTCTCGGCTGCGAGCTGCTCGGCCTGGTCGGCGAGCCACGGCGGGTTCTTGATGTTGGAGGGCACCGTGGCGAGCATCCGGGCGCGCCAGCCGGCGCCGCCGAGCACGACGCCCGTGCGCATCGCCTCGTCGGCCGCGTCGTCGGCACCGCTGGCGGCGAGCACCACCCGCTGGACCGGGCGGTGTCCGGGGCCGGCGCCGAGGTGGAAGGCGAAGCTGCCGAGGGTCAGGCCCACCACGAAGGTGGTCAGGCCCTCGAGGTCGGTGCCGGCCGCCACGGCGGCGGCCACGGCCTCACGGTCACGCGTCGCTCGCGCCAGGGCGGCGCCCGCACGACGGAGGTCGCGCGGGCTCTGGCTCCCGACACCGACCAGCAGGACGAGCCGGAGCGCCGGGTTGTCGTCGGTGCCGAGCGGCACCGGGACCGCCGTCACCTCGCCCGGGCGGCCGGTGGCCTGCTGGACGGCCGCGGCCTCGAGCAGGTCGACGCCGGCGGCGTCGCCGAGCTCGAGCGCGCCCGGGCCCAGCGTGGGTCCGTCGGTGGCGTCGTCGGTCCCGGCCGGGATCAGCGCGACCGCGACCACCTCGACGCCGGGGACGGCGTGGGGGCGGTCGGGCGTGAGCGCGAACTCGGGCGGAGAGACCTGCGGCGGGATGGTCGGCGGGGCGGCGGAGGTCACGCCGATCAGCCGGTGACGCCCTCGAGCGCCGTCCGCAGCTCCGCGGCCTCGTCAGCGTTGAGCTCGACGACCAGTCGGCCACCACCCTCGAGCGGGACGCGCATCACCAGACCGCGACCCTCCTTGGTGACCTCGAGCGGACCGTCACCCGTCCGGGGCTTCATCGCCGCCATCCGCGCACCTCTTCCTTGTTCGTCCCAGGACCTGCGTGCCGCGGTGCGGCCCCCCTTCAGGTCTATACCGGACCATTATCCCCCATGGCGGGCGTGATGCCGACCACAGGGCCCGGGGTCGGTGGCAGACTCCCCCGCATGCACGCCCGGTCCGCCCTCTTCGACGTGTACGGCGACCACCTGCGCAGCCGCGGGAGCCGCGCACTGGTGGCCGGTCTGGTGCGGGTCCTCGACCCCGTCGGCATCCAGGCACCGGCGGTGCGGACCGCGATCTCGCGGATGGTGTCCGAGGGCTGGCTCGAGCCGGTGCAGCTGCCCGGCGGCCGTGGCTACCGCGCCACCGACCGCACGATCCGATGGCTCGACGACGTCGCCGCGCGCGTCTACCGGGCAGCGGTCGACCCGTGGGACGGCCACTGGCACCTCGTCCTCGTCGACCAGCAGGGCGAGCGGCCAGAGCGGCAGCGGCTCCGGGCCGACCTCGAGTTCGTCGGCTACGCCGAGCTGACGCCCCACACGTGGATCAGCCCCTACGAGCGCGCCGGGCTCGACGAGGTGCTCGGTCGCGCGGGGGCCACGGCCCGCCGGGTGCGCGCCGACCGCGTCGAGCCGTCGCCGATCGGCGCCTGGGACCTGCCGGGGCTCGCGGCGGCGTACGACTCCTTCGTGGCGGAGGCCGACGCGCTGCTCGGCGACGCCGACGACGCACCCGCGGAGCGCGCGGACGAGGCCGCCTTCGCGGCCCGCTTCCGACTGGTCCACGAATGGCGCAAGTTCCTCTTCTCCGATCCCGGCCTGCCGCCCGAGCTGCTGCCCGACGACTGGCCGGGGCACGCCGCCGCCCGGCTCTTCTCGGGTGAGGCGGCGCGACTCAAGCCGGCCGCCGACAGGTTCGTCGCCACCTGCCTCGACTGAGGTCCGCGGGGGGTGGGGCAGACTGCGGCCCATGACCTCTCCCGTGCAGCTCGACGTCACCGAGGGCGTCGCCACCATCACCCTCGACCGCCCCGACGCGATGAACAGCCTCGATGTCGCGACGAAGGAGGCGCTGCTCGAGACGGTGCGCGCCGTGGCCGACGACCCGGCGGCCCGCTGCGTCGTGCTGACCGGCACGGGCCGGGCGTTCTGCGTGGGCCAGGACCTCAAGGAGCACGTCGAGCTGCTCCACAACGGCGGGAGCGACCAGCTGTTCTCCACGGTCGACCAGCACTACAACCCGATCGTCACGACCCTGGCCGGCATGGCCAAGCCCGTCGTCGCGGCCGTCAACGGGGTGGCCGCCGGAGCGGGCGCCAGCCTGGCCTTCGCCTGCGACCTCCGCTACGTCGCCGACAGCGCCGGGTTCAACCTGGCCTTCGCCAACATCGCCCTCTCCTGCGACACCGGCGCCAGCTATCACCTCCAGCAGCTCGTCGGCCGGGCCAAGGCCATCGAGCTGCTCTACTTCCCCCGCACCCTGTCGGCCACCGAGGCTCTCGACCTCGGGCTGGCCACCGAGGTCGTGCCGGCCGACGAGCTCTCCGGCCGCGTGGGCGAGGTCGCGGCCCGGCTCGCCGCCGGCCCGACGGTCGCCCTCGGCGCCATGCGCCAGTCGGTCGCCTACGCCGCCGGCCACTCCTTCACCGAGGCGCTCGAGGTCGAGAGCAGGATGATGACGCTCACCGGCGGCACGGCCGACCACGCGGCCGCGGTCGCCGCCTTCCTCGCCAAGGAGAAGCCGGTGTTCGAGGGTCGCTAGTCGACGATCTCGCCCTGGAGCCGGACCCGGCGGGCCCCGAAGACCGCCAGCGTCCGCTTCGGCGCCGTCCGCCGCATCATCCGGCGGCTCGGCGCGTCGCCGTACTCGACGGTGAGGGCGGCGCCGTCGAACTTGTGGTTGTACCAGCTGGTCATGGTGCCGTGGCAGACGCCGCCGCAGTCGAAGGTCTTGCGGGGCAGCTTGAGGTTCCGGGCGACCTTCCGTGCGAACTTCTTGTTCTTCGTGTCGGTGTCGACGCCGTGGAGCGGCTGGTGGAAGGAGATGATCCGGCGCGGCTCGACCCGCTTGAGGAAACGCACCATCGCCCGGGTCTCGGGCTCCGACTTCGGCTTCGGCCCCGACTCGTAGTTCCCGTCGAGGTCGGTCCACTGGTAGGGGAAGTTGCGGTTGAGGTCGACGCCGTGGGCGTTCTTGCGGGTGCCCGCGGCGAGGCCGTCGGGGTTGTAGGTCGGCACGACCCACAGGTCGACCCCGACGATCCTGGGTCCGTCCTTGAGGGAGGTGAGGATCCGGCGGGTGTCGGGCTCGTTGCCGTGCATCGTCGAGATCAGGACGACGGGAGGGCGCCCCTTCTCCCCGAGCCGGTAGGCCATGATCGCCCGCCCGTCGACGGACTCCCCGATCTTGCGCCGCTTCACGACCGCGCCGTCGACCGACGCGGGGACGGCGGCCGTCACGGTCGGCGCGGCGACGCTCGCCGCGGGCCCGGCGTACGCCGTGGCGGGCACGAGCGCGGCGAGCAGCACCAGGCCGGCGATGCCCGAGCGGCCGACCACGTCGCGCGACCTCAGACCAGCGAGGTGGCGTAGGCGTAGGAGAAGACCAGCACGCCGACCAGCATCCCGACGTGGGCGAGGACCGAGAGACCGGGCCCTTCCGACCAGGTGTCCTCCTTCGCGACCGTCGCGTGGCGCCCCTTGCTCGGCAGCCAGCGCACTAGGATCAGCAGCCCGGCGAGGGCCACGACCCACCACAGGGCGAGCGCCACGATGCCGACCACGGGACCGCCGGTGGCGGTCGACTCCGGGGAGACGAGGTAGACCACCCAGACGACCAGCGCGAGGACGCCGGCGACGGTGTGGACGTTGAGCAGGCCCGAGCCGACGTTGAGCCGCCCTGCACCCTCCTGCTTGCCGAGCCGGAGCCTCGTGAGGACGACGACGACGGCGGCCAGGGCGGTGAGGACGTAGACGATCACCTCGGTGGACACGGGGGCAGTGTGCCCTAGTCGATCTCGGTGTCGCCACGACCCCCGCCGGGTGGCGGCGGAGTGTCGTCCTCCCGAACCTCGCGGTCGTCCACGGCCTCGCGCTCACGCGCCAGCCGGTCGAGCAGCGCGTCGACCTCCGACATGCGGTAGCCCCGGAAGGCGAGCGAGAAGCGCACCCGGCGGAGGTCGTCGCCGGACAGCGGCCCCTCGGACGGCACGAGCGCGTCCGGCCGGTCGTCGTAGGCCGGGGCGAGGGGCGCGCCGCGACCCGCGGCGACGACGGCGACACCGCCGAGCGCCAGCACCGCGAGGATCGCGAACACCCAGGTCATGCGTCCCGGGCCTCCACCATCGCCGCGACCGCCTCGTCGACGCTGTCGGTGACCGTCAGCATCGCGAGGTCGGCGGGCGCGATGTTGCCGGCCGCGAGGACCGTGTCACGCAGCCAGTCGAGCAGGCCCTGCCAGTAGTCGCTGCCCAGCAGGACGACCGGGAAGGAGGTCACCTTCTGGGTCTGGACGAGGGTCAGCGCCTCGAAGAGCTCGTCGAAGGTCCCGAGGCCACCGGGCAGCACCACGAATCCCTGGGAGTACTTCACGAACATCGTCTTGCGCGCGAAGAAGTAGCGGAAGTTGATGCCGAGGTCGACGTAGGGGTTGAGGCCGGCCTCGAAGGGCAGCTCGATGCCGAGGCCGACCGAGGTGCCGCCGGCCTCCTGCGCGCCGCGGTTGGCCGCCTCCATCGCTCCCGGGCCGCCGCCCGTGATGACCGAGAAACCGGCCTCGGCGAGGCCTCGCCCGACCTCGACGCCCCGCTGGAAGTAGGGCGAGTCCGGCTTCGTGCGGGCCGAGCCGAAGACGGCGATCGCGGGACCGAGGTCGGCGAGGCTGCCGAAGCCCTCGACGAACTCCGCCTGGATCCGCAGCACCCGCCAGTAGTCGTGGTGGGTGTCGAGCCGGGTGCCGCGGTCGAGCAGGCGCTGGTCGGCGGTGCTGCCCTGGTGCCCCGGGTCGTGGCTGTCCTGCGTGGCCATCAGGCGCCTCCGAGCCAGGCGCGGAGCTGGCGCTCGCAGCGCTCGATGTGCTCGACCGGCACGTGCTCCTCCTGCTTGTGGGCCAGCATCGGGTCGCCGGGCCCGAAGTTCACGGCCGGGACGCCGAGTCCGCTGAACCGGGCGACGTCGGTCCAGCCGAACTTCGGCCGCACCTCGCCGCCGACCGCGTCGAGGAACTCCTTGGCGGCGGGGAGGCCGAGCCCGGGCATCGCGGCCGGCGCGCTGTCGCGGACCGTCACCTCGAAGCCGCCGAAGAACTCGCGGACGAACGCCTCGGCCTCCTCGACCGAGCGGTCGGGGGCGAAGCGGTGGTTGACCGAGACGATGCACTCGTCGGGCAGGACGTTGCCGGCGACACCACCGCTGATGAACACCGCGTTGAGGCCCTCGTGGTACTCCAGCCCGTCGATGACCGGTCGGCGCGCGTCGTACGCGTTCAGGCGGGCGAGCACCTCGTGGGCACCGTGGATCGCGTTGACGCCCTTCCAGCTGCGGGCAGCGTGAGCGCGCTCACCGGTCGTCCGGACGTCGACGCGCAAGGTGCCCTGGCAGCCGGCCTCGACGATCGCACCGGAAGGCTCCATGAGGATCGCGAAGTCGGCCTCCATCAGGTGGGGATCGCTCTCGCTGAGCTTGCGGAGCCCGTTGAATTCGTCCTCGATCTCCTCGGCTTCGTAGAGGACGAAGGTGAGGTCGCGGTTGGGCTCGGAGAGCGTGGCGGCGAGGTGGAGCAGGACGGCGTCACCGCTCTTCATGTCGCAGCTGCCGAGGCCGTGGAGGATCCCGTCCTCGAGGCGCGACGGCAGGTTGTCGTTGAGCGGCACCGTGTCGATGTGTCCGGCGATGACGACCCGCTCGGCCCGCCCGAGGTGGGTGCGAGCGACGACCGTGTGGCCGCGCCGCGTCACCTCGAGGTGGGGCAGCGCCCGCAGCGCCGCCTCGATCTCGTCGGCGATCTGCTGCTCGCCGCGGCTGACCGACTCGATGTCGACCAGCTGGCGGGTGAGGGTGACGGGGTCGGCGGTGAGGTCGAGCATGCCCCCATCCAACCAGTCGCAGCCGGCTCCTAGGCGAGTCCCTGCCGGAGCTCGGCCAGCGCGTCGTCGAGGCCGACCTCGGGCTCCCACCCCCAGCCGCGCGCCCGCTCGCCGACGAGCCGGCCGGTCCACGCCTCCTCGTCGGTCCACTCCGGCTCGAGACCCAGGGCGCCGGTGACGGCCGTGTAGTAGTCGCGGGCGGTCGCCGGGGCGGCGGTGACGTTGACGGCCGTGCAGCCGTCCTCGACCGGACCGAGCGCCGACTGGTCGGACCGCAGGACCTGGCCCGACGCCACGTCCGCGGCCAGCCGGGCCAGGTCGTCGACGTGGACCCAGGAGAACGTCGCAGCCGGGTTGGCCCGCCGCTCCGCGGGGTCCTCGCGCATCTCCGCGGGCCGCAGCGTGTTCCACACCGACGACTCGCCGCGACCGAGGATGGCCGGCGGCCGCAGCAGCACCACGCTCAGCCCGTCGCCGGCGACCTCGGCGAGCGCACGGTCCGCGTCGCGCTTGGTGACGGCGTAGTCGTTGCCGTCGTCGCCCACGAGCGGCGACGACTCGTCGACGTCACCCACCCCCGGCGACCGGTCGTAGACCGCAGCCGTCGAGACGTGCACCAGGCGACGCACCCCCGCGTCGCGGGCCGCCCGTGCCAGCGCCGCTGTGCCCTCGACGCCGACCCGCCGCTGGGTCTCACGGTCGCTGCCCATCGGGTGGACGGTGGTGACCACGGCGTCCGCCCCGACGACGACGTCGGTGGCGAAGGCCGGGTCGGTGAAGTCACCGACGTGCTCCTCGACCCCGGCGAGGTCGGGCGCGGCCCCCTCCCGGCGTACGACGGCACGCACCGTCGCGCCGAGGCCCGCGAGGGCCGCACAGGTCCGGGAGCCGACGAGGCCGTTGGCGCCGGTGACCACGACGACGGGAGCGCTGGCAGTGGGGAGGTCTTCCATGCCCTCACCCTGCCACGCGGCCCCGCAGCGTTCAGGCCCTGTCGACCGCCACCGAGGTCTCGGTCGCGTCGGCGTAGGACACGGTGTCCGCGAGGGTCTCCCCCGCGAGCAGCTGCTCGTGGGCGCGGGCCGCCGCCAGCACCTCGTCGGGCCCGGAGACGGTCAGCGTGATCCGGTCGGACACCTCGAGGCCGGCGTCACGCCGGGCCTGCTGGACCGAGCGGACCAGGTCGCGGGCGACGCCCTCCGCCTCGAGCTCCGGCGTGGTCGCCGTGTCGAGGACGACGAAGCCGCCGCGCGGCAGCACCGCGGTCGCCGCGTCACCCGCGTCGTCGCCGGCCACCGTCTCGAGCGTGTACTCACCCTCGACCAGGTCGAAGCCGGCGCAGGTCACGGTGCCGTCGTCGGCCACCGACCAGTCCCCCGCCTTCGAGCCCTTGATGACCGTCTGGACGTCGCGACCCAGCCGCGGACCCGCGGCCCGGGCGTTGACGGTGAGCCGCTGCTCGACGGCGTACGCCGCCGCCTCGTCGGACCCGGCGGTGACGAGCCGCACCTGCTTGACGTTGAGCTCGTCGGCGAGGATGCCCTCGAAGCCGGCCAGCGCCTCGGCGTCGTCGACCACCACCGTCAGCGAGGCCAGCGGCAGCCGGGTCCGCAGCGCGTGGGCCTTGCGGAGCGCGAGCCCGGCGGAGGCGACGTCGCGCACCTCGTCCATCGCGGCGACGAGCGCGTCGTCGGCGGGGAGCTCGTCGACCGACGGGTAGTCGGCCAGGTGGACCGACCGCTCCCCCGTCAGCCCGCGCCAGACCTCCTCGGTCGTCAGGGGCAGCAGCGGAGCGGCTACGCGGCAGACGGTCTCGAGGACGGTCCACAACGTGTCGAAGGCCTCCTCGCTCTCCCCCCAGAAGCGGTCGCGCGACCGACGGACGTACCAGTTCGTCAGGACCTCGAGGAACGACCGCGTCGAGTCACAGGCGTTCGCCACCTCGTAGGCGTCGAGCTGCCGGGTCATGTCCGCGACGTACTCGCGCAGCTTGGCGAGGACGTAGCGGTCCATCACGTGGGTGCTCGTCGTGCTCCGCCGGGCGGCGTGGCCCTCGCCGCCGTGGGCGGCGTTGGCGTAGAGCGCGAAGAAGTACCACGTGTTCCAGAGCGGGATCAGCACCTGGCGCACCGACTCGCGGATGCCGCGCTCGGTGACGATCAGGTTGCCGCCGCGCAGGATCGGGCTCGACATCAGGAACCAGCGCATCGCGTCGGCACCGTCGCGGTCGAAGACCTCGTAGACGTTGGGGTAGTTGCGCAGGCTCTTCGACATCTTGTTGCCGTCGGAGCCCAGCACGATGCCGTGGCTCACGCAGGTCGAGAACGCCGGCTTGTCGAACAGCGCGGTGGCCAGCACGTGCATCGTGTAGAACCAGCCGCGGGTCTGGCCGATGTACTCGACGATGAAGTCCCCGGGGTAGTGGCTCTCGAACCAGTCGGCGTTCTCGAACGGGTAGTGGACCTGGGCGAACGGCATCGACCCCGACTCGAACCAGCAGTCGAAGACGTCGGTGACGCGACGCATCGTGGACTTCCCGGTCGGGTCGTCGGGGTTGGGCCGGGTCAGCTCGTCGATGAAGGGCCGGTGGAGGTCGTCGGGCCGGACGCCGAAGTCGCGCTCGAGCTCGTCGAGCGAGCCGTAGACGTCGACCCGGGGGTGTTCCGGGTCGTCGGAGCGCCACACCGGGATCGGGCTGCCCCAGAAGCGGTTGCGCGAGATCGACCACGGCCGGGTGTTCTCCAGCCACTTGCCGAACTGGCCGTCGCGGACGTGGTCGGGGACCCACTGGATCTCCTGGTTGAGCGCGAGCATGCGGTCGCGGATCTTGCGGGTGTCGACGAACCACGACGACACCGCCATGTAGATCAGCGGCTGCCGGCAGCGCCAGCAGTGGGGGTAGGAGTGCTCGTAGGACTCCCGGCGCACCAGCACGGTGCCGGGCGTGACCGCCCCGGTCTCGCCCTGCCCCTTCGTGGCGTTCTTGAGGTGCTCGATGATCGGGATGTTGGCGTCGAAGACGTGCATCCCGGCGTAGTCGGTGACGGGGTAGGTGAACTTCCCGTCCTTGCCGACGGCGACGGCGAGCTCGATGCCCTCGCGGTCGGTGATGACCTTGTCCTCCTCGCCGTAGGCGCCGGCGCTGTGGACCAGGCCGGTGCCGTCGGCCGTGGTGACGAAGTCGGCCTCGACCACGCGGTGGGCGTGCTCGGTGCCCTCGAAGTAGGAGAACGGCGGCGTGTAGGAGCGCCCGACGAGGTCCTTGCCCTTCAGCCGCTCGACGACGACGGCGTCCTCGCCCAGCTCACGGGCGTACGCCGCCAGCCGCTCGGCCCCGACGACGTAGCGCTCCGTCGTGCCGGTGGGCAGGTCGGACTCGACCACGACGTAGTCGATGTCCTCGCCGACCATGATCAGCAGGTTGCTGGGCATGGTCCACGGGGTCGTCGTCCACACCAGGGCGATCGCTCCGTCGAGAGCGCTTCCGGCGCCGGTGTCCTCGAGGCGCATCCCGACGGTGACCGCGGGGTCCTGCCGGTTCTGGTAGACGTCCTCGTCCATCCGCAGCTCGTGGTTGGAGAGTGGGGTCTCGTCGTTCCAGCAGTAGGGCAGGACCCGGAAGTCCTCGTAGACGAGGCCCTTCTCGTAGAGGTTCTTGAACGCCCACAGCACCGACTCCATGAAGTCGCGGTCGAGCGTCTTGTAGTCGCGGTCGAAGTCGACCCAGCGCGCCTGGCGGGTGACGTAGTCGCGCCACTCGTCGGTGTAGGCGAGGACCGAGCGGCGGCACTCCGCGTTGAAGCCCTCGATGCCGAGGTCCAGGATCTCCTGGGTGGTCTTCATTCCGAGCTGGCTCATCGCCTCGAGCTCGGCGGGCAGGCCGTGGGTGTCCCAGCCGAACCGTCGCTCGACCTTGTGGCCGCGCATCGTCTGGTAGCGGGGGATCAGGTCCTTGACGTAGCCCGTCAGCAGGTGGCCGTAGTGGGGCAGGCCGTTGGCGAACGGCGGGCCGTCGTAGAAGACGAACTCGTTCGCACCGTCCTCGCCGCCTTCGCGCTGGTCGACGCTGGCCTCGAAGGTGGCGTCGTCCTTCCAGTAGGCCAGCACCCGCTCCTCGATCGCCGGGAAGTTCGGCTGGCTCGGGACGTGGGTGTGCTCGCCGGACTGGCCGGTGGCGACCTTCGGATAGGTCATGGGCGGGGCTCCTGCGGTGGTCGGTCTCGTCCACGAGGACGACGTCCCTGGATCAGGTCTGCCGCGGTACCACCCCGCTTGCCGGCGTACGCCGACCGCTCGTTCACGGCTGTGACGGGCCTACCCGTCCGGGTCTAGTGGGGCCACCCCCGGCTCGGGGCGCCTGTTCTTCCGGAGGCTCACCGCTGATGACGGCTCGGATGCCTGTGGTGCCAGCGTACGGCGCGGGCCGGTGCGGCTGCCAATCGGTTTGGCTTCGGGGGCGTGGTGGCGGTAGTCCGGTTGATTTGTGTCGAGATCGGGCGCCGATCGAGCACGAATCGACCGGACTACCGCGCGATCGCGCCCGTCACCCCAGCCAGCGGTGTGCCAGCAGCCGCCGGCGGACCCGCGGGTCAAGGGCGCGGCGAGCCGCGACGGTGGAGGTGTCGGTCCACCATGGCGGTGGCTCGAGCGTCCACCGGCGAGACGAGCCGGACTCCGCTGCCCGGTCGTGGGCACCCGCCAGCCGCAGGCGGAACGAACGGTGGTCGTCGGCGTGGTCGGCACCGACCATGGTGACGAGCTCGAGCCCGACCGCCCGGAGGAGTGCCTCGCGTCGTACGTCGCTCGCCCGTTGCTCCGCCGCCAGGTGCACCGCTCCGTCGTACTCCCCCACCACGCCGGCCTCCGGGTCGAGCAGGTCGGGCGTCGCGAGGTGTCGGCCGGCGAGGTCGAACACGGGCCGGTTGCAGAGCAGCGTGCTCTCGGGGCGCCACGCCTTCCAGACCAGCCTCATGACTGTCTCCTGCGGCGACCAGCTGTTCTCGGCGGCCAGCTCGACGGCCTTGCGTGCCTGCTCGATGCCCGTGGGCGCCATCCGCGACAGGACGTACGGACGCAGCTCGTCGACCGAGATGAGGTCGGAGTACGCCGCCATGTCGACCGCGATCACCGCGGACACCAGGTCGTCCGCCCAGCGAGCCTCGAAGCAGACAGCCCACCGGACACTCGACACGGAGAGACCGTCCACCTCCTCGAGGTCGTGCAGTGACAGGAACTCCCGGGTCAGGCGGTAGGAGGGGTGCTTCACCAGGTGCCGCTGGACGAGGAGCGGAACCGGGAGCGGTCGCTGGCCGGCGTCGAGCCCGGCGAACCAGCGGGCTCTCCGCCACCGGAGCGAGGCCCAGCCGGTCACCGCCTCCCCGGGCTCGAGGACCCCCGCCGCCGCGAGGATCCTCTGGTCCGGGTCGTCGAGGTCGACCGCACGCGGCAGGAACAGGCCCGGTGACGTGCGAACCCATGAGCGGCCCCTCGCCTGTCCGAGCGTCGGCCCGGTGAGCCCGGCCGGGTCCACCCGCGCCGGGGGTACGACCCCTCCTCGGCGAGGGTGGAACGGGTGCGGAACGAACACCGCACGATCGTGCCGCCGTCCGCCGGTCGGCCCCGGACTTCTCCACAGGCCCGGACCGCCGGCGGTCGGTACTCCGGTCGATATGTGTCGAGATCGGGCCCGGAACGAGCACAAATCAACCGGACTACCGCGTCATCGATGAGTTCGGTTGTCGGAGGTGGTCACTACCGTCGACGGTGACCGGGAGGGGCACGCATGACGACGATGATCCGCGCCAGCGGACTGGTGAAGACCTACAAGGACGTCGAGGCACTCGCAGGGCTCGACCTGGAGGTGCCGGAGGGGCAGGTCCTGGCGCTGCTCGGGCCCAACGGCGCCGGCAAGACGACGGCGGTGCGCTGCCTCGCGACGCTGATCAAGCCCGACGGCGGCAGCGCCGAGGTGGCCGGGGTCGACGTGCTGGGCGACCCCGCGGGGGTACGGGCGCGGATCGGCCTGTCGGGCCAGTACGCCGCGGTCGACGAGCACCTCACCGGCCACGAGAACCTCGAGATGGTCGGCCGGCTCTACGGCTTCCCGAAGTCGCGCGCCCGTGCGCGTGCACGAGAGCTGCTCGAGCGCTTCGACCTCAGCGACGCCGCCGACCGGCCGTCGAAGACCTACTCCGGCGGCATGCGGCGGCGGCTCGACCTCGCGGGTGCGCTCGTCGCCGAGCCGCCCGTCCTGATCCTCGACGAGCCGACGACGGGGCTCGACGTCCGCAGCCGCCAGCAGATGTGGGACGTCATCCGCGAGCTGGTCGGCAGCGGGGCGACGCTGCTGCTGACGACGCAGTACCTCGAGGAGGCCGACCGGTTGGCCGACGACATCGTGGTCATCGACCACGGCCGGGCGATCGCCCGCGGCACGGCCGACGAGCTCAAATCGCAGACCGGCGGCGAGCGGATCGAGGTGGTGCTCAGCGACCCGGCCCAGCGCGACGTCGCGACGCGCATCCTCGCCACGGTGGCGACCGGCGACGTGGGGGACGACGGCGACGGCGCCGGCCGCAGCCTGGTCGCCCCGGTCAACGGCGGGCAGCAGGCGCTCGCCCGGGTGCTGACCGGCTTCGAGGCCGAGCAGGTCGAGGTCCTCGACATCGGCCTGCGACGCCCCACCCTCGACGACGTCTTCCTCAGCCTCACCGGCCGGGCCGCCGAGGACACCACCACGACCGACGAGCAGGAGGTGCCGGCATGAGCACGACCGAGGTGAGCCGCGGCGGGGCGGGGCGGGCGTTGTCCGACGGCTGGGTGGTCGCGAAGCGCAACTTGATCAAGATCAAGCGGGTGCCCGACATCCTGGTGTTCGTCCTGATCTCGCCGATCATGTTCGTGCTGCTCTTCGCCTACGTCTTCGGCGGGGCGATCGACGTCCCGGGCGACGTCGACTACAAGGAGTTCCTGATCGCGGGCATCTTCGCCCAGACCGTGGTCTTCGGGGCCACGTTCACCGGCTACGGCCTCGCCGACGACATGCAGAAGGGCATCATCGACCGCTTCCGGTCGCTGCCGATGTCACGCTCGGCGGTCCTGGTCGGGCGTACGACGTCCGATGTCGCCTACAACGTGATCTCGTTGGTCATCATGGCCCTCACCGGGCTGCTCGTGGGGTGGCGGATCCGCGAGGGCGTCGTCGACGCGCTGCTCGGCTTCCTGCTGCTGCTCGTCTTCGCCTACGCGGTCAGCTGGATCATGGCCTACGTCGGCCTGATCGTGCCCAGCGTCGAGGTGGTCAACAACGCCTCGTTCGTCGTGATCTTCCCGCTGACGTTCGTCTCCAACGCGTTCGTGCCGCTGGAGTCCTTCGACGGCGTGCTGCGCACGTTCGTGGAGTGGAACCCGGTCTCGGCCGTCACCCAGGCGACCCGGGAGCTCTTCGGCAACACCGCGCCCGGCATCCCGGTGCCCGACTCGTGGGCGATGCAGAACCCCGCCCTCTACACCCTGATCTGGTCGGCGGCGATCGTGGCGGTCTTCGCCCCGCTGTCCGTGCGCCAGTACCTCTCGACCAGCAAGTGACCGCTGCTCGTCGCCCCGGCGTCCTCCGTGCGAGGGTGCGGGGGTGACGACTCGGGCGCCGGAGCACACCAGCACGACGCCCTTCCCGTGGCTCCCCGCCGCCGGCTTCGTCCTGGTCTGGTCCTCGGGCTACATCGCCGGCCCGGCGAGCGTGGCCGCGGCGGAGCCCTTCACGGTGCTGGGGCTGCGGTTCGCGCTGGCGACCCTGCTGTTCCTCCCCGTCGCCCGCTGGTTCCGCGGGCCGCTGCGGATCGACCGTCAGGCGCTGCTGCGGGTCTGCGCCGTCGGGGTGGTGATGAACGGCGTCCAGTTCGGCTTCATGTACCTCGCGTTCGAGGCAGGTCTCGGCGCGACCCTGGCCGCGCTCCTCCACTCGCTCTCCCCCGTCCTCACGGTCGTCCTCGCCGGCCTCTTCCTCGGCGAGCGCGTCGGGCGACGGCAGGTCGCGGGCCTGGCCGTCGGCGTCGCGGGTGTCGTCCTGGTCCTCGGCCCCGACGTCGACGAGGCGGGCGGCCTGCTCGGACTGTCCCTCGGCCTGCTGGGCATGCTCAGCCTCAGCCTCGGCACGATGGGCCAGCGCTGGATCCCGCCGCGGGTCGACCCGTGGTGGTCGGCCACCCTCCAGTTCGCGGCCACGACCCCGGTCATGGTGGTCCTCGCCCTGACCCTCGAGGGCACCGACGCGGTCCGCGACCCGGTCGTCGGCGCCCTCACCATCGGATTCCTGGCGGTGATCAACTCGATCGTCGGCCTGGTGCTGCTCGGCGCCGTCGTACGCCGCGGCGGGGCCGGCGCGGGCTCGAGCGTCTTCTTCCTCTCACCACCGGTGACCGCCGTCATGGCCTGGCTGGTCCTGGGCGAGACCCTCGACCTGCGGGAGCTGGCCGGCCTGGTCGTGGCCGTCAGCGGCGTGGCGCTGGCCGTCACCGGCCGGGCACCGCGGCCGGCCGGCTGACCCGTCCAGACCAGCGCGACACCTCCGACGCGCGCTGCCAATGTCGGGGGACACCATCAGCCAGACCCTCGGGAGGGTTCTCGTGTCCATCCGCCAACGTCTCTCTGCCGCCCTGTCCCCCGCGGCGATGCTCGTCGCCATCCTCGCCCTCGTCCTCAGCGCCGCCGGCGCCGGCTACGCCGCCGGCAAGATCGGCACCTCCGACCTGAAGGACAACGCCGTGACCTCGCCGAAGGTCAAGAACGGCACGCTCAAGGCCGCCGACCTGGTGAAGGAGAAGCCCTTCACCTACGTCAGGGCCGCGGCCTTCGACGACGGCGGGGAGGGTGACTGCGTGTGGCAGTCGGCCCAGGACCTGCTTCCCGGACTGGCCCGCGTCGGCTACCGGCTCGACCGCTTCGGCACCGTCCACCTGAGCGGACTGGTGGTCGGTACGAACGGCCCCGGAGGTGACGGCGTGTGCGGGGACCAGAGCGAGGACGCCCGCGTCTTCCGACTGCCGGCGAAGTACCGCCCGCAGAAGCACGCGATCAGCACCCAGGGCGACGGGGGAACCGGTGGGACCCTGCTGATCGTGAGCCGCAACGGCATCAACGTCCCCGGCCTGTCGCTCCCCGCGGGCACGGTCTACTGGACCGGGGATGCCAGCTTCGGTCTGATCCTCGAGGGCATCAGCTTCCCCGCCGCCGGGAGCAAGGTCTACGGCCGCACCGCCGACGCACGCGTCGGCACGGCCGAGGGTCGCGCCCTGCTCAAGCGGCTCGGGATCGGCTGACCGACCGGTCCGCCCGCCCGACGATCCGGCGACGGCGCGGGCGGACCGGCGCTAGCCTCACGGCGTGATCGGTCGACGCGCCCTGCTCGGGGGTGCCGCCGCGCTCGGGGTCGGGGCCGCCGGCTGGGCCCTCGCCCCTCCGGACGTCCGGTGGCGCGCCCGGTCGGCCGTCGGGCTGACCCCCGAGCCGTTCGTCCCGGACGCGGCCGAGGGTCGGGTCTCCCTCGAGCGCGTGAGCTCGGTCCACCTCGGTGACATCGACCTCGTCACCGCGGTGCCCGACGGCTACGGCGACGGCGCGGGCCTGCCGGTCGTCGTCGTGCTCCACGGCGCCTCGGCGTCCGCCGCGGCCCTGCGCGGCTTCGGGCTGGCCCGCTTCGTCACGGCGGCGGTCGAGGCGGGAGCACCTCCGTTCGTCGTCGCCGGGACCGACGACGGACCGGCAGGCTGGCTGCCGGCCGACGGTCTCGACCCGCAGGCGATGCTGCGGGAGGAGCTGCCGCAGTGGCTGGCCGACCGCGGCTTCGGCGATCGTCGGGCGCTGTGGGGCTGGTCGCGCGGCGGGTACGGCGCGTTGCGCTTCGTCGAGACCGAGCCGGACTGGGCGAGCGGGCTGGCCCTCTTCAGCCCCGCCCTCCACCCCGGCGACGAGGCCCTGGCCGACCTGTCGGCGCTGGAGGAGCTGCCGTGGGGCCTGTGGTGCGGCGACGGGGACCCCTTCCGCGACGGCGCCGACGCCCTGCTGGCTGCCGCACCCCCGCCGGCGCGCGAGGTGGCGGGCGAGGGCGGCCACACCCGCGTCTACTGGAACGAGCACACGATCGACATGCTCCGCTGGCTCACCACGACGTTCGCCTAGCGGGGCCCACTCCGTAGGCTGGACTCGTGACCGAGACTGCGACTTCAGCCCCCACCTCCGCCTGGGGCCACGGCCTGGCCACGATCGTCACCAGCGGTGCCTCCGAGGGCACCGTCCTGGAGGCCTGGTTCCCGGCGCCGGCGCTCGGCGAGCGCCCCTCCGGCGACGAGCCGCCTGCCGAGCTGGTCGCCGCTGCCGGGGAGTTCCCCGAGCGTCGTGTCCGCACGGAGGTCGTGACCGTCGAGGTGGACCTCGCCGACCCGCCGCAGGACGCGGCCGACGCCTACCTCCGTCTCCACCTGCTCTCCCACCGGCTCGTGCAGCCCCACGGCCAGAACCTCGATGGCATCTTCGGCGTGCTCGCCAACGTCGCGTGGACCAACCACGGTCCCTGCCCGGTCGACGACTTCGAGGCGACCCGGCTGCGCCTGCGCGGCCGCGCCCCGGTGGAGGTCCTCGGCGTCGACAAGTTCCCCCGGATGGTCGACTACGTCGTCCCGACGGGCGTCCGCATCGCCGACGCCGACCGGGTCCGGCTCGGCGCCCACCTCGCCGACGGCACCACCGTCATGCACGAGGGCTTCGTCAACTACAACGCCGGCACCCTCGGCTCCTCGATGGTCGAGGGCCGGATCTCCGCGGGCGTCGTGGTCGGCGACGGCTCCGACGTCGGTGGCGGCGCGTCGATCATGGGCACCCTCTCCGGGGGCGGCAAGCAGGTCATCTCGATCGGTGAGCGCTGCCTGCTCGGCGCCAACGCCGGCATCGGCATCTCCCTCGGTGACGACTGCGTCGTCGAGGCCGGCTGCTACGTCACCGCCGGGACGAAGGTGACCATCTCCGACATCGACTCCAAGCCGAAGGTCGTCAAGGCCGCGACGCTCTCAGGGGCGAGCAACGTGCTGTTCCGCCGCAACTCGGTCACCGGCGCCATCGAGGCCGTCCCGTGGCAGGGCGACGGGATCGCCCTCAACGCGGCGCTGCACGCGAACTGATGGACCGACCGTGAAGCGGCTCTGGGCCGCGGGTACGGCCCTCGGGCTCGTGGCCGCGGGCTTCGTCGCCTGGCGGTTGCTCGGGGACGACGTCGTCCCCCTGCTGCGCGCCGACGAGTGCCGCGCGACCGTCCAGGGCACCACGGTCGTGCTCGCGCCGGAGCAGGCCGAGAACGCCGCCCTGATCTCGGCGATCGCCGTCGAGCGAGGACTGCCGGCACGCGCGGCGACGATCGCCCTCGCGACCGCCTACCAGGAGTCGAAGCTCCACAACATCGAGTTCGGCGACCGCGACTCCCTCGGCCTCTTCCAGCAGCGCCCCTCCCAGGGGTGGGGCACGCCGAAGCAGCTGATGGACCCCGTCTACGCGACCAACGCCTTCTACGACGCGCTCGTCGAGGTCGACGGCTACACCGAACTGGAGGTGACCGTCGCCGCCCAGGAGGTGCAGCGCTCCGCCTACCCGACCGCCTACGCCGACCACGAGGCCGACGCCCGGGTCCTCGCCAGCGCGCTCACGGGGGAGTCCTGGCACGCACTCCACTGCGTCCAGACCGACGAGCCCGACGCGGGCCCCACCCGGCTCGACGACGCGGGCCTGACCCCTCGGGCCGCCGCCGTGCGCCGTGACCTCGAGCGGGTCTGGGGACCCCAGTCGCTGGGCGGCTTCGCCCCCGGCGGGGTCACCGACGGCCACATGCCGGGCTCGGCCCACTACGACGGGCGGGCCGTCGACGTGTTCTTCCGACCGGTCAACGAGGCCAATAAGGACCGCGGCTGGGCCATGGCCCACTACCTCGTCGCCCACGCCGAGCGGCTCGACGTCCGCACCGTCATCTTCGACGGCCGGATCTGGACCGCGGGCTGGCGGTCTGCGGACGGGTGGCGGCCCTACCGTCCGGACACCTCGGGCCGCGACGCCGCTGCCGCGGCCGTGCTCGAGCACCGGGACCACGTCCACGTCGACGTCTACCCATGACCCGTTCGGGCCATGCCCCGCGCCCGTCCGGCCAGACTTCTCCACGGACCGGTGACGGGAGACCCTCAGTCCCCTAACGTCGGTGACGGACCGGCCTCGTGGGCGGCCGGCGCGGGGATAAGAGGAAGCCATGTCATCGACGATCTACACCATCGGCACTGCACTCGGACGTGCCCGCGACCACGAGGTGGTCGTCTCCGTGCTCGTCGGCGGCCACTGGATCGACGGCCTGGTCAACGAGGTCGACGGCCACGGCGTGGTCCTGACCGGCTCGGACTCCGGCCACCACGTGGTCCGGATCGGGGACATCTCCGCGGTGCGGGTCCACGCCGAGCAGCCGCTCGACGACCCCGAGCCCGAGCCGTGGGCGCCCTTCGAGGCTCCTGCGCCGCTGGTGAAGGTCGGCTGACCCGACTGCTCAGCCGGCCAGCCGCGCGACCGCGGCGCCGACCCGCTCGTCGGTCGCGGTGAAGGCGATCCGGACGTGTGAACGGCCCGCGCGGCCGTAGAAGGACCCCGGTGCCACCAGGATGCCGCGGTCGGTGAACCACCGCACCAGCTCCCAGCAGTCCGACGCGCCCTCCCGCGTGGTCCAGAGGTAGAGCGACGCCTCCGAGTGGTCGACCCGGAACCCGGCCCGCTCCAAGGCCTCGCGGAGCACCGCGCGCCGCGCGGCGTAGGTCGCGTGCTGGGCCACCGCGTGGTCGTCGTCGTCGAGCGCGGCGGCCATCGCCCGCTGCTGGGGCGTCGGCATCATCAGGCCGAGGTTCTTGCGGACCGCTAGCAGCTCGGCGAGGACCTCCGTGTCGCCGGCGACGAAGGCACAGCGGTAGCCCGCGAGGTTGGACCGCTTGGACAGCGAGTGGACGGCGAGGATGCCCTCGTGGCTGCCCCCCGAGACCTCCGGGTGGAGCACCGAGACCGGCTGCTCGCCCTCCCAGGCGCACTCGACGTAGCACTCGTCGGACACCAGCAGCGTCCCGCGCTCGCGGCACCACTCGACGACCTTGCGGAGGTGGTCGAGTGGCAGCACCCGTCCGGTCGGGTTGGAGGGCGAGTTGAGCCAGAGCAGCGCCGGGACCTCCGGACCGAAGGCGGTCAGCGAGTCGGTCGCGATCGCACGGGCCCCGCAGAGCGCGGCGCCGACCTCGTAGGTGGGGTAGGCGACCTCGGGATAGCCGACCAGGTCCCCCTCCCCGACGCCGAGATGGCCGGGCAGGGAGGCGATCAGCTCCTTGGAGCCGATGACCGGCAGCACGCCGTCGAGCCCGAGCCCGGTGACGCCGTGGCGACGGGCCAGCCAGTCGACCGCCGCCTGCCGGGTCTCCGGCAGCCCGAGGGTCGTCGGGTAGCCGGGCGCGTCAGCGGCGGCGCGAAGCGCGTCCTGGACGACGAGCGGCGTCGGGTCGACGGGGGTGCCGACCGAGAGGTCGACGATGCCGTCGGGGTGCGCCCGCGCCGTGGCGGCGTACGCCGTGAGCTGGTCCCAGGGGAAGTCCGGGAGCCGGCCGGAGACCGGCCGCGAGGTCACTCGTCGTGCTCTTGCGGCGGGAGCGCCGCGACGAGCTCGTGGTCGTGGTCGATCTCGCCCATCTTGGCGGCACCACCGGGCGAGCCGAGGTCGTCGAAGAAGTGGACGTTGGCGTCGTAGTAGCCCTTCCACTCCTCCGGGGTGTCGTCCTCGTAGAAGATCGCCTCGACCGGGCAGACCGGCTCACAGGCACCGCAGTCGACGCACTCGTCGGGGTGGATGTAGAGCATCCGCTTGCCCTCGTAGATGCAGTCGACAGGACACTCGTCGACGCAGGCCCGGTCCTTGAGGTCGACGCACGGCTGGGCGATGACGTAGGTCACCAGATCCTCCTCGTAAGACGGTGCGAAAGCTGCTGCAGACGGCAGCCTAGTCTCTCCGCGTGCCCCCGTCGTCGCAGGCCCACCGCAATGAGCACCAGGCTGGTCACACGCTGGGTCCCCACGTCGTCGGACAGCGCGTCGTCGTACGCCGCGTCGTGCCCGGCGAGACCGGTCCCAGCGGCGGCCCCGCCATGACCGACGTGCTCGGCACCTGTCTGCGCTGGTCCGACGACGAGTGCGTCGTCCAGCCCGAGACCGGTGAGCCCGTGACGATCCCGCTGGCCCTGGTCGTGTCGGGGAAGCCGGTGCCGCCCCGCCCCTCGGTGCGTCACCGGGTCGACGCCCGCGAGGCCGAGGGTCATGCGCTCGCGATGTGGCCCCACGTCGAGACCGAGGCGCTCGGCGACTGGGTGATGCGCACCGATCCCGCCCCGGTCGGCCGGCTGCTCAAGCGCGCCAACTCGTGCCTCGCCATCGGCGATCCCGGCGTCTCCCTGGACGACGCGGCCGCGCGCGTCCGCGCGTTCTACGCCGACCGCGACCGCGACGCACTGGCCCAGGTCGAGGCCGGGAGCGAGGTCGACACCCACCTCGATGTCGCCGGGTGGACCGAGGTCGAGGGCGGCGCGTCCTACTTCCAGGTCGCCTCCCTCGCGCGTGCCCTCCGTGCGTGCGGGGGTCGGGAGCCCGCCGAGGCCGCCGAGCTCGTCGAGCTCGAGGACGGCCCCCGGGTGGAGCTCCGCCTGGTGCGTTCGGGCGAGGTCGTCGCCGGCGGCCGGGCCGCGCTGGACGGCGACTGGCTCGGGGTGCACGCCCTCGGCATGGAGCCGCGGCTGCGCCGTCGTGGACTCGCCACGGCGATGATGGCGCGGCTGCTCGACTGGGGCGGCGCGCAGGGGGCCACCACGACCTGGCTCCACGTCGAGGTCGACAACGAGCCGGCGCTGGCGCTCTACGCCGGGATGGGCTTCCGCACCCACCACCGGCTGCGCTACCTGCGCGCCGCGGGACGCTGAGGCAGCACGCGCTCCGAGAGCCGCATGACCCGCGGCCACCACAGCCGCATGAAGCCCAGCAGCAGGGTGCCGGCGATGACCATGCCGGCGACGTTGGCGCCCAGCTGGGCGAGCGAGCCCAGGATCTCGCCGCGGTCCCAGACCGCCAGCCCGAGGGCGAGGTTGCCCGCGGCCGGCACGGTCGTCACGGAGATGAACACCCCGACCATGGTGGCCGTCTTCTCGATCGCCAGCGCGAGCGCGCCGGCAGTTCCTGCGACCAGCGCGACGATGAACGACCAGATGTCCGGGTGCCAGATGAAGCCCGTGTTGGGGCGAGGCCGGGTGACCAGGTCGGCCGTCAGCAGGCCGGTCGCCCGCGCCAGCAGGGCGAGCAGCACGACCACCACCACCGCGAAGGTGAACGAGAGCGCGAGCAGCGCCAACGACCGGCCGACCGTCGCCCAGCGGCCAAGCACCACCCCGACCGAGGCCGCGGCGACGGCGGAGAACTCCGGGCCCACGACCATCGCGCCGACGACGAGCACCGAGGAGTCGGTCACCACGGCGATGGCCGCCAGGACGACCGCGAGCACCAGGAACACCAGGTAGGACACCGTCGGCACGCTGCCGTCGTCGGCGGCTGCGGCGACCGACTCCCAGATCACCGCGTCGTCCGGGTGCCCCGGCGCCTCGGCCTCGAGCTCGCGGGCCCGAGCGAACGGCGCCGCCGACGGCCTGACCACCACGACGCCGCCGCGCTCGGTCACCCCCGCGTCGTCGAGCTGCGAGAGCAGCGCACCGGTCTCCTCCCGGGCCACGTCGACCTCGAGCAGGTCGCCCTCGGGCTCCACCACCACCCCTTCGAGCACCACCAGGTTGGTGACGCACCGCTCGGCGAGCAGCAGGCGGCGTACGTCGTCGGTCATGTCGGTCGGCACGGTGATCCTCAGGTGCACCAGCATGGCCCCGAGAGTAGGACCGCTCCGACCCGCCGGGGTGCCGACCCACCCACACCCATTGTCTACTCATTGGATAGAGTTAAACCATGTTGCGCGACGCCCTCGACCGACCCCTGACCGACGGCTTCATCGTCCACGGCACCGACGTCGAGACCCGGTGGGAGTCCGACGTTCCCGCCGTGACCCCCATCGACCGGTTCTTCGTGCGCAACCACACACGGCCGCCGGTCGTCGACGCCGGGCTGTGGCGGCTGCTGCTGACCGGCGACGGCCTCTACCAGGACACGACGCTCTCGCTCGCCGACCTCCGTGACCTCTCCCCCGTCACCGAGGAGCTCGCGCTGGAGTGCACCGGCAACGGGCGGCACTACTTCGACCGCCAGCAGGGGACGCCGCGACCGGGGACCCAGTGGGAGACCGGCGCGATCGGCGTCGCCCGCTGGACCGGCGTACCACTCGCGCGGGTGCTCCGACGGGTGGGCCTCCGCCCCGACGCGGTCTCGGTCATGGCCGTCGGCCTCGACGACCCCTATGTCGAGGACGGTGTCGACCACGGGCGCGTGCGCCGGCCGCTACCGATCCAGAAGGCCCTCGACGACGTGCTCGTCTGCTGGGAGATGAACGGGGAGCCGCTCCCGCCGGACCACGGGTTCCCGGTGAGGCTGGTCGTGCCCGGCTGGGTCGGCATCGCCTCGATCAAGTGGCTCGGCGAGCTCCGCGTGACCCGCCGTCCGGAGCCGTCGCCCTGGAACACCCGGTGGTACCGCATGCACGGCGAGGGCTGGCACGGCGAGGAGGCCGTCCTGGGCCGGATGCCGGTCAAGAGCCTGGTCGACACGCTCGAGCCGGTGCCGGCCGGGAGGCCGGTGGTGCTCCGCGGCCGCGCCTGGTCCGGCGAGGCCGCGATCGCCGGCGTCGAGCTCAGCACCGACGGTGGCGCGTCGTGGCGCGCGGCGCGGCTCGTCGGCCAGAACCGGGCGTCGTGCTGGACCGCCTGGGAGGCGGAGGTGGTCTTCGACCGGGCCGGCGAGCACTGCTTGGTCACCCGCGCCGTCGACACCGACGGTCGCACGCAGCCGGACGTCTCGCCCGACAACGACCAGGGCTACCTGTTCTCGGCCCCGATCCGGCAGTCGCTGACGGTCGCCGGCTGCGCCGACTGACCCGTCAGCCGTCGGCTCGCGGGTTGGTGCAGATGACGGTGTCGCTGGGGGTGTAGGTGGTCTGGAGCTTCTCCTGCTTGACCAGCTCGTCGGAGCCGGGTCGGCGGAAGTAGCGCCAGACGTCGACGTCGAACCCGCCGTAGCCGTCGTTGGCGTGGCAGTCGGGGGTGTCGATGCGCCGGGTGTCCTCCTGCGTGATGTTGTAGCGGTCGGAGGTCCGCGTCGTGATGTCCCACGTCTTCGTCGACCACATGCTCACCGTCACGACGCCGGAGGTGCTGGGTGTGCTCGGCGTGACCTCGGCGTCGACCAGCACGCCGTAGTCGGTGTCGTTCTGGAACCGCAGGTCGACGGCACCCCACGCCACGGTGGCCTCGCGGCCGACCGGGTAGCGGTCGATGTAGAACGAGTGGGGCTTGTGCTCGACGTCCTTCAGCCCGGCGAAGAAGGCAGCGTTGAAGGCCGTCGTCGCCATCTGGGAGACACCGCCACCGAGGTCCTCGACCAGGATGCCGTCGGAGATGATGAAGCCCTCCGTGAACCCGTTCTGGCGGGTGCGCTCTCCGACGATGCCGTTGAGGGAGAAGGTCTCGCCCGGCGCGAGCACCGTGCCGTCGATGAGCTCCCCGGCCCGGCCGATGTTGGTGTTGCGGTAGTCGGCGTGGGGGTAGTAGGTCGTGAAGGTCGAGACGCGCTCCTTGATCTTCCAGCTGCGCGCCTCCTTCGTCGACACCTCGGACTTCTCGGCCACCGCCTCGATCCGGGCCTCCCGCTCCCCCGACGGCCGGACGACGACGCGCAGCAGCTGTCGCTCGACGTCGACGGGCTCGAAGGTGACCCCGGGCTTGGCGGGCACCACGCGCGGCCGACCGCCCACGAGCCGGACGGTCGCGTCGACCGGCTCGCCGGAGCTGATGCGGCGGTCGAGGAGCCGCGAGAGCGGCTTCTTCGCGACACCCGGGACGAGCTCGCCGTCCTGGGGGCGCAGCCGGAGCGCGGGCAGGAACTCCCGCTGGTTGAGGCGGATCTCGGAGTCGTCGAAGAGCAGCGTCACGGGGGCGGAGACGGCCGGGTTGGCGAACTCGGCGACGGCCGCACGCACGTCGGCGGCGTCGATGGCGGGCTCGACCGTGACCAGCTCGAGCTCGACGGGACGGCCCTCCTCGGCGGGCCAGCCCTCCTCGATCGCGGCGCGGGCGGCCTCGACGTCGAGCTGCCGGCCGTCCCGCGGCTCGCGCTGGACGATCTGGCCGCCCTCGAAGGTGACGGCGCCGTCGCGGGCCGGGGTCCCGACCTCCTCGCCCAGCTCGGCGAGCGCGGCGGTCATGGCGTCGTCGTCGACGTCGAGCACCGCCGGGAGCTCGTCGCCGCCGGTGTAGTAGTTCCAGAGCCGCGCGGGGTCCCAGGAGCGGCCGCCGCCGGCCGCCTCGACCGAGGCGGCGACGTCGACCGCCAGGCCGAGGTCGTCGGGACGCAGCCGCCGGGTGGTCGCACCGACGCTCACCTCCATCGGGGCGCGGACCTGCTGGGCGAGCTCCTCCTCCAGCGTGGCGCGCGCCTCGGCCGGGGTCTGGCCTCCGATCGCCACTCCCGCGACCGTCGCGCCTCGCGGCACCCGGTCGCCCGCGGCGAGGTAGGCCGCTGCGTAGGCACCGCCGGCGAGCAGCGCCAGCCCGACCAGCAGCAGCAGGACGACGCGGCCGCCCTCCTTCTCGCGCTCCGGACCAGTCACGCGCGCCATGCTAGGTCGTGGTGTCGACCGGTCCGGGCCCCGGCACGCGGGACGAGCCCGGTCGCGGCAGGGTCGCGACCGCGACGAGGATCGACAGCAGCACGACGCCGAGCAGCAGCAGGCCGCGGGTCGAGCTGGACACGAGGTAGTCACCCTCGGGTCGCCCGCGCAGGGCCCAGCCGACCGCACCCGTGAAGCCCAGTGCCAGCGGCAGCCGGGTCGTGAAGCCCGGCCCCACGGCGAGGTAGGCCGCCCCGAGCCCGGCGGTCGTCAGCGGCAGGCTCCACCACAGCTCGTGGGACACCGCGGCCGCCAGGCCGGTCATGACGCCGACGACCAGCAGGCCGGCCGCGGCAGCCAGGCGTCGCGCTCGGGGCACGGGGTCAGAGCCCGGCGAAGAGGTCGGTCTCGCGACCGTCCGGCCCGGGGGCGGCCGTGCCCCGGGCCAGGCGGTAGTACTCCGACCCCCAGAACGCGTGGCCGCTCTCGCCACCCCCGAACGCCTTGTCGTCGGAGCGGATCTGCGTGCGGTAGGCCTTCAGCGCCCGCATCTTGAGGTCGACCAGGTCGTCGGCGGCGACCTCGGTGGTGATCAGGTCGTCAGGGGTCACGAAGGGCGGCAGGTCCCCGTCGGGCTCCATGCCGGCGAAGGTCTCGGTGTCGCCGCTCTCGCGGATCGCCCGCAGCGCCTCGCGCATCCGGCCCTCCGACATCGCGGTCCAGTAGACCTTGGCGATCTCCCACGGCTCGCCCAGGTCGAGCCGGTAGGAGGGCACCGCCGCCAGGTCGGCGGCGTAGGTCGCGACCCGGTGGGCCTGGATGTGGTCGGGGTGCCCGTAGCCGCCGAACTGGTCGTAGGTGACCAGCACCTGGGGCCGGACCTCGCGGATGACGCGGACCAGCTCGTCGGAGGCGACGGTGAGGTCGGCGTGCCAGAAGGCATTGTCGGGCACGAACTCACCGGCGATCGCGTGGCCGTCGGGGTGCCAGGCCATGCCGGAGTCGTGGAAGCGCCCGAAGCCGCCGAGGAACCGGTGGTCGGTGACCCCGAGGATCGACATCGCCTCGGTGATCTCCTCCAGCCGCTGGTCGCCGAGGCCGCCGTCGCGCTCGTAGGCGAGGTGCTCGAGCTCGGGGACCAGGACCTCCCCCATCTCCCCGGCGGTGCAGGTGACGAGGGTGACCCCGCGTCCCTCGGCCACGTAGCGCGCCATCGTCGCGCCGTTGTTGATCGTCTCGTCGTCGGGGTGTGCGTGCACCAGCAGCAGCCGCTGGTCGGGCGTGTCGGGCATGGCTCCAAAATAGCCACGCCCCCTGACGGCGCCTCAGACCGGTGGCTGCCCCGGACCGGGCGGCCGGTGGTGGCGTCGGGGCCCGGTCGGCAGGTCGAGGACCGGGCGCGGCCGCTCCCGGGCGTCCGGCTCGACGTCGAGCCAGCCGTCGTAGCGCTCGACGAGCAGCTCGAGCGCGATCTCCGGCGCGTCGGTCGTGACCGCCCAGGGGTGGTCCTCGTCGTCGTCCTCGCCGGCCAGTCGTTCTCGTGCGACGACCGCGTCGTAGCCGTCCGCCCGCAGCTGGGCGGCCGCCGCCTGCGCGTCGTCCTCCTCGAAGAAGATGCCCCTCACGGCGCCATCCTCGCCTGCCGGAGCACCGGCAGGAACGGGCGGTCCGGCTCGAGCCAGTCGACGTCGTCGAGCTCGTCGGGGCCGAGCCAGCGGAGCCGGTCGTGCTCGACGGGGACGGGATCGCCCTCGACCAGCGTGGCGAGCGCGACCCGGAGCAGGTGCCGCTCCCCGATCGGCACCTCGCCCCCGAGCCACTCCTCCACCGCCACGGTGCAGCCGAGCTCCTCCCGGACCTCCCGCACCACGGCGGTCTCGGGCGACTCGCCCGGCTCGACCTTGCCGCCCGGGAACTCCCACCGGCCCGCCGCCTCGGGCGGCGCCGTACGCCGGGCCGCCAGGACCCGGCCGTCACGGAGCACCGCCGCACCCACCACCAGCACCCGCGTCACCCGCAGGAGGCTACGCCGAGCGGCTAGCGTGCGAGGCGTGGCCGGCGTGCACCTGACCCTCACCGACGACCGTGCGGTCGAGATCGACGCACTCGCCGAGCTGCTCGGCGGTCGCGTCGGGCTGGCGGGCGTGCTCGACCGGCTCGACCGGCGCGCGCAACCCTCACGACTCGGTCGGCTGGCCGGTCGGCTCGTCGACGAGGCCTACGCCTGGGAGCGGCAGGACGCCCGCGACCGCCGGTGGTGGCCGCAGGGCGTCTCCAGCTCGGCCGACGCCGACCCCTCCGAACGCGTCCTGGGCCGGCGGCTGGTGCTGGTCAGCTGGTACGCCCACCCCGTGGGCGGTGCGTCCCACGGAGTGCGGCTGACCGTGCTCGACCTCGACTCGCTCGGCTATCGGCACGTGCTGCTGGTGGTCCCGCGGATCGACGACGAGGGACGGGCGACGACGGAGCCGCTGACCGTCCACGCCGGGGGGATCGTGTGGCTCGGCGGCGCGGTCCACGTCGCCGCCACGGCCCGGGGTCTGCTGACCTGCCACCTCGACGACGTGATGGTCGCGGGGCCGGGGGTCGAGTCCCACGGCCACGACCTCGTGCTGCCCGTCCGCTCGGCCTGGCGGGCAGGCGCAGAGCGTGGTCACGAGCGGCTGCGCTACTCCTTCGTCTCCCTCGACCGCACCGACCCAGGAGGCGCGCCCGTCCTCGTCGCCGGTGAGTACGGGCGCCGGCGGGGCGCGACCACCCGGCTGGCCCGGTTCGGCGTCGGCGCCGCCAGCTCGCTGCTGGCCACCGACGACGACGGCCGCGCGCGTCCGACCTCGGTCGAGGACGGGGCCCGGGCCCGGATGCAGGGTGCGGCCTGCGTGGGCGGGACGTGGCACGCGACGGTCTCGATGGGGCCGTGGGTCCCGGGTGGGCTCGCGCACGGTCGTCCCGGGGCGTTGCGGCTGCGGCCGCTGGCGCTGCCGATGGGTCCGGAGGACCTCACCTGGTGGCCCTCGAGCGGGCGGTTCTGGTCGGTGTCGGAGCACCCGGGTCGGCGGTGGGTGTTCTCGTGGCCGGGACCGGCCGCCCCGCGGCGTACGCGCGACGGGTAACAAATCGTCCAAATCCCCGTCCCCGCAGGTCAGCGGGGACGACAATCGGGTCCTCGGGACAGACAGGGGGACCCCACATGACCCCGCCCTCCGCGGAGACGCCGGCGCGAGTCCGCCGGGCGCTGTGGGCTGCCGCCGTCACGGCGGTCTGGGTGGTCGCCGTCGCGGTCCACGTCGTCCGCCCGTCCGACACGTGGGTCGCGGTCGCGTTCGTCGGGGTCCAGGCCGGCTCGGCCGCGGCGGCCTGGTGGGGCAGCCGCACCGCCCGGGAGGAGCTGCGGCTCCCGGCCCGCCTCGTCGCCGCCGGACTGGCCAGCAACGCCCTCGGCGAGCTGTCCTGGTATCTCTGGATCATCGACTCGGAGTCGACCGACGCCTCGCTGGCCGACGTCGGCTGGCTCACCGCCTACGTCTTCCTCATCGCGGCCCTGGTCGTGGTCCTGCGCCGTTCGCGCGCCGGGCACGAGCGCGACGTCGACTCGCTCATCGACGCCGCCACCATCGTGACCGTCAGCGTGATGGTGCTCTGGACGATCTCCGTCTCGGCGATCGCCGGCGACGCCACGCTGACGCCCTTCATCAAGCTGGTGTGGTCGAGCTATCCGATCGCGGACGCGCTGCTGATCGCGCTGGTGCTGCGCATCGCCACCGACCGCCACGCTCGGCAGTGGGTCGACCCGTGGTTCGGCGTCGGCGTGGCCGCCTGGCTGGTCGCCGACATCGGGTTCCTGACGCTCCCGCTGACGGACTTCCACGAGAACTGGGAGAACGCCGGCTGGATGCTCGGCGCGCTGCTGATGGCGCGCTTCCACCGGGGCGGACGCGCGTGGACCCACGAGCTCGGCCGGGGCGACCACACGGTCGTCCGGCTCTTCGTCGCCATCGGGCCGCTCTTCGCCGTCCCCGTCCTGCTGGCCTACGACCGCTTCACCGCCCAGCCGGTCGGGTCGATCCCGCTGATCCTCGGCGCGACCGTGCTGCTCCTCCTCGCCCTGGTGCGCACGGCCCGGTTGCTGGGCGCCCAGCAGCGCGACCAGGCGGCGCTCGCCGCCGCCCGCGACGAGGCGCTGCAGGCCTCCCGCGCGAAGTCGGAGTTCCTCGCCACGATCAGCCACGAGATCCGTACGCCCATGAACGGGGTCATCGGGCTGTCCGAGCTGCTGATGCAGACCGACCTCGACGAGCGCCAGCGCCAGTACGCCGAGGGCGTGTCCGGCGCCGGCGGCATGCTGCTCAACCTCATCGACGACATCCTCGACTTCGCCCGCGTCGAGAACGACGAGGTCGAGCTCAGGCTCGGCGAGGTGTCCCTCGTCGACGTGCTCGAGGAGACCGCCGACCTGATCGCCCCCACCGCCCACGGCAAGCGGCTCGAGGTCGTCACCCGGATCGACGGACCGGTCCCCGACCTGGTCCGGGCCGACGGTGCCCGGTTGCGCCAGATCGTCTTCAACCTGGCCAGCAACGCGGTCAAGTTCACCGCCGCGGGCGAGGTCACCCTGCGAGGTGCGGTGCTCGGCGAGGGCGACGGCTGGGTCGACGTCCGCCTGGAGGTCCACGACACCGGCATCGGCATCGGCGAGGAGCTGCGCGGCCAGCTGTTCGACGCCTTCTCCCAGGGCGACTCCTCCCACACCCGTCAGTACGAGGGCACCGGCCTCGGTCTCGCGACGGCGCGCAAGCTGGTGCGGCTCATGGGCGGCCGCATCGGGGTCGAGTCCGAGCCCGGCTCGGGCAGCACGTTCTGGGTCGAGCTCCACCTCGAGGTGCTCGCGCCGCAGGACCAGGCCGAGCTCCCGCGGCTCGACGGCCTCCGCGTGCTCGCCGTCGACGACAACGCCACCAACCGGCTCGTCGTCGGCGACCTGCTGCGCGGCTGGGGGGCGGAGGTCGACACCGTCGACGGCGGCACGGCGGCGCTCGAGGCGCTCGCCCACAACGCCCACTACGACGTCTGCGTGCTCGACCTGATGATGCCCGTGATGACCGGCATGGAGCTGGCCGCCCGCGTCCAGCAGGCGGCCGGGGGCGGTCCGCGGCTGGTGCTGCTGACCTCCGATCCCGCCGTCGACCAGGCACGCGCCTCGCGGGCGGGGTTCTCGGCGACGCTGACCAAGCCGGTGCACTCCGACCAGCTGCGGGGGGTGCTCGCCGCCCTGGCACAGGCACCCCAGGCGGCTCCCGAGGAGCCCGCCCCGGTCCGCGTGCTCGTGGTCGACGAGAACCCCACCAACCAGCTGATCACCGCCGGCATGGTCGAGTACCTCGGCTTCCACGCCTCGACCGCCGGCGACGACGTGGAGGCCCTGATCGCGCTCGCCCGGGCGCCCTACGACGTGGTGCTCCTCGACTGCCACCTCCCGCTGCGCGAGGAGGCGGCGACCGTGGCCGAGATCCGTCGGTTCGAGGGTGCCGGTGGCCGGCTCCCGGTCGTCGCGATGACCACCCGCGACCCCGACGACGCCGACGGCGACGCCATGGAGGTCCTCGGGCCGGCCGGCATCGACGACCACGTCACCCGCCCGATCGCGCTGGAGGCACTGGCTGCGACGCTCGAGCGGTGGGTGCCGGTCCCGCAGGCCGGTCCCCGCTAGCGGTCCGCGAGCGCCTGCGCGGCGACGGCGAGGTCGTCGACCCCGCGGGCGAGCTCCTCGGGACGGTCGGTCGTCAGGTCGAGGTGGAAGCCGTAGAGCGCGGAGTCGACCAGCGTCACGATCCGGCGCACGCGGCGTACGGGCGCGCCGGAGCGGCGCAGGTAGTCGCCGAGCGCACCGGCCCACTGCGCGTTGGTGGCGCGTGCCGCGGTGAGGTAGGGCTCCTCGCCGATGAGGCCCGTTGCCGCGGCCTGGCAGTAGAGCGTGAGGCAGGGCCCGAGCGGGTCGTCGCAGTAGGAATCCCAGAGCCGGTTGACGGCGCTGCGTACGGACGGCGCGGCCGGCATCGCCTCGACGGCCGCGATCGCACGTTCGGTGACGCGTGAGACCACGTCGGAGACCAGCCCGTCCCGGCTGCCGAAGTGGTAGATCAGCATCCGGTCGCTGGTGCCGATGGCTGCCGCCAGAGGTCGCAGCGTCAACCCGATCAGCCCGTGCTCGAGCACGTGGGCGGCGACCTGGTCCAGCAGCTCCTCGCGACGACTCACGCCTCCACTGTAGCGAGTGCTACAGTGGCCTGCTGTAGCACTCGCTACATCAGTGAGAGGAAGTCATGTTCGTCGCCGCCCTGCTGCTCGTGGTCGCCATCGCCATCGAGGTGGCGTCCACCGCTCTGCTCCCCCGTACCGCCGGGTTCACCGACCTGTGGTGGTCGGTGGCCGTGATGGGTGGCTACGCCGTGTCGATCTGGTTGCTCGCCGTCGTGGTCCGGACCATCTCGGTGTCGACGGCGTACGCCGTGTGGTCGGGCCTGGGGACGGCCATCGTCGCGGTGATCGGCTATCTGTGGCTGGGCGAGCAGATGACCGCCCTGAAGGCCGCCTCGCTCGCGATGATCGTGGTCGGCGTCGTCGGCCTCAACCTCGCCGGCGCCCACTGAGCCTGCGGCCTCGCCCCCCTGACCCGGGCCCAAGGATTCCGCAAGTCGCCTGCGCGACCCTCCTCCCGTGCCCGCTCTGTGCGTGCACGACCGCGGACTCCGGGAGGGGTAGTCATGCAGAACCAGCGCAGCACAGAAGCACCCAGCACGACGGCACGACGCAGGATCGGACAGGCGTTGATCGCCCTGCTGGCCGTCGTCGCGGCCCAGCTGGGACTGGTCGCACCGGCCGCGGCCGGGACCCTCACGGTCGGACCGGTCGACCCCGCGACCGGGTTCCCCGCGTGGGTGACGACCGGGACCGACCGCCTCGAGCTGTGCCTCGACGGCCCGAACTGTCTCGGTACCCGAGCAGACCTCGCGCCTCCGGACGGCGAGGCCTTCTGGTTCCAGGCCGGGGCCACGCTGACCGGCGACGCGTCCGGTCTGGTCGAGGTCGCCACGGAAGCGGCGTTCGGCGCCGACGGTCCCGACCAGGAGATCGCCTTCAACCGGGTGCGCATCCGACTCGACCTCCCCGAGCCCGGCCGCTACCGGGTCGACTACCCCTACGGGTCGAAGACCTACGACGTCGGCGCGGACCTGCGCATCAACGACACCCAGGACATCGGCTGCCTGACCTCGCCCTGCGGTGACTTCGCCGAGCTCGCCGACTCCGGCGACGGCGGTGTCGGTGACTCGTTCCTGCGGTGGGACCCCGCCTTCGCCCCCGAGGCGCCCACCGGCTTCCTCGGTGACGGCGTCACCGAGCACCGGATCACCGGCAGCCCGATCGGCGTCAACCACGTCGCCGTGGTGCGCCTCACCGACGACCCGACCGACCCGGGCGCCACCCTCGAGACCGAGGTCGCCCGGACCGACGCGATGAGCGTCCAGGGCAAGATCGCCCGCCCCCGCGTGATGGCGACACCGGTCGCCGGCTCCTACGCCGCCGGATTCGACGCCACCCTCGTCGGGACCGAGCCCGGTGGCGAGGTCTGGTACACCACCGACGGGTCCGACCCCGCCACGGCCACCGGAGCCCAGGGCGCGACCGCCGCGGTCTACTCCGGCCCGGTCCCGGTGACCGACGACGTGACCATCAGGGCCGTCAACGCCGTCGCCGGCGTGGCGGTCGACGACCCCGTCACCGGCCAGGTCGCGGCAGCGACGGAGGTCGCCTACGTCGTCGACACCGTCGCCCCCGACCTCGCGGCCAGTCCCTCGAGCGGCACCTACGCCTCGGCCCAGCTGGTGACCCTGACGGCCACCGACGACAAGGCCTCCACGCCGCGCATCTACTACACCAAGGCCCTCGTGCCCCCGGGCGGGCAGGACCCCGCCGACCCGAACGAGGAGAGCACGCCGTACACCGGCAGGATCCCGGTCAACGGCAACCTCGACGAGGCCACCACCGTCATCAAGGCGATCGCCTACGACGACGCGGGCAACGCCTCCCCAGTGGTGCGCCGCGAGTACACGATCGACGCGCCCGACGTGACGGCCAGCCCACGGGGCGGTTCCTTCGGCCAGGCCGTCGACGTGACCCTCGAGGCGACGGACCCGGCCGCGACGATCTACTACTCCGTCGACGGCCAGGACCCCGAGATCACCCAGGACCCCGACACGCTGGCCGTCACCGGCGTGGTGCACGGCACGGAGTACACGAACGACCCGATCCACCTGACGGAGCTCACGACGCTGAAGTTCCTCGCCGCGAGCACCGCCGGCCAATCCACCGTGATGACCGAGGTCTACAACGTCGACATCCCCGACAACCGTCAGGGGGGCAACCTCGAGGCCGTCGGTCCCGTGGACGCCTCCAACGGCTACCCGTACTGGTACGGCGACGGCGGCACCTCCAGCGGCACCGGCTCGGGTGAGCCTCCGGTGCGCCTCGAGCTGTGCCTGCAGGACCCGCTGTGCCCGGTGGTGGGCGACCTCCCCGACCCGGCCCAGCCACTGTCCTTCCCCGACAACTTCCCCGACGAGAGCTTCTGGTGGTCCGGCGAGGCAGCGATGGACCTTCCGGGTGGCGGCTCGGCGCTCCTGGTGCTGGCGCAGGAGGCCGCGTTCGCGGCCGACGTCGCTCCCGGTGAGCAGATCGCGTTCGCCCGGCTCCGCATCCGGCTCGACGACGTCACCCCCTTCGCCCGCTACACGGTCACGACGCCCTATGGCGTGGACGTGGTCGAGGCCGACGACCGTGGCCGGGCCCGGATGACCGAGGACATCGGGTGCCTCACCACCCCGTGCACCACCTGGGAGGCCGCGCTCGACGGCCGGGTCGGCCCGTTCCTCCGCTGGGACCCCGCGGTCTCCCCGGCCGCGCCCGCCGGTTACGTCGGCAACCCGCTGGTCGAGCACGAGGTCGTCGGCAGCCCGCGCGGCACGAACTACTTCCGGGTCGAGGGCCCGGGGGTGGGCAGCGCCGAGACGGACATGTTCGCCGTCCAGGGCAAGATCGCCGAGCTGCGCGCGGCCGCCTCGCCGGGGGGCGGGCTCTACGGTGGGCCGCAGGACGTGCGGATCACCGCATCGTTCCCGGACGACGCGAAGATCGTGTGGACGACCAACGGCTCGGATCCCCAGGTCGATGCGGCAGGAGACCCCGTGCCCGGGACGGGTACCGAGGTGTTCGTGCCGAGCAGCTCGGGTCCGTCCTCGCCGCCACAGTCGGCCCAGCTGACCATCCCCGAGGGCCTGACCACGCTGAAGTTCCAGGCGATCGACCTCGCTGACCCGACCATGACCTCCGAGGTCTACACGGAGGAGTACCGGGTCGAAGGGGCCCTGCCGACCGTGTCGGCCACCCCGGACCCGACCGGGACGACCTTCGAAGGGGCCCAGCAGGTCACCCTCACCAGCTCGGTCAACGACATCTTCTACACCACCGACGGGACGACCCCGGCGGTCGACGCCTCGGGGGCACCGATGGGATCGACCCGGGCCTACACCGGACCGTTCACGGTCGGCCGTCCGACGACCGTCCGTGCCTTCGCGATCAGCGAGCTGGGCTCCCCCGGCCCCGTGGCGAGGTTCGACTACGACATCAAGAACCTCCGAGCGGTCGGGCCGGTGTCCCCCGCCAACGGGTTCCCGACCTGGTTCCAGGACTTCGGCTCGCCGACCCTGGAGCCGGCGAAGCTGGAGCTGTGCCTCGACGACCCGCTGTGCCCGGTCATCGGCGACCGGCCGGACCCGGGTTCGCCCGTGGCCTTCCCGGGCAACTTCCCGGACGAGGCCTTCTGGTGGTCCGCTGACGCGGGCTTCGACGCGGGTGCCACCAAGGCCCGGCTGGTCCTCGGCGCCGAGGCCGCCTTCGGTGGCGGTGCCCCGAAGGCCAACGACCAGATCGCCTTCGCCCGGATCCGGGTGCGGGCCGACAACCTGGTGCCGGGCGCGACCTACCGGGTGACGCACCCCTACGGCGTGGTCGAGCTCCGCGCGGACGGTGCCGGATCGATCTTCGTGACCGACGACACCGGGTGCCTGAGCGCACCGTGCGACTTCGGCCTGGTGCTCCGCGGCCCCATCGGTCCCTTCCTCCGCTGGGACACCGGCGCCCCCACCGGCTACGTCGGTGACGGTGCCACCCCGCACGCCGTGGTCGGCAGCCCCTACGGGACGAACGTGTTCCGGATGGAGCAGGTCACCACGGGCGGCGGCGCACCCCTGGCCACCCCGGTCACGCTCGGCCAGACCGACCAGTTCGTGGTCCAGGGCAAGCTGGCCGAGCTGCGGGTCACGGCGACTCCGAAGGGCGGCACCTTCACCGCGGCCCAGCAGGTGACGCTCGCGGCCAGCGAGCCGACGGCCGAGATCCACTACACCACCGACGGCTCCACACCGACGGCAGCGAGCACGCTCTACACGGGCCCGGTGGCGATCACCGCCGAGGGGGCCACGCAGCTGAAGTTCCTGGCGATCGGGACGGACGGCAGCACCTCGCCGGTCGTCACCGAGACCTACGTCATCGACACGGTGGCTCCCACCGTCTCGGCCAGCCCGGCGGGGGGCAGCTTCCCCGGCTCGCAGCAGGTGACGCTCAGCAGCGACGACCCGGACGCGGTCATCCGCTACACCACCAACGGCTCGACGCCGACGGCGACCAGCACCCGCTACACCGCTCCGTTGACCGTGACCCAGAGCCTGACCCTCAAGGCGCGCGCGTTCGATGCCGCCGGGAACCAGAGCCAGGTCGGGTCGTGGAGCTTCGTGATCGGGCTGCCGACCTCGAGCCTGACCCTGGGGACTCCGTCGCCGGCGACACTGACGATCGGTGAGTCGACGACGTTGTCCGGACGACTCCTGACGGGCACGACCGGGATCTCCGGCGCCGTCGTGGCCCTGGAGTCGCAGGCCATCGGCGCCACCACCTGGCAGTCGACCGGCCTGAGCGCCACCACCGGAACGGACGGACGATTCACCCTGGCGGGCGTCGCACCCACGGCCACCACCCGCTACCGCGTCGCCTACGCGGGCGGCGCCCAGGCCCAGGGCTCCGTGAGCGCCACCCAGCAGGTCGGCGTCCGGGCGATCGTGACCATCAACCCGATGAACTCGATCGGCCGGGGACGCAACATGACGGTGTCGGGCACGCTCAACCCGGCGCACCAGGGCAGCAGGGTGACCGTCAACTTCACCCTCACCGGTCAGCGTTCACCCAAGGCCGTCACGGCCACGGTCGCCGCGAACGGCACCTGGTCGGTGGCGACCAAGGCGCCCGGCAAGGAAGGCGTCTGGACCGTGAGGGCCGACTGGGGCGGCGACGCCGACCACCTGGCCGCCACCGCGACCGCGAGCCTGACCGTCACCCGCTGATCGGGCACGTCGCACCGGGCCCCGTCCCCCAGGCGGGTCCCGGTGTCGACGTGCGTCCCGGTGCCCCGTGCCCGTCAGTCGTGGGCCGTGGCGACGCGGATCCGATTGCCGTCGGGGTCGGTCACCTCGCAGTCACGTGCCCACGGCATGTCGTCGACCGGGACGCCGAAGTCGGCGGCCACCCTGTCGACATCCGGCACCCAGAGGTAGACGAGTCCGTGTCCGTAGGCGTCCCCCTCGTGCTCGGACAGGTGGATCCGGCAGCCGTCGCGCACGATCCCGACGTACCGCGGCTCGGTGCCCTCGAACCGGTGGCGGAACTCCTCGACGAAGCCGAGTCGGGCCCACCACGCGAGCGCGCGGTCGACGTCGCTCACGCGCAGGACCGGGACGGCGCTCACCACCCGGCCAACCTAACCGCGAGGCTGGCGCGGCGCGAGGGTCGCAGCCATCATCGGTGCATGACCCTGCACGACGGCGGACAGGCCCTCGCGCCCGGCGACGCGCTGGAGCACCTCGACATGGGCGGTGGCAGCGTGCTGTTGCTGCGGGTGACCAGCGAGCAGTCGGCGGGGCTCGTCACGGTGTTCGAGGGGGTCGTCGAGCAGGGCGGCCCGCCGCTCCACGTCCACGAGGCCGAGGACGAGGTGGTGGTGGTGCTCGCGGGCGAGCTCACCTACCGGGTCGGCGACGAGGACGGCGTCCTCTCCCCCGGAGGCCTGCTGTGGTTCCCTCGTCGGGTCCCGCACGCGGTGGCCAACCTCGGCGCCGCGCCGTGCCGCTTCCTCACGGTCGTCACCCCCGGCGGCATCGAGGACTTCTTCCGGGTCCAGCGCGACCACCTGGCCTCGCTCCCGCCGGGTCAGGCACCCGACCCGGCAGCGTTCGCGACGCTGCCCGGCGCCGAGACACGCCCGGTCGTCGGGCCGCCGCTCGGCTGACACCACGCCTGCGCGTCATGGACACCCCGCAGACCACGATCGGGCGCGACCCGGAGCTCGTCTCGATCCGCGCGTTCCTGGACGGCGCCGTCGGCCCGCCCAGCGCGCTGGTGATCGAGGGCGAGGTCGGCATCGGCAAGACGTGGTTGTGGCAGGAGGCCGTGCGTGAGGCGCAGCAGCGCGGTCACCGAGTGCTCGTCTGCCGCCCCGGCGAGAACGAGGTCGGGCTGGGGTTCGCCGGCCTGATCGACCTCGTGGGTCCGTGGGTCGAGGAGACCTCTCCCGCGCTGCCCGAACCCCAGCGCCGTGCCCTCGACGTAGCACTGCTGCGCAGCACGTCGCAAGCCCCCGTGGGCCAGGGCGCGGTCGCCCTCGCGGTGGTCAACCTCCTGCGCACCCTGGCCGGCGACGCGCCGACGGTCGTCGCGATCGACGATCCGCAGTGGCTCGACGTCCCCACCACGCAAGCCCTCGGGTTCGCGTTGCGACGCCTCGGCTCCGCGCCGGTCGCGGTGATCACCACGCGTCGCGACGCCCAGCCGGTCGACCTGCTCCCCGCCCGCCTCCCGGTCACCCGGATCGCGGTCCCGCCGCTGTCACCGGGCGCGACCTACCGGCTCGTGCACAGCAGGCTCGGCGTCACCCTCCCGCAGCCGGTCCTCGCCCGGGTCCACGAGGCATCGGGGGGCAACCCGTTCCTCAGCCTCGAGCTTGCCCGGGCCTGGACCGACCACGGCACGGCCGGCGTGGACGACCTCCCGGTGCCGGAGCACCTCGGCGCCCTGCTCCGTCGCCGGCTGGAGGACCTGCCGGGGAGCACGCGGCGCGTGCTGCTCCTCGCCGCCGCGATGGGAACGCCGGGGGTGCCGCGGCTGGAGCGGGCCTGCGGCCACCCGGTGGAGCCGGAGTTGGCGCTGGCGGAGCTGGCGGGAGTCGTGGACTCCGGTGACGGGACGGTGAGGTTCACCCATCCGCTGATGGCGGCGACCGTGTACGACGCCGCCTCACCCGCGCAACGGCGCATGGTCCACCGGGAGCTGGCCGACGCGGGCGAGGAGCCCGAGGAAAGAGCCCGGCACCTCGCCCGCGCCTGCGCCGCTCCGGACGAGGCGGTGGCCGCGGCGCTCGAGGACGCCTCCGCCCGCATCGCCCTGAGGGGCGCCAGCGACGTCGCCGCGACCTATGCACAGCAGGCCCTGGAGCTCACCCCGGCGGACGACCACCCCGCCTGCTACCGCCGTGCGACGACCGCGGGCGTGCACGCCCTGGCGGCCGGTGACCGCACCCGCTCGCGCACCCTGTTCGAGCGCGCGGTCGTGGAGGCGCCCGCGGGACCCGCACGTGCCGCTGCCCAGCGATGGCTGGCGGAGCTCTCGACGCCGTTGGGCCAGGGCATCGCCCTGTGCGACCAGGCACTCGACGAGGCCGGCGAGGACTGGGCGCTCGCGAGCCGGGTCCACCGGACCCGGGGCGCGATCTGCTACTTCCTGGGCGACGTGCCCGAGGCCGAGCGTCACGCCGGGCTGGGCGTCGCACTGGCCGAGCGCGGCGGTGACGACGAGGCACTGGGGATGGCCGTCGCCGAGCTCGCCCACTGGACCTACTGCGGCGGCGGAGGGATCCGCCGCGACCTCTTCGATCGCGCGATCACGCTTGACGGGTCGGCCGCCGCCGCATCCCCGCGGAGCCACCTGGCGAAGGTCCTCATGGACGACGACGGGCACGACGAGTCCCGGGCCATGCTCACCCTTCTGCTCGACCAGACCATGGCAACCGGCGACCTCGACTCGGCGTCGACCCACCGGTTCCACCTGGCCGAGCTGGACCTGTGGGCCGGCGAGTGGGGCGCAGCCGTCGAGCACGCCCGGGAGAGCCTCCAGCTGCGACAGCACCTCCACCAGTCGGAGGCGCCCCTCTACGTCGAGGCCATGGCACGCGCGTGCCTCGGCGACGTCGAGGACGCGCGCACCCTGGCCGCGGCGGGCCTGGCCGAGGCGCGGCGTACGGAGGACGTGGTCTTCCAGATGCAGAACCTGCACGTCCTGGGCTTCGTCGACCTGTCGCTCGGCGACCACCAGTCCGCGCTCGGGCCGCTGGGCGAGGCGACCGACCTGATGCGGCCGCGGTGGCACCGGGAGTTCGGCGACTGCCACATGGTCCCCGACGAGATCGAGGCCCTGGTGGCCGCCGGTGACCTGGCACGCGCCGAGGACCTGACCTCGTGGACGGAGGAGGTCGCGCGGGCGACGCGACGGGCCTGGACCACGGCCACCAGTGCTCGGTCCCGCGCCCTGGTCCTGGCTGCGGGCAACGACCTCGACGCCGCGAACCGGTCCCTGGACCGGGCCCTGGCCGCCCACGAACGACTGCCCATGCCGCTCGAGCTCGGTCGGACCCTCCTCGCCCGCGGCGTGGTCCAGCGCAGGATGAGACGACGGGCGGCCGCGCGGACGACGTTCGAGCAGGCGCTCGCCCTCTTCGAGGGGCGCGGCGCGACCCTCTGGGCCGGCAGGGCGCGCGGGGAGATCGCCCGCCTGGGAGTGCGCTCGGCGGCCCAGGCCGACCTCACCCCGGTCGAGCAGCAGATGGCGGCCCTGGTCGCCCGGGGCTACACCAACCGGGAGATCGCCGCCTCGCTCTCCCTGAGCACGAAGACGGTCGAGGCGAACCTCTCCCGCTCCTACCGGAAGCTGGGCGTCCGCTCGCGAGCCGAGCTGGTCGCCCGCCTGTCGGGCGCCTCGGCGACCGCCGCGGACACTGACGGCCGAGGGACTTCCCCGATTACGGAGGGCCGCTCCACGCCCTACCGTTCGACGCATGGCTGAGACAGGACTCGCGAACGAGGCAGACGTCGGGGACCTGCGGGAGGCCATGCACGGCCGGCTGCTGGCGCCGGGCGAACCGGGGTACGACGAGGCGCGGCGCGTGTGGAACGCCACCGCCGACCGGCGACCAGCGCTGATCGCCTCCTGCGCCGACGTCACCGACGTGCAGACCGCCCTGGGCTTCGCCGTGGCTCGCGGCCTCCCGGTCGCCGTACGCGGTGGAGGGCACAGCGTCGCCGGGTTCTCGACCTGCGACGACGGGATGGTCATCGACCTCGGTGGGATGCGCGCCGTGAGCGTCGACCCGGAGCGGCGCGTGGCGCGGGCCGGGGGCGGGGCCACCGGGGCCGACGTCGACCGCGCGACCCAGGAGCACGGCCTCGCCACCACGCTCGGAGTCGTGAGCACGACCGGGATCGCCGGGCTGACCCTGGGCGGCGGGATCGGGTGGCTGATGCGCAAGCACGGGCTCGCCTGCGACAACCTGCTCGCTGTCGAGCTGGTCACCGCCGACGGCCGCGTCCTCAGGGCGAGCGCGGACGAGCACCCGGACCTCTTCTGGGCCCTCAAGGGAGGCGGCGGCAACTTCGGGGTCGCCACGTCCTTCGAGTACCGGCTGCACCCGGTCGGTCCCACGGTCTACGGCGGGGGCGTGATGTTCGACCGCGGGCGGCGACGTGCCGTCCTCGAGGCCTACCGGGAGCTGACCCGGGAGGCCCCCGACGACCTCACGACCTACACCGCGATGACGGACGGTCCCGACGGGACGCCCGTGGCCGCGGTTGCCGCGTGCTACGCCGGCGATCCGGCCGAGGGAGCCCGCCTGCTCGACCCCCTCAAGGCCGCCGTGGGCGAGCCGCTGCTCGACGGCCTGGGGCCGCTGACCTACCTCCAGCAGCAGAGCAGGATGGACGAGGCCTACCCCCGGGGCGCCTACCACTACTGGCGCTCGTGCTTCCTCGACGACCTCACCGACGCCGTCATCGACGTCCTGGTCGACCGGGCGAGCGACGTCTCCGCACCGCCCGCGCTCGAGCTCATCGTGGAGCACCTCGGTGGTGCGATCACCGCAGGCGACGGCGCGTTCGCCCATCGCGGTGCCAGCCACGACGTCCTCATCGCAGCCAACTGGACCGATCCCGCCGACGAGGCTCACTGCGTCGCCTGGGCCCGCGACACCGCTGCCGCCCTCGCCCCTCACTCGCGCGGTGGTTACGTCAACTACGAGCCCGACGCCGGCGGTGCCCACGTCCCGGCGGCGTTCGGGGACCGCCTCGCCCGGCTCGCCGCGGTGAAGGCGGCGTACGACCCGCACAACGTCTTCAGCCTGAACCAGAACGTCGCGCCCGCCACGTGAGGAGTTGTGGGTCACGGGCCCCGAACGTTCGCGCCTCAGACGTTGAAGCGGAACTCGACCACGTCGCCGTCGGCCATGACGTAGTCCTTGCCCTCCATGCGGACCTTGCCGGCCTCCTTGGCCTTGAGCATCGACCCGGCGGCCATCAGCTCGTCGAAGGAGACGACCTCGGCCTTGATGAAGCCGCGCTGGAAGTCGGTGTGGATGACGCCGGCGGCCTCGGGCGCGGTCGCGCCCTTCCTGATCGTCCACGCGCGCGACTCCTTGGGGCCGGCGGTGAGGTAGGTCTGCAGCCCGAGGGTGTCGAAGCCGACGCGGGCGAGCTGGTCGAGGCCCGACTCCTCGACGCCCATCTCGGCGAGCATCTCGCGGGCCTCGGCGTCGTCGTCGAGCTCGACGAGCTCGGCCTCGAACTTGGCGTCGAGGAAGATCGCCTCGGCGGGGGCGACGATGTCGCGCATCTGCTGCTTGAGGTCCTCGTCGGCGAGCTCGTCGGCGTCGCAGTTGAAGACGTAGATGTAGGGCTTGGCCGTCAGCAGCGAGAGCTCGCGGAGCAGGTCACGGTCGATCGTCGTCGCGATCACCGGCGTTCCACCCTCCAGCGCCGCCAGCGCCTCCTTGGCGGCGTCGAGGTTGGCGGTGAGCGACTTGGTGCCGCGCGCCTCCTTCTCCAGCCGCGGGATCGCCTTCTCCACGGTCTGGAGGTCCGCGAGGATCATCTCGGTCTGGATCGTGGAGATGTCGCTGGCGGGGTCGACCTTGCCGTCGACATGGGTGACGTCCTCGTCGCGGAAGACGCGGGTCACCTGGCAGATCGCCGCCGACTCGCGGATGTGGGAGAGGAACTTGTTGCCGAGGCCCTCGCCCTCGCTGGCGCCACGGACGATGCCGGCGATGTCGACGAACTCGACCGTCGCGGGCAGCACCTTCTGGCTCTCGAACACCTCGGCGAGCCGCGGTAGCCGCTCGTCGGGGACCCCGACGACGCCGACGTTGGGCTCGATCGTCGCGAACGGGTAGTTCGCCGCGAGCACGTCGTTCTTGGTCAGGGCGTTGAAGAGGGTCGACTTCCCCGCGTTGGGGAGTCCGACGATGCCGATGGTGAGAGCCACGGGCGGCGAGTCTAGAGGGGCCGCCCGTGGCTCACCGAATCACAAGGGCGCGCTCAGGAGCCGTAGAGCGCCTGGATGCCGGCGCGGTCCTGGTTGGTCATGCTGAGGTCGGACGAGGAGCCGTTGCACTGCGGATAGTGCATGATCGACGAGGAGTCGTAGGGCGTCAGCGGCCGCCAGTTGTTGTCCTCGAAGCAGGTGCCCGACTCAGGACGGGTGTGCTCGTGGCGGAAGCCCAGGGAGTGGCCGAGCTCGTGGGCGAGGATGTTGGACGGCGTCCAGGAGCCCGAGGTCCAGATCGAGTCGTCGACCAGCACGTTGCGCGAGCGCTTGGAGGTGCTCGGGAAGAACGCACGCGCGATGTACTGCGTGGTGTTCACCGGCTCGACCGAGAACAGGACGTTGTTGTTGCGCGTGTTGCAGCTGCTGTCCTGGGAGGGGACGTGGACGAAGTCGACCTTGGACGACGCCGCCTCCCACTGGCCGGAGCCGCTGGCCATGGCCGTGACCATGCGCGAGTAGTCGCTGCCGAACTTGGTCGAGACGCAGTAGGTGAGGTTCATCGCCTGCGACGCGCTCCACTTGTCGTCCTTGCCCTGGACGGTGTTGACGATGAGCCCACCCTCGAGCTGCTTGCCGGTGTGCTTGTCGCCGACCATGTCGTCGTAGAACTGGCGCAGCTTGCCGTCGCTGGAGACGGGCTCGTCACCGTTGACGACGTACTGCGCGTCGGCGTCGACGAAGGTGTCGGCTCGGAACTGCTGGTAGGTGGGGATGTCGCCGTACTCGGTGGCCGCGGTCGCGGGGAGCATCGAGGCGGCGAGGGCGCCGGCGGCCAGGGTGGCGGCCGCGAGCGTCCGGGTCTTGCGCGGGTTCATGCGTGACTTCCTTCGCGTCGGGGGTCGAACGGATGCCGGGCAGTGAAGCGCGACTTCCGGACGCCCGACCACACCCCCGGCGCCTCAGAAACCTGCACTGCCAGAAGATGAGGCAACGTCGCCGGTTAGCCTCGAGCGGTGCGCCTGGCCACCTGGAACGTCAACTCCCTCCGCTCCCGCATCGACCGCGTCGAGGCCTTCCTCCAGCGCCACGACGTCGACGTCCTCGCACTCCAGGAGACCAAGGCACGCGAGGAGCAGCTGCCGCTGATGGGCCTGCAGGCGATGGGCTACGAGGTCGCCGCCGCCGGCACCAACCAGTGGAACGGCGTCGCCGTCATCAGCCGGGTCGGGCTCGACGAGGTCGAGGTCGGGTTCCCCGGCCAGCCGGGGTGGGGCGAGCCGGCCGAGACGGAGGCGCGCGCGCTCGGCGCGACGTGCGGCGGCGTACGGGTGTGGTCGCTCTACGTGCCCAACGGCCGCAAGCCCGACGACCCCCACTACGTCTACAAGCTCGACTGGCTGGCGCGGCTGCGGGAGGCGGCGGGAGCCTGGCTCGACACCCCGACGGCGCTCGTCGGCGACTGGAACATCTGCCCGACCGACGACGACGTCTTCGATCCCGCCCAGTTCGCGAGGAGCACCCACGTGACCCCTCCGGAGCGGGTCGCCTTCCAGGCCTTCCTCGACGACGGCTACGCCGAGGTCACCCGCGAGCACGCGCCCGGCTACACCTACTGGGACTACTACCGGCAGCGCTTCGAGCGCGACCGCGGCCTCAAGATCGACTTCGTGGTCGCCTCTCCCCCGCTGGCGGGCCAGGTGACCGGCGCATTCATCGACCGTGAGGAGCGGGCGGGGACCGGCGCGTCCGACCACGCGCCGGTGGTCGTCGACCTCGCCGACTGAGCGCTCCCGGTTCCCGATCCGCTCGGTCCGGTCGTCACTCGCCCCCGGCCTCCGTGCCGACGCTCGGAACCCACGGACCATCGATGAGGACGGCCTCGTCGTCGCCCGGCCACGGCGGGAGCGCCGTGCAGGTGAAGACCAGTGCCTCGCTGCCGGTGCAGCGGTACTGGAAGCTCGTCCCGAGCGGGATGTCGACGCAGACACCGGGCACCAGCCGGGTGGTGGTCTCCTGCCCGTCGGGCGACCGGCGCCAGAGCTCTCCCGCTCCCGAGAGGACGAACCAGTACTCGTCGATCGTGCGGAAGTGGCAGGCCCGGCCGACCATGGTCGGGGGCACGGTGGAGTGGATCATGTTCCCGTGCGGCCCCTCCATCAGGAACCGGATGTGGGCCCCGAGAGGTGAGCGTCCCAGGACGGCCGTCTCGAGCCTGGTGGTCCTCACATGACCTCCTCCGTCGGGTGCCCCGCCACAGGCTAGCGCCGGTCGTCCTGGGGTCCGGCTCGATCCGTGCTGGTGGGGTGCGTCGACCCGCTCTAGGCTGCGGCCGAGAGGAGGCGACGTGATCGACCCAGTGGCCCAGGTCATCGGGGACTACGACGCGTTCGCAGCCACGCAGCGGCAGCGCCTGACCGAGCGTGGCATCGACATCGAGTCGTGCGCCCTCAGCCATCTCGCCTTCCGCACGGCGGAGTGGGACGACTACCTCCGGGTACGCGACCAGCTCGAGCGCTGTGCGGTCAGCAACAGCGAGAACGTGTGGAACGGACGTCCGATCTCCCTGATCGTGCTCGCCGAACCCCTCGAGGTCCTCGACGGCAAGGAGGTCCCGCTCATCGAGCTCATCCCGCCGGTGCACCAGCGGGTCTACAAGATGGGGCTCGAGCACCTCGGGGTCGTGGTCGGCGACACGTTCGACGAGTTCGTCACGGTGCACAAGCCGGTGCTGACGGGCCAGCAGTTCCAGGGCCCCCGGAGCAACCCCGATCCCGTCTACATCCTGTTCGAGGACTTCACCCACGTGAAGTTCTACCGACACTCGCTGCGAGCCTCGGTCGAGCAGGACGCCGGACCGTTCCGGCCGGGCTTCCACCACGTCGAGGACTGGGTGCCGCAGCGGCTCGTGACCGCGACGGGCCCGAACCCCCTGCCACGCTGAGAGTACGCCGGGCCCGCTGCCCGACGCCCCCCACGCGCCGCCGATTCACCCCCCGGTCGCTGCCTCCCCCTACGCTGACGGACGTGCTGACCCACGACGACACGGCTGCCGAGCGGGCCACCACCGACGGCGAGCGCCGCTGGTGGCAGGTCGACCCCTGGGGACCCGTGCTCTCGCTCGTGGGACTCGTGATCTTCCTGCTCCACGGATTCGGCGGACTGCTCACCCGCGACCTCGCGCTCTACGCCTACGCCGGCCAGCAGTTCGCCGAGGGGGTGCCGCCCTACGAGGGCGTCATGAACCGGGCCGGGCCGCTTGCCCACATCGTCCCGGGGTTCGGGGCGTTGATCGCCCGCGGCCTCGGGACCGACGACCTGATCACCCAGCGGGCGCTCATGATGGGGCTGTCGGTCGTCGCGGTGTGGCTCACCTACCTGCTCGGCCGTGACACCTTCCGCTCGCGCCTGGCAGGCGCCGCGTCGGTCGCCACCCTGCTCGCCTTCCAGGGCTTCGTCACCTACTCCGGCGGCGGGCCCCGCGAGAAGACGACGATGATGCTGCTGGTCGTCTGCGCGATGCTCGCGGTGCTCCACCGGCGCTGGTTCTGGGCAGGGTTCGCCATCGCGCTGGCCACCCTGACCTGGCAGCCGGCCTTCTGGGCCACCATCGCGATGGCCGTCGCGGGGGTGCTCGTGGGCGCGGAGGGGGGCCGCCGCCTCACGGGCGTGGTCCGCGTCGCCCTCGGCGGGATCGCGGCCACCGCCCTCATGACGCTCTACTTCGTGTCGGTCGGAGCGCTCGACGCGTTCTTCGACGGTTTCCTGCTCCTCAACGCGACCTCCACCCGGCAGATCGGCCTGGTGCAGATGCTGATCGAGGAGCCCTACGAGATCAGCAGCGGCTTCGGCTGGTCGATCTGGCTCGTGGTGGCCGGACTGGTCGCCTCCGTGGCACTCGGGGTGCGCGCCTGGCGCCACGGCGACCGGCGCGACCGCCACGACGCGGCCGTCATCGCGTTCGGGATCGGCACCGCAGGCTACGTCCTGTGGTCGATCGGCGTCTTCAACGGCTGGGCCGACGCCGTCGTCATGCTGCCCTTCGCCGCGATCGGCATGGGCGGGCTCGGCGCGCTGGTGCTCCGCCGCGTGCAGCCACGGGGCGCGGCGGTCGTGGCGGCCTACACCGTCGTCGTCCTGGTGGTCGCGGCCGTCGACACGTGGGTGACCCGGCCCGACGAGCTCGCGCCGATGCGGGCCGAGACCGACGCGATGCTGGCGCTCGCCGGGCCCGAGGTCTCCGTCGCGTCGGTCGGCGCACCCCAGCCGCTCGTGCTCGGCCAGCTCCGCAACCCGATCCAGCACCAGATGTTCATCGCCGGTCTGCAGGACTACCTCGACGAGAACTACCCCGGCGGGCTCGCCGGCGTCGCCGCCGCCATCGACGACGCCCGGCCGACCTACATCACCATGGACCACCCCGACTGGTACTACTGGATGGACCCGACGATCGACGCCCACTACGAGGAGGTCGGCACCACCCTCGACTTCACGTGGTACGCCGACCGTTCGCTCGGCGAGGAGAAGCTGGCCGAGATGCGCGAGATCCTGGAGAGCGGACCGTGACCCTGAACCGCGAAGACTTCCTCTACTCGATCGTCATCCCCGTCTACAACTCCGAGCAGATCGTGGGCGACACGGTCGAGAGGGTCGTCGACGTCTTCACGCAGGCCGGACTCCGCTTCGAGCTGATCCTGGTCAACGACGGCAGCCCCGACGACAGCTGGTCGGTCATCTCCGAGCGGGCGTCGCGCCACGAGCAGGTCGTCGCCCTCGACCTGATGCGCAACTACGGCCAGCACTACGCCAACCTCGCCGGCCTCACCGAGGCGCGCGGCGACTACGTCATCACGATGGACGACGACCTCCAGAACCCGCCGGACCAGGCGCTGCTGCTCATCGACGCCGCGATGGCGGGCCACGAGGTGGTCTTCGGCCAGTTCGAGCAGAAGCAGGCCGCAGGCTTCCGGGTCCTCGGGACCAAGGTCATCGGGATGATGAACAACCGGATCTTCGGCAAGCCCGTCGACCTCACCGTCAGCAACTTCCGGATCCTGCGCCGCGACGTCGTCGACCGGATCGTCGCCCACCGCACCTCGTTCCCCTACATCACCGGCCAGGCGCTGATGTTCTCCGGCGACCGCGCCAACGTGCTCGTGCGGCACGACCCCCGCCCGGTCGGCAAGAGCACCTACAGCCTGAGCCGGATCGCCCGCCTCGTCCTGACGATCCTCTTCAGCTATTCCTCGTGGCCCCTGCGGGCGGCGGCGGTCCTGGGCTTCGCGATCTCCGGGCTGAGCTTCCTGCTCGGCGCCTACCTGGTCGTGCGCGCGCTCGTCCTCGACACCGTCTTCCCCGGGTGGACCTCGATCATGGTCCTGCTCTCGCTGTTCGCCGGGTTCATCATCGCCCTGCTGTCGATGATCGGTGAGTACGTCGTGCGGACGCTGCAGACCGTCTCGACCGGCGACAACTTCCACGTCACGCGGCGGGTGGGTCGGTGAACCGCCACTTCCTCGTCGTCGGCGCCCAGCGCTGCGGCACGACGTACCTCCACGACCTGCTGGCCGGCCACCCGCAGGTCTCGATGGCGCGCCCGATGCGCCCCGAGCCGAAGGTCTTCCTGCGTGAGCGCCCGCCGTCGGCCGCCGACTACCGCGCCGAGTTCTTCGGCCACGCCGGCCCCGACGACCTGCTGGGCGAGAAGAGCACGTCCTACCTCGAGGTCGAGGGGGTGCCGGAACGCGTGGTGGCGGTGCTGGGGCGGCCCCTGATCGTCGTCCAGCTGCGCGACCCGGTCGCCCGCGCCGTCTCCAACTGGAGCTTCAGCCGCGACCACGGCGTCGAGCAGCGGCCGCTCGAGGAGGCCCTGCGGGCCGACCTCGACGGGGCGCAGGAGTGGGACCGCACGTCGTCGTCGGTCTCCCCCTACGCCTACGTCTCGCGCGGGCGCTACGCCGCCGACCTGCTGCGCTGGCGCGAGCACTTCGGCGACGCCGGCATCCACGTCCAGCTGCTCGAGGACCTGCTCGCCGACCGCGACACGATCGGCGGCCTCTACTCCTGGCTGGGCGTCGACCCCGACGTCCGACCCGAGCTCGGCGACGGGCCGGTCAACGCCAGCGCCACCGAGTCGCCCGACCTCGACCCCGACCTGGTCGCCGAGCTCCGCGACCACTACCGCGAGAGCGACGAGCAGGTCGCCGAGCTGCTGGGGCGCGAGCTGCCCTGGCGAACCGACAGCCGGAAGGACCCATGACCACCCCTCCCTCCATCCCGTTCAACCGTCCCGAGGTCGCAGGACGCGAGCTCGAGCTCGTCGGCGAGGCCATCACCGGCGGCCACACCTCCTCCGGCGGGCCCTTCTCGAAGCAGGCGGGCGCCCTCATCCAGGGGGCCACCGACGCCGGCGAGGTGCTGCTGACCACCTCGTGCACCTCCGCGCTCGAGCTCAGCGCGATGCTGCTCGACCTGGGCCCCTACGACACGGTCGTGGTGCCGTCGTTCACCTTCACCACCAGCGCCCTCGCCTTCGCCCGCCAGGGCGCGAAGCTGCTGTTCTGCGACGTCGAGCGCGACACCCTGGGTCTCGACCCCCGACACCTCGCCGAGCTGCTCGACGACTCGGTCAGGGCGGTCGTCATCGTCCACTACGCCGGCATCGCCTGCGACGTCGACGGCATCCGCGGGGTGCTGGCCGACCGACCCGACGTCGTCATCGTCGAGGACGCCGCCCACGGTCTCCACGGCGCCTTCCGCGACGAGAAGCTCGGCAGCATCGGGCGGTTCGCGAGCCTGTCGTTCCACGAGACCAAGAACTTCAGCTGCGGTGAGGGCGGCGCTCTCCTGCTCAACGACCCGGCCGACGTCGACCGGGCGCGGGTCCTCTACGACAAGGGAACCGACCGCCAGGCCTTCTTCATGGGCCAGGTCGACAAGTACTCCTGGCGCGACACCGGCTCCTCGTTCGGCATGTCCGACGTCCTCGCGGCCTACCTCACCGGCCAGCTCGAGGTCGCCGACCACATCCAGGCCCGGCGCCGCGCCGTCTGGGAGGGCTACGCCGCCGCGCTGGCGCCCCACGCCGACCGGCTCGGCCTGACGCTGCCCGGCGTACGCGAGGGTGCCGCGCCGGCCTGGCACCTGTTCCACGTCCTGCTGCCGAGGGCCGACGCCCGCCGTGCCGTCATGGACGACCTGCGGTCGGAGGGCATCGCGACGACCTTCCACTACGTCCCGCTCCACGACTCCGAGGGCGGCCGCCGCTTCGCCAGGCGCGAGACGGACTGCCCGGTGACCGTCGACGCGAGCTCCCGCCTGGTGCGGCTGCCGTTCTTCAACACCCTGACCCCGGACGAGGTCTCCCGCGTGGCGACGTCGTTCGTGGCGGCCGTCGAGCGCCACGGCTGAGACCTAGCCGCGGTCGGCGCGACGCTCCAGCAGCAGGAACCCGATCCACGCGGCGACCTCCACGACGAGGAAGGTCCAGCAGGTCCGGGTGAGCGCGTCGCCGGGGGCGACGACGAGCGCGACCGCCCCGAACGGCAGCGAGGCGAGCCACGTACGGGCGACCGTGCCCGGCAGCCCGCGGGCGAGCAGGCCGACGGTCAGGACCAGGTTGGCGAGCGCGAAGACGCTGCCGACCGCGACGATCGCGGTGTCTCCCCCACCGAGGCGGACCCCCTCGCCGAAGACCAGCTCCATGAGCCACGGGCCGAGCCACGCACCCCCGAGCCCTCCGAGCACGGCGAGGACCAGGGTCGCCACGACCACCACCTCGCGCACGCGGACGAGCGCGTCGTGGCGGCCGTCCTCGACCAGCCGGGTCAGGCGGCCGGTCAGGCCGGCCACCATCCCGAGGGCGAGCGTGTAGGGAGCGCGGAACAGGGCGAGCCCCGCGAAGAGGGCGGTCACCTCGGCGGGCGCGCCGTTCACGGCGGCGAGCAGCACCGGACCGCCGGTCAGCGTCACCTGTGCCAGGAGCTGGCCGGCCGAGGCCCCGGTGACGAAGGACAACGCCCCGGGAGCCTCTCCCTCGCCGGTCGAGCGGGGCACCAGCGCCGAGGGCCTCAGGAGCGCGACGGCATAGCCGGCGAGCAGCGCCAGCCCGTAGGCGGCCGCGTGCTCGTTGTCGGCAGCCATCAGCACCCCGGCGACGACGCAGCGCACACCGTTCTCGAGCACGAGGTTGAGCCCGAGCGCCCCGAACCGGTCGCGGCCGCTGAGCAGCCCGCGGACCACGCCCAGGACTCCCGAGCCGACGCCGACCGCCACGACCAGCAGCGGGAACCCGCCGGCGTCCGCGCCGAACAGCCGCTCCCCGAACGCCCACGACAAAGCGCCCGCGACCAGCGACGCGGCCACGACGGCGGCGGCGACGCGGCCCAGCCCGCGGCGTACGCCCTGCTCCCCGGCGGGGAGCGAGCAGGTGCGGGTGATCCAGTGCTGCACCGGGAAGGTGAAGGCGGCGCCGGCGAAGCTCCACCAGGCCCAGAGCACGGCCACGGGTGCCGCCGGACCCGCGCCGAGGGCGCGGGTGACGAGCGCGAAGAAGACATAGGCCAGCACCCCGTTGAGCACCGACCCCACGGCGAGCGCCGTGGTGTCGCGCCGTCCGCGCCCGTCCGTCCTGGTGTCGGTCATCGGGGGTGATTGTGCCGGTCCCCGGCCTTGTCGGTGGTCACCGGCATGCTGAGCGCCATGGAGATCGTGTGGCTGGTGACCGGACTCGCGCTCGGGCTCGTGCTCGGCGGCGTGATCGGCGCGCTATGGGCGCGCACGCGTGCCACGGGCGAGGTCGTCGAGGGTGCGCTCGAGCGCGCCGAGGTGATGCAGGGCCTCGACCGGCTCAGCGACCAGCTGATCGACCTCGACCGCCAGCGGGCGACCTGGCAGGGCGAGCTCCGCCGCCATGTGAGCGACCTCCAGACCGAGACGCGTACCCTCTCGACCGCGTTGCGGCGTCCCCAGGTGAGGGGGCGCTGGGGCGAGCTCCACCTCCGCCGCGCCGTCGAGCTGGCCGGCCTGGTCGACCGCTGCGACTTCCGTGAGCAGGTGCAGGTCGCGGGCGGCACGCTCCGCCCCGACCTCGTCGTGCGGCTCGTGGGCGGGCGCAGCGTCGTCGTCGATGCCAAGGTGCCGCTCGAGGCCTACCTCGACGCGACGGCCACCGACGACCCGGCCGCGCGCGAGCAGGCCGTTCGTCGCCACGTCCGCCAGCTCCGCAGCCACGTCGACCAGCTCGGCTCCAAGGCCTACTGGCGGGCGCTCGACGAGAGCCCGGAGTTCGTGGTGCTGTTCGTGCCGGCCGAGTCCTGCCTCGCGGTTGCCCTCGAGGCCGACCGCGACCTGATCGAGTACGCCGCAGACCGTGGCGTCGTGCTCGCCTCGCCGACGACCCTGATCGCCCTCCTGCGCACCATCGCCCACGGCTGGCGCCACGAGGCGCTCGCCGACCAGGCGCGCGAGGTGCAGGCGCTCGGACGCGACCTCCACGACCGGCTCGGCACGTTCGCGGGCCACCTCGACTCGGTCGGTCGGTCGCTCGGCGCGGCGGTCGGTCACTACAACGCCGCGGTCGGCAGCCTCGAGGCACGGGTCATGGTCTCGGCCCGCCGGTTCCGCGACCTCTCGGTCACCGACGAGGCGCTGGAGGGCCCCCGGCAGGTCGAGGCCGGGGTGCGCTCGCTCGGCGCGCCGCCCCCCGAGGACGACGAGGTCGCCCTAGTTTGGCCTCGTGCCCGATAGCCACGCGCCTGCACGGACGGGCCCGGCTGGGCGGACCCTCTGGGAGGAGGGCCACGAGCCCGGCCGGCAGGTCGTCGCGCTCGGAGCGGCCGTGGCGCTGACCGGCGTGGCGCTCGATCTCGCGCTCGGCGGCGACCTCGGCTGGCTCTTCGACATCGCCTTCGTCGGCCTCTGCCTCGCGGTCGCGCTGCTCGTGCGGCCCCGCGACTTCTTCACCGTGGGGGTCCTGCCGCCCCTGCTGATGCTCGGCGTCCTCGTGCTGATCGAGGTGACGCGGCCCGCCGTCCTCGGTGAGCCCCAGGACGGCGCCGTCCAGTCGGTCGTCACCGGGCTGGCCCACCACGCGGGCGCCCTGGTCGTCGGCTACCTGCTCTGCCTGGCGGTGCTCGCCGTACGCCACCGGTTCGTGACCCGGGGCCGGGAGCGTCAGGCGGCGAACCTGTCCGGGTCGCCCGCTCCCACCCGCACGACCTCCGGATAGCCCTCCGACCAGTCCACGACGGTGGTCGGCTCGGCGCTGGTCTCACCCGCCTCGACGACGACGTCGACCTGGTGGTCGAGGTCCTCCTTGATCTCCCACCCCATCGTGCGCGGCTCCTCCTCACCGGGGAGGATGAGCGTGCTGGTGAGGATCGGCTCGCCGAGCTCCTCGAGCAGCGCGCAGACCAGCGTGTGGTCGGGGATCCGGACTCCCACGGTGCGCTTCTTGGGGTGCATCAGCCGCTTCGGGACCTCGCCGGTGGCCGGCAGGATGAAGGTGTAGGGACCCGGCGTCGCCGCCTTGATCGCCCGGAAGGCCGCGTTGTCGATGTGGACGAACTGCCCGAGCTGGGCGAAGTCCTTGCACATCAGCGTGAAGTGGTGGCGGTCGTCGAGCTGACGGATCCGCAGGATCCGGTCGCGGCCGTCACGGTTGCCGAGCTGGCAGCCCAGCGCATAGCCCGAGTCGGTCGGGTAGGCGATCAGGGCGTCGTCGCGCAGCGCCTCGACCACCTGGCCCACCAGCCGGGGCTGGGGGTCGACGGGGTGGATGTCGACGTAGCGGGCCACGGCTCAGGCCCGGCCCGCCGCGGCGGCCTGGGCCGCCTTGAGGTCCCTGCGCAGCTCCTTGGGGAGCGCGAAGATCAGCGACTCCTCGGCGGAGTGGACCGCCTTCGCGTCCGGGTAGCCCCGCTCCGCGAGGAACGCGAGCACGCCCTCGACGAGCTCCTCGGGGACGCTCGCACCGCTGGTCACGCTGACCGTGGAGACCCCCTCGAGCCAGGCCTCGTCGATCTCGCTCGCGTCGTCGACGCGGTAGGAGGCCTTCGCGCCGGCCTCGAGGGCGACCTCGACCAGCCGCACGCTGTTGGAGGAGTTGCCGGAGCCGACCACGATGAGGAGGTCGGCGTCCTGGGCGATCTCCTTCACCGCGAGCTGGCGGTTCTGGGTCGCGTAGCAGATGTCGTCGCTCGGCGGGTCGAGCAGAGCCGGGAAGCGCTCGCGGATCGCCGCCACCGTCTCGAGCGTCTCGTCGACGCTGAGGGTGGTCTGCGAGAGCCAGGCGACCCGCTCGGGGTCGCGCACGACGATGCCCGGGACGTCGGCGGGGCTCTGCACGAGCTGGATGTGGTCCGGCGCCTCGCCGGCGGTGCCCTCGACCTCCTCGTGGCCCTCGTGGCCGATCAGCAGGATGTCGTAGTCCTCGTTCGCGAACCGCTTCGCCTCGTGGTGGACCTTGGTCACCAACGGGCAGGTCGCGTCGATCGTCTTCAGCGACCGCTCGCCGGCCTGGCGGTGGACCTCCGGGGAGACGCCGTGGGCGGAGAAGACGACGGTGGCGCCCTCCGGCACCTCGTCGAGCTCCTCGACGAAGATCGCGCCGCGGTCCTCCAGCGTGGAGACGACGTGCTTGTTGTGCACGATCTGCTTGCGCACGTAGACCGGGGCACCGTAGAGGTCGAGCGCCTGCTCGACGGTCACCACCGCCCGGTCGACACCGGCGCAGTAGCCGCGGGGGGCTGCGAGGAGCACGCTGCGCTCGTCCTCGGTCAGGACACGCGGGTTTCCGAGGTCGGTCGACATGCGGCTCAGTCTACGGACCACGGCGGCTCGCGCCGAGTCGTCGGCAGCTGCCCCTAGGGTGAGCGCGTGCCCTCCCTCCGCGACGCGACGGTCGAGTCACCGGCCCCGGTGCGCGCGGTCGCCAACGCCCTGTCCCAGTGGATCGGCCAGCTCGGCGCCGTCTGGGTCGAGGGCCAGGTCACCCAGTTCAGCCGCCGACCCGGGCTCGCGACGGTCTTCCTCACCCTGCGTGACCCCGTCGCCCAGGTGTCGGTGCCCGTGACCTGCTCGCGCACCCTCTTCGACTCGCTCAACCCGCCCCTGGTCGAGGGGGCGAGCATCGTCATCCACGCCCGCCCCAGCTACTACCCCGCCAACGGCAGCCTCTCGCTGGCCGCCACCGACATCCGGATGGTCGGCCTGGGCGAGCTGCTGGCGCGGCTCGAACGAAGGCGCCAGCTGCTCGCGGCCGAGGGGCTCTTCGACCCCGCGCTCAAGCAGCGCCTGCCGTTCCTGCCCTCCTGCATCGGGTTGGTCACCGCCCCGGGCTCGGCCGCCGAGCGCGACATCGTCGACAACGCCCGGCGGCGGTGGCCGGCGGTGCGGTTCGAGACGGCGTACGCCGCGATGCAGGGGCAGCGCTCGGCGCTGGAGGTCATGGAGGCGGTCGAGAAGCTCGACCGGCTCGCCCACGTCGACGTGATCGTCGTGGCCCGGGGCGGCGGCTCGGTCGAGGACCTGCTGCCGTTCTCCGACGAGGGGCTGGTCCGCGCCGTCCGCGCGGTCCGGACCCCGGTGGTCTCGGCGATCGGCCACGAGCCGGACAGCCCGCTGCTCGACCTCGTCGCCGACGTCCGGGCCTCGACCCCGACCGACGCCGCCAAGCTGCTGGTGCCCGACATGGCCGAGGAGCTGGCCCAGGTCGACGCCGCCCGCGCCCGCCTGCGCGGCGACATCACCCGGCTCGTCGCGCGCGAGCAGCAGGCGCTCGACGCGCTCCGGTCACGCCCGGTGCTCGCCGACCCCCGCAGCCTCGTCGCCGAGCGCGCCGACGAGGTGGTCGCCCTGCGCGACCGCGCCCGACGATCGCTGCGCCACGCGCTCGACCGGGCCGCCGACAACCTCGACCACCAGCGCGCCCGCGCCCGCGCGCTCTCACCGCTGGCCACCCTCCAGCGCGGCTACGCCGTCCTCCAGGACGACGCGGGCCACGTCGTGACCAGCGTCGACGGGGTCAGCGCCGGCCAGTCGGTGAGCGTCCGCGTCGCCGACGGCCGGGTGCTCGCCACCACCACCGAGACCGAGAAGGAGTCGTCATGAGCAAGGAAGCGAGCGAGGAGCAGATCCCCTACGAGCGGGCCCGCGAGGAGCTCGTCGAGGTCGTGCGCGCCCTCGAGGCCGGTGGCCTGACGCTCGAGGAGTCGCTCGCCCTGTGGGAGAAGGGCGAGCAGCTCGCCACCACCTGCCAGGCCTGGCTCGACGGAGCCCGCGAGCGCCTCGACGCCGTCCTCGAGGCCGACGAGGGCTAACCCGTCAGCGGTTCGGTGGTGAGGGAGGCGGCGAGGGACCGGAGGGCGTCGGGGGGCGCCGAGCCGTAGACCAGGACCTGCTGGCCGTCGACCTCGCCGAGGTAGCCGACGTCGCCGCCCTCGTCGGTCCAGGTGTCCCAGTCCGAGCCGGCGATGGTGACAGGATCGCCCTCGTTGGCGTCCGGGTCGACGTAGGTCTCGATGATCGAGGACGACGACGCCTCCGACTGGTGGACGCCGGCGAACCCGTCGGGCGTCAGGAACCCGATGCTCCACTCGCGCCCCGGCTGGGAGTCGACGCTGGTCGCCTTCCAGCCCTCCGGCACGGTCGGCGGGTAGACCACGGTCAGGTCGGCGTCCTGGGCGAAGCCGACGGTCTCGAGGTAGTCGACGGCATCGACCTCGACCTCGAGGTCCTCACGCGTGATCGCCCGGAAGGCGACGTAGCCGCCGATGACCAGCAGCAGGACCACCAGTGCTCCGAGCATGCCGGAGAAGGATCGCTGGTAACGGCCGGGCTGCTCGCTCACGGAACCAGTCTCACAGGTGCCGTAGATTCCGCAGGTGCCACCCGTCGCCGACCTGCTCGCCCTCGGCGCGCTCGCAGCCCTCCTGGTGACCGCCTTCCGGCACCCGTCGGGGCGGGTCGAGCTGGTCGTGGGCGTCCTGGCCGTGGCGGTCGTGGCCGCGACCGGCCACCTCGACGACACCGTGGTCGGGCCGACGATCACCCACCTCGGTCCGGTCGTCGTCTTCCTCGTGACCATCCTGGTCGTCGCCGACGTCTGCGCGGCCGCGGGCGTCTTCACGTGGGCGGCCGACCGGATCGGCCGGCTCCGCGGCGGTCGTACGACGGCGGTGTTCACCGGCACCTTCGTCGCCGCCGCCCTCGTGACGACCGCGCTGAGCCTGGACGCGACCGTGGTGCTGCTCACGCCGGTCGTCGTCGCCACCAGCCTCGCCCTCGGCACGCCGTACCGACCCGGCGCGACGGCCTGCCTGCGGATGGCCAACTCCGCCTCGCTGCTGCTCCCCGTCTCCAACCTCACCAACCTGCTGGCCCTCCCCCACCTCGACCTCGGCTTCACCGGGTTCGCGCTGGCGATGGCACCCGTGCTGGCCGTCGTCCTCGTGGTGGAGTACGCCGGCCTCCGGCTGCTCCACCGGCGCGACCTGTCGCAGCCTCCGACCCGCGCGCCGGCCACCGCGCCGCTGCCGGTGCCGGTCGTGCCCGTGACCGCGGTCGGGCTGATGCTGGTCGGGTTCGCGGCGGCGTCCGCGGCCGGTCTCGACCCGGCCTGGGTGTCGGGCGTGACCGCACTGGCGATGACCGCCTGGGCCGCCGGACGCGGCCTCACCACCCCGGCGCGGGTGCTGCATGCGGCCCACCCGTCGTTCGCGGTGTTCGTGCTCGCGCTCGGCCTGGTGGTCGCGGCGCTGGGCGAGGGGGTTCTCGGCGACGACCTGGCGCGCCTGGTGCCGGACGGGACCGACCTGGTCGACCTGCTCTGGATCGCGGTGGTCGCGGCCCTGCTGTCCGCGCTGGTCACCAACCTCTCGGCGACCCTGCTGCTGGTGCCGATGCTCACCGGTCTGGGCGACCAGGCCGTGCTCGCTGCCCTGCTCGGGCTGACGATCGGGTCGGGCCTGACGTGGACGGGGTCGCTGGCCACCCTGCTGTGGCGGCGCTCGCTGCTGCGCCAGGGGCTCCCCGCGCCGTCGCGGGAGCTGCACCGCGTGTCGCTCACCCTGACGCCGGCGTGCCTGGTGGCCGCCGTCGCCACCCTCTGGTTGACCTCCTGAATCCCGCACGTGCGGACTCAGCGTTGTAAATCTTCCGCAGGTGCGGCATTCTCCCACCGTGACGACGTACCGGATCGCGGAGGTGGCCGAGGTGCTCGGCGTCAGCGACGACACGGTGCGGCGCTGGGTCGAGGCGGGGCGGCTGCCCGCCGGCTCGGGGGGAGGCCGGGCCACGGTCAGAGGAGTGGACGTGGCCCGGCTCGCCGAGGAGCTCGCCGACCATCCCGACCGCGAGCAGAACCGCGCGAGCGCCGTCAGCGCCCGCAACCGGCTGCCCGGCATCGTCACCCGCGTCGTCAAGGACACCGTCATGGCGCAGGTCGACATGATCTGCGGCCCCTACCGGCTGGTCTCCCTGATGAGCGCCGAGGCCGCCGACGAGCTCGGCCTCGAACCCGGGGCCAGGGCCATCGCGTCGGTCAAGTCCACCAACGTCGTCGTGGAGCGCCCGTGACCAAGAACCTGCCCGTCCTCGTCCTCCTGCTCCCCCTCGCCCTCGCCGGGTGCGGTGGCGACTCCGAGGCAGGTGCCGGCGATCCCGAGAAGCTCCAGGTCCTCGCTGCGGCATCCCTCACCGAGGCCTTCACCACCCTCGCCGACGACTTCGAGACCGATCACGACGGCGTCGAGGTGGAGCTCCAGTTCGGCTCGAGCACCGACCTCGCCGAGACGGTCGCCGACGGTGCGCCCGGCGACGTCCTCGCGACCGCCGACGAGACCGCCATGCAGATCGCGGTCGACGCCGACGTGACGGCCGAGGAGCCGGTCGTCTTCGCCGAGAACCAGCTCGTCATCGTCACGGCCCCCGGCAACCCCGCGGGCGTCGAGTCGCTCGACGACCTCGCCGACGTCGACTGGGTCCGCTGCGCCGACGACGTCCCGTGCGGTCGGGTCGCCCTCTCGCTCCTCGACGGCGCCGGCGTCACCGCCGAACCGGTCAGCCTCGAGGTCGACGTCAAGGCGACGCTCGAGAAGGTCGCGACCGGTGAGGCCGACGCCGGCCTCGTCTACGCCTCCGACGCCGTGACCGCCGGTGACGACGTCGAGTCGGTGGCGATCGACGGAGCCCAGGAGGTCCCCGCCGTCTACTACCTGGCTCCCCTCGCCCAGAGCTCCGACGCCGACCTGGCGGGCGACTGGATCGAGCTCGTCGAGAGCGCGTCGGGTCGACAGGCGCTGGAGGACGCGGGATTCTCCTCCCCGTGAGGGATCCGCTCGGCCGCGCCCCCGCCGTCCTGCTGGTCCCCGCCGCACTGGCCACCGCGCTCCTCGTCGTCCCGCTCGCCGCCATGGTGGCGGCGACCACCTGGTCCGGGCTGCCCGCCCAGCTGCGGTCCGAGCCGCTGCGCGAGGCGTTGTGGCTCTCGCTCACGACCGCGACGGCGGCCGCGCTGATCTGCCTCGTCCTGGGCCTGCCGCTGGCCTGGGTCCTGGCGCGCATCGACTTCCCCGGCCGCAGCGTGGTGCGCGCCCTGGTGTCGGTGCCGCTGGTGCTCCCGCCGGTCGTTGCGGGCGTCGCGCTGCGCACCGCCTTCGGCCGCCGCGGCCTGCTCGGCGAGCCGATCCTCGAGCTGACCGGGTTCAGCTTCCCCTTCACCACCTGGGGCGTGGTCCTCTCCCACGTCTTCGTCGCGCTGCCCTTCGTCGTGATCTCGGTCGAGGGAGCCTTCCGTGCCGCGGGTCGCGAGTACGACGCCGCCGCGGCCACCCTGGGCGCCGGCCGCTGGACGGCCTTCCGGCGGGTCAGCGTCCCGCTCGCCCTGCCCGGCATCGTCGCCGGCCTGGTCCTCGGCTGGGCCCGGGCGCTCGGCGAGTTCGGCGCGACCATCACCTTCAACGGCAACTACCCCGGCACCACCCAGGTGATGCCGAACCTGATCTACGTCACCCGCCAGTCCGACCAGGACGCCGCCCTCGCGCTGAGCCTGGTGATGCTGCTGGTCTCGGTGGCCGTGCTGCTGCTGCTCCGCGACCGCTGGCTGGGCACGCCGTGAGCGGGCTGCAGGTGGACCTGCGCGTGCCGGGCCGGGTCGAGGCGGCGTTCGAGGTCGCGCGGGGCGAGGTCCTCGCCGTCATCGGCCCCAACGGCGCCGGCAAGTCGAGCCTCGTGCAGGCGCTGGCCGGCCTGGTGCCGGCCGAGGGCACCGCGCTGCTCGACGGTCGTGACCTGCTGGCCCTGCCGGCCAAGGACCGTCACGTCGGGCTCGTCTTCCAGCAGCAGCTCCTCTTCCCCCACCTCTCCGCCCTCGCCAACGTGGCCTTCGGTCCGCGAGCCCGCGGCACCGGCCGCGCCGAGGCGGAGCGGGTCGCCGCCGACTGGCTGGAGCGGTTCGGCCTCGGCGACCTCGGGCACCGCAGGCCGGGCCAGCTCTCCGGCGGCCAGGCCCAACGGGTCGCCATCGCCCGGGCGCTGGCCACCGACCCGTGGCTGCTGCTGCTCGACGAGCCGCTGACCGGCCTCGACGTCAAGGTCGCGATGGCGCTGCGCATCGAGCTCGGCCGTCACCTCGCGGCGTACGACGGGGCGACGCTGCTGGTGACCCACCACGCGATCGACGCCCTCACGATCGCCGACCGGGTGCTGGTCCTCGACGGCGGCCAGGTCGCCCAGGTCGGCACGCCGGCGGAGGTCTCGCAGCGTCCCCGCACCGAGCACGTCGCGCGGCTGGTCGGGCTCAACGTGGTCCGGGAGGCCGAGACGCTGGTCGCCTTCCCGCCCGAGGTCGTGGCGGTGTCGCTCGCGCCGCCCGAGGGCTCGCCGCGGCTGCGCTGGGAGGGGCAGGTCGCCGACGTGTCGCCCCACGGCGACGCCGTACGGCTGCTGGTGCACACCACGGGCGGTCCGGACCTGATCGCCGACGTGACCCCCGGCGCGGCCACCGAGCTCGGCCTCGCGCCGGGCCGCGCGGTGTGGCTCTCGGCCAAGGAGACGGCGGTCAGGCGCTACGAGTCGCACCCCGACGACTGGGGTACGGTCTCGCCATGACTGAGGCCCAGCTCCCCCTCAACGCCGGCAAGGTCGACCGCAACCTCGCGATGGAGCTGGTGAGGGTCACCGAGGCCGCCGCCATGGCCGCCGGCCGCTGGGTCGGCAAGGGCGACAAGAACGGCGCCGACGGCGTGGCCGTCAACGCCATGCGCGTGATGATCTCCTCGATCAGCATGGCCGGCACCGTCGTCATCGGCGAGGGCGAGAAGGACCAGGCTCCGATGCTCTACAACGGCGAGGAGGTCGGCGACGGCACCGGCCCCGAGTGCGACGTCGCCGTCGACCCGATCGACGGCACCACGCTGACCGCCAAGGGCATGAACAACGCGATCGCGGTGCTCGCGGTCGCCCCGCGCGGCGCGATGTACGACCCCTCCGCGGTCTTCTACATGAAGAAGCTGGTCACCGGCCCCGAGGCCGCCGACGTCGTCGACATCCGCAAGCCGGTCGCCGAGAACATCCGGGCGGTGGCGAAGGCCAAGGGCTCCCAGGTCGAGGACGTCACCGTCGTGCTGCTCGACCGGCCCCGCCACGAGGAGCTGGCGGCCGAGATCCGGCGTACGGGCGCGCGCATCAAGTTCATCCAGGACGGCGACGTCGCCGGCGCGATCATGGCCGCCCGCGCCAACACCGGCATCGACCTGCTGCTCGGCATCGGCGGCACGCCCGAGGGGATCATCGCGGCCTGCGCGATGAAGTGCACCGGTGGCGTGATCCAGGGCCAGCTGTGGCCGCAGGACGACGCGGAGCGCCAGAGGGCCCTCGACGCGGGTCACGACCTCTCCGACGACCACGTCCTCTCCACCGACGACCTGGTCCGCGGCGACGACGCCTTCTTCGTCGCGACCGGCATCACCGACGGCGAGCTGATGCAGGGCGTGCGCTACCGCGCCGGTGGCTGCACCACGGAGTCGCTCGTCATGCGCGCCCGCAGCGGCACCATCCGGCTGATCAGCAGCGAGCACCAGCTCGCCAAGCTCCGCACCTTCGCCTCCATCGACTTCGACCACTGAGACGTCGCCGGCGGAGTCGGGCCTCAGGCGGACCCGGCGAGCGGCGACCAGGCCTCCCCCGCGGCGGCGGGCTGCTGAGCGAGCAGCGCCGCCAGCACCGCCTCGATCGTCGACGGGTCGACCGCCATTCCGACGTGGGACGCGGTGACCTCGACCTGGTGGGCGACGGGGTCGACGCACGCCCGCCAGTCGACGATGCCGTCGCGACGGCTGTAGACCGCGGTGAAGCCGACGCCGCCGGGGACGGGCTGGCGGCTCTCGTCGAAGCTCTGCCGGGCGCACACGCCGGCCACGCAGTCCTCCGCCATCAGCCCGGGCAGCCCGGCACGGCTCAGCCGGACGAGCACGTCCACGCTGCGGGCCAGCGAGGCGTGGTGGGCTCCCGGCGCGAGCATCGGGCTGCCGAGGGTGACGATGCCGGCGACCAGGTCGGGGCGGCGTACGGCGAGGCCCCGCGCGAGCATCCCGCCGAGGCTGTGACCGACGACGTGGACGCGGGCGCCGCGCCGTTGGGCGACGGCCTCGATCCGCGCCTCGAGCTGGGTCGCCGCGGCCAGGGTGCAGCCGGCGTTCACGCCGATGAGCGAGCGATAGGTGCGGTAGCCCTGGCGCCGCAGCGAGCGCGCCATCAGCGACAGCGACGCATCACCGGCCAGGAAACCGGGGACGAGCACGACCGGCGCGCCGCGGGTCGAGGGCCGGGCGGCGTACGGCGTCGCGCGGCGGGTCCGCCGTTCGCCCGCGGCCCAGACCAGGTGGCGCCCGGCCTCGCCGACCACCGAGCCCTCGCGGAGCACCGCGGCCAGACCCGGGGGCGCGAAGCCCTCGGGCAGCAGGAAGGTGCCCACGCTGCGTGCCACCCGATCGAGGCTAGGGGTCCTGCACCCGGTTGTGCGGGATTTCGGCGGGTGGGGATACTGCCGGTATGACGTCACCGACCAGCCAGGGGGCCGAGGTCGCCGTGTCCGAGGAGCTCTTCGCCCCGGTCGGCGACGGCGTGGAGCTCTGCTACCAGACCTACGGCAGTCCCGACGACGCCCCGGTCCTGCTCGTCATGGGTCTCGGCGGCCCCATGACCTGGTGGGACCCCGACTTCTGCCGCCAGCTCGCGGCCCGTGGCCACTACGTCGTGCGCTACGACAACCGCGACACCGGCCGGTCGACCCGGATGAAGGAGCGAGTACGCCGTGGCGCGCTGATCCGCGCGTTCGCGGGGCGCCCGGTGCGACCGCCCTACACGCTGACCGACATGGCCCGCGACGGCCTCGGCCTGCTCGACCACCTCGGGCTCGCGTCCGCCCACGTCGTCGGGGTCTCGATGGGCGGCATGATCGCCCAGGCGATGGCGATCGCGGAGCCCGCTCGCGTGCGCTCGCTGACCAGCATCATGTCGACGACCGGCAAGCGCACCGTCGGCTGGCAGCACCCACGACTGCTGCCGATGATGATCGCCCCGCGTGGCTCCGGCCGCGAGGCGTACGCCGCCGGCTCGGCGCGGATGTGGCACCTGATCGGTTCGCCGGCCTATCCGCAGACCGAGGAGGAGGTCCTGTCCCGGGCCTTCGACACCTTCGACCGTGGCGTGTCCGCGAGCGGGGTGCTGCGGCAGATGCTGGCGATCCTCGCCGAGCCCGACCGCGGGCCGCGGCTGCGGGCGCTGTCCCTCCCCGCGCTGGTCATCCACGGGACGGCCGACAAGATGGTGCACGTCTCCGGCGGCCGGGCGACCGCGCGCGCCGTCCCCGGCGCCGAGCTGCTGGTGGTCGACGGGATGGGCCACGACCTGCCCCGCGACCTCTTCCCGACCTTCGTCGACGCCATCACCCGCACCGCGGCCCGCGCCACCCGAGGTCGAGTCGCGGACCTGTGACGCGCGAGTCGCGGACTCGTGACACATGAGTCGCGGGGCGGCGACACCGAGGTGTCACCGGGGCGCGAC
>NZ_BAAAJT010000002.1:948798-954015 GCF_039527245.1 Nocardioides aestuarii
TCGCCGGTCTCGTTGTCGAAGACGTGGACGCTCTTCGGGTCGGTGCTGACGTAGATGGTGTCGCCCTTGGAGACCGTGCCGCGTGCGGAGGACACCCGGACGATCACGTTGCCGGGCGTGCCCTCGACGTCGGAGGTGCCGTAGATGAACCCGTCGGCGCCGAGCTCCTCGACGACGGTCACCTTCACGGGCAGGCCGCCTTCGTTCTCCGACACGAGCCGCCAGGCCTCGGGCCGGACGCCGACGGTGATGTCGTTGTGCTGGGGGCCGAACTTCGACTCCGCCGTCGGGTCGACCGGCACCTCGTAGCCACCGATCGCGGCCTTGCCGTTCTGGGCCGACGCCTTGAGCAGGTTCATCTGCGGGCTGCCGATGAACCCGGCCACGAACAGGTTCGCGGGCTTGTCGTAGAGGTTGAGCGGGGTGTCGACCTGCTGGAGGTAGCCGTCCTTCATCACCGCGACCCGGTCGCCCATGGTCATGGCTTCCACCTGGTCGTGGGTGACGTAGACGGTGGTGACGCCGAGGTCGGCCTGGAGCTTGGCGATGTCGGTGCGGGTCTGCACGCGCATCTTGGCGTCGAGGTTGGACAGCGGCTCGTCCATGCAGAAGACCTGCGGGTCGCGCACGATCGCGCGGCCCATCGCCACGCGCTGGCGCTGGCCGCCCGAGAGCGCCTTCGGCTTGCGCTCGAGGTACTCTTCGAGCTGCAGGATCTTGGCGGCCTCGGCGACGCGCTTCTTGCGGTCGGCCTCGGGGACCTTGGCCATCTTGAGCGCGAAGGCCATGTTGTCCGCGACCGTCATGTGGGGGTAGAGCGCGTAGTTCTGGAACACCATCGCGATGTCGCGGTCCTTCGGCGGCGTGTGGGTGATGTCCTTGTCGCCGATGAAGATCTTGCCGCTGTTGACCTCCTCCAGCCCGGCGAGCATCCGCAGGGTCGTGGACTTGCCGCATCCGGAGGGGCCGACGAGCACCATGAACTCGCCGTCGTTGATCTCGAGGTCGATGCCGGGCACCGCGGGCTTGTCCGCCCCGGGATACCAGCGCTGGGCCTTCTCAAAGGTCACGCTTGCCATGTTGAGTTCTCTCCTTCACCGGCAGGTACGTGCCGGACGATCCGTAGTGAAGTGACGTCGGTCACTCTACGACCAACGACGCCCGCAGGACACGGGCGGTCTCGGGGGCGACGACGCCGAGCCGTACGCCGACCGCGCCCAGCGCGCGACCGGACAACACGACGTCGACGCGTCGCGGGGCGAGGTCGAGCCCGTGCTGGGCCACCTCGGGTGTCTCCTCGGTGACCCGGTAGGTCGCGTCGGGGTCGAGCCCCTCGAGGAGGACCGGCGGCAGGTGCTGGGAGGCCGACCACGACGTCTGCGCGACGACCCACCACCCCTCACCACGGTCGGGGGCGACGACCCCGGTGACGAAGCACCCGGGGTCGGGGTGGTCGCTGCGGACCAGGCGCCCGTCGGCCACGAGGGGCCGCATCCGCTGGTGGAGGTCGACCCACGCGGCGACCTGGGCTCGGTCGGCGTCGGAGACGCCGCGCAGGTCCCACTCGATGCCGAGATGGCCCACCAGCGCCGTCGCCGCCCGGAACGGCAGCGCGTGGCTGCGACCGGTGGTGTGGGCGACGGGGCCGCCGATGTGGGCGCCGGTCATCTCCGGCGGCACGAGGAGGTGGGTCCAGCGCTGGATGCGCTGCCGCTCGACCGCGTCGATGGTGTCGCTGGCCCAGACCCGGTCGGTGCGCGCGAGCACACCGAGGTCGATCCGGCCGCCGCCGGACGCGCACGACTCGATCTCCAGCCCGGGGTACGCCGCCCGCAGCTCGTCGAGCAACCGGTAGAACGCCAGCGTCGGCGCGTGCGACCCGGGCACGTCGACCAGGTCGCGGTTGTGGTCCCACTTGAGGTAGGCGATGTCGAGCTCGTCGAGGAGCGCGAGCAGCTGCCCCTTCACGTGCTCGTACGCCGCCGGGTGGGCCAGGTCGAGCACCTGCTCGTGGCGCCACGACGGCGGGTGGTCGCCGTGGGCGCCGAGGACCCAGTCGGGGTGTGCCCGGACCAGGTCGGAGTCGAGGTTGACCATCTCGGGCTCGACCCAGAGCCCGAAGTCCATGCCGAGCGCCTGCACCCGGTCGACGAGCGGTGAGAGGCCGTCGGGCCACACGGTGGTGTCGACGGTCCAGTCGCCGAGACCGGCGTGGTCGTCGCGGCGGCCGCGGAACCAGCCGTCGTCGAGCACGAACCGTTCGACGCCCGCGGCGGCGGCGACCTCGGCCAGCTCGGTGAGACGGTCGAGGTCGTGGTCGAAGTAGACCGCCTCCCAGGTGTTGACCAGCACCTTGCGCAGCGGTCGCGGCGTCGTACGCCGGACGAAGTCGTGGACGCGCGCCGAGACCCCGTCGAGGCCTTCGCCGGACCAGCTGCCCACCAGCCACGGCGAGGTGTAGGACTGCCCCGACGCGAGCACGACCTCGCCGGGGGCGAGCAGCTCGCCGCCGCCGAGGAGGCAGTCACCCTCGGGCGTGCGGTCGGCGTAGGTCTCGTGGTCGCCGCTCCACGCCACGTGGACCGACCAGACCTCGCCGCGGCGGAAGGCGAACCCGGGGGTGCCGGCCGAGAGCAGCAGAGTGGCGTCGTGGCCGGTGCGCCCGTGGCGCCCCGCGCGCTGCCAGGTACCGACCGGCCACGGGTGGCGCTGCGGCACCCGTTCCCCGACCCAGCGGCCGGTGAGGTCGAGCAGCTCCTCGGCGCGCGGGGGCACCGGGAGCGCGGTACGGACCGCGGCGACGTGGAGCCCGTCGGGCCCGTCGTTGCGCACGACCGTGCGCGCGCGCAGCAGGCCCTCGGCCGTGAGCTCCAGCTCGACCCGGACCTCGCACTCCAGGTCAGGGTCGGTCGCCACCGCCGCGCAGGACGAGCCGTCGTCGGTCCACGACCACTCGCCCAGCCGCACCGGCACCGCGCCGGAGCGGAACAGCTCGACCGCCGGCGTCCCGGTGTAGCCCAGCGAGGTCTGCGGCACCAGCCCCGTGGCCCGCGGCGCGTCGAGCGCGCTGTGGGAGACGCCGGGCTCGTGGGCGGCGGCCAGTGCGGCGACGTCGACGTCACCCAGCGCGCGCCCCCAGTGGAGCAGCACCGGCACACCCGACGCAGCGGGCGCGAGCACCACGCTCGCGCCCGCCGCGGTCAGGTGGACGGTCGGCCGGGTCACCCCTTCACGGCGCCCGCGGTGAGGCCGCGGACGAAGAAGCGCTGGAGGAAGAGGAAGACCATGACCGGCACGACCATCGTCAGGAACGCGCCCGCCGTGGTCAGGTTGGTTCCCTGGCCGAACTGGCCCTTGAGCTCGGTCAGCTTCTGGGTGATCGGTGCGTTCTCACCGGGCCCGATGAAGACCAGCGCGACCAGGAGGTCGTTCCAGACCCAGAGGAACTGGAAGATCGCGAACGCCGCCAGCGCCGGCACCGACATCGGCAGGACCAGTCGCCAGAAGGTCTGGAAGTGGCTCGCGCCGTCGATCTTCGCCGACTCGATCACCGTCATGGGGAGGGTGGCCATGTAGTTGCGCAGGATGTAGATCGCCAGCGACATGCCGAAGCCGATGTGGGCCAGCCACACGGCCGGGAAGGTGCCGCCCATGTCGAAGGCCTTGTAGATCTGCTGGAGCGGCACGAACGCGACGTAGTTGGGCACCACCAGCAGGCTCACGATCGCCAGGAACAGGAAGTCGCGACCCTTGAACTGCATGAAGGTGAAGGCGTAGGCCGCGAAGGCGGCCACCAGCAGCGGGATGAAGGTCGCGGGCAGCGAGATCGCGAAGCTGTTGATCAGGCCACCGGCCATGTCGGCGCTGCCGGTCAGGGCCTCGGTGTAGTTGGCGGTCGTCAGCTCGTCGAGGGAGCCGAAGACGGTCCACCACCCCGAGCTGTCGGCTGCCTGGACGGTCCGGAACGAGGTGATGAACGTCCCGACCAGCGGCACCAGCCACAGGAAGCACAGCACCGCGAGGACGATCTTGGTGAACCAGCCCGCCTTGGCCGGGTTGGTGTCGAAGTGGGCCGGCGACTTCTTGGCCTTGGTCTCGTCCTCCCGGGTGCCGGCCGCGACGTCGGTGGTCGACTGCGTGCTCATGCGTTGGCCTCCTCGGCCTTGAAGTGGCGGACTTGGTAGAACATCACCGGGATCACGACGATCATCATGATCACGACGATGGCCGCCGCCGAGCCGTAGTTGAAGTTCGTCGTGAGCTGGTTGTAGAACTCGTTGCCGAGCACGTTGGTGTTGAAGTTGCCGTTGGTCATGACGTAGACGACGTCGAAGATCTTCAACACCGCGATCAGGACGGTGATGAACACCGTGATGATCGTGCCCTTCACCTGCGGCACGATCACCGAGAAGAAGACCTGTCGCTCGGTGGCGCCGTCGATGCGAGCCGCCTCGAGGGTGTCGACCGGCACGCCCTTCACGGCGGCCGAGAGCAGCACCATCGCGAACCCGACCTGGGCCCACAGCAGCACCAGCATCAGCAGGAAGCTGTTGAGGTGGAGGGTGCTCTCCTGGAGCCACACGACCGGGTCGAACCCGAGCGCCGTGATGATCGCGTTCTGCACGCCGATCTGGTCCTGACCAGCGGGCTTGGCGTTGTAGAGCGTGTCCCAGATGACAGCCGATCCCGCGAGCGCGATCGCCATCGGCAGGAAGATGATCGTCTTGGTGAGCTTCTCGGTGGTGGGCCCGAGGCGGTCGGCCAGCGTGGCCACCGCGAGCCCGAGGATCACGGTGAGCGTCGGGACCACGATCATCCACAGCACCGTGTTGATCATGGTGTCGCGGAACGCCGGCGAGCCGAGCAGGTCGCTGTAGTTGGCGAAGCCCACCCACTCCTCCGACGCACGGTCCTGGAAGCTGTTGATGATGCTCTGGATCGCCGGGTAGAGCAGGTAGATGGTGATCGCGAGGTAGGCCGGGAGGATGTAGAGGTAGGGCTTGAGCCGCTCCTCCCACTTCGGCGGCAGCAGCTCGGCGATCTTGTTGAGCGCGTAGTAGACCAGCAGCGCCGCCCCGACGCCGTAGAGCACCGTGAGGAAGGCGTTGATCAGCTTGATCAGCAAGGGAACTCCCTTTCCCGTGTGGCCGGCGCTAGCGCGACCCGGTCGGTGGGCTGGTGGTTCCGGGGGCCCGGCTCACGCCGGGCCCCCGGAAC
>NZ_BAAAJT010000002.1:954088-1040830 GCF_039527245.1 Nocardioides aestuarii
CGATGTTCTTCAGCGTGGTGTCGAGGTCCTGCTGGTCCGCGATCCACGCCGTCATCTCCTTCCAGAACGAGCCGGCACCGACCTCGCCGGGCATCTGGTCTGACCCGTCGAACAGGAAGGCCGTCGAGTCGTAGCCCACGTTGGCGATGTCGCGGGTCAGGTCGTTCGGGTAGAGCGAGGCGTCGAACGTGGTGTGGGGCGAGATGAAGGAGCTGTTGGGCGCCGCCTCCTCACCGATCGTCGGGTCGGCCAGCAGGTTCATCACCGCGGCGGTGTTGTCGTCGTCGGAGAGCATGACCGCGAGGTCACCACCACCGAGGACGGGGTTGTCGCCACCAGCCTCGGCGGGCGGGAAGCCGAACACCCCGACCTCTGCGTCGAGGTCCTTGACGCCGCCGCTCTCCTGGAAGAAGCCCGTGATGAACGAGCCCTGCTTGTAGAGCCAGCACTCGGGCTCGGCCTTGAACATCGGGTTGCCGGCGGTGCCGAAGTTGGTGCTCGGGATGGACTGACGGCCACCGAGGACGTTGCCGTCGGTGAACATCAGCTCCTCGAACTCCCCGGCGGCCTGACGGACCACGTCGGAGTCGAACGGGACCTCGTGGGCGACCCACTGGTTGTAGACGTCGGCGCCGCCATAGCGCATGACGAGGTCCTCGAACCAGTCGGTGGCAGGCCAGCCGGTGGCCGCCTCGGACTCGATGCCCATGCACCACGGGGTGCCGCCGTCGGACTTGATCTGCTCGGTGAGCTGGTTGAGCTCGTCGATCGACTCCGGCGCCTGGTAGCCGGCCTTGTCCCAGGCCTTCTTGTTGTAGAACACCAGCGACTTGATGTTCATGCTGACGAGCAGACCGCGCAGCTCGCCGTCGACGGTGCCGGCCTCGAGCGTGCCGGGGGTCATCGTCTCCTGGAGGGCGTCCATGTCGAGGACGTCGTCGAGGGCGACGGTGTCGGTGCGGGCGACCACGTCCTTCACCACGCCGGGCTGGGGGATGAGCGCGATGTCCGGGACGTCGCCGGCCTGGATGCGCTGCATGATCAGCGAGTTGATGTCGTCGACGCGCTGGACCTTGATCGACACGCCGTCGGGCGCCTTGGCATCGAGGGCGGATTGAAGTCCCTCGACCACGGGTGGGTCGACGGACACCCAGACGAGCACCTCGTTGTCGCCGCCGGCCTCCTCGTCACCCCCGCCTGCCAGGCAGCCGGTCATGGTCGTCGCGACCGCTGCGGCCATGCCGAACGCCGCCACGCGGCGCATGCTCCTCGTCCTCATGGATTGACTCCTCGGTGTCGGGGGCGACGCCGTCGGCGCCGACGTGTGACCTCAGTCATACTCCGGGTCTGTGACGGTTGTCCACGGTCGAGACGGCCTCGCGGGACGATGGCCGATAACGAAGTGGCAACGGTCCCCTGTCCGCGGCGTCGCCCTCATGCTGCTGTTGTCAGGCTGGCCCTGCGGACCGGCCCCGGGTTGAGCAAACGTTTACGTGCCCATCGTGGCCCACGTCACAGTTCGTGGTCAAGGGGTCTGGCGCAAACGTTTACGACCTGAGTAGCCTGACCCGGGTGAGCACCCCGCCGGAGGGCCTGTCGCGCGAGGGGACGCCGGCCAACATGGCCGACGTCGCCGCTCGGGCCGGCGTGTCCATCGCGACGGTGTCGCGCGCCCTGCGCGACCTGCCGGGCGTCGGCCAGGAGACGCGCGACCGGATCCGTGCGATCGCCGACGAGCTCTCCTACGTCGTCTCCCCCGAGGCCTCGCGCCTGGCCCGCCGCGAGACCGGACGCGTCGCGGTCGTGGTCCCGCGCGCCGACGTCTGGTTCTACTCCGCGATGCTCGCCGGCCTCGAGGCCCGGCTGCGGCAGGCCGGCCTCGACGTCCTCGTCTACCAGGTCGACGGGGTGACCGCGCGGAGCACCTTCTTCCGGGACCTGCCCTCGCGCCGCAAGGTCGACGCCGTCGTCCTGGTCGCGATGCCGGTGCTCGCCGAGGAGGAGAAGCGGCTCGACCTGATGGGCGCCGAGGTCGTGGTGGCGGGCGGCCGGCTGCGCGACTGCCCCCACGTCCGCGTCGACGACCACGAGGTCGCGCGCCTCGCGGTGGGTCACCTCCTCGACCTCGGCCACCGCCGCATCGCCCTCGTCCGCACCAGCGACACCGAGGGCACCCGCTGGTCGGCCGACGTCGAGCGGGTGCGCGGCTTCCGCGACACGCTGGCGGCCGCCGGGTGCCCGCTGCCCGAGGAGTACGTCGTGACCCGCCCCTTCGGGGTCCGCGCGGGCGCCGACGGTGTCGACGCGCTGCTCGACCTGCCCGAGCGGCCCACCGCGGTCTTCGCCTACTCCGACGAGCTCGCCGTCGCTGCGCTCCAGCGGCTGCGCGAGCGCGGGGTCGACGCGCCGCGCGAGATGTCGGTGGTCGGCGTCGACGGCCATCCCCTCGCCGAGCTCTTCGACCTCACGACGGTCGACCAGGGGGTCGCCGCCCAGGCCACCTCGACCGCCGAGCTGGTGGTCGCGCTGCTGCGCGGCGACCGGCCCGAGCGCTCGACCGTGCTGCCGAGCCGTCTGGTCGTGCGCGGCACCACGGCCGCGCCGCTCGACGGGTGACCGGCCGGGGACCCGTCAGTGACCGAGGAGCTTGCGCTTCAGCGCGCCGGGCGGGCCCTTGCGGGTGACCGTGACGCCCGCCATCAGCGCCACGCCCTTGACCCTGACCACCGGTGAGTCCGCGGTGACCTCGGCCGGCACCTTGTCGCGCCCCTGGTCGAACGCGCCCATGATCCCGACCCCTTCGACGACGACGTGGGTGCGGGCGTCGACGACGATGTCGATGCCCGCCATCACGGCGTTCGCGTAGATCACCGTCTCGCGGGCCGCGAAGGTGGCCTCGCGCAGGTCGAGGGTGATGCCGCCCATGAGCGCGAAGGCGTTGTGCCGCTCCGGCACCAGCCACGCGCCCTTGCGCGTGCAGTCGCCCATGATCGAGACCGAGTTCTCCCAGGTCGAGGTCACCGGGGCGGTGCTGCGGGGCACGGCCGGCGCCGACTGCTGGGGGTGGGCCGGCAGGTCGATGGTGATCGGCACCAGGTCGGCGTAGGTCTTGGCGGCGTAGGTCGCCTCGAGCCGCTCGTCGAGCTCCTCGATGTCGATGCGGCCCTCCCCCGCGGCGTCGCGCAGCAGGTCGGCGACCTTGTGGCGGTCGGCGTCGGAGATGCGCAGCTGCGAGGGGTCGCCGGGACGGGGCTGGGGCTCGAGCGGTCCTGCCATGCGAGTCAGCCTAGACGCCGGACAGCGGCGTCCGGGTCCCCTAGCCTCCGTCCTGCCCGCACCGTCGTGGCGCGGCCTGTCCGGCACGGGGGTTCCTGCCATGCGTCTGCTGCTCTACGTCCTCCCACTCGTCCTCATGGTCTTCTGCCTGGTCGAGGCGGTCACCAGCCGCGACGACGAGGTGCGACACCTCGGCAGGGTCTGGTGGATCCTGCTGATCCTGTTCTTCCCGCTGGCCGGGTCGGTCGCGTGGCTGGTCGCCGGACGCCCCACGGGCGTCCGCGGCCGCCGGTCGGCGTACGAGCGGGAGGTGCCCGACTTCCCGGAGTACGACCGCCCCGGCCGGATGGCGGCGGCCGACCCCGGGGCCGACGCGGAGTTCCTGCGCAAGGTCCGCGAGCGCGCGGAGGAGCAACGGCGCAGGGCGGCCGAGCAGAAGCGGCGCGAGGAGGGCGACTACCCTTCGACGGGTGAGTGAAGCCGAGTTCCGTTACTCCGACCTGCTCCCCCTGGGCGCCGACGACACGCCCTACCGGAAGATCACCGACGAGGGGGTCTCGACCTTCGAGGTCGACGGCAGGACCTTCCTCCAGGTCGACCCCGAGGCGATCCGACGGCTGACCGCCGAGGCCATGCACGACATCGCCCACTACCTGCGGCCGGCCCACCTCGCCCAGCTGCGCCGGATCATCGACGACCCCGAGGCGTCGGGCAACGACCGCTTCGTGGCGCTCGACCTCCTCAAGAACGTCAACATCTCCGCCGGCGGCGTGCTCCCGATGTGCCAGGACACCGGCACCGCGATCGTGATGGGCAAGAAGTCCGAGGGCGTGCTCACCGGCGCCGACGACGCCGAGGCCGTCAGCCGGGGCGTGTTCGACGCCTACACGAAGCTCAACCTCCGCTACTCGCAGCTGGCCCCCCTGACGACCTACGAGGAGAAGAACACCGGGTCCAACCTCCCCGCCCAGATCGAGCTCTACTCCACGCCGACCGGTCCGGGTGGGAAGCCTGAGTACAAGTTCCTCTTCATGGCCAAGGGCGGCGGCTCGGCCAACAAGTCCTTCCTCTACCAGGAGACGAAGGCGATCCTGAACCCCACGCGGATGCTGAAGTTCCTCGACGAGAAGCTCCGCTCGCTCGGCACGGCCGCCTGCCCGCCCTACCACCTCGCGGTCGTCATCGGCGGCACGTCGGCGGAGTACGCGCTCAAGACCGCGAAGTACGCGAGCGCCCACTATCTCGACCACCTGCCGACCGAGGGGTCGATGGATGCCCACGGGTTCCGCGACCTCGCGCTGGAGGAGGAGGTCTTCACGCTGACCCAGGCCTTCGGGATCGGTGCCCAGTTCGGGGGCAAGTACTTCTGCCACGACGTCCGCGTCGTCCGCCTCCCCCGCCACGGGGCCTCCTGCCCGGTCGCGATCGCCGTCTCGTGCTCGGCCGACCGCCAGGCGCTCGGCAAGATCACGGCCGAGGGCGTCTTCCTCGAGCAGCTCGAGACCGACCCGGCCCACTACATGCCCGACGGCGGCGTGTCCGAGGAGATCTCGGGCGGCGAGGTCGTGCCGGTGGACCTCAACCAGCCGATGGAGGAGATCCTGGCCGAGCTCACGCAGCACCCCGTGAAGACCCGGCTCTCGCTCACCGGACCGCTCGTCGTGGCGCGCGACATCGCCCACGCCAAGATCAAGGAGCGGCTCGACGCCGGCGAGGAGATGCCCTCCTACCTGCGCGACCACCCGGTCTACTACGCCGGGCCCGCCAAGACCCCCGACGGCATGGCGTCGGGGTCGTTCGGCCCGACCACGGCCGGCCGGATGGACTCCTACGTCGAGCAGTTCCAGGCCGCGGGCGGGTCGAAGGTGATGCTCGCGAAGGGCAACCGCAGCAAGGTCGTCACCGAGTCGTGCGAGGCCCACGGCGGGTTCTACCTCGGCTCGATCGGCGGCCCCGCCGCCCGCCTCGCCCAGGACTGCATCCGTTCGGTCGAGGTCCTCGAGTACGAGGAGCTCGGCATGGAGGCGGTCTGGAGGATCGAGGTCGAGGACTTCCCGGCCTTCATCGTCGTCGACGACAAGGGCAACGACTTCTTCACCGACCCCTCCGGCACGGTCACCGTCCCGCTCACCGGCATCCGGGTCCGCTCCGCGGAGTAGGCCGAGACCTTCGAGCAGCGGACGTCCCACGGCCAGACCACGTCCACAAACCTGGGACAAACTGTGGACAAGTGCGCCCGAGCGTGATGCATTGGACTCAAGCATTGGACAAACCTTCGACAAGGGAGTCGACATGACCAGAGCCCGCACCCGCCTCGCCGCCGCCACCGCCGCCATCGCGGTCGCCGCCACCGGAGCCGTCCTCACCGCGTCACCGGCCGAGGCCGCCAAGCCCGACACCTCGTGCATGAAGGCGGGCATCAAGACCCTCCAGTCGGCCGGCCTCCTCGACGACGTCGCCCGCGACGGCCTCGCCATCGAGACCGCCGTCTCCCTCGGGGTCGGCGTCCGCGACGGGGCCGACATCAGCGGAGTGCCTGACCCGCTGCCACTGTCGCTGATCCTCGCCGACCACCGCGCCGGCTCGTCGAGCCTGTTCACCTACCCGTGGTGCCCGGGTCGCTGACGACCGGCGAGCACGAGCACCGGTCCGCGCCTCCCGTCCCCGAGGGAGGCGCGGACCGCTCCTCGTCCTCGGAGACCGACGCGCGCTACGAGCGGGTGTCGGTGTCCCCGGGGTCGTCCTCCCACTCAGGTCGGGCGTTTGGACCCTGAGGCCCCTCGTCGACCTCGCCGCTCTCGGCGTCAGGGGCGCCGGCAACCGACTGGTCCGGCTGGATCGGCGTGTCCGCGTCGGCCTCGTCGAGGTTACCGACCTCCGAGACCTGACCGTCCTGCTCGTCGTGACGACTCATGGGTCCACTGTGTCGGACCGGTGGTGAGGCGACCTCAGCCGTGGAGGCGGAGGGCGAGGTCGGCAGCGGCCGCCCCCGGGCGGTGGCCCAACGGCTCGACCCCCTCGACCCGGTCCTGATAGGCGCCGCCGAGCAGGACCTGCGTCAGCGGGGCCAGCGCACCGGCCAGCTCCCGGGCGGCGGGGAGGTCCTCGACGAGCGGCACCCCCACCACCGCCGCCCGCGGGACCACCGCGCGCGTCGTGGCGACCCAGGCCTCGACCGGGAGGTCGCTGCCGAGGTAGGTGACGTCGAGACCCCGGGACCGGGCGACGACGGCGAAGGCGAGGACGCCCAGCTCGTGGCGCGAGCCCCGCGGCAGCCCCACGACAATGCGCGGCGCGTCGACCGGCGCGGGCGGCACCTCGTCGTAGAGGCGCGAGAGCCGGCGCTGCACCGCGGCGCTTGCGAAGTGCTCGCCCGCGACACTGACCTCACCGCGAGCCCAGGCCTCGCCGAGCTTCGCGAGGGACGGCAGGAGCCATCCGTCGACGGCGTCCGTCGGCTCCCCGACAGCGAGCTCCTCGTCGAGGAGCCGGTGGAGGCCGAGCGCGTCGAAGTCCACGGCGCAGCGGGTGAGCGCCCCGAGGTCGCCGGTGGTCGCCCCGGCCTGCGGACGGGGCGGGGAGACACTCGTGCGGTCGAGGACCTGGCGCGCCGCGTCACGGGCCGACCAGCCCGCGTCGACCAGGTCGCGCATGGCGCTCAACCGTCGGATCGCCTCGTCGTCGTAGAGGCGGTAGTTGCCTTCGGTGCGCGCAGGCGCCACGACGCCGTAGCGCTGCTCCCACTTGCGCAGCGTGGCGGCTGGGACACCCGTGAGCACACCTGCCCTGCTCACCGTGTACATGACTGCGAGGATACCCGAAGGTCTGGACAAACATTGGACATTCTGTCCCGGGTAGTGGAAAGGTGTGACGAGCACGGCTCAACCGGGGCCGACGACGAAGGGCTGGCCCCCATGTCCACCGCTACCGCAGACGTGCCGACGACAGCGGGCTGGCGAGCGCCAGCAGGCGTCCTGGTCGTGGCAGCGTCCGTCGTCGGAGCCATCCTCGCGATCACCCCCGCCGCCAGCAGCACCACCCAGCGTGACCCGGCCTGCAGCGACCGCTTCACCACCACCGGCCCGCTCGTGTCGACCTGCGTCGAGCGCCATCGTTGACGAGCCGCCCGGCTAGCGTGTGCGCCGTGGACCAGCCGATGGACTACGTCGAGCTCGCCCGCGCCGAGTCCCCGCGCGGCGAGCTCGTGCTGCGCGAGCGGCGGCAGGAGGGCGCGACTCCGGTCGTGGAGCTCCGGGCGAACGGCGTGTTCGTGATGGACAACGCCGAGTTCACGAGCGAGGAGGCGCTGGCGGCCGCCGCGCTCGACCTCGTGGCCGAGCCCCGCGAGGTGCTGGTCGGCGGCCTCGGTCTCGGCTTCACCGCCCACCGCGTCCTCGCCGACCTCCGCGTGGAGCGCTGCACCGTCGTCGAGATCGAGGAGGCGCTGGTCGGCTGGATGCGCGACGGCACCGTCCCCCACGGCCCCTCCGTGCTCGCCGACGCCCGCGCCCGGGTCGTCGTCGCCGACGTGGCCGCAGCGCTGGCCGAGGCCGGTGAGGCGACCTACGACCTGGTGCTCCTCGACGTCGACAACGGACCCGGCTACCTCGTCCACGACGCCAACGCCGCGCTCTACCGCACGCCCTTCCTCACCGACGTACGCCGCGTCCTGCGACCGGGCGGGGCGGTGGTGGTGTGGTCGATGGACGAGGCCGACGACCTGCAGCGGGCGCTGGCAGAGGTGTTCACCGAGGTCGACGCCGTGCCCCACCCGGTGCGGCTCCAGGACCGTGACGAGGACTACTGGCTGCTCGTGGGTACGGTCGACGCGTGAGCGACGACTTTCGGACCGAGCACGACTCCATGGGCGAGGTGCGGGTGCCCGCCGACGCCCTGTGGCGGGCGCAGACGCAGCGTGCCGTGGAGAACTTCCCGATCAGCGGCACCCCGCTCGAGCCGCGCCTCGTCCGCGCGCTCGCCCTCGTGAAGCAGGCAGCCGCGCGGGCCAACCGCGAGCTCGGGGTCATCGACGAGGCACGCGCCCGGGCCATCGAGGAGGCGGCCGGGGCCGTCGCGAGCGGTGAGCACGGCGACCACTTCCCGGTCGACGTCTTCCAGACCGGGTCGGGGACCAGCTCCAACATGAACATGAACGAGGTACTGGCCTCGCTCGCCGCGGCCGACGGCACTGAGGTCCACCCGAACGACCACGTCAACGCCAGCCAGTCGAGCAACGACACCTTTCCCACCGCGATCCACGTCGCCGCCACGCTCGCGGTCGTCGAGGACCTCCAGCCGGCGCTGCGGGTGCTCCACGACAGCCTCGCCGCCAAGGCCGAGGAGCTCGCGGACGTCGTGAAGTCCGGTCGCACCCACCTGATGGACGCGACGCCGGTGATGCTCGGCCAGGAGCTCGGCGGGTACGCCGCCACGCTGGCGCTCGCCGGCGAGCGGCTCGACTCCGTGCTCCCCCGCGTGCGCGAGCTGCCCCTGGGAGGCACCGCCGTCGGCACCGGGATCAACACCCCGGAAGGCTTCGCGGCGGCGGCGATCCCGGCGCTCTCGGACCTGTCGGGCCAGCCGTTCACGGAGGCCCGCGACCACTTCGAGGCGCAGGGGACCCGCGACTCGCTGGTCGAGCTCAGCGGCGTGCTGCGCACGATCGCGGTCGGCCTCACCAAGATCTGCAACGACCTGCGCTGGATGGCCAGCGGTCCGACGACGGGCCTGGCCGAGATCCGGCTGCCCGACCTCCAGCCGGGGTCGAGCATCATGCCCGGCAAGGTCAACCCGGTGCTGCCGGAGGCGACGCTGATGGTCTGCGCCCAGGTCGTCGGCAACGACGCCACCGTGACCGCGGCCGGGGCCTCGGGGAGCTTCGAGCTCAACGTGATGATGCCGGTCCTCGCGCGCAACGTGCTCGAGTCGGTCCGCCTGCTCTCCACCTCGACCCGACTGCTCGCCGAGCGCTGCGTCGACGGCATCACCGCCGACGTCGACCGGATGCGGGCCTATGCCGAGTCGTCACCCTCGATCGTCACGCCGCTCAACCGGCTGATCGGCTACGAGGAGTCGGCGAGGATCGCCAAGCAGGCCATGGCCGACGGCGCCACGATCCGCGACACCGTGGTGGCGATGGGCTACGTCGAGCGTGGCGAGCTCACCGAGGAGCAGCTCGACGCCGCGCTCGACGTGGCGTCGATGACCCGTCCCTGACGATCCTCACTTGAAGACGCGGTCGGCCCCGGCGCCGCCCTTGATCCGGTCCTTGCCGGCCATGCCGACCAGCCAGTCGCCGTGCATGCCGCCGTTGATGCGGTCGCGTCCGTCACCACCGCGGATCCAGTCCTTGCCGGCACCGCCGAAGAGCCGGTCGCCGTCCGTCGCGCCGCCGAGGTAGTCGTTGCCGCGACCGCCGAAGACCGTGTCGCGGCCGGCGTCGGAGAGCACCGCCATCTGGAACCGTGCGGGCAGTCCGCGTCCGTCGACGCGGTCGTTGCCGAGGCGGGGACGGATCTCGAGGAGGACCGGGTCGTCGGTGCTGGCCCCGTCGGGGATGGCGCAGGAGGCGGCCTTGCCCGGGCTGACCCGGACCTTCCGGCAGGAGTCAGGCAGCGACTTCCACGACCACAGGCCGGTGTCGCGGAAGCGCAGCCGGTCGCCCACGACCTTGATCCGGAGCCGCGCGCCCTGGGCCCCGGAGATGAAGCGGTAGCCGTGGGTGGTGCGGAGGATGAGCGCCTGGTGGCCGGTCACCTTCGGCTGGGGGCCGTCGTCCGGCATGATCGAGTCGTCGAACGGGTGGATCGGGCCGTAGCCCTCGGGCTGGTCGGCCGTGGCGGCCGGGCCGAGGGCCACGAGGGCGATGACGGTGGCGAGCGTGGTGGCGAGCGCCGCGGCGATGCCGCAGATCACTCGCAGGGGGGTGCGAGTCATGGGGGGGTCCTTCGTCGGTCGGGGGGCTACCGAGTGGGCTGCTGCGCCCCGGAGTCTAGGTCGCAGACCCTGACCTGACCACCCCCGGACCGGACCTCCTGCGTCAGTACCAGTTGTTGGACTGCTTGAACTCCCACGCGCTGCACGGCGAGCCGTAGGAGTCCTGGATGTAGTCGAGACCCCAGCGGATCTGGACCTCGGCCGACGTGAAGTAGCCCGCGGGCATGTCGTGGGTCTCGGTCAGCGCCTGCGGGATGCCGTAGGCCGAGGACGACGGGTTGTCGGCGTCGACGCGCCAGTTGCTCTCGCTGACGTAGAGCGCGTCGAGGCAGCTGAACTGGTCGGCGGAGAAGCCGTACTCGGGCAGCAGGGCTCGCGCGATGTCACGGGGGTCGGAGGCGTCGAGGTTCTCGCTGCCGGTGACGGCACCGCCCTGCGACTGGTCGAGGGAGGCCTCCTTGACCTCGTCCTTGCGGTCGCGGCTGTCCGAGCGCGACAGCAGGTCACGGCCCTCGTCGAGCTCGGCCCGGGTCAGGGGCTCCGTCGTGGCGTCGTCGACCGACGAGCTCATGGTCGCGGCGGTGACGTCGTCACCGTTGACGACCCCGCCCGCGACGACCACACCGGTGGCGGCCACGGCGGCGGTCGAGAGCACAGCGGCGTTGCGCACGACCGTGCGCTGCGCCTGCTGGGCGAGCGTGCGCTCACGGACGGTGCGGTGCTTGGGGGCGTACCTGGGCGTACGGCGGGACTTCGACAGGGGCATGGGGAGGTATATCGGGGGTAGACGACAGGGTCGAGTGCTGCGGTGGTGCGGGGGGGTGCAGGCACCCGGCTCCGTGAGCTCCTCGGGGGCCCGATCCGCCAAGGTCACGAATTGATCACGAGCCACCCTGCAGGAGGCAGGTGGCTGATGCAAACCGAACGCCGCGGAAATGCGTGAAATCTGGATCACACACCAGCACACCAGCACCACAGGTCACACACGTCACGCCGGCCCCGGGTCACGGACCCCGGGCCGGCGTAGGACGCGCGTCAGAGCGTGACGTTCTCCAGCATCTCGGTCACCAGGGCGGCGATCGGCGAGCGCTCGCTTCGGGTCAGCGTGGTGTGGCTGAACAGCGGGTGCCCCTTGAGCTTCTCGACCACGGCCACGATGCCGTCGTGGCGGCCGACCCTCAGGTTGTCGCGCTGGGCCACGTCGTGGGTCAGCACCACCTTCGAGTTGGCACCGATCCGCGAGAGCACCGTCAGCAGCACGTTGCGCTCGAGCGACTGGGCCTCGTCGACGATGACGAAGGCGTCGTGGAGCGAGCGGCCGCGGATGTGGGTCAGCGGGAGCACCTCGAGCATGTCGCGGGCCAGCACCTCGTCGATGACGTCGCGCGAGGCCATCGCGCCGAGGGTGTCGAAGACCGCCTGGGCCCACGGCCCCATCTTCTCCGCCTCGGACCCGGGGAGGTAGCCGAGCTCCTGGCCGCCCACGGCGAAGAGCGGCCGGAAGACCACGACCTTCTTGTGCTGCCCGCGCTCGAGCACGGCCTCGAGGCCGGCGCAGAGCGCCAGTGCCGACTTGCCCGTGCCGGCCCGGCCACCGAGCGAGACGATGCCGACCTCGGGGTCGAGCAACATCTCCAGCGCGATCCGCTGCTCGGCGGAGCGGCCGTGGATCCCGAACGCCTCCCGATCCCCGCGCACGAGGTGGACCAGCTTGTCCGGGCCGACCCGGCCCAGCGCCGTGCCGCGCTCGGAGAGCAGGACCAACCCGGAGTGGCAGGGCAGGTCGCGCGCGGCGTCGAGGTCGAGGGTGCCGTCGTCGTAGAGCTCGTCGAGGTCGGCCGCGGTCACGTCGAGCTCGGACATGCCGGTGTAGCCGGTGTCGGAGTCGCTGACCGCCTCGGCCTTGTACTCCTCCGCGGGCAGCCCGACGGCGGAGGCCTTGATCCGCAGCGGGAGGTCCTTCGACACCAGCGTGACCGCGTGCCCCTCGTTGGCGAGGTTGCGCGCCACCGCGAGGATCCGGGTGTCGTTGTCGCCCAGCCGGAAGCCGCTCGGCAGCGACGCCGCGTCGGTGTGGTTGAGCTCGACCCGCACCGTGCCGCCCTCGTCGCCGATCGGCACCGCCTCGTCGAGGCGACCGTGGGAGACCCGCAGCTCGTCGAGCATCCGCAGCGCCGAGCGCGCGAAGTAGCCCAGCTCGGGGTGGTGACGCTTGCCCTCCAGCTCGGTGATCACCACGACCGGGAGCACGACCTGGTGCTCGTGGAAGCGCCGCAGCGCCGCCGGGTCGGCCAGGAGCACGCTCGTGTCGAGCACGAAGGTGCGGCTGGCGGGGGCTGAGGTGCTCGGGGTCTTCTTGCGCGAGCTGGCGGGCGCCTGGGTCTTGCTGGCCTGGTTGGGCACGGTGTCACCCCTCGGGGACCGGCGCGCGCACTCCTCGCCCGGTCCGTGTTGTCCTGCTACGTGGACCGGGGAGAGCGCGGTGGACCGGAGTGCCGGCCCCCTGGCGCGCGGCGGGATCTCCACCACGCGTGTCGGTCGTGACTGCTCACGAACTGCCTCCCGGTTCGGCCGGCTTCCCCACCTGCCGATGACTCGGAAAGTACGCCCGCCCGGGAGCCGATCCGGGGCGACACGCCCGAACGCAGGGTGAAGCCTGCGTAACGTCCGCTCAGCGACCCAACCGACGCTCGCGCTGGGCATAGGCCCGGATCGCGCGGAGGAAGTCGACGCGGCGGAAGTCGGGCCAGTAGGCCTCGCAGAAGTAGAACTCCGACCTCGCGCTCTGCCACAGGAGGAAGCCTCCGAGCCGCTGCTCGCCCGAGGTCCGGATCACGAGGTCGGGGTCGGGCTGGCCCTTGGTGTAGAGGTGGTCGGCGATGTGCTCGACGTCGATCAGCTGCGCGAGCTCCTCGAGGCTCGTGCCGAGCGCTGCGTGCTCGGTCAGCAACGAGCGCACGGCGTCGGCGATCTCGCGGCGACCGCCGTAGCCCACCGCGATGTTGACCAGGATGCCGTCGACGTCGCGGGTGTCGTCCTCGGCCTGCTTGAGCCGCGCCGCGGTCGCCGCCGGCAGCAGGTCGAGCGCGCCGACCGGGTGGAGGCGCCAGCGGCGCTCGTCGGCGAGGGTCGCGACGGCCTCCTCGATGATCTCGAGCAGCGGCTCGAGCTCCTCGTGGGCGCGGTTGAGGTTGTCGGTCGAGAGCAGCCACAGCGTGACGACCTCGACGCCGACCTCGTCGCACCAGTCGAGCAGCGGCTCGATGTTGGCCGCGCCGGTGCGGTGGCCGTGGGCGGTGTCGCGCCCGACCGCCTTGGCCCAGCGGCGGTTGCCGTCGAGCATGACGCCGACGTGCTTGGGCAGCTTGTCGGCGGGCAGCGAGCGGACCATCCGAGCCTCGTAGGCGGGGTAGAGGCGCCGACGTACGGCGTCCTTCACTCGTCTGGTCGTCCCCACGATGTCCAGCGTAGACCCCCTCGTCGCTACCCTTGTCGACATGCGCGAGCAGGTCCGGAACGGCTTCGACAACCTCGCGGACAACCTTGCCGAGGTGGCCGCCGAGCTGAAGCCGAAGCTGCGCGGGTGGCTCCACCTCGTCAACGCACCGCTCACGCTCGCCGCGGGCATCGTGCTGATCGTGCTCTCGCCGACGGCGGCCACGCGGCTGGGGTCGACGATCTTCGCGGCCTCTGCCCTGGTGCTCTTCACCGTCTCCGCGATCTACCACCGCGGGACCTGGTCGCCGCGGGTCCACGGCTTCCTCAAGCGCTTCGACCACTCCAACATCTACGTCCTGATCGCGGGGTCGTGCACGCCGTTCGCGATCCTGCTGCTCGACGGCCGCGACCAGTGGCTGATGTTGTCGATCTCGTGGGGTGGAGCGCTCGCGGGCGTCCTGATGAAGCTCTTCTGGGCGGGCGCCCCCCGGTGGCTCTCCGCGCCGGTCTACATCGCGCTCGGCTGGGCGCCGGTGTTCTTCTTCGGCGGGTTCATCGACGGGGCGATGTCGCTGGGCGACGCCATCGGCACCGCCGTCATCGTCCTCATCATCGTGGGCGGTGGCCTCTACACCCTCGGCGGACTCGTCTACGGCACGAAGTTCCCCGACCCGTCCCCTCGCTGGTTCGGCTTCCACGAGGTCTTCCACACCTTCACGATCCTCGCCTTCGTCACCCACTACGTCGGCGTGTCGCTGGCGACCTACTCCCTGCGCTGAGCCTGCGTCCCACGTGAGTCCGCTCACGACGGGAATCCGCGAGGGGGTCGCGTTCGTCCTACCTCCGATGCCCACGCACGAGTCCCCCACCCACGAACGCACCCGCACCATCGACCTCTCCGTGCCGCAGCTGGTCGGTGGCTCGGTCGCCGCCGCGACGGCGGCCGCGCTCAGCGACCGCCTCGGCCTGCTCGGGAGCATCGTCGGTGCGGCCTTCGCCAGCGTCGTCTCCGCCGTCGTCGCCGCGTCCCTCGCCGGCTGGCTCCACCGGGCCCGTGACCTCGCCGTACGGCGCGAGACGGTCGCGCAGGGCCGGCTCCGCTCCGCCGCGGTCGGCGCGCTGGCGCTCGGGCTGGTCGCCGTCGCCTTCCACACCGGCCTCGACCTGCTCCTGCGCGACCTGCCGTCGGACACCTTCGCCGCGCGGCTCCTCCTCGAGATGGGCCTGGGTCAGAAGAGCGCGTAGGTCGCGAACACCATCAACGCGGCGGCCACGGCGCTGCCGCCCAGCACGGCGCCCAGCGTGGGTGAGGCGCGGGCGAGCCGCTCGACGGCCTGGTAGAGGCCGGTGAGCAGCAGCAGCGCCACGGTCACGTGGAGCAGCAGCGCGAGCAGCACCCCCAGGACGGCGCCCGCCACCCGGAACCGGCCCCATGCCAGGCCGAGCAGGAAGGGGATCGCCACCGCACCCGCCGCGCCGCCGACCAGCTCGCTCCACCAGGGCCGCTCGCCCATCCACGGAAGCGCGACGCCGGCGTCGAGCAGGTCGACCGTGGCCAGGGTGCCGACGACGACCACGACCGCGATGGTCGTGGCCGCGGCGACGCGGTGGGCCCACGTCCGCGCGCGCGACCAGCCGCCGCTGCCGACGAAGATCGTGGCCGTCGCCACGGCCGTCCACACCAGCCAGCGGCGCACCGGACCGGTGCCGGTGTCGGCCATCGCGTCGCGGAACACCCGGTCTGCGACGTCGCGGTGGACGACGTGGCCCTCGGTCGAGACGTAGGACGCCGGGCCGTCGGCGCCGCCGACCAGGCCGTCGTGGAGCAGTGCGGCGGGCAGGTGGGCGCCGGTCTTGGGGACCAGCCAGGTGAACAGCCACGGGACCGACGTCAGGTCGGTGCGGAAGGCGCCGTCGGCCGGAACCAGCAGCTCGCCGAGCTCGCGGTCGTCGTAGCCGATCCGGCGCTCGAGGCGGAACTCCTCCGCACCGCGCTCGGTCAGCCGCTCGAGCACGATCCGCGGGGCGGCGCCACGGTCGGGCGGCTCGCTCGGCGTACCCCCGTCGTGGAACCGGTGGAGCTGGGGCGTCACCCGAGAGACCTGCATGGCCTCACTCTGGCACCGCGCGGGGACAGCGGAGCGGCTTGTAACGCCGGGTTGTGGCTTGTTCCCCCGGTGGTATGGCGTGGGGGGAACAAGCCGCAACCCGGCGTTACAGCTGGGTCGGGTCGGTGACCGGTCGCTCGCAGACGAACCCCCGGCAGACGTACGCCGCCGGGCGGCCCTCGACCGGGACCCGGCCGACCAGCAGCGGGACCGCGTTCGACTCGCCGTCGGCGACGACCACGACCGCGCCGAGCCGGCGCCGGGCGGCCAGCGCGAGGGCGTCGCGCTCCGGACCCGGCGGTCCCACGACCGCGACCTCCTCCGGCCCGTCGAGCATCGGCACCGCCGCCGCCAGCGACCAGCCGGCGAAGCGGGGGGCCTTCTCGCACAGCGCTGCGACCGAGGCCAGCGCGGCCTCGGCGGCGTCCCGGTGGCGGCCCGAGCCGGTCAGCGCGGCGTGGGTCGCGAGCGCGTGGACCATCGCGGAGGTCCCGCTCGGCGAGGCGTTGTCGGAGGGGTCACGCGGCCGGGCGACCAGGGCCTCGGCGTCGTCCGCCGTGTCGTGGAAGCCGCCGTCCCCCGCCGTGAAGTGCGTGAGCGCCACGTCGAGGACGGCCTCCGCGCGGGTCAGCCACACCGGGTCGCCGGTCGCCTGGAGCAGGTCGAGGAAGCCCGACGCCACGCACCCGTGGTCCTCCAGCACGCCGGCCGGGGCGCCGACCCTGCCGTCGCGCGACACCCGGCGCAGCCGCCCGTCCACGACGTGCACGTCCCACAGGAGCTCCCCGGCAGCCACCGCCGCGTCGACGTAGGAGCCTTGCTCGAGCAGGGTTCCGGCGACGCACAGGCCGCTGATCGCGAGTCCGTTCCACGCGGCGACGACCTTGTCGTCGCGGGCGGGTCGCTCGCGCTCGCCGCGTGCGGCCCGGAGCCGGCGCTGGACGTCGAACCAGCGCACGAGGTCGTCCGGGTCCTCGCGCAGCTGGAGGACGGAGGTCCCCTGCTCGAAGGTCCCGGCCTCGGTGACGCCGAGCCAGCGGGCCGCCCACGGACCGTCGTCGGGTCCGAGCACGGCGGTGAGCTGGGCCGGGGTCCACACGTAGTAGGTGCCCTCGGCGCCCTCGGAGTCGGCGTCCAGCGCGGACGCGAACCCGCCCTCGGTCGTGCGCAGCTCGGTCATCAGGAAGTCGGCGATGCCCTCGGCCGCCCACACGCCGAGGTCGGTGCCCCACTCGGCGTTGGCCCGCAGCAACAACGCGTTGTCGTAGAGCATCTTCTCGAAGTGGGGCACGACCCAGTCGGCGTCGACGCTGTAGCGCGCGAAGCCCCCGGAGAGCTGGTCGTGGATGCCGCCCCTCGCCATGGCCTCCAGGGTGCGGGCGGCCATGTCGCGCGCGGGCCCGGACCCCTCACGCAGCAGGAACGACAGCACCATCGACGGCGGGAACTTCGGCGCTCCGCCGAAGCCGCCGCGGTCGGCGTCGAAGTCACGGGCGAGCAGCGCGACGGCCCGCTCGACGATGTCGCGGCCGACCGGGGCGGGCGCCGCCGCGAGCGGCTGCCGCAGGTGGTCGCGCAGGTTGGCCGCGACCCGTCGTACGTCGTCGGCGCGGTTGTCCCACGCGTCGACCATCGCGCCGAGCACCTGGCGGAAGCTCGGCTGGCCGTGCCGGGGCTGGTCGGGGAAGTAGGTGCCGGCGAAGAAGGGGTTGCCGTCGTGGTCGAGCACGCACGTCATCGGCCAGCCGCCGTGGCCGGTCATCGCGGTCGTCGCGTTCATGTAGACCGCATCGACGTCGGGCCGCTCCTCGCGGTCGACCTTGATGCTGACGAAGTGGTCGTTGAGGTAGGCCGCGGTGGCGTCGTCCTCGAACGACTCGTGGGCCATGACGTGGCACCAGTGGCACGCGGCGTAACCCACGCTGAGGAGCACCGGGACGTCGCGCCGGCGCGCCTCCTCGAAGGCGCCGCTTCCCCACTCCCACCAGTCGACCGGGTTGTCGGCGTGCTGGAGCAGGTAGGGCGACGTGGCGCTCGCGAGTCGGTTCGTCATCACCTCCACGCTAGCGAGGACCCCCCGACACCCGGCCCCACGCGGCGGGGACGATCGGTGCGGGGATGAGGCAGGTGCCCGTCGGGCCACTAGAATCGGTCTCATGCCCTCCACCACGACTCGTCCGGCGCCTGCCGACGTGCCCGTGGTGGGACGCGGCACGACCTCCTCGGCGACCGGCACCAACGGCTACGTGTCGACCTGGGGTGCGCTGCAGGCCGGGTGCCCGCGGCCCGTGGCCTGAGCCGTCCCGCAGATCACCCACGGGACGGCCTCCCAGCGTCCGTGCCGCCCCGACCGCGCCTGCGGTCCCACGTCTGGATCTGCCGATGTCGCACACCTCCTCCCGTTCCGTCCCCTCCGAGCCCGCCCCCCCCGACCCTGGCCCGAGGTCCCACGTCCCCGCGTGGATGCACAGCGAGCCCGCGGGTGGCCTGCTCCTGCTCGGCGCCACCGTCCTGGCGCTGGTCGCCGCCAACTCGCCGCTGAGCGGCACCTACACCGCGCTCCGCGACCTGACCGTCGGCCCGGCCGCGCTGCACCTCGACCTCAGTCTCGGGGCGTGGACGGCCGACGGCCTGCTGGCCCTGTTCTTCTTCGTGGTCGGGCTGGAGCTCAAGCGCGAGCTCGTGGCCGGAGACCTGCGCGACCCCCGTCGTGCGCTGGTCCCGGTCGTCGCCGCGGCGGGCGGCGTGGTCGTGCCGGTGCTGCTGTTCGTGTCCGTGGTGACCCTCACCGGCGGTGACGCCGACGCCCTCGTCGGCTGGGCGGTCCCGGCCGCGACCGACATCGCCTTCGCCCTCGCCGTCCTCGCGGTCGTCGCGCCGCGGGTGCCGGTGGCGGTGCGCACCTTCCTACTGACCCTCGCCGTCGTCGACGACCTCATCGCGATCACCATCATCGCCGTCGGCTACGCCAGCGGGCTCGACGGGGCGATGCTCCTGCTCGGCGGGGCGGGCACGGCCGCGTTCGCGCTCGCCGTACGCCGCCTCCCGTCGCCGTGGCTGCTGGTCGCCCTCGCGCTGACCACCTGGACGCTGGTCCACGCCTCGGGGGTGCACGCCACCATCGCCGGCGTCGCGCTGGCGCTCACGGTCCCGGTGTTCGCCGGGCCGGTCACGGACCGCAGCGATGACGGGCTGGCGGCGGCCGCCGACCTCGGGCCGGCCACCCGGCTCGAGCACGGGCTCAAGCCCTGGTCGGCGTGCGTGGCGGTCCCGCTGTTCGCCTTCTTCGCGGCGGGCGTCGCGGTCGCAGGTCTCGACGGCCTCGTCAGCGAGGCCGCCAGCCCCGTGGCGGCGGGCATCATGGTGGCGCTCGTCGTCGGCAAGACGGTGGGCATCCTGGGCGCGACCTTCCTGGTCACCCGGCTGTCCGGTGTCGACCTCGACCCCCAGCTGCGCTGGCCCGACCTGACCGGGGTCAGCCTCCTCGCCGGCATCGGCTTCACCGTCTCGCTCCTGGTCGGCGAGCTCGCCTACGGGGCCACGGGCCCGCTCGGCGACCAGGCCAAGGTCGGGGTGCTCCTCGGCTCCGTGGTCGCCGCGGCCCTCGCCGCGCTTCTCTTCGGCGTGCGCTCCCGCCGACGCTGACGGGTCAGCCCCGGCGTGCGAGCCGTTCCCCCAGCACCTCGAGGAACTCGTCGGCCATGGCCAGCTGCCGCTCCAGCTTCTCGCGGCGGGTGGCGGCGTCGGCGAGCACCTCGGCCAGCCGCTCGCGCGCGGGCCCGGTGTCGGGCCCGTCGTCGAGCACCGTCTCGATGTCACGTATGGCCCGGGCCATCTCCTCGAGGGTGAAACCGAGCGGCTTCATCCGGCGGATCAGCAGGATCTTCTCGACGTCCTGCTCGGTGTAGAGGCGGAAGCCGCCCTCGGTGCGGGCCGAGGGACGCAGCAGCCCGACCTCGTCCCAGTGGCGCAGGCTGCGCAGCGACAGCTCGGTGCGCTCGGCGACCTCGCCGATGTGCATGGTGCGCGGGGTGGTGTCCTTGCTCACGAAGGCAGCCTGTCACGCGCCGCCGATTGGCAACCCTCACGCTGCGTGAGGTTGAGTGGTGACACGTGACCAGCCACGCCCCCACCGTCCGCGAGACCCTCCGCAGCCCACGCCTGCTGCGCACCGAGGTCCTGGCCGGCCTCGTCGTCGCCCTCGCCCTGATCCCCGAGGCGATCTCGTTCTCGATCATCGCCGGCGTCGACCCCCGGGTCGGCCTCTTCGCCTCCTTCACGATGGCCGTCTCGATCGCCTTCCTCGGCGGCCGGCCGGCGATGATCTCGGCGGCCACCGGTGCGATCGCGCTGGTCATCGCCCCCGTCGCGCGCACCTACGGCATGGACTACCTCGTCGCCACCGTGCTGCTCGGCGGCCTGCTGCAGGTCGCACTGGGCGTGGCCGGCGTTGCCCGGCTGATGCGGTTCGTGCCGCGCTCGGTCATGGTCGGCTTCGTCAACGCGCTGGCGATCCTCATCTTCTGGGCCCAGGTGCCGCACCTGGTCGGCGTGCCGTGGCTGGTCTACCCGCTCGTCGCCATCGGCATCGCCGTCATCGTGCTGCTCCCCCGCGTGACCCGGGCCGTGCCGTCACCCCTCGTGGCCATCGTCGCCCTGACCGCGTTCACGCTCGCGGCCGGTCTCGCCCTGCCCGACGTCGGCGACGAGGGCGCCCTGCCCGACAGCCTGCCCTCGCTGTTCGTGCCCGACGTCCCGCTCACCCTCGACACGCTGCGCATCATCGCGCCGTACGCCGTGGCGATGGCGCTGGTCGGGCTGCTCGAGTCGCTGCTGACCGCCAAGCTGGTCGACGACGTCACCGACACCCGGTCCGACAAGACCCGCGAGGCCTGGGGCCAGGGCGCCGCCAACGTCATCACCGGCTTCTTCGGCGGCATGGGCGGCTGCGCGATGATCGGCCAGACGATGATCAACGTGAAGGCCTCGGGCGCCCGCACCCGCGTCTCGACCTTCCTCGCCGGCCTCTTCCTGCTGGTGCTGGTCGTGGGCTTCGGGGACGTCGTCGCCCTGATCCCGATGGCGGCGCTGGTCGCGGTGATGGTGATGGTCTCGGTCGGCACCTTCGACTGGCACAGCATCCGCCCTGCGACGTTGCGCCGGATGCCGCGGTCGGAGACCATCGTCATGGTCGCGACCGTGGTGGTCACCGTCGCCACCCACAACCTGGCCATCGGCGTCGTCGTCGGCGTCCTGGTCGCGATGACGCTCTTCGCCCGCCGTGTCGCCCACCTGACCGAGACCCACCGCGAGCTGGTGGAGGACGAGCACGGTCGTGCCACCGCCGTCTACCGCGTCACGGGCGAGCTGTTCTTCGCCTCGAGCAACGACCTCTACACGCAGTTCGACTACGCCGAGGACCCCGACCGGGTCGTCATCGACCTCAGTGAGAGCCACGTCTGGGACGCCTCGACGGTCGCCGCCCTCGACGCGATCACGACGAAGTACGAGCGCCGCGGGACGACCGTCGAGATCGTCGGGCTCAACGCCTCGAGCGCAGAGCGGCACGAACGCCTCAGCGGGTCGCTCCCGCCGCACTGACGGTCCATACTCGAACCGTGACGACCCCGCGCGGTGCCAACGAGAGTCCGGGACCGCCGCTGCGGGTCGTGGTCGCCGAGGACGACGTGCTCCTTCGAGCCGGGCTGGTCAGCGTCCTGGAGCGCGCCGGGATGGAGGTCGTCGGCGAGGCCGGCGACCGGGACGAGCTGCTGCGACTGGTCCGCGGCGAGCGCCCGGACCTGGCTCTGACCGACATCCGGATGCCGCCGTCCCAGACGGTCGAGGGACTGGAGGCCGCCGACACGATCAGGCGCGAGCACCCCGACGTGGCCGTGCTGGTCCTGAGTGCGCACGTCGAGGTGGACCACGCGACCACCCTGCTGACCGCCGGTGGCGGTGTCGGATACCTGCTCAAGCATCGGGTCGTGGACGCCGAGGACTTCATCGACACGGTCCGGCGCGTGGCCCGCGGCGGCTCGGTCGTGGACCCGGCGCTGGTGCAGGAGCTCTTCGCCGCACGCCGGCACGAGGACCCGCTCGACGCCCTGAGCCCTCGGGAGCGCGAGGTGCTGGACCTGATGGCCCAGGGGCGCTCCAACGCCGGCATCGGCGAACGTCTCTGGGTGACCGAGGGCACGGTGGAGAAGCACGTCAAGAGCGTCATGCAGAAGCTGCGGCTGGACGACACCCCGGCTGATCACCGTCGGGTGCTGGCGGTCATCACCTACCTCGGGTCCCGCTGACCCCCCGGCCAGCGGGAACTCATGGGGTGAGGCGGACCGGGCCTCGACAGTGAGGGCAGCGGCGACGCGCTCGAGGGGAACCACGGCGAGGCTGGACGCGTCCAGTTCCTCCAGCTCGTTCGGAGCCCGTCATGGTCACCGCATCGTTCGCATCAGCAGCGTCAGCACAGTCCCTCGGCCTCTGGGGCGTGCCCGTCGGCGGCGCCGGTGCGACGATCGCCCGGATCGTCCTCGAACAGCTCGCGGGTGAGTCCGCCGAGAACTTCGCCGGCGCGGCTCTCTCCCACGGAGGAGACGCCCTGGCCACAGCCGTCCCCGGTTCGGAGGTCCTGGTCGCCCACGTCGTCGCGGTCGCGGCCATGCTCCAGGGGTGCGAGCTCGGGCCGCTGGGCTTCGTCCTCACGCTGCTGTGGCCGCTGGGTGGTCCGGTGTGGGGCGGCATCGTCCCGGTGCACACCACCGTGGCCGCGGGCCGACGGGCCTGGGCGGCGCTGCGGCCTCTTCCCGCTAGCGGGAATGGCGCCGCCGCAGCGATCCTCGACACTGGACGTGTGACCCTCCGCGTGGTGATCGTCGACGACAGCGCCCCCTTCAGGGACCTGGCGAGCCGGGTGCTGGCCCGGGACACGATCGAGGTCGCCGGGGTCGCCGGGACCGTGGTCGATGCGCTCGCTCTGGTGCAGGAGGCCGACCCCGACGTGGTCCTGGTCGACCTCCACCTCGGTTCCGAGAGCGGCCTCGAGGTGGCGCGTCGGATCGCCGCCACCGCGCCGGCGAACCGTCCGGTCGTGGTGCTGATGTCGACCCACGGCGAGAACGAGGTGCGGGAGCTGCTGCCGGGGAGCGGCGCGGCCGGGTTCCTCCCCAAGGAGCAGCTGTCAGGTGGAGCCCTCCGGCTGATCCTGGACGGCGTCTCCCGGCTGACCGACCCAGGGCACCCGGACGCGTAGCGTCGTTCCCTGACCCCGCGGACTCGACAGCTCGAGGTCCCCACCCAGTGCGTGGACGCGGTCGGCGAGTCCGACCAGCCCGGTCCCGGCGCCGAGGTCAGCCCCGCCGCGGCCGTCGTCGGTGACGACCAGCAGAGCGTGGTGCGGCTCGAGTGCCAGCTCCAGCCGCACCGAGCTCGCGGCCGCATGCTTCGCGACGTTGCTGAGCGTCTCAGCCGCCACGAAGTACACCGCGACCTCGACCTCGGCCGGGGCACGGTGAGCCGTGCCCGAGACCACCACCTCGACGGGGAGGGCTGAGCGACGGGCCAGGGCGGCCACCGCGGGGCGGAGGCCGCCCTCGGACAGGATCGCCGGGTGAATGCCGTGGGACAGCTCGCGCAGCTCCTCCATGGTGCCGGTCAGCTCCGACTCGATGGCCTCCAGGTGCGCGCGCGCGTCCTCTCCGTCCCGAACCAGGTCACGGACCAGGCGCACGCCGAGAGCGAGCGAGACCAGGCGTTGCTGCACTCCGTCGTGCAGGTCGCGCTCGATCAGACGTCTGGCCTCGTCACCGGCAGCCACGATCCTCCGGCGGGAGTCGTTGAGCTCGGTGCGTGAGTGTGCGTTGGCCACGGCGCTGGCCACGAGCTCGGTGAACTCGCTGAGCCGGGACCCCCCGTCGTCGGGAAGGCTGCGCGTCGTGGACGCCGCCACCAGGGCCCCCCAGACCCCACCGGCCACCATGATCGGGCTGCCGACGCTGGCCCGCACCCCGTAGCCGCGCAGGACCTCTGCGAGCTCACCGGTGACCTGCGCGAAGTCCGCGATGGCGGCCGAGGTACCGGTGTCCCGTACGCGCGCCGCGATGCTGTCGCCGTCGGGCACCAGCCTGGTACCGCTCGCCAGCCACGGCAGGTCGTTGCTCCACGAGGCCACGACCGTGGCCGTGGCGTCAGTCTCGTAGCGCAGCATCAGCGCCAGGTCGACGCCGAGGATGCGGCCGACCTCCTCGGTCACCCGCGCAAAGACCTCCGCGGACGGTGTCTCGCGTGCGACGAGCGTCGCCACCCGGCGCAGGGCGGCCTGCTCACCCTCGAGCTCCAGCCTCGCGGACTCGGCGTCCACCGCCCGCTGCCGGGCGCGCACTGCGAGCTCGCCGAGCAAGGACCCCATCAGGAGGTAGGACCCCAGCGCCAGGGTGTTGCTGGCGTCCGGCATCAGGTTGCGATGGGTCGGCGGGATGGCGTACCAGTCCAGGGCCACGGCGCTGGCCACTCCGACGGTGATCGCGATCGGGAGATCGAGCCGACGCGCGAGGACCACGACCAGCACGATGTCGGCACCGAGCAGCGCCACGGCGACACCTGGTACCTGGGGCAGCCCGGAGATCACCGTGGCGCTCAGGCCGAACCATCCCAGTCCGGCCACCAAGGAGCCGAGCACGTGGCTCGTGATCCGTCGCTTCGGCGATGTCGTCGCCACGTCGCGAAACTACCCGAGCACGTGTCCCGTGCTCGTCGAAGAACGCGGCAGGCGTGGGCGGGACCCCGGGCCCAGCAGCGGTGTCCACCGTCGGAACGTGCCGGCCGCCGAGACCGACGGAGCAGGGGCCTCCCGGACCTGCCCGCCACCACCACCGGTCTCGGGCCCTGCCGTCTCCCAGGCTTCTCGAGCCGGACCGCGCAGCAGAGCGGGCTCCTGCGGTTTCGTGCGGGGTTCGCGCGAGAGCACCGACCTCAGCGAAACCACGTCCTACGGGTGCCCGGGACGGCACGCAGCGTCTGGGAAAGCACCGGGGCCTCTCGCCACGCTCGGCTCGCCACCCAATTTGGGGACTTTCCGGTCCTTTCCCAGGATCGATTGCCAGTGAGAAAGCAGGTCCCTAGCCTCCAGAGGTGGAGGACCTCTCCGTGGCCGAGGCGGCCGAGGTGCTCGGGACCAGCCCGCAGACCGTCAGGACCCTGTTGCGCAAGGGGGAGCTGCGCGGTCACAAGCGCGCGTGGGGGGCGCGCGAGGTCTGGGTCGTCGACGAGGACTCCGTCGTGGCCTTCCTGGACGAGTTCGGACGGCTCGATGGTGCCCGGCGGCGACCGGGCGCGCACCCGACCCCACCGGTCCAGACCAGCGCTCCACCGACGGCCGAGCCGAGCGCGGAGCCGGAGGCCCCGCACGACCTCGGCTGGGAGGACCTCAGCGAGCCGGTGGAGGGCGAGCTGCCGGGCCGGGCCCGACCGTTGCTGCTGCGGCCCCGGGTCCGCGCAGCCGCGGTACTCCTCGTCCTCGGCACACCCGTCCTGGCCGCGTACGTCTCGGCCAGGGTCATGCCGACGTCGCTGTGGTACGCCGAGCTCGGGCAGCAGGACATGTTCCGCTCGCTGGTGACCCAGCGCCTGGCCATCCACCTCGTCGTCCTGGCCGTGGCGTCGGTGTTCCTCGGCGCCAACCTCGCGGCGTCGTTCGTCGGCTCGAGCACCCCGAGAAGCACTGGCCGCTCCGTCGCCACCTCGGTCGTCACCGTCGTGGTGGCCAACCTCTTCGCCGCGCGGGCCGAGGACCACTGGCAGCTGGTGGCCCTGTGGCGTCACCGGAGACCCTTCGGCCTCGCGGACCCCGTCCACGGCCAGGACGTCGCGTTCTTCGTGTTCACGCTCCCGCTGCTCCTCGAGGTGGTGCAGCTCGTGCTGTCGCTGGTCGTCGTCACCACCCTGCTCTCGGTGGTCGTCCGCGTCGCCACCGGGAGCGTGACGCTCCGCCCGCTCCGCGCCAGGACTGCCGCCAGAGGACACCTCGGCCTGCTGGCGGGGCTGTTCCTGCTCGCCACGAGCTGGCGACTGCACCTGGAGACGTATCTGCTGGAGCTGTCGCAACCGACCCCCGGGGGACGGACCTTCGCCGGGGCCAACTACGTCGACCTCGCCGTCCGTGATCCCGTGATCGAGGTGCTCGTGGTCCTGACCGCCGCGCTCGGGGTCCTGCTCCTGCTCACCCCGGTCGTCCGGATCAGGGTGCGGCCGCGGGCTCGGCCGTGGCTCGGCGCCGTCGCGGGCGTGGTCGTGGCGATCACGGCACTGGCCACCACCGTGCTGCCTGCCGTCGTCCAGAGGTACGTCGTCGATCCCAACCCGCTGCTGAGCGAGCAGCAGCACCTGGCCGACTCGATCACGGCGACGCGCGCAGCGCTCGGACTGAGCGGCATCCAGACGGAGGCCTACGAGCCCGACCCCTCACCCGACGCCGCCGACTACGCGGCCACGCGCCGGCGCCTCGACCGGGTCGCGACCTGGGACAACTACATCCTGGGAGCCCGAATGCGCGAGCTCGTCGCGGACCCGCCCTACTTCAGGCCCGACGAGCCGGCCCTGGACGTGAGGACCGTCGACGGCGAGCCGCAGCTGACCGTGGTGGGGGCCCGGGAGCTGGACCCGTCGTCGGAGGACGACTCCACCGGCAGCTGGGAGAACGACCGGCTCGCCTACACCCACGGTCTCGGCCTGGTGCGGATGTCGGCGAGCGCCGTCGACGAGCGCCGCCAACCCCGCGTGCTCGACGCCGGCTCGGGGGTGAAGGAACCGCGGCTGTACTTCGGCAACCTCGCCGGCGTCGAGCAGCCGACCGAGGACGAGGGACCCGGCCACGGCGGTGGCGCCGGAGCGCTGGCCCTGCTCACCCCCGTGCTGGATCCGCGGATCGCCGATCCCGGCTGGGTGCTCGCCGACACGCGTCGTCCCGAGGTCGACTTCCCGCCCACCTCGCCCCGCGCCGAGGGTCCCTACCACTACGAGGGCTCGGGGGGCATAGCTCTGTCGGACTGGAAGCGGAAGCTCGTGTTCGCCCTCGCCCTCGGCAGCAAGGAGCTGCTGCTCTCCGACGACCTCACTCCGGCGTCGCGCCTGCTGATGCACCGGGACGTGCACGAGCGACTCGAGGTGCTCGCGCCGTTCCTGACCTGGGAGGAGTCCGCCTCACCCGTCCAGAGCGGCGGCCGGGTGGTCTACCTCGCCCACGGCATGACGACGTCGGGCAGCTTCCCCTACGCCGAGGCCGTGCCGCTCGGAGACGGCAGCGTGAACTACGTCCGGGGATCGGTCGTCGCGACGGTCGATGCCTTCGACGGCACCGTCTCCATGTATGTCGCCGATCCGGAGGACCCGCTCATCCGAGCCTGGCAGGACGTCTTCCCGAGCCTGCTGCGGCCCTTGAGCGAGCTGCCCGATCCCCTGCACCGGCAGCTGCGCTACCCCACGGCCCTCTTCGAGGCCCAGGCCACGGCGTACGAGCGCTTCCACGACACCGATGCCTCGGTGTTCGCCAGCGAGTCCGACGTCTGGTCGCGGCCACTGGCCCTCTCCGGGCCCATCGACGTCGCGGGCGACGTCGACTTCGACGAGGACGACGAGGACGACCTGCGGCTACGGCTGGAGACCGGGACCGTCTACACCGTGCCCGCCGGCGAGCAGTCACCGCGGCTGGTTCGCCAGACCTACTTCTCACCCGCGCGCGGCCAGAATCTCGTCGCCAGCCTGAGCGGCTGGATCGGTGAGGACGGCCGACCACGACTCGGCTCCCGGCTCCTCACGCGGGACCCGGTCAACCTCGGCCCGGCGCAGGTGAGCCGGCTGGTCTTCGCGCAGCCCCGTGTCCGGAACCTGCTCGGCCTGCGCAACCTCGAGATCCGCGACCTCACGGCGTCGTCGCTGAGCTCGGTGCTCCTCGGTCGCCCCCGGATCCTGCTCACGCCGCAGGGCGTGCTCCAGCTGCAGAGCCTGTACGAGGGGTCCCGTGGCGCCGGTGCCGCCCGGCTGCTGGGGGTCACCGCCTACCTCAACGGCAACGCGGGTCTCGGCCCCGACATCCAGAGTGCGCTCCGGCAGGCTCTCAACCAGCCTCCACTGGTGCAGGTCCTGACGCCCCCGGCGCCGGTGCTCGTCGGGCGCCCCGTCGAGGTCGGGTTCTCCGTGCAGAACGCCCGCCGGGTGACGGTGCGGGTCACCCCCTCCCAGGGTCCGCCGTTCGTCGACCGGATCCGAGCCACCGACGGCGAGGACTCCACGACCTGGTACCCGCGCGCGCCGGGGCGCGCTCGGATCACCGTCGTCGTCGACGGCTTGGACGGCACCAGGTCCCGCGCCTCGGGTCAGGTCGACGTCCTGGGGCCGCCGCCCACGCTCCGCGTGGTGAGCGCCCCCGGCGAGGCGGTGGTCGGCGAGCCGTACCGGCTCGCGTTCGACCTGGGTCACGCGTCCTCAGCGCGTGCCCGCGTCTCGACCGACGAGGGCGTGGTGCTCGACCGCCGCTACGACCGCACCGCCGGCACCCGCGAGCTGATCTGGACGCCGACGGCGACCGGCGAGGCCGTCGTGACGCTGCGTGCCTACGGCACCGACTCCCGCGCGACGAGCCGCCGGATCCGCCTCGAGGTGGTGGCCACCGACGCCGTGAGTCCCCCGACCGTGACGTTCGCGGTGATGCCGACGCGTTTCGTCGTCGGCCGCCCCGCCCGGTTCACCGTGGCAGCCTCCGACTGCACCACCGGCACCGTGAGGGCCCGAGCGCCGGACGGCACGACGAGCACCTGGAACTTCGCGTGCCCGGCATCCGAGGCCGTCATCACCTGGATCCCGACGGCACCGGGGAAGCACCTCCTCACGGCGAGCGCGCGCGGACGCGACGCGACCGTCCGCACCCAGCTGGAGGTGACGGTCCTCCAGCGTCGGTCCGCCTCCGTGGACGGAGGCACGCCATGACGGAGGCGTCGCCGTTGCGGGCGGATCCGGCCGGAGGGCCCGCGTGGCAGCGGCAGGTGGGTGCGGCGGCCGTGTGCGCCACGACCGGCGTGGTGGCCCACGTGGTGGGTGCGGCGCTCCCGCCGTACCTGGCGCTGGTGCTGCTCGGGACCGGACTGGTCGGGGCGGGATTCCTGATGGCCTGGGCAGCCGACGCCGGCGAGTCGGTGTTCTCCGGAGGCCTCGTGCTGGCGGCAGTCGCTCTCCTCACCGTGCTGCCGGAGTTCGTGATCGAGATCAGGTTCGCCTACATCCAGGCCACCGATCTCGTCACGGCGAACCTCACGGGTGCCACCCGCCTGCTGCTGACCGGCGCCGCCGCGGTGCCGCTCCTCGTCGCCTGGGTCGCGAGAGCGCGTGCCGAGCGCACCGAAACCCTCACCCTCGGCGAGAACCGTCGTCTGGAGCTCGCCACGCTCGCGGTCACCGCCCTGTTCGCCGTCCAGATCGTCATTCGTGGTCAGCTCAGCGCCGTGGACGGGGTGATCCTCGTGGCCTTCTACGTCCTCTACGCGCGGCGGGTGCAGGGGACCCTCGGGGAGCGCGCCGCGGTCGCCGGCGTGCCCGCGGGCCTCGTGGCGCTGCCCGTCGACCGCCGGCGGCCGGCGATCGCGGGGATGATCGCCTTCGCCGGCGTCGTCGTGCTGATCGTGGCCAACCCCTTCGCCGACGCGATCCTCGCTGCCGGGACCGCCCTCGGCATGGACCCCTACCTGCTGATCCAGTCGGCCGTGCCGGTGGCGACCGAGGCACCGGAGTTCGTGGTGGTCGGCGTGCTCGTGGCCAACCACCGACCGGCGCAGGGGTTGGCCCTGTTCCTCGCGTCGAGCGTGAGCCAGTGGACCCTCGGGATGGGTCTGCTGCCCTTGGCGTACCTGGCGGGTGGCGGCGGCCCGGCCATGGCGCTCGCGCCGCGGGAGCAGCTCGAGATCACCTTCACCATCGCGTGCACCCTCTTCATCGTGGCCTCTCTCTCCACCCTCCGTCCGACCCGGGTCGACGCCGCACTCATCGGTGCCGTCTTCCTCGTCCAGCTGGCCTACCCCAGCCCCGCCGTCCGGCTCGCGGCCACCGTGGTCATCGGTGTGTTCGCGGCAGACCTGTTGTGGGAGAACCGGCGGGAGGTGGGCGCCTCGCTGCGCTCGGTACGGCGGCGAGGTCCGGGCCCGGCTCCGACCGCGTAGCTCCCCGGGCCATCGCGTGCACCTGCCCGGAGCGAGGCGCTCCGGGCAGGCGAAGGACGTTGGCGAGGGTGGGCTAGTCGTCGGCCTCGCGCTCGTCGGCCTCGCGCTCATTGCCTCCGTTCTCGTTCTCGCCCTTCTCGTTCTCTCCGGCCTCGTTCTCGTCACGCTCGTCCTCGTCGGCCTCGTGCTCCCCGTTTGCGTGCCGGGCCACGACCCGGCCACGGGCGCGGGCGTCGCCCTCGTCGTCGGCCTCGCTCTCCTCCGGTTCGACCTCCTCCCTCTCGTCGTCGACCTCGTCGGGCTCGTTCTCGCCGCGCTCGACGGTGTCGCTGCCGTTGTCCTGGGGAGAGAGGGGGGCCGGTCCGGTGCTGCAGCCGGCGGTCGTGAGCACGAGCAGGACCGCGATCAGCGCGATCCCCAGGTGCAGGACGGGGGTGAGGTGACGCGGGCTGGTCGCAGATCGGGGGCTGGTGTGTCGGGACATGTGAGGAGCTCCTGGTGATGGGGTGTGGGCGATGACGAGGGTTGGCGCTGGAGGACTACTCGCCACCTCCGTACGCCGCCTCGACGACCTCCTGGGTGGCGAGCACCGTCGCCAGGGAGGTCGCGAGGGCAGCAGAACCGGCGTCGGTCAGCGTGTAGGTGGAGCGCGCGGTGGTGAGCTGCGAGACCTCCGAGGAGTACTGCGTGAGCGTGTCGGACATGCCATCGGTGTAGTCGTCCCCAGCGCCCTCGGGGGGCAGCGCGATCACCGTCGCCAGGGTCGCGTCGCGGTGGGAGTAGGTGGTGGTGAGGCTCTCCGAGAGCGACCGGAGGACCCGCGGGCGCTGCAGGCCGTCGTAGGCCGGCACCAGACGGGTCCCCACACGGTGGTCCAGGCGCAGGGCAGCCAGCACGGCCGGCGGGCCGGGAGGGTCGTCGCTCTCCGGGTCGGTGGGGGGCTTGCCGATCAGCGACTCGGCGGACGCGTGCGTCCGCGACAGGTTCCTGCGCAGGCGCGTCAGGGCCAGGCGCGCACGTCGAGGGTGGTCGGCTGCCAGCTGGGCGGTGGCGGCGTCCAGTGCGGCATCGGCCCTCGTGAGGTCGGTCCGCGACGCCGACGAGACCGTGGGCGGCGCGTCGACCGCACCGGCTGCCGGGGCGGCATCCAGGCCGAGGCCGACCGCCACGACGGCAGCGACGGTGAGGGAGCCGCCGGTGCGCCGGGGCCGGGTCGGTGCGGTGGTAGCAAGGGGATCCATGGCTGGTCCTGGTTCTCGAGGCGATGAGTGGTGTGTGAACCACTGTCGCGACGAGCGCGCGCCACCACAGCGCTGCCAGCGGGACCCTTCCGATACCGGTCAGCGGGTAGACGTCAGAGCGGCGGCGACGCCGCCTCAGCCGAAGCGGACGGCCAGCCGTCGTCCGAGCTCGGCCACGCCGGCGTCGAGGTCGTCCGGCGGCGGGGCGGCACCGGGGAGGCAGGCCTCCCAGGCGACACCCAGTGCGCGGCGTACCTCCTCGGCGTCGGCGGGAGGGACGGCAAGCGGCTCGTTGGCCGGGTCGGTGACCGGCAGGTCGTCGGCCGACCCGACGAGCCGTACGCCGTCGCGCGAGGCCGCGCGCAGGATCTTCTGGTTGAGCTTGCGGGCGGTCGCCCCGCCCGCGCGGTCGGTCACCGGCCGCTGCTCGTGGTCGCGCAGCGGCAGCAGCGCCTGGACGGGTTGCCGGCGGGCGCGTTCGTAGGCCAGCCGCGGCAGGCCGACCAGTGACTCGTTGAGCCGTCGGAGCAGGTCGCAGGAGGCGTAGCCCAGGGACTCGTTGACACGGACACCGGCGTCCGGGGGCGACACGGAGGCCAGGCCGGAGGCCTCGCCGAACCGCTGCCACAGCAGCTCGGCCGGTGCGCCGGCCCGCGGGACGGTCACGACGGACACCTGCGCGACGCCGGGGTTGCCGCTCCAGGCACGGACCATGCGGGGCACGTCCTGGGTCCGGCGGTAGTTCTGTGCGGGCTTCGGGCTGGTCGGGCCCGACCGGGGGCGCGAGCGGGTCGCCCGGCGGGACCCCTGGACCGCGGCGAGGTAGTCGTCCCACGACTCGAGGCCCTTGTTGCGCACGAAGCTCTGCCACTGGGCCGGGAGCGCGGAGTGCTGGTCGCGGACCGTCAGCACGACCTCGACCGGGGTGCCCGCGAACGGCTCGACCACCTGCTGGACCCGCTGCTCGGAGGCGAAGGAGAGGAACTCGTGGGAGTAGACGGCCGTCCCCGTCCGCTCGAGGGTGCGGGCGGCGAGGTCGCGCCACGCCTTGCCACCACCGCGCTTCGTGATCAGCGGGAGCCCGTCGACGGCGCGCGACTGGGCCCGGAACGCGCCACCGGCGTAGAAGGCCTCGACGTTCTCGAGCACGCCGCTCTCCAGCACCCGCTGGAGGTAGGACGTGCCGGACTTCATGGTGCCGATGTGCAGGACGACCCGGTCGACCACTGACGTTGCTCCTCTCCTGCCCGGGCGGCGAGAGCCGCGGGCGAGCGGGACAAGAATGGCACCGACGGCGCGCGGTGGCGAGGACGGCCCGGACCAGCCGCGGGACGACGATCCGTCCGGGAACCAGGGGGTGGTGCTCCCGGACGGACCGCGTCAGTCCTCGAGGACCGAGGGAGGGAGGTCGAGCCCGGGGACGAGCTCGACCAGCAGGTCACGCACACGTGCGTCGAGGTCGGCGACGATCGTGCGGACAGTCGCCTCGTCCTGCCCGCCGGGGTCGGCGACCGGCCAGTCGACGTAGCGCACGCCCGGCACGTAGGGGCACTCCTCGCCACAGCCGAGCGTGATCGCCATGGTGCTGGCGGCCACGGTGTCGCGGGTGAGCAGCTCGGGCGTCTCGCGAGAGGTGTCGAGCCCGAGCATCTCGAGCACCGCGGCGACCTCGGCGTGGATGTGCTCGCCCGGCTGGGTGCCGGCCGAGAGCGCGACGACCCGGCCACCGGCGTAGTGCTCGGCGAGCACGCGGGAGATGACGGACCGGCCGCCGTTGCGGACGCAGGCGAAGACGACCTGCGGGACGTCGGTGGTCATGACGGGCTCCTCGTCTCGGGGTGGGGGACGACGACGTCGCCGGCTGCCTCGCCGACCTCGGGGTGGAGGTAGCGGACCAGGGCCACCCCGACCAGGCCGCCGACGACCTGGGCGAGGACGAAACCGGCGACCGAGCCGGGCGCGATGCCGGCGAAGGAGTCGGAGAAGACCCGACCGACCGTGACGGCGGGGTTGGCGAAGGAGGTGCTGGAGGTGAACCAGTAGGCGGCGCCGATGTAGGCACCGACAGCGGGGGCCGCGAGCGCGCCGCGACCGGTCCGGGCCAGCGCGAAGATCAGCGCGACCAGCCCCGCGGTCGCGACGACCTCGCCCAGCCAGAGCGGGAGCCCGGTGCGCTCGGTCGTCGCGAGCCGGGTCACCTCGACCTCGAACATCACGTTGGCGAGCACGGCGCCGAGGACGCCGCCGACGAGCTGCGCGGCGGCGTACGACGCGACCTCGGCACCGCTCAGCCCCGACCTCGTACGCCGCCCCAGCAGCCAGTCGGCGGCGGAGACGACCGGGTTGAAGTGGGCACCGGAGACCGGGCCGAACAGCAGGATCAGGACCGTCAGGCCGAGAACCGTCGCGGTGGAGTTCTGGAGCAGCTGGAGGCCGACGTCGTCGGGCGAGAGCCGTTGGGCGGCGATGCCGGAGCCGACGACGACGGTGACGAGCAGCGCGGTGCCGACGAGCTCGGCGACCAGCCGGCGCGTCAGGTCGGGAGCGGTCATGCGGAGGCCTCCGGGACGAGTCGGGGGGCGAGCTGCGCGACCCGCGTCGCGAGCTCGTCGTACGCCGCCTCGAAGGCGGCCCGGCGCCCGACCCGGACCGGGTCGGGCACGGACCAGTGGGCCCGGACGCCGGCCGGGTCCAGCTCCTCGTAGGCGCGGTCGCAGACGGCCACGACGTAGTCGCCGTCGGCCGCGACCTCGTCGAGCAGCCGGGGCTCCTGCTGGACCAGGCGGAGCCCGTGGCGCTCGGCCGTCTGCCGCGCACCGGCGGCGATGCCCGGCGCAGGGTGGGTGCCGGCGGACGCGGCCGGGACCTCACTGGCCGTGCTCCACAGCGCTGCGGCGAGCTGGGAGCGCGCCGAGTTGGCGGTGCAGACGAACAGCACGCGCGACGCCGCGACCGGCCGCGGCGCGGCACCCTCGAGCGCCCCGGGCAGCAGCCGCACGTAGGAGCGTCGGCGGTCGGCCTCCGACCGGCGGCGGGCGACGACGCCGGCGTCCTCGAGGACGCGCAGGTGGTGGGCGAGCAGGTTCGACGGCATCGCCAGCAGGGCCTGGAGCTCGCCGGGCGAGGCGTCGCCCTCGGCGAGGCGGTCGGTGATCCGGAGCCGGGCCGGGTCGGCCAGCGCGGCGTGCACGCGCACGCGCTGCTGCAACCTCTCAATGCTCATTGAGTCAATGATCACTGAGGGACAGTGGGCTCGTCAACCGGCGCGTCGGTGCCGGCGCTGCCCCGGGACGGCCTTGGCGCGACCCGCCACGACCAGGAACACCACCATCGCCGCGAAGACCACCGTCACCATGCAGGTGAGCATCAGCGCCCAGGTGAGGGTGCTCCAGTCGTGCTGCGAGTACATCGGCATGACCACTCCTTCCTCCGCCATCCAGCATCGGGTCCCCGGGGGTCGGTCCGCAGGGGCAAAGGTCCCCTTCCTGGGGGACCTCAGGTGCCGCGACCTCGAAGCGCTCCCGACGGCGCCCGCGGACTCGGCCCGACTGGGTCTGCTTCGCTACGGTGGCGCCCATGGATCGACCCCGAAGTCACTGCCGCCCGCTCTCCCGTGAGGGGGGTGGGCGGGCCTGATGGACACCCAGATCCTGCTCAACTTCGGACTGGTCCTGCTCTTCGTCCTCGTCGGCGGCGTCTTCGCCGCCACCGAGATCGCGCTGGTCTCGCTGCGCGACAGCCAGCTGAACCAGCTGGAGCGCGCGAGCACCCGTGGCGCCAAGGTCGCGTCGGTGGCACGCGACCCCAACCGGTTCCTCGCCGCCGTCCAGATCGGCGTCACCGTCGCCGGGTTCTTCTCCGCCGCCTACGGTGGCTCGACGCTCGCACCGGCGCTCTCCCCGACGCTGGAGGCCCTCGGCCTCCCCGAGAGCGCGGCCGAGACGACGGCGCTCGCCGTGATGACGCTGCTGATCGCCTACCTGTCGCTGGTGCTCGGCGAGCTCGTCCCGAAGCGGCTCGCGCTCCAGAAGTCGGCCGGCCTGGCGATGGCCGTGACGCCGACGCTCGACCGCTTCGCGACCCTGATGCGCCCGGTGATCTGGCTGCTCTCGATCTCGACCAACGCGCTCGTACGGCTGCTCGGGGGCGACCCGAAGGCGACCGGCGAGGAGCTCAGCGAGGAGGAGCTCCGCGACCTGGTCTCGACCCACGAGGGCCTCGAGGAGGACGAGCGGCAGATCCTCCAGGACGTCTTCACCGCCTCGCGCACCACCCTGCGTGAGGTCATGCGCCCGCGCGCCGACGTCGTCTTCATCGACGCCGACACCGCGCTGCCCGACGCCGAGACCTGGGTCAAGGACCAGCCCTACTCCCGCTACCCGGTGGCCGGCGAGGGGTTCGACGACGTCGTCGGCTTCCTCCACGTCCGCGACCTGATCGACATCTCCTCCGACGACCCCCGGACGGTCGGCGACGTCGCCCGCGAGATCCTCGTCATGCCGCGCACCAACATGGTGCTGCCGGCGGTGCAGGCGATGCGACAGGCCCGCACCCACCTCGCGGTCGTCGTCGACGAGTACGGCGGTACCGACGGCATCGTCACGCTCGAGGACCTCGTCGAGGAGCTCGTCGGCGAGATCGAGGACGAGTACGACGCCGGGGCTCCCGAGGGCCACGGCGACGACCAGAGCGTCGACGGCAGCACGAGCCTCGAGGACGTCGCCGAGCGCACCGGCCTCACGCTGCCCGACGAGGGCGACTACGAGACGGTGGCCGGCTTCGTGCTGGCCCGGCTGGGCCGCATCCCCGAGGTCGGCGAGGTCGCGCCGGTCGAGGGCGGCGGGTCGGTCGAGGTCGAGGAGATGTCGGGGCGCCGGATCACCCGGGTGCGGGTGCACCTCGCTCCCGAGCCGCCGAGTGACGCGCCGGCGGCCGACTGACCTCCGGCACGAGCACGAGCCGCACGACCAGCCACAACCACGCCGTCACGAGGACGCCGGAGACCACCACGTCGCTGACGTGGTGGGCACCCTGGTAGACCCGGCACGCGGCGACGAACGGCGGCACCAGCGCGAGCGGCCACACCCACCGACGGCTGCGGGGCGCCAGCCACCACAGCACGACCAGCGTGCCGGCGTAGGCCGCCACGGCGGTGCCGACGTGTCCGGACGGGAAGCTGTGGTCGGGCACCAGGCCCGGGTCGAGGATCTCGACCGGGGGCCGGTCACGGGTGATGAGGGTGGTGCCGACCTTGTAGAGCGCGCCCGCCCCGGCGGTCGCCAGCCCGAGCACCAGCACCGGCAGCCAAGAGCGCTTCCAGAGCGCCACGACGACGGCCACGACGGCCGCCACCCCCGCGCCGACCGGTGTCTCGGCCAGCAGGGTGCCGACGTCGGCGACCGCGTCGAGACCCGACGTACGGCGCTCCGCGACCGCGCGGGCGACGTCGTCGTCCCACGCGCCGACCGAGCCGGCCAGGGTGTGGGTGAGCAGCCAGCCGGCGCCCAGCAGCAGGGCGCACGTCGCCGCCCAGCCGAGGACGAGCTGGACGGCGGTGCGGGGGACGGATCGCTCGGTCACGGGCCGAGCGTAGGACCCGGCGAGGGGTCAGTAGCTCATCCGACCGACACAGACCTCGTCGGTGTCGGGGTTGACGGCGCGGAAGCGGATCTTGTCGCTCCCGCTGTGGTTGTCGACCCGGCGCGTGACGTCGAAGGAGCCGCTGGGGGCCTGGGTCTGCTTGCGGCCACGGTCGACGAGCCGACCGTCGTGGCGCAGCGACCAGCGCCAGGTCTGGCCGTTGACGTTGCTGTCGACCTCGCCCTCGACCTCGAGCCGACCGTTGTCGGTCTTGACCTTGAGCTTCCAGTCGGCGTTGGCGGAGCAGGAGCCCCGCTTGATCTGCTCGTCGTCGCCGGCGTGCGCCGGGACGGTCGAGACGAGCGCGAGCGGGAGGGCGGCAGCGAGGGCTGCGGCGGCGATGCGGGTGCGGGTCATGGTCACTCCTCGGTGCGAGTCCTGCAGCTGATGGTGGCAGCAGCCTCCACCCCCCGCATGGGAACTGCGTGAGTCCATGGTGAGACGCCTCTCATCCAGAAATCATCCAGCCCAGACGTGACGCATCTCCGCCACGAGCCCCTGCGCCTGCCGGACGCCGGCGCGCGCCGCGTCGGCGCGCCTGGCGGGGTCGAGCAGGTTCTTGCCGAAGGCGGCCAGGGCCTCGGCGTCGGGAGCCACGACCGACCACTCGCGCGGAGCGACCTTCTCGAGCTGGGCGCGGATCGACGACTTCCTGCTGAACGAGCGGGGCAGCGGTGCCAGCACCACGACCCGGTCGGCGCCGGCGACGAGGTCGACGTTCGCCGTCGAGCGCATCCCGCCGTCGACGTAGTGCCGCTCCCCCACGGAGACGGGCGGCCACACGGTCGGGACGGCGCAGCTCGCGGCGACCGCGCTGACGAGGTCGACGTCGCTGTCGCGGTCGAAGACGGTGAAGCGGCCGGTCTCGGCCTCGACCGCGGTCACCCGCAGGTCGCGGTCGGGCCAGGCGTGCACGGGCAGCCGGGAGCGGATCACCCCCTCACGATCGGCCGACCCCGGCGCATGCGACTTCATCGCCAGGCTGCCGACCCGGCGCAGCTTGTCGCGGCCGCTGCCGGGCAGGACGTAGGGGATCACGAGGCGCAGTGCGCCCGACCGGCTGAACGCACCACCGATCTCGCTGTCCGCCGGGGCCAGCTGCTCGGCGTAGAGCTCCTCGAGCGGGAGGCCCGAGGTGATCTGGGAACCCACCACCGACCCGGCGGAGGTGCCGACGACGACGTCGGCGTCGGTGAGGTCGACGCCGTGCTCGGCGAGGCCGTGGAGGATCCCGATCTCCCAGGCGATGCCGGTGATGCCGCCTCCGCCGAGGACGAGTGCAGTGCGGTCGGACATGCCGCTCACGCTAGCCGGGGACCGCAACGCCCTGCTCCAATGGGACCCATGGACGCCGAGGCCTGGGACGAGCGGTACGCCGCGAGCGAGCTGGTCTGGTCGGCCGGTCCCAACCAGTTCGTGGCCGACGCGCTCGGCGACCTGCCGCCGGGTCGGGCCACCGACCTCGCCGCGGGCGAGGGACGCAACGCGATCTGGCTCGCACGCCGCGGGTGGGCGGTGACCGCCGTCGACTTCTCGCAGGTCGCGCTGGACAAGGGCCGACGGGTCGCCGGTGACGCGGAGGTCGACTGGGTCCGCGGGGACGCCACCACCTGGCGACCGGCGGAGCCGGTCGACCTCGTCGTCGTCGCCTACCTCCACCTCCCCGCCGACCAGCGCCGCGCGGCCCTGCGCGGTGCCGTCGGGTCGCTGGCCCCGGGCGGCACCTTCTTCCTCGTCGGCCACGACACCACCAACATCGCCGAGGGCACCGGCGGTCCCCAGGACCCCACGGTCCTGTCCACGGCCGAGGACGTGCTGGCCGATCTCGAGGGGCTCGACGTCGACGTGGTCCGGGCCGAACGGGTCGCCCGGCGGGTCGAGCCCGAGCACGGCGGCGAGCCCGACCGGGTCGCCTGGGACTGCCTGGTCCACCTCGTGCGGGGCTGAGGCCTCACCGCTCCAGCGAGCCGAGGACGAGGGCGAGCGGCGCCCAGCGGGCACGGCCACGGCGCACGGCGGTGTAGGCCCGGAGGGTGACGATCGGGTCGCGCAGCGGCCGCACCTCGACGTCGGGACGGGTGGTGAGGTCGACCGGAAGCAGCCCGACACCCAGGCCGGCACGGACCAGGTCCTGCACCAGCTCGAGGCTGTCGACACGGTGGGTGATGCGGGGCGCGAAGCCGGCCATCGACGCGAGGGTGCGGACGACGTCCTCGTCGGCGGTGTTGCGGGAGTTGACGATCCAGGGGGTCTCGCGGTGGCGGGCGAAGGTCGCCGTGGCGGACGCGTCGACGGGCGTGCCGGACGGGACGCCGAGCCCCCACTCGACGGACCACAACGGTGCGGTCTCGACGGTGTCGTCGGCGTCGGCCGGAGCGAGGTCGTAGTCGTAGGTCAGGACGAGGTCGACCTCGTCGCGGGCGAGCAGGTCGAGCGCCTCCCGCGGCTCGTACTCGTGGACCTGGAGCTCCACGAGGGGGTGACTGTCGGCCAGGTCGCGGACCAGCGGCAGGACCGTGCGCCGGATCGCGGTCGCGAACCCGGCGAGCCGCACCCGCCCCTCGGGCTCGGCGGCCGGGTCGAGGTCCGACCGCGCGTCGTCGACCGCGGCGAGGATGACCACGGCGTGGTCGGCCAGGCGCCGGCCGGCCGGGGTCAGCCGCACCCGGCGGCCGACCGGTTCCAGCAGCGGCGTACCGACGTCGCGCGCAAGGGCCGCGATCTGCTGCGACACCGTCGACGTCGTCACCCCGAGGTCGTCGGCGACCGCTCTCATCGACCCCACGCGCGAGAGGTGGAGCAGCATCTGGAGCCGACGGGTGTCCATCGGCCTATTGTTCAGTGATCTCGAACATTTTGTCCACGTTTCTCACGTGGACGTGAACGGTCTCGGTGGGGTGGACTCCGTCCCATGAGCACGACGACCGCCCCCACCCCCTCCCCCGTCGCGGCCCATGGGAACCCCGCACGGACGGGTGCCGCGATGGCGCTGGCCTCCATGACCTGCGTGCAGCTCGGTCTCGCCGTCTCGGTCGGCCTGATCGACGACCTCGGCACCGCCGGCGTCGCGTGGCTGCGCCTGGCGTGGGCGGGCGTGCTGCTGCTGGTGCTCGTCCGACCCCGCCCCTCGTCCTTCACCCGGTCGAGCCTGACGGCGTGCGTCGCCCTCGGCACCGTCACGGCGGGCGTCACCCTGCTCTTCATGGCCGCGGTGGAGCGGCTGCCGCTCGGCACCGCCAGTGCGCTGGAGTTCTTGGGTCCGCTCGGGGTCGCCATCGCGCGGGGCCGGGGGGCCGCCCGGCTGTGGGCGCTCGCCGCGGCCGCCGGCGTGCTGCTCCTGACCGAGCCCTGGCACGGCACGGCCGACCCGGTCGGCGTGGCCTACGCCCTCGCCGCCGCCGGCTGCTGGGCGGGCTACATCCTGCTGACCCAGAAGGTCGGCGACGAGGTCTCGGGCCTCCAGGGCCTGGCGGTCTCGATGCCCGTGGCCGGGGTCGTCGCGACCCTGGTCGCGGGACCTGCCGCGATCTCGGCACTGACCCCCGAGCTGCTCGTCGTGGGCCTGGGCCTCGCCCTCCTGCTCCCTGTCATCCCCTTCGCGCTCGAGCTGGTCGCGCTGCGTCGGCTCACGACGGCCGCGTTCGGCACGCTGATGAGCCTCGAGCCGGCCATCGCCCTGACGGTCGGCCTGGTGTTCCTCCACCAGGTGCCGGGCTGGGCACCGGTCGCCGGAATCGGCCTCGTGGTGCTCGCCGGGATCGGCGCCGAACGCACCGGAGCGCGTCACGAGCCGGCGGTCGTCCCGTCGCGATAGTCCCGGACGAGGACGGTTCCGGGAGGGGCTACCGCTCCGAGGAGGCCTGGCGGAGGAGCTCCTCGAACGGGACCGGGTCGTCGTCGCGGGCGGCGGCGAGCCGGGGCCGCGGCGCGGTCCTGGCGGCCGGCTCCGCCGTGGGACGTACGGCGAGCGCGAGCTCGGCCGCGGCCCGGGCGATCCGGCCGCTGAGGTCGGCGTCGCGCCCGAAGTCGTCGGTGGCCGCGAAGACCCCGGTCGGGACCGGCACCGCGCGCAGGTAGGCGAAGAGCGGCCGGAGCGCGTGCTCGACGACGAGCGAGTGGCGGGCCGTGCCCGCGGTCGCGGCGAGCAGGACCGGCACGCCCTCGAGCGCGCCCTGGTCGACGACGTCGAAGAACTGCTTGAAGAGGCCGGAGTAGGAGGCGGCATAGACCGGCGTCACGGCGACGACCGCGTCGGCGGAGGCGACGGCGTCGAGCGCGGCCTGGAGCGCCTCGTCGGCGAAGCCGGTCAGCATCCGGTCGGCGAGCGGGTGGGCCAGCGGCCGGAGCTCGACCTGGGTGACCTCGACGTCGTGGTCGCCGAGCGCCCCGACGACCGCCTGCGAGAGACGGTCGGCGAGGAGCCGGGTGGCCGAGGGGACGCCCACCCCGGCGGAGACCACGGCGATCCGGCTGGTGGTCGGACCGGTCACGCCGAGGCCTCCTCGGAGTCGTCGGTGTCGGCACCCTCGGAGCCGGCGAGGGCCGCGACCCGCGCGCCGTGCGTCGGCGCGTCGGGGACGTGGGCCGGACGGCCCTCGGCGAAGCCGGCCCGCAGGTCCGGCAGGATCTCGCCGAGCAGGTCGAGCTGCTCGAGCACCGTCTTGAGCGGCAGCCCCGCGTGGTCGACGAGGAACAGCTGGCGCTGGTAGTCACCGACGTAGTCGCGGAAGCCGAGCGTCCGCTCGATCACCTGCTGCGGCGAGCCGACGGTGAGCGGCGTCGCCTGCGTGAACTCCTCCATCGACGGGCCGTGGCCGTAGACGGGGGCGTTGTCGAAGTAGGGCCGGAACTCGTTGACCGCGTCCTGGCTGTTGCGGCGCATGAAGAACTGCCCGCCGAGCCCGACGAAGGCCTGGTCGGCGCGGCCGTGGCCGTAGTGCTCGAAGCGGCGTCGGTAGAGCGCGACCATCTGCTCGGTGTGGGACGCCGGCCAGAAGATGTGGTTGTGGAAGAACCCGTCGCCGTAGTAGGCCGCCTGCTCGGCGATCTCGGGGCTGCGGATCGACCCGTGCCACACGAACGGCGCGACACCGTCGAGCGGCCGCGGGGTGGCGGTGAAGCCCTGCAGCGGCGTACGGAATCGGCCCTGCCAGTCGACGACGTCCTCGTGCCAGAGCCGGTGGAGCAGCGCGTAGTTCTCGATCGCGAGGTTGATGCCCTCGCGGATGTCCTTGCCGAACCAGGGGTAGACCGGGCCGGTGTTGCCGCGGCCGAGCATCAGGTCCATCCGGCCGTCGGTGAGGTGCTGGAGGGTGCCGTAGTCCTCCGCGATCCGCACCGGGTCGGTGGTGGTGATCAGGGTGGTCGAGGTCGACAGCACGATACGCTCGGTCTGCGCGGCGATCCAGGCCATCGTGGTCGTCGGGGACGACGCGACGAACGGCGGGTTGTGGTGCTGGCCGACGGCGACGACGTCGAGCCCGACGTCCTCGGCCTTCTTGGCGATCTCGACCTGGGCCTTGATGCGCTCGTGCTCGGTCGGGGTGCGACCCGTCGTCGGGTCGGTCGTCACGTCACCGACGGAGAAGATGCCCAACTGCATCATCGAACTGGCCTCCCATTGTGGTTGAAATCCGAACTACTGCACCAACCGTGGCACACCCCACGCTATTCCGGGCGACGGTGACCCCTGAGTGTGGTGTGCCGGACAGGTCACGACTCCTAGCGTCGCCCGGCATGAGCACGACGGCACCGGCACGCCTGCGGGCGTGGGCACAGCAGAAGTGGCACGACTCGGTGATGTGGAACGACCTCATCCAGCTGGTGAAGTCGGTGGTCGCGGCCGTCCTGGCGTGGGTGCTCGCCGCCGACCTGCTCGAGCTCTCCCAGTCGTTCCTCGCGCCCTGGTCGGCGCTGCTGGTGGTGCACGCGACCGTCTACCGGTCGATGTCGCGTGGCGTGCGGCAGGTCGTCGCCACGGTGGTCGCGGTCCTGCTCGCCGCCGGGGTCGGCCAGGCCCTCGGCCTGGACGCCGTGGGCCTGGCGGTGCTGCTCGCTCTCGCGATGCTGATCGGCTGGGTGCCGTGGTTCGGCCCGGAGGCGATCACCATCACGACGACCGCCCTGATCGTGCTCACGACCGGGTGGTCGGAGGACTCGTTGCTGCTCGCGCGGTTGCTCGACACCGGGATCGGGGTCGCGGTGGGTCTCGCGGTCAACGCGATGGTCTGGCCGCCACTGCTCCGCCACACAGCAGTCGACTCCATGGCCCGGCTCGACGAGGGCATCGGCCAACTGCTGCAGGACATCGGGCGCCGGCTGGCCAGCGGCCCCGTCGAGGACGAGGTGGCGGGCTGGGTCGAGCGCACCCGCGAGCTCGACGAGAACGTCGACGAGGCCTGGGCACTGGTCCGCCAGAGCCAGGAGGCGGCGTACCTCAACCGTCGACGCGAGGCGCGCGAGGTGCGCGATCCGCAGCCGTGGCTCGACCGCATCCTGCGGCGGGAGCAGGCGCTCGCCGAGGTGCGGAGCATGGCGCGCACCCTGAGCGCCGCCGTCCCGAGCCAAGCCCCGTGGGCCGACCCGTTCGGCCGGGTCTGGCCCGAGCTCCTCGTCGCCACGGGACAGGCGGTCCACGACACCGACACCACAGGTGTGGCCGGCGTGCGCCGTCGCCTGGAGGAACTGGTCGACGAGGTCGCGGCCGAGGGCATTCCGCAGCACTGGCCGGTGCACGGCGCCCTCATCATCAACCTGCGCAACCTCCTCGACGAGCTCGACTCACTCACCGAGCTCGGGCGCCGGATCGGGTGAGGATCAGTCCCGGTCGGCCGAGTCGGCGGGTCCAGTCGGCTCCGGGTGCTCGACCGGCTCGTCGCCGTAGACGCCGGCGTCCTTGGCGGCCTGGGCCTTGCGCAGCTGCTTGACCAGGCTGAAGGAGAGGAAGACGACCGCGGCGACCAGCAGCAGGAAGACGGAGAAGCCGAGCCACCCGGCCTTCACGTCCTCGGCGGCGGGGCCCTCCTCGGGAAGGCCCTCGGCGAGCCGGAGGACGAAGAGCATGACCTGCGCGTGCATGGCACCCATCCTCTCAGGTGGGCCCGGTCACTCCGGGGTCGGGATGCCGGCGAACAGGTCGTCCTCCGGCGTGGGCGCGTCGACGTGGGAGGTCACGAGCTCGTAGTCCTCGGTCGGCCAGACCCTCTCCTGGATCTCCCGCGGGACGGCGAACCAGTGGCCGTCGGGGTCGATCTGGGTCGCGTGGGCCAGGAGTGCCTGGTCGCGCACGCCGAAGTAGTCGGCGCACGGCACCCGGGTCGTGATCCGGGCGTCCCACTCGGGCTCCGGCTTCCACTCCTTCAGCCGCTCCCCCCACGGCGACTCGAGGCCGTGGCGCTGCATCTCCTCGTGGAGCGCCTCCATCCGCGGCCGGTTGAAGGAGTGGTGGTAGTAGAGCTTCAGCGGCTGCCACGGCTCGCCGGCGTCGGGGTAGCGGTCCGGGTCGCCGGCCGCCTCGAAGGCCGCGACGGAGACCTGGTGGCAGGCGATGTGGTCGGGGTGGGGATAGCCGCCGCGCTCGTCGTAGGTCGTGACGACGTGCGGCCGGAACTCGCGCATCAGGCGGACCAGCCGCTCGGCGGCCTCCTCGACCGGGACGAGCGCGAAGCAGCCCTCCGGCAGCGGCGGCTTGGGGTCGCCCTCGGGCCAGCCCGAGTCGACGAAGCCGAGCCAGTCCTGGCGGACGCCGAGGATGTCCCGCGCCCGCTCCATCTCCTGGCGGCGCACCTCGGTGATGCTCTCGAGGATGTCGGGCCGTTCCATCTTCGGGTTGAGGATCGAGCCCCGCTCGCCGCCGGTGCAGGTGACGACGTGGACGTCGACCCCCTCCGCGACGTAGCGGGCGGTCGAGGCCGCCCCCTTGCTCGACTCGTCGTCGGGGTGGGCGTGCACGTGCATCAGGCGGTAGCCCGACCGTGGGAGCGACATGCGCCGAATTCTAGGTCGCCCCTGCGTGACACCATGGACGGGTGACCACCGACCTGTCCGAGCGGTACGGCGCGCCCTCGCCGACCGGCCGCCGGATCGTCCTCGCCACCGTCGGGGTCGTCGTGCTCGCCTTCGCCGGCTGGCTCGCGTGGACCACGCTCTTCCACGCCACCCCCGCGGTGAGCTCGGAGATCGGCGGCTGGGAGGTGGTCGACGACGGCAGCGTGGACGTCACCGTGTCGGTCAAGCTGGAGGACGGCGTGGTGGCCAGCTGCAGCGTGCGGGCCTACGCCGAGGACCACACCACCGTCGGGGAGCTGGCCTTCGAGCCGGTCGACGGGCGCAACCAGGTCACCCTGCGCACCGAGCGCCGCGCGACGTCGGTGACGCTGCTCGGCTGCACCGCCCCGGGCCAGCCGCGGCCGCGCTGAGCGTGCACCCGGCGTGACGCAGGTCTCCCGTCGACCTGCATCTGAGGCTCCCAGTTGCTAGGCTCGACGCTGAACATCCCGCAGGGCCGTCCCCACGACTCTCCCACGTCAGCAGGCGCCCCGGCGGGTTTTCCTTTTGCACAGGAGTTGACACCCATGACGACGCCCGCCCAGCCGACCCAGGTCTGGCTGACCCAGAAGACCTTCGCGCGGCTCAGCGCCGAGCTCGAGGACCTCAAGGGCCCCCGCCGCCAGGAGATCATCGAGCGGATCAGCGCCGCGCGCGACGAGGGCGACCTCAAGGAGAACGGCGGCTACCACGCCGCCAAGGACGAGCAGGGCAAGATCGAGGCCCGCATCATCCAGCTCGAGGAGATGCTCGCCAACGTCTCGACCGAGACCTCCGCCGACGACCACACGGTCTCCCCCGGCAAGGTCGTGACCTACCGCTACGCCGGTGACGACGAGGACGAGGTCTTCCTCCTCGGCGCCCGCGAGATCGACGACGACCACGAGATCGAGGTGTTCTCGCCCCAGTCGCCCCTCGGCGCCGCCCTGCTGGGCGCGGCCAAGGGCTCGACGGTCGACTTCGACGCCCCCAACGGCAAGACCCTCAAGCTCGAGATCGTCGACGCCGTCCCGTTCCAGGAGTGACCTGACCGGCCGCCGGGTCGGGGCTCACTCCTCGACCCGGTAGCCGCAGGCGCGCAGCCGGGACACGACCTGCTGGGCGTGGGCCTCGCCGCGGGTCTCCATCTGGAGCCTGACCTCGACCTCGTCGAGGGCGAGGTTGGCCGAGATCCGCTCGTGCGAGACCTCGAGGATGTTGGCCGCCGCGTCGCCGAGCTCGGTCAGCAGCAGGGCCAGCCCGCCCGGGCGGTCCGGGATCGTGACCCGCAGGTAGAGGTAGCGTCCGGCCGCGGCCATGCCGTGCCGGATCACCTTGCCGAGCAGCAGCGGGTCGATGTTGCCGCCCGAGAGGACCGCGACGGTCGGCTCGCCGAAGGCCTCCGGGTCGTCGAGGATCGCGGCCACGGCGGCCGCACCAGCCGGCTCGACCACCATCTTGGCGCGCTCCATCAGCGCGACCAGGGCACGCGAGAGCGACTCCTCGCTGACGGTGAGGATCTCGTCGACGTGGTCGCGCACCGCCGCGAACGTGATGTCGCCCGGCAGCCCGACGGCGATGCCGTCGGCCATCGTCTGCATCGACTCCAGCGGCGTCGGTACGCCGGCGGCGAGCGACCCCGGGTAGGCGGCGGCCCCCTCGGCCTGGACGCCCACGACCCGAACGTCCGGCCGCTGCTGCTTGATCGCCAGGGCGATGCCGGCCAGCAGCCCGCCGCCCCCCGTCGGCACGACGACCGTCTCCACGTCGGGCGACTGCTCGAGGATCTCGAGGCCGCAGGAGGCCTGACCGGCGACGATGTCGGCGTGGTCGAAGGGGTGGATCAGCACCGCCCCGGTCTCCGCCGCGAACTCGCGCGCCTTCGCCAGCGCGTGCTCGAGGTACTGCCCGTGGAACACCACGTCGGCGCCGTAGCCCCGCGTCGCCTTCTCCTTGGGGATCGGTGCGCCCTCGGGCATGAAGACAGTCGCCTTGATGCCGAGCATCTGGGCGGCCAGGGCGACGCCCTGGGCGTGGTTGCCGGCCGAGGCGGCCACCACGCCGTGGGCCCGCTCCTCCGCCGTCAGGTTGTGCATGCGGACGTAGGCGCCGCGGGCCTTGAAGGACCCGGTCCGCTGGAGGTTCTCGCACTTGAGGCTGACCGGGCCGCCGGTGAGGGCGGAGAGCCAGCGCGACTCCTCCATCGGGGTCAGCACGGCCACGCCGTCGAGCAGCTGACGGGCGGCGCTGATGTCCTCAGGCGTCGGCAGGGCGGTCACCGGCAACTCCTCCTGGTGGGTCGTGGACGGGCACGGTACCGACGTCGGGACCGCTCGCCACTACCCCGGGGGCCCCGGAGGCGAGGTGCACCACGACGGCGTTGAGGGCGGCGGCCAGCGGCACGGCGACGAGGGCTCCGATGACCCCAGCCACCAGCACTCCGGCACCCAGCGCGAGGATCACGCCGAGCGGGTGGACGGACACGAAACGGCCCATGAGGAAGGGCTGGAGCACGTGACCCTCGATCTGCTGGACGACGATCACCCCGGCCAGCATCAGCAAGGCGTCGATCGGACCCTGGTCGACGAGCGCGACCAGGATCGCGACGGTGCTCGCGATGGTCGCACCGATCACCGGCACGAACGCGCCGAGGAACACCAGCACGCCGATCGCCAGCACGAAGGGGACGCCGAGGATCTTCGCCACGAGCATCACCCCGAGGGCGTCGACGGCGGCCACGACGACCGTGGCCCGCACGAACTGGGTGAGGCTGCGCCAGGCCACGCGCCCGCTGGAGTCGACCCGCTCGCGCGCGACGCGGGGTGCGATCCGCACCAGCCAGGCCCAGATCTTCTCGCCGTCGGCGAGGAAGAAGTAGGTCGAGAAGAGCACGATGAAGAAGCCCGCGACGACGTGGCCGAGCGCGGTCCCGACCTCGAGGGTGCGCGTCAGCACGCCGCCCTCGGCGGTGGTCGAGGTGATGGTCTCCTGCACCTGTCCCAGCACGTCGTTGATCTGGGAGTCGCTGGCGTTGAGCGGGCCGGTCTTCAGCCAGTCCTTGACCTGGCCGATGCCCTGGACGACGGAGTCGGCGAGATCGCTCGCACCCGCCGCCACCTGCGACCCGACGAAGGTCAGCAGCAACCCGATGGAGACGAGACCACCGAGGACGACGACACCTGCCGCCAGCGGCCGCGGCACCCGCCCCTCGGTCATCCGGCGGACGAGCGGGGAGACCAGGGCGGTGCCGAGCAGGGCGATCGCGACCGGGACGGCCAGGACCGCGAAGAACGACACCAGCCACAGCAGCAGCCAGCCGGCGCCGGCGATGACCAGCAGCCGCCACGACCAGGCCGCGGCGAGGTCGACGCCGTGGGGCACCTCGGCCTTGCGCAGGTTGGTGACCCCGCCCTGGGCCGGGAACGGCTCGGGGCTGCGCGCCTGCTGGCGTTCGGCCCGGACGGTGGCCCACTGGTGGGCGATGCGCTCGCCGAAGCGCTGGCGGCCCTCCTCGGGCTGCTGCCCGTCGCCCTCCTCGCTCACGGTGGACAGGCTACGCACCCTCCGCCGCAGGGTCGGGGAGCCGACCCGCCAGGCCGTGCGCGAGCCGGTACGCCGCCTGCGGCTCCGACCCGGCGAGCAGCCCGATCGCGCACAGCGCGTAGTCGTGGTCGACGACCACGCGCGGGGCTCGCGGCAGCTGCCAACCCCCCTCCTGGTCCGGGCCGACGCTCGGTCCGAGCACGCGCTCGGCGACGCCGGGGCGGCCGTTGCGCAGGACTCCTCCGGACCCGACGAGCAGGTCGACCTCGCGCAGGTCCTTGCCGGTCCGCTCCAGGACCCGGCCCTCGGGGCTGACCACGACGCGCGACCGGCCGGCGTGACGGCGCAGCGCGAGGTCGACCGCCGCGCGGGCGATCGCCTCGTCGACGTCGGCGCCCGCCTCGTCGTCGGGCAGGAAGCCCGGGTCGTCGTGGCGCGCCCGGGCCTGGTCCAGCAGGTCGTCGAGCCCGGCGGCCTCCGCGGTCGACAGCGCCGACCAGCGCATGCCGAGGTCGCCCTCGACGGTGCGGGTGACGGGGGTGACGGCGACGACCTCGCGGGAGAGCCCGGCCTCCTCGGGATCGAGGGCGACGACGCTGTGCACGTCGGTCGTGGCGCCGCCGACGTCGACGACGGCGACGTCGCCGAGGCCGGGATGGTCCTCGTCGACGCCGCGGGCCAGCAGCTCGACCCCGGCGAGCACCACGTCGGGCGTGGCGCCGCGCACCATCGCGCGGAAGTCGTCGCTGGCGCTGAGGTGCTTGCCCCCGATGACGTGCTCGAGGAACATCTCGCGGATCGCCAGCCGGGCGGACTCGGGCGCCAGCACCCCGATCCGGGGCACGACGTTCTCGGCCACGACGTGGGGCAGCCCGGCCAGGATCGCGGCGACCTCGTCGCGGGCGTCGACACTGCCGGCGACCACGACCGGGCCGGTCCAGCCGGCGTCGACGAGGGCGTGAGCCCCGGCGACGAGGGAGGCGGCGTTGCCGCCGTCGGTGCCCCCGGTCAGCAGCACGACGTCCGGGGCCAGGCCGGCCAGCGGGGACAGGTCCGAGTCCCGGCCGAAGACGCCGACGACCTTGCCGCCGCTGGACAGCGCGACCCGGCGGCCGGCCTCGGCGGTGACGAGCTCCTCGTTGCCGAGCACGGCGATCCGCAGCCCGCCGCCGGCGCTCGAGCACGCCAGCACCGACGCGGCCGCCGCCCGCGGGTCAGCCGCCTCGAGGGCGGCCCGGCAGGCGTCGTAGCCCTCGAGGACGTCGACAGCCCCGGCCAGGCCGGGGATCGTCGTCGGGTGCGACGCCGACGCGAGGATCCGGCCGGCGTCGAGGTCGACCAGCGACGCCTTGGTGAACGTGGACCCGAAGTCCACGCAGACGGCCAGGCGCGCGGTCACCCCAGCGCCTGCTCCAGGTCGGCGACCAGGTCGGCGGCGGTCTCGATGCCGACGCTGAGCCGCACCAAGTCGCTGGGCACCTCGAGGTCGGTGCCGGCGACGGAGGCGTGGGTCATCCGGCCGGGGTGCTCGATGAGGCTCTCGACCCCACCCAGCGACTCCCCCAGGGTGAAGACCTGCGCCCGCTCGCAGGCACGCAGCGCCTGCTCCTCGCCACCGGTGACGCGGAACGACACCATGCCGCCGTAGCGCTTCATCTGCCGGCTCGCCACGGCGTGGCCGGGGTGGTCCGGCAGACCCGGGTAGACGACGTGGCTGACGGCCGGGTGGCCGGCCAGGAAGTCGACCACCGCCTCCGCGTTGTCGCAGTGGCGGTCCATCCGGACCGCCAGCGTCTTGAGGCCGCGGTGGGTCAGGAAGGCATCGAAGGGGCCGGGGACCGCGCCGATCGCGTTCTGGTGGAAGGTGATCCGCTCGGCCAGGTCGAGGTCGCGAACGACGAGGGCGCCGCCCACGACGTCGCTGTGGCCGCCGACGTACTTCGTCGTCGAGTGGAGCACCACGTCGGCGCCGAGGGTGAGCGGCTGCTGCAGGTAGGGCGAGGCGAAGGTGTTGTCGACGACGAGCAGCGCGCCCGCCTCGTGGGCGACGGCCGCGAGCGCCTCGATGTCACCGATGTTGAGCAGCGGGTTGGTCGGCGTCTCGAGCCACACCATCTTCGTGACGCCGGGCCGGACCGCGGCGCGCACCGCGTCGACGTCGTTGACCGGCGCGGTCGTGTGGTCAACACCCCAGGCCCGCTCGACCTTGTCGAACAGCCGGTGGGTGCCCCCGTAGGCGTCGTCGGGGAAGACGACGTGGTCGCCGGGCTGCAACGCCGCCTTCACGAGCGTGTGCTCGGCGGCGAGACCGGAGGCGAAGGCGAAGCCGCGCTCGCCCTCCTCGACGGCCGCGAGGGCCCCCTCGAGGGCCGTGCGGGTCGGGTTGGCGGAGCGGCTGTACTCGTATCCGCCGCGCAGACCGCCGACGCCGTCCTGCTTGTAGGTCGAGGTCGCGTAGATGGGCGGGATCACCGCTCCGGTGGACGCGTCCGGCTCGTAGCCCGCGTGGATCGCGCGGGTCTCGAAACCGGCCTTCTGGGCATGCTCCTGAGTCACCCCCCGAGGCTAGCGACCGCCCGCGGCGCCGTCGTACCCGACCTGAGCGTCGTGTTCTCCCCGGATCGCGACCGTGAGGTCGGGTACGACGGGGCGCCGGGCCGGGAAGGTTGGGAGGCGTGCGGTTGTTGGGGAGGATGGAGCAGACCTACCCCTGCCTCCGGAGGAGGAACGCACGATGTTCGGACTGGGACGCAAGACCGAGATGGTGACCGCCGACCAGGCGCTGGCCGGCCGCGAGGCCCGGCCGTGGCAGCTCGGCGAGCACGTCGTGCTCCACACCCCCGTCGTGACCGACGAGGTCCCCGAGGGGCACGAGGTCGCGATCTTCGGGCTCGGCTGCTTCTGGGGCGCCGAGGAGGTCTACTGGCAGCTCCCGGGCGTCTGGTCGACCTCGGTCGGCTACGCCGGCGGGCACAGCCCCCACCCGACCTACGAGGAGGTCTGCACGGGCGGCACCGGCCACACCGAGGCCATCCGCGTCGTGTTCGACCCCACCGTCGTGACCTACGCCGACCTCGTGAAGCAGTTCTTCGAGGTCCACGACCCGACCCAGGGCATGCGCCAGGGCAACGACGTCGGCACCCAGTACCGCTCCGCGATCTACTTCACGAGCCCCGAGCAGGAGCAGACCGCACGTGAGCTGACCACGGTCTACGGCGACGAGCTCACCCGACGCCACCTCGGCACCATCACCACCGAGATCCGGCCGGCCAGCGAGACGCCCTACTACTACGCCGAGGACGCCCACCAGCAGTACCTCGCCAAGAACCCCTTCGGCTACCGCTGCCACGCCAACACCGGCGTGAAGTTCCCGGCCTGACCCTGTCGAGAACGGCCCGGCCCGTCCGTCAGAGTGGTGACGGCGGGCATCGGGCCCGCCACGAACGGAGGAGCACGGCATGGCGCAGTACGTCATCTACTTCAACCAGCAGTGGGTCGGCGACCACACAGAGGAGTGGTTCCTCAGCCGCGTCGAGCCGTCGATGGCCGTCGTGAAGGAGATGGAGGCCGCCGGCGTCCTGGTCTTCGCGGGCGGCCTCGACCACTCCGCCCCGACCTACTCGGCCGACGCCACCAGCGGCGAGATCGTCGTGACCGACGGTCCGTTCGTCGAGCACACCGAGTTCCTGGGCGGGCAGACGATCATCGACGTCCCCGACGACGAGACCGCGAAGTACTGGGCCGGTCGCGTGGCCGAGGGCTGCGGCTGGCCGCAGGAGCTGCGCCGGTTCGGCCCGATCCCGGAGGTCTGATGATCACCTCGGGGCTGGTCAACGTCTTCACCCGCGACATCGACGCGGCCCTGGCGTTCTACCAGGGCGTGCTCGGGCTGCCGGAGACCTTCCGCACACCCACCGAGGGCACGCCCGACCACGTCGAGATGTCGGCCGGCGGGTTCGTGGTCGCGATCAGCACCGTCGAGGCCGCCAGACGCGTGCACGGCCTCGACGCCGAGCCGGGGTCGCCGACGATGGAGCTGGTGTTCTGGACCGACGACGTCGACGCGGCGTACGACGCCGTCGTGGCCGCCGGCGTTCCCGCGGTGACGGCTCCCCACGACACCGGCAACGGCAACCGCAACGCCGTGGTCCGCGACCCCGACGGCACCCTCGTCGAGCTGGTCGCGAAGCGCTAGTCGAGGCGCTTGGCGAACCAGACGTCGGCGTCGCGGTTGCCGTTGTAGTCGGCGACCCGTTCGTAGCCGCTCGACTCGTAGAGCGCGACGGCGCTCGTGAGCGAGCTGTTGGTGTCGAGCAGCGACCAGCGACAGCCCTCGCCGGCGAGCAGCGACTCCAGGTGGGCGAGGAGGGCGCGGGCCATCCCCTGCCCGCGGGCCTCCGGCGAGACCCACATCCGCTTCACCTCGCCCCGGTCGGGGTCGAGCAGCTGGACGGCACCGCACGCCAGCGGGGCCTCGTCCGGTCCGGCGAGGACGAAGAAGCCGCGAGGCAGTGAGAACGCCGCCGCGGCGTCGTCGATCGCGGAGCCGGCCTCGAAGCCGAACCGCTCGGAGATCTCGGCGAAGTACTGCCCCATGGCCCAGCGTGCCGGCGGGGAGGCGGGGTCGACGGTCCTGAGCTCGTGCACCCCAGCATTGTCCAACCTCGTGGATGGCAGGATGTCGACCATGACGGTGGAGATTCGGCGGGCGCCGTACGCCGCGTGGCGTGCTCTCGCCGCGACCGTCCTCGTCATGACCGGGGCCGTCGGCGCCCACACCACGGCGGGCGGTCACGTCCCCGACGGTGCCGCCCTCGTCGCGCTGGGCGCGCTCGTCCTCGGTGGGTCGCTGCTGGTGATGCACGGCCTGGTGGCCGGCCGCTGGCTGCTGCCCGTGGTCGCGCTCGCACAGGCCGGCCTCCACGCCGCCTTCTCGTCGGTCCCGTCGGCCGGCGAGCACGTCCACGCGGGCCACGACGTGTGGACCTGGCAGATGCTGCTCGCCCACGGCGGGGTCACGCTGCTGACCGCCGCGATCTGGTGGCTCGCTGCCCGGGCGGCGACCGGCGTGCTCGGCGCGCTGCCGCCTCTCCACCACCGGGTCGTCGTCGAGCCGCCGCGCCGACCGACCGACGCTCACTCCCCGCGCGCGCTCGCACGACGCGCCCACTCCTCCGTCGCTCCCCGTCGGGGTCCGCCGGTGCTGCCACGCCCCGCGTGACACCACCCGAGACCCAGACCAGGAAGCAGACCCATGAACACCCGTACCCTGACGCGCCTCGGCGCGCCCACCGCCGCGCTCGCGCTCGTCGCGCTCGCGGCATCCCCCGCCGCCGCCCACGTCACCGGCACGCCGACGACGACCGCGGCCGGCGCCTTCACCGTGGTCACCTTCAGCGTCGGCCACGGCTGCGAGGGATCGCCCACGACCGGGATCGAGATCCAGGTCCCGGAGGGCGTCAACGCGGTCACCCCGACCCGCAACCCGCTCTACGAGCTCGAGAAGAACATCGAGCAGCTCGACGAGCCGATCACCGACACCCACGGCAACGAGGTCACCGAGCGGGTCGCCTCGGTCACCTACACGGCCGACACCGCCCTCCCCGACGGACAGCGCGACACCTTCGAGCTCTCCTTCCAGATCCCGGAGGACGCCGAGGGCGAGACGCTCGCCTTTCCGACGATCCAGACCTGCGAGCGGGGGAAGACGGGCTGGACCCAGATCCCCGAGGACGGCCAGGACGCCGAGGAGCTCGACACCCCCGCACCCTCCTTCGTGGTGACCGCGGCCGAGGGTGACGGCCACGGCCACGGCGCCGAGGAGTCCTCGGACGAGCCCACCGAGGCCACTGTCGAGGAGCCGTCGACGGGCATGGTCGGCTGGGCCGGGCTGGTGCTCGGCGGGCTCGGCCTGGTCGCCGGCGGCACCGCCCTGGCCCGCAGCCGCACGCGGGCATGAGGTCGCGGCTGGCGCTCGCCGTCCTGCTCGGCGTCCTCGCCCTGCTCGGGACGGCGGCGCCGGCCGCTGCCCACGCCCAGCTGGTCGCGACCGACCCGGCCGACGGCGCGCTGCTCGAGACCGCGCCCTCGGAGGTGACGCTGACCTTCGACGAGCCGGTCCGGCTCACGGCGCAGGAGATCACCGTCTACGACGCGGACGGTGCGACCGTCCCGTCGTCCGCACGGACGACCGGCACCGACGTCGTCATCACGCTCGACGACCCGTCGTCGCTGCGTGGCACCCACGTCGTCGGCTGGTTCGTCGTCTCCGCCGACGGCCACCCGATCTCGGGCTCGCTCACCTTCTCGGTCGGCGAGCGCAGCGAGGACGTCGCCGAGCCGCCGCCCCCACCCACCTCCTCCCGGGTCGTGACCACGACCCAGGGCGTGCTGGCCGGACTCACCTACCTCGGTCTCCTGACCGCCGCGGGGCTGGTCCTGTTCGCCTCGCTGCTGCTGCCCACGTCGTACGACGGGCCGGTGCTGCGCCGGCGGCTGCGGACCCTGGCCCGCGCCGCCGCCGCGGTGGCCGCGCTCGGCGTGGTGCTCGCCGTCCCGGTCGCCGCGGTCTACGCGCAGGGGGCCGAGCTCCCCGCCGTCCTCGAGGGCCTCGATCTCGCCGCGGTGCGCGACGAGCTCGTCTCGGCCGCGCTCGTCGTCGCCGGGCTCGGTGCGGCCGTGTCGCTGCTCGGTGACACGACCCCCGCCGGTCCCCGGCGCTGGCTCGCCCCCGCCGCTGCGGCCGTGGCGCTGCTCGGGCCGGTCGTGGTCGGGCACACCCGTGCCTACCAGCCCACGTCGCTGCTCGTGGCCTCCGACGCGGTCCACCTGCTTGCCGGCGCCACGTGGCTCGGCGGGCTGGTCGGGCTGTGGCTCTCGCTGCGCGCCCTCGCCGGCCGCGAGCGGCTGGCGGCGGAGACCCTCGCCCGGTTCTCGACGGTGGCCGGGGGGCTCGTGCTCGCCGTGGCCGCGACCGGCACGGTCCTCGCGTGGCGGATCCTCGACGGCTGGGCGCCGTTCGTCGGCACGACGTACGGCCGGCTGCTGCTGGTGAAGATCGGCCTCGCGCTCGTCGTCGCGGGCCTCGGCGGCTGGAACCGCTTCCGGCTGCTCCCCCGCGTCCGTGCCGCGGCCGGTCACGACGACCGGACGGCGACCGCCGGTGCCGTGACCCGCACCGTCCGGGTCGAGGCCCTGGTCGTCGTGGTGCTGCTCGCCGTCACCGGCTTCCTCGTCAACCAGTCGCCGCGGCCGGCCCCGGTCACGGTGCCCGAGGGCCGGACCGGCGTCCAGGACGGGTCGGTCTCCGACCTCGAGGTCCTCGTCCTGCTCAGCCCGCGCCGGGAGGGCCGGACGACCCTCCTGGTGCAGCTGCAGGACGAGACCGGCGAGCCCGTCGTCACCGACCGCACGCCCGACGTCCAGCTGCGCACGTCCGGGCTCGACCTCGGCAGCGTCCCCGTGCAGCCGACCGACGCCGGCACCTGGTCGGCCGACGTGCTGCTCCCCCAGCCCGGCACCTGGGAGGTGCAGGTCGGCCTGCGGCTCTCGAAGTTCGAGAATCCCGTCACCACGGTGCGGTTCGAGGTCGCGCCGCAGGAGTGAGTCGCGGGCGGATGAGTGGCTAACGTCGGATCGGGTGCGCTACCCACGGGTTGTAGCCCGTGGGTAGCGCACCGGATCACCCGTTAGCCACCGATCCTCACGCCGGCGCACTGCCCACGGTCACCTCGACCGGGACGGTGTGGAGGTAGCCGTCGACGCGGACCTGCACGAACAGTCGGTAGTCGCCCGGCTGCTCGATCTCGGTGTGGAAGGTCAGCGTCGAGCCGTCCTCGGTGACCGAGGGGGCGTCGAGGGGATGGACGTGCACCATCGAGCCGGTCTCCTCGTGGAAGCCCGTGACGTGGCCGAAGGCGCCGAGGTAGGTGCCGAGCCGCACCGGCTCACCGTCGGTGTCGCGGACCCGCAGCTCCATCCGGCCGTTGGACCCGGCGACCGGCGCCTGGGTCGCGTCGACCTCGATGACCGGGTCGGCCGGCGCGTCGTACGCCGCGGCGCCGCCCGGCACCTCGACCGACCGTCCCAGCACCAGGTGGTCGCCGTTGCCGCCGGAGTCACGGGCGACGAACTCGGCGACGACCCGGTAGTCGCCGCTCGCGGGGAGCTGCACGGGCGCGGTCCACGTCCCGTCGTCGGCCATCGCCGGGTGGAGGTGGCGGAAGGTCGTCAGGTCCTCGGACACGACGTAGAGGTGGAGGTCGCGGGTGAGCTCCTCGATGTAGTGCGTGACCGGCTCGCCCTGGTAGGTGACCCGGAACGCGACGTCGCCCGTCGCCCCGGCCCTGGCCGGCAGCGAGACGTCCTCGAGGGCGTAGCCGACCCGCTCGGACTCGGTGCCGTCGCCGACCGGGAGCGACACGATCGCCTGGCCGTCCCCGTGGCTGTGGCCGGCCGGGGCCGTGCCGTCGCCGTCGGCCGAGCACCCGCTCGCGACCAGAGCGAGGGCGGCCGCGGGCAGCACGAGTCGGGAGCGCCTCACGCCGCCAGTCTGTCGAAACGGTGGTGACCCGTCACCACCGGTCGGTGACAATGGGGCCATGTCCGACCTGCCCCGCAAGGCCGCCGCGCGCACTGCCCGTCTCGCGGCCCTGCCGCTGGGCTACGCCGGGCGCCAGGCCGTCGGCCTCGGCAAGCGTCTCGGCGGCGCCCCGGCCGAGGCGGTCCTCACCGAGGTCCAGCAGCGGACGGCCGAGCAGCTGTTCCGCACCCTCGGCGAGCTCAAGGGCGGGGCGATGAAGTTCGGCCAGGCGCTCAGCGTGCTCGAGGCCGCGCTGCCGGAGGAGGTCGCGGCGCCCTACCGCGACCAGCTGACGGCGCTGCAGGACTCCGCGCCGCCGATGCCGACCCAGACCGTGCGCGAGCAGCTCGCGCTCTCGCTCGGCGACGACTGGAAGCAGCGGCTGCCGTGGCTCGACGGCGCCCCGGCCGCGGCCGCCAGCATCGGCCAGGTCCACCGCGGGACCTGGCAGGACGGCCGCGACGTCGCCGTCAAGGTCCAGTACCCCGGCGCCGGTGAGGCGCTCCTCTCCGACCTGCGGCAGCTCGCCCGGGTCGCGCGCGGCATCGCCCCGGTCTTCCCCGGCATCGACATCAAGCCGCTCGTCGAGGAGGTCCAGGCGCGGGCGGCCGAGGAGCTCGACTACACCCTCGAGGCCGACGCCCAGCGCACCTACGCCGCCGCGTTCCGCGACGACCCCGACGTCGTCGTCCCCGACGTGGTCGACGTCGGCGACCAGGCGCTGATCACCGAGTGGCTCGAGAGCCCGCACTCGCTCTCCCACGTCATCCGCGAGGGCACCCAGGCCGAGCGCGACCACTACGGCCGGCTGTTCGTGACGTTCCTGTTCGAGGGCCCGCGGCGTACGGGCATGCTCCACGCCGACCCCCACCCCGGCAACTACCGCGTCCTCCCCCACGAGGACGGCTCCCCGGGCCGGATCGGCGTCCTCGACTTCGGTGCCGTCGCCCGACTGCCCGAGCGGGGGCTGCCGTCGGCGATGGGTCGCCTGATCCGGATCGCCTCCGACAGCACCGCCGACGAGCTCGTCGCCGAGCTGCGCCGCGAGGGCTTCATCAAGGACAGGATCCAGGTCGACCCCCAGCTCGTCCTCGACTACCTCTCACCCTTCATCGAGCCGACCCGCCACGACACGTTCCGGTTCACCCGCGTGTGGATGCGCGAGCAGTTCGAGCGGATCAACAACCCGCGCAACCCGTCGTTCACGGTCGCGACCAAGCTCAACCTGCCGACGTCCTACCTGCTGATCCACCGCACCTGGCTGGGCGGGCTCGGGGTCCTCTCCCAGCTCGAGGCCGAGGCCCCCTTCCGCGCGATCATGGAGCAGCACCTCCCCGGCTTCGCCGAAGGCTGAGTCGTGGGTTGGTGACCTGCGAGTCGCGCGCTCGTGACACCGAACGCGTCACCAATGCGCGACTCGACGGTCACAAGTCCGCGACTCACCCTTGGGCGGGGACCTCGAACTCGCCGAGGCGGTCCCAGTGGTCGCCCTCCATCTGCTGGTTGCGGATCCAGGGCGTCTCGCGGAGGTACTGCGGGAGGTCGGCCTGGGCCTGCTTGAAGTGGGCGGAGGTGACGTGGGCCTCGGCGGCGTCGTCCTGGAACCCCTCGATGAGGACGTACTCGGTGGGGTCCTCGACGTTGCGCGACCACTCGAAGAACAGGTTGCCCGGCTCGCTCCGGGTGCCCTCGGTCAGGCCGCGGGCCAGCTCGGGCCAGTCGTCGGCGTGCTCGGGCTTCACGGGGAACCTCACGCAGATGAAGATCATGGCGCCACCCTGCCACGCGTCCCCAGAGGGCCGGTGAGGTCGAGGTGCATGACGTGCAGGCCGACGTAGCCGTGCTCACGTGAGTCGTACGCCGCGGGGACGGTGCCGATCGTGACGAACCCGAGCGAGTGCCACAGCGCCACGGCGGCCGTGTTGGTCTCGACGACGGCGTTGAACTGGATCGCGCGGAAGCCCTGCTCGCGGTGCCACGCGACGACGTGCTCGCCGAGCCGTCGCCCGACGCCGCGACCTCGCGCCTGCGGCGAGACCATGAACGACGCGGTACCGACGTGGGCACCGCGGCCACCCCGGTTGGGCCCCATCTTGGCCGTGCCCAGCAGCACCCCGTCCTCCTCGAGCACGACGGTGCGGCCGGGCGGCCGCTCCATCCAGAGCGCCGCGGCCTCCTGCGAGGTCAGGTCCTCGGGGAAGGCGTAGGTCTCGCCGGCTGCGACGGTCTCGCGGAAGATCGGCCAGATCCGCTCCCAGTCGCCCTCGACGGCCTCCCGGATCGTCATTGCGGATTCCTCCCCGTGATGCAGTACGCCGCGCCGGTCGGGTCGGTCAGCACGGTCCACTCGTCGAAGGTCGCCACCACGCGGGCTCCCAGCGCCTCGTGGCGCGCGGTCTCGGCGGCAACGTCCGAGGCGGCGAGGTCGAGGTGGGCACGGACCTCGCCGAGCGGCTCGGCGAGGCGCTGGACGAGGAGGTGGAGCGGTTCGCCGTCGGGACGGCGCAGGCGGTGGAACTCGGGGTGCCCCGGCGACCCGGCGAGCTCGCGCCCGGTCAGGGCGTGCCAGAAGGTGAGCTCGCGGTCGTGCAGCTGAGCCGGCACGTCGAGGCAGACCTGGTCGACCGACGAGCGGTGGCCACCCGGCCAGGAGGATGCCGGCGCCGGCGTCGAGGCAGGGTGGGTCACGAGGCAGAACGGGAAGCCGCCGGGCGAGCGGAGCACGACGTAGCCCAGGTCGGCGATCTCGCGCGCGCCGAGCGACACCGCGCGGTCGGCCGCCGCACGGGGGTCGTCGACGTGGAGGTCGAGGTGGAGCCGGGAGCGGCCAGACGCCAGCCGCTGCACGCGCAGGTGGTCGTCGCCCGCGGGCGGGAGGAGCGTGACGAACTCCCCGGCCTCGCCCCGGACCGGCGACACCGACCACCCGGTGGCGGCCTGCCAGAAGCCGAGCCCGTCGGCGTGCGACTCGGCGGCCAGGTCGAGGAACGCCGAGGTCCAGAAGGGCCTCACTCGACGGGAGCGCAGTCGTGGCCGCAGCCGTCACCCTCGACCGGCCCGTCGGCGTGGTGGGCGGGCCGGTGAAGCACGGCCGTGGCCGGCGTGAACACGATGTCGTCGTCGCTCGCGGTCGCCGTGCCGTCGACGAGCAGCGTGTAGCCGCGCGCGACCGGCGGTGGGAAGAGCAGCGTCGCCGTCGGGTTCGCCGCGAGGTTGCCGGCCGAGCCGCGGCTGGGCTGGCAGCGCAGGACGCCGTCGGCCAGCGTCGGCTCGACGGTCACGGCCTTCACCCGGCCGTCCGCGCCGGCGGTCAGCAGGTAGCCCGGCCCGCGGTCCGCGAGCGCGTCATCCAGGGCGGAGATCTCGACGGGGATGCTCACACCGCGAGGATAGGCCGCGACCGGTGGTCAGTGCCCGAGCAGTCCACGCACGTACGCCGCCTGCCCGAGGTGCTGGCTGAGGTCGTTGACGACGCTGACCAGCCGGACCCCGAGCGTGACCGGCGGGTCCCACCGCTCGTCGACGACCCGGTCGAGCTCGGCGGCGTCGAGGCCCGACAACCACGGCGACATCCGGGCGTGGACCGCGGCGGCGTACTCGGCGAGCAGCTCGCCCGGCGCCTGCACCAGGGCCACCTGCTCCGAGCTGTGGCCGTAGCCGATCTCGCGGTCGTCGAAGGGCAGGCCGAACCGCTCGGTGTAGCCACCCTCGACGTAGACCTGCGGCTGGTCGGACACCGCCGCGACGTGGTCGTCGTAGACACGGGTCAGGTGCCAGACCAGCCACCCGATCGGATTCGCGTCGGGCGTCGGCCGGTGGCCGAGCTCGTCGGACGAGAGGCCGTCGAGGACGGCCGGCACTCCCTCGGCGACGCGGCCGAGGGCATCGGTGAGCAGCTGGCCTGGAGTCATGCCGTCGACGGTAGTCCTGCGCCCGGAACGACACGTCCACGGTTTTGCAACCTTCCTCCCCCCGTTCGCGTCTGGGAGGCGATGGAATGGAGGTGCAGCCGATGGGCAGCACGCACGCACTCGCGGGGACGGGGGTGACCATGGCGATCGGACAGTCCGACCGGGCCACGGGCAAGGACGCCGACTTCGCGGCGTACATGCAGGCGCGCCAGGCGAGCCTGCTCCGCACCGCCTACCTGCTCACCGGCGACCGCCACACGGCCGAGGACCTCACCCAGACCGCCTTCGCCAAGCTCTACCTCGCCTGGGACAAGGTCCGCGACCAGGGCTCGATCGACGGCTACGTCCGCCGGATCGTGGTCAACGAGCACAACTCGCTGTGGCGGCGGGCGTGGAAGCGTCGCGAGCTCAGCTCCGACCAGCTGCCCGAGCACCCGCACCACGACGACTACGACTCCGGGGTGGGCCGTGAGCTGTGGGACCTCGTGCAGACCCTGCCCAAGAAGGCCCGTGCCGTCGTCGTGCTGCGCTACTACGAGCAGCTGTCGGAGGCCGAGACCGCCGAGGTGCTCGGCATCTCCGTCGGCACCGTGAAGTCCCAGGCCAGCCGCGCCCTCGCCGCGCTGCGCGACCGGGCACCCGAGACACTGAACCCGAACGAGACCTCCGGGGAGGAGGACCGATGAACGACGAGCTCACCGACCGGCTGAGCCGGCAGCTGCACGACCAGGTCGACGGCTGGCACGACACCCCGCTCACCCTCGAGGGCGTGCAGGGCCGGGCCCGCACGATCCGCCGTCGCCGGCGGGCGATGACCTCCGGCGTCGTCGCCGCGGCCGTCCTCGCCGTCGCTGTCCCGGCCGGGATCGGACTCTCCTCGCGGACCGACTCCACGCCCGACTTCACCAACCCCAGCCCCACCGAGGCCGTCGAGGAGCAGCCCAGCGCGATCGGCCTTCCCTATCTCGAGGGCCGCACGCTGGTCCTGCCGAGCGGCGAGGAGCGCCAGCTCCCCGGGCGCTACGACGGCGCCGTCGTCCTGGGCGACACCGTGCTGGCCGTGGCCCAGGACCGGGAGACCGGCGAGGCGCGGCTGGTGCACGAGGACGGCAGCGAGGTGCCCCTCGCGACGACGACCCTCGCCACCAACAGCGACGCGTCCGCCGTCGCCTACGTCCGGGCCGACGACCACGTCGTGGTCGAGTCGTTCGACGGCGCGGTCTTCGACCTCGGCGAGCAGCGGGCGAACCTCTCGCCGGTCTCCCTCGTGGGCGGCCCGGACTGCTCGGCTCCTGGCTCGTGCGCGGTGTGGGTCAACCGCGGCGAGGGAGGCTTCGAGGTCGTCCAGAACGGCGGTCCCCGGGTCGAGCCCCCTCCTGGGGTGAAGGTCCAGGACGTGGCGACCGACGGCCGCGTCTCCGTCGTCACCCGCGCCGAGCCGATCGACGGCGGGAGCTGCAGCGCCGTCTTCGACGGCGTCGCGACCGACGCCGACTCGTGCACCCTCACCTACGGACGGTTCTCCCCCGACGGGGCCCACCTCAGCGCCGGTCCTGCCGACGAGGACGGCGCCGGCGCCAGCTTCGTCGCGATCCTTCAGGCCGACGGCGAGGAGGTCGTCCGGTTCGAGCCCGGTCGCGGCGGCTTCGTCTTCAGCAGCACGTGGGAGGACAGCACCCACCTGCTGGTCACGACCTACGACTACGAGAAGGGCTGGAGCGTCGTACGGCTCGGCACCGACGGCACCCGGGAGGTCGTGCTCGGCCCGAGACCGCGCGGCGACGACGTCACCCCGGCGTACGGCGTGCTCGGCCCGACCGGCTGAGCGCGGGTGGACGTCAGTTCCACACGAACCCGGCCAGCACCTCGTCGACGAGCTGCTCCTCCTCGGCGCGCGCCGAGCCGCCGTGGAACGCGATGCCGACGATCGTCGCCCGACCCCTGTGGCCGGCCCCGTACTCGTAGGTGGCCGGGAGGTCGGGGAGCCGGCGCAGCAGCTGGTAGGCCGGTTCACCGCCCAGCTCGGCGTCGTAGGTCACGTCGATCTCGCCGGGGTCGTAGCTCTCGGCCGACAGCCGGGCCAGGGCCGGGGAGAACGCGGAGTGCGTCGCGGAGGGGTAGCAGTGAGCAAGGGTGCGGAGCAGGCACGGTTCGAGCAGGCGCTCGACGGGCAGGACCATGCCGTGATCTCACGCGCGGCGCGCGACTGGAGCACCGCCGCCGAGAAGTTGCGCTACGTGGCGACCCGCCTGCGCGACCAGGCGACGCAGGCACCCGACGTGTCGGAGAAGACCGGTCCGCGGATGGCCGAAGCCTTCCACACGTCGGCCGACGCCATGGACCTCAAGGCCGGCGATCTCGACGACGGCAGCCGGGCCCTGTCGCGCGCCGCCGACAGGCTCCGGCTGGCCCAGGAGGACCGGGCCAAGCTCAAGCCCCTCGACGACCCGGGCCTCTACACCGGCCCGAGCCAGCCGAGGACGAAGGAAGAGGTCCGCGCCAGGTCGGAGCACGACGCGGCCGTGGGCACCTACGAGCGCAACAAGCGGTTCAACGAAGAGCTCTCGCGAGGCCACAACGAGGCGATGGACACCCAGAACCGCGAGTCGACAGCGGTGATGAAGCGCATCCACGGCGAGCCCGACCCGGTCCCGCAGCCCGCGGTTCCCTCCGGCAGCGGGCCCGGCGGCCGAGCCACGACGACGACGGGAGCCGGCGCCACCGGGGGCACCGGAGGGAGCGGGGGCACCGACCAGGGCTCCGCAGGCCAGACCACCGGTGAGACCGGGACAACGGGCACGAACAGCACGAACGGCACGACGACCACCACTCCCGGAGCGACCGGCACGCCCCAGGGCACCGTGGCCGGTGGCAGCACCGGCGCCACCCCGGCCGTGGTCACCGGTACGACGCCCGCCGCCGCTTCGAGCGGCACGCTCGGCAGCAGCGCGGCCGGGGTGGCCGGCGCGGTCGGGGCCGGCGCGACCGGTGGTGCGAGCGGGGTGCTCGGCGGCGTACGCGGCGGGGCGCTGCCCGGCCCTACGTCGGCCGCGGCGACCTCCTCCAACGCACGCGCCATCGGCAGCACCAGCCGCACCGCCGCGACCCGCACCCTCGGCACCACCGGTGCCGCCGGCAGCACGACGCGCGCCGGCGCCGCCGGGTCGGCCGCCCGCGCCGGGGCGGCGGGATCGACCTCGACCCGCGCCACGAGCGGCCGCCGCTCGGGCACCACCGGTCGCGGCGGGCCTGCGGGTCGGGCCGGAGCGGTCGGCCAGGCCGGTGCGCGCGGTCAGGCAGCGAAGGCCGGTGACGGGAAGGGCACCTCGGGCTCCCGCGGGAGCGCCGGCGCCGCCGGGGCGAGCGGTCGCGGCGGTCGCAAGCGCGAGGAGGAGGGCGTCACGATGACCCACCTCGTCGACGACCACGACTGGCTCGACGACGAGGACGCCGCCCCGTCCGTCCTGGACTGAGGGGCAGCCCTCAGACGAGGACCTCGGTCACCGGCTGGCTGGAGTCGGCGGGCAGGTCGAGGGACGACGGCCGACGCCCGCGGGCGACCATCTCGGCGCCGAGCGCCGCCACCATGGCGCCGTTGTCGGTGCACAGCCCCGGGCGCGGCACGCGCACCCGGATCCCCATCGACGACGCCCGTTCCTCGGCGAGCGCCCGGAGCCGGGAGTTGGCGGCGACCCCGCCGCCGATCAGCAGGTCCTCGATGCCCTGGTCGCGGGCGGCGTCGAGCGCCTTGCGGGTCAGCACGTCGCAGACCGCCTCCTGGAAGGAGGCCGCGACGTCCGCGACCGGGACCGGCTCGCCGGTGCGCTCGCGCATCTCGACCCACCGGGCGACGGCGGTCTTGAGGCCGGAGAAGGAGAAGTCGAACCGGTGTCGCTCGAGGTCACGACGGGAGGTCAGACCGCGTGGGAAGTCGATGGCGACCGTGTCTCCCTCGCGCGCGGCGCGGTCGATGTGGGGGCCACCGGGGAACGGCAGGCCGAGCAGCCGGGCGACCTTGTCGAAGGCCTCGCCGGCCGCGTCGTCGATCGTCGAACCGAGCGGCTCCACGCCGACGGTGACGTCCTCGACCCGCAGCAGGCTGGAGTGGCCGCCCGAGACGAGCATCGCCAGGCACGGCTCGGGCAGCGGCCCGTGCTCGAGCTGGTCGACCGCGACGTGGGAGGCGAGGTGGTTGACGCCGTAGAGCGGCTTGCCGAGCCCCAGCGCCAGCGCCTTCGCCGCCGCGACCCCGACCAGCAGCGCACCCGCGAGACCCGGGCCGCTCGTCACCGAGATCGCGTCGACGTCGTGGGGGCTGATCCCGGCGGTGTCGCAGGCACGCTCGATGGTCGGCACCATCGCCTCGAGGTGGGCCCGGCTCGCGACCTCGGGCACGACGCCCCCGAAGCGCGCGTGCTCGTCGACGCTGCTCGCCACCGCGTCGGCCAGCAGCTCGTGGCCGCGCACGATGCCGACGCCGGTCTCGTCGCAGGAGGTCTCGATCCCGAGCACGAGGGGTGCGTCCATGGAGCACATCATCACCCACGACAATGGGGCCGTGCGCAGCGTGGGGGTGGATGAGCTGGTCGACGTCCCGTTCGTCCGCCACCAGGTCGACCCGTCGCTCGTCGAGGGCGCGTGGCGGTCGGGGGACGCGGCCGTGGTCCTCGCGCGCCGCCTGCTGCCCGGCGGCCCCGTGCTCGCCGTCCACGGCTTCGGCGACGCCGCCGACCTCGCGCCGCTGCTGGAGCGGCTGGCCGCGCGCGGCGTACGGCCCGACCGCGTGATGGTCGACGCCGACGCCGCAGTGGTCCCGGACGCCTGGCCGCTGACCGAGCTGCGGTCGTGGCACTGGATGCTCACGACGCGGCCGGCTCCGGCCCCCGAGGCCGACGTGGAGGTCGTGGCCGACGAGGCGGACGTCGCCGCCCTGCTCGACCGGGTCTCACCCGACTCCCTGGCTCGCCCCGGAACGCCGGGCATCGAGGCGTGGCTCGGCATCCGCCACGACGGAGCGCTGGTCGCGACCGGCGGGGTGCTGCGGCAGCCGGACGGCACCGGCCACGTCCGGGCCGTGGCCGTCGATCCCGCCCACCGCGGTCGCGGGCTGGGCCGCGACGTCTCCCGCGCGGTCACCCGGGCCGCGATGGCCGACACCGGGGTCTGCTCCCTCGGCGTCTACACCGACAACGACCCGGCGCTGCGGATCTACGGCGACCTGGGCTACGCCGTGGCCCACACGTTCCGCTCGGGCCCGGTCAACGGCAGCACCATGACCAGCGCCGCGGCCCCGTCACGGTAGTAGCGCGGACGACGGTCGAGCTCGGTGAAGCCGCGGGCGGCGTAGAAGGCCTGCGCCCCCTCGTTGTCCTCCCGGACCTCCAGCAGCATCCGCTCCGCCTCCCCGGACACCGCGACACCGGCGTCGAGCAGGAGCGTCGCCACGCCCGTACGACGCAGCGCCGGGTCGACCGCGATCCGCTGGAGCTCGGCGACGTCGGCGGCGACGCTGACCACCGCGTAGCCCGCGACACTGCCTGCCACGCGCGCGACGAGGTAGTGGACGGTCGGGAGGCGGCCGCCGATGCCGTCCTCGACCAGGCGGCGGGACCAGGCGTCGGGGCCGAGCGCGATCTCCTCGAGGCGGGCGACGTCGTCGACGTCGTCGACGTGTGCGGGCCCGACGACGGCGCCGTCCAGGGGAACGGTCACGAGGCCGGCTTGCGGGGACCGGGCGCGACCGCGTCGGGGCGGCGCAGGTAGAGCGGTTCGGGATCGGTCAGCTCTGCCCGCTCGCCCAAGACGGTGCGCGCGAGCCAGCCCGCGGACGGCCGCTGCGGGCCGACCGCCGTCGGGAACGAGTCGGGATAGAGCAGCGCACCCTCGCCGACGACCTGCGCCTGCGTCGCGAGGTCGGCCGGCCGGTCGACGACCGGGCCGGCCATCCGGCGGCCCTCCTCGTCGTAGGAGGCGAGGTAGACCTCCTTGCGCCGGGCATCGGTGGCGACCACGAAGTCGCCGATCACGGCGCCGGTGTCGACAGCCTCGACCGCCAGGACGTCCAGCGTGCACACGCCGTAGACCGGGATCTCGAGCACGTGGGCGAGCGTCCGGGCCGTGACCAGACCGACCCGCAGGCCGGTGAAGGGTCCGGGGCCGGTGCCGACCGCGATGGCGGTGAGGTCCTGGCGTACGACGCCGGCGTCGACCAGGCAGCGCTCGACGAGCGGGGCGAGCTGCTCGCCGTGCTTCATCGTCAGCTCGCTGGTGTGCTCGACGACGACGTCGGTGCCGTCGTGGAGGGCGACGGTGACCGTCGGGGTCGCGGTGTCGAAGGCGAGCAGCACGACGGTCAGGGTAGTCGCGGGTGGCTCAGCGACCCCGCAGCACCCGCACCAGGTGGGCGTCGATGGCCGAGAGGTTTCCGTGGTCGTCGGCCGGGTCCCACCACGCCAGCGCGTCGACGTCGCCGCCAGGTGCCATGCCCGAGTCCTCCGGGAGCGTGGTCCGGTAGAGCGCGACCCGCTTGATGAAGCGCTCGTGGCCGTACTGGATCGTCGCGACGCCGGCGAACTCGGGCTCGGCGGGGTCGGTGCCGGTGACGAGCCGGAACTGGTCGACGACCGCCGCCCGCGGCGACTCGTGGTCGCGCAGCCGGGCCAGCGGCAGCTCCCACTCGGCGCTGCGCGGGTTGTGGACGAGCAGCGCCCGGTCGCCGTGCTCGGCCACCAGGATCGACATCGTGAGCGGCACGTCGCGGTCGAGGTCGTGGAGGTCGCCCTCGTCGCAGGCCCAGAAGTCGACGAGCAGGGTCTCGTCGGGCTTCTGGGCCAGCGGCGGCCGCTGGGAGTCGGGGACCACGAGCTCGTACCAGCGGGGACCCACCGGCGTCATGAGGACCCGGCGGGGGTCGAGCCCCCCCGGATCAGCAGCGGGGTCCTCGTCGTGGGCGAGCGCCCGGATGACCCGCAGCTCGAGGCGGGAGTCCGCCAGCCCCTCGGCGATACCCTCGCCCCACTCGACCACCGTCACCGCGTCGTCGAGCGACGCGTCGAGGTCGAGGTCGTCGAGCTCGTCGATGCCGCCGAGCCGGTAGGCGTCGACGTGGACCAGCGACGGCCCGGCCACCAGCGACGGGTGGACCCGGGCGATCACGAAGGTCGGCGACGTGATGCCGCCGCGGACCTGCAGCCCCGCGCCGATCCCCTGGGTCAGCGTCGTCTTGCCGGCCCCGAGCTCGCCGCTAAGCACCACCAGGTCGCCGGCGCGCAGCTGCGTGGCGAGGCTGGCGCCGAGGTCGCGCATCGCGTCGGCGTCGGGGACGTCGAAGAGGAAGGTGTTGAGCGGTCGGCGCAGCTCGACGTTGGGCTCGTCGCGGCGTACCTCCCGGAAGCCGCGGCGCTCCCAGAAGCCGACGGTCTTCGGCAGCTCGAGCCGGGCCACGACGGTGAGGTCGTCGAAGTCCTGGGACTCCTCGACGGCCGCGGCGATCAGGCGCGCGGCGATGCCGTGCCCCTGGACCTCGGGGCGTACGCCGAAGCGCCGGATGTACATGGTCGTGCCGACCGGGTCGAGCACCAGCCCACCCACCGGCTCGCCGTCGAGGGTCGCGATCAGGCCGCCGCGGTGGCCGAGCAGCTCGGCCAGCGAGTCGGCCGACTCGGTCAGCGTGGCCGCAGGCGGGTCGAGCGGCGGCCGCGCCTCGAAGGCGGGACGGATCGTCTCCAGCAGCAGCTCGGCGTCGTCGGGTCCGATCGGGCGGACCTCCACCAGTCCCTCGCTCACCGGTGGGTCACCCGCTCCCCCGCGGCCGCCAGCAGCTGGTCGAGGGCGGCGTTGACCTGTTCGTGGCGCTCGAGGATGACCATGTGGCCGGCGCCCTCGCACTCGAGCAGGGTCGAGCCCTCGATGCGCGACTGGAGCTTGCGGCTGTGGCCGATGGCGGTGAGCCGGTCGCCGGTGCCGCAGACGATCGAGACAGGGACGGACGACAGGGCGGCGACGGTCTCGAACTTGTCGAGGGACCCGAAGGACGGGAAGAACTCGGCGATCACCTCGAACGGTGTCTCCGACAGCATCTGGTCGACGAACGTCACATAGCTCTCGGGCACGTCGTCGCCGAAGGCGAAGAGGTCGGTCGCGACGGTGGCGACGGCCCGGCTGGCGCGCCGGAGCACGTCGACCGTGCGGTGGCCACGGCCGAGGAAGGCGACGCCGCGCAGCGCGAGGGTGCTGCCGATCGTCCGCGGCAGCACGGGGGCGAAGAGCCGGTGCGGCTCGAGCCCACCGGCCGTCGTGGAGATCAGCCCGACGCCGACGATCTTGCTGCCGAACAGCTCGGGATGGGCCTCGGCCAGGGCGATGATGCTCATCCCGCCCATCGAGTGACCGACGAGGACCACCGGCCCCTCCGTGACGTCGTCGAGGACCTGGAGCAGGTCGCGACCGAGCTGGTCGATCGTCGCGTGGCCGTCGGTCGTGCGGCCCGAGCGGCCGTGGGACCGCTGGTCGTAGTAGACCGCGCGGACCAGACCCCGGTAGCCGGCGCGCTGGAAGTGCCAGCAGTCGAGGTTGAGGGCGTAGCCGTGGACGAAGACGACGGTCACCGGGGCGCCCCGGCCGTCGGGCTCGTCGACCTCGACGTGGAGCGGGACGCCGTCGCTGGCCACGACGGTCACCGGCGTCGACCGCAGCGACCCGAGTCCGGCCTCGTCGCCGGCGCCACGCCGGGCGATGACGCGCCGTTGGCGCGCGACCCCGATCGCGGTTCCCGCGGCAGCGACACCGGCCGCGGAGGCGGCGATCCCGAGGACCCTGCGGCGGACGCTCATGCGTTGCTCCCTCTGGTCGACTCGTCGACCCAGCCCCGGCGGAACCGACCGCCGATCCGGCTGACGATCTCGTAGCTGATGGTGTCGCACCACTCCGCCCACTCCTGGGCGGTCGGCTCGCCGAGCAGGCCGGTGCCGAACAGCCAGGCCTCGTCGCCCGGCTCGGCGTGGTCGTCGCCGAGGTCGACGACGAACTGGTCCATGCAGACCCTGCCGCGGACCGGCCGCCGCTTGCCGCGGACCAGCACCTCGGCGCGGTTGCCCGCGTGGCGCGGCACGCCGTCGGCGTACCCGACCGGGACCAGCCCGAGCGTGGTCGGACGGTCGGCCGTCCAGGTGTGGCCGTAGGAGACGGACTCGCCGGCGGCGACGCGCTTGACCATCGCGAGCCGGGCCACCGCCCCCATGGCAGGCAGCAGGCCCGGGCGGTGGGCGGTCCGCAGGTCGGGGCTGCGGCCCGGCGCCGGGTCGAGGCCGTAGGACGCCAGGCCGAGGCGCACCAGGTCGTAGCGCGCCGCGGGACGCAGCAGCGCGGCCGCGGAGTTGGAGAGGTGGCGGACCTCGGGGCTCAGCCCCGCGGCGGCGGCCAGCGCGAGGGCGTCGTCGAAAGCCGCCTGCTGGGCGTCGTTGGCGGGGTGGTCGGGCTCGTCGCTGCACGCGAAGTGGGACCACACACCCGTGACCCGGATCCGCCCGGCGCGCTCCTCGTCGGCGCACCGCCGGAAGAGCTCCTCCCACTCCCCGCGCGGCGCGCCGCCGCGGGAGAGGCCGGTGTCGACCTTGACCTGCACCCTCGCGGCACGCCCGGCCGCCGCGGCGACGACCTCCGCGAGCTCGGCCCGCGAGTAGACCGTGACGTCGACGTCGGCCTCGATGGCGGCGGCGTGGTCCTCGCCCGGGACGGTGAGCCAGCAGAGCACCCGGCCCGTGTCACCCGCGGCGCGCAGCGCGAGCGCCTCGTCGATCGTCGCGACCCCGAGCCAGGTCGCGCCGCCCTCGCGGGCCGCCTGCCCCGCGGGCGCCAGCCCGTGGCCGTAGCCGTCGGCCTTGACCACTGTCATGACCGGCACCCCGGCGTGCTGGCGCAGCAGCGCGACGTTGTGACGGATCGCCGGCAGCTCGACCACGATGTCTGCCCGGCCACGTGTCACGCGGGTGATTCTTCCATCCCCGGGTCGAGCACCCGGCGCACCGTCTCGGGGAGTGCGCGGGCGACGTCGCCGGCGGTCAGCGGCCCGCCGCCGCTCGCGAGGGTCGCCGCCGCCCCGTGGAGCCAGCTGCCGGCCGACGCGGCGTCGTACGGCGAGAGGCCGGAGGCGAGCAGCGCACCGATGACACCGGCCAGCACGTCACCGGCGCCGGCAGTCGCCAGCCACGGGACCCCGGTGGTCGTCGCCCGGACCGGGCCGGCGGGGTCCGCGACGAGCGTGTGGCGGCCCTTCAGCAGCACCACGGCGCCGTAGTGGTCCGCGGCGGCCCGGGCGTGGTGGAGCGGTCGGGCCTCGACGTCGGCACGGTCGGCACCGGTCATGGCCGCGAGCTCGCCGGCGTGGGGGGTGAGGACGGCCGGGACGCCGAACGGAGCATCGACGTGGGCCAGGGCATCCGCGTCGACGACGAGGGCCACGCCGTCCGCGAGCGCCGCCGCCAGCGCCTCCCCGGCCGCGTCGCCCCCGCCCGGGCCGACGACCCACGCCTGGACCCGCCCCTCCCCCACGACCTCGGGGTGGTCGGCGCGGACGCCGTCGGCCGCGTCGCCGACGAAGCGGACCATCCCGGCCAGGCCGCAGGACGCGCCGGCGACGGCCAGCCGCGCGGCGCCCGGATAGTGCGCCGAGCCGGCGCGCACGCCGACGACCCCGCGGGTGTACTTGTGGGCGTCGCTCGCCGGCCGCGGCAGCAGGCCCCGTACGTCGGCGGGCTGGAGGGCCTCGACGGCCGGCTCGGGCAGCGCGAGGCCGAGGTCGACGAGGTGGACCACGCCACAGGCGGCGCTCGCGGGGTCGACGAGGTGGGCGACCTTGTGGGTGCCGAACGTGACGGTGAGCGCGGCCTCGACGTGCGGCCCGTCGAGCTCGCCGGTGTCGACGTCGACGCCGCTCGGGATGTCCACCGCGACCACGGGAACGCCGTCGAGGTGCCGCAGCGCCGCCACGGCCCCGTCCCGGAGACCGGGGCGACCGCCGATGCCGACGATGCCGTCGAGGGCGAGGTCGGCGCCGTGGTCGGGGTGCGGCTCGGCCACCCGTCCCCCGGCCGCACGCAGTGCCGTCAGGCCGGCCTCGTGCGCCCGGTCGGCGACCAGCCACGCCTCCACGGCCGCACCGCGGCGCGCGAGCATCGCCCCGGCCCACAGCGCGTCACCGCCGTTGTCGCCCGGACCGATCAGGAGCACCACGCGGCGCCCGTAGGCGCCGTCGAGCAGGTCGATGACGGCGTGGGCCAGGCCCGCGGCGGCGCGCTGCATCAGAGCCCCCTCGGGCAACCGGGCCAGCAGCTCCCCCTCCGCTGCCCGCACCTGCTCCACCGTGTGCGCCCGCCGCATGGGTCCCACGCTAGCGCCGTCGTACCCGACCTCAGCGTCGTGATCCGGCCGTTTCGCGACGCTGAGGTCGGGTAGGACGGATCTCAGGACTCCAGGACGACGACGGCGGAGGCGATGCCGGCGTCGTGGGAGAGCGAGAGGTGGTGGTGGCGCACGCCGAGCTCGTCGGCGCGGGCGAGGACGGAGCCGCGCAGCACCAGCCGCGGGCGGCCGGAGTCCTCCGAGGTGACCTCCGCGTCGTGCCAGGCCATGCCGACCGGGGCGCCGAGGGCCTTGGCGAGCGCCTCCTTCGCGGCGAACCGCGCGGCCAGCGACGCGGGTGGGCGCGACGCCTCGGCGGGCGTGAACAGCCGGTCGGAGAGGCCCGGCGTGCGCGCGAGCGACCCCATGAAGCGCTCGATGTCGACGACGTCGATGCCGACCCCGATCACGGCCATCCCGGCGACCCGCTCACTCCACCGTGACGGACTTGGCGAGGTTGCGCGGCTGGTCGACGTCGTGGCCGAGCAGCGTCGCGAGCTCGCAGGCGAAGAGCTGGAGCGGGACGGTCGCGACGACCGGCTGCAGCAGCGTCGGCACCTTCGGCAGCCGGATCAGCCGGTCGGCGTACGGCGCGACCTCGTCGTCGTCCTCCTCGGCCAGCACGATCGTGTGGGCGCCGCGGGCCCGGATCTCCTGGATCGCGCTCACCATCTTGTCGTGGAGCTGGTCGCGACCGCGGGGCGGCACGACGCAGAAGACCGGCAGCCCCTCCTCGATCAGCGCGATCGGGCCGTGCTTGAGCTCGCCGGCGGCGAACCCCTCGGCGTGGAGGTAGGCGAGCTCCTTGAGCTTGAGCGCGCCCTCGAGCGCTACGGGGTAGCCGGCGTGGCGTCCGAGGAACAGCACCGTGCGCGCGTCGACGAAGTCACGGGCCAGCGCGTAGATGTCGTCGGCGCCGGCGAGCACACGCTCGAGGTGGGCGGGCATCGCCGCGATCTCGTGGACGACGGACGTGATCTCGTCGCCGAACTTCGTCCCGCGGACCTGGGCGAGGTAGAGGCCGAGCAGGTAGCAGGCGACCAGCTGGGTCAGGAAGCCCTTGGTCGACGCCACGCCGATCTCGGGGCCGGCGTGGGTGTAGATCACCGCGTCGGACTCCCGCGGGATCGTCGAGCCGTTGGTGTTGCAGATCGCGAGCACCTTCGACCCCTGGGTCCGCGCGTGGCGCAGCGCCATCAGGGTGTCGGCGGTCTCGCCGGACTGGCTCATCGCGACGACGAGGGTGTTGCGGGTCAGGATCGGGTCGCGGTAGCGGAACTCGTGGGAGAGCTCGACCTCGCAGGGGATCCGGCACCAGTGCTCGATGGCGTACTTCGCGACGAGCGCGGCGTAGGCCGCGGTGCCGCAGCCGACGATGATGATCTTGTCGATGTCGCGGAGCTCCTGGTCGGAGAGCCGGACCTCGTCGAGCTGGAGCTGGCCGCTCGCGGTGTGGCGCCCGAGGAGGGCGTCGGCGACGGCGCGGGGCTGCTCGAAGATCTCCTTGCGCATGAACCAGTCGTAGCCGTCCTTCTCCGCGGCGGAGAGGTCCCAGTCGACGTGGTAGCGCGTGCCCTCGGTGGGGGTGCCGTCGAAGCCCGCGACCGACACGCCCTCCGGGGTGATCGTGACGACCTGGTCCTGGTCGACCTCCATCGCCTCGCGGGTGTGCTCGATGAAGGCGGCGACGTCGGAGCCGACGAAGTTCTCGCCCTCGCCGATGCCGACGACCAGCGGGCTGTTGCGGCGGGCGGCGACGACCCGGCCCGGGTCGGCGGCGTCGGTGGCGACGAGGGTGAAGGCACCCTCGAGCCGCTGGCAGACCTGCTGCATCGCGGTGGTCAGGTCGGCGCCCGCGACGACGTCCGCCTCGAGCAGGTGGGCGACCACCTCGGTGTCGGTGTCGGACACCAGCTCGTGCCCGGCGGCCTCGAGCTCGGCCCGGAGCCGCGCGAAGTTCTCCACGATGCCGTTGTGGACCAGGGCGACCCGGCCGGTGGCGCCGAGGTGGGGGTGGGCGTTGCGGTCGTTCGGCGCACCGTGGGTCGCCCAGCGGGTGTGGCCGATGCCGGTCGTGGCGGCCGGGAGGGGGCTCTCGTCGATGGCCTTCTCGAGGTTCGCGAGCTTGCCCGCGCGCTTGTCGGAGGCGATGGCGCCGTCGTTGACGAGAGCGATGCCGGCCGAGTCGTAGCCGCGGTACTCGAGGCGTCGCAGACCCTCGATCACGACGTCCTGGGCCTGCTTCGGTCCGACGTAGCCGACGATTCCACACATGGGCGCGAGTCTACGGGTGGCCGGCCTGCTGCAAGAATGCCGCGCATGTCTGCTGCCGGCGGGTCGTCCGACGACTCCGGACGCGAGCCGTCGCCGTACGTCGAGCTCGACCGTGACGCGTGGTCGGCGCTGGGTCGCGAGGTCGAGAGCCCCCTCTCCGCCGACGAGATCCAGCGGCTGCGCGGCCTCGGCGACTCGCTCGACCTCGAGGAGGTCGAGCAGGTCTACCTGCCGATCTCGCGCCTGCTGAGCATGTACGTCGCGGCCGCAGGCCGCCTCCACCGCGAGCAGGAGTCGTTCCTCCACCAGCCGCAGCCGCGCCGTACGCCGTTCGTCATCGGCGTCGCCGGGTCGGTCGCCGTCGGCAAGTCCACGACAGCGCGCGTCCTCCAGCAGCTGCTCGCCCACTGGCCCGAGCACCCGAACGTCGCGCTGGTCACCACCGACGGCTTCCTCTACCCCAACGCCGAGCTCGAGCGCCGCGGCCTGCTGCAGCGCAAGGGTTTCCCGGAGTCCTACGACCGCCGTGCCCTGCTGCGGTTCGTCGTCGACATCAAGTCCGGCAAGGACGAGGTCACCGCGCCGACCTACTCCCACCTCGTCTACGACGTGGTCCCCGACGAGCGGGTCGTCGTGCAGCGCCCCGACATCGTCATCGTCGAGGGCCTCAACGTGCTCCAGCCGGCCCGCGTGCGCGACGACGGCCGCGCCGGCCTGACGCTGAGCGACTTCTTCGACTTCTCGGTCTACGTCGACGCGCGCACCGACGACATCCGCCAGTGGTACGTCACCCGGTTCCTGCGGCTGCGCGAGACGGCCTTCCGCGACCCGGAGTCCTACTTCTCCAAGTACGCCGCGCTCAGCGAGGACGAGGCCGTCGAGATGGCCTCCCACCTGTGGGACACCATCAACGGCCCCAACCTCACGGACAACGTGCTGCCCACCCGCAGCCGGGCGACGCTCGTGCTGCGCAAGGACCGCGACCACTCGGTGCGCTACGTCCGGTTGAAGAAGCTCTAGACGACGGAACCCCGCGACCGTGGGGGTCGCGGGGTTCCGGAGCGCGGGTGGGTCAGGCGCCCTTGCCGGTGACGGTCACGTCGACGTTGCCGCGGACCGCCTTGGAGTAGGGGCACAGCTCGTGCGTGCGGTCGACGAGCTTCTGGGCCGTCTGGTCGTCGACTCCGGGAATCGTCACGGCGAGCTCGACGGCGATGGCGAACGACTCGCCCTCGGGGCCGAAGCCGACGGCGACCTGGGTGGTCGCGCCGGAGGTGTCGACGCCCTCCGCCTTCCCCGCGAGGCCCAGCGCGCCGGTGAAGCAGGCGCCGTAGCCGACGGCGAAGAGCTGCTCGGGGTTGGTGCCACCGCCGGGTCCGCCCATCTCGACGGGAGCCTGGAGGTCGACCTCGAGCTGGCCGTCGTCGGTCTTGCCGTGGCCGCCGCGGCGACCTCCGGTGACAGTGGCGTTGGCCGTGTACACGATCTTCTCGGGTGTCTGCGTCATGCCGGGCACAACGGGCGCACCCGCGCCGAGTGTTCCCGGATCGCCCGGGATGTGAGATTCGTCCTCCCGGATCGCGGACGTCAGAGCGCGAGCTGGCGTCGTACGACGCCGGCCAGCCGGTCGGCGACGTCGCGGGCGAGCTCGTCGGTCGGCGCCTCGACCATCACGCGCACGATCGGCTCGGTGCCGGAGGGGCGCAGCAGGACCCGGCCGTTGCCGGCGAGCCCCGCCTCCTCCTCCGCGACGGCGGCGGCGACGACCGGGTCGTCGTCGGCGCGCGACTTGTCGACGTCGGGGACGTTGACGAGCACCTGCGGCAGCCGGGCGACGACGGAGGCGAGCTCCTGGAGCGACTGGCCGGTCGTGGCCATCCGCTCGAGGATCGCGAGAGCGGTGAGGATGCCGTCGCCGGTCGTGGCGTGGTCGCTCATGATCACGTGGCCGGACTGCTCGCCGCCGAGGGAGTAGCCGGAGACCTTCATCGCCTCGAGGACGTAGCGGTCGCCGACCTTGGTCTGGCGAACGCCGATGCCGGCTCCCTGCATCGCCTTCACGAAGCCGAGGTTGCTCATCACGGTGGCGACGACGGTGTCCTTGACCAGCCGGTCCTGGTCGCGCAGCGACAGCGCGAGCACCGCCAGCAGCTGGTCGCCGTCGATGACGTTGCCCTCGTGGTCGACGGCCAGGCAGCGGTCGGCGTCGCCGTCGAGCGCGAAGCCGACGTCGGCGCCGTCCTTGATGACGGCGGCCTGGAGGTCCTCGAGGTGGGTGGAGCCGCACTGCTCGTTGATGTTGAGCCCGTCGGGCATCGCGTGGATCGCGCTCACGTCGGCGCCCGCGCCGACGAGCGCGCGGGGCCCCGCCTCGTGGGCGGCGCCCTCGGCGCAGTCGAGGACGACCTTGATGCCGACCAGCGGGTGGCTGATCGAGTCGATCAGGTGGCCGACGTAGTCGTCGATCGCCGCGTCGTACGTCGTGACGCGCCCGACGGCGCCACCCTGCGGGCGCCGCCACTCCTCGCGCATCCGCTGCTCGATGGCGACCTCGACGGCGTCGTCGAGCTTGTGGCCGCCACGGGCGAGGAACTTGATGCCGTTGTCGGGCATCGGGTTGTGGGAGGCCGAGAGCATGACCCCGAGGTCGGCGCCGAGCTTCTCGGTCAGGAAGGCGACGCCCGGCGTCGGCAGGACCCCCAGCAGCATCACGTCGACGCCGGCCGAGGCGAGGCCGGCGACGACGGCGGCCTCGAGGAACTCCCCGGAGATCCGGGTGTCGCGGCCCACGACCGCGAACGGACGGTGCCCCTCGAACTCGCCGCGATCGGCGAGGACGTGGGCGGCGGCAACGGAAAGGTCCAGGGCCAGCTCAGCGGTGAGGTCACCGTTGGCCAGGCCCCGGACCCCGTCCGTGCCGAAGTAGCGCTTAGGCATCAGCGGAAAGCGCTCCGTGTCGAGGCAGGTCAGCGCTTGCTGAACTGCGGCGCCTTGCGGGCCTTCTTCAGACCGGCCTTCTTGCGCTCGATGACGCGGGCGTCACGGGTGAGCAGGCCGGCCTTCTTGAGGACCGCGCGGTTGGCCTCGATGTCGACCGCGTTGAGCGCGCGGGCCACGCCCAGGCGCAGCGCACCGGCCTGGCCGGTGATGCCGCCGCCGTGGATGCGGGCGATGACGTCGAAGCGGCCCTCGAGGCGGGTCTCGGCGAAGGGCTCGTTGACGACCTGCTGGTGCAGCTTGTTCGGGAAGTAGGAGTCGAGCGTGCGACCGTTGACGGTCCAGTTGCCCGTGCCCGGGACGATCCGCACCCGCGCGACGGCCTGCTTGCGGCGGCCGGTGGCGGAGGCGGGGGCGATGGCGGAGCTGACCGGCGCGTCGGCGGCCGGGGCGCTCTCCGAGCTGTAGGCGACGCCCTGCTCGTTGGTCTCGAAGGTCTCCTCGACCTCAGCGGTGTTCTCAGTCACTTCAAATTTCCTCGTCGTCACTGGGAGATCTGCGAGATCTCGAAGGGCGTGGCCTGCTGGGCCTGGTGGGGGTGGTGGGGGCCGGAGTAGACCTTGAGCTTCTTGATGATCTGACGACCCAGCTTGTTCTTGGGGAGCATGCCCCAGACGGCCTTCTCGATGACCTTGCGGGCGTCCTTCTCGAGGATCTCGCCGACCGGGGTGGCCGTGAGGCCGCCCGGGAAGCCGCTGTGGCGGTAGGCCAGCTTGGTGGTGGCCTTGTCGCCGGAGAGGGCGACCTTCTCGGCGTTGACGATGACGACGAAGTCACCGGTGTCCATGTGGGGCGCGTAGATCGGCTTGTGCTTGCCGCGCAGCAGGTTCGCGGTCTGGACGGCGAGCCGACCGAGGACGACGTCCTCCGCGTCGATGACGTGCCAGCTGCGCTGGATGTCACCCGGCTTGGGGCTGTAAGTGCGCACGTGAGTGGCCCTTCTCGTTCGTGGATCCGAGCCGGCGGGTGCCGGTCGGCGGTGGTGCTGCGGCTTCTGACGAACACGGCCCGGCTCGAACTACAGTCCGGGACTGCGTCCCGACCCACGTGGGAGGTCAGGACGCGGCAGGAGTCGCGACATGTCAAGGTACCGGCGGCGCGTCGTACGGGTCAAAACGCGGGGGTGCCGGGCCGGCGGGTGGTGAGCGCGACCTGAGGCCCGACTGAGGTGACCCTGAGACGGCGGATTCGCACCGCTCCACCGCCGGGGTTAGGTTGGGCGGGTGACTGATTCTCTCACCGTCCGCGACAACCGCACCGGACAGGAGTACGAGGTCCCGATCACCGACGGCACCATCAAGGCCGCCGACCTGGGCCAGATCAAGGGCACCGGAGAGGACGAGCCGGGGCTCGCCGTCTACGACCCGGGCTTCGTCAACACTGCTTCGTGCCGCAGCGCGGTCACCTACATCGACGGCGACAAGGGCATCCTCGAGTACCGCGGCTACCCCATCGAGCAGCTGGCGGAGCACTCCAACTTCATGGAGGTCGCCTACCTCCTCATCCACGGCTCGCTGCCCAGCAAGGCGGAGTACGACGCGTGGGTGCACGAGATCACCTTCCACACCTTCGTGCACGAGAACGTGAAGTCCTTCATGGAGGGCTTCCGCTACGACGCCCACCCGATGGGCATGCTGATGGCCTCGGTGGGTGCGCTCTCGACCTTCTACCCCGACGCGCGCAACATCTCCGACGCCGAGAACCGCCACATGCAGATCGTGCGGATGATCGCGAAGATGCCGACGCTGGGTGCCTGGTCGTTCCGCCACGCGCAGGGCAAGCCGTTCATCTACCCCGACAACGACCTGTCCTACACCGCGAACTTCCTCTCGATGCTCTTCAAGATGAGCGAGAAGAACTTCGAGGCCGACGAGCGTCTCGTGCGGGCCCTCGACGTGCTGTTCATCCTCCACGCCGACCACGAGCAGAACTGCTCGACCAACGCGGTCCGCTCCGTCGGCTCCAGCCAGGTCGACCCCTACTCGGCCGTCTCCGCCGGCGTCGGCGCCCTCTTCGGCCCCCTCCACGGTGGTGCCAACGAGGCCGTCCTCCGGATGCTGCGCCGCATCGGCGGCAAGGAGAACATCCCCGCCTTCATCGAGGGCGTGAAGAACGGCAACGAGCGGCTGATGGGCTTCGGCCACCGGGTCTACAAGAACTACGACCCGCGCGCCAAGATCATCAAGAAGTCCGCCGAGGACGTCTTCGAGGTCACCGGCACCAACCCGCTGCTCGACATCGCGCTGGAACTGGAGAAGATCGCGCTGGAGGACGAGTACTTCGTCAAGCGCAAGCTCTACCCCAACGTCGACTTCTACTCCGGCCTGATCTACGAGGCCTTCCAGTTCCCGCCCGAGATGTTCACCGTGCTCTTCGCCATCGGCCGTACGCCGGGCTGGCTCGCGCAGTGGCTCGAGCTGGTGCAGGACAAGGAGCAGAAGATCGCGCGGCCCAAGCAGATCTACACCGGCGACCGCACGCTCGACTTCGTGCCGGCCTCCGAGCGCTGGGCCTGACCCACTCTCACCCGTCGTACCCGGCCTGAGCGTCGCGATCTCCTCGATCCACGACGCTCAGGTCGGGTACGACGTCTTTCCAGGCCGAGCGCGGGGGCGTCTCGTGGCCCATCCGGTCGACGACGAGCAGTCGTGCGCCCGGGATCGCCGCCGCGAGCGCCTCGCCGTGCGGCAGCGGGAACATCGGGTCGTGGGTGCCGTGCACGACGAGGGTCGGCACCGCGATCCGGCGTACGTCGAGCGGTGGACCGTCCTCGTCGCCCGACCCGATGACGAGCCAGTGGTTGTCGGCAGCCGCCGGGTCGATGCTGCGGTCGACGGCCTCGCCGGCGATGCGGCGCGCCCGCGACTCGTCGAAGTCGGGCCCGGCGAACGCGCGCTGGGCCGCGACCTGCGCGGCCACGACCGCGTCGCGGTCGTCCCAGTCGGGCGGGGGCGGCGGGTCGGCGAACCAGGCCTGCAGCTCCGCCGACATCCCCGGGAGGTCCGCGTCGACGCCACCGACGGCGGTCGTGGCCACCAGCGTCAGGCCGGAGACCAGGCCGGGCCGCCGCAGCGCGACCGACTGGGCGATGCCCCCGCCCATCGACAGCCCGACGAGGTGGGCCGGCGCACCGAGCGCCTCGACGAGGGCGACGAGGTCGCGCTCCAGCACTCCCCCGTCATAGTCCGGGTGGCCCGGCCGGCCGGTGGTCGACCGGCCGGTGTCGCGGTGGTCGTAGCGCACCACCCGCCTGCCGCGGTCCGCGATCGCGTCGCACAGCCCCGGGTCCCACCAGTCCATCGATGCGGCCGCCCCGTGCACGAGGACCACGAGGGGGTCGGCGGGGTCACCGTGCTCGTCGACGCAGAGCTCGACGGGATCACGGTCGTCGGGGCCGCTCACGCGCACCAGTCTCATGACGGTGCCGACCGGCCCCGACGGCCGAGCTCATCGGTCGTCAGTCGAGCGTCGTCACGTCGTAGAGCCGCGTGGAGCCGCTGACCTCGTGGGCCATCGCGAGCACCGGCGTGCCGGTGGGGCTGTCGGCGCGCTTCACGAACGCCAGCCCCTCGGGGCCGAGGTCGCCGGCGGCGGCCAGGTCGTCCTCGCCGCTGACGGTGAAGTCGCGGGTGTTGACGTAGGTGACGAAGCGCGGCCGGGCCGGCTTGCTGAGGTCGTAGACCATCACCCCGCCGACCCGCTCCAGCCCGACGAAGGCGTAGGGCGTGCCGTCGACCGTGCCGACCGTGATGCCCTCGGGCTCGGGGCCCTTGTCGTCGCTGCGGTCGTCGAAGGCGGACGCGCCGTGGTCGGAGTTGAAGCCGTCGGGCACCGCGGCCGCGGTGATCTCCTCGAGCTCCGAGCCGGTCCCGCCGACGAGCGTGCCGCCGGTGGTGAACACGGAGATGCCGCGGCCGCCGAAGGCGAAGAGCGTCCGGTAGCAGCTGCCGTCGCGGGTCAGGCCCTGGGCCGTGGTGACCTTGAGCCGGCCGAGGTTCTCGTCGGCGGTGAGCTCCTCCAGGGTCATCCCGGCCTTCTCGGCGACCGAGTCGCAGATCGGGGCGAGCCCCTCCTCGGGGTCGCCGAGGTCCTTGACCCGGGCCTCCTCGCTGTAGGCGCCCCAGTCGCGGGTGTCGCCCTCGTCGGCGGTGACGAGGTAGGTACGTCCCTTGACGCGGTAGGACGCGAGCGCGTCGGGCAAGCGGTAGGCCTTCACCGGCCAGGTCGCGAGGTCGATCGCGCCGTCGCGGTCGGAGGCGTCCATCGGGACGACCATCCGGTCGACCGTGCCGAGCGGGAAGACCTTCTGCACCTTCGCGCTGTTGAGGTTGACCCGGGCGATCGCGTTCGCCTCCTGGAGGGTGACGTAGGCGAACCGGCCGGAGGTCGTCACGTACTCGGGCTCGAGGTTCTCGCTGACGGGTCGCTCCGGGATCCCGGTGCCGGCGTCCTCGCGGCCGCCGTAGATCCGTACACCCCTCGGCAGCGAGTCCTCGAAGCGGTGGAAGCGGGCGGTGCGGACGTCGGCCTGCGTCGCGGCCCTGACCCTCCCCGGGAGGTCGACGACCGACACCGAGCCCTCGGGGTCGACGAGATAGTCGTCGGCGGGCTCGCCCTCGTTCGCCACGACCGCGCGGTCGCCGCCGGGCGTCATCGTCACCATGTCCGGCAGGGCGCCGACCCGGACGGCCCCGAGCGCGCGCCCGCTGTCACCGCGGACGTCGTAGAAGGCCAGCCAGCCACGGTCGGTCCTCACCGGCGCCTCGACCGCGACGACGGCCAGTCCGTCGGGGCGCACGGCGACCGAGTTGGCGACCGCCCCTGCGGGGATGTCACCGACGCCGGCGGTCTCGAGGTCGAACAGCTTCGTCGGGTCGTCGGGGTCGGCGACGTCGAGCACCTCGACGGTCGCGGCGGCGGCGCTCACCACGAGCAGACGCTGCTTCGCGGCGTAGTGGACGACGATCTCGGCGGCCGACTCGTCGAAGATCCCCGTCTCGTAGGCACCCAGCGGCGTGAGCTCGAGGGCGGCTCCCGGGGCGGAGTACTGGACGACGCCGCGGGCCGGCGCCGCGAGCCCCGGCGTGGCGGCGGCCAGGGGCAGCGCCAGGGCGAGGGTGGCGACGGTGGGGACGAGGGTACGGCGGTGCACGGGGCCTCCTGGGCGACGTGACGTGGGTCCGAGACGGTCGCGGGCAGGCTAGGGACGTGCGACGACCGCCGCGGGAACGCCACGTGAACGGTCGGGGGAGGTCAGACGTGCGTGTGGCGCGGGCGTCCCGGGTCGTCGTAGACCGGGTCGGTCTCACCGGCGCGCAGCGCCTCGAGCTGGGCGCAGACGGCGGCTCCGTAGAAGAGCGCCATCGCGCTCAGCTGGCTCCAGAGCAGCAGCACGACGATCCCGGCCAGCGGGCCGTAGGTGGAGCTGAAGGACGCGCTGACGACGACGTAGGCCGCCAGCCCGCCGGTCGCCAGGGCGCTGACGAGCACCGCGATCGTCGACCCCAGCGCGAGCCAGGACAGGGCGGGCTGTCGCCGACGCGGCGAGTGGTCGAGCAGCACCGCGATCGCGAGCACCAGCAGGACCACCCCCACCGGCCAGCGCAGCCAGTCCCACCAGCTCTCGGCGGTCTCGGACCACAACCCCTGCTTCACCATCGCGTCACCGAAGGCCTGGCCACCGACCAGCATCAAGAACCCGACCCCGACCGGCCCCGCGAGGAGCAGCGTGAAGATCGCCGAGCGGCCGTACTTCCACTGGGCCGGGCGGTCGCGGCGGATGCCGTAGATCCGGTTGGTCCCCCGCTCGACCTGGGCCATCGCGGTCGTCATCGAGACCAGCGCGAACACCAGGCCCAGCCACAGCGCCACCTCGCCGCTCGACTCGGACCCGTCGGCGGCGGCCGCCAGCGCGTCGTCGCGCCCGTGCCCGGGCGCGATCGCGTTGACGGTCGAGGCGACGACCTTGGCCCAGCGCTCGTCGTCGATGTCGGCGGCGAGCCCGGTGACGGCCAGCAGGAAGGGAACGACCGCCAGGCAGGTCTGGAAGGCCAGCGCGCGGCTGTTGGTGAAGCCGTCGCCGTAGCGGAACCGGACGAACGCCTCGACCAGCACCTTCTTCACGCCGTGCCGACGTACCAGGTGCCAGGCGTCCTCCGCGTCGAGCTCGTCCCCGTCCATCTCCGTCGTGACGGGGACGGTCCGGGCAGTGGTCACCCCGGCACCCTAGAGGTCGGTCAGACGGTCTGGCGGTCGCGGCCCTCCCAGTAGGGGCGGCGGAGCTCGCGCTTGAGGATCTTGCCCGTGGGGTTGCGGGGCAACGCCTCGATGACGTCGACGCTGCGCGGGCACTTGAACTTGGCGAGGTGCTCGCGGCAGTGCGCGATGATCTCGTCCTCGGTCGCCGAGGCGCCCTCGTGGAGCGACACGACCGCCTTGACCACCTCGCCCCACGTGTCGTCGGGGACGCCGATGACGGCCACCTCCATGACGGCCGGGTGCTCGGCCAGGACCCGCTCGACCTCGGGGCTGTAGATGTTCTCGCCACCGGAGATGATCATGTCCTTGAGCCTGTCCTGGACGTAGACGTAGCCGTCGGCGTCGATCCGACCCATGTCGCCGGTCCGGAACCAGCCGTCTCCGGTGATCACCTCGGCGGTCGCCTCGGGCTTGCCGAGGAACCCCTTCATCAGCTGGGGCGTGCGGAACCAGAGCTCGCCGTGCTCCCCCGGGGGGACGTCCTCGAGCGTGGCCGGGTCGACGACCCTCGTCTCGCAGCCGGGGATGGCGCGGCCGGCGCTCACGAGTCGCTCGGGGCGGTCGCCGGCCGCGGCCTCGCGGTGGTCCTCCGGCATCAGGTGGGTGATCACGCCGCCGACCTCGGTCAGGCCGTAGACCTGGATGAAGTCGGTGTCGGGCCACGCCTCCATCGCCGCCCGGAGCAGCGGCAGCGGCATCGGGGCGGCGCCGTAGCAGTAGGTCTTGAGCCTGCCGAACAGCCCGATCGCCTCCGGACCGGACTGCAGGACCTGCGCCAGGACCGCCGGGACGAGGAAGGTGCGGTTGGCCCCGGCCATGATCGCGCCCGCGAGCGAGGCGCCGTCGGGGTCGCGGGTCATCACGCTCGGGACGCCGTCGTGGATGCCGAAAAGGACGTACGACGAGCCGCCGACGTGGAAGAGCGGCATCGACACCATGTTCTTGTCGCCCTCGTCGAACCCCCAGCCGTCGTGGGCGTTGAGGGTGTGGGCGACCATGTTGGCGTGGGTCAGCATGATCCCCTTCGGGCGGCCCGTGGTCCCCGAGGAGTACATGACGAGGCAGGTGTCGTCGGGGCTGACGTCGTCGGGTCGCGACACCGGTGACGACGCCGCGAGCCAGGCCTCGTAGGCGTCGCCCTCGGCGCCGTCGGGCGTCACCTCCACGATCTTCTCGACCTTCGTGAGCCGGTCGCGGATCTTGTCGATGACCGGCATCAGCTCCGAGCCGACCAGGAGGACGCGCGCGCCGGAGTCGTTGACGGCGTAGTCGACCTCGTCGCCCGCGGAGCGCCAGTTGACGATGGCGTTGGCCGCGCCCAGGGAGGCGGCGGCGAGGCTGAGCTCGACGCAGGCGGGATGGTTCTTGTCGAGGAACGCGACGACGTCGCCGCGGCCGACGCCGTGGGCCTGCAGCGCGCCGGCGAGGCGGCGTACGCGGTCGTCCCACTCGCTCCAGGTGAAGGTCCGCCCCAGGTAGGTGACCGCCTCCCCGTCGGGGGTCTCCGCCGCCCAGTGGGCGAGGCGGTCGTCGACGAAGGTCGGGTCAGCAAGGCTCATGGAAGTCGATTGTGGCGGGGGTCACACATCGCCCACAACCGGCCGTCCACGGGATCGAGGGCGCACGACCCACTTCTTGACGCGGTGCCAGCGGCTTCTCAGGAACGGCACAGGGACGGCCCGCAGGGTGGGTGTCATGTCCGACGACCGCATCCTCCCGCCGCCTCCCCCGAACCCCTACGCCTCCCCGCAGCCCGCCCCGGAGCAGACGCCCGCCCCGCAGCGGCAGCGCGGCCGGGCGGGCTTCGCGGCCGCGGTCGTGGCCGGGGCCCTCGTGGTCGGGGCCGCCGCAGGGGTCGGCGGTGCCGCGGCGTACGACGCGGCCCAGGGCGGCGCCGACACCGCCGCCGGGTCGCCCACCTCGGCCCAGGTGGTGGACACCGGCGACGCCCCTGCGGCCAAGGGCTCGGTCGAGGACGTCGCCAGCACCGTCCTCCCGTCGGTGGTGAAGATCGACGTCGCGACCAGCCAGGGCGAGGGGTCGGGCTCGGGCATCATCCTCAGCTCCGACGGCCAGATCCTCACCAACAACCACGTGGTCGAGGGCGCGGGCCAGGACGGCCGGATCACCGTCTCCTTCAGCGACGGCAGCCACGCCGACGCCCGGGTCCTCGGCACCGACCCGCTGACCGACACCGCGGTCATCCAGGCCGAGGGGGTCAGCGGCCTGACGCCGGCCACCATGGGGAAGTCCGGCAACGTCGACGTCGGCCAGGAGGTCGTCGCGATCGGCTCGCCGTTCGGCCTCGACGCGACCGTGACCAGCGGCATCGTCAGCGCCCTCGACCGACCGGTCAACGTCGGCACGGACAACACCGGCAACGCCACGGTCTATCCCGCGATCCAGACCGACGCGGCGATCAACCCCGGCAACTCCGGCGGCCCGCTGGTCGACATGGAGGGCCACGTCATCGGCATCAACTCCTCGATCCGCTCGAGCGGGTCGTCCTCCTACACCCAGGCCGGCTCGATCGGCCTCGGGTTCGCGATCCCGATCGACGAGGTCATGGACATCGTCGACCAGCTCGCGGCGGGTGAGACCCCCACCCACGCCCGGCTCGGCATCGGCGTCACCGACGCCGCCACCACCTCGACGGCCGTCCAGATCACCGACGGCGCCGTCGTCGGGGAGATTACGAACGGCTCCGCGGCCGCCGACGCGGGCCTCGAGCAGGGCGACGTGGTGACCAAGGTCGACGACCACGAGATCACCAGCGCCGACTCGCTCATCGCGACCATCCGCTCCTACCGCCCCGGCGACGAGGTCACCCTCACCTACCAGCGCGGGGACCAGGAGCAGACCACGACGGTCACGCTGGAGTCCGACGGCTCCAGCACCTGATCCGAGCAGGCG
>NZ_BAAAJT010000002.1:1040988-1097452 GCF_039527245.1 Nocardioides aestuarii
CGTGGGAGCCCGGCACGGTGGCGGGGGAAGCACGTGGCAGGACGTCTGGCGCACCTCGTCTGCCTCACCCTCGGAATCACGACGCTGGGGTTCACCCCGGCCGCCGCCGACACCGGCATGGACGACGGCCGGATCGACCTCCCTCTCGTCGTGGCTGACGTGGTCCCGGACCCGGTCAACGGCACGGTGTGGACCCGGGGCTACGAGGGCGTGCAGGTTGCCGACACCGTGACCGGAACCGTCACCCAGGTGCCGGTCGGGGGCTACCCCCGCGACCTGGCGATCGATCCGACCGGAGAGCACGCCTACGCCGTGTGGGACAACGCCGTGAGCATCATCGACACGACCACCCTCACCACGCGGACGCTGGACCTCGGAACGAACAGCTGCCCGACCGATGTCGCGGCTGCCGACGGGCTGATCCATCTCTACGACGGCTGCCACACGAGCTCGCCCTACCGTGCTCTCGATGCCGTCGACGGGAGCCCCCGGGACCCGCTGGCCGAGGGCCGGCCGATCGGGGTGCCGGGCCGGCACCGGGTCCTGTACTGGTCCGGCGACCACCTGGCTGTCGTGGACACCACGACCATGGGTGTGATCGCAGAGCGCGACGTGCCCTACCTCGAGTACCGCCAGCCGCTGGTCTCCTCCGACGGCACCAAGGTGCTGCTCGACGGCACGGACGACATCGTCCGGGTGCGCGATCTGGACACCCTGCGGGCCTTCGCGTCCTCCGGTGAGGCCGAGCCGAACCGCGACGTGACGCCGAACCTGGACGTCCGGGGTGAGTCGCTGCTCGTGGCCGACTACGGTCTCGACGTCGTCGACCTCGCGTCGAGCGCGCCGGTGCACACGCTCCGCCCATGGGACTCCGACTCCTGGTTCGTCGTGGGCGTGACCGCCACACCGGGGAGCACGATCGTCGCGGCGACCTCGATGACCCGCACAGCCCTGTTCCTCGAGGACGATCCGGGCGTGCCGTCGGCGGAGCTCGTCCTCGAGCGGCCCTTTCCCGACGACGGATTCAGCGCGACGCCCGTGACGGGCACCCTCATGGCGGACGGTGCCCCGTTGGCGGGCGAGCCCGTGTCGCTGACCGGACGTGGTGTCGTCCCGGTCGAGACCGTCACCGACGACCAGGGACGCTTTTCCACCAGCGTGTACTTCCCGGAGCCGACCACGCTCGTGGCCCGTTGGCCCGGGAACGCACAGACACCTCCGGCTGTGAGCCAGTCGACGGTCCAGCCGCCGCCGGCCGACACGCTGCTCACTCTCGGGGTTCCACGACAGGTCGACCCGTCGGACCCGCTGCCCGTGTCGGTCCACCTCAGGACCGGGCGCGGGGCGGACGTGCCCGGCTACGACGTGACGCTCCACCGTCGCTGCCACGACGACTACGCCTGGACGCCGCTGACCACGGTCACGACCGGGCCGGACGGGCGCGTGACCTTCGACGACGAGCCCCCGGCGTGCCTCGAGGTCGAGTACCTCGCCCTGCACGAACGCACCGGGATGACGCTGCCGTCGTCGACCGAGGAGTCGACGACGGTGACCTGGGGCTCGTCCTCGCTCGAGGTCACGGTTCCCACGGACGTCGTCGTGGGCGACACGGCCACCACCCGCGCCCGGCTCCTCGTGCGAGGCCTCCCTGCCGCTGGCCGCACGCTCACCCTCACGAGCACCGAGGGAGGCTCGTGGGAGCGGGTGACCGACGCCGAGGGGCGGGCGTCGGTCGACGTTCCGGTCCCGTTCACCACCAACCTGACCTGGCGGTTCGCGGGCGAGGCCTCGGTCCTCCCCGCCACCTCCGACCACCTCGTCCACGCCCGGAAGCTGGACACCGTGCTCAGCGTGTCTGCCACCCCCACCTCGATCCGCGTGACGGAGCCGATCTCCATGACGGGCCAGGTGCTCGACGAGAACGGCGACGCCGTGGTCGGTGCCGAGATCAGGCTGGGGCGCGCCACCGGGACCGTGATCGGCGTGACCGACCAGACGGGGTCCGTCCGCACCGAGGTCGCACCTGCGCGGTGGGATCCGGACCACCTCGTCCAGCTCACCTTCCCGGGCGACGACCGGCACGAAACCAGCGCCGGCTCGCAGGTGGTCGACGTCCGACCCCTGACCTCCTCGCTCACCGTGGTGGCCGACCGCGACGAGGTGTCGGCGGACCACCCCGTACGTCTCAGCGGCACCGTCAGCGCGGAGCTGGCCGACGACGTCGACGACCGTCAGCTCCGGGTCTGGCGCACCGAGCCGGACGGCAACGTCACCGGGCTGCCGTGGGTGGACGTCGAGCCCGACGGCTCGTTCGGCTTCACCGATCGCCCACCGCAGGCGGGCCGGGTCACCTACACCGTGACCCGGCTTGCCGACGCCCGCTACGCGATGACCGAGGCGCAGACGTCGGTGGACGTCGTGGAGCAGCTGCCGGTCGCGCTGACCCTCTCCACCGACCAGCAGAAGTACGTCGCCGGCGACCTGGCCACGGTCACCGTGCGCACCGACCGTGACACCGACGGGACCCTCACCCTCGTGGCGGACCCCGCGGAAGGCCCCGAGACCGTGCTCCACGAGGGACCGATCACCGGTGCAGGCGTCTCGGTCGATGTCGAGCTCCTCACGACCAGCACCCTGAGTGCCACCTTGTCCGAGACGCTGGACCGCACCGGTGCCACCGCCAGGGTCGAGCGACAAGTCCGACTGCGTATGTCCAGCAGGCTGAAGGGCAGCTGGGCGAGACGCGACGGGGCGTGGCTGGTCTCGCCGCGGACGCGGCCACGCGTCGTCACCGACATCGTCCCACCACGGGAGGGCGTCTGCGTCGTCCACGAGCAGCAGCAGCGACGCCGCAACGGCTCGTGGACCTCGCCCAGGATCATCGGCTGCCGCGACACCGACAGCGACGGCACCGCCACCTACCGATCGGGACGGAGACCGGTCGGCACGACCTGGCGGGTGCGTGCGGTGACCCGCAACGACGGCATCAACGCCCTCACCCGCGGCGCGTTCCTGACGTTCAAGATCAGGAGGCCGCGTTGAGCACGACGATGCGCATGTTCCTGGCAGCGACCGTGGCCACGACCGCGACGCTGGCCGGTGCTCCCGGGGCCGGCGCCGCGACGAGCGACCCCGTCGCCACCACGATCGAGGTTCCGCTGCCCCGCGCGAACGACACCGTCGTCGACCCGGTCCGCCACCTCGCCTACGTGTCGAGCCATGCGGAGGGGCGGATTGCGGCCGTCGACCTCACGTCGGGCGAGTCCACCCTCCTCCCCAGGCTCCCCGGGGCGTCAGAGCTCTCGCTCGACGCCTCCGGTGACCACCTCTGGGTGTCGCTGAGGACCGAGGGGGAGCTGGCGAGGGTGTCCACCTCTGCGCCCTACGACGTCACCTACTTCCCGCTCGGCGGCGACCTGACGTGCCCCGGGGAGCTGCTCGCCGTCGCGGGCAAGGTCTACGTGCTCACCGACTCCTGCGACGGCCAGTTCGACCAGCTCTGGGTCCTCGACCCGTCGACCGGGAACGTCGAGCCCTCGCGGGCGATGTCCGCCTCGGGGGTCTACTCCGCACGGCTCCAGCAGGTCCCCGGAACGACCCGGTTCTTCTGGCAGGAGCGATACCTCTCGTCGAACGACGCAGGCATCATCGATGCCGCCACGGACGAGCTCCTGGCCAAGGTCGACGGTGTCTTCGTCATCGGGAGCACACCGGACGGCAGCGGCCTGCTCGAGGCCTCGGGGGATGTGCTGTCCACCGAGACGTTGGCGTCCATAGGAACCTGGGTCCCTCCCACCGTCGACGGTGCTCGGCTCGCGGACTCTGCGGTGGGCGGCACCGGCCTCCTCGCCGTCCCGGCCACCGCCGGCCTGGTGGTCTACGACCTCGCCGCGGCGCAGGTGGTGCGCACGTGGCGCACCGACGACGACCCACCGGGTGTCCGCCAGGCGCTGTGGGAGGGCGGCGCCGCCCTGGCCGTGGCCGGCAGCGAGCCCGTGACCCTGATGAGGGTGGCGGACCCGCTGGCCCCGGCCACGTCCCGGCTCGACGTGGAGGACCCGGACCCGGACGAGGCTGTCAGCCCGGGCGGCACGTGGACCGTGCAGGGCCGACTCACCGACGGTGCCGGGACCGGCATCGCCGACGCCCCGGTCGAGGTGCGCGCGCCGAGCGGGCTCCTGACGACCGCGACCACGACCGGCGACGGCTCGTGGTCCGTCGACATCGTCGTCGACGACTACCAGGTGGAGGTCGTGTTCCCAGGCAGTGCGTTCCACGAGGCGGCCGCCGCGTCCGTACGCACCCCTCTCAGCCGGCAGAGCAACATCTCGGTGGAAGCACCCGCTGAGGCTGCGCCGGTCGACACGCTCCGCTACGAGGGCACGGTGCTCCACACCGACGGTCGACCCGTGCCGGACCAGGCCGTGACCGTCGAGTGGGACTGCGGGAACCGCTCCTTCTCCGGCATCGTCTCCACCGACGACGACGGCATCTTCCGCTACGACACACCGGTCCCGCGGTGTCTCGAGGTCACGGTGAGGTTCGGCGTGCGCTACGGCTTCGACCCGATGCAGCACACCACCGCGACGACCACGCTGAGCTGGCGAACCGCCGTCATGACCACGACGGGGCCGGACCGCTTGCTCTCCGGCGAGACCGGGACGTGGACCGCCACGTTGCTGATCGACGGCCAGTCCGCGGCCGGCAGAGTGCTCGACTACACCGCCTGGGAGGGCGGGGACGCCGAGCGCGGCACGCTGACCACCGACCACTCCGGCACCGCCACGTTGACCACGGGCGCCTTCGGCGCGGGGACCAGCGCCATCCACTTCCGCTTCCCGGGTGACGCGACCACGCTCGGCGCCACGGCCGAGGCGCCGACCGTGGTCACCCCCTGGCTCAGTGTGCTCACGGCAGAGGTCGCGACCTCCAGGCCCGTGGCAGGTCGGTCCCTGACCCTGGCGGGCACTCTCGCGCTCGGCGACGGCAGCACGCCCGAGGGACGCGTCATCACGCTCTCGCGCAGCGGAGAGCAGCTCGACTCGACCACGGTGCGTGCCGACGGCACGTTCGAGCTGACGACCGTTCCTGCTTTCGCCACCTCGCCCGGCACGATGAACTACGACGTGCGCTTCACCGGGGACTGGCGGCACAGCCGTGACGAGGTGGCCGTCCGCGTGGTGGTCGAGCAGCAGCCCACCACGCTCACCAGTCGGGTCGCCACGTCGCCGACCGGTGACGAGCGCGCTCGCGTCGTCGCGGTCGCCGACCCCGGCTACGCCGGCATGTGCCTGAACCACCGGCTGGACCGACGTACGAGTGACGGCTGGCGCACCGTGCGCACCACCGGGTGCCGGGTCACGGACGACCGCGGGCGCTCGTCGTTCCGCACCCCCGTCCTGCGGTCCGGTGCGACCTACCGGGTACGGGCGCGTTTCGACGGCGACGACCGGACGGCGGCCGACCGTGGCACCTGGAAGCGCTTCACGGCGCGCTGAGGAGCCTGAGTATCCTCGGGAGCGATGAGCGAGGACTACTGCGACTTCTGCGACCTGCCCCTCTCGCAGTGCGTGCACGGCCGACCCGCACCCACCCCCGCGTCGGCGGCGGCGAAGCCCGCGACGACGCCGCGGCCGCGGAAGCAGGCAGCGCCGCGGGTGAAGGCGACCAAGCCGGTCGTGCGCCGGTGGACGCCGCCCGAGGTACTGGCACCGCTGGTGCTCCAGGTCCTCGAGGACGCCGGCGGCTCCCTGCCGGCCGACCAGGCGCTGGGGCGCATCGAGGAGCGTCTGGAGGGCCAGTTCGCCTCGGGCGACCACGAGCTCACGCCGTCCGGCGAGCCCCGGTGGCAGTACGCCGCCCGGCGGGCCCGCGCCGCCCTCGTGAAGGACGGCCAGCTGACCAAGGACGAGCCGGGCGTCTGGCGCCTGGCCTGACCCCTCACCGCGCGCGGGAGACCCGCCCCTCGTCCCACACCGGGCCGTCGGACTCGTAGACCGAGCCGTCGGCGCCGTAGACCAAGAAACGGTCGAAGCCACGCGCGAACCAGCGGTCGTGGGTGACTGCGAGGACCGTGCCCTCGAAGGCCTCGAGGCCCTCCTCCAGTGCCTCGGCCGACTGCACGTCGAGGTTGTCGGTGGGCTCGTCGAGCAGCAGCAGCGTCGCGCCCGAGAGCTCCAGCAGCAGGATCTGGAACCGCGCCTGCTGGCCTCCGCTGAGCGACTCGAACTTCTGCTCGCCGGCGTGCGCCAGCTCGTAGCGGTCCAGCACCCTCGCCGCCTGCTCGCGCCCCATCCCGGACCGGTGGTCGTCGCCGCGGTGGAGGATCTCCAGCAGCGTGCGGCCGACGAGCTCGGGGTGCTCGTGGGTCTGCACGAACCAGCCCGGCCGCACCCGGGCGCCGAGCTTGGCGCGACCGGTGTGGTCGACGGGCTTCACCGGGACGTCGCCGATCGGCTGGTGCTCGACGTCCGGGTCGCTGCCGCCCGCGGCCAGCAGCCGTAGGAAGTGGGACTTGCCCGACCCGTTGCTGCCCAGCACGGCCACGCGCTCGCCGTACCAGACCTCGAGGTCGAAGGGCTTCATCAGCCCGGAGAGCTCCAGGTCCTCGCAGACCACGGCGCGCTTGCCTGTCCGGCCGCCCTTGAGCCGCATCTTCACCTGCTGCTCCCGCGGCTGCTCGATGGGCGGGCCGGCCTCCTCGAACTTCCTCAGGCGGGTCTGGGCGGCCTTGTACTGCGAGGCCATGCCGTCGTTGTACTCCGCCTTGATCTTCATCCGGAGCACCAGCGCCTTGAGCTTGGCGTGCTCCTCGTCCCAACGGCGGCGCATCTCCTCGAGCCGGGCGAACCGGTCCTTGCGCGCCTCGTGATAGCTGGAGAAACCGCCGGGATGGGTCCACACCAGGTTGCCGGCGGCACCGAGCTCGACGGTGACGACGCGGGTGGCGGTGTTGTCGAGCAGCTCGCGGTCGTGGCTGATGAAGAGGATCGTCTTCTCCGACGCGGCGATCCGCTGCTCCAGCCAGATCTTGCCGGGGACGTCGAGGAAGTTGTCGGGCTCGTCGAGGAGCAGCACCTCGTCGGGGCCGCGGAGCAGGTATTCCAGCACCAGCCGCTTCTGCTCCCCGCCCGAGAGCGTCCGCAGCTCGCGGTACTTGGCACGGTCGTAGGAGACGCCGAGCCCGGCGGTCGTGCAGACGTCCCAGGTGACCTCGAGGTCGTAGCCCCCGGCATCGGCGTACTCGGCCAGCGCGCCGGCGTAGTCGAGCTGGGTCTTCTCGTCGTCGGTCTCCATGAGCGCCAGCTCGAGGCGGTCCACCTCGGCGTGCGCCGTCCGCACGCGGGCCGGCGCGACCGACAGCAGCAGGTCGGCAACCGTCGGGCGCTCCCCCAGCCCGTGGCCGACCATCTGGCGCATGACCCCGAGACCGCCGGTGCGGGTCACGACACCCGCGTGGGGCACCAGGTCGCCGGTGATGATGCGCAGCAGCGTCGTCTTCCCCGCGCCGTTGGCACCGACCAGCGCGACCTTCGCGCCGTCGCCGACACGGAAGGACACGTCGTCGAGCAGCACCCGCCCGTCGGGGAGCTCGTAGCGCACTCCTGCGACGTCCACATGGCCCATGTGTCAGATTGTCAGGGAGCCACCGCGCTGCGCGCATCCCGATATCGACGCTGAGGAGCAAGGAGAGCCGATGAGGCTGGAGCTGTCCGAGGACGACCAGGCGTTCCGCGAGGAGATGCGGACCTTCTTCACCTCCGAGGTGCCGGAGGAGATCAGGCAGAGGGTCATCGAGGGCGAGGAGCTGTCGAAGGACGACATCGTGACCGCCATGCGCGTGCTCAACGACGCCGATCTCGCCGTGCCCCACTGGCCCGAGGAGTGGGGCGGCCGCGGGTGGAGCGAGCTGCGCCGCCACATCTGGTACGACGAGATGCAGCGCGCCGGCGTCCCTCCCCCGCTCGCCTTCAACGCCTCGATGATCGGTCCGGTCATCGCCCACTTCGGCAACCAGGAGCAGAAGGAGCGGTTCCTGCCGCCGACGGCGAGCGCCGAGATCTGGTGGGCGCAGGGCTTCTCCGAGCCCGACGCCGGCTCCGACCTCGCGTCACTGAGGACGACGGCCGTCCGCGACGGCGACGACTGGGTCGTCAACGGCCAGAAGACGTGGACCACCCTCGGCCAGCACGCCGACTGGATCTTCACCCTGGTCCGCACCGACCCGGAGGCCAAGAAGCAGCGCGGGATCTCGATGCTGCTCATCGACATGAGCCTGCCCGGCGTCGAGGTCCGGCCGATCGAGCTGATCGACGGCGGCTTCGAGGTCAACGAGGTCTGGTTCTCCGACGTCCGCGTGCCCGGCGACCTGCTGGTCGGCGAGGAGAACCAGGGCTGGACGATGGCCAAGTTCCTGCTCGGCAACGAGCGGGTCGGCGTCGCACCGGTCACCGCGACCAAGCGGGCCCTCGCCCGGCTCAAGGAGCTCGCCGCCGACACGCTCGCCGACGACCCGCTGTCGCGGTCCCGCGTCGCCGAGCTGGAGAACGAGCTGCTGGCCCTGGAGCTGACTGCGCTCCGCGTCGCGGCGCACTCCGCGGACGGCGAGCCGCACCCGGCCTCGTCGGTGCTCAAGCTCAAGGGCTCCGAGCTCCAGCAGGCCGTCAGCGAGCTGGCCGTCGACCTCGCCGGCAGCGGGTCGCTGGCGAGCGGGGCGGGCGACGACTCCGGCGTACCGGCGTGGCAGCGGCGGACGACGCCGCGCTACCTCAACTACCGCAAGGCCTCCATCTACGGCGGCTCCAACGAGATCCAGCGACAGATCGTCGCCAGCCGGATCCTGGGACTCTGAGGACGACATGGACTTCTCCTACGACGACGAGCAGGTCGCCCTCCGTGACGCCGTGCGCGGCCTGGTCGGCAAGACCTATGCCGACCACGACCACCGGCGGTCCGTGACCGCCGAGGACCCCGGCCACGACGAGCAGCTGTGGGCGCGGATGGCTGAGATGGGGCTGCTCGGGCTGCCCTTCGCCGAGGCCGATGGCGGCGTCGGTGCCGGACCGGTCGAGATCGGCATCGTGTGCCAGGAGCTCGGCCGGGTGGCGGCGCCGGAGCCCTACCTGGCGGCCGTGGTGCTGGCCGGCGGACTGGTCGCGGCGTGCGGCACCGACCAGCAGCGGGCGGACGTCATCGGCCCGCTCGCCGAGGGTGAGGGCCGTCCGGCCCTCGCCCACGACGAGCCCGCTTCACCCGTCACGGCCTCGCAGGACGGGGATGCCTGGACGCTGAGCGGCACCAAGGAGCCGGTCCTCCACGGCGGCTCCGCCTCGGTGCTCGTCGTGACCGCGGCGCTGCCGGAGGGCGGCACCGGCGCCTTCCTCGTCGACCCCGCCGACGCCACCGTCACGGCCTACCCCGTCTACGACGGCAGCCGCGCCGCTCGGGTCGATCTCGACGCGACTCCCGCGACCCCGCTGGGCGAGGCCGGGCGCGACCTGTCGTCGAGCATCGCCACGGTCCTCGACCTCGGCCGGGTGATGGCCGCCAACCAGGCGCTCGGGGCGATGCGGACGGCACTGTCGGCGACGACCGACTACCTCAAGAGCCGCAAGCAGTTCGGGGTCACCCTCAACACCTTCCAGGACCTGACGTTCCGCGCGGCCGACATGTACGTCTCGCTCGAGCTGACGCAGAGCATGGTCGACTGGGCGACCATGGTCGTCGCGACCGGTGACGCCGAGGCCCTGGCCGACGCCGCCACCCGGGTCGGCCTCCAGGCCAGCCGTGGCGGCCGACACGTCGGTCAGGAGGCGATCCAGCTCCACGGCGGCATCGCGATGACGGCTGAGTACTCCGTCGGCAGCCTGGTCGCCCAGCTCACGCTGCTCGACCACCTGCTCGGCGACGGGGGCGTCCACCTGCGCCGCCTCGCCGACCGCATCGACGACCACGGCCTGGTCGAGCCGCTGGGCTGAATTTCGTGGCTAACGTCGGATCCGATGCGCTTCCCACGGGTTACAACGCGTGTGGAGCGCATCGGATCCGACGTTAGCCAGTCAGGCCAGCCGCTTCGCCATCATCCCGACCGTGTGGTCGGTGATGAAGCGCTCACCGACCTGCTCGAACCCGCGTCCCGCGTGGAACGCGAGCGACGGCTCGTTCGGCGGATCGATGTTGACCTCGAGGGTCAGCACCGGCACCGCTCGCGCGGCGCGGGCCTCGATCTCGTCGTAGACCCGACGCCCGAGGCCGGCCCGGCGTACGTCCTCGTGGACGATGATCCGGTCGAGGTAGCAGTAGTCGTCGTAGTGGCCGGCGAACCAGTCGAAGTTCTCGCTCGCGAAGCCCGAGCCGCTCATCGCCGTGATCACGAAGCCCGCGAACCGGCCGCCGTGGACGATGACCTCGACCGTTCCGGTCTCGGCCATCTCCCGCACCCGCTCGTGGGGCATCGGGGCCGTGAGGTGGACGAAGCGATCGTTGAGGGCGACGACATCGTCCACGTCGCCCGGCCCCAGCGGCCGGAGGACGGAGTCGCTCACTCCTCGGTCGCCTTCGCCCAGAGGTTGATGCCCGACTCGACGGCGTAGTTGTCGATGTCGGCGAGCTCCTCCTCGGTCAGGGGTGCGCCCCCGACGGCGTCGAGGTTGGTGTCGAGCTGCTCGACGCTGGAGGCACCGATGACGGCGCTCGTGACGCGCGGGTCGCGCAGCGCCCACTGGAGCGCGAGCTGGGCCAGCTTCTGGCCGCGCCGCTGTGCGATCTCGTTGAGCGCACGCACCCGGCGCAGCACGTCGTCGTCGAGGCCGGCGACCGAGGAGTTCTCTCGCGCGGCCCGGGAGTCGGACGGCACGCCGTTGAGGTAGCGATCGGTGAGCAGGCCCTGCGCGAGGGCGGTGAAGACGATGCAGCCCATGCCCTGCTTCTCGAGCTCGTCCAACAGGCTCTGCTGGCCCTGGGGGGCCTCGATCCAGCGGTTGAGCATCGAGTAGGACGGCTGGTGGATGAGCAGCGGCGTACCGAGCTCGCGGGCGATCGTCGCCGCCTCGGCGGTCTTCTCCGCCGAGTAGGACGAGATGCCGACGTAGAGCGCCCGACCCGACCGGACCGCGGCGTCGAGGGCCATCATCGTCTCCTCGACCGGCGTCTCCGGGTCGAAGCGGTGGCTGTAGAAGATGTCGACGTAGTCGAGCCCCATCCGGGCCAGCGACTGGTCGAGCGAGGAGAGGACGTACTTCCGCGAGCCACCGCCCTGGCCGTAGGGCCCGGGCCACATGTCGTAGCCGGCCTTCGTCGAGATCACCAGCTCGTCGCGGTAGGGGGCGAAGTCGTCCTTGAGGTAGCGACCGAAGTTCTCCTCGGCGCGGCCGTAGGGCGGGCCGTAGTTGTTGGCCAGGTCGAAGTGGGTGACGCCGCGGTCGAAGGCGCGGCGCAGGATCGCCCGCTGCGTCTCCTCGGACCGGTCGGTGCCGAAGTTCTGCCACAGCCCGAGCGAGAGCACCGGGAGCTTCAGTCCACTGCGACCGGTGAACCGGTAGTCCATCTGGTCGTCATAACGGTTCTCGGCTGCTTCGTAGGTCATGGCTTCCAGCCTGCCAGCACCAGGGCTAGCGTGGCGACATGGGCTTCGCCGTGAGCGCAGAGGCGTACGACCGCTTCATGGGCCGGTTCTCGACCCCGCTGGCCGACGCCTTCGCCGACTGGGCCGGGATCGGGCCCGGGATGCGGGTGCTCGACGTCGGGAGCGGCCCCGGGGCGCTCGCGGCCGTCCTGGTCGACCGCGTCGGCTCGGGCACGGTCGCGGCCGCCGACCCGATGCCGGACTTCGTCGACGCCCTGCGCCGGCGGCTGCCGACGGTCAGCGCCGAGGTGGCGCCCGCGGAGGACCTGCCCTTCGACGACGACACCTTCGACTCCGCCCTGGCCAACCTGGTCGTCTCGTTCATGGCCGACCCGCGTGTCGGGGTGGCCGAGATGATCCGGGTGACCCGACCGGGCGGCACGGTCGCCGCCACCGTGTGGCAGCACGCGGACGGCGTCGGGCCGCTGACACCGTTCTGGCGCGGCGTGCGGGACGTGGTCCCCGAGGCCACCGGCGAGAACACCATGATCGGCACCGCCCGCGGGCAGCTCGTGACGCTGTTCGACGAGTGCGGCCTCTCCGACGTCCGCGAGGGCGCCCTGGAGGTGTCGCTGGAGTTCGGCGACTTCGAGTCGTGGTGGGAGCCGTTCACCCACGGCGTCGGTCCCGCCGGCGAGTTCTACGCCGCGCAGCCGGAGGAGCGTCGCGAGCGGATCCGTGCCGCGTGCGCCGGGCGGCTCGGCCACGCCCCGTTCACCGTGGTCGGCCAGGCGTGGTGCGCCCGCGGCACCGTCTGACTCAGCGTCCGGCCCCGGCGATCAGCCCGCCGAGTGCGGCCAGCGCGTCGGAGTCGACGCGGTAGTAGACCCAGACCCCGCGCTTCTCGCGGGTCAGCAACCCGGCGCCGTGCAGCACCTTGAGGTGGTGGCTGATCGTGGGCTGGCTGAGGTCGAAGGCGTCGTTCAGGTCGCACACGCAGGCCTCGCCCCCCTCGTGGGAGGCGACGAGCGAGAGCAGCCGCAGCCGGGCGGGGTCGCCGAGCGCCTTGAGCATCGGGGCGAGGACCGCCGCCGACTCCTCGGTGAGCGGCGTCGTCGCCATCGGCGGGCAGCAGGCGACGGCGTCGACGGGCGTCAGCGACAGGATCTCGGGCACGGAAAGATATTGACAGATGTCGATGTGTGGGGCAAGGTCACACATCGACAACCATCAATGTCTAGTGAAGGAGACCACCGTGTCCCGACTCCAGCTCGCCCTCAACGTCGACGACCTCGACGCCTCGATCGCGTTCTACTCCGCCCTCCTCGGGGCCGAGCCCGCCAAGAAGCGCGCGGGCTACGCCAACTTCGCGGTCGCCGAGCCGCCGCTGAAGCTCGTGCTCATCGAGAACCCCGGCCACGGTGGCTCGCTCAACCACCTCGGCATCGAGGTGGCCGACACCGCCACGGTCGACGCCGAGCAGCGCCGGCTCACCGAGGCCGGCCTCGCGTCGTACGACGAGCGCGACACGACCTGCTGCTACGCCCGCCAGGACAAGTTCTGGGTCGAGGGCACGCCGCACGGCGAGCAGTGGGAGGTCTACACCGTGCTCGAGGACGCCGACCAGATGGCGTGCGAGACCCACGGCGAGGCCAGCTGCTGCGCCTGACCTGCGGCGCCGCTCAGGCCCGGCGCGTCTCCAGCACCCGGAAACCCTTGGCGCTCGCGAGACGCGTCGTCGGCCAATCCTGGTCGTTCAGCCAGCGCTGGAGCGAGTCGGCACCGAGGTTCTTGCCGACCACCATCACCATCCGGCCGCCGGGCCGCAGCCGCGGCAGCCACGCGAGCAGCAGCTCGTGGAGGGCGTCCTTGCCGATCCGGATCGGCGGGTTCGACCAGATCTCGTCGAAGGTCGCGTCGGAGGGGACCTGGTCGGGTCGGACGGCGACGAAGCGACCGGCAACGCCCAGCGCGCGGGCGTTGTCGTTGGCCAGCAGGAGGGCCCGCTCGTTGACGTCGACGGCGGTGACGTTGGCCAGCGGGACGGCCCGGGCCATCGCCAGCCCGATCACGCCGTAGCCGCAGCCGAGGTCGAGGAACTGGCCCTGGGCCGGCGGCTCGGTCTCACGGAAGAGGATGGCGGTCGCATGGTCGAGGTGGCCCTTGCTGAAGACACCGGACCCCGACTCGAGGGTGAGCTCGTGGCCCCACACCTCGCAGGTGAACGACTCCCGCTTGAACGGCGCCTCCGGGTCGGCACTGAAGTAGTGGTCCTGCTCCGGATCCTGGCTCACGACAGGGACTCCCTCTTCGCTCGGGCGCGCTCGGCCTGCGCCAGCAGGCCCGAGACGTCGCCGGGATAGCCGACCTCCTCGAGCACCAGCCCGTGGGCCGGCACCACGGCGACGGCGGGGTCACGCTGCGCCGCGCCGAGCACGGCGGCCGCCCAGTCCGGCGTACGCCGCCCGTCGCCGACGGCGAGCAGGCAGCCGACCAGGGAGCGGACCATGTGGTGGCAGAAGGCGTCGGCCCTCACGGTCGCCACCGCGAGGCCGTCCTCGGCCCGCGACCACGACAGGTCGAGCAGGGTCCGCACGGTCGTCGCGCCCGCGCGCTGCTTGCAGAACGACGCGAAGTCCTGGAGGCCGAGCAGGGGCTGGCAGGCCGCGTTCATCGCGTCGAGGTCGAGCGGGCGCGGCCAGGCGAGCACGTGTCCGCGGATCAGCGGGTCGACCAGCCCGGGGCGGTCGGCCACACGGTAGGCATAGCGCCGCCACGTCGCCGAGAACCGCGCGTCGAAGCCGTCCGGAGCCTCCTCCACGGCCCGCACCCGGACGTCGGCTGGCAGGACACCGTTGAGCCGTCGCAGCAGGCGGTCGTCGTGGGACGCACCGTCCGGGAGGTCGAGGTGGACGACCTGGCCGCGGGCGTGGACACCGGTGTCGGTGCGGCCGGCGCACACGACGCGCGCCTCGGGGACGCGCAGGACGGTGGCGAGCGCCGCCTCGAGGGTGCCCTGGACGGTGCGCAGCGCCGGCTGGGTCGCCCAGCCCCGGAAGTCGGTCCCGTCGTAGGACAGGTCGATCCGCAGCCGCACGGTCGCCCATCCTACGGTCGCCCTCTCCTCAACCAGACGGTTGACAAGGGTCGAGGGCGGTCGCTACCGTCATTGTCAACCGATCAGTTGAGGAAGAGTGACATGTCCGACCAGCGGACCGACCAGCTCTCGCGGGTGTTCGCCGCACTCAGCGACCCCACGCGGCGCGACATGGTCGCCCGGCTCACCGAGGGCGACGCCACCGTCGGCGACCTCGCGGCGCCGTACGACGTCAGCCTCCAGGCGGTCTCCAAGCACCTCAAGGTGCTCGAGGACGCCGGCCTCGTCACCCGCACCCGGGAGGCCCAGCGCCGCCCGGTCCACCTGGAAGCCGAGGTGTTCGACCTGATGACGAAGTGGATCGAGCGCTACCAGCGCCAGGCGGAGGAGCGCTTCTCCCGCCTCGACGCCCTGCTCGACGAGATGAACGACCGCACCGACCAGACGCAGGACAACACCCAGGGAGGAACCGCATCATGAGCACCACCGCCACCCAGCACATCACCCGGGCCACCATCGAGGCGGTCCCCGACCTCCCGATCGTGCGCATCACGCGCGACTTCCGCGGCACCGTCGACCAGCTGATGCGTGCCCACACCGACCGCGACCTCTTCCAGCGGTGGGTCGGCCCCGACACCACCACGACCCGGATCGACGAGTGGGACTGCCGCACCCTCGGCTCCTACCGCTACGTCGCCGAGCACGGCGGCCACGAGTTCGCCTTCCGCGGCACCTTCCCCGAGGTCGGGGAGGACCGGATCGTCCAGACCTTCTGCTTCGAGGAGATGCCAGAGGCGATCGCGCTGGAGACGATGACCTTCGAGGACCTCGGCGACGGCTGGACCCGGCTCCACGCCCAGTCGCTCTGCGACTCGATCGAGGGTCGCGACGCGATGCTCGCCAGCGGCATGGAGGTCGGCGTCCACGACGGCTACGCGAAGCTGGACCGGATGCTCGCCGAGGGGTGACGCGTTTCGCGGGGCGGGGCATGCTGGTCGCGTGCCCCAGCCCGCCATCGTGCTCATCTCCCAGGACCACCTCGACGTCCTGGAGCAGCAGTTCTCCCGCTACGCCCGGGAGTACGACGTCCGCTGCTGCCGCTCGGCCCTCGAGGCCTACCACTGCATGGTCGAGCTCCGCGAGGCCGGTAGCCAGGTGGCGTTGTTCGTCGTCGAGTCCGTCCTCCCCGACGCCACCGTCTTCGAGGCGGTCCACAAGATGCGCAAGCTGGTGCCGACCGCCCGCCGCGTGGTCGTCGCCCACTGGGAGCGGTTCCGCACCGACGCCGAGGGCCTGCGACCCGGCATGGCGCTCGGCAAGTACGACGCCTACCTGCTGATGCCGCGCGGCGTCCGCGACGAGGAGTTCCACACGGCGATCGTCGAGCTGCTCAGCGACTGGGGCGCGACCGTGGCCGCGCCCGAGGTCGAGTCGGTCAGGGTGGTCTCCCCCACCAACGACGTGCTGACCCTCGCGGTCCGTGACTACCTCGACCGGATCGGCATGCCCCACCGGGTCCACGAGCCCGACAGCGAGGTCGGACGCGAGGTGCTGGCTCGCTTCGACGGGGAGCCGACCGGCTGGCCGGTGCTCGACCCGTTCAACAAGCCGCCCGCCCAGGTCACCTCGGTGCGCGACGTCGCGATGCAGTTCTACGGCCGCCCCGACGACATCGAGGTCGACCAGGTGGTCGACCTGGTCGTGGTGGGCGCCGGGCCGGCCGGCCTCGCCGCCAGCGTCTACGGCGCCTCGGAGGGGTTGTCGACGGTCACGGTCGAGACCGAGGCGATCGGCGGCCAGGCCGGAACGAGCTCGATGATCCGGAACTACCTCGGGTTCCCCCGCGGCATCTCCGGGATGCGGCTGGCGCAGCGCGCCCGCAACCAGGCGATCCGCTTCGGCACCCGCTTCTTCACCGGCTGGCCCGTCGTGCGGCTCGAGCCCGGGGTCGACGGCGCCCCCCACGTGGTCTGCACCGAGGGCGGCGACGTCCGCGCCCGCGCCGTCGTCATCGCCAGCGGTGTCACCTACCGCCGGCTCGGCGTGCCGTCGCTGGAGGAGTTCTCCGGTCGCGGGGTCTTCTACGGCGCCGCGATGACGGCGTCGCGCGGCATGGAGGACGCCGACGTGGTCGTGGTGGGCGGCGGCAACAGCGCCGGCCAGGCCGCTGTCCACCTCGCCCGGTTCGCCCGGAGCGTCACGATCGTCGTCCGCCGTCCGGACCTGGCCGCGACGATGTCGCACTACCTGATCTCGGAGATCGACTACAACCCGCGCATCGAGGTCCTCGGCAGCAGCCGCGTCGTCGACGGCGGTGGCGACGACCAGCTGGCGTGGGTCGAGCTCGAGCAGGTCGAGAGCGGGGAACGACACCGCCGCGAGGTCCGCGGCCTGTTCCTGCTCCTCGGCGCCGAGCCGCACTGCGAGTGGCTCCCCGACGAGGTCGCACGCGACGCCCGGGGCTACGTCCTCACCGGTCGCGACGTCCCGCAGGACGCCTGGTACGACGGCGTGCCCCCGCCCGAGCTCGCCACGACGGTCCCCGGCATCTTCGCCGCCGGCGACATCCGCTCCGGCTCGATGAAGCGGGTGGCCACCGCCAGCGGCGAGGGCGCCACCGTCGTCTCCCTCGTCCACTCCTGGCTGGAGCCCGGCCCCGCCCAAGTGTGAGTCGTGGGTGGGTGGCCGTCGAGTCGTGGGTTGGTGACCGCCGAGTCGCGGATGTGTGACGCTCCAGTCGCGCCCGGGTGACCCGGACCGCGCACATCCGCGCGACTCACGGGTCACAGACCCGCGACTCGACGCCCCGGGACGTCAGCCCAGCTCGTGGTGGTAAGGCGGGTCGGCGCCGGGGCGGCCGACCGTGATGGCGGCGGCCCGGGCGGCGTGCGCCAGCACCTCGACCACGGCGGCGCGGTCGACGTCGACCAGGGCGTCGCGGCGCTGGGCGCCGAGCAGGTCGCGCGCCCAGAGCGCGTCGACCACACCGGCGCAGAAGGTGTCACCGGCCCCGATGGTGTCGGCGACCACGACCGGGACCGAGGCGACGTCGACCTCGAGGGTGCTGCTGAGCCAGGTCGCGCCGTGCTGGCCCCGGGTGACGACCACCGCCGCCGGACCGAGGGCCAGCAGCCGCTTCGCGCCGACGAGCGGGTCGGCGACGTCGTAGAGCGCCTCGAGGTCCTCGTCGCTGGCCTTGACGACGTCGCTGAGGGCCGCCACCGCCTCGACCCGGGCGACCAGCTCCGGCCCGGTCCCGGTGATGGCGGGCCGCGCGTTGACGTCATAGCTGACGGTGGCCGTCCCGCGGAGCTGTCCGAGCAGGGCCAGCACGTCGTCGCACCCGGGGGTCAGCACGGCCCCGAGCGAGCAGGTGTGGACCACCGGGGTGGGCGGCGAGGTGTCGACCTCGTTGATCCGCCAGGCCAGGTCGAACTCATAGCTGGCGGCCCCGTCGGACCCGATCGTCGCCAGCGCGGTCGAGGTGTGCCCGACCGCGTGGGGGTCGGCGGCGAGGGCGACGCCGTCGGCAGCGAGCCTGTCGGCCAGGGTCCGGCCGCGCTCGTCGTCACCCCAGCTGGTGGCCATCCGTACGTCGCGGCCGAGGCGCGCGAGGGCCACCGCGACGTTGGCGGCGCTCCCGCCGGGGAACTCGGTGGTGCTGCCGTCACCGCCGCGCACGATGTCGACGAGGGACTCTCCCACCACCAGCGCCGCTCCGGACATGGGCTATGCCTATCGCATCGGAGGCCGCCTGCCCACTACCGTGTCGAGGAATGGCGTGACCCGTCCCAGTCCCCACGGAGGTTCCCATGGACTTCACCACGGCCGTCCGCACGTGTCTCTCGAAGTACGCCGACTTCGCCGGCCGCGCGCGCCGCTCGGAGTACTGGTACTTCTTCCTCTTCAACGTGCTCGTCAGCATCGTCGCGAGCATCCTCGACAACCTCCTCGGCACCGACATGGGCACCGGCACCGGCGTCATCGGCGGCCTCGCGTCCCTGGCCCTGCTGCTGCCGAGCCTCGCGGTCGGCGTACGCCGCCTCCACGACATCTCGAGGAGCGGCTGGTGGATCCTGGTCGGCCTGATCCCGCTGGTCGGCTGGATCATCCTGATCATCTGGTTCGTCCAGGACAGCCACGGCGACAACGAGCACGGTCCCAGCCCGAAGGCCCAACCCGCCGCCGCCTGACCCGCGCGCGGTCCCTCTCGGACGACGAACGGCCCGTCACCCCTCGCGGGGTGACGGGCCGTTCGGCTGATCGGGTGCCTCAGGCGTCCTTGGACTCCTCGTCCGTGGACTCCTCGTCCGTGGACTCCTCGGTCGCGACCTCGTCGGTCGTCTCCTCGGTGGTGTCCTCGGCCGGGGTCTCCTCGGCGGGCGCCTCGTCCTCAACCGGGGCCGGGGCAGGTGCCTCGGTGGTCTCGGCCTTCTTCGAGGTGGCCGGCTTCGGCGTGTAGGGCTCGGTCACGAGCTCGATGACCGCCATCGGGGCGTTGTCGCCCTTGCGGGGGCCGATCTTCGTGATCCGGGTGTAGCCGCCGGGCCGCTCGGCGAACGTCGGCGCGATCTCGGTGAAGAGGGTGTGGACGACCGACTTGTCGCGCACGGTCTTGAGGACCTCGCGACGGTTGTGGAGGTCACCCTTCTTCGCCTTGGTGATCAGCTTCTCCGCGAGCGGGCGCAGCGTGCGCGCCCGGGTCTCGGTGGTCGTGATCCGGCCGTGCTCGAACAGCTGGGTGGCCAGGTTCGACAGGATCAGCCGCTGGTGCGCCGGGCTGCCGCCGAGGCGGGCGCCCTTCTTGGGGGTAGGCATTCTTCTTCTCGATTCTCCCCGGCCGTGCTAGGTACCGGAGTAGAGGGTGGTCGGTGATCGAGCCGGGCGAGCGTCAGCGAGCCCGAGTCGAGATTCAGTACTGCTCGTCCTCGACGAACGCGTCGTCGTCGTCCTCGGCGCCGTAGGCCGCGAGGGCCGCGTGCGGGTCGAAGCCGGGAGCGCTGTCCTTGAGGGACAGGCCCATCTCGACCAGCTTGGCCTTGACCTCGTCGATCGACTTCGCACCGAAGTTGCGGATGTCGAGCAGGTCCTGCTCCGAGCGGCTGATGAGCTCACCCACGGTGTGGATGCCCTCGCGCTTGAGGCAGTTGTAGGACCGCACGGTCAGGTTGAGCTCCTCGACCGGCAGGGCGAGGTCGGCGGCGAGCTGCTCGTCGACGGGCGACGGGCCGATGTCGATGCCCTCGGCCTCGACGTTGAGCTCACGGGCGAGGCCGAAGAGCTCGACCAGCGTCTTGCCGGCCGACGCGATGGCGTCGCGCGGGCGGATCGACGGCTTGGTCTCGACGTCGATGACGAGCTTGTCGAAGTCGGTGCGCTGCTCGACGCGGGTCGCCTCGACCTTGTAGGTCACCTTGAGCACGGGCGAGTAGATCGAGTCGACCGGCATCCGGCCGATCTCGTTGTCCGCGCCCTTGTTCTGCACGGCCGAGACGTAGCCGCGGCCACGCTCGACGACCAGCTCCATCTCCAGCTTGCCCTTCTCGGACAGGGTGGCGATCTTCAGGTCGGGGTTGTGGACCTCGACACCGGCCGGCGGGTTGATGTCGGCGGCGGTGACGTCACCGGCACCCGACTTGCGCAGGTACATGGTGACCGGCTCGTCGTGCTCGGAGGAGACGACGAGACCCTTCAGGTTGAGGATGACCTCGGTGACGTCCTCCTTGACGCCCTCGATGGTCGAGAACTCGTGGAGGACGCCGTCCACCTTGATGCTCGTGACCGAGGCACCGGGGATGGACGAGAGGAGCGTACGACGCAGGGAGTTGCCGAGGGTGTAGCCGAAGCCGGGCTCCAGAGGCTCGATGACGAACCGCGAGCGGAACTCGTCGACGGACTCCTCCGACAGGGTGGGGCGCTGTGCGATGAGCACTGATTCTTTCCTTTCCGGCCGCGACCGCTATATGAGGCGACCAGATCTGCGAGGTGGAGGGAGTGTCTTACTTCTTCGAGTAGAACTCGACGATGAGCTGCTCCTGGATGGGAAGGTCGATCTGGGCCCGGACGGGGACCTGGTGGACCAGGATCCGCATGCGGGACGGGATCGCCTCGAGCCACGCGGGGACGACGCGCTCGCCGTGGGTCTCGCGAGCCACGATGAACGGGGTCATCTCGAGCGACTTCTCGCGGACGTCGATGACGTCGTGGGCGGTCACCTGGAAGGACGGGATGTCGACCTTCTGGCCGTTGACCTTGAAGTGGCCGTGGGTGACCAGCTGACGGGCGTGGCGGCGGGTGCGGGCGAAGCCGGCACGGTAGACCACGTTGTCGAGGCGGCACTCCAGCAGCTGGAGGAGGTTGTCACCGGTCTTGCCCGACCGGCGGCTGGCCTCCTTGTAGTAGCGGAGGAACTGCTTCTCGAGGACGCCGTAGGTGAAGCGGGCCTTCTGCTTCTCCTGCAGCTGCGAGCGGTACTCGCTCTCCTTGATGCGCGCGCGGCCGTGCTGGCCGGGAGCGTAGGGACGCTTCTCGAAGGCGGCGTCGCCGCCGACCAGGTCGACACCGAGACGGCGCGACTTCTTGGTCATGGGGCCGGTGTAACGGGCCATGGTTCAGAACTCCTTGGGTCTCTGGTGTCGGGTCAGACGCGCCGGCGCTTGGGCGGGCGGCATCCGTTGTGGGGCGTGGGGGTGACGTCCTGGATGGTGCCGACCTCGAGGCCGATCGCACCCAGCGAACGGATCGCCGTCTCGCGGCCCGAGCCCGGGCCCTTGACGAAGACGTCGATCTTCTTCATCCCGTGCTCCATCGCCCGGCGACCAGCGGCCTCGGCGGCCATCTGCGCGGCGAACGGGGTGGACTTGCGCGAGCCCTTGAAGCCGACGGTGCCGGCGGAGGCCCACGAGATCACCGCACCGGTCGGGTCGGTGATCGTGACGATGGTGTTGTTGAACGTGCTCTTGATGTGGGCTTCGCCCTGAGCGACGTTCTTCTTCTCCTTGCGACGCACCTTGGTGGCGCGGCTCTTGGGAGGCATGCGTTATCTCCTGGAAGTAGCTGGAAGCGTGAAGTATCGAGTGGAAGGACTCAGTGACCGGAGGTCACTTGGCCTTCTTCTTGCCGGCAACGGTGCGCTTCGGGCCCTTGCGGGTCCGGGCGTTGGTCTTGGTGCGCTGACCGCGGACCGGGAGGCCCTGGCGGTGGCGGCGACCCTGGTAGCTGCCGATCTCGATCTTGCGGCGGATGTCGGCCTGCACCTCGCGGCGCAGGTCACCCTCGATCTTGAGCTCGCGGCCCTCGATCTCGTCGCGGAGCTTGACCAGCTCCTCGTCGCCCAGCTGGTGGACGCGGAGGTCCGGGGAGACCCCGGTGGCGGCGAGGACCTGCTGAGCGCTGGTCCGGCCGATCCCGTAGATGTAGGTGAGTGCGACCTCGATGCGCTTGTCGCGCGGAAGGTCGACTCCCATGAGGCGTGCCATGGTTGGCCCTTTCGGTTCACGGTGGTGTGGTCGTGATGCGTTCCCTGCGCTGGGGCGGGGCTCCGGCCATCCGTTCCGGAGGTGGTCGGCCCGATCGATGTCTGTCTCAGGCCTGAGCGATCACGTGGTGGTGGTGTTCAGTTGTGCCCCGGGTCGGGGCGGGTGCTCAACCCTGGCGCTGCTTGTGGCGCGGGTTGTCGCAGATGACCATGACGCGGCCGTGGCGACGGATCACCTGGCACTTGTCACAGATCTTCTTGACGCTGGGAGCGACCTTCATCAGTCGGACCCTTTCTGGTCGTAGCGGCGAGTTACTTGTAGCGGTAGACGATGCGACCCCGCGTGAGGTCGTAGGGCGAGAGCTCCACCACGACCCGGTCCTCGGGAAGGATCCGGATGTAGTGCTGGCGCATCTTGCCGCTGATGTGAGCGAGCACCTTGTGCCCGTTGCTCAGCTCCACGCGGAACATGGCGTTGGGGAGGGCCTCCACGACGGTGCCCTCGATCTCGATGACGCCTTCCTTCTTCGGCATGTCCTCCACAATCTGTCGGTGCGTGCTGGAATCGTTTGTCTACCGTCGACCCGCGAACCTCCCACCCGGTCCGTGACCGTGCGGGTGGACCTCGTGAAGCGGTCGTGCGAGCCCCAATCCCCGCGCGCAACCAGAGCTCTGCGTGAAGAGATCCGGTCGTGGACGGGCAGCCGCGAGGCAGCACACAACACAACCCACGTTGGGCCGACACGCCAGTGTAGGGCGAAGCCGGGGCCAAACCCTAATCGCGTGACCGGCGGTAGGCCTCAGCCGGCCAGGAGCCGCAGCGTCTCCTCGCGCCCGGGGGTGCTGCCCGGGTCGCTGCCCTCGTGGGCGCCGGCGACAGGATGGACCATGACCTCGTCGACGTCGAACTCGGCGGCGAGGGCCGCCACGCGCTCCCGGGCCGCGGCCGGCTCGTCGATGATCCACCGCGACCGCATGGCGTCCACGACGTCCTGGTGGGGTCCCGGCAGGTCGACCTTCGAGGCGGCCTCGACGCTGCGCAGCGCCGCCAGGGGCTGCCCGGTGCGCAGCGCCAGCATCGACAGCAGCTGCGGCCGCGCGAGCGCCTCCGCCTCGGCGGCGGTCTCGGCGACGGAGGCGTTGACCGTCAGCAGCGTCCGCGGGGCGGCGAGGTGCTCGGAGGGCCGGAAGCTGGAGCGGTAGAGATCGAGGGCCTCGGCGGTGCCGGAGCCGGAGAAGTGGTGGGCGAAGACGTAGGGCAGTCCCTTCTCCCCCGCGAGTCGCGCGGAGAAGTCCGACGACCCGAGCAGCCAGACGCCGGCGACCCCCTGCGCCCGCGGCGTGGCCCGCAGCTCGTGGGTGCGACCGCCGACCGAGAGGGCGGCCCCCTCGGGCGACATCATCGCCAGCACGTGGTCGACGTAGTCCGGGAAGCGGTTGACGGCCTCGTCGGTGACTCCCCCGGCGCCGTGGCGCAGCGCCCAGCTCGTGACCGGGTCGGTGCCCGGTGCCCGGCCGATGCCGAGGTCGATGCGTCCGGGGTGGGCAGCCTCGAGCAGGCCGAACTGCTCGGCCACCACGAGCGGGGCGTGGTTGGGCAGCATGACGCCGCCTGACCCGACCCTGATCCGTTCGGTCGCGGCCGCCACCATCGCGATCAGCACCGGCGGGTTGGTGGCCGCGACCGCCGGCATGTTGTGGTGCTCGGCCAGCCAGTAGCGGCGGTAGCCGAGCCCGTCGGCGGCCCGGGCGAGGGCCCGGGTCGCGGCGAGGGCGTCGGAGGTCGTCTGGTCCTCGCGGACCGGGACCAGGTCGAGGACGGAGAGCGCGGGGTACGGCGTGGAGGACATCACCGTCCCAACGCCGTCACCCGCGTCGCTGTTCCCGTCAGGCGTTGGCCTCGGCAGCCTCGTCCTTCTTGCTCTTGCGCAGGCTGGTGACCGTCGTGATCGCGAGGGTCACGATGATGACGCCCAGGCTCATCAGGGTCGGCACCTCGAAGCCGATCAGGTGCGCCTCGTGAGCGGCGTGGATGATCAGCTTCACGCCGATCCAGGCGAGGATGAACGCCAGGCCGAGCGAGAGGTAGACGAGCTTCTTCAGCAGGCCGCCGAGCAGGAAGTAGAGCTGGCGGAGGCCCATCAGGGCGAACACGTTGGCCGTGAAGACCAGGTAGGGCTCCTGGGTGATGCCGAAGATCGCCGGGATCGAGTCGAGCGCGAACATGATGTCGGTGAAGCCGAGCGCGATGATCACGATCAGCATCGGCGAGACGACGCGGGTGCCGTTCTCCTTCCACCACAGCTTGAGGCCCCTGAAGTCCTCGGCGACGTTGAGGTGGCTCTGGGCGAACTGGATGACCTTGTTGTCCTCGGGGTGCTCGTCCTCGTGGCTGCGATAGCTGCGCACCAGCTGGATCGCGGTGTAGATGAGGAAGGCGCCGAAGATGTAGAAGACCCAGGAGAACCGGTCGATGAGCTGGTAGCCGACGGCGATGAAGATGCCGCGGAAGATCAGCGCCAGGATGATGCCCACCATGAGGGCTTCCTGCTGGTACTTCTTGGGCACGTTGAGCGCGGCCATCAGCACGATGAAGACGAACAGGTTGTCGACCGACAGGCTGTACTCGACCAACCAGCCGGTGTAGAACTCGATGCCGAAGTCATGGCCGTGGAAGACCCACACCCACGCGCCGAACGCGAGGGCAGCACCGACGTAGACGGAGAGCGCTGTCGCGCACTCCTTCATCGACGGCTCGTGCGGGTGGCGGGCGATGACGATGACGTCGAAGAGGAGCACGCCGACCGTGACGGCGATGGTGATGCTCCACTCGAGGGTGCTGACGTCCACTGGACCTCCGATGTTGTCGCGCGTTGCTGACTACTCGGAGGTCTCTTCCGCCGCTGGACGCGACCCACGGCCCCGGACCGCGCTGGGGCGATCGTGATGACGAGACCGAGACGTTAGGGAGTACTCCCCTCCTACGGCCCCATCCTCCCACACGATGCCCGAGAGTCAGGAACCACCGAAGGGGACGCCGAGCTCGCGCAGCCGCTGCTCGCCGCCGTCGAGCGCTGTCAGCACCCAGGCTCCGTCCGGCGTGAGGGTGAAGGTGTGCTCGAAGTGGGCCGCCCACCGGCCGTCGGCGGTGCCGACGGTCCAGTCGTCGGGCAGCAGCACGGTGTCGTTGTCGCCGAGGACGACCATCGGCTCCACCGCGAGCGCGAGGCCGCGCACCAGCTTCGGACCCCTGCCCGGACGGCCGTAGTTGGGCACGTTGGGCGGCTGGTGCATCGCGGAGCCGATGCCGTGGCCGACGTAGTCCTCGAGGATGCCCCACTCGCCGCCGTCGGGGTGGGGCTGGGACCGGACGTAGGTCTCGACCGCGTGGGAGATGTCGGTGACGCGCCCGCCGAGCCGGGCGGCGGCGATGCCGTGCCACAGCGACTCCTCGGTCACGCGCATCAGCTCCCGCACGTCTGCGGGGACCTCCCCGACCGCGACCGTCGTCGCCGCATCGCCGTGCCAGCCGTCGACGATCGCGCCGCAGTCGATCGAGATGACGTCGCCCTCGGCCAGGACCCGGTCACCGGGGATGCCGTGGACGACCTCGTCGTTGACGGAGGCACAGATCGAGGCCGGGAACGGCGGGTGGCTGTAGCCCTTGAAGGAGGGGACGGCACCCGCGGACCGGATCGAGTCCTCCGCGATCGCGTCGAGCTCGCCGGTGGTGATGCCCGGTCGTACGGCGCCGCGCAGCGTCTCGAGGGTCCGCCCGACCACGAGGCCGGCCGTGCGCATCACCGCGATCTGCTCCGGCGTCTTGATCTCGACGCCGCGGTCGCTCCAACCCACGGGGCTCAGGACTCCGGGATGACGTCCAGGGCCTCGAAGATGCGCTTCGTGACCTCGTCGACCGTGCCCATGCCGTCGACCTCGACGAGGATCCCCCGGTCGCGGTAGACGCCGATGAGCGGCTCGGTCTGCTCGGTGTAGACCTCCTGGCGGCGCCGGATGACCTCCTCCGTGTCGTCACTGCGACCGGAGGACTCGGCCCGCTGGAGCAGCCGGGCGACCAGCTCCTCGGGGTCGACGGTCAGCACCACGGCGGCATCCAGGGCGTGACCGGTGAACTTGATCATCCCGTCGAGCTCCTCGACCTGGGCGAGGGTGCGCGGGTAGCCGTCGAGCAGGAAGCCGGGCTCGGCGTCCTTCTCGTCGATCCGGTTGCGGACCATCCGGTTGGTGATCTCGTCGGGGACGTACTCACCGGCGTCCATGAAGCGCTGGGCCTCGACACCGAGCTCGGAGCCCTGGGAGACGTTGGCGCGGAAGATGTCACCGGTGGAGATGGCCGGGATGCCGAAGTGGTCGGCGACCACCTGGGCCTGCGTGCCCTTGCCGGCCCCCGGGGGGCCCATCAGGATCAGCCTCATCAGCGGAGGAACCCTTCGTAGTTGCGCTGCTGGAGCTGGCTCTCCACCTGCTTCACCGTGTCGAGGGCGACGCCGACCATGATCAGGATGGACGTGCCGCCGAACGGGAAGTTCTGGTTGGCGTTGATGAGCACCAGGGCGATCAGCGGGATCAGCGAGATCAGGCCGAGGTAGAGGGCACCGGGCAGCGTGATGCGGGACAGGACGTAGGACAGGTAGTCCTCGGTCGGCTTGCCCGCCCGGATCCCGGGGATGAAGCCGCCGTACTTCTTCATGTTGTCGGCCACCTCTTGCGGGTTGAAGGTGATCGAGACGTAGAAGTAGGTGAAGAAGATGATCAGGCCGAAGAAGATGGCCATGTAGACGGGGTGGGTGCCCTGCACGAAGTACTTGTTGAGGATCTGCACCCACTGGGCGTCGCTGGTGTTGTTGAACTGCACGGCCATGGCCGGCAGGTACATCAGGGACGAGGCGAAGATGACCGGGATGATGCCGGCCTGGTTGACCTTGAGCGGGATGTAGGTCGAGGAGCCGCCGAACATCTTGCGGCCGACCATCCGGCGCGCGTACTGGACCGGGATCCGCCGCTGCGCCTGCTCGATGAAGATGACGGCCGCGATGATCACGAGGCCGATGACCATGACCACGCCGAAGACCCACCAGCCCTGGGTGGTGGCGACCTGCCACATCGAGCCCGGGAACGTCGCGACGACCTGGGTGAAGATCAGCAGCGACATGCCGTTGCCGATGCCGTGCTCGGTGATGAGCTCGCCGAACCACATGATCACGGCGGTGCCGGCGGTCATCGTGATGACCATGACCAGGAAGGTCTGGGTCCCGTTGTCGTGGAGCAGCGGCTCGGGGCACTGGAGCAGGTCGCCCGAGCGGGCGAGCGCCACGATGCCGGTCGCCTGGAGCACGGCGAGGCCGAGCGTGAGGTAGCGGGTGTACTGCGTGATCTTCGTCTGTCCGGCCTGGCCCTCCTTCTTGAGGGCCTCCAGCCGTGGGATCACGACCACGAGCAGCTGCAGGATGATGCTCGCCGTGATGTAGGGCATGATCCCGAGCGCGAAGATCGTCAGCTGGAGCAGCGCCCCGCCGGAGAACAGGTTGATGAGGCTGTAGAGGCCGTCCCCCTGGACCCGCTCGAGACAGGTCTGGACGTTGGCGACGTCGACACCCGGGGCAGGGACCTGGGACCCCAGCCTGAAGATCGTCACGATCAGCAGGACGAACAGCAGCTTGCGCCGCAGGTCCGGGGTCTTGAATGCGTTGGCGAACGCGCTCAGCACGACTTCCTCTTTCCTCACAATGGTGCGGCTCCACCCCACGTCACAGGGCGTGGCCGTCGACGGGGAGGAGCCGGGGGAAGCCTAACAGGGCCCCCGAGTGCCCTCCGGATCTGCCGTCGTACTACGAGAGGGGCGCGGCCCGGGTGAGGGAGACCCTCACCCCGTCCGCGCCCCTCCGCGACGTCGTGGGCGTGATGCTCAGACGGTGGTGGCCGAGCCGCCGGCCGCCTCGATCTTCTCCCGGGCGGACCCGGAGAAGGCGTGGGCGGTCACGTCGACCTTGACCGAGATGTCGCCCTGGCCGAGCACCTTGACCGGGTGGCCCTTGCGGACCGCACCCTTGCTGACGAGGTCGTCGACCGAGACGTTGCCGCCCTCGGGGAAGAGCTCGCCGAGCTTGTCGAGGTTGACGACCTGGAACTCCACCTTGAACGGGTTCTTGAAGCCCTTGAGCTTCGGGAGCCGCATGTGGATCGGCATCTGGCCACCCTCGAACGCCACCGGCACCTGGTTGCGTGCCTTGGTGCCCTTGGTACCGCGACCAGCGGTCTTGCCCTTCGAGCCCTCACCGCGACCCACGCGGGTCTTGGCGGTCTTGGCCCCGGGAGCCGGACGCAGGTTGTGAAGCTTGAGCGTCATGTCACTCCACCTCCTCGACCGTCACGAGGTGACGGACGGTCTGGACCATGCCGCGGATCTCCGGGCGGTCCTCCTTGACGACCACGTCGCCGATGCGCTTGAGGCCGAGCGAGCGCAGCGTCTCGCGCTGGTTGGCCTTGCACCCGATCGTGGACTTCTTCTGCTGGACCTTGAGCTGCGCCATCACGCAGACACCTCCTGCGAGACGCCCTCGGGCACCTCCGTGGCGGCCTTGAGCAGGGCCGCCGGGGCGATCTCCTCGACCGGCCGGCCACGACGGGCGGCGACGGCCTCGGGCTGCTCCAGCATCTTCAGCGCTTCCACGGTGGCGTGGACGATGTTGATCTGGTTGGAGGAGCCGAGGGACTTGCTCAGGACGTCGTGGACGCCGGCGCACTCGAGCACCGCACGCACGGGACCACCGGCGATCACACCGGTACCGGGGGCGGCGGGGCGCAGCAGGACGACGCCCGCGGCCTTCTCGCCCTGGACCGGGTGGGGGATGGTGCCCTGGATGCGGGGGACGCGGAAGAAGTTCTTCTTCGCCTCCTCGACGCCCTTGGCGATCGCGGCGGGGACCTCCTTGGCCTTGCCGTAACCGACGCCGACCAGGCCCTCCCCGTCACCGACGACCACGAGGGCGGTGAAGCTGAAGCGACGACCACCCTTCACGACCTTGGCGACACGGTTGATCGCGACGACGCGCTCGAGGTACTGGCTCTTCTCCTGCTGGCCGCCACGACCACCGTCGCGGCCGCCGCGGCCACCACCGGCGCGCTGGCCGCGCTGCTGGGATCCGCTCATCAGATAACTCCCTTGAATGTCATGTCTGCCATCAGAAGGTCAGGCCCGCGTCGCGGGCGCCGTCGGCCAGGGCCGCGACGCGACCGTGGTACTTGTTGCCGGCGCGGTCGAAGACGACCGACTCGACACCGTTGGCCTTCGCGCGCTCGGCGACGAGCTCGCCGACCTTGCGGGCCTTGGCGGTCTTGTCGCCGTCGAGCGAACGGAGGCCGTCCTCCATCGTCGAAGCGGAGGCCAGGGTCTTGCCGACCAGGTCGTCGACCACCTGCACCGTGATGTGGCGCGAGGAGCGGGTGACGACGAGGCGGGGACGCTCGGCGGTGCCGGCGACCTTCTTGCGACCGCGGACCTGCCGGCGCAGCCGGCTCTTGGTGCGGGCCGCGGTGTGCTTGTTGTTGGACAGCTTGATGCCCATGGTCACTTACCAGCCTTTCCGACCTTGCGGCGGACGTGCTCGCCGGCGTAACGGACGCCCTTGCCCTTGTAGGGTTCCGGCTTGCGCAGCTTGCGGATGTTGGCGGCGGTCTCGCCGACCAGCTGCTTGTCGATGCCCTGGACGCCGAGCTTCGTGGGGCCCTCGACCGTGAAGGTGATGCCCTCGGGCGCGTCGAAGGTGATCGAGTGGGAGTAGCCGAGCTGGAACTCCAGCTGGGTCGGGCCCTTCGACAGCACGCGGTAGCCCACGCCGACGATCTCGAGCTTCTTCTCGTAGCCCTCGGTGACGCCCACGACCATGTTGTTGATCAGGGTGCGGGTCAGGCCGTGGAGCGAGCGGCTCTCGCGCTCGTCGTCGGGCCGCTTGACCTCGAGGACACCGTCGCTCTGCTCGACGGTGATGGGGGAGGCGACGGTGTGCGACAGGGTGCCCTTGGGGCCCTTGACGGTCACCAGTCGCTCCTGCACGGCGACGTCGACACCCGACGGCACCGCGATGGGGAGCTTGCCAATGCGCGACATGCTTCTTCTCTCCTTACGGGTGTGGTCGGGTCACCAGACGTAGGCGAGGACTTCGCCGCCCACGCCCTTCTGGTTCGCCTGGCGGTCGGTGAGCAGGCCCTGGCTGGTCGAGATGATCGCGACGCCGAGGCCGCCGAGCACCTTGGGCAGGCCGGTGTGCTTGGCGTAGACACGCAGGCCGGGCTTGCTGATGCGGCGGACGCCCGCGATCGAGCGCTCACGGTTGCGGCCGTACTTGAGCGTGATCGTGAGGACCTTGCCGGGCCCCTCGGTCGCGTCGGTCACCTCGAAGGAGGTGATGTAGCCCTCCTGCTGGAGGATCTCGGCGACGCCCTGCTTCAGCTTGCTGTAGGGCATGGAGACGTCGTCGTGGAACGCCTGGTTGGCGTTGCGCAGACGGGTCAGCATGTCTGCGATCGGGTCAGTCATCGTCATGATGGATGTTCTTTCTCGTCGTGGTTTCGCCCGTGCTCTGCATCAGGCGACCTGCAACGTGTGTGAGGTGATTACCAGGAGGACTTGGTGACGCCGGGCAGCTCGCCGCGGTGGGCCATCTCGCGCAGGCAGATCCGGCACAGGCCGAACTTGCGGTAGACGGCCTTGGGGCGGCCGCAGCGCTGGCACCGGGTGTAGCCCCGGACCGCGAACTTCGGCTTGCGGGCGGCCTTGACCTTCAGTGCAGTCTTCGCCATGTCAGTTCTCCTTGAACGGGAACCCGAGCTGCTTGAGCAGCGCGCGGCCCTCGTCGTCGTTGGTCGCCGTGGTCACGACGGTGATGTCCATGCCGCGGGATCGGTCCAGCTTGTCCTGGTCGATCTCGTGGAACATGACCTGCTCGGTGAGGCCGAACGTGTAGTTGCCGCGGCCGTCGAACTGCTTGGCCGACAGGCCACGGAAGTCCCTGATGCGCGGCAGCGCGATGGACAGCAGCCGGTCGAGGAACTCCCACATCCGGTCGCCGCGCAGCGTGACGTGGGCGCCGATCGGCATGCCCTCGCGCAGCTTGAACTGGGCGATGGACTTGCGGGCCCGGGTCACCATCGGCTTCTGGCCGGTGATGGCGGTGAGGTCCTTGATCGCGCCCTCGATGAGCTTGGAGTCGCGAGCGGCCTCGCCGACACCCATGTTGACCACGACCTTCACCAGGCCGGGGACCTGCATGACGTTCGCGATCTCGAACTCCGACTGCAGCGCGGGGAGGATCTCCTCGCGGTAGCGGGTCTTGAGTCGCGGCGTGACCTTCGTCTGGTCTGCCGACGTCTCGAGCGTGGACTCGGTCATGGTCAGATCTCCTTCCCGGACTTGCGGGACACCCGCACGGAGCGGGTGGCGGTGTAGGTCGAGCCGTCGGGGCGACGCTTGGTCACCTCGTCGCGGCGGAAACCGATGCGGGTGACGCCGTCACCCTCGATCAGCATCACGTTGGACACGTGGATCGGAGCCTCGGCGGTGATGATCCCGCCGGTGGTGCCGGCCCGGCCGCCCTGGTTGACGACCTTCGTGTGCTTCTTGATGCGGTTGACGCCCTCGACGATCACCCGCTGCTCCTCGCGGAGCACGGAGATGACCTTGCCCTCGGCGCCCTTGTCCTTGCCCGAGATGACCCGGACCTGGTCGCCCTTCTTGATGTTCACTGCTGCCTTCTTCTGCTTGGCCATGAGTCAGAGCACCTCCGGCGCGAGCGAGATGATCTTCATGAACTTCTTCTCGCGCAGCTCGCGGCCGACGGGGCCGAAGATGCGGGTGCCCCGCGGCTCGCCGTCGGACTTGAGGATGACGGCGGCGTTCTCGTCGAAGCGGATGTAGGAACCGTCGGGACGACGGCGCTCCTTCACGGTGCGCACGACCACGGCCTTGACGACGTCACCCTTCTTGACGTTGCCACCGGGGATCGCGTCCTTGACGGTGGCGACGACGACGTCGCCGATGCCGGCGTAGCGACGACCGGAGCCGCCGAGCACACGGATGCAGAGGATCTCCTTCGCACCGGTGTTGTCGGCGACCTTGAGTCGCGACTCCTGCTGAATCATCGATTTCTCCTGGTTGTCGAGCCGGTTCTCGCCGCCTCAGGGGCGGACGAGCCTGGCCGAACGGGTGGGTTACTTACTTGGCGCGCTCGAGGACTTCGACGACGCGCCAGCGCTTGGTGGCGGACAGCGGACGGGTCTCCATGATCAGGACCCGGTCGCCGATGCCACAGTCGTTCTGCTCGTCGTGCGCCTTCAGCTTGGACGTCTTGCGCATGACCTTGCCGTAGAGCGCGTGCTTGACGCGGTCCTCGACGGCCACGACGACGGTCTTGTCCATCTTGTCGGAGACGACCAGACCCTCACGGGTCTTGCGCGTGTTGCGCTCGGTGACCTGCTCGCTCATGCGGAAGCCTCTTCCTTCTCAGCCTCGGTGCCGGGGGTGGACCGGATGCCGAGCTCGCGCTCGCGCACCACGGTGTAGATCCGGGCGATGTCCTTCTTGACCGTGCGGAGCCGACCGTGGCTCTCCAGCTGGCCGGTGGCCGCCTGGAAGCGGAGGTTGAACAGCTCCTCCTTGGCCTCGCGGAGCTTCGCCTCGAGGTCGATGTCGGTCATGTCGTCGAGCTCATGGGCCTTGATCGCCATCAGAACTCACCTGCCTCACGGGAAACGAACCGGCACTTCATCGGGAGCTTGTGCATCGCACGGCGCATCGCCTCGCGGGCGACGTCCTCGGACACACCGGACAGCTCGAACATGACGCGGCCGGGCTTGACGTTGGCGACCCACCACTCCGGGGAACCCTTGCCGGAACCCATGCGGGTCTCGGCCGGCTTCTTCGTCAGCGGACGGTCGGGGTAGATGTTGATCCACACCTTGCCGCCACGCTTGATGTGGCGGGTCATGGCGATACGGGCGGACTCGATCTGGCGGTTGGTCACGTAGTGACCCTCGATCGCCTGGATGCCGAACTCACCGAACGCCAGCGAGGTACCGCCCTTGGCGGCGCCCCTGCGCTTGGGGTGGTGCTGCTTGCGGTGCTTGACGCGACGGGGCATCAGCATGGGTCAGGCCTCCGTTCCGGCAGAGCCGTCGGTGCTCGGCGCGGACGCCGGGGCAGCCGCCTCGGCGGGCTGCTCGGCGGCACGGTCGGCACGCGTGGGGCGGGAGCCGCGGCTGGGACGGTCGCCCCGGCTGGGACGACCACCGCGACCGGGGACGCCGGCGCGGGCAGCGGCCTGGGCCTGGCGCTCGGCACGGGAGCCGGCGACCTCGCCCTTGTAGATCCAGACCTTCACGCCGATCCGGCCGAAGGTCGTGCGGGCCTCGTAGAAGCCGTAGTCGATGTCGGCACGGAGGGTGTGCAGCGGCACGCGGCCCTCGCGGTAGAACTCGGTGCGCGACATCTCGGCGCCGTTGAGGCGACCGGAGCACTGGATCCGGATGCCCTTGGCACCCGAGCGCATCGAGGTCTGCATCGCCTTGCGCATCGCGCGACGGAACTGCACGCGGCCGGCGAGCTGCTCGGCGACGCCCTGGGCGACCAGCTGGGCGTCCACCTCGGGGCTCTTGACCTCGAGGATGTTCAGCTGGACCTGCTTGCCGGTGAGCTTCTCCAGCTCGCCCCGGATTCGGTCGGCCTCGGCGCCGCGGCGACCGATGACGATGCCCGGACGGGCGGTGTGGATGTCGACGCGGACCCGGTCACGGGTGCGCTCGATCTCCACCTTGGAGATGCCGGCCCGCTCCATGCCCTTGGAGAGCAGCTTGCGGATCGCGACGTCCTCACCGACGTAGGACTTGTACAGCTTGTCGGCGTACCAGCGGGACTTGTGGTCCGTGGAGATGCCGAGGCGGAAGCCGTTCGGGTTGATCTTCTGGCCCATCAGGCGGTCCGTCCCTTCTTGGCGGTCTTCCGGGCGATCTTGGCGGCCACGACCTCGGCGGGCTGGACCGCCAGGGTGATGTGGCTGGTGCGCTTCAGGATGCGGGTCGCGCGGCCCTGGGCACGGGGGCGCCAGCGCTTCATCGTCGGGCCCTCGTCCACCTGGGCGACCGCGACGACCAGGTCGCCCCGGTCGAGGTCCTCGGTGGTCGTGGCGTTCGCGATCGCGGACTCCAGCACCTTGTAGACGGTCTCCGAGGCGGCCTGCGGCGCGAACTGCAGCAGGGCCAGGGCCTCGTCGACGGGCATGCCGCGGACCATGTCGACGACACGGCGGGCCTTCATCGGGGTGATCCGCACGTGGCGGGCCGTCGCGAAGGCGCCCGGCTGGTCGCCGAGCAGCGACTCGCGGCGGGCGCTCGTGCGCCGGCGCTCAGTAACGCTCATTTGCTCGTTCTCTCCAGTTCCTCGAGTCGCCCCGCGTCAGCGGCGGCGACCCTTCCGGTCGTCCTTCACGTGCCCGCGGTAGGTGCGGGTCGGGGCGAACTCGCCCAGCTTGTGGCCGACCATCGCGTCGGTCACGAACACCGGGACGTGCTTGCGGCCGTCGTGCACGGCGATCGTGTGGCCGATCATGGCCGGGACGATCATCGAGCGGCGCGACCAGGTCTTGATGACGTTCTTGGTGCCCTTGTCGTTCTCGGCGTCCACCTTCTTCATGAGGTGGTCGTCGACGAAGGGGCCCTTCTTCAGGCTGCGAGGCATCCTCTATCTCCTGCTCAGCGCTTCTTGCCGGACTTGCGGCGGCGGATGATCTGGGCGTCGGAGGCCTTGCGCTTGCGCGTGCGGCCCTCGGGCTTGCCCCAGGGGGACACCGGGTGGCGACCACCCGAGGTCTTGCCCTCTCCACCACCGTGCGGGTGGTCGACCGGGTTCATGACGACACCGCGGACGGTGGGGCGCTTGCCCTTCCACCGCATGCGGCCGGCCTTGCCCCAGTTGATGTTCGACTGCTCGGCGTTGCCGACCTCGCCGATGGTGGCGCGGCAGCGGACGTCGACGAAGCGCATCTCGCCCGAGGGCATGCGCAGCGTGGCGCGGGAGCCCTCACGGGCGACCAGCTGGGCGCTGTTGCCGGCCGAGCGGGCGATCTTCGCGCCGCCGCCGGGCCGCAGCTCCACGCAGTGGATGGTCGAACCGACCGGGATGTTGCGCAGCGGCAGGTTGTTGCCGGGCTTGATGTCGGCCGTCGGGCCGGACTCCACGCGGGTGCCCTGCGCCAGGTCCTTCGGCGCGATGATGTAGCGCTTCTCGCCGTCGGCGTAGTGGAGCAGCGCGATGCGCGCGGTCCGGTTGGGGTCGTACTCGATGTGGGCGACCTTGGCCGGCACGCCGTCCTTGTCGAAGCGACGGAAGTCGATGATCCGGTAGGCCCGCTTGTGACCGCCACCCTGGTGCCGGGTGGTGATCCGGCCCTGGTTGTTGCGGCCGCCCTTCTTGGGCAGCGGACGGGTCAGCGACTTCTCCGGCGTGGTCCGGGTGATCTCGACGAAGTCGGCCACCGAGGAGCCACGACGGCCCGGGGTGGTCGGCTTGTACTTGCGGATAGCCATGTCTGTCTTCCTTCGGGGGCGCCCGATCAGGCGCCGAAGATGTCGATGCGGTGGCCCTCAGCGAGGCTGACGATGGCGCGCTTGGTGTCGACGCGCTTGCCGACGCCGTAGCGGGTACGACGCGACTTGCCCTGGCGGTTGAGCGTGTTCACCGAGGTGACCTTGACGTTGAACACCTTCTCGACCGCGATCTTGATCTCGGTCTTGTTGGCGTCGGGACGCACCAGGAAGGTGTACTTGTTCGCGTCGAGCAGGCCGTAGCTCTTCTCGGAGACGACCGGCGCGATCAGGACGTCGCGGTGGTCCTTGTGGAGGGTGCTCACTGGTCGGTCTCCTTCTCGTCGGCCCGGGTGAGGCCCGCGGCCTCGGCGTCCTCGACGGACTTGAACCAGAAGTCCGCGGCGGCCGCGTCGTAGCCGGCGTCGCCCTCGAGGGCGTAGGTGCCGGACGTACGGCCGAGCACCTCGTAGCCCTTGGGAGCGCGAGCGCTCTTCAGCGGGGCCTTCGCACCCTGCGGGAGCGCCGGCTCGTCGGTGGTCTCCGCGGCGGGAGCAGCGGCGGCCTTCTCGGTGGTGGCCGTCTTCGCCGGGGCGGCGCCCGCGGACTTGCCCACGAACGCCTCGTAGGCGCCCTGGGTGAAGACCACGTCGTCGGAGGCGATGACGTCGTAGGTGTTGAGCTGGTCGACGGCCACGATGTGCACCTCGGGCGCGTTGCGCAGCGAGAGCCAGGTGAGGCTGTCGGTGCGCTCGAGCACGACGAGGTACTTGCGGCGGTCGGTCAGCGCGGTGAGCGCGGCCAGCGCGGAGCGGGTCGACGGCGTGTCGCCGCTGACCAGGGTGTCCACGACGTGGATGCGGTCGTTGCGGGCCCGGTCGGACAGGGCACCACGCAGGGCGGCGGCCTTCATCTTCTTGGGCGTGCGCTGGTCGTAGCTGCGCGGCTGCGGGCCGTGGACGGTGCCACCACCGGCGAACTGCGGGGCGCGGGTCGAGCCCTGGCGGGCGCGGCCGGTGCCCTTCTGCTTGTAGGGCTTCTTGCCACCGCCGCGGACGTCGCCGCGGGTCTTGGTGGCGTGGGTGCCCTGCCGGGCGGCGGCCTGCTGGGCCACGACGACCTGGTGGATCAGCGGGACGTTGACCTCGACGTCGAAGATCTCGGCGGGGAGGTTCACGGAGACGGTCTTGGTAGCCATGCTCAGGCCTCCTGCGTCTTCTTGGCGGCGGACCGCAGCACGACGAGCGAGCCCTTGGGGCCCGGGATGGCGCCCTTGACGAGGATCAGGCCCTTGTCGGCGTCGACGGCGTGCACGGTGAGGTTCTGGACGGTGATGGTGTCGCGACCCATCCGGCCGGCCATCCGGACGCCCTTGAACACGCGACCGGGGGTCGCGCAGGCGCCGATGGAGCCCGGCTTGCGGTGGTTGCGGTGGGCACCGTGGGAGGCGCCGACGCCGGAGAAGCCGTGACGCTTCATCGTTCCGGCGAAGCCCTTGCCCTTGCTGGTGCCGGTGACGTCGATCTCGTCGCCGGTGGCGAAGGTGTCGACGCCCAGCTCCTGGCCGACGGAGAACTCACCGGCGAGGCTGGTGCGGAACTCCACGACGTGGCGGCGCGGGGTGGTGCCGGCCTTGTCGAAGTGGCCGGTCTGCGGCTTGGTCACCTTGCGGCCCTCGATCTCGCCGAAGCCGACCTGGACGGCGTTGTAGCCGTCGACCTCGGGAGTCCGGACCTGGGTCACGACGTTCGTGCGAGCGTCGATGACGGTGACGGGGACGATGCGGTTGTTCTCGTCCCAGACCTGGGTCATGCCGAGCTTGGTGCCCAGCAGGCCCTTCAGGTTGCGTTCGAAAGTGGCAGTCATCGCTTGATCCTCAGAGCTTGATCTCGATGTCGACGCCGGCAGGCAGGTCGAGCCGCATCAGCGAGTCGACGGTCTTCGGCGTGGGGTCGATGATGTCGATGAGGCGCTTGTGGGTGCGCATCTCGAAGTGCTCGCGGGAGTCCTTGTACTTGTGGGGCGAGCGGATGACGCAGTAGACGTTCTTCTCGGTCGGCAGCGGCACAGGGCCGGCGACCTTCGCACCCGTCCGGGTGACGGTGTCCACGATCTTGCGCGCCGAGGTGTCGATCACCTCGTGGTCATAGGCCTTGAGCCTGATGCGGATCTTCTGTCCCGCCATAGGTCTCTCTCGTCCTTCGTAGTCAGTGCCGCGTTGCGTTCCTGGGACGTCCTCCGGAGTGAGTCGGTCCCGCCTTCGTCGTCAGCCTCCGGGCTCCGACCCCCGCGGTCGGGCGTGTCGCGTATTTCGACGCAACACAGAACCGTGGGGTCCTGCTCGGTGTTGGCGGCTGCCCAGCAGGTTTCGCCGGGCCGATCGGGTCTCACGGTTCGGTGCGGCCGCACAGCGACTACCGATCGATCGTGAGACGCGATTCAGTAGTCAAGGTTGTGGGCGCACCCCGGCAACCCGCCGGAGCAACCTGAGTATCTTGGCAGAGTCCTGCGGCGAGACCAAATCGGTCCGGTCAGGCCGCCGCCGGAGCCCGGCGCGGGATCGTCAGGCATGCTGCCGCGGCCGCCACGCAGAGCCCGCCGGCGGTCAGCCAGGCGAGGAGGTAGTCGCCCTGGGTCGTGCGGATCCAGCCGGCGAAGCTCGCCGCGACCCCCGCACCGACCATGTGGGAGGCGAAGACCCAGCCGAAGACGACCCCGGACCGCTCCACCCCGAAGTGCTGGCGGCACAGGGCGACGGTCGGCGGCACCGTCGCCACCCAGTCCAGGCCGTAGAAGAGGATGAACAGGAACAGGCTCGGGTGGACGTCCGGCCCGAGCAGCCACGGCACCGCCAGCAGCGACAGGCCGCGGAAGAAGTAGTAGCCGAAGAGCAGGTAGCGGCTGTCGACCCGGTCGGTGAGCCAGCCGCTCGCGACGGTGCCGACGATGTCGAAGATGCCGATGAGCGCCAGCAGCAGGGCGCTCGTGGTCTCGGGCATGCCGTGGTCGTGGGCGGCGGGGATGAAGTGGGTGCCGATCAGTCCGTTGGTCGACCAGCCGCAGATCCAGAAGGTGGCGACGAGGACCCAGAAGGTGCGCGAGCGGCTGCAGTCACGCAGCGTGCGCAGCGCCAGCGTGGCCGCGCCCACGGGCGCCACCACCGCCGGGTCGACGACGCCGACGGCACCCGGTCCGACCGGCGCGGCGCCGTAGGCCGTGGTGCCGACCTCGGCCGGCGAGTCGCGCAGCAACGCCCACACCGCCGGGACGAGCAGCAGCGCGAACGCCGCGACCAGGGCGGCGGCCCACCGCCAGCCCGGTCCCGCGGCGAGGGCCGCGATCGCCGGCAGGAAGACCAGCTGACCGGTCGAGCTGGCGGCACTGAAGACCCCGACGACGAGGCCGCGATGGCGGACGAACCAGCGGTTGGCCACGATCGCCCCGAAGACCAGCGCCAGGGACCCGGTGCCGACGCCGACCGCGAGTCCCCACAGCAGCCAGAGCTGCCACGGACTGGTCATCACCAGCGTCAGGCCCGAGCCCGCGGCGACCAGCACGAGCGCCCCGGCGACGACGCGGCGGACGCCGAACCGCTCCATCAGCGCCGCGGCGAAGGGGGCGCAGAGGCCGTAGACGACCAGGTTGAGGCTGACCGCACCGCTCGTCGTGGCGCGAGACCAGCCGAACTCCTCCTCCAGCGGCACCAGCAGCGCGCCCGTCGAGGACCGGAAACCGGCCGCCGCGACCAGCGCGGCCATCGTGACCGCGGCGACCCACCACGCGCGGTGGACCCTGCGCGCGGGCCTCTCGGTCAGGGTCACCGCACGAGCGTAGGCGCGAGGGGCCGCGCGGGGTTACGGTGGTCCGGTGGCCGGCCTGCTCCAGGCCATCGCCTGGCTGCTCCTGCTCGCGGCGACACCGCTGGTGCTCCTCGCCGCGCTCGTCGGCTGCCACCACGTCCTCCCCGACGTGACCTGGGGCCGTCGTCGGCCCGAGCCCGCGACGCGCACGCTCGAGGAGGTGAGCGCCGACGTACGCCGCGTCAGCGCCCGATTCCACCAGGAGGGCATGCGGCACGCGCAGTACGAAGGTCGCCGCCAGGCCTACGACCGGCTGCTGGCCGAGGCCGCCACCATGCTCGAGGTCGACCACCTGCTCGACGTGCTGCCGAACGGCAGCCACCTCGACGACGAGCGACGCCGGGTCGAGCGGGTGCTGTCCGGGTTCGGCGTGCTCACGCCCGTCTAGGCCCGACCCGCCCAGAGGGCGGCCACGTGGCTGGCGTCGGTGCCGCAGCAGCCGCCGACCACGTCGACCCCGCCGAGCAGCTCCTCGAGGCGACCGTGGGCGGCCGTGAGCTCCACCGGATCACCGGCGTCGAGCTCGGTCATCGCGTCGAGCTCCTCGTGGCTGAGCGACGAGGCGTTGACGCGCAGCCCGCGCACGCGGTCCCACGGGCCGTCGACGTCCACGCCGCGGGCGACGTGGTCGGGGTGGGCGCAGTTGACCATGAAGGCGTCGGGCGCGGCCTGCTCGTCGGTGAGCCGGAGCGCGTCGCCCAGCGACGTCCCGTCCGGCAGCCGACCGTCGGTCTCGACGGTGAACGAGACCCACACCGGCAGGCCGACGTCGCGAGCGGCACGCACGACCCCCACCGCCTCCCCGACGTCGGTGAGGGTGAGCGCGGAGGCCAGGTCGGCGCCGGCCGCCGCGAACGCCGCCAGCTGGGGGCGGTGGTAGTCGGCCGCCTCGTCCGGGTCGACCGCGGCGCCGGGCCGGTAGCCGTCGCCACGCGGACCCACCTGGCCGGAGACCCGGCTCTCCCCCACCCGGTCCGACCACCGGTCGGCCACGCCCCGCAGCAGCGCGACCGCCTCGCGGTTGACCCGGTCGAGCCCGGCGGCGTCGTAGCCGACCGCGGTCCCCCAGTCGGGGTTGGCGCGCCAGGTCGGGGTGTCGAGCTGGATCCCCACGCCGTGGGCCGCGGCAATCGCGGCGTACTCCTCGTAGTAGCGCTCGAGGGTCTCGCGGCCCCGCTCGTCGTCGAGCAGGGGGAAGGAGGCGAACTCCGGGAGGTCGAAGCCGTGGTGGTAGATGAGGTCGGTCTCGAGCCCACCGTCGGTGACGAAACGTCCTGCCATGACACGCTCCCTGCTCGTTCCAGACTGCCTGGTCTGTTTGTAGCAGACCAGACAGTCTGGTACAAGAGGGTGTGCCCAGGGACGGAACCGCCACGCGCTCGCGCATCCTCGACTCCGCCGAGCGCCTGGTGAAGGTCAACGGCTACGCCGCCACCTCGGTCGACCAGGTGATCACCGAGTCCGGCACCTCCAAGGGCGCGTTCTTCCACCACTTCCCCTCCAAGCTCGACCTCGCCCGGACGCTCGTCCAGCGCTACGCCGACGCCGACGTCGCCGAGCTGCGGGAGGCGATGGCCCACGCCGAGGCCGCGACCGACGACCCGGCGGAGCGGGTGTCGGCGTTCGTCCGGTGGTTCGAGGAGCGCGACGAGGCGCTGCTCGGCGAGGAGTCGAACTGCCTCTACATCTCCATCCTCACCGAGCGGGAGCTGGTCGTCGACGGCACCAGTGACCCGATCCTCGGCGCCGTCGTGGCGTGGCGCGAGGAGCTCACCCGACTGATCGGCGCGGCCCTCGGCGACCGCGAGGACGCCCCCGACCCCGAGGCCCTCGCCGACCACGTCTTCGTCACCTTCGAGGGCGCCTTCCTCCTCGCCCGGTCGACCGGCGACCCCACGACCATGCGGCGCCAGCTCCGTGCACTGCGCCAGATGCTCGAGGCCGTGCTGCGCTGAACGGCGGAGTCGCCCCGCGACCCGGCCGCTCCTGACAAGATGGGCGACCACACGCACGCAGCCGTACGAGGGGACACAGTGAGCGGCTCCTACCCACCGCCCGGGGGAACCCCCGGCGACCAGTCCTGGCCCGCGCCCGGGTCGCAGCCGGCACCGGGGCCGCAACCCGCGCCGCCGTCCTGGGCACCGCCACCACCACCGACCGGTCCGCAGGGCTGGAGCGGGGCGGCCCACAAGCCGGGTGCCGTGCCGCTGCGGCCGCTGACGCTCGGCGACTTCTACGACGCGGCGTTCAAGATCATCCGCTACAACCCCGGCGCCACCGTGGGCTCGGCCGTGCTCGTCACGGCCGTGGCGATGGCGATCCCGGTCGCGGTCACCGCGGGCCTGGCGACCACCGTCGACCTGACGTCGTCGATGTCCGACCCGGCCGGACCGTCCAGCGACGAGCTCGTCGGGTTCCTCGGCGCGATGGGCTCGCTGATGCTCGGGCTGGTGCTCCAGTCGATCGGGCTGGTGCTGGTCACCGGCATGATCGCCCACGTCACGATGGCTGCCACGCTGGGCCAGCGCCTGACCCTGGGACAGGCGTGGGCCGCGACGCGGGGCCAGCGGTGGCGGCTGATCGGGCTGACGTTCCTGCTCGGGGTCCTTGTCGCCGTCGTGGCCGGTGTCTACGTCGGGACGTGGGTCGTCGCGATCGGCGTCCTCGACGGATGGGGCCTGTTCTGGTTCGGGCTCGTCACCGTGCCGCTGTTCCTCGCTGCGCTCACGGTGTTCTGGGTCCGGGTCTACTACCTCGCCGTCCCGTCGCTGATGCTGGAGAACCGCCGGATCTGGGAGTCCCTCGGCCGGTCGGCGAGGCTGACCCGCAAGGCGTTCTGGCGCACCTTCGGCATCGCACTGCTCACCGCGATCCTCACCCAGGTCGCCGGGGCGCTGCTGAGCACGCCGATCTCGCTGGGGACGATGGCACTGACGATGCTCGGCGGGGTCGACCCGGAGAGCCCGCTGCTGCTCGTGCTGTCCCAGGCGACGTCCGCGGTCGTGACCGCTGCCTTCGTCGCGCCGTTCGTCACCGCCGTCAGCTGCCTGCAGTACATCGACCTGCGGATCCGCAAGGAGGGCTACGACGTCGAGCTCATGACCAGGGCGGGGCTGCCCCGCCCGTGAGAGGCCAGGACGTCCCGCTCGACCCGATCCCGGCCGAGGGCCGGTCGTGGCTGCGCCGCGAGCTGCTCGACCCCGACTACCACCAGGGCGACCTGCTCCAGCGGATCCTGGGCTGGATCGGTCGCGTGGTCGACGACAGCATCGCGGTCGCCCAGCGCACCCCGCCGCTCTCGGTCCTCGCGGCGATGCTCGTCGTGCTCGGCCTGGTCCTGGGCCTGGTCTGGCTGCTGGGGCGGGCCGGCCGCTCCCCCGGCCGCCGACGGCCGAGCGCGGCCGTGGTGGACGACCCGACGCTCACCGCCGCCGAGCTGCGGGCCCGGGCCGAGACGGCGTACGCCGAGGGGCGGTGGCACGACGCCCTCGTCGACGCGTTCCGCGCCACCGCGACCCGGCAGGCCGAGCGCGGCCGGCTGGAGGACCTGCCCGCGCTCACCGCCCACGAGGTCGGCGAGAGCCTGGCGGCCTCCCACCCCGCAGAGGCCGACCGGGTGCGCGAGGTGACGCGACAGTTCGACGAGGTGCTCTACGGCGACCGTCCCGGGGGCCGGGAGTGGGCCGACGGTGCCCTCGCGCTCGACGACGCGCTCGCCGGCCGCCGGGCGGGCGCCCGGTGAGGGGGGCCTGGGAGCGCCACCGCACCGCGCTCCTGCTCACCCTCGCCGTCCTGGCCGCGCTCGGCGTCGCCGCGCTCACCGCGGGTCGCCCGACGACGAGCGCGACCTACGACCCGGACAACCCCGGACCTGGCGGTGCACGCGCGGCGGCCCAGGTGCTGCGCGACCGGGGTGTCGAGGTCGACGTCGTCCGCGACGCGGCGTCGCTGGAGGCCGCTGCCGTCACCGCCGACACGACCGTCGTCGTCACCTCCTCCTCGCTGCTGGGCAGCAGCACCGCCGATCGGCTGCTGGCCCACGTCGGCGAGGCCCGGCTCGTCGTGGTCGAGCCCGGCCCCGGCACCACGGAGGCACTGGGCGTGACCTCCCTGCCGGAGACGATCCGCGTCCCGGGGCCGGTCGCGGCCGGCTGCGACGACCCTGTCGTCGGCGACCTCGAGGTCGAGGTCGACGGGGCCCTGGCGTTCCCCGGCCCGGGCTGCTTCGGCGTCGAGGAGGGACAGCTGCTCGCGCAGCCCCGGCCCGGCCTGACCCTGCTCGGCTTCGGCGAGGCGATGCGCAACGACCAGGTCCTCCGGGCCGACAACGCGGCAGCGGTGCTCCGGCTGCTCGGCCAGGAGCCCCGTCTCGTCTGGTACGTCCCCGACCTCACCGACCTCGTCGCCGACGACGGGGTCAGCCTCGCGACGCTGCTGCCGACCTGGCTGCGGCCCGCCTTCCTGCTCGTGGTCGTCGCCTCCCTGGCGCTGGTCGCCTGGCGGGCCCGGCGGCTCGGCGCGCTCGCGGTCGAGCCCCTCCCGGTGGTCGTGCGGGCGCTCGAGACGACGCGCAGCCGCGGCCGCCTCTACCGGCGAGCCGGTGCCCGCGACCACGCCGCGGACGCGCTGCGCCGCGCGACCCGGCGCCGGCTCGGGTCGGCGCTCGCCGTGGCCCACCCCGACGACAGCGTGCTGCTCGACCGGCTCGCCGCCCGACTGGGGCGACCCCGCGACGAGCTGGCCGCGCTGCTGGACCCCGCAGCCGCTCCCCCCGCCCACGATCGTGACCTGATCGCCCTGGCCAGCGCGCTGGCCGCTCTCGAGGAAGAGGTACGACGCCCATGACCGACCTGCCCCAGGCAGCACCCCCGCCGCCCCCCACCGGTGACGCCCGCGAGCGGCTCGGCGCCGTCCGCCAGGAGGTCGCCAAGGTGGTGGTCGGCCAGGACGCCGCGGTCTCCGGCCTGCTGGTCGCGCTGCTCTGCGGCGGGCACGTCCTGATGGAGGGAGTGCCGGGCGTCGCCAAGACGCTGCTGGTCCGCACCCTGGCTGCGTCGCTCGACGTCGAGAGCCGACGGGTGCAGTTCACCCCCGACCTGATGCCGGGCGACATCACCGGGTCGATGGTGATCGACGGCCGTGCTGGCGAGCTCAGCTTCCGCGAGGGCCCGATCTTCACCCAGCTGCTGCTGGCCGACGAGATCAACCGAACGCCGCCGAAGACCCAGTCGGCGCTGCTCGAGGCGATGGAGGAGGGCCAGGTCTCGGTCGACGGCACCTCGCGCCCGCTCCCCCGCCCGTTCCTCGTCGCCGCGACCCAGAACCCCGTCGAGTACGAGGGCACCTACCCGCTGCCGGAGGCCCAGCTCGACCGGTTCCTGCTCAAGGTCGTGCTGCCGCTGCCGCCGCGGGAGGACGAGGTCGAGATCCTCACCCGCCACGCATCCGGTTTCGACCCGCGCGACCTCGCGGCCGCCGGCGTCACCGCGGTCGCCGGCCCCGACGACCTGGCCGCCGGCCAGGCCGCGGTGCGCGGGGTCCAGGTCGGCGCCGAGGTCGCGGGCTACGTCGTCGACGTCGCGCGCGCGACCCGGGAGTCGCCGTCGGTGCTGCTCGGCGTCAGCCCGCGCGGTGCCACCGCGCTGCTGCGCTCGGCGCGGGCGTGGGCGTGGCTGTCGGGCCGCGACTTCGTCACCCCCGACGACGTGAAGTCGCTGGCGACCGCCACCCTGGCCCACCGGATCGCGCTGCGCCCCGAGGCCGAGCTCGAGGGCGTCGACAGCGCGACCGTCCTGCGCTCGGCGATGGACTCGGTCCCGGTGCCGCGCTGATGGCCCTCACCGGCCGGGTGCCGCTGCTGCTCCTGCTGGGGATCGTGCCGGTCGTGCTGCGACCGGCGTGGTCCACGGCGTGGTTGTGGCTGCTCGCGGTGCTCGTGCTGGTGGTCGTCGACTGGCTGGCCGCACCGCCGCCCACCCTGCTCCGGGTCGTACGCCGCGGGGGCGGGTCGGTCCGCCTCGGCGAGGGGACCACGACGACCCTGGTGGTGGAGGCGACCGGGGGCCGTCGGGTGCGGGCCGTGCTGCGTGACGCGTGGCAGCCGACCGCGGGGGCGACGGACAACCGGCACCGCGTCTCGCTGTCCCCCGGGGACCGTGCCGTCCTGACCACCCCGCTCCGGCCTCGGCGGCGCGGCGACCTGCGGGCGACCGGGGTGACGGTGCGGTGCCCGGGGCCCCTGGGGCTCGCTGCCCGGCAGCGGACCACGGACGTGCCCGGGGCGGTGCGGAGCCTGCCGGCGTTCGAGTCGCGGCGCCACCTGCCCTCGCGGCTGGCGCGGCTGCGCGAGCTCGACGGCCGGGCCGCCGTCCGGGTGCGTGGCCGCGGGACGGAGTTCGACTCGCTGCGCGAGTTCGTCCGCGGCGACGACACCCGCTCCATCGACTGGCGGGCCACCGCGCGCACCCGCACGGTGGTCGTCCGCACGTGGCAGCCCGAGCGCGACCGGCGGGTCGTGCTCGTCCTCGACACCTCGCGCACGTCGGCCGCCCGGGTCGGCGACGTCCCGCGGCTCGACTCCGCGATGGACGCCGCGCTGCTGCTCGCCACCCTCGCCTCGCGCGCGGGCGACCGGGTCGACCTCGTCGCGGGCGACCGCACCGTCCGGACCCGGGTCAAGGCCGCCGGCGGCCGCTCGGTCGCCACCGGCCTCCAGGACCGGATGGCCGACCTCGAGCCCGTGCTCGCCGAGGCCGACTGGGCCGCGCTGGCCGGCGCGGTCTCCTCGATGGGCCGCCACCGGGCGCTGGTCGTGCTGCTGACGCCGCTCGAGCCCTCGGCTGTCGAGCAGGGGCTGCTACCGGTGCTGCCGGCCCTCACCCGCCACCACCGGGTGGTCGTCGCCTCGGTCCGCGACCCCGGGCTGTCCGAGCTCGCCACGCGGCGTGGGACCGCCGAGGAGGTCTACGACGCCGCGGCCGCCGAGCAGGCGCTGGCGCGTCGGGAGCGCACCGCCCGCGTGCTGCGGGCGATCGGGGTCGACGTCGTCGACGCGGACGCCGAGGACCTGCCCCCCGCCCTCGCCGACCACTACCTCTCCCTCAAGGCCCGCGGGCTCCTCTGAGGCTGAGTCCCTACGCCTGGCTGGCGACGCCGTCCTCGAGGAGGGCGGCGTCGACGTCGCCGGTGTGGCCGCGGCGGACCGCGGCCCGGCCGGGACCGAAGACGTAGGCGAGGAAGACCAGCTCGGCGAGGACGCCGATGGCCAGCCGCGCCCACGTCGGGAGCGGCGAGGGCGTCACGAAGGCCTCGATCACGCCGCTGACGGCGAGGACCAGGACCAGCCCCAGCGCGACGGTCCCCGCGGTGCGCCCCTCGCGGGCGAGCGAGCGCGACCGGGACAGGTCGCCGGGCTCGACCCACGACCAGAACAGCCGCAGCCCGACGCCGCCGGCCACGAAGACGGCCGTCAGCTCGAGCAGGCCGTGGGGCAGCAGCAGCCCCCAGAAGTGGCCGGCGTGGTCGTGGCGGGTCATGATCGAGCCGATGATCGCGATGTTCAGCAGGTTGTTGAACAGCAGCCAGACGACCGGCGCGCCCAGCACGCCGAGGGCCAGGCAGAGGGCGGAGACCCACGCGTTGTTGATCCAGACCTGGGTGGCGAACTCGCCGGCGGCGTACTGGCTGTAGTAGCCCTCGAAGTCCTCCGAGACCAGCTGGTCGATCTCCTGCGGCGACATCAGGCTCTGCTCGACGGTCGGGTTCGCCAGCAGCCACCACATCATCACCGCAGTGACGACCACGCTGGCCGCCGTCGTGCCGATCCACCACCAGCGCAGCCGGTAGAGCGCCGCGGGGAACCGGTCGGTCAGGAAGGTGCGGACGCCGGACCACGTCGTCGTGCGGCTGCCCTCGGCGCGGGTCCGGGCGCGGGCGAGCAGGCTGGAGAGGTGGGCGACGACCTGGGCGTCGGGGGCCGAGGTGCGCACGACGGAGAGGTCGGTGGCCGTGCGCTGGTAGAGCTCGACCAGCTCGCCGCCCTCGGCGCCGGTCAGCCGTCGGCGCTTCGCGAGCTCCTCGAGGCGCTGCCACGTCGGCTGGCGCGCGAGCACGTAGGCGTCGAGGTCCACGGACGTCACTGTAGGCGGCACGGACGACCGCCGGGCGCCGTATGCTCCGGCGCATGGAGCACGCGGGGGCCTCCGACGGCTACGGCTCGCTGACCGTCGACGACCTGGTCACCGGCGAGGCGGTCGCGCTCGACCTGCCCCCGGCGAGCATCGCGATGCGGATGGTCTCGGGACTGATCGACGTCGTCGCGACGCTGGTGCTCCTGGTCGCCGTCATCGTGCTCTACAGCGCGGCCACGGTCCGCGCGAGCGGAGCGCTCGCCCACGTCGCCGTGGTCGGCACGCTCATCACGGTCTTCCTCGTCGCGCCGACGACGACGGAGACCCTCACCCGCGGCAAGTCGCTCGGCAAGCTCGCGACCGGCCTGCGCACGGTGCGCGACGACGCCGGGCCGATCTCGTTCCAGCACGCCTTCGTCCGGACCCTGGTCGGCTTCGTCGAGATCTACGCGTTCACCGGCGTACCGGCCTTCTTCTCCGCGCTGGTCAGCCCGCGGGGCAAGCGGCTGGGTGACTACGCCGCGGGCACCTACGTCGTCCGCGAGCGCGTGAAGCTGCGGCTGGTGCCACCGCGACCCATGCCCGCCCCGCTCGCCTCCTGGGCGCAGGGGGCCGACGTCGTCGCGCTGCCGACACCGCTGGCGCTCGGGGTGCGCCAGTTCCTGGGGCGCGCCCCGGCCATGGCGCCCGGACCGCGCGCGGACCTCGCCCGCCGGCTCGCCGAGCAGGTCTCGCCGTACGTCGCGCCCGCGCCGCCGCCCGGCACCCCCGACGAGGCGTTCCTGCTGGCCGTGGTCGCGACCCGTCGCGACCGCGACGCCGCCCGGCTCCGACGTGAGGCCGAGCTCGTGCAGCGCCTCGTGTCCCGCGCCGAGGGCGGGGCGGGTCAGACCCTGCGGTAGTAGAAGTCGGTGATCGTGCGGTCGACCGCGAGGCCCTTGCGCTCGAACTTGGTCACCGGCCGGTCGGCCCAGCGCTCGACCTCGCCGCCCTCGAGGGCCGGTTCGGCGTCGAGCACCTCACGCATCTGCTCGGCGTAGTCGGCCCAGTCGGTGGCCAGCCGCCACTCGGCGCCCGGCGCGAGCCGGCTCGCGGCCAGCCGGGCGAACGCGCCGTCGACCAGACGACGCTTGTGGTGGCGGGTCTTGGGCCAGGGATCGGGGAAGAACGTCCAGAGGCCCGCGAGCGAGTCGGGGGCGACGAGGTGGTCGAGGACCCAGGCCGCGTCGATCGAGCAGAACCGGACGTTCGACGCGCCGGCAGCGGCGACCTCCGCCAGCCCGGCGGCGACACCCGGTCGCCAGACCTCGAGCGCGAGCACGTCGACGTCCGGACGGCCGGCGGCCAGGACGCCGGTCGCCTCACCGACGCCGGGACCGATCTCGACGACCAGCGGCGCCTCGCGGCCGAACCACCGGGACCACGCGAAGTCGGGGTCGTCGACCGCCTCGTCGGGGATGACCCAGTCGGCGGCGTACGCCTCCCAGGCCTCGGCCTGCGTCGGGGTGAACCGGCTGCCCCGCCGGGAGTAGCTGAGCACCTCGCGCATCCGGCGGCCGTCGTCGGTGAGCTTCTGGTGGGGACGCGCGGGGCGGACTGGTCCGGCGTGGTCGTTCACGGGACCATTCTCCCGTCCGGGCCGCCGCGGGCCTAGATTGCCCCCATGATCGACCGTGACCGGCTCGCCGCCCTCCACGCCGAGGAGGAGCAGCGCTTCGTCGACCTCCACCCCCGCTCCGCCGAGCTCGCCGCCGACGCACGCGGCTCCCTCCTCGCCGGGGTGCCGATGCCGTGGATGACCCGCTGGCCCGGCGCCTTCCCGCTCTTCGTCGACCGGGCGGAGGGCGGCGGCTTCACCGACGTCGACGGGATCGAGTACGTCGACCTGTGCCTCGGCGACACCGGGTCGATGACCGGCCACTGCCTGCCCGCGGTCGCCGAGGCGGTGCGCGAGCGCACCGAGCGCGGCATCACCACGATGCTGCCGTCGACCGACGCGACCTGGGTCGCCCAGGAGCTGGCGCGCCGGTTCGGGGTGCCGTTGTGGCAGATGGCGATGACCGCGACCGACGCCAACCGGTTCGTGCTGCGCTTCGCGCGTCACCTGACCGGTCGGCCGCGGGTCGCGGTGATGGACTGGTGCTACCACGGCACCGTCGACGAGACCCTCGGCGTGCTCGAGCACGGCCGGGCCGGCGACCGGGTCGTGCCGCGTCCCGGCGCGCTCGGCCCGCAGGTCGACGTCGCCGTCACGACGGCCGTCGTGCCCTTCAACGACCTCGACGCGCTCGACCGCCGGCTGGCCGAGGGCGACGTCGCCTGCCTGCTCATGGAACCGGCGCTGACCAACATCGGGATCGTGCTCCCCGAGGACGGCTACCTCGCCGGGGTCCGGGAGATCACCCGGCAGCACGGGGTGCTGCTGGTCAACGACGAGACGCACACGATCTGCGCAGGGCCGGGCGGGGCCACCGCCGCCTGGGGCCTCGACCCGGACTTCGTGGTGATGGGCAAGCCGATCGGGGGCGGCATCCCGGTCGCGGCGTACGGGATGACGGAGGAGGTGGCCGACCGGCTGACCGGACCGATGCTCGGGCACGAGATCGACGTCGCCGGCGTGGGCGGCACGCTCACCGGCAGCGCGCTGGCGATGGCGGCGGTGCGGGCGACGCTCAGCACCGCGCTGCGCCAGGAGGACTTCGACGTCGCGATCCCGCTCGCCGAGCGATTCACCGACGGGATCTCCGCCGTGATCGCCGAGCACGACCTGCCCTGGCACGTGCAGCGGCTCGGCTGCCGCGCGGAGTACTGGTTCTGCCCGCCTCCGAGCACCGGCGCGGAGGCGGCCGCCGCGGTCGACGAGGAGCTCGACGCCTTCATGCACCTGTGGACGGTCAACCGCGGTGTCCTGCTCGCGCCCTTCCACAACATGAGCCTCTTCTCGCAGTTCCACGGCACCGCGGACGTCGACCGCCACACCGAGGTCTTCGCCGACGCGGTCGCCGCCCTGCTCGGATGACCGCACCCCGCCGCGTCCCCGGCGACGTGCTCGTGCACCTGCGTCGGGCGCGCGACCACCTCGACCGTCACTACGCGGACGACTTCGACCTGGACCTGCTGGCGGGGCTGGCGGGCATGAGCCGCTATCACTTCGTGCGGTCGTTCGCGGTGACCTACCGGACCACGCCCGCGGCCTATCTCGCCGAGCGTCGTGTCGAACGGGCGCAGGACCTGCTGCGGGCCGCGAACCTCACGGTCACCGAGGTGTGCCACGCGGTGGGCTACAGCAGCCTCGGCTCGTTCAGCTCGAAGTTCCGCGAGGTCGTCGGGGAGAGCCCGAGCGACTTCCAGAAGCGGTACGCCGCAGCCGGCAACCCCCGGATCCCCGGCTGCTACGTCTTCATGGCCGGGCTCGTCGAACGCGGGAGCGCAACCCAGGAGAAGCGGGACCCCGGCGACCCTTCCTAGGGTCGGTCCATGATCACCAACATCTCCCTGCTGTCCCTGTGGGTGAAGGACATCGACGAGTCGAAGGCCTTCTACACCGACGTGCTCGGCTTCGAGGTCGGCGACGACCTCCAGCTCGGCCCCGACTTCCGCTGGTGCACGATCTATCACCCGAAGCAGCCCGAGATCCACCTCCACCTCACCACTCCGAGCGGTCCCCTGCCCGACTACCTGATCGAGGCGATGAACCGCGCGCAGTCCGAGGGCGGCCTCCCGGGCATCGGGATGGACGTCGACGACTGCCGGGCGACCTACGAGGACCTGCGGTCACGCGGCGTGGAGTTCCTCCAGGAGCCCGAGGAGCGTCCCTACGGCGTCGAGGCGCTGATGCGGGACAACTCCGGCAACTGGATGGTGCTGGTGGAGAAGCGCGAGTTCACCCCCGAGGACTTCGAGGGCGTCGACCTCTCCTGACCAGCACCACCCGGCGGCCGCCGCTAGCGTCCGACCGTGACCGTCTCGCACCCCTCGAGGGTGTCCGCGGCGTCGCGTCGGCGGAGGTAGCGGACGGTGTCGTCGCCGGCGCCGCAGTGGATCTCGTCGGCCTTGCCGTCGACCCGTCGGACCACCACGACGTCGTCGCCGGGTCCGAGGTGGACCTCGTCCGCGCCCGCCTCGTCGACGTAGCGGTCGTCGCCGCCCGCTCCGAAGACCTCGTCGCGGCCCGGGCCGCCGCGCAGGACGTCGTCGTGCTGGTTGCCGCCGACGGTGTCGGGACCGCGGCCGCCGTCGAGGTCGTCGGCGCGGCCCCCGCCGTAGAGCGAGTCGGCACCGGGGCCGCCGCGCATCCGGTCGCGGCCGCTGTAGCCGAAGAGCTGGTCCTCGCCCCCGAAGCCCCGCATGGTGTCGGGCTGCGGGGTGCCGAGCAGCTCGTTGTCACGGTCGTTGCCCTCGATCACGTCGGCCAGGGCGGGGCCCATGGTCAGGACGGTGGCGGCCAGGGCGGCCGCGAGGCCGGCGGTGGTCATGATGGTGCGCATGTCGGATTCCCCCGAATGTGTCGGTTGCTGGTGGTCACTCTGGTGACGCAGCGAGCGGCACCCGGGTTGTGCCTGGTCCGGAGATGTTGTCGGCGGGACGCGCGAAGGCCCCGGACCGTGCGGTCCGGGGCCTTCGAGGTCGCGTCAGTCGGACTCGGTGACGTGCTCGACCGTCTCGCAGCCGATCAGCTCGTCGAGCGGGTCCTCCTCGTCGAGGTCGAGGTAGTAGACGGTGTCGTCACCGGGCCCGCACCGCACGACGTCGCGGGCACCGTCGATGCTCGACACGGCATAGCGGTCGTCGCCGCGGCCGAGCCGTACGTCGTCCCGGCCGGGGCCGTCCTCGACCCAGTCCTGGCCGGCTCCGGCCCGGACCTGGTCGCGACCGGGTCCGCCGACGATCGAGTCGCGGCCGGAGCCGCCGAGCAGGATGTCGGGCCCGGCACCCCCGGACAGCAGGTCCGCGCCGTCCCCGCCGAGGAGCAGGTCGCGGCCCAGGCCGCCGAACATCCGGTCGTCACCCTCCTCACCGACCAGGTCGTCGTCCCCGCCGCGGGCCCGCATCGAGTCCGACCGTGGCGTGCCCATGAGGGCGTCGGTGCCGCTGGTACCCCGGATCCGGTCGGCGGTCGCGGGCGCCGCGGCCGCGACGGACGCGGCCAGGACGGCGAGCAGGGTGGTGGTGGCGATGGTGGTGCGCATGTGGTTCCCCCGAGGTTCGGTGTCGGTTGCTGACACCGGTCTGACGCACCCCGGACGCGTCCGGTTGTCCCCGGGGACGCACGAAGGCCCCGGACCATCAGGTCCGGGGCCTTCGAGGTGAAGCGGTTGCCGGTCAGCGACCGGCGGGGATCACTTGGTGATCTTGGTGACCCGGCCGGCGCCGACGGTGCGGCCACCCTCGCGGATCGCGAAGCGGAGACCCTCGTCCATGGCGATGGGCTGGATCAGCTCGACGGCCATCTCGGTGTTGTCGCCCGGCATGACCATCTCCTTGCCCTCGGGCAGGGTGACGACGCCGGTCACGTCCGTGGTCCGGAAGTAGAACTGCGGACGGTAGTTGTTGAAGAACGGCGTGTGGCGGCCGCCCTCCTCCTTCGAGAGGATGTAGACCGAGGCCTCGAAGTTGGTGTGCGGGGTGGTCGTGCCCGGCTTGACGACGACCATGCCGCGCTCGACGTCCTCGCGCTTGGTGCCGCGGAGGAGCAGACCGACGTTCTCGCCGGCCTGGCCCTCGTCGAGCAGCTTGCGGAACATCTCGACACCGGTGACGGTGGTCTTCTGCGAGCCCTCGCGGATGCCGACGATCTCGACCTCCTCGTTGACCTTCACGATGCCCCGCTCGATACGGCCGGTGATGACCGTGCCGCGACCGGTGATGGTGAAGACGTCCTCGACGGGCATGAGGAACGGCTTGTCGGTGTCGCGCTCGGGGGTCGGGATGTACTCGTCGACCGACTTCATGAGCTCGAGGACCGACTCGCCCCACTTGGCGTCGCCGTTGAGGGCCGGGAAGGCCGCCACGCGCACGACGGGGATGTCGTCGCCCGGGAACTCGTACTCCGAGAGGAGCTCGCGCACCTCCATCTCGACGAGCTCGATGAGCTCCTCGTCGTCGACCATGTCGCACTTGTTGAGCGCCACGACCAGGGCGGGGACGCCGACCTGGCGGGCGAGCAGCACGTGCTCGCGGGTCTGCGGCATCGGGCCGTCGGTGGCGGCGACCACGAGGATCGCGCCGTCCATCTGGGCCGCGCCGGTGATCATGTTCTTGATGTAGTCCGCGTGACCGGGGCAGTCGACGTGCGCGTAGTGGCGGCCCTCGGTCTGGTACTCGACGTGCGCGATCGAGATCGTGATGCCGCGCTGACGCTCCTCGGGAGCCTTGTCGATCTCGTCGAACGGCGTGAACGGGTTGAGCTCGGGGTACGCGTCGTGCAGGACCTTGGTGATCGCCGCGGTCAGCGTGGTCTTCCCGTGGTCGATGTGACCGATCGTGCCGATGTTGACGTGCGGCTTGGTCCGCTCGAACTTCGCCTTAGCCACTGTGGGCTCCTCCTGGTGTGGTGATTACTTGACTCGTGTTGCTGGGTGGGCCGAGGGTCTCTGGGCGCGATTACTCGCCGCGGACCTTCTTGACGATCTCGTCGGCGATGTTCGTGGGAACCTCGGCGTACGAGTCGAACTCCATCGAGTACGAAGCCTGGCCAGAGGTCTTGGACCTCAGGTCGCCAACGTACCCGAACATCTCTGACAGCGGCACGAGGGCATTGACGACCATGTCCCCGTGACGCTCCTCCTGGGCCTGGATCTGGCCGCGGCGGCTGTTGATGTCGCCGATGACCGTGCCGAGGAAGCTCTCGGGGGTGGTCACCTCGACGGCGAACATCGGCTCCAGCAGCACCGGCTTGGCCATCCGGGCGGCCTCCTTGAACGCCTGGTTGCCGGCGATCTTGAAGGCGAGCTCGGAGGAGTCGACGTCGTGGTAGGCGCCGTCCTCGAGCGTGAACTTGACGTCGACCATGGGGTAGCCGGCGAGCACGCCGAACTCCATGGCCTCCTGGCCACCCTGGTCGACCGACGGGATGTACTCCCGCGGCACGCGACCACCGGTGACGTTGTTGGCGAACTCGTAGCCCGCACCGGTGCCCGTCTCGGGGTCGATGTTGGGGCCGAGCGAGACGACGACCTTCGCGAACTGACCGGAGCCACCCGTCTGCTTCTTGTGGGTGTAGCTGTGGTTGGTGACCTCCTTGCGGAGGGTCTCCCGGTAGGCCACCTGCGGCTTGCCGACGGTCGCCTCGACGCGGAACTCGCGCTTCATGCGGTCGACCAGGATCTCGAGGTGGAGCTCGCCCATGCCGGCGATGATCGTCTGGCCGGTCTCCTCGTCGGTGTTGACCGTGAAGGTCGGGTCCTCGTCGGAGAGGCGCTGGATCGCCATGCCCAGCTTCTCCTGGTCGCCCTTCGTCTTGGGCTCGATGGCGACCTCGATCACCGGGGCCGGGAACGTCATCGACTCCAGGACGACCGGGTTGGCCTGGTCGCACAGGGTGTGACCGGTCTTGGTGCCCTTGAGGCCCATGACCGCGACGATCTGACCGGCACCCACGGACGCGATCTCCTCGCGCTTGTTGGAGTGCATCTGGTAGATCTTGCCGATCCGCTCCTTCTTGCCGGTCACGGAGTTGAGCACCGAGGTGCCGGCCTCCAGCTTGCCGGAGTAGACGCGGAGGTAGATCAGCTGACCCAGGTGCGGGTCCGAGGCGATCTTGTAGGCCAGACCGGAGAACGGCTCGTCCTCCGACGGCTTGCGGATGATCTCGGTCTCCTCGTCGTCGACCTTGTGGCCGATGATGCCCTCGACGTCGATGGGCGACGGCAGGTACTTGACGACGGCGTCGAGCAGGGGCTGCACGCCCTTGTTCTTGAACGCGGTGCCGCACAGGACCGGGTTGAGCTTGTCGGCGAGGGTCGCGCGACGGATCGCGGCCTCGAGCTCCTCGACGGTGAAGTCCTCGCCCTCGAGGTACTTCTCCATGACGTCGTCGTCGGCCTCGGCCAGGGTCTCGAGCAGCTTCTCGCGGTACTCGGCCGCCTGCTCGGCCAGCTCGGCCGGGATCTCCTCGACGTCGTAGTCCTCGCCGATGCGGGTCTCGCCGCGCCAGGTCAGGGCACGCATGCCGACCAGGTCGACGACACCGAGGAAGTCGGCCTCGGCACCGATCGGGAGCTGGAGGACCAGCGGGGTGGAGTTGAGGCGCTCGACCATCATGTCGACGCAGCGGAAGAAGTCGGCGCCGGTGCGGTCGAGCTTGTTGACGAAGCACATCCGGGGCACGGAGTACTTGTTGGCCTGGCGCCACACCGTCATCGTCTGCGGCTCGACACCCGCGACACCGTCGAACACCGCGACGGCGCCGTCGAGGACGCGCAGCGAGCGCTCGACCTCGGCGGTGAAGTCGACGTGCCCGGGGGTGTCGATGATGTTGATCTGGTGGTCCTTCCACCAGCAGGTCGTCGCGGCGGACGTGATCGTGATGCCGCGCTCCTGCTCCTGCTCCATCCAGTCCATGACGGCCGCGCCGTCGTGGACCTCACCGATCTTGTAGGAGATACCGGTGTAGAACAGGATGCGCTCGGTGGTGGTGGTCTTGCCGGCGTCGATGTGCGCCATGATGCCGATGTTGCGGACGACGTTGAGGTCCGTGGTGATGTCGACAGCCACTGTGGTCAGCGTTCCTTAGAGTCGGAGGTC
>NZ_BAAAJT010000002.1:1097605-1112173 GCF_039527245.1 Nocardioides aestuarii
CCGAGGCCGTTGGAGGCGTCGAGGATCTCGTTCATGAGTCGCTCGGACATGGTCTTCTCGCGACGGTCGGCGGCGTAGCCGACGAGCCAGCGGAGCGCGAGCGTGGTGCCGCGCGTGCCCTTGACCTCGATCGGGACCTGGTAGGTCGCGCCGCCGACGCGGCGGGACTTGACCTCGATCGCGGGCTTGACGTTGTCGAGCGCACGCTTGAGCGTGATGACCGGGTCGGTGCCGGTCTTCTCACGGCAGCCCTCGAGGGCGCTGTAGACGATGCGCTGGGCGACCTGCTTCTTGCCGTCGCGGAGCACCTTGGAGACCAGCTGGGTCACCAGCTGGGACCCGTAGACCGGGTCGACGTCGATCGGCCGCTTCGGGGCCGGACCCTTGCGCGGCATGTCAGCTCTTCTCCTTCTTCGCGCCGTAGCGGCTGCGAGCCTGCTTGCGGTTCTTGACACCCTGGGTGTCGAGGGTGCCGCGGATGATCTTGTAGCGGACGCCGGGAAGGTCCTTCACACGGCCGCCGCGCACGAGCACGATCGAGTGCTCCTGCAGGTTGTGACCGACACCCGGGATGTAGGCGGTGACCTCGACGCCGCTGCTCAGGCGCACACGGGCGACCTTGCGGAGGGCGGAGTTCGGCTTCTTCGGGGTGGTCGTGTAGACGCGGGTGCAGACGCCGCGGCGCTGCGGGGATCCCTTCAGGGCAGGCGTCTTGTTCTTCGACACCTTGTCCTGGCGGCCCTTGCGGACCAGCTGGTTGATGGTGGGCACCTTGGGTGGTTCCCTTTCCTGTCGTATCTCGCCGCGACGCTCTGCCGGGGCGGGGTCATGCGTGTCCTGCTGTGTGCCTGTGTGGGCGCCGCGGCTCTGCGAGGAGCAACGAGGGCGCGCGCAACGGTCTGGTCGTCCCAGACACGAGGATCGATGCTACTCGGGGCCCACAGGGGGGTCAAAACGGCGGATCAGGCGGCAGCACCGGTCGGGACCACCTGGTCCGGGAGCCCGTCGGCCACGCTCGCGCGCGCCCGCTCGGCCCGGAGGAACAGTGCCGCGGAGAGGAGCACGCCGAGGACCGTCGCCGCTCCCCCGCCCAGCAGCGTCCAGCGCGCGCCGGCCACCTCACCGATCCACCCCACGAGGGGCGCGCCCAGCGGCGTGCCGCCGATGAAGATCATCATGTAGAGCGCCATGACGCGACCCCGCAGGAGCGGGTCGGTGTGGAGCTGCATGAACGAGTTCGCCGCCGTGATCATCGTGAGCGCGCTGAGCCCGAGCAGGGGCGTCATCACCGCGAACGTCACGTAGGTCGGCATCAGCCCCGCCACGACCTCGAGGGCACCGAAGGCCAGGGCCGCGACCAGCACCAGCCGCATCCGCACCGTCGTCCGCCGGGCTGCGACCAGCGAGCCGGTCAGCGAGCCGACGGCGAGGAAGGTGCCGAGGAGGCCGTACTCGGTCGCGCCCTTGTCGAAGACCTCCGTCGCCATCAGCGCCGAGGTGAGCTGGAAGTTGAGCCCGAAGGTGCCCGCGAAGAAGACGATGCCGAGGATCAGCATCAGGTCGGGGCGACCGAGGACGTAGCGGACCCCGGCACGGATCTGGCCGGGTTCGCGCTTCATCGGCTCGGGGGTGTGGAGCTGGCGGGCGTCGAGCGAGCGCAGCGTCATCACCGGCGCGGCGTAGCTGACGGCGTTGGCCAGGATCACCCACCCGGTCGCGACCACGCCGCCGCCGAGGGCGGCGATCAGGACCCCGGCGAGGGCCGGACCGACCAGGCGGGCGGCGTTGAAGCTCGCAGAGTTGAGCCCGACCGCGTTCGTGAGGTCGTCACCGTCGACGAGCTCGGAGACGAAGCTCTGGCGGGCCGGCGCGTCGAAGGCGGACGCGACGCCGAGCACCAGCGCGAGCACGTAGACGTGCCAGATCTGGGCGGTGCCGGTGACCGCGAGCAGGCCGAGCACCACCGCCGGCACGGCCATGCCGATGTTGGTCAGCTGGAGCAGGCGGCGCTTGGGGATCCGGTCGGCGACGAGGCCGGCGAGCGGGGAGAGGAGCAGGAACGGCAGGAACTGCAGCCCGGTGGTGATGCCGATGGCGGTGCCACTGTTGGCGGTGAGCTGGAGCACCAGCCAGTCCTGCGCCACCCGCTGCATCCAGGTGCCGGTGTTCGACACGACGCCACCGGCGGCGTACCGGCGGTAGTTGGGGTTGCGGAGCGAACGGAAGGTGGGACTCAACTAGACGAGAGCCTCTCGAGGATCGGGGCCGCCTCGCGGAGGACGGCGCGTTCGTGCGGGGTCAGGTCGGACAGGCGGCGAGCGAGCCAGGCGTCGCGGCTGCGGCGGTCGGCGATCACGGTCGCCGTCCCCGACTCGGTCAGCTCGACGACGACCAGACGCCCGTCGGACTCGTGGGGCCGGCGCACGACGTGGCCGGACTCCTGCAGGCAGTTGATGGTGCGGGTCATCGACGGCGGCTGGACCCGTTCGAGCGAGGCCAGCTCGCCGACCGTCAGCGCACCGTGGCGGTAGAGGCTGCCGAGCACGGCCATCGTGTTGAGGCTCAGCTCGTTGTCCGGGTGGCGCTCGTTGGCCAGCCGGCGGCGCAGCCGCATGACCGACAGCCGGAGCTGGGAGGCCAGGCCGGCGTCGGTGCGTGCTGCCTTCTCGACCGTGGGTGCCATGTCGTTAGCCTAACTCATTACCTGTGCTAACTATTCCGGCCACTACCCTGCTGCCCATGAGCGAGAACCTGGTGCCGCCCGACCCGGGCTCGCTCGTCGTCGTCGTCGACCACGACGACGCCTGGCCCGGCGTATTCGGGCAGCAGCGGGCGAGGCTCGAGCGGGCGCTCGGGCCGGTCGCGCTCGAGGTGCACCACGCCGGATCGACCGCGGTCCCGGGCCTGGCGGCCAAGGCGATCATCGACGTGGTGCTCGTCGTCCCCGACCCCGCGGACGAGGCGGCGTACGCGCCGGTGCTGGAGGCCGAGGGGCTCGTCTTCGCCAGCCGCCACCCGGCCTGGCACCAGCACCGGCTCTTCAAGGACCGCTCGCCACGGACCAACGTCCACGTCTTCCCGCCCGGGTGCGAGGAGGTCCGCCGGATGCTCGCCTTCCGCGACCACCTGCGGCGCGACGCGTCCGACCGGGAGCTCTACGAGCGCACGAAGCGCGAGCTCGCCGGCCGGACGTGGGCCGTGGTCCAGGACTACGCCGACGCGAAGTCCGACGTCGTCGCCGAGATCATGGCCCGGGCGCTCATGTGAGCAGGTCGGTGATCGGGTCGATGAAGAAGTAGACGACGAACAGGGAGCTGACGACCCACATCAGCGGGTGGACGGCGCCGGCCTTGCCGCGGACGGCCTTGATGAGGACGTAGGCGAGGAACCCGGCGCCGATGCCGACGGTGATCGAGTAGGTGAACGGCATCAGGACGATCGTGAGGAAGGCCGGGATCGCGATCTCGACGTCGTCCCAGTCGATGCCCTTGACCTGCTGCATCATCAGGAAGCCGACCAGGACCAGCGCCGGGACCGCGGCCTCCGAGGGGATCGCCTCGACGAGCGGGGCGAAGAACGTCGTCAGCAGGAACAGCAGGCCGGTGACGACGGACGCCAGGCCGGTCCGGGCGCCCTCGCCGACGCCGGAGGCCGACTCGATGTAGGAGGTGTTGGAGGAGACGCCGGCGGCACCACCGGCGAGCGCGGCGACGGAGTCGACGACCAGGATCTTCTGGGAGTTCGGGGGGATGCCCTCCGCGTCGTTGAGGCCGGCCTCCGCGCCGATGGCGGTCATCGTGCCCATGGTGTCGAAGAAGTCGGCCAGCAGCAGGGTGAAGGCCAGCAGCACGGCGGCGAGGACCCCCACCGAGGAGAAGGCACCGAACAGCGAGAAGGTGCCGAGGGTGCCGAAGTCGGGCACGTCCACCGCGCTGGTGAACTCGGGGACGTTGAGCGACCAGTTGCCGGGGCCGTCGACCGCGGCGGCGCCGAGGTCGAGGACGGCCTGCAGGACGAACGCGAGCACCGTGGTCGCCACGATCGAGATCAGGATCGCGCCCTTCACGCGGCGTACCCACAGGGCGATGACCAGGACGAGGCCGATCCCGAAGACGAGCACCGGCCAGCCGGTCAGCACTCCCCCGGCGCCGAGCTGGACGGGCACCGTGGTCTGGAAGGCGTCGGGGATCCGGGTGACGAAGCCCGCGTCGACGAAGCCGATGAGTGCGATGAAGAGGCCGATGCCGACCGAGATCGCGACCTTGAGCTGTTGGGGCACGGCATGGAAGACGGCCTTGCGGAAGCCGGTCAGCACCAGCACCAGGATGATGATGCCCTCGAGGACGATCAGGCCCATCGCGTCGGCCCAGGTCGAGCGGGTCGCGATCGCGTTGGCGACGAAGGCGTTGAGGCCCAGGCCCGCCGCGAGCGCGAGCGGGAAGTTGGCCACCGAGCCCATGAGGATCGTCAGCACGCCGGCGACCAGGGCGGTACCGGCCGCGATCACGGGCAGGTTGGAGCCGTCACCGGGACCGCCACCGAGGAAGGCGCCGGTCGAGTCGGGCACGAAGCCGAGGATGAGCGGGTTGAGGACGACGATGTAGGCCATCGTCAGGAACGTGACCAGGCCGCCACGCACCTCCCGCCCGATGGTCGAGCCGCGTTCGGTGATCTTGAAGTAGCCGTCGAGGGTCACGGGCCGACAGCATGGCAGAACCGTCGTGACGACTCGGTCACCGACGTGTTTCGCGGACGTGAGGCGTCGACTACCGTGAAGGCGTGGAGCTCCGCGACGACCAGCCGATGCAGCACGAGATCGGCAACCGCACCTACATCGTCGCCGACGTCGACCCGCTCGACGTCGACGGCGTGCGCACCGTCGAGGTCGGCTCCGCGCTCTGGCTGCTCGGCTTCCTCGCGCTGCTCCCCTTCTACGGCGAGCTCGAGGCCAACGGCCGCGTGTGGTGGCTGTGGGCGTGCCTCGCCGGGTTCGGGCTCGGCCTCTTCGGCCTGGAGTACTGCCGGCGCCGCCGCAAGGCGCGCGCCGAGCGCGACGGCCTTGACCACGGCTGACCGGCCGCCCACGCGGTGGGCGCTCGCCGGTGACGGGACGAGCGGCTACGGCCGCTGCTTCGGACGACTCGTCGCCGACGGCACCGACGTCGACGGGGAGGCACGGCTCGCCGACTCGCTGCTCGCGCGCGGCGGCCGGGTCCTCGACCTCGGCTCCGGGATGGGTCGGGTGGCCGCGGCGCTGGCCGCGCGTGGCCACGACGTCGTCGCCACCGAGCCGGACGAGGCGCTGCGGGCCCAGTCGCGGGCGACGTACCCGGACCTGGAGGTGCTGCCCCACGAGGCGCTGGCGCTCGACGCCGAGGAGGTGGGGCGCTTCGACCTGGTGGTGGCCGTCGGCAACGTCATGGTCTATCTCGGCGAGGGCACGGAGCGGGCGGTCCTGTCACACGTGCGGTCACTGCTGGCGCCGGGCGGACGGGTGCTCGTCGGCTTCCACCCGCGCTCGGGCCCCGCGGGCGCGCGCGACTACGCCCCCGACGAGCTGGCCGAGGACGCCCGGTCGTCCGGCTTGCGCGTCGACCACCGGTTCGGCAGCTATGAGCTGCACCCGCCGGCCGACGACTACTGCGTGTTCGTGCTGTCGGCCGCCGGCTGAACCGGCGTCAGAGGCGCTCGAGGTCGTCGTCGACGAGGGTGTCGTAGACGTGCTGCGGCAGCGGCTGGGGGTCGTACTTCTTGGCGAGCTGGGCCTCGGAGTGGGCACCGCAGCCGTGGTCGAGCGAGACGACGCGACCGTCGTCGTTGGCGTTGCCGTTGGCGCAGACGCCGAAGGTCTCGGCGAGCGGACCGGCCAGGCGGACCAGGAAGCCGCAGCCGTGGCACCGACCGGGCGCCTGCTGGGTCAGCTGGTTGTCCGGCCCGGCGTCGCCGTCGTACCAGCGCTCGGCGGCGAGGTCGCGGCCCTCCGGTGACAGGGTGCGCACCCGGCCGAGGCCGAGCTCCTGGGCGACCTGGCGGACCTGGGCCTTGGCGTCGTCGTCGAGCGGGTCGTCGCCGAAGGACCAGGTCGGCACCAGCCGCGGGTCGCCCTCCTCGACGGGGAGCAGGTCACCGGGCGACAGGTCGCCCGACTGGACGCGCTCCTTGTAGGGGACCCAGGCCGGTGCGGTGATCGCGGCGTCGCCGGGCACGAGGACGACCTCGTCGACGGTGACGGCCTTCGCCCGGGTCGCCCGCACGACGGTCACCGACCAGTGCCAACCGACGTAGCCGCGACGGGTGCAGGCGAACTGGTGGGTGACGATGCGCTCGCCCTCGACGAGGTGGCCGAGGTGGTCGCCGACGTCGGCGGCGTCGACCTCCTCGAGCAGCGCGGCCCGCGCGACGTCGGCCGCCTTGACGGCGACGCTGTCGGCTCGGGGGCTGCGCAGGGAAGGGCTCACGGTGGGAATCATGACAAATCAGGGCCAGCCCTGTCAGGTCGGGGCGCCGCGTGGGACGACGTCGGCGGCTCGGGGCAGGATGGGGGGCATGACCGAGGAGCCCCGCGACGACTCCACCGGCCCCGGCCCGGAGGCCGGGCGGTCACGGGCGAAGGCGGTCGGCGACGGGCTGAAGGCAGGCGCCCGGGCGACCGCGCGCGGCGCCGCGGGAGCGGCACGGGGAGCCGGCCGCGCGAGCCGCTACACGGTCCAGCAGGCGACCCGCGCCTCGGAGGCCGAGGGGGCCGGCGAGTCCGGCCTGTCACGGCTGATCCAGATGCACTTCTTCAACGCCGCCGGTGACACGGCGGTCGCGATCTCGCTGGCCGGGTCGCTGTTCTTCCAGGTCCCGTCCGGCGAGGCGCGCGGCCAGGTCGCGCTCTTCCTGGGGCTGACGATGCTGCCGTTCGCGATCGTCGCACCCCTGATCGGACCCTTCCTCGACCGCTTCGCCCACGGCCGGCGGTGGGCGATCGGCGCGACGATGGCGATCCGGGCGTTCCTGTGCTGGGCGCTCGCCACGTCGGTCACCGGCGACTCGCCCTGGCTGTTCGCCGCAGCGCTCGGCGTCCTCGTCTCGTCCAAGGCCTACGGCGTGACGAAGGCGGCGGCCGTGCCGCGCCTGCTCCCCACGACCTTCACCCTGGTCCGAGCCAACGGCCGGGTGTCGCTGGCGGGCACCGTCGGGGCGACCGCGTCCGCCCCCATCGCCGGCGCGCTCTCGCTGATCGGGCCGGAGTGGTCGCTGCGCTTCGGCTTCGCCGTCTTCGTGGTCGCCACGATCTGCGCGATCCGGCTCCCCGAGAAGGTGGACTCGGCCGTCGGCGAGGACGAGCTGGTGCTGCGCGGTTCCGAGGCAGAGGCGGCGACGTCGCGCCGTGGTCGCGCCAAGGTGCGGATCCCCTCGGCCGTCGCCTTCGCGCTGCGCGCCAACTGCGGGCCGCGCTGGCTCTCGGGCTTCCTGCTCATGTTCATGGCGTTCCTGCTCCGCGAGAACCCGCCGCCCTCCGACCTCCGCGCCGAGCTGCTGATCGGACTGGTCGTCGGCGCCGCCGGCGCCGGCAACGCGCTCGGGATCCTGCTCGCCTCGCTGCTCAAGCGGATCACGCCGGCGATCACGGTCGTCGTGGTGCTGGTCATGATCACCGTCGTCACGTTGGTCGCGACCCTCTTCTACGGCGTGCTGCCGCTGGTCCTGCTCGGGCTCAGCGCCGGGCTCGCCCAGTCGCTGGCCAAGTTCTGCCTCGACGCCACCATCCAGAGCGACGTCCCCCACCGGGTGCAGGCCAGCGCCTTCGCCCGCAGCGACACCACGCTCCAGCTGGCGTGGGTCATCGGCGGGTTCGTCGGCATCGCGCTGCCGCTCGAGCCGGCGCGGCTCGGGCTCGGCGTGGCCTTCGTCGTGCTCACCGCGTGGACCGTCTTCGTCCTCGCGTCGCGGCGTACGCGCCAGACGCCGGTCGCCGTCGCGGGTTGAGTCGTGACCCGACCTGCTGTCAGGCGTCGAGCTCGTCGGCGAGGGCGCGGAGCAGCTTGGCGGTCGGGCGGGCGGTCTTCGCCTCGGGGTGGCGCCCGCGGCGGTAGGTCTCGCCGACGCCGTCGAGGAGCCGGATGGTGTCCTCGACGATCGTGACCATGTCCTCGGGGCTCTTGCGCTTGGCCTGGGCCTGGTTGCGCTGGACCGAGGCGCGGGAGTCGAGCAGCCGGACCTGGAGCGCCTGCTCGCCGCGGCGACCCTGCGCGATGCCGAACTCGACGCGCGCACCGTTCTTGAGGGTGGTGACGCCGTCGGGGAGCGCGTCGGTGTGCACGTAGACGTCGGGGCCGTCGTCCTGCGACAGGAACCCGAAACCCTTCTCGGGGTCGAACCACTTCACCTTGCCGGTCGGCACGCCTCTGACCTTCCCTCCGGAGCCGCGACCCGTCGCCGCGGCAGCGCCCAATCGTAGAGGCCGGGCGGCACCCGGCCCAACCGGGTATCGACCCTCAGAGCCGGTCGTTGAGGGAGCCGGACCGGAATCCGCGACGGTCGACCCCGGCCTCGTCGAACCCGGCCGCCCGGACCTCCGCCAGCAGGCTCGTCTCGAGGTCGGGCGCGAGGGGCAGCAGGGCGGCGTCGAGCTCGAGCGACGCGCGCTCGCCGAGGTCACGGACCCGCAGGTCGCGCACCGCGAGCCCGAGCGCGGCCGCCACGCGGCGTACGCCGGCCTCGGCGCGCTCGACACGGGCGAGGCGGTGGGGGGAGACCTCGATGCCGTAGGCGATCCGGCTGGAGAGGCAGGCGGCCTGGGGCTTGTCCCAGGTCGGGAGGTCCCAGCCGCGCGAGGCGGCCCGGACGTCGGCCTTGGTCAGCCCGGCGTCCGCGAGGGGCGTGATCGCCCCGCGCTCGGCGGCCGCGCGGATCCCGGGCCGGAAGCCCGCGACCACGTCGTCGGCGTTGGTCCCGGTCGCGACGTGGGCCAGTCCGTGCTCGGCCGCGAGCGGCATCAGCACGTCGAGCAGCTCGGCCTTGCAGAAGAAGCAGCGGTCGCCGGCGTTGGCGCGGTAGCCCTCGCGCTCCATCTCGCGGGTCTCGGGGGTCAGCACCCGCACCCCGAGCCACTGCGCGAAGTCACGGGCCGGGTCACGCTCGGCCTGCGGCAGCGAGTGCGAGTAGCCGGTCGCGGCGACGACCCGGTCGGCGCCGAGCGCGCGCACGGCGGCCGCGAGGAGGAAGGCGCTGTCGGCCCCCCCGCTGTAGGCCACCATCACCGAGCCCCGCTCGCGGAGGTCGGCCTCCAGGGCCGCGACCCGCTGCTCGAGCAGGTGACCGGCGAGCCAGTCGGGGAAGTCGTCGAGGCTGTCGAGGACGACGTGGGTGCCGGCCTGCTCGAGCTGCTCGCGGGTGCAGCCGCCGGTCAGCACCGAGACGCTGGTCGCGCCCGCGGCGAGAGCGCCCTCCACGTCGTGGACGTGGTCGCCGACGTAGATGCTGCATCCCTCGCGGGCCAGGACGTCGCCCTTGCCGACCCCCCAGACCTCGCCCGCGAGCACGTCGTGGTCGAGCCCGAGGTGGTCGAGGTGGCGCCGGGCGTTGGGGGTGTACTTGCCGGTCACGACGACCACCCGGCCCCCGTGGCGACGTACGGCGCCGAGGGCCTCGGTGGCGCCGGGAAGGAGCGGGACGGTCGTGATGGCGTGGTCGGGGTAGAGCTCGCGGAACCGGTCGACGGCGGGCGGGATCGCCTCGGCGGCCAGGTGGGGGCCGAGCAGCAGGTCGAGCGGCGGTCCGAGCCTGCCGGTCATCTCGGCGACCGGGAAGTCGACCGCCAGCTCGGTGCCCAGCGCCTCGAGCACCGCGCCGAACCCGGGCACGGTGTCGATGAGCGTCATGTCGAGGTCGAACCCGACGGACAGGGGCTGGGCTGGCACGCCGCCAGCGTAGGTGGCCGCCGGAGACGGCGAAGAATCAGTGAGGTCCTGCGCTCAGGCCGAGGTCGGCCGCGGACTTCTCGCGCATCTCGACCTTGCGGATCTTGCCGGTGACCGTCATCGGGAAGTCGTCGACGACCATGACGTAGCGCGGGATCTTGTAGTGGGCGAGCTTGCCGGACGCGAAGGCGCGGACGCCGTCGGCGTCGAGGGGATCGGCACCCTCCTTGAGCTTGATCCAGGCGCAGAGCTCCTCGCCGTACTTCTCGTCGGGCACCCCGATCACCTGGACGTCCTCGACGTCGGGGTGGGTGTAGAGGAACTCCTCGATCTCACGCGGGTAGATGTTCTCGCCGCCACGGATGACCATGTCCTTGATCCGGCCGACGATGTTGCAGTAGCCGTCCTCGCGCATCTCGGCGAGGTCGCCGGTGTGCATCCAGCCGTCGTCGTCGATCGCCTCGGCGGTCTTCTCCGGGTCGTCCCAGTAGCCGAGCATGACCGAGTAGCCCCGCGTGCAGAGCTCGCCGGGCGTGCCGCGCGGCACGGTCTCGCCGGTGACCGGGTCGACCACCTTGACCTCGACGTGGGGGTGGACGCGGCCGATGGTCGCCGTTCGCCGCTCGAGGTCGTCGTCGTGGCGGGTCTGGCAGGAGACCGGGGAGGTCTCGGTCATGCCGTAGGCGATCGACACCTCCGCCATGTGCATGTCGTCGATGCAGTGCTTCATCACCTCGACCGGGCAGATCGAGCCGGCCATGATCCCGGTCCGCAGCGTGGACAGGTCGTAGGACGAGAAGTCGGGGTGGTGCTGGATCGCGATGAACATCGTCGGCACGCCGTAGACGCCCGTGCAGCGCTCGTCCTGGATCGTGCGGAGCGTGATCTCGGGGTCGAAGCCGGGCGCGGGGATGACCATCGTCGCGCCGTGGGTGGTGCAGCCGAGGTTGCCCATGACCATCCCGAAGCAGTGGTAGAAGGGCACCGGGATGCAGAGCCGGTCCTCCTCGGTGAAGTTGATCAGCTCGGTCGTGAAGTAGCCGTTGTTGAGGATGTTGCGGTGGCTGAGCGTGGCGCCCTTCGGCCGGCCGGTGGTGCCCGACGTGTACTGGATGTTGATCGGGTCGTCGGCTGTCAGCGCCGCCATCCGCTCGGGGACCGTCGTCTCCGGCAACGACTCGCCCTCCGCGAGGAGGGCGTCCCACTCCTCGGTGCCGAGGTGGACGACGCGCTCGAGGCCGGGGCACTCGTGGCGGGTGTCGGCGACCATCTGGCGGTAGTCGCTGGTCTTGAACTCGGTCGCCGTCACCAGCAGCCGCAGCCCGCTCTGGTTGACCGCGTAGGAGAACTCGTGGGTGCGGTAGGCCGGGTTGACGTTGACGAGGACCGCGCCGATCTTGGCCGTGGCGTACTGCACCAGCGTCCACTCGGCGCAGTTGGGCGACCAGATCCCGACCCGGTCACCCTGCTCGATCCCGGCCGCGACCAGGCCGCGGGCGAGCGCGTCGACGTCGGCGTCGAGCTCGGCCCACGTCCAGCGCCGGCCGCTCGCGACCTCGACCATCGCCTCCCGCTCGGGGTGGCGGGCGACGGTCGCCTCCAGGTTGGCGCCGATCGTCTCCTCGAGGAGGGCCGGGGTGGTCTCGCCGCGTGCTTCCGAGAGCTCTGCCATGGACCAGAACCTATGCCCGCGGGCGGCTCGCCGTCAGCCCTCCGTCCGCAGGGCTACGGTGGCGGCGATGGAGACCGAGGACCCCACCCCCGCGCTCGAGTACGCCGCCGACTGCGCGCGCCACGGCCGCACCGACCTGCTGCTGGAGTTCCTCGACGCCGGCTATCCGGTCGACCAGCCCGACGCCGACGGCAACACGCCCCTGATGCTGGCGGCCTACCACGGCCACGCCGCCACGGTGACCGCGCTCCTCGACCGGGGCGCCGACCCGGACCACCTCAACGCGCGCGGCCAGGCGCCGGTCAGCGGGGCGCTCTTCAAGGGCGAGGACGAGGTCGTGCGGCTGCTCGTGGCGGCCGGCGCCGACCTCGACCACGGCAGCCCGACCGCACGGGAGGCGGCCGCACTGTTCGGCTCGGACGAGCGGCTCTTTCACCCCTAAGTTTTCTTGACTCGTTCCAGAGTGGCTGCGAGGTTGGAGGGACAGCCGTCCACCCACCGCAGGAGGCTTCCCATGACTGATCTTCCCGTTCCCGAGAACGGCACCGCCGTCGCCACCGACCCCAGCTCCGAGGCCCGGATCGGCTCGACGACCGACACCGGCGCGCCCGCGCCGAGCGACCGCAACTCGCTCACGGTCGGACCCGACGGCCCGATCCTGCTCCACGACGTGCACTTCCTGAACCAAATGGCCCACTTCAACCGCGAGCGGGTGCCGGAGCGCAACGTCCACGCGAAGGGGTCCGGCGCGTTCGGCCACTTCGAGACGACCGAGGACGTGTCGGCGTACACGAAGGCGGCCCTGTTCCAGCAGGGCGCCCGCACCGACATGCTCGCGCGGTTCTCGACCGTCGCGGGCGAGCAGGGCTCGCCCGACACCTGGCGCGACCCCCGCGGGTTCGCGCTGAAGTTCTACACCTCCGAGGGCAACTACGACCTCGTCGGCAACAACACCCCGGTCTTCTTCATCCGCGACACCATGAAGTTCCCCCACTTCATCCGCAGCCAGAAGCGGCGCGGCGGCAACGGGCTGCGCGACAACAACATGCAGTGGGACTTCTGGAGCCTCAACCCGGAGTCGGCCCACCAGGTCACCTACCTCATGGGCGACCGCGGCATCCCGAAGAGCTACCGCCACATGAACGGCTACGGCTCCCACACCTACCTGTGGGTCAACGAGGCCGGCGAGAAGCACTGGGTCAAGTACCACTTCCACTCCGACCAGGGCGTCGAGGGACTCACCGACGAGCAGGCCACCCGGATCGCCGGCGAGGACGCCGACTTCCACCGCCGCGACCTCTACGACGCGATCGCGCGCCAGGAGTTCCCGAGCTGGACGCTGTCGGTGCAGCTGATGCCCTACGAGGACGCCAAGGCCTACCGGATCAACCCGTTCGACCTGACGAAGATCTGGCCGCACGACGACTACCCGCTCGTGAAGGTCGGCACGATGACGCTCGACCGCAACCCGGAGAACTTCTTCGCCGAGATCGAGCAGGCCGCCTTCGAGCCGTCCGCCGTCGTCCCCGGCATCGGCTTCTCGCCCGACAAGATGCTGCTCGGCCGGGCGTTCGCCTACTCCGACACCCACCGCCACCGGATCGGGCCCAACTACCTGCAGCTGCCGGTCAACCGGCCGCACGTCGAGGTCAACACCTACACCCAGGACGGGCCGATGGCCTACGAGCACCGGGGCGACGACCCGGTCTACGCTCCGAACTCGTTCGGCCGCGGCTACGCCGACCAGGTCGGTGAGGTCGACGACGGCTGGGAGACCGACGGCGCGATGGTGCGGCAGGCCTACACGCTGCGCCAGGACGACGACGACTTCGCCCAGGCGGGTGCCTTGGTCCGCGAGGTCTGGGACGACGACCAGCGCGCGTCCTTCGTGAAGACGGTCGCCGGTCACCTGCTGGGCGGCGTCGAGGGCGACGTCCTCGAGCGGGCCTTCGCCTACTGGAAGGCCGTCGACGCCGACACCGGCAAGCAGATCGAGGAGGCCGTGCGGGCCGAGATCGACGCGGGCGCGCCCGGCGCCCAGCCCGGCAACGCCGCCGAGGACGCCGGCGACCCGGTCGTGGAGCAGGACACCCACGCCGGCTGAGCCGACCGACGAGCGGGACGGACCGGGCTGACCGGTCCGTCACGCTCGTGCTGTCAGTAGGTTGGTGGACATGAGCGGTCTCGACACCGATGCGGTGCTCGCCCTCGTCCGTGACGTCGCCGACGAGGTGGTGGTCCCCCGATTCCGGTCCCTGGAGTCGGAGCAGATCGACGAGAAGGGGCCCGGCGACCTCGTCACCGTCGCCGACCGGGAGGCCGAACGGCTGCTGACCGACGCCCTGCTCGCGGCGTACCCGGGCGCGATGGTGCTCGGCGAGGAGGCGACGGCGAACGACCCGTCGGTGCTCGAGCGGTTCCGGGCCGCCGACCACGCCTTCACCGTCGACCCGGTCGACGGCACCAAGAACTTCGTCAAGGGTAGCCCCGACCACGCGGTGATGGTCGCCGAGCTGCGCGGCGGCGACGTCGTGCGGTCGTGGATCTGGCAGCCGCAGCACGAGCTGGCCTACGTCGCCGAGCGCGGTGCGGGGGCCTTCCGGGACGGCACCCGGCTGGTGCGTCCGCCCGTGGGCGAGCTGCGCGGGGTCACGTCGCGGCGTTCGTGGATCGGCCGCACGCTCGGCGCCCTGTCGGCGCTGGAGCTGACGTGGGTCTGCTGCGGCGTCGACTACCCCAAGCTGGTCGAGGGCGACGCCGACTACGCGGTCTACCGCAAGGGCAACCCGTGGGACCACGCCCCCGGCTCGCTGCTGGTCACCGAGGCCGGCGGCTACGTCGGCACCTTCGCCGGCGATCCCTACCGAGCGCAGGACCCGGAGCCCGCCGGCCTGGTCGCCGCGGCCGACCGTGCGACGTACGACCTGGTGCAGGGCCTGCTGCCCTCGCTGGGGTGACGGAATCCCCGGATGACCGGGGATTCCTGCA
>NZ_BAAAJT010000002.1:1112320-1145326 GCF_039527245.1 Nocardioides aestuarii
GGTGGGTCAGTCGTGCGCGCCGCGGACCACGCGGTCGTGGCGCAGCGAGGAGGCCCGGGTCTCCTTGGCGGCGAGCACGGCGATGATCGTCAGCACGGCGGCACCGGCGACGTAGAAGCCGACCGCCGTCTGGTTCGGGTTGGCGATGTCGTCACCCAGCAGCTCGAGGGCGATGATCGGCGCCAGCGCACCGGCGAAGATCGACGCGAGCTGGTAGCCCACCGAGGCACCGGTGTAGCGCACCGAGGTGCCGAAGAGCTCGGAGAAGAACGCCGCCTGGGGCGAGTACATCAGCGAGTGGAAGAACAGGCCGACCAGCACCGCGAGCAGCACGCTGCCCGAGGTCATGTCGTCGAGCAGGCCGAAGAACACGAAGCCCCAGACACCAACGCCGACGGCACCGGTGAGGTAGAGCGGGCGGCGACCGATCCGGTCGGACAGCGCGCCGATCACCGGGATGATCAGGAACTGCATGCCGGCACCGATCAGCAGCATCTTCAGGATGAGGTCCTTGTCGGCCTCGAGGTAGGTCGTCACGTAGGTGATCGAGATGACCGTGAAGATGTAGTAGGAGATGTTCTCCGCCATCCGCATGCCCATGGCGATGAGGACCTCCTTGGGGTAGGTCCTGATCACCTCGAGGATCGGCAGGTGGGACTCGGCCTGCTTCTTCTCCGCGATCTCGGCCTTGGCCTCCTGGAAGACCGGCGACTCCTCGAGCGAGAGACGGACGAAGAGGCCGATGATCACGAGCACGGCCGAGAGCAGGAACGGGATGCGCCAGCCCCAAGCCTCGAAGTCCGCGTCGGACTGGACAGCGGCCAGGACGAAGAGGACGCCGGTGGCGAGCAGGTTGCCGAGCGGGACGCCGGCCTGCGGCCAGGAGGACCAGAAGCCGCGGCTCTTCTCGTCGCCGTGCTCGGCGACCATGAGGACCGCGCCGCCCCACTCGCCGCCGACCGCGAAGCCCTGGACCAGGCGGCAGACCAGCAGCAGGATCGGGGCCGCGACGCCGATGGAGGCGTAGGTCGGCAGCAGGCCGATGGCGAAGGTCGCGACCCCCATCATCATCAGCGAGGTCACCAGCACCGCCTTGCGGCCGACGCGGTCACCGAAGTGGCCGAAGACGACGCCGCCGAGGGGACGGGCCACGAAGCCGAGGGCGTAGGTGCCGAAGGCGAGCAGCGTCGCGGTGACCGGCTCGGACTCGGGGAAGAACAGGGTGCCGAAGACGAGGGCAGCGGCGGACCCGTAGAGGAAGAAGTCGTACCACTCGACGGCGGTGCCGATCAGGCTGGCGAAGACGACCTTGACGATCGAGGTCTTCGAGGCCGCCTCGGTGGTGGCGGGGGCTTGGGTGGACATGTCTCTCTTTCTTTCCTTTCGGGAACGACCGTCAGGCGGCGGTCCAGCCGCCGTCGATGACGAAGCTGGAGCCGGTGACGGACGCGGCCGCGGGGCCGCACAGGAACGCGACGGTCTCGGCGACCTCCGCGGGCTCGACGAGGCGCTTGAGCGCCGTACGGGCGAGGAGGACGTCGTCGACGACCTCGCCCTCGGGGATGTCGTGGGCCCTCGCCTGGTCGGCGATCTGGCCCTCGACGAGGGGGGTCCGGACGTAGCCGGGGCACACGGTGTTGCTGGTGACGCCCTTCGCGGCGCCCTCGAGGGCGATCACCTTGGAGAGGCCCTCGAGGCCGTGCTTGGCGCTGACGTAGGCCGACTTGTAGGGCGAGGCCCGGTGGCCGTGGACGCTCGAGACGTGGACGACGCGGCCCCAGCCCCGGTCGTACATCCCGGGCAGCACCTGCTGGGTCAGCAGGAACGGGGCCAGCAGCATCAACCGGTGGATCAGCTCGAACCGCTCGACCGGGAAGTCCTCGACCGGGGCGACGTGCTGGACACCGGCGCAGTTGACCAGCACGTCGGTGTCGAGGCCGAGCGCGCGCACGGCGTCGAGGTCGGACAGGTCGACGGCGCGGTGGTCGGCGCCGATCTCGCCGGCGAGCGACGCCGCGGCGTCCTCGTCGCGGTCGAGCACCAGCACCTTCGCGCCGGCGGCGACGAGGCGCGTGGCGACCGCGGCGCCGATGCCGCTGGCGCCGCCGGTGACCACGGCGTGCTTGCCCGCCAACGGGTCGGGCGTGATGGTCGTCTCAGGCATGCGCCCGACGTTAGGGACGAGTCATGGGGGCGTGCCATGTGACAGGGACCCACAACCAACCGGTTCAGGTGTGCGTGCGGGCTACAGTGCCGCAGCGAGGTCCTGCCACAGGTCGTCGGCGTGCTCGAGCCCGACCGAGACGCGCAGGAGGCCGTCCCCCGGCTTGGCGTCGGCCGCCACCGGACGGTGGGTCAGCGCCGCCGGGTGCTGGACGAGGGTGTCGACCCCGCCCAGGGAGACGGCGTGGGTGATCAGCCGGCAGCCCCCGGCCACGGCCGCTGCTGCGTCGTAGCCGCCCACGAGCTCGAAGGCGAGCACCGACCCGGGACCGGCCATCTGGGTGCCGACCAGCCCCTGCGGGTCGCACTCCTTGTGGCCGGGGTAGAGGACCTGTGCGACAGCGGGGTGCTCGGCGAGCCGGTCGGCGAGGACGACGGCGGTCTCCTGCTGGGCGCGCACCCGCAGCGGGAGGGTCTGCAGCCCCCGGTGGAGCTCGTAGGCCGCCAGCGGGTGGAGCAGTCCGCCGGTCACGGCCCGCACCTGGCGCAGCCGGGACAGCCAGCCCTCCCCCGCCGCGACCACGCCGCCCATGACGTCGCCGTGACCGCCCATGAACTTCGTGGCGCTGTGGAGCACGAGCGACGCACCCAGGGCGGCCGGCTGCTGGAGGACCGGCGTGGCGAAGGTGTTGTCGACGAGGACCGGGACGGCGCCGGCGGCGGCGACCACGCCAGCCACGTCGACCAGGTCGAGCGTGGGGTTGGCCGGGGTCTCCACGACGACCAGCCCGGTGTCGGGCCGGATCTCCTCGGCGACGCCGTCGACGGTGGTGAAGGTGACGCGGGTTCCGAGCAGGCCGGTGGCGAGCAGGTGGTCGCTGCCGCCGTAGAGGGGCCGGACCGCGACGACGTGGGGGGTGCCGGCGGCGACGGCAGCCAGCAGCACGGCGCTGAGCGCGGCCATGCCGGTCGAGAAGGCGACCGCGCCCGGGGTGCCCTCGAGGCCGGCCACGCCGCGCTCGAACCGGTCGACGTTGGGGTTCCAGAGCCGCTGGTAGACCAGTGAGTCTCCGGTGCCGGGGCGGCCGCCGGTGGCCAGCGTCTCGTAGGACTCGCCCCCGCGTCCCACGCCGGGGAGCGGGTAGGTCGTCGAGAGGTCCAGCGGTGGGACGTGCACGCCGAGGTCGGCGAGGTCCTCGCGGCCGAGGTGGACGGCGTCGGTCTCCAGGCGGTGGGTCGTCATGGCCCGAACGATGCGAAAACTGCAGTGGAGACGCAACAGTTCCTCGGAACCTGCGGCAATGATCGATCATGTCGCGGATTCTTCGTCCTGGGGCTCTAGAGTGACAGGCGTGCCGCAGGACCTGCCCCGCCGCTCCCCCGGCCCCGCGCCCCGGGACAAGCCGCTGCTCGACGACGTCGACCGGGCGCTCGTCCGGGCGCTGCTCCGCGACGGCCGCACGCCCAACGTCGCCCTCGCGCGCGAGGCCGGCATCGCGGAGTCGACCTGCGTCGCGCGGGTCCGCGGTCTGCGCGAGCGAGGCATCGTCACCGGGGTCACCGCCGACGTCGACCTGGTCCGACTCGGGCTCCCGGTGCAGGCGATGGTGGCGATCCGGTTCTCCGGCCACGCCCGCGCGGACGTCGACGCCTTCGCCGCCGAGGTCACCGAGCTGCCCGGGGTCGTCCGGACGTGGAACATCTCGGGCGCCGACGACTTCCTCGTCCACGTCGCCGCGGCCTCGCCCGACGCGCTGCGCGACTTCGTCCTCGACCACCTCACCGGGCGCCCCGGAGTGGTGCACGCCGAGACGAGCCTGGTCTTCCACGGCTACCGGGGGCGGAACCTGCTGCCCTGAGGCAGCAGCGGCGCGTCAGGAGGTGCCGCGGAGCTTGTGGACGCGGAGGGCGAGCTGGAGGTCGAGGGCGCGCCCGGGGTCGCGCCAGCCCGCGCCGAGCAGCTCGCCGACACGGTCGAGCCGCTGGGACACGGTGTTGGGGTGGACGTGCAGCCTGGCCGCGGTCTCCTTGACCCGGCCACCGGTGGCGAACCAGGCGTCGAGGGTCTCCCGCAGCGCCGTGCCGCGGGCGGCGTCGTAGGACAGCACCGGCCCCAGCGTCGTGCCGACGTACGCCGCCAGCTGCTCCGGTCCGTTCTCACCGAGCAGCAGCCGCGCCAGCCCCAGCCCGGCCGGGTCGCTCACCTCGCCGTGCCGCTCGAGGGTGAGCAGGGTGTCGAGGCAGCGGCGGGCCTCGTCGTGGGCGGCGGCGAGCGACTCGACCCCGGCCCCGGTGACCCCGACGGTGGCGACGCCGCCCGCGCTCGCGACGGCCGTCGCGAGCGACTCACCGACCGCGACCGGGTCGTCGCCGGGCACGAGCAGCACGGGCCGCCCGCGGTGGTCGCCGGCCAGCCCCCGGTGCTCGCCGGCGAGGCGGGCGACGGCCCGGCCCGCGGCGAAGCGGGGCAGTCCCGACACCTCGGCCACGGCGAGCACGAGCGGCCCGTCGAGGCTGACCTGGCGGCGCCGGGCACGCTCGCGGAGGGCGGGGAGCGCCTCCGCCCTCGCGTCGAGGAGGTCACCGAGCAGCTCGCCGCCGAGCCGGTCCTCGGTCTCGGCGACGGTGCGGGCGAAGAGGATGACCAGGGCCGTCACCAGCGCGCCCCGCTCGAGGGTGCGGCGCTGCGGCTGGGGCAGCTCCGCGGCGGTGCGCAGGACGAGCGTCGCGACGTGCTCCGGACCGGCCTGGGCGGTCGCGACGTAGGCGTCCCCGGCCCGGACGCTGCGGCCCGAGGAGAGCGCCTCGGCGACGACCGGCGCCCAGTCCTCGTCGACCGGGGTGCCGGCCAGCAGCGTCGTGTCGGGGTCGTGGATCGCAAGGTCGCCGCCGAGGACCTCCGACAGCACGCCGGCCACCTCCTCGACCCCACCGCCCGCGACCAGCAGGTCGGTGAGGCGGTCGTGGGCGACCGCGGCGTTCTCGACGGCCTGCGTGTGCTCGGTCATCGTGCGGTGGGCCGCGTCGAGGTCGGCGAAGAGCTGGGCGTTCTCGAGCGCGACGGCCGCGTGGGCCGCGAAGGAGGTCAGCAGCGAGACCTCCGACGGCGGGAACGGCCGGACCGTCCGGTGGACGGCGAGCAGCGCGCCGATCACGCGGCCGTCGAGCATCAGCGGCACGCCGAGGATCGCGCGGATCTTCTCCCCGGCGACGGCGTCGTCGATGAACTCCTGGTGCACGAAGCGGGGGTCGGCCTGGTAGTCCTCGGTGAAGTAGGGAGCCCCGGTCTGGGCGACCAGGCCGAGGAGCCCGGTGCCGAGCGGCAGCCGCAGCCGCCGGAACTCCGGGGTGAGGGCTCCCTCGGTGACCTTCATGTAGGACGCGCCGTCGGCCTCGTCGTTGAGGGAGAGGTAGGTCATGTCGGCGTTGAGCAGCTGGCGCGCCCGCCGGGCGATCGCGCTGAGGATCGCGTCGACGTCGCGGATCGCGGTGAGGTCGCTCGCCGTCTCGTAGAGGGCGCGGAGCTCGGCCTCGCGGGCCTGCCGGCGGGCGAGCAGCTCGCGGATCCGCAGGGCCACGTCGCGCTGCTCGCGCAGGGCGGTGAGCTCGTCGTCGGTCAGACCGCCCGCCTCGGCGTCGGCGAGCAGCTCGTCGTAGGCCGCGCGCGGCGCCTCGCCGTAGAGGAGATCGAGGAAGGTGTCGGCCACGGCGTCGGCCCTCAGGACTGCCGGGAGACCGTCATCGAGCGGTCGCCGAACCGGACGACGTCGCCGTCGAGGAGGGTGGTGGGCTTGCCGGGCGGCAGCTGGCGCGCGACGCCGGAGCGCACCAGCGCCGAGCCGTTGGTCGAGCCGCGGTCGGTGACCACCAGCGACCCGTCGCCCGAGACGTGGAGCTGGGCGTGGGTCTTGGAGACCGACATGTCCTCCGACCGCAGCGGCACCAGGTGGTGGACCGCCTCACCCGGCCGGCCCTCCGGTCGCCGTCCGAGCAGCGCGACCCCGTCGACGACGAGCTGCTCGCCGGAGTCGAAGGCGACCTGCCAGCCCACGGGGGCGGGAGGGGCGGCGTGGCGCCCCACTGCGGGGAGGCCGCGGACCTGGGTGCGCTCGAGGTCGGATCCCGCCGACGGCACGGGCACGGTCGCCGGCTCGGACGGAGCGGGGGCCGCACGGCGCGCCGGTGCGGGGGTGGGCGTCGGCGTGGGGGTGGGCGCCTGGGTCGGGGCCGGACGGGCCGCCGCCGGCGCCAGCCGCATCGCGGTCAGGTTGACGACCTGCTGCGGCGCGACCGGTGCCACGGCGTCGGGCGTCCGCTCCGCAGCCGGTCGTACGTCGACCACGACTGCGCCGGTGAGGTGGTCGTGCCAGCCGCGCCGCCGTCGTCCGGGGTCGAGCACCGCGGTCTGCGCCAGCGTGGCCACGCCGAGACCGAGGGCCGGCAACCCGGCCAGGGCCAGCACGAGGGTGCGCAGCACGCCCGGTCCCGCCCCCAGCGGCTCCCCGGACTCCGCACCGACGACCCGCAGCCCGACCACGGTCTTGCCGGGGGTGCTGCCCTGGAGGCCGACGAGCAGCCCGAGCACGACCGTCACCAGCAGCGCGACGCCCAGCACCAGGACCAGTCCGGGCAGCCACGACCCGTCGGAGGCCAGCCGCCACCCGAGCCAGGCCGCCAGCACGAGCAGCGGCCACGCGACCAGCCGGTCGAGGGCGTAGGCGTAGAACCGGCGGTCGAGGCTGGCGGCCGGGAGGGTCGGGAGGGTCATCCGGGGTTGACGACCTGGATCGTGACCCCGTCGCCGAGGTCGAGGACGGCGCCGGGGATCAGCTGGACCGCGACGCCGGGCGTCAGGTCCTCGGGCGGCAGGCCGGGCTGGACGAGCACGGAGCCGTTGGTCGAGCCGAGGTCGGTCACGACGGCGCTGCCGTGGTCGGCACCGCTGCCGGGTCGGATCTCGAGGTGGGTGGAGGAGATCTCCTGCTGCGGGCTCGGCACCGACACCAGCCGCGGCTGCTCGGCGGAGGTGAAGCGCCGGGCCTCCGGCGACCGACCGACGAGCACGGGCCGGTCGACCGAGACGTCGTCGCCGTGGGAGAAGACCAGGCGCGCGACCGGACGGGAGGTGAGCGCGGGACCACGGGACTCCTCCGGCTCCTCCGAGGAGCGCCCGGCGAGGGTGTCGCCGTCGTGGTCGAGGTCGTGGGGCTCCTCGGGTGCGGGGTCCGGCTCGACGGGCAGCGGGGTGTCGTGGTCGAGCGGGTCGACGGGGGCGGGGGTGCCGGGCCACGGCTCGGGCACCGGCGGCACGGCCGAGATCGCCTCGGTCGGCGCGTCGTCGTACGGAGCGGGCTCCGGCTCGGGGTCGGGGTCGGGGTCGAGCTCCGGCTCCGGCTCGGGCTCCGGCTCCGGCTCCGGCACCGGCACCGGCTCGGGTTCCGGCAGCGGCGTGGGCGCGGGATCCGGCTCCGCCGGCTGCTCCGGAGGCTGGCTGACCGACCCGACGCGGACGAGGCCGCCACGGATGGTGAGGGCGTCGTCGACACCGGCCGGCTCGTCGTCCCCCACGTCGAGCCGCAGCGACCGGACGCCGGTCAGCGCCCGCTCCGCCCAGGTCGCGGCCTCGCGACCGTCGACCACGACGTCGCCGCCGTCAGGAGTGGTGGCCGTGGCACGGGCGGGGCCGCGCACGACGATCCGGGTCGTGCCGGCGTCGGTGGCGACGAGGACGAAGCCGGGCAGCTCGCGCAGCCCGCCCGAGATCAGTGCGTCGAGCACGACGTCGAAGCCCGCACCGTCGTCGACCAGCGCCCACAGGTCGGCGACCCGCGCCTTCTCCGAGGGCGGCAGCAGCACGGCCGCGTGCTCGCCGAGGACGGCCAGCCAGTCGCCGGGGCGATAGCTGCGGAGCGCCGAGGAGGGAGTGGTCACGGCAGGGCTCCCAGCTTCTGCTCGAGGCTCAGACGCTGGCGGTCCGAGTCGTAGTCGGCGGCGTCGGCCCATCCCACCACATCGATGACCACCGCGGTCGCGTTGTCGCGCCCACCCGCGGCGAGGGCCCGCTCGACCAGCTCGTCGGCCGCGTCGCGGGGGTCGTCGGCCGTCGCCAGGACGGCCGCGATCTCGTCGTCGCGGATCATGCCGCTGATGCCGTCGGAGCACAGCAGCAGCCGTTCGGCGGAGGCGAGGGGCAGCAGGAAGTAGTCGGGCTGCGCCGGCTCGGGCCCGCCGAGGGCCCGGGTGATGACGTGGCGCTCGGGGTGGTGGGCCGCGTCCTCGCTGGTGATGGTGCCGGCGTCGACGAGCTCCTGGACGACGCTGTGGTCGACGCTGACCTGCTCGAGCCGCTGGGCGGAGAACCGGTAGACACGGGAGTCGCCGAGGTTGACCAGCAGCCACTGGGGCCCGCCGTCGTCGACCAGCAGCGCCGCGACCACGGTCGTCCCGGCGTGGGCGCGGGCACGCCCGCTGGCGACCCGCTCCGCGCCGTAGTCGCTGATGCGGCGCTGGCACTCCGCGAGGGTCGCCGCGGCCTGGTCGCCACCGTGGGCCGGGTCGTAACCGGCGTCGGCGAGCCGCTGGAACTCCTCGACGACGATCCGGCTGGCGACGTCGCCGCCGTCGTGGCCACCCATGCCGTCGGCCACGACGAAGACCGGGGGCGCGGCGAGGAAGGCGTCCTCGTTGACCTCGCGCACGAGCCCGACGTCGGTGCGCGCACCGTGGTGCAGCTCGACCTGCTTCATGTGGCTCATCCCACCTCCCGGGCGCTCAGCAGCGTACGGCCTCGCGCCACCCGCGCGCCCGGTAGCGTGGCAGGGATGTCGGGAGCAGGAACGACCGGCCAGGGGCACCGCACCCTCGCCGACCAGCTGAGGGGGTGGCCGGACGACCGGCTCACCCGGCTGCTGCGCGACCGTCCCGACCTGGCCACCCCGGCTCCTCTCGACTCCGGACAGCTGGCCTCGCGAGCGGCGACCCGGGCCTCGGTGGTCCGGGCGCTCGACCAGCTGAGCTCACTCGAGCTCTCCGTCCTTGATGCCCTCGTGGTGGCCGGCCAAACCTCCGTGGACGCACTGGTCTCGCTGGTCCACGCCGAGGCGGCGTCGGTGAGCGCCGCGGCCGAGCGGCTGGTCGACCTGGCCCTGGTGTGGGAGTCGCCGGCCGGGCTGCGGCCGCTGACCGGCGTCGTGGAGTCCGTCGGGGCCGGTGGACCCGGCTTCAGCGGCATCCGCCCGCTCTCCGCCGAGCCCGCCGACCGGGAGGGGGTCGAGGACCGGCTCTCCGGCCTCGGTGACGCCGCCCGGGCGATGCTCGAGCACGTCGACGCCCACGGCGGACAGGCGACCGCGGGCCGCACCGACGGGCCCCTGGAGGAGCTGCTCGACCGTCGGCTGCTCGTGCCGCGCGGCGGCTACCTGGTCGTCCCCGGCGAGGTCGGCATCGCCCTGCGTGGCGGTCGTACGACGCGCGAACCCGTCGATGCGCCGCCGACCGTGGCGACCACGACCCGCGGGGCCACCCTGGTCGACCGGGCGGCCGCCGGGGCCGCGCTCGAGACCGTCCACCGGGTCGAGCTGCTCCTCGACACGTGGGGCGCCGACCCGCCGGGCGAGCTGCGCTCGGGCGGGCTGGCTGTGCGCGACCTCAAGGCGACCGCGACCCTGCTCCACACGACCGAGCGCACGGCCGGGCTGCTGGTCGAGGTCGCCCGCTCCTCCGGGCTGCTCGCCAGCCGCGCCGACGCCGGCGGCGACCCGGTGTGGGTGCCGACCGACTCGTTCGACGCCTGGGTGGGCCAGGACCTCCCGACCCGCTGGCTCCGGCTGGCCCGCGGCTGGCTCGAGTCGGCGCGACAGGCCGGCCTGATCGGCACGCGCGACCACGCCGGCAAGGGCCGCAACGCCCTCGGGCCCGACCTGGTCTCGCCCATGGCCCCCGAGGTCCGGCGCCAGGTGCTGGCCGTCCTGACCGACCTGCCGCCGGGCGAGGTGCTCGCGGCCGGCACCGGGCTGCCGTCGCTGGTCGCCCTGCTGCGCTGGCAGCGACCCCGGCGGCCCCGCAGCCGCGACGACCACGCCGCGTGGGCGGTCGAGGAGGCCGCGTCACTCGGGATCACCGGCCTCGGCGGCGCGGCGTCGTACGCCTCGGCCGTGGTGGCGGGCGACGACGAGCAGGTGACGTCGGTGCTGGCGCCGCTGCTGCCCGAGCCGGTGGCGCAGGTGCTGCTCCAGGCCGACCTCACCGCGGTGGCGCCCGGCCCGCTGGAGACCTCGGTCGCACGCAAGCTCCACCTCGTCGCGGACGTCGAGTCGCGTGGCGGGGCGACTGTCTACCGCTTCACCCCCGGGTCCGTGCGCCGCGCGCTGGACGTCGGCTGGTCGGCGGCGGAGGTCCACGCGCTGCTCGACGAGGTCGCCGCGACCGAGGTGCCGCAGCCGCTGCGCTACCTCGTCGACGACGCCGCCCGGACCTTCGGCACGATCCGGGTCGGCCACGCCGAGGCGTTCCTGCGCGCCGACGACGAGACCGCGCTGACCGAGCTGCTCCACCACCCGCGGGCGGCCACGCTCGGGCTGCGTCGGATCGCACCCACGGTCCTGATCTCCGACACCCCGCTCGACGTGCTGCTCCCCCGGCTGCGCGACCTCGGCGCCTCGCCGGTCGTCGAGGCGGCCGACGGCACGGTCCGGATCAGCCGGCCCGACCAGCTGCGGGCCCGCAACCCGCGGTCGTCGCGCGCGACCGGCGCCGTCGTCGCCCGCGAGGCGGCCCACGCCGCCCAGGTCGTGGCGGCGATCCGCAGCGGCGACGAGGTCGCGTCGACGCGGCCGGTCGGCCCGGTCGAGACGCTGACGCCGAGCGGCTCGCTGGCCGCGCTGCGCGAGGCGATCGAAACCGGGAGCGCCGTGACGATCGGCTACGTCGACAACCACGGCACCCGTACCGAGCGGCTCGTCGAGCCGGTCCGCGTCGAGGGCGGCCAGCTGACGGCCTACGACGTGAGGAGCGACGACGTCCGCCACTTCGCCATCCACCGGGTGACCTCGGTCCGCGCGGCCGGATCGTCGCGACCCACCCGGCAGTAGGCTCGGGTCGTGGACTTCATCCGGTACGCCGAGGCGTCGGCGGCGCTGCTCAACGCCGAGCTCGCCGACCGCGACGACCTCGTCGCGACGCTGCCGGCGCGCGACTGGCTCCACGACCAGGCGACCGACCGCGACGCGACGGTGCTGCGGCGCTTCCAGCGCGAGCTGCGGCCGGTCTTCGAGGCGTCCGACACCGACGACGTGCGCGGCGTCATCGACGGGCTCAACGGGCTGATGGAGAAGTACCCGATCACCCCGATGATCTCCGACCACGACCCCAGCGACCTCCACCTCCACGTCGCGACCCGCGCCGCCACGGTCTCCGAGCTGCTGATCGGCGAGGCGCTGCTCGGGCTCGCGACGCTGGTCTGCGACCTCGGGCCGACCCGGCTCGGGGTCTGCGCGGAGGCAAGGTGCACCGACGTCTACGTCGACACCTCGCCCAACCAGTCGCGCCGCTACTGCTCCGACCGGTGCTCGTCGCGCGCCAACGTCGCGGCCTACCGCGCGCGGCAGAAGTCCGCTGTCTGACCTCGGCCGGCTGGTCTCCCGGCTGCGGGCGGCGGGCTGCGTCTTCGCCGAGGAGGAGGCCGCGCTGCTGACCGAGGCCGCGTCCGGGGCGGTCCTCGACGCACTGGTCGGGCGCCGCGTCGCCGGCGAGCCGCTGGAGCACCTCCTCGGCTGGGCCGCCTTCGACGGCCTCCGGGTCGTGGTCACCCCCGGTGTCTTCGTCCCGCGGGTGCGGTCGGAGCTGCTGGTCGCGACGGTAGTCCGGTTGATCTGTGCTCGTCCGGACCCCGGATCGGAGCACGAATCAACCGGACTACCGCGACCGCGCGTCCTCGACCTGTGTTGCGGGTCGGGGGCGGTGGGGGCGGCGGTCGCCGCCCGGCTGCCGGCGAGCGAGGTGTGGGCGAGCGACGTCGACCCGGTGGCGGTGGCGTGCGCCCGGCGGAACCTCGACGCGGACCGGGTCGTCGAGGGCGACCTCTACGACGGGCTGCCGCCGGACCTGCACGGGTCCTTCGATGTGGTGGTCGTGAACGCGCCCTACGTCCCGACCGACGCCATCTCCTCGATGCCGCCGGAGGCGCGCGACCACGAGCCGCTCCACGCGCTGGACGGCGGCCCCGACGGCGTCGACCTGCACCGGCGGGTGGCCGCGGGCGTCGGCGGGTGGCTGCGGCCCGGGGGCCGGCTCGTGATCGAGACCAGCCGCGGACAGTCGGCGCTGACCGTCGCCGCGTGCGAGGCGGCCGGGCTGGCGGCGTACGTCGTGAGGGACGAGGAGCGGGACGCGACTGCGGTCGTCACCAGATGAAGCGCGGGGCCATCCAGAGCACCAACCCGAGGACGACCGGGAGCGCGAGCAGTGCGGAGCCGTGCTGCTGCACCGACTCGTGGGCGCTCCACGAGCCGGTCGAGCGGCGCATCCGGAGGGCGACCAGCACCAGTCCCGCGCCGAGGCTGAGCACCATCAGCCCGAGCCCGAGCAGCTGCAGGACGCCGTAGCCACCCACCCACGTGGTGCCGGTCGTGACGGCGTCGACCTCCACGCCGACGACGTCCCCGTCCGGCTGCGAGAGCATCACGCCCTCGCGGGCAGCGACGTCGTCGAGCGCGTCCCCGGGGAGCGAGACCTCCTCCGGCTCGCCGGACGCCGGGGTCAGGTCCCAGTCGTCACCGGCCGACCGTCGTGAGGAGTGCGGCCCGTCGAGCGAGACGTCGTCGCGGACCAGGCACATCTCCTGGCCGGGCGACTCGCACGCCGTCCCGGCCTCGACCACCCCGCCCCACCGCCCGGCACCGATGCTGTTGAGGGCGACCAGCAGCCCCACCAGCAGGGCCACCACGCCGAGTGGCAGGAGCACGACAGGACGCCCGAGGATCTTGCCCACGGGCGCACTGTAGGCGGTGGACCGTACGCTTGCGGGGATGAACGACGGCCCCCTGATCGTCCAGTCGGACAAGACGCTGCTGCTCGAGGTCGACCACGAGCAGGCCCCCGGCTGCCGCAAGGCGATCGCACCCTTCGCCGAGCTCGAGCGCAGCCCCGAGCACGTGCACACCTACCGCCTCACCCCGCTGGGTCTCTGGAACGCGCGTGCCGCGGGCCACGACGCCGAGCAGGTCGTCGACACGCTGCTGACCTACAGCCGCTATGCCGTGCCCCACGCGCTGCTGGTCGACGTCGCCGAGACGATGGCGCGCTACGGCCGGCTCCGGCTCGAGAAGCACCCCGTCCACGGCCTCGTGCTGGCCAGCAACGACCGGCCGGTGCTCGAGGAGGTCCTGCGCGCCAAGAAGGTCGCGGGGATGCTCGGCACCCGGATCGACGACGACACCGTGGTGGTCCACGCCTCCGAGCGCGGCAACCTCAAGCAGGCGCTGCTCAAGCTGGGCTGGCCGGCCGAGGACTTCGCCGGCTACGTCGACGGCGAGGCCCACGAGATCGACCTCGCCGAGGACGGCTGGGAGCTCCGCGACTACCAGCGCGACGCCGCCGAGTCGTTCTGGCACGGCGGGTCGGGCGTCGTGGTGCTCCCCTGCGGCGCCGGGAAGACGATCGTCGGCGCCGCCGCCATGGCCCACGCCCGCGCGACCACGCTGATCATGGTCACCAACACGGTGTCCGCGCGGCAGTGGAAGACCGAGCTGCTCAAGCGCACCAGCCTGACCGAGGACGAGATCGGGGAGTACTCCGGCACGGTCAAGGAGATCCGCCCGGTCACCATCGCGACCTACCAGGTGATGACGACCCGCCGGAAGGGCGTCTACTCCCACCTCGAGCTCTTCGACGCGCGCGACTGGGGTCTCGTCATCTACGACGAGGTCCACCTGCTCCCGGCGCCGATCTTCCGGATGACCGCAGACCTCCAGGCCCGCCGCCGGATCGGCCTCACCGCGACGCTGGTGCGCGAGGACGGCCGCGAGGGCGACGTGTTCTCCCTCATCGGGCCCAAGCGCTACGACGCGCCGTGGAAGGACATCGAGGCGCAGGGCTGGATCGCGCCGGCCGACTGCGTCGAGGTCCGCGTGACCCTGCCCGAGGGCGAGCGGATCGCCTACGCGACCGCCGAGCCCGAGGAGCGCTACCGGCTCGCGGCCTGCACCGCCGCCAAGACCCGCGTCGCCGAGCAGCTCGTCAAGCAGCACCAGGGCGAGCCGACGTTGGTCATCGGCCAGTACCTCGAGCAGCTCGACGAGATCGGTGCCGACCTCGACGCGCCGGTGATCAAGGGCGACACCCCGGTCAAGGAGCGGCAGCGGCTCTTCGACGCCTTCCGCTCCGGCGAGCTCTCGCTGCTCGTGGTCAGCAAGGTCGCCAACTTCTCCATCGACCTCCCCGAGGCGGCGGTGGCGATCCAGGTGTCGGGCTCGTTCGGGTCGCGCCAGGAGGAGGCGCAGCGGCTCGGCCGGCTGCTCCGGCCCGGCGAGGTCCACGACGGCCAGCGCAAGGTCGCGCGGTTCTACGCGATCGTCAGCCGCGACACCGTCGACGCGGAGTTCGCCGCCAACCGGCAGCGGTTCCTCGCCGAGCAGGGCTACGCCTACCGGATCCTCGACGCCGTCGACCTGTGAGCGAGGAGTCCCGGCCCGTCTTCGTGCTCCACGAGCACGACAAGCCGCAGCACCACTACGACCTGCGGCTCGAGGAGGACGGCGTGCTGCGGTCGTGGGCCGTGCCCAAGGGACTCCCGACCGACGCCCGCCACGACCGGCTCGCGGTCCCGGTCGACGACCACGAGCTCGACCACGCGACCTACGAGGACGACGACAAGCGGATCGCCGACACCGGCTGGTGGGAGCTGGAGGACCGCGACGACCGGCGCACCGTCCTCGTGCTCCACGGCCGCGAGGGGTCGCGCCGCTACGCGCTGGTCGACACCGGCCGCGACGCCCTGCTCCACCTCGTCAAGCGGCAGCCCTGACCTCGTCGTACCCGACACGAGCGTCGTGAGATCGCGAGATCACGACGCTCAGGTCGGGTACGACGGTCCGCCCCGGTCTCAGGCACACGCCGCGGTCAGCGGGCGGAGTCGCGCAGCACCTGCTGGGCGGCGAGCCGGCCGGGCGAGCCGATGACGCAGCCGCCGGGGTGGGTGCCGGAGCCGCACTGGTAGTAGCCGTCGATCGGCGTCCGGTACTGGCTCCAGCCGGGGGCCGGGCGGAAGAAGTACATCTGCGGGGCGAGGAACTCGCCGGCGAAGATGTTGCCCTCGCTGAGGCCGGTGCGGGCCTCGATGTCGACGGGCGTGACGACCTCGCGGTGGAGCACCAGGTCACCGAAGCCCGGGAAGTGCTCCTCGAGGACGGCCTGGGCCTTGTCGCCGAACGCCTGCCGCTCGGTCTCCCAGTCGGACCCGCGCAGCTCGTAGGGGGCGTACTGCACGAAGCACGACATGACGTGCTTGCCCGGCGGCGCCATGTCGGGGTCGACGACCGACTGCACCGCGGCATCGATGAAGGGCCGCTCGGAGTACCAGCCGTACTTCGCGGCGTCGAAGGCCTTCTCGACGTACTCGATCGTCGGGCCGATGTTGAGGAAGCCGCCGAAGTGGTCGACGGTGTCCTTGAGCGCCGGGAAGACCGGCAGCGAGTCGAGCGCGAAGTTCACCTTCGACGACACCCCGCGGAACTTCATCCGCCGCACGTTGTCGACGAGGTCGAGCGGGAGCTCGCGGGGCTCGACGAGGTCGAGGAACGTACGCCGGGGGTCGAGCGCCGAGACCACGACCGGCGCGCGGAACTCGGTGCCGTCCTCGAGCACGACGCCGACGGCCCGACCGTTCTCGGTGAGGACCGAGGAGGCCTGCGCGCCGAGCCGGATCTCGGCGCCGAAGGCCGTGGCCGCGCGGGCGAGGACCTGGGTGAACCCGCCGTTGCCGCCCTTGTGGAACGCCCACGAGCCGAGGTGGCCGTCGTGCTCGCCCATCTTGTGGAACAGCAGCACCAGCGCGGAGCCCGGCGACATCGGGCCGACCTTCGAGCCGATGATCGACGAGGACGCGTGGTAGCCCTTGATCGCCTCGTGCTCGAAGTAGTCGTCGAGCCAGTCGGCGGCCGAGCCGGTCAGCAGCCGCACGACGTCGTGCATGGTCGACCGGTCGATGCCACCGAGGTGGTCGAGCAGCCACTTCACGTCGACCGCGTCCTGCGGGTCGCTGCCCCACAGGTTGGGCGGTGGGTTGTCGAAGAGCGGCCGGACCGCCTGGCAGGCCTTGTCGAGGTCGCGGTGGTAGCGCTCGTAGGCGTCGGCGTCGCGCGGCGAGTGGCGCCGGATCTCCTGGAGGTTCTGGGCGTGGTCGTCGCCGAAGAGCAGGTAGTCGCCGTCGCCGGTCGGGTGGAACGACGACGGCATCATCAGCGGCAGGAAGCCGTGCTTCACCAGGTCGAGCTCGTGGATGATCTCGGGCCGCAGCAGGCTCAGCGCGTAGGAGAACGTCGTGAAGGAGAAGCCCGGCATCAGCTCCTCGGTGATGGCGGCGCCGCCGACGAGGTCGTTCTTCTCCAGGACGAGCGTGCTCAGGCCCGACTTGGCGAGGTAGGCCGCGTGGGTGAGGCCGTTGTGGCCGCCGCCGACGACGATCGCGTCGTACTCGTGTGATGACATCAGGCCTTCTTCACTGGTCCTTTTTCCGGGATGGGTCGAAGAACGGCATCGAGGTCGTGGTGACCCGGACCGTCGTGTTGTGGTGGGCGATCGCGAGCTCGAGCCGCAGGTCGGTGCCGGCGGCGGCGAGGTCGGGGCGGACCCGGGCGATGCCGATGTGGTTCTGGAGGACGGGCGAGTAGACGAACGAGGTGCAGTAGCCGACCTCGGTGTTGTGGTCGTCGAGGACCATCGACTCGTAGGACAGCGGGTGCTCGGACTTCGTCGGGAACAGCCCGGCCTCGCGGTGGAGCCGGTCCCAGTCGTGGGGGTCGACGACGAGGCCGGTCGTCGCCCAGCGCGAGGTGCCGTCGACGAGCTCGCGGCGGATCGCCTCGGAGCCGACGAAGCGGCGCGACCCGTCGCGGACCCCGCGGAGCATCCAGCCGAGGCCGAGCTCCTTCGGCGTCACGCACTCGGAGTCGGCCATCGACAACCGCGCGTCGTGCCACTCCACGTCGACGAGCGGGAGGCCGGCCTCGATCCGCAGCGTCATCAGCGCCTCCTCGCCGAAGGGCCGGATCGAGTGGGTGCGTCCGGCCTCGAGGACGGCGTCGAGCACGGCCACCGCGTCGTCGGCCTCGACCATCAGCTCGTAGCCGAGGTCGCCGGTGTAGCCGGTGCGCGACAGCGTGACCGGGACGTCGGCGACCTTGGCCGGGACGTGGTCGAAGTAGCCGAGCTGCTCCGCCTCCGGGGTCAGCGCGCCCAGGACTGCCCGCGACCGCGGCCCCTGGACGGCGAGCATGCCGTAGCGGTCGGTGACGTCCTCGAGCTCGACCCGCAGCCCGGTGGCCAGCTCCTGGAACCACGACAGCGCCGGCCGGCCGGCCGTCAGCAGGAACTCGTCGGCCGAGTGGCGGAACACGACCCCGTCGTGCATGACGTAGCCGCGGTCGTCACACCACGCGGTGTAGTGGGCCTGGCCGGGCTTGCAGGTCCGGATGTCGCGGACGAGCGCCCCGGCCAGCAGCTTCTCGGCGTCCGGGCCGGTGACGGCGTACTTGTAGAGCGGGGAGGTGTCGAAGACCCCGACCGAGTTCCGCACGGCGAAGTACTCGTGCTTCGGCGCGTGGGAGTAGCGCAGGGGCGACAGGGTGCCCTGCCAGTGGGTGTAGAGCCCCTGGTCGTTGAGCTCGCTCAGGCGGGGGTGGAACGGAGTGGTGCGCACGAGGGTGAGGTTATCGCTCGACATCGGTCGACAGCACTGGGATCCTGCTCTCTACTGATCCAAGACTCAGTAACGGAGGCGGGATGGCCGAGGGTCTGCAGGCGGCACTGCCGCGGGAGATGTACGTCGACACGGCGGCGTGGGCCGTCGAGCGCGAGGCCGTCCTCTTCGGCCAGTGGTACGCCGCCGGGCGGCTCGACGACCTCGGGCTGGCCGCGCCCCGGCGGGCCGCCACGGTCGACGTCGCGGGCGAGTCGGTGCTGCTCACCAGCGACGAGCAGGGCGTCCTGCACGCGGCGTACAACGTCTGCCGCCACCGCGGCTGCCAGCTGCGGCCGCCGGACCAGCCCGCGGGCGAGGCGTCGGCGCTGCGCTGTCCCTACCACTCCTGGACCTACGGCCTCGACGGCCGGCTGCTCCGCTCCCCGCACACCGACGTGCCCGACCCGGCGGCGTTCTCCCTCACGCCGGTCGGGGTCGCGACGTGGGGCGGCTTCGTGTTCGTCCACCTCTCCCCCGACGCCGCCGGGCCGCTGGGCGTGCAGACCGACCACGCCCAGTCGATGCTCGCGAACTACGACCTCGGGGGGCTGGTCACCGGGCAGGTGCTGACCTATGACGTCGCGGCCAACTACAAGGTGCTGCTCGAGAACTACAACGAGTGCTACCACTGCGGTCCGGTGCACCCCGAGCTGTCGCGACTGGTGCCGTCGTTCGCCGGCGGCGGCAGCGACCTCGAGTGGGACCGGGGCATCCCCCACCGCGAGGGGGCGTGGACCTTCACGACGACCGGCACCACGGACCGCGCACCCCTGCCGGGGCTCGACGAGGACGAGCGGGTGCGCCACAAGGGTGACCTCGTCTACCCCAACCTGATGGTCTCGGCGTCGGCCGACCACGTCGCCGCCTTCGTCCTCGAGCCGCTCGCCGTCGACCGGACCCGGGTGACCTGCTCGCTGCTCTTCCACCCGGACGAGCAGCGGCAGGCGACCTTCGACCCGAGCGACGCCGGTGACCTGTGGGACCTCGTCAACCAGCAGGACTGGGCGATCTGCGAGGCGGTCCAGCGCGGGATGTCGTCACGCTCCTACACGCAGGGCTGGTTCGCCCCGATGGAGGACGACAGCCTCGACATCCGACGGTGGCTGCTGCCCCTGCTGGAGGCGCACCGTGGCTGACCAGGTCGACTACGTCGTCGTCGGGCTGGGGGCGCTCGGGAGCTCCGCCGCCTGGCACCTCGCCCGCCGCGGCCACTCGGTCGTCGGGCTCGAGCGCTTCGCGCTGGGCCACGACCGCGGCGCGAGCCACGACACGAGCCGGATCCTGCGGCACAGCTATCACACACCCGCCTACGTCGAGCTGACGCTCGAGGCCTACGCCGACTGGGCGGACCTCGAGGGTGCCAGCGGCGAGTCCCTCGTGACGACGACCGGCGGGCTCGACCTCTTCCCCGTCGACGCGGCGATCCCGCCCGGCGACTACACCGCGTCCATGGACGCCGTGGACGTCGACTACGAGGCGATGGACGGCGCGGACGTCGAGCGCCGCTGGCCGGCGTTCCGGCTCGACGACGACGTCCTCGCGCTGTGGCAGCCCGACGCTGCGATCGTCCCCGCGGCCCGCGGCACCGCGGCCATGCAGGCGCAGGCCGTCCGGCACGGCGCCGACCTCCGGCCCCAGCAGCGGGTCGTCGGCCTCACCGAGGTCGACGGCGGGGTCGAGGTCACCACCCCGGACGCGACGATCCGCGCGGGCGGCGTCGTGGTGACCGCCGACGCGTGGGCCAACGACGTGCTCGGCCACCTCGGCGTCCACGTCCCGCTCGTCACGACCTGGGAGCAGGTCACCTACTTCGCGCCGGACGACCCGGTGCGGTTCTCACCGGGCGAGCTGCCGCTGTGGATCTGGATGGACGACCCGTCCTACTACGGGTTCCCGACCTACGGCGAGCCGACGGTCAAGGCCGCCCAGGACTGCGGCGGTCCGCCGGTCGACCCCGAGTCACGCGTCGGCGACGACCCGGTCGACGAGCTGATGCGCGCCCGGCTCCACCGCTTCCTCGGCGACCTGCTGCCCGGGTCGGGCGCGCCGGTCCGCTCCCGCCGCTGCCTCTACACGCTCACCCCGGACCGCGACTTCGTGCTGTCGCCGGTGCCGGGTCACGAGCGGGTCGTCGTCGGGCTCGGCGCAGCCCACTCCTTCAAGTTCGCGCCGACCTTCGGCCGACTGCTGGCCGACGTCGTCACGACCGGATCGTCGGCGACCGACCTGACGGCCTACCGCATGGACCGGCCGGCGCTGACCGACCCCGACCACGCCGTCACCTGGCTGGTGTGAGGACCTCGACCTCCACGCCGAGCTCGTGGGCGACGTGGGCCGCGACCCAGGCCCGCAGCTGGGTGCGGGTGACGGTGCGATAGACGAGGGTCGCGACCGAGAGGCCGTCGAGCAGCGCCGAGGTGCGGCGCACGGCGGCGCCGGGGTCGGGGCAGGTGAAGGCGCCCGACGCCACGCCCGCCTCGACGACCTGCAGCAGCGCTGCCTCCCACCGGCCGTCGAGCCGCCGCAGGACCGACCGGACGTGGGGCTCGCGCTGGGCGAGCGCCCAGGCGTCGATCCACACCCGCCAGCCGATGGCCGTGCCGGTCGGGCCGTAGACCTTGAGCAGCCCGCGCATCCGCGCGACCGGGTCGGCGGGGGCCACGGCGGCGTCGATGCGGGCGAGATCGCGCTCGACGGCGTGGGCGAGCGCCTCCGCGACGAGGTCGTCCTTGGTGCCGAAGTGGTAGAAGACCAGCGACTGGCTCACGCTCAGCTCGGCCGCCACGTCGGAGACGCGGACCGACGCGAGCCCGTCGCGGTCGATCAGGGTGACGGTGGCCGACAGGATCTCGTCGCGTCGTGCGTCGACGGGACGACGGGCGCGACCGGACATGGCGTGACCCTAACCCGGCCCCTGACTCCTCCCTGAGATCGGCGTCTCGGGGCTGATTTCGGGACGGGTGCGAGCGAGGATCGAGGCATGAACACGCTCACGACCCGCTCGCTCCACCGCCCCGCCGACGACCGCTGGGTCGCCGGCGTCTGCTCCGGCCTCGCCCGCCGCTTCGGCATGACGCCCAACACGATGCGGCTGATCTTCGTGCTCAGCTGCCTCCTGCCGGGACCGCAGTTCCTGGTCTACGTCGCGCTGTGGATCCTCGTGCCGTCGGAGGACTGACCGCGGTCACCCCACAACGACCAGCGCCGCGACCGCCGCCCCCAGCGCCACGAGGGCGAGCACCGCGCGCCACCGGTCCACGCGCAGCAGCGCCGCCAGCAGGGCGGGGTCCGGGCCGGTGCGCCCGAGCCTCCCGTGGAGCGGAGCCGCCCGCACGGCGGTGAGCACCACCGTCGCGGCCGCGGTCGCCAGCGCGACCCAGAGCGCCACGCCGCCTGCCCCGTCGTACGCCGCCCACGCGCCGGCCACCACGAGCCCGCCGTAGAGCACCACGACGAGGGGCGCGATGCGCCGCGAGTGGGCACCGTGGACCGCGTCCCACTCGGACGCCGTCGTCGCGGCCAGGCGGGGATAGACCATCGCGGTGACCGTGACCTGGAAGCCGGCGTGGGCGCCGGCGACGACGGCGAGGAGGACCAGCGGCGCGACCACCGGGCCATTCTGTCCGGTTCGGGCACCTCGACGGACCCCGCGCCCTACCGTGTCGGCATGTCCGTCCTCGTCTGGCTGCTCGTGGCCCTGCTGCGACTCTCCGGCAGCGGCCCGGCCACCGCCCCGGACGACGTGGCACCACCCGAGCCGCCCGCGGCCGCCGAGGCGTTCCCGGACGACCTGGGTCCGGTGCGCACCCAGGCCCAGATCGAGCAGCGCTTCCTCACCCGCAGCCCGATCGCTGCCTGCGACCTCGCCGTCACCGGGGGCTCGGCCGCCCCGCGGCCCGGCTCCTTCGACTGCCTCCAGGCGGCGGCCGATGCCGGCGACGAGGCAGAGCTGATCGTGACCAGCGAGCTGCCCGACGGCCGCTACGCCGTCTACTACCGGGTCAACCCGGGCGGCCCGCTGGAGATCTTCGTCGACCGGCGCGAGGCGGCCGGGAAGGACTGGGACTACCGCCGCTGCCCGCTCCCCGACGACATCAGCACCTCCACCTGTGACTAGGTCCGGCCCCGTAGATTCGGACCCATGACGGTGCGCGCACGACTCGGCGACGCCCTGTTCCGCCTCACCGCCGGACCCGACGGACCGAAGCACCGCGAGCGCATCCACGGCCGCCCCGGACCGCGGTGGTTCGACCCGGCGTCCCCGATCGGCATCGTCCACGGCGACGCCGCGATGTACGTCGGCGGTCTGCGGGCGCTGCTGCTGCAGACCCTCCACCCGGCAGCGATGACCGCGGTCTCCGAGCATTCCGACTACCGCACCGACATGCTCGGCCGCCTCGCCAACACCAGCCGGTTCCTCGCGGTGACCACCTTCGGCCACGAGGACGACGCGGCCGCGGCCGTCGCGGCCGTGCGGCGCATCCACGAGCGGGTCACCGGGGTCCTCGACGACGGCACGCCCTACCGGGCCGACGACCCCCACCTGCTCGAGTGGGTCCACGTCGCCGAGGTCGACAGCTTCCTGGCCGCCCACCAGGTCTACGGCCGACGGCCGCTCGACCAGGCCGGCCGCGACGAGTACGTCCGGCAGACCGGCGAGGTCGCCCGCCGGCTCGGCGTCCTGGACCCGCCCACGACCGAGGCGGAGCTCGCCGACCGGATCGAGTCGTTCCGCCCCGAGCTGCGCGCGACCGAGCACGCCCAGGAGGCCGTGAAGTACGTCGTGCTGCGCCCGCCGCTGTCGGTCGTCGCCCGACCCGCCTACGGCGTGCTCGTCGCCGCCGCCGTGGGCCTGCTCCCCCGCTGGACCCGCCGACCACTCCGGCTGCCGTGGCTGCCGGTCTCCGAGCGGACCGTCGTCCGCGCCCTCGGGACCGCGGCCACCGGCACGATCCGGTGGGTGATGACGCCGGGCCGTGACTCCGCCCGCGAGCTCGCCGATGCCGGCTGACCTGGCCGCCCGCTGGCCGCTCCCGGACCACGACTCCCTGCGCGACGAGCTGCTGGCGGCGTACGGGACGGGGCGGGGCTACCACGACCTGCGCCACCTCGCCGAGGTGCTCGACCGGCTCGACGACCTCGGCTGCGACGACGACGTCGTCCGCCTCGCCGCCTGGTTCCACGACGCGGTCTACGAGGGCCGACCGGGTGACGAGGAGCGGTCGGCGCAGTGGGCGGAACGGGCCCTGCCCGCCGACCTGGGGCCGGCCGTCGCGCGGCTGGTGCGCGTGACCGAGCGCCATGACCCGGCGGCCGACGACGAGCCCGGGCGACTGCTCTGCGACGCGGACCTCGCGATCCTCGCCGCACCCGCGGACCGCTACGCCGACTACGCCGCCGACGTCCGCGCCGACTTCGCCCACGTGTCCGACGCCGACTTCGTCGCCGGTCGCGGCGCGATCCTCGCCGAGCTGCTGTCCCGGCCCGCGCTCTTCGCGACCCAGCGGGCCCGCGACCTCTGGGAGGACGCCGCCCGCGACAACGTCGCGGCGGAGCTCGCCCGGCTGCGGGACGCGCCGTGAGGGCGGCGCGGGTCGTGGTCGCCGCAGCCGCCGCTCTCCTGGCGGGGTGCGGCAGCACGACGGTCAGCTGCGGCCCTGCGCGCCGCCGGTGTCCCTGGGCCTCGCCGGGATCTCGACGGAACACCCGGTGCACGCCACCGCCTGCGTCGAGGGGTGGGGGTGCCAGCCCATCGAGGGAACGGCCGGCACCACGATGATCCTCGAGCCCCCCGAGGGCGTCGGGGCCGCCGACGCCGAGGGCCTCACCGTCACCGTCACCCTGCGCGGGCGCCGGGGCGCCACCCAGCCCCGTGGTGAGGGCCGGTTCGTCTACCGTCCGGGCGGCTCCGGCGAGTGCAGCTGCTCGTGGAGCCAGGCCGACGTCACGCTCACCCGGTCCTGACTCACGTCTCGGTCTTGCGGCGCCGCAGCCCCGCGGCGATCAGCCGCGAGACCAGCTCACGGGACGACACGGGCGTGGCGCCGAGCTCGACCATCGCGTCGTACCACTCCTCGGGCACGTCGTAGTGGTCGCGGTCGAAGCCGCGCTCGGGGATGCCGGCCTCGCGGGCGAAGACGTGGAGCTCGTCGTAGGAGGTGTCACTGGCGAGGTGCGACCAGAGTCGGCCACGCCCCTCCGCGAGCGGCGGGTCGATGAGGATCATCCGGCCGACGCGGACCTCTCGGCGAGCGCGACCGCGTCGTCGAGGAGCAGCCGCCACGACCGGACGTGCCCGGCGTCGACGTAGGCCTTGTCCGTGCCGCCCGGGCGCACCTGCGCCCCGACCTGGAAGGAGCGGACGCCGACCCGGACCAGCCAGGGGACGTGCTCGCCGGCGAGCCCGCCGGCGGCGACCAGCCGCTCGGCGATCCGCGGCCAGCGGGTGGCCAGCGCCAGCAGGTCGTCGTAGCCGACCGCGAGGCCGCGGGGCGACCCCGCCGACTGCACGCCGACCAAGCCGGGGATCTCGAGGACCGTGGCCCACGCGCGCTCCGGCTCGAGGGCGTCGTCGAAGCCGCGGTGGAAGACCCAGGGCACGCCGACCATCGCCTCGGCGACGTGGGTGGTGACCTCGACGTCGACGCGGAGGTCGGGGTCGAGGAAGCCGAAGGAGAGGCCCGCCGCACCGCAGCGCAGGAAGTCCTCGGCGAGGCCGACCAGCCGTGCGAGCTCGCCGCCCGTCGTGGTCCAGGTGTCGTTGAGCCGCAGCCGGACGTGGACCGGGAGCTCGGACTCGCGACAGACCGCGGAGACCAGGGCCGGCTCGGGTGAGAGGTCGGCCTCGCCCACGAGGTGGAGCCGGTCGGCGCCACCCTCGTCGGCGCCCGCCACGTCACCGGGGTGGCGGACCAGCACCTCCAGCAGGGCCTGGGCCATGCCCCCACGGTAGGGCCGCCCTCACCCGACCGGGTGTCGCCGCGCCCACCGGCGCGGCACAATCGAGGGGTGGACCACCGGCTGTACCTCTCCGCGCGAGCCCAGGTCCTCGCCGACCTCGCCGCCCGCCAGCGCGCCACCCCCGACCTGGTCTCGGCGCTGGAGGACGCGGTCTCCTCACGCCGGTGGTGGGCCGAGCAGTGGCCCGAGGGCGCGATCTACGTCGCGGGCCTGGTCGCCCAGGACGTCCAGGACGCCGCGCTCGACGGCGGCGAGCGCTGGCCCGTGTGCCGGACCTGCGGTGACGCGCCGGAGCACGCGCTGCACATCCAGCCCGACCTCGGCGGTCCCGACCCGTGGTGGGTGTGCGAGGAGTCGGGTCAGGCGGTGGCCGCACTGGGCCGGCTGGACGGGTGACGGACCCGGATCAGCGTCGGGTCAGTGGTCCTCGCCGAGCTGGACCCACCAGGTGAAGCGGTCGGCGCGATAGACCGAGCGCGACACCTCGACGACCTTCTCCTCGGCGATCGCGCGCCGCGACTGGCGCAGCACCGGACTGCCCTGGGCGACCTCCAGGAGCTCGGCCTCCTGCTGGCCGGCGATGTCGGCGGCGATGGAGTCCTCGGCCCAGGTCGGGCGCAGGCCGCGCGAGTCGAGGGCGTCGTAGAGGCTGGTCGGCATGCCCGACTGGAGGAAGCCCGGCAGCAGCACCTCGTTGAGGTAGGCGTCCTCGAGGCACATCGGCAGCCCGTCGGCCCGACGCAGCCGCTTCCAGTGGATGACCGCGTCGCCGGGGGTCACGCCGAGCGCGCGGGCGACACCGGGGCCGGCCTGCTCACGACGGGCCAGCAGGGTCTGGGACTCGGCGAGGAGGCCGCGGGCCGCCATCTCCTCCGAATAGCTCAGCAGCCGGCCGACGTCGCGGCGCGGCTGGGCGACGAAGGTGCCCCGACCCGGGATCCGCTCGAGCAGCCCCTCGCCCACCAGGGCGTCCATGGCCTGCCGGACGGTCATCCGGGCGACGTGGAACTGGTGGACCAGCTCGCGCTCCGAGGGCGCCGCGGTGCCGGGCTCTGCGTCACGCAGCAGCCCTCGCACGTACTCCCGGACCTGTACGTGCTTCGGCACGCCGGTACCAGTCATGAGCCCCTCCACGTCTGGCATGGTATGGGCCACCGGACGCAACGCGCGGAAAAATGGACAACCTGTTACCGAACACGTGTTCGATCGAGTGCTAGCGTCGGGCCATGCAGTTCCAGGCGGACCTCTTCGAGTCGGGTCTCCAGACCGGTGGTCCGGGCCCGCTGGCGCCCGACCGCACCGACCTCGGCCGCGGCGCGTGGCTCGACGTGCAGCGCGCGTGGCTGCCCGACGCCGACGACGTCCTCGCGACGCTGGTGCGCGACGTCCCGTGGCGCATCGAGCGCCGCGAGATGTACGACCGCATCGTCGACATCCCGCGCCTGCTCTACACCTACATGATCGGCGAGGAGCTGCCCCACCCCGCGCTGACGGCCGCTCGCGAGGCCCTCGGCGACCACTACGAGCCCGAGCTCGGCGAGCGGTTCCGGACGGCCGGCTGCTGCTACTACCGCGACGGCCGCGACAGCGTCGCCTGGCACGGCGACACCATCGGCCGCGGCTCCACCCACGACACGATGGTCGCCATCGTGTCCGTCGGCGACCCCCGCCGGCTCGCGCTCCGCCCGCGCGGCGGTGGCGAGTCGCTCTCGGTCGAGATGGGTCACGGCGACCTGGTCGTCATGGGCGGGACCTGCCAGCGCACCTTCGAGCACGCCGTCCCCAAGGTCGCCTCGGCCGGCCCGCGCCTCTCGGTCCAGTTCCGCCCCTTCAACGTCTTCTGACCCCGAGGGGCGAGGCCGCGTTGGCGGCGGCGGCGTAGCGTCGAGGGCATGACGCAGGCCCCGACCGCGGGACGCGCTCCGGCGGGGCGCCAGGTGCTGGCCCTGGTGCGCGCCAGCCACCCGGGCCCCACGGTCGCCGTGACCGCCCTGGCGTCGGCCTACGCAATGTCGCTGGGGCAGCCCGCCGACGTCCTCGCCCTGGTGGCGGCCGCGGTGCTCGCCGGCCAGCTGTCCATCGGGTGGTGCAACGACGTCGTCGACGTCGCGCGCGACCGGCAGGTCGGACGCGCGGACAAGCCGGTGGCCACCGGCGAGGTCCCGTTGTCCGTGGTGCGCGCGGCGTGCGCCCTCGCGCTGGTGGCGACCGTGGTGCTCTCGTTGGCCACCGGCCTGCTCGCCGGGCTCGTGCACCTGGTCTGCGTCGCGGCGGGATGGGCCTACGACCTGGGCCTCAAGGCCACCGCCCTCTCGTGGGTCCCGTACGCCGTGGCGTTCGGCCTCCTCCCGGGCTTCGTCTCCCTCGCCGATCCAGGCGGGTGGCCCGCGTGGTCGGTCCTGCTGGCGGCGGCGCTGCTGGGCGTCGGCGCCCACCTGCTCAACGCCGTGCCCGACCTGGCGGACGACGCCGCGACCGGGGTGCGCGGCCTCCCCCACCGCCTCGGGGCGCGGCGCTCGACCGTGCTCGCCGTCGCCGCCCTGGGTGCGGCGACGCTGCCGCTCGTGCTGTCGGTGCCGGAGGTCTCCCTCGCCGCGCGGGCCACCGTGGCCGTGCTGGTCGCCGGCTGCGCCGTCGCGGCCCTGACCGGTCGGGGCCGCTGGCCGTTCCGCGCAGCCATCGCGATCGCCGCGCTCGACGTCGTGCTGCTGGTGGTCGCTGCGTGACCGCGCGGGAGTCCTTCGACCTCGCCGTGGTGGGTGCCGGTCCGGCCGGCAGCGTGGCCGCCCTGGCCGCACTGCGGGCCGAGCCCGGCCTGCGGGTGCTGCTGGTCGACCGGCACGACTTCCCGCGGGACAAGAGCTGCGGCGACGGGATCGCGCCGCACGTGCTCGAGGTGCTCCGTCCGCTGGGTGCGGCCGACGTCGTCGACGGGTGGGCTCCGCTGACACGGCTGGAGCTCTCGCGGGGGTCGCGGCAGGTCGCCGGGGCGATGGGCCGTCCCGTCCACGTCGTCCCACGCGAGGTCCTCGACGCCCGTCTGGTCGAGCGGGCGACCGTGGCGGGAGCCCTGCTGCGTCGACACCGCGTGCGCCGCGTCGTGGCCGCCGACGACCGGGTGCTGCTCGACGACGGGCTGGAGGCAGCCGTCGTGGTGGGCGCCGACGGGGCCCACTCCGCGGTGGCCCGGGCCCTGGGCCGGACGCCTGCCGGCCAGCGCGCCGTGGCCCTGCGCGGCTACGCGCCGACCCCGCCGGGCCGTGCCGAGCGCCAGGTCATCCGCTACGGCGAGCGCCGCCAGCCCTCCTACGCCTGGTCCTTCGACCGGGGCGACGGGTGGTCCAACGTCGGCTACGGCGAGCTCGTCGGTGGCGCCGACCCACCCACGCGCGCGCTGCTGCTCGACCAGCTCGAGGAGCTGCTCCCGGGCAGCGTCCCGCAGGGCCGGCAGTGGCGCGGCCACCCGCTGCCCCTGTCGGGCTGGGCGTGGGGCGGCGTCCAGCCCGCCGGCCCGGTGCTCCTGGCCGGCGACGCCGCCGGGTTGGTCAACCCCATGACCGGCGAGGGCATCTACTACGCCGTCGCCACCGGAGCAGCCGCGGGCCGGGCCGCGGTCCGCGCCCTGCGCGAGGGAGCTCCCGGCGCGGCCGGCGACCTCTACCGGCGCGACGTACGGCGCCTGCTCGGCCGCCACCTCCACCACACGTGGGCCGCCGCGCGGCTGAGCCGGTCCCCCACGGTGGTCGGTGCCGGGATCGACGCGGCCGCCCGTGACCGGCACGCCTTCGACGCCCTGGTCGAGCTCGGTCTGGGCGACGGCCGCATCACGCGCCGGCTGGCGACGGGGCTCGCCACCAGCCTGCTGACGAAGCGAGGAGCAGCGACATGATGGAGATCAGCGCGGTGCGGGGGGCGCTCCCGCCCCACCGTCACAGCCAGGCGGAGGTCACCGACGCCTTCGCGGAGGTCATCGCCCGCGGCGACCTCGACCAACGGGTCCTGCGCCGGCTCCACGCCAACGCCGGGGTGGACCAGCGCCACCTCGTGCTCCCGATCGGCGACTACGCCGCGCTCGGCGACTTCGGCGAGGCCAACGACCTGTTCATCGAGCACGCCGTCGCCCTGGGCGCCCAGGCGCTGGAGGACGCGCTGAAGGCGGCCGACCTGACCCCCAGCGACGTCGACGCGATCTTCTGCGCGACCGTCACCGGCCTCGCCGTGCCGAGCCTCGACGCGCGCATCGCCGGGGTGCTGGGGCTGCGGCCCGACGTACGCCGCACCCCGCTGGTGGGACTGGGCTGCGTCGCCGGCGCGGCCGGCATCGCCCGCCTCCACGACTACCTGGCCGGACACCCCGACCACGTGGCGGCGCTCGTGACGGTGGAGCTGTGCTCGCTCACCGTCCAACGCGACGACACGTCGGTCGCCAACCTCGTCGCGAGCGGCCTCTTCGGCGACGGGGCGGCGGCGGTCGTCGCCCACGGCCCGCGCGGCTCGGGCGCGGTCGAGGTCGTCGACTCACGCAGCCGCCTCTACCCCGACAGCGAGCGCACCATGGGCTTCGACGTGAGCCACCGGGGCCTCAAGATCGTGCTCGACGCGGAGGTCCCGAACGTCGTCCACCGCTACATCCGCGGCGACGTCGAGGCCTTCCTGGCCGACCACGGGCTCACCCTCGACGACGTCGGGTGGTGGGTCTGCCACCCCGGCGGGCCGAAGGTGATCGACGCCGTGCGCGACTCCCTGGGGCTGAGCGAGCACGACGTGTCGCTGACCCGCGCCTCACTCGCCCGGATCGGCAACCTCTCGTCGGCCTCGGTGCTCCACGTCTTCGAGGACACCCTGCGTGACCGGCCGCCGCCGCCGGGGAGCCACGGGATGCTCCTGGCCATGGGGCCGGGCTTCTGCTCCGAGCTGGTGCTGCTCCGGGCCCGCGAGGAGGAGTCGTGACGTCCCTGGCCGCCTTCACCGTCGTGGTCCTGATCGTGGCCCTCGAGCGCCTGGCCGAGCTGGTCGTGTCGAAGCGCAACGCGGCCTGGAGCCTGGCCCGCGGGGGCGTCGAGACGGGGCGCGGCCACTACCCCGTCATGGTCGTCCTCCACACCGGCTTCCTCGCCGCGATGCTGCTCGAGGCGTTCCTGCGTCGCCCGGACGTCGCGCCCGTGCTGGCGTGGTCGATGCTGCTGCTCGTCGTCGCCTCGCAGGCGCTGCGCTGGTGGTGCATCGCCACCCTGGGCCGACGCTGGAACACGCGGGTGATCGTGGTCCCCGGGATGGCGCCCGTCCGCTCGGGCCCCTACCGGCTGGTCCCGCACCCCAACTACGTCGCCGTCGTCGTCGAAGGCATCGCCCTGCCGCTGATCCACGGCTGCTGGTGGACGGCGCTGGCGTTCACGGTCCTCAACGCGGCGCTGCTGACGGTGCGGATCCGCGTCGAGGCGGCAGCGCTCGCCACGCTCCCGGAGGCGAGCCGTGCCTGACCTCCTCGTCGTCGGCGGCGGACCGGTCGGCCTGGCCACCGCCCTCGAGGCCGCCCGGCTCGGGCTGGCCGTCGAGGTGAGGGAGCGGCGTCGCGGGGTGGTCGACAAGGCCTGCGGCGAGGGTTTGATGCCGGGAGCGGTGCAGGCGCTCTCACGGCTCGGCGTACCGCTCGAGGGCGTGCCGATCGCCGGCATCCGCTATCTCGACGGCTGCCACGAGGCCCAGGCCGACTTCCGCACCGGCCCCGGTCTCGGCGTGCGCCGTACGACGCTCCACGCAGCGCTGCGCGACGCGGCCCGCGACGCGGGCGTGGTCCTCGTCGAGCGGCCGGTCCGGGAGGTGCTGCCGACGCCGAGCGGCGTCCTCGTCGACGGCGACGAGGTCGGCTGGGTGGTCGCCGCCGACGGCCTCCACTCACCGGTGCGCCGCATGCTCGGCCTGGACGGCGCGCCCGCGCGGCGTCGGCGCTACGGGCTGCGCACCCACGTGCGGACCGCGCCGTGGTCGCGCCACGTCGAGGTCCACTGGTCGCCGCGTGCCGAGGCCTACACGACGCCGGTGGCCGAGGACCTGGTCGGCGTCGCCGTGCTCACGACCGCGCGAGCGCCGTTGCCCGTCCTGCTCGAGGACTTCCCGGGACTCCGTGGCCGGATGGCCGGTCGCGAGACCACCCGGGTCCTCGGGGCGGGACCGTTGCGCCAGCGCTCGCGAGCCCGCGCGTCGGGCCGGGTGCTGCTCGTCGGCGACGCCGCGGGCTACGTCGACGCCCTCACCGGCGAGGGCCTCGCGGTCGGGCTCGCCCAGGCCCGGGCCGCCGCGCAGGCCGTCGCGGCGGCGGACGTCCCCGGCTACGAGGCCGCGTGCCGCCGCATCGGGCGACGCCACGACCTGCTCACGGCGGGGCTCCTCGCCGTGACCGGCGTCCCGGTGCTGCGACAGCGGCTGGTCGGCGCGGCCAGCCGGCTGCCGCGCGTCTTCGAGGTCGCGGTCGACCAGCTGGCGAGGCCGGCGTGAGCGGCCACGAGGAGCTCGTCGTGCTCCTGGACGACGACGGCCGCGCGATCGGCACCCACCCGAAGGCCACCGTGCACCACGACCGCACGCCCCTCCACCTCGCGTTCTCCTGCTACCTCCTCGACGCCGACGACCGGCTGCTGCTCACGCGCCGCGCCGGGACGAAGAAGACGTGGCCCGGCGTGTGGACCAACACCTGTTGCGGCCACCCGGGCCCCGGCGAGACGGTGGGCGCGGCCGTCGAGCGTCGTCTCCACGACGAGCTCGGGCTCGCAGTGGTCGACCTGCGGCTCGCGCTGCCGGGCTTCCGCTACCGGGCGGTGATGGCCGACGGCACCGTGGAGAACGAGATCTGCCCGGTCCTCGTCGGCCGGTGCCGCCACCCGGGCGACCTCGACCCCGACCCGGAGGAGGTCGGCGCGACCGAGTGGGTCCCCTTCGAGGACCTACGCCGCGACGTGCTGTCGGGGGCGAGGGAGGTGAGCCCCTGGTGCCGCCAGCAGCTCGACCAGCTGCCGGACCACCCGGGGTCCGCGCCGCCCGCCACCGACCCGCTGCCACCGGCCGCCCGCGCCTGAGTCGTCACACCTGCTCGGCGGGGCACCACCACGTGGTCCGCCCGCCGACGGTCGCCCGCTGCATCTCCTCGCCGCACCGCGGGCAGCGACCGCCCGGCGTGCGGTGGGCGACGACCTCGCCGGTGTGCACGCCCCCGCGCCGGATCGCGGCCGTCGTGGCCCTCCGCAGCGCACGGTGCAGCCCCGTCAGCTCGTCCCGGTCGAGCGTGTCGACTCGGCGTCGCGGGTCGAGGCGGGCCTGCCAGAGCGTCTCGTCGGCCAACAGGTTGCCGACCCCGGCCACGACCGACTGGTCGAGCAGCCGGGCCTTCACCGGCGCCGTCCCGCGCCCCACCCGCTCGCGGAACTCCCCCACCCGCACCTGCTGGGCGTCGGGGCCGAGCCGGTCGAGGTCGGGGTCGAGGCGCACCCGGCCGAGTCGTCGCTTGTCGAAGAGACGCAACGACCCGCCGTCGGCGAAGGTGATCGTGAAGCGGTCCCACTCCGGCTTGCGGTCGGACCGCTCGGCGCCGCCGCCGTAGCGACCGCCCAGCCAGTCGCCGCCCTCGGTGCGCTCGCCGTCGGGACCGGTGACCAGGATCCGTCCACTCATCCCGAGGTGGAGGCCGAGCAGCGGCCCGTCGTCGGAGGTCTCGCACCACATGCTCTTGCCACGGCGGCGGGCGGCGACGAGACGCCGGCCCCGGAGCGCGTCTCGGATCTCACCGGGCGCGTGCGGCCGGCACTCCCACGTGTCGGAGTCGTCGACGTCCGCGATCTCGCGGTCGAGGGCCCCCTCCTCCACGGTCCGCCGGGCGCTCTCGACCTCGGGCAGCTCAGGCACACCAGCACGCTAGCCGCGTGGCCAAGCGGGTC
>NZ_BAAAJT010000002.1:1145483-1293854 GCF_039527245.1 Nocardioides aestuarii
CCAGGACCGGGAGCACCGTGGCGCCGAGGTCGAGGGCCTCGTCGTCCTGCTTCGGTGCGGGCCGGGGCGCGGGCTTCGGCGCCGGCGCGGCGGCCGTCGGGGGGACGGCGGCCGCCGGCCGTGGCTCCGTGTCGGCCGCGGTGGTGGTGTCCCCCGGAGGAGCGGTCGGGGCGGACTTCTCCTCCGGGGGAGCCGGTGGGGCGGCCTCCGGCTCGGCCGCCGGTTCCGCCGGGGTGTCCATGCGCTGCTCGAGGCAGCTCACGAACTGGCCCAGCAGCTTGTCCGAGACGTCCTTCATCACGTTGCCGCGGCCGAACTGCGCGGCCTTGCCCGTGATCGCGAGGTCGGTGGTCACCGACACCTCCGTCGAGCCGGGCTCGGTCTCGGTCATCACGGCGGTGACCTTCGCACCCGCCGTGCCGTTGCCGCGCTTGTCCTTGCCCTTGGCGTCGATCACCATCCGGTGGGCCGACTCGTCCTTCTCGACGAACGTGCCGGAGCCGTTGTAGACCAGCGCGATCGGGCCGAGCTTGACCTTCACCGTGCCGGTGAAGGACTCCTCGTCGGCCTCGGTGACCTGGGCGCCGGGGAAGCACTGCGCGACGCTGGCGATGTCGTTGAAGTGCGCCCAGGTCTCCTCGACGCTCGCGGGGACCGTGAACTGGTGCTGGAGCTCGACCATCAGCCGCCGGCCGCCTTGAGCACGGCGCGACGGGTCAGCACCGTCGCGAGGTGCCTGCGGTAGTCGCTGTCACCGTTGAGGTCCGCGGGCGGGGTGGTCCCGTCGGCCGCCTTGGACGCCGCCTCGCGGACGCCGTCCTCGGTCGCCTGCGCGCCGACCAGGGCCTCCTCGACCGCGGTCGCCCGCAGCGGGGTGTTGCCCATGTTGGTCAGCCCGACCCGGGCCTCGGCGATGGTGCCGCCCTCGACCCGCACCGTCGCGGCGACCGCCACGATCGGCCACTGGTGCTTGATCCGCACGAACTTCTCGTAGGACGCGCCCCAGCCGGTGTGCTTCGGGATCCGGACCTCGGTGAGGATCTCGTCCTCGCCGATGGCGGTCTCGAACAGGTCGACGAAGAACTCCGAGGCCGGGACGGTCCGGGTGCCCTCGCTGCCGGCGATGACGAACTCCGCGCCCAGAGCGAGCGCCGGGGCGCCCATGTCGCCGGCCGGGTCGGCGTGGGCGAGCGCCCCGCCGAAGGTCCCGCGGTGGCGGATCTGGGCGTCGGCCAGCTCGGTCACGGCGTGGTGGACGATCGCGGCGTGCTCCTTCACGAGATCGTTCGTGAGCACGTCGTGGTGGGTGGTCATCGCCCCCACGACGATCGCGTCGCCGTCGTCACGGACGCCCCGGAGGGTGTCGATGCGACCGAGGTCGATCACGGTCTCCGGCGCGTTGAGGCGCATCCGCAGCACCGGCAGCAGGCTCTGCCCGCCGGCGATGATCTTCGCGTCGTCACCGTGCTCGGCGAGCGCCGCGAGGGCGTCCTCGACCGTGGTCGGTGCCACGTAGTCGAACTGTGCCGGGATCATGCGCCCGCTCCTTCCGTGCTCGAGGTGCCAGGCATCTCCTGGTTGCCACCACCTGCGTCGTCGCCGAAGTGGGGCATGGCCGCCCCCTCGGTGGAGCCGCCCTTGCCGCCGCTGTTGATGGCGCGCCAGACCCGCTCGGGGGTGCAGGGCATCTGGATGTCGTCGACCCCGAGGTGGCGCACCGCGTCGACGACCGCGTTGACCACGGCCGGGGTCGAGGCGATGGTGCCGGCCTCGCCGACGCCCTTGGTGCCGAGCGTGTTGGTGGTGCAGACGCTGGGCTGGTCGGTGTGGACGACGTCGAAGGAGATCGTGTCGGCCGCGGTCGGCAGCAGGTAGTCGACGAACGACCCGGACACCAGCGTGCCGGACTCGTCGTGGACCGCCTCCTCCCACAGCGCCTGCGCGATGCCCTGGACCAGGCCGCCGTGCACCTGCCCGGAGACGATCAGCGGGTTGATGATGTTGCCGATGTCGTCGCAGCAGGTGTACTTCCGCATCTTCACCTCCCCGGTCTCGGTGTCGACCTCCATGGCGCACAGGTGGGTGCCGTGCGGGTAGTTGAAGTTCACCGGGTCGAAGGTCGCCTCGGCGTCGAGGCTCGGCTCCATGTCCTCGGGGTAGTTGTGGGCCGCGAAGGCCGCCGTCGCCAGCTCCTGGATCGCGACCCCGGAGTCGGTGCCGCGCACCGAGAACCGGCCGCCGGCGAACTCGAGGTCGTCCTCGCTGGCCTCGAGCAGGTGGGCCGCGAGGTGCTTGGCCTTCTCGATGACCTTGTCGGCCGCCCGCACCAGCGCCTCGCCGCCGACCACGAGCGAGCGTGAGCCGTAGGTGTCGAGGCCCTTGTGGGCGATCTGGGTGTCGCCGTGGAGGACCTCGACGTCCTCGAACGGCACCCCGAGCCGGTCGGCGACGATCTGGCTGAACGCCGTCTCGTGGCCCTGGCCGTGGGCGCTCGCCCCGGTGACGACCTCGACGGTGCCGGTCGCGAGCATCCTCACGCTCGCGTGCTCCCAGCCGCCGGCCCCGTAGTCGAGGCTGCCGAGCACGCGGGAGGGCGCGAGGCCGCACATCTCGGTGAAGGTCGAGACGCCGATGCCGAGCTGGACCCGGTCGCCCTCGTCACGCCGACGCTTCTGCTCGGCCCGGAGCTCGTCGTAGCCGAAGACCTCCTTGGCGCGCGCGGTCGCGGCCTCGTAGTTGCCGGAGTCGTACTCGAGGCCCGCCACCGTGGTGAACGGGAACTCCTCGTGCTTGATCCAGTTGCGCTCGCGGATCTCGAGCGGGTCGACGCCGACCGCGGCGGCCAGGTCGTCCATGATCCGCTCGACGGCGTAGGTCGCCTCCGGCCGTCCGGCACCCCGGTAGGCGTCGGTGAACGTGGTGTTCGTGAGCACCGTCTGGCACTCGAACCGGTAGGACGGGAACTTGTAGATCGCGTTGAACATGAAGGCGCCGAGGACCGGGACACCGCCGCCGACGATCGCGACGTAGGCGCCGAGGTCGGCGTCGAGGTGGACCTTGAACCCGGTGACGTTGCCCTCCTTGTCGGCGGCGAGCGTCAGCGTCTGGACCTGGTCGCGGCCGTGGTGGGCCGACATCAGGCTCTCGCTGCGGGTCTCGGTGTACTTCACCGGCTTGCCGAGCCGGCGGCCGACCGCCCAGGCGATCCACTCCTCCGGCGTCGTCTGGAGCTTGCCGCCGAAACCGCCGCCCACGTCGGGGGCGATCACGCGGATCTTCGACTCCGGCACCCCGGTGGTCGCGGCGAGCGCGAACCGCAGGATGTGGGGGATCTGGGTCGCCGAGTACATCGTGATCTGCTCGCCGGTCGGGTCGACCACGACCGAACGGGGCTCCATGAAGGCCGGGATCAGCCGCTGCTGGCGGAACTCGCGCTCGATGACGATGCCGTCGGCGCGGGCCTTGCTGATCGCCTCCTCGACGTCGCTGCCGGTGCCGGCGTCGGCCGAGTCGAAGACCCACAGGGCCGACTTGTTGGTGCCGAGGTCGGGGTGGGCGAGGACCGAGTCCTGGAGCGCGTTCTTGATGCCGATGACGGCCGGCTGCTCGTCGAACTCGACGTCGACGAGCTCGGCGGCGTCACGTGCCTCCGCGGCCGAGCGGGCCACGACCACGGCGACGATCTCGCCCGCGAAGGCGACCCGGTCGGCCGGCATCGGCGAGTGGCCCGGCGCCTTCTGGTCCGGCGTGATCGGCCAGGCGTTGATGCAGACGCCGAGCTCGTCGCCGAAGTCCTTGCCGCTGAGCACCGCGACCACGTTGGGCGCAGCCTTGGCGGCCTCGGTGTCGATCGAGGTGATCGTCGCGTGGGCGAACGGGCTGCGCACCATCGCGAGGTGGAGCATGCCCGGCAGCGTGATGTTGTCGGTCCAGCGGGTGCGGCCGGTGATGAGGCGCTGGTCCTCCTTGCGGCGGCGGTCGCGGCCGATCTCCTTGGACGGGGCGTCCTGGACGGCGGTCATGCGTTGGCCCCCTCTCCGCTCGAGCTCTTCGCGGCGTGGAGGACGCTCTTGACGATGTTGTGGTAGCCGGTGCAGCGGCAGAGGTTGCCCTCGAGGCCGAGCCGCACCTCCTCCTCCGTCGGGTCCGGGTTGTCGTTGAGCAGGTCGACGCTCTGCATGATCATGCCGGGTGTGCAGAACCCGCACTGGAGGCCGTGGCACTCGCGGAAGGCCTCCTGCACCGGGTGGAGGTCGCCGTCGACGGTGTCCGACAGGCCCTCGATCGTGGTGACCTCGTGCCCGTCGGCCTGCACGGCCAGGACGTTGCACGACTTCACGCTGCGGCCGTCGAGGTGGACGGTGCAGGCACCGCAGTTGCTGGTGTCGCAGCCGACGACCGTTCCGGTCTTGCCGAGCTTCTCGCGCAGGTAGTGCACGAGGAGCATGCGGGGCTCGACGTCGTCGGAGACGTTGCTCCCGTCGACGCTGAGGTTGATCCGTGCCATGGACGACTCCTTCTGGAGGTATGACGAACCTGTGACTGGGGTCACGGTAGGAATCGGAGGGTTGGCAGACGGTTGGCTGGCGTGCCCTAGCCTCGGCACGTGATCCGCCGCCGCGACGCCGCCCTGCTCGTGGCCGTCGGCGGGGCCCTCGGGAGCGTCTCGCGGTGGGCCCTCGCGCTCGTCGTCCCGAGCCCGTGGGCGACGCTGTCGGTCAACCTCGTCGGCTGCCTGGTCATCGGGCTGCTGGCCGGCTGGATGTTCGAGGCGCGGCCACGGTTGCGCCTGCTGGTCGGCGTCGGCTTCCTCGGCGGCTTCACCACGTTCTCGACCCACCTGCTCGAGGGTCACGAGCTGGCGGCCGGGCCGGCAACGGCGTACGTCGCGGGGACGCTGGTGGGCTGCCTGGCCCTCGCCGCACTGGGCCTCCGGGCCGGGCGGAGGCTGCGGTGACAGAGCTGCTTCTGGTGGCCGTGGGCGGAGCGGCCGGTGCGCTGCTGCGCTGGGGCCTGACCCTGCTCGGGCGTGCGCCGTGGCCGACCGTCGCCGCCAACGTGGCCGGCAGCCTGCTGCTCGGCGTGGTGGTCACGGCCGGGCCCGGTTGGGCCGTCACGCTCCTCGGCGCCGGCATGGCGGGTGCGCTGACGACCTACTCGACCTTCGCCCTCGAGGCCGTCTCGATCCCGCTGCGCACGGCGATCGCCTACGTGGTCACGACGCTGCTCGCCGGCGGGCTGGCCTTCGGGCTCGGGCTCCTGCTGGGCTCGATCGGCTAGCGGCCCGCCGCCGCGAGCCGACCCTTGAGCAGCGGCTTGGCGGGGTGGTCGCGGTCGCCCAGGACGGCGAGACAGCGCTCCACCACCTCGGTGTCGTAGGGCGCGAGCTCGCCGTAGCGGAGCACGGCGGCCGGGTCGGGAGCGGCGAGCAGGGCCTCGCGCATGCTGACCGCGACGTAGTCGCCGAGCTCGGCGAGCGCCGGCGCGTTGGTGCCGGGCAGCAGGTCGCCGCCGTAGGCCGCGACCGCGCGCTTGACGTCGCCGCGACCGAGCAGCGTCAGCACGTCCTCGACGTCGGTCCGGACCGGCATCATCAGCCGGTAGGGGCGGGAGGCGAGCTGGCCGCCGACCGCCGAGCGGAGGTGGGAGACCTCGGCCTTGAGCGTCGACAGCGTGACCGCCTGCTCGCCGTAGACCATCGCGTGGAGCCGCTCGAGCGAGAGCCCCTCGGGATGGAGCGCGAGCAGCGCGACGATCTCGGTCTGGCGGCGGTTGAGCAGGAGCCGCTGGCCGTCGAGCCAGGCCTCGGCGGTGCCGAGCAACGACAGGTCGAGTCCGGGCTCGGTGCGGGCCGTGGCGGTGGCCGCCCGGCCCCACTGGTGGGAGGTCGGCATCGCACCCTCGATCAGCCGCGCCAGCACGCGCGCGGTGGCGAGGCCGATCGGGTGGGTGCGGTCCCAGGTCGTCGAGAGGTCGACGACGCCGATCTGCTCCCCCGAGACGGGGTCGTGGAGCGGGGCCGCCCAGCAGACCCAGTTGTGCACGATCGGGGCGAAGTGCTCGGCACTGAAGACCATCGACGGCTCGCCGGTCCGCGACGCGATGGCGAGGGCGTTGGTGCCGACGCTCGCCTCGTCCCACCGGCCGGCAGGGACGAAGTTGACCGTCTCGGCCTTGCGGCGCATCACGCGACCGCCGTAGGTCCACAGGATCTTGGTCTCGGCGTCGGTGACCGCGAGGACCAGGTCGCCGTCCTCGGCCGTGCGCCGCAGGTCGGCCTCGACCCGGTCGACCGCGACCTGGAGCGGCGAGTCGCGGAACATCGCCTCGGTCTCGGCCTCGTCGGCCAGCGGCGCCTCCCGCAGGTCGGTGCCGACCGCGCCGGAGAGCTCCCACGAGCGCAGGATCTCGGGGCGCACGCTCGCGCTGTCGCCGTGCTCGACGAAGCTCGTCCACGCCCGCACGGCTTCGAGCCGGCGCGACTGGAGGTCGTTCGATCCCATGTCCGCCCCTTGAGTGATGCCGGTCACGGTAGCCCGCGATTCCCCTCCCATCAATGACGCCTTCGGGGCATGGGCGCACGGGTGCTCGTCACTAGTCTGCTCGGCATGCTGCGCCCGGCCACGACCGCCGACCTCCCGACGATCCTCCGCTACGAGCGGGACTACGTGAGGACCATCGAGCCCCACGCCCTGAGGGGCTGGACCGAGTCGATCGACCAGAACCTCCAGCTGTGGATCGAGTGCCTGTCCACCACGGTGGTCCTGGAGGTCGCGGGCTCCGAGGACGCGGATCCGGCGGGGCTCGCGATGTGGCTGGTCGAGGGCGAGGCCGCGACGCTGGTGACGATCCACGTGGCTCCCCGCCACCGACGGTCGGGCTTCGGCCGACTGCTGCTGGAGGCCTTCGAGACCCGGGCGGCGGCGGGCGGATCGCGGGTGCTGAAGCTGGGCGTCCACCGGGACAACCCGGCGCGGGCGCTCTACGAGCGCGCGGGCTACGGCGTCGTCGGCACCGACGGCGACTACGTGCTCTTCGAGCGCCGGGCCGGCGACGGGTCCTAGCCCGGCCGCGGATCAGTGGTGGATGCGCCCCTCCGCCGCGGCCAGCCGGCCCCCGTTGCCGCCCCACTGGAGCGCGATGATCTCGGCCGCGATCGACACGGCCGTCTCCTCGGGCGTGCGGGCACCGAGGTCGAGACCGATCGGGCTGGAGAGCCGGTCGATCTCCTTGTCGGTGAGGCCCGCCTCGCGCAGCCGCTCGAGGCGGTCGTCGTGGGTCCGGCGGCTGCCCATCGCCCCGACGTACGCCGGCCGCTGGTCGTCCGGCAGCCGGAGCGCGACCTCGAGCAGCGGTACGTCGAACTTGGGGTCGTGGGTCAGGACGGCCAGCACGGTCCGCCGGTCGATCCGACCGGCCTCGAGCTCGGCGGTGAGGTAGCGGTGAGGCCAGTCCACGACGACGTCGTCGGCCTCGGGGAACCGGCTGTTCGTCGCGAAGACGGGCCGGGCGTCGCAGACGGTGACGTGGTAGCCGAGGAAGCTGCCGACCCGCGCGACCGCGGCCGCGAAGTCGATGGCGCCGAAGACCAGCATCCGCGGCTTGGGCGCGAACGCCCACACGAACACCCGCATCCCCTCGCCGCGCCGCTCGCCGTCGGGGCCGTAGGACAGCGTCGCGTTGTGGCCCTGGGCGAGCTGGCCCAGCGCGTCGTCCCGGACGGCGTCGTCGGCGCGCGGCGACCCCAGCGTCCCGGAGACCGACTCGTCGGGCCGGACGACGAGCCGCCGGCCCAGCCAGGCCGGGTCGGGGTGCTCGATCACGGTGGCCAGCGCGACCGGTCGGCCGGCGCGGACGTCGTCGGCGATGTCGCCGAGCTCGGGGAAGGTCTCGCGGTTCACCTTCTCGACGTAGACGTCGAGGATCCCGCCGCAGGTCAGGCCGACGGCGAAGGCGTCGTCGTCGGAGACGCCGTAACGCTCCAGGACGGGCTCACCGGACTCGACGACCGACTGCGCGAGCTCGTAGACCGCGCCCTCGACGCAGCCGCCGGAGACTGACCCGACAGCCGACTCGTCCGGGCCCACCAGCATCGAGGCACCCGCAGGTCGTGGGGCCGACTGGAAGGTCGCCACCACGGTGCCGACGCCGACGGTCTCGCCGGCCTCCCACCACGTCATCAGCTCGTCCATCACGTCACGCACGGGACACCAGCTCCGTCAGCTCGGCGAAGGTCGCCAGCGAGTGGCCGGCGACGAAGTCGTCACAGTGGGGCAGGGCGGCGACGACGCCGGCCTGCACCGGCTCGTAGCCGGTCTTGCCGCGGTGCGGGTTGACCCACACCACGCGGTGGGCGATCCGCCGCAGTCGCTCGAGCTGGTCGGCCAGCAGCGTGGGGTCGCCACGCTCCCAGCCGTCGCTGAAGACGACGACGACGGCACCGCGGGCCATCCCCCGCTGCCCCCAGCGGGTCAGGAACATCTGGAGCGTCTCCCCCAGCCGGGTCCCGCCCGACCAGTCCGGGACCGTGTCGCCCGCGGCGACGATCGCCCGGTCGGGGTCGCGCAGCCGCATGGCCCGCGTGACGTGGGTCAGCCGCGTCCCGACCGTGAAGGTCTCGACGGACGGGCCGGCGGTCTGGGTCCAGCGGTGCGCGAGCCGCAGCAGCGCGTCGGCGTAGCCGCTCATCGAGCCGGACACGTCGACGAGCAGCACGACCCGGCGCGGTCGCTCCGAGCGGCGCCGCCAGGCGATGTCGGAGGGCTCGCCCATCCGGCGCAGGCTCTCGCGCAGCGTGCGGTGGGCGTCGACCGTGCCGCGGTGCCACCTCCGGTGGCGCGCCGTACGCCGCCGCGGGGGCCGGCAGTCGAGCGTCGCGAACATGCTGTCGAGCCGTCGCTTCTCGCCCGCCGTCAGGGCGGCCACGTCGCGGTGCCGCAGCACCTCGACGCCGCTGGCCGCGGCCCGGACCGCGTCGTCGTCGTCGGCCTCGGCCCCGCCGCCGCCCGGCTCCTGCTCCGGCAGCACCGACACCGGTTGGGACGGTGGCTGCGCCTCGCGGCGCCGCGGCAGCCCGTCGCGGCTGTTGAAGAAGGCGTCGAAGACCTGGTCGTAGCGCTCGAGGTCGTCGGGGCCGGCGCACAGGGTCGCCCGGCCGGCCCAGTAGGTCTCGCGCCGCTCGCCGACGCCGAGCAGCGAGGCGGCGACGAGGAACTCCTGCGCCCGGTCCTGGGTGACGCCGACGCCTGACGCCCGCAGCGCCCGGGTGAAGCCGAGGAGCACCTCGTCGGCGCTGCGCTCGCGGACGGTGCTCATCCCGCCAGCATCCGGTCGAGCGCCGCCTTCACGCGGTCGCTGTCCTCGCGATACTTCACCAGCGCGCCCAGCGTCGCCGCAGCCGACTCGAGGTCGATCTCGTCGGCCTGGAGGTGCTGGAGGGCGCGCGCCCAGTCGAGCGTCTCGGCGACCCCCGGAGGCTTGAGCAGGTCGTCGCGGGTGCGCAGCTGCTGGACGATGCCGACGACCTGCTGGGCCAGCGCCTCGCTGACCTCGGGCGCGCGGCTGCGGACGATCTGGAGCTCGCGCTGCAGGCCGGGGTGCTCGATCCAGTGGTAGAGGCAGCGGCGCTTGAGCGCGTCGTGGAGCTCGCGGGTGCGGTTGGACGTCAGCACCACGACCGGCGGCTCGGCGGCGGCCACGGTGCCGAGCTCGGGGATGGAGACCTGGTAGGTCGAGAGCACCTCGAGCAGGAAGGCCTCGAACTCGTCGTCGGCGCGGTCGACCTCGTCGACGAGCAGCACGGCCGGGGCCTGCTGGAGCGCCTGCAGCACGGGACGCGCCAGCAGGAACCGCTCGTCGTACAGCGACTTCTCGGCCTCCTCGACGGTGCCGTCGGTCTCGCCGTGGACGGCCTCGAGGGCGCGCAGGTGGAGGATCTGGCGCGGAAAGTCCCAGTCGTAGAGCGCCTGGGTCGCATCGATCCCCTCATAGCACTGGAGCCGGATCAGCGGCAGGTCGAGCGACTCCGCCAGCGCCTCGGCCAGGGCGGTCTTGCCGGTGCCGGGCTCGCCCTCGAGCAGCAGCGGCCGCTGCATCCGCAGCGCGAGGAAGCCCACCGTGGCCAGCTCGCCGTCGGCGAGGTAGCCGGTCGCTCCGAGGCGCTCCGCGAGGTCGGCCGCGCTGGCCGGGCTGTGCTCCATGTGATCGAGCGTACGCACCCGTTCGTTGGCGACAGGTTGGTCTCGTTGCTCGACGTCAAGCAAGCGGCCGGTCGACGTCCTCACCGGTCGCGAGGTCGCCGCACTCGACCAGCGCGACGTCGTGGGCGGCGAGGTAGGCACGGGCGCCCTCGTCGCCGCGCGCGGTGGCCACGACCCCGTCCCAGTGGTCGCGTCCGAGCAGCACCGGGTGGCCCGGCTTCCCGGCGTACGCCGCCCGCGCGAGCGTGCCGTGACCGGCGCCACCGGCCAGCAGCCGCGACACCACCGGCGGCCCGACGTCGGGCAGGTCGACGAGCAGCACGACCGCGGCCTCGGCGTCGGTCCCCGACAGCAGGGAGAGCCCGACCCGCAGCGACGCGCTCATCCCCTCCGCCCAGTCCTCGGCCACGACGTGGTCCACCGGACCGGCCGGCAGCAGCGCGAGTGCGTCGTCGACCGCGGCTCCGAGGACGACCGTGACGCCGGAGCAGCCGCCGTCGAGCAGCGTGGCGGCGCCGTGGGCCAACCAGCCGTCGACCAGCGCCTTCGGCCGGCCCATCCGCGAGCCGGCGCCGGCCGCGAGGAGGAGGCCCCGGGCGGTCACGGCCGGCCGAACGCCTCGGCGTAGAGGTCGGCGAGCTCCTCGTCGTAGGGGCCGCTGAACCCGCAGACCATGACCTTCCCCTCCTCGTTGGCCGCGACGAGGTAGCGCTGGCCCTCCTCGAACTGCGGTGCGCCGATCAGCGCGGCCAGGTCGGCGGAGCCGGCCGCGACCTCGACCTCGTCGGTCTCCTCGCCGGCGTACCAGGTCGTCGGCGCGAGCGTCGCGCGACCGTCCTCGACCGCGGTGACCTCCGCGTCGACGGCGGAGGCCGCCCCGCCGAGCACCTCGGGGGTCGGCACCATGCACCGCCCGGCGCCGTCGCCGCTCAGCGTCAGCTCGGTGACGGTCGGGGCGCCGGCGTCCGTCGGGGCCTCGGCGGCCGTCGGGGCCTCGGGGCCGTCGGAGCCCGGCAGGAACATCAGGCCGCCGGCGACCGCGATCAGCACGACGGCGGCGGCCGCGACCAGCCAGGTGAGGGGGCTGCGGCGCGGCGTCCGGGTCTCGGTGTCGGTGTCGCTCATGACGTCCTCCAGGAGTCGGTCGGCCCGGGTCGGGTCGGCGGGGGGCAGGTCGGCGCCGGGATCGGCCGCGCGGAGCCGCGCGAGCAGCTGCTCGTCGTGGTCGTCGGTCATGTGGCACCTCCTCCTGGCTCCTCATGTCCGGCAGCGGCCTCGACCTTTCCGAGCTCCTCGCGCAGCTTGGCGCGGGCCCGGGTCAGCCGGATGCTGACGGCGTTGGCGGTCACGTCGAGCACGGTGGCGATCTCGGCGGGCGTCAGCTGCTCCCACGCCCACAGCCGCAGCAGCTCGGCGTCGTCCGGGGAGAGCCGGGCGAGGGCGTCGTGGAGCGCGTCGTCGCGGCTGCCCGGCGCGGGCGAGCGCTCGACCGGCGGGTCGACCACGGCCAGCCGACCGGCCGCGCGGCGCTGGCGGCGTACGGACCGCTCGGCGTTGGCCAGGCAGTTCCGCGCGACGCCGTAGGCCCACGGGAGCGCAGGCTCCGGGACGTCGTCGCGCCGGCGCCAGCAGACCAGCAGCGTCTCGGCGAGGACGTCGTCCGCGGTGGCGGGGTCCGTACGCCGGGCGAGGTAGCGCCGCAGCGGCTCGAGCAGCTCCTGCCGCACCAGCTCCTCGAAGCGCGCCCCGTCCACGCCACCACCGTCCCACAGCGGTCGGGGCAGGAGCCTCAGACCCTCAGCTCGCGGTCGAGGAAGGCGATCGTGCGGTTCATCGACTGCTGCCACAGCGCGTAGAAGGCGTGGTCCTCACCGGGATACCAGGCCAGCGTGGAGTCGACCCCGGCCGCCCGCATCGCCTGCTGGGTCTCGGTCGCCCAGCGCGGCGGGCAGGTCGCGTCGACCCGGCCGTGGTGGCTGAGGACCGGCACCTCGATCCGGTCGAAGTAGGAGCGTGCCGACAGCCCGCGCCAGACCGCCCGCTCCTCGCGCGGCGTCCCGAGCGTGTCGTAGACCGACCGCGCCTCCTCGGGCCGGTTGGGCTCGGTGAAGTGCTCGACGTTCTCGTCGAGCCGTGAGCTGACCGAGGCGTAGATGACGGCCGCGTCGACGAGGTCGGGCTGGGCGACGATCGCGTTCATCGTCACGCCGCCACCCATCGAGCGGCCGAGCATCGCGAGCCGGTCGTCGTCGACGTAGGGCAGCTTCCGCAACGCCGGCACGGCGTTGATCGCGTCGCGGGTGTAGGCGATCCGCGTCTCGCGCTCGAGCGGGAAGACGGGATCGGACGCCGCGTGGCCGCGGTAGTCGGTGTGGAGCACGACGTAGCCGGCCCGTGCCAGCGCGTCCTGCTCGCGCGCGAGCCCCTGGCCGGTGACGTAGTAGGCGGGGTCGATGTAGCCGTGGTTGAGCACGATCGCGGGGAACGGACCGCGACCCTTCGGGACCAGCAGCACGCCGGAGACGTCGACGTCGCCGCTGCGGTAGAGGACCCGGTGGCGGGTGTAGGCGTCGGTCTCGTACTCGGTCGAGGTGATCCGTGGTCGTCCGCCCGACGGCTGCTCCCGCATCAGCGTCGGCAGGGACAGCCGGCCGGTGACCTTCGGCAGCCGGTCCTCGCGCGCCTCGCGCGACGGCTCGGCCGAGGGCTCCGGTGACTCCCCGGACTCCGAGGCGGACTCCGACGTCGGGGCGGCGTCCGGCTCGGGTCGGGGGTCGGGCTGCGCGGAGCAGCCCCCGACCACGAGGGTCGCGAGGACGACGGCCACCGCCAGCCGGGTCTGCATGCGCTCCAGTCTGACCGGGCGCCGCAAACGGCTCAGCCGGCGGCGGGCTGGTCGCCGAGGAGCGTACGGACCTGTCCGAGGGCCACCGCGACGTCGGGGTCGAGGCACACCAGGCCGGTCGTCGCGGACAGGTCGGGCGTCGCACCGGCGCCGCCGAGGACGACCCGGGTGTCCTGCGCGAGCCGGCGCCAGGCGCTGGTCCGGGCCTCGAGGACCGTCGTCCGGGTGCCGGAGACGACGACCAGGTCCGGCTGCGTCAGCTGGCAGGCGCGGGCCAGCACCGCCAGCGGGGTGTCGGCGCCGAGGAACTCCACGCGCCAGCCGTGGTCGTGGAGGAGCGTGGCGAACGCGAGCGGGCCCAGGTCGTGCCGCTCCCCCGGCGGGCAGGCGACGATCACGATCGGTCGGTCGTCAGCGGGATCGGGGGCGCGATCGGCCCCGATGGCCCGGATCAGGTGCTCGCGCGAGAGGCCGCTGGCGAAGTGCTCGTGGGCGACGCTGCGTGAGCCGTCCTCCCACTGCTCCCCCAGCATCCGCAGGTAGGGCAGCAGGACGTCCCGGACCGCGTCGACGATGCCGAGGTCGACGACGGCGTCGTGCCAGGCCCCGTTGAACCGCGGACCGTTGAGGTCGCCGCAGGCGCCGTCGAGGCGCTCGATGTAGTCGCGCGCGCCAGCGCGTGATCGGGGGGAGGTCACGGAGGACGAGCCTGTCACGGCGGCGCGACCCGCAGCATCACCCGCTGGGATGGCCCACCGGCCGTTCGCCACGACAGGCGCACCGATCGCCGATAGGGTCCCGCACGAGCGCGCGTATTCGGAGCGTGCGCCAACGACGAAGGGAACACCGGAGATGTCGCAGACACCTCCCTCCTACGGGGGCGACGACTCGAACAACCAGGGCGGCGCGTACGGCGCACCGCCGAGCGGCCCGCAGTACGGCTACGGCGGTGGCGGCCCGCAGGGCACCCCGCCCCCCAACCACCTCGTGTGGGCGATCCTCAGCACCCTGTTCTGCTGCCTCCCGCTCGGCATCGTGTCGATCGTGTTCGCAGCCCAGGTCAACTCCAAGTGGACCTCCGGCGACGCCGCCGGCGCCCAGGAGTCCTCGCGGAAGGCGCGCACCTTCGCCCTCTGGAGCACGATCATCGGTGCGGTCTTCGTGGTGCTCTACATCATCCTGTTCGCTGCCGGCGTGATGTCGATGGACACCACGGTCAACCAGTACTGACCCGATGACGCTGCAGGACCTCGAGCAGGACCCCGCGACCGCCGGCACCCGCCGGCCGTCCGGGGTCCTGCCCGCCTGGCTTCCCTCCTGGGCCGCCCCGACGGCGGTCACCGTCGCCGCCGCCTCGGCAGCGGCGGTGCTGTGGTCCGTCGACCCGAACGAGCCCGGTCACTACCCGACCTGTCCGTTCCTCGCTGCCACCGGTCTCTACTGCCCGGGCTGCGGGACGCTTCGCGCGACCCACGACCTGCTCCACGGCGACGTCGCCGGGGCGCTCGCCCGCAACCCCGCGGTGCTGCTCGCCCTGCCCTACCTGCTGCTCGCGCTGGTGACCTGGTTCCGCAGGTCCGCCGGCCACCCCGCGCCGCGCTCCACCTCGCTGCCACCCGCGGTGATCTGGGGCCTGCTGGCCGCCATCACCGTCTTCTGGGTGGTCCGCAACCTCCCCGGCTTCGACTGGCTCTCGCCCGCCTAGCAGGTGCGGACACGCGACAGGGCCCCGACCACCTCGCGGTGGTCGGGGCCCTGCGTCGTACGGGGAGCGGGTGGACTCAGAAGTCCATCCTGGATGGACTTCTTCCCTTCGCCCGGAGCGACACCGCAGGCTCACGCCTGCGGGCCGCCCCGCGCTCCGGTCAGAAGTCCATGCCGCCCATGCCGCCCATGTCGCCGCCGCCGGGCATGGCAGCAGCCTTCTCGGGCTTGTCGGCCACGACGGCCTCGGTGGTGAGGAACAGCGCGGCGATCGATGCGGCGTTCTGCAGCGCCGAGCGGGTCACCTTGGCCGGGTCGAGGATGCCGGCCTCGATCATGTCGACGTAGTCGCCGGTGGCCGCGTTGAGGCCGTGGCCCGGGGTCAGGCCCCGCACCTTCTCCACGATGACGCCGCCCTCGAGGCCGGCGTTGACCGCGATCTGCTTGAGCGGGGCCTCGGTGGCAGCCCGCACGATGGCGGCACCGGTGGCCTCGTCGCCGGACAGGTCCAGCTTCTCGAAGGCCGACTCGGCGGCCTGGAGCAGGGCGACGCCACCACCGGCGACGATGCCCTCCTCGACGGCAGCCTTCGCGTTGCGGACGGCGTCCTCGATGCGGTGCTTGCGCTCCTTGAGCTCGACCTCGGTGGCCGCGCCGACCTTGATGACGGCCACGCCGCCGGCCAGCTTGGCGAGGCGCTCCTGGAGCTTCTCGCGGTCGTAGTCGGAGTCGGACTTCTCGATCTCGGCGCGGATCTGGTTGACCCGGCCCTCGATCTGGGCGGCGTCGCCGGCGCCCTCGACGATCGTGGTCTCGTCCTTGGTGATGACGACCTTGCGGGCCTGGCCGAGCAGCTCGACACCGGCGTTCTCCAGCTTGAGGCCGACCTCCTCGGAGATCACCTGGCCGCCGGTGAGGATCGCGATGTCCTGGAGCATGGCCTTGCGGCGGTCACCGAAGCCCGGGGCCTTGACGGCGACGGACTTGAAGGTGCCGCGGATCTTGTTGACGACCAGCGTGGACAGGGCCTCGCCGTCGACGTCCTCGGCGATGATGACCAGCGGCTTGCCGGACTGCATGACCTTCTCGAGCAGCGGCAGCAGGTCCTTGACGTTGCTGACCTTGGAGTTGGCGATGAGGACGTAGGGGTCCTCCAGCACGGTCTCCATGCGCTCGGGGTCGGTGACGAAGTAGGCCGAGATGTAGCCCTTGTCGAACCGCATGCCCTCGGTCAGCTCGAGGTCGAGGCCGAAGGTGTTCGACTCCTCGACGGTGATGACGCCTTCCTTGCCGACCTTGTCCATCGCCTCGGCGATGATCTCGCCGACGGTGGCGTCGGCGGCAGAGATCGACGCGGTCGCGGCGATCTGCTCCTTGGTCTCGACGTCCTTCGCCATCCCGAGCAGCTGCTCGGACACGGCCTCGACGGCCGCCTCGATGCCCCGCTTGAGGCTCATCGGGTTCGCGCCGGCGGCGACGTTGCGCAGGCCCTCGCGGACCATGGCCTGGGCGAGCACGGTCGCGGTCGTCGTCCCGTCACCGGCGACGTCGTCGGTCTTCTTCGCGACCTCCTTGACCAGCTCGGCCCCGATCTTCTCGTAGGGGTCCTCGAGCTCGATCTCCTTGGCGATCGACACACCGTCGTTCGTGATCGTGGGGGCGCCCCACTTCTTCTCGAGGACGACGTTGCGGCCCTTGGGGCCGAGCGTGACCTTGACCGCGTCGGCAAGGGTGTTCATGCCCTTCTCCAGCCCGCGGCGGGCCTCCTCGTTGAAAGCAATCAGCTTCGGCATAACTCCTGTGATTCCTATCGGGAGTCGTGGTGGTCGACGTGGTGGGTTGCCCGCGACGGACGGCCCGTCCGGACGGCGAACCCTGCTCGCCGTACGGGCGCGGACCTCAACGTCACCGCGTCAGTGGTCTCACTGTTGTCACTCTCATGCTACGAGTGCCAACCCAAGTATTAGCACTCGGGGTGGGCGAGTGCAAACAGCTCCCGGGCCCCGGAACGCTACTCGATCAGCCGGACCGGCTCGCCCTCGATCTTGGCCGTCCAGGTGGTCGAGTCGTTGACCGCCTTGCCGCTGCCGAAGTCGACCGCCACGCGGAACCAGCAGCCCCCCGGGGTCGTGGTGTCGCAGGTGTAGGTGCTCGGGATCGGGACCCGGATCTGCTGGCTGCGCCCGTTCCACCCGCTGGCGTTGATGCCGGTGATCTGGCAGCCGGTCAGCGACCCGGTCACCTTGCCCGTCCCGGTGCACCCGGTCAGGGTCGGCGGCAGGTTGGAGTCGGTCGGGGGGATCACCCGCATCGTCCCGTTGCTCGCCGCCTCGCCGACGTCGAAGAACCCGAAGACCAGGGTCTTGCCCTGGGCGGCCGGGATCACGCGGACCAGGTTGAAGTCCGAGGACGCCCCGGTCGCGTTCGCATAGATCGGCATCCGCTCCCACGCCGAGACCGCGATCGAGCCCGGGGCGACGCCCGGCGAGAACGCGCGCAGCGCGAAGCGGTTGGCCCCGCCGCCGCCGACCGCGGTGTCGTCGCCGGTCTGGGTGAAGACCTTCTGGTTGTTGGCATAGCCGCCCTGGCCGTCGGGGCTGGCCGTGCTGAGCGCGACGTTGGTCCGGACCTGGAGGTAGTAGTCGCCCTCCGCGGCCGGGGTGAAGGTGCAGAACGGCACCCACTGGTGGAAGACCTGCGCCAGCTGCGCGTCGTACTTCGGGTGGCCCTCCTTCAGCGACTGGTTGTGCAGGTCGTCCTCACCCCACCCCTGGTACTGCCGGACGCAGGACGGCACCGGCGGTGCGAGCCGCGGTTCGCCGGTGTCGGTCGGCGCGCGCAGCCCGAAGGAGGTCACGGTCGGCACCGACGTGGTCGGGACGTCGCCGCTGCAGAACTGGTTGGTCGTCGTCTGGTTGAGCTTGGCGTAGCGCGCGATCGCGTCGCTGTTGGCGTAGGGGTTCCAGCGGTTGTTGTCGACCGCGTTGCCCTTCGGCCCGCGCTCGCAGTAGTCGCCGTGCGCCACGAACGCCGGGTCGTAGATCTGCACCGAGACCGGCCGCCCGACGGCCGTGTCCGCGACGTGCACGAGGTAGAAGTAGCCCTGCGGGTCGAAGTCGGTGTTCTTCCCGCCGATGCACCCGTCGACCCCGGTCGCGCAGGTGCGGGTCATGAACTGGTCGCCGTTGCCCTTGGGCCAGTCGGGGCCGCCGATGTTGGCCCAGAACTGGGGGTTCGAGGTGCAGTTGGCTCCCGCGGGCACCGAGAGGGTGCTCGTCACGGGCGGTCGCGTCGTGGTGCCGGGCGGCTCGTTGCCCATCGTGTTGCAGGGGCTCCCCATCGGCGCCGGACCGTTGTAGTCCGCGACGGCGGTGCGACTGAGGACGGTGTCGGTGATCCCGAAGGACGCCGCGAAGCTGTTGCCGATGCGCGAGCTCACGGTGACCCGCAGCTGGGTCGGCTTGTCGCCCACGCTGACGTCGACCCGGGTCTCGCCGCCGTTCGGGTAGCCGTTGTCCTCGGCGATCTCGATCGCCCGGTCCCGCGCCTTCGCGAGGTCGTCGGGCATGTAGGTGACGCCCGCGGTCGCCGCGGCGTCGGCGGCCGCCTGGACGCGCTCCAGCTCGACGTACCAGCGCGCGACGTCCACGGAGATCGCCGCGAGCGGCAGCGCGATCACCGCGAAGAAGACAGCGACGAGGATCGCGGAGGCGCCGCGCTCCGGCGTACGACGTGGGGTGGTCATCGCGGGCTCACTGGTGCGCGTTGGCCGTGCCGGGCTTGCACCGGTCGGCCTCGAGCGGCTCGAACTGCATGACCGTCCGCTCCCGCATGGTGAGGCCGTCGCCGAACAGCCCCGTCATCCAGCCGTGGCGTGCCTGGAGCCCGATCCCGACCACGTCGCGATCGGGATCGTTGACGCAGGCGTTGACTCCCGCCGACGCCCACGACCCGGACGAGTAGCGGAACCGGTCGAGGCCGTCGTCCCAGACGTAGAGCACGCAGTTGGTCGAGCACTGGAGGTCGCTGCGACCCACCGGGTAGCCGTTGGTCCCCGCCTCGTAGACCATCAACCAGTCGATCTGGTCGGCGGGCATCGCCGTGCCCGCCTTCTGGATGGTGTCGGCGGCGGCCTGCGCGAACGCCGGCACCGACTGCGGCGAGCACGGCGGCGGGTCGGCGCTCGCCTGGCAGGTGCCGGGCCCGGCGTCCGCGGCGGCCGAGGCCGTGCGCGCCCCCGCCCTCACGCTGCTGCTCATCGACACGTAGTCGCGCATCAGGAACGACATCTCCAGGATGCCGAGCAGCAGCACCACCAGCAGCGGCACCACCAGGGCGAACTCCACCGCCGCGGCGCCGCGCTCACTGTTCCCCGTGCGTGTCCCCGCCCGTGCCCCGCAAGGCCGATGTGTGGTCATGGAGCATCCCCGTTCGCCGCTGCGCCGGGTCCCCTCCCGGCGCACGTCCACGCACGAAATTAGGGAAGCCTTACCTGCCTGTCCCGAAGACGGGGATTTCTTTGCCCTGCGGTGCAGACCACCGCCGGGTGGGCGGGCTCAGCCGTCGGCGAGGGTGGAGGCGAGGACCAAGGCTCCGTCATCGTCGGTCACGACGACCTCGGTGACGTCCTCCCGGAGCACCGAGCTCTGGAGGAAGCAGCTCATCGAGGCGTCCCCCACGCCCCGGAACTCGCCGGCCGGGACCAGGTCGCCGCCGGTCGTGCGGAACGCCGCCCGGAAGGTCTCGCCGTCCGCGAAGCCCTCCCCGACCAGCCGGAGCTCGACGCCCCAGGTGTGGGCGACCAACGCGGCGCTCTCGACCGTCACGCCGCCGTCCTCGACCTCCACCGCGATCGGCTCGGTCGGGACCGGAGCCGCCTGCGGCACGGTCGCGCGACCCACGACGCCGCCGGCCAGCGCCGCCACCAGCACGGCCGCGGCCGCCACCGCGCCCCAGCGGGCGACCCGGCGCCGTCGGTCCCGGGCGGTGGCGAGGTCGTCACGCCCCTCACGCTCGATCTCGTCGGCGACGGCACGGCTGATCCGGTCACCGAGGTCGGGCGCCGGCAGCGGCCGGTCGGCGTGGGCCGCCGGGTCGACGAGTCCGAGCCGGTCGGCCACCGGCTGGATCTCGGCGAGCTCGGCGCGGCACTCCGCACAGCCGTCGAGGTGCGCGCGGACGCGGTCCTCCTCCGCGGGCGTGAGGTGGCCCAGCGCGTAGCCGCCCAGCATCATCCGCAGCTCGTCGTGCCCGTTCACAGGCTCACTCCCATCTCGTCCATCGCGGCCCGCAGGGCCCGCAACCCGTAGAACACCCTGCTCCGCAGCGTGCCGACCGGGATCCCCAGCTCCGCGGCGACCTCGTCGTAGGGCCGCTCGCGCAGGTGGGTCTCCACCAGCGCCTCGCGGTGGTGGTCGGCCAACCGCCGCAACGCCTCCTCGACCACCCACCCGTCGAGGACCCGGTCGGCGACGTCAGGGTCGCCGACGTCGCCGGGCTCGGGCACCAGCTCGGGCTCGCGCAGGCTGTCCCGGCCGTGCCACGGCCTGACGTCCCGTGCCCGGGCGTGGTCGATCATCGCGTTGCGGGCGATCCCGAAGAGCCACACCCGCAACGAGCCGAGGTCGGGGTCGAACCGGTCGGCGTTGCGCCAGGCCTTGAGGAACGTCTCCTGGGTCACGTCCTCGGCCGCCGCCGGGTCACCCAGGCCCCGCAGCAGGAACCGGTAGACCTCTCCGCCGTGCAGCCGGTAGGCCGCGCGGATGCCCGCCTCGTCGGCCAGTCCGGCGCCCCCCACCTCGCCTCCGGCCATGGTGCCCAGTCTGTCCGTCACGGCAGTGGGTACGGCGCACGCGCGCCGCGCGTTCACGGACCGTCCCCGCCCGTCCCACGCCCGCCGCCCGAGCCGCTGTGAACGCGGTCACGGCGAGCCCCGTAACCACCACCACGGCGGACACCCGTCCGTCGGCCGACCGACACGAAGGGCAGGCAGATGACCACGCACGTGACACGAGGCAGGAGGCGGCTCCTCACGGGGACCGCGACGGGGGCGCTGGTGCTCGGCGCGCTCGTGGCCACGCCGGCACCGGCGACCGCGACCCAGGGCGGCGGCGACCGCGCGGAGAAGGCGCCGGTCGGGAAGCTGATGACGGTCCGGAACGAGCGCCAGCTGCGGCGCGCGGTCCTGAAGGCCAACCACCGCGACGGGATCGACCGGATCCGGCTCGCCGCCGACATCACGTTCGACCCCTCACGGCCCACCGGCGGCGGGGCGCTCAAGGGTGACCTCGATGTCACCGACGACCTGCGGGTCTTCGGTCGCCACCAGATCGACGCCAACGGGGTCGACCGCGTCTTCGACGTACGCCCCGAGACCTCGCTCCGGCTGACCGGGCTGTGGCTCGTCGACGGGGCCCCGGCCGAGGGCGAGAGCGGCGGCGCCGTGCGCTCGCAGGGCACGGTCCGGTTCAAGGGCGGCGCGGTCGTGGGCGGCTCGGCCACCGGGACCGGTGCCTCTGGCGGTGCGTTCATGAACGACGGCGGGGTGCTCCGGGTGATCGGGGCCCGCCTGCTCCGCAACGACGCCGTCCGTGCCGGGGGTGCGATCGAGGCCTTCGCCGGCCGCACGGTCGTGCGGGGCACGCTCATGAAGCAGAACACGGCCGGGGCCGAGCCCGGCAACGGCGGCGCGCTCCACCTGACCGACGCCGGCACGGTCACCGTCACGGGATCGAAGGTCGTGCGCAACACGGCCTCCGCCGAGGGCGGCGGCCTGTGGAACTCGGCCGTCGGCACCTTCCGGGTGCGCGACACCCTGCTCCACCACAACAGGGCTGCGGGCGCGGCCGCCGACAACGGCGGGGGCGCGCTGTTCAACGACGGCGGCACGATGACCGTCTCGGACTCCACGATCCGCCGCAACCGGGCCACCGGCGAGGCCGGCTCGGGCGGGGGCATCCTCAACAACCTCGGCACGCTCGAGGTGACCGGGTCGACCCTCGAGGCGAACGACGCCTCCCGCGCCGGCGGCGGCATCGAGGCCAACGTCGGCACGACCACCGTCACCGGGTCCGTGCTCAGCGGCAACAGCACCGGCGCCGCACCCGGCAACGGCGGCGGCCTCCACCTGACCGGAGCCGGCACCGTCGCCGTCGAGGGCTCGCAGGTCCTCGACAACACCGCGGCGGCCGAGGGCGGCGGGCTCTGGAACTCCGCCACCGGCGAGATGGACGTGTCCGACAGCGTCCTGCGGCGCAACGTCGCCGCCGGTGCCGCGGCCGACCAGGGCGGCGGCGGGCTGTTCAACGACGGCGGTGCCCTGACGGTCGCCGACTCGACCGTGGCCGACAACGACGCGACCGGCGCCGCCGGCTCCGGCGGCGGCATCCTCAACAACCTCGGCACGCTGACCGTCACCGGCTCGACCCTCTCCGGCAACACCGCGGTGCGGGCCGGCGGCGGCCTCGAGGCGAACGTCGGCACCACGACCCTGCTCGACGTCGTGATGACCGGCAACGACACCGGGAGCAACCCCGGCAACGGTGGCGCCCTGCACCTCACCGGCGCGGGCACCGTCAGCTGGACCGACGGCGAGGCCACCGGCAACACCGCCACCAACGAGGGCGGCGGCCTGTGGAACTCCGCGACCGGCACCATGACGGTGGCCGGGGTGACCATCGAGGGGAACTCCGCCCCCGAGGGCCCCGACGTCTACAACGACGGCGGGACCTTCACCGTGGACGGGACCCCGGTCCCGCCGCCGGGCGGCTGAGCGCCGACCGCACGACCGATCACGCCCCCGACCTCGCCTCGTGCGGGTCGGGGGCGTGGTGACGGGACGGGGCACCGGGAGCGTGGTGCCCGAAGGGCAGGCGGGCGTCGTGGTGGCCGAGGGCGGCGAGCAGCGAGGGCAGCATCGCCTTCGCCGTGCGCTGGTAGCCGGCCGCGCTCGGGTGGAACCGGTCGGAGCTGAACATCTCGTCGGGGTTGGCCCAGAAGAAGGGACCGACGACGTCGGCGAGCGAGACGGCGAAGGCCCCGGAGTCGAGTGCCGCCTCGCGCTGGGCGGTGGCCAGCAGCCGGGACGCCCGCGAGCCGAGGCTGCGTAGCGGCTGCGGCACCGGCCGCAGCGCACCCAGGTCCGGGCAGGTCCCGACGACGACCTCGGCGCCCCGGGCCCGCAGTGCCTCCACCGTCTCGGCGAGGTGGGAGACCGACTCGGCCACGGGCACCCGGTGGGTCACGTCGTTGCCGCCCACGACGACGACGGCCACGTCGGGTCGGTAGTCGGCCGGCAGCGTCGCGAGCTGGCCGCGCAGTGCCGACGACTCCGAGCCGACCACCGCCGCGGTCCGCAGTCGCACCGAGCGGTGGGTCGCCTTCGCCAGCCCGCGCGCGAGCCGGCCGCCCAGGGTGTCCTTGCGCCGCTCCGCCCCGAGCCCCGCGGCGATCGAGTCGCCGAGGACGACGAGCTCGACGGTCTCGCCGTAGGACTTCTTCCACACCCGGTCGGAGTCGGGTGCGTCCTCACCCAGCGGCTTGCCGATGATCCGGCGCGCGACCGCCGCCTGCCGCTGCAGCAGCACGCGGGCGCCGTACGCCGCCAGCCCGAGCACGCCGCCGGCCGACGCCCCGGCCACCACCCACCACCGTGTCCTCACGGCCCCAGTGGAGCCGACCACGGTGAACGGCCGGTGAAGCGGCTCAGCCCCCCGCGACCGCCGGGATGACCGAGACCTGGGTGCCGTCGGGTGTGGGGGTGGCGAGGTGGTCGAGGAAGCGGACGTCGTCGTTGCCGACGTAGACGTTGACGAAGCGCCGCAGCTCGCCCTGCTCGTCGAGGATGCGGCCCTTGATCCCGGAGTAGGACGCGTCGAGGTCGTCGAGGACGTCGGCCAGCGTGGCGCCGTCGGCGCTCACCTCCGACTCACCACCGGTGTAGGTGCGCAGGATGGTGGGGATGCGGACGGAGACGCTCATGGGGTGCTCTTCCTCTCGGGCTCTGGGGGTGTCAGGCGATGCCGGTGGCGGTGAACGCGTCGTAGGACGGCGCGATCGTCGCGGCCGGGCCGACCCGGTCGGCGACCGCGTCGAGGGTCTTCAGGCCCATGCCGGTGTTGATGACGACGGTCTCGAGCGAGGTGTCGAGCTGGCCGGTCTCGACCAGCTTCCTCAGCACCGCCACGGTCGTCCCACCAGCGGTCTCGGTGAAGACGCCCTCGGTGCGGGCGAGCAGCAGGATGCCCTCGCGGACCTGGTCGTCGGTGACGTCCTCGACCGCACCGCCGGTACGCCGGCAGATGTCGAGGACGTAGATGCCGTCGGCGGGGTTGCCGATGGCCAGGCTCTTGGCGATCGTGTCCGGCTTGACCGGGCGGATCGCGTCGACCTTCGCCTTGTAGGCGGCCGAGACCGGCGAGCAGCCCTCGGCCTGGGCGCCGTAGATCCGGTAGGGCTTGTCCTCGACGAGCCCGAGGGTGATGAGCTCCTGGAAGGCCTTGTCGACCTTGGTCAGCTGGGAGCCGGAGGCGACCGGGATCACGACCTGGTCGGGGAGCCGCCACCCGAGCTGCTCGGCGATCTCGTAGCCGAGCGTCTTGGAGCCCTCGGCGTAGTAGGGGCGGACGTTGACGTTGACGAACGCCCAGCCGTCCTCCTCCCCCGCGATCTCCGAGGCGAGCTTGTTGACGTCGTCGTAGTTGCCGTCGACGGCGACCAGCGAGTCGGTGTAGACCGCGGAGTTGACCTGCTTGGCGTGCTCGAGGTTGCTCGGGATGAACACGACCGTCTTCATCCCGGCACGCGCGCCGGCGGCGGCGACCGCGTTGGCGAGGTTACCGGTGCTGGGACAGGCGAAGACCTTGGCGTCGAGCTCGCGGGCCGCGCTCAGGGCACAGGCGACGACGCGGTCCTTGAAGGAGTTCGTCGGGTTGGTCGAGTCGTCCTTGACCCACAGGCGGTCGAGGCCGAGCTCGGCGGCGAGGTTCTTCGCGGGCAGCAGCCGGGTGAAGCCGGGCTCGGTGTTGGGGCTCTGCTCGATGTCGTCGGGCACCGGCAGCAGCGCCTTGTAGCGCCAGATGTTGCTCGGTCCCGCCTCGATCTCCTCGCGGGTCACGGCCGGGAACTCGTAGGCCACCTCGAGGGGGCCGAAGCACTCCGGGCACGCGTAGTGGGGTCCGAGCTCGGTGCGGTGGCCGCACTCGCGGCAGGCAAGGGCGACGGCGTGGCCGAACGCGCCCTCGCGGGGACCGGCGGTGGCCGGGGTGGTGGTCGACGTCTCGATCGTCGGTGCGCTCACGGATTCCTCCTCCTCATCTTCCCCGTGGCGACTCTCGCCCCGGGCCGGAATTGGCACCGTTTCCACCGGGCAGCCGGAGGCTGCGTGGTGGCGGTTGCCGGGACGTCGACGGGCCGTTCCCTCAGTCCCTCTCGATGAGCTGTCTGGAACTGTACGCCGCCGTGTCTCACGATGCGTCGGCCAGTCCCGCCATGTGGATGGTCAGTGGGCGATCCGTGCGCCCTGCCGCAGCCACCAGCGCGCCCCCGGACCGGCCGGGTGGGCGGTGTCGAGGGCGAGGTCGTGGAGGACCGGGTCGCCGGCCATGCCGAGCGCGAAGAGCGCGGCCTGGGCGGTGCCGTCGGCCGCCTTCCACGCGGCGTCGAGCACGCGCCTCTCGACCGGCTCGCCGGTGGTGCCGGCGAGCAGCAGCCCCGCCTGGAGCCGCTCGTCGGTCGCGCCCTCGAGCCAGCGCCCGGCCGCGCGCGCGGGTGCGGGCAGCCGCGACCCCGCCAGCCGTCGCGCCACCCGGCGGCGTACGAGCTGGTCGGCGTGGGCGTCGACGAGCGCGGCGAGCTGGGCGACGGCCGGCGTCCCGAGGGACGGGATCGCCCCGAGCAGCATGTAGGAGGTGACGGCCCGGCTCTCCAGCGGCGAGTGGGCGATGTCGAAGAGCAGCCGGGCGAGGACCGGCTGGTCCGGCAGCCCGAGCGGGCCGGTCACCGCTCGCGCGCGCTCCTGGGCGTCGTTCCACTCGGCGTTGACCCGCGACTTCGTCGGGTGGCTGACCCTGGGCACCGGCGCGAGCGGCCGCTGGACGCCGCGCCGCACCTTCTCGCGCGCCGGCGCCGGCATCAGCCGGACGAGGTGGGAGAGCCACTCGTGGCGCGCCGACCCGTCGGGGCTGGCGTTGAGCTGCTCGACGAGCGGAGGGGCGACGGTGCGCCAGACGCCGGCGTCGGGAGCGATCTGGGCCATGTTCTCCAGCGCGAGCGCACCGCCGACCACGACGTGGTCGCGCGGGTCGGCGAGCAGCTCGGTGCACCACTCGACCGCCTCGGCGTCGACGGCCTCCCCGACGGCGCTCATCAGGTCGTTGAGGACCTGGACCTCGGGATCCGCCACGATCTCGCGGGCGACCTCGAGCACGACGTGGCCGTAGCCGCTGCCTCGCAGCAGGGCGAGCGCCTCGTAGCGGGCGGGGTAGGCCGCCCCGACCGCGCGGGCCAGCTCACCGACCAGCCGCGAGACCAGCTCGCGCGCCAGGCTCTCGGGCAGGCCGACGGCGCCGGGCTGCGCCAGGGCCCGCGCCCAGGCCAGCCAGAGTCCCCCGGTGCTCTCGCCCCCGAGCAGCTGCTCGGTGGCCTCCGAGACCTCCCGGACCGTGCGCCAGCCCGGCGAGGCGTCCTGGTCGGCCGGGCTCACGCCGGGGAACGTGCGGCAGGTGACGTCGACCGGCGCGCGCAGCGATCCCGGGACCAGCCCGAGCGCCGGCTCGATCCGGTCGAGCAGCGCGCCGTGGCGCAGCTGCCCGAGCTCGAGCCGGTGGAGGGTCGTGGGGCTGGTGCCGATCTCCGTCGCGACCGACTGCATGCTGGGCGCTCCGCCCGGGGCCGCCAGCCGGACCATCCGCGCGGTCCAGCCGATCCGCACCGCGACGTCGACGTGCGCACCGAACAGTGCCGTCGTGTCGTCGAGCACGGCGGCGGGAGCCCCCCGCTTCATGATCGGACGATAAGCCCTGTTTCCCCCAGAACGCGGGACAACCGGACGAAGGGGTGTCACCGGGAGCGGGCGCTGCGACAGTGGCCACGCACTCGTCGTCGCGCGACGGGCCGATCCACGTCGGGGGAGCCGCGCGCCTGCGGTCGCTCGTCGCGGCCGCCCCGACCGGCCGGCGCCCGGAGGCCCGGCTGGTGCGGGGCGGTCCGGCCGACCGCCTACTCGCCGGCGTCGCGGGTGAGCCGGCGCAGCAGCTCGAGGACGCCGTCGGGACCCTCGACCAGCACGTCGGCGCGCTCGGCGAGCGCCGACTCCTCCTCGGAGAGCGAGCAGACCAGCAGGGTCGGCATGCCCTGGTCGCGCAGCTCCTCGACCGCGTCGAACGCGTCGAGGTCGCCGAGGTCGTCGCCGGCGAACAGGAAGCCCCCGGCGTCCTGCTCCTCGACCAGGGTGCGGACGGCGTTGCCCTTGCTCATGCCCGGCGCGCGCACCTCGATCACGTTGCGGCCCGGTTCGAGCGCCAGGCCGTGGCGGTCGGCCAGCTGCTGCATCGGCTCGAGGAGCCGGTCGCGCGCGGCCCCCGGCTCCGGCAGCCGGCGGGTGTGGACGGCGACGGCCAGCCCCTTCTCCTCCACGTGGGCCTCGCCCGCGTCGGCGCGGCGCAGCAGACGCGGGAGCTCGCGCTCGAAGGTGGACAGCCCCTGCGGCGGGCGCGGCGAGACCACGCGCCGGTTGGTCGAGCTCCACCGCTCGTTGCCGTACTGGCCGAAGACGAAGAGCTCCTTGCCGTGGTCGGCGATCTCGCGACCGATCTCGTCGAGGTCGCCCAGGGCGAGCGCCTGTCGTGCCGGCCGGCCGGTGACGACGGCGATGGCGCGCACGACCTCGGCCAGGTCGACCAGCACCCCCCGTCCGTCCGGGTGGATGTGGGCCTCGGCCGGGTCGTCGACGATCGGCGAGAGCACGCCGTCGAAGTCGAGCCCGATCACGCTCCGGGCGGCGGCGGCCGCCAGCTCGGCGTAGCGCTGCTCCGCCTCACGGGAGGTGAAGTCCATGCCCCCATCTCACCAGACCGGGAGCGGGACCGGTCAGGCGGCGTCGGCGGTGAGGACGACCGTCAGCCGGTCGAGGCGCATCTCGCCGACGGCCGGCATGGTCCGGTTGATGCCGAGGTCGAGGGCGAGCTGCTCGGCGGCTGCCTGGAGCCGGGCGGGGTAGTAGACGGTCGAGGAGGGGATGGTGCCCATCCAGTTGTCCTCGCCGACGACCTGCCAGCCGACGTCTCCCGCGCGGGCGGCGTAGCGACCGGCGAGGCCGGTGATGCCGGAGTTGTTGTAGACCTCGACGTAGACGTCGCCGCGGACGACCTTCGGCTTCTTCTCACGGATCTTGTCGGCCTTCTCGGGCGTGCCGGAGGGCTCGACCTCGGGCTCGGGCGCCGGTTGGGCGACCGCGGTGACCTCGCGCTCGGTCGGCTCCTCGCCGCGGGTCGCGACGTAGGCGATGCCGGCCATCGCCACCGCGATGACGCTCAGCATGGCGACCGGCGAGGGGAAGGCGACGCCGCGCTGGTTGCGGATGCGCACGGTCGGCCTAGAGCTCGAAGCCGAGGCGGCGCGCGGAGCGCTGGCGCTGGCGGGCGGACCGGAGCCGGCGGAGCCGCCGCACGAGCAGCGGGTCGGCCTCGAGCGCCTCGGGACGGTCGATCAGCGCGTTGAGCACCTGGTAGTAGCGGGTCGAGGACATGTCGAACTTCTCGCGGACCGCGGTCTCCTTGGCGCCGGCGTACTTCCACCAGTGGCGCTCGAACTCCAGGATGTCGCGGTCGCGGTCGCTCAGGCCCGGCTGCTCGCCGGCCGGCTGGCCGTGGAGGGCGTTCGCGGCGTCCATCGGAGTCTCCCCAGAGGTAGGTAGGTGCTGCTGGACCTCAAGGATAGGCGACGAACCACAACGGTGTCATTCGCTCTCCGGCGAGTCGTGGCGACCATCACGGGCCGTAGGTTGGTGGGCATGAGCACCGAGCCCGTCCCCACCCGCTGGGGCATCCTCGCGACCGGCCGGATCGCCGGCAGCTTCGTCACCGACCTGCGCGACGTCCCGGGAGCGAGCGTGGCAGCCGTGGGCTCGCGGAGCGCGGGCGGGGCCGAGCGCTTCGTGGCCGAGCACGGGCTCGACGGGGCGCGCACCCACGCGTCGTACGCCGACCTGGTGGCCGACCCCGACGTGGACGTCGTCTACGTCGCCTCCCCCCATGCCCTCCACCTCGAGCACGCGCTGCTCGCCCTGGCCGCCGGCAAGCACGTCCTGTGCGAGAAGCCGCTGGTCATGAACGTCGCGGAGGCCGAGCAGCTGGTCGCAGCGGCACGTGAGGCGGACCGCTTCCTCATGGAGGCGATGTGGACGGCCTGCCACCCGGTCGTCCGGGCGGTCGTGTCGGGCCTGGAGGAGGGCCGCTTCGGCATCCCGAGGCAGGTCCACGCCTCGCTGGGGTTCCGCGTCGAGGGCACCCCCGACGACCGGATGTTCGACCCCGCCCTCGGCGCCGGCGCGCTGCTCGACATGGGCATCTACCCGCTCACGCTCGCCGACCTGACGCTCGGCCCGGTCGAACAGGCGGTCGCCGTCGCGGACGTGGACGACCGCGGTGTCGACCAGGACGTCTCGGTCGCCACGCGCCACGCCGGCGGCGGGCTGGGCGCGCTGACCGCGTCGATGACCTCGGCGTCGCCGCGCACGGCCCACGTCGCGACCGACACCGGTCGGCTCGACTTCCCCGACTCCTTCCACCACCCGACCCACGTCACGTGGACCCCCACCGGCGGCGAGCCCGAGCGGATCGAGGGCCTCGAGCCCGTCCTCGGCAGCGGCCTCGGCAACGAGGCCCTCCATGTCGCCCACTGCCTGCGCGGCGGGCTGCGCGAGAGCCCGCTGGTGCCCCACGCGATGTCACTGCGGCTGGCGGCCGTCATGGACGACGTACGCCGCCAGGTCGGCGTGACCTACGCCGCCGACGGCCGCTGACCCCTCGGGGTGGGTCGTGGCCCACCGCACCACGACTAGGGTCGTGACCGTGCCGCCGTCCAGCCAGCTCGTCATCGTCGCCAACCGGCTCCCGGTCGACCGCGTCGAGCTCCCGGACGGCAGCCCCGGCTGGCGTCGCTCGCCCGGCGGCCTGGTCAGCGCGCTCGACCCGGTCATGCGCAGGAACGACGGCGTGTGGATCGGGTGGCCCGGTGGCACCGAGCAGGACCTCGAGCCGTTCGAGGACGACGGCCTCAAGCTCGTGCCGGTGTCGCTGAGCGCCGACGAGGTCGAGGAGTTCTACGAGGGGCTCTCCAACGCGACCCTCTGGCCGATCTACCACGACGTGATCGCCAAGCCGGAGTTCCACCGCGAGTGGTGGGACAGCTACGTCACCGTCAACCGCCGCTTCGCGGAGAAGGCGGTCCAGGTCGCCGAGGAGGGCGCGACGGTCTGGGTCCACGACTACCAGCTCCAGCTGGTGCCGGCGATGCTGCGCGAGATGCGGCCCGACCTGCGCATCGGCTTCTACCTCCACATCCCCTTCCCGCCGGCCGAGCTCTTCGCCCAGCTGCCGTGGCGGCGCCAGATCCTGGAGGGCCTGCTGGGGGCCGACCTGGTCGGTTTCCAGATGGCCGGCGGCGCGCAGAACTTCGTCCGGCTGGTCCGCCAGCGGGTCGGCCACAAGACCCACCGTGACCTCGTCTACCTCCCGGACGGCCGTACGGTGCGCGCGGCGGCGTTCCCGATCTCGATCGACACCGAGGGCTACGAGGCGCTCGCCCGCGAGGAGTCGGTGCTCGACCGCGCCGAGGAGATCCGCAGCGCGGTGGGCAGCCCGAGGAAGGTCTTCCTCGGCGTCGACCGGCTCGACTACACCAAGGGCATCCACGCCCGCCTGCGCGCCTTCGCCGAGCTGATCCAGGACGGCGAGATCGACGTCGACGACGCCGTCTTCGTCCAGGTCGCGACGCCGTCGCGCGAGCGGGTCGAGCAGTACCGGATCCTCCGCGAGGAGATCGAACGCCTCGTCGGCCACGTCAACGGCGACCTCGGCCGGATCGGCCGTCCCGCCATCCACTACCTCCACTCCTCCTACCCCCGCGAGGAGATGGCCGCGCTCTACCGCGCCGCGGACATCATGGTCGTCACGCCCTACCGCGACGGCATGAACCTCGTCGCCAAGGAGTACGTCGCGTGCCGCTACGACGACGACGGGGCCCTGGTCCTCTCGGAGTTCGCCGGTGCGGCCGACGAGCTGCGCCAGGCGTGGCTGGTCAACCCCTACGACATCAACGGCGTGAAGGCGGCCCTGCTCGACGCCTACCACGCCTCCGAGAAGGACGCCGCGCGCCGGATGAAGGCGATGCGCAAGACCGTGCGCAAGCACGATGTGTCGGCCTGGGCCACCCGCTTCCTCGACGGCCTCTCCGACGTCAGCCCCCACGAGAAGAGCCCCCGCCCGGCCTGAGTCAGGCCATCAGCGCCGTGACCTCGGAGGCGAGGCCAGGTCCGACCGCGCCCCAGCCGGGGTCGTAGCCGTAGACCTCGCGCACCGGGCTCGCCGAGGTGAGGTGCTCGACGAGGTCGACGTCGTCGGCACTGATCAGGGCGGGGTGCACCACGCCGATCGCCTCGGACACCTTGAGCAGGTCGCGCCGCAGCGTGCGGACGTAGTTGGCCAGCCGCTCGCTCTTCAGCGTGGGGTCGAGACCGCGGGCGTAGCGGGGGTTCTGGGTGGCGATGCCGACCGGGCAGTGGTCGGTGTGGCACTTCTGGGCCTGGATGCAGCCGATGGACAGCATCGCCTCGCGCCCGACCGCGATCATGTCGACCCCGAGGGCGAAGGCGAGGACGGCGTTCTCCGGGATCCCGAGCTTGCCGCCGCCGACGAAGGTCACGTCGTCGGCCAGCCCGGCCGCCGCGAACCGGCGGTAGACCTCGGCGAAGCCGAGCCGGAAGGGGTAGGCGACGGAGTCGGCGAAGATCATCGGCGCGGCCCCCGTGCCGCCCTCGCCCCCGTCGACCGCGACGTAGTCGACGCCCCGCTCGCCGTCGCCCATCTGCGCGACCAGCTGGTCCCAGAACTCCAGGTTGCCGACCGCCGACTTGATCCCCACCGGCAGCCCGGTCTCGGCGGCGAGCAGCTCGACGAAGTCGAGCATCGAGTCGACGTCGGTGAAGGCCGTGTGGCGGCTCGGCGACGCGCAGTCGACCCCGGGCTCGATCCCCCGGATCCTCGCGATCTCCTCGCTGACCTTGACTCCCGGGAGCATGCCGCCCAGCCCCGGCTTGGCGCCCTGCGACAGCTTGATCTCGAGAGCGCGGACCGGCGCGGAGGCGACGAGTTCTTGGAGCCGCGCGAGGTCGAACCGTCCGTCGCCGTCGCGGCAGCCGAAGTAGGACGTGCCGAGCTGGAGGACCAGGTCACCGCCGTGGCGGTGGTGGGGCGAGATCGCCCCCTCACCGGTGTTGTGGAGGCACCCCGCCGCCAGGGAGCCCCTGTTGAGCGCCTCGATCGCGTGGCCCGACAACGCGCCGAAGCTCATGCCCGACACGTTGACGACCGACGCCGGCCGGAACGCGTGGGTACGCCGCCGCGGGCCGCCGAGCACCTTGGCCGACGGCAGCGGCGACCCCTCGTGGGCGTGGCTCGGTGTCGGCGCACCGGGCCCCGTGAAGGTGCGGTGCTTGATGATCGGGTAGCCCGCGGTGTTCTCGTAGTCGTTGTCGGTGCCGAACCCGAAGTAGTTGTTCTCCAGCTTGGAGCTCGCGTAGACCCAGCGTCGCTGGTCGCGGCTGAACGGCCGCTCCTCGTCGTTCGACGTCACGATGTACTGCCGCAGCTCGGGCCCGAACTTCTCCAGCTGGTAGCGCAGGTGCCCGATCAGCGGGAAGTTCCGCCGGATCGCGTGCTGCTTCTGGGTCAGGTCGCGCACCGCGACCGCCCCCAGCGCCGCCGCCGTCACCGCCCCCGCCCGTGCCCACCGGCTCGACGTGCTCGACCTCTGCCCCATGTCCCGGTTGTAGTCGCCCCGCGCCGACCTGTCGAGGACGGGGTACTTTCGGCCCCATGGATCTGATCCCCAAGCCCGGTCAGGTCGTCTCCGCGGCCGGCAACGTGGCCCACAAGGTGCTCTACGGGGGACTGGCCGACCTGCGCCCGATGCCGCGCACCCTCATCGACGACGGGACGCTGCGCGAGGTCTACCACTACCGGCCGGCGGCCGCCGTGCGCGAGCAGGGCGACCCGGTCCTGCTCGTCACCCCGCTCGCCGCGCCGTCGCTGTGCTACGACCTGCGCCGCGGCTGCTCGCTGGTCGAGCACCTCGTCACCGAGGGCCGGCCCACCTACCTCGTGGAGTACGGCGAGGTGTCGTTCAAGGACCGCAACCTCGGGATGGAGCACTGGGTCGAGGAGGTCGTCCCGGAGGCGGTCCGGGTGGCGTCCGAGCACGCCGGCGGCCGGCCCGTGCACGTCGTCGGCTGGTCGCTCGGCGGGATCTTCGCGCTGCTCGCCGCCGCCGACTCCCCCGACCTCCCGATCGCGTCCCTCACCGTGGTCGGCTCACCCTTCGACGTCTCGCGGGTCCCGCTGGTCGCGCCGATCCGGCCGCTGCTCCACCTCAACGTCACCCAGGGCCGGGGCGCGATCACCCGCGCCTACCAGGCGATGGGGGGTGCGCCGAAGCCGCTGGTGCGCTGGGCCTTCCAGCTCTCCTCGTTCCAGAAGCTGGTGACCAAGCCGCTCGCGCTGGCCCAGAACATCGACGACACCGAGTTCCTCGCCCAGATCGAGGCGGTCGACCGGTTCACCGACAACATGATCGCCTACCCCGGCCGGACCTTCGGCCAGCTCTACCACCGGTTCGTGAAGGGCAACGGGCTCGTCGGCGGCGAGCTCGAGCTCGGCGGGCGCACGATCCGGATCGCCGACGTCGAGAAGCCGGTGCTGGTCTTCGGCGGCGCCACCGACGGGATCGCCCCGATCGCGGCGGTGAAGGCCGTCGTGCCGCTCCTGGCCGGCTCGCCGGAGGTGCGCTTCGAGGTCGTGCCCGGCGGCCACCTCGGCATGCTCACCGGTCGTGCCGCACGCGGCACGACCTGGCAGGTCCTCGACGAGTGGGTCGACCAGTGGTCCTCGGACGCCACCGCGACTCCCGACGCACCCACCGCGCCGACCCCGGCGGCCGACGGGGCGCCCGGCTCGATCGGCGCCAACCCGCGCCGCCGCTACGGCTCGGCCGGGTCGCGTTCGCTCGCCCGGTGACCGGCGTACGCCGGGCGGGGGGGGTTGACCCCCGCCGGGGCGCGCCGCAAGTCTCTCTCCTGACCACTCCACTCTCGGGAAATCAGGAGTTCTCATGCGTCTTCGCGCGCTCTTCGCCAGCCTCGCGCTGGTCCTCTCGTCCCTGCTCGTCGTCACCGCCACGTCCGCACCGGCCCAGGCCGACGAGTGCTACTCGTGGGGCCGGACCCTCTCCGAAGGGGCGTCGGGCTCCGACGTCGCCGAGCTCCAGGTCCGCGTCGCGGGTTGGGCGGGCTACGGCGTGAACATGGCGATCGACGGCCAGTTCGGACCGCAGACACGTGCGGCCGTGGCCAGCTTCCAGTCGGCCTACGGCCTGGCCGCCGACGGCGTCGCCGGCCCGGCGACCTTCAGCACGATCTACGCCCTCCAGGACGCCGACTGCACCCCGGTCCACTTCTCGTGGGCGGAGGTCGACGGCGGGTGCGGCCAGGGCGGCTACAGCGGCGGGTCGGTGTCGGCCGCGACCGTCCGGACCAACCTGCTGCGTGCGATGTGGCGGGCCGAGGCCCTGCGCCACCGGATGGGCGACCAGCCGCTGCGGGTCACCTCCGGCTTCCGCTCGAAGGCGTGCGACCAGTCCGTCGGCGGCAGCGGCTCGGGCCAGCACACCTACGGGACGGCGATCGACCTGGTCCCCGCCGGTGGTGGCTCGCCGTCGTTCTGCACGATCGCCTCCAACGCCCGTCACGCCGGCTTCGGCGGCATCTTCGGGCCCGGCTACCCCGGCCACGACGACCACACCCACGTCGACACCAGGACGTCTCGTGCCTGGAGCGCTCCCTCCTGCGGCATCTAGAGGCAATAGCCTCCGCTGCATGACGGCGACCGAGTCCCTCCCGCGCCGGGTCCGCATCGGCTACGGGTCGGGCTCGGTCGCCACCGGCGCCTTCGGCACCGTGCCGGGCCTGATGCTGCTGCCCTACCTCACCGACCAGCTCGGCATCGCCGCGCTGTGGGCCGGCGTCATCGTGTTCCTGCCGAAGGCCTGGGACGTCGTGCTCAACCCGGTCGCCGGCCGGGTCAGCGACCGCACGACGGATGCCCGCGGCCCGCGCCGGCCGTGGCTGCTCAAGGCCGGCATCGCGCTGGCGATCGGGTTCGCGCTGATCTTCGCGGCCCCGGAGCTGGGCTCGCGCTGGGCGGAGGCCGGCTGGGTGCTGGCGTTCTTCCTGGCCACGGCGACGGCGTACGCCTTCTTCCAGGTGCCCTACGTCGCGATGCCGGCCGAGATGACCTCCTCCTACGACGAGCGCACCCGGCTGATGACCTGGCGGGTGGCGATCCTGGCCTTCACGATCATGCTCGCCGGCGCGAGCGCACCTCTGATCCGCGACGCTGTCGGCGGCCGCGGCGGCTATCGCGCGATGGGCGTGGTGATGGCGCTGGTGATCCTGCTCGGGGTGATCCTCGCCTACCGCGGCACGCGCGCCGCCCCCGTCGGGGCGGTCGAGCCCGGCGCCGGCTCGCTGCGCGACCAGCTGCGGATCGTCGCGACCGCCCGCGACTTCCGGGCCCTCCTCACGACCTTCGTGCTGCAGGCCCTGGCGACGGGTTGCATGCTCGCCGGTGTCGACTACCTCGCCGGCGACGTGCTCGGCCGCCAGGGCGCGAGCACGATCCTCTTCGTCTGCTTCGTCGGACCCGCCCTGCTGCTGACCCCGCTCTGGGCGCGGGTGGGCGAACGCATCGGCAAGCGGCAGGGCTACACCCTCGCGTCGCTCGTCCTGGCCGCCGGCGCCGCGGGGGCGGCGGTCGCGCGGGTCGCACCGCCGGGCGTCGTCTTCGCGGCCGTGGCCCTCGTCGGGGTCGGCTACGCGGGCTGCCAGGTCTTCCCGATGGCCATGCTGCCCGATGCGGCCGCGGTCGACGCGCGGCGTACGGGCTCCAACCGGGCCGGCGTCTACACCGGCGTCTGGACCGCGGGCGAGACGCTCGGCCTCGCGCTCGGTCCCGGCGTCTTCGCGGTGGTCCTCGCGGCCGGCGGCTACGTCGCGTCCACGACCGGCGGCACCGACCAGCCCGACTCGGCGCTCACGGCGATCACCCTGGGCTTCTCGCTGCTCCCCGCAGCACTCGTCCTCCTCAGCCTGCTCTGGCTGCGGAGCTACACCCTCGACGCGGAGGCGGTCGACCATGACTGACGTACGAGCCCGACTGGCGGCGATGCAGGAGGGCGACCTGCCCGTCCACGGCGGGCGCACGCTCGCCTACGTCTACGACTCGGGGCTCGCCGAGGTCGACGCCCTCGGGCGCGACGCGGTCGCGGCCTATGCCGGGAGCAACGGGCTCGACCCGACGGCGTTCCCCTCGCTGCTGGCGATGGAGAACGACCTGGTCGCGACCGCGTGCGACCTGCTCGACGCCCCGGAGGGGGCGGTCGGCACCGTCACCTCCGGCGGCACCGAGTCGTGCCTGCTCGCGGTGCAGGCCGCGCGCGACGCCCACCCGGAGGTGACGGACCCCGCGATCGTCGTGCCCGACACCGTCCACGCCGCCTTCCACAAGGCGGCCCACTACTTCGGGCTCCGCACGGTGGTGGTGCCCGTCGGCGGCGACTTCCGGGCCGACGCCGCCGCGATGGCGGCGGCCCTCGACGCCACGACGGTGCTCGTGGTCGTGTCCGCGCCGTCCTACGCGCACGGCGTCGTCGACCCGGTGACCGAGGTCGCGGCGGCGGCTGCCGCCCGCGGCGTCCGCTGCCACGTCGACGCCTGCATCGGCGGCTGGGTGCTGCCCTACGCCGCGCGGCTGGGGCGGCGGGTGCCGCCGTGGACGTTCGCGGTCGAGGGGGTCACGTCGATCTCGGTCGACCTCCACAAGTACGGCTACGCGCCGAAGGGCACCTCGCTGCTGCTCCACCGGACCGCCGCCCTCCGGCGACCGCAGTACTTCGCGTGGGCGGACTGGCCGGGCTACACGATGCTCAACTCCACGATGCAGTCGACGAAGTCGGGCGGCCCGCTGGCGGGAGCGTGGGCGGTGACCCGGGAGATCGGCGACGAGGGCTACCTCCGGCTGGCCGAGGCCGCACTGACCGCGACCGACGCGGTCGTGCGCGGCGTACCCTCCTCGCTGAGCGTGGTCGCCCCGCCCGAGTCGACGCTGGTCGCGCTCGAGACCGACGGCAGCTGCGACGTCTTCACCGTGGCCGACGAGATGGCCGCCCGCGGCTGGTACGTCCAGCCGCAGATGTCCTACGCCGGCCGCCCCCCGACCCTCCACCTCTCGCTCAGCGCGGCCACCGACGCCGACGGCTTCCTCGCCGCACTCTCCGACGCTGTCGCCGCCGCCGTCGCGGCCGGACCGGTGACGGTCGACCCCGAGGTGGTCGCGTTCATCGAGGCGCTCGACCCCACCGCACTCACCGACGACGACTTCGACGGCCTGCTCGCGGCGTCCGGACTCGTGGGCGCGTCCGACGACGGCGGCCTCGCCCTCCCCGACCGCATGGCCGGCGTCAACGCCCTCCTCGACGTCGCCTCCCCCCGGATGCGTGAGGCGCTCCTCGTCGCCTTCCTCGACCGGCTGTCGCGACCGGCCGACCGCTTGTAACGCCGGGTTAGGGGCTGTGCCACTGGGGAATACCCTGGGTGGAACATGTCCTAACCCGGCGTTACATGCCCCGCTAGCCTCGCGGCATGGGCACGCTCGCGGACCTGGTGGACAAGCGGCTGGTGGCGCCGGACTGGGCGGAGGCGCTGGCGCCGGTGGAGGAGCGGATCGCGGCGCTGGGCCGGTTCCTGCGCGAGGAGCAGACGGCCGGGCGCGGCTACCTGCCGGCCGGCGACCGGGTGCTGCGCGCGTTCGAGCGGCCGATGGCCGACGTCAAGGTGCTGGTCGTCGGCCAGGACCCCTACCCCAACCCGACCCACCCGATCGGGCTCAGCTTCGCCGTCGCGCGCGACGTGTGGCCGATCCCCGCCAGCCTGCGCAACATCTACGTCGAGCTGCGCGACGACCTCGGCGTCGTACCCCCGAAGCACGGCGACCTCACGGCCTGGGCCGACCAGGGGGTGATGCTGCTCAACCGGGTCCTGACCGTGCAGCCCGGCCAGCCCAACAGCCACCGCGGGCGCGGCTGGGAGGAGGTGACCGAGTGCGCGATCCGGGCGCTCGCCGCGCGGGGCGGCCCGCTGGCCGCGATCCTCTGGGGCAGCAACGCCCAGACGCTCAAGCCGCTGCTCGGTCCGGTGCCGTGGGTCGAGTCGGCCCACCCCTCCCCGCTCGCCGCCTACCGCGGGTTCTTCGGCTCGAAGCCCTTCAGCCGGGTCAACCACCTGCTCCAGGAGCAGGGCGGCGAGCCGGTCGACTGGGCGCAGGGGTGGGAATGATGTTGAAGGTTGAACTACTATGGTGCCTGTGAACGATCGCATGCCGGCCCTCTACATCGGCCACGGCGCCCCGCCGCTCCTCGACGACCCGATCTGGTCGGGGCAGCTGGCGGCCTGGGCCGCCGACCTCCCGCGCCCGAGGGCGATCCTCATCGTCAGCGCCCACTGGGAGTCGGCGCCGGTGATGCTCAGCGCCAGCGGCGCCCCGCTCGTCTACGACTTCGGCGGCTTCGAGGAGAAGTACTACCGGATGACCTACGAGACCCCCGACGCGACCGCGCTCGCGACGCGCATCGCGGGCCTGATGCCCGACACCGAGCCGGTGCACCAGCATGTCTCCCGCGGCCTCGACCACGGCGCGTGGGTCCCGCTGAAGATCATGTATCCCGACGCCGACATCCCCGTCCTGCAGATGTCGCTGCCGACCCAGGACCCCGAGCGGCTGATGCGGCTCGGCGAGCGCCTCAAGCCGCTGCGTGACGAGGGCGTGCTCATCGTCGGCTCCGGCTTCCTGACCCACGGCCTGCCGTTCCTGCGCGAGTTCCGCATCGACGCGGCTGCCCCGGGCTGGTCCAGCGACTTCGACGCCTGGGCCGCCGACGCACTCGCGCGCGGCGACGTCGACACGCTCGCGGCCTACGCCTCCAAGGCGCCGGGCATGCCCTACGCCCACCCGACGGTCGAGCACTACACGCCGCTCTTCGTCACCCTCGGCGCCGCCACGACGCCCGACGAGCCCGGCACCCAGGTGATCGACGGCTTCTGGATGGGACTGTCGAAGCGCTCGCTGCAGGTCGCCTGACCTAGCCGCCCGTGACCTCGTCGAGCTCGGCGAGGTCCTCCGGGGTCGGCTCCCAGCGCAGCGCCGCCGCGTTGGTCCGCACCTGCTCGCCGCTGGTCGCGCCCGCGATGACCGACCCGACCATCGGCTGCGCCGCCAGGCCCGCGATCGCGACGTCCAGGACGCTGAGGTCGCGTGCCCCGGCGTACGCCGTCAGCGCCTCGATCCGGTCCCAGTCGGCGGTCTGGAGCCACTGGGCCCGTGACGGGTCGAGGACCGCACGCGACCCCTCGGGTGCGGCCTCGCCGCGGCGGTACTTCCCGGTGAGCAGCCCGTACTCGAGCGGGAAGAACGGCAGCATCCCGACCCCGTACTGCTCGCAGGCGGGGATCACCTCGTCCTCGACGGTGCGGTCGAGCAGCGAGTAGCGGTTCTGCACGGAGACGAAGCGCTCGAGCCCGGCGGTCCGCGCGGTCCAGTCGGCGTCGGCGAGCTGCCAGGCGGCGAAGTTCGAGCAGCCGACGTAGCGGACCTTGCCGTCGCGCACGAGGTCGGTCAGGGCCGAGAGGGTCTCCTCGACCGGCGTGACGTCGTCGGGGAGGTGGAGCTGGTAGAGGTCGAGGTGGTCGGTGCGCAGCCGGCGCAGCGACTCCTCCACCGCGCGGACGACGTAGCGCCGCGAGCCGTGGGCGTCCCGGTCGTGCCCGAACAGCCGCTTCTGGCCCATGCCGAACTTGGTCGCCAGCACGAACTCGTCGCGCTGCCCCCGCAGCGCCTCGCCCAACAGCTCCTCGGACCCGCCCGGCGGGTCGCCGTACGCGTCCGCGGTGTCGAGGAAGGTGACGCCGGTGTCGCGGGCGGCCGCGAGGATCCCCTTCACCCCGTCGAGGTCCACGCGCCTGCTGAAGGCGTTGCAGCCGATGCCGACCGCGCTGACCACGAGTCCCGAGTCGCCCAGAGGGCGGTAGTTCATGCTCACGCGACGAGCCTACGATCGGGGTGTGCGCATCCTGTCGATCCAGTCCCACGTCGCCTACGGGCACGTCGGCAACTCCGCCGCCGTCTTCCCGCTCCAGCGGCTCGGTCACGAGGTGTGGCCCGTGCTGACGGTGAACTTCTCCAACCACACCGGCTACGGCGCGTGGCGCGGCCCGCTCATCGCGCCCGCCGACGTCACCGACGTGATCACCGGGATCGAGGAGCGCGGGGCGTTCACCGCCTGCGACGCCGTGCTGTCGGGCTACCAGGGCAGCCCCGCGATCGCCGAGGTCATCGTCGACGCCGTACGCCGCGTCAAGGAGGCCAACCCCGAGGCGACCTACACCTGCGACCCGGTGATGGGCAACGCCAAGTCGGGGTGCTTCGTCAACCCCGAGATCCCGCCGATCATCCGCGAGAAGGTCGTGCCGGTCGCCGACATCCTCACGCCCAACCAGTTCGAGCTCGGCTTCATGACCGACACCGACCCTCACACGCTCGACGAGGTGCTGGAGAGCGCCGACAAGGCCAGGGCGATGGGGCCGTCGACGATCCTGGTCACCAGCGTCGAGACCGGCGAGGGCACGATCGGCCTGATGGCCGTCGACGACGAGGGTGCGTGGCTGGTCGAGACGCCCCTGCTGCCGATGAAGGCCAACGGGTCCGGCGACATCACCGCGGCCCTCTTCACCGCCCACCTCCACGACTCCGGCTCCGCCGCGGTCGCCGTGGGGCGCACCGTCTCCTCGGTCTACGCCGTCCTCAGGGACACGCTGGAGTCCGGTGAGCGCGAGCTGCGGCTCGTCGCCGCCCAGGACGCCATCGCCTCCCCCGCCGAGGAGTTCGAGGTGACGCGGGTCCGATGACGCGCCCCCGCCGGATCACCTGGCGCACGGCCCTCGTGGCCGTGGCGCTGGTGGCCGGCTTGTTCGCGCTCCACGCCCTGAGCCACCACGGTGAGCACCTCCCGTCGGCCACGGCGGCCGTCTCCCACCACGACCACGCGGCCGATCACCACCAGTCCGCACCGGCGGACTCCCATGACCACGGTGCGTTGACGCTCTGCCTGGCGATGCTCGCGGGAGCCGGCGTCTGGCTCCTCGCCACGGCCGTACGCCGCCGCGGGTCGCGGCCGCTGGTCGTGCTGCCCCGCGGGGCGGTTGGCGGCGTACGGCTGCGGGCCACGGGGCGCGCCCACGCACCACCCGGCCGCTGGGACCTCTCGGTGTGCCGCTGCTGAGGAGCACCCGCTCCCCACCAGCCTGCACCGACCGAGAGGAACACCCCCGATGAACACCACCCGACGGGTGGCCGCCGTGCTCGCGGCCGCCGCCCTGACCCTGTCCGCCTGCGGTGACGACACCGACGAGGCGGCGTCGTCGATCCCGGAGTCCCAGCCCTTCAACCAGGCCGACGTCGACTTCGCGACCGACATGATCATCCACCACTCCCAGGCGCTCACGATGGTCGACCTGGCCGCACCCCGCCCGGGCCTGTCACCGAAGCTGATGGCGCTGCTGGAGGAGATCCGCAACGCCCAGACCCAGGAGGCGGAGCTGATGACCGACTGGCTCGAGGACTGGGGCCAGCCGGTGCCCAACAACCCCCGCAGCCACGGCGGGATGGACCACGACGAGGCCGAGGACATGGCCTCCGACATGCCGGGGATGATGAGCGACGACGAGATGGGCATGCTCGAGGACGCCGACGGCGACGCCTTCGAGGAGATGTGGCTCGAGATGATGGTCGAGCACCACGAGGGCGCGATCGAGATGGCCGAGGCCGAGGCCGACGACGGGGAGTTCCACGACACCGTCGAGCTGGCCGAGCAGATCGCGACGACCCAGGCCGCCGAGGTCGAGCAGATGGAGAAGCTCCTCGACTGACGCTGCGTCCTGCGTTCGGCCGGTCGCGTACGGCGTGTCGCCGGCCGAACGCAGGACGAGCCAGGTGGAGCCGCGTGTCGGGATCGAACCGACGGCCTTTCGCTTACAAGGCGAGCGCTCTACCAGCTGAGCTAACGCGGCGGGGGCGGCGCACATGCTAACCGCCCGGAGTGCCTAGGCTCTCCTCGTGACCCGTGTCGACGACTGGCCCGCCCTCGCCGAGCTCTGCGACCGGTACGGCGTGTCGCGCGACTACTGGGACTGGCAGGGCAACCACGTGCCGGTCCAGGTCTCGACCGCCCAGGCGCTGCTCGGCGCCCTCGACGTCGACGCGTCGAGCGAGGAGTCGGTCCGGGCCGCGCTGGCGGCCCACGACCTGGCGCCGTGGCGGCGGATGGTCGCGCCGGTGACCGTCGGTCGCGCCGGCCACCCGGTCGACGTGGTCGCCCACGTGACCCACGGCCAGCCGCTGGCGGTGCAGGTCGTGACCGAGCACGGCGCCGTCGTGGACGCCCGCCAGGTCGACCACCACGTCGAACCGCGCGAGGTCGACGGCGTCCTGACCGGCCAGGCGCGGTTCGTCCTCCCCGACGACCTGCCGACCGGCTACCACACGATCCGGGCGACGAGCGGCGCCGCGAGCCAGGAGGGCCTGCTCGTGCTCGCCCCCGACCGGCTGGAGCTGCCCCCGGCCCTCGGCCGCCAGGCGTGGGGACTGATGACCCAGCTCTACTCCGTGCGCTCCCGTGCGTCGTGGGGCATCGGCGACTTCGGTGACCTCGCGGCCCTCGGCGAGTGGGGCGGCGACCTCGGGGCGGCCTTCGTGCTGGTCAACCCGCTCCACGCGGCGGAGCCCGTGCCCCCGGTCGAGGACTCCCCCTACCTGCCGACCTCGCGCCGCTACCTCAACCCGCTCTACGTCCGGGTCACCGACGTCCCCGAGCTCGCGGGGCTCCCCGCGTCTGACCGGGAGCGGGTCGACGCGCTCCGGGAGGACGCCGTCGACGACGCCGACGGCCTGCTCGACCGGCAGGCGTCGTACGCCGCCAAGCTGGCCGCCCTCGACCTCGTCCACGACGTCGCCCGGTCGCCGGAGCGCCAGGCCGCCTACGAGGCCTTCCTGGCCGACCAGGGCCCGGAGCTGCGCCAGTTCGCGACCTGGTGCGCGCTCGCCGAGGACCTCCACGGCCAGGAGTGGCCCGAGGGGCTGCGCGACCCGGCGTCGGCCGAGGTGGCGGCGGCGGCCGGGCGGCTGGCCGACCGGGTCGACTTCTTCTGCTGGCTCCAGTGGGTCGCCGACGAGCAGCTCGCCGCCGCCCACGCCGCCGCGATCGACGCCGGCATGTCCGTCGGGCTGGTGACCGACCTCGCGGTCGGGGTCCACCCGGCCGGGGCCGAGGTGTGGACCCTCGGACCGGCGCTCGCGCGTGGCCTGACCGTGGGCGCCCCACCCGACGCGTTCAACCAGATCGGCCAGGACTGGTCCCAGCCGCCGTGGCGTCCCGACGTCCTCGCCGAGCTCGGTTATGCCCCCTACCGGGCCGTGCTGCGGGCGGCGCTGCGGCACGCGGGCGGGCTGCGCATCGACCACGTCATGGGGCTCTTCCGGCTCTGGTGCATCCCGCACGGTGACGCCGCCTCGCAAGGCGCCTACCTGCGCTACGACCACGAGGCGATGGTCTCGATCCTGCTGCTCGAGGCCGAGCGGGCCGGCGCGTTCGTCGTCGGCGAGGACCTCGGCGTCGTCGAGCCGTTCGTGCGCGACTACCTCGCGGGCCGCGGCGTGCTCGGCACGTCCATCCTGTGGTTCGAGATGGACGGCGACCGGCCGCGGCCGCCCGAGACCTGGCGCGAGCTCTGCCTGGCCACCGTCACGACCCACGACCTGCCCCCGACGGCGGGCTACCTCGCCGGTGAGCACGTCCGGCTGCGCGACTCGCTCGGCCTGCTGACCCGCACCGTCACCGAGGAGCTCGCCGTCAGCGAGCGGGAGCGCGAGACCTTCCTCGCCGAGCTCCGCAGCCGCGGGATGCTCACCGAGGGTGCGTCGGAGGAGGAGACCGTCGCCGCGCTCCACGAGCTGCTGGCCCGCTCCCCCAGCCGGCTGCTCGGCGTCATGGTCAGCGACCTGGTCGGCGACCGGCGTACGCAGAACCAGCCCGGCACCCATCGGGAGTACCCCAACTGGCGGGTCCCGCTCTCCGGCCCCGACGGCGAGCCGCTGCTGCTGGAGGACCTGCCGGCCTCCGCCCGGGCTCGCGACCTCGCGGCCCGGCTCTCGCAGCCCTAGTCTCTTCCCATGGCCCTCCGCATCGTGGCGAGCCGGCCCGACCCGGCGATCGTGACGCTGCCGTGGTCGGTGCCGCTGGAGGAGTGGAGCGACGACTACGTCGTCCCGCTCCCCCGCGGCCTGTCGCGCCACGTCGTGCGCATCGTGCGGCTCAAGGACCGCGTCTACGCGGTCAAGGAGACGGTCGAGGACATCGCCTTCCGGGAGTACCGCCTGCTGCGCGACCTGCAGCGCATGGGCCTGCCCGCGGTCGTCCCCCAGGGCGTCGTCACCGGCCGCGAGGACGCCGACGGCGAGGAGCTGCCTGCCGCGCTCCTGACCGAGCACCTCCGCTTCTCGCTCCCCTACCGCAGCCTCTTCTGCCACGGCCTCTCCGCCGAGAGCCTGCCCAACCTCGTCGACGCCCTGGTGGTGCTGCTCGTGCGGCTCCACCTCACCGACTTCTACTGGGGCGACGTCTCGCTCTCCAACGTCCTCTTCCGGCGCAGCGCGGGCGGTTTCGCCGCCTACCTCGTCGACGCCGAGACCGGCGAGCTCAAGGACAGCCTGTCGAAGTCGATGCGCGAGTACGACGTGCGCGTCGGCTGCGAGAACGTCTACGCCGAGCTGCTCGACCTCCAGGCCAGCGGCCAGCTCGACGAGCAGGTCGACGCGTGGGAGATCGTCGACATGGTCGAGCAGCGCTACAACGCCCTCTGGGACGAGCTGACCGGCGAGGAGGAGTTCCCCTCCGGCGACATGTGGCGCATCGAGCAGCGCATCGAGCGGCTCAACGACCTCGGCTTCGACGTCGAGGAGATCGACATCGTGACCGACTTCGACGGCGACCAGATCCGGATCCAGCCGCGCGTCGTCGAGCTCGGCCACCACTCGCGGGAGCTGCAGGGCCTGACCGGGATGTACGCCGAGGACGCGCAGGCGCGGCGGATGCTCAACGACATCGCGGCCTACACCGCCGCCAAGGACCTCGGCCGGGAGGACCGGGCGCTGGTCGCCAACCGCTGGTTGACCGAGGTCTACGAGCCGCTGATGGCGATGGTGCCACCCGAGGCCCGCGGCAAGCTCGAGCCCGCCGAGATCTTCCACGAGCTGCTCGTCCACCGGTGGTACCTCTCCGAGCGCGCCGGCCGCGAGGTCAGCCTCACCGAGACCGCCCGCGACTACATCGAGAAGATCCTCAGCGCGAAGCCGGAGGAGGCCGTCACGGCCGTCGCTCCCGAGTAGCGCTCGAGGGCGGCCCCGAGGGCGGCTCGGAGGGCGACAGGTCGAGCGGCTCCCAGGCGTCGACGACGAACCCGCCGTTGGTCTGCAGGGTCACGGACTGGATCCCGACGGGCCGGTCGTCGCGGTAGGTGATGAGCGAGACCATCGCGTCGCGTCGCGGCTTGCTCCCGATCGCGATGGCGTAGGCCGCCCCGCCGGTCGTCCCGGTCGTGTAGTCGTAGCCCACCCGGCCGTCCGGGGCCGCGACGCGCGTCGGCCCGATCCTCACGTGGACGTGGCCGCCGACGACGAGGTCGACGCAGCCGCGGTCGAGCGCGTCGCGGGCGAGGTCGGTGTCGTGGACGAGCACCGTGGCGACCCGGTCGTCGGCGTCGCAGAGGGCGTCGCTGAAGCGTGCGGCGACCTCGCCGAACCCGAGCCCGGTCTCGTCGCGCCAGTTGCCCAGCCCGCTGGAGCGCGGGTCGGGGATGCCGGCCAGCCGGCCCATCCCGGGGACGTCGACGATCTCGTCGTCGAGGACCTCCCAGCCGAGGTCGGTGAGGTAGTCGCCGACGAAGTCGCCGTGGTCGTGGTTGCCGGTGACGGCGTAGCGCTCGTAGCCCTCGGCGAAGGCCGCGGCGAGCGAGTCGAGGCTGAAGGCCTCCCACGACGAGCCGGTCGAGGTGTCGTCGCCGGCGTCGAGCACCGCGGTCGCCCCGGCGCGGTCGCCGATCGCGCGGGCGACCCGGTCCATGCCGATGTTGTCGTGGCGGTCGGAGACCAGCACCGCGACGGTCTCGTCCTCGGCGGGCTCGCGCAGCTCGAGGTCCGCGGCCCGTGAGGCCGCCTGGTCGTAGAAGTCGAGGGACTTCTCGTAGGTGGAGATCGCGCTCTCGACGAGCCGGCGGGTGTCGAGGGCCGTCGGGTCGCTGCGGATCTCGACGGCCGCCGCGGCTTCGGGGACCAGGAAGTCGCGGCCGACGAACTGCTGCAGCGTGAGCCAGGTCTGCTGGTCCTCGACCGCCGGGGTCTGGTCGGCCCACGGCTCCCAGATCACGACGCCGGTCACCGCGAGGACGGTCACCACGGCGACGCTGCGCGGCGACCGCGCCAGCGTCCACAGCTCGTGGCGCCGGCGGCGTCCGAGGAGGAGCCACACACCGACGGGCACCAGCCCGACCAGCCCGCCGCGCAGGGCGGCGCCGATCGCCATCTCCCGCACCGCGGCCTCGACCCGTGCGATCGAGCCCTCGGGCTGGCTGGCGATGAGCGCGTAGCGCTGGACCAGCTCGCCCGTGGTCGTCGCGGTGGTCTTGCCCAGCGTGACCTCGACGCCGAGCGTCTGCCCCGAGTCGAGCCGGAGGTCCGGCAGCACCGGCCCGGTCCGGACGGTGACCAGCCCGTCGACGGTCGGCCGTACGACGGCGTCGTGACTGGCCACGACCACCTCACGCTCGGAGTCGAGGAAGAAGCCCCAGCCCGCGATCGCCGACGTGACCGCCCAGACCACGGCCAGCAGCAGGCCGTGGGCGAGGGTGCGCCGGTTCGGACGGGTCAGGCGGATGCCCGGGCCTGCGCGATCGCGTAGAGGGTCACCGAGGCGGCGACACCGGCGTTGAGCGACTCGAGGTCGTTGGCCATCGGGATCGAGACCAGCTGGTCGCAGCTCTCGGCGACCAGCCGGGAGAGCCCGTCGCCCTCGGCGCCGACGACGACCACCAGCGGCCCGTCGGCGAGCCCACCGGGGGCGACCAGCGCGGGCAGCGAGACGTCGCCGTCGGCGGCCAGGCCCACGACCATGCAGCCCGCGTCCTGGTAGGCCTTGAGCTGGCGGGTCAGGTTGACCGTCTGGGCGACGGGGATCCGGGCCGCCGCACCGGCGCTGGTCTTCCACGCCGAGGCGGTCATGCCGGCGGCGCGCCGCTCGGGGATGACGACGCCGTGGGCGCCGAAGCCCGACGCGCTGCGGACGACGGCGCCGAGGTTGCGCGGGTCGGTGACCGAGTCGAGCATGACGATCAGCGGCGGCTCGCCCGCCTCGCGCGCCCGCTCCAGCAGGTCGTCGGGGTGGGCGTAGTCGTAGGACGGGAGCCGGGCGGCGAGGCCCTGGTGGACGGCGCCGTCGGTGTGGCGGTCGAGCTCGTTCTTGGTGACCTCGAGCAGGCTGATGCCCTTCTCGGCGGCGAGGCGGAAGACCTCGCGCAGCCGGCCGTCACGCTCGGTGCCCTCGGCGACGTAGACCCCGGAGACCGGGATGCCCGCGCGCAGCACCTCGACGACCGAGTTGCGCCCCGCGACCCACTCGGCGTCGCTCGACGTACGCCGCTTCGGGCGTCGCTGCTGCTGCTTCTCGGCCGCCTGCCTCGCCTTGTAGACCTTGTGGTTGGGACGGTCCTTCGCCTTCGGCGTCGGCCCCTTGCCCTCGAGACCGCGCTTGACGCGCCCTCCCGAGCCCGCGGTGGGCTTCTTCGAGCTCTTGCGGATCGAGCCCTTGCGCTGGCTGTTACCTGCCACTGGTCACACGCTCCACTTCGGGCCGTCGGGGGTGTCCTCGATCTCGACGCCGGCGGCCTTGAGCCGGTCACGGATCGCGTCGGCGCGCGCCCAGTCCTTGTCGGCGCGCGCGGTGGTCCGCTCCTCGAGCAGGCCCTGCACGAGCACGTCGACGACGCCGGTCAGCTTCTCGTCACCGCCGGAGGTCGCGAAGTCCGCCGGGTTCAGCCCGAGCACGTCGAGCATCGCGAGGACCGCGGCGGCGATCGCGTCGGCGGGCTCGCCCGCGGCCAGCACCCGGTTCCCCTCGCGCACCTGCTCGTGCAGCACGGCCAGGGCCGCGGGCGTCCCGAGGTCGTCGTCCATCGCCGCGGCGAACGCGTCGGGGACCTCACCGGCCACCGTCGCCCCGACCCGGTCGAGGAACGACTCGACCCGCCGGAAGGCGCCGGCCGCCTCCTCGAGCGCCTCGAAGGAGAACTCGACGGTGGAGCGGTAGTGGGCGCTGACCATGTAGTAGCGCAGCTCGACGCCGCGGACCCGCTCGAGCACGTTCGGCACCAGCAGCGAGTTGCCGAGCGACTTGCTCATCTTCTCGCCGGCGGTGGTGATCCACGCGTTGTGGAGCCAGTAGGCCGCGAACCCGTCACCGGCCGCACGCGACTGGGCCTGCTCGTTCTCGTGGTGGGGGAAGCGCAGGTCGACGCCGCCGCCGTGGATGTCGAAGGCGGGGCCGAGGTACTTCCGGGCCATCGCCGAGCACTCGATGTGCCAGCCGGGACGACCGCGGCCGTAGGCCGAGGGCCAGGAGGCGGTGGCGGGCTCGGTCTCCTTCGCGCCCTTCCAGAGCGCGAAGTCGCGCGGGTCGCGCTTGCCCCGGGGGTCGGCGTCGCCGGCGGGCTCCATGTCGTCGAGCGCCTGGCGGGTCAGCTCGCCGTACGACGGCCACGACCGGACGTCGAAGTAGACGTCGCCCGAGCCGTCCTCCGCGGCGTAGGCGTGGCCCTTCTCGACGAGCACGTCGATCAGCTCGAGGATCTCGGGGACGTGGCCGGTCGCACCGGGCTCGTAGGTCGGCCGGCGGACGTTGATCGAGGCGAGCACGTCGTCGAGCTCGTGGTGCATCCGCTGCGCGAGCTCGTACCAGTGGAGGCCCTGCTCCTCGGCCTTGCGCAGGATCTTGTCGTCGATGTCGGTGACGTTGCGGATGAAGTCGACCTCGAGCCCGCGGTGCTCCAGCCACCGGCGCAGGACGTCGAAGTTGACCGCCGAGCGGACGTGGCCGACGTGGGGCTCCGACTGCACGGTGAGGCCGCAGACGTAGATGCTCGCGTGTCCGTCCCGGAGCGGGACGAAGTCGCGGACGTCGCGGGTCGCCGTGTCGTGGAGTCGGAGGGTCACCCGCCGATTCTAGGGAAACCGGGGTCACTCCCCGGCATCGACGGATCATGTGACTCGTGGGACAGGAGTGACGAAGCGACGTACCCTCGACCGCATGCTTCCCCGGCTGCTGCTCGCCCTCGCCCTCGCGCTCCCGCTGACCGCGGTCGCGCCCGCCGAGGCCGCCCCGGCCGCGAACCCCCGGAAGGTCCGCTACGACGAGTGGCGTCAGGCCGGGCTCAAGGACGGCGCCTTCCACGGCACCCGGATGCGCCAGGGCCGGCTCCGGATCGGCAAGCCCGCCGGCACCCGCACGATGGGCGGCACCACCTACGACCTCGGGCGGTGGGCGTCGCCGTGGACCGAGCCGGGCTTCGCCCTCACCGAGCTGATCGCCTCGTGGACCGCCCGGACGCCCGGCAACAGCCTGGTCGAGGTGCAGGTCCGCGGCCGCAACGCCGCCGGCCGCACCTCCAGCTGGGACACGCTCGCCCGCTGGGCCGCCGGCGACTCCCACGTCCGGCGGACGTCGGTGGGCGGGCAGGGCGACGACCTCGCCGACGTCAACGTCGACACCTGGCAGGTGCCCGGCGGTGCGGTCGCGTGGCAGCTGCGGGTCACCCTCCTGCGGGCCGGTGACGCCCAGCCGAACGTCCGCGCCGTCGGCGCGATGGCCTCGCGGCTCCCCGACGTCGACGGCGTGACCACCTCGGCCCCGGGCGTCGCCTCGGGCGAGGACAACGTCGTGCTCGAGGTCCCGAGGTACTCCCAGATGGTCCACTCCGGCCACTACCCCCAGTGGGGCAACGGCGGTCAGGCGTGGTGCTCCCCGACGTCGACCTCGATGGTGCTCGGCCGCTACGGCGCGCTGCCGAAGCGACGTGCCTATGCGTGGGTCGGGGACGGCCACCCGCAGCCGTGGGTCGACCACGCCGCGCGCTCGGTCTACGACTACCGCTACGACGGCGCCGGCAACTGGCCGTTCAACACGGCGTACGCCGCCTCGCTGACCGGCGGCCCGTCGTTCGTGACCCGGCTGCGCAGCCTGCGCGAGGCGGAGCGGCTGGTCGCCGCGGGCATCCCCGTCGTCGCGTCGGTGTCGTTCTCGCCGGGCGAGCTCGACGGCGCGCCGATCTCCAGCACCGCCGGTCACCTGCTCGTGATCCGCGGCTTCACGCGCAGCGGCGACGTCGTCGTCAACGACCCCGCCGCCCAGACCACCAGCGGCGTGCGGCGTACCTATGACCGCGGCCAGTTCGAGGACGTCTGGCTGCCGACGTCCGGCGGCCTGGTCTACGTCATCACCGACGCCGACCACCCGCTGCCGAGGAGCCCCTCCGGCAACTGGTGATCAGGCCCGGTGATCAGGCCTCGCGCGCGGTGACCTCGACCTCGTGCCAGCCGGTGGCGCCGTCGGGGAGGACGCTGCGCTCGGTGCCGGTCTGCACCTCGCCGTCCTTGCTGGTCGCCCGGACCCGGAGGACGTGGTCGCCGGGGGCGAGGTCGACGGTGCCGGCCCACTGGACCCAGGTGTCGTCGGTGGGCGGCGCGGCGATCTCGACCGACTGCCAGGCGCCGCCATCGACGGAGACCTCGACGCCGGCGATCCCGACGTGCTGCTGCCACGCGACGCCGCCGACCCGGACCTGGCCGGCCTCGACGTCGCTGCCGCCGCGCGGCACGTCGATCCGCGAGGCGAGCCGGACCGGCGCCTGCTCGGACCAGCCCTTGGTCGTCCAGTAGGCGTCGAAGTCGTCGAACGTGGTCACCTCGATGTCGACCAGCCACTTCGTGGCCGAGACGAAGCCGTAGAGCCCCGGCACGATCGTGCGGACCGGGAACCCGTGCTCGACCGGCAGCGGCCGGCCGTTCATCGCCAGCGCCAGCATCGCGTCGCGCCCGTCGGTGACCGCCGAGATCGGCGTGCCGCACGTCCAGCCGTCGTCGGAGGTCTGCAGCAGCGCGTCGGCGCCGGGCCGGACGCCTGCCTCCTCCAGCAGGTCGGCGAGCCGTACGCCGCTCCACCAGGCGTTGCCGATCAGGTCGCCGCCGACGACGTTGGAGACGCAGTTGAGCGTGATCCAGGCCTCCGAGCGCTTGCGGTCGAGCAGGTCCTGGTAGGTCAGGGTGACGGGGCGGTCGACCATGCCGTGGATGCGGAGCGACCACTCCTCCGGCTCGATCGTCGGCAGCGCGATGGCGGTGTGGATGAGGTAGAAGTCCTCCTCCGAGGTCTGCCACGACGAGACGCCCGCCAGGCCGACCCGGGCCCTCCCGGGCACCTTGGGCTCGGTGACCCGCGGGATCCGCAGCAGGCTGCGGCTCTCCTCGACCCGACGCCGGCTGCGCCCCCAGAACCGGCCCAGCACGCCGAGCCCGGCGGAGACCAGCACGACCGACCCGACCCCGAAGAGGAAGCCGCGGCGGCCGGCGGCGGCGTCGATCGGCGGGCCCTGGCCGAAGCCGGGCTGCGGGTCCTCCAGCGCGCGGAGCCGGGTGGCGAGGATGCTCAGCACCCCCAACCAGGTGACCAGGCCGGCCGCGATCGGCAGGTAGGACATCGCGGAGGGCTGGTCCTGGATCGCGACGGCGGCGACGCCGACGGCGGCGAGCCCGCCGAAGACCAGCGACGCGGCCCACCAGCGACGTCTGGCCAGCAGGCCTGCCCACGCGAAGGCGACGGCGAGCAGGACGAGGATGCCGCCGACGAGCAGCGGCTTGTCCGCAGCGCCGAGCGAGTCGATCGCCCGCTCGACCGCTGCGCCCGGCGCCAGCCGGATCACCAGCTCCGCGACCGCGACCACGGGCGAGTCACGCACCGCCATCACGGCGGCGACCGCATAGCTGGTCGCCAGCCCGGCCGCTCCGGCGACCAGTCCGGCGAGCATCCACGCGCCCCGGTTCGTCCTCATGGGTGAGATTGTCCCTCAGGCATGATCACCTCGTGCACTCCACCGGTCCAGCCCCTGCCTTCCGTGTCGGCGTCGGCACCGACGTCCACCGCCTCGTCGACGGCGTCCCGATGCACCTCGCCGGGCTCGCGTGGCCCGACGAGCCGCAGGGGCTCGAGGGCCACTCCGACGCCGACGTCGCCGCCCACGCCGCCTGCGACGCCCTGCTGTCGGCGGCCGGCCTCGGCGACCTGGGCAGCAACTACGGGACGTCGGAGCCGCAGTGGGCGGGCGCTGCGGGCGTCGTGCTCCTCGAGGAGACCGTACGCCGGGTGCGGGCCGCGGGTTGGGGCGTCGGCAACGTCGCGGTCCAGGTCATCGGCAACCGGCCCCGGCTCGGTCCGCGCCGGGAGGAGGCCGAGCAGGCCCTCTCCGCCGCCGTCGGTGCGCCCGTCTCGGTCTCGGCCACCACCACCGACGGCCTCGGCCTGACCGGCCGCGGCGAGGGCGTCGCCGCCATCGCCACCGCCCTGCTGGTCGCCGACTGACGCGGCGCGCTCAGAGGTGGCGGCGGGGGCCGACGGTCACCATCCCGCCGCGGACCCGGACCTCGTAGACGGCGACAGCGACGCCGGCGTCGTCGAGGCAGCGGCCGGTGCGGAGGTCGAAGGCGTGGCCGTGGCGCGGCGAGGCCACGAAGGGGACGTCCCCGCGGCGGCCGACGATGCCGCGCGCCAGGCTCGTGGTGTGGGAGTAGGGGTCGTGGTTGGAGAGCGCGTGGACGCGTCCGTCCGGCGTGCGGAACAGTGCGATCGCCTGCCCGTGGACCAGCGCGGTCGCCCCCCGCTCGACCTCGAGGTCCTCCACGCGGCACACCGGCAGGAAGTCCTGGTCGGTGGCGCTCACCTGCGTGAACCTAGGAATCAGGTGTTTCAGCGACCATCGGGCCGTGTTTCGCGTGTGTGACAAGCCCGGACGCACGAGGCCCCCGCAGCCTGGTGGCGGCGGGGGCCTCGCGGACGGTTCAGCGGGTGATCAGGAAGCCAGGACCTCGTCGAGCATGGCCTCGGCCTTGTCCTCGTTGGTCTTCTCGGCGAGCGCGAGCTCGGAGACCAGGATCTGGCGCGCCTTGGCCAGCATCCGCTTCTCGCCGGCCGACAGGCCGCGGTCACGCTCGCGGCGCCACAGGTCGCGCACGACCTCGGCGACCTTCATGACGTCGCCGCTGTGGAGCTTCTCGAGGTTCGCCTTGTAGCGGCGCGACCAGTTGGTCGGCTCCTCGACGTGGGCGGCACGAAGGACGTCGAACACACGGTCGAGGCCCTCCTTGTCGACGACGTCTCGGACCCCGACGAGATCGAGGTTGCAGGCCGGGACCCGGACCACCAGGTCCTGCTGGGCGACGATCCTCAGAACGAGGTACTGACGGTCCTCTCCCTTGATCTTCCGCATCTCGATGTCCTCGATGACTGCGGCCCCGTGATTTGGATAGACAACCGTTTCGCCGACGGTGAAAGTCATATGTGAAGTACCCCTTTCCAGATGTCGATCATATCACGCTCCGGAGAGTGCCTCCGATGCGTTTGCGCAGGTCAGGGCCGATATCCGGGCTTGACAGAACTGCAGATCGTGTGGTGGCGCGCGCGATTTCCTGCGGTTGCGGGCCGTTGGCGGCGCCGTGGTCGATACTGCGGGGCATGTCCTCGACGAGCCCCGTGGCGGACCGCGCGAGCCTGCCGTCCCTGCTCCTCGCGGCCGCCCATCCCCGCGTCGGCATGGCCACCGCCGCCGGCCTCGCGCTCGCCGCGACCCTGAGCGGGCGCCCGGCCCGCGAGGTCGGCATGGTGCTGCTGACCGCCCTGGTCGGCCAGTGCGTGCTCGGCTGGGCCAACGACCTCGTCGACCGTCGTCGCGACACCGCCGAGGGCCGGGCCGACAAGCCGGTCGCGCAGGACCTCCTCGCAGCCGGCGACCTCGGCTTCGCCCTGACCTGCGGGCTGCTGCTCGTCGTACCCCTCGCCATGTCCCACGGCCTGTGGGCGGGCGCCTCCTACCTCGCGGCGCTCGCGATCGCGCTGCTCGGCCTGGTCGTGCTGCGCCACGGCTGGCTCTCCTGGCTGCCGTGGGCTGCGTCCTGGGCCCTCTACCCGGCGTTCCTCGCCTACGGCGGCTGGGCCGGCGACGGCGCCGAGACGCCCCCGGAGATCTCGGTCACCGTCCTCGCCGCCGTGCTCGGCGTCCTCGTCCACGTCCTGACGTCGCTGCCCGGACTGGTCGCCGACCACGAGGCGGGCCGCCGCCACCTGCCGCTGCGGATCGCCCTCCGGGTCGGCGCGCCGCGCCTGCTCTGGATCACCGGCGTGCTCACCGCGCTCACCCTCGGCGCGCTGCTCCTCGCCGGGTCGCAGGTCGGCCTGCGGCAGTGACGCGAGGCGCGGAGCCTCAGCCGCCGTGAGGAGCCGGCGCGGACGACCGATAGCATGCGGGCATGCACCTGCGACGCCCCGCCGCCGTACGTCTCGCGCTCGGCGCGGTCCTGCTGACCGCCCCCCTCACCTCGTGCGGCTTCGACCTCGCGACCAACCGGGTCAACACGGTCGCCAACGGCGCGACCCAGCGCGACGCGACGCTCGACGTCCTCAACGCGATCATCGTCTCCGCCGAGGACGGTTCCGGCGTCTTCGTGGCGACGCTGTCGAACAACGACCCCGCCGAGCCGACGACGCTCGAGTCGCTCTCGGTCGACGACCCGGAGGAGGGCGAGGTCGGCGACTTCTCGCCGATCGAGGTCGCGCCCGGGTCCTACGTCAACCTCGCGGCCGAGGACGTCACGGACGTCGCCGTCGAGGGTGAGGGCGTCGCGGCCGGCAACGTGATCCCCATGACCGTCGAGATCTCGGGGGGCCAGGTCGTGCGGGTGGACGTGCTGGTCGTCCCGAACTGCGGTGACTACGCGGGGCTGGACGGCGTCGGCGGGGACTGCGAGGAGGCCGAGCCGGTGGGAGAGCACTGATGACACACACGCTGGTCCTGCTCCGCCACGGCGAGAGCGAGTGGAACGCCAAGAACCTGTTCACCGGGTGGGTCGACGTCGACCTGACCGAGAAGGGTCGCGGCGAGGCCGTCGCGGGCGGCCAGCAGCTCGTCGACGCCGGGATCCTGCCCGACGTCGTGCACACCTCGCTGCAGCGGCGGGCGATCACCACCGCCCACCTCGCCCTCGACGCGGCCGACCGCCACTGGATCCCGGTGCGCCGGTCCTGGCGCCTCAACGAGCGCCACTACGGCGCGCTGCAGGGCAAGGACAAGAAGCAGACCCTCGAGCAGTACGGCGAGGAGCAGTTCATGACCTGGCGGCGCTCCTTCGACGTGCCGCCCCCGCCGCTCGACGACTCCGACGACTACTCGCAGGCGGGCGACCCTCGCTACGCCGACCTCGGCGACGAGCTCCCGCGGACCGAGTGCCTCAAGGACGTCATCGCCCGGATGCTCCCCCACTGGGAGTCCGGCGTGGTCCCGGACCTGCAGGCCGGCCACACCGTCCTCGTCGCGGCCCACGGCAACAGCCTGCGGGCGATCGTGAAGCACCTCGACGGCATCAGCGACGACGACATCGCCGGCCTCAACATCCCCACCGGCATGCCGCTGGTCTACGAGCTCGACGACGAGATGCGTCCGACCGTCACCGGCGGCCGCTACCTCGACCCCGAGGCGGCCGCCGAGGCCGCCGCCGCCGTCGCCAACCAGGGCCGCTGACGCCGTCGTCGCGGTAGTCCGGTTGATTTGTGCTGCGATCCGGGCGGATCGCGACACATATCAACCGGACTACCGCGTCATCCCCTCCTGAGCACCGCCGGGAGCCGGGCGGCGCCGGGCGCGTCGTCGGAGGCGGCGAGGACGTCGCCGGGGTTGTAGATCGAGCACCGCTGGAGCGAGAGGCAGCCGCAGCCGATGCAACCGTCGAGACCGTCGCGCAGCCGCTCCAGGGCGGCGATCTGCTCGTCGAGGCGGGCACGCCAGTGACGTGAGATCCGGGTCCAGTCGGCCTTGGTCGGCGTGCGGTTGTCGGGCAGCCGTCCGAGCTCGTCGCGGATCTCGCCGAGCGTCAGCCCCACGTTGGAGGCCGCCCGGATGAACGCGAGCCGGCGCAGGGTGCTGCGCTCGAAGAGGCGTCGACCACCGGCGGACCGCTGGGCGTGGATCAGCCCCTCGGCCTCGTAGAAGCGCAGCGCCGAGGCGGCGAAGCCGCTGCGGCGCGACACGTCCCCCACCGACATCAGGTCGTGGCTGTCCATCCGTCTTCCCCTTGAACTCAAGTTCACTTGAACTTCAATACTGGTCGACATGACACAGGAGATCAAGAGGAACGCCCTCGTCACCGGGGGTTCGGAGGGGCTCGGGCTCGCACTGGTGCGGCTGCTCGTGACCGAGGGCTGGCAGGTCGTGACCGACGCGAGGACGGCCCCACGGCTGCGCGAGGCCGTCGGCGACCTGCCCGGGGTGACCACGATCCCCGGCGACGTCGCCGACGCGACCCACCGCGCCGACCTGGTCGCCACGGTCGACCGCCTCGGCGGCCTCGACCTGCTCGTGCTCAACGCGAGCACGCTCGGGCCACTGCCGATGCGCCCGCTGCGCGAGCTCACGGCCGTCGAGCTCGGTGACACGATCCGCGGCACCGCCGACGCCAACGCCGCGCTGATGATCGAGCTCGCCCACCAGCTCCTGCGCCGCCACGGCGCCGTGGTCGGCATCAGCTCCGACGCCGCGGTCGAGCACTACGAGACCTGGGGACCGTACGGCGCCGCGAAGGCCGCGCTCGACCACCTCGTCCAGACCTTCGGGGCCGAGACCGGGCTGGCGGCCTACGCGGTGGACCCCGGCGACATGCGGACCCGGATGCACCAGGACGCCTTCCCGGGGGAGGACATCACCGACCGACCGCTGCCCGAGACCGTCGCACCCCGGTTGCTGGCCCTCGTCGAGCAGCGACCCCCGTCGGGGCGCTACCGGGCCGTCGAGGTGGTGCCGGCATGAGCCTCCTCGCCGAGCGCCCGACCACGACCTTCACCGCGCCGCCCGACGCGTTCGCCCCGGCCCCGGCCGAGGCCCGCGGCCTCGCCCGGGACGCCGTGCGGCTGCTCGTCGCGGGACCGGACGGCGTCGAGCACGCCCGGTTCCGGGACCTGCCGGCCCACCTCCGCGCCGGCGACCTGCTGGTCGTCAACAACTCCGCGACCGTCGCGGGCCAGCTCGACGCCCACCTGCGCGGGGCCGGCGCCGGTCGTCCGGTCGTCCTCCACGTGGGCACCCTGCTGCCCGGGGGTGATCGCGTCGTCGAGCTGCGCACGGCACCCGATGCCGCCCGCGCGGTGCTGGACGCCGAGCGCGGCCAGCGGGTGCGGGTCGGACGCGGGGCCGAGGTCGAGCTGCTGGCGGCGTACCCGCGCGACGGGTCGTCGCCCACCGGCCACGGCAACCGGCTGTGGCGGGCGGGCGTGACCGGGGACCTCGACGCCGCGCTGCGACGACACGGACGGCCGATCAGCTATGGCTACCTCGACCGCAGCTACGGCCTCGACGACTACCAGTCGGTGTTCTCGACCGTGCCGGGCAGCGCGGAGATGCCGTCGGCCGGACGGCCGTTCACGCCCGGGCTCGTGACCCGGCTGGTCGCCGGCGGCGTGGCCGTCGCGCCGATCACGCTCCACACCGGCTTCTCCTCCCAGGAGGCGGGCGAGGCGCCGCAGCCCGAGTGGTACGACGTGCCCGACGCGACCGCGCGAGCCGTCGCGTCGACCCGCGCGGCGGGAGGCCGGGTGGTCGCGGTCGGCACGACGGTCACCCGGGCCCTGGAGTCAGCCGTCGACCCGACCGGCGCCGTACGTCCGTCGTCGGGCTGGACCGAGCGGGTCGTCACCCCCGCCGAACCGCCCGCCGTGGTCGACGGCCTGGTCACCGGCTGGCACGACCCTGGCGCCTCCCACCTGCTGCTGGTGGAGGCCGTCGCGGGACCGGCCGTCACCCAGGCGGCCTACGACGCCGCCTCGACCTCGGGCTACCTCTGGCACGAGTTCGGCGACGCGGGACTGCTGATGCGGGGGTGACGGAATCCCCGGCTGACCGGGGAATCTGGCACTTGTCAGGGGTTGCTTCCCCTGACAAGTGCAGGAATCCCCGGACGGCCGGGGATTCCTGCAGCTGCAGCTACCTCAGGCGTCGACCGGCTGCTGACCGGTCACGACGAAGACGATCCGGTTGGCGACGGAGACGGCGTGGTCGGCGATGCGCTCGTAGTAGCGGCCGAGGAGGGCGAGGTCGACGGCGGCCTCGACGCCGTGGGCCCACTCGTCGGCGAGCAGCTCGCGGAAGCTCTGGCGGCGCAGCCGGTCCATCACCTCGTCGTCACGGCCGAGGGCGATCGCGGCCTCGACGTCCTTGCTGGTGATGATCTGGGCGACGCGGGACACCATGTCCTGGGCGACCTCGGCCATCTGGGACATCGTGGGCCGGACCTCGTCGGGCACGGCGACCTCGGGCACGCGCAGCCGGGCGATCTTCGCGACGTGGACCGAGAGGTCACCCATGCGCTCGAGCTCGCTCACCATCCGCAGCGCGGAGACGACGACCCGGAGGTCGCCGGCGACGGGCGCCTGGAGCGAGAGCAGCATGAAGCAGTCGTCCTCGACCTTCTCGCGCGCGGTGTCGATGGTCGCGTCGGAGGTGATCACCCGCTCCGCGATCTCGGCGTCGCCGGTCAGCAGCGCCGTCGACGCGTCGCGGACCGCGGTCTCGACCTGGCGGCAGATGCCGGCCAGGTCGTCGAAGATGGAGTCGAGCTGGTCATGGAAAGCCTCACGCATGGACCCCACCCTAAGTGGGCGAGGTGACGGGACGGGGTCGATGCATGAACGAGCGGTGAACACTGGGCGGCATGACGTCCGGGAGCGGAATCCCCGGTGAATGGCGCCGTACCCTGTGAGTCGTGGATCCGACGACCCAGGCGCTCCTGGCGGCGGTGCTGGGCGCTGCCGTCGCGGGCTCGGCCGTGCTCGCGTGGGCGGTCAGCGACCGGATCCAGCAGAAGACGCCCCCCGCTCCCGAGTCGCCGGTCCCGCCCGGGATCGCGACCGTGCTCTCGGTCCTGCGCAGCAGCGCCGTGGTCGTCGGCGACGACGACGCGGTCCTCAAGGCCAGCGCCCCGGCCTACGCCTTCGGGCTCGTACGTGACGGCGCGCTGGTCTCCGACGAGCTCGCCGACCTGGTCCGTCAGGTACGCCGCGACGGCACGATCCGCGAGACCGAGCTGCTGCTCGGCCGGCCGGGTCTCTCGCCGCGCCACGTCACCGCACGGGTCGCTCCGCTCGGCAGCCGGCTCGTGCTCGCGCTCGTCGAGGACCGCACCCGGGAGCGGCAGGTCGAGGCCGTGCGCCGCGACTTCGTCGCCAACGTCAGCCACGAGCTCAAGACACCCGTCGGCGCCATCCGGCTGCTCGCCGAGGCGGTGGCCGACGCCGCCGACGACCCCGAGGCCGTCCACCGCTTCAGCGGCCGGATGCTGACCGAGTCCGACCGGCTCAGCCGGCTGGTCCAGCAGATCATCGAGCTCTCCCGTCTCCAGGCCAACGAGCCGATCGAGGGTCCCGCACCGGTGTCGGTCGACGACGTCGTCAAGACCGCCGTCGACACCAGCGCGATCGACGCCGACTCCCGCCACATCTCCGTCGTCTCCGGCGGCACCGAGGGCCTGGAGGTCTACGGCAGCACCGAGCAGGTGACGGCTGCCGTCGCCAACCTGGTCGCCAACGCCATCGCCTACTCGGGCGACGGCTCGACGGTCCTGGTGACCACGAAGGCGCTGCCCGAGACCGTCGAGATCTCGGTGGTCGACCAGGGCATCGGCATCCCGGAGTCGGAGGTCGAGCGGATCTTCGAGCGGTTCTACCGGGTCGACCCCGCCCGCCACCGCTCGACCGGCGGGACCGGGCTCGGCCTCTCGATCGTCAAGCACGTCGCCGCCACCCACGGCGGTGACATCAGGGTGTGGTCCGTCGAGGGGCAGGGATCCACCTTCACCCTCACGTTGCCCCGCAGGAAGCAGGAGAACGAGCAGTGACCCGCGTACTGGTGGTGGAGGACGAGGAGAGCTACAGCGACGCCCTCGCCTACATGCTGCGCAAGGAGGGCTACGAGGTGTCGATCGCCGCGACCGGCCCCGACGCGCTGACCGACTTCGACCGCAACGGCGCCGACATCGTGCTGCTCGACCTGATGCTGCCGGGGCTGCCCGGCACCGAGGTCTGCCGCCAGATCCGGGCGACCTCCAACGTCCCGGTGATCATGGTGTCGGCCAAGGACGACGAGGTCGACAAGGTCGTCGGGCTCGAGCTCGGCGCCGACGACTACGTCACCAAGCCCTACTCCCCGCGCGAGCTGGTCGCCCGGATCCGCGCGGTGCTGCGCCGCGGTGCCGGCGAGGGCGACGTCGACGAGGGCGCGCTCGAGGCCGGGCCGGTCCGGATGGACGTGGAGCGCCACGTCGTGACCGTCAACGGCACCGAGCAGCGGCTCCCGCTCAAGGAGTTCGAGCTCCTCGAGATGTTCCTCCGCAACCCCGGCCGGGTCCTCACGCGCGGTCAGCTGATCGACCGGGTCTGGGGCTCGGACTACGTCGGCGACACCAAGACCCTCGACGTCCACGTGAAGCGGCTGCGGGCGAAGCTGGAGCCCAACCCGTCGGAGCCGGCCTACCTCGTCACGGTGCGCGGGCTGGGCTACAAGCTGGATCTCTGAGGTCCGACTGCGCGGCGCCGTACGCCTCGCCTAGGATTGTCCTGTCCGGCGTGGGCCCGGACCGAGAAGCACGTCATCAACGGGGGATGTCACGTGGGAGACCGCCTGAGCGTCGACACCGAGGTGCTCCAGGAAGCCGGCGAGAGCCTGCGCCTGGTGGCCACGGAGTTCGAGCACGCCGACGACAACAGCGACCGCGCATCGGAGGCCGTCGGCAACGACGACCTCGCCGACCGGGTGCGCGACTTCGCGCACAACTGGAACGACCGGCGCGGGGAGATGCTCGGCAACATCGCCGCCCTCGCGACCGCCGCGAGCGAGAGCGGCCGCGCCTTCGCCGAGCTCGACCGCGACCTCGCCCGACTCATCCGCGGGGAGGAGGTGTGAGCGGCCGCCCGTCCGACTGGTACGCAGTCGAGCTGCACACCGACCCGACACCCGGCGACGCCGACGCGACCATCGCGGCCGGTCGCCACTACCGCGAGGTCGCCGACGCGATCCAGACCGCCGCCCGCCGGCTGCGCGAGATCGCCGCCGCTCCCGACATGGAGAGCGAGGCCGTCGAGGTCTTCGTCGGCAAGGCCGAGGAGGTCGCGCGCGACATCGAGCGCGCCCACGAGCGCTACCAGGGCGTCGGCGACGCCCTCTACACCTACGGCTTCGCGCTCGGTCGCGCCCAGGACGACGCCGACGACGCCCTCCGGCGCGGCATCCGCGCCCGCGAGGACACCCACGACGCCCGCCAGCGCCTCGACTCGGCCCGCCAGCGGCTCCAGCAGGCCCAGGACGACGACGCGGCCGCGCCGCCCGAGGCGCCGCCGGCCGACCTCAGCGGCTACTACGTCATCGTCACGCGGACCGAGGGCGACGTCGCCGAGGCCGAGGGTGCGTGGCAGCGCGCGATCGGCGACGCCCAGCAGGCCCGGGAGGACGCCGAGCGGGCCGCTCGGACGGCGCGTGAGGCGATCGAGGACGTCAAGGACTCCGGCGACCTCAACGACTCGAAGTGGGACAACATCGCGGGTGTGCTGAAGAAGATCGCCGACTTCGCAGGCATGATCGCCGCCGTCTGCGGCATCCTGGCGCTCGCCGTGGGCTGGATCCCGGTGATCGGGCAGGCGCTGGCCGCCGTCCTCGGCACCGTCGCGCTCATCGCCGGCCTGGTGTCGCTCGTGTGCAACGTCGCGCTCCTGATCGGCGGCAAGGGCTCGCTCAAGAGCGTGATCCTCGACCTCGTCGGAGTGCTGTCCTTCGGCATCGGTCGCGCGGTGATCGCCGGCGCCCGCGGCGCCGCCCGGGGCGCCCAGGGCCTGGCGCGGCTCAACGCGGGCCGGCTCGCGGCGACTTCCCCGGCCTCGCGCATCGCCGCCGGCCTGCCCGGCGGCTCCTCGGCGTCCGCGATCCGCTCGATGCTCGGGGGCAACTCGGCGATCTCGAACCTGTCGCGCGCCCAGGCCCGCTCGATGGCCCAGGCGGGCCGCAACGTCCCGATGTTCAGCGGCACCGCGCCGTTCACCAGTGCGCTGGCCGACGTCAGGGCCTTTCCCTCCAACCTGGCGACCGTCTTCAACCGGGCCAACCTCAGCGCCGCGTGGTCGCAGACCCCTGCCGCGTTCAACGCGATCCGCAACAGCGCGTCGATGACCGAGGCGCTGGCGCGGTTCACGGGCAACGCCGACGCCCTGGCGCACGTCAACTTCTCCAGCGGCATCGATGCGGCGGTACGCAACGGCGACCTCTTCACGCGCGCGACGGCGCTCACCGGGGTCGGCTTCGGGGCGACGGGGGTCAGCTTCGGCCTCGACTCCTACCAGTTCGCGACCAGCGACCTGTGGGACCAGTGGTTCAACAGCCCGGCCGACCAGCTCGACCTGCCCGGTGACGGGGCCCTCGCCCGGTGAGCCCGCTGACCCGGAAGACCCGCGACCAGCTCATCGCGGCGTGGGACGTCGGCGCGCCGCCTGACTGGGCGTCCCTGCCCCTGGCATCGGTCGACGGACCCGAGGGCCAGGCCGTTCTCGCCGCGCTGCGCGACGTCGCCGAGGACCTCGCCGACGGCGAGGAGGCGCAGGCGCGGCTGACCGCCTTCCTCGTCGCCGTCCAGCCGAGGCTGCTGGAGGACCAGCTGCTCCTGCTCGGGGTCTGGGTCCCCGACCGGGAGGCCGGCGATCCTCTCGCGGTGATGAAGGCCGAGCTGCTCACCGACGCCGACCGCGACGGCTTCGAGTCCCTCGTCCACGCCGCCGACCCACCGGAGGGCCAGGAGCGGCTCCACCTCGAGACGCTCCGGGTCGACCTGCCGGCCGGGCCGGCAGTCCTCGTCGACCACCAGGGCGTCGTCGACGGCACCATCGAGCAGTATCTCCAGTTCGTGGTCTTCCCCGACGGGACGACCGACGCGATCTCGCTGGCCTTCACCACGACCTCGCTCCACCTCCTCGAGGAGTTCGCCGTCGCCACCCGCGACATCGCCGAGTCCCTCACCGTCGAGCTGGGTCCGGGGGGCGGCCGGTGAGGCTGCGCTTCGTCCTGCCGCCCGGCTGGGTCGGCTTCCCGCTCCACGACGCCCCCGCCTGCGAGCGGGAGGTCCAGCGCGCCGTACGGGCGCTCCCCCTCGACGACGGCCAGGGCGCCAGGATGCGCCGCGAGCTGCGCGACGACCTGCTCGCCCAGTGCGACCGCGCACGGGACAGCGGTGCGACCTACCTCGCGATCGCCGGGCCCCGCAGCGCTCCCCTGAGCGGCTCGCTCGTCGTCACCCCGACCCGCCACCGGGTCGCGGAGGACTCGCCGGCCTGGGACGAGGTCGTCGGGGTCGACGCCGACCGCTTCACCCTCCCGGTGGGCCGGGTGGCCCGCACCGTACGCACGCGCCAACCGGCCGTCGGGGAGCGGTCGGACGACCTGGCCTCCCTCGCCGTCGACTACTGGGTGATCGTCGACGGGGACCGGTTGGTCCACGTCGCGTGCTCCACCCCGCTGGTCGAGCACGACGAGGCCATGACGCAGCTCTTCGACGCCGTCATGGGCTCGGCCGTGGTCGCTGAGCAGGACCCGGCCGATGAGCACGCCTGACTCCGCGACCGGGCCGGGCGACGCCGGCTGGGGCTTCATCCTCCTGAGCGCGGCAGCCCTGCTGCTGGTGACGCTCTCGGCCTACACCTGGGTGTTCGGGGTCGGTGTCTGGCTCGTCGCCCTGTGGCTCGACGTGGCCCTCACGGCCGTCGCGGCAACGCTGATCTGGGTGCGGGGCGGGTTCGGCTGCCTCGAGCAGCTCGTGCCCTTCGTCGCGACGATCGCGGTCACCGCCTGCACGTTCGCCCGGCCCGATGTCGTCGGACCGTGGATCCCCGCTGCCCAGGCCATCGCCGTCGCCGCCGTGGTCGTCGGGACCCGGGTGCGCTCGGGTCGCCGGGAGACTGGCCGGAACTGACGCCTCGCTGTCCGAAAACCGCTCGATCGGCGTCATCGGCGTCCGTACGCTTGACGTGTGACGACCCGCCCCTGGCTGCCCCTCGCCGCCGTCGCCTGCACGCTGGTGTTCTGGGCCAGTGCGTTCGTGGCGATCCGCCACCTCGGTGACGACTTCTCCCCCGGCGCGCTGTCCCTCGGCCGGCTGCTGGTCGGGGCGGCCTGCCTCGCCGTGGTGGCGCTGGCCAGCGGGCTGCCGCGCCCGACGGCGGCCGAGTGGCGCTCGATCGTGGTGATCGGGCTGCTCTGGTTCGCCGTCTACAACGTGGCCCTCAACGAGGGCGAGCAGCGCGTCGACGCCGGCACGGCCTCGATGCTGATCCAGGTCTCCCCGGTGCTCATCGCGCTGCTGGCGACGATCTTCCTCGGCGAGCGGTTCACCGCCTACCTCGGTCTCGGCCTCGCGCTCGCCTTCGGCGGCGTCGCGCTCATCGCGCTGTCGACGTCGCCCGACGGCGAACGCGATCCGCTGGGCGTCGTCCTCGTCCTGGTCTCGGCCGTCGTCTACGCCGTCAGCGCCGTGCTGCAGAAGCCGCTGATGGCGACCCTGCGCTCGGTGCACGTCGTCTGGCTGGCCTGCACGATCGGGGCGATCGCGTGCCTGCCCTTCGCCGGCCAGCTGTGGTCGCAGGCGGCGACCGCGCCCGCCTCCTCGCTGTGGTGGCTGGTCTACCTCGGGGTCTTCCCGACCGCCCTCGCCTTCACCACCTACGGCTTCGCGCTCAAGCACATGAGTGCCTCCAGCCTCGGGGTCACCACCTACCTGGTGCCGCCGATCACGATCGTGCTGGGCCTGGTGTTCCTCGACGAGGCGCCGCCGGCCATCGCCTACGTCGGCGGCGCGCTCGCGCTGGTCGGCGTGGCCGTCGCCCGACGCAAGCCGCGCGGCCGGGTGCGCGAGTCGGTGCCCGCCTGAACGACGCAGGTGTCAGGCTGGACCCGTGACCGTCGTCGCGTCCGTGCTCGTCGCCCTCGTGGCCGTGCTCCACCTGGGCTTCCTCGTGCTCGAGATGTTCCTCTGGACGGCGCCCGTCGGCCGCCGCACCTTCGGCCTCGACGCCGACTTCGCCGAGCGCAGCAAGGCGCTGGCCGCCAACCAGGGCCTCTACAACGGCTTCCTCGCCGCGGGGCTGGGCTGGGGGCTGGTCGCCGACCGGACCGACGTGCAGGTCTTCTTCCTGGCCTGTGTCGTCGTCGCCGGGGGCTACGGCGCCGCGACGGTCAGCTCGCGGATCCTGCTCGTCCAGGCACTGCCCGCCGCGCTCGCCCTGGCCGCGGTCGCGCTCGCCTAGGCCTGGTCGGCAGCGGCCCGCGCGGCGTCGGCCTCGAGCCAGCTCCGGAACGCGTCGAGGTTGCGCGTCGACTCGCCCCGCGACGTACGCCACTCCCACTCCTTGCGGATCGAGGAGGCGAAGCCGAGCTCGAGGATCGTGTTGAACGACTCGTCGGCGTAGGTCAGGACCGAGCCGAGCAGCCGGTCGAGCTCCTCGGGGGTGACCGCGGCGAGCGGGAGCCGGGCGTCGAGGTAGATGTCGCCGAGCGGATCGATGCCGAAGGCGACGGCATACATCCGCAGGTTGCGCTGGAGCAGCCAGCGGTAGACACCCTCGGCGTTCTCGTCCGGACGGCGACAGACGAAGGCGTGGACGCCGAGCGCGTGGGGTCCGACGTCGAGCCGGACCGGGACCTGGAGCTTGCGCTCCCCCGGCATCGTGACGCTGAAGACGCCGGGCTGGAGCTCCTCGTGCTCCACCTCGGCGTCGGCGAGATAGGTGCGCAGCACCTCGGCCGCGCGATGGTCTCCGTCGCTCACACGAGCACCTCCATCCGTTCCCACGCCCGACGGTAGACGGCGAGGGTGTGGTCGGCGGTGTGCTCCCACGAGAACGCGCGGGCCTGCTCGACCGCGCCGGCGGCCAGCCGGTCGCGCAGGCCCTCCTCGGAGACGACCCGCTCGAGGGTCGAGGCCCAGTCGCGGGGGTCGTGGCTGTCGACGAGCAGCCCGGAGCGCTCGTCGCGGACGACCGTGGTGAGTCCGCCGACCGCCGCGGCGACGACGGGGGTGCCGGAGGCCTGCGCCTCGACCGCGACGAGGCCGAAGGACTCGTTGTAGGACGGGACGGCGACCAGGTCGGCCGCCGAGCACCAACGGCTCAGCTCGGACTGGGCGACCGGGGGCACGAACCGGACCACGTCGTCGAGGTCGAGCTCGGCGGCGAGGTCGGCGAGCGCCGTGGGGTGCTCGAGGCCGGAGCCCGACGGGCCGCCGACGACGGGGACGACGAGGCGGGAGCGCAGGTCGGGTCGCCGGTCGAGCAGCACCGACACGGCGCGGAGCAGCACGTCGGGCGCCTTGAGCGGCTGGATCCGGCCGGCGAAGAGCAGGACGGCCGCGTCGGCGGGCAGGCCCAGCTCGCGGCGTACGTCGGCGCGGTCGTGGGGCCGGAAGACGTCGAGGTCGACGCCGGGGTGGACCACGTCGACGCGGCCGGGGTCGGCGTCGTAGAGCTCGATCAGCTGCTTGGCCTCGAGGTCGGTGTTGGCGATCAGCGCGTCCGCGGCCTCGACGACCTGCTCCTCACCGATGATCCGCCCCTCGGGCTCGGGGGTGTCGCCCTCGGCGAGCGCGCTGTTCTTGACCTTGGCCATGGTGTGCATCGAGTGGACCAGGGGGACGCCCCAGCGGTCGCGGGCGAGCGCGCCGACCTGGCCGGAGAGCCAGTAGTGGCTGTGGACCGCGTCGTAGTGGCCGACCGGGTGCTGGGCCTCGGCGCGCAGCACCTCGCGGGCGAAGACGCACAGCTGTCCGGGCAGCTCGTTCTTGCCGAGGCCCTCGAACGGACCGGCCGTGATGTGGCGGACGAGGACGCCGTCGGCGGCAAGCACCTCCGGCTCCTGCGCGGAGGTGGTCGCGCGGGTGAAGACGTCGACCTCGACGCCCCGCGTGGCGAGCCGCTTCGCGAGCTCGACCACGTAGACGTTCATGCCGCCGGCGTCGCCGGTGCCGGGCTGGTCGAGCGGGGAGGTGTGGAGGCTGACCATCGCCACCCTGCGCAGGTTGCGTCCCTCGCCCACGTCATCGCCTCTTCTCGTCGTTCGACAATCCGTCCACGGCCACCCGGGAGAACCACGGGGGGCGCCGGATCATTCCGGACTAGGCTCGAGGAGTGCTGATCTATGACGGGGGCTGCGGCTTCTGCCGCCGCAGCCTGCGCTGGGCGTACGCCGCCGGCGGCCGCTTCGACGCCGCCCCGGCGAGCGAGGTCGACACCGCCGCGCTGGGGCTCAGCGCCCGCGACCTCGCCGAGGCCGCATGGTGGGTCGAGCCGGACGGAGCCCTGTTGCGGGGCCACGAGGCCGTCGCCCGCGTGCTGCGGACGTCACGCTGGTGGCCCGTGAGGCTGCTGGGACGCGTGGTGGCCAGCCGACCGGTCGCGCCCCTCTCCCGTCGCGCCTACGCCTGGGTGGCGGCGAACCGCTCCCGCTTCCCCGCCTGGCTCGGCTGACGCCGACCGGGCGATCGGCGGCCCCTCTGCGCTGCCGACCGGGCGATCGAGCGCCTCAGCGGGCGTGGGAGCCGGGCTTGCGCTTGACCGGCTTGACCGGCTTGGGCGGCTTCGCGGGCCCGACCTCCTCGCCGCCGTCACCCCCGCGGGAGCGCAGGGCGAGCACCAGGACGACCAGGCTCCAGACCACCGCCACCGCACCGACGACCCCGTCGAGGGCGAACGCGTCGCCGCTGCCGCGCACCACGGCGTACACCGACCACACCAGGGCCGGGAAGGCGATCGCGACGATGACCCGCAGCCAGAGGGCCGACCGGCTGACGAGCCCGGCTCCGACGACGGCGAGGGCGACGGCCAGCAGGACGAGCCCGGCCCAGTGGGTGGCGTCGCCCCACGTCGGGTCACCCGCGGCCCAGCGGGCGATCCAGCACCCGCCACCGAGCACACCGACAGCGGCAGCCAGGACCCGAAGCGACATGGCGCAGCATTCTGCCAGTCGGTGGACCCTGTTGCGAGGGCAGGCAGGATGGGGGCATGACTCCCCAGCGCACCGCCGTCGTGACCGGAGCCAGCAGCGGGATCGGGGCCGCCACCGCGCGCGCCCTGGCCGCCGAGGGGTTCCGGGTCTTCTGCGCCGCCCGCCGCCTCGAGCGGATCGAGGCCCTCGCCGACGAGATCGGTGGTGAGGCGGTCGCCTGCGACGTGACCGACGCGGCCTCGGTCGCCGGCCTGGCCGAGGCGGTCGGCGACACCCTCCACGTCCTGGTCAACAACGCGGGCGGGGCCTTCGGGTCAGACCCCGTGGCCACCGCCGACCCCGAGCAGTGGCGCGCGATGTACGACGTCAACGTGCTCGGCACGCTGCAGGTCACCCAGGCGCTGCTTCCGGCCCTGCGCGCCTCCGGCGACGGCCTCGTGCTCAACGTCGGGTCGACGGCCGGCCGGATCGCCTACGAGGGCGGCGGCGGCTACACCGCCGCCAAGCACGGCACCCAGGTCCTCACCGAGACGCTGCGGCTCGAGCTGTGCGGTGAGCCGATCCGGGTCTCCGAGATCGCGCCGGGGATGGTGCGCACCGAGGAGTTCTCGACCGTCCGGTTCGGCGGTGACCAGGAGAAGGCCGACGCGGTCTACGCCGGGGTGCCCGACCCACTGGTCGCCGAGGACGTCGCCGACGCCATCGCCTGGATCGCGACCCGTCCCTCCCACGTGAACGTCGACGAGCTGGTCATCCGTCCGCGGGCGCAAGCAGCCCAGCACAAGGTCCACCGGGTCTGAGAGACTGCGCGGCGTGCAGACCATCGGACTCGTCGGGGGCATGAGCTGGGAATCCAGCCTCGTCTACTACCGCGACCTCAACGTCGGCGTGCAGGAACGGCTCGGCGGCCTCTCCTCGCCCAAGCTGGTCCTCTCGGCCGTCGACTTCGCCGAGCTCACCGCGCTGGAGGACGCCGAGCGGTGGGACCGGATCGGCGAGCTGCTCGCCGACGCCGCCCGCGGTGTCGAGCGCGCGGGTGCCGACTTCCTGGTCCTGTGCACCACGACGTTCCACAAGGTCGCCGACGAGGTGGCCGCTGCCGTCGACATCCCGCTGCTCCACCTCGGCGACGTCGTCGCGGAGGCGGTGAAGGCGGCCCGGATCACCAAGGTCGGGCTGCTCGGCACGACCGTCGCGATGACCGACCCGTTCTTCGCCGAGCGTATGGCCGAGCACGGCGTCGAGGTCGTCGTCCCCGACGCCGCCCACCACGACTTCCTCAACACCGCGATCTACGACGAGCTCGTGCACGGCCGGGTCGTCGACACCACGCGCCGCCGCGTGGTCTCCATCGTCGACGAGCTGTGGGACGCGGGCGCCCAGGGCATCCTCGTCGGCTGCACCGAGCTCGAGCTGCTGATCTCGCAGTCGGACATCGACCTGCCCGCCTTCCCCTGCACAACCCTCCACGTCGCGGCCGCCCTCGACCGCGCGCTTGCTTGACGTCAAGCAACGCGCCCCGCGGGGCGCCTGTGGACGAGTCGCCGCACGCGGCCTCGCGACGTGGTGAGGTGGCGCTGTGCCCGACCTGGACGACCTTCGCCACCTGATGCTGGAGCCGGACTCCTCCTCCCGGCATGCCATGGTCACCGACCTGGGCATCACCATCGTCGGGGACCAGGGGTGGGCCGCCCTCACCCCCGCGTCGCTCGCCCAGTCCCTCGGGCTGACCCGCCAGGCCGTCCACCAGTGGTTCGGCGACCAGCAGGCCCTGCGCCTGGTGTTCGCACGACACTTCGCCGGCCGCTGGGAGCGCTGGATCGACGTCCGGGTCTACGCCCACGGTCACCGGGGCCTGCTGCCGACCTCCGAGGAGACCCGGCGGTGGGCGCGCGTCTGGCTGGCCCTCGTCGAGCAGTCGGCCCGTGACGACGACCTCGGCGCCCTCGTCGCCCACCTCCGCCGCGAGGAGGCGACGGCGCTCGGGCACCACCTGTCCTCGCGGGCGGCTGCGGACCACGACGTCCGGGTGAGCCTCCTCCCGGCCACCACCTCCGCGCTGCTCGCGACGGTCGAGGGGCTTCGCATCAGGGCGTGCCGCGCGTCGAGGGGTGACGAGAGCGCTCAGCTCGACCTGACGGTGGCGCACCACCTCGACGCCCTGGTCGGCGGCCGTTGCTTGACGTCAAGCAAAAGCGCCTGAGGGGGGTCAGCGGCCGCCGAGGACGAGGGTGACCAGGCGGCGGAGGTCGTCGGTGAGGGCACCCTCGGGGACGTCGACCTCCTGGGCGCCGTCGCCGTCGCCGACGCGGACCCGGTAGGTGTAGCGGTCCGCCTGGTTGCCGTACGCCGCCGCGGCGGCCGTGAGGTCGACCCGGTCGACCAGCGTCCGCACCTCCCGCGCGACGTCGTCGTCGGCCGAGGGGTCGATGGCCCCCTCGACCACCTGCCCCACGATGCCGCCGCTGCGCCGGACGACCACGGGTCCGGCGACCGGCCGCGGCGCCTCGCCGGGTGAGGGGGTGGTGGACGACCGCCCCGGGGTCACGCCCACTCCCTCCCAGGCGGCGGTGACCGCATCGGCGTGGTCGCCGGCGACCGCGACCGTCACGGCAGCGAAGGCCGCGAAGTCGGACGTCGGCGTCAGGTCGCCCGAGGTGAGGGCGTCGTACCAGACCCGCCCGGCCCCGGTCGCGGTGTCGCCGCCGATCGCCCGGGCCGCCAGCACGAAGGCACGGTTGGGGATGCCGGAGTTGAGGTGGACGCCGCCGTTGTCGTCGGAGGTCTCGACGTAGTCGTCCAGGTGGGCCGGCTGCGGGTCCTTCCCCAGCCGGGGGTCGTCGTAGGCCGTCCCGGGCCGCTCCATGTCACGCAGGCCGCGCGCCTCGACGCCGGGGACGAAGATCTCCTCGCCGATCAGCCACGACCCGGACGAGGAGTCCTGGCCGAGGACCCGCTGCTTGAGGCAGATCGCGAAGACGTCGGAGACCGACTCGTTGAGCGCGCCCGACTGGCCGCGGTAGACGAGGCCGGCGGTGTGCTCGGTGACGGCGTGGGTGAACTCGTGGGCGAGGACGTCGATCGCGCGGGTGAACCGGCGGAAGACGCGACCGTCGCCGTCGCCGAAGACGAGGTGGGTGCCGTCCCAGAAGGCGTTGGCGTAGTCGCGGCCGTAGTGGACCGTCAGCAGCAGCTTGGCCCCGGCGGCGTCGTAGGAGTCACGGGCGAAGTCGTCGCGGAAGAGGTCGAGCGTCGCGGTGATCCCGGCGGCGGCCTCGTCGACCGCCTCGTCGCCGGTCGCCGGCTCGCCCTCGCGTCGCACCGGCTCCCCCGGCAGCCGCTCGGACCCGTCGGAGGTGTGGACGGTCCAGCGGGCGTCACCCGCGCGTGGCGGTGTACCCCCGTCGCGGCCGGGGCCGCGGCGCTCGCGGAAGGTCGTGTCGACCCGCAGGCAGGCATCGACGTAGCCCGCGTCGAGGGTGCCGCGCCGGGCGAGCTCGGCGAGCAGGTAGGGAGGGACGAAGCAGTGGATCCCGAGAGCCGTCATGCTTCTTCCTACCCCTCGGGGGTCCCTTGGTGGAAGCGTTGGAGCCAGCGGCCACCCGAGCGGACCCAGAGCGAGCTGCGCAGCGTCCCCTCACCGGCGGCCGACGTGCCGCGCCAGCGCAGGAGCAGCACCCCCTCGGCGACCCGGTCGACCCCGAGGACGTCCAGCTCCACGGGCGAGGTCAGCGGTCCGATCTCGCCGAGGATCTCCGACCGCGTCCAGACCCGCCCGGAGCGACCGACCTCGGACCACGCGGCGTCGAGGAGCGCGGCGACCGCGGCCGGGTCGGAGCGGACCTCGTCGGTCAGCAGCGACCGCTCGAGCGCGACGACCTGGTCCTCGTCGGAGAGCTCGTCGACCAGCGAGAACAGGTCCGGGTCGGGCTCGGGCGGGGCGGTGACCGAGAAGTCGTGCGAGGAACGACGAGAGGAGAACCCCGGACCGGCGGCCGGCGAAGACCCCGCCTGGTGGGCGCGGGCCGCGGCGTTGGCGAGCTCGTCCGCCTTCTCGTTGAGCTCGTGGCCGGCGTGGCCCTTGACCCACCGGAACGTGACGTTGGGGCGCATGGCCGCGTCGAGCGCCTTCATGATCTCGACGTTGGCGACCGGCTTGCCGTCGCCCTTCTTCCACCCCTTGCGCTTCCAGCCCGCCATCCACTTGGTGATCGCGTTGATGGCGTAGGTCGAGTCGCAGTAGACGACCAGGTCGTCGTCGAGGTCGGCGGTCTGCTGGAGCAGGTCGAGCACGGCGGTGAGCTCGCCCATGTTGTTGGTGCCGTGGGGCCAGCCGCCGCTCGCCCAGCGGTCGTCATCGACGTACCAGGCCCAGCCGGCGGGCCCCGGGTTGCCGAGCGCGGACCCGTCGGCGGCCGCCACCAGGGTCACTCGGAGTCCTCCACCAGCCGCGCCGGGAAGCCACCGGTCGCGATCGGGCCCCACGACTCGGGGGTGACCCGGATCAGGGACTTGCCCTGACGGCGCATCGCCTCCCGGTACTCGTCCCAGTCGTCGTGCTCGCCGGCGATGCAGCGGAAGTAGTCGACCAGCCCGTCCTCGGCCTCCTGGGAGGGCATGTCGAGGACCTCGGCCGTGCCGTGGAGCTGGACCCACGGGCCGTTGAACTCGTCGGACAGCACCATGATCGAGGCGGCCGGGTCGCGGCGGAGGTTGCGGGTCTTCGCGCGCTCGGGATAGGTCGACACCACGAACCGGCCGTCGGCGTCGACGCCGCCGGTCACGGGCGAGAGCTGCGGTCGGCCGTCCTTGCGGCTGGTGACCAGCACGTACTGGTGGCGGCTGCGGGCGAAGTCGAGCAGCTCGTCGAGCCCGACCTCGGTGTTGGTGGCGACAGAGGGCATGCCGCCAACCCTAGGCGGCGACAGCCTCCGGGTGGAGGGTGCGGTGGACCCGCGACATCAGCCAGAGCCGCGGGTGGTCGACGTCGCCGCCGACCTGCCACAGCGCGACGTAGGCCTCGGTCACGGCCTCGCTCGCGGCGTCCACGGAAGCTCCGCAGCCGCGGGCGGTGCGCCACACGTCGTCGACGGTGGCGTCGTACAAGTCGGTCATCTGCGCCAGCGTCATGTCCCACCCCGAAATCTCGACAACGTGTTCAGGTTTGAACATAGACCCGTCGTCCAACCTTTGTCCAGCCTTGCGAGGAATCGTGGACCGGGCAACCCGCTCCGTAGAATCCGTCGGTGCCCACGACTCGTTCTGACCTGCGCAACGTCGCGATCGTCGCCCACGTCGACCACGGCAAGACCACCCTCGTCGACGCGATGCTCCACCAGGCCGGCGCCTTCACGGCCCACCAGGCCGAGGGCGTCGCCGAGCGGGTGATGGACTCCGGCGACCTCGAGCGCGAGAAGGGCATCACGATCCTCGCGAAGAACACCGCGGTCCACTACGCCGGGCCGGCCGCCGAGGGCAAGCCGATGACGATCAACATCATCGACACCCCCGGCCACGCCGACTTCGGCGGCGAGGTCGAGCGCGGCCTCTCGATGGTCGACGGCATCGTGCTGCTCGTCGACGCCTCCGAGGGCCCGCTCCCCCAGACCCGCTTCGTGCTGCGCAAGGCGCTCAACGCCGACATGCCGGTGATCCTCGTGGTCAACAAGACCGACCGGTCCGACGCCCGCATCAGCGAGGTCGTCGACGAGACCTACGAGCTGTTCATGGACCTGCTCGACGAGTCCCACAGCCAGGACGCGCTCGACTTCCCGGTCGTCTACGCCTCTGGCAAGGCCGGCATCGCCTCGCTGGAGCAGCCCGCCGACGGCACCCTCCCCGAGGGCGGTGACCTCGAGCCGCTGTTCCGCACGATCCTCGAGACGATCCCCGCGCCGACCTACGACGAGGGCGCGCCGCTCCAGGCCCACGTCACCAACCTCGACGCCTCGCCGTTCCTCGGCCGCCTCGCCCTGCTGCGCATCAAGCAGGGCAACCTGCGCAAGGGCCAGCAGGTCATGTGGATGCGCCGCGACGGCTCGCAGAAGCAGGTGAAGATCACCGAGCTGCTCATCACCGAGGGCCTCGAGCGCAAGCCGGGCGAGACCGCCGGCCCGGGCGACATCGTCGCGGTCGCCGGCATCCCCGACATCACGATCGGCGAGACCCTCGCCGACGTCGAGGACCCCGTCGCGCTGCCGCTCATCCACGTCGACGAGCCCGCGATCTCGATGACCATCGGCACCAACACCTCGCCGCTGGTCGGCCGGGTCAAGGGCGCCAAGGTCACCGCGCGCCTGGTCAAGGACCGGCTGGACGCCGAGCTGGTCGGCAACGTCTCGCTCCGGGTGCTCCCGACCGAGCGCCCCGACACCTGGGAGGTCCAGGGCCGCGGCGAGCTGGCGCTGGCGATTCTCGTCGAGCAGATGCGCCGCGAGGGCTTCGAGCTCACCGTCGGCAAGCCCCAGGTGGTCACCAAGGAGGTCGACGGCAAGGTCCACGAGCCCGTCGAGCGGCTCACGATCGACGCGCCGGAGGAATACCTCGGCACCATCACCGAGCTCCTCGCGAGCCGCAAGGGCCGCATGGAGCAGATGACCAACCACGGCACCGGCTGGGTGCGCATGGAGTTCCTGGTCCCGGCGCGCGGTCTCATCGGTTTCCGCACCGAGTTCCTCACCGACACCCGCGGCACCGGTATCGCCCACCACATCTCCGAGGGCTACGAGCCGTGGGCCGGGGAGATCCGCTCGCGCAACTCGGGCTCGCTCGTCGCCGACCGCAAGGGCGCCGCGACGGCCTACGCGATGACCTCGCTGCAGGAGCGCGGCGTGATGTTCGTCGAGCCGACCACCGAGGTCTACGAGGGCATGATCGTCGGCGAGAACTCCCGCGCCGACGACATGGACGTCAACATCACCAAGGAGAAGCAGCAGACCAACATCCGGTCCGCCACCTCCGACAACTTCGAGAAGCTGATCCCGCCGAAGCGCCTCTCGCTGGAGCAGTGCCTGGAGTTCTGCCGCGACGACGAGTGCGTCGAGGTCACCCCCGAGTCGGTGCGGATCCGCAAGGTGATCCTCGACCAGAACGAGCGGGCCAAGATCGCCTCGCGGGCCCGGAAGGCCGCGAAGTAGGTCGTGTCCGACTCGGCGGAGCGGGGCGCGCGGCTCGCCGCGTGGCTCGAGGACCTCGGGCTGGCGGGCCAGCTCGAGGCGGCCGGGCTGCCGACCTACGTACGCCGCGCCGACGGCTCGGTCACGTGGACCGAGCCCGGCTCGGACGCGCCGGTCAGCTGCGAGCGGCTCGAGCAGCTCGACGCGCTGCTGCACGCCGAGGGTGACGACCCGTCCCACGCCGTGCCGGTCGGACTGGTCGCGCTGCGCCGCCAGGCCCGGGTGCGGGCCGCCCTCCTCGACGGCGGCTGGCTCTCCTACGCGGGCGTCGGCGAGCGGCGCGGGGTCTCCGAGAACGCCGCCCGCTTCGCCGTCCACCGCGCCCACGAGCGCCACGCGCTGCTGCTGGTGCAGGACGAGGGTCGGACCCTGGTCCCGGTCTTCCAGCTCGACGAGAACGGCGAGGTCCGGCCGGAGCTGCTCGCCGTCCTCGAGCCGCTGCTCGCCGCCGGCACCGATCCGTGGCTGGTGTGGTCGTGGCTGACGACGCCCGCGGCGCTGCTCGGCGGCGCCGTCCCCCACGAGGCCGCGCGCGACGCCGACGAGCGGCCGCTGGTCGAGCACGCCGCCGTCCGCCTGGCCGAACGGGGCTGAGCGTGCCGCTGCTCCCCCACGACGCTCCGCTCCCGCTGCAACCCCGCCGCGTCCTCGTCAACGGCTGCTCCGGCTCGGGCAAGACGACCCTCGCGGCGCGGATCGCCGACGTGCTCGGCGTGCCCCACACCGAGATCGACGCCCTCCACCACGGCCCAGGCTGGGAGAAGCGACCGACCTTCGAGGCAGACGTCGACGCCTTCACCAGCGAGCCGGCGTGGACGACGGAGTGGCAGTACTCGTCCGTCCGACCACTACTGGCCGAGCGCGCCGACCTCGTCGTGTGGCTCGACCTGCCGCGGGCCCGGGTGATGCGCCAGGTCACGCGGCGCACGCTCCGCCGCTGGGTACGCCGTGAGGAGCTGTGGAACGGCAACCGGGAGCCGAGCCCGTGGACCTCGCTGGTCCAGCGGGAGGGCGTCATCCGCTGGGCGTGGCAGACCCACCACCTCGCCGCGGAGCGCGTCGACGCCCTGCTCGGTCGCGACCCCGCGAAGCCCGTGGTCCGGCTCCGCTCCCACGCCGAGTCGGCGGCGTGGCTGGCCGGGCCGCTGGCTCAGGCGCGCACGTAGCGGTTCAGCAGCACCCCGCCGGGCAGCTGCTGCGACCCGGCGAGCTCCATCGGCGGCAGCGACGCACCGCGCCCGACCAGGGGCACCCCCGCGCCGAGCACGACCGGGCTGACCTTGAGGTGGAGCTCGTCGATCTCGTCCGCGAGCTGTGCGGCGAGGTCACCGCCGCCACAGAGCCAGAGGTCGAGGCCGTCCTGCTGCTTGAGCTCCCGCACCGTCGCGACGGGGTCGACGACCGCCGTCACGGTCGGGTCGTCGGGCAGCGCGCGGTGGGTCACGACGTACTGCGCGAGGTGGGGGTAGGCGCTCGTCAGCCCGGCGTCGAGGGCCGGCTGGTGGGTGTTCGCGCCCATCACCACGGTGTCGAAGTGGCGCGCCTCCCCGGTCACGCCCAGCAGGTCGCGGACGTGGGCCGGGCAGGTCTCGGGATAGTCCTCGAAGAGCGCACCGAGCAGCTCCGGCGTCTGCACGAAGACGTCGGCACCGCCGTCGGTGTCGGCGATGAAGCCGTCCAGCGTGACGGCGACGTAGTAGACCAGCGACCGCATGGGCCGAGACCCTACGGAGTGGCAGTCCGCGTCCGCAGCGTGGGGGCGAGGACGACCAGGCCGAGGACCGGCAGCGCGGCGAGGACGAGCAGCGCCCCGCCCATGCCGATCACGCCGCTGAGGCCCGCGACGACGGCCGAGCCGACGCTGCCCCCGACGAGGAACAGCAGGGTCGAGATGCCGAGCGCGACGCCGCGGACCTCCGTGGCGACGGCGTCACCGACGGCGGCGCTCAGCGCGGGCTGGCCGAGCCCGAAGGCGAAGGTCACCAGCACGATCGAGGCGACCAGCAGCGGTGCGCTGGTGAGGTGGGCACCGAGCGAGGCGACCAGCAGCGCCGCCGACGAGGTGACACCGGCGACGACCAGGGACCAGCCGGCACCGATCCGGTCGAGCAGCGGCCCGGCGACGCGCGGCACGAACATCGCGACGACCGCGCTCGGGACCATCGCGACACCCACCTGCCAGGCCTCCCAGCCGACGCCGAGCAGCACGGCCGGCAGCGCGATCAGCATCGCGAACCACGACGCCGGCACGGCCGCGGCGGCGACGGCGCTGCGCACGACGACCGCGTTGCGGACGACCTCGAGCGGCAGGAAGCCGCGCGGCCGACGGCGTACCTGCGCGGTGACGGCGGGGACGCCGAGCACCAGCAGGCCCGCGCCGACGACGGCGACCGTGAGGCCGGCCGACGGCGACTGCACCAGCAGCACCATCCCGGCCGCGGTCAGCGCGACGAGCACGGCGCCGAGGACGTCGAGGCGGGCGCCGCTGCCCCCGGCGTGGAGCGCGCGCCACAGGAACGGCACGAGCGCGAGGCCGAGGATCGGCAGCGCCATCACCGCACGCCAGCCCAGCGCCGCCTCGACGGCGCCACCGACCAGCGGACCGAGGCAGCTGACGGCGGCCGCGGTGCCGGCGAGCCGGCCGAAGGCGAGGCCGCGGACCCGGCCCTCGTAGCGGTGGCTCAGGATCGTCACGCCCAGGGTGGGGACGGCGGCGGCACCGGCGCCCTGCAGGACGCGCGCGGCCAGCAGCGACCCGAAGGTCGGGGCCAGCGCCGCGACGAGCGCACCGACCGACATCAGCACCAGCCCGGCCAGCAGCGGGGCACGGACGCCGACGAGGTCGGAGATCCGGCCGTAGACGGCGGTGGTCACCGCCAGCATCAGGACGTAGAGGCTGATCGTCCACGCGGCCAGGCCCGGCGAGACGCCGAGGTCGGGGCCGAGCAGCGGCAGCGTGACCGCCGCGCTCGAGGAGCCCATCCCCGCGAGCCCGAAGAGGAGTCCCAGGAGCATCGACACCCGGCGGGAGTCGTCGCGGGTGTCGGGATCGGTCGCGGTGGAGGAGACGGTGGCCATCGACGTCTCCCAACGCCGACGGCCACCGGTTGATTCCGCGGGGGCTAGGCGCCCGGCACCATCCAGCCCAGGATCGGCGTGGACTGCAGGGCCACGAGCACGCACATCAGCGCGAGCAGCCCGAGGCTCCAGCCGATGACCTTGCGGAAGATGTCGCCCTCGCGACCGGCCATGCCGACGGCCGCGGCGGCGATCGCCAGGTTCTGCGGGCTGACCATCTTGCCGAGCACGCCGCCGGACGTGTTGGCCGAGGCGAGCAGCAGCGGGTCGAGGCCCGCCTCACGCGCCGCCTGCACCTGCAGCGCCCCGAAGAGCGCGTTGGCCGAGGTGTCGGAGCCGGTGACGGCCACGCCGATCCAGCCCAGGATCGGCGAGAGCACCACGAAGAACTCCCCGGTGCCGGCGAGCAGCGCGCCGAGCGTGGTCGTCTGGCCCGAGAGGTTCATGACGTAGGCGAGGCCCAGCACGGCCATCACCGTGGCGATCGCCGAGCGCAGCTCGACGTAGGTCGCCACGTAGGTCTTGAGCGCCCTCGCCGGCGAGATCCGCAGGATGAGCGCGGTGAGGATGCCGGCGAAGATCATCAGCGTGCCGGCGGCCGGCAGCCAGTTGAGCTTGAACTCGGTGACGACCGGGTCGCCCGCGGGGTTGAGGACGTCGAGCCCCGGCACGGTGAACACGTAGGTGAAGGGCTCCTCGGCGAGCGCCTCGACCACGGCCGGGATGCTGATGACCGAGAAGATCGCGATGATGATCAGGTAGGGCGCGTAGGCCTTGAGGACATCGGACCCGCTGTCGTGCACGACCTCCGACGACCCGCCGCCGTGGGCGGCGCGGCCGGTCGACGACGTCACCGAGGTCGACACCCCGCTCGGGCTCCGGCGCGAGCCGGCGGCGGCCGTGGCCCCGACCCGCTCGTCCTCCTCGGCACCCGCCTGATCGGCGGTGAGCACCTCCGACGGCGACCACACACGCAGCAGGAGCACGACCGCGGCCGCCCCGACGAGCGAGGCCACGATGTCGGCCAGCGGCACGGAGATGAAGTTGGCGGCGACGAACTGGGCGACGCCGAAGGCCAGGCCGCAGACCAGCGCCGGCAGCCACGTCCGGCGTACGCCGCGGCGCCCGTCGACGACGAAGACCAGGATCAGCGGCACGATCACGGCCAGGATCGGCGTCTGCCGGCCGACCATGCCGCCGAGGTCGTCGACGGTCAGCCGCGGGTCGTCGCTGACGGCGGAGGTGACCTGGGCCAGCGTGACGACCGGGGTGGCGAGTGCGCCGAAGGCGACGGGTGCGGTATTGGCGATCAGGGCAACCGCGGCCGCCTTGATCGGCCGGAAGCCCAGCGCCATCAGCATCACCACGGTGATGGCGACGGGGGTGCCGAAGCCCGCCAGCGCCTCGAGCAGCGCGCCGAAGCAGAAGGCGATGATGATCGCCTGGATCCGCTGGTCGGGGCTGACCTTCTCGAACGAGCGGCGCAGCACGTCGAAGTGTCCTGAGGCGACCGTGAGGTTGTAGACCCAGATCGCGTTGATGACGATCCACAGGATCGGGAAGAAGCCGAACGCCGCACCGTCGACTGCGGCGACCACGGACTGACCCACGGGCATGCCGAAGAGCGCGACCGCGACGACGAGGGACACCGCCAGCGAGATCAGGCCCGCCAGCCATGCCTTCATGCGCAGGCCGCCGAGCAGGACGAACAACGTCAGCAGCGGCAGGGCGGCGCACAGCGCGCTCAGGGCGAGGGAGTCACCCACGGGTTGGAGGTCTTGCTGGAACATCGCACTTCCTTTTCCGAGATGGTCAGCGCACGGGGAGGCCGCGTCCGCTGAGCGAGGCGTCGAGCAGCTCGACGGTGTGCATGAGTCGCATGGGGTGGCCCGACCGCTCGATCGCGCTGGCGACCTGCATCAGGCAGCCGGGGTTGGCGGTGACGAGCAGGTCGGCGCCGGTCGCGACGATGTTGCGCGCCTTCCGGTCACCGAGCTCGCGCGCCGGCTCGGGGTTGAGGATGTTGTAGATCCCGGCCGAGCCGCAGCACAGGTCGCTCTCGGCGATCTCGCGCAGCTGCACGCCGGGGATCGCCTCGAGCAGGCGTCGCGGCTCGGCGCGCACGCCCTGGGCGTGGGAGAGGTGGCAGGCGTCGTGGTAGGCCACGGTCGCCTCGACCGGGTGGCGCACCGCGACCGGACCGAGCTCGTCGAGGACCTCCGAGACGTCGCGGACGCGGTCGGCGAAGTGCTGGGCCCGCTCGGCGTACGCCGGGTCGTCGGCCAGCAGCGCGGCGTACTCCTTCATCGTCGACCCGCAGCCCGCGGCGTTGACGACGACGTGGTCGACGCCGGTGCCCTCGAAGGTGTCGACGAGCCGGCGGGCATAGTCCTGCGCCTCCTCCTCGCGGCCGTTGTGGGCCGACAGCGCGCCGCAGCAGCCCTGCGCCTTCGGCACGACGACGTCGAGGCCCTCGGCCTGGAGGACCCGGGCGGTCGCGGCGTTGACGCCGGGGAAGAAGGCGCCCTGGACGCAGCCGGTCAGCAGCCCGACCACGCCGCGGCGCTCGCCGGTCGCGGGGATGTGGGGCGGCAGCGGCTGCGGCTTGCCGAGCGGCGGGGCGAGCCCCTCCATCGCGGCGAGCTGCGGCGAGATCCGGTCGAGCAGCCCGGTGGAGCGCAGCCGCCGGTCGAGGCCGGTCGCCTGCAGCGCGCGGAGCGGGCCGCGCAGCAGCCGGAGCCGGCGCGGGTGGGGGAAGATCTCGAAGATCAGCCGGCGCAGCGCCCGGTCGGACCGGCTGCGCTCGTGGCGGCGCTCGACCTGGGCGCGGGTCTGCTCGATGAGGGTGTCGTACTGCACGCCCGACGGGCAGGCGGTCACGCAGGCCATGCAGCCGAGGCAGGCGTCCCAGTGCTCGACCATCGAGTCGGACATCGGCTCGCCCTCGAGACCCTCCTTCATCAGGTAGATCCGGCCACGCGGGGAGTCCATCTCCTCGCCCCACAGGACGTAGGTCGGGCAGGTCGGCAGGCAGAAGCCGCAGTGGACGCAGTCGCCGACCAGCGCCGCGTCGGGCGGGTGGTGGTCGTCGAAGGCGCCGCCGGGGACCGGGCCGTCGACGTCGACGACGCCGCCGGTCGCGGGTGCGTCGGGCTGACTGCCGGGCTGGTCGGGGTGCGTGGTCATTCAGATGCCTCCCACGAAGCGTCCCGGCGCGAGCCGGTGGTCGGGGTCGAACTGGTCCTTGACCCGGCGCATCAGGTCGAGCGCGGGCACCGGCCCCCAGAGGTCGAGCGACCGCTCGAGCCCGGGCGGCGCCTCGACGACGACGGTCGAGCCGCCGTGGGCCGTGCAGGCCTGCCGCAGCCGGTCGGTCGCCGCGGCCACGGCCTGCTCGTCGCCGGCCGGCAGGGCGGCGTACAGGACACCGGCACCGGCCGAGCCGCGGACGCTCGCGCCGACCTCGGCCGCTGCGGTCAGCACGTCGCGCAGCCCGGAGAGGACGCAGGTCAGCTTGAGGCCGACCGCTCCGCTCCCCCACGGGTACGCCGCCCAGCCGGCCGGCGGCGCGGTGGCGACGTCGGCGGCCGACCCGAGGGTCGCGGCCACCGCGGACGCCCGCTGGGTGACGCCGTCGTGGCGGCCGTTGAGCAACGCGCAGATCGTGCCGCGCCCGGACTCGTCGAGGTCGACCTCGACGGCCGCGGCGACCGACTGGCCGTGGACGACCGCGTGGGCGAGCCGGTGGGCCTCGTCGGCGTCGGCGACCGGCGCGGTGACCCACGCCTGCGCCTCGGGGACGGGGTGGAGCCGGAAGATCGCCTCGGTGACCACGCCGAGGGTGCCGAAGGAGCCGACGAGCAGCTTGCCGAGGTCGTAGCCGGCGACGTTCTTCACGACCCGGCCGCCGGCCTTCGCGACGACGCCGTCGGCGCGCACCATCGTGACGCCGATCAGCAGGTCGCGGACAGTGCCGACGAGCAGCCGCTCCGGGCCGGAGGCGTGGGCGGCGAGCGAGCCGCCGACGGTCGCGCCGGGGAGCGTCTCGTCGACGACGAGCCGCTGGCCCTCCTTGCCGACGGTCTCCCGGACCGTCGCGAGGGTGGCCCCGGCCTGGGCCTCGACGATCAGGTCGCCGGCCTGGTGGTCGAGGACGGCGTCCATCGCGGACAGGTCGAGGACGACGTCGGCGGTGGTCGGCGGGGGTCCCCAGCCGAGCTTCGTGCCGCCTCCGCGGGGCACCACCGTCAGCCCCTCCTCGGCGGCGGCGGTCATGACCGACGCGACCTCGGCCGTGCTGGACGGGCGGGCGACGAAGCGGGCGGCGACGCCGTCGACGGCGTCGTCGGGGCCGGCCTCGAGCAGGTCGGTGGCCATCAGAAGACCTCCGCCAGCCCGGCCGCCTGGAGCGGGTGGGGGCCCTGGTGACGGCCCGGGACCTCGCCGCAGAGCCGCGGCGTCGGGAAGACCTTGCCGGGGTTGGCGATGCCGCCGGGGTCGAACGCGCAGCGGACCAGCTGCATCGTGTCGAGGTCCTCCTCGCCGTACATCCGCGGCATGTACTTCGCCTTGTCCATCCCGACGCCGTGCTCGCCGGTGATTGACCCGCCGTGCTGGATGCAGAGGTCGAGGATGGCGCCGCTGACCTCCTCGGCCGCGTCGCCGGCGCCCTCGACGGAGTCGTCGAAGAGCACGAGCGGGTGGAGGTTGCCGTCGCCGGCGTGGAAGACGTTGGCGACCCGGACGCCGGAGCTGCGGGAGACCTCGGCGATGGCGGTGAGGACCTCGGGCAGCGCGGTGCGCGGGATGACGCCGTCCTGGACGATGTAGTCGGGGCTGATCCGGCCGACGGCCGCGAAGGCGGACTTGCGGCCCTTCCAGATCAGGGCGCGGTCGGCGGGGTCGGTGGCGAGCCGCTGCTCGAAGGCGCCGTGCTCGCCGCACAGCCGCTCGACCTCGGCGTACTCCGCCTCGACCTCGACCGCGGGCCCGTCGAGCTCGATGACGAGCACCGCCCCGGCCCCGTCGGGGTAGTTGCAGTGGACGGCCGCCTCGGCGGCCTCGATCGCGAGCGCGTCCATCATCTCGATCGCGGCGGGCACGATGCCGGCGGCGATGATCGCCGACGTCGCCGCGCCGGCCTGGTCGGTCGACTCGAAGCCGACCAGGATCGTGCGGACCTCCTCGGGCAGCCGGACCAGCCGGAGCGTGGCCTCGGTGACGACGCCGAGCGTGCCCTCGGACCCGATGACCGCGCCGAGCAGGTCGTAGCCGGGGGCGTCGGGGGCCTCGGTGCCGAGGCGCACGACGTCACCCTGCGGCGAGACGAACTCGGCGGCGAGGACGTGGTTGGTGGTGAAGCCGTACTTCAGACAGTGGGCGCCGCCGGAGTTCTCCGCGAGGTTGCCGCCGATCGAGCAGATCTGCTGGCTGGAGGGGTCGGGCGCGTAGTAGTAGCCGCCGGGGGTGGCGGCGCGCGTCACGTCGAGGTTGATGACGCCGGGGTCGACGACGGCCCGCTGGTCGTCGGGGCGGACCTCGCGGATCTCGCGCATCTGGGAGGTGACGACGAGGACGCCCTCGGCGTGGGGCAGAGCGCCGCCGGAGAGGCCCGTGCCGGAGCCGCGGGCGACGAACGGGACGCCGTGCTCGTGGCAGGCCCGGACGACGGCGGCGAGCGAGGCGGCGTCGGGCGGGATGACCACGAGCGCCGGGGTGACGCGGTAGTGGGCGAGGCCGTCGCACTCGTAGGTGCGCAGGCGCGCGCGGTCGGTGATCACCGCGTCGTCGGGCAGGACCCGGCGGGCGGCCTCCGTGACGGCGTCGATCCCGAGAGTCATCGCGCCGGCCTCAGTCGACCCGGGCGGTCAGTCCGGCGGCCTCGATGCCGGCGACCGCGGCCGCCTCGTCGTGGTCGGAGGTGTCGCCGGTGATGCCGACGGCCCCGACCAGCCGGTCGCCGTCCTGCACCAGCACCCCGCCGGGGACGGGCACCAGCGCCCCGCCGATGGCGGCGCCGGCGGCTCCGACGAAGTAGGCCTGCTGCTCGGCGCGGGCCATCGTCGCGCGCGAGCCCTGGCCGAGCGCGAGCGCACCGTAGGCCTTGCCGAACCCGATCTCGAACCGGCCGATCGACGCCCCGTCCTCACGCTCGGCGGCGACGACGTGGCCGCCCGGGTCGAGCACGACCACGGTGAGCGGCTTGAGGCCGGCCTCCTGGCCGTGCGCGCGGGCCGCGGCGACGATGGTGCGAGCGGTCTCGAGGTCCATTCAGAGCTCCTGCTTCTTGAGGGCGCGACGGGAGTGGAGGATCGGCTCGGTGTAGCCGCTGGGCTGGGCCAGCCCCTCGAGGACCAGGTCGTGGGCGGCGCGGAACGCCTGCCCGTCGTACGCCGGTGCCATCGGCTCGTAGCCGTCGGCGCCGGCGTTCTGCTCGTCGACGACCTTCGCCATCCGGCGGAGCGTCTCCTCGACCTGGTCGGCGGTGACGACACCGTGGTGGAGCCAGTTGGCGACGTGCTGGGCCGAGATCCGGCACGTCGCCCGGTCCTCCATCAGCGCCTCGCCGGTGATGTCGGGGACCTTCGAGCAGCCGACCCCGGAGTCGACCCAGCGCACGACGTAGCCGAGCAGGCTCTGGAGGTTGTTGTCGATCTCCTCCTGACGCTCCTCCTCGGACCAGTCACCGGGGTCGCCGAGGGGGATCGCGAGCAGGTCGTCGCGGTCGCGACGGCGGCCGGCCTTGGCGAGCTCCTCCTGCCGCGCGTGGACGTCGACCTGGTGGTAGTGGAGCGCGTGGACGGTCGCGGCCGTGGGCGAGGGCACCCAGGCGCAGCTCGCTCCCGCCTCCGGGTGACCGACCTTGGCGTCGTACATCGCGGCGAGGGAGTCGGGCGCCGCCCACATCCCCTTGCCGATCTGGGCGCGGCCGAGCAGTCCGCACTCGAGGCCGATGTCGACGTTGAGGTCCTCGTAGGCGGCGATCCAGGTCTCGCCCTTCATCGCGGCCTTGCGGACCACCGGGCCGGCCTGCATCGAGGTGTGGATCTCGTCGCCGGTGCGGTCGAGGAAGCCGGTGTTGATGAAGACGACCCGGTCGCGGGCCTGCTCGATGCAGGCCTTGAGGTTGAGCGAGGTCCGCCGCTCCTCGTCCATGATCCCGACCTTGATCGTCAGCGGGTCCATCCCGACCAGCTGCTCGACGCGGGCGAAGAGCTCGACGGCGAGCGCGACCTCGTCGGGGCCGTGCATCTTCGGCTTCACGACGTACATCGAGCCGGTGAGCGAGTTCTCGCGCCGGGTGTCGCCGCGGACGTCGCGCAGGCTGCCGAGCGCGGTCATGACCGCGTCGAGGATCCCCTCGGGGACCTCGTGGCCGTCGGCGTCGAGGACCGCGTCGGTGGTCATCAGGTGGCCGACCTGGCGGATGAAGAGCAGCGAGCGGCCCCGCAACGTGACCTCGGCCCCGTCCGGGCCCGTGACGGTGCGGTCGGGGTTCATCGCACGGGTGAAGGTCTCCCCGCCCTTGGTGACCTCCTCGGCGAGGGTGCCGTCCATCAGCTGGAGCCAGTTGCGATAGCCGAGGACCTTGTCCTCGGCGTCGACGGCGGCGACGGAGTCCTCGAGGTCCATGATCGTGGAGACGGCCGACTCGAGCAGCAGGTCCTTCACGCCGGCCCGGTCGGTCTTCCCGATGGCGTCGTCGGCGTCGACCTGGAGCTCGACGTGGAGGTCGTGATGGCGCAGCACGACGGCCTCGGGCCGGTCGCGGTCGCCGCGGTGGCCGACGTACTGCGCCGCGTCCGCGAGCCGTCGTACGCCGCCGCCGACCGTGACCGCGAGCCCGTCGTCGTCGACGGCGTAGAGCTCGGCGTCGGCGTGGGAGGCCCCGTCGAGCGGGAAGTGGGTGTCGAGGAGCTCGCGTCCCCGCCGGATCACCTCGTCGCCGCGGACCTTGTTGTAGCCCTCGCCCGGGGCGAGGTCGCCGTCGTGGGGGACGACGTCGGAGCCGTAGAGGGCGTCGTAGAGCGAGCCCCAGCGGGCGTTGACGGCGTTGGTCGCGAACCGGGCGTTGAGCAACGGGACGACCAGCTGGGGGCCGGCGATGCGGGCGACCTCGTCGTCGACGCCCTCGGTCGTGACGCTGACCAGCTCGGGCTCGTCGAGGAGATAGCCGATCTCGCGCAGGAACGCGCGGTAGGCGTCGGGGTCGGGGCGGCCGGGGTGGGCGCGGTGCCAGTCGTCGAGCTGGGACTGGAGCTCCTCGCGGCGCTCGAGCAGCGCACGCTGGCGGGGCGCGAGGTCGGCGAGGAGGTCGGCGAGGCCGTCCCAGAAGGCGCCGCTCTCGAGGCCGGTGCCGGGGAGCAGCTCGGACTCCACGAAGGTGTGGAGCTCGGCCGCCACCTGGAGGCCGCCTGCGTTCACTCGGTCTGCCATGTCGCTCCTCCTGCTTGCCCGGAATTTCACATCGTGGAAGACTGGCTCTACATCTCGAAACTAGTCAGCGGCTCGGCACAGTGTCAACCGTCACAGGGGGTGAGGTCCGGTGAGTGGAGGCGTGCAGTCGCTCCACCGCGCGCTCGACGTCCTCGAGGCCGTCGCCGCCCGGGGCGGACGCTCCACCATCGGCGAGATCGCGACCGGTGCCGGGCTGCCGGTCCCGACGACCCACCGCCTGCTCCGGACGCTCCTCGACCGCGGCTACGTCCACCAGACCCCCGACCGCCGCTACGCCCTCGGCGCCCGCCTGGTCCCGCTCGGCACGCTCGCCGGGTCGCTGGTCGGCGTCGACGCCGAGACCGTCCTGGCCGGCCTGGTCGACGACCTCGGCGAGACCGCCAACCTCGCGATGATGTCCGGCTCCCGTGCCCAGTACGTCGCGCAGGTGCCGGGCCGCCACACGATGCGGATGTTCACCGAGGTCGGCCGGATGGTCGACCTCCACTCCACCGGCGTCGGCAAGGCGCTGCTCGCCCGGCTCGACGACGACGAGGCACTCGACCACGTCCGCCGGGTCGGCCTCGCCCGCTGCACCGACCACACCCTGATCACCGAGGAGGCCCTGCTCGCCGACCTCGCCCTGGTCCGCGAGCGCGGCTACGCCCTCGACGAGCAGGAGCAGGAGGTCGGCGTCCGCTGCGTCGCGGTCGCCGTGGGCGAGCCGATGCCGTGGCTGGCCGTCTCGGTGTCGGGCCCGGTCACCCGGATGACCGACGAGATCGTCGACCGGGCAGTGCCACAGCTCCAAGCGGCAGCCCGGGCGCTCAGCCGCTGACCCCGGAGGTCTCGACTCGTCCTCGCCTGGCGGATCGGACGGCTCGACCACCTGGGCCGTCGGTGGTCGAGCAGCGCACTCCGGAGCAGCGAGCGCCAGCGAGCGGCTGTCGAGACCTCCCCGGTAGTTGACGGCGCACTCCGACCGGAGGTCTCGACTCGCCCTCGCCTGGCGGCTCGGACGGCTCGACCACCTGGACCGTCGGTGGTCGAGCAGCGAGCGTCAGCGAGCGGCTGTCGAGACCTCCGGACCTCAGTCGCTGACCGGCTGGCGCAGGATGGTGCGCAGCCGCTCGGGCGCCGTACGCAGCGCGTCGTTCAGGTAGACCTCGTGGTGGCGGCCGGTCAGGGTCCGGCCGGCGTGGAGTGCCTCGATGGTCGGCCCCTCGGCGTCGTAGGGACCGACGTGGAGGGTCTGGACGCAGCGGCCCTCGGTCAGCGTCTCGAGCCGGACCGGGTCGACGAGCTCGGCCGCGACCGTCGCGTCGTCGACCCAGTCGGGGACCAGCAGCATCACCGTCCACCGCCAGGCGTCCTTGTCGCGGCGGCGGGTGAAGGCGTCCATGTCGTCGGCCCACCACAGCGCCTCGAGCGGCGGGACGACGTAGTCGCGACCGGCGGCCTTCGCGGCGAACTTCAGCCGGTAGGCGACCGGGTAGATCGCGGCCAGCGCGGCGGCGTAGGCCGGGGCGGTGTTGGGGTCGCCGCTGCCGTCGACCATGAGATAGCGGCGCGGCGGCAGGTCGACCTCCTCGACGACGCCCTTCCGCGCCCGGTAGGACGCCAGCTCCTTCTTGAGGTCGGCCTTCACGATGTCCTCTACCGACGACGGTCCGCGAGCTGGAAGGCCGCGAGCACTCCCCCGACGGCGCCGAAGAAGTGGCCCTGCCACGAGACGCCGGGCGTGCCCGGCAGGACCCCGAGCAGGATCCCGCCGTAGACGAAGAAGACGCCGATGCCGATCAGGATCCGGACCGCGCTGCGCTCGAGGAACCCGGCGACCAGCAGGTAGGTCAGCAGCCCGAAGACCAGGCCGGACGCGCCGACCGTGATCGAGTCGGCCGGCGCGACCAGCCAGACACCGACCCCGCTCACGACCCACGACCACGCGAGCACCGCGACGAAGCGCGCGGTCGAGACGGTCGCGACCAGGAAGCCGAGGATGAGCAGCGGGACCGAGTTCGCCTCGAGGTGGGCGAAGCTGCCGTGGAGCAGGGGTGCGAGGGCGATGCCGACCAGGCCGTCCTCGCTGCGCGGCTCGATGCCGAAGCGGTCGAGGGACTGGCGCGGGGTGACGGCGTCGGCGATCTCGACGACCCACAGCACGGCGACGAAGCCGAGGCTGGCGACGAACGCGCGCACCCAGGACCGGGTGGGGTCGGCGGTCGCGGTGCTCATGCGCCGAACCTATCGGCGTGGACCAGCGGGCCACGCCGTTGAACCGCACGCCGCGCCCCGTCGTACTGCCCTTCGGGGACACCCACCCCGACGAGAGGACAGCTGATGCGCACCACCCGATCCACGACCCTGCTGCTCGTGGCCGCGACCGCGGCCACCCTGGCGCTCGCCTCGGCCCCGGCGTCCGGCCACGACGACGACCGCGCGGACTACCGCACCCGGCTCGACCCGCTCAACAAGCCCGGCTCGGAGGGCCGGGTCCGCCTGCGCGTCGAGGACGCCACGCTGCACGTACGGCTCCGGGTCAAGGGGCTCGACGACGGGCCGCACATCGCCCACATCCACGGGATCCGCCAGGCGGAGAACGAGTGCCCCGGCTTCGACGCCGACGCGGACGGCAACGGATTCGTCGACCTCGTCGAGGGGCTGCCGTCCTACGGGCCGGTGCAGCGCACGCTCAGCGTCGGGCTCGACGACGTCGGGCGCCGCCTGCGCTACCGCCGCGACTTCACCGCGCTCGACGACGGGAGTGCCATCGCCGCCCTCGGCGACCTGTCGCAGTACGCGATCGTCGTGCACGGCGTGGACCTCGACGACGACGGCGTCGTGTCCAACGCCGACGTCAACGGCGACGGCGACCAGGCGGCCGACAACGAGATCAGCATGCCGGCGCTCTGCGGCGAGATCGAGCACCACCACTGACCTCGCCCGCCGCGGAGGCGGCGTGGCGCTCGTCACACGCATAGGGCAGGCTAGGAGTGGAAGCGCTCTCACGCTCCATCCCTCTCGTCTCGGAAGGTCCTCATGCGTACGTCGCTGCTCGCCGCCCTCGCGGCCCTCGCCCTCGCGGTCACCGCCCTCACCGCCCCCGCCACGGCCGCCCCGCCACCCGCGGCGGCGGCGGCCTCCCCGCCCGGCTCCCCCGCCTCCCCTGACCTCGGCCCCCGGGTCGTCGTGTTCGACGACTCGATGCCGGTCGCCGAGATCCAGGCCGAGGCCGACCGGATCTGGGAGCAGCAGGTCGACGCCGAGATGTCCTCGGACCGGTGGAGCCTGCTGTTCCTGCCCGGCACCTACGGCAGCGCGGCCGAGCCGCTGCAGATCAAGGTCGGCTACTACACCGAGGTCGCCGGGCTCGGCACCTCGCCGGGCGACACCGTCGTCCACGGCAAGGTCGAGGTCTACAACCGCTGCCTGACCGACGGTCCGACCCAGCCCTACTGCGTCGCGCTCAACAACTTCTGGCGCTCGCTGTCCAACCTGACGATCGAGGTCGACGGCGCCGGCCAGGACGGCTGCCGCACCACCGCGAACTTCTGGGCCGCCTCCCAGGCCTCGGCCCTCCGCCGCGTCGACGTCCGCGGCGGCCCCCTCTCGCTGATGGACTACTGCACCGACGGCCCGCAGTACGCCAGCGGCGGCTACCTCGCCGACTCCCGCGTCGCCGGCGAGGTCATCAACGGCTCCCAGCAGCAGTGGCTGACCCGCAACTCCGAGGTCGGCGCCTGGTCGAACGGCGTCTGGAACCAGGTCTTCTCCGGCACGGTCGGCGCACCCTCCGAGGCCGGGTTCCCGACCCCGCCCTACACGACCCTCGACGAGACGCCCGTCAGCCGGGAGAAGCCCTACCTCCACACCGGTGACGACGGCGCCTGGCAGGTCCGGGTCCCCGACGCGCGGACCGGCACCCGCGGGCCGAGCTGGACCGGCGGCGAGACCGCCGGCCGCGACCTGCCCCTGTCCGCGTTCCACGTCGCGACCCCCGACCAGCCGACGAAGGAGCTCGTGCGCGCGCTGAACCGCGGCCGCCACCTGCTGCTGACGCCCGGCGTCTACGACATCGACCGCACCCTCGTCGTACGCCGTGACGACACGGTCGTCCTCGGGCTCGGCCAGGCGACCCTGACCTCGGCCGGCGGCGCCACCCCGATGGTCGTCCGCCACGGTGTCGAGGGAGCAGTCGTCGCCGGCGTCACCTTCGACGCCGGGCTCGAGGCGTCGCGCCACCTGCTGCACATCGAGGGGACGCCCGGGAGGCGTCCGGCCCGGACCACCCCCACCACCACGCTCAACGACGTCTACTTCCGTGTCGGCGGCCCCCACGTCGGCAAGGTCGACACCGCGCTCCGGATCGACGCCGACGACGTGCTGGTCGACCACGCGTGGGTCTGGCGCGCCGACCACGGCGTCGAGGACTTCAGCGCCGGGGTCAGCGGCGACACCGACCGGTGGAACACCAATACCGGCCGCGTCGGTCTCGTGGTGACGGGCGACCGGGTCCACGCGACCGGGCTCTTCGTCGAGCACTTCCAGGAGTTCAACACCGTCTGGGAGGGCGAGGACGGCCACGTCGTGCTCTACCAGAACGAGCTGCCCTACGACCCGCCGTCGCAGGCCGACTGGACCCGCCCCGACGGCACGCTCGGCTGGGCGGGCTTCAAGGTCGCCGACGACGTACGCCGCCACGAGCTGTTCGGCGGCGGGGTCTACGTCTTCAACCGCAACGACCCCTCGATCACGACCGAGAGCGGGTTCGAGGTGCCCGAGCGGCCCGGCGTACGGCTCCACCACGTCATGACCGTCAACCTCGAGGCCGGCTCGATCGAGCACGTCGTCAACGACACGGGTGACCGGGTCGACAGCGACGAGCCGGGCGTGCCGAGCTACGTGGTGGACTACCCCGCTCCCTGAGGGTTCGGGCCGGGTCGCGGGTGTCGCCTACGGTGTCCCCACCGCTTGTGACACCCCCCACTCCAGGAGGACGAGATGCCCGCGACCCGGGTCATGCCCACCGAGGAGTCCGCCGAGCTGATCCGGCTCGTCCGCGACTTCGCCGCCAAGGAGCTGCTGCCGCGCAGCGCCGCCGCCGAGGCCGACGAGGACTTCCCGCGCGACGTCTTCGCGATGCTCGGCGAGCTGGGTGTGCTGGGGCTGCCCTACGCCGAGGAGCACGGCGGCGGCGGTCAGCCCTACGAGGTCTACCTCCAGGTCCTGGAGGAGATCGCGTCGGTGTGGGCGAGCGTCGGGGTCGGGGTCTCGGTCCACGCGCTGTCGTGCTTCGGCCTGGTGACCCGCGGGACCGAGGAGCAGAAGACGCGCTGGCTGCCCGACATGCTCGGCGGCGAGCTGCTCGGCGCCTACTGCCTCTCGGAGGCCCACGCCGGCTCCGACCCGGCGGCGATGCGGACCACGGCGAAGCGCGACGGCGACGACTACGTCATCACCGGCGCGAAGGCGTGGACGACCCACGGCGGGCACGCCGACTTCTACAAGGTCATGGCGCGGACCGCAGGTCAGCCAGGCGACCGCAACGGCATCTCCTGCTTCCTCGTCCCCGCCGACTCCGAGGGCCTCGTCGCCGACGCCCCCGAGCGGAAGATGGGCCTGACCGGCTCGGCCACCGCGACCATGCGGTTCGACGGCGTCCGGGTCCCGGCCGAGCGCCGGCTCGGCGAGGAGGGTGACGGGCTGCGGATCGCCCTCGAGGGCCTCGACTCCGGCCGCCTCGGCATCGCCGCGGTCGCGACCGGCCTGGCCCAGGGCGCGCTCGACCACGCCACGGCGTACGCGAAGGAGCGGGAGACGTTCGGCGTCCCGATCATCGACCACCAGGGCCTCGCCTTCCTGCTCGCCGACATGGAGGCGGCCGTCCAGTCCGCCCGGGCGACGACGCTCCACGCCGCGCGCCTCAAGGACGCTGGCCTCCCCTTCGGCCGCGAGGCCTCCATCGCCAAGCTGGTCGCGACCGACAACGCCATGAAGGTCACCACCGACGCCGTCCAGGTCCTTGGCGGCTACGGCTACACCAAGGACTTCCCGGTCGAGCGGTTCATGCGCGAGGCGAAGGTCATGCAGATCTTCGAGGGCACCAACCAGATCCAGCGGATGGTGATCTCCCGCAGCCTCGCCCAGGGCGGCGGCTCCGTCACCCACCTCTGATGCGTCGCCACGGGGACGGACGGCGCGGCTCGGGGTCACGCTGGCCCTGGTGCTGTCGACGGTGGCGTGCACGTCGGAGTCCGGGCCGGACGAGGTCACCGCGACCCTTCCCGCCGGACCGGTGCTGGCCGACGAGCCGCTGGCCCTGCGCATCGACGGCGTGGAGCCGGGCGAGAACGTGACCGTCACCGTGCGCGGCGGCCGGCAGGGCCAGACCGTCGAGGCCGACTACGCGGCCGCCGGCAACGGCACCGTCGACCTCGAGCGCGACGCTCCGGCCGACGGGTCGTCCTACTCCGAGGCCTCGGGCTTCGGTCTGCTCTGGCAGCTGCCGCTCGGCGACGGGATGGATCGGGTCACGGTCACGGTGTCGGTGGCCGGTGACGTGGTCGAGGAGCTGGAGCAGGTCTGGCTGCTGCGGACCCCCGACGTGAGGCAGCGCCGTCTCTGGCCGGTCCTCGACGGCCTCTCGGGGCGCTATTTCTTCCCGTCCGACACGAGCGTGGAACGTCCCGCGGTCGTGCTGTTCGGCGGCTCGGAGGGCGGGCGAACGATGGACGGCGAGGCGCAGCTGCTCGCCTCCCACGGCTACCCCGCGCTCTCCTTGGCCTACTTCGACGCCCCCGGCATCTCCCGGCGGCTGGCCGACATCCCGATCGAGTATTTCGAGCGCGCGCTGGAGTGGACCGGGCGACGGCGGGGCGTCGACCCCGACCGGGTCGTGCCCTACGGCGTCTCGGGGCAGCGAGGCGGCCCTGCTGGTCGCGTCGCTCTCCCCGGCGTACGCCGACGGCGCGATCGCGTTCGCCCCCAACGGCGTCGCGGTCGGGTCGCCCACCGACATCACCGACCCAGCCTGGCTGTGGGACGGCGAACCGGTGCCGTGGGCGATGACGCGACGGGAGTGGTGGTACGAGCCGGGCGACGCCGTCATCGACGTGTGGGACGTCGACGGCCCGATCCTGCTCGTGTGCGGTGCGGCCGACCGGCTGTGGCCAGCGTGCTCCCAGGCCGACGACATCGCCACGCAGCTGGCCTACCGCGGCGAGCCCGCGCCCACGCTGCTGTCCTTCGAGGGCGTCGGCCACGAGATCGGTCTCGCCGTCCCCGGGGCGGGGGGAGCCGGTCGGGCCGCCGGGGAGGACCTTCAGGCGACCGGCCTCGCCCGCGCCGAGGCCTGGGAGGCCGTCCTCGACCACCTCGCCGCGCTTTGACCCGGTGCACCGCCGCCAGAACCGGTCACCGTGACCGGATCTGGCTGTCACGGGGCCGAGCAGCAGCCAGAATCGGTCATGGTGACCAATGCTGGCTCTCACCCCGTGCCCGGGAAGTAGAGCTGCCACCCCGGGTTGAGCGCGGGTACGACGCCACCGCGGCGGCGGATCGCGTCGCACACCCGGGTCAGGGTCTCCCCGGGCCGGCGGTAGATGCCGCGGGCCACCACGGGCAGCAGCTCCCAGTCGTGGTCGGCGAACCAGGCGAGCCGCTCGTTGTCGCGGTCCCACTGGTTGAGGTCGTCGGCGCGGTGCTGCTGCCCGTCGTACTCGATGACCAGACGGAGACCCGGATAGGCGAGGTCGAGGCGGGTGGTGAAGCGACCGTCGCCCACCACCGGGTTGACCTCCGGCTCGGGTAGTCCAGCGAGGACGATCAGGAGTCGCAGCCGGGTCTCCATCGGCGAGTCGACCCGGGCCCGCACCAGGGACGCCGCCCGTCGGACGTGGGAGCCGACCTCGCCGCGGACGGCCGCGGCCGCGCGCAGGAGCTGCTCGGGCCTGACCATCCGCGCCCGGACCATCGCGTCGCCCGCGACCACGAGGTCGACCAGGCCGAGGACCTCCGCGAGCTCGAGGAAGAGATCGGCGCCGGCACTCACGCGCAATCCCCGCGCGGTCGTCGTGAGCGGAGTCGGACGCACGTGGAGCTTGAGCGTCCCCTTCAGCCGACGGTCGCCCGCTGTCGGGACCGACACGTGCAGCCGCGGGTCGGTGGGCACCGGGATGCCCTGGAGCGACGCCGAGGTGGTGTGCGACAGCCAGGCCGTGGCGGGCACCGCCAGCAGGGCCGCGCGGGCCATGAGCTCAGGCGTCACGGCGACGTCCGAAGCGACATAGACGCCGGGCAGCAGACGGCGGAAGCGCGGCCCGCGGACGGTCGACCAGGCCAGCACGTCGCACACCATGCGCGAGGTGAAGGGCTGGCTGAGGTCGACCACGCCGCCACCCTGCCTCGTCCCGGCGTACGCCGCCGGGCGTCATCCACAGGGGTGGTGATGGTCCTTTCGGGTGGCTCGTAGCGTCGAGGGCATGACCACCAAGATCGCTTTCCTGACCGCTTCCGAGGGCATCGAGCGGGTCGAGCTGACCGACCCGTGGGCTGCCGTGTCCGACGCCGGCCACACCGCCGAGCTGCTCTCCCCCGAGCCCGGCGAGGTGCAGCTCTTCGACCACCTCGACCAGGCCGAGACCCGCAAGGTCGACGTCGTCGTCAAGGACGCCGACGTCGCCGACTACGACGCGCTGGTGCTGCCCGGCGGCGTCGCCAACCCCGATGCGCTGCGGATGGACGACGCCGCGGTCGCCTTCATCAAGGCGTTCGTCGAGTCCGGCAAGCCGGTCGCGGCGATCTGCCACGCCCCGTGGACGCTCGTCGAGGCCGGCGTGCTCGACGGCAAGCGGCTGACGTCGTGGCCGAGCCTGCAGACCGACATCCGCAACGCCGGCGGCCAGTGGGTCGACGAGGAGGTCGTCGTCGACGGCAACCTCATCACCAGCCGCAACCCCGACGACATCCCGGCCTTCAACAAGGCCCTGCTGGAGTCGCTCAGCGGCTGACGAGCCAGCGCGCCATCAGCGTCCCCTCCTCCTCCACCATCGAGTGGAGGGTGAGGTGGGCGTCGATGGGCGGTCCGTCGCTGATGCGCGGGTTGCCGCCGCCGATCATGCGCGGGACGGTCGTGATGCAGACCTCGTCGGCGCAGCCCTGGTCGAGCAGGTCCCGCAGCAGGTGGGGCCCGCCCTCGGAGAGGATCCGGGTCAGCCCGCGCTCGACCAGCGCCTTTCGCAGCGCGGCGAGGTCGACGCGGTGGGAGCCGAGGACGAGGACGTTGTCCTCGCCGAGCAGCTCGCGGGCCTTGTCGAGGCCCTCCGCGTTCCGCGTCGTGGCGAGGAGCAGCTTGCCGGGCTCGCTGTCAGCCAGGGTCGGCGGGACCTTGCCGCTGCGGCTGACCGCGACGATCGGCAGCTCGTTGTGGCCGTACTCCTCGTCGCGCAGCGTCCCGGCGCCCACGACGAGCACGTCGGCCTGCGACCGGAGCAGGTTGAAGACCTTCCGGTCGGCCGCGTTGTTGATGGAGCGGCTGGTCCCGTTCTCGCCGGTGGCGGCGCCGTCGACGGTGGAGACCATGTTGACGCGCAGCCACGGGGTTTCCGGGGCGGCGTACAGCTCGGGCAGGGATACGTCGGGTCCGACGAGCACTCGCATGGGCAAACGCTAACGGTCGCCTCTCTAGACTCGATCAGGTGATCACCCTCGCGGCCCTCGCCGAGCTCCACGAGCAGTACGCCGACGACCTGGCGCGGCCGGTCGAGCCGGTCCGGGTGAGCGACGACGTCGTGGTCGGCGACGGGTCCGTGACGCTCATGGGCGTGGTCAACCTGTCGAAGGACTCGACCTACCGCGAGAGCATCGCGGCGTCGACCGAGGCGGCGGTCCGCAAGGGGCTGGTGCAGGCCGCCCAGGGCGCCGCGATGATCGACGTCGGCGCCGAGGCCAGCAACGACGACGCCGGCCGGGTCGATGCCCAGCGCCAGGTCGACCAGCTCGTCCCCGTCATCGAGGGGCTCGCGCCCCACACCGTCGTCAGCGTCGAGACCTACCGCCCGCTGGTCGTGAAGGCGGCCCTCGAGGCCGGCGCGAAGGTCGTGAACCTGACCGGCCGCGAGGACGAGGACGAGATGCTCGCCTCGGTCGCCGAGCACGACGCGACGCTGCTGATGTGCTTCGGTACGGCGGCCAACGTGCGGGAGGCCGAGGAGCTCCCCCGTGACACCGACCTCGCCCCGTTCCTCGTCGACCACTTCACCGAGCGGCTCGACCACGCGCGCTCGCTCGGGGTCACGAAGGTGGTCGTCGACCCCGGGATGGGCTTCAGCTACCAGAATCTCGCGAGCCTCGACCGCACCCGGCTCCAGACGCGCGTCATCACCCAGACCTTCCGGCTCCGCGCGCTCGGCGTACCCGCCGCCAGCGTCCTGCCCCACAACCTCGACATCTTCGAGGACCAGTTCCGCAAGGCGGAGGGCTTCTTCGCGGTCCTCGCCGCGCTCGGCGGCGTCCACCTGCTGCGGATCCACGAGATCGACCACGTCGCGACCGTGCTCCGGGCGATGGACCTGCTCGAGGTCAGCTGAGCGGCTCGCGGCTGAGCGTCGTACCCGACATGAGCGTCGCGATCCGCACGATTCACGACGCTCATGTCGGGTACGACGAACGGGCGGGTGACCTCAGCTGAGCAGCACCATCGCGACGACGTCGGGCTCGGCGTCGGGCAGCCACGGCGGGCGTACGCGTGCCACCTCGGTCCAGCCGAGTCGCTCGTACATCACGAGGGCGGCGGCGTGGACGGGGACGACGTCGAGGCAGGGCGCGAGATCGCGTGAGCGCAGCCAGCCGACCGACGCGTCGTGGAGCGCGCGTCCGACGCCACGGCCGCGGACGGCGGGGTCGACGAAGAGGGTGCCCATGATCCCGAGCTCGGCCACCGGCCGGCCGTGGCCCGCCGACCACGCCCGCCCGAGGTCGCCGGGCGAGAAGACGTCGTCGACGGCCTGGACCGCGACGTGGCCCACGACCCGGCCGTCGACCTCCGCGACCCACGCCTCGAGGTCGCTGGTCCGGCGGATGAAGTCCTCGGTCGGGAAGGGCAGCGGCCAGCGCAGCGGATAGCGCGCCTCGTCCCGCTGCGCGGCGAGGACCTCGACCAGCGCCGGCAGGTCCCGCTCGGTCCGCGGTCGGACGTTCACGACGGCGGCCGTCCGTGGGCGAGCAGCGTCCCGGCATCGACGTCGATGACCGCGAGGCTGGACGTCGGCATCGGCCGGGCGTGACCCGTGAGCAGGAGGACCAGCTCCTCGACCGCCGGGTTGTGCCCGACCAGCGCGAAGCACGACGCCTCGACTCCCGCGACGAGCGTGTGTAGAGCGGAACCGTCGAAGGTGTACGCCGCCTCCTCGACCCGGACCTCCGGCGGCGCGGCCAGCTCGGCGGACACCAGGCCCCAGGTGGCCCGCGCGCGCTCCGCCGGCGACACGACGGCCAGCGACAGGGCCGGTCCGTGGGCGGCGAGCCAGCGACCCGCCTCGGCGGCCTGGCGGCGCCCGCGCGGCGCGAGCGGCCGGTCGCGGTCGGCGTGCGACCCGGACCAGTCGGACTTCGCGTGCCGGACGACGACCAGGGTGGTCACAGGTCGGTGACCCGGATCCCGGCGTGGGCCCTGTAGCGGCGGTTGACGCTGATCAGGTTGGCGGTCAGCGCCTCGACCTGGTGGCAGTTGCGCAACCGGCCGCCGTACACGCCCCGGACGCCGGGGATGCTGCTGGCGAGCGCCTGGACGAGGTCGGTCGCCTCGCGGTCGTCGCCGAGGACGAGGACGTCGGTGTCGATCTCGACCACGGTCGGGTCCTCGAGGAGCACGGCGCTGACGTGGTGGAAGGCGCCGACGACGGTCGACTCGGACAGGATCGCGCGAGCCTGCATCGCCGCGCTCCCCTCCTCGACCGGCAGCGCGTAGGCGCCCTGCTTGTCGAAGCCGAGCGGGTTGACGCAGTCGACGACGACCTTGCCGGCGAGCTGGCCATTCAGGTCGCGGAGCAGGTCGGCGTGGCCGTCCCACGGGACGGCGACCACCACGACGTCGCCCTGCCCGGCGGCGGTGGCGTTGTCGGCGCCCGAGACGGTGCCGCCCACCTCTTCCGCAAGAGCGGTCGCGACGTCGGAGGCCCGGTCGGCGGAGCGCGAGCCGATGACGACCGGAATCCCGGCGGCGGCGAACCGGCGGGCGAGGCCGCGGCCCTGGGGGCCGGTGCCGCCGAGGACGGAGACGATCGCGCCGGGAGGGAAGTCACTCATGGCGCGACCCTAGTCACCGTGGGTCAGCGCGTCGGGGTCGTTCCGGATGGGGAGAGCCGCCAGCGCCTGCAGGACCAGCGCGGTCCGGGCGGCGAGCGCGGCCTTGCGGCGGATCCGGCCACCGGGGCCGGCCGGCAGCGACGACTCGACCGCCGCGGCGACCTGCGCGGTCGTGAAGGTCGGCCGGGTCCCGGCCTCGACCTCGACGTCCGGCAGCGCGAGCAGGACGGGCAGCACCTGGCCCCCGACCGCCTCGAGGACGTGATAGCGCTGCATCGCGTCGAGCTGGTCCCAGTCGGCCCGCTTCCGCTTGCCCGACGCGACCGTCTGGGCCGCCGCCCTGACCGCCACCGTCATCTCGTGCTCGGTGAACCGCATGATCAGTCGGAGAAGCCGTTGGGGTTCTGCGACTGCCAGCGCCAGGTGTCGGCGCACATCTCCTCGACGGTCTTGACCGTCTTCCAGCCGAGCTCCTCGTTGGCCTTCGCCGGGTCGGCGTACGACGTCGCGACGTCGCCGGGGCGGCGGGCGACGACCTCGTAGGGGAGCTCGTGGCCCACGGCCTTCTCGAAGGCGTGGAGCAGCTCGAGCACCGACGTACCCCGGCCGGAGCCGAGGTTCCAGATGTTGACCGCGACATCGGTGGTGGCGAGCTTCTCGAGCGCGGCGACGTGGCCGGCGGCGAGGTCCTCGACGTGGATGTAGTCGCGGACGCCGGTGCCGTCGACGGTGTCGTAGTCGTCGCCGAAGACCGAGAGCTTCTCCCGCTTGCCGACCGCGACCTGGGCGATGAACGGCATCAGGTTGTTGGGGATGCCCGACGGGTCCTCGCCGATGGTGCCGCTGGGGTGGGCGCCGACCGGGTTGAAGTAGCGCAGCAGCGCGAACCGCAGCTGCGGCGAGGCGGCCGCGACGTCGCGAAGGATCTGCTCCTGCATGACCTTCGTCCAGCCGTAGGGGTTGGTCGCGAAGGTCGGCCGGTCCTCGGTCGCGCCCGCCTGGTCGGTGCCGTAGACGGTCGCGCTGGAGGAGAAGACGAGCTTGTCGACGTCGTACTTCTCCATCGCGCGGAGCAGCGAGAAGGTCGAGCCGAGGTTGTTCTCGTAGTAGTCGAGCGGCTTCGCGACGCTCTCGCCGACGGCCTTGTAGCCGGCGAAGTGGATGACCGCGTCGAAGTCGGTCGTCGCGAAGAGGTGCTCGGTCTTGTCGTGGTCGCAGAGGTCGAAGGAGTGGCACTCGATCGCCCTGCCGGTCAGCGCCTCGAGGCGCCCGAGCACCGCGGGGACCGCGTTGCTGAAGTCGTCGACGATCACCACGTCGTGGCCGGCCTCGACCAGCTTCACGACCGTGTGCGACCCGATGTAGCCGGCACCACCACTCACGAGAACCTTCACGGGGAGCCACCCTAGACTCAGCCGGTGCGCACAGCCCTCATCACCGGCATCACCGGCCAGGACGGCCTCTACCTGACGGAGTTCCTGCTGGCGAAGGGCTACGCCGTGCACGGGCTCGTCAGCCCCCGCGGTGAGGCGACCGGCGAGCTCGACGGGCTCGTCGAGGAGTCCCACCTCCACCGCGGCGACCTCACCGACCTCGCCAGCCTGATGCGCACCCTGCGCCGCTGCGAGCCGGACGAGGTCTACAACCTCGGCGCGCTGAGCTCGGTCTCCTACAGCTTCGACAACGCCCACGAGACGAGCTCGGTGACCGGGATGGGGGCGCTCAACCTGCTCGAGGCGGTCCGGCTCCACACCGAGTCCGACCCCGGCCGGATCCGGGTCTACCAGGCGTCGAGCTCGGAGATGTTCGGCAAGGCCCAGGCCGCGGTCCAGGACGAGCGCACGCTCCTGTGGCCGCGGTCGCCGTACGGCGTGGCGAAGGTCTTCGCCCACTACATGACGATCAACTACCGCGAGTCCTACGGCATGCACGCCAGCACCGGGATCCTCTTCAACCACGAGTCGCCGCGGCGCGGCCCGGAGTTCGTGACCAGGAAGATCAGCCAGGGCGTCGCCCGGATCCACGCCGGTCTCCAGGACCACCTCACGCTCGGCAACATCGACGTCGAGCGCGACTGGGGGTTCGCGGGCGACTACGTCGAGGCGATGTGGCTGATGCTCCAGCAGGACCTCCCCGACGACTACGTCGTCGCGACGGGGCGGAGCCACTCGATCCGCGACTTCCTCGACCTTGCCTTCGGCCACGTCGGGATCGAGGACTGGACGCCCTACGTGCGCCAGGACAAGCGCTTCATGCGGCCCGCCGAGGTCGACCGGGTGGTCGGTGACGCGAGCAAGGCCGAGCGGGTCCTGGGGTGGCGGCCCACGGTAGATTTCTCCCAGCTCGTCGCGATGATGGTGGAACACGACCTTTCGATCGTGTGACGCCCGCCTGAAATCGCGAGTTTTGTTACATCTTGAAATTTTTACCCCCGTTTGTCCCACCTTCGGGATACAACTCTCGTTGTCAGGGATGACCAGACCACTGACACGTACGGGGGATCCAGAAACAGGTATGTCGCTCACCAACCACATCTCGCAGCCGGACACCACCTCGGGGCAGGCGACCCCCACCGGCGACGGAGTCGGGTTCCTCCGACGGATGCTGAAGGTCCTGCCCTTCGCCGCTGTCTCCTTCGACCTCGGGGTCGTGACCCTGGCGATGATGGCGGCGGCCCAGCTCCGCGAGACCCGCTTCCTCTTCGACGAGCCCGCTTCGCTCGGCTCGGTCGGGCTCGTGATGCCGCTGATGGGCGTGCTGTGGGTCGCGATCATCGCGATGCGCGGGGGCCACCACATCGAGGTCTTCGGGGCCGGCGTCGACGAGTTCAAGCGGGTCCTCAACGCGACGGTCTACGCCGCCGGTGCGGTCGGCATCGCCTGCTACCTCGCGCAGTACCCCCTCTCCCGTGGCTTCTTCGTCTACTCCTTCCTCATCGGCCTGCCGCTGCTGATGGTCGAGCGCTGGGTGCTGCGCCGGGTCGTCCAGCGCGCCCGCCGCCAGGGCCACTTCCGCCGCAAGGTCGTCATCGTCGGCAACGTGCCGGCCATCGACGGCATCGCCTCGGTCCTCCAGCGCGAGACCTGGCTGGGCTATGAGGTGCTGGGTGCCCTCACGCCGGCCCACGACCTGACCGTCGAGACGCCCCACGGCGTGCCGGTCGTCGGCAACCTCGACGACGCGGCGTCGATGGCGCCGGCGCTCGGCGCCGACCTGGTCTTCTTCGCCGACGGGGGCGTCGCCTCCAACAGCCACATGCGCGCGGTCATGTGGGAGCTCGAGCACCACGACGTCCACGTCGTGGTCGCCCCGAGCGTCACCGACATCTCCAGCGAGCGGGTGCGGGTCCGCCCGGTCGGCGGCCTGCCGCTGATCCACCTCGGCAAGCCCCGCAGCCTCCAGGCGCTGAGCCAGATGAAGCGCGGCTTCGACATCGTCGGCTCCTCGCTCCTGATCCTCTGCGCGCTGCCGCTGCTGGTCCTCGCGACGCTCCGGGTCAAGCTCCACGACCGCGGTCCGGTGATGTTCCGCCAGCAGCGCGTCGGCCAGGGCGGGTCGACCTTCGACTGCCTGAAGTTCCGGACGATGGTCGTCGACGCCGAGGCCCGGCTCGCGGCGCTCCACGAGGAGACCGGTCATGACGAGGGCCTGTTCAAGATGAAGGACGACCCGCGCATCACCGGCCCCGGCCGCTGGCTGCGCCGGTTCTCGGTCGACGAGCTGCCCCAGCTGTTCAACGTCCTCAAGGGCGACATGAGCCTGGTCGGCCCTCGGCCAGCGCTCCCGAGCGAGGTCGCGACCTACGACGTGACCGCGGCGCGGCGGCTCCGCGTCCGCCCGGGCCTCACCGGTCTCTGGCAGGTCTCCGGTCGCTCCAACCTGAGCTGGGCCGAGACCGTGCGGCTCGACGTCTACTACGTCGACAACTGGTCGATGCTCCAGGACATCTCGATCCTGGCGAAGACCGCGAAGGCCGTGCTCGGCTCCGACGGCGCCTACTGACACAGGTCAGGGCTCGAGCAGCTCCAGCAGGTAGTCGCCGTAGCCGCTCTTCTCGAGCTCCTTCGCGACCGTCCTGAGCTGGTCGTCGTCGATGAACCCAAGCCGCCACGCGATCTCCTCGGGGCAGCTGATCTTGAGTCCCTGCCGGCTCTCGACGGTGCGGACGAAGTCGCTGGCGTCGTTGAGGTCGTCGAAGGTCCCGGTGTCGAGCCAGGCCGAGCCCCGCGGCAGCATCTCGACCTTGAGCCGGCCCTCAGCGAGGTAGGTCTTGTTGAGGTCGGTGATCTCGAGCTCGCCGCGGGCAGACGGCTTCAGCGCCCGGGCCCGCTCGACGACGTCGGGACCGTAGAAGTAGAGCCCCGGGACGGCGTACTTGCTCCTCGGCTTCTCCGGCTTCTCCTCCAGCGAGATCGCCGTCCCCTCCTCGTCGAACTCGACGACGCCGTACGCCGTGGGGTCGCTGACGCGATAGCCGAAGACGGCCGCTCCGTCGAGGTCGCGGAAGCGCCGCAGGTGCTGGCCGAGCCCGGTGCCGTAGAAGATGTTGTCGCCGAGGATCAGCGCGACCGCCTCGTCGCCGATGTGGTCCTCACCGATGAGGAACGCCTGGGCGAGACCCTCCGGCTTCTCCTGGACCGCGTAGGTGATCGTGAGCCCGAGCGCCGAGCCGTCACCGAGCAGCCGCTCGAACTGGTGGGCCTCGTGGGGCGTGGTGATGACCAGGATCTCCCGGATGCCGGCCAGCATCAGCGTCGAGAGCGGGTAGTAGATCATCGGCTTGTCGTAGACCGGGACCAGCTGCTTGCTCACGCCCCGCGTGATCGGGTGGAGCCTCGTGCCGGTCCCCCCGGCCAGGATGATGCCGCGCATGCGACGACCCTAGGGCCTCCCTAGACTCCCCGGCATGCAGCACGTCCTGGTCACCGGCGGCGCCGGCTTCATCGGCGCCAACTTCGTCCACCACTTGCTCACCCACACCGACGCCCGCGTCACGGTCCTCGACAAGCTGACCTACGCCGCGAGCGAGGCCTCCCTCGCGGAGGCCGATCCGGCGCGCTGCGAGCTCGTCGTCGGCGACGTCGCCGACCCGGAGGTCGTCGACCGGCTGGTCTCCGGGGTCGACGCGGTCGTCCACTTCGCCGCCGAGTCCCACAACGACAACTCCCTCGACGACCCGAGCCCGTTCATCCGGACCAACCTGGTCGGGACCTTCACCCTCCTCGAGGCCGTACGCCGCCACGGGGTCCGGCTCCACCACGTCTCGACCGACGAGGTCTACGGCGACCTCGAGCTCGACGCCCCCCAGCGGTTCACCGAGGAGACCCCCTACCGCCCGAGCTCGCCCTACTCGGCCAGCAAGGCCGGCTCCGACCACCTCGTCCGGGCGTGGGTGAGGAGCTTCGGCGTCCACGCCACGATCTCGAACTGCTCGAACAACTACGGCCCGTGGCAGCACGTGGAGAAGTTCATCCCCCGCCAGGTCACCAACCTGCTGATGGGCGGCCGGGTGAAGCTCTACGGCACCGGCGAGAACGTCCGCGACTGGATCCACGTCGAGGACCACTCCTCGGCCGTCCTGGCGATCCTCGAACGCGGCCGCGCCGGCGAGACCTACCTGATCGGCGCGGACGGCGAGAAGAACAACCTCGACGTCGTCCGGATGGTGCTGCGGCTGCTGGGCCGCGCCGAGGACGACTTCGACCACGTCACCGACCGCGCCGGCCACGACCTCCGCTACGCGATCGACTCGACGAAGCTCCGCGAGGAGCTCGGCTGGCGCCCGAGCTACGAGGACTTCGAGAGCGGCCTCGAACAGACCATCGGCTGGTATCGCGACCACGAGGACTGGTGGCGCCCCCACAAGGAGGCCGTCGAGCAGGGCTACGCCGCCAAGGGGCAGTGAGCTCGGGCGTCAGCGCTGGTAGAGCCCCTTGAGCGCCGGCCGCACGTCGGCGAGGTAGACGAACGCCGCGATCAGGAACGCGAGGTTGAGCAGGCCGAGCGGGCTGTAGGGCATCAGGATCGCGGCGAGCACGCCGAGGCCGAGGATCGCGACCCACGCCTGCTTGGTCAGCTTGTCCGCCGCGCGATAGTGCTCAGGGCTGAACATCAGGGCGGTCACGAGCGAGAAGATCTTGACCGCCATCACGATGAGGGAGACGACCAGCATGATCGTCCCCTCGATCTGGAACACGTTCGGCACGCGTCCACGGTAGCCGACCCGTGGACGCGTGCCGACGAGACGATCAGCCCCGCGCGACCCGGCGGGTGAAGGCGAACTCGACCTTCTTGCCGGTGGCGTCGTCGTAGAAGATCTTGTTCTCACTCTTCGCGAAGGCGCCCGCGAGCTGGAAGCGGACCCAGTCCGGCCGGCCCAGGCAGGACCGCGGGATCGAGAGCTTGGCGACGTCCTTCTTGTAGTTCAGCGACCCGGTCGGCGAGCACTCGCTGGCGGAGCCGTAGACGCTCGCCTCGCCACGCCAGTTGTCGGGGGTGCCGATGAGGTCGGCGCCGTAGCTGGTGTCGTCGGGCGTGTCGATGTTCATGTAGACGCCGACGCCCTCACCGGACTTCTTCAGGTTCTGCATCCGGGCCGTGATGACGACCTTGCGGGCCGTGTGGTTGAAGGTGACCTTGCGGAGGTCTCCCTCCGGATGACCGCTCGCCTTCTTCGGGGTCTCGGAGGCGATGTTCCAGGTGTCGCCCTTCCCGTCCTTGATCGTGCGGGAGTCGGCGGAGGCCGGGGCGGCGGTGGCGACCGAGAGGCCGAGGACGGTGGCGGCGGCGAGCGCGACGAAGCGGCTCGTGCGAGCAGACGAGATCAAAGGTTCCCCCGTGATGTGGTTGTGGTGCGGCCGGTCGGCCGCAGCGGCAACCTAGCAGCGGCAGGACGCACGAGACCCCCGAACCGCAGAGCGGCTCGGGGGTCTCGAGGGGCGTGCGTCAGTCGCCGACCTTCTCGGCGGCGTCCGCGGCAGCGGCGGTCGCGTTCTCCGCGGTCTTCTTGGCCGCGGTGGCGGTCGCCTTGGCGCTGGACTTGGCCGGGGCCGACTTCTTCGCCGCGGTCTTCTTCGCGGTCGAGGCCGACTTCTTGGCGGTGGAGGCGGTCTTCTTGGTGGCCTTCTTCGCCTGGGTCGTCGTGGTCTTGGCCTTGGTGGTGGTCGTCTTGGCGGCCGTCTTGGTCGCCTGGGTCGACTCCTGCTTGCGGATCCGGGTCACGAGGCCCTCGCCGCGGACGACGAAGTCGCCGTAGGTGTCGGTGACCTGGGCCTGGACCTTGCCCGGCAGGGCGAGGGCCTCGGCCTGGAGCTCGGCGACGCGCTTCTCGACGGCCGTACGGCGGGCCTTGGCGTCCTTGCTGATCGCGTCGACGCGCGAGTTGACGACGGTGGTCGCCTGGTCGCGGAGGGCCTTGGGCTCGAGGTCGATCTTCTGGACCGACTTCTGGACCTCGGCGTAGCGCTTCTGCGCGGTCTTCTGGGCCTCGGTGACGACGTCGCGGACGACCTCGACGACGCGGTCGGTGACGCCGACGCCGGCGTACAGCGGCTTGGAGGCCTGGGTCTTGAGGGTGTCGAACGTGGTGGCCATGTGGCTCACTCCTTCTCTGTGGACGACTGGTTGAGGGCCAAGAACGACGCGTAGACGTCGAGGAGGGACTGCTTCTGGCGCTCGTTGAGGCGGGGGTCGTGCAGGACGGCCAGCTCGACGGACCGCTCCGGGGAGCCCCCGGTCGGCTCCGGGCTGACGATCCCTGCCCGGACGTAGAGCTGGTCGGCGGAGATCCGCAGCGCCTTCGCGATCTGCTGGAGGACCTCGGCCGAGGGCTTGCGCAGGCCTCGCTCGATCTGGCTCAGGTAGGGGTTGGAGACCCCGGCCTGCTCGGCGAGCTGCCTCAGCGAGAGCCGCGCGGCGGTGCGCTGCTCCTTGAGGTAGTCACCGAGACCGTCGACGGTCTTGGTGACCTTCTTGCCGACGTTGGTGACGTTGCTCTTGGCCATGTCTCCAGTGTGCTAGCTGGAGTTAGCAGATTGCAAGCACAGCAAGCGTGAACCTGTTCACACTCGCGTCAGAACGCCGCGCGGATCTCCCCCACCGGCTCCCCGCCACCGAGCAGCGCGACGTGCCCCGTACGCCGCACGGCGTCGGCGTCGACCCCGGGCTCGTCGAGCACGCCCGACCGCTGGAGCGCCGCCGCCATGAGGACGGGCCGGACGCGAGCCGCGCCGTCGTCGGTCTTGGTCGCGAACGCCCGCCCGTCGGGCAGGGCGATGGCATAGCAGGACTCCGCGCCGGCCTTGCCGATCGAGCCGGGGATCGCGGTGAGGAGCTCGCGCTCGTCGCGCCGGCTCCCCGAGACGTACGCCGGGTGGGAGCGGATCGCGTCGGCGATGCGGGCCGCGTGGTCGGACGGCTGGTCGGAGCCGTCGCGCCCGAGGGCGAGCCGGGAGAACGCGCGCGCCAACCCGACGAGCGAGGTGGAGAGCAGCGGCGCCCCGCATCCGTCCACGGCCACGTGCGACACCGGCTCGCCGGTCATCGACGCGAAGGACGAGGCGATGGCGACCTGGAGCGGGTGGTCGGGCGAGCGGTAGGTCGCGGTGTCCCAGCCGTTGATGACGCAGGTCGCAAGCATCGCGGTGTGCTTGCCGGAGCAGTTCATGAGGATCGACTGCCGTGAGCCGCCCTCACGCAGCAGCGAGTCCCGAGCCGCGTCGTCGAGCGGGTAGTCCGGCGGCGTCTGGAGCGCGTCGTCGGAGAGCCCCACCGACTCGAGGATCGCGCGGGCCCCCTCGACGTGGAACGACTCCCCGCTGTGGGAGGCGCAGGCCAGCGCCAGCAGCTCCGGCTTCAGGTCGAGCCCGAGCTCGACCATCGCGAGCGCCTGGAGCGGCTTGTTGCACGACCGCGGCAGGACCGGCGAGGTGACGTCACCGACCGACCAGTCGACGCTCGCGTCGGAGCGGAGGGCGACGAGGGAGCCGTAGTGACGGCCCTCGACGAACCCGGAGCGGACGATCTCGGCGACGACGGGACGCATGGGCCCGACCCTAGCCACCGCTCCGAGAGCCCGATCACGGTGGCAGGATGACGCCGTGCCCGTGCCTCAACACTGCCCCACCCCGCGCGAGCTCGACGACCTCGAGCTGCTCACGACCGGCGCCCTCGCCCCGACGACGCGGTTCGGCGAGCCCGGCAGCCCGGTGACGCTGACGCTTCCCTCCGACATCGCCGGCGAGGAGGTCGTCGAGCTGGTCGACCCCGAGGGACTGCCGCTCGCGCGCCTCACCACGGCGACGGGCGAGGTCGAGGTCCTGACCCACCACCAGTACGGCGCGTTTCGCCGGCTCCACCTCTCCCCCGCCCAGGTGCGCGAGCACCACGCTGGGCGCACGTTCGTCCCGGTCGTCGACGCGCTCGACACGACCCAGCTCGACGAGCTGCGCGGGCTCGGTCCGCTCGTGCTGCTCGCACTGACCGGCCACGGCACCGCCGAGCTGACCCCGACGGCCCTGCTCCGCGCGAGCCTCGCCGCCGCCGTCCAGCTGCCGGACGCCGCGGTCGTCGCAGTCCCGCTCGCCGCCCACGACGACCCCGAGGCCGACCACGAGCTCGGCGTCCGCGTCGTCGCGACGTACGCCGCCGGCGACCCGGTCCACGCCCTGACCGAGGGCACCGGCGAGCTCGGACCCGAGATCGCCGCCATCGTCGACGCCGACCGCCCCGCCCCCGACGAGCAGGGCCTGGTCCTCTTCTTCACCGGCCTCTCCGGCAGCGGCAAGTCGACGCTCGCCCGCGCGCTGATGGACCGGATCCTCGAGGAGACCGACCGCCCGGTCACCTCCCTCGACGGCGACGTGGTCCGCCGCCACCTCTCGAAGGGCCTGACCTTCTCCAAGGAGGACCGCGAGACCAACATCCGCCGGATCGGCTGGGTCGCCGCGGAGATCTCGCGCCACCGCGGGCTCGCGGTCTGCAGCCCGATCGCGCCGTTCGCCGAGACCCGCGCCCAGGTCCGTCAGATGGTCGACGACGCCGGCGGCGCCTTCTTCCTCGTCCACGTCGCGACCCCGCTCGAGGAGTGCGAGCGCCGCGACCGCAAGGGCCTCTACGCCAAGGCCCGCGCCGGCGAGATCCCGGAGTTCACCGGCATCTCCTCCCCCTACGAGGAGCCGGACGACGCGAGCGTGCGGGTCGACACCACGGGCCGGACGATCGAGGACGCCCTCGACGACGTCATCGTCGCCCTGCGCGAGGAGGGCTACCTCGACCTGACCACGGCCGACGAGCCGGCCGACGAGCCCGTGACCGCGGAGTCCGAGAGTCCGCTCAAGGTCCTCTTCGTCTGCACGGCCAACATCTGTCGCTCCCCCTACATGGAGCGCATCGCCCGCAGCCTCGACCTGCCCGGCGTCGAGTTCACCAGCGCCGGCACCCACGGCTTCGACGCCGCCCCGATGGACACCCCGATGGCCAGCCGGCTCGCCGACCGCGGCCTCGACGGCAGCGACTTCCGCAGCCGCCGGGTGACCTCGCGCCTGATCGCCGACGCCGACCTGGTCCTCACCGCCGAGGCCGGCCACCGCAGCACCATCCTCGAGGAGAACCCCGAGGCCGTGCGCAAGGTCTTCACCCTCGGTCAGGCCGCCCGCCTGGTCGAGGAGCAAGGCTCCCTGGCCCCGCGCGACCTGGTCGCCGCCCTCGCCGAGCGGCGTACGGCGCCCGACCCGGCCGACGACGTCGCCGACCCCTACGGACGTGGTGACGAGGCCGCGGCGAGGGCCGCGGTCGAGATCGAGTCGCTCGTCAAGCGGGTCCTCGGTCACTGATTTGTTTCGATCGCGCTAAATCTCGGGGGGATGCCCCGTCGCGGCACGAGCACCCCAGTACGCATGATCTAATCGGGCCACACCACGACCATCCACAACACCTCCACGGGGGAGTTACACGTGAAGAAGTTCGCCAGCATCGTCGCGTCCGCGGCGCTGATCGGCGGTGGCCTCGTGGCCGCCGCGCCGACCGCCACGGCCGTACCGACGGGTGATCCCTACCCGGGTTCGATCGGCACCACCTGCAACGCCAACAACCTCAACAACCCGCGCAAGGGCGGCAACGTCCGGGTCCGCCTCAACGTCCGGCCGGACGTTGATGGCAACCAGGACCTCCGCGGACCCGCGACCTTCCGCTACTTCCGCAAGAGCAACAACACCGTGATCCGGGAGTACCGCCGCCTCTACCGCGGTCCGGGCGTCACGAAGTACGCGTTCTCCGGCGTCCCGAGGGGTCGCTACACCGTCAAGGTGTTCTGGAACTCCAAGCCGAACAGCTCGGTCTACCAGAACTGCAGCACCAGCTTCAGCCAGCGGGTCCGCCCTCGTCGCTGACCGACGTCGTACGACGCCCCTGCGGCCCGCGGGCCGCAGGGGCGTCGTCACGTTCCCACCCTGCTCCCTCCCCTCGGTGATCCCCTGACATGACTCGCTCCACCCGCAGGCCGCTTGGCCTCGCCGTCCTCCTCGTCGTCCTGGGGGTCGTCGGCTGGTCGGCCTGGCTGGCGCTCCAGGTGCGCGCCGAGCTGGTCGCCGCCCAGTCGGCCGTCGACCGCCTTCAGCAGCACCTCACCGACGACGACACCACCGAGCGCGACCGGGCCGTCTCCGACCTGACCGAGTCCGCCACCAGCGCCCGCGACCTGACCGACGGCGGCTGGTGGACGGCGATGACGTGGCTGCCGATCGCCGGCGACGACGCCGCCGCCGTGCGGGGACTCAGCTCATCCCTCGCCGAGGTCTCGGTCGACGGACTACCACCCCTGCTCGAGGTCGCCGACCAGCTGCCGCAGGTCCAGAAGAAGGGTCGGATCGACCTCGAGACCGTCGCCCGGCTCGAGCAGCCGGTGGCCCAGGGCAGCGCTGCCTTCGACCGCGCCGTCGCCGACGTCTCGGGAGTCGACAGCTCCGACCTCGCGGGCGCCGTCCGTGGCCGCTTCGACGGCTACGTGAAGGAGCTGCGCGCCGCGGCAGGCGCGCTGGCCGACGCCGAGCGGACGGTCGAGCTGTTGCCTCCGGTCCTGGGCGCCGACGGTCCGCGCGACTATCTCCTCGTCTTCCAGAACAACGCCGAGGTCCGCGGCACCGGCGGGCTGCCCGGCTCGTGGGCGCGGGTCCACGCCGAGGACGGCGACCTGTCCATCACCTCGCAGGGCTCGGCCCGCGACTTCCCCGTGACCCAGGCGCCGGTTCCGCTGTCCCGGGAGGAGATCGCGGTCTACAACCGACAGCTCGGCACCTTCTGGCTCGACGCCAACTTCACCCCCGACTTCCCGCGGGCCGCCGAGCTCTTCTCTGCTCACTGGGACCGCCGCTTCCCCGACCAGCCGATTGACGGCGTGATCTCGCTCGACACCGTGTCGCTCAGCTACCTCCTCGAGGGCACCGGTCCGATCAGCGTCGGGGACGTGACCCTGACGCCCGAGGCCGCAGTCGACCAGCTCCTCAGCGAGGCCTACGTCGGCACGACGCCCGAGCAGCAGGACCTCTTCTTCGCCGCCGTCTCCAAGGCCGTCTTCGACCAGGCCACCGCGAAGGTCGGCGACCCGCTGGCCCTGGTCGGGGCGCTGCGTCGGAGCGCCGCGGAGGGCCGACTGCTGCTCGCGCTCGAGGACGACGCGGTGATGGAGGCGCTCGGCGACAGCCGCGTCCTGGGCCAGGTTCGCGGCGACGACGACGAGACGCCCCACGTGGACATCAGTCTCAACGACCTGACCGGCTCGAAGATGTCCTACTACCTGCGCTCCAGCGCCGAGCTCGATGCCCGGTCCTGCGAGGACGGCGTGCAGCGACTCGGCGGCCGCTTCGTCCTGCGCCAGAGCATCGACCCCGCGGTGGCGCGTGAGCTGCCGGACTACGTGACCGGTGGCGGCAACTTCGGCACTGAACCTGGGAGCCAGACCGTGTTCGTGCGCTTCCACGCGCCGTACGACGGCACGGTCGAGTGGGTCAAGCTCGACGGAAAGAACCTCTACTTCAAGAAGGTCTCGATCGAGGGCCGCCCTGTGGCCACGTTCGTCGCTCTCCTGTCGAGCGTGGAACCCGCGGTCTTCACCTACGAGATGACGACGGGCCCGGGACAGACCGGCGACATCGAGCTCGGGGTGACGCCCGGCGTGACGCCAGGTGACAACGACGCGGTGGTGGACAATGCTTGCTGACCGACTCGGGAGGTTCTGACGTGGAGCTCAAGGACTACTGGGAGATCATCCGCCACCGGTGGGGGCTGATCCTCGGGTGCCTCGTCCTCGCGGTCGGCGCCGCCGGTGTGCTGACCTGGCAGACCACGCCGCTCTACGAGTCCTCGACGCGGCTGTTCGTCTCGACGAGCGAGAGCGACGTGTCGCAGGCCTACCAGGGTGGGCTCTTCGCGACCCAGCGGGTCGCCTCCTACTCCGAGCTGGTGAAGGGAAACGAGCTCGCCGACCGCGTCGCCGACCGCCTCGGCGGCGAGACCACGGCCGACGACCTCCAGAGCCAGGTACGCGCCGAGGTCGTCCCCGAGACGGTCATCCTCCAGATCACCGCGACCAACCCCGACCCGGAGCTCGCGCGCGACATCGCCCAGGCCTACGCCGCGGAGCTCGAGCTCTTCGTGTCCGAGATCGAGACGACCGGCAGCAAGCCCGCCTCGATCAAGGCGACCGAGGTCGGCAGCGCCCAGGTGTCCGACGCGCCCGTCACTCCCAACATCCCGCGCAACATCGGCCTCGCCGCCGTCCTGGGCCTCCTGCTCGGCATCGGCCTGGCCGTTCTGCGCGAGCTCCTCGACACCTCGATCAGCTCCGCCGCCGACGTCACCCACTCGACCGAGGCCCCGATCCTCGGCAACATCCACCAGGACCCGGGCTCGGTCAAGATCGCTCCGGTCGATGCGCTGTCCAACGCCAGTCCCTGGTCCGAGGCCTACCGCGTCCTGCGGACCAACATGCAATACGTCGAGGTCGACCACGACCACCGGATCTTCGTCGTCAGCAGCTCCCTGCCCGGCGAGGGGAAGAGCACGACGGCGTCCAACCTCGCGCTGACGCTCGCGATGGCCGACCAGCGGGTCGCGCTGATCGAGTGCGACCTGCGCCGACCGACGCTGGCCCGCCGGCTCGAGCTCGACGACGCCGTCGGCGCGACCAGCGTCCTGATCGGGAGGGTCTCGCTCCAGGACGCGATGCAGGTCCACCGCACGTCCGGGCTCCACGTGCTCACCTCGGGTCCGATCCCGCCCAACCCGGCGGAGCTGCTCCAGTCGGTCGCGATGGAGAAGCTGCTGACCGACCTGCGTCACGACTACGACGTCGTGATCATCGACGCGCCGCCGCTGCTGCCCGTGACCGACGCCGCGCTGCTGGCGACCCAGGCCGACGGCTGCGTCGTGGTCGTCCGGCACGGCAAGACCACGCGCGACCAGCTCACCCACTCGATCGAGCGCCTCGAGGCCGTCGACGCGAAGCCGGTCGGCGTGGTCATCAACGCCACCCCCGCCAAGCGGGCCGCGCGCGCCTACTCCTACTCCTACGGCTACGGCTACGGCTACGCGCCGGTCACCGCCACGGAGACCAAGAAGAAGGACTCCCAGCACAAGGGACGGCGCCGCCGCGGCTGAGCGGCATACCCGGTTTCGAGGAGTAGCCTCGTCGAGACCTGATTTCGACAAACTCGCGTAGTTCAGTAGGGTTCGTCGGTCTGCAGGGTCACCAGGTCGTCTTCTGGGAAGGGTCACACCATGGGCGACGTCATCACCATGACGTTCTTGAGCATCATCGTCGCCGGCTTCGTCGTCGGCATCGTCGTCGGTCTCACCGGCATGGGCGGCGGCGCGCTGATGACGCCGGCGCTCATCTTCCTCGGCGTGGGCGAGACGACGGCCGTCGTCACCGCCGACCTCACGGCAGCGGCGGTCTACAAGACCGGCGGCGCGATCGTGCACAAGCGCGAGGGCTCGCCCAACATGAAGCTCGCCAAGTGGTTGATCATCGGGTCCGTCCCGATGGCCCTGCTCGGGCCCTACCTGATCGACTGGGTCGCGGCTGACAAGGACGAGCTCGACCACCTGCTCAAGCTCGCCATCGGGTTCGCGCTGCTCTTCGCGGCGACGACCTACGCACTGCGGCTCTGGATCGGTCTGCGCCGGGTCCGCCAGGGACAGGACAACTGGGACGACGACCCGGCCGTCCGGATCGTGCCCACCCTGCTGGTCGGGATGCTCGGCGGTCTCCTCGTCGGCATCACCAGCGTCGGCTCCGGCTCGGTCATCATGATCGCGCTGCTCATGCTCTACCCCGGCCTGTCCGCCGTGAAGCTGGTCGGCACCGACCTGGTGCAGGCCGTGCCGCTGGTGCTGGCAGCCGCCATCTCCAACATCACGCTCCACGGCCTCGACTGGAGCCTGCTCATCCCGCTCCTGATCGGCTCGGTCCCCGGGACCGTCATCGGCTCCCACATCGCGCCGCGCGTCCCGCAGTCGTTCATCCGCCGCGGCATCGTGATCGTGCTGACGATGAGCGGCGTCGCTCTCCTCGACAAGGCCGGCTGGGCCCCGCTGGGTGCTGGCGAGGACGACACCCACCCGATCCTGATCGCCGGCATCGGCCTCGCGATGGTCGTCCTGGTCCCGCTGGTCTGGGGCGTCATCCGCCGCACCCAGGGCATGCCGATGTTCGGCTCCCCCACCGTCGCCGAGCTCGAGGACCCCCACTACCGCCCCGGCATCATCGGCATGAAACGCACGGACGCCTAGGGGACCTCGATATATAGGTGGTCGAGCAGCGAGCGAAGCGAACAAGACCGCCACCACCGTTGGTCGAGCAGCGAGCGAAGCGAGCGCCTGTCGAGACCCCGGAACCAAGTAGCCAACCCGTACCTAGGTGGTCGAGCAGCGAGCGAAGCGAGCGCCTGTCGAGACCCCGGAACCACCAAGCCAACCCCTATATAGGTGGTCGAGCAGCGAGCGAAGCGAGCGCCTGTCGAGACCCCCGAAACCGCAAGCCAACCCGTATATAGGTGGTCGAGCAGCGAGCGAAGCGAGCGCCTGTCGAGACCTCACCGACTGTCACACCCGCACCACCCGCAGTGACCCCGACCACCCACAACCCGCGCCGAGTTGAGCCCCCGCCCCCGCACGCGGCTAGCATGAGTCCGCTTACCCGAGGAGAGGTATCCCGATCTGATGAGTGCACCACCGACCCACGTCGACTACCAGCTGTCCCAGCTGGACCAGCTCGAGGCCGAGTCGATCCACATCTTCCGTGAGGTCGCCGCCGAGTTCGAGAAGCCGGTTCTGATGTTCTCCGGCGGCAAGGACTCCATCGTCATGCTGCGGCTGGCGGAGAAGGCGTTCTACCCGGCGAAGATCCCGTTCCCGATCATGCAGATCGACACCGGACTCGACTTCCCGGAGGTCATGGAGACCCGCGACCGCTGGGTGCAGCGTCTCGGCGTCAACCTGGTGGTGGCCAGCATCGACGACGCCATCGCCAAGGGCGTGGTCGTCGAGGACGGCAAGACCTCGCGCAACCGCCTCCAGATCGGCACCCTGCTCAACGCCATCGAGGAGAACGGCTTCACCGCCGCCTTCGGTGGTGGCCGCCGCGACGAGGAGAAGGCCCGCGCCAAGGAGCGCGTCTACTCCCACCGCGACGAGTTCGGCCAGTGGGACCCGAAGAACCAGCGTCCCGAGCTGTGGAGCCTCTACAACGGCCGGCTCCACGAGGGCGAGCACATGCGGATCTTCCCGATCTCGAACTGGACCGAGCTCGACGTCTGGTCCTACATCGCCCGCGAGGGCATCGAGATCCCGAGCATCTACTACGCCCACGAGCGTTCCGTGTTCAAGCGCGGCGGCATGCTGATGACCGAGACCCCGCTGAACCCGATGAAGGACGGCGAGTCCGCCGAGGTCCGCACCGTCCGCTTCCGCACCTGCGGCGACATCACCCTGACCGGCTGCGTGGAGTCCAACGCCAGCACGATCGAGGAGATCATCGAGGAGATCGCCGTCGCCCGGGTGACCGAGCGCGGCGAGACCCGCGGAGACGACAAGTTCTCCGAGGCCGCCATGGAGGACCGCAAGAAGGAGGGCTACTTCTGATGGCCGAGAACGAGACGTTCGCCGAGACCTCCGGCGAGGCGATGGTCGAGACCGTCACCCAGAACATGGACCTGCTGCGGTTCGCGACCGCCGGTTCGGTCGACGACGGCAAGTCGACCCTCATCGGTCGGCTGCTGCTCGACTCGAAGTCGATCTTCGAGGATCAGCTCGAGGCCGTGGAGACCTCCTCCCAGGCCAAGGGCTATGACTACACCGACCTGGCGCTGCTGACCGACGGTCTGCGCAGCGAGCGCGAGCAGGGCATCACCATCGACGTGGCCTACCGCTACTTCGCGACGCCCAACCGCAAGTTCATCATCGCCGACACCCCGGGCCACATCCAGTACACCCGCAACATGGTCACCGGCGCCTCGACCGCCGACCTGGGTCTCGTGCTGGTCGACGCCCGCCAGGGCCTGACCGAGCAGAGCCGGCGCCACGCCGTACTTCTCTCGCTGCTGCGCGTGCCCCACCTGGTGCTCGCGGTCAACAAGATGGACCTCGTGGACTACTCGCAGGAGACCTACGAGAAGATCCACAACGAGTTCCGCCAGTTCGCGACGAAGCTCAACATCCCCGACCTCGAGGTCATCCCGATCTCGGCGCTCAAGGGCGACAACGTCGTCGAGCGCAGCGAGTCGATGCCGTGGTACTCCGGCCCGACGCTGCTCCACCACCTCGAGCACGTCCACGTCGCCTCCGACCGCGACCTGGTCGACACCCGCTTCCCGGTGCAGTACGTCGTGCGCCCGAAGTCGGACCAGTACCACGACTACCGTGGCTACGCGGGCCAGGTCGCCGGCGGCGTCCTCAAGCCCGGTGACGAGGTCGTCGTGCTGCCGAGTGGCATGACCTCGACGATCGAGGGCATCGACCACTTCGACCAGGAGATCGACGAGGCCTTCCCGCCGATGAGCGTCACGGTGCGTCTCGCGGACGACGTCGACGTCTCCCGCGGCGACATGATCGCCCGCGTCAAGAACGCGCCGACCCCGGCGCAGGACATCGACGCGATGGTCAGCTGGATGACCAACACGCCGCTCAAGCCGCGGCAGAAGCTGGCCATCAAGCACACCACCCGCACCGGCCGCGCGATGGTGAAGGACATCCAGTACCGCCTGGACGTCAACACCCTCCACCGCGACCAGGACGCCGGCGAGCTCGGCCTCAACGAGATCGGCCGCGTCCAGCTGCGCACCACGGTGCCGCTGCTCTGCGACCCCTACTCGAAGAACCGCACCACCGGCTCGTTCATCCTGATCGACGAGGCCACCGGCGTCACCGTCGGCGCCGGCATGATCAACTCCGGCTCCTGACCCAGCAGCCACCAAGAACCCCCGGCCGCCGCAAGGCGTCCGGGGGTTTTTCAATCGCCGAGGCCGGCCCTCGAGCGTCGAGGGCAGACCATGGTTTGCGGTTAGCCGCCCTAACCGGACAGTGGCGCAGCTGGTCACATAAGGTGCGGACCATGACCTCGGGGGATCGGCTGGCCTACATCACCGGCCTGCGCGGCATCGCGGCACTGGTCGTCGCGGTCGGACACCTGCTCGGCATGGTCCCGCCCGACCATCCCGCCACCAGCGTCTTCGGAGCCAACGCGTACCACCTGGCCATCTGGCCGTGGCTGTTCGGCGGGCAGGCCGTGTGGCTCTTCCTGATGGTCAGCGGGTTTGCGCTCTACTGGTCCGAAATGCGGCGGCGTGACGCCGGTCGAGGTGCGACACCGCTGCGGGTCTACGCGCTGCGCCGTTTCTGGCGGATCGCGCCGACGTACTACGCGGCAGTCGCACTGGGGACTGTGGTCCTGCTGGTTGGCTCGAGCGTCTACCTCGCGCCCTCGCCGAGCTTGGACACGCTGCGGCCGGTGACGCCTGGCGGTGTGGTCAGCCACCTGTTGTTCGTGCACAACCTCAATGTGCAGTGGATCTATCAGATTAGCCCGCCGTTGTGGTCGATCGGCGTCGAGGTGCACCTCTACCTGCTGTTCCCACTACTGGTTCGGTGGCACAACCCAATCGTCCCTGCTTGCCTGCTCGTCGTGGCAGTGCGGGCGCTGCAGTACGCGCTGGACCTCCCGGTGTTCGCACTGGCTGAGTTCTTCTTGGCCGGCGCGGTCCTGTCGCATGTTGCCGAGCGGTGGCGGCCGATCCCTGGGCCTCTCCTGTGGGCGACCGCGTTGACGTTCATGGGTCTCGGGTTCGTGCGTCTCGACCTTCCTGGGCCGGCCGACCAGCTGGTGTGGCTTATCGGGTTCGGTACCCTGCTCCTTGCCCTGCACCAGGCCTCTGCGGCCGAGCGGGGCAACGTGACGACCTGGCCCACGGTACAGAGACTCGGTGACGCCTCCTACAGCCTGTACGCCGTCCACTTTCCGCTGGCGCTGGCACTGTGGTGGGGCGTCGGCCGCCTCGGCCTGCCGCACGCCGCCGAGGCCGCGGTGATGGTCGTGCTCGGCCTGCCGCTGGTCCTGGCGGCCACGTGGGGCTGCTACCGGTGGGTCGAGACTTGGTCGCTGGGGAAAGTTCGCGACGTGGGCCGGGTCAAGCCGGCCCCCGCCGAGGTACTAGGTGGCTAGGCTCGGTCGGTGCTGTGGGGAGCGCCCTACCCAGGTCGCGTCCACCACGGCACTGTGCGTTTCGCCTGACGTAGGGTGCAAGCCCGTAGAACCTCGGGCACAGAAATGCCGCGCCTATCAGGAGTCGGGCGCCGTGACGAGCATGCTTTTCGTGACGCCTGACCCTTCCAGTCTCATTGGGGCTGCGCGGTCGTTGGCTTCGCTCGTCGGTCTGCTGATCGTCGCCATAGTTACCCGCTCTGCGATGACCCCCTGGCGCACCACCTGCGACTCATGAGGGCGCTGTGGGTCCTGCTCGGAGCGGGCACCGTCTCCCTCTACTGGCTGCCAGACGGAGTACCGCTAGTGAGCGTCGCGGGGCTCCAGGTCGGAGTAAACGACTTGGCGCTTGTCCTGTACTCGTTCGGTGCCATCAACCATCTCCGGCAGGTCGCCGAAGCGCGAGCCGGGCACACGCTTGCCCTCGCCTTGGTCTTAGCGCTCTATGGTGTGTCGCTGATCCGCGGCTTACCCATCTTCGGCGCGTCGGCTGTCAGCGAGGCGCGCAGCACTTTGCTCTTCCTGGCGGTAATTGTGTGGGTTCTTGCGCAGTCACGGCGGGAAGACTTCCGAACAGTGGTCGATGAGTTCATAACCTGGACCGGGATTGGGCTGGTCGGGCTCGCGATCCTCAACGTCGCGTTGCACGGCGTCGGCGCGGCTGACGAGTTCGTGCTGCGCGGCGGCGAGCTGGTCTCTAACAGGCCGTTGATCGCGACCCAGGCAGCATTCCTTGGGCTCGCTGCAATCTACCTCGCGGTTCGCCGCAAGCGGCTGCCGCTAGCCGCCCTCTTTCTGATCGTCGTCCTCGTCGCACAACATCGATCCGTATGGGCCGCAACGGTGGCGGGCCTGCTGGTTGCGGTCCTGGTCTCCACCAACCCGGTGACTCGTGCGCGAATCATCGTATCCGGCGTATATGGCTCGGCGCTGTTTGTCTTGGCGGCGCTCGCCGGGCTGCTGGGAGACGTTCTCACCGACCTTGCCCACTCGTTTCAGAGCCGAGGCACACTCGAGGACCGGCAGGGGGGCTGGGACGCGCTGCTGATTGACTTCCACGCCGCTCCTTTGTTCGAGCGGCTGATCGGCTTGCCCTTTGGGTCCGGCTACGAGCGATACAACGAGAGCGGCGAATTGGTCACCTACTCGCCGCACAGTTTGTATGTGACGGCGTATCTGAGGATCGGCATGGTAGGTGCGTGCGCGGGCACCGCGCTGCTCCTCGGCTCGTTGCTCCGACACCTGCACACCCGGCACGCTGAGCGTGCCGCCCTCCTGGTCATGCTGCTGACCTACGGCTACGCCTATTATCCGACGTGGCCACTCGCGGTACTCATGGCGGTGGCATTAATGTTCGACCCTGTGCCTGATCCCGTCACCAGGTTGAACGAGCGCGCTTCCACCCGTCAGTAGGTCAGCACAGGTGCCACCGTGACAGGGACGTTCTGGTTGCCAACCGGCCGGGGAAGCGGGTGATGGCGCGCTCGAGGTGCCGTTTCTTCAGCTGCACCGGCGGCGCGGATGTCGAGCATGGCCGTTGGATCGCAGGGTGATCGTGCTGCCGATCAGGCTAGACCCGCTGGCGACCCCGCGGAGCACCTTTGCCGGGCGTCGCCGTGAGGGCGGCCCGGAAGGCGGTGGTGTCATCGGCGCCGTTGTGGAGGCCCGAGGTGATGACCGAAGGCATGGGTTGTCCAATGGCAGCACCAGACTCCATAGAATGCTGCGGTGAACCGCCTGAGGAACCCCGTGCGTCATTACGCGTGGGGCTCCGGCTCACACATCCCGAAGCTGATCGGCGCCGACCCCGCTGGCCTCCCTTGGGCCGAACTGTGGCTCGGCGCCCACGAAGGCGATCCATCCTTGCTCGAGGATGGCCGCCGCCTGAGCGACGCCATCGCGGCAGATCCGACGAGCTGGCTTGGCGACCGCGCCGCGGCCGGGTTCGGTCGGCTCCCCTTCCTCATGAAGCTTCTGGCGGCCGGTGAGCCGCTCTCGCTTCAGGTCCATCCGTCCTCTGAGCAGGCTCGGCTCGGGTACGCCGCCGAGGAGGCAGCCAGAATCCCCATCGATGCACCTCACCGCTCCTACAAGGACTCCTCACACAAGCCAGAGCTCATCTACGCCCTGACGCGGTTCGAGGGCATGGCGGGCTTCCGAGACGTACGACGGTCGGCCCAGATCTTGCGGCTGCTCGAGCTGCCCTGGCTCGATGACGTGGCCCAGCAGTTGGAGACGACCAAGACGCCGTTCCAAGCGCTTCGCGCCATCGTCACCGAGCTGCTGTCGTGGCACGGAGACGAGCTAGCAGGGCGGCTGCACGACCTGTCGGTCGCGGCTGAGAAGGCCGAGGCCCGACTCCATGCGCCGCCAACGCGAAAGCGTCCACCCGCCGTCGCCGCGGAGACCGTGGAGCGGGAAAGCCTCCGTGTCTTCCAGCAGACCCAGCAGCTGGTGGCTCGATACCCCCGTGACCCGGGCGTCGTGGTGACGCTGCTGCTCAACCACGTCGTGCTCGCCGCAGGGGAAGCGATGTATGTCCCTGCTGGGATGATGCACGCCTACACCTCAGGCTTCGGAGTCGAAATCATGGCGTCCTCCGACAACGTGCTGCGGGCAGGGCTGACCCCCAAGCACGTCGATGTTCCCGAGCTCCTGCGGATCACCGACTTCGACCCGGCTCCTCCCCCACGATGGACGCCGAATGAGGCCGGAAACTCCAAGGTCTTCTGCCCTCCGGTGAGCGAGTTCGAGCTGACGGTGGCGAATGGCCCCTGCCGCACCGAGGTCGGACCCGGACCGCTGATAGTCCTGGCCGTCGAGGGGCGGGCATCGGTGCGGACCGTCTCAGGCCACGCGGAACTCGCACCGGGCGATGCCGTCTTCACGCAAGCCAGCCACGCAACGGTCGAGATTCGTTCAGGAAGCGTGGCAGCCGGGCGATTCCCGCGTTAATGCCTGTCAAGGCCGCCTGGCATGTGAAGATGCACGTCTAGACCCCTCCGCCCTGTCTCTGGAGTCGTGAATCTCGGATGAGCCATGCCACCGTGGACTTCCACGGCGTCGACGTCGCCGCCACCAACCCTCATGCCGCAGCCGACGAGCTGATCTCTCGGGCCCTGGGCGCCACCCCCCCGGCCGCCTACCGACTGGTCAACTCCTACACGTTCGCACTCGCGAGTCGGGACGCCTCCTACATGCAGCTGCTGCGAGGGCCGGGCATCAATCTCCCCGACGGGGGTCCGCTTTCAAGCGTGCTTCAGCGCACGCACGAGACGGAGTGCCGACAGGTTCGCGGACCGGGCCTGTTCGAGGACTGCCTCGACCGCGGCCGAGACTACGGCGTACGCCACTTCTTCCTCGGTGGCTCCCAGGCCGCTCTTGATCAGCTGGTGGCCGAGGTCGAGCGACGTTTCCCGGGCTGTCAGATCGCTGGCTCCTGGTCACCGCCGTTCCGTGCGCTGAGCAGCGCTGAGCTCGAGTGGCAGGACATGATGATCGCCGAGTCCGGCGCGCACGTCGTGTGGGTAGGACTCGGCACTCCCAAGCAGGACGTGGAGGCACTGCGCATCGTCAACAGCATCGGCGTCACCACAGCGGCCGTCGGAGCTGCCTTCGACTTCACCGCCGGAACCAAGGCGGTTGCACCCAAGTGGATGCAGCGCACCCACCTCGAGTGGCTCTTCCGCCTCAGCATGGAGCCACGCCGCCTGTGGAAGCGGTACCTCTTCGGAAACGCTCGCTTCCTGTCGCTTGCCTACCAGCACAGTCGCAGGACCAAGACAGCTGCCTGACGTGCGCATCGCTGTCGTCCACAGCTTCTACTCCACCCGCCAACCCAGCGGCGAGAACGCCGTCGTCGAGGACCAGGTCCAGGCGCTGGAGGAGGCCGGTCACGACGTGCTACTCGTGGCGCGCCGGACCGATGACCTGGAGACCGGTCGGCACTACGGCGCACGAGCTGCCCTGCGGGTTGCCTCGGGGAGAGGCGGGTCGCCCGAGCGGGAGCTGACTGAATTCGCACCCGATGTTGTCCACCTGCACAACACCTTTCCCAACATGGGTACGGCCTGGTTGGGAAACTGGGGGCGGCGCACGGTGGTCACGCTCCACAACTTCCGAACCGTGTGCGCGGCCGGCACCCTGTTCCGCGACGGGCACGCGTGCACGGAGTGCATCTCGACACCAGTGCGTCCCGCTCTTCGCCACGGTTGCTACCGCGACTCGCGCGTCGCCACGATGCCGCTGGCTGCTGCCACGCGTCCCAGTGGAGCGCTACGCCGGATTGGGCGCGACAGCGCCGAGGTGATCGTTCTGAACGAGGTGGCACGCGCTGTCATCGCGGACGTGTATCACCGGGAGGTTCAGGTCCTTCCCAACTTCGTTGCTGACGGCGTACCGCACCCTGCGCCTCACGCAGGTTGGCTGTACGTGGGCCGACTCACGCAGGAGAAGGGTGTCATCGAGCTCCTCTCTGCCTGGCCCGCGGAGGAGCGCCTGGATGTCGTCGGCGCCGGTCCTCTCGAAGACGAAGTCCGCCGCCTTGCCGCAGAGAGCCCGACCGTCCGGTATCTCGGGCTGGTCGATCGCACCGACCTTCGAACGGGGTTGGGGCAGTACGAGGGACTGATTCTTCCCAGCCTGTGGCCAGAGGGTCTTCCGACTGTCGTGCTGGAAGCGATCGCGGGTGGGCTCCCGGTCGTCATGTCTGACCGTGTTGCCTCGAGCGCGGAATTCGTCGAGCTCGGAGCAGCCACGCTGCTCCGCACTCCGTTCGACCAGCGTGGCGTCCAGTCAACGCTCGACAAGCATCGGACCGACACAGGCATGCGCCAGCGCGCCCAGGACCTTCATGCGTCCCGTTACTCGAGGAGCGCGTGGTTGGACGGCATCGCGCCCATCTATGAGCGCGTAGCCGCCGGATAGTCAGCCGACCTCGCGAAGGCTGTCGCCGTGCTCGCGGTACCACTCCACGGTGGCAGCCAAGCCCTCGCGGAGCCCGATCCGTGAGGTCCAACCCGCCTCGGCGAGCTTGGAGACGTCCAGCAGCTTCTGGGGCGTGCCGTCGGGCTTGGAGGTGTCCCAGTGGGTCTCGCCCTGGAACCCGGTCGCCTCAGCGACCAGCCCGGCGATCTCGGCGATCGTCGCGTCCTTGCCGGTGCCGACGTTGACCTGCTGGGGACCGTCGTAGTGCTCCAGCAGGTGGAGGCAGGCGTCGGCCATGTCGTCGACGTGGAGGAACTCGCGACGAGGGGTCCCGCTCCCCCAGTTGGTGACGCTGTCGAGCTCATCGCGCTGCGCTTCGTCATAGCGCCTGATGAGGGCCGGCAGCACGTGTGAGCCGGTCGGGGAGAAGTTGTCCCCCGGTCCGTAGAGGTTGGTCGGCATCGCTGAGATCCACGGCAGCCCGTGCTGCCGACGCGTCGCCTGGACCTGGAGGATGCCGGCGATCTTGGCGATGGCGTAGGCATCGTTGGTCGGCTCGAGGTGCCCGGTGAGCAAGGAGTCCTCGTGGATCGGCTGCTCGGCCAGCTTCGGGTAGATGCATGATGAGCCCAGGAAAAGCAGCCGCTCGACGCCCTGCTCCAGCGCCGCGTCCATGACGTTGACCTGGATCTGCAGGTTCTTGCTGAGGAAGTCGTGCGGATAGGTGTTGTTGGCGAGGATCCCGCCGACCTTGGCAGCGGCCAGCACGACGTAGCGCGGCTTGTGCTGCGCCATGAAGTCGAAGACGGCCCCGCGGTCGGTCAGGTCGAGGTCGCTGGACGCCGCGCCGACGAGGGACCGGTGCCCACGGCCCTCCATAGCCCGCCAGATCGCTGAGCCCACCATTCCGCGATGGCCCGCGATGTAGGTGGTGGCCTCGCGGTCGAGCGGCTGCGGCGTGAAGCCGTCCGTCACTGGTCAGCCCCGGGCCAACCGGGCAGGCGCACCTGGTCGATCCACGGGTTGCCCTCGTGCTTGATCGCCTCGATGTCAGCCTCGACCATGATCCGAGCGAGCTCGGCGGTGTCGACCTGCGGCACCCAGTCGAGCTTCTCCTTCGCACGGGAAGCGTCACCGATGAGCGCGTCGACCTCGGTGGGCCGCAGGTAGCGCTCGTCGAAGCGTACGTGCTTCTCCCAGTCCAGTCCGGCGTGCTCGAAGGAGGCGACGACGAAGTCGCGGACCGTGAAGTTGCCGCCTGTGGCGAGGACGAAGTCGTCGGGCTCGTCCGCCTGGAGCATCCGCCACATACCCTCGACGTACTCAGGCGCATAGCCCCAGTCACGGATCGAGTCGAGGTTGCCGAGGTAGACGTAGTCATCGAGTCCGGCCTGGATGCGGGCGACGGCGCGGGTGATCTTGCGGGTCACGAAGGTCTCGCCACGACGGGGCGACTCGTGGTTGAAGAGGATGCCGTTGACCGCGAACATGCCGTAGCCCTCGCGGTAGTTCTTGGTCACCCAGTAGGCGTAGACCTTGGCCGCACCGTAGGGCGAGCGCGGGTAGAACGGGGTGTCCTCATTCTGCGGCGGCGGCGTCGCGCCGAACATCTCGGAGCTCGACGCCTGGTAGTAGCGGCAGTCGACGCCCGAGAGACGGACGGCCTCCAGGAGTCGCATGGCACCGATGCCGGTGGTGTCACCGGTGTGTTCGGGCTCGTCGAAGCTGACCCGGACATGCGACTGCGCGGCGAGGTTGTAGACCTCGTCGGGTCGCACCTCGTTCATCAGCGTCACCATGCGGGCGCCGTCGGAGAGGTCACCGTAGTGGAGGAACAGCTTCGCCTCGGGGTCGTGCGGGTCGACGTACAGGTGGTCGATCCTCGACGTGTTAAAGGTCGAGGCCCGTCGGATCAGGCCATGGACCTCGTAGCCCTTGTCGAGCAACAGTTCAGCCAGATACGAGCCGTCCTGTCCCGTGATACCCGTGATGAGGGCACGCTTCGTCATACCGGTCTCCCCGTGGCTGCCGTTTCCAATCGGCTCCCAACCCTATGCGCCAGTAGCGCCTTCCCGCACATCCAGGGACCACACATTGGTCTTGACCACAAGGACAAGTAGGGTCGTGCCGTCGCAACGGAAGGACACGCGTGAACACCAACGGGGGATGGGATTACTTACCCTCCACGGCCGGCCCAAATCCCGCGTCATGAAGCACGTCGCCATTCTTCAGGAGTACGTCCCCTCCTACCGCGTGCCCTTCTTTCGTGCGCTCTCCGATAAGGCGCTCTCGGTTGGGGTACGCGTGGAGGTGCACGCCGGGCGGCCGATCGGTGATCAGGCCCTTCGGGGTGATGACGCAGGCGAACAGACGAAGGCCCGTCACATGCCACAGCGCGAGCTGTCTGCCTGCGGTCGCCGAGTGACGTTGCGGTCGCTGACCTCGTTACCTAACGACCTCGACCTGGTGGTGCTTGAGCAGGCCCGGCGAAATCTGGACACCTATCGACTGCTGCTGCCAAGACGAATGTGGCACGGGCAGAGGGTGGCTCTCTGGGGTCACGGACGCGACTATGTGAAGAAGGAACGCGCCCTCGACTCAGCAATTCTCGCCCGGCTCACCTCACGGGCAGATCATTTCTTTGCGTACACGCGCCAAGGCGCCGAGCACGTAATCGCGCAGGGCCGCCGCCGAGAAACAGTCACGGTTGTGCGGAATTCCGTGGACACCCAGGCTCTCCAAGCGGATCTCGCGGCGGTGTCCGCTGAGGATGTGAGGCAGTTCCAGCATCACCACGGGCTCACCGGCAAGACGTTGTTGTATCTGGGAGGTTTGGACCGAAGCAAGCGCATCGAGTTCCTCTTGGACGCGTTTGCCCGTGCCCACTCAGCTGACCCAGACATACGACTGCTCGTAGTCGGCGATGGGGACCAACGAGAAATCGTGTCTGGACGGCCGGGCGTGGTTCCACTGGGTCGGCTTACGGGCCGGGACAAATCGCTAGCAATGCGCGCGGCGAACGCCATCGCGAATCCTGGGCGAGTCGGACTCGTCGCCGTCGAGAGCATCATCGCCGAGTTGCCGCTGCTCACCGCAGACGGGGCGATGCACGCGCCTGAGTTTGACTACCTCGAAGAACTGGGGGCCGTTCTTCAGTCGCCGAACAGTCCGCACGCTTACGCGTCGCTTCTGGCAGCTGGCGCTGGAACTGGCGACCCTGCACTCCGGCCCGTACAAGACAGACTACGCGGCCCTCGACCCACATTCGGGATCGAGTCGATGGCCGATAACTTCTTGGAGGGCATCCTGTTGGCCATCAGGAACACCGGAGCGAGTCATGAATGACGCCGTGGAAGTCGTTCACATCCTCGACGAGCTGCGACCAAGTGGGGCCGAGGTGATGCTCATCGAGTCAAAGCCAATCTTCGAGGAGCACGGCGTGACCATGCGCGTCATCGCAACGGGAGCGCGAGTTGGGTCCCTGTCTGCAGAGTTTGAAGCACGCGGAGTCGCCGTCGCCCACTTGCCCTTCCGTGGACGACCATCCTTTCTGCGAGCCCTGAGGGGTTGTGTCCCGGCCCGAGCCGTGGTTCACGTACACACAGAGCGGGCTAGCTTCTGGGTCTGTCTCTACTTCAGAGCGCGCGGCTACCGCGTTGTGAGGTCAATTCACAGCGTCTTTGAGTTTACTGGCGCGCTGCGATTGCGCCGAATGGTGCAGCGTCGCGTACTCGCCGTGTGCGGAGTAAAGCTCATCGCCGTCACCCCAGCGGTCCAGGAGAACGAGTGGCGACGGTTCCGAGTCAGAACCCGGGCTATCAATAACTACTGTTCCCCTCGTTTCGCAGCGACGAGTCGAGAAACGCTTCCTGTCGACCGGACGCGCCCTAGCGCGGTCAACACGCCGGTTGTGGTCAGCGTTGGCAATTGCGGTCCCGCCAAGAATCACGAGGCGTTGCTCGAGGCCCTCAGGATCGCCGCCGATCGCGACACCTCGTGGAGGTACATTCACATCGGAGCGGAGGATCGAGCAACGGCCCGCGAGCTGGCACTCGTTGCAACCCTCCCTGCCGGAACAGTGGAATACGTCGGGGTTCAGGATCCGTTGCCTGCCCTGCAGCGAGCAGATCTGTTTGTGATGCCGAGCATCTACGAGGGACTTGGAATCGCCGCCCTTGAGGCCATCTCCGCAGGCGTTCCCACTCTCCTCGCCGACTCACCTGGACTTCGCACGTTCAAGTCCGCCGAGGGCGTGTGGTGGACGGCCACTGAGCCCGCCGCGATCGCTGATCAACTGGTGCGGATCGCGCAAACACCCCCGACGGAGTTGGTGAGGCGCGCCCAGCGTGCGCGCACTTGGGCTCTGTCCGCGTTCTCAATGCGACGCAGCATCGATGCGTGGTTGATCGAGTACGGTTCGACTCAAGGCGTAGGTGAGCATCGTTGAGGATTGGACTCCTTGGACCATCACAGCCCTCGGAGTTTGCGGACTTGTTTGGGCAGCCTGCGGCGGCAATGCCCGTAGGGCTAGGTGGGACCCCCGTCAACTTACTTGCGCGAGCGCTGATCGATCGTGGCCACCATGTGACTCTGCTGACGTGTTCGCCGGCGGTGACGGAGCTCAATTGGTGGCGGTCTGACGCCATGGATGTCGGCATCGTGCCTTGGAGGGCGCGCGCCCGGGACCGCGCCCTGACGGGATTCGCCACAGAGATCCGGTACCTGCGCAAGGCAGCGTTGGAATCCCGGGTCGACGTACTCCACGCGCATTGGACGTACGAGTACGCATTAGCCGCTCTAGGCACGCAAACGCCGACCGTGGTGACCATTCACGACGCTCCGTGGGCAGTTCTCCGGCACCATCGGGACGCTTACAGGGTCATCCGACTCCTGATGGCTCTCAGAGTCCGCCTACGGTCGCCTCGGCTCACCGCTGTGTCGCCGTACGTCGGCAATCAATGGCAGCGAAGCATGGGAGGTAGTGGAAGGATCACGGTGGTTCCGAACATTGCGCACGGCTACACAGGCGAACCCGTCGGCCGCGTGACCGGCCGGATTCTGACCGTGGGGAACAGCGACCCTCTGAAGAATGTCGCCGATGCACTGAAGGCATTCCAGTTGGCTAGGAGGTCGGCCCCGGAGTTGACGATGCGCCTTGTCGGGCCCGGCTTGGAGGCCGACGGTGCGCTAGCGCGCTCGATATCCGCTTCCCGGGGCGTCGCAGGCATTGAGTTTCTGGGCAGCCTCACCCACGACGCGCTGATGACTGAGATGGCAAGCGCGCAACTTCTCCTTCACCCAAGCCTGGAGGAAGCGCAGTGCATGGTCTTGAACGAAGCCCTCGCATCAGGGCTAACTATCATCGCGGGCGAGGAGTCCGGCGGTGTGCCGTGGTCGCTGGCGAACGGGGCGGCAGGGATGCTGGTCGATGTGACTTCCCCGATTGACATGGCGGATGCCATTCTTCACCTGACCCGCGCTCCACAGGCGCGCCAAGCACTACGGATGGAGGGACTCAAACTTGCTGCGGATCGGTATTCAGCGTCCGCGGTGGCCTCCGCGTACATCACGGTGTATGAGGAAATTCTTGGTCTCCAACACTAGAGGAAGCGCGTCTCATGACTCTCGAAGCTGGCCGCCGAACGGACTCCTGAGGGTGGTCTTGGCCCGCACCAAGCTGCGAGTGACCTTGGTGACGTCAGTCAACGGCTGGTAGGACCGAGCATGCGACGGTTCGCGTTCAACTAACTCGTTCGTCCAACCAACGTCTGCCTAGCTCTCGGCTGCATCGCGCCGTAGTTCCCGGTCGCGCTGGCGGCCTGCGGTTCGGGTCTGACGGGTAGTGCTCGGGCGGCAGTGAGGCGCTCGAGAGGCTCAGGGCCACTGAGCGTCGCCGAGCAGCCACACACTGCATCGTATGGCGTTTGCCCCGTAGCGAAGCGTCCCGTCTCCCATGCTTCAGCGTGATACAGATCGGCGCGGCCCGACCATGGCCCTCAGGTAGGGCTTGGCAAAGAAGACAGGCGCAAGAATCCCTCCGTGGCGACGACAGAAGGTCCACCACGCACGGAACGGGAGCCTCTTGACGCTACTGACCTGCCGTAGACGACTCCAGGGGCCACCGTTCGGGCGCCACTCCGGGTTCCGGGAACACCGTCCCACTACACCGGCAGGCTGCACCACGGCGAAACCTGCGCCACGAGCTCGCAAGCCGTAGTCGATGTCTCCAAACGCATGCGGGAAGGCGCTGTCGACACCTCCGATTGCACTGATAACGACCTTTGGTACCAAGACTACGTTCCCGTTGAGCGAATCACAGGTCTGCACATCGAGCGCAACGCCAACATTCTCAAACCGCATCCTGCGGAGCCCCGTGCCGCGTCTAAACCCGCCATAGGTTGGCGTCTGTAGGTCATCCACAAGTTGGCCAACCACGACTGCTCGGGGGTTCTCACGAGACGTCGCGAGGATGCGCTCGACACCGTCTTGGTTTAGGACCACGTCGTCGTTCAGCCAGAGGTGATAGTCGTGGTCACCCCTCTGAGCCAGCACCCCGGCACGGCTCATTCCAGCGCCCCAGAAGACGTTGTCTCCCAATTCCTCGAGGACCACCTGTGGAAACGCGGCCTTCACCTGGTCGACAGTTCCATCAGTACTTCCGGCATCCACCAGGTAGAAGGTGATCCCCACCTGAGCGCGCTTCGCAGCCTCTAGAACACTCGCAATCGCATCGATCGTCGTCGAACAGCGGTTGTGACTCGTTGCCAACACGCCAATTGAAGTCACCGAGCATGCCCTCCTTGGGCCTCTTGTTTCGCGGGTCGCGTGCACGTGCATTGGGCGTGCGGCGGGGTGGTCTTAATCTGCCGGCCGTTTCACATTTCAGGCACGTGCAAACACCTGCCTCCGCCGCAAGATCCGCCCTCCCGGTAAGGCCCACGCCATGAGAAGCCAAGCGAGAAATCCTGCCAAAACGGACCACAGTAGGATCACGCCACTCGACATCGACGCCCCGCCCACGAGCCGACCGGCTGCGACAGCTACCGTCGCGGCAACAGCCGCTGCACCCATGTGTAACGCGACGCTCCGCAAGCCGTGAGCGAACGAGGCGATGCCTCTGGTTCCTAGGCCATACAACATGAAGACAATCCCAACACCCATCATCGCCGGGTACGCAATCGCCGCCGCCACAGAACTGTTCGCGTAGATCGATAGCGCGCTAAGGCTCACACATATGGGCAGCATCACGGACTGAGCGAGGGTCACCTGCCTCACCGCACCCAGCGTCTGGCCCGCGCTAGCGGCCACCGAGAAAACGACATACAGGCCGTAGCCCACCGCCAATGGGATGACCATCTGCGCAGTCTCGTCCCATCCTCGCCCGAGCACTATCTCGACCGTAGGCCGGGCACACGCGGCGAGTCCGAAGAAGAGGGGAAAGGCGACCCAAGCCGACAGAGAGATCGCGTCCGTAACGGATGCGCTGCGCCGCTCACCTTCCGCGAGCCGAAAGAACGGCTGGACCGCGCGAACAATGGCCCCAGTCATCGCCAGCGCTGGAGTTTGGGTGAGGACAAGGGCCCGGGAGAACTGGCCCAGCTCCTCTGGGCCTGCGCCTCGACTCACGGCCCACACAGGAAGGGACATCAGCAAGAAGAAGACCAGATTCTGGTTTGACACCCTCCATGCAAAGCCAAGAACCGTCTTGATCCGTTGCGACTCGCCCTGCTCGTATCTGCGATGCGCCAGCGCGCTCGAGAGGACAAGAGTCACTATCGCGGTCACTGTCGGAGCCACAACCAAGGTGACCCCCACCCCGGTGAGCGCAATACAGGCAAGTCCGACACCCAAGCCTACGATCACGCTCACAACCTGAACTAGAGCGTCTGCCTTCGGCCTAGCCTGGCGTCGAAGCAGGGCCACGGACACGGCTGCGGGTGCGTTCAACAGCACCTGCACGCACAGCAGTCGAAGCATGATCGCTGCTTCGGACGTGCCAGCCCAAACGGCGACCCATAGGTCGGCGCCTACCCATACAACTAGCGCGGTCAGGATGCCAGCCGCCCAGGCGATCGACTTGATTGCTCGCGCGTTGTCGCGGGACATCGAATCCGCGGCAAGCGCGAAGGTGGCCAGCCCCGTAGTCATAAACAGCGCCACAAGTCCCGTCGCAGACATCGCAACGGCAAAGGCGCCGAACACCTCATCCTCGATGCTTCGAGAGGTCACGCTGGCGTAGGTCAGCTGTCCTAGCGCCACCACCATCTGAGCACCAGCCAAGAAGAGGCCACCAACCGCGACACGTCGACTCAGACTGGTACTCACGACGTCCCTTCTGGAAGTCCGAAATCAGCGGAGTAACTGCGAGAGGCGTGGCGATCGAAGCATTGCTAGAGAGGGAGGTGACACCTAACGCAGGATCCTGAGCCGAGCGAGCTAGTTACTCCCACGCTGCCTCCGTGGGCCCCAACGATAGACCGAACGATGGCTAGCCCCAGGCCAGTCCCCTGTATGTGGCGGTCCCGGGCGGCTCCGCCACGATAGAACCGAGTAAATAGTGCACTTAGATCGTCAGGCGACATCCCAAGCCCCGAGTCGATGACAGTTATCTCGGCCTTGTCTGCGCTCGCCACCAAGGCAACCTCGACGGACCCGCATGGGAGGTTGTATTTGATGGCGTTGGAAATGAGGTTGTCTACGACCTGCCGGATGCGGCCCGGATCGACGCCGACCACCAGAGTGTCGGGAAGCTTCGCGGTCAGGGTGATTTGGGCGGACTCCGCCCAAGGGCGAGCGGCCTCGACGGCGTCGTTCACGACCTCGACAAGGTCGCAGTCCCGCTTGTCGAGAGTGATGCCGCCGGCGCTGTCCTGCTGCACCTCAAGTAAGTCCGAGACCAACTGACGGAGGCGGAGGGCATTGCGCTCGACGGTCTGGATCCGCTTGATGACGTCGCCGGGCAGCGACGGGTCGTCAGCGAGCATTTCGAGGTGACCGAGGATCGAGGTCATCGGCGTACGGAGCTCGTGGGATACCGAGGCGACAAACTCGTCCTTGACGGTGAGCGCGTGCACGTAGTCGGTGACGTCCTTATAAGCGAGGGCAGCGCCTGCGAAGAGGCCAGCGTGGTCGCGGACCGAGCGGGCCGAGACTGACAGGGCGCGACGGGTGGCTGAATCGCAGCCGACCCAGATGCGTAGGTCGTCGAACTCCTCCCCGCGAACGGCCTTGTAGGTCGGCATCTCTTGCTCGGTGAGCAACGTGGTGCCGTCCTCGGCGTACACCTCACCGAGCTGACCGGCCCTTCCACGGTGACCGTCCGGGTAGGCCAAGCGCATGAAGTCTCGGTGGCGCCGGTTGACGGTCTGATAGTTGCCCTCGGCGTCGAGGAGCACCAGACCCACGTCGACGGTGTCGTGAACGGCCTCGGTACGACGGCGCTGCTGGTCGATCGTGGCCTGGGCAATGGCGAGCTTGCGCCGCGACTCATACTGCTCGGTGATGTCGAGGATCTGGCCGATGAAGTGGATCGGGGTGCCGTCATCCTCCCGCAGCAGCGCGACCGACAGGTCCGCCCAGACCACGCTGCCGTCCTTGTGGAGATAGCGCTTCACCATTCGGTAGGAGGTCCGCTCCCCCGACAACGTCTCCTCGAGCAGGTCGAGATCGGCATCGAGGTCGTCGGGGTGGGTGATCTCCTGGAACGTGAGCGCCCGCGCCTCCTCGGCGTCGTAGCCGAGCATCGTGCAGAACGCGTCGTTGACGGCGATGAACCGTCCCCCCGGATCGACCAGGGACATGCCCACCGGGGAGTGCTGGAGGGTGAGGCGCCACTGCTGGTCGCTGTCCGCGACTCGCTCCATGGGGGCGCCTTCCTCTGCGGGCCGATCCTCACGACCGGGGAGATCGTAATCCGCAGATTCCCCGCTGGGCGGGAAATTGATGCATACCCGGAGGTTTGAGTCGCGCGGCCGTGCGGAAGGGTGGAGCCGTGATGATCCTTCTCGGGGTCCTGGTCGTCTGGCTTCTCGCCTCCCCCCTCGTTGCACTGGTTGTCGGTCGCGCCCTCTCGAGGGGGTGGAGACCCAGGCACGGGGAGACCGTGCCGCTCGCTGCCGAGCCCCCGGCGGTCGAGTTCAGCCGCGTCTAGGTTTCTTCCACGTCGTCCGAGGTTGTTCGGAAATCTCGATCCTGTCTGCGGGACCTTGTCGAATGGTCCTCGTGTGGGGGACGAAGAGCTGGTGGAGACGGGTGAGGTGTCGGATGAAGTACGGGGACGACTGTCCGCACACGGCGCACTACCACCGCTAGGGACCGCCACGGCCTACCTCAGTTCGAGGAAGCCGCGGCGGACTCGGCTGCCGTCAGAGCGGAGGCGAGGTCGGATGTCTCCATGCGGGGGACGAAGAGCTTGTGGCGACGGGTCCGGTGCCGGCGGAAGTACGGGGACGGGTGTCCGCACACGGCGTACCACCACCGGTGAGTGCGTTAGTGGTCTCGGCCAAACGCTCGCTGCACTCGCTGCTCGACCACCGAGCCAGGTGGCGATGAGCTCGCGTGTTCGGGCGCGCGCTAGCCAGTGCGTGACTAGCGTTTGCTCGTGACGACTCGCCGCGCCGTACTGCTGCTGGCAGCGGCGCTGACCGCGCTGCTGGCGTGGACCGTCGCGTTGCCGCCTCTGCCAGGTCGAGAGGGCATGATCCTGCTCGGGATCTCGAGCGAGCACGGGGTGCACCTGAGCGACCTGCCGGCCGCCTTCGTCTGGGCGGTGGGGATGGCTGCGTGTGGGTGGTTGTGGCGGCGGTCGTAGGGGCGCGCGGCGGCGTACGCGCGTAGGTCGGTTCCGAGGGCTGTGGGGGTCTCGACAGGCGCTCGCTGGCGCTCGCTGCTCGACCACCTGGGTACAGCTCTGGTCTGGGGAAGTCTCGACGGGCTCGGCCAAATGGATTCAGGTCTGCTCTAGGCGAGGTCTCGACAGCCGCTCGCTTCGCTCGCTGCTCGACCACCTGGGTGCAGGTCTGCTCGACCACCTGGGGGTTGGTCTGCTCGACCACCTGGGTGCAGGTCTGCTCTCGGTGAGGTCTCGACGAGCTCGACCACATGGATTCAGGTCTGCTCTCGGTGAGGTCTCGACAGCCGCTCGCTGCTCGATCAACGGGGTACAGGCTGCTCGACCGACCAACGGGATACAGCTCTGCTCTGGTGCTCGATGCTCGACCACTTGCGTCCAGACCAATCCGATCCGGGTGTGAGGCCGAACACATCGCATCCCGGCTCATCTGAAGGGTCCGGGGCAGCATTGCTCAGCTTTCGCACCACGGGGGGGCGGGGCCGTGCCAACGCAAGGAGCAAGTGTCCATGACCCGCTCTCCACTCAACCCGCGGCGGCGCGGAGCAGTAGCACTGCTCGCCGCAGGTGGATTGCTGACCTCGGCCGGGCTCGCCGGTCTCGGTCCGATGTCCGCCAACGCATCAAGTCACCGGGAGGCCCCGCTCATTGCGGGGATGCCGCAATATGACAACACCGACCTCTACGCGTTCCGCAGTCCGGAGCGTCCCGGGTCGGTCACGTTGGCGGCGAACTGGATCCCGTTCGAGGAGCCCGGTGGCGGGCCCAACTTCTACTCCTTCGCCACCGACGCCCACTACGACATCCACGTCGACAACGACCACGACGCCAAGGCCGACATGACCTTCCGGTGGACGTTCAAGGACCACTACCGGTCCAAGGACACGTTCCTCTACGCCAACGGACCGGTCACGGGGCTCAACGACGAGAACCTGAACTTCTACCAGACCTACCGGCTGGTGAGGATCAAGGGCAACAAGACCCGGGTGCTCGTCAAGAACCGCAAGGTCGCGCCGTCCAACGTCGGCAAGGGCACGATGCCCGACTACGAGTCGCTGCGTGACCAGGCCGTCACCAACATCGGCAAGGCCGGGCGCTCCTTCGTCGGCCAGGCCGAGGACTCGTTCTTCCTCGACCTGCGGGTCTTCGACCTGCTCTACGGCGGCGACTTCTCCGAGACCGGTGACGACACCCTGGCCGGCTTCAACGTCAACTCGGTCGCGCTGCAGGTCCCCCGCCGCTGGGTCGCCAAGAAGCACGATCCGAAGAAGAACCCGATCATCGGGACGTGGACGACGACCTCGAAGAAGTCCGTCGGCGGCGGCTATCGCCAGGTCTCGCGCCTGGGCATGCCGCTCGTCAACGAGGTCGTGCTCCCGCTGAAGGTCAAGGACGCGTTCAACGCCTCCAAGCCCACGCAGGACGGTGCCGCGCTCGGCTACGTCACCGACCCGGAGCTGCCGAAGCTCATCGAGGCCGTCTACGGCATCGACGCTCCCGAGACGCCGCGCAACGACCTGGTCTCCGTGTTCCTGACCGGTGTGGAGGGCCTCAACAAGCCCGCCGGCAAGATCACGCCCAGCGAGCAGCTGCGACTCAACATGAGCACGCCCGTCACCGAGGACCCGAACCGACTCGGCGTCATCGGCGGCGACAACCAGGGCTTCCCGAACGGTCGGCGCCTCGCGGACGACGTCATCGACATCGCGCTGCAGGTCGTCGAGGGCGAACTGGTGGGGAACCCGAACGACCTCGGGGACGGCGTCAACCGCAACGACGCCGCGTTCTCCGACACGTTCCCCTACCTGGCCCTCCCGGTCAGCGGTAGCGACGCGGATCCGCACCCCACGGCCGGCGCGGGACCGGTCTCCTCCAGCGCCGTGGGCGAGGTCCTGCAGAACCGGACCGTGTCCATGTCTGCCCTCGGCGTCGGGATGGTCGCGCTCGTGATGGGTGGTGCCGGCCTGGCTCGCCGTCGCCGCACCAGCCACGAGGCCTGACCCACCAAGAAACGCCCGGTCGCGCGGCCACACCTTCCTGGTCGCGCGGCCGGGTCTCCACCCGAAAGGCACACCCGCATGCCACGGTTCATCGTCCTGGTCGCCCTCGCGCTCGCCCTGAGCGTCTCCGGCGGCATCGGCCTCGCCACCACCCGGGACTCCGAGCCCACCCCGCAGGCGGCCACCAGCCTCGCCCCGTCCGCCCCGGGCCAGGACCTCACCGGCACCATCGAGGCCCTGCAGGACACGCTGCGCCGGCTGCCGCAGGACCACTCGGCCTGGGCGACCCTGGCGCTGGCGTACGTCGAGCAGGGGCGCGTGACGGGGGTGCCCTCCTACTACGAGAAGGCCACCGACGCGGCCCGCGAGTCGCTCCGCGTCCAGCCCGACGACAACTTCGAGGGCCTCGCGGCCAGCGCCGCCATCGCCGCGGCCCGCCACGACTTCAGCGGGGCACTCGAGCTGGCCGACCAGTCGCTGGCGATCAACCCCCTCGGCCTGAGCGCGCTCGCGATCCGCGTCGACGCGCTCACCGAGCTCGGCCGCTACGACGACCAGCTGAAGGCGCTCCGCGTCGCCGACCGCCGCCAGCCCAGCACCGCCGTCGCCGCCCGCTACTCCTACGCCTACGAGCTGCGCGGCGACCTGCCGCGCGCCGCGTCGATCCTCGAGTCGGCGGCGAGCACCGCCGTACGCGCCGACAAGGCCTACCTCTTGACCCTCCTCGCCGACATCGAACGACGGCAGGGGCGGCTCGCCCAGGCCGGACGCGCGCTCGACATCGCCGAGGAGGCCGCTCCCGACTATCTCCCCGCGGTGGTGTCCCGGGCACGGTGGCAGGTCGCGCAGGGCGACCTCGCCCGGGCCGTGACCACCTGGACGCGGGTGGTCAGCGCCCAGCCGCTGCCCGAATATCTGACCGAGCTCGGCGAGCTCTATCTCCACCTCGGACGTCCCGCGGAGGCCCAGCGGCAGTTCGACGTCGTCGAGGCCACCATCACCCTGCTCGAGTCGGGCGGGGTCGACACCGACCTGGAGGCGGCCGTGCACGAGGCGGACCACGGCGATCCGGAGCGCGCCCGCGAGCTCGCAGCGTCGGAGTGGGGACGTCGGCACAGCGTCCACGTCGCCGACGCCTACGCCTGGGCGCTCCACCGGGTCGGCCGCGACGGACGCGCGCTCGACCTGGCGCGACGGGCCACGGCGCTCGGTACGCCGGACGCCCGGTTCTGGATCCATCGCGGCAGCATCGAGGCCGCCCTCGGGATGGACCGGGCCGCCCGCGTCCACCTGCGGCGAGGGCTCGACGGCGACCCCGGGCTGTCCCTGTGGCAGCGCGACCAGGCGCAGCGGGTGCTCGAGACGCTGGGAGGTGCGCGATGACCAGGCGCGCCGGCCTGCGGGTCCTGCTGCTGCTCGCCGCGACCATCGTCTGCCTCGCGTCGACGGCTGTGCCGGCCTCCGCCCACCCGCTCGGCAACTTCACGGTCAACCGCTACACCGGCATCCTGGTCTCGCCCGACGGGTTCACCGTCGACCACGTCATCGACCTCGCGGAGATTCCCACCGCCCAGCTCGGCGACCTCGCCGACGACCCGTCCCGGCTCGCCGACCGCGAGTGCACCTCGGCGCAGAGCGGTCTGGCGCTCACCGCCTCGGGGCAGCCGGCCGCGCTGACCCTGGTCGACGCCTCGGCCAGGTCGGCCGACGGCGAGGGCGGCCTGCCGACGACGCGCATCGTCTGCTCCTACGCGGCCGACGTCGAGATCGGCGCCGGCGAGGTCACGTTCGAGGACACCACCGCCCCCGGCTCCGTCGGGTGGCGCGAGGTCGTCGCCGTCGGCGACCGGATGACCCTGTCCACCACCGACGTCCCCGCGGAGAGCATCAGCAACCGGTTGAGCTCCTATCCCCAGGACCTGCTCCAGTCACCGCTGTCTGTCTCCTCCGCGACCCTGACCGTCGCGCCGGGCGGCCCCGCGGGCACCCTCCCGGGGACGGACCGAGGCGCCGACCCGAGCGGCGCCGAACCGGGCTGGCTGTCCGCGCGCGCGACGGCACTGGTCGACGACGGCGGCTGGCTCGCCGCGGCGCTCGCGCTGCTGGTCGCGCTCGCCCTCGGCGCGACCCACGCGCTCTCGCCCGGCCACGGCAAGACCGTCATGGCGTTCTACCTCACCCAGCGCGGCGACTCGTCCTGGCGGGCGGCCCTGTCCGTCGGCGGCGCCGTCACCGCCGCCCACACCGGATCGGTCCTGGTCCTCGGGCTCGCGGTGTCGCTGAGCAGCAGCTTCGTGCCGGCCCGGATCTATCCGTGGCTCACCGTCGCGACGGGTCTCCTGATCCTCGGCCTGGGCCTCTACCTCCTGCTGCGGCTGCGGGTGGACGGCGACAGTCACAGTCACGGCCACGGCCACGGCCACGGCCATGGGCATGGGCACGGCCATGGGCACGGTCATGGGCACGACGAGCACGCGGCGCCGTCCCCGGCCGGCGGTACGACGACCGCGGTCGCCGAGCACACCCACGCCACCACCCCGGCCCCCTCGTCACGGCGCGGTGGCGTGTGGGTGATGGGCCTGGTCGGCGGGTTGGTGCCGAGCCCCTCGGCGCTGCTGCTCCTCCTCGCGGCGGTCGCGGTCGGCCGCGCGTGGCTGGGCCTGTTCCTGGTCCTCGCCTTCGGCATCGGGATGGCTGCCTCCCTCGCCACGGTCGGCCTCCTCGCCCGGGGCATGGTGGTCCGCCTCGAGACCGCCGCCCTGCGGCGGGGACACCTCGGGACGCAGGTGAGGCTGTTCCTGCGCTACGGCGCGGCGCTCGGCATCTGTGCTGTCGGGGTCGGGGTCATCGTGAAGACGCTGATCCAGCAGTAGGACGGTCTGGTCGTCAGCGCTGGGCGAGCAGGTCGACGCGGAGGTCGTCCTCGGGGAGGCGGTAGTCGGCGTCGACGGAGACCACCCGCTGTCCGGTCCAACCCCCGGCGTCGGTGGGGACGTGCGACAGCGGAGGATCCGGGCTGCCTGTGGACCCGGATCCTCCGCTGTCAGGTCAGGTCACTCCGAGCAGTGGCCGGGGCCGGTGAGGCCGTTGTTGTAGGCGTCGAGCGTCGCCGCCAGCGCCTTGATCTCGTTGGCCTTCGCCCTGGTCAGCGTGAGCCCCTGCGCCGGAGTCTTGCTCGCGAAGAAGGTCTCCGCGCTGGCGAGCGCCGACGTCACCGCCGCGGGCGCCGAGGCACCGTTGAGGACGTTGAGCTTCGCGGCCATGTACTGGTGGGCGAGGATCCAGTAGGGGTTGCCTGCCGGTGTGGTCCAGAAGGCCTGGTACCAGCTCTTCCCGCTGAGGAAGAACGTCGTGCTCGCGCCGCTCGGTCCGACCTGGAGCCAGGCGTCGTCGTACGGCGCCGGCCCCATCAGGCTGTGGGTCTTCCAGTAGCCCTGGGTCAGGGTGCAGCCGCCGCTCGGGACCTTGATGACCACGGTGTGGTCGTCGCAGTCACTGATCGACTTCGACCCCTCGTCCGAGGTGAAGCACGCGGTGTTCACGAAGGTGCTGTCCTCGGTGTAGGGACCGATCTCGATCGAGTAGGTGTAGCGCGTTGTCGCGCAGGTGTCGCCGAGGACGCCACCCGCCTGCACGTCGGAGACCGTGACGCACTCGTGGAGCTCGGTCGTCGGGGTGGCGAAGGCGTACGGCGCGGTGCCGGTCGTCGTCCGCTCGGGTCGATCGCCGGCGGTTGTCTTCACCGTCGCCGTGTTGGTGCCGCTGGCGCCGCTCGTGAGGTCCGCCGAGTAGGGGCAGGTCACCGAACCGCCGTCCGCCGGGACCGTCGACGCGGAGCACGCGACCTCACCCGTGACGAGGGAGTCGGTCACCGACGTCACGCTGAGCGCGACCGGCCACGGGTTCGTGATCGTGATGACGCCGGAGACCTTGAAGTCGGAGTCGACGGGACCGACCTTCGTGACGTCGACGGTGTAGTTGACCAGGAACTTCTGGCCGGGCGTCAGCGTCAGCTCGGTCTGGTCGCCGTCCTTGACGATGTCCCAGTCCCAGGTGCGCTTGAACGACGTGGTCGCCGTCTTGCTGACCTGCGGGCGGAAGTTGTAGCAGAACTCGATGTGCGAGATGGCCGCAGGACCTCCGCTGGCGTTCACCGGCGGATAGAGACCACCGTCGGACGAGCTCGGGCCGGGCGGCTCGTAGACGTAGGAGTTGGCCGCGTTGCTGCCCTTGACGATGACGCCGCTGGCCGGCGGGGTCGACGTCCAGTCGACCTCCTTGGTCGTCGCGTTGTAGGACCACGACACCTGACCGATCGGGGTGTCGAAGGTGCCGGGTTGGTCCTCGGCACCACCGGAGCTGGGCTTGTACCCGAAGTCGTAGCCGAGGTCCGTGCACCTCGGATTCCCGTCGACGAGTGCCGGAGTGACACCGGCGTCGCTGGGCGGGGTGGTCGTGTCGGCCGTCGAGGCCGTGGTGCTGGTCGCCACCAGCAAGCTGGCAAGGAGGCCTGTCGCCATCCCCGCCGTCGCGATGCGTCGCTTCATGTCCATGCGCTGAGTCCCCCCACCGCCCCTGCCCGAGCCGGCGGCAGATCATTCGGTTCCGGGGGAGGGTCCCCCGCGAGATTGGTACGGCCTGGACTCGGTCGAAGGGAAGACTTGTGGACAAGATGTTCCGTTCCTGTGAACCGCTGTCGGCGAGTCGTGGTCGCGCCGTGGAGTCAACGCCCAGCCGGGGTAGTCACATGACTACGCCTGCACTGGGGTCAGGACATGCAACAGCCCCGACCGCCGAGGGCGGCCGGGGCTGCTGCGTCCGGATCAGATGAGGACGTCGACCTCGGCGACCGAGCCGCGCTGGGCGGTGACCGCGTCGTCGCGCGGGTCGGCCTTGGGGGCCAGGGTCCGCAGCGTCCACCGGCCCTCGCCGGCGAAGAACCGGAACTGGCCGGCGTCGTCGGTCGGGACCTCGGCGGTGAACTCACCGGTCGCGTCGAGCAGGCGCACGTAGGCGCTGCCGACCGGCTCACCGCCGCGGGTGACCGTGCCCTGGATGACTGCTTCCTTGGTCAGGTCGATGCCCTCGATCGAGCGGCCTCCGACCACGGCGCCGCACCCCATCAGGCCTCACCCTTCTCGTCACCGAGGGCCACGGGCACGCCCACGAGGGAGCCGTACTCGGTCCACGAACCGTCGTAGTTCTTCACGTTGGCCTGGCCGAGCAGCTCCTTGAGGACGAACCAGGTGTGGCTCGAGCGCTCGCCGATGCGGCAGTAGGCGATCGTGTCCTTGCTCCAGTCGACGCCGGCCTCGGAGTAGATCTCCTTGAGCTCGTCGTCGGACTTGAAGGTGCCGTCGTCGTTGGCCGCCTTGCTCCACGGGACGCTCGCCGCGGTCGGGATGTGGCCGGCGCGCTGGGCCTGCTCCTGCGGGAGGTGGGCCGGGGCGAGCAGCCGCCCGGCGTACTCGTCGGGGCTGCGGACGTCGACCAGGTTCTGGGCGCCGATCGCGGCGACGACCTCGTCGCGGAACGCGCGGATCGAGTGGTCCTGCTCCTGCGCGGAGTAGGAGGTCTGCTCGCGCGTCGGGAGCTCGTCAGTCAGCTCGCGGGAGTCGAGCTCCCACTTCTTCCGGCCGCCGTCGAGGAGCTTGACGTCGGAGTGGCCGTAGAGCTTGAAGTACCAGTAGGCGTAGGCGGCGAACCAGTTGTTGTTGCCGCCGTAGAGGACGACGGTGTCGTCGTTGGCGACGCCGCGCTCGGAGAGCAGCGCCTCGAACTGCTGGCGGTTGACGAAGTCACGGCGGACCTGGTCCTGCAGGTCGGTCGTCCAGTCGAGCTTGATGGCGCCCTTGATGTGGCCCTTGTCGTAGGCGGAGGTGTCCTCGTCGACCTCGACCAGCACGACGTTGTCGTCGTCGAGATGCTGCTCGACCCAGTCGGCGGTGACGAGTGCGGTGTCGCGGCTCATGGTGGTGCCTTTCAGTTGCTGATCAGTTGGAGGTCGCGGGGACGACCCGCTTGGTCAGGAGGTAGAGCTCGCACCCCAGGCAGAAGCCCGTGGTGGCGTTGAGCAGGGCGGCGGCCAGCGCGAAGCCGACCGCGACCAGGCCGACCGTCGTGGCGCCGGCCGCGAGCGCGACCAGCCCGACGGAGGCGAAGCCGAGGCCGACGGCCTGGGCGAACCGCGGCGGTGCGGCGTCCTCGAGCTCGGCCGGCGGACCGAGGCGGGGACGCAGCAACGTGCGGAAGAGCAAGGAGTACGGCGTGTGCTGGACGCCGCTCACGGCGCCGATCGCGAAGACCGCGGTCTGGGCGGCGAGCAGCGCGAGGGCCAGCGGCCCGGGCGCGGTGAGCAGCACGACGGCGAGCACGAGGCTGGTGAGGGCGGCGGCGACGCGGGCGCCGCGCGGGTCGATCTGGGGGTTGGGCATGTCATGAGTCCTGGGGTCCGTGGCGTGCGGGAACGGAGTGGGCACACCCGGAACGTTAGTCGACCAAACGACTAGACAAAAGGCAGAAAGCCTCCGGGGCGCCCTAGGACATGCGACACATGGCCGAGCGCACGAGGCAGTGGTCCACTGCGCGGCGCTTGGTCAGCATGGTCGAGGACATGCTCGGAACTGTAGGGGTCGTCACGCCTGGGTCCCATCGCGCGTCTCGTTTGGCGAGACGACTGTCTGCAATGCGGACAGCACCTGCTCCTTGCGGGGGGCGCCCGCGGCGCGCGTGACCTCCTGGCCGTGGGCGTCGAGCACGAGGGTCGTGGGCGTGCGGAGCACGCCGACGCGGCGGACGAGCTCGAGGTGCTCCTCGGCGTCGACCTCGACGTGGGCGACACCCGGGACCACGTCGGCGACGTCGGAGAGGATCCGCCGAGTCGCGCGGCAGGGCGCGCAGAACGCACTGGAGAACTGGAGCAGCGTGGCGCGCTCCCCCAGCTGGTCGGCCGGCAGGATCTCGACTCGCTCGCTGGCGCTCGCGGCTCGATCACCGACCTCGGCGACTCGCTTGACCTCGTGGGTGCCGCGGAACCGGCCGTCGGCGTACGCGCGCCACGCGCCGAAGACCGCCACGAGCAGCACGCTCGCGACGAGGATCCAGGCGCCGGTGGTCATGTCGGGGTCAACGCCACGACGTCGTCGATTTGTTCCATCAGCGAGGCCTCGCGAGAGAGGACTGTGGGCGCCACCCAGGCATAGTGGCGCCCACAGAAGGACCCCGGAGGGGGGCTCCGGGACAGCCTCAACCAACCATCCGTCGGGCTCGCTGGCAATGGCAGCGACGCGGTGTCGCGGCAAAAATTCGTCATCCGCGGTCGGCCAGGCGTCGTCGCAGCCGGGCGACCTCCTCCTCGAGCGCGATCACGCGGGCCACACCGGCCAGGTTGAGTCCCTCGGCCAGCAGGTCACGGATGCGGTGGAGCCGCTCGACGTCGGCCTGGCTGTAGCGGCGGGTGCCGCCGTCGGTGCGCTCCGGCTCGAGCAGCCCGTGGCGCTCGTAGACCCTCAGGTTCTGGGCGGGCATCGCGACCATCTCGGCCACGACGGAGATCGCGTAGACACCTCTCCTCGACATGCGTGCCGGACCCCCTTGAAATCTGTGTGGCAAGGAATCTATAACAGTGGTTGCAGGTTACATCGTCCGACATCACCCACGACAGACCCAGAGGAGGACTCGTGATGTTGCTCCGCACCACCGACCCGTTCCGTGACTTCGACCGCCTGACCCAGCAGCTCCTCGGCACCACCAACCGCCCCGCGGTCATGCCGATGGACGCCTGGCGCGAGGGCGACCGCTTCGTCATCGAGTTCGACCTGCCCGGCGTCAGCCGCGACAGCATCGACCTCGACGTCGAGCGCAACGTCCTGACCGTCCGCGCCGAGCGCGTCGCCCGCAACGGCGACTGGGAGATGCTGGCCACCGAGCGCCCCCGCGGCGTCTTCAGCCGTCAGCTCGTCCTCGGCGACAACCTCGACCTCGACCGGATCGAGGCGGCCTACGACGGCGGCGTGCTGCGCCTGACCGTGCCCGTCGCCGAGAAGGCCAAGCCGCGCAAGATCAGCGTCGGCGGGGCCGAGGGCAGCGACCGTCAGGCGATCGAGGCCTGACCACTGCGGGGACCCCGGGGGCTGCGCCTCCGGGGTCCTGGCACGTCAGCCGCCCGCGAAGGGCGGCAGGAACTGGATCTCGTCGCCGGGGCGGATCACGACCTCGACGGGATCCTCGGTCGCCACCGGCCGGTCGCCGACCAGGACCGAGCAGACCTCGAGCACCCCCGCGAGACGGCCCTCCGGGTGAGCGGCCACCACCCGGCGTACGACGTCGGCGAGCGTGGTCTCGCCCTCGACCGGCAGGTCGTCGTGGTCGGTGCCGGCGGCGGCGCGGGCTGCTGCCCAATAACGGACAGTCACGGATGCGGTGCTCATCGTTGACTATCCTTGCAGGCTCAACCACCCGTGAGGAGGCCGGCGATGACCAACATCCTGCTGCTCACGAGCGCGTTCCAGCCGTCCGCGGAGGTCATCCCCGCGCTGGCACTGCTGGCCCACCCGGTCAAGGTCCTCCCCGCCGAGGGGAGCGCACTGCTCGACGCGCCCCACGCCGACCTGCTGCTCGTCGACGGCCGCCAGGACCTCGTCGCCGCGCGCGACCTCTGCCGGCTGATCCGCACGACCGGCGTCGACGTCCCCGTCCTGCTCGTCCTCACCGAGGGCGGGCTCGCGGCCGTCAACCACGACTGGGGCATGGACGACGTCGTCGTCAACACGATCGGCCCCGCCGAGCTCGAGGCCCGGATGCGGCTCGCCGTCGGCCGGCTCGCCGCCGCCCGTGACGCCGACGACCCCGAGGCCCACGTCATCCGCTCCGGCGAGGTCGTCGTCGACGAGGCGACCTACACCGCCAAGCTCGGCTCGCGCACGCTCGACCTCACCTTCAAGGAGTTCGAGCTCCTGAAATATCTCGCCCAGCACCCGGGGCGCGTCTTCAGCCGCCAGCAGCTGCTCCAGGAGGTCTGGGGCTACGACTACTTCGGCGGCACCCGCACCGTGGACGTCCACGTCCGCCGGCTGCGCGCCAAGCTCGGCCCCGAGCACGAGACGCTGATCGGGACCGTCCGCAACGTCGGCTACCGGTTCGTGCTGCCGACCAAGGACAAGTCGGTCAAGGACGCGCCCGCGCAGTCACAGGACGCTTGACGCCCTCCTCGCGTACGGTCGAGGCGTGGACGCCGATCGACTCCGACAGATCGCCGACGTCGCCGCCGACTCCGAGGCCGCCGACGGTGCCGCCCCGATCGACGAGGCGACCTGGCTGGCGCTGCGCAACCGGCCCGACGACGTCGCCTGGTGGGTGACCGACGAGGGGTTCGCGCTCGTCATCGGCGGCGACCTCTCGCTGGCTGTCCGCCCGTCCGCGCGTGAGCGGGGCGTCGCCGGGTCGCTGCTGGCCGACGCCCTGGCGGCGTACGACGGGAGCCTGCGGGCGTGGTCCCACGCCGACCACCCGGGGGCCGCGAAGCTCGCCGCGCGCCACGGCTTCGACCGGGTCCGTGAGCTGTGGGTCATGCGGCGGCCGGGGTCGAAGCCGACCGGGCCCGTCGCGCTGCCCGAGGGCGTCAACATCCGCAGCTTCCACCCCAAGGACGAGGCCGAGCTGCTGCGGGTCAACTCCGAGTCGTTCCACTCCCACCCCGAGCAGGGGCAGATGTCGGCCTCCGACTTCGCCGAGCGGACGGGTGAGCCGTGGTTCGACCCGTCCGGGCTGCTGGTCGCGATGCGCGGCGGGCACATGCTCGGCTTCCACTGGACCAAGCAGCACTCCGCCGCGCTGGGCGAGGTCTACGTCGTCGGCGTCGCGCCCGAGGCGCAGGGCATGGGGCTCGGCAAGGCGCTGACCCGCGCCGGGCTCGACCACCTCGCGGGACGCGGGGTGAGCGAGGTCGAGCTCTACGTCGAGTCGGACAACGCCGCCGCGATCCACGTCTACGACGGGCTCGGTTTCACCCACGACGACCGCGACACCCACGTGATGTACGCGCGCTCCTAGACTCGCCGCCATGACTTCCATCGCCGTCGTCGGACTCGGCTACGTCGGCCTCTCGGTGGCCGCCCTTCTCGGGCAGAAGCACCCCGTCGTCGGCATCGACATCGACGAGTCACGGGTCTCGCTGCTGCGCCAGGGCAAGAGCCCGATCCACGACGACGTGCTGTCGGAATACCTCTCCGAGCGCGACCTCGACGTCACCTTCACGACCGACACCGCGGCGTACGCCGACGCGGAGTACGTCGTCGTCTCGACCCCCACCAACTACGACCCCGAGACCGACGCCTTCGACACCGAGTCGGTCGAGGCGGTCGTGCGCGACGTCATCGCGGCCAACCCGTCGGCGACGATCGTCGTGAAGTCGACGGTGCCGGTCGGGTTCGTGACGGGGCTGCGCAAGCGGCTGGGGACCGACCAGGTCATCTTCTCCCCCGAGTTCCTGCGCGAGGGCCGCGCGCTCGAGGACAACCTCCACCCCTCGCGGATCATCGTCGGCGAGAAGTCCGACCGTGCACGCAAGTTCGCCGACATGCTGGCCGACTGCTCGCTCGAGCCCGACGTACCCGTCCTCCTGACCGACCCGGACGACGCCGAGGCGGTCAAGCTCTTCGCCAACACCTATCTCGCGATGCGGGTCGCCTTCTTCAACGAGCTCGACTCCTTCGCGATCGCCCACGGGCTGTCGTCGCGCGAGGTCATCGAGGGCGTCGGGCTCGACCCGCGGATCGGGTCGCACTACAACAACCCGTCGTTCGGCTACGGCGGCTACTGCCTGCCGAAGGACACCCGGCAGCTGCTCGCGAACTACTGGAACGTCCCGCAGAACCTGATGCGCGCGATCGTCGACGCCAACACCACGCGCAAGGACTTCATCGCGATGGAGATCATCAAGCGCGAGCCCGCCGTCGTCGGCGTGCACCGGCTGATCATGAAGGCCGGGTCGGACAATTTCCGCTTCTCCTCGATCCAGGGCGTGATGAAGCGGATCAAGGGCAAGGGCATCGAGGTCGTCGTCTACGAGCCCGAGCTCGAGGAGGACACCTTCTTCGGCTCGCGCGTCTCCCGCGACCTCGCCTCGTTCAAGGCCGAGTGCGACCTGATCGTCGCCAACCGGATGGTCGGCGAGCTCGACGACGTCCGCGACAAGGTCTTCACCCGCGACCTCTTCGGCGGCGACTGAGCGCTCGTCCTCGCGGTAGTCCGGTTGATTTGTGCTCCGAACCGGGCGATTCCGAGCACAAATCAAC
>NZ_BAAAJT010000002.1:1293930-1297145 GCF_039527245.1 Nocardioides aestuarii
CGACCTCGGGGTCGACCACGACCTCCTGGGCGGCGACGAGGCCGTCGGCGTCGAGGACGGCGTCGAGGGGGACGTTGCGCTTGACCATCGCCAGCGCGATCGGGCCGAGCTCGTGGTGACGGGCGCTCGACCCGACGTACCCGACCACCTTGTCGCCGTGCTTGAGCTCGGCACCCCGCTCGGGCAGGCGGTTCTCCGAGCCGTCGAGGTGGAGCAGGGTCAGCCGACGGGGTGGGCGCCCGAGGGTGTGGACGCGGGCAACCGTCTCCTGGCCGCGGTAGCAGCCCTTGTCGAGGTGGACGGCGCTCGGGATCCAGCCGGCCTCGTTGGGGATCGTGCGGTGGTCGGTGTCGAGGCCGAACCGGGGCTCGCCGCGCGCGATCCGCAGCGCCTCGTAGGCCCACAGGCCGCACGCCGGCCCCGCCGCCTCGGCGTACGCCGCCAGCTGGTCGCGCGGCACGAGGTCGAACCCCTTGGGTCGCCACATCACGGCGACGGACTCGGTCACGTCGCTGATCTCGACGCGCATCATGAAGACCATCCGCTCGAGCCACTCGCGCAGCGGTGTACCCGTGCCCGGCTCGGTGTGGACGGTCAGCGCCTCGCCGTCGTCGACGCCGGTGAAGGCGTGCTCGACGTGGCCGTTGGGGCTGAGGACCAGCGCGCTGGTCCACTCCCCCGGCTGGAGGTCGGTGAGGTGCTGGGTGGTCAGCGAGTGGAGCCACGTCAGCCGGTCGGGGCCGGCGATCCGCAGCACGTCGCGGTGGGAGAGGTCGACGAAGCCGTCGCCGGCCTCGAGCGTGCGCTGCTCGCGGTTGAACGAGCCGTAGTGGGCGGCGACGCCGGAGTCGGCGCCCTCGGCGGCGACGGCGTCGGGCAGGTCGAGCAGGGGGCTCTTCATCGGCACTCCTCGCACAGCCCGAAGACGGTCAGGTGGCCGACGTCGGCAGTGAAGCCGTGGTCGGTGTCCAGGGTCTGCAACAGAGGTTTCAGCACATCAGGGTCAACGGACACGACCTTCTGGCAATTCCGGCAGACGAGGTGGAAGTGCTCGTGGTCGGTGACCGAGTGGTAGGTCGGCGCGCGGTCGCTGAGGTGGGCGTGGCGGACCAGCCCGAGCTCCTCGAGGACCTCGAGCGTGCGATAGACGGTCGACTGGTTGACCGCTGAGGACTGCTTGCGGACCTCCGCCAGGACCTCGTCGGGGGTCGCGTGGCCGAGCCGCTCGACGGCGGCCAGGATCAGCTCGCGCTGCGGGGTCAGCCGATAGCCGCTCCCGCGGAGCTTCGCCTTCCAGTCGGTCTCGCTCACTGCCTCACCAGTTGGGCATGGGTGTGCGGCTGGAGCTGCTGCCCCATCGCGGCCATGTCGTAGGCGTACATCAGGTCGCCGTTGACGTAGCCGTAGAGGCGCTTGCCGCCGACGTACTCCTTGGCGGTCGCGGTGCGCGCGACGGCGTCGGTGACGATCTCGAACCGCGGCTGCTCGGGGTGGAGCTCGCCGTGCCACACCTCGACGAACCCGAGGTTGTGGGTCAGCACCATCTCGATGGTGCCGTCCTCCTGCGGCCGGATGAAGCCGGTCTCCTGGGCGGCCGGGCGGATCGTCTTGCCCTCGGCGTCGGTGATCCAGGAGCGGCTGAAGTAGTGGATGAACGGGCGGCCGTCCTGCTGGAAGATGACCTCCTGCCCGAACTGGAACGGCTCGATCGTGGGGTATTCGCCGTGCCCGTTGCCCGCCCACGTGCCGATCAGCCACGCGAGGCGCGCGCAGTTGGGGTGGATGTTGTCCGGGATCTCGAACGGCATGGCACCGAGTCTAGGGTTTCGGCATGGCACGGGACTTGGTGGTCAAGGCGACCTGCGGCGCGGACGACGCCGAGCGGGTCAACCAGGCGTTCACCGTCGCCGCGGCCGCCGTCGCCTCCGGGGCGCGGGTGTCGCTGTGGCTGACGGGCGAGGCGGCGTGGTTCGCGGTCCCCGGGCGGGCTGCGTCGTTCTCGCTCCCCCTCGCGACACCGCTCGCCTCGCTCCTGGACGCCGTCCTCGCGGGCGGGTCGGTGACGGTGTGCTCGCAGTGCGCCGAGCGGCGGGACATCATGTCCTCCTCCGTCGTCGACGGCATCCGGATCGCCGGCGCCGCCGTCTTCACCGAGGAGATCCTCGCCGACGGGGTCCAGGCGCTCGTCTACTGACAGTCCCGGCACGTGTCGTGCGGTGACTGCAGGATCGTCGCCAGCCTGCGCGCCGTACGACACCTCCGCCGGGTCGCCTGCCCCCACCCCAGCCGTACGGCGCGCCGCCCGCCGGCAGCGTCGTCGAGGTCACGGTCGAGATCGCGGTCGCGCTGGCGCGGGTTGTCGTGGAACTGCCGACCGTCGAGCTCCACCACCAGCCCCGCGTCGTCCCACTCGCAGTCGCGGTATTCGCGCCGCCCGGCCTCGTCGACCACCGTCCTGACCCGCTGCTGCTGCGGCATCGGCAGCCCGTGAGCCCGGACCACGCCGGTGACGAACCGGTGCTCGAGCGCTGAGCACGTCCCGCCTGCGACGTCGTCGAGCACCGCGAGCAGGGCCTGCCTGCCCCTCACCCTGCCCCTCCTCTCGACCGACTGTCGTACCTCGTGGGCGCTCACCATCCGTGACTGGCAGGCATCGGCCACGGTCTGCACGACCTCCAGCTCGTCGCCGGCCCCGATCGCGAGGTCAGCGAGCGCTTCCGGCAGCCGCAGCCGTGGCGGCGTACGGACGTCGTCGGTCCTGGTCGCGAGGTCGGTGACCCGGACGAAGCGATAGCCGCGGACGCGTTCCCTGCTCCTGCCGTGCTCGATGGCCACCTCGATGCCGTCGCCACGCGAGCGCCACCCCGGGCCGATGGCGCTGCGGAGGGCGGCGTGGCCCGCGAGCGCAGCGCCGACCGGCCGCAGGTTGTGGTCGAGCTCGGTCGCGCCGTGGAGCACGCCCGCCATCGCTCGCTGCTCCCACGTCGTGGGGCCGGTGTGGTTGAGGTAGATGCCCGGGAAGACCGTCGCCCACTCCCTGCGCCGCAGGATCCGGCGGATGTCGTGGTCACCCAGGCCACAGGCCCGCGCCTGGGCGCGCGAGACGACCCCGCGTTGGTTGCGGAGCAGGTCGTCGAGCCACATACGCAGCACCCTCATCGACCCCACCGACAACAACGGGGCGATTCGCAGTCACCAGGTGACTGCGGATCGCC
>NZ_BAAAJT010000002.1:1297243-1421143 GCF_039527245.1 Nocardioides aestuarii
GTCGGTTGTCCACAGGCCGCTTTCCCGGGGGTGTCCTGCGGTCAGCTCGCTCGCTAGGTTCGAGGCAGTCTCTCGGGAGGGCTCCTGATGTCCGTACGACGCACCGCCGCTGCGGTTCTCGCCGCCGGCCTGCTGCTTGCTGGGTGCAGCGACGACCCCGAGCCCCAGTTCGAGCCCACCGAGTCGCCGGCGCCGACCGAGTCCTCGTCGTCTGCTGCACCCGAGGCGCAGAGCCCAGAGGAATTCATCCGTGAGTGGGTGGCTCTCGACAATGAGATGACCAAGTCAGGCGACACCGCCGCCTTCCGCGCAGCCTCGGTGGGGTGCGATCCGTGCAACTCCTACGCCGACCGCATTGAAGACATCTACGCATCTGGAGGCTTCGTCAACACAGATGGTCGCCAGGTAATGAGCGTTAAGAAGGCCGAATTACGTGGCGCCTACGAACTTAAGGTCGATTCGTCGCCAACTAAGTACCGAGAGCGCGCCGGAGGAAAGATCAAGTCACTTCCAGGGGGCGATCTAACTTTCCGCTTGGTGCTACGCAAGCGCCAAGGAGACTGGATCGTGGCCGACGAGGTCCAGCTATGAGGGCCATCACGATCTCACTTCTCGCCTCGATTCTCCTCACTGTCATGATCGCCAACGGCGCCAGCGCCGACCCCGACGTTCAAGGCGACTTGCATGGCATTGAGGTCGTTGACGAGCAGGACGGCTCGTCGAGCGCGATCTCACCCACGACTGGCGCCTCCAGCAACGTCGTCTATAGCCTCGAGAGCAGGTGCAAGGTAGGCGACACCTGCACCCGCGCAGAACGCATCTGCCCGACCGCAGACGGTGGGGTCGGCACTTGGTATCTGGTCGTCGAGACCAATCTCGACACTGGCGAAACGGACCACATCGGCATTCGGTGCTTGAGCCGAGAGGATGCCCCGCCTCCTCGTCGACAGATCACTCCCGACATGGTCAGGCGCGCATTCGAGCGGCTCAGCTGGCCGACGTCCGAGCTCCAGCTCCAGCCACCGGACGGGCAGACGCTGATCAACTTCGACACCAACTTCTTCACCGACAACACCGCCCCGACGACCCGTAGCGTCACCCTGCTCGGCCAGCAGGTCGAGATCGAGGCGACGCCGAGCGGCTACACGTGGGACTTCGGGGACGGCGCGAGCCGGACCACCAGCAGCCCCGGCGCGGCCTACCCGGACCTCGACGTCACCCACGAGTACGCCAGCGAGGGCAGGGTCAGCCCGAGCGTGGCGACGACCTACCAGGGGCGCTACCGGATCAACGGCGGCGGTTGGCAGCAGATCCCGGGCACGCTCACGCTCCCGGGTGAGCCGGAGGCGCTGCGGGTGCGCAGCGCAAGCCCGCGGCTGGTCGGGACCGCCAGCTACTGACCCTTGATCCCCAGGAAGACCCGGGCCTCAGCCGGGGTCATCGGGGTCCGCTGGGCGATCCGGCCGAGGTCGGCGACGCGGGAGACGAGCTGGCTGTTGTGCTCCACGGGCACACCGCGAGCGAGCGTGAGGACGTCCTCCATGCCGACCCGCAGGTGGCCGCCCTTCGACAGCGAGGCGAGGGCGACCGAGAGGGTCGAGCGGCCGATGCCGGTCGCCGACCACGAGGTGACGTCGGCCGGCAGGTCCCGGACGGCGGCGACGAGCGCGTCGGTCGTCCCGTTCATGCCGCCGGGCACACCCATGACGAGGTCGCAGTGGACGCGGCCGCCGTAGGGCAGGCCGTACTTCGTCAGCAGCCGCGACAGCGCGTGGACCTGGCCGAGGTCGAACAGCTCGAACTCCGGCACGACCTCGCGCTCCTGGCTGAGCTGGTAGAGCTCGCAGACGAACGGCCACGGGTTCGAGAAGACGTCGTCGCCGAAGTTCGTCGTCCCCATCGTCAGCGAGCACGAGTCGGGCTCCGCGTCGAGGACCCGGAGCCGGTTGTCGAGCGGGTCGTGGACGGAGCCACCGGTCGAGAGCTGGACCACGAGCGACGACGCGTCGCGGACCGCCGCGACCCACTCGCGCAGCAGGCCGAGGTCGAGGGTCGGCTTGTGCTCGCCGTCGCGCACGTGGATGTGGATCATCGCCGCACCGGCCGCCTCGCACGCCGCCGCCGTCTCGGCGATCTCCTCGGGCGTCGTCGGCAGCTGGGGGCAGTCCTCCTTGGCCGTCTCCGCACCCGTCGGGGCGACGGTGATCAGGAGCCGGTCGGCGGGCACGTCAACGTTCACGCCCGGCAGACTAGACCCATGCGTGCGGTGATCCAGCGGGTGCTCTCCGCCTCCGTGACCGTCGACGGCGAGGTCGTCGGCGCGATCGACGAACCGGGCCTCCTGGTCTATCTCGGCGTCACCCACGACGACGGCGACCGCGAGGTCAGGTGGACGGCCGGCAAGATCCGCGACCTGCGCCTGCTCCGCGACGAGCAGTCGGTCGCGGACTCGGGCGCGCCGGTCCTGGTCGTCAGCCAGTTCACGCTCTACGGCGACGGCCGCAAGGGACGTCGGCCGACCTGGGCGGCCGCCGCCCCGGGGCCGGTGAGCGAGCCGGCGTACGACGCGGTCTGCGCCGCCCTGCGCGCCGACGGGCTCCACGTCGAGACCGGCGCGTTCGGCGCCGACATGCGCGTCACCAGCGTCGGCGACGGCCCGGTCACGCTGATCGTCGAGAGTCCGTGACGGCGGCGCCGCGCAGCGCGTCGGCGACCCGGTCAGCCACGGCCTGGGTCGCGGCGCGCCCCGTGCGGCTCACCCCGACGAGGTGGACGAAGCCGTGGAGCTGGTCGGGGAACCGCTGCAGCTCGAGCCCCACCCCCGCGTCGGCCAGCCGGCGGGCGTAGGTCTCGCCCTCGTCGCGCAGCGGGTCGAACCCCGCCGTGGCGACGTACGCCGGCGCGACCCCGGCCGGGATCTCGGCCAGCACCGGCGAGGCCCGCGGGTCCTCGGCGTCGCCGTCACCCACGAGGAAGTGGGCCGACACCTCGTCGAACATGTGCTGGGTCAGGACCAGCCCGTGGTTGTAGCGCCGCCGCGACTCGGTCCCACCGCGCGAGTCCGCCGCGGGATAGATCAGCGCCTGGAAGGCGAGCGGCAGCCGCTCGCGCGCCGCCACCAGCGCGACGTACGCCGCCAGCGTCCCACCGGCAGAGTCCCCGCCGACCGCCAACCGACCGGGGTCGGCGTCGAGGGACGCCGCATTGGCGACGACCCAGCGGAAGACAGCCGCGCCGTCGTCGAAAGCAGCCGGGAAGGGGTCTTCGGGACCGAGCCGGTAGTCGACCGACAGCACGCGCACCCCGGACCGCTCGGCGATGAAGCGGCAGGCGGGGTCGTGGGTGTCGAGGTCGCCGTAGAGGAAGCCGCCGCCGTGGTACCAGACCAGCAGCGGTCCGACCCCGCTCGCGCCGGTCGGGGTGTAGAGCCGGCCGCGGCGGTCGCCGACGGCGAGCTCGCGGACCGACCCGACCGGCTGGTCGCCGCCGGCCAGGGCGGTCTGGCGCCGGTAGAGCTCACGCGACCCGGGGACCGGAAGCGCCCCGAGCTCGGGCTCGCCGGCGAACCGGATCAGTCGCAGCATCGCCTGGAGGTCGGGGGCCAGGGTCTGGCCCTCGCAGCGCAGCGGGCGGCCACCGATCGCCCGCAGCAACGGGCCCGGCAGGCCCAGCACTGCGCGGAACAACGGGGCCTCGATCCGAGCGGGCAGCTTCATGGGCCGCACGCTAGCCCGAGCCGGGAGAAGGGTCACCCTCCGTTCACCTGTCGGTGACATCATGAGACGCATGAGCACCCTCGACGCCGACGACACCGACGAGCTGCTGGTGGTCGAGGGGCAGACCGACGGGGCGGCGTACGCCCCGGACGAGGCGATGCTCGAGGCGGTCGCCAAGCACGACGACCGGTTCCTCGACCGCGAGATCTCCTGGCTCCACTTCAACCAGCGGGTGCTCGAGCTCGCCGAGGACCCGCGGGTCCCGCTGCTCGAGAGGGCGAGGTTCCTCGCGATCTTCGCCAGCAACCTCGACGAGTTCTTCATGGTCCGCGTCGCCGGCCTCAAGCGACGCATCGCCGCGGGCGTCGCCGTACGCGCGGCGTCCGGCCTGATGCCGCGGGAGGTGCTCGAGGCGATCTGGGCCGAGACCGGCGAGCTGACCGCCCGCCACGCGGCCCTCTTCCGCGACGAGATCGTGCCGGCGCTGCTCGACCACGGCATCCAGCTGGTCCGCTGGGACGACCTCGACAAGGACGAGCAGAAGGCCTGCAAGAAGCTGTTCAAGGAGCGGATCTTTCCGGTCCTGACGCCGCTCGCGGTCGACCCCGCCCACCCGTTCCCCTACATCTCGGGGCTCTCTCTCAACCTCGCGGTGCTCGTCCGCAACCCCAAGTCGGGCAAGGAGCACTTCGCCCGCGTGAAGGTGCCGCCGACGTTCTCCCGGTTCGTCAACGTCGGCAACCAGCGGTTCGTGCCGATGGAGGACGTGATCGGCGAGCACCTGCGCCGGCTCTTCCCCGGCATGGAGGTGCTCGAGGTCCACAGCTTCCGCGTCACCCGCAACGAGGACGTCGAGGTCGAGGAGGACGACGCCGAGAACCTCCTCGCCGCGCTCGAGAAGGAGCTGCTGCGGCGCCGGTTCGGCCCGCCGGTGCGGCTCGAGGTCGAGGAGACGATCAGCCCCGCCGTGCTCGAGCTCCTCATGAGCGAGCTCGACATCTCCAGCGACGAGGTCTTCCAGCTCCCCGGCCCGCTCGACCTCACCGGCCTCCACGACATCGCCGACCTCAACCGCGAGGAGCTGAAGTTCCAGGCGTTCATCCCGAGCGCCCACTCCCACCTCGCCGAGGTCGAGTCGGCGGCGCCGGTCGACGTCTTCAAGGCCGCCGCGCGTCGCGACGTGCTCCTCCACCACCCCTACGACTCGTTCGCGACGAGCGTCCAGCGCTTCATCGAGCAGGCCGCGGCCGACCCGCACGTCCTCGCGATCAAGCAGACCCTCTATCGCACCTCCGGCGACTCCCCGATCATCGACGCCCTCATCGACGCCGCCGAGGCCGGCAAGCAGGTGCTGGTCATCGTCGAGATCAAGGCCCGCTTCGACGAGCAGGCCAACATCCGCTGGGCGCGCAAGCTCGAGCAGGCCGGCTGCCACGTCGTCTACGGCCTGGTCGGCCTCAAGACCCACTGCAAGCTGGCGATGGTCGTGCGCGACGAGCCCGACGGCATCCGCCGCTACGTCCACATCGGCACCGGCAACTACAACTCCAAGACCGCCCGCCTCTACGAGGACATCGGCATCATCACCGTCGACGAGGCGATCGGCGAGGACGTCGCCCACCTCTTCAACAACCTCTCCGGCTACAGCCGCAAGGCCTCCTACGAGCAGCTGCTGGTCGCCCCCGACTCCGTCCGCAGCGGCCTGGTCGAGCAGATCTACGGCGAGGTCGAGCACCTCCGCGCCGGCCGCCCGGCCCGGATCCGGATCAAGGCGAACTCGATCGTCGACGAGCAGGTCATCGACGCGTTGTACGTCGCGTCGCAGGAGGGCGTCCCGGTCCAGCTGCTGATCCGCGGCATCTGCGCGCTGCGCCCCGGCGTCCCCGGTCTGTCGGAGAACATCGAGGTCCGCTCGGTGCTCGGCCGGTTCCTCGAGCACAGCCGCGTCTTCTGGTTCGAGAACGGCGGTGAGCCGCGGGCCTGGATCGGGTCGGCCGACATGATGCACCGCAACCTCGACCGCCGCGTCGAGGTCCTCGTGAAGTTGCCCGGCGAATCGAACGTCGCCGAGATGCGGCGGCTGCTCGACCTCGCCTTCGCCGACGACACCTCCGCCTGGCTGCTCGACGCCGACGGGCGCTGGCACCGCAACGAGGGTGGGACCCACCTCCACGAGGCGCTCATCGAACGGCAGCGGCGGCGGCGTACCGGACTCTGAACGGCGGCCGTTTGCGCCGGCCGGAAGTTCACCCCCTAGTCTGTGTGCGTTCTGCTCCGCCCCGCTAGGAGTTCACCGTGGGACTGAAGTTCCGCCCCGTAGACGCGTCGTTCTACGACCTCTTCGCCCAGTCCGCCTCCCACCTCACCACCGGCGCCTCGCTGCTGGCCGAGATGCTGGCCGAGGGCAGTGACCGCGACGACGTCGCGCGCCGCATGCGCGAGGCCGAGCACGAGGCCGACGAGACCACCCACGCCATCGTGCGGCGGGTGAACAGCACGTTCGTCACGCCGTTCGACCGCGAGGACATCTACTCCCTCGCCTCGGGGCTCGACGACATCATGGACATGATGGACGAGGTCGTCGACCTCGTCCTGCTCTACGGGGTGCAGGAGCTGCCGGCGGGCTTCGACAAGCTCGTCGAGGTGATCCAGGAGTGCGCCCGCATCACCGCCGAGGCGATGCCGCGGCTGCAGTCGATGAAGGACCTCGACGAGTACTGGATCGAGGTCAACCGGCTCGAGAACGCCGGCGACAAGACCTACCGGCGCACGCTCGCCAGCCTCTTCGACGGCCGCTACGAGGCCCTCGAGGTGCTGAAGCTGAAGGACATCGTCGAGTCGCTCGAGGCGGCCATCGACTGCTTCGAGCGGGTCGCGAACATCGTCGAGCAGATCGCGGTCAAGGAGTCCTGACCCGATGTTGCTCGCGATCATCATCGCGGTGGTCGTCGTCGCCCTGGTGTTCGACTACACCAACGGCTTCCACGACGCGGCCAACGCCATCGCGACCTCCGTCTCGACCGGCGCGCTGACCCCCCGCGTGGCGCTCGCCATGGCGGCCGTCATGAACTTCGTCGGTGCCTTCCTCGGGCAGAAGGTCGCCCACACCGTGTCCGACACGATCTCGCCGCCGTCCGGCGTCCACGGGCTCGTGATCGTGATGGCCGGCCTGCTCGGCGCCATCACCTGGAACCTCATCACCTGGTACTTCGGGCTCCCCTCGTCCTCCTCCCACGCCCTCATCGGCGGCCTGGTCGGCGCCGCGGTCGCGGCGAGCGTCGGTGTCGCGTGGTCGGTCGTGCTGGAGAAGGTCGTGATCCCGATGATCCTGTCGCCGCTGGTCGCCTTCGGCCTCGGCTTCGCGGTGATGGTCGCGATCATGTGGATCTTCCGCAACGCCAACCCCGGCAAGGCCAACCGCGGCTTCAAGGTCGCCCAGACGGTCTCCGCCGCCGCCATGGCCCTCGGCCACGGCCTCCAGGACGCCCAGAAGACGATGGGCGTGATCTTCCTGGCCCTGGTCACCGGCGGCTACGTCGCCTCGGAGGACAACGGTGGCCAGCTCCCGCTGTGGGTGATCATCGCCGCCGCGACCGCGATCTCACTCGGCACCTACTCCGGCGGCTGGCGGATCATGCGGACCCTCGGCCGCCGGATCATCCACCTCGACCCGCCCCGCGGGTTCGCCGCCGAGTCGGTCGCCGCGTCGGTGCTCTACACGACGGCGTACGTCTGGGAGGCCCCGATCTCCACGACCCACACCATCACCTCGGCCGTGATGGGCGTCGGCGCCACCAAGCGCCTCTCGGCCGTCCGCTGGGGCGTCGCCCGCTCGATCCTCACCGCCTGGGTCCTCACCTTCCCGGCCGCCGGCCTCGCCGCAGCCCTCTGCTACTGGGTGGCCCACTTCTTCATCGAGGTCCTCTGACGGAGTGGCCTCGCGCGGGACGTCATACGAATTGGTCGCTATGACGCCCGGTCCGTATGACGTCCGGGCCAGCCGGCCGCCGTGAGGGCCTGCTCGACCTGGGAGAAGAAGTCGTCAGCAGCGATCCGGAGACCCAGCAGTGGCAACCGCAGGACCACGTCGCCGCCCAGCGCGACGCTGTTGTGACGCAACGCGTCGTCGACCAGGTTCTGCGCCCAGCTGTGGTGGATGCCGTCGACCTCCAGCACGACGCCCCACTCCTCCCAGCGCACGTCGAGATAGATGGTTCCGCGCGGTCCACGTCTGACGACTTGCCGTGATGGCTCCGGCAGGCCTCGGCGCCGGCACTGCCGGGCGACGTCGAGCTCCCCGAGCGACCGGACGCCGGCCAGCAGGTCGAGGACCAGCGCCTGCAGGAGCCGGCGTCGCTTGTCCCTCTTGACCCGCAGCATCTCGCGACCCACCGCGCCCACCTCGGCAATGCCCTGTTGGACGGCCATCGTCATCACGAGCGCAGCCTGGGCGTCCGACCGCGCCCAGAGACCGGCGCGCACGGCGGCGACCGCCGGCCTGGCCCGGGGTACGCCGCCGCCGGGCGACAGGTCGTCAGGGTGCCAGCGGCGGGTCTGACGGATGTCGAGGCCGCGGCCTCGGCGTACGCGCGCACCCCGCGGCACGGACACGCGGATCCGGTCGACGGCGAACTTCGTGAGCCCGGCGGCCTCCAGCGCGGAGGCGCCGTCGAGGAACGCGCGCGGGCCGGCCTCGAAGACCGCGGCCCAGTGGCGCGCGGCCCGGTGCGGGTCTCCGGTGAAGACCAATACCGACTGGCTACCCCACCGCTGCCAGCGGCCCGCGCGGATGTTGGCGCGCACCTCCGCCCGCGTCACTCCCGTGGCATAGAGCTGGAGCCTCGACACGACGCCGTCCTGGCGCCGGGCGAGCGCCTCGGCACGGCGACGCCGAGCGGCACGGTGGGCGGCTGCCGGTCGTTCGTCCATGCCCGAAGCCTCACCGCGCCGCCCCGTCCGAAACCGGGCTCGCGACGATCTGTGGAGAAGCCCCGAAACGTCATACGGTCCGGTCGCCATGGCGACCGGACCGTATGACGTCCGCAAGCGGCGAAGCCGCAGGTTCAGCCGAAGCGGCCGGAGATGTAGGCCTCGGTGGAGGGCTCGTCGGGGTTGGCGAACATCTTCGCCGTGGGGTTGTACTCGACGAGGTGGCCGGGCTCGCCGGCGGCCTTGAGGTTGAAGAAGCCGGTGTAGTCGCTGACGCGCGCGGCCTGCTGCATGTTGTGGGTGACGATGACGATCGTGTACTCGGACTTCAGCTCGTGGATGAGGTCCTCGATCGCCGAGGTCGAGATCGGGTCGAGCGCGGAGCAGGGCTCGTCCATCAGCAGCACCTGCGGGCGTACGGCGATCGCGCGGGCGATGCAGAGCCGCTGCTGCTGACCGCCCGAGAGTCCCATGCCGGGCTTGCCGAGCCGGTCCTTGACCTCGGTCCACAGGTTGGCGCCCTTGAGCGACCGCTCGACGATGTCGTCGGACTCGGACTTCTTCATCCGCTTCGCGTTGAGCTTGTTGCCGGCGAGGACGTTGTCGTAGATCGACATCGTCGGGAACGGGTTGGGGCGCTGGAAGACCATGCCGATCTGGCGGCGCACCTCCACCGGGTCGACGTCGGGCCCGTAGAGCTCCTGGCCGTCGACGACGACCTTGCCCTCGACCCGGGCGCCGGGGATGACCTCGTGCATCCGGTTGAGGGAGCGCAGGAAGGTCGACTTGCCGCAGCCGGAGGGACCGATGAACGCGGTGACCGCGCGGGCGCGGATCGTCATCGAGACGCCCTCGACGGCCTTGAAGTCGCCGTAGTAGATGTCGAGGTCGGAGACGTCGATGCTCTTGGCCATGTCTGTGATTCTCCTCCGTCAGCGCCCGGTCTTGGGGGCGAAGTAGCGGCCGACCGCCCGGGCCAGCAGGTTGAGGCCCATGACGATCGCGATCAGCACGAGCGCGGCGCCCCAGGCGCGTTCGCGCCCGAACTCCGGCGGGATGCCCGGCTGGGTGTACGAGTAGTAGATGAAGACCGGCAGCGTCGCCATCCGGTCGGCGAAGGCGTTGAAGTTCGTGCCGTCGGTGTCGCCGGCGATGATCAGCAGCGGCGCGGTCTCACCGGCCACGCGGGCGACCGCCAGCATCACGCCGGTGAGGATGCCGGCCATCGCCGTCGGCAGCACCACCTTGGTGATGGTGCGCCACTTCGGCACCCCGAGCGCGTACGACGCCTCGCGGAGCTCGTCGGGCACCAGCTTGAGCATCTCCTCGGTCGAGCGCACGACGATCGGGATCATCAGGACCGACAGCGCGAGCGACCCGCCGAAGCCCATCCGGATGCCGGGCCCGAAGATGATCACGAACAGCGCGAAGGCGAAGAGGCCCGCAACGATCGACGGGATGCCGGTCATGACGTCCACCAGGAAGGTGATGACCTTCGCCAGCGGCTTCTTCCGGCCGTACTCGACGAGGTAGATCGCGGCCATCACGCCGACCGGCACCGAGATCACGGTCGCCCAGAGGGTGACGATGAAGGTACCCATGATCGCGTGGTAGATCCCGCCGCCCTCGCCCACGACGCTGAACATCGAGGCGGTGAAGAACTCCACCGAGATCGCCGGCAGCCCGTTCTTGAGCACGGTCCACACCAGCGTCACCAGCGGGATCATCGCGATGATGAACGCCGACCAGATCATCGCCGACATCAACCGGTCGGTGGACTTGCGGGGACCCTCGACGACGCGCGACCAGGCCGGCAGCGCGAAGAAGTAGACCAGCCCGGCCACGACGGCGGCACCGAAGGGCCCGAAGCCGACCAGCAGCATGAGCAGGGCGCCGACGGCGAGCGAGGCGCCCAGGACCAGCCACGGCGCCCAGCGGGGCAGCTGGGGCCGGACGATCGGGAGCGTGGCGCGGTAGTCGGCCATCTCGGTCTCGGTCGTGGTCATCAGCGCTCCTCCTTCACGGCGCCGCGGGCCGCGATCGCACGGCCGAGGAAGTTGACGCCGAAGGTGACGACGAACAGCACCAGGCCGCTGAAGATCAGCACGTTGACGTCGACGCCCGTCGCCTCGGGGAACTTCAGGGCGATGTTGGCGGCGATCGTCGAGGGGTTGACGCTGGAGATCAGGTTGAAGGTGACCACGCCGGTGGCCGAGAGCACCATCGCGACGGCCATCGTCTCGCCGAGCGCGCGGCCCAGGCCGAGCATCACGGCGCTGACCATGCCGCTGCGGCCGTAGGGGAAGACCGTCATCCGGATCATCTCCCAGCGGGTCGCGCCGAGCGCCAGCGCCGCCTCCTGGTGGAGGGTCGGGGTCTGGGCGAAGATCTCGCGGCAGATCGCGGTGATGATCGGGAGCGCCATGATCGCCAGCACGATCGACGCGGTCAGGATCGAGCGCCCGTTGGGCGGCCCCTCGAAGAAGGGGAGCCAGCCGAGGTTGTCGGCGAGCCAGCCGTAGGCGTCGTAGACGCGGGGGCCGAGGAAGCCGATGCCCCAGAGGCCGTAGACCACGGACGGTACGGCGGCCAGCAGGTCGATCAGGTAGCCGATCGGCTTCGCGAGCCGGCGGGGCGCGTAGTGCGAGATCACGAGCGCGAGGCCGATGCTCAGCGGCGTCGCGATCAGCAGCGCCAGCGCCGCGGCCAGCAGCGTGCCGAACAGCAGCGGCCAGACGTAGACGAGGATGTTGTCGCCGCCGATCTCCTCGGGGGAGGCGGTGATCGCGGGGACGCTCTCCAGCGTCAGGAAGATCGCGACACCGGCCAGGGCGACGAGGATCGTGATCCCGGCGCCGCGGGCGAGGCTGGCGAAGACGACGTCACCGCGCCGGCGTACCGGTGCGGGGGCTGTGGGGGCCTGGACTGACACCCTGTGCTTCCTTCCCTGGGGCCTGGCGGCCCCTTGTTGCTACATCATGGCGGCGGCCCCGCCCGGTGATCCACCGGGCGGGGCCACCGGTGGGATCAGCCGACGCTGATGCCGTCCACGATCTCCTGCGCCTGCGAGGCGAGGTCCGGCGACAGCGGCGCGGAACCGGCGTTCTCCGCGGCGGCCTGCTGGCCCTCGTCGCTGACGATGTAGGCGAGGTAGCCCTTGACCAGCTCACCCTCCTCGGCGTCGTCGTAGGTCGTGCACGCGACGAGGTAGGAGGTCAGCACGATCGGGTAGGTGCCGGACTCCTCGGTGTTGTAGTCGAGGTCGAAGGCCATGTCGGTGTCGATACGACCCTCGGTCCGCGGCGAGACCTCGAGGATCTTCGCGGCGGCCTCGGCAGTGGGGCCGACGAACTCGTCGCCCACGCCCACGTTGGCCTTACCCAGGTCGCCGGCCTGGCTGGCGTCGGCGTAGCCGATGGTGTTGGTGCCGTTGGTGACGGCGGAGACCACGCCCGAGGTGCCGTTGGCGCCCTCACCGGCGTCGATCGGCCACTCCTCGATCGAGCCGTGGGGCCACTCGTCCTCGGCGACCGTGCCGAGGTAGTTGGTGAAGTTGCCGGTGGTGCCGGACTCGTCGGAGCGGTGGACCGCCGTGATGTTCTCGCTCGGCAGGTCGGCGTCCGGGTTGTCCTCGGCGATGGCCGGGTCGTCCCACGAGGTGATCTCGTTGTTGAAGATGCTGGCGAGGGTCTCGGGCGAGAGGTTGAGCTCGTCGACGCCCTCGACGTTGAAGATCACGGCGATCGGGCTGACGTAGTTGGGGACCTCGATGTAGTCGCCACCGCAGCGCTCGGTCGCACCGTCGATCTCGCCGTCCTCCTCCGAGAGGTGGGAGTCGGTGCCGGTGAAGGGGTAGCCGCCGCCGATGAACTGCTCGCGGCCACCGCCGGAGCCGATCGGGTCGTAGTTGACGACCACGTCGGGGTTCTCGCCCTGGAAGCCGGCACGCCAGGCGTTCTGGGCGGCCTCCTGCGAGCTGGCGCCACCGCCGCTGAGAGTGCCGCTGAGGCCGCTCTCGGAGCCCTCCGAGCCGGAGCCGCCGCCCTCGTTCGAGGCGGAGCAGCCGGCGAGGGCCAGCGTGAGGGCCGCGATGCCGGGGACGATCGCCCGGCGCATGGAAGTGCGAGTCACTTCAGTTCTCCTGATGAGTGCTGTGTCGGTCTGACAGTCCATCTGACACGAGGAACGTAGGGAGCCGAGGTGACCGGACCCGCGGCCGTCGGTGAACGCGAGGTGAACGAGGTCCGGCGACTTCCCCACATCCGGCCGGACGTGAGACGGCGGTCACGTGAACGGCCCCCGGAACCGGCCTCAGGGACGCTGGTGGACCTCGGTCGCGACGACCTTGCCCTTGCGGTGGTGGACGACGAGCATCCCGGCCGGCTCGAGCTTCTCGTCGGGGATCCCGACGGCCGCCCAGATCGCCGGCAGCACCGGCCGGTGGGTGCACAGGACGACCCCGGCCGGGTCGTCGAGCAGCTCGCCGACGACCTTCGCGACCTTCTCCGGGGTCGCGCCCTCCTCCGAGAGCTTGCCGCGGGCCTCGAGCTCCCACTCGGTCGTCTCGGCGAACGGCTGGACGGTCTGGACGCAGCGGGCGCTGCTGGAGCTGACGACGCGCGTGACGTCGTACGCCGCGAGCAGGCCGACCAGGCGCTGCGCCTGGTCGTGCCCGAGCTCGAGCAGCGGCCGCTCGGTGTCGGGCTTCTTCGAGCCCCAGCTCTTGCGCGAGCGCGCCTTCGCGTGGCGGAGCACGACGAGCGAGCGGGTCTTCTTCCGCAGCTTCCGCGCCTCCACGAGCGTCTCGCGGTCGTGGGGGTAGGTCAGCTTCGCCAGCGCCTTCTCGTAGGGCACCCAGCGGACCTGGTCGATCTCCTCGTTCGGCTCGTAGCCCGACACGTCCTCGTCGGAGACCGCCCAGCCGACCCAGTAGTGGACGAGCTTGTGACGCCCGCCGGAGACGGGGTAGCGCTGGTCGGACAGCGGCGGGCCGAGCCGAACGTGGAGGCCGGTCTCCTCCCAGACCTCGCGGACCCCCGCGACGGTGGCGTGCTCGCCGGGGTCGAGCTTGCCCTTGGGGAAGGACCAGTCGTCGTAGCGGGGGCGGTGGACGAGCAGCACCTCAGGACCTGACTTGAAGACCACGGCGCCGGCGGCGACCACGTCCCTGCGCTGGGGCATGGCAGTAGTCTCACACGGTGCGCAGGTGGGTCGTGACGTCGCTCGTCCTGCTGCTGGTCCTCGTGGCGGTCGTCACGGTCGTCCGCTGGTGGCAGCACCGCGACGACACCTCCCTCCAGCGGGCCGTCGCGATGGCGCCGGCCGACGCGCAACGGCTCACCTTCACCGACTGGGCGGGCGTACGCCGCGAGCTCGGCGCCGACCTCGACGCCGCGTCGTCGACCGGCGACCTCGAGGACTTCCTCGACACGGCCTTCGAGACCGACCTCTCCCCCATGTCGGCGCTGCTGGAGTCGGCGACCACGATGCAGGTGAAGTACGGCTTCTCGCCCGCGACCCTCGAGTGGGAGCTGCTGACCCAGAGCGACGAGGGCGCGGCCGTCCTCATGCAGCTGCCGGACGACGCGGACCTCGACGCCGTCCAGGACGGGCTGGCCGAGCTCGGCTACCGGCGGCCGGACGACGACACCGGGGTCTGGCGCGGCGGCATCGACCTGCTCCCCACCATCGGCGGCACCCTCACGCCCGAGCTCCAGCACCTCGCCGTCGACGCCGACGCGGGGATCGTCGTGGCCTCCGACACCGAGAGGTACGCCGCCACCGCGATCGCCGCGGTCACCGGCGACGGCGACACCCTCGGCCAGGAGGGGAGCCTCGACGACGTCGTCGCGGCGGCCGGCGAGCCGCTGGCGGCCGCGGTCTACGACGCTGACGTGGCCTGCAGCTCGCTGGCGATGGGGAGCGCCGACGAGGGCGACCAGGCCACGGCCGACGAGCTCGTCGCCGAGGCCGGGCGGGTCGACCCGCTGACGGGGTTCGCGATGGCGGCCCAGCCGGGCGGCGGCGTACGGGTGGCGATGTCGTTCGAGGACGCCGACGAGGCGCGCGCCAACGCCGACTCGCGCTCGGTCCTCGCCTCGGGGCCCGCACCGGGCCAGGGCGGCGACTTCGCCGACCGGTTCGCACTCGGCCGGGTCGTGGCCGACGGGGACGTCGTGACGATGGCGCTCGAGCCCCGCGAGGGCGAGTACCTGCTGTCCGACCTCAGCAGCGGGCCGGTGCTGTTCGCGACCTGCTAGAGGTCTCCGTCGTCCTTGAGGACGCCGAGGATCTGGTCGATCTCCTCGTCGGAGAGGTGCTCGTCTGACTCGCTCGCCGCGATGATCAGGTTGGTGGTGAGCTCCACCTCGCCGAGCAGGTCGGCGTCCTCGAGCGACACGTCGAACTGGTCGTGCACTGCTCCTGCCCCTCCTGCCCCCGTCGTGCCGATGTGCGGATCCCAGTGTCCACGATGCCCCATCGGACCGTGGTCCAAACAGTCAAACGCACAGATACCCCAGATGGTCCCCGGGTCCCGGGGACGGGACGAGGCCCCACCCGAGCCGGGTGGGACCTCGTCGAAGTCCGATCAGGTGCTGATCAGAGGGGACGGACGTTCTCCGCCTGCGGCCCCTTCGGGGACTGCGTGACGTCGAACTCCACCTTCTGGTTCTCGTCGAGGGACTTGTAGCCCTGCGACTGGATCGCCGAGTAGTGCACGAAGACGTCGTCGCCGCCGTCCTCCTGCGCGATGAAGCCGAAGCCCTTCTCGGCGTTGAACCACTTCACGGTGCCCTGAGCCATCTGCTCGTTACTCCTTGTGTCGGGGCGAGAGCCGCCACTTCGGCGGCCCGCACCAGATGCGGTGACACGTCGCTCCGACTTGCGTGACTGGCCGACACACCCGAAAGAACGCCGTTGGATCACAAACTCCGCGGGCGTCAGACCTGCTGGAACTTGCACCTGTTGCAGCGCCGACATTACCAATCACGGACGCCGACGGAAGGACCTGTTCGGACGATTCTCACGGGAGGGGACGGGTCCCGGCCGTGACCCCGTGGGCCCGGGTTCGTTGGGAGGTCGTGTCAGGTCGCCACTCGGGCGGCACCCCGACCAGCAAGGACATCCATGCGTCTCCGCTCCCCGGCCCTCGTGGCCGCCGCAGCCGCGGCACTCGCCCTCTCCGTCTCCACGACGGGCGCAGCCAGCTCCTCGGCGGCTCCCGCACCCGGTATCGCCTCCGCCACCGGTTCCTACGTCGTGCTGCTCGACGACGACGTCGCCGCGCGCACGGTCTCGGCCCTCCACGCCGACCGGCTCGGCCTCGAGCTCGGCCACGTCTACTCCTCGGCGATCCAGGGCTACTCCGCGTCGATGAGCCCCACGACCGCCGCGCTCGTCGCCTCCCTCCCCGGCGTCGCCTCGGTGACCGCCGACACCCCCGTGGCCGCGACGGCCCAGTCGACCCCGACCGGCATCGACCGCGCCAACGCCGACGCCTCGCCGACCGCCGCGATCGACGGCACCGACCAGCGGGTCGACGTCGACGTCGCCGTCATCGACACCGGCGTGGACCTCGACCACCCCGACCTCAACGTCAACACCGCCGGTGCGAAGAACTGCACGCTGTTCGGCATCGGCAGCGCCGACGACCAGAACGGCCACGGCACCCACGTCTCCGGCACCATCGGCGCGAAGGACGACGCCAACGGCGTGGTCGGCATGGCCCCGGGGGCCCGGATCTGGCCGGTCAAGGTGCTCGGCGCGGCCGGCACCGGCCTCAACTCCGACGTCATCTGCGGCATCGACTACGTCGCGGCCCACGCCGACGAGATCGAGGTCGCCAATATGAGCCTCGGCGGTGGCGGCGAGGACGACGGCGACTGCGGTGCGACCAACGGCGACGCGATGCACGCGGCGATCTGCGAGGCCGTGGCGAACGGCGTCACCTTCGTCGTCGCGGCCGGCAACGACTCGGCCGACGCAGCCGAGTCCACGCCCGCGGCGTACGACGAGGTCGTGACCGTCAGCGCGCTCGCGGACTTCGACGGCCAGCCCGGCGGCGGCGCGGCGTCGACCTGCCGCGCCGACGAGGACGACACCTTCGCCTCGTTCAGCAACTACGGCGACGACGTCGACATCATCGCGCCGGGCGTCTGCATCACCTCGACGTGGATGAACGGTGGCTACGACACCATCTCCGGCACCTCGATGGCCGCTCCCCACGTCGCCGGCGGCGCCGCGCTCTATGCCGCCACCCACCCCTCGGCCACGCCGGCCCAGGTCCAGGCGGCGCTGGAGTCGGCCGGCAGCAGCGACTGGGACGCCTCCGACGACCCGGACGACACGAAGGAGCCGCTGCTCGACGTCACCGGCTGGTGACGCACCACCGCAGCTCCAGCTCCACCTGATCGCACCGCCCGGTCCCGCCCCCCCCTGGGACCGGGCGGTGCCCTGTTGTCCGTGGGTAACGGGTCGTCGGTGGCGCTACCCACGCGTCAGAACGCGTGGGAAGCGTCGCGGAAATCACGTTAGCCAGCATTTGAACGATCCAATCGACTCCGGGAGACTGGAGTCATGCGCCTGATCGACGAGCTGGACGAGCTGTACGACTCCTACGTGCGCGCCATCAACGCGGCCGTGGCCGACGACGACCTCGAGCGCGCCGAGCGCCTCGGGGCGGCGTACGACGACGACGCGCTGCGCCTGGTCGCGGAGCGGGAGGGCAAGGCCCACCTGGTCCCGCAGCTGCGGATCGGCGCGGCGGCCTGACGCACCCCTGCAGGTGAGGCCCGGGCACGGCCGCACCCCTAGCGTGGCGGGATGAGCAACGCCACCGTCTGGATCATCGCCGCGATCGTCGTCATCGTGATCGTCGTCGCCGTCGCCCTGGCCGTGCGCACGCAGCGCACCCGCCGCACCGAGCAGGCCCGCCACCAGGCCGAGGAGCTGCGCTCGGAGGCCCACGACCGGCGCGGCGCCGTGGCCGAGAGCGACCTCGCCGCCCGCGAGGCCGAGGCGGAGGCCGAGCAGGCGCGGGTGAAGGCCGAGCAGGCCGAGGCCCGGGCCGCCGAGCTGCGGCGCGGGGAGCAGCACGAGTCGGCCCGCGTCGAGGACCACCTCCGCGAGGCCGACCGCGTCGACCCCGACGCCCACCAGACCTCGACCACCGAGACCGCGAACCCCGAGACCTCGACCACCGGCACCTCGACCACCGACGAGGGCCGCCACCGCAGCTGACGACCCCTGCTGAGTACCCGTGCCGATGCCGGCGCGGGTGCCCTCCGCCGAGGATCAGGAGCGCGGCGCATCGCCGCGCGTCCTGCCCGCGGAGGAAGCCATGTCCGTCGTCCCGTGCCCGTCCTGCTCGGCCCCCCTGACCGGGAGCCCCGCGCGCTGCCCGCACTGCGGCCTGAGCCTCGCCGGTCCCGACGCCGCCCGCCTGTGGGAGGTGGACCAGCAGCTGGCTGTGCTGCAGCGTGAGCGCGTCGATCTCCTCACTCGGCTCCGTGCGGGCACCGCGGCTCCGGTCGCCGCCCCTGTCACCGCACCGACCGCCGTCCGGTCGGGCTGGACCGGCCAGCAGGTGCTGCTCGGTGGGGGCGTCGCCCTCGTCCTCGTCGCCGGCGCGGTCTTCATCGCCGTCGCCTGGTCGCTGATCGGCGTCGGCGGCCAGGTCGCCGTGATGGCCGCGCTCACCGCGGGCGCAGCAGCCGCGTCGCTGGCGCTGGCGTCGCGCGGGCTGCGGTCGACGGCCGAGGCGGTGGGCGTGCTCACCGTCGGCCTCACCGTCCTCGACGCCGCAGCCGCCCGGAGCCTCGGCCTGGCCGGTCTCGACACGGTCGATCCGGCCGGCTACCTCGCCGGGAGCGCGGCGCTCGTCGCGGCCTCGTCCGCCTTCCTCGCCCGGCACCGCACCCATCTGTGGAGCCCCACGCTCGCGGGCCTCGTCGCCGTCGGCGTCGTGCCGGGCGCCACCCTCCTCGCCCTCGACCCGGCGGCACCTGTGGTCTGGGCGGCGTGGCTGCTGGCAGCCAGCGCCGGGCTCGAGGTCCTCGCGCGCATGGCTCCTGCGCCCTGGCGGCGGGCGGCGGTCGTGCCCCACGGCGCTGCGGTCCTCCACCTGGTGGCAGGAGTCCTGATCTCGTTCGCGACCGTCGGCGGTGAGGACGTGCTCGGCCAGGCGACGCTGGCCGCTCTGCTGCTGGCCGCCGTCGTCGGCGCCATCTGGAGGCTCTCCTCGACCCTCCCGCCCCGCGACCGGGCGCTCGGCGTGGCCGCGGGCGCGGCGATCGCCGCGGTCACCCTCGTGCTGCTGGCCGGTCACGCCGACCAGCCGGGTCGGGCGACGCTCGTCCTGGCTGCGGTGGCCGTCGTGACGGTCGCGTCGGTCACCACCGCCGGGCGCACCGGTTGGCGGCTGGCCGCCACCACGACCGGCCATCTCACCGCCGCCCTCGGCGTCGCCGTGTCGGGCGCCGTCGTCTACGAGCAGCCGCCGTTCACCGGGACGAGTCTCCTCGCCGGGCTGCTGGTCCTGCTGGGCATCGCTGCGACGCTCACCGCCGTCCGCACGGAGCGGCCGCTCGTCCGTGCCGCGACCGCCGGGTACGCCGTCGCGGCCGCGCTGGCCGGCGCCCTCGTCTCCACCACCGGAGCCCTCGGCACCGCGACCACGGTCACGGTCGTGTTCACCACCGCGGTCGCACTCGCCGCCGCTGCGGCGGCCGGCCGCCGTACGGAGCACCTCGAGGAGGTCAGCCTCGGCGTGGCCGCCGTCCTCGGTCTGGCCGTGGCGGCGCTCGCGGCGACCACGCTCGACGGCGTGCTCCCGCTCGCGGGTGTGCTGGCCGCGGCCGGGCTGGCGGCACTTGCCTACGCCCTGCTCCCGGGTCGAGGACTCGCCTCCGTGGCCGGGGTGCTCGGCTGCTCGTGCGCCACGTGGGTGCTCTCCGCCGACGCGGGCATCAGCGTCGTGGAGGCCTACTCGCTGCCGCTGGCGGCGCTGGCCGCCGTCGTCGGCGCCGTCCGGCTGGCCCGCGAGCCCGGCGCGCCGTCGTGGGCGACCGCCGGTCCTGCCCTCGGCGCCGCCCTGCTCCCCTCTGCCCTGGCCACCGTGGACGATCCGTCCCTGCTGCGGCCGCTGCTCGTGCTGGCGGCGGGCACGGCGGTCGTGATCCTCGGGGTGCTGGCGCGCTGGCAGGCGCCGTTGGTCACCGGGACGGCGGCGCTGCTGGTCGTGGCGTTCTCCCAGCTCGCGCCGTACGCGATCGGGATGCCGCGCTACCTCAGCCTCGGCACGGTCGGGCTGGTCCTGCTCCTGCTCGGCGCCCGCTACGAGCAGCGGCGCCGGGACGCGCGCCACACGGTGGAGTGGGTGCTCGCTCTCCGCTGAGCAGCGTCCGCGAAGGTCAGCGGCGCGCGGGCAGCGGCTCCACCTGCGCCAGGAGCCCACCGCCCCAGAGCGCACGCACGACCACCGCCGCGACCACCGATCCGAGCACGCCGAGGCCCAGGTCGCCGAGCGTGTCGCCGTAGGCGAAGCGCCGCTCGGAGGACTCGGCCAGGAAGGCGAAGTACTCGCCGACCTCCCAGACGATCGCCCCGGTCGCACCGAGCGCCAGCGAGCGCTCGAGCACCCGGGACATCGGGGCCGTGCGTGGCAGCGTCAGCAGCACGAACGCGGCGGCCAGCAGACCGGTGTTCATGAAGTGCATCCAGTCGTCGAACCAGACGATGGTGTCGTAGAGGTCCATCCGGTTGCCGAGGATGTCGCTGAAGCAGGTCAGCGTGACCATCAGGTCGGGCAGCCAGGGGAAGGACACGCGGTCGCGCCACCACACCCACCAGACCAGTGGGATGCCGAAGGCGAGCAGCGGGTAGACCACGGCCCGGGCACCGGCGCCCTTGCCGCGCAGGTGGGCGGCGTCGGGCAGCAGCAGCGCGAGGACGAGCAGCAGCACGAGCGCGCTCTTCGCAGCGATGTTGGCGACGCGCGCCGCGGACGGCGTCTCGCGCAGGACCGCGGCCTCGGCCATCGTCTCCCTCTCCCCCTGCTGTCACGGCGGCACGGCGCCGCATGACGACTGTCCCACGACGGGCCCCCTCACCGCGCCACCGGCCCCCACGGGTGTCGCCCCTCGCCCGTCCGGGTCACCCGTCGCGCTCGGCGTCCGGCAGACGGATCCGCTGCGACTGGCCCGTCAGCGTGTGGAGGGTGACGCCGAGGACGTCGGGGACGCGCGCGTCCAGCTCCTCCAGCAGCAGGTCGGTGGGAGGCAGCTCGGTGGGTGACTCGACGGTGATGGTCAGCTCGAGCCCGTTGTACTCCGATCCCGTCACCTGGGCGCCGGGCACCTCGGACGCCCAGTCCTGGGTGACCTCCTCGGCCTCGCTCGCCCAGTAGGTCAGGGCGTACGTCGCGGCGGTGTTCGCCGCCAGCGGCACGCTGACGACCAGGATCAGGCCGGTGAGCACGAGGTAGGTCCGGCGTCGGGACACCTCACGCCGATCCGTGGCCTCCTGCGCATACCCCAGGACCGCGTAGACGGCCGTCCCGGCGAGCACCAGGGCGAGCAGGTTCGACAGGAACAGCAGCAGCGCACCGAAGGCGAGCGACTGCTCGCCCGCACCGAGGCAGATGCCCACCACGGCCAGCGGTGGCACCAGCGAGATCGCGATCGCGACGCCCGGCAGCACCGCGGCCACGTCGCGACGCGCCAGGGCGATCGCACCGGCGAGTCCGGTGGCCAGGGCCGCCACCATGTCGAGGATGCTCGGCGACGTACGGCCCGCGACCTGCGGGTTGTCGAGCAGCTGGGTGCCGCTGATGACGACCCGGGAGAACAGCAGGCCGATCGCGATGACGAGCACCATCCCGCCGATCACGAACAGCAGCGACCGGCTGCGCTCGCGCTTGGCCAGTGACAGCGCCGTGCCCATGATCGGCGTGGAGAGGGGCGCGATGATCATCGCGCCGATCACGGTCGCCGTGGAGTCGCGCAGGATTCCGGTGGAGGCGATGACGGCCGACAGCGTCAGCATCGTCCAGAACGCCGAGTAGTTCGACCGCCGGTCCCCCTCGCGGAGGTCGAGGTCGGCGGTCAGCTCGTCGAGCGTCCGGCGCTGCGCCTCGGGGAGCAGCACGCCACGGATCGGGTGGGGCATGTCCGGCATTGTCCACCCGCGCCGGCCCCGTCCGGGGCCCTGACGACGGTCTCACCCGGAGTGGGCGAGGCCCCGGCGGAGCGTGCCGTGCGCGCGCTCTGGGAGGATGGAAGCCCCGGGCCCTTAGCTCAATTGGCAGAGCTCCGGACTTTTAATCCGTTGGTTGTGGGTTCGAGTCCCACAGGGCCTACCGATCACGCACGGACGTCACTCCGTGAGGAGGCGCTCCTCGTCCTCGGTCGAGGTGACCTCGAGCCGCAGCCCCCAGACCGAGTCGTGCGGGACACCGAGTCGGGTCATGATGATCTGGACCTGGGGAAGCACCCACGACTGCCGTTCCAGCTGCTCGCGCTCGGCGCGGGTGCGCGTGCGCAACCAGACCACCGGGTGGCCGTCGCGGTCGGGCAGCCAGTGGGCGCTCTCGACCCCGCTGCCCCCGAGGGAGGCGACCATCGGGACCAGCGCCGCCTCGAGCTGCTTGTCGAACGCGTCCGGCGCCACGCCTCCACGGTAGGCCCCCGCACGTAACCCGCGCTCGGGGGCAGCGTTGTCACGGCATGGCAGCCATGCACGAGCAGCGACCCCTGAGCGGGGCCGAGCTGCTCGAGGAATACCTCACCTGGCGCGCGGGCACCTTCGCGCCGGTCGAGGAGGCGGCGGACTAGCTAGCGCTGCTCGGCGGGTACGCCGCGGACGCCGGCGTCCGTCAGGCGTGCCTCCTCGGCGGCCTGGGCCTCGAGCTCGGCGCGGCGGGTCGCCTCGATCATCTCGCGCGCGGCGTCGTAGGCACCCGGGTCGGAGACCAGGTCGGCGGCGCCGCCCCGGAGCCGCGCGAGCGCGGCGCGCGCGAAGATCTGCTGCTCGGTGGTGGTCCGCTCGGAGCGGCCGCGGCCGAGGAACGAGACGAACCAGTGGAGCAGCGCCGTCACGCGGCTCTTGAAGCCGGTGATGTAGACGAGGTGGACGGCGAGCCACATCAGCCAGGCGATGACGCCGGTGAGGCGCAGCTTGCCGACCATCGCGACCGCACGGAAGCGGCTGATGATCGCCATCGAGCCCTTGTCGAAGTAGTGGAACGGCTCCTGCGGGGCCTTGCCCCGGATCCGGCCGTCGATCTCCTTGGCGGCGTACTTCGCGCCCTGGATCGCGACCTGGGCGACGCCGGGGAGGTTGTCGAGGCTGATCATGTCGCCGACGACGAAGACCTCGGGGTGGCCGGGGAGGGTGAGGTCGGGGTTGACGCCGATCCGGCCGGCGCGGTCGAGCGGGGCGCCGGTCTGGTCGGCGAGGGTCTGGGTCAGCGACGAGGCCTGCACGCCCGCGGCCCAGATCTTGGTGACGGTGTCGATGCGCTCGGTGCGGCCGTCCTTGAACTTCATCTCGATGCCGCGCTCGTCGACGTCGGTCACCATCGCACCGAGGATCACCTCGACGCCGAGCTTCTCGAGCTCGGCCTTGGTGCGCTCGCCCAGCTTCTGGCCGAAGGGCGGCAGGACCTGGGGCGCCGCGTCGAGCAGGATGACCCGCGCCTCGCGGGTGTTGATGGCCCGGAAGTCGCGCTTGAGGGTGCGGTGGGCGAGCTCGGCGATCTGGCCCGCCATCTCGACCCCGGTGGGGCCGGCGCCGACGACGACGAAGGTCAGGTGGTGGTCGACGTTGTCGCCACGGTTGGCGCCGAGCTCGGCCATCTCGAACGCGCCGAAGATCCGGCCGCGCAGCTCGAGGGCGTCGTCGATCGACTTCATGCCGGGCGCGTGCTCGGAGAAGTGGTCGTTGCCGAAGTAGGACTGGGCGGCACCGGCCGCGACCAGCAGCGAGTCGTAGGGCGTGACGGTCGGGCGACCGAGGACCTGGCTGGTGACCTGGCGCTTCTCGAGGTCGATGGCGGTGACCTCGCCGAGCAGGACCTGCGCGTTCTCCTGGCCGCTGAGGACCTCGCGGGTCGGGGGCGCGATCTCGCCCTCGGAGAGGATGCCGGTCGCCACCTGGTAGAGCAGCGGCTGGAAGAGGTGGTGGGTCGTCTTGGCGATCATCGTGACCTCGACGTCGGACCGGCGCAGCGCCTTGGTGCCGAAGAGGCCGCCGAACCCGGACCCGATGACCACGACCCGGTGGCGACCGCTGGTGCCGGCCGTCGCGTCGCTGGTGTGCTGGCTCGTCTCCTGGGGGTTCGCCATGGCTCCATTGTCCTCCCGACAGCGCCCGTACCCGAAACTGCGCCCACCGATCGGCCACGTTCGGTCCGTCACACGCCGTTGCGGGAATAGCCGGACGGGAAAAGATGGACATGGCAAGGTTTGAGGTCCGTCGCGACGGGGAATGCCACCCCCGTCAGGTCCGTCAGCCGGAATGGGGTCCGCTCGTGCCGATGAGGTCCGCACTGCCTGTGGGGTCCGGTCCCCACAGCGTGCACGAGGCCCGGCGCTGGGTGGTCGACCAGGTCACCGGCATCGGTCGGCCCGACCTCGCCGACACGACCGAGCTCGGGGTCTCCGAGCTGGTCACCAACGCGATGCTCCACGCCGCCGCACCGATCGAGGTCCGCGTGCGCGGCACCCGGCTCCACCCCCGCGTGGAGGTGCGCGACGGGTCGCCGGAGCCGCCCGAGCTGCCGACCCCCGGCCGCTCCACGGCGGACCCGGCCGACCTGACGGAGGACGACCTCCTCGTGACCGTCGGCCGCGGTCTCGACATCGTCGCCCGCTGCGCCGACGCGTGGGGTGCGGAGATCGAGGACGCCGGCAAGGTCGTCTGGTTCGCCCCGGCGACCCGCATGGCCGAGATCGGTGTCACCGGCGCGGTCACCGGCATGCTCGACCGGGTCACCCGCCCCCCGCTGGCCGGGACCCGCGAGTTCCGGCTCCGGTGCGTGCCGGTCGACGCGCTGCGCACCTTCCAGCGTCACTACCAGGAGCTGCAGCGCGAGGTCCGGCTGCTGGCGCTGGCCCACGAGGCGGACTACCCCCTCGCCAAGACCCTCTCCGACCTCTTCGGCTCGATGCAGCGCGAGCTGCGCGCCGGTCTCCACCTCGGCGGCAGCGACCGGCTCCGCGCACGCTCCGACGGCACCGTCGACCTCACCGTCCGCACGACCCCCGACACCGCCGACGCCATGGGCCGCTTCGTGGAGCTGCTCGACTTCGCCGACGAGTTCTGCCGGCGCGAGCGGATGCTGTCGCTCGCGCGCACGCCGGAGCAGCGGGCCTTCCAGACCTGGTTCCTCACCGAGTTCACCCACCAGCGCGCCGGCCGCGAGCCGTCGCCGTGGCAGGAGCCGCCGGCGTCAGGGTTGCGCGCTCACGCGTAGCCCAGGTCGTGGAGCCGGTCGTCGTCGATCCCGAAGTGGTGGGCGACCTCGTGCACGACGGTGATCCGCACCTCGTCGGCCAGCTGGTCGAGGTCGTCGCAGAACGCCAGCAGTGGGCGGCGGAAGATCGTGATCCGGTCGGGGAGCTCCATCGCCGGCTCGCCCCACCGCTCGGTGAGGGCGATGCCGTCGTAGAGGCCGAGCAGCTCCGGGTCGTCCTCGGGGGCGTCGTCCTCGACGATCACCACCACGTTCGTGACCAGGGCCGCGATCTCGTCGGGGATCGACTCCAGCGCCTCCTCGACCAGCCGCTCGAACGGCTCGCGCTCCATCTCCACCGGCACACCGCGAGCCTACGGGGGCGGAAATGCAGGACACCCCGGACCTGATCGGTCCGGGGTGTCTCCTGGCGACCCCGACGGGACTCGAACCCGCGGCCTCCGCCGTGACAGGGCGGCGCGCTAACCAACTGCGCTACGGGGCCAATGGTGGTGCTGCGTGCTCCGGCCAGCGGAGCGGTGTGACTCTAACCCATGGTCCTCGCGGCCTCACAATCGAGGCCGCACCGGGCTCGAGCAGCACCCCCAACGGGATTCGAACCCGTGCTACCGCCGTGAAAGGGCGGGGTCCTGGGCCGCTAGACGATGGGGGCCGGACTGGCGACCATCCTAGGGGCGCCGCGCTCCGGCGCGGCAATCGAGCACGCCCGTTTTCGTCGCTCCGACCGGCCTCCGGTATGGTTCCCCTGCCTGCGGCCAGGTAGCTCAGTTGGTACGAGCGATCGACTGAAAATCGATAGGTCGGCGGTTCGACCCCGCCCCTGGCCACGGTGAAGACGGAGGGCCGCACCCACTCGGGTGCGGCCCTTCGTCGTACGGCGGACCACGGTCGCCGTCCAGTCGACGAGGTTTACCTCTGATTCAGGAGTGAAAACGGGCTGATTTGGGGATGATGGAGACACCTCCCCCCGGAAGGACCATCCCCCCATGCCCGCAGACCCCGAGCTCTACCGGAAGCTGGTCGACGCCAGCACCGGTGGTGTCTGGCTGCTCGACGGCGAGGGCACCACGCTGCTCTTCAACCCGCGGATGGCCGAGCTGCTGGGACGGACGCCGGAGGAGATGGTCGGGCTGAGCGCGTTCGACGTCCACGACGAGCAGGGCAGGCGCGAGTTCGCCACCCACCTCGAGAAGGCGCGCGCCGGCGACCCGGGCCACGACGACATGGAGACGATGTACCTCAGGCCCGACGGCAGCTCCGTCTGGCTGATGGCGAGCTGGCGCCCGGTGCACGACGACGAGGGCAACACCCTCGGCTACCTCCACCAGTACTCCGACTACACCGACCTGCGCCGGCTCATCAACACCCTCGCCGACCGTGAGCAGCAGCTCGCGACGGCCCAGCGGATCGCCCGCATCGGCAGCTGGGACTGGGACGTCGTCGCCGACCGCACCGAGTGGTCCGACGAGCTCTTCAACATCTACGGCATCGACCGCGACAGCTTCCGCGGCGACTACCAGGCCTTCCTCGACTTCATCCATCCCGACGACCGCGAGGACGTGCGCCGGGCCGTCGCCACGACGTACGACGGGGCCGACGAGTTCGCGTGGCACGCCCGGATCGTGCGCGGCGACGGAGTCGTGCGGTGGTGCCGCGGCCTCGGCCGGGTCGTGCGCGACGCCCGGGGCGAGCCGGTGCGGATGATGGGCACCGACCAGGACGTCACCGACCAGGTCATGGCCGACTTCGAGCTGGCGGAGGCCTCGCGGCGGCTGTCGCTGCTGCGCGACGTCGCCGAGGTCGCCAACAAGTCGACCGTGCTCACCGAGGCGCTGATCCTCAGCGCCCGCGTCGTCGAGACGACGCCCGGCTGGCACATGGCCTGGGCGGTGGCCCAGGACGAGCACGGCGCCACCTCCGCCTTCCCCCTCAGCCACGACCCGGAGATCGGGCACGTCCCGACCGACGAGGAGCTGGTCGAGAAGGCGTTCCGGACCGGGGAGATCACCACGGCCCCGCTGCCGGGCCTCGAGCAGACCCACACCCTGGTCGGCATCCCGATCCGCCACTCCGAGGACGTCGTCACCGTCGTGCTCGCCGTCGGCAACGAGGTGCCGCCCGACGACCACTCCCGCGACCTGATCGAGCAGATCGCGGCGATGCTCGGCCGCGTGGCCGAGCGCGAGCGGTCCGCCCACGAGCTCGCCGAGGCACGCGACGAGGCGATGCACGCCTCGCGCCTGAAGTCCGAGTTCCTCGCGACCATGAGCCACGAGATCCGGACCCCCATGAACGGGGTCATCGGGCTCACCGACCTGCTGATGCGCACGCCGCTCGACGCCCAGCAGCGCCGGCTCGCCGACGCGCTGCACGGGGCCGGGCTCACCCTGCGCGGCATCATCAACGACATCCTCGACCTGTCCAAGATCGAGGCCGGCAAGCTCGAGCTCGAGCTCGTCGACTTCGAGGTGCGCTCCGTCGTGGAGCAGACCGTCGGGCTGCTGCGCGGGCTCGCCGACGAGAAGGGGCTCGACCTGCGGCTCAGCGTCGCGCCACGCGTCCCGACGTACGTGCGCGGCGACGCGGTCCGCTTCGAGCAGGTCCTCACCAACCTCGGGTCCAACGCGGTGAAGTTCACCGACCTCGGCTCGGTGCACATCTCGGTCGACGTCGCCGAGCGCCGGCCGGACGGCCACCTGCTCGAGGTGGTCGTCTCCGACACCGGGCCCGGGATCCCCGACGCGGCCCAGCGCCGGCTCTTCGACGCCTTCACGCAGGTCGACCCCTCCACCACGCGTCGCCACGGCGGCACCGGCCTGGGGCTCACCATCGTGCGCCAGCTCGTCGACGCGCTCGGCGGCGAGATCCAGGTGACCAGCGAGCTCGGTCGCGGCAGCCGCTTCCGGTTCACGGCCGACTTCGGCACCGCGGTGGGCGATGCCCGCGACGAGCAGGGGCTGCCCGGCACCCGTACCGGCGTCGCCCCGCCGGCAGCGACCCACCGGGTCCTCGTCGTCGAGGACAACCAGGTCAACCAGATGGTCGCCGTCGGGCTGCTCGAGAGCGTCGGCTTCGCGACCGAGGTCGCCGTCGACGGCGTCGAGGCCGTCGAGGCGCTCGCCGGCGACCACGGCTTCTCTGCGGTGCTGATGGACTGCCGGATGCCGCGCATGGACGGCTACACCGCGACCCGGACGATCCGGGAGAACGAGCCCGCGGGCCGACGGGTCCCCATCATCGCGATGACCGCCTCGGCGCTCGAGGGCGAGCGCGAGCGCTGCCTGGCCTGCGGCATGGACGACTTCCTGACCAAGCCGGTCGACTCCGACCGGCTCCACCGCACGCTGCGCCACTGGGTCGGCGACGACGAGACCCCCAAGCCGGTCGTGCCGCCGGCGCCGACGGTCCGCGAGACGCTCGCCGCCGAGCCCGCCTCCCCGCCGCCCGTCGGCGACCTCGTCGACGTCGAGCGGATCGAGATGCTCCACGAGATGGTCAAGGACGGCATCAGCCTCTTCCAGCGGTCGTCGGGCAACTTCATCGCCCACGCCCCCGACCACCTCACCGCCATCGGCGCCGCCGTCGCCGAGGGCGACGCCGAGCAGCTCATGGCCACCGCCCACAAGCTGAAGGGCAGCGCCCTCAACCTCGGGCTGCCCCGGGTCGGGGCCGCCGCGTTCGAGCTCGAGGAGCGAGGCCGCTCCGCGCGGCTCGACGGCGCCGAGGCGGCGTACGCCACGCTGACGCGGGAGATGGGCCTCGCCGTGGCCGCACTCGAGCGGGAGCGCGCCGCGCGCGCCTGACGGCTACTTCTGGGTAGGCCGCGCCGGGCCTACGCTGGACCTGATCCTGGGACGAGCGACCGCGCCACCCCTGCGGCCGCGACCCCGTTGAGGCAGCCACCCACCCGCGTGGCTCCGACCAGACAGGCCACCACCATGTCCTCCAGCATGTCCTCCAGCACCGACGCCAGCAGCAGCCAGCCCCCCGTCGACGTCTTCGAGCTCGGCGACGAGCACGAGCAGGTCGTCTTCTGCCACGACCGGCCCACCGGGCTCCGCGCCATCGTCGCGATCCACTCCACCGCGCTCGGGCCCGCCCTCGGCGGCACCCGGTTCTACCCCTACGCGACGACCGACGACGCGGTTCGCGACGTCCTCAACCTCTCGCGGGGCATGTCCTACAAGGCTGCGCTCGCAGGACTCGACCTCGGCGGCGGCAAGGCCGTCATCATCGGCGACCCCGCCACGCTCAAGAGCGAGGCGCTGCTGCGGGCCTACGGCCGGTTCGTCCAGTCGCTGAACGGCCGCTACTACACCGCCTGCGACGTCGGCACCTACTCCGAGGACATGGACCACATCGCCCGCGAGTGCGACTTCGTCACCGGGCGCACCACCGCCCACGGCGGTGCCGGCGACAGCTCGGTGCTGACGGCGTACGGCGTGTTCCAGGGCATGCGCGCCGCAGCCGAGGCCACGTGGGGGGAGCCGACGCTGGGCGGTCGCACCGTCGGGGTCGCCGGCGTCGGCAAGGTCGGCCACCACCTGGTCCGCCACCTCGTCGAGGACGGCGCGACGGTCGTCGTGACCGACCCCCACCAACCCTCGGTCGACCGGGTGCGCGAGGAGTTCCCGCAGGTCACCGTCGTCGCCGACACCGAGGCGCTCGTCGGCTCCGCCCTCGACGTCTATGCGCCCTGCGCGCTGGGCGGAGCGCTCACCGACGAGGTCGTCGAGACCCTGTCGGCGGTCATCGTCTGCGGAGCTGCGAACAACCAGCTCGCCCACCCGGGGGTCGAGAAGGCGCTCGAGGAGCGGGGCATCCTCTACGCGCCGGACTACTGCGTGAACTCCGGCGGGCTGATCCAGGTCGCCGACGAGCTCGAGGGCTTCAGCTTCGAGCGTGCCCAGCAGCGAGCCACCGGCATCTTCGCCACCACCCGGTCGGTCTTCGAGACCGCCCGGCGTGACGGCGTACCGCCGGCCGTCGCCGCCGACCGCCTCGCGGAGAAGCGGATGCGCAACGTCGGCCGCCTGCGCGGCCTCTGGCTCGGCTGAGGGCGCGCCAAGTCCCGTGACGGGGCCGGGGATCCCGTGAGGGACCCGGCCCCGGTCAGCGGATCAGGTCAGTCCCGATCTCGTTCTGCGAAGTCGGCCCACTTGTCGTACTCGTCGGGGTCGAGCTGCTGCTCCTCGACTCCGCTCGCAGTGGTCTCGTCGCCGTGCAGCTCGCGCGCCAGCGCGCCGAAGTCCGTCTCGTGAGAGCGGTACTTCAGCTCGCGTGCGACCTTCGTCTGCTTGGCCTTAGCTCGGCCGCGTCCCATGGGGTCGACCCCCTCGCACACTGGACCGGGTCATCAGGGCTGCTGGAACGCGCACTGTGACTCCCGGTCGGATCGGTCTGTTTCGTCGTGGCCCCAACGCTACCTGCTGGGCGGCTGTTCCCGCACACCCACTCCGGCATTTCGCCTCCGGTTCAGGCTGTGGGGCTCACCACCCGGGGTGCTGACCGGTCAGCGAGACCCGTCCGGACCCGTCCGCGTGGACCTCTCCGGCGACCCACGCGTCCACGTCGTGCCCCGCGAGGAGCGACAGCGCCGCCTCGGTGTCGTCGGGCGAGACGAGGGCGACCATGCCGACACCGCAGTTGAGGGTGCGCTCCAGGTCGGGCTGGGGTACGTCGCCGACGCGGCGGACCAGGTCGAAGACCGGACCGGGGGTCCACGTCTCGCGGGCGAGGGTCGCGTCGAGCTCCACCGGCATGACCCGCTCGAGGTTGGCGGCGAGGCCGCCACCGGTGACGTGGGACATCGCGTGGGCGCCGGGGAGCGCCGCGAGGGCGAGGCAGGCCTTGGCGTAGATCATCGTCGGCTCGAGGAGCTCCTCGCCGAGGCTGCGGCCGAGGTCGTCGACGTGACGGTCGAGCGACCAGCCCGCCTGCTGGAGCAGGACGTGGCGCACGAGGGAGTAGCCGTTGGAGTGCAGGCCGCTGGACCGCATCGCGATCACGGCGTCCCCCGGGCGGACGCGGCCCGGGCCGAGGAGCCGGTCGGCCTCCACGACCCCGGTGGTGGAGCCGGCGACGTCGTACTCGTCGGGCTCGAGCAGGCCGGGGTGCTCGGCGGTCTCGCCGCCGATGAGGGCGCAGCCGGCGGCGACGCAGGCCTCGGCGATGCCCTTGACGATGGCCGCGATCCGCTCGGGGACGACCCGCCCGGTGGCGATGTAGTCGGTGAGGAACAGCGGCTCGGCGCCGCAGACCACCAGGTCGTCGACGAGCATGCCGACGAGGTCGAACCCGATGGTGTCGTGCTTGTCGAGCGCCTGGGCGATCGCGACCTTGGTGCCGACACCGTCGGCGGAGCTCGCGAGCAGCGGTCGCGTGTAGGACTTGAGCGCGGAGGCGTCGAACAGGCCGGCGAACCCGCCGATGCCACCCACCATCTCGGGGCGGCGGGCCTTCTCGACCCACCCCTTCATCAGCTCGACGGCCTTGTCACCGGCCTCGATCGAGACGCCGGCGGCGGCGTAGGCATCGGTCTGGGCGTGGTGGGTCACGAGTGCGTCCTGTCCAGGGCTGGTCGATCAGGGGTTGTTGAGCACGGGCAGCGACTCCGACGTCATGGACGCCTCGAGGAGGTGCTTGCCGAGCAGGTTCTCGTCAGGCAACGGGATCGGGTAGTCGCCGGTGAAGCAGGCGCGGCACAGCCGCTCCTCGGGCTGCCCGGTCGCCTCGACCATGCCCTCGAGCGAGATGTAGCCGAGGCTGTCGGCCCCCACGCTCGCGGCGATCTCCTCGGGCGTGAGGCCGTTGGCGATCAGCTCGGCCCGGGTCGCGAAGTCGATGCCGTAGAAGCAAGGCCACTTCACCGGCGGGCTGGAGATCCGGACGTGCACCTCGAGCGCGCCCGCCTCCCGCAGCATCCGCACCTGGGCGCGCTGGGTGTTGCCGCGCACGATCGAGTCGTCGACCACGACGATCCGCTTGCCGCGGATCATGTGCTCGAGCGCGTTGAGCTTGAGCCGGATGCCGAGCTGGCGCAGCGACTGGCTGGGCTGGATGAAGGTGCGGCCGACGTAGGCGTTCTTGACGAAGCCCTGGCCGAAGGGGATGCCGGACTCCTCGGCATAGCCGGCGGCGGCCGGCGTGCCCGACTCGGGCACCGGGATCACCAGGTCGGCGTCGACGGGGTATTCACGGGCCAGCCGGCGACCCATCTCGACCCGCGACTCGTGGACGCTGCGGCCGCTGATCGTCGCGTCGGGTCGGGCGAGGTAGACGTACTCGAACACGCAGCCCTTCCGCTCGGACTCGGCGAACTTGTGACTGCGCAGCCCGTTCTCGTCGATGGCGAGCAGCTCACCGGGCTCGACCTCGCGCACGACGCTCGCGCCGATCGTGGCCAGCGCCGAGTCCTCCGAGGCGACGACCCAGCCCCGGTCGAGCCGGCCGAGGACGAGCGGCCGGATGCCCTGCGGGTCGCGGGCGGCGTAGAGCGTGTTCTCGTTCATCCAGACGAAGCAGAAGGCGCCGCGCAGGGTCGGCAGCACCTCCAGCGCCCGCTGCTCCAGCGAGGTGTCGGGGTGGTGGGCCATCAGCGCGGTGACCAGGCCGGTGTCGTTGGTCGACGTCTCGAGGTTGCGCGCGTGGATGTCGAGCTCGTCGCCGGCGCTCGGCAGCGTCGCAACCTGGGCGCGCAGCTCGTGGGTGTTGATCAGGTTGCCGTTGTGGCCGAGCGCGATCGAGCCGTCGGCGGTCGGGCGGAAGGTCGGCTGGGCGTTCTTCCAGACGCTCGACCCGGTCGTGGAGTAGCGGCAGTGGCCGATCGCGAGGTGGCCCTTGAGCGAGGCGAGCGTGGTCTCGTCGAAGACCTGGGAGACCAGGCCCATGTCCTTGTAGACCAGGATCTGGCGGCCGTTGCTCACCGCGATGCCCGCGGACTCCTGGCCGCGGTGCTGGAGGGCGTAGAGGCCGAAGTAGGTCAGCTTGGCGACGTCCTCGCCGGGGGCCCAGACGCCGAACACACCGCAGTGGTCCTGGGGTCCCTGGTCCTCGGGGTCGAGTGCTGCGCTGAGGCGACCGTCGCCCGGTCGGTTCCAGCTGGCTCGGAGCACACGGGCAGTCTAACCGCGCGCCGGGCGCGGCCGGGCGGTGCCCGGATGTTGCAGGACCCTGCAGTCGCGTGCCACATCCGGGACACGGGTCTCATTCCGCCGTAGCATGCGTCCGGGGATTGGGGAATCGGGGAACACATGGGTCATGAGGGGATGACTCCGGCGACGCAGGCGCGCGTGCCGGAGGAGGTCGACCGCGGCGCGCTCCAGCTCGTCGCCGAGGGCGTCACCGAGACCGTGGGCTTCCAGCTCGCGACCATCAGCGTCGTCCGGACGGCGCCCGACGGGTCGCAGGAGCTGGAGGTCGTCGCCGACGCCGGCGACGACGCCACGGGCGAGATCATCATCGGCCGGCGCACCCCGCTCGCGAGCCTGCTCGAGGAGATCAAGCAGGCCGAGGTCTGGGGCCAGTTCCGCTTCCTGCCCCACGAGAAGCTGACGGAGCGGGACGTCCAGAACGCCTACGGCTGGGTCGTCCCCGACTTCGAGCCGATCGACGCTCCCGACGCCTGGCACCCGCTCGACCTGCTGGTCGCGCTGCTCCACGACGCCAGCGGCGTGCTGCGCGGGACGCTCGCGATCGACCTGCCCGACAACGGGCGGCGGCCCGGCCCCGAGCAGCGGCGGCTGCTGGAGAAGTACGCCGTGCAGGCCGCGCGCACCGTCGTCACCACCCTCGAGCGGGAGGAGCTCTCCGAGCAGGTCCGGCTGGCCGAGACCGCGCGCCGGATCGTGCGCGGCGCCAGCGCCCAGCAGGACCTCTCCCAGGTCCTCAGCGACTGCCAGGCCGGGCTCGTGGAGGGCTTCCGGTCGCAGGGCTCGTGGATCCAGACCTTCGACGAGGACGGCCGCGGCTCCGGCGCGGTCTACGCCTCCAACGGCGACGCGGTCGAGCTGCCGTCGACCCTCGTCGACCTGGCCGAGCGGTCGGCACGGCGCAGCTGGGCCGAGCAGGTCGCCGTGGTCGTCGCCGGCGACCGGCCGGTCCCCGAGGTGCTGACCCGGGACGAGCAGGCCACCATCGTCGGCTTCCTCGACACGATCGGCATCAGCTCGCTGCTCTTCGTCCCGCTCGGGGCGGGCGAGGAGTGCCTCGGCAACCTCGTCCTCACCCGGACCGGCACCAGCGACTGGACCGAGCTCGACCAGCAGGCAGCCCTCGACATCGGCCACGACCTGGGCCGCGTCATCCTCAACGCCCGCACCTTCCAGCGCGAGCACGAGCTGGTCGTGGAGCTGCAGGCGCTCGACACCTACAAGAGCCAGCTGATCTCCACCATCTCCCACGAGCTGAAGAACCCGCTGACGTCCGTGCGCGGCTACCTCGAGCTCCTCGAGGGGAGCACGACGCTCGGCGCGGAGGAGCAGCGGGCGGTGCAGGCGATGGGTCGGGGCACCGACCGGCTCGGCCGCGTGGTCGACGACCTGCTCCTGATGTCGAAGGTCGGCGACCCCCACCACCGGATCATCCCCGTCGCCGTCGACCTCGCCCGCGTGGTCGGCGAGGTCCTGGACCTGCTGTCGGTCACGGTGAGCACCAAGCAGCTCGCGGTCTCCACCGACCTGCCCGACGCGCCGGTCGCGGCCCTCGGTGACGAGACCGAGATCGACCGCCTCGTGGCCAACCTGGTCAGCAACGCGGTCAAGTACACGCCCGTCGGCCGGGCGGTCGCGGTGAAGGTCGACCGCGACGGCGACCACGTCGTCCTCGAGGTGTCCGACCAGGGGCTCGGCATCTCCGAGGCCGACCAGGAGCACCTCTTCGAGGAGTTCTTCCGCTCCACCAACCCGGCGGCGACCTCCCTCCCCGGCACCGGCCTCGGCCTGGCGATCGTGAAGCGCATCGTCGAGCGCCACGACGGCGCCATCGACGTCCGCTCGACGCTCGGGAAGGGCAGCACCTTCACCGTGCGGCTGCCCGTCGCCGGGTGAGCGCCTGGTCGGGCGTCGCGGAGGCCTACCGGGTCTCCTTCGGCACGCTGTGCGCCGGCCCCGTCGACCGGCTGCTGGCCGACGCCCTCGACGGGCCGCTGCTCGACGTCGGGTGCGGCACCGGCGGGCTCGCGGCGTCTGCGGCCTCGGCCGGCCACCCCGTCGTCGCGGTCGACGCCGACCCGGACATGACCGTGGTGGCCGCCGCGTCCCTGCCCGGCCGGGTCGTCGGCGCCGCGCTCCCGCGGCTGCCCTTTCCCGACGACGCCTTCGCCACCACCACCGCCAACTTCGTGGTCAACCACGTCCCCGACCCGCGGGCCGCCGTGGCCGAGCTCGCCCGGGTCACCCGCCGCGGCGGCCGGGTCGCCATGACGTCGTGGACCTCCGCGCCGGCAGCCTGGGCCGGACTGGTCGGCGACGCCTTCGCGTCCGCCGGTGCGGTCGCCCCGCCGGCGCAACGGCTGGCACCCGAGCTCGACTTCGAGCGGTCGCCCGAGGGCCTGGCCGGCCTCGCGGCCGGCGCCGGTCTCCAACCCCTGACGGTCACCGAGCTGCGGTGGACCTGGGAGGTGCCCGCCGCCGACCTCTGGGCGGGCGTCACCGGCGGGGTGGCCGGTCCCGGGCGGACGTTCCTCGCCCAGTCACGGGAGGTGCAGGAGGCCGCCACGGCCGCGTTCCACGCGGACCGGCCCGCCGACCGGGCTCCGCTCCGGCTGGCGGCCGTGGCGGCGTACGTGCTCGCGGAGGGGTGACCTCACATGCGGGCGGCACCCTGCACGATCGCCTCCCGGATACGGGTGTAGGTGCCGCACCGGCAGATGTTGCGGATCGTGTCGAGGTCCGCCTCGCTGATCGACCGGCCCTCGCGGCGTACCTTCCGCACGAGCGCGACCGCCGCCATGATCTGCCCCGGCTGGCAGTAGCCGCACTGCGCGACGTCGCGGTCGATCCACGCCTGCTGCATCGGATGGAGGTCGTCACCGTCGAGCCCGGCCTGGCCGGGCAGCCCCTCGATCGTGGTCACCTCGTCGCCGGCCGCGAGATCACCGACGCGCACCGAGCAGGGGTTGAAGGCACGCCCGTTGACGTGGGAGGTGCACGCCTTGCAGACGTTGATGCCGCAGCCGTACTTCGGGCCGGTGACGCCGAGCAGGTCGCGCAGCACCCACAGCACGCGGACGTCGTCGGCGACGTCGACGGTGACGGGCTTCCCGTTGAGGACGAAGGTCTGTCGTGGCACGGGGGGTCTCCTCAGTAGGTGAGCTTGAGGCCGTTGGTCGGCGACTGCGGGACCGGCGGCACCACCGGTTTGGGCTTGAAGGCGAGCGGATCGCGGTGGTTGATCGGGAAGTAGGTCGGCACGCGTCCCGTCGCGCGGGCGTAGGCGCAGGCGACCGCGGCCATCGTGGCGGCGACACCCGCCTCGCCCGCACCGCCCGGCTGGCCCGAGTCGCTCGGCATGACCACGACCCTCACCTCGGGCGGGGTGTTCCACTGGCGCGTGTAGAAGTAGTTGTCCCAGCTCGCCTCGAGGAAGTGGCCGTCGCGCAGGTGGAGGCTGGAGGTCAGCGCTTGGGCGATCCCGTCGTTGATCCCGCCCTGCATCTGGGCCTCGAGACCTCGCGGGTTGACCACGAGGCCGGCGTCGATCACGAACGTCACCCGGGTGACCCGCGGTCCGGTCACCGCCCGGGGGACGTCGCGTCCGACCGTGGCCGGCCGGCAGTCGATCTCGGCGACGCACGCACTGGCGCCCTTGTACTCCTTGTGGATCGCGATCCCCTGGGCCGTGCCGGCCGGCATCGACCGACCCCAGTCGCCGACCTCGGCGGCGCGCTCCAGCACGCCGCGCACGCGGTCGCTGCGGCAGAACCTCAGCCGCATCTCGAGCGGGTCGAGGTCGAGCCTGCGGGCGATCTTGTCGACGACGAGCTCGTTCGCCGTCCGGACGTCGGGCGAGTAGATGTTCCTCATGCTGCCGGTGTTGAAGCGCTCGTCGGTCTCGAGCAGCGTCTGCGCCACGGCGCCGAAGTCGTAGGGCAGCTCCTGGGTCATCGCGAAGATCGACTGGGCGAAGCCCATGTTGCCCAGGCCTGCCGGCAGGTCGGCGGCCGTGGCGCTGAGGATCTCGCCCAGGCCGTGGCGGTAGTCGGTCTCGACGCTGGTGTGGCCCTGCTGGAAGGCCAGGACCTGTCCGCCGGCGACCACGGCCCGGACCCGGCTGGTGGACATCGGATGCGTGCGGCCGGCGCGGGCGTCGTCGGCCCGGTGCCACATCAGCTTCACGGGCTTGCCCATGGCCTTGCTGATGCGGGCCGCCTCGAGGGCGGCGTCGAAGAAGAGCCGCCGGCCGAACGAGCCGCCTCCCTGCACGACGTGGAAGACGACCTTGTCCGGGGTCAGGCCGAGCTCGGCGGCGATCGTCTCCTGCGCGGTGATCGGGACCTTGCAGGCGTTCCAGATCTCCGCGGAGTCCTCACGGACGTCGGCGATCGCGGCGTTGGTGTCCATCGGGGAGTTGCTGCGGAAGTAGAAGAGGAACTCCTCCTCGACCACCTCGGCCAGCGGGTTGGTCGGGAGCGGGGGCAGGTCGGGGTCGAGGGCCTTCAGCTCCTCGACGATGTCGCCGTCGGACTGGCCGGCCACCGGGCCGTCGGCCCACTCGACGTCCATCGCGCGGATGGCGTCGATGCACTGGCCGAAGGTGCGGGCCCGGACCGCGATCCCGGTCGCGACCTTCGCGACGTGGGTGACACCGTCCATCCGCAGCACCTGCCGGCGGTTGCGCAGCCGGACGGGGGTGCCGTTGAGCGTGGGGGCGCGGCAGACCATCGTCGGCAGCGCGCCCTTGACGTCGAGGTCGGTGACGTACTGCTTGCGGCCGGTCACGGCCTCGCGGGCGTCGGTGCGGTTGCGCGCCGTACCGATCATCCGGAACTCGGAGCGGTCCTTGAGCTCCACCTCGACCGCGCGGGTGCCGCCGCCGGCGGCCCGCGCCGCGACCTCGGCGTAGGTCACGCTGCTGCCGTCGGGGGCGGTGATGACGCCGTCCTTGGACTTCAGGAGCTCGACGGTGTCGCCGAGCACGATCGCGGCGGCCTCGAGCAGCGCCATCCGGGCGACGGCCGCGGCGACGCGGACGGGGGTGTAGGTCGACGTCGTGGTCGTCGAGCCGCCGGTCAGCTGGTTGAACAGGAGCTCCGGGCGGGCCGGGGCGAGGGTGACCTCGACCCGGTCGAGCGGGAGGTCGAGCTCCTCGGCGATGAGCATGGCCGTCGAGGTGACGATGCCCTGGCCGTTCTCCGAGCGCGGCAGCGCGAAGTGGGCGGTGCCGTCCTCACGCACCTCGACCGTGACCAGGTTGGCCGTCGGACGGGCGGCGTCGGTGATGAAGTCGTTGAGGTCGTAGACCTCGGCGACCTGAGGCGGCGTGGGTACGCCGGCGGCGGACGCCGGGCTCGCGACCACCAGGTCGGCGGCCGCGACGAGCGTCGTACCTCCCAGCACGTAGCCGAGGAACCGGCGACGGCTGGTCGTCCTCTCCAACGGGAGCATCTGCGGGCCTTTCGTCTCGCGTGTGCTCCCTCCCCGCCCCCACGGTGACAGCCATCACCAGTGAATGCGACGTCCTGTCCGCGTACTGAGCGGTCGGCAGGCGCTCAGCCCAGGTGCTGCAGCAGCAGCGCCTCGGCGAGCAGGACCTTCTCGAACTCGGCGAGGTGCAGGCCCTCGTTCGCGCCGTGGGCGCGGGTGTCGGGGTCCTCGACCCCCGTGACCAGCACGCTGGCCTGCGGGAACGCCTCGAGGAACTCGGCGATGAAGGGGATCGACCCGCCCACCCCCATGTCGACCGGCGCCGTCCCGTCCCACGCCTCCGTGAAGGCGGCCCGTGCGGCGTCGTACGCCGGACCGGTCGCGTCGATCGCGGTGGCCTCCCCGGTGTCGACGACCGTGAAGTCCACGCTCGCGCCCCACGGGACGTGGGCCTCGACGTGGCGCCGGAGGCACTCGACGGCGTTGGCGGTGGTGTCGCCGGGGGCGATGCGCATCGAGATCCGGCAGCGGGCGGCCGGGACGAGGGTGTTGCTGGCGCCGTCGACCTTGGGCGCGTCGAGGCCGGTGATGCTGAGCGACGGCTTCGTCCAGAGCCGCTCGACGACCGAGCCGCTGCCGATCCACTCGACGTCGGCGGTCGCACCCGACTCGGCGCGCAGCCGCTCCTCGGGGTAGACGACGTCGGCAGCCGGGCCGGCGTGGAGGCCGGCGACCGCGACGTTGCCCTCGTCGTCGTGCAGCGAGGTGATCAGGCGGCTCAGCGCCATCAGGGAGTCGGGGACGAGGCCGCCCCACATGCCCGAGTGGACCGCGTGGGTCAGGGTCCTGACCTCGACGTCGGCGCGGACCAGGCCGCGCAGGCTGGTGGTGAGCGCGGGCTCGCCGATGTCCCAGTTGCCGGAGTCGGCGATGACGATGACGTCGGCGGCGAGCTCGGCCTGGTGGGCCTTCAGCAGGTCGGGCAGGGTCTCGGACCCGACCTCCTCCTCGCCCTCGATGAAGAGGGTGACGCTGACCGGCAGGTCGTCGCCGAAGATCCGGAGCGCCGCGAGGTGGGCGGCGATGCCGGCCTTGTCGTCGGCCGCGCCGCGCGCGAACAGCCTGAGGTCTCCCCGCCCATCCTCTCGAGCAGTGGGCTCGAAGGGCGGGGAGTCCCAGTCGGCGTGGTCGTTCTCGGGCTGGACGTCGTGGTGGGCGTAGAGCAGCACGGTCGGCGCACCCTCGGGGCCGGCCTTGTGGGCGATGACCGCCGGCGCGCCACCCTCGTGGCTGACGATCCGGGTCTCGCAGCCCTCGGCGTCGAGGAGCGCCTTGACCGCCTCGGCGCTGCGCTGCACCTCCGCAGCCCGGGCCGGGTCGGCACTGACCGACTCGATCCTGACGAGGTCCTCGAGGTCGCGGCGGATGCCGGGGAGGACGTCGGACACACGGGCGCGGAGATCGGTCATGCGGGCGACCCTAGTGGGGGGTGGGGTGGTCGGTTTCCCCGGATATCCGGCGAACCAGTCATATCGGGTGACTGGATCCCTCGGGAAGTGACCACTTCCCCGGACATCCGGGGAAACCGTCACCCAACGTGCACGACGTTGCGGGGCGGCCGCCCCGCGGCGTACGCCGCGAGCTGGTCGCGCACGAGGGCCGCCATCCGGGGCAGCATCGCGGTGGTGCCGCCGGCGACGTGGGGCGTGACGAGGACGTCGGGAGCCGACCAGAGGGGGTGACCGTCGGGGAGCGGCTCGGGGTCGGTGACGTCGAGCGCGAAGCGGAGCCGGCCGGCCTCGGTGACGACCGCGTCGGAGTCGAGCACGCCCCCGCGGGCGACGTTGACGACGACCGCACCGTCGGGGAGCAGCGCGAGCCGCTCGGCCCCGAGGAACCCGCGGGTCCGGTCGGAGAGCGGCAGGAGGACGACGACCACGTGCTGGTCGGGCAGCAGCCGCTCGAGCTCGTCGACGCCGTGGACGTGGCCGACGAGGTCGTCCTCGCGCGGCCGGGAGGCCACGGCGGTGACCTCGGCCTCGTGGGCGAGCAACCGGCGGACGAGGGCGCGGCCGATGGAGCCGTAGCCGAGCACCATCACCCGGGAGTCCGCGAGCGAGCGCATGTCCGTCCGCAGCTGCTGCCACGAGCCGTGGCCGCGCACGGCGGCCGGGATCTCTCGGAGCACCGCGAGGGCGAGGCCGACGGCGTGCTCGGCCGTCGCGGCGTCGTGGACCCCGGCCGCGTTGCAGAGGGTCACCCCGGCGGGCAGCAGCTCGACCTGGCCGTCGAAGCCGGCGAGCTGGGTCTGGACGAGGCGCAGCTCCGGCAGCTCGGCCAGCCGGCGGAAGTGCCCGGAGTCGCGGTAGTCCGGGACGCAGACCTCGATCCGCGGGTCGGGGTCGCCTCCCGGCTCCCACAGCACCAGCTCGACCCCCTCGACCTCCCCCACTGCGGCGAGCAGGTCCTCGGTCGGGACGGACGCGACGACCGTCACGAGGCGCTCGCCGCAAGCGGTGCCGGGTCGGTGATCTCGTCCTGGAGCCGTCGACCGACCACCGCGGCGACGGCCGCCACGGCGAGGAGCACGACCACCATGACGCCGAAGCCCGCGAGCCCGCTGCCGGTGGCGGCCAGGACGACGTAGCCGAGGCCCGCGGCGACCGCGCCGACGAGCGCGTAGGGCAGCTGGGTGGTGACGTGCGTGATCACGTTGCAGCCCGCCCCGGTCGAGGAGAGGATCGTCGTGTCGGAGATCGGCGAGCAGTGGTCGCCGAAGACCGCACCGGCCAGGACCGCACCGAAGGCCGGCACCAGCAGCTCCGCCTCACCGACCGAGGTGATGAGCGTGCCGGCGATCGGCAGCAGGATGCCGAAGCTGCCCCAGGAGGTTCCGGTCGAGAACGCCATCGCCCCGGCGATCACGAACATCGCCGGCACCAGCCAGGCGGCCGCGATGCCCGAGTCGTCGATGATGCCCGCGAGGTACTCCCCCGTGCCGAGCGACTCGATCAGCGCCCCCAGCATCCAGGCGAGCAGCAGGATCCACACGGCCGGCAGCATCGAGCGGAGGCCGCTGACCAGCCCCTGGCGCAGCACGCCGCCGTGGAACTCGTCGTTGGGACCGGTGTAGCGGAAGTAGTAGTAGAGCGAGGACGCCAGCCCGAGCGCGGCGCCGTAGATCAGCGCCTCGGTGACGTCGGCGTTGGACATCACGTCGAGCACCGACCAGGACCCGGCGGCGGTGCCGCCGGTCCACACCATGCCGCCCACGACGCCGACGACGAGCAGCACGAAGGGCACCACGAGCGCCCGCTTGTGGCCGGGCTCGTGGACCGGCAGGTCCTCGGCGAGCTCACCGGGGACGTCCTCCCCGCTGTCGAAGGTCTCTCCCTCGGCGATGGCACGGCGCTCCTCGCGACGCATCGGGCCGACGTCGAGCTGGAGCGCGATCACGAGACCGACCGTGATGAGGGCCGCGAGCGCGTAGTAGTTGTGGCCGGCCGAGAGCACGAAGACCTCGACGTCGCTGCGCTGGAGCGTCGACTCCGCGACGATCGGCGCCATCAGGCCGATGATGTAGGCGCCCCAGCTCGAGAAGGGCGCCAGGACCGCGACCGGGGCCGACGTGGAGTCGATGAGGTAGGCGAGCTTGGCGCGCGCCACGTGGAGCCGGTCGGTGAGCGGTCGGGCGACCTGGCCGACCGCCAGTGCGTTGAAGTAGTCGTCGATGAAGATCGCGATGCCGAGACCGCCGGCGACACCCTGGGCCCCGCGGCGGGTCGACACCCGGCGCGACGCCCACTCGGAGAACGCGGCACTGCCGCCGCTCATCAGCACCACCGCGGTGATGACGCCGAGCGCCAGGGTGAAGACCAGGATGTAGACCTTGCCGGTGTTGACCGCCCCGTCGGCCCAGAAGAGACCCGCGAAGGACTCCCAGACCAGCACGACGGTGTCCCACGGCCGGTAGTCGCTGACGAGGAAGGCGGCGCTCAGGACGCCGAGCCCCAGGCTCAGCACCACCTTCCGGGTCGCGACCACGAGGATGATCGCGACCACCGGGGGAACGATGCTGAGGATCGAGTCGGCCATGACGGTCCCTTCGACGGCGGGAGGCACCACGCTAGACGTCCGCGTGCCGGGTGCGCACCATCCGGCTGGGCCGCGGCCTCAGCTCAGCGGCAGGTAGGGCGCGAGCTCGGCCCGCTCGCCGGAGGCCTGGATGCGGCCGCCGTCGACCGCCTCGGCCCACGACAGCGCGCCGGTGGCGAGGGCGATCCAGGTCTCGGCGTCGGTCTCGACCACGGCCGGCGGCGTGCCGCGGGTGTGGCGGACCCCGGGGACGGCCTGCACCGCGGCGTACGGCGGCACCCGGACCTCGACCGAGCGGCCGGGCGCGCGCTCGGCGAGGACCGCGAGGAAGTGCTTGACGAGGAGCCGGAGGTCGGCCGGCTCGCGGCTCTCGAGAGCAGCGGCGACCGCGGCGGGGTCGGCGACGCGCAACCGGGCTGGCATGTCCCCGAGCCTAGGCGTCGTCGGTCTTCGCGCGCTGATCGGGCAGCGGCTGGAGCATCGCGAGGTAGGAGTAGGTGAGCCGCTCCGGGTCGCGGCCCCGCGTCCGTCGAACCCACGCGTTGAGCACGTCGCTGAGCTCCTCGGTGAGCGCGCGCGCCTCCTCCGGCGTCAGCCGCAACGTCTGGTCGGTGATCGATCGGTGGACGCCGTCGCGACGCGACTCGGAGTAGGCCGTGTCGACCAGCTCGTGCGCCCAGCCGGCCGCCTGGGACCGGAAGACGGCCGCCGCGGCGGCCCCGCCCGGCTGCTTCTCCATCTCGGTGATGTCGAGGTCGAGACCGGTCTCGTCGGCGAGCCGCCAGACCCGGTCACGGCGGTCCCTCCCCTCACCGACGGCCTCCTCGACCAGGCCGTACTTCGCGAGCTGACGCAGGTGGAAGGAGGCCTGGTTGGCCGGGACTCCGAGCTCGGCGGAGAGGTCGGCGGCGCGCAGCGGGCCCTGGGCGGACAGCTCGCCGAGGATCCGGTTCCGCACCGGGTGGGCGATGGCGCGCAGGACGGTGGGGTCGTGGACGTGCCGCTTCATGTCGCCACCCTATCCGCACGCGTCATTGCGCAAGACTACTTGCGCAATGACTGTTGCGCACTTACTCTTGCGCTTATGACCGGCTACCGCTCCCTCGCCCGCAACCGCGACTTCACCCGCCTCTGGGTCGGCGAGGCCGTCAGCCAGCTCGGCACGGGCGCGTCCCTCTTCGTGCTCCCGCTCGTCGGCTACGCACTGACCGGCTCGGCACTGATGGCGGCGCTGCCGGTCGGCGCCCACACGCTCGGCATCGCGCTGGCGCTGCTCCCGGCCGGGGTCGTGGCCGACGCCGTCGACAAGCGCCGGCTGCTGCTCGCGTCGAGCGCACTCGGCGCCGCGCTCGCCGGCTCCGCGGCCGTCGCCGGCTTCCTCGGGGCCCTCACGCTGGCGCACCTGGTGGTCGTCGCGTTCGGCACCGGCGTCGCCGCGGGCTTCTACATGCCGACGGAGATGTCGGCGGTCCGCCAGGTCGTGACCCGCGAGGAGCTGCCGACCGCGATCAGCCAGAACCAGGCCCGTCACCACGTCGCATCGCTCCTCGGCGGACCGCTCGGCGGCATCCTCTACGCCGTCGCACGGCCGCTCCCGTTCCTCGTCGACGCCGTCAGCTATGTCGTCTCCCTGGTCACCGTCGCCCGGGTCCGGACCGACCTCGCCCCGACCCGGCGTACCCGCCAACGGCCGGTGGCCGAGCTCGCGGAGGGCCTCCGCTACCTCCTCGCGCGGCCCTACTTCCGGGCGACCGCGGCCTTCTCGGCGAGCGTCAACCTCGTGGTCAACGCGGTCTTCTACGTCGCGGTGCTGCGACTGGTGCAGGAGGGCGTCCCGTCGACGACGATCGGACTCGTCGAGGCCCTGGCCGGCGCCGGTGGCGTCCTGGGCGCCCTCGCCGCCCCGTGGATCATCGACCGGATGCGGACCGGCCACCTCACCATCAGCGTCGCGTGGGTGTGGGTGCCGCTGCTGGTCCCGCTGGCGTTCTGGCCCTCGGCCTGGGTCGTCGGGGCGATGCTCTTCGTCGGGCTGCTGCTCAACCCCGCCGGCAACGCCGGTGGCCAGTCCTACCGGGTCGCGATCACGCCCGACGCCCTGCAGGGGCGGCTCGCCAGCGCCCAGCAGTTCCTCGGCTTCACCACGATCCCGCTCGCTCCGTTGCTCGGCGGCTGGCTGCTCGAGGCGTGGGGCGGGCAGGCCGCGACGCTGGCGCTCCTGGTCGCGGCGGCGCTCAGCGCGCTGATCCCGACCCTGACCCGCGAGGTCCGGACGGTGCCGCGCCCGCGGGACTGGCCGGTGCTCGACGAGACCGGCGAGCTGGTCGCGCGGGCGGCGTGACTCGGTAGTCCGGTTGATATGTGTCGCGATTCGGCCTCGGACCGACACAAATCCACCGGACTACCGCTCGGACGAGCCCTCAGAACGAGCGCAGCAGCTCGAGCTGGGTCGTCCAGGCGTCGGTCGCCGGGTCGATGACCGCGAAGTGGTCGCCGTCGACCTCGACCAGCTCGGCGGTCGCCCCGGCGTCGGTGGCCGCGGCGACGTAGGAGCGGGACTGGGCGATCGGGACGACGTCGTCGTCGGTGCCGTGCACGCACCACACCGGCACGTCGAGGGGGACCATCCGGACCGGGTCGGTCTCCCGGTCCGCCGGCCCCGGCGGATGACCGAGGAACGACTCGACGGCGCCGCCACCCAGCCCCGCGTCGTACGCCGCGACGAGGTCGAGCACCCCGGCCTGGGAGACGACGTGGGTCAGCCCGCCCCCGGCCGCGGCCCAGGTCACGAGATGACCGCCTGCGGAGTGGCCGAGCCCGACGATCGTGTCGACGTCGACCGGGAGCTCGGCGACATGGTCGACCGCGGCCCTCACGTCGGGGAGGGTGGCGCGAGCCCCGGAACGGCGGTACTCGACGGCCCAGGTCGCCCAGCCGTCCTCGACCAGGCTCGGCACCAGCGGGCGGGCGTACTCGATGCCGTACTGCGGCTTCCAGAAACCGCCGTGGACGACCACGACCAGGCCACGGGCATCGTCCTCGGGAAGGCTCAGCTCGCCGAACTGGTCGGGGTGGTCGCCGTAGCGGATCGTGCGGTCGCCGGGGCTGGTCGACACCGGAGCCTCCTCGGAGCAGGCCGCGAGCAGCGTCGCCGCCGAGGCCCCGAGAAGGCCTCGACGGGAAAGAGGTCGCAGCGGGGACGTCACCGCCCCAACCTAGGTCCTCAGCGGGCGACCTCCTCGCCGTGGTCGGGGTGGAGCCCGCCGCCACCGACGCTGGCGCCGGCCGTGGCACTGACCGGCTGCGCCGGGTCGACGAGCGGCTTCCGGGTGAGGTTGCGCTTGGCGAGCAGCAACGTCGCCTGGGCCGCGGCGTCGGACATCTGATCGAGCGCGGTGTTGCTGTTGTTGGCGAAGGTGTCGCAGGCCTGGTGGTAGCACGGGTCGTAGGCCACACCCGCCGTACCGCCGTAGACCGCCGCCTCGGCCGCGGTCTTGACGCCCTCGGCACCCGTGAACAGCCCACCCGCGGGGATCCCCTGGGCGATGAAGGGCCCGTAGTCGCTGCGCCCGTTGAACGGCGTCTCCGACGACGGCAGGTTCTGGGAGACGAAGTAGTCGCGGAAGATCCGCTCGATCTCGCCCGAGCCCTGGGGCCCGTCGGTCGCACCGCCACTCACCGGGAACGCCGAGTTGTCGCCGTCGTAGACGAAACGGACGAAGTTGGGCGAGCCGATCATGTCGAAGTTGAGGTTGGCGCGGATCCGGCCGAGCTCCGCCTCGGACAGGCTGCTGACGTAGAAGGAGGACCCGATCAGGTTGTTCTCCTCGGCACCGAACCACATGAACCGGACCTGGTTGCGCGGACTGATGTTGAGCCGCTTGAACTGCTCCGCGATCTCCAGGATCGCCGCCGATCCCGACCCGTTGTCGTTGATGCCCGGGCCACCGGCCACGCTGTCGAGGTGCGCCCCGACGACCACGACGTTGTTGGCGTCACCGCTGGTCTGCGCAGAGAGGTTCACCGTGGAGCGGATCTCCGAGATCGCCTCGACCTCGATCCGGACGGTCAGGCCGGGCGTGTTCGCCAGCTCCTGCCCGAGGGCGAACGACGTGCCGATCGCGGGGATGCCGGCCGGGGCCCCCAGAGTGCCGAAGAGCGTGTCAGTGCGGCCGGGCTGGCCCTCGTTGAAGATGATCACCCCCACCGCGCCCGCAGCCTCCGCGTTGGCCGCCTTCAGCCCGAACGCGCAGCTGCCCCGCTGCATCAAGGCGATGTTGCCGGGGATGAAGCCGGCGAAGTCGCCGGCCTCGCAGCCACTGGTGCTGGTGTTGGCCGTGGGGCCCGGGGGGAGCAACAGGTCGACGCCCTGCACGGCGGCCGTCACGTTGCCGGAGCCCGAGTACGCCATGTCCGCGAAGTCGATGCCCTCGGCGTAGGTCACCGCGCTCGGGCTGATCTGCTGGAACTCCGGCGTGGCGAGGAGCTGGTAGTAGGCGAAGTCGAAGGGCTGCCGGGTCACGGTGTAGCCGGCGGCGGTGAGCTTGTCCTCGACGTAGTCGGCCGAGGCGTCGTAGCCCGGCGTCCCCGAGGCACGGGTGCCCCCGTTGGCGTTCGCGATCTGCTGGAACGCCTGCTGGTGCTCACGGACGCCGGTCAGGGTGACGGCCTTGCGGATGGCACGGGTCTCGCTGATCGGGTCAGCGTGGGCCGGCGAGGTGACGACGAGCGTCGGGCCGACGAGCGCGGTGGTGATGACGCCGACCGCGAAGGCGCGGCGGCGTGCAGTGGTGTCCATGGAACCTCCCCTGGCCCGGCCGGGCGCCAAGCCCTGCGGGGAGTCAAGCAGCGGCCGCACCCGGCGGCCACGGGGTGTTAGACCAGTCAGCCCAGCACGGCCGGCAGCGTGACGGTCCACACCTGCCGCAGCTCCTCGAGACCGACCTCGAACTGGCCCTCGACCACCAGCGCGTCGCCGCCGGTCGCGCCGATCCGGGTGAGGGGCACGCCGTGGGACTGCGCCAGGGACGCGAGCCGCTCCGCGTCCTCGGGCGACACGGTCACGACGGCGCGGGCCGCGGACTCGGAGAACAGCGCGACGAAGGCGTCGCCGTCGAGGGACACCGTCGCCCCGACGCCGTCGCGGAGCACCGACTCCACGAGCGCGTGGCCGAGGCCGCCGTCGGAGAGGTCGTGGGCGCTGGTCAGCAGCCCGACACCCTCGGCGAAGAACGCCGCAAGCCGCTGCTCGGCGGCGAGGTCGACCTGGGGCGGCATCCCGCCGAGGTGGCCGTGGACGACGTGGGCCCACTCCGAGCCCGAGAGCTCCTCGCGGGTCTCGCCGAGCAGCCACACCTCCTCGCCCTCCGCCCGGAAGCCGGTCGGGGTGCGCTTGGTGACGTCGTCGACGACGCCGAGGACGGCGACGACGGGGGTCGGCAGGATCGCGGTCTCCCCGGTCTGGTTGTAGAGGCTGACGTTGCCGCCGGTCACCGGGATGCCGAGCTCGAGGCAGGCGTCCTTGAGGCCGCGGCAGGCCTCGGCGAACTGCCACATGACCGCAGGATCCTCGGGCGAGCCGAAGTTGAGGCAGTCGCTGACCGCGAGCGGTCGGGCGCCACCGGTCGCCACGTTGCGATAGCTCTCGGCGAGGGCGAGCTGGGCGCCGGCGTAGGGGTCGAGGCGCGCGAAGCGGCCGTTGCAGTCGGTCGACACCGAGACCCCGAGGTTGGTCTGCTCGTCGACGCGGACCATGCCGGAGTCGCTGGGCTGGGAGAGCACGGTGTTGCCGCGGACGTAGCGGTCGTACTGGTCGGTGATCCACGACTTGTCGCAGAGGTTGGGGCTGCCGGCGAGGCGCAGCAGCGTCTCGCGCAGCTCCTCCCCGGTCGCCGGCCGCGGCAGCCGCTCGGCCCGGTCGGCCTGGAGCGCGTCCTGCTCGTCGGGGCGGGCGAAGGGCCGGTGGTAGGTCGGGCCGTCGTGGGCGACGGACCGCGGGGGTACGTCGACGACGCGCTCGCCGTGCCAGTCGATGACCAGCCGCCCGGTGTCGGTCACCTCGCCGATGTCGACCGCCTCGACGTCCCACTTCGCGCAGATCTCCAGGAAGGCCTCGAGGTCGCCCGGCTCGACGACCGCCATCATCCGCTCCTGGCTCTCGCTCATGAGGATCTCCTCAGGCGCGAGCGTGGAGTCGCGCAGCGGGACCAGGTCGAGCTCGACGTGCATGCCGCCGTCGCCGGCGCTGGCGAGCTCGGACGTGGCACAGGAGAGACCGGCACCGCCGAGGTCCTGGATGCCCGCGACCACGCCGGCGGCGAAGAGCTCGAGGGTGCACTCGATGAGCAGCTTCTCCATGAAGGGGTCGCCGACCTGGACGCTGGGCCGCTTGGCGGGACCGCCCTCGTCGAAGGTCTCGGACGCGAGGACGGAGACCCCGCCGATGCCGTCGCCTCCGGTCCGCGCGCCGTAGAGCACCACGCGGTTGCCGGTGCCCGACGCCTTGGCGAGGTGGAGGTCCTCGTGGCGCAGCACGCCGACGCACAGCGCGTTGACGAGCGGGTTGCCGAGGTAGGTCGGGTCGAAGACCGCCTCGCCGCCGATGTTGGGCAGGCCGAGGCAGTTGCCGTAGCCGCCGACGCCCGCGACGATCCCCGGCAGGACTCGCTGGGTGTCGGCCGCGTCGAGCGGTCCGAATCGGAGCGGGTCCATCACGGCGACCGGGCGGGCGCCCATCGCGAGGATGTCGCGGACGATGCCGCCGACGCCGGTCGCGGCCCCCTGGTAGGGCTCGACGTAGGACGGGTGGTTGTGCGACTCGACCTTGAAGGTGACGGCGTAGCCCTGGCCGATGTCGAGCACGCCGGCGTTCTCGCCGATGCCGGCGAGCATCTTGCCGACCGGCGTCTCCTGGGGGATCTCGCCGAACTGCTTGAGGTGGACCTTGCTCGACTTGTAGGAGCAGTGCTCGCTCCACATGACCGAGTACATCGCCAGCTCGCTGCTGGTGGGGCGACGGCCCAGGATCTCGCGGATCCGCTGGTATTCGTCGGGCTTCAGCCCGAGCTCGGACCAGGGCTGGTCGTGGTGGGGGTCCTCGGCGGCGGTGGCGACGGTGTCGAGCACGCGGTCAATCTACCGGCGTACGTCGCGGGTCAGCGCAGCAGTCCGTCGGCGACGACCTCGAGCAGTGGCCGCACCTGCGCGACCGGCTGGTCGGCGTTGTCGGCGACGGTGGCGACGCCGCCCACGAGCTGGCAGACCCGGACGGCGTCGACGTCTTCGCGCAGCGCGTCCTCGGCACGCAGCCGGTCGACGACCTGCTGGGTGGCGCCGGCGAGCACGCCGCACTTGTGGGCGATCGGGCTCTGCGGGTTGCCCATCGCGGCGGTGAGCTTGGCAGGCCCGCCCTTGTGGAGGCTGATCAGCTCGGCGTAGGCCTCGAGCCAGCGGACGAGCAGGTCGCGCGGCTCGCCCTCGAAGGCGAGCACCTTCTCGGTCGTCTCCTGCACCCGGTCGACCCAGCTCTGCATGATCGCGTCGAGCAGGTTCTCGCGCGTCGGGAAGTGGCGGTAGAGCGTCCCGGCGCCGACCCCGGCGGTCTTGGCGACGAGGTCGAGGGAGGCGTCGTAGCCGTGGTCGCGGAACACCTCGCGCGCGACCTCGACGATCCGGTCGCGGTTGCGCTGCGCATCGGCGCGCATCACTCACCCCTTACTAAGTGGAGATAGTCTCCGCTACTGTTCAGGGAAGCGGAGAACTTCTCCGCTAAGAGTACACCGGCCGCTCCGGCCAGAACAGGACTCTCCCGTGACACTCCTCTCCCGCCCCACCGGCGCCCCGAGCGAGCTCCCCACCGAGCTGCCGCCGGACGCTACCCGCGCGGCGACGGGGATCGCGATCGTGCTCGTGGCCCAGCTGATGCTGGTGCTCGACGCGACCGTCGTGAACGTCGCCCTCCCCCGCATCGACGCCGACCTCGGCTTCGGTCCGGCCGCCCTCTCCTGGGTCCTCAACGCCTACACGCTCGCCTTCGGCGGACTGCTGCTGCTCGGGGGTCGCCTCGGCGACGTCCGCGGCCGGCGGCTGCTCTTCCAGGGCGGCCTCGCCCTCTTCACGGTCTCCTCGCTGCTCGGCGGGCTGGCCCAGACGCCCGGCCAGCTGGTCGCCGCCCGCACGCTCCAGGGCGTCGGCGCCGCGATGGCCGCGCCCAGCGTCCTGGCCCTGCTCACGACCAACGCGCCGGACACCGCTGCCCGCAACCGCGCGCTCGCCCTCTTCGGCGCCGTCTCCTCCGGCGGCGCCTCGATCGGGCTCGTCCTCGGCGGGCTGCTGACCGACGTCGGCTCGTGGCGCTGGACCCTCTTCATCAACGTCCCGATCGGCCTCGCCGTGCTGATGCTCGTGCCCCGCTTCGTCGACGAGACCCCGCGTCGCGATGGCCGCTTCGACGTGGTCGGCGCCGTCACCGCCACCCTCGGCGCGACCTCGCTGGTGTGGGCGCTCGTGCAGGCGCCCGAGCACGGCTGGCTCTCCGCCCGCACGGTCGGCGGCGTCGTCCTCGGCCTGCTCTCGCTGGCCCTGCTGGTCCGCACCGAGCGGCGTCACCCGCACCCGATGGTGCGCCCGGCCCTGCTCCGCGACCGGCAGCGCGTGCTCGCCCTCGTGGTCATGGCGCTGGTGGTCGGCGGGCAGCTCTCGATGTTCTTCCTCACCGTCCAGTACGACCAGCGGGTCCTCGGGCTCGGGCCACTCGCGACCGGCTTCGCGTTCCTGCCCTTCAGCCTGGCGATCTTCGGGATGTCCCGCGTGACGCCGCAGCTGCTGGGCCGGGTCGGCGCACCCCGGCTGATCGCGGTCGGCACCGCCCTGCTCACCCTCTCCTTCGTGCTGCTCAGCGGGGTCGGCGAGACCTCGACGTACGTCGGGGGCGTGCTGCTGCCGATGCTGCTCGCCGGCACGGGCGGGGCGCTGGTCTTCATGCCGGTCACCGCGACCGTGCTGGCCGGCGTGGAGCCCGAGCACGCCGGAGCCGCCTCCGGCCTGCTGCAGACCACCCAGCAGCTCGGCGCCGCGATCGGCGTCGCGGTCGTCGCGTCGGTCTACGCAGCCGGCGCGGTCCCGGAGAGCTTCGTGCCCGGCGCCCGGGCGGCGTTCCTCACCTCGGCCGCCTTCGCCGGCACGGCGCTGGTCGTCACGGTCGCCGGCCTGCTGCGGCGTACGGCGCCCGCGGCCGTCGTCGAGCGCGACCCGGAGCCCGCACCGGTGGCCGACCTGGCTGCCTCAGGATCAGGGTCGGGGGAACTACAGGTCTGTAGTTCCCTCGAACACCTGATACGGGTGTGACTGGTGGGGTTATGGTGCGGCACGCCCCCTTCCCCTGGAGCCCACCATGCGTACCCCCGTCCGCCGCTGGCTGACCGGCCTGCTGACCGCTGCCGTCGTCGCGAGCGCCCCCCTCGCCACCCCGTCCCCCGCGGGTGCCGGCAACGTCGCCACCCCCGGCAACTTCACCGGCCACGGCTTCGACCAGTGCCTCGCGCCCACCCAGCGCTCGATGAACGCCTGGCTGAAGCACTCACCGTTCCTGGCCGTCGGGATCTACATCTCCGGCGACAGCCGCGGCTGCCGCGACCAGCCGAACCTCACGAAGAAGTGGGTCGCCACCCAGCTCCGCAAGGGCTGGAAGCTGCTCCCCATCACGCTCGGCCCCCAGGCCGCCTGCCACCCGAGCTTCCCGCGCTACGGCAACGACCCGACGATCCGCACCCGCCCGGGCAGCGGCGGGACCTACCCCAAGGCGCGCCGCCAGGCACGCCGTGAGGCGGTCAAGACGGTCGAGGCCGCGCAGGCGCTCGGGATCGCCCCGAAGAGCACGTTGTGGTACGACCTCGAGGGCTTCGACGTCACCAACACCCGCTGCCGCGAGTCGGCGATGCACTTCCTGTCGGCCTACAACACGAAGATCGAGGCGCTCGGCTACGTCACCGGCGTCTACTCCAGTGCCAGCTCCGGCATCAAGATGCTCGACGACGCGCGCGTCGACCGGCCCGACGCCTTCAACCTCCCGAGCCGGATCTGGATCGCGCGGTGGGACGGCAACGCCAACACCTCCACCACCTACATCCGCGAGGACGGCTGGCGCCCCGGCGGCCGGATGAAGCAGTACCGCGGCGGCCACACCGAGACGTGGGGCGGCGTGAGCATCAACATCGACAGCAACTGGCTCGACCTCGGCAAGGGCTCGTGGGCCCCCCGGGTCCAGCACTGCGGCGGGACCAAGGTCAACCTCGACACCTACCAAGTGCTCGGCGAGGACACGACCGCCACCAACCAGGTCATGGCGCTCCAGTGCCTGCTCACGGAGGCCGGGCTCTACGACGGCAAGCTCCACGGCACCTACAACGAGCGCACCATCGAGGCCGCCAACGCCTGGCAGACCTCCCACGGCTTCAGCGCCACCCGCACATGGGGGCGGGTGCACTGGATGAGCCTCCACGCGGTCGGACCCCACCCGGTCCTCAAGCTCGGCTCCGCCGGAGAGGAGGTACGCCGCGTGCAGCGGGCCCTGAAGGCGGCCAGCGCGACGCTCGACCTCAAGGTCACCGGGGTCTTCAACCAGGCGACCGTGAAGGCGGTCAAGGCCTACCAGGGCCGCCGCGACCAGACCGCCAACGGCATCGTGACCGGGACGACCTGGAAGGCGTTGCGCCGCGGCAAGCGGTGACGGGTGGGTGCAGGCCGAGTCGTAGTATCTTGACGTCGAGATAGTACGAGCGGGGGGTCCGGATGTTCCTGAGGTGGTGGCGGGCCGTGGTCCCGCCGACGAAGCTCGAGCGCGACCTCGCGCTCCAGTGCGTGCTCTCGGCCTTCGCCACCGGCTCGTTCCTCACCGGCACCGCGTTCTTCTTCACCCGGGTCGTCGGGCTCAGCGGGGCCGAGGTCGGGCTCGGGCTCTCGATCGCCGCGGGCGTGGCGCTCGTGCTCCAGCTGCCGCTCGGACGGCTGGCCGACCGGGTCGGCGCCAAGCCGCTGTGGGTGCTCGCCTCGGCGCTCGAGGCCGGCCTCTACTTCGCGTGGCCCGTCATCGGCGGCATGGCCGGCTTCGTCACGATGCTGTCGGTCCTCGCCGTCGTCGAGACCGCGGCGCGCAACGCCCGCAACGTCTACCGGATCGCGGTCTTCCCCCGCGAGGTCCGGGTCCGGGCGCTCGCCTACATGAGAGCGGCCCGCAACGTCGGCTACACGCTCGGCGCCGGCGCGAGCGGCGTCGCCCTCGGCCTGGGGACCGATGCGGTCCGACTGATCCCCCTGCTGACCGGCGGGCTCCTGGTCCTCAACGCGATCATGATCGCGACGACGCTGCCGAGGCTGACCCGGTCGGTGCCGGTCGAGACGGTCGCCGACGGGGTCACTGCCTCCCCCGCCGCCTGGCGCAACACCGGCTTCGTCGTCCTGGCCGCCTGCAACGGGGTGCTGTCGTCCAACCAGGTGCTGCTCAACGTCGTGGTGCCGCTGTGGCTGGTCGAGCGCACGGACGCCCCGCCGGTGCTGCTGGCGTGGCTGTTCGGCACCAACACCGTGCTCGCGGTGCTGCTCCAGGTCCGGGCGTCGCGGGTGGCCGACTCGGTGACCGGGTCGCTACGCGCGGTGCGGTGGTCGGGCTGGGCGTTCCTCGTCTCCTGCGCCGTCATCGCCGTCACCCACGACACGGTGGGCTGGGTCTCGATCGTCCTGATCTGGGCCGGCCACGTCACCATCACCGGCGCCGAGCTGTGGCAGTCCGCCGCCGACTGGGGCCTGACGTCGGAGCTCAGCGACCACCGGCGCCTCGGCGACTACCAGGGCGTCTGGGGCCTCGGCTACCAGCTGGAGCCGATCATCTTCCCGGCCCTGTTCACCTTCCTGGCCCTCGAGTGGGGGGTGGCCGGCTGGGTCGTCATCGCCGCGATCGGCGTCACGGCGGCGGCCGTCGCCCACCCCGCGGCCCGGGCCGCCGAGCGGCACCTGGTCCGGATCGGCGCGCCGGTCGGCGCCTGAGTCAGACCGGCGGGCCGACCAGCAGCGCGGCGCCGGTCAGGACGGCCACACCGGCGAGCCCGGCGACGGCGCCGCGTGCCGGGTGGCGCACGAGCCAGGCGACCAGCCGTTCGGTCGCGGTCGCCGGGTCAGCCGTCCGCAGCCGCCACCGGTCGGCGAGGAGGTCGCGGCTCGCGGCGTACCGCTCGAACCAGAGGGTGAGGAAAGGCGGGACGGCGCAGGCGAGGCCGAGCAGGGCGCGGCGGGCCGACCACTGCTGGTCGACCGCGACCACGAGGGTGGTCAGCAGGTAGCCGATGAAGACCACCCCGTGGAGCATCCCGAAGACCTGGACGCCGAGCTCGGTGGTCCCGGTGACGTACTTCAGGAACATCCCGGCCAGCAGCCCGGCCCAGGTGAAGGCCTCAGCGACGGCGACGCGGCGGAACAGCTGGGGGCTCATGGGCGGTCAGCCCAGCAGGGCCGCGGCGAGCGAGGTGAAGAACCCCAGCCCGTCGGTGCCCGACCCGGTCAGCTCCTCCACGGAGTGCTCGGGGTGGGGCATCAGGCCGACGACGTTGCCGCGCTCGTTGGTGATGCCGGCGATGTCGCGCAGCGAGCCGTTGGGGTTGTCGTCGAGGTAGCGCGCGACGACCCGCCCCTCGCCCTCGAGCCGGTCGAGCGTCGGCTCGTCGGCGACGAAGCCGCCCTCGCCGTTCTTGAGGACGACGGTGATCTCGTCGCCGGGCTCGTAGGCGTTGGTCCAGGCGGTCGAGGCGTTCTCGATGCGCAGCCGCTGGTCGCGGCAGACGAACTTCCGGTGGTCGTTGCGGATCAGGGCGCCGGGCAGCAGGTGGGACTCGCAGAGGATCTGGAAGCCGTTGCAGATGCCGAGGACCGGCATGCCCCGGTGGGCCGCCTCGACGACCTCGGTCATGACCGGCGCGAAGCGGCTGATGGCGCCGCAGCGCAGGTAGTCACCGTAGGAGAACCCGCCGGGCAGGACGACCGCGTCGACGTCGCGCAGGTCGTGGTCGCCGTGCCAGAGCGCGACCGCCTCGTGGCCGCCGATCGTGACCGCGCGGCGCGCGTCGTGGTCGTCGAGCGAGCCCGGGAAGGTGACGACCCCGACCTTCACTCCGCGACCTCGCTGGCGGCCTCGGTCTCGACGTAGACCGCGAAGTTCTCGATGACGGGGTTCGAGAGCAGCGTCTCGGCCATCTTCTCGACCGACGCGAGCATCTCGTCGGTGACCTCGCCCTCGACCTCGAGCTCGAAGCGCTTGCCCTGGCGGACGTCGGTCACCCCCTCGAAGCCGAGGCGGGGCAGTGCTCCGAGCACCGCCTTGCCCTGGGGGTCGAGGATCTCCGGCTTGGGCATGACGTCGACGACGACACGGGCCACGGTGCTGCTCCTGGGGACGGGCTCTCGGGGACGGCCCCCATCCTAGGGCGAAGGGGCAGACTCGAGGCATGAGCACCCAGTCCCCGGTCCCCGGCGACCGTCCGCTGCGGTTGGAGTACCCGCAGTCGCTCGCGGTCTACGACGACTACGCGGCCGCCCAGCGCACCGTCGACTTCCTCGCCGACGAGGAGTTCCCGGTCGAGCACTGCATGATCGTCGGCACCGACCTCAAGCGGATCGAGCGCATCACCGGCCGGCTCACGACGGGCCGCGTCCTGGCCGGCGGCGGCCTGTCAGGACTGTGGTTCGGCCTCTTCATCGGACTGGTCTTCGCGCTCTTCGCCGAGGGCAGCGTGGTCGGGGTCGTCCTGTTCGCGGCCGTCACCGGCGCCTTCTTCGGCGCCGCCTGGGCGTGGGTGGGGTACGCCGCGACGCGGGGCCGCCGCGACTTCGCCTCCGTCACCCAGGTGGTCGCCACCCGCTACGAGGTGCTCGTCGAGCACAAGGTCGCCGGCCGCGCCCGCGAGCTCCTCGCCGGGCTCCCCGGTGCCCTCCCCGACCCCTTCGCCTGACCGGTCAGCGCGGGTAGAGGGCGCGGCGGGGCCGGCAGACCGTCCCGGGGCGGGGCAGGGCGCCGTCGACGAGGTAGGCCGCGTAGGCGTCGTCGATGCACGGGCTGCCCGCCAGCGCGCCGTGGCCCCAGCCGTCGAGGACGAGCAGCCGCGAGCCGTCGAGCAGCCGGTTGACCGCCCGGGCGCCGTGGAGCGGCGTGGCCGGGTCGTAGGTGTTGCCGACGACCAGGACCGGGTTGGCCGGAGCGACGTCGAAGGGCCCGGCGAAGCGGTCCTCCTGGAGCGCCTCGGGCCAGCGGGCGCACGGGCTGGAGGCCCAGGTCCAGAGCTTGCCGAACCACGGTGAGGCCTTGTCGGCGCGGTTGCCCGCGGCGATCCAGGCGCTCGGGGCCTCCGGGTTGTCGGAGTCGGAGCACGCCACCCCGGCGAACGCGTTGCCGGTGCGGGCCCAGCCGCCGGCGGCGTACGGACCGGGGAGGGGCAACCGGTCGCTCACGCGACGCTGGACCGCCCCGGGCCGCCACGCGTCGACGCGCAGCGAGCTGCGGCCGAACAGCGCGCGGTGGAGACGCTTGATCTCCTTCATCAGCCACGGCACGCCGTCGGGCGAGTAGAGGTAGGAGAGCGCGGAGCCGACGACCATGTCGTAGCGGACGCGCTTGGCCGGGCCCCTGCGCAGCGTGCGGATCACGTCGTTCCACGCCTCGCTCGCGTGACCGGCGAGCACGCAGCGGCGCTTGCCGACACGGTCGCACTCGGCGAACGCCGCCGTCAGCGACTGCCACGCGCCGTAGCCGCTGCCGAGCCGCTCGGAGAAGGGGCGGGTCGCGGCGTCGCCGTGACCGGTGGTCCACTCCTCGGGGTCGAGCACCCCGTCGAGGATCATCCGGCCGACGGTCTCGGGGAACATCGCGGCGTACGTCGTCCCGAGCTGGGTGCCGTAGGAGATGCCGTAGTAGTGGAGCTCGGAGTCGCCGACCGCCTCGCGGACCAGGTCCATGTCGCGCGCCGTGTCGGCGGTGGACATCTGGGCGACGATCGGGGAGGGGTCACCGGTCGCGGGATCGCACGCGCCGCGGAACCAGTTGTCGAAGCGGATCTGCTTCCGGGCCTGCTTGCCGTTGGTCGGGAACCAGGTCCGCGGGTAGCCGGGACGCTGGGCGTCGGTCCTGCAGACCATCGGGGCGCTCGGGCCCGTGCCGCGCGGGTCGATGCCGACGATGTCGTAGCGCTCGGACACCGACGCGGGGACGAGCTCGCCGAAGAACGCGGCGAAGTCGCGGGCCGTGCCACCGGGGCCGCCGGGGTTGACGAAGAGGCTGCCGATCCGGTCCTCGGGATCGCCGGTCGCCGGCGCGCGCAGGACGTCGAGGTCGACGGTGGCCCCCTCGGGCTCGTCGTAGTCCAGCGGCACGGGGACGGTGGCGCAGTCGAAGTCCGGAGCCTCCTCGCACGGGGCCCAGGCGATGACCGGGACGTCGACCCCGGGCGGCGCCGCCGCCGTCGCCGGAGCACCCGCCGGTGCGAGGAGCCCGCCGGCCAGGGCGAGGGTGAGCAGGGACCCCGAGATCGTCCGGTGCATCATGCGCGGATCGTAGGCACGGGTGTGACCCCTCCGACAGCGACTTCGGTAGGGGGTCCGGCCGGTCCGGCCCTCGTCACCCGGTCAGGAGGGCTTGCGGCCGAGGACGGTGATGGCGAGGGCGACGCCGAGGCCGGCGACGAGGGGTCCGATGATCGCCCAGGTCTGCGAGCCGGTCATCGCGCTGCCGCCGACGTAGCCAAGGCCCTGAAGGGTCCACAGACCGCCGACGAGCACCAGGACGACCGCGACCACCAGGCCGAGGGCGCGTCCGTTCACGAGAGCTCGCGCTTGAGGATCTTGCCGGTCGCCGTCATCGGCAGCTCGTCGCGGAACTCCACGATGCGGGGATACTTGTAGGAGGCGAACTGCTCCTTGCCCCAGGCGACCAGGTCGTCCTCGGTCACGTCGTCGTGGTCCTTGTTCTTGATGACCACGGCCTTGATCTCCTCACCGTGGCTCTCGTGGGGGACCCCGATCACCGCGGCGAGCGAGACGGCCGGGTGCTCCATGAGCACCTCCTCGAGCTCGCGCGGATAGACGTTGTAGCCACCGCGGATGATCATGTCCTTGGAGCGGTCGACGATGTAGTACCAGCCGTCGGCGTCGCGCTTGCCGAGGTCGCCGGAGCGGAACCAGCCGTCGCGGATCGCCTCGTCCGTCGCCTCCGGGCGGCCGTGGTAGCCCTTCATGATGTTGGGGCCCTTGATCGCGATCTCGCCGACGGCGTCCGGGTCGTCGTCGACCTCGCTCCAGTCGGGGTTGATCAGCTTCATCGCCACGTCGGGGATGGGGACGCCGATCGAGCCGACCCGGACCTCGCCGCCGAACGGCGAGAAGGAGGCCACCGGTGACGTCTCCGACAGCCCGTAGCCCTCGAGGATCGTGACACCGAATCGGCGCTCGAAGTCCTTGTGGACCTCGACCGGCAGCGCCGAGCCGCCGGCGGCCGCCACGCGGAGGTTCGCAGCCAGTGCCTTGACGTCGACCCCGGAGTCGTCGAGCGCGCCGAGCAGCCCCCAGTACATCGTCGGGACACCGGCGAAGAAGGTCACTCCCTCGGCGGCCATGGTGCGCAGCGCCGGCTCGGCCTCGAACCGCGGCAGCATCACGACGGTGCCGCCGTAGGCGAAGCCGCCGTTCATGATCACGGTCTGGCCGAAGGAGTGGAACAGCGGCAGCACGCAGAGGTAGGTGTCGGGCCGGCTCGCGTCGGCGCCGAAGAGCGCCTCCCCGGTCAGCGCGTTGGAGTGCATGTTGCGGTGCATCAGCTCGGCGCCCTTGGGCTGGCCGGTCGTGCCCGAGGTGTAGAGGATGACCGCGGTGTCGTCGGCGTCGGTGGCGACCGTGTCGAACGTCGGTGCCTGCCCGGACATCCCCTGGCCGAGGGTCTCGGTGCCGTCGATCGGCGAGGGCGCGGCGGGGTCGGCGGTGATCATGAAGAAGTGCTCGCAGCCCGCGCTCTGCTCGAAGCCGTCGTGGCCGGCCTGCCCGATCGGCAGCTCCGGTGTCCCCTGGAAGCAGAAGTAGGCCTTCGCGTCGCTGTCGGCGAGGTGGTAGGCGACCTCACGCCCCTTGAGCAGCACGTTGAGCGGGACCACTGTCGCGCCGGCCTTGAGGATCCCGTAGTAGACGATCGGGAAGTAGGGCAGGTTCGGGCAGCTCAGCGCCACCTTGTCGCCGGGCTGGATGCCGCGGCTGACGAGGAGGTTGGCGACCTGGTTGGCGGCGCCGTTGACCTGGGCGTAGGTGAGGCGGGTCGTCTGGCCGTCGGGCCGGACGAGGACCACGGCCTCGCGGTCGCCGTACGCCGCGGCGGAGTCTTCGAGCAGGGACGCGAGGTTGAGGGTCGCCATGACCTGACCCTAGGGGAGGTGTGGTGGACGCAACAGGGTCCTCACGACATGAGCTACCGGTGGGTACGCGCCAGGACGTCCCCCGCCCTGGCGAGGTCGTGCCGGATCGCGGGGCCGGCCAGTCGGCCGGCGACCCGGACGGGCACCGACCAGGCGCCGCTGCCGGTGAGCGAACCGGTCGCGTCGATCCGGGTGCCCGAGGTGATGGCGGTGAAGCGGAGGCGCAGGGTCGCGGTGATGCCGCCCCAGGTCCCCTCCTCGGTCCAGAGCCGGAACGGCGTGAGCTCGGTGGTGCGCATCCGCGGCCGGACGCCGGCCATGGTGTTGTCGCGCCACGCCTGGCCGACGTGCGGCTCGGCGTCGCGGTCCTCGAGCGTCACCGACATCAGCGACGACTGCCACTCCGGCCGGTTGCGCGGGTCGGCGAGGTAGCGGAAGACGGCCTCCGGCGGGTGGAGCAGGTCGACGCGGCCGGAGAACTCGACCGTGGTCAGAACCGCTCCCCGGTCAGCAGCTCGTAGGCCTCGACGTAGCGCTGGCGGGTCCGCGCCACGACCTCCTCGGGCAGCGGCGGCGGGGCGTCGCCGGACGCCTTGTCCCACCCCGACTCGGGGGACAGCAGCCAGTTGCGGACGATCTGCTTGTCGTAGGACGGCTGCGCCCGGCCCGGCTGCCAGTCATCGGCGGGCCAGAAGCGGGAGGAGTCGGGCGTCAGCACCTCGTCGGCCAGCACGATCGTGCCGTCGGCGCGACGGCCGAGCTCGAGCTTGGTGTCGGCCAGGATGATCCCGCGCTCGCGGGCCATCTCCTCGGCGCGGCCGTAGACGGCGAGCGTCAGCCGCCTCAGCTCGGCCGCCACGTCGGCCCCCACCGTCGCCACGACGGCGTCGTAGGACACGTTCTCGTCGTGGTCGCCCAGGTCGGCCTTCGTCGCGGGGGTGAAGATCGGCTCGGGCAGCCGGCTCCCGTCCTCGAGGCCCTCGGGGAGCGCGATGCCGCAGACCTCGCCGGTGGCGCGGTAGTCGAGCAGGCCGGAGCCGGTCAGGTAGCCGCGCGCGACGCACTCGACGGGGAACATGTCGAGCCGCTCGCAGACGACCGCGCGGCCGGCGTACTCGGCGGGGACGTCGGTCGAGAGCACGTGGTGGGGCACCAGGTCGGCGAGCTGGTCGAACCACCACAGCGACATCCGGGTGAGGATCTCGCCCTTGTCGGGGATCTCGGAGTCGAGGACGAAGTCGAAGGCGCTGATCCGGTCGCTGGCGACCACCAGGAGCCGAGGGCCGTCCGGACCGTCGGGCATCGCGTAGAGGTCGCGCACCTTGCCGGAGTGGAGGTGCTCGAGGGTCACGACGCCCACCCTAGTGCGACTCGAGCAGCGCCTTGAGCCGCGCCAGGTCCTTGGTCGTGGCGCGCCGCATCGCGCTCTCCATCACCGGTGCGGCCACCCCGGCGAAGCCACTCGGCCGACCACGGTTGTGCAGGGTCATCCGGGTCGCGCCGTCGCCCTCCGGCTCCCAGGTGTAGGTCGTCTCCATCGGGAACGGCCCGTCGGCGGTGCGCATCACCAGCCGCTCTCCGGGGACCAGCTCGACGACCTCGTAGGTGTAGGCGAGCCGGCGGCCGAGGAAGTGGGCGACGAAGTCCATCCGGCTGCCGACCGCGACCGGGGGTGCGGTCCGCCAGGTCACCTCGCGGATGTTGGCGTACCACTCCGGCGCGTGGCCCGGGTCGCCGGCGTACGCCGCCACGACCGCGACCGGTCGCTCGACACGGGTCTCCACGAGCACGTCCACGCCTGCCACGTGTGGAGCCTAGTGAGAAGGTGGCGGTTGATGAGCGAGCAGCCCGACCCACGCCGGTGGAGGATCCTGTCGGTCAGCCTGCTGGTCGGCTTCATGTCCCTCCTCGACGTCACGATCGTCAACGTCGCGATCCCCTCGATCCGCGCAGGACTCGACACCAGCGCCGGCGCCGTGCAGTGGGTCGTGTCCGGCTATGCCCTCGCCTTCGGCCTGACCCTCGTCGCCGGCGGCCGACTGGGCGACGCCCACGGTCGGCGGGCGCTGATGACCTGGGGCCTGGTCGGGTTCGTCGTCTCCAGCGCGGCCGTCGGCCTGGCGACGAACGCGACCTGGATCGTGGTCGCTCGGCTGGTCCAGGGCGCGAGCGCCGGCTTCCTGACGCCCCAGAACTCGGGGCTGATCCAGCAGTTCTTCCGCGGGCCGGAGCGCGGGCGGGCGTTCGGGCTCTTCGGCTTCACCGTCTCGGTCGCCTCGGCGACCGGCCCGCTCATCGGCGGCGGCATCATCGCGCTGCTGGGGCCGGACCAGGGCTGGCGGTGGCTCTTCCTCGTCAACGTCCCGATCGGGCTGGTCGCGCTGCTGCTGATCCGCAGGCTGATCCCGGCCGACACCACCGACCCGGAGGCCGACACCCGGATCGACGTCACGGGCGCGCTGCTCCTCGGGCTCACCGTGCTCGCGGTGCTCTACCCCCTCGTCAGCGTCGAGTCCGGCGCGACCTGGCCGCTGGCGCTGCTGCCCGCCGTACCCCTGCTCGCGTGGGGGTTCGTCCACTGGGAGCGGCGTACGGCGGACCGCGGGAGGCCGCCGCTGCTCGACGTCGGCCTGCTGCGCCGGATCCCCGGATACGCCGACGGGCTCGCCGTCGGCACGCTCTACTTCACCGGCTTCACCGGGGTCTTCCTGGTGCTGTCGGTCCACCTGCAGGAGGGGCGCGACCTGAGCGCCCTGCAGACCGCGCTGCTGCTGACCCCGTTCGCGGTGGGCGCCGCCGGCTCCTCCCTCGTCGCCGGCCGGCTGGTCAGTCGGATCGGCCGCTCGATCACCCTGCTCGCGCTGGGGGTCATGATGGCCGGCACCGTCCTGTCGGCCTGGCTGGTCGCCCAGCCCACCGAGAGCCTCTGGTGGACGCTCGCACCGGCCATGCTGCTCGCCGGCGTCGGCGGCGGCGGCGTCATCTCCCCCAACTTCACGCTGACCCTCGCCGACGTCCCGCCCGCGATGGGGGGCGCGGCCGGTGGTGCGCTGCAGACCGGCCAGCGGATCGGGTCAGCGCTCGGCGCGGCGCTGCTGATGACGAGCTATCAGTTCGCGCTGAGGCCCTTCGACCCCCCGGTCGCCGCCCGGGTGGCGCTGCTCACCGCGCTGGTCGTGCTCTCGCTCGCGATGGCCATGGCGATCCGGTCGGCCCGCCGCCCTGAGCCCGCACCCGCCGCCGCGTAGGGACGCGGCAGCGGGCGGGACCGGGTCCGCGACTCAGGCGATGTCGTCGAGCATCCGGCGGGCCAGCGGGCCCGACGACGCGGGGTTCTGACCGGTGTAGAGGGTCCGGTCGACCACCACGTGCTCGGCCCAGGGCTCGCCCTCCTGGAAGTCGGCGCCGAGCGCGACGAGGCGGTCCTGGAGCAGCCAGGGCGCCACGTCGGCGAGGCCGGCCTGGCCCTCCTCCGCGTTGGTGAAGCCGGTCAGGCGGTAGCCGGCGAACGGCGAGCTGCCGTCCACCTCGGTGGCGAGCAGCGCGGCCGGGGCGTGGCACACGACCCCCAGCGGCTTCCCGGACTCCAGCGCCTGCACGAGGACCCGGGCGGAGTGGGCGTCGCCGGACAGGTCCTCCATCGGGCCGTGGCCGCCGGGGTAGAACACGGCGTCGTAGGCCGCGAGGTCGACCAGCTCCAGGGACTCGGGCGAGCGAAGCTGCTCGATGCCGTCGATCGCCTCGCGCAGCGCGTCGGCGTTCTCCTGACCGCCGTTGGCCTCGGCAGCGAGGCTGCCCTGGTCGACGACCGGCTCCACGCCGCCCGGCGTGGCCACGACGACCTGGTGACCAGCCTCGGTGAAGACCTGGTAGGGCGCGACGAGCTCCTCGGCCCAGTAGCCCGTGGGGTGCTCGCTGCCGTCCTTCAATGTCCAGGCGCGGGCTCCGGTCACGACGAAGAGGATCTTGCTCATGCGGGTCTCCTTCTCTGGTGGGGGTTCCCCGTCCCCAACCCCACACCCCCGTGCGGCCATTCCTGCCGCGGCCTCAAAGAGTCATGAGCCACACCATCAACGCCACCACGAGCACCAGGAACACCACGAGACCGACCAGACCCGCGTGACGCTGCTTCCCCACCCCGAGGCGCCCCGGGAGGAACGTGAGCGCCGGCGCGGCGTACCACAGCTCGACGCTCTCGCCCGTGCGGATCTCGACCGGACGGCGGACCTTGCCGTACGTCCAGATCCAGTCGGTGTGGATGTGCAGCTGATGGCTGCCGGGAAGCACCGGGAAGACGTTCTCGCCGTACTTCACGGGCAGGAACTCGTGGTTCAGCATCACCGTCGGGGTGACGAAGGAGAACAGCATGGTGCCCTGCACGTGCAGCCGGAGCTCGCCCGGCGCCCCGCCGCTCACAGGATCGCGCCGGGCGCGTACGCCGCGGCCGCGGGATGCCGGACGCACAGCTCCTCGACGGCCCGCACCACGGCCTGCGTCTGGGCGACCGCGGCACCGGTGAACGCGATCGGCTCGGCGACGAGGGCCTCGATGTCCGCGCGCGAGAGCCCGAGCCGGTCGTCGGCGGCGAGCTTGGCGAAGACGTCGTTCTCGGCCTGGCCCTGGCGCATCGCGAGGGCGGTGCCGACGGCGGCCTGCTTGATCGCCTCGTGGCCGGTCTCGCGACCGACGCCGCGACGGACGGCGGCCATCAGCACCTTCGTCGTCGCGAGGAAGGGCAGGTAGCGGTCGAGCTCGCGCTGGATCACCGCGGGGAAGGCGCCGAACTCGTCGAGGACGGTGAGGAACGTCTGGAACAGCCCGTCGGCGGCGAAGAAGGCGTCGGGCAGCGCCACGCGGCGTACGACGGAGCAGGAGACGTCGCCCTCGTTCCACTGGTCGCCCGCGAGCTCGCCGACCATCGAGAGGTAGCCGCGGGTGACGACCGCGAGGCCGTTGACCCGCTCGCAGGAACGGGTGTTCATCTTGTGGGGCATCGCGCTCGACCCGACCTGGCCCTCGACGAAGCCCTCGGTGACCAGCTCGTTGCCGGCCATCAGCCGGATCGTCGTGGCGAGGTTGGACGGGGCGGCCACGAGCTGGACGACAGCCGAGAGCACGTCGAAGTCGAGGCTGCGGGGATAGACCTGGCCGACGCTGGTCATGACCCGCTCGAAGCCGAGGTGGGCGGCGACCCGCTGCTCGAGGTCGGCGAGGCGGGAGGCGTCGCCGTCGAGCAGGTCGAGCATGTCCTGGGCGGTGCCCATCGGCCCCTTGATGCCGCGCAGCGGGTAGCGCGCGAGCAGGTCCTCGACGCGCTCGACGGAGACCAGCAGCTCGTCGGCGACGGTCGCGAACCGCTTGCCGAGCGTGGTCGCCTGCGCGGCGACGTTGTGGGAGCGGCCGGCCATGACGGTGGTCTCGTGCTCGGCCGCGAGGCGCGCCAGCCGGGCCAGGGTCGCGACGGCCCGGTCGCGGAGCAGCGCCAGCGACTGACGGACCTGGAGCTGCTCGACGTTCTCGGTCAGGTCGCGCGAGGTCATCCCCTTGTGGATGTGCTCGTGGCCCGCCAGCGCGGAGAACTCCTCGATGCGGGCCTTCACGTCGTGGCGGGTGACCCGCTCGCGCGCGGCGATGGACTCGAGGTCGACCTTGTCGACCACGTCCTCGTAGGCCTCGACGACCCCGTCGGGGACGTCGACGCCGAGGTCGCGCTGGGCCTTGAGCACCGCGATCCACAGCTGCCGCTCGAGCACGATCTTGTGCTCGGGCGACCAGATCGCGACGAGGTCGTCAGCGGCGTAGCGGGTGGCGAGGACGTTCGGCACGGTCACGTGCCTCATCCTCCCACGGGCTCAGCGGCCGGCCGCGATGTCGGTGCGGTGCTGGGCGCCGTCGAAGGCGATCGCCTCGACCCCGCCGTACGCCGCCCCCCGGGCGTCGGCGACCGACGACCCGGTCGCGACGACCGCGAGCACCCGGCCGCCGGCGGTCACCAGGTCGTCGCCGGCGAGCGCCGTCCCGGCGTGGATGACGTGGACGTCCGGCAGCGCGTCGGCGCTGCCGACCCCCGTGATGACGTCACCCGTCGACGACGACTCGGGGTAGCCGGCGCTCGCCATCACGACGGCAACGGCGGCGCCGTCCTTCCAGCGCGGCGGCTCGACGTCGGCGAGCCCGCCGGTGGCCGCGGCGTGCAGGAGCGGCGAGAGCGGAGAGTCGAGCAGGGCCAGCAGGGGCTGGGTCTCGGGGTCACCGAACCGGGCGTTGAACTCGACGACCCGGGTGCCGCGGCTGGTCAGCGCGAGCCCGGCGTAGAGCAGGCCCGCGAACGGGGTCCCCCGTCGCGCCAGCTCGTCGACCGTCGGCTGGAGCACGTCGCGCAGCACCTCGTCGACGAGGTCGTCGGGCGCCCAGGACAGCGGCGTGTAGGCGCCCATGCCCCCGGTGTTCGGGCCGGCGTCGCCGTCACCGATCCGCTTGAAGTCCTGGGCGGGCTGGAGCGGGTAGACCGTCGTCCCGTCCGTGATCGCGAAGAGCGAGACCTCCGGCCCGTCGAGGAACTCCTCGACCACGACCCGGTCGCACGCGAGGGCGTGGTCGAGCGCGGCCTGCCGGCCCTCGGTCACCACCACGCCCTTGCCCGCGGCCAGCCCGTCGTCCTTCACGACGTAGGGCGCCCCGAGCTCGTCGAGGGCAGCCTCCTTCTCCGCCGCGGTCGTGCAGACGCGGGCGGCCGCGGTCGGGACACCCGCCGCAGCCATCACGTCCTTGGCGAAGGCCTTCGACCCCTCAAGCTCGGCCGCCTCACGGCTGGGCCCGAAGCAGGCGATGCCGCGCTCGCGCACCGCGTCGGCGACGCCCGCGACCAGCGGCGCCTCCGGCCCGACCACCACGAGGTCGACGCCCAGGCCGGCGGCCAGGGCGGCGACGGCCGGCCCGGACATCGGGTCGACGTCGTGGACGGTCGCGACTGCAGCGATGCCGGGGTTGCCGGGCGCGGCGTGCACCTCCGTCACACCCGGGTCGAGGGAGAGGGCGCGGGCCAGGGCATGCTCACGGCCGCCGGTGCCGATGACGAGGGTCCTCACGGGCCGCCAGCCTAGTCGGCGCGAGACCGCCTGCCGACGGCGTCCGCAGTGGGAGCGCTCCCACTCGCGTTACACAAGTTTTCACGCATGCCTTGACACCATGCTGTGACGGCTGTCACCGTACTTCGCAACTCAGAGTGGAAGCGCTCTCACCACACCTCAGGGAGAAACCCAGTGCGACACACCCACCAGCGACGGCTCGCCCTCAGCGGCGTGGCAGTGCTCTCGCTCGGCCTGATGACGGCCTGCGGCGGCGACAGCGGATCGGCCGACGGCGACGGACCGGTGACGGTCACCGTCGCCACCTTCAACGAGTTCGGCTACGAGGACCTCATCACCGAGTGGAACGACTCCCACGACGACATCAAGGTCGAGCAGGTCAAGGTCGGCACCTGGGACGACGCCAAGGCCAACCTCTACACCAAGCTCGCGGCCGGATCCGGCCTCTCGGACATCGAGGCGATCGAGGGCGACGCGATGCCGGCGATCCTGGCGGAGTCCGGCGCGTTCGAGGACCTCACCGACCCCGAGCTCGAGGGTCGCTGGCTCGACTGGGTCGGCGAGAAGGCCACCAACGCCGACGGCCAGATGATCGGCTACGCGACCGACATCGGCCCCGAGGGCATCTGCTACCGCTCCGACCTGTTCGAGAAGGCCGGTCTGCCCACCGACCGCGAGGAGGTCGCGGGCCTGATGGGCACGTGGGACGACTACTTCGCCACCGGCGAGGACTTCGTCGCGAAGGTGCCGGACACCGCGTGGTACGACTCCAGCGGCGGCGTCGCCCAGGCGATGCTCAACCAGGTCGAGAACCCCTTCGAGACCGACGACAACACCGTCGACGTCGAGAACCCCGAGCTCGAGGCGCTCTACGGCACCATCACTGACAACGTCGGCAAGGGCCTCTCGACCCGGCTCCCGCAGTGGAGCGACGACTGGACCGCCTCGTTCCAGAACGACGGCTTCGCCACCATGGCCTGCCCCGGCTGGATGCTCGGCGTCGTCGAGGGCAACGCCGACGGCGTCAAGGGCTGGGACTTCGCCGACGTCTTCCCGGGCGGCGGTGGCAACTGGGGCGGCTCGTTCCTGACCGTCCCCTCCCAGGGTGAGCACGTCGAGGAGGCGCAGGAGGTCGCCGCCTGGCTGACCGCGCCGGAGCAGCAGGTGAAGGCCTTCGCCGCGAAGGGCACGTTCCCGAGCCAGGTCGAGGCGCTCGACTCCCCCGAGGTCACCGGGATGACCAACGCCTTCTTCAACGACGCCCCGACCGGCGAGATCCTCGCCAACCGCGCCGAGGCGGTCACCGTCCAGCCCCACAAGGGCCCGAAGTACTCCGACATCCTCACCGCCTTCCAGACCGCGATCCTGCGCGTCGACGACGGCAGCATGGACGCGTCGAAGTCGTGGGACCAGTTCCTCGCCGACGTCGAGGCGCTGGGCTGACGCCCGAGCGATGACCCGACTCGCCACCGTCCGCGGCGGGGACACCACTCCTGGAGTGTCCCCGCCGTCGGCCACCCCCCCGGCCCCCGCTCCCGACCGCCTCACCTGGCGGCAGCGGCTCTCGCACTGGGACGTCCGCTGGTCCCCCTACCTCTACATCTCCCCGTTCTTCGTGCTCTTCGCCCTCATCGGGCTCTTCCCGCTCGGCTACACCGCGTGGATCTCGCTCCACGACTGGAGCCTGCTGGGCGGCAAGGGTGAGTTCGTGGGGCTGGAGAACTACCGCGAGGTCCTCGACAACCCCTACTTCGTCAAGCAGACGGTCAACACGCTGAGCATCTTCGTGCTCTCCTCGGGACCGCAGATCGTCATCGCGGTCGTGCTGGCCGCCCTGCTCGACACCCAGCTGCGCGGCCGCACGTGGTGGCGGATGAGCATCCTGCTGCCGTTCGTGGTCTCCCCCGTCGCGGTCGCGATCATCTTCGGCAGCCTCTTCGGCGACCGCTACGGCCTCCTCAACGAGATCATCACGTGGGTCGGGTTCGAGCCCGTGCAGTGGCACACCGACCGGTTCGCGAGCCACGTCGCGATCGCCACGATGGTCAACTGGCGCTGGACCGGCTACAACGCGCTGATCTTCCTCGCCGCGATGCAGGCCGTCCCGCGCGACCTCTACGAGTCCGCCGAGCTCGACGGCGCCGGCAAGGTGCGCCAGTTCCTGTCGGTCACGCTGCCCATGATCCGGCCGACGATGATCTTCGTCGTCATCACCTCGACGATCGGTGGGCTCCAGATCTTCGCCGAGCCGCGGCTCTTCGACGACACTGCCGCCCACAACGGCGGCGCGGACCGCCAGTTCGGCACGATCACGATGCTGGTCTACGACTTCGGCTGGCAGCTGCGCGACCTCGGCCGGGCCTCTGCGACCGCGTGGATGCTGTTCCTGCTCATCTGCGTCTTCGCCGTCCTCAACTACCTGGCGATCCGCCGCCTCGGACGACTCGGAGGGGGTGACCGGTGACCCGTCGACCCGGCTTCCTGACCTACGGCCTGCTCATCGCCTTCGTGCTCGGCTCGGCCGGACCCCTCTACTGGTCCTTCCTCCTCGGCTCCCACACCAAGGAGGTCGCCGCCCAGGGCGTCCCGCCGCTGCTGCCGGGGGGCCACTTCCTCGACAACGCCCAGCGGGCGCTCGACACCATCCCCTTCTGGAAGGCGCTCGGCAACAGCCTGCTCGTGTCGACGGTGACCGCCGTCTCGGTGGTCTTATTCTGCACCCTCGCCGGCTACGCCTTCGCCAAGCTGCGCTTCCGCGGTCGGGCCGCGCTGATGGTGTTCGTCGTCGCGACGATGGCCGTGCCGACCCAGCTCGGCGTCGTGCCGCTGTTCATCTTGATGTCGAAGTTCGGCTGGACCGGCACCATGTGGGCGGTCATCGTGCCGTGGCTGGTGACGGCCTTCGGCGTCTTCTTCATGCGGCAGTTCCTCGTCGACGCCGTGCCGGACGAGCTGATCGAGGCGGCCCGCATCGACGGCTGCTCCCAGATCCGCGTCTTCTGGCACGTCGCCGTCCCCGCGGCCCGCCCGGCCGCCGCGATCCTGTGGCTGTTCACCTTCATGCAGGTGTGGACCGACTTCTTCTGGCCGCTGATCGCCCTCCCCGCCGAGAATCCGACCATCCAGGTCGCCCTGAACCAGCTGCAGAGCGGGTTCTTCAAGGACTACAGCCTCGTGCTGGCCGGCACCACGCTGGCCACGATCCCGCTGCTGGTCCTCTTCGTCCTCACCGGCCGCCAGCTCGTGGCCGGCATCATGCAAGGAGCCGTCAAGGGATGACCACCACCAGCACCAGCACCGCCGCGCCCCACCGCCTGCAGTTCCCGGCGGGCTTCCGCTGGGGGACGGCGACGGCGTCCTACCAGATCGAGGGGAGCGAGACCGCCGACGGCCGCAGCCCCTCCATCTGGGACACCTTCTCGCGCGTGCCCGGCGCGGTCGTCGGGGGCGACACCGGCGCCGTCGCCTGCGACCACTACCGCCGGATGCCGCAGGACGTCGCCCTCATGGCCGACCTCGGGGTCGGCTGGTACCGCTTCTCCGTGGCCTGGCCGCGGGTCCGCCCGGACGCCGGCGCACCGTCGGCCGCCGGGCTCGGGTTCTACGACCGGCTCGTCGACGAGCTGCTCGGCCACGGCATCTCGCCCTGGCTGACGCTCTATCACTGGGACCTCCCCCAGGTGCTCGAGGACGCGGGCGGCTGGACGGTGCGTGACACCGCCGACCGCTTCGTCGACTACGCCGTCACCGTGCACGAGGCGCTCGGCGACCGGGTGCCGGTGTGGACGACGCTCAACGAGCCTTGGTGCTCGGCGTTCCTCGGCTACACCGCGGGCGTGCACGCGCCGGGCCGGCAGGAGGGGGCGGCCGGGCTGCGCGCGGCCCACCACCTCATGCTGGCCCACGGCGCCGCGGCGACGGAGCTGCGCGCCCGCGGTGCCGAGAGCGTCGGGATCACGCTCAACCTCACCGTGGCCGACCCGGCCGATCCCGCCTCCGACGCCGACGTCGACGCCGCCCGACGGGTCGACTCCCAGCACAACCGGCTCTTCCTCGACCCGGTCCTGCGCGGGTCCTACCCCTCCGACCTGCTGGCCGACACCGAGCACCTCGGCTGGACCGAGGTCGTCCGCGACGGTGACCTCGAGGTCATCTCGGCGCCGATCGACGTGCTGGGCGTGAACTACTACCACGGCGACGCCGTGTCGGGCCGGCCCGACCCGGCCGACACCCGGCCGAGCCCGTTCGTCGAGGCGCGGCTCTCGATGCCGACCCGGGGGCTGCCGCGGACGGCGATGGACTGGGAGGTCCAGCCCGAGGGCCTGACCAGGCTGCTGATGCGGCTGCACGACGACTACCCCGGCGTTCCGCTCGTCGTGACCGAGAACGGAGCGGCGTACGACGACACGGTGGGCGCCGACGGCAGCGTCGACGACCCGGAGCGCCTGGCCTACCTCGACCAGCACCTGCGGGCCGTCCACGCAGCGATCGAGGGCGGGGCGGACGTGCGGGGCTACTTCGCGTGGTCGTTCCTCGACAACTTCGAGTGGGCCGAGGGCTACGCCAAGCGGTTCGGGCTCGTCCACGTCGACTACGACACCCAGGTCCGCACCCCCAAGAGCAGCGCACGCTGGTATGCCGGCGTGTGCCGCACCGGCCACCTGCCCGACCCCGAGCCGCTAGCGTGAGGACGATGGACAACGCCCGCGGCCCCACGGCCGGATCGCCCACCCTCGACGAGGTTGCCCGGGTCGCCGGCGTCTCGCGGGCCACGGCTTCGCGGGCGGTCAACGGGGGCACCAAGGTCAGCGAGCACGCCCAGCGCGCGGTCGACGAGGCGGTCCGGCGACTGGGCTACGTGCCCAACCGCGCCGCCCGCGCGCTCGTGACCCGGCGTACGGGCTCGGTCGCGGTGGTCGTGCCCGAACCGGACGACCGAGTGTTCTCCGACCCGTTCTTCGCCGGCACGCTGCGCGCGGCGACCCGGGTCCTCGGCGAGCGGGAGGTGCAGCTGGTGCTGCTGCTCGCGCGGCCGGGCGCGGAGGAGGAGCGGATGCTGCGCTACCTCTCCGCCGGCCACGTCGACGGCGCGCTCGTGGTCTCCCACCACCGGGCCGACCGGCTCGCCGAGCTGTTGCCGGACCTCGGCATCCCCTGTGTCTTCGGCGGCCGGCCGTGGAGCGGCAGCGACCGGGTGCCCTACGTCGACGTCGACAACGTCGCGGGCGGCCGGATGGCCACCGAGCTGCTCGTCGAGCGCGGGTGCACCCGGATCGGCACGATCGCCGGCCCCGAGGACATGACCGCCGCCATCGACCGCCTCGCCGGCTTCTGCCAGGCCCTCGAGGCGGCGGGCCTCCCGACCGACAGACGGGCTCACGGCGACTTCACCGAGGAGGGCGGACGCCGGGCGGCCGAGGACCTGCTCGACCGCCACCCGGACCTCGACGGCCTCGTCGTCGCCTCCGACCTGATGGCCCGCGGCGCGCTCGCGGTCGCCGCAGCACGGGGGCTCCGGGTCCCCGACGACCTCGCCGTCGTCGGCTACGACGACCTCGGCGTCGCCGAGACGACCGACCCGCCGCTCACCACCGTCCGACAGCCGATCAACGAGATGGCCGACCGCGCCACCCGGCTGCTGCTCGACCGGATCGACGGCCGCGACGGCGGCGGCCCCTACCGGGTCGTCATCCCCACCACGCTGGTCAGGCGGGCGACCGCCTGAGCGGGCGGCGGCAAGCGCCGACCGGACCTCACTCAGCCGGCGTGCCGGAGGCGCGGTAGGTCACCGCACCCCGCGGCTTCGAGCGGTGCAGCACGATCATCGACGGCGCCGCGTCGTCGTCCGATCCGCCCCAGGTGTCGCACTCGTAGCGGGAGTCACCGCGGAAGGGGCAGGGTCCCTCCAGGTTCAGGTGGGGAAGCCGGTCCACGAGGTGGGGCACCACGCCGAGCTGGTCGGAGTCGTCGGTGATCGTGAGCAGCATCGAGTAGGGCAGGTCGTCGCCGCGGACCTGGACGCAGTCGGAGGCCCGGCTGTTGGACAGCGTGCGGCGGAACCGTGCGAGGCCCGCGTCGTCGGCCACCGCGACGCAGTCGTCGGCCCAGTCGTCCCCGGTGCGCACACGCCACGGCTCGACGCTGTAGGGGACCGACCCCGCCCGGAGACGGTCCTCGGCCACGATCACGCGGTAGCCGGACTCGCCCGTGACCTGGCAGGGCTCGTCCCACAACCAGCAGACCTCCTCGCCGGAACGGGAGGTCACGACCGTCCGGAGGCCCTGGCCGCCGACGTGCTGGAGCAGCACGTCGCCGGCATCCGCGGGGTAGCGCACGCAGTCTGCCTCCAGCGGCGAGCGCAGGTCACCGGTCGTCGCGCGGCCACCGACGCTCGTCGACCGGGCGGGCTCACACCCGCGACCCACCGACGCGTTGCGCGTTACCAGCTTCCATCGGGAGCCACCGGCACCGGCCTCGAGGACGACCACCCCGTGCTGCCACTCGGCGGTCCCCGTGTGGCAGGTGTCGGTCACGGTGCGCTCGCGGACGGACAGCAGGCAGGCCGACGCGGTGCCGACCCGGGCGGTGACGTAGCCGTCCGCCGAGCCCGAGGTACGGCGCGCGCCCACCCAGGTGAGGCCGGCCAGCTGCCGGGTCGGTGCCGTGAAGCACGCCGCGACGCGCCCTCGGGGTATCCGCACCGTGCTGCCGCGGGTCGTGCCCCAGGGCCCGGTCCGTAGGTCCCGGCAGCCCTGCGGGTCGTCGTAGCGTGGAAAGGCCAGTCGGTAGCTCGACCTGCGGTCGTCGACCACGAGTGCCCGGAACGGAGCCGGGCCACGGAGGTCGCAGAGGTAGCGCGCCCCCGCGAAGGTCTCACAGACCTGCCGCCCGTCGGCGTCGTGGATCAGGACGACCGCGCCGCGCTCCCCTGCAGCGGACGCGATCCCGACCTCCGCCCCGGTCGGGTGCGAGAGCCGGACGCAGTCGACCTCGCCCGGACGTACGGCCCCAACGGCCTGGCCCGAGATCGCCGCGTCGACCCGGGTGCCGCACCCGGGACCCGAGAACCGGTGCAGCGCCGCCCGGAGCGGCCAGGTGGCCGGGCCGCGCGTCACGAAGTAGCGCTGCCCCTCCTCGAGCGGGCAGACGCTCACGACGTCGCTGCAGGCGACGCGCTGCCCGTCCGTCGAGTAGACGGCAGCCTCGTTCCCCGCGTCGGTCCCGACCACGTACGGCGCCGCCGCCGTCGGCCTCAGCTCGCGGCACCAGGCCGGTGACTGGTCGACCGGGCTCCCGTAGGCGATGGGGTCCAAGGGAGCGCACCCGGCCAGCCCCGTGACGTCGCGGACGGCCGCGGTGTAGTCAGTCCCGGTGCCGGTCGTCACGTAGCGGTAGGGAGGCGTCCCGCTGAGGACACACCCGACCTCCTCGTCCCCAGCGACGCAGGACTCCTCGCCGGCGCTGTCGACGACGACGCCCGTCCGGACCGTGCCGTACTCGGGAGGGACCTGCGCCCACACCCGGTCACCGGGTGCAGCATCGAAGGACAGGCAGCGCGTCTCGTCGGCCGTCGTCGGCTGCAAGCGCACGGGCGCCTCCGCCCACGACGTGCTCACCTCGACGCACTCTTCGGCCGCCTGGGCGGGCGGCGCCAGCGGCTGCACCCCGAGGGTCGCGAGCACCGACAGCAGGCCGAGCGCGCAGGTGCGGCGCAGGATCATCCGAGAACTCCCGAGGACAGACGTGACGGCCGCGCACACTCTCGCCCGGGACCATCGGGTTGGTCGACGACACCCCGGTGACCGTGACCCAACCGTGATCCCCGACGGCGGGGACACCGGACCCGGGCGGACCAGCCGGCGGCTCGGTCAGCCGACCGCGAGCGGCCGGCTGGTCGCGCGCCCGGCGTCGTACCCGGTCGACATGGCCTTGACGGTGACCGTGACGCGTCGTCCGCGCATGCCCGGCGTGACGCGCAGCGTCGCCCCGTGCCCGACGGTGGCGCGACCCGTCCGCCAGACGTACCGGAACCGCTCCGGAGCCGGGGACCATCGACCGGACGCCGCCTGCAGCACGCGGCCCACCTTCGGCCGCCCTTCGATCGAGGGCCGCACCAGGTTGCGCGCTGCCTGGCCCGGACGGACCTGCGCGGACGAGCTCGTGACCCGCTCGGCCGTCCACTGGCCGGCGTTGCTCGCCTGGACCTGGAAGGCCACCCGCTGACCGACCATGTCCGGGGTGAGCGCCACCCCGGGGTCGATCTGCCAGGCACCCCACGCCACGCCGTCCCGCAGGAGCCGGTAGCGCAGCTCGGCGGGCTGGGCCGGCGACCAGGTGCCCCCGTCCGCGGTGACCGTGCCCCCCACCCTGGCCGTGCCGCCGAGGGCAGGAGCGACGACGTTCTCGAGGTCGGGCACGTCGCACGAGACCTCGGGCAGCGTCGCGCACCGGAGGCTCAGCCGGTAGTCACTGGCCGTCACGCCGTCGCGGAGTGCGAGGACCACGTCCCCCTCGTCCAGGTTCCCGCCGTGCCCGCTGCAGCGACTGACGCCCTCGGGTCGGGGCACGCACACCGCGAAGCCGTCCAGGTCGACGTCCCCCTCCGCCACCACGTCGAAGGCGCTGTCCCCTGAGTCCTCGAGCAGCAGGCAGCGCATCGGTCGAGCGAGGTCGAGGGTCCCCGACACGGGGCCGATGGGTCCGTCGTGGTCGGCGAACGTGTCGCACTCACCGGCCTCGTCGAGGGCGTACTTCCACGAGAGCAGGGAGTAGCGGCGGACGTCCGGTCCCGCCGTCTCGCGGGTGACGACGACCCCGTCCGCCGTCCCGGAGGCGCAACGGCCCGGCGAGTAGGCGCACGCATCCCGCCCCGAGGCGAGGACGTGGCGACGGACCCCGGAGTCGGGAGCAACGAGGTCGAGGAGGCCGGTCTCGGTCCGACTGCCCAGCCGCCAGCAGTCAAGGTCGAGGAAGGAGGAGAGCTCACCGACGGAGGCGGGACCACCGCGTGTCGTCGAGGCATCGTCACACCCCGGCGCGGAGCCGGGGTCGCCGCGCAGCCCGACCCGCCAGGTCGAGCCCGGCGTGTCCGAGAAGAGGATCACCTGGGAGGGACGGCCGGCGGCGAGCTGGTCGTCGCCGGGCGGGAGCAGGCAGCCCAGGACGACTCCCCCACGCCCCACGTTCGAGCACCGGCGGTCCCGGTCGTTGCCCATCAGGACCCTCACCGAGGCCGTGGGATCGCTGCCCTCGACCGCGACGAAGGCCGCCTGGTCGAGGGTCGACGGGGGGACGAGGAAGCACTGGGCGATCTGGCCCGGGGGCAGCCCGACCTGTACCGCGTCGACGGTGCCGTAGGCACCCAGCGGCAGGTCCTGACAACCGGCGGTGCGCTGGGGACTCGCGAAGGCGACGTCGTACGGCACCTCCGCCGGGCCGCTGCCCCGCAGCGCCCGTGCCCCGGACGCGTCGAGGGTGCACCCGAGACCGCGGTGGTGGGTGCAGCCCCGCGACCTCCTCTCGACCACCTGGGTGGTCGAGCCCTCCATCGGAGTGGGCTCGAGCACCACCACGTGGTCGCCGGCGGCGTACCCCAGCTCGCGGCAGACCGCGCCTCCCGCCGGCCGCGTGCTCGTCCACCGGCTCCGGTCCGTGCGCCGTCCCGTGCTCTCCTCGCACCCCGGCGCGGACCACGGCACCAGGGAGACCGAGGTGTCGCGGTCGTCGTGGATCTCGAGGCGGTAGCGCGTCCCGGCCTCCAGCTCGCAGCGGAGCGAGGCCCGATAGACGTCACACACCGGGCGTCCACCGGTGGCCGGTACGACGACGCCGGAGACGCCCTCCGCCACGACGACGTGCAACCCCGACGCGGTCGGCACCAGGGTCCGGCACCGGCTCCCGGGCGCGACGTCACCGGGGACGCCGAAGTCGGTGGGACCCACCAGGACACACTCCTCGGCCGCGGCGGCCGTGGGGGTCGTGGCGAGGGCACCGAGCAGCAGGCCGACGGCTGCGCACGCGGCGAGGAGAGTCCGAGATCCCATGGCGTTCCTTCTACGAGGGCGCCACGCGGCGCGCGGGGATCCTGCCACACCTCCGGGCGTGGCGGAGCGGTTGCGCGTCAGTCGTCGTGGACGACGAGCGTCTGCTCGCGGCCCGGGCCGACGCCGACGCCCCAGATCCGGGTGCCGGACATCTCCTCGAGCGCCTCGACGTACTTCTGGGCGTTGGTGGGGAGGTCGGCGAACGAGCGGCAACCGGAGATGTCCTCCCACCAGCCGTCGAGGTATTCGTAGATCGGCTTCGCGTGGTGGAACTCGGTCTGCGTCATCGGCATCTCGTCGTGGCGCACGCCGTCGACGTCGTAGGCCACGCACACCGGCACCCGCTCCCAGCTCGACAGCACGTCGAGCTTGGTGAGGAACAGGTCGGTCAGGCCGTTGACACGGCCGGCGTAGCGCGCGATGACGGCGTCGTACCAGCCGCAGCGGCGGTCGCGCCCGGTCGAGACGCCGACCTCGCCACCGACCTTCCAGAGCTTCTCGCCGTCGGCGTCGAACAGCTCGGTCGGGAACGGGCCCGAGCCCACGCGGGTCGTGTAGGCCTTGATGACGCCGATGACCCGGTCGATCCGGGTCGGGCCGACGCCGGAGCCGGTGCTGACGCCGCCGGCGACCGGGCTGCTGCTCGTCACGAACGGGTAGGTGCCGTGGTCGACGTCGAGCATCGTGGCCTGGGCGCCCTCGAACAGCACGGTCTTCCCGTCGTCGAGCGCGCGGTTGAGCATCAGGGAGGTGTCGGCGACCATCGGCCGCAGCCGCTCGGCGTAGGACAGCAGCTCCTCGACCGTCGCGTCGACCTCGACCGCGCGGCGGTTGTAGACCTTCGCGAGGACCTGGTTCTTGAGGTCGAGGGCGCCCTCGACCTTGTCGTGCAGGATCTTCTCGTCGAAGAGGTCGGCGATCCGGATGCCGAGCCGGTTGACCTTGTCGGCGTACGCCGGGCCGATGCCGCGCCCGGTGGTGCCGATCTTGTTCTTGCCCAGGAATCGCTCGGTCACCTTGTCGACCGTGACGTGGTAGGGCGCGATGACGTGGGCGTTGGCCGAGACGACCAGCCGGGCCTCGACACCTTCGACGCCGCGCGCCACCAGCCCGTCGATCTCGCGGAAGAGCGCCTCCGGCGACACCACGACGCCGTTGCCGATCACCGAGGTGGCGCCGGGGGTCAGGATGCCCGAGGGCAGCAGGTGGGTCGCGTACTTCTCACCGCCCACGACGATGGTGTGGCCGGCGTTGTGGCCGCCGCTGGTGCGGACGACGTAGTCGATGGTCTCGGTCGTGGCGAGGAGGTCCGTCGCCTTGCCCTTGCCCTCGTCGCCCCACTGCGCGCCGAGGATGATGATGGCCGGCATCGCTGCCCTGCCTTCCCAGTTCTGGTCCGTCTTGGTTCGGTTGGACACGCAGAGACTAGTGTCTCCTCCCGTGGACTCCTGCCTCGTGATCACCAACGAGGGCGCCGGGACCGCCGACCAGGAGAGCCTGCAGCGGGCGCTCGACGTGCTCGACGGCCAGTGCTCCGTCGAGGTCGTCGCGACCTCCGGTCCGGGCGAGCTCGACAGCGTCCTCCACCGCGCCGGCTCCCGCCGCATCGTCGTCGCGGGTGGTGACGGGAGCATGCACGCCGTCGTCGCCGCGCTGCACCGGCGCCACGACCTCGAGGGCAGCGAGATCGGGCTGATCCCGCTCGGCACCGGCAACGACTTCGCGCGTTGCATGGACATCCCGCTCGACCCGGAGGAGGCCGCACGGCTGCTCCTCCACGGCGAGGCCCGCCCGGTCGCCGTGCTGCTGGACGAGCGCGGCGGCATCGTCGTCAACAACGTGCACGTCGGTGCCAGCGCCCAGGCCAGCCGCCGCGGTGCCCGGTGGAAGAAGCGTCTGGGCTCGATCGGGGTCGGGAAGGTCAACCTCGGCAAGATCGGCTATCCCATCGGAGCACTCCAAAGCGCCTTCATGCCCCCGCAGCTGCGGCTGCGGGTCGAGGTCGACGGGCACGTGGTCGTCGACTATGACGAGCCCGTCCTGATGGTCTCGGCCGGCAACGGCACCAGCGTCGGCGGCGGCGCCGAGCTCACGCCCGAGGCCGATCCCGAGAACGGCACCGTCGACGTGATGATCTCCCGCGCGGTCAGCGTCGGGGCCAAGCTCTCCTACGGCATCGACGTCGCCCGTCGGCGCCACGTCGAGCGCGACGACGTGGTCTACCTGCGGGCGAAGGAGGTCACGGTGTCGGGCGAGGAGTTCTACTGCTCGGCCGACGGCGAGATCACCGGCCCCGAGCGGCGCCGGTCGTGGCACGTGGTCCCGGCGGCGTACTCGATGGTCCTGCCCTGAATGGTCCTGCCCTGACCCTGCCGCCGGTCACAGCCAGCCGCGGCGTACGGCCTCGACCCCGGCCTGGAAGCGCGAGTCGACCCCGAGCTCGGTCATCATCGCCGCGACCCGTCGACGCACCGTCCGGAGACTGATGCCGAGGATCCGGGCGATCTGCTCGTCCTTGGCGCCCTCCGCGAGCTGGGCGAGCAGCAGCTCGTCGAGGTCGGGGGTGGCGTCTCCGCGCTCGAGGGCGGGGACGGCGACCGCGCGGTCCCACAGCGCCTCGAAGTAGGCCCGGAACATGTCCACCACCGCCGGCTGACGGACGATGACCCGCCGCTCGCTCGAGAGGCCCGGCGGCTCGGGCACCATCGCCCGGTTGCCGATGACCGCGAGCCGCGTCGGCACCTCGGGCACCACGCGGATCTGCTCGCCGATCGTGGCCCGTCCGACCAGCACGCTCGGCGCCTCGCGCAGCGCCCGGGCGGGGTAGACGGCGCGGGCCTCGCGCCCCTCGAGGATCGCCTGGGTGACGGCCACCGCCATCGCCGACTCGCTGGGCATCCGCCACTGGTCGGGTCGCAGGAAGAGCAGGTCGTCGGCCGACTCCTCGATCCAGCCCACGAGGGTCGACGGCACGTCACCGCCCACCACGACCTCGCCGTCGAGCGGCACGGCCTCACCATCGGTCATCCGGCCGGGCGGTCCGTCGTCCGGCGCCAGATGGGGCACCGCCCGGGCGAGGTGGGTCAGCTGGTCACCGGCCTCGGCCAGGGAGGCGGCCCAGCGGGTGAGCATCAGGACGACGACCTCCGAGGGCGGCGCGACCTCGAGGGTGCCGTCGTGCACCCGGACGATGCCCTCGCGCACCAGCGGACCGAGCTCCGTGAGCAGCTGGTCGGGCGTGCGCAGCAGGCCCGACGACACCTCCGCGAGCCGCTGGCCCGACGCCGGCAGGACCTGCTGGTAGAGCTGCTCCTGCGCGGCCGACAGGCCCAGCGCGGTCCCCAGGTGCCTCACGGGCTGGCAGTTTAGTGCCAGCGTCACCTTCAGGACAGATCGCAGGCGTGTCGGATGCCACACTGTGCTGCAGAGAGGTGGGCTGACGCCCGGTCACGTCGCGGGGGAATGTGACCGTGGCCCACGCCCCCGATCCGGACGAGGGCCCTGGCGTCGCCTACGGGGGTAGCGACCCGGGCCCTCGTCCTCTCCCCGTCCCCCCGCCGTCCACCGCCGCGCCTCGACTCGGGCGGACCGGCGGGCCGCCGGTAGCGTGGTCCCGCCGTCCCCACTCCCGCAGCACAGGAGCCACGCAGTCATGCCAAGAAGTCAGCAGGGAGGTCAGCAGGGTCCCCCCACCGACTGGGTCACCCGCGCCGCCGACGACGCCGTCCGCCACGCCCGTGAGGGCGAGACGATCACCTGCTCGTCCGGCGCGTCGCCGTCCGGTCCGGTGCACCTCGGCAACCTCCGGGAGTTCCTGACCGTCCACTTCGTCGCCGACGAGCTGCGGCGCCGCGGTCTGCCGGTGCGTCACCTCCACGTCTGGGACGACTTCGACCGCTTCCGCAAGGTCCCGGCGGGCGTCGACCCCTCGTGGGCCGACCACATCGGTCGCCCCCTCTCGGCCGTCCCCGACCCCTGGGACTGCCACGACTCGTGGGCCGACCACTTCAAGGAGCCGCTGCGCGACGCGCTCCACCAGCTCGGCGTCGACATGGAGGAGATCTCCCAGACCGAGCTCTACCGCGACGGCGCCTACCGTGAGCAGGTCCTCCGCGCGGTCGCCCACCGCGACGACATCGAGGCGGTGCTGGCGCGCCACCGCACGAAGGCCGCGGACGAGTCCGCCGAGGACGCCTCGACCGTCGACGACCTCGCCCGCTTTCCCTACAAGCCCTACTGCCGCCAGTGCGGGCGCGACACGACCACGCCCGCGTCGTACGACGAGGAGTCGACCGACCTCGCCTACACCTGCTCCTCCTGCGGCTTCGAGGGCACGACCAACCTGACGACGCAGGCCGAGGGCAAGCTCGTGTGGAAGGTCGACTGGCCGATGCGCTGGGCGCACTACCACGTCGACTTCGAGCCGGCGGGCATGGACCACGCGACCCCCGGGTCGTCCTTCACCGTGGGCCACGAGCTGGTCGAGCGGATCTTCGGCATGGACCGGCCGGCCTGGTTCGGCTACGGCTTCGTCGGCTTCGCCGGCACCCAGAAGATGTCGTCGTCGGCCGGCGGCGCGCCGACCGCGTCCGACGCGCTCCGCGTCCTCGAGGCGCCGATCCTGCGGTGGCTCTACGTCCGCCGCAACCCGCGCCAGACCTTCGACATCGACTTCGGCCCCGAGGTCGTGCGGCTCTACGACGAGTGGGACGCGCTGGGTCGCAAGGCCGCCTCGGGCAAGCGCGACGGCGCCGTGCTCGCGTGGGAGCGGGCCTCGGCCACGGCCACCGCGGCGCTGCCCACCTCGCCGGTCGCCGTCCCCTTCCGCGTGTTGTCGTCGGTCGCCGACGTGACCGCCGGGTCGTCGTCGCTCATCAGCTCGGTCGTCTCCGACCTCGGCTACGAGCACGGATCCGTCGACGACCTCGAGCCGCGACTGTCCAAGGCGATGCAGTGGACCGAGGAGTACGTCCCGGAGTCCGACCGCACGACCGTCCGGGAGACGCCCGACGCCACCGCGCTCGCCGCGCTCGGGCCGCAGGAGTCGGAGTGGCTGTCGCTGTTGCTCCAGGCCATCCCCGCCGGGGCCGACCTGGCCCTCGACGAGGTCACCTCGGTGGTCTACGGCGTCCCCAAGCTCGCCCGCGGCCTCGGTCTCGACGACAAGCCGACCGACGAGGTGAAGGCGGACCAGAAGGAGTTCTTCACCCTCCTCTACCACCTGCTCGTCGACGCCGAGCGCGGTCCGCGGCTGCCGACCCTCATCGTCGCCCTCGGCGCCGACCGGGTCCGCTCCCTCCTCGGCGGGTGATTTGCTGGCTAACGTCAGATCCGGTGCGCTTCCCACGCGCTAGAACCCGTGGGAAGCGTCGCGGATCTGACGTTAGCCAGAAGTGGGACGCGCCAACTCAGCCGGCGGACTTGTAGCGCCGGCCACGCCAGCGGTCGGCGAAGGCAGTCATCTCTGCGGTCAGCGCTGTGCCGTGGCGTGACCTGGTCAGCGCCTCCTCGCGCATCAGGCGGGCCTTGGCGTGGGCGCGACGGTCACCGAAGAAGTCGGCATAGACCAAGGGCGTGACTCCGAATCCGGCCGATCGCTCGTCGGCCTCCCTGCGCCGCTCCTGCCACATCAGCTCCTCGAGGTCTCCATCTCGAAGGCCACCCTCGGCCGTCGACCGGTACTTCACGCGCCCGTTGAACTCGACCAGGTGCCTGCCGACCCGCAGGTCGGCCCACGCGACGCCGGTGGAGACCGCCACAGGGAACTGCGTCTCCACGACCGATCCCCAGCCGCACTCCCTGACCAGCTCGCGCGCCAGCGTCTCGCCGACCGACTCCGCACCGGGGTCGGCGTCCTTGACGACCGCCCTCACCGTCAGGCTGTAGGGCCAGCCCGCCATGCGCCGGGCGGCATCACGCAGTGCCGCTCGCGGTACGCCGAGCTGCATCGCCCCGTCGGCGGCGACGAGACCCTCCCGGTACCCGTGCTCGCGGGCGAGGTCGCACACCGTCCTCGCGATGTCGAGTGTTGGCAGCCCGTCCACGGACACGATCTGGTCGGCGTCGTACGAAGCGCCGTGATGCTCGATGCCGTGCTGGGTGCGATGCCCCCTCAGGTCGAGCCGTGAGATGTGGACAGCCGCCGACCGCGCATCCAGCAGGGGCAGCCGGTGAAGCAGGGCTGCCGAGTCGTGGCTGGAGACGTGCTCGACCACGAGCGAGTGCTCCGCAGCCCGGACCCTCGCCAGCGGGCGCAGCAGAAAGTCGTCCCAGGACTCCCACAGCTCACCCGTCGTGTAGACGCCACGCCGTACGGCGACCAACGACTGCCTGCGCACCAGCCGCGCAACCTCACGAGCCTCGATGCCGGCGGCCGCCAGCATCGGAGCGGTCGCAAGCCCGCCGTGTCCGGCGACCACTGCGTGTATCCGGGAGTCCACGGCCTCATGCTCATCCCCCGACGAGGCCCTGATGCCGGATCGCGAACCGCCGTGTGGAGAACCTGTGGCGGCGTGCGGCTGTGGACGGAAAGCGCGACGCGGTGGCGGCTAACGCCGGATCCAGCGCGCTTCCCACGGGTTCTAGCCCGTGGGAAGCGCATCGGATCCGACGTTAGCCAGAAGATCAGGGGAGGAGCTCGGCGGCCGCCTCGGGGGAGGAGTCGGCGAGGAAGGCGGCGCAGCGGTCGGCCTCGTCGGTCTCGCCGATGGCGCGGGCGGCGAGGGTGAGGAGGGCCAGGCACCGGAGGAAGCCGCGGTTGGGCTCGTGGCTCCACGGGACCGGGCCGTGGCCCTTCCAGCCGTTGCGGCGCAGCAGGTCGAGCGAGCGGTGGTAGCCGACCCGGGCGAAGGCGTAGACGGTGACCTCGTCGGCGCCCTGCTCGGCGGCGAGCGCGGCGAGGGCCGCCCACGCGACGGGCGAGGCCGGGTGGCGGCGTACGACGGCAGCGGGGGCGTCGCCGTGGGCGAGCTCGGCCGCGGCCGGGTCCTCAGGGAGGTGGGTGGGTGGGGGGCCGGCCATCAGGTCCACGTGACTCATGGGCACCAGCCTGCCACTACCCTCGCAGCCATGGCCGACCCCCAGCTGGCGCGCGACATCGACGCCCTGTGCCGCCTCTCCGGCGAGTTCACCCTCCGCAGCGGACAGGTGAGCCACGAGTACTTCGACAAGTACCTCTTCGAGGCCGATCCCGCGCTCCTCGCCCGTGTCGTCGCGGAGATGGAGCCGCTGCTGCCGACGGACACCGAGCTGCTCGGCGGGCTCGAGATGGGCGGCATCCCGATCGCGACGGTGCTCAGCGCCCGCACCGGGCTGCCGGCGCTGTTCGTCCGCAAGGAGGCCAAGACCTACGGCACCTGCAAGCTCGCCGAGGGCCCCGACGTCGACGGCAGGCGGATCACCCTGGTCGAGGACGTCATCACGACCGGCGGTGCCGTGCGTGACGCCACCCGCGCGCTGCGGGGGTACGGCGCCACGGTGGCCGACGTGGTGTGCGCCATCGACCGCAGCCCGGCCGGCGAGAACCCGCTCGCCGACGTCGACCTCACGGTCCACCCGGTGCTGACCAAGGCCGAGCTGGACGCGGTCCGTGGCTGAGACGACCACGCCAGTGGCGCACCCCGCACGCAGCCGCGCCCTGCTGCCCCTCGACCTCGCCCGCGGGTTCCTCATCGGCATGGCCGAGCTCGTGCCGGGGGTCTCGGGCGGCACCGTCGCCCTGGTGACGGGGCTCTACGAGCAGCTGATCGGCTCGGCCTCCCACGTCGTCTCGGCGGGCCGGCGCCTGGTCACCGGCCCCGACCGGCTGCGGTCCGCCGGGTCCGAGCTGCGCCGCACCGACTGGTGGCTCGTGGTCCCGGTGCTGGTCGGCATGGGCACCGCCGTCGTGACCATGGCCGGCGTCATGAGCGCGTTCGTCTCCGACCACCCCGAGCACGCCCGCGGCCTGTTCCTCGGCATGGTGGCCGTCAGCATCGTGGTGCCGCTGCGGATGCTGCCGCCGGCCCACCGCCCGGCCGCCGTCGACGGGCTGCTGCTGCTCGTCCCCGCCGCGGTCGCGTGGGTGCTGGTCGGGCTCGCGGGGGGCGGCACGTCCGCGGACCCGTCCTCGGTCGTGGTGTTCCTCGCCGCGGCCGTCGCCATCTGCGCCCTCGTCGTGCCCGGCGTCTCCGGGTCGTTCTTCCTGCTCGCGGTCGGGCTCTACGCCACGACCCTCGACGCCGTGCACGATCGCGACCTCGGCTACGTCGCCGTCTTCGCCCTGGGCGCGATCGCGGGGCTGGCGTCCTTTGTGCAGGTGCTCCACTGGCTGCTCGAGCACCACCGCCGCGGCACGCTCCTCGCGATGGCCGGCCTGATGGCCGGGTCGCTGCGGGCGCTGTGGCCCTGGCAGTCCGGCTCGGAGGAGGAGCTCAGCGGTCCCGGTGCGCTGCTCGCCCCCTACGACCCGGTCCTCGGCCCCGTCCTGCTGGCGGTCGTCGGTGGCGCGGTGGTCGCGCTCCTCGTGGTCGTCGAGGCACGGCGCGAGGCCCTCGCCCTGCACGGCTAGGTTCTGGACATGCCGCTCTCGCTGACCGCCGACGTCCTCGCCACCGCCCGCACCGTCACCGGGCTCGCCCTCTCCCCCGAGGTGCGCGAGCACTGGACCGACGAGAGCGCGTGCGCCGGCATGACCGTCGGGGGCCTCGCCCACCACACCGTCCGTCAGGTCGAGCTGCTGGTCCGGCTGTTCCCCGACGCGCGCACGGACCAGACCCCCATCAGCCTGCTCGAGCACTACCGGCGGGCGGCGTGGGCCAACACCGACCTCGACGACGAGGTCAACACCTCGATCCGCGACACCGACAACGCGCGCGCGTCGAGCGGTCCCGCCGAGCTCTCGGGCCACGCCACCGAGCAGCTGGTGGGCCTCGCCGCGGCGCTCGCCTCGGTCGAGGACGATGACGCGGTCCTGCTCGACTGGCAGAGCTGGTCGCTGTCGGTGGAGGACTTCGCCGTCACCCGGCTGATGGAGATGCTCGTCCACGGCGACGACCTCGCCGCGAGCGTCGGGCTGGAGACCCCCGAGTTCCCCGAGGAGGCGGCCCGCCGGGTGCTGTCGCTGCTCACCGAGGTGGCCGTCGACCGGCACGGCCAGACCGGGCTCCTGCGCGCGCTCAGCCGGCCGCAGCGGGCGCCCGAGAGCGTGTCCGCCTTCTGATGGACGACGAGCCCGACGACGAGCGGGCGCCCTACGACCCGATGCCGCACGGCCCGCCCGAGGTCGGGGTGGGGCCGTGGGAGGGCGAGTGGCCCACCGGGGAGCAGTACGACGCCGCGCTGCTGCGCGACGGCGACCGGCGCAACGTGGTCGACCGCTACCGCTACTGGACCGTCGAGGCGATCCGGGCCGACCTCGACACCCGCCGTCACGGCTTCCACGTCGCGATCGAGAACTGGCAGCACGACTTCAACATCGGCACCGTCGTGCGCACCGCCAACGCGTTCCTCGCGGCCGAGGTCCACATCGTCGGCAACCGGCGCTGGAACCGCCGCGGGGCGATGGTGACCGACCGCTACCAGCACCTGCGTCACCACCCGACGGCGACGGACCTGGCGGCGTACGCCCACGAGCAGGGCCTGACCCTCCTCGGCATCGACAACCTGCCGGGCTCGCAGCCGCTGGAGACGACCGTCCTCCCCCGCGACGTCTGCCTCCTCTTCGGCCAGGAGGGGCCGGGGCTGAGCGACGCGGCGCGCGAGGCGTGCGACGGCGCGCTGTCGATCGCACAGTTCGGCTCGACCCGGTCGATCAACGCCAGTGCGGCGGCGGCGATCGCGATGCACACCTGGGTCCGGACCCACGCGGATCTGCACGACCGCGACGGGGGTCCGGGCCCAGGCCTGTGGCGGGGCTGAGCCCCGCATCTCCCCCGAGCTCACCCTGCTCAACGAGGCAGCGCCGCGAGGGTCACGCCGCGGACCCGTCCAGCATCCAGACGGAGAATTCTTCGCCGTCGGGCGACCGGTGAGTAGCCACTAGGGTGGCGGCATGCCGATCGCTACGCCTGAGAAGTACGCCGAGATGCTCGACGCGGCGAAGGGGAACGCCTTCGCCTTCCCGGCCATCAACGTGTCCTCGTCGCAGACCCTGAACGCCGCCCTCCAGGGCTTCGCCGACGCCGGTTCGGACGGGATCATCCAGGTCTCGACGGGCGGTGCCGACTATCTCTCCGGGCCGAACGTGAAGAACATGGTCACCGGCTCGGTCGCGTTCGCGGCCTACGCCGCCGAGGTGGCGAAGAACTACCCGGTCAACATCGCCCTCCACACCGACCACTGCCCGAAGGACAAGCTCGACGGCTTCGTCCGGCCGCTGCTCGACCTCTCGGCCGAGCGGGTCTCGCGGGGCGAGGCGCCGCTGTTCCAGTCGCACATGTGGGACGGCTCGGCCGTGCCGCTGGAGGAGAACCTCTCGATCGCGGAGGAGCTGCTCGAGAAGTGCATCGCCGCGAAGATCATCCTCGAGATCGAGGTGGGTGTCGTCGGCGGCGAGGAGGACGGCGTCGAGAACGCCATCAACGACAAGCTCTACTCCACCCCCGACGACGCGATCGCGACCGCGCGGGCGCTCGGCCACGGCGACCGCGGCTACTACATGACCGCGCTGACCTTCGGCAACGTCCACGGCGTCTACAAGCCCGGCAACGTCAAGCTCCGCCCCTCGGTGCTCAAGGACGCCCAGGACGCCGTCGTCTCCGAGTTCGGCCTCGAGCCGGGCTCGAAGCCCTTCCACCTGGTCTTCCACGGCGGCTCCGGCTCGGCACCCGAGGAGATCGCCGAGGCCCTCGACTACGGCGTGGTGAAGATGAACGTCGACACCGACACCCAGTACGCCTTCACCCGGCCGGTCGCCGGGCACATGTTCGACAACTACGACGGCGTCCTCAAGGTCGACGGCGAGGTCGGCAACAAGAAGGCCTACGACCCACGGGCGTGGGGCAAGGCCGCCGAGGCCGGCATGGCCGCCCGCGTCGTCGAGGCCTGCGAGAACCTGCGCTCGAGCGGCCAGTCCCTGGGCTGATCCGGGTCACGACTCCGTGACGATCCGGCGCCGACCGGCTGACCTTCTGTCGAAGTTCTGACAGATTGAGCGGTCGTCGGCGTCGGATCTGTGCTTGAGGGGGGTGGGGCATGCTCGCCCTGGTCCTCAGCAGGGCGCGAGCACACCCGGCACCACTGCTGGCCGTCGCGGTCAACGTCCTCATCGTCTGCACCCTCGTCGCCGGCATCGGCGCCACCCTGCCGCTGGTCCAGCAGGCCTCGCTGCGTTCGCGGCTGGCCGAGATCCCGCCCGACGACGCCGTCGTCACCTACGTCACGACGTACGACGCCGCGGACTCCGCCGCCCACGACGAGGCGGTCCGCGACGAGCTCGACACGGTCACCGCGGTCGCCGGCGGCGAGGTCGTGCGGCGCCTCGACTCCGGCACCTACGACCAGGCGGGCGCCGACGGTGCCACGTGGGCCTTCACCGCCATCACCGGCGCCGACGACGCGATCGCCTACGACGCCGGTCGAGCGCCCGAGGCCGGGGGCGACCCGCTCGAGGTCGCCGTGCCGACCGGAGCGGACGCCGCCGTCGGCGACGCGCTGTCGCTTCGCAACCGGGCCGACGACCGGGAGGTCGAGGCCGTGGTGGTCGGGAGCTGGTCGGTCGACCCCGCGGGCGCGACCTCCTTCGGCAGCTTCGACGGACCGACCCTGGTCCTGCCCGCGGACGACTTCGAAGCGGTGTCGGGGGCCGGGAGCTCGGCGAAGTGGCGGGCCGTGCCGGCGCTGGACCGGCTCGACGCGACCAGCCTCGACGACCTCCGGCGTACGGCCTCCGCGGCCCTCGGCACCGGCGTCGAGCGAGCGGCCGACGCGGCCTCGGCGACGATCCGGGCCGAACCGACCGCGCTGACGACCCAGCTCGCCGAGCGTTCCCGCGAGCTCGTCGTGCTCCGGGCGCTGCTGCTGGTCCCGGCTGCCCTCCTCCTGCTGCTCGGAGCCGCGTGCCTGTTCCTCGTCGCCTCGGCGCTGGCGGAGAACCGCCGCGACGAGGCCGCCCTGATGCGCTCGCGGGGCGCCGGGCCGCGCCAGCTGTTCTCCCCGACCCTGGTGGAGAGCCTGGCGCTGTGCGGCGCGGCGGTCGCGGTCTCACCGCTCGTTGCGCGCGCCGTGGTCCGTCTGGGCGATCTCCGCCCGCCGCTGACGGCGGCCGCGTGGATCGCCGCGGCGATCGCCGGCGCCGTCTGCCTGGTCGCGCTGGTCCTGCCGGTGGTGCTGCGCGCCCTCACCGGCGACCGCGGTGAGCAGCTGAGCGTCGAGAAGCAGCGACGTCGCCGCCTCACGGCCCTGGTCGCCGCGGTCCTGCTGGTCTCGGTCCTCGGTGCGCTCGCCGTCCTCCAGCTGCGCGGCTTCGGCGACGTGGTCACCGGCGCGACCGGAGCCGCGACCGTCGACCCGTTCCTCGTCACCTCCCCGGCCCTGCTGCTGCTCGCGCTGGCCGTCCTCGTGGCCCTGCTGGTGCTGCCGCTCGTCCTGCGCGCGCTGGCCCTCGGACCGTCGCGGGGCGTCTCGGTCGCCCTCGGCACCCGGTTCGCCGCCCGCGCGTCCGGACGCACCGTGCCGCTCGCGCTGGTCGTGATCCTCGCGTCCGGGACGCTCGCCTTCGCCGCCACGCAGCGCCTCAGCAGCGCGGACGCCCGCGAGGCCCGCGCCGGTTTCGAGGTGGGGAGCGACCTGCGCATCCTGCCCCCCGCCAGCGCGCTCCGCGCGGGGGCCACCGAGGAGCAGTCCTTCCTCGCGGGGCTGCCCGGCGTCACCGCCGTGGCTCCCGTCCGCCGCGACGAGACCTTCGTCGAGGGCGTCCCCGCCGGGGTCCTGGTCGCCCCGCTCCCGGGCGCCGGTGACCCCGACGCGCTGCCGCCCGGGGCCCTGTCCTCGGCCGGGCGCGCACGCCTCCTCGACCGTCCCCTGCGCGACCCGGACACGGGCGTCGCCATCCCCGACGACGCCACGCGGCTCAGCGTCGACCTGAGCGGCAACGGCCTCGCGCTCGACGACCAGGTCGGCCTCCTCTTCGCCGATCCGGACGGGACGCCCACCCTGCTGACCGCGAGGGCGAGGAGGGCCGGCGTCGAGGTCGACCTGGCCGGGCTGCTCGCGCCGGACAGCCGGCTGGTCGCGGTCCGCACCGGGACCCCGGCCCGCCGGGGCCCGGTCCGCGTCGTGGTCAGCACCGACGGTGGGCGGCTGACCGAGCGCGGCCTGTGGCTCCGCCGGCCCGGCGACCCCGGTGTCGTCACCTTCGGGTCGCCACCGAGCCTGCCCGCGACCGTGCCGGTCGTCCTCACCTCGGCCGTGGCGTCCGCGGCCTCGCTCGAGGTCGGCGGCACGTTCTCCCTCGACGTCCTCGGCTATCCCACCGAGCTCGAGGTCGTCGCGGTCGTGCCCTACCTGCGGACGGCGACCGAGTCCGACGGCGACGGGATGCTCCTCGACTCCGGCTCGGCGCTCCCCTCCCTCTTCGTCGCCGGGCTCGGCAGCCCGCCCGACGAGTGGTGGCTCGACGTGACACCCGACCGCACGGCGGACGTCACGGCCGCGATCGGGGAGCGACCGGACGTCGCCGAGTCCGTGGTCAGCGCCGCCGGCGTGAGCGCGCGCCTCGACGACGACCCGAGCACCGGAGGGACGGCCCTCGCCGAACTGCTCGTCCTCACCAGCGGCGGCGGGCTCGTCGTCGGCACCCTGCTGCTGCTGTCCGTCGTGCTCCTGCGCCGTCGCGAGCGCGCCACCCAGGACCGCACCCTCGTCACGGTCGGCGCCCGGCGTCGCGACCTCCTCGGCGTCACCGGTGTGGAGTACGCCCTCACGACGGGCGCCGGCATGGCCCTCGGGGTGGGGGTCGGCATCCTCGTCGCCCGCGTCACGCTGGTGTCGATGACCCTCGGTCCCGACGGCCGGCTGCTCGTGCCCGCCCCCGAGCTCCACGTCCCCGGGCCCTCGATCGCGCTCCCGTTGCTGGCGATGGCCCTGGTCCCGCTGCTGGCGATGGTGGTCCTCGCCCGCCTCGAGGGGGGCAGCCGCCGATGACCCGCTCCCCCGGCCTCGCCCGTCCCAGCCTCGCCGACCGTGGGCTGGCCTCGCTGCTGGTGCTGTTGTGCGCCAGCCTCGTCGTCGGCGCCACCGGGGCGAGCCTGTGGTTGCGCAGCACCGCCGACGACCTCGCCCGCGCGACCTTCGGCGATGCGACGTACGCCGCCACCCAGGTGAAGGTCACCTACGTCGAGGTCGGCGACCGGGAGCTGCCCGCCGGCGGGCCGGAGGCCGTCGCGGCGGCGCTCCCCCCGGCCGTCCGGGCCACCGTGGACCCCGAGCCGCGGGCGTCCGTCGCCAGCCCCGAGATGGTGCCGACGGTCCTGCCGGCCCGACCCGCCGTACCCTCGTTCCTCACCGTCGCCGGCCTGCCCGGCCTGGAGTCGCTGGTCGAGGTCGTCGACGGCAGGCTCCCCGACCCCGGCGTCACCACCGTGTCCGTCGCCGACCTCCCGGCACCGGCCCAGGAGGCCTATCTGGCCAAGATCGGCGTCGACCGCGGCGACGGTCTGCCGCTGCCGGACGTCGAGGTCGTCGAGGTGGTGCTCGAGGAGACCGCGGCCTCGGAGATGAACGTCGAGATCGGCGACCTCGTCGCACTCTCGGGACTCAGCTTCGGCCGCGGCGTCAGGCCGCCGGCCGTCCTCCGGGTCGTCGGGACCTACGAGGCGGCCGACGCGTTCCCCACGCCCCTCGACGACGCCGACACCGCACGCGAGCCCGCGATCGACCCGACCCCCGACGCCCGGACCGTGCGGGCGACCGCCGTGGCCGCGGACCCGACGACGGTGCTGCGGGCGACGTGGGAGGCTCGGCCTGACCTGCGCTACACCTTCGACCCGGCGACCTCGACCTCCCTCACGGACACCGACCAGCTCGTCGCGCAGGCGCGCGAGGTCGAGCTCCAGTCATGGCCGCCGCTCGCGCGCTCCCTCGACGAGACCGCCGTGACCGGGCTCGGCGACCTCGCCGAGCAGGTCGTCTCCCAGCGCGCGACCAGCGAGGGGATGTCGTTGCTCGGCCTGACGTCGCTGGCGGCCGGCGGGTTCGCGGTGCTGCTCGCCGCCGCCGTCGTGCTGGCCGGCCGGCGGCGTACGACGACGCGCGTGGTGCGTGCCCGGGGCGCGGGCGTGCGGTGGTTGCTCGGGCAGCGGGCCGGCGAGGCGTTGCTGCTGACCCTGCCCGGGATCGCGGTGGCGGCCGGCGTGGTCGTGCTGGCCGGCGGTGAGGCGGGCGACCTCGTCGTCGGGCTGGTGACGGCCGGCCTCTGCGTGGCCCTGGTGGCCCTGGCCCAGCTCGGCAGCTCCGACCGGGAGCAGTCGGTCGTCCAGCTCGTCATACGCGACGCGGTCCAGCTGGTGCTGGTGGTGCTCGCCGTCGCCTCGGTGTGGCTGGTGTGGCGCCGCGGCGACCTCGACGTCTCCGACCCGGTGACGCTCGTGACCGCACCCCTGGTCGGCGCGGCGGCCTCCGTCGTCGCACTGCGGCTGCTGCAGCTCCTGCTCGGCGTCCTGCGGCGGATCGCCACCCGCGGACGCAGCCTGGCGCCCGTCGTGGGGCTCAGCCAGGGGCTCGCCCTCTCCCAGCAGGTCGTGGTCGCCACCTCCGCCGTCGTCCTCGCGCTCACCGCGGCCGGCGTCTCGGTCGCGCTCGGCGACTCGCTGCGCGCCGCGGCCGAGCGCACGGGCTGGGAGCAGGTCGGCGCCGACGTCGTCGCGCAGGCCCCCGGCCTCGAGGACGACACCGCCGAGGCCCTGGCCGGGCTGGCCGGCGTCGAGGCGACGGCGCCGGTCTTCAGCGCCCCCAGCGTGTCCCTCTCCACCGACCTCGGCGTCGAGGGCGTCCGGCTGGTCGCCTTCGACCCCGACGCGATGCGCGAGGTCGGCGCGGACGGCCCGTTCCGGGTCGACCTGCCGGCGCGGACGGGTGAGGCGATGCCGATCCTCGTCTCCCCCGACCTCGAGGTCGCCGATCCCGCGACCGAGCTGCGCTACGCCACCTCCCTGCTGCCGGTCGAGGTCGCCGGGCGCGTCGACCGGATCCCCGGCGTCACCGCACCGGGCGAGTCGTTCGTCGCGATCGACGCGGCGGCGCTGTCCGAGGCCGCCGGCCGCAACCTCACGTCGTACGACGACATCCTGATCAAGGGCTCGCCCGACGTCACGGAGGTCGAGCGGATCGTGCGCGACCGGTCCGCGCTCGGCCAGGTGCGGGTCCGGTCGGAGGTCGAGGAGGCCCAGCTGTCCTCGCCCGTCGTGACCCGGACGACGGCCGTGCTGCTGGCCGTCGCCGTCGGGTCCGCGCTGGTGGCGGGCTTCGCGGTGGTGCTGCTCGTGACGCTCGGCGGCCCGCTGCGCCGACGGACCGGCACCCTGCTCGTCACCCTCGGCGGCGACCTCCGACAGGCTCGGCGGGTGTCGGTGCTCGGCGTCGCCCCCCTCGTCGCCGTCGCCTGCCTGACCTCGCTCGCCTGCGGCGGGCTGATGGTCCTGGTCGCCGACCGCGGCCTCGACCTCGCCGGGCTGACCGCGACCCAGGACGCAGTCCGTGTGCTGCCGTCGGGGCTGTCGGTCGTCCTCGCGGCCGCCCTCTGCGTCGGCCTGGTCGTGCTGGCCGGCCTGGTCGCGGTCCGGCGGCCCCACGAGCCCCTCGAACGAACGGAGCGCCGATGAGCCCCACCGACACCCAGCCACAGATCCACTGCGACGGGCTCGTGCGCATCTACAAGCGCAAGGGCGTCGAGGTCGTCGCGCTGCAGGGGCTCGACCTGCGCGTCGAGCCGGGCGAGCTGGTCGCCATCGTGGGCGCCTCCGGCAGCGGCAAGTCGACGCTGCTCAACATCCTGTCCGGGCTCGACGCCCCGAGCGCGGGGCGGGCGGTGGTCGCCGGCCACGACCTGCTCGCGATGGGTCGCGCCGAGCGCCGGCAGTACCGGCTGCGCACCTGCGGTTTCGTCTGGCAGCGCTCGGGCGACAACCTGGTGCCCTACCTCTCCGCCGCCGAGAACGTCGCGCTCCCCCAGCGGCTCGGCGGACGGTCGAGGTCGGAGCGGTCCCAGCGGACCGGCGAGCTGCTCGACCAGCTCGGCATCGCCGACGTCGCCGACGAGCGCCCGGACGCGCTCACCGGCGGGCAGCAGCAGCGGCTGGCGGTCGCGGTCGCCCTCGCCAACGGGCCGCAGGTGCTCTTCTGCGACGAGCCCACGGGCGACCTCGACACCGCGGAGTCGCAGGAGGTCTACGCCGCCCTCCAGCAGGTCAACGAGACCCACGGCACGACGGTGGTGATCGTGACCCACGACCCGACGGTGACCGCCGAGGTGCGGCGCACCGTCGCCATCCGCGACGGCCGCACCTCCAGCGAGACGCTGCGCCGCCGGGCCGGCGAGGGCGAGCACCACGTCGCCGAGGAGTACGCCGTGCTCGACCGGGCCGGGCGGCTCCAGCTCCCCCACGACTTCGTCGCCGCGCTCGGCCTCCAGCACCGGGTCCGGCTCGAGCTCGTCGACGACCACATCCAGATCTGGCCGGAGGACCCACGATGACCGCCATGATCAGCGTCCGCGACCTGCACAAGACCTACCGCCACGGCGGCGCCGACGTCCACGCCCTGCGCGGCGTCGGCCTCGACGTCGGGGCCGGACAGGTGGTCGCCCTGACCGGTCGCTCCGGCGCCGGGAAGTCGACCCTGCTCAACGTCGTGGCAGGACTGCTGCGTCCGGAGCAGGGATCGGTCGAGGTGGACGGCCTGGAGCTGACGACGGCGCGCGACGCCGAGCTGGTGGCCCTGCGCCGCGACACGGTCGGCGTGATCTACCAGGAGTTCGCCCTCCTGCCCCTGCTCACGGCCGAGGAGAACGTGGGGCTCCCGATGCGGATCCGGCGGCAGGACACCCGGAAGCGCGACGAGGCCGTCGCCGAGCTGCTCGACCGGGTCGGGCTCACCGCCCACGCGCGGCAGCGGCCCGAGGAGATGTCGGGTGGCCAGCAGCAGCGGGTCGCGATCGCCCGGGCGTTGGTCAACCGTCCTCGCGTGCTGCTGGCCGACGAACCCACGGGCCAGCTCGACTCCGAGACCGGCGCCCAGGTGATGGAACTGCTCCGCCAGCTCGTCGAGCAGGAGGGCACCACCGCGGTCGTCGCCACCCACGACCCGTCGGTCGCCGACTTCGCCGACGCCGTCGTCCACCTCGACGACGGGCGGGTGGTCTCCCCCGCGGTGGGGGCCAGCGGCGATGGGTACCGTGGCACGCATGCCGGTGAGCAGACTGACGGGGATCCCGCCGACGATCTTCAGCACGATGTCGGCGCTGGCGGTCCGGACGGGCGCGATCAACCTGGGGCAGGGGTTCCCCGACACCGACGGACCTGAGGGCCTGATCGCCGCTGCCCAGCAGGCGATGGCCGACGGCGCGAACCAGTACGCCCCCGGCATCGGGATCCCGCCGCTGCGCGCGGCGATCGCGCGCCACCAGCAGCGCCACTACGGGATCGAGCTCGACCCCGACCGCGAGGTCTGCGTGACGACCGGCTGCACCGAGGCGGTCGCGGCCGCCCTGCTCGGGCTGGTCGAGCCGGGCGACGAGGTCGTCGTGCTCGAGCCCTACTACGACAGCTACGTCGCGATGCTCCAGGTCGCGGGCGCCGTACGCCGCCCCGTCCGGCTCCGCGCGCCGGACTTCCGCCTCGACCCCGAGGAGCTGCGGGCCGCGGTCACGCCGCGGACCCGGTTCGTGCTGCTCAACACCCCCCACAACCCGACCGGGACCGTGCTCACCGACGACGAGCTGACGGCCGTCGCCGACGTCGCGGTCGAGCACGACCTGACCGTGATCACCGACGAGGTCTACGAGCACCTCGTCTTCGACGGCCGCCGCCACACCCCGATCTCGACGCTGCCCGGGATGGCCGAGCGGACGCTGACGCTGTCGAGCGTCGGCAAGTCCTACTCGGTCACGGGCTGGAAGATCGGCTGGGCGACCGGTCCGGCCCACCTCGTCGCGGCCGTCCTCGACGCCAAGCAGTGGCTGTCGTTCTGCAGCGGGACACCCTTCCAGCACGCCGTCGCCCACGCGCTCGACCACCTCGACGGCTGGCCCGCCGAGCTCGCCGCCAGCCTGCAGACCCGGCGCGACCTGCTGTGCGCTGGGCTGGAGGGGATCGGGCTCGACCCGCGCGTGCCCGAGGGCACCTACTTCACGCTCACCGACGTCGGGCACCTCGGCTGGCGCGACGGCCTGGAGTTCTGCGAGGCGCTGCCGGAGCGGGCGGGGGTCGTCGCGATCCCGGCGCAGGGCTTCCACGAAAATAGCGAGGCACCCGCTGTGCGCCATTTGGTGCGCTGGGCCTTCTGCAAGGAGCCGGACGTGATCGAGGACGGCCTCCGCCGACTGGGCGGGGCCATCCTCGAGAAGTAGGTCAGGCGACGGGCGGCGCCATGCCGCCACGGCCGGCGGGCGCGCCGGTGCGGGAGTACCACTGGCTCGCGCCGCCGGTGAAGAGCAGCACCACGACGGCGATCGAGCCGAACAGCCACAGGACCGGCACGTAGGTCGTCAAGGTCGGCACGAGCGAGAGCAGCGCCGTGAGCACGGAGGAGACCACGAGCCCGATCCGCCCGGCGCTCGATCGACGCATCGCGAGGACGGCGAGCACGATCGCCAGCAGCGCCCAGACGGCGAAGCCGATGACCACGCCGACGGTGATGGTGACGACGAAGGAGGGGTCGAACCCCTGGAGCTGCTGCTCCATCGTCGGGTCGTTCGCGATCTCGCGCTCGACCGCGGCGACGATCTCGCCGCGCGCGAGGAGGATGCCGAAGACCGCGAAGACCCCACCCACGACCGCGAGCGCGCTGAGCACGAAGGTGATCACCGCTGCCGCGGTGACGGTGCCGGGACGCTTGTCCGACGGCGGTCCGACCGGGCCGCCGTAGGCCGGGGCCGGGGCGCCGTAGGCCGGCTGCTGGCCGTGGCCGGGCTGGCCGAACGGCTGCGCCGGGCCGGACGGCTGCTGGGGAGCCGGCGGCTGCTGCGGGGCGGGCTGGCCATAGGGGTTGGCCTGCGGCGGCGGGTAGGCGGGGGGCTGCTGACCGGAGGTCTGACCCCAGGGCTGGCCGGGCTCGTGGTCGCTCATGGCTCGATTTTCCCACGCGGTCCCGAGCACCACGCGCGCACCTCGGCCCGGTTGAGGAGCACCACGGTCGCCAGCGCGGCCACGGCCGGCACGACGACGACCGCCGTCGCGAGGACGCCGAGGAGCGACACGAAGGCCGCGACCAGGGCGGAGGCGAGCAGGCCGCTCCGTCCCGCCGGCACGCCGCGGAAGGCGAGCACCGCGAAGACGGAGGCCAGCAGCGACCAGCCGATGATGACCGCTGCGCTGAGGTAGACGGCCTCGGTGATCGCGTCGGCCCCGGTGTCACCGAGCTCGTTGCCCTGGCGCTGGAGCTCCTCGACCACGAGGTCGGGGCTGGTCGCCATCAGCAGCGCGCTGGCGCCCATCATCACCGCGGCCAGGCCCGAGAAAGCCCAGGTCAGCACGCAGGCCCAGACGAGCGCGTCGGGCCGGCGGCGCACCGGCGGCGGGCCGGGCACGGCCGGACCGGCCGGAGGCGCGGTCGGGCGCTCGGCGGTGAGGGTCGCCCCGGCCGGGTCCTGCGGCCGCGTGGCCCCGGGGCGGCGTACGGGCAGCGGCGGGGCGCCGGCCTGGCCCGCCGGGCCCTCACGCCGTGGCCGCTCGGGCACGGGCTCGCCGCGGAACCAGAAGGCCGACGGGCCGCTCCACATCAGGGCGGTCCCGGCGGCGACGAGGGCCGTCAGCACGCCGCCGACGGCGATGCCGAGGACGAAGATGGGGAAGGCCAGCACGCTGAGCCCGAGCCGGGCGCCGGTGCTGCCGCGGAGCGCGTGGAAGCCGAGCACGCCGGCTGCCGTGGCCAGGCCCGCGAGCACCATCAGGACGACCCGCAGCCCGTCGAGGGCCGCGGTGACCGACAGCCCGAAGTCCGAGCCGGGCGGCGTCTCGAGGAACTGGGTCACCTGCTCGCGGGTCTCGAGCGAGTAGAGGCCGGAGAGCTGCTCGGCGACCGAGACCACCACCCCGACCGCACCGCCGACCACCAGCGCGCCCGCCAGCGTCGTGTGTCCCGGCCGTGGTCTCGTCTCGCTCACGCGCGCCATTCTCCCCGACGGCCCTGACGCGCCGACCGGAGCCTCTCGACGGGTCGCACCCGTCCGAGGACACTGGTGGCATGCCCAGCGGCTTCCACGACGGCAGCCGGTCGTTCCAGGACCACTTCGACACCCGCGCCCTGGCCGATCGCATCGACACGCTCCTGGTCCACGCCGAGGTCGACGAGGGGTCGAAGGCGTTCATCGAGGCACGCGACATGTTCTTCCTCGCCACCGCCGACGCCGACGGCCGGCCGACCTGCTCCCACAAGGGCGGCGAACCCGGGTTCGTCCGCGTCCTCGACCCGAGGACGATCGCCTTCCCGAACTATGACGGCAATGGCATGTACCTCTCCGTCGGCAACGTCTCCACGAATCCCCACGTCGGGCTGCTCTTCATCGACCTCGAGCAGGGCCACCGGCTCCGGCTGGAGGGCGAGGCGAGCATCGACCTCGACGACCCGCTCCTCCCCGAGTGGCCCGAGGCCCAGCTCGTCGTCCGCGTCCACGTCCGCTCGGTCTACCCCAACTGCCCGCGCTACATCCACCGCTACGAGCTCAAGCGCCGGTCCCGGTTCGTCCCGCAAGCCGGCGCCCCCACCCCGGTGCCGGAGTGGAAGCGGTCGGACTGGGCGTACGACGCGCTCGCGGCCGACGACCCGGCCCGCGACCCCGGGGATCGCGAGGTCCTGGGCCGCTGATCCTGCCGGTCACGCAGAATCGACCCCGTGACCGTGATCGACGACCTGACCTCCGCCCTCGGACCCGGCGCGGTCCTCACCGAGCCCGACGACCTCGCGGCCTACTCCACCGACTGGCGCGGCGCCGGCTCCGGCCGACCGCACTGCGTGGTGCGGCCGTCCGCGACGGCGGAGGTCGCGACCGCCGTGCGGCTGTGCCACGAGGCCGGCGTGGCGGTCGTGCCCCACGGCGGCGGCACCGGGTTGTCCGGGGGCGCGCTGCCCGACGACAGCGGGACGCAGGTCGTACTGTCGCTGGCCCGGATGCGCCGGGTGCGCGAGGTCGACGCCGCCGGCGACACCCTCACGGTCGACGCGGGGGTGGTGCTCGCCGACGTCCAGGCGGCGGCCGAAGCCGTCGACCGCCTCTTCCCGCTGTCGCTCGCCTCCGAGGGCTCCTGCACGATCGGCGGCAACCTGGCGACCAACGCGGGCGGGACGGCAGTCCTCCGCTACGGCATGGCGCGCGAGCTGGTCCTCGGGCTCGAGGTCGTGCTGGCCGACGGCCGCGTCTGGGACGGGCTGCGGCCGCTGCGCAAGGACAACACCGGCTACGACCTGACCCAGCTGTTCTGCGGTTCGGAGGGCACGCTCGGCATCATCACGGCCGCCACCCTCCGGCTCTTCCCCGCCACCCCACGGCACGCGACAGCCTGGCTGGCCCTGCCGTCGGTCGAGGCGGCGGTGTCGCTCCTCGGCCAGGTGCGGGCGCGGGCCGGGCAGTCGCTGGCGGCGTACGAGCTGGTGTCGCGGGAGGCGCTCGACACCGTGCTGCGCCACGTTCCGGGCGCGCGCGACCCGTTCGGCGAACGCCACGACTGGTACGCGCTGGTCGAGCTGTCGGGCGCGACGGACGACGAGGGGCTGGAGCCCGCGCTGGAGGCGGCGCTGACGGCCGGGTTCGAGGCGTCCCTGGTCACGGACGCCGTCGTCGCCGGGAGCCCGACCCAGCGCGAGTCGCTGTGGCTGCTGCGCGAGGGGATCTCCGAGGCCCAGAACCACGACGGCGCCAGCCTCAAGCACGACGTCAGCGTGCCGGTCGCGCTGCTGCCTGACCTCCTCGCCGACACGGCCGGTCGGCTCGAGGCGGTGCTGCCCGGCGTACGGCTGGTGACCTATGGCCACGTCGGCGACGGCAACGTCCACCACAACCTCGCCGCCGCGCTCGACGGCGGTTCGGACGACGACCTGCGGGCGGCGGCCGGCGACCTCGCCGACGCGATCTACGACGCCGTCGCCGAGCGTGGCGGCAGCATCTCCGCCGAGCACGGCCTCGGGACCGCGAAGCGCGACGCCAACGCCGCGCGCACCGACCCCGTCGAGCTCGACCTGATGCGCAGCATCAAGCAGGCCCTCGACCCCGACGGGCTGATGAACCCCGGGAAGGTCCTGCCCCCACGCTGACCGGGCACTTCCTGGCCCACCGTCGGCGCTGACCGGGCAGCTCCCGGCCCACCGAGGGGCGCCCCAGTGCCCGGTCGGCGTGCCAGCATGAGCGGCATGAGGCAGATCGACCACCTGCTCGAGGTCCCCGTCGACCACGCCCACCCGTCCGGGCCGACGCTGACGCTCTATGCCCGCGAGGTGGTGGAGCCCGGCGGGGAGGACCGACCGTTCCTGGTCTTCCTCCAGGGCGGCCCGGGGTCCGAGAGCCCCCGGCCCAACGCCCACACCGGCCACGCGTGGATCACCCGCGCGCTCCGCGACTTCCGGGTCCTGCTGCTCGACCAGCGCGGCACCGGCCGCTCGACCCCCGTGGGCGGCTACGACGAGATCCCGGGCGACGACGTGGCGGCGAAGGCGGCCTACCTCACCCACTTCCGCGCCGACGCGATCGTGCGCGACTGCGAGCTGCTGCGCGAGCACCTCGGCGTCGAGCGGTGGAGCCTGCTCGGCCAGTCGTTCGGCGGCTTCACGTCGACGTCCTACCTCTGCCTGGCTCCCGAGTCACTGCTGAGCGTGCACATGACCGGCGGGCTGCCGCCCGTCGGCGTCTCCCCCGACGAGGTCTACGCCGCCACGTTCGACCGGATGGTCGAGCTCAGCCTGCGCCACCACCACCGGTGGCCCGACGACCGGGACCGGCTGCGGCGCGCGCTCGACGCCGCCCGCGCGGGCCGGGTGCGGCTCCCCGGGGGCGTGACGCTGTCACCCGAGCGGATCCTCACGATCGGCAGCAAGCTCGGCATGGACGGCGGATCCGAGCAGATCCACCACCTGCTCGAGCTCGACCCGACCTCACCGGCGTTCGCCCACGACGTCGCGTCCGGCGTGCCCTTCACCCCGCGCAACCCGATCTACACCTTCCTCCACGAGTCGTCCTGCTCCGACGGCCACCCGACACGGTGGGCCGCCGAGCGGGTCCGCCCGGCGGCGTACGACGAGGACGACGGGCTGTTCACCGGCGAGCATCTCTTCCGCTGGCACTTCGAGCAGGTCCCTGGCCTCGAGCAGTACGCCGGGCTGGCCGACGAGCTCGCCGAGCACCCGTGGCCGCGGCTCTACAGCGAGGCCGCGTTGCGCCGCGCCGACGTCCCCGTCGCGGCCGCGGTCTACCACGACGACCCCTTCGTGCTCCGCGAGTACTCCCTCGCCACCGCCGACCTGCTCCCCCGCGCCGAGCCCTGGATCACCAACGAGTGGCTCCACAGCGGCCTGCGTGTGTCGGGCGAGGGCGTGCTCGACCGGTTGATCGGCCTCGCCGGCGAGGCCTGAACCCGGCGCGTCAGGTGACGGGCGGGCGGGGGCGGCCGGCGACCTTGACCCGCTTGCGCAGGCGGCGCAGCTGGTCGTCGACCGGCCGGGAGAGATAGGTGCCGAGGGTGGCGCCAGCCGCGATGCCGAGCGCGACGAGCAGCGCGATGAAGAGGGTCCGGCCGCCCGCGACGATCGCGGGGTTGGCGGGGTCGCTCTCCATCATCGTCAGCAGCCCACGCAGCAGCATCAGGCCCGGCACGAGCGGCAGCAGCGCACCGGACTCCATGCCGAAGCCGGGTGCGTTGGTGCCCCGGACGGCGACCGTCGCGAGCGCGCCGACCACGAAGGCCGCCGTCGCGTTCGACAGCACCTCGGAGGCCTCCGTCGCCGCGAGGGTCAGGTAGACCGACCAGCCGACGAGGCCGATCGCCGTCGTCAGCGCCGCCGTGGCGACATCCGCGTAGCAGTAGATCGCGAACGACAGGCAGATGACCCCGGCCCCGGCGTACTGCGCGAGGACGGGCGCGGTCGAGATCGGGCTGCTCATCATCTCGAAGGCGACGCCCTGGCTCTCGAGGAAGTTCAGCGCGACGACGATGCCGGCGACGATGCCGGCGGTCCGCATCACGACCTCCATGACGCGCGCGGAGGCGGTGACGTAGAACTGGTCGATCGCGTCCTGGACGGCGCCGACGATCATCACGCCGGCGAGCAGCATCACGATGCCGCCCACGACGATCAGGGTCGGGTCGAGCTCCTCGAAGAGGGGTACGCCGCGGCGGCCGAGCTGGTCGACGCCGGCGGCCACCATGGTCATCCCGCCCGCGACCAGCGCCTGGCTGAAGAACGGGGGGACGCGGTGGCGGTAGAGCCACATCAGCAGCCGGTCCATGCCGACCGCCGCGAGGAACGAGACCAGCACCAGCAGCCACGAGGTGGAGAAGGTGAGCGTCACGCCGGCGGCGATGCCGCCGGCGCCGGCCCCGGAGAGCCAGCGCGGGTAGGGAGGCTTCTGGAACGAGATCCGGTCGTACTCCGCGGTGGCCTCGGCGATGTCGACACCCTCCTCGATCAGGCCGAGCAGCCGGTCGAGGTCGCGCACCTTGGTGTAGTCGACGACGAGCGGCTGGACGACGCGGCTGACCGTGAGCGGCGTCCGGGTCGGGCCGCGGTGGTGGGTGACCGTGATCGAGGTGTAGGTGAGGTCGACGTGGACGCCGGTGAGCCCGTAGGCCCGGGTCACGCGGAGCATCTGGACCACGACGTCGTTGGCGGACATGCCGGAGGCCAGGAAGTGGTCGCCGATACGCATCGCGAGGTCGAGCACGGGCATCGACGGCACCCGGCTGGGCCGGGGTCGGAGCTCGCTCGTGGTCATGGTTGAAGCGTGACAGCCGGGACCCCCCGCGACCCAACCCTCGAGCACGAGATCTATGCCACCATCCGGGCCCTAGTCTCAGGTCATGAGCAGCCTCCCCAGCACCGTCGCCCGGGTCCTCCTCGGCACCGCCATGGTGGGGGCCGGGGTGCTCCACCTGACCACGCAGCGCCAGGAGTTCCAGGCCCAGGTCCCGGACTGGTTCCCGGTCGACGAGGACCTCACCGTCGTCGCCTCGGGCGTGGTCGAGATCGGTCTCGGCGCCGCCTTCGTGGCCCTGCCGCGCCACCGCCGCCTCGTCGGCGGGCTGCTGGCAGCCTTCTTCGTCGCGATCTTCCCCGGCAACGTCGCGCAGTACGTCGAGGGCACCGACGCGTTCGGCCTCGACACCGACCGCGCCCGCCTCGTCCGGCTGTTCTTCCAGCCGGTGCTCGTCGCGTGGGCCCTGTGGGGCGGCGGCTGGTTCCGGCGCCGCCCCCCAAAGTAGGGGAAAGCCTGCCCGAGGGATCGCCGTGCCGCTGGCGCCATGTGCCAATGGCCGGAGTGGACGGGTGCCGACCTGGGGCTCGTCAACCGAGCCTGAGGAGCAACCAGATGCGACGACGCCCGTGGATGACGGCGTTGGTGACGGGCCTTGCCCTGGTCTGTGCGCCGCTGGCGGCCCCGGTGGCCGCGGTCGGGTATCCCCTCACCCAGGTCGTGTCCGACAACCCCGTCAACACCACGCCCCACGTGACCAACGGGAGCGTCCAGGCGATCGCGACGATCGGCTCCCGCGTCTACGTCGGGGGCACGTTCACCGGCGTGACCAGCTCCAACCAGGCCACGAGCTACACCCGCCGCTACCTCTTCGCCTTCGACCGGCAGACCGGAGCGGTGCTCGACTTCGCGCCGTCACTGGACGGCGTCGTCGAGAGCATCGCACCCGCCCCCGACGGCTCGTCGCTGATCATCGGCGGCCGGTTCAAGACGGTGAACGGCACGGCCCAGCGCAGCGTGGCCATGCTGCGCTCCGACGGGACCCGGGTCAGCACCTTCGCGGCCAAGACGACGGGCGTCGTCAACAAGGTGATCGTCCGCGGCAACACACTGGTCGCGGGCGGCCGGTTCGGCAAGGCCAACGGTGCGCCGCGCCAGAACCTGGCGTTCTTCAACGCCTCGTCGGGGTCGCTGGACTCCGCTGACGTCCCGGTCACCGTGGGCCGGACGAAGAGCAACGGCACGGTGACCAAGCCCAGCATCGTGGAGATGGACGCCGACGCGGGGGGCAGTCGTCTCGTGATCCTCGGCAACTTCCGCCAGGTGGCCGGACAGCTGCGGCAGCAGGTCGCGATGCTCGACCTCGATACCCGCAGCCTGACCCCGTGGTCGACCTCGCGGTTCCGCAACGGCCCGAGCGGCGGCCCGGACGCCTTCCCGTGCTACCAGAAGTTCGACACCCAGATGCGCGACGTGGAGTTCTCGCCGACCGGCAGCTTCTTCGTGGTGGTGACCACCGGCGGCTCGCCCGACCGCAACGCCAGCAGCCTGTGCGACTCCGCCACGCGGTGGGAGACCTCGGGTGGGCCCGGGTCGACCGAGACCTGGCTCCAGTGCACCGGCGGCGACACCCTCTACTCCGTGGCCGTGACCACCTCCGCCGTCTACCTCGGGGGCCACCAGCGGTGGCTCGACAACTGCGGTGGGCGCGACAGCGCCACCCCCGGCGCCTTCTCGGCCGAGGGCATCGGCGCGGTCGACCCGGCGACGGGCCGGGCGATCCGGTCGTGGAACCCGGGCCGGACCCGCGGCGTCGGCGCCGAGGAGCTCGTGGCCCAGGCCGAGGGTCTCTACGTCGGCAGCGACACCACCCGTCTCGGCGGGGAGTACCACGCCCGGCTCGGGCGGTTCCCGACGTCGTAGGGCCCCGCGCCCTAGAGCGTCGGCAGCCAGTCGACCCGGCCCGCGAGGGCCGCGTAGCCGACGAACGCACCGACGTCGAGCAGCGTGTGGGCCACCACGAACGGCATGACGCGACCCCACCGGCGGAACAGCCAGCCGAACAGCAGCCCCATCGCGAGGTTGCCGACGAAGCCCCCGAGGCCCTGGTAGAGGTGATAGCTGCCGCGCAGCAGCGCCGCCAGCCCGATCGCCGCGGAGTCGCCGAAGCCGATCTGGCGCAGCCGGACCTGCACGAAGCCGAGGACGACGAACTCCTCGAGCACCGCGTTCTCGGCCGCGGCGAGGACCAACACGGGCACCTGCCACCACGCGCCCGGGAGCGACTGGGCGACGACGGTGAGGTTGGTGCCGAGGGCGAACGTCGCGAGGTAGAACACGACGCCGACCGAGCCGACGCCGGCGGCCAGCAGCGCGCCGCGACCCCAGTCGCGGAGTCCCATCCAGCCACCCTCGCGGGCCCACACGTCGCGCAGCCGGCTGCCCGACCGCACCAGGAGGTAGGCCGCCAGCCCGACCGGGACGAGCGCGAAGCCGATCCGGAGCAGCTGGTAGGTGAGGTCGAGCCAGGGCCGGTCGGGCGCGAGCGTGTTGTTGAGGTTGGCGGCCTGTGACGACAGCGGGCCGGGAGCGGTCAGCGCACCGACCAGGTTGACCACCGAGTAGACCGCCGACCGGCCGAGCGAGACGAGCAGGACGAGCGCGAGCTCGGTCCAGAGCAGCGCCTTCGCGAGGTCGGGCACGCCTCCCGGCACCGGGGTGTCCGGGAGGCGCCACCACGTCCGCGCGGTCAGTGGAGCACCAGCCCGGCCTCGTCGGGCGCGGCGCCGACGTCGACGGTCACCCGACCGCCGTCGGTGACCTCGCCCGCGATCAGCCGCCGCGCGAGCGGGTCGCCGATGGCCGACTGGATCAGCCGCCGCAACGGTCGGGCGCCGTACGCCGGGTCGTAGCCGGTGTCGGCGAGCCACGACTTCGCCGCGTCGGTGACCTCGATCGTGATCCGCCGGACCGCGAGCCGCTTCTCGAGCAGGGCGAGCTGGAGGTCGACGATGTGGGCCAGGTCGTCCTTCGACAGCGCGTCGAACAGCACGATCTCGTCGAGCCGGTTGAGGAACTCGGGCTTGAACGACGCCCGCACGACCGCCATCACCGACTCGCGCTTCTTGTCCGGGTCGAGCGTCGGGTCGACGAGGTAGCCGGAGCCCAGGTTGCTGGTGAGGATCAGCAGCGTGTTGCGGAAGTCGACCGTCCGGCCCTGGCCGTCGGTGAGCCGGCCGTCGTCGAGGACCTGCAGCAGGATGTCGAAGACCTCCGGGTGGGCCTTCTCGACCTCGTCGAGCAGGACGACGGAGTAGGGGCGCCGCCGCACCGCCTCGGTCAGCTGGCCGCCCTCGTCGTAGCCGACGTAGCCGGGAGGCGCACCGACCAGCCGCGAGACCGAGTGCTTCTCGGAGTACTCGCTCATGTCGATCCGGACGATCGCGCGCTCGTCGTCGAAGAGGAAGTCGGCCAGCAACTTCGCGAGCTCGGTCTTGCCGGTGCCCGTCGGTCCGAGGAAGAGGAACGACCCGGTCGGCCGGTTGGGGTCGGAGATGCCGGCTCGCGAGCGGCGTACGGCGTCGCTCACCGCGGTGACGGCCTCGCGCTGGCCGATGAGCCGCTCGCCGATCACCTGCTCCATCTCGAGCAGCTTCGCGGTCTCGCCCTGCAGCATCTTCCCGGTCGGGATGCCGGTCCACGCCTCGACGACGTCGGCGATCTGCTCGGCCCCGACCTCCTCGCCGACGAGCGGCTCGATGTCGACGGCCTCGGCCTTCTCGACCTCGGCGATCTGCTTCTCGAGCTCGGGGATCTTGCCGTACTGGATCTCCGAGGCGCCGGCCAGGTCGCCCTCGCGCATCAGCTTGTCGGCCTCGACCTTGAGCGCGTCGAGCTGGCGTCGGAGCTCGCCCTCGCCCTGGAGCTGGTCCTTCTCCCGCTCCCAGCGCAGCTCGAGCCCGCGCAGCTCCTCCTCCTGGTCGGCGAGCTCGCGGCGCAGCACCTCGAGCCGCTCCTTCGAGGCGTCGTCGGCCTCCTTGGCGAGCGCGAACTCCTCCATCTTGAGCCGGTCGACGCTGCGGCGGAGCTGGTCGATCTCCTCGGGGCTCGACTCGTGCTCCATGCGCAGGCGCGAGGAGGCCTCGTCGATCAGGTCGATCGCCTTGTCCGGCAGCTGGCGGCCGGTGATGTAGCGGTCGGAGAGGGTCGCGGCCGCGACGAGCGCGGCGTCGGTGATCCGGACGCCGTGGTGGGCCTCGTACTTCTCCTGGATGCCGCGCAGGATCTGGATGGTGTCCTCGACGCTGGGCTCGCCGACGAAGACCTGCTGGAAGCGGCGCTCGAGGGCAGGGTCCTTCTCGATCCGCTCGCGGTACTCGTCGAGTGTGGTCGCGCCGATCATGTGCAGCTCGCCGCGCGCCAGCATCGGCTTGAGCATGTTGCCGGCGTCCATCGCGGAGTCGCCGCCGGCGCCCGCACCGACGACGGTGTGGAGCTCGTCGATGAAGGTGATGACCTGCCCGCCGGCGTCCTTGATCTCCTCCAGCACGGCCTTGAGCCGCTCCTCGAACTCGCCGCGGTACTTCGCACCCGCGACCATCGCGGCGAGGTCGAGGCTCAGGACCCGGCGGCCCTTGAGCGAGTCGGGGACGTCGCCCGCGACGACGCGCTGGGCGAGCCCCTCGACGACGGCCGTCTTGCCGACGCCGGGCTCGCCGATGAGGACCGGGTTGTTCTTCGTACGCCGCGAGAGGACCTGGACGACGCGCCGGATCTCGGAGTCGCGGCCGATGACGGGATCGAGGCGGCCCTCCTCCGCGGCACGGGTCAGGTCGACGGAGTACTTCTCGAGCGCCTCGTAGGTCGACTCGGCCTCCTGGCTGGTGACGCGGCGGTTGCCGCGGACCGCGGTCAGGCCCTCGCGCAGCCCGTCGGCGCTCAGCCCGGCGTCGACGAGGAGGCCCTGCGCCGGCGACTCGACCGTGGCCAGGGCGATGAGCAGGTGCTCGGTGGCGACGAAGTCGTCCTTCATCGACGAGGCGAGGTCGAGGGCGCTGGCGAGCGCCCGGGTGAGCGCCGCCGAGGCCGCCGGCTGCTGCACGGTCGCCCCGCTGGCGCGCGGCAGCGCGTCGCGCGCCTGCTCCGCGCGGCTGGTGAGGGCGTCGACGTCGGCGCCGGCGCGGGTGACCAGCGTCCGCGCCGTACCCCCCTCCTGGCGCAGCAGTGCGGCCAGCAGGTGGAGCGGGTCGGTGGTGGTGTTGCCCGCGGTCGTCGCGGACAGCTGCGCGGCCTCGATCGCCTCGCGGCTGCGGGTGGTGAACTTCTCGGCTCCGAACTGGCTCACGGTCGGGCCCCTCCTCTGCTCGTGTGCTCCCACCTCGTCAACGCGCACAGAGTTGAGTCTGTTCCACTCAACTCTGACGATTTCCGACGGCGTGGATGTCCGGACGTCGGGGCTCGTCGAGGGCTACTATCCACCAGACGGCCCTGCCCCCAGGGGGCCGATGGAGGAGGACTGCACGCCATGGCGCTGGGCAAGCTCTTCGGCAAGCGCAGGGACGAGACGCCCGTCGCCGCCCCTGAGCCCGAGACGCCCCCCGAGCCGGAGGGCCCCAAGCTCAAGGTCGTCATCATCGACGACGACCCCGACGCGCGGGACTTCATGCGGATGGGGCTCGAGGTCGGCGGCTACGAGGTCGTCGGCGAGGGCGGGGACGGCCCCTCGGCGATCCAGGCGGTCAAGGACGGCGAGCCCGACCTGGTGCTCGTCGACCTCCACATGCCCGACATCGGCGGGCTCGAGCTGCTGCCGCAGCTGCGTGAGGCCCACTGGCCGACCAAGTTCGTGGTGGTCTCCGCGATCGGCGCGACCCGGATGGTCGAGGCCGCGATGGAGGCCGGCGCCGTCGGCTTCATCGAGAAGGGTGTCTCACCCCGCACCATCAACATCCACCTCGAGAAGGTCGCCCACGCCGGCGCCGTCAAGGTCGTGCGGCCCTACCCGCTCAACCACGAGTACCCCTAGTTCGGCCGCTGCAGGAATCCCCTGATGGCCGGGGAATCCTGCAGCCTCAGTCGTCCCCGTCGTCGGGGACCTGGTGGGCGGGGTAGTTGGTGTCGTCGCCGGGCTCGACGAGGACAGCGCGACAGAAGTCCTCGCCGAACGGGGTGAGGTGGATGCTGCGTCGTACGACGCGGGTGAACCGCTGGGAGTGGAGCGCGGCGAGGACGTCGGGCTGCGCCTCGAGCACCTGGTACTCCATCGGGTCGGTCAGCTGCTCACGCGAGAACCACACCAGTCCGAGCCGGTGGAGGTTGTTGAGGTAGGCCGGAACCCGGTCGACGTAGCGGCAGCCGGCACGGGCGCCGATCATCGTCAACCCGGGCGCGATCAGCTGGCTGTTGAGCTTGCCGACCGGTCCGCCGGTGCGGACGTCGACGCTCGGCTGGGGCCCCGAGGTCATCAGCAGCACCAGGACGCGTGCCTCGTCGGGAGCGAGGTCGCCGAGGATCCGGCCGTAGGCCGGGTGCTCGTCCTCCTCGTGCCACACGTCGCGGGACCGCTCGAGCAGCTCCGCGCCGCGCTGGCGCAGGGAAGCGTCCGGGTCGTCCTCGTGGTCCTCGGTCTCCCGCGATGCCTCGACGGCGACCGCCGCGGCCACCGCCTCGTGCAGCGGTACGCCGCCGGCGACCGCGCGGGCGACGTCGACGACCTGCGCCACGGTCACGCCGAGCTCGTGCGCCAGCTCGGCGGCTGCGGCCGGGTCACTAGTCGCGCGGAGCAGCCGCCGCGTGTTGCGCGCGGTCGTCAGGACGCTCCACTGGGCGGCGTTGAGCCAGGTCGCACCGGCGATCCGGGCCAGCCCCGGCAGGGCGGCGGCCGCCTCGCCCGGCGTCGGCAGCCGCAGCTCGCCACCCGCCTGACCGAGGGACCGCGGGTCGTCGTACTCGCTCATCCGCCCCCCACTCCGAAGATCCACAGGTGCAGCACCCCGCCGCCGAAGCCCATGATGGCGCCGTGGGCGTAGAGCATCCACTCGTCCTCCTTGATCGCGGCGCGCATCATCTCCACGAAGTCGCGCGGCGGGAGCTCCTGGGTGCGACGGGCGACCAGGGTGCGGATCTTGGCGGCCTGCTCACGGCTGAAGTCCTGGTCGCGGAACGGCGTCAGCGTGTGCTCGACCCCCTCGCGCGCGATCGCCCGCCGGATCGACTCGTAGCGGCCCCGGCCGAGCGCGACCTTCACCGCCGGCCGGACCACGCCGGCGGCCTGGTCGATGGCCGGGCCGAGGGCGACGGCCAGCATCTGCCGGGTCCGGTCGCCGCGCGGCCCGTTGAGCAGGAAGTCGCCGATGTTCTCGAGCGTGATCACGTCGTCGGCGATGATGCCGGCATAGACCTCGGCCGCCTCGCGCTGGCGGCGCGGGAAGAGCCCGTGGACCCGGACGCCCAGGATCCGGCGCGGCTCGGGCGGCTCGAAGATCAGCCACATCCCGAGGGCGTTCGTGACCCAGCCGACGACGACGCCCATGACCGGCAGCAGCCACCACTGGTGGAAGGTGTGGTCGACGACGGCGACCGGGATGCCGAGCAGGAAGCCGAAGATGCCGCCGAACCAGACCATCAGGTTGAGCTCGCGCTGGCCGAAGTCACGGAAGATCCTCACGACGAGCGCGGGGTTCTCGCGGAAGTGCTCGATCACCATGATCTTCGGGTCGAGCAGCTGGTCGATGTGGTTGCCGATCTCGGTCGTGATCGTGTGGACGACGCCGGGCAGCTGCTCGCGCACCCGTGCGACGACCGCTCGGCGACCGGCCGGGGGCAGGTCGCGCCACAGCGACGGGTGCTCGGACCTCATCACCTCGTCGATGAGGTCGGGCAGCTCGGGGCTGAAGAGCTCGACGATGTGCTCGGCGATCCGGTCGGGCTCGAGGTTCTGGTAGAACTCCGCGGGCGTCCCGAGCTTCGAGATCGCCTTGTCGACGGCGATCGAGCCCATCTTGGCGGCGCGCGCGGGGATGATCCCCTGCCAGCCGATCCCGCCCTGCATCAGCCCCGGGACCTCCTGCGCCTGCCGGGGCAGGACCCCGGTGAGCTCGCGCAGGCCGGGGACGCGCACGCCGTGGAAGCGCACCGGGCTGAAGAGCATGACGAGGCCGGTCCAGTTGATCAGCCAGCCGACGACCGCGGTGAAGACGGGGATCGACCAGAAGACCCACCAGTTGACCTCGCCCAGCCAGCCGACGACCGCATCGGTCATGGCGTCCACGCCCCACCTCCCTCCGCCCCACAGGGACCGATCCGCACCGATCGCACCGTTCGGCACCGCTGAGGTTAACGACGGTGCGACGATGGGGTGATGGGATCGGGGGACTCGTCACTGCCGCTGCTGCCGGAGCTCTCCGCAGACTGCTCCCGCTGCGACGGGCTCTGCTGCGTGCTGCTGCCGTTCCGGCGCAGCGCCGAGTTCGGAGCCGACAAGGCGGCCGGGACACCGTGCGGCCACCTCGACGGCGCCGACCGCTGCGGCATCCACGACTCGTTGCGCAGCAGCGGCTGGTCGGGCTGCGCCTCGTTCGACTGCTTCGGGGCCGGGCAGCACCTCACCCGCACGACGTACGCCGGACGCCACTGGCGCGAGGCCAGCGGATCGGAGCTCGCGGAGATGGGCGCGGTGCTCAGCGTCGTCCGCCAGCTCCACGAGATGCTGGCCCACCTCGCGGAGGTCGAGCGGCGCTCACCCGAGGAGGCGGCGCGGGCGATGAGCCGGGAGATCGTCGCCCTGGGTCACGCCGACCCTGCCACCCTCCTCACGGCCGACCTCGACGCCGTGCGCGCCCGGGTGAGCCCGGCGCTGCGGGCCGCGACCGAGCGGCTGCACGGCCCCGCGAACCCGATGCCGGCCGACCTCGCGGGCGCCGACCTGCGTGACCGGTCGCTGGTGCGCGCCGACCTGCGCGGCGCCTTCCTGATCCGCTGCGACCTGCGCGGGGCCGACCTCGCCCGCGCCGACCTGCTCGGCGCCGACCTGCGCGACGCGGACGTCCGGGGCGCCCGGCTCGCCGACGCCTGGTTCCTCAGCCAGTCACAGCTCAACGCGACCGTCGGCGACGCGCACACCACCATCCCCGACCAGCTGGCCCGGCCCGGACACTGGGGCTGATCCAGATGGGTAACGGGTGATCCGGTGCACTACCCACGCGCTCTAACCCGTGGGAAGCGCACCGGATCACCCGTTACCCAGAAATTCCGGGCGCGGGGTCAGCGGCCGCGACGCCAGACGACGACGGAGGAGCCGGGGTCGGCGGCGCGGAGGACGGGGAGCCGGTTGGGCAGGGTCGGTGCGGCGGGCGACGACATGGCCCGGCGCAGCGCCTCGCGGGTCGCGTCCAGCTCGGCGAGGAGCTCGGCGTTGCGTGACCGCAGCGCGTCGATCTGGGTCTCGAGGTCGAGCAGCCGGCGGACGCCCTCGACGCCGACGCCGGAGGAGGTGAGGTCGGCGATCATCCGCAGCCGCTCGATGTCGCGGTGGGAGTAGCGACGGCCGCCGCCCCCGGTGCGACCGGGGGTGATCAGGCCCATCCGCTCGTAGGCGCGCAGGGTCTGGGGGTGGAGGCCGGAGAGCTCCGCGGCGACCGAGATCACGTAGACGGCCGCCTCCGGGTTGGGCGCTCCGAAGACGCTCACGAGGTCGCCTCGTCGAAGAGGTTGGCGCGCAGCGGCTTGCCGGCGGTGGCGGCACGGTAGGCCTCGACCGCCTCCCGGGCCGGACCGTCGAGCACCGCGGGGACCTGGACCTCGACCGTGGCGAGCAGGTCGCCGGTGGTGCCGTCGCTGCGGCGTGCGCCCTTGCCGCGGACCCGGAACGTGCGGCCGTTGGGGGTGCCGGCGGGAAGCTTGAGGGTCACCGGCACACCGGCGAGGGTCGGGATCCTGACCTCGGCCCCGAGGGCGGCCTCGTCGAAGGAGACCGGTACGTCGAGGGTCAGGTTGTCGCCCTTGCGGCCGAAGACCGCGTGGGGGCGGACCTTGACCGTGACGAAGAGGTCACCCGCCGGACCGCCGTGCTGGCCGGCCCCACCCTTGCCCTTGAGCCGGATCCGCTGGCCGTCCTTGACGCCGGCGGGGATCCGGGCCTGGATCGTGCGGGCGGAGGTGCCGCGGCCCGAGCCGTGGCACGTCGGGCACGCCTCGTCGTAGACGAGCTGGCGTCCGTTGCAGGCGGGGCAGGTCTCGTTCATCGAGAACGCACCACCGGCGGAGACCACGACGAAGCCCGCACCCTCGCACTCGGTGCAGACGTGGGGCTTCGTGCCGGGCTTGCCGCCGGTGCCCGAGCAGGTCGGGCACGGAGCGTCGGAGCTCAACCGCAGCGAGATCGTCACGCCGTCGAGGGCGTCGGTGAAGCCGATCGTCGCGCTGCTCTCGACATCGGCGCCCCGCTGGGGACGCCGGGCCTGCTGGGTGCGCGTCCGACCGCCCCCGAAGAGGTCGCCGAACATGTCGCCGAGCCCGCCACCGCCGCGCATCCGGTCGCCGAACAGGTCGTTGACGTCAAATCCAGGGCCGTACCCGGGTCCTTGTGGTCCGCCCTGGGGGAAGCCGAAGCCGCCCGAGGAGTAGGCGGAGCGCAGCTCGTCGTACTTCGTCCGCTTCTCGGGGTCGCCCACCACGTCGTAGGCCTCGGCGACGGCCTTGAACCGGTCGTGCTTCGCCTCGTCACCGGGATGGGAGTCGGGATGGTTGTCGCGCGCCAGCTTGCGGTAGGCCTTCTTGATGTCGGCCGCGCTCGCGTCCTTGGCGACGCCGAGGACGGCGTAGAAGTCCTTGGTCGCCCAGTCGGCGCGGACGCCGTCGGTGCTGCTCATTGCTGCTCACTCCCTCCCGGTGACGTGGGCGCCTGTGTGTGGTGGCAGGTCGCGGTTCAGGCCGGGTCGACGACCAGCACCTGCGCGGCGCGTACGACGCGCTCGCCGATGCGGTAGCCGGCCTTGGCGACCACCTTGCAGGTGGTGACCTCGACCTCCGGATCCTCCCCGATGTGCGAGAGGGCCTCGTGGAGGTTGGGGTCGAACGGCTCGCCGGGCGTGCCGAACTTGGTCAGGCCGAGGCCGGTCACCACGCGCTCGAGCTGGTCGGCGACGGCAGCGAAGCCGTCGTCGAGGTCGCCGTGCTCGCGGGCCCGGTCGACGGTGTCGAGCACGTCGATGATCGGCACCAGCACCCGGTAGGTCGCGTCCTCGGCCACCTTGCCGCGGTCGCGCTCGACCCGGCGCTTGTAGTTGAGGAACTCGGCCTGGATCCGCTGGAGGTCGGTGGTGAGCTCGGCGACCCGGGCATCACCGGCCGCCCCCTCCTCGCCGGTCTCGACCTCGGTGACGTCGGACGGCTCGAGGGGCCCGCCCTCCTCCATCCAGTTGTCGACCCCGCTGGTGTCGGGCTGGTCGTGGTCGGCGTGGCCCGCCCGGTGGCGGCCCGGGGCCGAGTCGCCCGCGACGGGCGCCTCGACCTCGGACTCGTTGGCCATCTCGGCGGCGTCGTCGCCGAAGCTGCCGGGGTGGGTCACTTCGACTCACCCTCCGGCGCGTCCTCGTCGACGATCTCGGCGTCGACGACGTCGTCGTCGGCGTCACCGGTCGCCTCGCTGGTCCCGCCGGCGGCGGCCTGGTCGGCCTCGGCGGCGGCGTACATGGCAGCGCCCATCTTCTGGCTGGACTCACCGAGCTTGGTGACCCCCGCCTGGAGCTCCTCGGCCGAGGCGTCCTCGTTGGCGAGGGTCGCCTTGAGGGCGTCGACGTCGGCCTGGACCTCGGACTTCACGTCGTCGGGGATCTTCTCGCCGTTCTCCTCGAGGAACTTCTCGGTGGAGTAGACGAGCGAGTCGGCCTGGTTGCGGGTCTCGATCGCCTCGCGACGCTGGGCGTCCTCCTCGGCGTACTGCTCGGCCTCGCGGACCATCCGGTCGATCTCGTCCTTGCTCAGCGCGGAGCCACCGGAGATCGTCATCGACTGCTCGCGACCCGACGCCTGGTCCTTGGCGGACACGTGGACGATGCCGTTGGCGTCGATGTCGAAGGTGACCTCGATCTTGGGGATCCCGCGCGGAGCCGGCGGCAGCCCGGTGAGCTCGAAGTTGCCGAGCGGCTGGTTCTGGGCCCACATCTGGCGCTCGCCCTGGGCGACCTTGATCTCGACCGACGGCTGGTTGTCGTCGGCGGTGGTGAAGATCTCCGACCGCTTGGTGGGGATCGTGGTGTTGCGCTCGATCAGCGTGGTCATCACGCCACCCTTGGTCTCGATGCCGAGGGAGAGCGGGGTGACGTCGAGGAGCAGCACGTCCTTGACCTCGCCCTTGAGGACGCCGGCCTGGAGGGCGGCACCGACCGCCACGACCTCGTCGGGGTTGACGCCCTTGTTGGGCTCCTTGCCGCCGAGCAGCTCCTTGACGAGCTCGCTGACCGCGGGCATGCGGGTCGAGCCGCCGACGAGGACGACGTGGTCGATCTTGTCGACCGCGACGCCGCCGTCCTTGAGCACCGACTGGAACGGCGCCTTGGTGCGGTCGAGCAGGTCGCTCGTCATCTTCTGGAACTCCGAGCGCGTCAGCTTCTCCTCGAAGTGGAGTGGGCCGGACTCGCCGTGGGTGATGTAGGGCAGGTGGATCGTGGTCTCGCTGGAGCTCGACAGCTCGATCTTCGCCTTCTCGGCGGCCTCCTGGAGACGCTGCTTGGCGATCTTGTCGGCGGCGAGGTCGACGCCGTTGCCCATCTTGAACTTGTCGACCATCCACTGCACGACGCGGGCGTCCCAGTCGTCACCACCGAGGTGGTTGTCGCCGGAGGTCGCCTTGACCTCGACGACGCCCTCGCCGATCTCGAGCAGCGACACGTCGAAGGTGCCGCCACCGAGGTCGAAGACGAGGATCGTCTGGTCGTCGCCCTTGTCGAGGCCGTAGGCCAGCGCGGCCGCCGTCGGCTCGTTGACGATGCGCGAGACGTTGAGGCCCGCGATCTCACCGGCCTCCTTGGTGGCCTGGCGCTGGGCGTCGGAGAAGTAGGCCGGCACGGTGATCACCGCGTCGGTCACCGTCTCGCCGAGGTAGGCCTCGGCGTCGCGCTTGAGCTTCTGGAGCACGAAGGCGCTGATCTGCTGGGGCGTGAACGACTTCTCGTCGATCTTCACGTCCCAGTCGGTGCCCATGTGACGCTTGACCGAGCGGATGGTGCGGTCGACGTTGGTGACCGCCTGACGCTTGGCCACCTCGCCGACGAGCACCTCGCCGGACTTGGAGAACGCCACCACCGAGGGGGTGGTGCGGGAACCCTCGGCGTTCGCGATGACGGTGGGTTCGCCACCCTCGAGCACCGCGACGACGGAGTTGGTGGTTCCGAGGTCGATGCCGACCGCACGAGCCATGATTGTGGTCCTTCCGGTTGAGCTGAGCCTGTCTGAGGAGTTGAGCCACCTCGACTCAACTTATGTGTGCCACTGTAACGAAAGGACCTGACGGGTTGTTCCCGGGGCCGGGGAGCGGGTGACACGCGGGCGGTGGAGTCGGGGCCGGCGGTGTCGGCGGACCGCCCTACACTGACCCCACAGGTTGCCGCTGGGGGGTGGCGACCACCACACCGAGGGTCCTCGGGCAGGCATGACCGGGGCGCCCGTGGGGGGTGAACCTCGTGCCACGTACCGTCCTGACCACTGTGCTGGTGGCGCTGGCGCTGGCTGCGTCGACGCCCGCCGTCACGCCCACCGCGGCCCAGGCGGCCTGGAGCCGCCCGGTCGACCAGGTGAGCTACCGCCTCTGCAAGACCGGCGCCGGTGACCACTGGGTCCTCAAGAGCCGGGTCCGGAAATACTGGCGTACGCCGGATGCCCGGGCCTCGCTGTCGGCGTGGTCGGGCCACGAGCGTGTCGCCCGCTGGCGCACCGGCTGGCTCGACCGCGGCGAGATCGAGATCTCCAAGGTCCGGGTGGCGAAGTCCCCCCGGGTGCGGGTCGCCATCGCCACCGAGGCGGGCGACCGCGACTCCGACATCGGCACCTCCAGCGAGGCGGCGCTGCTCAGGCCCCGGCGCATCAAGCGCTGCGGCTGACCGGCCGGCGATCCCCCCGCCTCGGAATAGTCCGGGCCCGCGCCTTGTCACACCTGGCATGACTGCACACAGCACTGACCTGCAGGTCCCGACCCTCAAGCTCCACGACGGCACCGCCATCCCGCAGCTCGGCGTCGGCGTCTTCCAGGTCCCGCCGGAGGAGACCGCCGCGGTGACCAGCCAGGCGCTGGAGGTGGGCTACCGCCACGTCGACACCGCGCAGATGTACCAGAACGAGGCCGGGGTCGGTCAGGCGATCGCCGAGTCCGGCATCGCCCGCGACGACCTCTACGTCACGACGAAGCTCAACAACGGGTTCCACCGCCCCGACGACGCGCGCCGCTCCTTCGAGGAGTCGCTGGAGAAGCTCCGGCTCGACCACGTCGACCTGTTCCTGATCCACTGGCCGCTGCCGACGCGCTACGACGGCGACTTCGTCTCGACCTGGGAGACGCTCGCCGACTTCGTGAAGGACGGCCGCGCCCGCTCGATCGGCGTCTCCAACTTCCAGCCCGCCCACCTCGACCGGATCGTCGAGGAGACCGGCGTGGTGCCGGTCGTCAACCAGGTCGAGGTGCACCCGTACTTCGCCAACGGCGACGTCCGTGCCGCCAACGCCCGCCACGGCGTGCTCACCGAGGCGTGGTCGCCGATCGCGCAGGGCCAGATCAACGACGACGAGGAGATCGGTGCGATCGCCGACGCCCTCGGCCGCACCAAGGCCCAGGTCGTGCTGCGCTGGCACGTCCAGCGCGGCGACATCATCTTCCCGAAGACCACGAAGGTCGAGCGGATGCGCGAGAACGCCGCCATCTTCGACTTCGAGCTCGACGCCGACCAGATGGCGACCATCGACGGTCTCGACCGGGGCGAGGCCGGCCGCCGCGGGCCGAACCCCGACCAGTTCGACTACATCCCCGACTGACGCCACCTGCGTGACGACGGGGACCGAGCCGTTCCGCTTGCGCGACGTCGCGCTCGCGGCCTACGGCCCGAGCGCGGTCGTGTCCGTCGGGCACGGTGCCGTGATGCCGGTGCTCGCACTGCGGGCCCGGGACCTCGGCGCCGACGTCGGCACGGCCGCGCTCGTCGTCGGTCTCCTCGGCGTCGGGATGCTGCTGACGTCGCTCCCGGCCGGCGCCGTCGTCGCCCGGATCGGCGAGAAGCGGGCGCTCCAGGTCGCCGGGGCAGTCGACGCCCTGGCGATGCTGGCGGCCGCCCTCACCCCGTCGGTGGTGGGGCTCGGCGCCGCGGTCCTGGTCAGCGGGGCGGCGTGGACGACCTTCCTGATCGCCCGGCAGGGCTTCATGATCGAGGCCGTCCCGGCCGACCACCGGGCGCGAGCGCTCTCGACCCTCGGGGGCACCCACCGGGTCGGCACGTTCGTCGGGCCGCTCCTCGGGGCCGGCCTCATCGGCTGGACGGGTGTGGTCGGCGTCTTCTGGTTGGCCGTCGCGACCTCCCTCGGCGCGATGGCCATCGCGACCGTCGTCCCCGACCTCGGCCAGGAACGGCGCGCGGTCCAGCGGCAGGCGGGGCACCTGCCCGTCCTCCAGGTGCTGCGCGACCACCGACGCACCTTCCTCACCCTCGGCGTCGCCGTCGTCGTCATCGGAGCCTCACGGTCGGTCCGGACGGGCCTGCTGCCGCTGTGGGCGGAGTCCGTCGGCATCGACGCCCGGACCACCTCGCTGATCTTCGCGATGGCCGCGGCCATCGACATCGCCTTCTTCTACCCCGGTGGCTGGTTGATGGACCACCACGGCCGACGGGTCGTCGCCGTCCCGGTGGTGCTGGGCGTGGCCGTCGGGGCGCTGCTGCTCCCGCTCACCGACGGCGCCCTCGGCGTCGCCGCCGTCATGGCGCTCATCGCCGCGGGCAACGGCCTCGGCTCCGGCATCGTCATGACGATCGGCGCCGACACCGCACCGACCGAAGGGCGGCTGCAGTTCCTCGGAGGCTGGCGGCTGTGCGGCGACGTCGGCAACTCCGGCGGCCCGCTGCTCGTCGCGGGCGTCGCCGCCGTCGCCCCGCTGGCGACGGCCTGCCTGGTCATCGGCGTGCTCGGCCTCGCCGGAACAGCCTGGGTGGGCCGGTGGACCGGGGCGCTCGACCGCGCCCGGGCGGCCGCCCGGCGTACGGCGTGACGGCGGGTCGTCAGCCGCCGATCGTCACCTTGACCTCGTTGGAGGTCTTGCCCGTGTCGGTGTCGACCACACGGAACCGCTGCGCACCGGGCTGACCGGTCTGGACGTAGGTCGAGAAGGTCTGGTCGCTGACCGAGACCGGCGAGGCCGGGAAGTCGGTCCAGCCCCCGTTCTCGAAGCGCTGGACCTGGAGGATCGCGCCCTCGCCGCCGGGGTAGGTGCCGGTCAGGTCGATCTGCTCCATGGGCGCCACGGAGGTCTGGCTCGCCGAGAGCGAGATGACCTTGGCCTTCTTCTTCTTGGTCTTGGTCTCGCTCGGGCTCGAGTCAGGCTCGGCGGGCGCGGACTCGCCGGGGGCCAGCGTCATGGTCGGTCCGTCGGCGGCCTTGGTCTTCTCGAGCTTGGGCAGGTACATCGAGGCCTCGGCTCCCCCGGTGCTGGCCTCCTCGGCGCCGTCGACACCGAGCACCTTCGCGCCCGCGAGCGCGGACAGGCCCATGACCACGCCGACGACGACGGCGACGCCGACCAGCGCGAGCAGCCCGTAGATGACGGGGCGGTCGCGGCGGTCGGGGAGGTGGTCGGCCATGCGGCCCATTGTCACGGGTGGCCGGCGAGCGACCAAACGCCGGTCAGCGGCGGACCCGGATCCGTGAGCCCCGGAGGGGCACGCTGGTGATGTTGCGGACCTTCGGACGGTCCTCTCCCACCGCCTCGACGTCGTGGACCGCCAGCACCTCGCGGAGCACCGCGACCCCCTCCATGAGGGAGAACCCGGCACCGATGCAGCGCCGCACGCCCCCGCCGAAGGGGATCCACGTGTTGGTCGGCGGGTTGCGGCCGACGAAGCGCTCGGGCCGGAAGACGTCGGGATCGGGGTGGTGGTCGCCGCGGGCGTGGGCGACCAGGATCGACGGCCCGACCGTGACCCCGGCGGGCAGGTCGTGGCCGCCGACTGTCGCCGGCTGCTGGAGGGTGCGGACCACCATCGGGATGACGGGGTGGAGCCGCATCGCCTCCTTGAGGACCGCCTCGAGCCAGGCGTCGTCGCCCTCGCGGGCCGCCTGCGTCGCACGGCGCCGCTGCTCGGGGTCGCGGCCGACCTCGTGGAGCGACCAGGCGAGCGCGCTCGCGGTCGTCTCGTGGCCGGCGAGCAGCAGCGTCACCAGCTGGTCGCGCAGCTCCTCGTCCGAGAGCGTGTCGCCGTCGTCGTCGACGCGGATCAGCTGGGAGAGGACGTCCGTCCGTCTCGCCAGGTCCGTGGCGGCCCGGCGCTCCCGGATCTCGGCGTAGATCAGGCGGTCGAGCTCGTAGGCGTTGTCGACCGTGCGCTTCCACGGCCCGAACTGCTGGAGCCGCGGATAACCCCAGCCGAGCAGGACGACCGGGCTGATGTCGACCGTGGCGCGGACCCGCGGCCGGAGCTCGGACAGCCGGCGCTCGTCGGTGATGCCGAAGACGACGCGGAGGATCACCTCGAGCGTCACGTCGTTCATCCGGTCGAGCGAGCGGAACTCCTCACCGTCGCGCCAGCGGGCGACCTCGGCGCGGGCGACCTCGGTCACCAGCGCCTCGTAGCCGCGCAGGGCATGGCCGTTGAAAGCCGGCATCAGGAGCTTCCGGGCGCGCTTGTGCTCGGCGGAGTCCTGGAGCAGCAGGGAGTGCTCGCCCATGATCGGTCCGAGGATCGCGTTGCCCTTGCCGGCATGGAAGACCTCGGGGTCGCCGGCGAAGATCTCCTTCGCGTGCTCGGGACGGGTGAAGAGCACCAGCGGTCGGCCCTTCGGCAGGACGCGGACGGTGAAGACGTCGCCGTAGCGCCGGTGGAGCCAGGGCACGAAGGTATGGCGGAAGCGCAGCAGCCCCGCGCTCTGGAGCAGGACCGGCCAGCGTGGACCCGGCGGCAGCACGCTGCGGTCGGTCGGCGGCGGGGACTCCCCATCGATGGGCCGCATCCGGGCGAAACGACGCGCGGTGAGGCGTGCGGGGTCGTCCTGCAAGGTCGCCATGATTCGCATACTACGAGTACGCGAGCGATCAGGACAGGGTCTCGACGGTCCGGATCTCGTGGTGCGGCAGCGGGTTGTCGCGGCCCGCTCGGCAGGTGAGCCGGGCCTGCTCGGGTCCGGTCGTGGTGCGGACCTCGACGGCCCAGCTCCGGCCTCCCACCTCCAGCTCCACGCGCGTCAGTCCGGCATCCGCGTCGCGCCGTCGACGCAGCAGCCGGACGGCGTCGAGCCGGGTCTCCCCCAGCCGGCGGCGCACCGCGATCTCCGCGGCCTGGACCGGCATCGCCCACCCCGACCGGCCGCGGAGGTGGTCGAGGTCGACGTGGCCGGCGAGGTGGGCGCCGGCCACGGTGAGGGCCGAGGTCGGGTCGATCCGGCCGTAGTAGAGGCCGTGGGGCAGCACGACGAGGTTGCCGGCGAACCGGTCACCCCCGATGTGCGAGACCTGCCAGCTCTCCTCCGGGTGGGCCTGCGCCAACGCCGCCGAGGCGGGTCGGCCGCGCTCGGCGCAGCAGGCGTCGTGGCGGCCATGGGTGCACACGGCGATGACGGGAGCGTCGGAAGGCATGAGTCCCGGCGAGTCACCGCGGCCGAGGGCCGCGAGGTCGAGCGAGAGGAGGTCGTCGTCGCGCTCCACGACGGCCGTCTCGAGCCACGGCTGGTGGGGGTGGGCCCAGGCCGCGAACACCCGCCGTCCCGCGGCGACGTCGGACCGGCCGTGCCGCCGGGCCAGCAGCGGTCGGACGCCGGCCGCGGCCGCCGCCTGCTTCAGGGCGGCTCCGACCTCGAGGCGACTGTCGGTCAGGGCGTCGACGCCCCAGGGGCCGGGTTCCTCGACGAGCAGGAACGCCCGGACCTGGGAGGCCGTGCCCGCGAGGTCGTCGGGGCGCCCGGCGGACTCGACCGCGCAGCGGAAGCCCGGGTCCGTCGCCGTCACCGGACGACCTCGAGCAGGCCCTCCCGCACCAGCCGCCGGGCCAGGACGAGGCGGCTCTCCTGGTCGAGCCCCGGCAGGTCGGCCGGCACCAGCCACTCGGCGGCGCGGACGTGCTCGAGGGCCGGGCGGATCCGGGCCGGGACGTCGAGGTGGCGGTCGCCGAGCAGCACCCGCAACCGGCCGTCCGGCAGGTCGCGCATGACCATCGGCCGACCACGGCGGCGGCGTACGGGGGTGTCGGCAGCGAGCCCGTCGACGGCCAGGACGTCGGCGAGGCCGCCTCGGAAGAGCTGGCCGCGCGTGGTGAGGAACCGCTCGACCTCGCGCTCGACCGCGGCCGCCCCGTCGAGGGCGGCGACGTCGTCCGCGAGGGCACGCAGCCGTTGGGCGAGACCGGAGGCGACGTCGGCGGGGTCGTCGAGGTAGCCCGCCGGCAGGTGGTCGTCCTCGACCGACCCCAGCAGCGGCTCGACCGTGCGTCGGACCAGACCGCGCCACGTCAGCTGGTTGATGCCGAGGGTGACGTGGAGCGAGGCGCCCTCCTGGGCGCGGGCCGCGTGGGGGGTGCCGGTGGGGAGGTACATCGACCGGCCGGGCCGGAGCAGCACCTCCTCCGGGCCGTCCTCGCCGTGGACCTCCCAGAGCTTGGTCCCGTGGGTCTGGAAGACGAAGACGTCGTGGCTGTCGGCGTGGACCGCGAAGCCCTGGGACCCCGGCGGCGTGAGGTAGGCGTTGGCCTGGCAGGGGTGACCGAGCTCGAGCTCGAGCTCGGCGGTCAGCTCGCGCAGCGGCGACCAGTAGCGGTGGAGCCCTTGGAGGACCACCGTCGCGCCACCGGCGAAGAGGTCGAGCACGGCGCGCGCGTCGACCAGGCCCGTCAACGGCTGGCCGGCGAGGCTCGCGCCACGACGGGTGTAGGCCGAGGCGGGCAGCACCGCACCGTCCCGGGCGAGCCGGACGGCGGGCGTGCGGATCGCGGTCGAGGTCAGCAGGTGGTCGACGTCGTCGAAGGACAGCAGGTCGACCAGCGGCTCGGGGTCGGTGTCGTGGACGTGCACCCGGGACGCCCAGACTTTCGCGAGGAAGGTCTGGGCGTCACCGGCCAGCAGGTCGAGGGCGCTCAGCTCGCGTCCCCGTCGGTGGTGTCCGTGGCGTCGCCGTCGGTGCCGTCGGCGTCCGCGCCGTCACCGTCGGTGGTGTCGGTGGCGTCGCCGTCGGTCGCGTCGCCGTCGGTGCCGTCGGCGTCCGCGCCGTCACCGTCG
>NZ_BAAAJT010000002.1:1421278-1625197 GCF_039527245.1 Nocardioides aestuarii
CGCCGTCGGAGCCGTCGGCGTCGGCCGGGCTCGGGGTGGAGGACGCCTGCGGGGCGCCGGTGGTCATCTCGTCGTCGGACAGGGACTCGTCGCTCACGGACGTCTCCTCACGGTCGGGTCGGGCAGTCCCTCGAACCTAGCGCCCCGGCGTAGGCCGTCCCACCCCCGAGCGGGTGGCGCGGCCGCGGCAGGGATCGGTAGTCCGGTTGATTCGTGTCGAGATCGAGCGCGGAAGCAGCACAAATCAACCGGACTACCGCGGACGAGAGCGGCGACAGGTCAGCCGAGCAGGCCGCGGCGGTGGGCGAGGGCGGCGGCCTCGGTCCGGGAGGACGCGCCGAGCTTGGCGAGGATCCGCGAGACGTGGACCGAGACGGTCTTGGTGGCGATGACGAGCTGGCGCCCGATCTCGCCGTTGGTCCGTCCCTCGGCGACCAGGGCCAGGATCTCGGCCTCGCGCGGGGTGAGGGCGTCGCTGGCCACCGGCTGACGGGCGGGCCGGGCCCCGGTCGCGACGAGGGCGTCGAGGAGCGGCTGCGCCCCCAGCGCCCGCGCCTCCTCACGGGCGAGCTCGGCCACCTCGCGGGCGGCGGCGACGTCGCCGCCGGCACGGAGGAGGCCCGAGAGGACGACCCGCACCGTGGCGAGCTCGTGGGCCTCGCCGTAGGCGGCGAACAGCTCCTCCACCTCCCGCCAGGCGGCCACGAGCCGGCCGTGGTCGACCGGCTGGTCGGCGAGTCGCCGGAGCCGGAGCACCTCCGCCTCGAGCCGCGCCGACCAGGCGCGACCCTCCGGCCCCCAGCCACCGGCCCGCTCCTCGAACCGCGCCGCGACCTCACGCCCGTCGTCGAGCAGCCGGTCGACACGTTCGAGCAGCGCGGGGCGTTCGGCGGTGGGGGTCGACGGCAGCACCTCGGCCAGCGAGCCGAGCGCGGTGGCGGCCAGGCGTACGCGCGCCGGGAAGGTCGAGCCCCAGAGCCGGGTGAGGACGGCGACCGCGTCGTCGTAGGGCGCGAGCGTCCCGGCGGCGTCGCCCCGGCGCCGGGCCTCGACCATCTCGAGCGGGGCGGAGTGGACCGCGAACAGCCCCTCGGTCGACCAGAGCCGGCGCAGCGCGGGCAGCCGGTCGGACACGTCGCCGCCGCGGGCCTGCTCGACGTGGAGCCGGAACAGGTCGAGCAGCCCCTCCTGGAGCGCGGGCGGGCGACCCGGCGTCTCGGCGACCTCGAGGGCGGCGTCCCAGTCGCCGCGGACGACGTACTGGAAGACGAGGTGCCACCGAGCCTCGAAGGCATAGGGCGCCCAGGGCAGCCGCAGCTCGTCGCCGCGCTGGAGGCCGCGGCGGAAGGTCTCCTCGGCCTGCTCCCACTCGGCGTGGTCCTCGAAGCTGCGTCCGAGCAGGAACTGGGCGCGGAGCTCGGCCTCGGCCGCGCCGGCGGCCCGAGCCGTCGCCACCGCCTCGACGAGCGCCTCGCGGAGCCCCGCCCGGGGACCGGTGTGGCGGGCCTGGCTCAGGGTCACGACGAGGTCGGAGACCGTGTCGGTGAGGCCGAGCCGCTCGGCGAGGGCGAGCGCCTCGAGCGCGACCGTCTGGGCCTCGTCGTGGCGGCGGTAGGCGGCGAGGACCCGCGCGTGGGTCGCGAGGACCCGGGCACGGAGCGGAGTCTCGTCGTCGGGGAGGAGCGCGACGGCCGCGGTCGAGAGCTCGGACGGGTCGTCCTCGGTCTCGGTGATGAGGAGCAGGTAGGCGCGCAGCACCATCAGCCGCGCCCGCCAGGCGTCGGGGGCCGAGGGCGGCAGCCGGTCGAGCTCCTCGCCGAGGAGGGCAGCGGCCCGCTGGGAGCGACCCGACGCCGTGAGCGCCTCGGCCAGGTCGGCCACCAGCCCGGCCCGGTCGACGTCGAGGGCGCGGCCGCGCTCGGGGTCGCCGAGGAGCTGGAGCGCCGCCTCGAAGTGGGTCGCCGCCTCGTCGGGCCCGCCGACGGCCATCGCGTCGCGGCCCGCGCGGATCGAGGCGTGGAGGGCGGTGTCGAGGTCGTGGGCGAGCCGGGAGTGGCGGGCGAGCTCGGCGGCGGTTCCCGGGGCCTGGCCCTCCCGGAGGCTCGCGGCGAACGCCTGGTGGAGCCGCACCCGTTCGCCGGGGAGCAGGTCGTCGTAGACCGCCTCGCCGAGCAGCGCATGGCGGAAGGAGTAGCGCTCGCCGTCGGGGACGAGGACGTGGGACTCCACCGCCGACCGCAGCCCGACCTCGAGCGCGATGTCGTCGAGCCCCGACGCCGCGGCGAGCAGCGCGTGGGAGACCGTGCGGCCCGCGACGCTCGCGGCCCGCACGACCTGGCGGGCGTCGTCGTCGAGGCGGTCGAGCCGCACGAGGAGGACGTCGGCGAGGTCGGTCGGCACCCAGCGGCCCGGTTCGGCGGCCGCGCTGGCGAGCTCCTCGACGAAGAACGCGTTGCCCTCGGCCCGCGCGACGATGTCGCCGGTCTCGGCGGCGCCGAGCCCGCCCGGCACGAGCGCGCCGACCAGCGCCGCGACGGCGTCGTCGGCCAGGGGCGCGAGCCCGAGGCGGCGTACGCCGGACAGGCGCGACCACTCGGCGAGCTGGCGTCGCAGCGGGTGGCGGCGGTGGAGGTCGTCGGCGCGGTAGGAGACGACGAGCGAGACGTCGGGGCCGAGGTCACGGGTGAAGAGGACCGTCAGCAGGTCGCGGGTCGACTGGTCGGCCCAGTGGGCGTCCTCGACGACGACCACGAGCGGCTGGTCGGCGGCGGCAGCGCCGAGGAGGGCGTGGACGCCGTCGAACAGGGCGGACCGGTCGACGGCGCCGACGGACTCGTCGCCGGCGAGGGTCCGCCGGCCCGGCTGGAGCCGGGCGAGGGCGGGGTGGTGGCCGACGATCGTCGCCACGGTGTCGGGGAGGTCGGTCGCCAGCCGGCCGAGCAGCTCGGTGAACGGGAGGTAGGGGAGCCCGGAGTCGCCGAGGTCGAGGCAGTGGCCCGCCACCACGCGGCGCCCCTCGCCGACCAGCCGGTCGCGGGCCTCGGTCAGCAGCCGGGTCTTGCCGACGCCGGCGTCGCCGGCGAGCAGCACCACCGGGACGCGCTCGTCCCCCTCGCCGGACCCGAGCCAGGAGCACAGCTGCTCGAGCTCGGTGTCGCGTCCGACGAGGGGGACGGTCGTGCGGGTGGCCACGTCCCCCATCATGGCGGGAGCGGCCGACACCAGTGCGGTCACCGCACGGTGCGGTTGCCGCTGCGGCCGCGCAGGAAGCGCGCGGTCGCGGGCCGGGCACGCTCGGCCCGGCGGGGCGCGGTCTGGCCGCGGAGCCGCTCGGCGCGGTAGGCGGCCTCGTACTGCAGGAAGGTCGTGGTGGTCTCGTTCATCTCTCTCGCCCCTCAGGTGGTGGTGAGGTCGAGATTCGTCGCCTGAGGTAGGCGCGCGCATCGGGCAGGTGCCTTATCCCTGGCCCCGGATCACGGGCCTGCCCGCCCCGGCTACCTCAGGCGCGGTCAGACCGGGCGGCCGCCCTGCCAGACGCCGGCGACCAGCGGGACGCCGGGGCGGTAGGCGAGGTGGAGGTGGGAGGGGGCGTCGAGCAGGAGCAGGTCGGCGCGGGCGCCCGCCGTCAGGACGCCGACGTCCTCGCGGTCGAGGGCGCGCGCGCCGCCGGCGGTCGCGGCCCACACCGCCTCGGTCGGCGTCATCCCCATCTCGCGGACGGCGAGCGCGATGCACAGCGGCACCGAGCTGGTGAAGCACGAGCCGGGGTTGCAGTCGCTGGCGAGCGCGACCGTCACGCCAGCGGCGAGCAGCCGGCGGGCGTCCGGGTAGGGCTGGCGGGTGGAGAACTCGACGCCGGGGAGCAGGGTCGCGACGGTCCCGCTGTCGGCGAGCGCCGCGACGTCGTCGTCGGTGAGGAACGTGCAGTGGTCGACCGCCGTGAGCCCCAGCTCCGCCGCGAGCCGTACGCCGCCGCCGTAGCTCAGCTGGTTGGCGTGGAGCCGGCCGCGCAGACCGGCCGCTGCTCCGGCGGCCAGGACGGTGCGCGCCTGGTCGACGTCGAAGGCGCCCTCCTCGCAGAACGCGTCGACCCACGACGCGTGGGGCGCGCACGCCTCGAGCATGGGCCCGGTCACGAGCTCGACGTAGGCCTCCGGGTCGGTGCCGGCGGGCACGACGTGGGCGCCGAGAAAGGTCGTCTCGTCGGTGAACTGGCGCGCGACGGCGAGGCTGCGCGCCTCGTCGTGGACGCTGAGACCGTAGCCGCTCTTGATCTCGACGGTGGTCGTGCCCTGGCGCACCATCTCGGCGACCAGGCGCGCGACGTGGGCGGTGAGCTGCTCGTCGGTCGCGGCGCGGGTCGCGGCCACCGTCGTGCGGATCCCGCCGGCGGCGTAGGACTCCCCCGCCATGCGGGCCGCGAACTCCTCGCTGCGGTCGCCGGCGAAGACCAGGTGGCTGTGGCTGTCGACGAAGCCCGGGATCACCGCCCGCCCGCCGGCGTCGACGACGGTGTCGGCCGCGGGCGCGTCGGCGGCGTCGCCCACCCAGGCGATCCGGCTGCCCTCGAGGACGAGCGCGGCATCGTGGCGGAGCGGCCGCTCGACGTCGTGGGTCGTCAGCTCCCCGATGTTGGTCAGGAGGGTGGTGGCCGTCATGTCCAGAGTGCTCCGATCGCCTCGCCGAGCTCGCGCCCGATCTGCTCGTCGTCACCCTCGCCGTAGACCGTCGCACCGTCCACGACGACGTGCCGGACGTCGGCCGCGGTGGCCGCGAAGACCGCCGTGTGCTCGTCGGACCCGGTGCCCGCGGTGCGCGGGCTGGTGGTGTCGATCGTGACCAGGTCGCCCCGGGCACCGACCTCGATCCGGCCGACGTCGTCGAGTCCGAGCACGTCGTGGGCGGTGCCGGCGTCGAGCAGCTCGCCGGCCGTCCAGTGACCGCGGCGCTGCGTGGCGAGCCGCTCGTCCATCTCGAGCCCGCGCAGCTCCTCGAAGGGGTCGACGACCGCGTGGCTGTCGGTGCCGATGCTCACCCGGCAGCCCGAGTCCCGCAGCCGGCGCGCCGGGCCGATGCCGTCGGCGAGGTCGCGCTCGGTGGTGGGGGTGATGCAGACGTTGGTGCCGGTGCTGCCGAGGAGCTCGACGTCCTCGTCGGCGAGGTGGGTCGCGTGGACGACGGTCGTGGCCGGTCCGAGCAGGCCCTCGTCGTGGAGCAGCCGCGTCGGCGTCACGCCGTACGCCGCGAGGCAGGCCTCGTTCTCGGCGACCTGCTCCGACAGGTGGACGTGGAGGGTCCGGCGCCCCCGGAAGGCGTGGAGCTGGTCGCGGGGCACGGCCCGGACGGAGTGGATCGCGGCCGGACCGTCGCCGGCGCGCGCGGCCCACGCCGCCGCACTGCCGTCGCTGTAGCGGACCTGCACCCCCTCGAGCGGCGCACCGAACCCGCTGGAGAGGTAGCAGGTGTCGAGCAGCACCAGCCGGATCCCGGCCTCGCCGGCGGCCGCGGTCAGCGCCTCGCGCATGGCGTCGGTCTCGTAGGGACTGCCGTCGGGGCGGTGGTGGACGTAGTGGAACTCCCCCACGCTCGTGAACCCGGCCGCCACCATCTCCCGGTAGGCCGCGCGGGCCAGCCGGAAGTAGGAGTCGGGGTCGAGCCGCTCCGCGACGGCGTACATCTGGTCGCGCCAGGTCCAGAACGTGCCGCGCTCGCGCTGCGTCCGTCCCCGCAGCGACCGGTGGAACGCGTGGCTGTGGGCGTTGGCGAGGCCGGGGAGCGTCAGGCCGCGAAGCGGCGCGGCGTCCGTCGTGGCGCCCGGTTCGACGCGGGTGAAGCGGCCGTCGGCGATCTCGACGAGCACGTCGGCCTCGACCCGGCCGCCGACCCAGGCGCGCTCCAACAGGTAGGAGGTGCTCACGCGAGCAGCCGCTCGAGGGAGTCGGCGAGGGCGGAGACACCGACGAGGCAGTCGGCGGTGTCGGCGTGCTCGTCAGGCGAGTGGGAGACCCCGGTCGGGTTGCGGACGAAGAGCATCGCCGTCGGGACGCCCGCCGCGGCGAGGACCCCGGCGTCGTGGCCCGCGGCGGTCGGGATCACCGGCCAGTCGCCCTCCGCGTGGTCGGCGGCGAGCCGCTGCGCGAGGTCGGCGTCGAACGAGACCAGCCCGGACACCGACTCGGGCGTCACCTCCAGGGTGGTCCCGTCGCGACCGGCGCGGTCCTGGGCCTGGCGGACCACCGCGTCGACCAGCGCGCCCAGCGCCTGCTCGGTGTCGGCCCGCGCGTCCAACCAGCCGGTGACCCGCGACGGCACGGCGTTGGTGCCGTTGGGCTCGACCGCGACCCGGCCGAAGGTGGCGCGCGCGTCCCCGAGGCGGGCCCGCTTGTTGGCGGCCAGCGCGGTCATCGCATAGCTGAGCATCGGGTCGCGGCGGTCCTCCATCCGCGTGGTGCCCGCGTGGTTGGCCTCGCCGGTGAAGTCGAAGCGGTAGCGGCCGTGGGGCCAGATGCCGCTGCCGACCCCGACGGCGGCGCCCCGGTCGACGAGGTCGCGGCCCTGCTCGACGTGGAGCTCGACGAAGCAGCCGACACCGTCGAGCAGCGTGGACCCCGCCGTGCCGTCGACGACGTCGCCGAGGGCGACGCCGTCACGGTCGCGCAGGCCGGCCACGTCGTCCCACGCGACCGTCCCGGCAGCGAGCCGCGAGCCGAGGCAGGCCAGGCCGAAGCGCGACCCCTCCTCCTCGACGAAGACCCCGACGCCGAGCGGTCGGGCGGGGACGACGCCGCGCTCACGCAGCAGGTCGACCGCGGCGAGGGCGGACACGACGCCGAGCGGCCCGTCGTAGGCGCCGCCGTCGAGGACGCTGTCGAGGTGGGAACCGGTGAGCACCGCGTCGCTCTGACCCGGCCCGCCCGCGCTGTCCCACCACGCGACGGTGTTGCCGAGCGCGTCGGTCTCGAGCCGGAGCGCGCGCCTCGTCGCCTCCTCGGCGAACCACGCGCGCAGCTCGCTCTCGGCCGACGTCCACGGCTGGCGGAAGTAGCCGCCCGAGGAGGTCGACCGGCCGACCGGTGCGAGCGCGGCCCACATCTCCTCGAAGTGCATGACCCCATCCCACCGGTGGCCGCCAGCGGCGGCAAGGAGCCCTCCGGTCGGCGTGTCTCACATCCGAGACGTGACAGGGTGGAGGCATGGAGTTCCAGCAGGTCGTCGACCAGCGCCGCATGATCCGCCACTACGCCGACCGGCCGGTCGACCCGGGCGCGGTGCAGCGGGCGCTGCGCAACGCGACCCGGGCGCCCAGCGCCGGCTTCAGCCAGGGGTGGGCGTTCGTCCTGCTCGACCAGCCCGACGACGTCCGCCGCTACTGGGAGGCCACCACCACGCCCGAGCAGCGGGCGCGACCCGACTCGTGGCTGCGCGGGATGCTGACCGCGCCGGTCGTCGTCATCCCCTGCTCCAGCAAGGCCGCCTACCTCGACCGCTACGCCGAGGGCGACAAGGGCTGGACCGACAAGGACGAGGCGCGCTGGCCGATGCCGTTCTGGCACATGGACACCGCGATGGCGAGCCTGCTGATCCTGCAGACCGTCGTCGACGAGGGCCTCGGCGCGCTGTTCTTCGGCATCCCGCCCGAGCGGATCGGCGACGTGCGCCGCGAGTTCGCGATCCCCGACTCCCACGACCCGATCGGCGCCATCACCATCGGCCACCTCACCGACGACGCCGGTGCCCCCGGCTCCCCGTCGCGCCGCCGGCGTACGCCGCTCGACGAGCTCGTCCACCGCGGCGGCTGGAACGCGGGGGTGTAGACAGGGCGCCCGGGCGCACCCGCGCTCGGGACGATCCCCCGTGGTGTAGCTGGCAGCACGCCTGACTTTGGATCTCGCAGCCCAGGTTCAAATCCTGGCGGGGGAGCTGACGCGGAGCCACTAGTGTCGGCCCGTGCACGACGGCCCGATCGAACGACTCCAGGCGCTGGTCCGGATCCCGACGGTCTCGCACCGCGATCCCGACCTCGTCGACACCGACGCCTTCGAGGCGTTCCTGGTCGAGCACGAGCGCTGCTTCCCCCGGCTGTACGCCGCGTGCGATCTGCACCGGGTCGGCAGCCACGGCCTGCTGTTCCGCTGGGCGGGCGAGAGCGCGACCCGGCCGGTCGTCCTCATGGCCCACCTCGACGTCGTCCCGATCGACGAGGACGCGCCGTGGCAGCACCCGCCGTTCGGCGCCGAGATCCACGACGGCGCCGTCTGGGGGCGGGGCACCCTCGACGACAAGGGCTCGCTCGCCGCGATCTGCGAGGCGGTCGAGGCGCTGCTGGCCGACGGCGTGACCCCCGCCCAGGACGTCTGGCTGTCCTTCGGCTGCGACGAGGAGGTCTCCGGCGACGCCGCCGAGCAGGCGGTCCTCGCCCTGCGGGGCGCCGGCGTCGCGCCGTGGTTCGTGCTCGACGAGGGCGGGGCGATCGCCCACGAGGCCTTCCCGACCGTCGACCGTCCGGTGGGCGTCGTCGGGGTGACCGAGAAGGGCACGACGTCGCTCCGCCTGACCGTCGAGGGGCGCGGCGGCCACGCCAGCACCCCGGAGCGCAACGGCCCGACCGTCCGGCTGGCCCGGGCGATCCAGCGGCTCGACCGCTCCCCCTTCCCGGCCTCGACGCCGGCGCCGACCCTCGAGCTGATGCGTCGGATCGCGCCGCACGCCGCGCGCCCGCTCGGCGCGGTCCTCGCCCGCGCCGACCGGATCACCCCCGTCCTCACCCGCGCCCTCGTCGCAGCCGGGGCGGAGACCGCCGCGATGACCCGCACCACCGTCGCCGTCACCACGCTCTCCGGCTCCCCCGCGCTCAACGTGATCGCCAGCAGCGCCAGCGCCGGCGTCAACGTGCGGGTGATGGTCGGCGACACCGTCGCCGGCGTGGTCGACCACGTCCGCCGGGCGATCCGCGACGACCTCGTCGACATCGAGGTCGTCGAGCACGGCGAGCCGAGCCCGGTCTCGCCCTACTCCGACGCGTCGCGGAGCGACGAGGCGTTCGGCCTGCTCGAGCGCACGATCACCGAGGTCTTCCCCGACGCGGTCCCGTCGCCCTACGTGATGATGGCCGCGACCGACGCGCGCCACTTCACCGCGATCTGCGAGCGGGTCTACCGGTTCACCCCGTTCCGGATGACCAAGGCCCAGCGCGAGGCGATCCACTCCTACGACGAGCACGTCGGCGTCGACGACTACCTCGCCGGCATCACCTGGTACCGCCGACTGCTCGAGGAGCTGCGATGACCACGACGGCACCCGTTCGCCCCGCCCACGGGCTCGCCGCGATCGTCGGCTTCCTCGTCTGCGTCGAGGTCGCCAGCGGTGTCCTCCAGGGCTACTACACGCCGATCTTCAGCGACATCGCCGACCACCTCGACATCACCGACGCCGACGTCAACTGGTTCGAGGCGGCCCAGCTGATCGTCAGCGCGCTCTGCGTGCCCTTCCTCGCGCGGCTCGGCGACCTGATCGGCCACAAGAAGGTGCTGCTGATCTCGACGGCCGTCACTGCCCTCGGCTCGTGGGTCCTCGCCTTCGCCCCGTCGTTCACGACCTTCCTGATCGGCTGGGCGATCCAGGGGGCGTACGTCGTGTGGTTGCCGCTCGAGGTCGCGATCGTCCACCGCCGGACGGCGACGAGCGGCCGGCAGGCGCTGCTCACCAGGCGGGCCGCCGCGGTGCTGGTCGGCGCGCTGGAGCTGTCGGTCATCATCGGCGCCCTGACCAGCGGCGCGCTGGTCGAGTCGACGTCGATGACGGTGCTGCTGATGCTCCCCGCGATCGTCGTCACCGTCGTGCTGGTCGTGATCTGGTTCGGCGTCGAGGACGCGCCCGGCCAGGCCACCGGCGGCATCGACTGGGTCGGCTTCACGTTGATCACCGGCGTCCTCGCGGTGCTGATGGCCGGGCTGATCGTGATCCGGCTGGAGGGCGTGGGGAGCCCGCTGGCCTGGCTGCTCATCGTCTTCTCGCTGGTGCTCGTCGTGCCCTTCGTGCGGGCCGAGCGGGCGATCGAGGAGCCGATCATCGACGTCCGGCTGATGGCCACGCCCGGCCAGTGGCCGGTGCAGCTGACGGCGTTCCTCTTCGGCATGTCCGTGCTGGGCGCGCAGATCCCGCTCTCGACCTTCGCCCGCACCGACCCGGCCGAGGTCGGCTACGGCCTCGGCGCCGACGCGGCCTTCGTCTCGACCCTGATCGGGGTCTACGTCGTCGCGCTCGCGGTCGGCGCCTTCACGCTGCCGCTGACCTCGCGGCTGCTCGGGGCACGCAACGCGCTGCTCGTCTCCTGCCTGCTGGTGGCGGCCGGCTACGCCTTGTGGCTTCCGTTCCACGACACGACCGCCCAGGCGCTGACCAACATGGCGGTCGCCGGGGTGGGCTCGGGAGCGCTGGTCGCCGCACTGCCGGCCGCCGCCGCGGCGGCCGCTCCCCCGGAGCGCACCGGCTTCGCGACCGGCATGACCAACGCGACCAAGACCGTCGGCGGCGCCATCGCCTCGTCGGTCTTCGCGATCGCGCTGGCCTCGACCGGCTCGCTCGAGGGACCGGCGGCCGGCCACGCCCCGCTGTCGGGCTACCTCACGGTGTGGGCGGTCTGCGCCGTCGCGGCGCTCTGCGCGGCCGCCGCGCTCCTCGTCGTGCCCCAGCACACGTTCTCCGACGCCCCCACCGCCGCCTCGTAGAATCGACGGCACGTCGGCACGAGGGGGCGACGATGACCGAGGAACGACAGCAGGGGCAGGGCCGGGCGCACCAGGAGCGCGACGGCCGCACCGGCAACCCCGCCGCCGCGGCCCGGATCCGCGAGCAGCACAAGTGGGTCGACCTGCAGGTGCAGCAGGCGATGGCGCGCGGCGACTTCGACGACCTGCCCGGGGCCGGCAAGCCGATCAAGGACCTGGGCAGCAGCCACGACCCCGACTGGTGGGTCAAGAAGCTGATCGAGCGGGAGAAGATCACCGGGGTCCTGCCGCCCGCGCTCCAGCTCCGCAAGGACGACGTCGAGCTCGACGGCTGGCTCGACCGGCTGGCGACCCCGGCCGAGGTGCGCCGCGAGGTCGAGGACTTCAACGCCCGGGTGGTCGCCGCCCGCCGTCAGCTCGAGGGCGGCCCGCCGGTCATCACGCCGACGCGTGACGTCGAGGACACGGTCGACGCGTGGCGGTCCCGGCGCACGGCTGCGCTCGCCGCGCGGCGTACGGCGACCGAGAGGCCGGGGCCGGAGCAGCCGCGACGACGGTGGTGGCGCCGGCGCTGACCGGGTCCCGGGGAGTGGAGTTCGTCATACCCCGACGAGGTGACCGGGCGGTAGGTTCCGGCCCATGCGCCCTGCCAAGGACTTCTTCCGACCCCTCGCGGTCGGCGCCCCCGACCCCGTCCACGAGGTGCCGGCCCGGCCGAGCCGTGCCATCCACTTCTTCGACCCCAGCAACGAGAAGATGGCGTCGAAGATCCCCGACATGGTCGGCCCCGGATCTGGGGCGCCCGACGTCCTCCTCGGCAATCTGGAGGACGCGGTCAAGGCGGACAACAAGGAGGCCGCCCGCGCCGGGCTGGTGCGGATCGCCCAGGCGACGGACTTCGGTCCGACCCAGCTGTGGACCCGGATCAACGCCCTCGACAGCCCGTGGGTCCTCGACGACCTGACGACGCTGGTCACCGAGATCGGCGACAAGCTCGACGTGATCATGGTCCCGAAGGTGCAGGGCGCCGAGGACATCCACTACGTCGACCGGCTGCTCGCCCAGCTCGAGGCGAAGGCCGGCCTGGAGCGGCCGATCCTGGTCCACGCGATCCTCGAGACCGCCCGCGGCGTCGCGAACATCGAGGAGATCTGCGGCGCCTCCCCGCGGATGCAGGGCCTCTCGCTCGGCCCGGCCGACCTCGCGGCCGACCGCCGGATGAAGACGACCCGCGTCGGCGGCGGTCACCCGGGCTACCTCGTCCGGCAGGACCCGGACCCGCAGCAGCCCGACAAGCAGCGCCAGACCTACCAGCAGGACCTGTGGCACTACACGATCGCGCGGATGGTCGACGCCTGCGCGATGCACGGCGTCTACCCCTACTACGGCCCCTTCGGCGACATCGCCGACGAGACGGCCTGCGAGGACCAGTTCCGCAACGCCTTCCTGCTCGGCTGCGTCGGCACCTGGAGCCTCCACCCGAAGCAGATCGCGATCGCCAACCGGGTCTTCAGCCCGAGCGTCGAGGACATCCGCCACGCCCGCCGCGTCGTCGCCGCGATGGGTGACGGCACCGGGGCGGTCATGCTCGACGGGAAGATGGAGGACGACGCCTCCCTCAAGCAGTGCCTGGTGATGGTCGAGCTCGCCGAGCAGCTCGCGGCGATCGACCCCGAGCTGAGGAAGCAGTACGACGCGATCGAGGTCGACCGGTGAGCGACTTCCGGCCCCGCCGCAGCGTCCTCTACATGCCCGGCGCCAACGCCCGGGCGCTGGAGAAGGCGAAGACGATCCCCTGCGACGGGCTGATCCTCGACCTCGAGGACTCGGTGGCCCCAGACGACAAGCCCGCCGCCCGTGACGCCGTCTGCGCGGCCGCGACGTCCGGGGAGTACGGCGCGCGCGAGCTGACGATCCGGGTCAACTCGATCGGCACGGAGTGGCACGACGACGACCTGCGGGCCGCTTCCCAGGCCGGGCCGGACGCGATCGTCGTCCCCAAGGTCGGCAGCGCCGGGGAGGTCCGGTCGCTCGTCGCGGCGATGGAGTCGGCGGGCGCCCCCGACCACACGATGCTCTGGGCGATGGTCGAGACCCCGGTCGCGATCCTCGACGCCCTCGCGATCGCACGGGCCTCCGAGCGGCTCGGCGCCTTCGTCATCGGCACCAACGACCTGGTCAAGGAGCTCTTCGCCGAGCACGTGCCGGGCCGTGGGCCGATCCTGCCCTCGCTCCACACCGCCCTGCTCGCTGGGCGTGCGGCCGGCATCGCCGTCATCGACGGCGTCTACAACGACGTCAAGGACACCGACGGCTTCCTCGCCGAGTGCCGCCAGGGCCGCGAGATGGGCTTCGACGGCAAGACCCTGATCCACCCCGGCCAGGTCGAGGGCGCCAACGAGGCCTTCGCCCCGTCGGCCCAGGCGGTCGAGGACGCCCGCGGCATCGTCGAGGCCTGGGAGTCGCGCACCTCCGGCGTCGTCACCGTCAACGGCCGGATGATCGAGGCCCTCCACGTCGACTCCGCCCACCGCACCCTCGCCATCCACGACGCGATCGCGGCCCGCCGGTCAGGGTGAGTCGGGGGTTCCTCCACCCAGGCCGCGGTGCGCCGACCACAGCGCGGCGGCGCGGGTGGCGGCGGCGTCGACCAGGGCGTGCAGCTCCGGGCGGTCGGGGACCGGGAACGAGGTGTAGCCGCCGCGACCACCGGCGGTCGGGCGGCCGTAGGCCTTCGCGGCGAGCCGGCCGTCGGGGAGCATCCGGACGTTGAGGGTCAGCAGCACGAACTCCTCGCCGCGGCGTACGTCGGTCCACTGCAGGTCCTCGGGGACGGCGACGTTGATGGCCATCGCGCTGACCTCGACGTCGTCGCTCATGCCGAGAGCCTGGAAGAGAGCAGCCGGCCGACGCGGTCGGCGTCGCCGTCGACGGTGACGTCGTCGGCGCGCTTCCAGATCTTCAGCCAGAGCTGCTCGGCGGTGCCGGTCACCCGGTTTGCGACGAGGTCGTCACGGTCGAGCGCGGGCGGCCCGTCGCCGCTGGGCCGGAGCGTCCACGTGTCACCGGTGTCGGTCGCGACGAAGGACACGGGCGCCTCCAGGTCGACGCGTACGCCGCGGGCGTGGAGCCGCGGTCCGAACACCTCGAACGTCTCGCTGACCGCGTCGGCGCAGGTGGTCGGCTCGAGGTCGGTCGTGCGGCCGTGGGCCTGGTCGAGGTCGACGAGGTGCATGAGGACCTCGTGGAGCTGGCGCCGTCGCCAGAAGCCAGCGACCTCGCCGACGCGGGCGAAGTTCCAGCACGGGGCCTCGGGGTCGCTGTCGGCCAGCACCTGGACCAGGTGGGCCGCGCGGGCGGCGTACCACTGGTCGAGGGGGACCTTGCCCGGGTCGGTCGTCGGTTCCTCGACCGGGCCGCCGGAGGTGACGATCGCGGCCGCCCAGGTGTGGACGTTGCCGAGGTGGGCGACGAGGTCGTGGACGGTCCAGCCGGGGCAGGCGGGGACGACGGCAGCGGGGTCGGCGTCGGCGAGGACCGTGGCGAACCGCTCGGCGGCCGTGGCGACGTGCTCGGGAGTCGGGATCACCCGGACATCCTGCCCGGCAGGGGCGTCAGGCGTCGTCGGTGCCCGTCCGCCGGCGGAGCTGGTCGTCGAGCCAGGTCCGGGCGGAGCCGAGCCAGCCGGCCACGTCGTGGACGAGTCGGCCGAGGACGTCCTGGGAGTCGCGGAACGCCTCGGAGTAGGAGCGGGCAGCCTCCTGGGCGGCCTCGCTGACCGGCGCCGTGGCGTCGTCCTCGCGGCGCGGGTAGTCGCCGCCGAGGATCCGGGTGTAGTCGCCGGAGTCGACCCAGCGGCGCAGCTCGCTGGCCCGCGAGACCGGGAACGGGTGGGTGCGGTTCTCGATCAGCAGCAGCTTGAGCACGGCGTCGCGGATGTCCTGCGCCTCGTCGTACTCCTGCCCCTGGGCGAAGAACGACGTCTGGTCGAGGTCGTCGAGGTGGCCGCCGGAGGCCATCTTCATGTGGGCGCGGAAGGCGACGGCGGGCTCCTGGGTCGCGAGCAGACCTGCGCGGTCGGCGGACAGCTCGGACTTGCGGACCCACTCCATCAGCGCGGCGGTGATGACGCGGAAGCCGATGCCGCCGAGCGGGATCGAGGACAGCACGCCGGTCAGCGCGAGCAGCCGCATCAGCAGCGTGCGGTAGAGGGCGTGGCCGGACAGCGCGTGGCCGAGCTCGTGGCCGATCACGAACCGCAGCTCGTCCTCGTCGAGCAGGTCGAGCAGCCCGGAGTCGACGACGATGATCGGCTTGTCGAGGCCGATCGTCATCGCGTTGAACATCGGGCTGGCCTGGACGTAGAGCTCCGGCAGCTCCGGGGCGTCGAGGACGGCGCCGACCTCGGCGAGCGAGCGGTGGAGGTCGGCGAACTGACGCTCGTCGACCTTGACCGCCGACCCGAGGTAGAGCAGCCGCACGGCCCGCTCGTTGATCAGCCCCGACATCGTCTTCAGCAGCTTGTCGAAGCCCTTGAGCCGACGCAGCGCGACCAGCGCGCCCTTGTCGGCAGGGTGCTCCCATGCGCGCGAGCTGATGTCGGTCAGCGTCACCCGGCTCTTCGCCGGCCGCTTCTCCCCCGTGTTGCCTGCCATGGCGCCATTCATACCGGATGCCGCCGACGGACATCGACGATCCGCGGATCGGCCCAGTCCCGGTTGTCGACCGCTACGTCGGCCGAGCCGGCGGGGTCGCACAGGTCGCGGTGGATCTCCTGCGCGCCGAGGTGGCCCTGCTGGTCCGGATCGGCCACCTCGTCGCGAGCCGTCACGGACGCCAGGCCGGGTCGCGGCCGATGAACCCCATGAGCCGGTCCTGCGCGGGGGCGTCGTCGGGGACGGGCACGCGCGGGCCGTACTGGCCGCTGCTGCGCATGGCCTCCTCCCACTGCTCCATCCCGGCGAGCATGCCGGCGCACCGCTCGGGGTCGAGCGCAGGGTCCTGACCGGAGGCGACCGCGAGGTCCCAGGTGTGGAGGAAGACGTCGGAGGTGAAGAACTGCGAGACCGCCTGCGGCAGCGGCCACGAGCCGGTGTGGGGGTTGTCGAAGGAGCGGTCGGCCGTCGCGGGGTCGTCGAGCAGCGACTGCACCGAGCCGGCGAAGGACTCCCAGGCCACGACCGGGTCGTCGTCGACCGACGGCACGGGCGGCAGCACCACGTCCGACCCGCCGGCCAGGAACCCCGGGAACCACTCGACGAGGTGGCGCACCACGTCGCGCGCGACCCAGCCGTCGACCGGCGCCGGAGCGTCCCACCGGTCGGCGGGCACCGCCGCCACGACCTCGCCGAAGCGGCCCGCGACACCGCGGAACTCCTCGGCCGCCCCGCTCACGACGCCACCCGTGCGTCGAGGGCCGCCACGCGGCGTACGCCGGCGGTCAGGCGGTAGGACGCGTCGAGCAGCTCGGCGACCTCGTCCCAGTCGGTGCGGTCGACGCCGTCGAGGTCGACGCCGACCCAGCCCGAGGGGCCGAGGTAGGCCGGGACGAAGCAGCGGTCCTCCCCGAGCATCGCCTCCCGGTCGACCGGGTCGAGCAGGACCATCACGCAGCTGTCGTGGCCGCGCCACTCACCGTCGATCTTCACCGAGCCGCCGTAGTAGGCGAAGACCTTCGTGGTGAAGAACGCCGGTCGCCCGTGGGAGACCTTCATGGCCGCGTCGGGGAACGCGAGCGCGAGCTCCTTCACCCGCTCGAGCACCGGGTCGTCGTCGTCGAACATCTGCGGGTGCGTCACGTCGGCCAGCCTCGCACGACCCGGAGCACGTCGCACCCGACCTCAGCGTCGTCATCTCGCGATTTCACGACGCTGAGGTCGGGTACGACGGGACTCACTCTGCCATGGGGATCCGTACGCCGCGGTCCGCGGCCACCTCGGCGGCGCGGTCGTAGCCCGCGTCGACGTGGCGGATCACGCCCATGCCGGGGTCGTTGGTGAGCACGCGCTCGATCTTCTCGGCGGCCAGGGCGGTGCCGTCGGCGACGCACACCTGGCCGGCGTGGAGCGAGCGCCCCATGCCGACGCCGCCGCCGTGGTGGAAGGAGACCCACGAGGCGCCCGACGCGGTGTTGACCAGCGCGTTGAGGATGGCCCAGTCGGCGATCGCGCCGGAGCCGTCGAGCATCGCCTCGGTCTCGCGGTAGGGCGAGGCGACCGAGCCGCAGTCGAGGTGGTCGCGCCCGATGACGACGGGTGCCTTGAGCTCGCCCGAGGCGACCATCTCGTTGAACTTCAGCCCGGCGAGGTGGCGCTCGCCGTAGCCGAGCCAGCAGATCCGGGCCGGCAGGCCCTGGAAGGAGACGCGCTCGCCGGCCATCGTGATCCACTTCCGGAGGCGCTCGTTGTCGGGGAACAGCTCCAGGATCGCCCGGTCCGTCGCGGCGATGTCGGCCGGGTCGCCCGAGAGCGCCGCCCAGCGGAAGGGACCCTTGCCCTCGCAGAACAGCGGCCGGATGTAGGCCGGCACGAAGCCGGGGAACTCGAAGGCCCGGTCGTAGCCGCCCTTGCGGGCCTCGTCGCGGATCGAGTTGCCGTAGTCGAAGACCTCGGCGCCGCGGTCCTGGAACTCGACCATCGCCCGGACGTGGGCGGCCATCGAGGCCTGCGCCTCCTTGGTGAACCCGGCGGGGTCGGCCGTACGACGTGCGTCCCACTCCTCGAAGGGGACGCCGACCGGCAGGTAGGCGAGCGGGTCGTGGGCCGAGGTCTGGTCGGTGACGACGTCGATCGGCGCGTCCCGCTCGAGCAGCTCGGGGAGGATCGACGCCGCGTTGCCGAGGACGCCGATCGACAACGGCCGCCGCTCGTCGCGGGCGGCCACGGCCAGCTCGAGGGCGTGGTCGAGGGAGTCGGCCTTCACGTCGAGATAGCGGTGTTCGATCCTGCGCTCGATCCGGCTCTCGTCGCACTCGATGCAGATCGCGACGCCGTCGTTCATCGTCACGGCGAGCGGCTGGGCGCCGCCCATCCCTCCCAGGCCGGCGGTCAGGGTGATGGTGCCGGCGAGGGTGCCTCCGAACTTCTTGTCCGCCACGGCGGCGAAGGTCTCGAACGTGCCCTGGAGGATGCCCTGGGTGCCGATGTAGATCCACGAGCCGGCGGTCATCTGGCCGTACATCGTCAGCCCGAGGTCCTCCAGGCGGCGGAACTCCTCCCAGTTGGCCCAGTCGCCGACCAGGTTGGAGTTGGCGATCAGCACCCGCGGCGCCCAGGCGTGGGTCTTCATGACGCCGACCGGCTTGCCCGACTGCACCAGCATCGTCTCGTCGTCGGCCAGCGTGCGCAGGGTGCGCACGAGCGCGTCGTAGGCCTCCCAGCTGCGCGCCGCCTTGCCGGTGCCGCCGTAGACGACGAGGTCCTCGGGCCGTTCGGCGTTGGCGGGGTCGAGGTTGTTCATCAGCATCCGCAGCGGCGCCTCGGTCTGCCACGAGCCGCAGGACAGCTCGGTGCCGGTGGGCGCGTGGACGGGCAGGCGCGGGTTGTCGGTCGAGGTCACGAGAGTTCTCCGATCACGGACTCGGCGGCCGCGAGCACGGCGCCGGACTGGACGAGCGAGACGGCCGTCTCGATCTCGGGCGAGAGGTGGCGGTCCGGCCCGGGGCCGGCGACGCCGGAGTCGCGCAGGCGGCGTACGACGGCCGCGGTGGCGGGTGAGGGCTCGAGCGGCGCCCGGAGGTCGAGGGCCCGGGCCGCGGTCAGCACCTCGACGGCGACGACGCGGGAGAGCCCGTCGACCGAGCGCCGGAGCTTGCGTGCGGCCGACCAGCCCATCGACACGTGGTCCTCCTGCATCGCGCTGGAGGGGATCGAGTCGACCGAGGCCGGCACCGCGAGCCGCTTGAGCTCGGAGACGATCGCCGCCTGGGTGTACTGCGCGATCATGTGGCCGCTGTCGACGCCGGGGTCGTCGGCGAGGAAGGGGGGCAGGCCGTGGTTGCGGGCCTTGTCGAGGAACCGGTCCGTACGCCGCTCGCTGATCGAGGCGACGTCGGCCGCGACGATCGCGAGGAAGTCGAGGACGTAGGCGACGGGCGCGCCGTGGAAGTTGCCGTTGGACTCGACGCGCCCCTCGTCCGGCAGCACCACCGGGTTGTCGACCGCGCTCGCGAGCTCGCGTCCGGCGACCGCCGCTGCGTGGGCGACGGTGTCGCGGGCGGCGCCGTGGACCTGGGGAGAGCAGCGCAGCGAGTAGGCGTCCTGGACCCGGTTGCAGTCGGGGCCGCGGTGGGACGCGACGACCCCGGAGTCGGCGAGCAGCCGCACCAGGTTGGCGGCGCTGGCGGCCTGGCCGGGATGGGGCCGGATCGCCTGCAGCTCGGGCGCGAAGACGCGGTCGGTGCCGAGCTGCGCCTCGACCGACATGGCGGCCGCGACGTCGGCCGTCCGGAGCAGCAGCTCGAGGTCGGCGATCGCCATCAGCAGCATCGCCAGCATCCCGTCGGTGCCGTTGATGAGCGCGAGCCCCTCCTTGGCGGCGAGCTCCACTGGCGACAGCCCGGCCGCGACCAGGGCGTCCCCGGCCGGCACGAGCACCCCGTCGGCGTCACGCACCTCGCCCTCCCCCATCAGCGCGAGGGCGCAGTGGGACAGCGGCGCGAGGTCGCCGGAGCATCCGAGCGAGCCGTACTCCCGGACGACCGGCGTGATGCCGTGGCTGAGCAGGCCGGCCAGCAGCTGCGCCGTCTCGAGCCGGACGCCGGTGTGGCCGGTCGCGAGGGTCGAGAGCCGCAGCAGCATCAGGCCGCGGACGACCTCGCGCTCGACCTCGGGACCCGAACCCGCGGCGTGGGAGCGGACCAGTGACCGCTGCAGCTGGGCACGCATGTCGGTGGGGATGTGCCGGGTGGCGAGGGCGCCGAAACCCGTCGAGATCCCGTAGGCGGGGGTGGCAGCCGCCGCGAGGGTCTCGACGACCTCCCGGGCGCGACCGATCGCGGCGACGGCGTCGTCGGACAGGATGACGCCGGCACCGTCGCGGGCGACGGCGACGAGCTCGGCCGGCGAGACGGGTCCGCGGCCGACGGTGACGGTGAGCTGCTGCATGCCCCACATCGAAGCCTCCTCGGAGCGCCCCGAACAGGGGCTGCGGACGGGTGCTGTCTGGGATCCGAGACGAGATGGTCTAGACCGAGACACCCGAAGATCTCGGATTCGAGATCGCGCGTCTCGTCGGCCGTACCGTCAAGTTAGGCCTGACGTCACGCGCCCGTGGGTGTCCCCTCCTCGTCACCAGACGAGTCACCCGGGGCGGGAACGGGGAGCAGTACGTATGTCTCAGCACACCCTCCGAGGGTCCTTGGTGGCCCTCGCCCTCACGCTGCCGGTGGCCCTCACCGGTGCCGGGGCGCTCGCCGCACCGGCCGGAGCCGCCCCCGCCGGCGCCGACCGGGCCGGGGCCAAGGGCCCCACCGCCTTCGCCTTCACCTCACGCGGCTTCGGAACGCGCGTCAACGGCGGCGAGGTGCCGGTCGAGTCCGACACCACCGCCTTCCAGCGGATCGGCTGCACCAACCGGGCCGGCATCGTGAAGCGGATCAGCGAGGCCGACGTCGACGTCCCGGGCCTCGGCACCGTGTCCGGCATCAGCACGGTGCTGCGCACCACGAAGAGCCGCAACGGGACCCGGGCGACCACCGCCGTCCAGCGGGTCGCGTCGGTCGACCTCGTCGACACCCCCCTGGGCTCGCTCAGCATCCAGGGCCTGCGGGCCAAGGCGCGCGCCTTCCACAACGGCTCGGGCTTCCACGCCACCGCCACGACGGAGGTGGGCAAGATCGTGCTCACGCCGGCGGTCGGCGACCCCCAGGAGTTCGAGCTGCCCTCGGCGGACCAGCCGCTCGAGATCCCCGGCCTGGCGACCATCAGCGTCGGGCCGCGCAGCAGCACGGCCCGGGCCGGCGGCTCCTCAGCCCAGGCCACGACCCTGATCATCGACGTCGTTCCCTCCGACACCCGGGCGATCGTCGGCCTGGCCCGCGCACGGATGAAGCCGGGCGTCCAGGACCTGTTGTTCCGTGGCTCGTCGTCGGGGATCCGCGCCAAGGCGCTCGACGGCCTCCTCACCAAGAAGCGCACCCCGCTCACGCTCATGCCCTGCCAGGGCACCGGCGGCAAGACCCAGACCAAGGACATCGCCGGGGTGGACCTCACCGACGCCATCGTGCTGGGCGCGCTCAGCAGCGGACAGCGGACGTGGAAGAAGGGCAAGGTCACCCGGGCGTGGGAGCGCGGCAGGGTCGCGGGTCTCGACCTCGGTGACGGCGAGCTCGTCATCGAGGCGGTCCAGGCCAAGGCCAACCTGATCAAGCGGAAGGGCCACAAGACGCGGTTCAACGCGAAGGGCACGACGGTCGGTCGGGTCTTCTTCAACGGCGACCGCCAGGAGTTCCCCGACACCGGGCCGCTCGAGATCCCCGGCCTCGCGACGATCGAGCCGCGCGTCACCAAGCGGACCAAGCAGACCTTCGAGGTCGTCGGCCTGCGGGTGACGCTCCTCGAGGGCACCGGCGGCGTCATCGACCTCGGCACCGCCAAGATCGGCGGGAAGAGGTCCGGTCGCTAGTGCCACACGGTCGACGAAGCCCTAGCCTCTCGTCATGAGCCAGGTCCCCGCAGCCACCCGGTGCCTCCGGGTGCTCACCTTCCTGGCCAGCCAGCCGGAGCCGGTCCCGCTCGACCGGATCCGGCGGGCGTGCGACCTGCCGCGCAGCACGGCCTACCACCTGCTGCAGGCCATGGTCGAAGAGGGCTTCGTCGACCACCTCGAGGACGAGCACCGGTTCGGGCTGGGCGTCGCGGCGTTCGAGGTCGGGAGTGGCTACTCCCGCCAGGAACCGCTGCAGCGTCTGGCCCGCCGGGTGCTCACCACGGTCGTCGACCAGACCCGCCAGAGCGCGCACTTCGTCGTCCTGCAGGGTCGCGACGTGCTCTACGTCGTCGAGGAGCGGGCCCAGGGCCGGGCCAGCCTGGTCACCGACGTCGGGGTCCGGCTCCCGGCCCACCTCACCGCCAGCGGGCGCGCGATCCTCGCCGCCCTCCCCCCGGCACAGGTCCGCGTGCTCTACCCCGACGCGGCGGCGTTCGCCGACCGTCACGGGGGCGGACCTGCCTCCCCCAGCGAGCTGCGTGCCCTGCTCTCCGAGACCCGGCAGCGGGGCCACGCGGTCGAGGACGGTGAGGTGACGCCGGGCTTCTCCAGCGTCGCCGCCGCGGTCCACGACCACTCCGGCCACCCGGTCGGCGCGGTCGCGATCACCTACGAGCACCACCAGGCGCGGGTCCAGCCACTCGTCGACGCCGTGCAGCAGACGGCGCGGGCGCTGACCCAGCGCATCGGGGGTCGTGTGACCTCCCTCGCACCGGTTCGTTAGGAGGGTCACCGCCACCGCCGAGGAGGACCCGGTGACCCGACTTGCGACCCGACCTGCGAGCAGACACCCCTGGCTGCGCCTCATGGCGCCCGTGACCGCCGCTGCCCTCCTGGTGGGCGGGGCGGTGACCGCCTCCGTCACGTCCCTCGGCGCCGGCGACCGGCCCGGCGACCTGCTGGCGACGTACGACCGTGCCGCGGCGGAGGCCTCACCGCGTCGCGCCGAGCAGGCGGCCGAGGACGCGGCCCGGGAGGCGCGCCCGCACTCCCACGCCGACCCCGACACCAAGAACGCGGTGTCCCGCGCCGGCGAGACCGCCGAGCGGGCCCAGGACCCGACGTCCGCCCAGGAGAAGGTCGCGAACGCCGCCGCGGTGGCGGCCGGACGCGGACAGGCCCCGCCGCGGTTGACGACGCGGCCCGCCGCGATGCCGCGGGCGCTGCACCCGGCGACCCGCTACGCCATGGCCAACGGGTGCTACACGTTGACCGTGGGCGGCGAGCCGCTCTTCCTCAAGCCGACCGCCCTGGGCAGCTATCTCCTCTACGACGCCGACCGCCGGTTCGTGGTCGCCGACGGGAAGGCCGACGACCCGTCCGGCGCTGCCGTCTGGACGGCCCGGCGTACGGACGGGAGGACCCGCTTCCTGCGGGAGGGCGAGCCGCTCTCCTTCGAGGGGCGCAGCCGGTTCCTGCCGACGAGGTCGAGCGGGTGTGCGCGCTACCCCGAGTCGCAGGTCGACGTCACCGGGGACCCCTTCGCCGGGACCTCGGCCTTCCAGGAGGTGCGCGGCTACGTCGACGCCCACACCCATGGCATGGCCTTCGAGTTCCTCGGCGGCGGTGCCCACTGCGGCAAGCCGTGGGACCGGTTCGGCGCGCCCTACGCGCTCGTCGACTGCCCCGACCACAGCGCCACCCGCACCAACCCGCTCGAGCTCGCGCTCTCCGGGGAGCCCACCCACGACCCGGTCGGCTGGCCGACGTTCGCGGACTGGCCGGCGCCGGAGTCGCTGACCCACGAGGGCACCTATTACAAGTGGATGGAGCGCTCGTGGCGCGGCGGACTGAGGCTCTTCACCAACCTGCTCGTCGAGAACAACCAGCTCTGCCAGCTCTACCCGTTCGGGGAGGACGGCACCCCGCTGTCGAAGAACTCCTGCGACGACATGGACTCGATCCGGCTGCAGGCCAAGCGGATGTACCAGCTCCAGGACTACGTCGACGCGCAGTGGGGCGGCCCCGGCAAGGGCTGGTACCGCATCGTCACCAGCCCGTGGGAGGCCCGGCGCGTCATCAACGACGGCAAGCTGGCGGTGGTCATGGGGATCGAGACCAGCGTGCCGTTCGGCTGCACGTTCAAGGCCGTCCTCGGCGAGGACGTCCCGGCCGCCTCGTGCACGAAGAACTCGATCGACGAGCAGCTCGACGAGGTGCGCGCCCTCGGCGTGCGTCAGATGGAGCTGGTCAACAAGTTCGACAATGCGCTGTCCGGCGTGGCCGGCGACGAGGGCAGCACCGGTGCGATCGTCAACAACGCCAACTTCCTCGAGACCGGGTCCTACTGGGACATGCGCCACTGCGACCCCGCGGACCCGGAGGCCCACGACCGCAACCAGTACGCCGTCCCGGAGATCGACCCGCAGCAGCAGGACGCGCTTTTCGGCGCGATCGGCCAGGTCTACGGACTGACCGGCAACGCGCTGCCGCTCTATCCCCCGCCCGACCACTGCAACCGTCGCGGCCTCACCGACCTCGGCGCTCACCTCGTCGACCGCCTCGCCGACGAGGGCATGCTCGTCGACCCCGACCACATGAGCGTCGAGGCCCGCGACTCGCTCCTCGACCTGGCCGAGGACCGCGCCTACCCCGGCGTGATCTCCAGCCACTCGTGGTCGACCCCCGACGCCTACCCGCGGATCTACGACCTCGGCGGGTTCGTGGCGCCGTACGCCGGTGACTCGACCGGGTTCGTCGCGAAGTGGCGCCGCCACGTCGAGTGGGCCAACCCGAAGTACTTCTTCGGCATCGGCTACGGCGCCGACATGAACGGACTCGGTGCGCAGGGCGACCCCCGTGGTGCCGACGTCCCCAACCCGGTGACCTACCCGTTCGAGGGCCTCGGCGGCGTGACGATCGACCGGCAGCGCGCCGGCGAGCGGGTCTACGACATCAACGTCGACGGCGTCGCGCAGTACGGCCTCTACCCCGACTGGATCGAGGACCTGACGAAGGTCGCCGACGCCGGGAACGACGACGGCGCCGCCATCCGCGAGGACATGGCCCGCGGCGCGGAGGCCTACCTCCAGACGTGGGAGCGCGCCCAGGGCATCGCCCCCGACCCCTGCCGCAACCCCGACCTGCAGGTGCGGGCCGGCCGGATGGCCGACCTGGTCCGCCCGGGCATGACGTCGCGCGCGGTGATGCAGACCCTCGGCCAGCCGTTCCTGCGGCGCGACCTCACCTACACCTACTGCGCCTCGGCGCGCCGCGGCGAGGTCCGGATGGCCGTCGACCTCACCAGGTCGGGTCGGGTCGACGCCGTACGCCGCCTCGGCTGAGCGCCTCAGACAGGACGACGATCAGTTCAGCGCGTCAGCACCCCTGTCGAGCGTGGTCCGGGGTCGTCTGGCGGCGAACTGATCGTCGTCGTGTCGGGACGGCTGCGTGCCGGCGGCTACTCGATATCGCCGCAGTACTTGCCGGGCGACCCGACCCGCACCGGTGGCTGCTCCCGCCCCTCCCGGACCCGCACGGCAGCGAGGCGGCCGAGGTCCTCCAGCGTCGCGAGCGGGTCGTCGGGGATCCCGAGCTCCGGGTTGAGCTGCTCGACGACGACCACGAGCAGGTCGCCGATCCGCGCCCGCTGCAGGACGAGGAAGGTGCTCACGGGCAGGAACGCCACCTCCCGCTCCTCGGGGTGCTGCGAGAGGCGCTCGATGGCCCGGCCGGTGCGACCGACGATGACGTAGAGCCCTGCTGAGGTGAAGTTCTCCGTCGCCACCCGCACGTCGCGCGAGGACGCCGTGAGCAGCTGCGTGACGACCACCTGCCCCTCGTGGTGGCCGAAGCGCGCCGCGGCGGGGATCCCGCGATAGCTCACCCCCCGGTGGGGCGGCAGCTTCTCCAGGGCCCCCAGCAGCGTGGACACCTGCTCCCGGGTCGCCGTCCGGACCGTCCCGGGCGCCGGCTCCGGCCTCGGCTCCGGCGGCGACAGCTCCTCGTCGCGCACCCGGACGTCCCGGACCTCCTGCGCGGCGACCCAACGGTGCCAGCCCTGGTCGCGGTCGCCGGCCATCCCGAGCTCGGCGGCGCGCGCCGCCGAGCGGTGGTAGCCGACGAGCACGGTGCCGTCGTCGCGGCGGGCGTCGACCGAGACCGGCTCGCCCTGCCACGACGCCGTGACGATGCGTCGCACCACGCGCTCGCCGTCGGTGATGCGCCCCGACACCGCGTCCGGGGGCGGGTCGGCGACCGGCCAGCCACGGGTCACCCAGGTGACCACCTCGCGGAGGTCGGCCACCTCGTCGCGCGGGACCTCCGTCGACCACCCGTCGCGGTCGTCACCCGTCCACCGCGGCCCCGCCATCCGGCGGTCCCAGGTGTAGAGGCCGGCGCGGCTGGCGGTGAGCGCGTCGACGCGCACCCGCCGCCCGCGCCACTCGCCGTACGTCGTCACCCGCTCGACGGGACCGATCTCGTGGAAGCGGGCAGAGCGACGCTCCCCGCTGCCGTCGCGCCGGCGCAGGGTGAGCGGCTCGACCGTGGCCGGCCCGTCCACGTCCCAGAGCTCGCCGTCGAGGGTGGTCGCGTAGTCACCGGTGGGGCGGATCTGCTGTGACATCGGAGGCACCCTCCCACGGCGACGTTACTGCCGGGTAGCCTTTCTCACACCTCCAGACGGCTGACCCGGGAGCGGGCGGCGCCGTAGTCTCGGCGCACGCGCCGTGCCCGTTCGGTCGCTGGCGTCGTCGTACCCGTGCCCCTCGAGGAGACACCTGTGACCTGGGTCCTGATCGTCGGCCTGCTGATGCTGGCCGTGGCGCTACCGATCGTGGGACGGCGCGTGCTGTTCCTCTTCCGCCTGATCCGCAGCGGCCAGCCCGCTCCCGACCGGATCGAGGGCGTCACCGGGCGCCTGGGCTCCGCGCTGCGCAACCAGCTGGTCGAGGTCTTCGGCCAGCGGCGGCTGCTGAAGTGGAGCATCCCCGGCGCCGCCCACGCGATGGTCTTCTGGGCCTTCGTGATCCTCGGGACGGTCTACCTCGAGGCCTTCGGCATCATGTTCAGCCGCAACCCCGAGTGGGCGATCCCGCTGGTCGGCCACTGGGACGTCCTCGGCTTCGCCCAGGACACGATCGCGCTGCTCTGCCTCGTCGGGCTGTTCCTCTTCTGGCAGATCCGTCTGAAGAACTCCCCCGACAAGCTCGGCCGGAAGTCACGCTTCAAGGGCTCCCACCTCGGTGGCGCCTACCTCGTCCTCTTCATGATCTTCAACGTCATCTGGACGATGTTCTTCTTCCGCGGCGCGGCCGCGGCGCTCGACAACCTGCCCTACGGCTGGGGCGCCTACGGCTCCCAGACCGTCGGCGCCCTCTTCAGCGGCCTCGACCACGACACCCTCGAGGTCATGGAGGGCGTGGGCCTGCTGCTCCACATCGGCATCATGCTGGTGTTCCTCATCGAGGTCGTGCACTCCAAGCACCTCCACATCTTCCTGGCGCCGCTCAACGTCCTCTTCAAGCGCGAGGACGAGGGGGTGGCCCTCGGCGCGGTCAAGCCGCTGACCTCGGGCGGCAAGCCGGTCACCCTCGACGACATCGAGGACATGGACGAGGACACCACGCTCGGCGTCGGCTCGGTCGAGGACTTCTCGTGGAAGGGCCTGCTCGACCTGGCGACCTGCACCGAGTGCGGTCGTTGCCAGTCGCAGTGCCCGGCCTGGAACACCGAGAAGCCGCTCTCGCCGAAGCTGCTGATCATGATGCTGCGCGACCACGCGTTCGGCGCCGGCGACTACCTGCTGGCCGACCCCGAGAAGCGCGCGTCCATGAGCGGTACGGCGGTCGCGGAGGCCGAGCGCCCGCTCGTCGGCGAGACCGAGGGTGACCCGTCGATGCCCGACGCCGGCGGCGTGATCGATCCCGACGTCCTGTGGTCCTGCGTGACCTGCGGCGCCTGCGTCCAGCAGTGCCCCGTCGACATCGAGCACGTCGACCACATCGTCGACATGCGCCGCTACCAGGTCCTCGTCGAGGCCAACTTCCCCGCCGAGCTCAACCAGCTCTTCAAGGGCATGGAGTCCAAGGGCAACCCGTGGAACCTCTCGCCCAACATGCGCATGGACTGGGCGCAGGGGCTCGACTTCGAGGTGCCGGTCGTCGGCGAGGACCTCGAGTCGCTCGACTCGGTCGACTGGCTGTTCTGGGTCGGCTGCGCCGGCGCCTACGAGGACCGCGCCAAGAAGACGACCCGCGCGGTGGCCGAGCTGCTCAACATCGCCGGCATCTCCTTCGGCGTCCTCGGCAAGGGCGAGACCTGCACCGGCGACTCCGCCCGTCGTGCCGGCAACGAGTTCGTCTTCCAGGGCCTCGCCCAGCAGAACATCGAGACGTTCAAGGAGTACAAGGTCAAGAAGGTCGTCTCGACCTGCGCCCACTGCTTCAACACGCTCAAGAATGAATACAAGGACCTCGGCATCGAGCTCGAGGTCGTCCACCACACCCAGCTCCTCAACCGCCTCGTGCGCGAGGGCAAGCTGACCCCGGTCAAGGACGGCGCCGGCGCGGCGAAGCGCTCGATCACCTACCACGACCCCTGCTACATCGGCCGCCACAACAAGGTCTACGAGCCGCCGCGCGAGCTGCTCCAGATCATGCCCGGCGCCGAGCTGGTCGAGATGGAGCGCAACTCCGAGCGGTCCTTCTGCTGCGGCGCCGGTGGCGCGCGCATGTGGATGGAGGAGACGATCGGTGAGCGGATCAACCTCAACCGCACCACCGAGGCCGTCGGCACCGGCGCCGACCAGATCGCCGTCGGCTGCCCGTTCTGCCGCGTGATGCTCTCCGACGGCCTCACCGCGATGCAGGACTCCGGTGACGCCCGCGAGGAGGTCGAGGTCCTCGACGTCGCCCAGATGCTGCTGGCGTCGGTGAAGGGCGAGCCCGCGACGAGGACGAAGAAGTCCTCGGCAGGCGCGACCGCGTCCGCCGCCGGCGGCACGGCCACCCTGACGCGCGACGACGAGCGGACCGAGGAGACGGCCGCCGAGCCTGCGGCCGGCGACGACACGCAGACCCCCGGCACGATCACCGAGACGGCGGACGCCGGCCCGGCCGCGAAGGCCTCGGGCGGCGGGTCGCTCTTCGACCTCGGCGGCGACGAGCCGGACGAGCCCGCCACCGCCTCCACGTCGACGTCCGTGCCGGCGGAGGCCGGCGGATCGTTGTTCGACCTCGGGGGCGACGAGCCGGCAGCGGAGGAGAAGAACGCGCCCGAGCCGGAGAAGCCTGCCGCGTCCGGGGGTTCGCTCTTCGACATCGAGGAGCCCCCGGCCGAGGAGAAGGCCGAGCCGGCAGAGAAGCCCGCTGCGTCCGGCGGCGGTTCGCTGTTCGACATCGAGGCCCCCGCCGAGGAGGAGGAGGCGCCGAAGGCAGCCGAGCCCGAGGCGAAGTCCGAGCCCGAGCCGGAGAAGCCGGCCGCCGCGCCGTCGTCCGACATCCCTTCGGGCGGGTCGCTGTTCGACATCGAGGCACCCGCCGAGGAGGAGGCGCCGAAGGCGGCCGAGCCCGAGCCGACGGCCGAGCCGGAGCCCGAGCCCGAGCCCGAGCCCGAGAAGGCTGCCGAGCCCGAGGAGCCGGCCGCCGCGCCGTCCTCGGAGATCCCCTCGGGCGGGTCGCTGTTCGACATCGCCGCGCCGGAGCCCGCCGCCGAGCAGCCCGCTGCCACGGAGCCGACCCCGGAGCCCGTCGAGGCCGAGGCCGCCCAGGAGGAGACCGCCCCGCCCGTGGACACCGGCAAGCCGGACCCGGCGGCCGTGAGCGCCGCCGCGACCGCTGCGTCGGCCGACGAACCCTCGAGCGCGGACGTGGAGCCCGAGCCGGAGCCCGAGCCCGAGGCCGTCACCGACGAGCCGCAGGCCGATGACGAGCCCGAGCAGGAGGAGGCCCCGGCGCCCGCCCCGTCCTCGCGCGACGCTCACACCCCGAAGACCGACGTGGACATCGACGAGAAGGGGTCGCTCTTCGACCTCTGACCGTCGAGGTCAACCTCGAGCGGCGTGACGCCGCAGGACGTCATACGGTCCGGTCGCCATGGCGACCGGACCGTATGACGTCCGAGGCCCCGGCCGGTCTGGAACACTCGCGACGATGACCACACCACGACCTCCTCGACGTCCGGACGTGACCACGGTCGAGATCGTCGGCGGGATCGAGAAGCGGGACCTCTTCCTCGTCGACCACGACCCCGCCTGGGCAGGGAGGTTCACCGAGCACGAGCGGCGGATCCGGGACGCGCTCGGACCGGCGGCCGTCCAGGTCGAGCACATCGGGTCGACCTCCGTCCCGGGGCTCGCGGCCAAGCCGATCCTCGACGTCCTCGTCACCGTCGAGGACATCACCGCCGAGGAGGACTACCTCGCACCGCTGCTGGCCGCCGGCTACGTCCTGCGCGTCCGCGAGCCCGCCCACCGCCTGGTGCGTACGCCGGGTCGCGACGTCCACGTGCACGTGCTGGAGGTCGGCGCCCCGGCCGCGGAGGACTACCTGCTCTTCCGCGACCGGCTGCGGTCCCACCCGGACGAGCGGGAGCTCTACGAGCAGACCAAGCGCGACCTGGTCGACCAGGACTGGTCGGACATGAACGCCTACGCCGACGCCAAGACCGACGTGATCGCGGGGATCAAGGACCGGGCCCGCAGCGCCGGGGCGCCCGAGGAGCCTGCGTGAGGCCGGAGGGCGACGAGCTCCACGTGATGAGCTTCAACCTCCGCTTCGCCAGCGACACCCCACCCCACAGCTGGCCCGAGCGACGCCCACTCGTCGCGGACCTCCTGCGGCGCGAGGCGCCCCACGTGCTCGGCACCCAGGAGGGGCTGCACGACCAGCTCGACGACGTCCGCTCGGACCTTCCCGGCCACTACGACGACATCGGTCAGGGCCGCGACGGGGGCACCGCCGGCGAGGCGATGCAGGTCTTCTTCGACACCCGGAGGCTGCGCGCCGTCGAGCACCGGCACTACTGGCTCTCCGACACCCCCGAGGTCGCGGGCTCCGAGACGTGGGGCGGCAGCTGCCCACGGATGGTCACCTGGGTGCGCTTCGAGGACCGGCGCACGGGCGGGCAGCTCTACCTCGTCAACACCCACCTCGAGGCCTTCGGCACCCGCGCACGCGAGCGCGGTGCGGCCCTGCTCCGGCAGCGGACGTCCGACGACCTCGACCCTGCGCTCCCGGTGGTGGTCACGGGCGACTTCAACGAGCCCGCCGCGCCGACCAGCCCGGCGTACGACGCGCTGGTCACCCGCGGCCCGTTCGTCGACACCTGGGTGGAGGCAGAGGAGCGGGGCCCCGACCTCGGCACGTTCCACGACTGGCAGCCACCGACCCCGGGTGGCGACCGGATCGACTGGATCCTGACCACGCCGGGGGTCCGCACGACCCACGCCGTCGCCAACGCCTACGAGCGCGACGGCGACCGTCCCAGCGACCACCTGCCCGTGCAGGCGCTGCTCGAGCTCCCTCAGGCGAAGCGGTCGTAGAAGCTGTTGCGGAAGCGTCCCTCGGGGTCGTAGCGCCGCTTGAGGGCGAAGAAGCGGTCGAGCATCGGGTAGGCCTGCGCGACCTGGGCCCGGGTGTAGTGCTGCTGGTAGGGGAGGTAGAAGGTGCCGCCCCGCTCCAGGGACGCGGCGACCAGCTCGCGGCACAGCGACTCCATGTCGGCGTTCCCGGCCGCGCTCACGTCCTGGCTGAGGTAGAGAACCACGGACAGCCGGTCGCCCCGCGCGTAGTCGAGGACGACGTCGCTGTCGTGCACCACGCGGACGGAGGCGTTGAGGAGCTCGGCGTCGTGACGCTCGAGGCTGGTCCGCGCCGCGGCGAGGAACGGCGCCAGCTGGTCGGGCTCGAGGAAGTACTCCTGGAGCACGTCGGTGTAGGACGTCATGTTGTTGCGGAGCAGGCCGAGGTCGTTGTACATCGCCTGGGTCCGCGAGACCAGGCACGCCTCGCCCGCTCGTAGGGCCTCGTTGCGCGACTCGTGGCACTGCCGCACCCGCGGCAGCAGGTCCCGCTGCAGCGCCCACTTCGCCCGCTGGGCCACGCCGCCGTGGCGCGCGAGGTTCAGCACCAGCCGCCCCCACCGGGAGTCCTGCTCGGCCCGGAGCGCCGGGATGTCGGAGACGGGGTAGCCGGCCACCTCGCGATGGGTGTAGACGACCGCCTCCTCGAGCAGCGAGCCCGGCGACGTGGACAGGTGGGCGTAGGTGAGGCGGGCGGTCGGGTCGGTGAAGACCTGCTCGCGGAGGTGGTCGGCGAGGTCGGCGGTGGCGACCGTGGTCTGGCGCAGGTCGTACATCCGGTTCGGGACGAGGTCGAGCTCGGCCTCGACGATCACCCCGACCAGCCCGTAGCCCCCGATCGCCGCCCGGAACAGGTCGGGCTCCTCGGTGCGGGAGACCCGGTGCACTTCCCCGTCTGCGGTGACGACCGTGAGCGAGCGGACGGAGGAGGCCAGGCTGCCGGCGCGGAAGTCGGCTCCGTGGGCGTTGACCGACAGCGTCCCGCCGACGCTGAGCGAGTCGATGCTCGGCATCGCCGAGACGGCCAGCCGCTCGGCGTGCGCTCCCTCCAGCACGTCGCGCCACAGGGCACCGGCCCCCACGGTCGCGGTCCGGCGCCCGGCGTCCACGGCGACGGCCGTGAGCCCGCGCATGTCCAGGACCAGTGCGCCCGGGGCGACGTTCTGCCCGCCCATGGCGTGCCGCGTCCCGGAGGCGACCACGACCAGGTCGTGGCGCCGCGCGAAGGCGAGGGCCCGGCGTACGTCGTCGAGGTCCTGCGGGCGGGCGACGCCGTAGACCGGGGTCGCCCCCAGGCAGGAGGCGTCGTTGACGGTGCCGCGGACCTGGGTCAGCCACCGCGGGTAGGCCTCCGACACCCGGGGCTCGCGCTGCTCGGGCGCCGGGGCGAGCTGCTCCTTCGCCGCGCACTCCTGGCCGACCTCGGGAGCACCCGTGTACTGCTCGGCGTGGAGCCCCGCGACCAGCACCAGCACCAGGAGCAGGGCGGCCACGGCGGTCCTCACCGGGTGACGCCGCAGCCCGGTCACGCGTGCGTCGTCGGCTGCTTCCGTCATGGTCCTCATGGTGGAGGTCCGGACCCGTCGGCCGCATGGGTTCTCGGGCTCAGCCCGCGGCGATCCCTGGGCGTCACCTACAGATGGGGCTCCACGAGCTCGACGTAGCGCCGGGCGAGGGTCGCGACGACGTCGCGCCCGTCGGCCGCCCAGACGTCGGCGTTGAAGATCTCGACCTCGACGTCGCCGGCGTAGCCGGCGGCGGAGACGAGGGAGGTGAGGTGGGCGAAGTCGATGTGCCCGTCGCCCATCATCCCGCGGCTGAGGAGCGTGTCGGCCGGGAGCGGCGTGATCCACTCGCACACCTGGTAGGACGCGATCCGGTCCGCGGCGCGGAGGATCTGCTCCTCGACGCCCGGCTCCCACCAGACGTGGAAGGTGTCGACGACGACCCCGACCGCGTCGGCCGGGAGGGGCTCGGCCATGTCGAGGGCCTGGCCCAGGGTCGACACCACGCCCCGGTCGGCCGCGAAGATCGGGTGCATCGGCTCGATCGCCAGGCGTACGCCGACCTCGAGCGCGTGGGGCACCAGGGCCTCGACGGCCTCGGCGGCACGGGCACGGGCGCCGCGGAGGTCACGGTCACCGGGCAGCCCTCCCGGCACCAGCACCAGGCAGGGCGCTCCGAGCACGGCGGCCTCGTCGAGCGCGCGCCGGTTCTCGTCGAGGGCGGCCCGGCGGCCCGCGGCGTCCGCGACGGTGAAGAACCCGCCACGGCACACCGAGGAGACGCGGAGGCCGGCGTCGGCGACCATCCGGGCGGCCGTCGTCGTACCCACGTCGGCGACCGGTTCGCGCCACACCCCGAGGGCCGGGATCCCGGCCTCGGCGCAGCCGGCGACCGCCTCGGCGAGGCTCCAGCGGTCGGTCGTCTTCTGGTTGAGCGAGAGCCGCTCCAGCCGCGGGTCCCCCGGCGCCGGGGTGTCGACCCGCGCCGGAGATCCCGAGGGCACGTCGACGTGGGTCGCCACGCTCACGTCTCCACCCCGGCGGCCGTGAGCCACAGCCGCCACCGGCGCGCGGCGAGCTCGGGGTCGGGCAGCAGCCGGGCGTCGTTGGCGAGCGCCAGCAGCCTCCCGAGGTGGACGACGCTGCGCGCCGACTGGAGCCCGCCGACCATCGTGAAGCCCGGCTGGTGGCCGCACAGCCACGAGAGGAAGGCGATACCCGTCTTGTAGTGGTAGGTGGGCGCCTCGAACACGTGGCGCGACAGCGACAGCGTCGGCGCCATCTCCTCGTCGTAGGTCGCCAGGTCGCCCCGGTCGAGCGCCGCGAGCGCGGCGGAGGCTGCCGGCGCCACAGCGGCGAAGGCGCCGAGGAGCGCGTCGGAGTGGCGCTCGCCGTCGCCGCGGATCAGCTCGGGGTAGTGGAAGTCGTCGCCGGTGTAGAGGCGCACCCCCGGCGGCAGGGCGGCCCGCACCTGCCGCTCGTGGTCGGCGTCGAGCAGCGAGACCTTCACCCCGTCGACCCGGTCGGCGTGGGACCGCACCAGGGACAGGAAGGTCTCGGTCGCGGTGGCGACGTCGGTGGAGCCCCAGTAGCCGGCGAGGTGGGGGTCGAACGCCTCACCCAGCCAGTGCAGGATCACCGGCGAGGAGACCTGGTCCAGCAGGTCGCCGTAGACGTCGAGGTAGTCGTCGGCCGACGACGCCACCGCCGCGAGCTGTCGCGAGGCCATGAGGATCACCTGGGACCCCGTGCCCTCGACGAACTCGACCTGCTCGGCGTAGGCGTCGCGGACCTCGTCGACCCCGCGCGCGGTCGCGACGTGGTCGGTGCCGGCGCCGGACGCGATCCGGGCGCCGTGGGCGCGCGCCTCGGCGGCGCTGCGGCGGACCAGCTCCTGGACGGCGGGCCAGTCGAGGCCCATGTTGCGTTGGGCCGTGTCCATCGCCTCGGCGACCCCGAAGCCGTGGCGGAACAGGTGGCGACGGAAGGCGAGGGTGGAGTCCCAGTCGACGACGGCGGGTGCTCCCGGGACGTTCTCGCCCAGCGGGTCGGCGACCACGTGGGCCGCGGCGAACGCCACCCGTGAGTGGAAGGCCCCCGGGTGCTCCTCCCAGACCCGTGGCTCGCGCAGCCGGACCATCTCGAGTCCACCGTCGGCCCTCGGGACGGTGAGCGTCCCGAGCGTGGTGGTGGCGTCGATCGCCGTCACAGCTCGACCCTGCGGCCCTCGGCGGACGAGGCGAGGCCGGCGTCGACGAGGCGCAGGCCCCGTACGCCCGCGGCGAAGTCGTAGGGGTGGGGACGCCCGTGGTGGACGTCGAGGAGGTACTGCTCCCACTGGGCCCGGAAGCCGTTGCCGAACTCCTGGTTGTCCGGCACCTCCTGCCACTGGCCGCGGAAGTCCTCGGTCGTCGGGAGGTCGGGGTTCCAGACCGGCTTGGGCGTGGCCTCGCGGGTCTGGATCCGGCAGCCGAACAGTCCCGCCACGGCCGAGCCGTGGGTCCCGTCTACCTGGAACTCGACGAGCTCCTTGCGCTCCACGCGCACCGCCCACGAGGAGTTCACCTGGGCGATCACGTCGCGCTCGAGCTCGAAGATCGCGTAGGCGGCGTCGTCGGCGGTCGCGCGGTAGCGGGTCCCCTGCTCGTCCCACCGCTCGGGGACGTGGGTCACTGCCTTGGCGGTGACCGCCTCGACCCGGCCGAAGAGGTTCTCCAGCACGTAGTTCCAGTGGCAGAACATGTCGAGGACCATGCCGCCGCCGTCCTCGGCGCGGTAGTTCCAGCTGGGTCGCTGCGCCGGGAGGTAGTCGCCCTCGAAGACCCAGTAGCCGAACTCGCCGCGCACGGACAGGATCCGACCGAAGAAGCCGCCGTCGACGAGCCGCTTCAGCTTCATCAGGCCGGGGAGGTAGAGCTTGTCGTGCACCACCCCGTCGATCACCCCGGCGCGCTTCGCGGCGGCGACCAGCTCCTCGCCCTCGGCCACGGACTCGGCGATCGGCTTCTCGGTGTAGACGTGCTTGCCGGCGGCGATCGCCTTGAGGATCGCCTTCTTCCGCTCGCTGGTGACCTGGGCGTCGAAGTAGATCGGCGCCGGGTCGTCGGCGAGCGCGGAGTCGAGGTCGGTGGTCCAGTCGGCGATGTCGTGCTCGGCGGCCATCCGGGCCAGCTTGTCGGCGTTGCGTCCGACGAGGACCGGCTCGACCTGGAGGCGGCTGCCGTCGCCGAGGGGCACGCCGCCGTCCTCGCGGATCGCGAGGATCGAGCGGAGCAGGTGCTGGCGGTAGCCCATGCGGCCCGTGACGCCGTTCATCAGGATCCGGTAGGTCGTGTCTGCCATGGTCGTGGTCCTCAGGTCTCTCGTACGGGAACGGTCAGCTGGTCGAGGTGGGCTGCGGTCGCCCGCCGAGGTAGAGCTCGGCGAGCTGGGGGTCGCGGAGCAGCTCGTCCGCGGGGCCGGAGATGTGGACCCGGCCGAGGTCGAGCACGCAGCCGAGGTCGGCCGTCTCGAGGGCACGGCGGGCGTTCTGCTCGACGAGCAGGACCGCCGTACCGGCGTCGCGCATCCGCACGACCTGCTCGAACACGGTCCCGGTCGCCTTGGGGTCCAGGCCCATCGACGGCTCGTCGAGGAGGACGACCTGCGGGCTCACCATGAGCGAGCGGGCGAACTCCACCTGCTTCTGCTGGCCACCGGACAGCGCGCCGGCCAGGGCGCCCCACCGCTCGGCGACGACGGGGAAGAGCGACTTCACGAAGTCGATGCGGTCCGACAACTCCGCCTTGTCCTTCACCGAGAAGGCCCCGAGCCGGACGTTCTCCTCGACCGTCATCTCCTTGAAGACGCTGTGGCCCTGGAGCACGTGGGAGAGACCGGCGCCCAGCATCTGCTGGGGGGTGTTGCGGGTGACGTCGGCGCCGGCGACCCGGATCGTGCCGGAGCGCGGTGTCAGCATCCCGCTGGCCACCTTGAGGACGGTGGACTTGCCGGCTCCGTTGGGTCCGACGAGGCACACGATGGTGGCCGGCGGCACCTTCACGGTCAGGCCGCGGAGCACGAGCGCCGCGCGGCCGTAGCCCGCCTCGATGTCGTCGAGCTCGAGCAGGAATTCAGACGCCAAGGTAGGCCTCCAGGACTCGGGGGTCGTTCTGCACGACCGTGGGGGTGCCCTCGCAGATCTGCCGGCCCCGGTCGAAGACGACGACGTGGTCGGACAGGCTCATGACGAGGTCCATGTTGTGCTCGACGACGATGAAGGTCTTGCCCTCGGCGTTGAGCGAGCGCACCAGGCCGGCGATCCGGTCGATCAGCGCCGGGTTCACGCCACCGGCGGGCTCGTCGAGCATGATCGTCTCGGGATCGGCCATCAGGACACCGGCGAGCTCGAGCAGCTTCTGCTGGCCGTAGGACAGGTCCCGTGCCTCCGCCTGCTCGAGGTGGTCGATGCCGACGCGGGACAGCAGCTCGCGGGCACGGGCGATGTCCTCGCGGTCGCGGGCACTCCGCATCGACCTGCCGAGGCCACCGGGACGTACGGCGACGAGCAGGTTCTCCAGCACGGTCATCCGCGGGAAGACCCGGCAGAGCTGGAAGCTCCGGCCGATGCCCGCCCGGGCGACGCGGTGGGGCGCCTTCCCGGTCAGGTCGCGGCCGCGATAGCTCACCGTCCCAGCGTCGGGCTGGATCATGCCCGTCACGCAGTTGAAGAACGTGGTCTTGCCGGACCCGTTCGGCCCGATCAGGGCGTTGACCTTGCCGTGCTGGAAGGTCACCGACGCCCCGTCGACGGCCTTGACCCCGCCGAAGGACTTGGCCAGCCCCTCGGTCGCGAGGCTCACCTCGACGGCGGACGGCGCGGCCTCGGGGGCCGGGCTGGTGGCGGTCATCGCTTGACTCCTTCGGTCTCGCGGTCGCCGGCGCCCGCCGCGGCAGCACCGGGGTCGGCGGTGGAGCCCTCCGACCCGTCGGCCGCGGCGCGGCGCTGCTCGGCGAGGTCGGCCTGGCTGACCTCGCGGATCGAGGCCGCCTGGGGCCGGAACCGGCGGACGAGCTGGGTGAGGGCGGGGATGATCCCGTCCGGCATGAAGAGCACCACCGCGCCGAGCAGCAGGCCCATGGCGACGAGGTGGAACTGGGTGTCGCCGTACTGGCTCTTGAAGTACTCCACCGCATAGCCGACGATCACCGCCCCCAGCAGCGGGCCGAAGAGGCTGCGGATGCCGCCGAGCAGGCTCATCAGGACCATGTAGGAGCCGACCAGGATCGAGAACTGGAAGATCGGGTCGAGGAAGCCGAACCACAGCGCGTAGAGGCCCCCGCCCAGGGCGGTGAAGAACGCGGAGACCACGAAGGCCACGAGCTTGTAGGAGAAGGTCGGCACGCCCAGCGACTGGGCCTTGTCCTCGTCCTCCCGGATCGCCTTGAGCCCCATCCCGAAGCGCGACCGGTCGATCGCCCACCAGGCGAGGAGCGCGACGGCGAGCAGCGCGGCGTGGAGGTAGAAGAACCGCTCGTGCTGCTCGGGCCGCAGCACCGAGGGGTCGAAGGGCCGTGGCACGCGCAGCCCGTTGGATCCGCCGGTCACCGAGCCCCAGGACTGGAAGACCAGGAGCAGGATCAGCACCATCGCGATGGAGACGATCACGAAGGACGCCCCGCGGACCCGCAGGCTCGCGATGCCGATCGGGATCGCGATCAGGGCGACCACCACGCCCGCGAGCAGCATGGCCAGCCAGGGGTTGGTGCCGGTGTGGATGACCAGCAGCCCGGTGGCATAGGCGCCGAGCCCGGAGTAGGCGGCATGCCCCAGCGAGATGTAGCCGGTGAAGCCACCCACGAAGTTCCAGGAGGTGGCCAGCACGGCGTAGCTCATGATGACCACGCCGACCGAGAGGATGAAGGGGTCGGCGGCGAGGGACGGGAACGAGACCACGGCGGCGACCAGGAGCAGCAGCCCCACCGCCTTCAGCGCGGTCGAGCCGCGCCCCGGGCGGGCGGTCACGGTGTCAGAAGCGCTGGGCAAGACGACCTCCGAAGAATCCCTGCGGCCGCACCATCAAGGTGGCGAACAACGCGACGTAGAAGAAGGTCTGGGCCCAGGTGGTGCCCAGCGGGATCTGGAGCAGGCTCTGCCCCATCCCGAGCACCATCGCGGCGATCGCCGCGCCGGGGATGCTCCCGAGCCCGCCCACCACGATGATCGCCATGAGGGGCCCGATCCAGTGCCAGTGCAGCGACGGGTAGATCGTCGAGTCGAGCGCCAGCGCCGTACCCCCGATCGCGGCCGTCGCCAGGCCCAGGCCGAAGCCGTAGCCCGCCACCCGGTCGGTGTTGATGCCGACCAGCCGCGCCGCCTCCGGGTGCTGGATCGTCGCCCGCAGCGCCTGGCCGAACTGCGTCATCTTCAGCAGCAGGTAGAGGCCGAGCAGGGAGACCGCCGCGAGGCCGAAGGCGATCAGCTTCACCACGGCCACGTTCGCTCCGAACAGCTCGAAGCTGTCGCCGCCGTAGGGCAGCCGGATCCGTCGCTGGGTGCCGGTGAACACGAAGCCCAGCAGGCCCTCGATCGTCAGCGCCACCGAGAAGGTCAGCAGGACCGACATCATCGTCAGCGTGGCCGGCCGCAGCCGGGAGATGAGCAGCCGCTGCATCGCCACGCCCAGCACGAAGAACAGCGGGACCGTCGCCACCAGCGACACCAGCGGGTCGATGCCGGTCGTGCTGGTGAAGAACCAGGCGAGGTAGGCGGCGAGGATCAGGAACGCCGAGTGGGCGATCATGACCACGCGCATCACGCCGAAGTAGAGCGTGAGCCCGGCTGCCAGGAGGGCGTAGAGCCCTCCCAGCAGGACGCCGAGCACGATGCTCTGCAGGAGCAGTGCCATCAGGTGGTGCCTTCCGTGGGGTCGGAGGTGGACGGGTCGCGGCTCACCAGTCGGGCTTGTCGAGCACGAGGTCGGCCTCCTTGGCCTCCTCGGGCAGCACGATGCGGATCGCGCCGTCGACGTACTGCTGGATCAGGTGGGCGCCCTGCGGCCGGCCCTCCGCGTCCCAGCTGAGCGGCCCGACGACCGTGTCCACCTCGTTCTCCCGGAGCCAGTCGATGAGCTGCTGCTGGCAGTCGGGATCGGCGTCGGCACAGCCCACGGCCTCCACCGCGGCAGCGACGACCTGGCCGGTCGTCCACGCGTTGGCCTCGTCCTCGGCCGGCGGGTTGCCGTTCTTCTCGGTGTAGTAGTCGACGAACTCCTTGTTCGAGTCGTAGGACGCCTCCGGCGTGTAGCCCGTCGGGGAGATGATCCCCTCGGTCTTGTCGCCGATCGCCTCGGGAAACTCCGGATTGGTGGGCGCGGTGGAGAACGCCGCCATCCGCGGCTGGTAGTCGAGCTGCTGCAGCGCGACGATCAGGTTCACCGCGTCCTGGTACTGCGTGCCGCCCACGACGAGGTCGGCGTCGCTGTCGGCGATCTTCGCCGCGATCGAGCCGAAGTCGGTCGTGTTGGGCGGGTAGACCTCGTCCACCACGACGTCCACGCCCATCTCGTCGAGGCGGTCGCGCAGGCCGTAGGCGGTCCCCATCGCGAAGGGGTCGTCCATCGAGGCGAAGGCGGCCGTCTTCGGCCGCTCGGCCGCCGGCATCTCCTCGAGGTGGTCGGCGAGGTAGTCGTAGTGGTCGTTCGCGACCGCGGGGGCGGCGTAGAAGAGGTTGTCGAAGCCCTGGGTGAAGACCTCCTCGGCCGCACCGGCCGGCTCCACGAAGAGGAACCCGTAGTCCTGGGCCACCTGGGCGGCCGGCACCACGAGGCGCGTCGAGAAGGGCCCGAAGACGAGGTCGACGCCGTCCTGGTTGATCAGCTTCTCGTAGTCGGAGGCGACGCGGTCGGCGTTGGACTGGTCGTCGAGGACGATCAGCTCGACGTCCTTGCCGAGCAGCCCGCCGTTCTCGTTGGTCCAGTCGGCCCACGCCTCGTAGCCGCGCTGGACCCCCTTCCCCGGCTCGGAGAAGTCACCGGTGAGCGGGAGGGAGATGCCGATGGTGATCGTGTCGTCGTCGCCGCCCTCCGCCTCGCTGCCGCTCCCGCTGCTCAGGCAGCCGGTGAGGGTGAGGCAGGACGCCGCGGCGAGCGCGACGATCCGGACGGGAGTGGTGGTGCGTGACTTCATGGCGCTCCTCGAAGATCTGACGAAAGCGCTTTCGTAAGCGCTTTCGCGGTACTGTAGGCGCGGCCACCCGTCTGTGGCAAGGGTCACAGGGTGCGAGAGTGTCGCGACGAGGAGCGGAGGAGGTGCCGATGGCCCGTGAGAAGATCGAGCGGACGAGGACCCTGCGGTTGCAGGACGTCGCCGAGGCGGCAGGGGTCTCCCTGGCCACCGCGTCGCGCTCGCTGAGCGGGACCAGCGGGGTGAGCGAGGCGGTCGCCGACCGCGTCCGCGCCACCGCCCGCGAGCTGGGCTACGTCGCGAACCTCCACGCCCGGAGCCTCGCCGCCGGGACCTCCGCGTCGGTGGGTCTGGTGGTCCACGAGATCGGCGACCCCTACTTCTCCGAGATCGCGAGCGGCGTGCTGCGCGTGGCCGCACCCGCCGGGCTGACCGTGCAGATCTGCCACTCGGGCCGCGACCCCGAGCGCGAGCTCGAGCAGATCCGGATGCTGATCGCCAACCGTGTCGGCGCGATCGTCGTCGCCGGGTCGGGTTTCGTCGACGCGGCCGTCCAGTCCACCGCGCGCGCCGAGCTCCAGGCCTACCGCCAGAACGGCGGCCGGGTCGCGGTCATCGGGCGCCACCACCTCGGCGTCGACGCGGTGCTCCCCGACAACGTCGCCGGCGGTCGTGCGGTCACCGAGCACCTGCTGTCCCTGGGACACCGGCGGATCGCCGTCATCTCCGGATCGCGCGCGCTGACCACCGTGGCCGACCGGCTCCGGGGCGTCGCCGACGGGCTCGCCGGGGCCGGCCTCGACCCCGACAGCGTGCCGGTGGTCGAGGCCGAGTTCACCCGGGCCGGCGGCAAGGCGGCCGTCCTCGAGACGCTCGCCTCCCACCCCGGGGTGACCGCGGTGCTCGCACTCAACGACGACATGGCCATCGGCGCACTCTCGATGCTCCGGTCGCAGGGCATCGCCGTCCCCGGTCGGATCTCGGTCTCCGGCTTCGACGACGTCGCGGTCGCGGGGGACCTCTCCCCCTCCCTGACCACGGTCCGGCTGCCCATGGTGGAGATGGGCGAGAAGGTGCTCCAGCTGGCGTTGTCGGACCCGACGGACCGGCCGCGCCGCCGCCGCGTCGGTCACGAGCTGGTGGTCCGCGACTCCACCGCGGCGCCGTCCGCATGAGCGGCGCGCCCCGGGTCCTCGTGGCCCCCGACAAGTTCAAGGGCTCGGCCACCGCGGCCGAGGTCTCGGCCGCGCTCGCGCGCGGCGTCGGCCGGGTCCGTCCGGACGTCGACGTGACGCTGCTCCCCGTCGCCGACGGTGGTGACGGCACGCTCGCGGCGGCCCTCGCAGGCGGATGGGACCGGGTCGACGTGACGGCGACCGGTCCGACCGGCGGGCAGGTCACGACCGGCTATGCGCGGCGCGGCACCACCGCGGTCGTCGAGATGGCGGACGCCTGCGGGCTCGAGCGACTCCCCGAGCGGCGCCTCGACGCCGAGGGGTCCTCGTCCCGCGGGCTGGGCGACGTGGTCCGGGCTGCCCTCGACGCCGGGTGCCGCGAGATCGTCCTCGGCATCGGCGGCAGCGCGAGCACCGACGGCGGGACCGGGTTCCTCGCCGCCCTGGGGCTCCGCGCGCTCGACGCCCGCGGTGACGAGGTCGTCACGGGCGGCAAGCTGGCGAGCATCACCGGGATCGACACCTCCCGACGCCACCCCGCGCTGGCCGCGACCCGCTTCACCGTCGCCTGCGACGTCGACAACCCGCTGGTCGGCGCGCGCGGCGCCGCGGCCGTCTTCGGCCCCCAGAAGGGCGCCGGGACCGCCGCCGTCAGGCAGCTCGACGGCGGGCTGGTCCACTGGGCCGACGTGGTCGGCGGCGAGACGGGGCACGACCACCGTGCGGCACCGGGGGCCGGAGCCGCCGGCGGGGTGGGCTTCGCCGCCATCGCGCTCCTCGACGCCGAGCTGCGTCCCGGCATCGACCTGGTCCTCGACCTGGTCGGGTTCGACGACCACCTCGACGGCGCCGCCCTGGTGGTCACCGGGGAGGGCTCGCTCGACGACCAGAGCCTGCACGGCAAGGCGCCCGTGGGCGTCTCCCGGCGCGCAGCCACGGCCGGCGTACGGACCGTCGCGGTCTGCGGGCGCTGCGCCCTCACGGCGGAGGCCCTGCGTGGCGCGGGCATCGAGGCCGCCTACGCGCTGCTCGACGTCGAGCCCGACGTGGAGCGCTGCATCGCCGAGCCGCTGCCGCTGCTCGAGCGGACGGGCGCGAGCATCGCCCGCGACCACCTGGCCTGAGGGAGACCCGGGACGGGGCCGGCCCTCGGCTCAGCCCTCGGGGTCGTCGGGCACGACGATCGGCTTGATCCGCGCCCACGCGAGGAAGCCGACACCGACGACGAGCAGCGCGAGGCCGGCCCAGAGGTTGGCGTTGATGCCGCCGGTCTTGTCGGTCTCGGCGTCACCGAGGAGCCCCATCAGCGTGAGGATCACGCCGTAGGCGCTGAGCAGCATGCCGATGATCGAGCGGACGTCGAACGCGCCTGCGGTCTTCTTCTCAGCCATCACTGCCTCCTCAGAACGCCACGTTCAGGACGATGACCATGACCAGCGCGACGCCGGCCAGGGGCACCGTACGCCGGTACCAGGGTGCGGACGCCTCCTCGGGGTCGGTGCGCTCGTCGACCGGGGTCTCGGAGTAGACGAGGCCGCGCAGCTGATCGACCGGCTTCGGTCTGGTGACCATCGAGACGACGAGGCTGAGCGCGATGTCGACGACGAACGCGGTCGAGGCGGCGAGGAAGGCCGCGCCCTGGCCGCCCACCGGGATCAGGCCGACGCTGAACGAGCCGAAGGCGTCCTCGCTGAGGAAGGCCACCAGCACCGCGGACAGGGTGCCGGCCACGAGCCCGACCCAGCCGGCCGTCGGCGTCATCCGCTTCCAGAACATTCCGAGGATGAAGGTCGCGAAGAGCGGGGCGTTGAAGAACCCGAACAGCGTCTGGAGATAGCTCATGATGTTGGAGAACGACGCCGCGAACGTCGCGGTCCCGATCGCCACCAGCGTCGCCACGACCGTCGCGATCCGGCCGATCTTCAGGTAGTAGTCGTCCTCGCGGTCCTTCACGACGTAGCCCTGCCACAGGTCGAAGCTGAAGACCGTGTTGAAGGCCGAGATGTTGGCCGCCATGCCGGCCATGAAGGCGGCCAGCAGTCCGGTGATCGCCAGGCCGAGCAGGCCGTTGGGCAGCAGGTCGCGCATCAGGTAGAGGAGCGAGTCGTTGTAGGTGACCGCGGCTCCGGTGGCGACGCCCTCGGGTTTGCCGCCCCCCTTGAGGTCGGCGATCTCCGTGACGAGGACGGCGGCGATCATGCCGGGCACGATCGTGATGAAGGGGATGAACATCTTCGGGAAGGCCCCGATGATCGGCGTACGCCGCGCGGCGCTGATCGAGTTCGTCGCCATCGCCCGCTGGACCTCGACGAAGTTGGTCGTCCAGTAGCCGAACGAGAGCACGAAGCCGAGGCCGAAGACGATGCCGATGACCGAGAGCACCGGGTTGTCGATCCCCGAGAGCGCCTGGCCGGGCCACGACTCGAGCTGCTGCTCGGCCGGCGGACCGGCGCCCTCGGCCGCCGCCTGGGTGATCTTGTCGGTGAGGCCGCCCCACCAGCCGACGCGGTGGAGGCCGATGAGCGTCAGCGGCAGCAGCGCCGCGACGATCACGAAGAACTGCAGCACCTCGTTGTAGATGGCGGCCGAGAGGCCACCGAGGGTGATGTAGGACAGCACGACCGCGGCGGCGACGAGGAGCGCGACCGAGAGCGGCCAGCCGAGCAGGGCGCGCACGATGGTGCCGAGCAGGTAGAGGTTGACGCCCGCGATCAGCAGCTGGGCGAGCGCGAACGAGATCGCGTTGACCAGGTGGGCGCCCGGCCCGAACCGGCGGAGCATGAACTCCGGCACCGACCGGACCTTCGAGCCGTAGTAGAAGGGCATCATCACGACGCCGAGGAAGAGCATGGCCGGGATCGCCCCGACCCAGAAGTAGTGGACCGTCGGCAGCCCGAACTCCGCGCCCGAGGCCGACATGCCCATGATCTCGACCGCGCCGAGGTTGGCGGAGATGAAGGCCAGGCCGGTCACCCACGCCGGCAGCGAGCGCCCGGAGAGGAAGAAGTCGACGGAGTTCGACACGTGGCGCCGGGCCAGCAGCCCGATGCTCAGCACGAAGCCGAAGTAGAGCGCGAGGATGGCGTAGTCGACGAGATGGGCGTCGATCAGGGTGCCGGCCATCACCGTGAGCTGGGCGTGCATGCGCTCCCCCTTCCGAGAACGTGCGCAAACCCGATCACCGTAGACCTCGTGCGTCCCGCCTGTCGCTCCCCCACCCGGGTGACGCCACGTGACGCCAGGTTGTCGCCACCTGCGGTCGAGATGACATCATGAAGGTGTTGACATGACATCACACTGATGTCATCGTGGTGCACATGGACATCACCCCGTACGTCGACGGCCTCCGCCGCGACCTCGTCGCCGCCGCCGAGGCCGGCGGCGAGGACACCCAGCGCGCCGCCGAGCGGCTGCTGCTGGCGCTCGACCCGGCCGCCCGGCTGGCGCTGATGGAGGCGATCTCCCAGGCCGCCGCCGAGATCACCGCCGAGCTGCCCGCGGGCGGTGTCGACGTACGACTCGCGGGCCGCGAGCTCGACTTCGTCGTCCACCTGCCCGCGCCGAGCGCCCCCGCACCCCCGGTGCCGCCGACCCCGCCGACGGCCGAGGAGGCCGACGAGGGCGGGCTCTCGCGGATCACCCTCCGGATCCCGGAGTCGGTCAAGACCCGGGCCGAGGAGAAGGCCGCCCGGGCCGGCGACAGCCTCAACACCTGGCTGGTCAAGGTGATCCGGGGCGCGACCTCCGACGCCGCCGTCAACGTCGACATCGACCTGACCAGCCTCCCCTTCGGCGAGGGGTTCCCCTTCGGGAAGGGCAAGGGCGAGCGCCGCATGAACGGCTGGCTCTGAGCCGGCCCCGGCACGACACCCCCCCACCACCACATCCACCCACCAGGGACCGGCACCGGGCCGGCCCCGTGGCCGAGCACACCCTGGAGACACCCATGACCGACCACCGCTTCGAGACCCACGAGCCCGTCGCCCTCTTCGTCGAGATCGGCTCCGGCCAGGTCGACGTCACCGCGACCGACACGACCGAGAGCCGCGTCGAGGTCACCGGCCGCCACGCCGACGAGGTCGAGGTGACCCTCGACGGTCGCGACCTCCGGGTCGTCGCACCGCGCCGGCGCAACGGCTTCTTCCACGACGACACCAGCCTCCACGTCACCGCGCTCGTCCCCACCGGCAGCGACCTCACGTCCCGCACCGGCAGCGCCGACACCGGCGTCGTCGGCGAGGTCGGCGTCGTGGTCGTGAAGTCCGGCTCGGGCGACGTGAGGCTCGACGCCGTACGGGGTCCCGTCACCGTCGAGACCGGGTCCGGCGACGTCGAGATCGAGGAGACACGCGCCGCCGCGGCGATCAAGTGCGGCTCGGGTGACGTCAGCCTCCGCACGTCCGGCGCCTCCACCGCCGTGTCCACGGGCTCCGGTGACGTCGAGATCGCGCTCAGCCGCGGCAAGACCGTCATCAAGACCGGGTCCGGCGACGTCCACCTGGGCGACTCCGAGGGCGACGTGACCCTCCAGACCGGCAGCGGCGACCTCCAGATCGACAGCGCGCGCCGCGGCAAGGTCACGGCCAAGGGTGCCTCCGGCTCGGTGCGCGTCGGGGTGCCGTCCGGCACCCCCATCTGGACCGACGTCTCGACCATCTCCGGCCGGATCCACAACGAGGTCCAGGGCGTCGGCCAGCCCGAGGAGGGCGCCGACCACGTCGAGCTGCGCGCCACCACCGTCAGCGGCGACGTCGTCCTGCTCCCCCGCTGACCCCCGTCCGCGACTCAGCCGTCACACACCCGCGACTCACCTGTCACACACCCACGACTCAACCGAGAGGAGGGCGACATGAGCAGCCACCTGACCGAGGCCGGCGAGATGACCCGCCGGTTCGACCTGGCCACCCACGAGGTCGACCGGGCCCACCGGGCCGACCGCGAGACCGGCGTCCGCACCACCCGGCGCCACCAGCTCGCGACCAGCCTGCGCCGGTTCGCCGACCGCCTGGAGCAGTGACCCCGTAGCCCCTCCTGACCCCGCTCGTTGGGGGGTCAGGAGGGGTTGTTCATGGGTAGACGCATCACGGTCCTGACCACCGTCGCGCTGGTGGCCGCCGGCCTCGTCGCGACCGGGCCTGCGCCGGCGGGCGCCGCCGCCGAGTCCGGCTGGCAGCCGCGACCCGCGCGCTTCGACGGCAGCACGACCCGCACCGACCTGCGGATCCCGATGGACGACGGGGTCGTCCTGCGCGGCGACCTCACCCTCCCGACCGGCGCCGACGGGGAACCCGTCGACCGTCGCCTCCCGGTCATCGTGACGATCACCGCCTACAACAAGTCGGCGACCGGCGGCGCGGCTGGCGGCCTCGCCGGCGCGCCGCCCGACTACCTCGTCAGCCGCGGCTACGCCCAGCTCACGGTCGACGCCCGCGGCACCGGCAGCAGCGGCGGGGTCTGGGGCGCGTTCAGCAGGCGCGAGGCGAAGGACGCGGGTGCCGTGGTCGAGTGGGCCCACTCGCGACGGTGGAGCAACGGCCGGGTCGGCATGTCCGGCCCCTCCTACATGGGCATCTCCCAGCTCTTCGCCGCCTCGCGCAAGCCGGCCGGGCTGCGGGCGATCTTCCCGCAGGTCCCCGCAGCCGACGTCTACCGCGACGTCGTCGCCTCCGGCGGCCAGGTCGACGTCGGATTCATCCCGCTCTGGCTCGGCCTCGTGACCGGCGCCGGCCTGGTGCCCCCGGCGTACGGCGCGGAGGAGCCGGAGTCCGGGTTCGGGACCCTGGTCGACCGGCTGATGACTGCCACGACCTTCACGGCCCCGCTGCTCACCGACGCCGTGCTCGGCCGCGACCCGGCGTACGACGGGAGGTTCTACCGCGACCGCTCGCCGATCGAGGTGATCGACCGGGTCGACGTCCCGACCTTCCTGGTCGGCGGCCAGGACGACCTCTTCCAGCGCGGCACCCCGATGGTGTTCGACGCGCTGCGGCGGCGCGGCGTGCCGGTGAAGATGGTCGTCGGACCGTGGGACCACCTGCAGGGCTCGGCCGGGACCGGGCTCGAGGACGCCGGCTACGGCACGCTCAGCGAGCTGCAGCTGCGCTGGTTCGACCACTACGTCCGCGGCAAGGCCGACCCGGCGCTCGACGCCGACATCCCGCCGATGACCTACTACGAGCAGGGCACCGACCGATGGGTGTCGAAGGGGCAGTGGCTGGCCCGCGACCTCGAGCCGACCACCCTCCGGCTCTCCGGGTCCGCGGTGCCGGCCCTCTCCCCGGGCTCGCTCACGCAGGGCGAGGTCACGACCGGCGAGAGCGTCCTGCCGCCGGTGCCGGTCAGCGGGCTCTGCACCCGGTCGGCCAACCAGTGGACCGCCGGGATCATGCAGCAGGTCTGGGCCGACAACCCGTGCCTGCGCGACAACCGGCTCAACGACCTCACCGGTGCCGTCTTCGAGACCGAGCCGCTGGCCTCACCGCTGCGGATCCAGGGTCCGATCAACGCCCGGCTCTTCACCTCGACGCCGAGCGGCGACGGGATGTGGTCGGTGACGGTCGAGGACGTCGCACCCGACGGCACGGTCGACCGGCTCACCGGCGGCTGGCAGGTGATCTCCCACCGGGCGCTCGACCGGGCCCGGAGCACCTACGTCGACGGCGCGCTCGTCCAGCCGTGGCACCCCTTCACGCGCACGGCGCGCGCCCCGCTGGCCGACGGCGAGGTCGCCCCCGTCGACGTCGAGGTCTTCCCGACCGGCGCGGCGATCCGGCCCGGCCACCGGCTGCGCGTCAGCGTCCAGGCCTTCGACGTCCCCCACCTGCTCCCGCCGGTGCCGGACCTGCCGTCCACCCTGGTGCCGCTGACGATCCACACCTCGCCGCGGCACCCGTCGACGATCACGCTGCCGACCCGCTGAGGAGGTCAGCCCCTCATGGCGACGCCACGGCGCCAGTAGCCCATGAAGGCCACCTGGTGGCGGGCGATGCCGAGGTCGCGCACGAGGTGGCGGCGCAGCGCGGTCACGACGCCGGACTCCCCCGCGATCCAGGCGTAGAGGTCCGCGTGCGGACCCAGCTCTCGAGGCGCGGCCCCGGCACCGGTCAGTGGCTCCCCCGAGGAGGAGAAGGTCGGCGTCTCCCAGAGGTCGTCGACGTCGTCCGCAGTCCGGTCCGCAGCGCCGGCCGGGGAGGGGACGCCGAGGTGCGCGACGACCGCGGCGTGCAGCCGCTCGCCGAGGGGTACGCCGCCGCGCGGCAACCAGACGACCTCGACCCCGACCGGGCCGTCCACGTCGAGCACGTCGTCGGCGTGGGGGACCTCGAGGAACGCGGTGCCGCGCGCGCCATCCGGCAGGCACTCGAGGATCGAGGAGATCGCCGGCACGGCCGTCTCGTCACCGACGAGCAGCAGGTGTCCGGCGTTGCCGGGGTCGAACTCGATGCCGCCGAAGGCGACGCCGCGGCGGGGGGCGACCGTCACGAGCCGGTCACCGACCCGGACGCTTGACGCCCAGCGAGCCCCCGGCCCGCTCGCGGGGTCGTCGGGGTGGATCACGACGTCGACGACGAGCCGGGTGTCGGCCCCCTCCCCACGGACCTCCCGCACGGTGTAGGTCCGCATGTGGCCGCGCTCGTCCTCCGGCTGCGCGAGCCACGCGGCATACCAGTCCTCGGCGGCGGTGACCGCCGGGACGCGACCGGAGGCGCCGGGGAAGATCAGCTTGAAGCGCTGGTCGTGGACCGGCCCGTCGGGACCGAGGTCGGCGAGGCAGGCGCCGCCGAGCTCGATCCGGACGAAGCTCGTGGACAGGCGGGAGACGGAGACGACCTCGACCTCGTCGAGGATCATCGGCAGCGGGGCGAGCACGGCGGTCACGCGGGCCTCCTGGTGGGAGCGGGGAGCTCGGGTCGGGCGCCGCGCTGGCTGCGGCGGCTGAAGGGGACGACCAGCGGGGTGCCGGTCAACGGGTCGGGCACGACGGTGCAGTCGAGCCCGAAGACGTCGCCGACGGTGTCGGCGGTGACGACCTCGTCCGGTGGGCCGGCGACCACGACCTCGCCGTCGCGCATGGCGACGAGGTGGTCGGCGTAGCGGGCGGCGAGGTTGAGGTCGTGGAGCACCATGACGACCGTCGTCCCGCGCGTGGCGTTGAGGTCGTCGACGAGGTCGAGCATCTCGACCTGGTGGGTCACGTCGAGGTAGGTCGTCGGCTCGTCGAGCAGCAACAGCTCGGTCTGCTGGGCCAGCGCCATCGCGATCCACACCCGCTGCCGCTGGCCGCCCGAGAGCTCGTCGACCATCCGGTCGGCCAGCGGGTAGGTCTCGGTCAGCAGCATCGCCTCGGTGACGGCCTGCTGGTCCTCGCGGCTCCAGCGGCGGAACAGCCGCTGGTGGGGGTGGCGGCCCCGGGAGACCAGCTCGGCCGCGGTGATCCCCTCCGGCGCGACCGGCTGCTGCGGCAGCAGCCCGAGGGTGCGCGCGACGGCGGCCGTCGGCATCCGGTGGATCTCCTCGCCGTCGAGGAGCACGCTGCCGCCGCTGGGCCGCAGCAGTCGTGCGAGCCCGCGCAGCAGCGTCGACTTGCCGCAGGCGTTGGGGCCGACGATCACGGTCACCTCGCCGTCGGGCACGTCGAGGCTGAGCTCGCGCACGACCGTACGGTCGGCGTAGCCCAGCGTGAGGTCGCGGGTGGCGAGGCGGGAGCTGGGAGCGGTCATGCCGCCCTCCTTCCGGTACGGCCGCTGGCGAGCAGCCAGAGCAGGAACGGCGCGCCGGCGGCACCGGTGACGACGCCGACCGGGACGTTGACGTCGGCGAGGAGGTAGTCCGCGACGTAGTCGGCCCCGACCACCACGCACGCGCCGACCAGGCCGGCGGCGACGAGGGAGGTCCGGCCGCCGCAGAGCGCACGGGCCACCGGTCCTGCGGTGAAGGCGACGAACGCGACGGGACCCGCGGCAGCCACGGCGACCGACACCAGCACCACGCCGGTCGCCAGCATCAGGTCCGTACGCCGCGGCGAGACGCCGAGCCCCGCGGCCGTGTCCGCGCCGAGCTCGGTGACCCGCAGGTCGCGGGCCTGCCACGCGGTGAGCGGCAGCAGCACCACGAGCGCGAGCGCCAGCCAGCGGACCGTCGGCCAGTCGGCCTGCTGGAGGCTGCCGGTCAGCCAGCGCAGGACGACGTGGGCGTCCCACTCGTCGGCGCGGGTGAAGAGATACTGGATGACCGAGGCCAGCACCGCGGCGACCCCGACCCCGACGAGCACCAGCCGCTGGCCGCCGGCGGGACCGGCGACCCACCGGGTCGCGGCTGCGACGGCGAGCGCGCCGGCGACGGCGAGCAGCGACAGGTCGGCGCCACCGACACCGAGGACCACGATGCCGAAGACCGCGGTGGCGCTCGCGCCCATGCTGACGCCGATGATGTCGGGGCTCGCGAGCGGGTTGCGCAGCGACGACTGGAAGATCGCGCCGGCGACGCCGAGGCAGAGCCCGACCGTCACGCCGAGCAGCGCGCGCGGGAGCTTGGACTCCATCACGATGAAGGTCGCGCCGGGGATGTCGGCGCCGGCGAGGATCCGGACGAAGTCGGGGATGGTGACGGTGAAGTCGCCGAGGAGCACGCGCGCCGCGACCACGAGCAGGAGCACGCCGGAGAGCACGGCCACGACGAGCCGCTCGCGGCGTACGGGAGCACGGCGGGCGCGCTCCACCCGTTCCGTCCGGTCAGCCAGGTCCTCGGGGACGAGCACCGCGGTCATGCGGTTCCCCACCTCCCCCGTCGCAGCAGCCAGAGGAACGCCGGGAGGCCCACGAGCGCGGTCATGATCCCGACCTGGACCTCGGTCGGCGGCAGGACGACGCGGCCGAGGGTGTCGGCGAGCGCGACCAGCGCGGCGCCGAGGAGCGCGGAGAGCGGCAGCACCCGCGCGTACGACGGGCCGGCGAGCAGGCGCGCGGCGTGCGGGACGAGCAGTCCGACGAAGGCGATCGGCCCGGCCAGGGCCGTGGCGCCGCCGGCGAGCAGGGCGCACGCGACGCCGACGACCGCGCGGCTCCAGGCGAGGCGCGCACCGAGGCCGGACGCGAGGTCGTCACCGAGCGCGAGCGCGTCGAGGCGCCGCGCGCTGAGAACGGCGAGCAGGGCGCCGACGCCGAGGAACGGCAGCACCGTCCCGAGCGCCGTGAGGTCGCGGCCGCCGACGGTGCCGACCTGCCAGTAGCGGAAGGCCTCCATGGTCTCGCGGTCGACGAGGAGGGCGGCCGTCGTGAGGCTGCCGAGCGCGGCGGTCACCGCGGCGCCGGCGATGGTGATCCGGCCGGGCGTCGCGCCCTCGCGCCCCCACGCGGCGATCGCGTGGACGACGACCATCGCGACGCCCGCGCCGACGAAGGCGAAGCCGAGGAAGCCCGACAGTGTGGAGATCCCGAAGGTCCCCATCGCCAGCACCATCGCGAAGGACGCGCCGGCGTTGATGCCGAGGATGCCCGGGTCGGCGAGCGGGTTGCGGGTCAGGCCCTGGAGACAGGCGCCGCCGAGACCCAGCGCCGCCCCGACCGCGAGCGCGACCAGCGTGCGCGGCACCCGGGCGGCCGCCACCGCGTGGAGCGGGTGGGCGGGGTCGAACAACGCGGCCGGCGGGACGGGGCGCGAGCCGACGAAGACCGACAGCACCGTGGCCACCGCGAGGACGCCGACCACGGTCGCGACGACGCCGAGGGGTCCCCGCGACCGCCCGGCACCCGCGGCGCGCGGGTACCGGGTGGCCGGCGTCTCGGCGGTGAGGGTCACGACTGCGGCGCGACGTCCGCGACGTGGGGCAGGAACTCCTCGACGATCCAGGGCATCGACAGCGGCGAGGGGTTCGTGATGGCGAGGCCGACGTGCTTGTCGACCTCGGCGTAGGCGTGGCCGTCCTTGATCGCGGGGATCTCACCGAGCAGGGGGTCGTCGGCGAAGGTCTGCAGGTCGTCCTCGGTCTCGGCGTAGGTCAGCAGGACGTCGGCGTCGACGGAGGAGGCGCGCTCGGCCGAGATGCTGCCGTAGAACTGACCCGGCTTCACGACGTCCTCCACGATCGGGGCGTTGGTCATGCCGAACTCGGTCAGGGTGCGCACCCGGTTGTCCTCGGCCCCGTAGATGCCGATGGTGGAGAGGTCGGCGGCGGTGAGGTAGGCGAAGACGACCGAGGTGCCCTCGAGCTGCGGGTAGGCCTCACGGGCGTCGGCGATCACCCGCTCGGTGTCGGCCGCGACCTCGTCGGCGAGCTCGGAGCGACCGAGCGCCGCGCCGACCATGTCGAGCGAGGTGTCCCACGAGGTGACCCACGGAGCCTCGGGGTAGGCCACGACGGGCGCGATCTTCGAGAGCTTCGCGTAGTCCTTCTCGGTGATGCCGGAGTTGGTCGCCAGGATGACGTCGGGTGCGAGCTCGGCGACCTCGTCGATCGGGGTGCCGTCGGTGTCGTCGAGGCGCACCGGCTGCTCGCCTCCGACCTCCTCGAGCGCGGCGTCGAACCAGTCGGAGGAGCCGGCGTCGTTGCCTCCCCACGTCAGCTTGGTGGCGCCGACGGGAACGACCCCCAGCGAGAGCACCAGGTCCTGGTCGGTCCAGCCGAGGGTGACCACGCGCTGCGGCTCCGCCTCGATCGTGGTCTCGCCGAGGTCGTGCTCGATCGTGACGGGGAACGCGTTCGCGTCGGCGGTGGACTCGGCGACGGGTGCAGCTGCACCCGACCCGGTGTCGGCCGCCGAGGTCGAGCCGGTGCTGCACGCGGCGAGGGCGGGGACCACGAGGGCCGCCGCGAGGGCCAGCGTCGTCCGGCGACGGACACACGTCATGAGGATGCTCGCTTCCAGTTAGGTATGCCTTACTTGGGTAAGGCTAACCTAACTATTGCCTCCTCCGGACAGACGGGTGCCCACCCCTCGGAACGGCAGTCCTCAGATCGAGGTGCGGTGGAAGTTCGTGAACGAGCGCGACGCCGTGGGACCACGCTGCCCCTGGTAGCGCGAGCCGTACTTCTCCGAGCCGTAGGGGTGGTCGCTCGGTGACGAGAGCCGGAAGAAGCAGAACTGGCCGATCTTCATCCCGGGGTAGAGCTTGATCGGCAGCGTCGCGACGTTGGCGAGCTCGAGCGTCACGTGGCCGGTGAAGCCGGGGTCGACGAAGCCGGCGGTCGCGTGCGTCAGCAGCCCGAGCCGGCCCAGCGACGACTTGCCCTCCACGCGGGCGGCGATGTCGTCGGGCAGGCCGACGGTCTCGTACGTCGAGCCCAGGACGAACTCGCCCGGGTGGAGGATGAACGGCTCGTCGCCCGCCGTCTCGACCACGCGGGTCAGGTCGGACTGGTCGGCGGCCGGGTCGATCGAGGGGTACTTGTGGTTGTCGAAGACCCGGAAGTAGCGGTCGAGCCGCACGTCGATGCTCGACGGCTGCATCATCGCCTCGTCCCAGGGGTCGAGCGTGATCCGCCCACCGTCGATCTCGGCCAGGATGTCGCGGTCGCTGAGCAGCACGGCGGCAGGCTACCCCGCCTCTGGCAGCATCTGCTGCGTGTCCGCACCGGCCTCCTCCCCCGTGTTCCGCCGCTACGTCGCCCTCGGCGACTCCTTCACCGAGGGGGTCGGCGACCCCGATCCGGTCCGCCCCAACGGACTGCGCGGCTGGGCCGACCGGGTCGCGGAGGTGCTGGCGCTCCAGGACCCCGACTTCCGCTACGCCAACCTCGCCGTGCGCGGCCGGCTGCTCGGCCCGATCCTCGAGGAGCAGCTCGACGCCGCGATCGCCCTCGAGCCCGACCTGGTGACCATCTACGCCGGCGGCAACGACCTGATCCGGCCGCGCATCGACATCGACGCCCTCGCCTCGACGTACGACGCGGCGCTGGGCCGGCTCGCCGCCACCGGCGCCACCCTCGGGGTCTTCACCGCCTTCGATCCCGGCGCGGGCGGCCCGTTCGGCCGGCTACGGGGCCGGTTCGCGCTCTACAACGAGCGGGTGCGGGAGATCGCCGAGGGCCACGGCGCCGTGGTCCTCGACTCCTGGCGGATGCGGCCCGAGCACCCCGAGCTGCTCTGGTCGGAAGACCGGCTCCACCTCGGCCCGCTCGGACACCGCGCCGTCGCCGCGGAGGTGCTCACGACGCTCGGCGTCCCCCACGACCTCGACGCGACGGACCCGACCGGCGCGATCGGCGACTCGCCCTTCAAGGCCGGCCGCCGCGCCGACGTCGACTGGCTGGTCCGCCACGCCGTGCCGTGGGTCCGCCGCCGCCTCACCGGACGCTCCTCCGGCGACGACGTCGAGCCCAAGCGACCCACCCTGCAACCGATCTGAGCGTCGGGTAGCCTGTGCGCGCACCAGTGCGGATGTAGCTCAGTTGGTAGAGCGCGACCTTCCCAAGGTCGATGTCGCGAGTTCGAGTCTCGTCATCCGCTCCACGACTGCCTCGTGTGCCTGAGCACTACCTCCGGGCAGGCCTCATGCACACGCCGCACGTCGGGCGTGTCACAGGTGGCCGACGATCCCCCTCAGCCGGTGGCCAGGCGCGGGCAGCGCTGGAAAGCCGGGAAGGTCGGGTCCGGAGCGATCGCCTCGATGTACAGCGGCCCCGCGGGGGTCGTGTCGATGGCGAAGTACACCCCGGTCCCGACGACCTTCGACGCCGGCAGCTGGTAGTTGAAGGGGATCAGCAGCCCCGCAGGCTGATCGCCCTCGGGATCGAACGGCACCGGGTCGCCGATGAAGCCGTTGGCGAACAGCGGCTTGGCCACGTTGTCCGCCTTGCTGCCGCCACTGATGCCCGGCGGGCCCAACGGATCGTGGCCGGAGCACCACTGCCCCACGATCTCGTGGACGGTGGCCTGGGCGGGGGTCGCCACCAGCAGCTGCGCGGTCAGGACAGCCGCTCCGACGGTCGCGACACGGATGACACCTCGGTTCATGTTCGCTCCTCAGCTCGGAAGTTCGTCCCTGGCCACGCTCCTCCCGGCCGCAGTCCCTCACAACCCTCAGAATTGAGGGGTGCGTGCCGGCCCAGTGGGGGTCGGCGGGTGCGGCGTCGGTGTGACTCTTGCGATTTTTGTGACCTATGGGGACAGTGGGGTGTCCCCTTCCCCGGACGGATTGAGCATCCTGATGTCTCGGCACCCCACCGACCCGACCTCCTCCCTGACCCAGATCGGACCCCGCCAGCGCGCCGTGCTGGCAAGCGCGGCCCTGCTCTCGCTGGTCCTCGTCGGCGCCCTGCTGCTTCCCGAGCGCGGTGATCCCGACGAGGGGTCGCTGACCCCCGCCGCCGAGCCGGCGTACGCCCCCCGCGCCGAGATCGAGCGCGCGCTCGCCGAGGAGGGGCAGGTGCGGTGCGCGGTGTTCGAGGAGCAGCGCTACTGCCTCGGCATCGGCTGGACGACCCGGACCGCCGCGGAGGAGCAGGCCAGGATCACCACCGAGCGGGCCGGCCGGCGCCGGGCGGTCGAGACGACCGGCGACCTCACCACCTCCGACCTGCTGGCGCAGCGCGCGGCGATGCCGACCGCCCAACGGGAGGAGGCCGAGCGCGCCGAGCTCGAGGAAGCGGCCCGCAGCGTCGCGAAGGTCGTCATGCTCCGCCACGAGATCCTCGGCGAGCCGCTGCCCGACGGGTTCTCGGAGCGCCATCCCCAGGCCCGGGCGGCTGCGACGAGCGCCGCCGCGAAGGGGTTCAAGGACTACCCGAGGCGGGACACGGTCCTGAACCCGAAGCACATCCGGGCCCAGCGTCGCACCTACTGGTGCGGCCCCGGCACGATGCAGTCGATCGCGTGGGGCTGGCAGAAGCAGCGCAAGACCCAGCAGCACTGGGCACGCCGCCTCGGCACGACCACCAGTGGCTCGGCCATCTCCGAGATGGTGCGCGTCGTCAACGGCTCGACCGGCTACGACCGCGCGGACCGAGCGGGGAAGTACGTCGTGCTCGACATCTCCGACTGGAAGTTCAAGCAGTGGATGCTGCTGCAGCTGCGCCACGTCCACGACTACCGCGCGCCGCTGGTGCTCCACCCGATCCTGCTCAAGAAGTTCTACCCCTACCTCGACGACGACGCCTCCGGGCACTTCCAGGTCGGCCGCGGCTACGACAAGAACGGCCGCAAGCCCGGGCTCATCGGCTACTTCGAGCCGTGGAACCAGCAGCGGTTCGACCCCTCCGAGCCCTACATCGCCCGCGTGCAGTGGCGCCGCGCCTACAACAGCTTCCGCGCCAACAAGGCCCACCCCCACCAGAACATCGGGGTCTGAGTGCGCGCCCGGCTCACCGCGCTCGGCCTCGTCGCGGCCCTGGCCCTGAGCGGCTGCACCGAGGAGCAGCCGGCACCACCGGAGCCGACCGGGAGCAGCACGCCGTCGGAGGAGCCGACCACGGACGAGCCGACACCCTCGAGTGAGCCGAGCAGCGACCCGCCGGCTGCCCTCGACTGGCAGCCGGTGGCCGGCTCCGTCGACGACGTCGTCACGGTCAGTGGGCGCTGGACCCTCACGGTCGCGGCCGACGGCGGGTCCGCGACCCTCGACGGCCCACGGTCCCGCACGGTCGAGGCGCCAGCCGGCTTCAGCATCAGCGAGGCCCTCATCGACGGGCAGTACGCCGCCGTGGTCGCCGAGCACGACCAGGCGGGCAGGCCCAACGACGTCACGGTCGTCGACCTCCGCCGGGGCCGCGAGGTCGACGCGGACGTCGAGCCCGGTGTCGGCGGCTCCTTCGCCCTCGGGTCCGGGCTCCTCGCGAGCACGGCCACCCGCGGCCGCGACTACTGCCTCGGGGTCGTCGACCTGGTGGCAGGCCGCAGCAGCCAGGGTCCGTGCGTGCCGCCGCGCCACGGCATCTCCAACCTCGACGTCGGCCCGGCCGGCATCTCCGCGATGACCTTCGACGACGGCCGCCCCTCCTGCCGCACCCTCAACCGGCTGGAGGGCGGCGAGTTCTCGCCCCTGGCCGGCGTCGCCGAGTGCCGGGGCTGGGAGGCCGTCGTGTCCGAGACGTTCGCCATCTGGGGGGAGGTCGCGAACGAGCGCCGGATCGAGGCCGGCAGCTATTTCGTCGACAGCGGTGGCGGGCCCGTCGAGCTCGGCCCCGGCACCACCGGCTCGCTGACCTGGTGCGGCGACGCGGCGTACGTCGTGCGCGACCCGCAGCGGAGCAAGGACCCGGCACGGCTGCTGCGGGTCGACGTGGAGGGCGGCACCACCGAGGTCGTCTACGAGACCGAGGCGACCGGGAGGGCCTTCCTCTCCGAGCCGCGGTGCGGTGGCAGCGACCTCACGATCACGGCGTACACGAACGAGGGCGACGAGCAGGTGACGGCACGCCTGCCCTGACGGGCGGTAGCGTCCGCCCATGAAGCCGGTCATCGCGTTCTCCGCGCTCTACCTGGCTGCGGGCAGCGTCTGGTTCCTGCGCACGGCGAACAGCGAGTTCGTCATCTACGTCCTCGTGATCGTCGTCCTGCTCGGCGGGGTGCTCCGCGCGCAGCGGACGGCGCAGTGGCCGACGTGGATGCTCTGGGGCTTCTCGATCTGGGGCCTGATGCACGTCCTCGGCGGGGCCGTCGAGATCGGCGACCACGTGCTGTTCGCCCAGCACCTCGTCCCGTTCATCGACCGCGGCGGCGACTTCTACGTCCTCAAGTACGACCAGGTCGTCCACGGCTATCTCTACGGCCTGGTCGCGATGATGTCGCACCACGTCCTGCGCCACGTGTTCGCGATCCGCGGCCACGACGTCGCGGTCGCGGTCAGCGCGGTGCTGATCGCGCTGGGCATCAGCTCGCTCAACGAGCTCATGGAGTTCCTGATCTCGCTCACCATGGCCAACGGGGTCGGCGGCTACGACAACACGATGCTCGACTTCTGCTCGAACTTCACCGGCGCGGTCGTCGCGACGGCGGTCTACGCGCCGCTGGTGGCTCGACGGGAGCGACCTATCGTGGCGGGGTGACCGACTTCGCCGGCTTCCCCGTCAGCGCCCTCGACTTCTACGACGACCTCGAGATGGACAACTCCCGGACGTTCTGGGAGGAGCACAAGGCGACCTACGACCGCGACGTCCGGGCGCCGATGCAGGCGCTGGTCGCCTCGCTGGAGCCCGAGTTCGCCCAGCCCGGGCTGCGCGTCAAGGTCTTCCGGCCCCACAGGGACGTCAGGTTCGCCAAGGACAAGACGCCCTACAAGACCCACCAGGGCGCGTTCGTCCCCGCCGGCGAGTCGACCGGCTGGTACGTCGAGATCTCGGCGCGCGGCACCCGCGTCGGCGCCGGCTACTACGAGGCGTCGGGACCGCGGCTCTCCGCGATGCGCGAGGCCGTCGCCCACGACCGCTTCGGGCCGCAGCTGGAGAAGATCGTCGCCGACCTCGAGGCCGAGGGCTTCGAGATCAGCGGCGAGAAGCTCAAGACGTCGCCCCGAGGCTACGACGCCGACCACCCGCGCATCGAGCTGCTGCGCCACAAGCAGCTGATGGCCGGGCGGCGCTACGGCTTCGAGGCCGACGACATCGGGCCCGGCCTGCTCGAGCGGGTGCGCGACGACTGGCGTGCGCTGCGGCCGCTGGTCGAGTGGTGCGCCGAGCACTCCCGCACCTGAACGACTCAGGCGAACCACGCGTCGCTGGTGACGACCTGCCGCATCTGGTCGAAGCTGATCGGCGGCTCGGGCGACGTCTGCACCGATGACTTGGGTTCCGCCGCGTTGTAGGAGATGACCTCGAGTGCCCAGCCGTCGACCGTGAAGAGGGACAGCCCACGCCCGGTCGTGCCGCCGTCCGCGGCCGGCTGCTGCTCCTGCCACTGCCGCTCGGCCGATCCGTCCGGCAACGAGGAGCACTGCATGCCCTGCGCGGCCGTGGCACGGCACTCGGCCAGCGGCGCCCGGTCCTCGAGGAAGCCGTCGACGAAGACCGTGGTGTAGGCGCCGTCCCACCGGAAGTGCGCGACGACCCCGTCCCGATCCCCCGGGTAGGCCATGACGGTCTCGACGTCGCCGCCGATGACGTCGGCGACGACCCCGGGCACCTGCCCGGGCGTGACGGCGAGGGTCCGCGGCTGGGCTGGCTCGGGCGCCACCCCCGAGGGCGTCGGCTCCTCCTGCGCGGACTCCGTGGCGCCGCCACCTCCCCCGGCCGGCTGCACGGGGGCCTCGGAGCGGAGCAGCTGGGGCACGCCGACGGACGCCAGGGCGAGCACCGCCACCGCTCCCCCCGACGCGAGGGTGGTGAGCACCTGGCGGCGTCGGCGTCGCGCACGGCCTCGGCGGAGGCCGCCGGCGACCAGGCCCTGGACGTCGGGCTCGAGCGTGGCGGTCGCCTCGGTGAAGTATTGGTGCGGATCGGTCATGGCGAGGCCTCTCAGGCGTGCAGCTCGGCGAAGGTGACGTCACCGAGCAGTGGTCGGATCCGGTCCAGGGCGCGCAGGCTCCGGTTGCGCACCGCGCCGGAGGAGATCCCGAGTGCCTCGGCGGTGTCAGCGACGCTGACGTCGTCGAGGTAGCGCATGACGAGCAGCGCGCGGTCGCTCGGCTCGAGCCGGGCCAGCGCCTGGGTGAGGGTCAGTCGCAGCGCACTGTCGGGACCCGTGGCCGGCTGCTCCGGCAACCGGTCGGACGGCCGCTCGGTGCTGCTCCGCCGGCGGCGGGCGCTGATGTGGGTGCGTACCAGCGTGGTGTGGGCGTAGGCCGCGGGGTTGTCGATCGGCGCGGCCAGCCGCTTGCGCCACGCGACGTACACCTTGGCGAAGGTCTCCTGCACGAGGTCCTCGGCGAGCTGGCGGTCGCCGCACAGCAGGAACGCGGAGCGGTAGAGCTGTCCCGCCCGGGCGCGGGCGAACTCCGCGAAGTCCGCGTCGTCACCGGTTGCCATGTCCGCCGTCCCTCTCGCCGTCGTGCGTCACCCCTATGACGCGCGAGAAGCCGGGTACGTCACGCGGTGACGCCGACGAACCCCTCAGTGAGGCTGCCAGGCGTCCTCGTCGGCGGTGCGCGAGGTGACCTCTCCCGGCAGCTCGCCGACCGCGAGCTGGGCGATGGTGACGTGCTCGAAGACGTCGCGCAGCGAGCGTCGGGCGGCGATCCAGACGTGCTGGAGCACGGCCGCCTCGTCGTTGTACTCCACCGCCTCGGGCCGCAGGCCGTAGACCGAGACCAGCGGGCCGTCGACGGCCCGGATCACGTCGGCGACCGAGACCGAGTCGGCGGCACGCGCGAGCCGCCACCCGCCGGACTGGCCGCGCTGGGAGATCACGACCCCCGCCCGGCGCAGGTCGGCGAGGATCGCCTGCAGGAACCCGTGGGGGATGTCCTGGCGGCGTCCGAGCTCCTCGGCGCTGATGGCCGAGCGCTCGGTCTCGCGCGCGATCTCGATCAGCGCCCGGAGGGCGTAGTCGGACTTGGCGGAGACGCGCATGGCGCCATCTTGTCAGACGGGTGACGGTGGGCCGGGTCACACCACACGGTCCGGCCAGCCGCGCCGCGGCACCGGACCGGGCAGATCGCTTGCGTGCGTGACCCCGGACGGCGATACTCGTTGTTACCGGTGAGTACAACTACTCAGTAACCGGACACCGACCAACGTCTCCCACGAACGAACAGGTGGAGCTGTGAGCCACTACAAGAGCAACCTCCGCGACATCGAGTTCAACCTCTTCGAGGTGCTCGGCCGCGACGACGTCCTCGGCGCGGGCCCCTTCGCCGAGATCGACTCCGAGACCGCTCGCGCCATCCTCTCCGAGGTCGACCGGCTCGCCCGCGAGGACCTCGCGGCGTCCTACGAGGACAGCGACCAGAACCCGCCGGTCTTCGACCCGAAGACCAACACCGCGCCGGTCCCCGAGTCCTTCGCGAAGAGCTACCAGGCGTGGATGGACGCCGAGTACTGGCGGCTCCAGGTCGTCGAGGACCTCGGCGGCACCCCCGCCCCCTCCTCGCTCAACTGGGCGATCGGCGAGATGGTGCTCGGCTCCAACGCCCCCATCTGGATGTATGCCGCCGGCCCGTCGTTCGCCGGCGTGGTCCACCGCAACGGCAACGAGCGCGACAAGCGCATCGCCCAGATCATGGTCGAGAAGGGCTGGAACACCACCATGGTGCTGACCGAGCCCGACGCGGGCTCCGACGTCGGCGCCGGCCGCACCAGGGCGACGCAGAACGACGACGGCTCCTGGAACATCGAGGGCGTCAAGCGCTTCATCACCAGCGCCGAGAGCCAGCTCTCGGAGAACATCATCCACCTCGTGCTGGCCCGCCCGGTCGGCGTCGAGGGCGTCGGCGGCCCCGGCACCAAGGGCCTGTCGCTCTTCATCGTCCCGAAGGTCCACTTCGACCACGAGACCGGTGAGCTGACCGGCGAGCGCAACGGTGCCTACGTCACCAACGTCGAGCACAAGATGGGCATCAAGGTCTCCAACACCTGCGAGGTCACCTTCGGCGACCCGTCGGTCGGCGGCGGCGAGCCCGCGAAGGGCTGGCTGCTCGGCGAGGTCCACGACGGCATCGCCCAGATGTTCCAGGTCATCGAGAACGCCCGGATGATGGTCGGCACCAAGGCCATCGCGACGCTGTCGACCGGCTACCTCAACGCCCTCGACTACGCGAAGTCGCGCGTCCAGGGCCCCGACCTGACCCAGGCGGCCGACAAGACCGCGCCGCGCGTCACGATCACCCACCACCCCGACGTACGCCGCTCGCTGATGGTCCAGAAGTCCTTCGCCGAGGCGATGCGCAGCCTGGTGCTCTACACCGCGACGTGGCAGGACAAGGTCCAGGTCGCCGAGCACGAGGGCACCACGGACAGCGACGAGGCCAGGCTCGCCATGGCCGTCAACGACCTGCTGCTCCCGATCGTCAAGGGCTACGGCTCGGAGCGCTCGTGGGTGCTGCTCGGCACCGAGTCGCTGCAGACCCTCGGCGGGTCGGGCTTCCTCACCGAGTACCCGATCGAGCAGTACGTCCGCGACGCCAAGATCGACACCCTCTACGAGGGCACCACCGCGATCCAGGGCCAGGACTTCTTCTTCCGCAAGATCGTCAAGGACCAGGGCCGCGCGCTGGGCCACCTCGCGAAGGAGATCGAGGGCTTCATCGCCTCCGAGGCCGGCAACGGCCGCCTCAAGACCGAGCGCGAGCTGCTCGGCCGGGCGCTGGGCGACGCCAACGCGCTGGTCGGCCTGATGATCAACGACCTGATGTCGGCCGACGCCACCGCCGAGAACGGCGACCTGCGCAACATCTACAAGGTGGGCCTCAACACCACCCGCCTGCTGATGGTGCTCGGCGACGTCGTCTGCGCGTGGCTGCTGCTCCGCGGCGCCGAGGTGGCGCTCCAGAAGCTGGGCGGCGAGCTGTCGGAGAAGGACCAGCACTTCTACGAGGGCAAGGTCGCGGCCGCGCAGTTCTTCGCGCAGCACAACCTGCCGAGGCTCACGGCCGAGCGGAAGATCGCCGAGGCGACCGACCTCTCGCTGATGGACCTCGACGAGGCCGCGTTCTGATCCTGTTCTGATCCTGCGTCCCTGACGCGTCGCGTACGACGCCCCCGCCCGCTCCGGGCGGGGGCGTCGTCGTTCCCCCACAACCCGGTCACCGGTCGCTAGGCTCGGACGGGCGGGGACCTGCGACGAAGGAGTGACATGGGTATCGGTGTGGGAATCGTGCTGCTCGTGATCGGCCTCATCCTCGTGACCGGCGCGATCGACCTGCCGGAGGCCGTGACCTCCAACGTCGAGGCCGGCACCATCGGCTGGATCTGCGTGATCATGGGCGCGCTGGCGCTCGTCCTCGCCCTGGTCATGAACCAGCAGCGCTCGCGCACCAAGCACGTCGAGGAGCGCCGCCAGATGTGATGCCCTGAGCCGGCAGCGCTCCCACGTCCCCCCACGGCGGTCCCCGACCGTCAGCCTCCGCGGGGCCGCCGGGCGTCGGCCGGCAGCCCGAACTCCGTGTGGACGCCGGGACTGAAGGCGACGTGGTCGGGGGGTCGGTGGGCGAGGTGGCCCAGGCCGACAGAGCCCATGAGTCCGTCGTGGAGCGCGACGACCTCGGCCTCCTGCATCCGCCAGGACTCGTGCCGGTTCGGGACGTAGAGGGTGCGGCCGAACCAGCGGGTGTGCAACCCCCAGCGGTCGCTGACGAAGTGGTCGAGCGCAGTGGCCGCACGGTGTGGTCCGACGCGGATCGCCACGTGGCTGGTCGCGCCGTGGCGACCGCGCAGCTGCGCGTCGTACGTGTGCGTCGCGTCGTCCCGGCAGTGGCGCATCCGGGCCCACCGGTAGGGCAGCCCGAAGGCTGCGCGGGCGCCGGCCACGACCGCCGAGCGGTCGGTGTCGAGGCTGAGGAAGACGATCCCGCGGCGTCCCGTGCCGTCCACGGAGTAGAGCCGGACGTTGGTCTCGAGGAACGTCCCGAACCAGGGCACCCCGGGGCCACGGCCGATGCCGGCGTCGACCATCCGGAAGGGGATCAGGCCGACGTACGTGACGCCGTCCAGTGTGTCGGGCCGGACACCGGGCGGCATGCGGTCGGCCACCTCGGCCGGGTCCACCGCCCAGTGCAGGAACGTCAGGTCGCGCCAGTCCTGGTTCATGATCACCGGACCTGTCAGGTCCGGCGCCTCGGGCGAGAGCGGCTCCGGGTCACGCATCCCCACCGAGCGTATCCGAGACCTTCGACCGGCCACGCCCACCTAGGCTGGACCAGGTGACGACGATCGGGATCATCTCGCCGGGCGCGATGGGCTCGGCGCTCGGGCGGGCCTGGGCGGCGGGCGGTGCGCGCGTCGTCGCCACCGTCGACGGCCGCAGCGAGCGGACGCGAGGGCTGGCCCACGGGTTGGAGCTGTTGCCGTCGCTGGCCGACGTCGTCCGCAGCGCCGACCTCGTGGTCAGCGTCTGCCCGCCGGCCCACGCCGCCACGGTCCTCGACGACGTCCTGGCCGTGGTCGGCGACCACCGGCCGCTGCTCGCCGACCTCAACGCGGTCTCGCCCGAGACGGTCCGCGGGCTGGCCGACCGCGCCGCGTCGTACGGGCTCGACCTGGTGGACGGCGCGATCAGCGGCGGGCCACCGGAGCCGGGCGACGACACCATGGTCTACCTGAGCGGCGGACGGGCAGCCGAGGTCGCCGCGCTTCCCGCCGACGGGATCCGCACCCGCGTCGTCGGCGACGCGGTCGGCGCCGCGTCCGGGGTGAAGATGTGCACGGCCTCGGTCTACAAGGGCACGACCGCCCTGTGGGCGCAGGCCCTGCAGACCGCCCACGCGTCGGGCGTCCTCGACGTCGTCCTCGACGACCTCGCCGAGGCCTTCCCGGAGCAGGTGCCGGGCGTCGGTCGTCGGATCGCGGTCTCGACGACGAAGGCCCACCGGTTCGTCGGCGAGATGGAGCAGATCGCAGCCACCCAGGCCGCTGCCGGCGCCTCCGGCGAGCTCTTCGAGGGGATGGCCGCGGTCTACCGCCGGCTGGCCGCGACCGACCTCGCGGAGCTCTCACCCGAGGAGGCCCGGGCGCTGACCGACCTGACGTCGGTCCTCACTAGGCTCCGGCCATGAGCGATCAGCTGACGTCCTGGGTCCAGGTCTGGTGGCAGGCGGTCGAGGACCTCTCGTCGCTCCTCGAGGAGGTGGCGGGCGAGGACTGGTCGACCGCGACCGACCTCCCCGGCTGGGACGTCCACGCCGTCGCCGCCCACTCCGCCCACCTCGAGGCGCTGCTCGCCGGCGCCGAGCACGAGCCGGTCGACATCGGCGAGCCGGCCCACGTCCGCGGGATGATGGGCCAGTTCACCGAGGAGGGCGTCGTCGTCCGCCGCGACCGCACCCCCGACGAGCTGATCAACGAGCTCCGCTCCTCCGCGACCACCCGCCACACCGCGCTGCTCGCGGACCCGCCCACCGACCCGGCCGCGCCGGCACCGGGCGTCTTCGGGCTGATCGGGTGGGACACCCAGCGGCTGCTGCGCAACCGCCCGCTCGACCTCTGGATGCACGAGCAGGACGTACGCCGCGCCCTCGGTCGTCCCGGCAACCTCGACGGGCCGGCGGCGGTCCACACGGCCGACTACCTCGCCGAGAGCCTGGGCTTCGTCGTCGGCAAGCGGGTCGGGGCCCCCGTCGGCACCTCCGTGGTGCTCGAGATCGCCGGCCACGCCCCGACCGCCGTGCAGGTCGGCGACGACGGCCGCGCACGTCCCGTCGGCGTCCCGGGCGACCGCACCGCGTGCCTCGCGATGGACCGCGAGTCGTTCATCCTCCTGGCCGGCGGGCGCCGCCAGCCCGAGCCGGGTGCCGTCGCCGTGAGCGGCGACGCCGACCTCGGCCGACGCGTGCTGGAGGGGCTGGCAGTCACCCCGTGACCGACCTGAGGACCGACCTGACCTGGGACCTGCACGACCTCCCCGACCAGACCGGCAGGCGGACGCTCGTCACCGGCTGCACCGTGGGCGGGCTCGGCTTCCACGTCGCGCTCGAGCTCGCGCGGCGCGGGGGCAGCGTGGTGCTGTCCGGCCGGACGTCGTCGCGGCTCGACGAGGCGGTCACCGCCATCGAGCGGGAGGTGCCGGGCGCCGACACGGCGACGCTGGTGGTCGACCTCGCCGACCTCACGAGCGTCCGAGGCGCGGCGACCGAGGCGGCGGCGTACGGCCCGATCCACTGCCTGGTCAACAACGCCGGCGTGATGGCGACACCGCCGCGGCGCACCGTCGACGGCTTCGACCTCCAGCTCGCGACCAACCACCTCGGGCCGTTCCTGCTCACCGGCCTGCTGCTGCCCCAGCTCGTCGAGAGCGGAGACGGACGCGTGATGGCGGTGTCCTCGCTGATGCACCGGGTCGCCAACGCGGCGCCCGTCGACGACCCTCGCGCCCCGGCGACACGCCACTACCAGCGCTGGCAGACCTATGCCCGGACCAAGCTGGCCAACCTGCTCTTCACCTTCGAGCTCGACCGTCGGCTGCGTCACGCCGACCTCCCGGTGGTCGCCACGGCGGCCCACCCGGGCTACGCCGGCACCCACCTCGTCGTCAACGGTCAGACCGGCGGCCTCGGCGGTCCGGTCGCCTCGATCGTCCACGGCGCCAACCGCGCCGTGTCCCAGTCGGCGGCCGACGGGGCCCTGCCCCTGCTGATGGCCGCCACCGCCGACATCCCGGGCAGCACCTACTGCGGCCCGGGCGGGTTCCGCGAGCTCCGCGGTCTCCCCCGGCTGGTCGGCTGCAGCCGTCGCGCCCGCGACGAGCACCTCCAGGCGAGACTGTGGGAGGTCAGCGAGCAGGCCGTCGGCCTGGCCTGGCCGTGATCCCCTTGTCATCCGGCCACCAGACGGCAGGATGAGGGCATGGTCGACCCACGCGCCGGAACCCCTGCCACTGACGCCGATCTCGTGGACGTGTCCGCGTTGCTGGCGGCCTACCACGACCGGGTCCCCGATCCCGAGGACGTCGACCAGCAGGTCGCCTTCGGCACCAGCGGTCACCGGGGGACGTCGCTGAAGACCTCGTTCAACGAGCACCACATCCTCGCGACGACCCAGGCGATCTGCGACTACCGGCGCGAGCAGGGCTACGACGGCCCGCTGTTCATCGGGCGCGACACCCACGCCCTGTCCGAGCCGGCCTGGGTGTCGGCGCTGGAGGTGCTGCTCGCCAACGACGTGCAGGTCCTGGTCGACAGCCGCGACGGCTACACGCCCACCCCGGCGGTCTCCCACGCGATCCTGCGGGCCAACGGCGGGCGTACGACGGGCAGCGGGCTCGCCGACGGCATCGTCGTGACCCCGAGCCACAACCCGCCCAGCGACGGCGGCTTCAAGTACAACCCGCCCCACGGCGGTCCCGCCGACTCCGACGCCACGAGCGTGATCGCCGCGCGCGCCAACGAGCTGATGCGTGGCGGCCTCGCCGACGTACGCCGCGTCGCGGACGTGGGCGGCGCCGGACGCTATGACTTCATGGGCTCCTACGTCGACGACCTGACCGACGTGCTCGACCTCGACGCGATCCGCGACGCGGGGGTGCGGATCGGCGCCGATCCGCTGGGCGGCGCGAGCGTGGACTACTGGGGCGCGATCAGCGAGCGGCACGGCCTCGACCTGACCGTGGTCAACCCGACGGTCGACCCGACGTGGCGGTTCATGACGCTCGACTGGGACGCGAAGATCCGGATGGACTGCTCCTCCCCCTACGCGATGGCCTCGCTGATCGCGCGGAAGGACGACTACGACGTCGCGACCGGCAACGACGCCGACGCCGACCGCCACGGCATCGTCACACCGGACGCCGGGCTGATGAACCCCAACCACTACCTCGCCGTCGCGATCGGCTATCTCTTCGGCGGCGGCCGGCCCGGCTGGCCCGACAGCGCGCGGATCGGCAAGACCCTGGTGTCGAGCTCGATGATCGACCGGGTCGCTGCCGGGCTCGGCAAGCCGCTCGTCGAGGTTCCGGTCGGCTTCAAGTGGTTCGTCCCCGGACTGATCGACGGCTCCTTCGGCTTCGGCGGCGAGGAGTCGGCGGGCGCGTCGTTCCTGCGCCGCGACGGCTCGGTGTGGACGACCGACAAGGACGGGATCCTGCTGTGCCTGCTGGCCAGCGAGATCCTCGCGCGCACCGGGAAGTCGCCGAGCGCCCACTACGCCGACCTCGTCGCCGAGCACGGCGACCCGGCGTACGCGCGCGTCGACGCCCCCGCCGACCGGGCGCAGAAGGCGAAGCTCGCGGCGCTGTCTCCCGACGACGTCGCCGCGACGTCGCTCGCCGGCGAGCCGATCACCGCCCGGCTGACCGAGGCACCCGGGAACGGCGCGAAGATCGGTGGCCTCAAGGTGACGACGGAGAGCGCGTGGTTCGCGGCCCGGCCGAGCGGCACGGAGGACGTCTACAAGATCTACGCCGAGAGCTTCCAGGGTCCCGACCACCTCGCGCAGGTCCAGGCCGAGGCGCGCGAGGTGGTGTCGGCGGCGCTCGGATGAGCCAGCCGCTCGTCCGGCTGCTCGACGACTGGGCGGCATCGGGCCGTGAGCCCGGAGGAGCGGTGTGCGTGCTGCGCGGGGACGACGTGCTCGTCGAGCACGAGGTCGGCACCCGCGACGGCCGCTCGCCCTGGACGCCCGACACCCTGGTGATGACCTACTCGGTCGCCAAGCCGCTGGCGGCCCTGACCGTGCTCGACGTCGTCGCGGCCGGCGACCTCCGGCTCGACCAACGGGTTGCGGAGGTCTGGCCCGGCTACGCCGACCACGGCAAGGGCGCGACCACCGTGCGTCACGTCCTGAGCCACGCGGCCGGCGTCCCCTCCTTCCCGGAGGCCGCAGCCGACCTGGCCTTCGACGACGTCGCCGGCCTGAGCGACTCCCTCGCCGGCGCCGTTCCCGACCACGAGCCCGGAGCGGCCGTGGCCGAGCACGCGCTCACCTACGGCCACCTCTGTGACGCGCTCGTACGCCGGACCACGGGCGACGACCTCGCCGACCGGTTCGCGACGATCGCCGACGAGCACGGCTGGGACCTCCACCTGCGGGTGGCGACCGACGACCTGGCGCGGGTGGCCGACGTCGTGCCGCTGGCGGGCTGGCCGGAGGTCTACACCGAGGACCCGCGGTGGGGTCCGGCGATGGCACGGCCGGCAGGCCTGCTCGACCCGGCGGTCCTCAACGGCGAGCGGTTCCGGCGCTGCAGCTTCCCGGCGATCGCGCTGCACGCGAGCGCCCGTGGCCTGGCCCGGTTCTACGCCGACCTGATGGGCGGACCGGTCCGGGAGCGGCTCGGGTCCGAGCTGCACACGGCGTACGTCTCGGCGGCGGCACGCGGCCACGACCGGCTGCTCGACCGCGAGGTCACGTGGACCCTGGGGTTCCAGGTCGACGACGACGACCTCGGGATGGGTGGCGCCGGTGGCTGCTCGGGCTGGTGGTCGTTCGTGGACGGCTGTGCGGCCGCCTACGTCACCCGCGGGCTGGGCGACCACGACCGCGGCGACGCGGTGTGGCAGGCGGTCAGCGGATCCGCATCTGGGTGAGCGCCTCGAACGGCGCGGTGTAGCGGCTGGTCGGGAGCTCGTGCCGGGCGGCCAGTGTGGCGCGGGTCTTCGCTCGGCGGCGACGGGCGGCGGTCCGGTGGCGGGTCGTGATGGTCATGTGGTCGAGGAGCGGGGCGTCCTCACGGTGATACACAGCACGAGGCCGGTCCCGGGATCATCCGGGACCGGCCTCGTCGGGGAGCCGGACGCGGGGGGCGTCCGGCGGCTCGGGGGTCATGCGCGTCGCAGGATCGCGAGCGCCTCGAGCTGGGCCGAGTAGCGACTCGGCACGATCGGGCGGGTCGCGAGGGTCGCCCTGGTGCGGGCGCGACGCTGCCGCTCGGCGGTGCGGTGGCGGGTGGTGATGGTCATCTCGTGCTCCTGTGTCGGTGTGGCCGGCGGTGTGCCGGTGGACCCAGCAGACCGGTGACCGCTTGCGCTCCACTTGAAGCGCACTTGATCGCGGCTCCAAGTCAGCCAGCCGGGGCTGTCCCCCGGACAGGGACCGGCGTCCCGATCACTGTCCCGAGCCCGGTCGCCCGGGACGGGACGCCTGCGACGCAGGCGGTCCAGACCGGTCGTCGGCCGTCGCAACTCGGCGGCAGCCGGCGGCGTACTGGGGTGGACATCGACTTCGCACCACCCGACCCAAGGAACCGACATGACGCACCACCGCACCCTCGGCGCCGGCCTCGCGGCCCTCGCCCTCGCGACCCTCGCCGCGCCGGCGCTGGCCGGCACGACCAGCCACCTCGAGCAGGTCGCCGTCGTCGATGGCACCGGCGAGCAGCTGCCCTTCTCGAGCGGCGGCAGCGGCACCGGCCAGCTGACCTCCGCCGACGGCACCCGCACGGTCTTCGCCACCGACGCCCCGCTCGTCGCCTCCGACGACAACGGCATCGAGGACGTCTACGTGCGCGACACCGTCGCCGGGACGACGACGCTGGTGAGCCAGCGCGACGGCCACCCCGGCAACGACTTCAGCGCCAACCCGACGATCTCCGCCGACGGCCAGCGGGTCGCCTTCATCACCTGGGCGACCGACCTGACCGGCGCGGAGGACACCAACGGCTCCGAGCTGGACGCCGTCGTCGCCGACCTCGGCACGGGCGACATCGAGCTGGTCTCACAGACCACGGCCGGCTTCCAGCGCGACCGGTCGACCGTCGACGCCGTGATCTCCGGCGACGGCCGTTTCGTCGCCTTCCAGACCTTCGGGTCGTTCGGCATCAAGGACGACGACCGCAAGGAGGACGTCTACGTCCGCGACCTCGAGGCCGGCCGCACGACGCAGGTCTCACTGCTCCCGAACACCAACCGCGACGTCCGCGGGTCCGTGCTCGTCGGCGGCATCTCCGACGACGGAACCCGGGTCACCTTCGGTGACGCCAACCACCTGTGGATGCGCGACACCGCGGCGCGGCGTACGACCCGTTTCTGGCAGGAGCCCGACAGCCCGCCGTGCCAGCCGTTCCCCAGCGGAAGCGCGGGTCGCCCGGCGATCTCCGGCAACGGGAGGTTCGCGGCGTTCGCGAGCTGCGCGACCGACCTCCCCGGCGAGAACGGGAAGGCGACCGACGTCTACCGCGTCAACCTCGCGTCCGGGCGGATCGTTCGGGTGAACAAGGTCGGCAACGACCACAGCTTCCTGCCGAGCCTCTCGCGCACGGGACGGTTCGTCGCCTTCGGTTCCGACGCGTCCAACCTGGTCGCGGGCGACGACGAGGGCAAGGTCGACGCCTTCCTGACCGACCTGCGCGAGCGGACCACCATCCGGGTCTCGCAGGCGGCCGACGGCACCGGCGGCAACCGGCAGAACGGCGCCAACGACGTCGTCGTGAACCGCACCGGCACCGCGGTCTCGTTCCAGACCTACGCCGACAACCTGGTCCCCGGCGACACCCAGGACCAGCGCGAGGTCCTCGTCTGGCACCGCTGACCTGGTGTCGTGTGCCCCAGCGTGCGCCATGGCGCACGCTGGGGCGCACGCGCGCTCAGGTGAGCCAGGCGCCCCGGTGCATGACGCGGGTGACGGCGAGGTCGTCGTCGAGGACGACGAGGTCGGCGTGGGCGCCGGGACGCAGCGCGCCGACGTCGCCGAGGCCGTGGAGCGCCGCGGGCGTCGCGGTCGCGGCGCGGACGGCGTCCTCCAGCGACAGCCCCGCCTCGTGCACGGCGAAGCGCACCGACCCGGCCATCGTCGCCGTGGAGCCGGCGATGGTCCCGTCGGGCAGCCGCGCCTCGCCGTCGCGCACCGTGACGTCCAGCCCGCCCAGTCGGTAGTCGTCGTCGGCCGCACCGGCCGCGGCCATCGCGTCGGTGACGATGACCGTGCGCTGCGGCTTGGCAGCCGCGGCCAGGCCGAGCATCGCGGGGTGGACGTGCACGCCGTCGCAGATCAGCTCGACGCAGGCGTCCGGGTGCTCGAGCAGGGCCGCGACGGGTCCGGGCTCGCGGTGGTGGAGGCCCCGCATGGCATTGAACAGGTGGGTCCCGACCGAGGCTCCGGCGTCGAGCGCCCTCCGGGCCTGGTCGTACGTCGCGTCGGTGTGGCCGATCGCGACGACCACGCCGGCCGCCACGAACCGGCGTACGGCGTCGTCGGCGCCGCCCAGCTCGGGCGCCATCGTCACCATCCGCAGGTGGCCGCGGGCGGCCTCGAGCAGCCGGTCGACGTCGGCCGGCGTCGGCTCGCGCAGGAGGCCGGCGTTGTGGGCCCCCCGCTGGCCGGGCGCGAGCCACGGGCCCTCGAGGTGGATGCCGGCGACCAGACCATCGTCGACAAGTGCGGCGAGCCGCTCGCAGGAGGCCGCCAGCCCCTCGACCGTGTCCGTGACCAGGCTGGCCAGCAGGGTGGTGGTGCCGTGGGCGCGGTGCGCTGCCACGACCCGGGCCACGGCGTCGGGGTGTCCCCCGTCGAACGCCGCACCGCCGCCGCCGTGCACATGGGTGTCCACGAACCCCGGCACCACCGTGCCCGCCAGGTCGAGGTCGGCGGTGCGGGGTGGCTCGCCCGCCCCGACTGCATCGACGCGACCGCCCGACACGTGGAGCCACCCGGGAGCGAAGGTGCTCTCCGTGGTGATGACGCGTCGCGCGGCGAGGACGAGCCCCTCGGCTCTCGGCGCCATGCTGCTCCTCCTCACCGGTCTCGGGCACGGGCTGGCCATGCTAGGCACGGGAGGAGCCGCGGTCTGCGTGGTCCGCGCTGCCGTAGGGTTGTCGTCGTCGTGGCCGGCGTTCGTTCGGAGGTGAGACAGGTGGACGACGCGCAGCGCCGCCTGCTGTCCGCCCTCGCTCGCCGCTACTACCTCGAGGACGCCTCCAAGACCGACCTGGCCGCGGAGTTCTCGATCTCGCGCTTCCGTGTCGCGCGGCTGCTGCAGCAGGCCCGCGAGACCGGCATCGTCACGATCCAGATCGCCGATCACGACGAGCGGAGCGAGTCGCTGTCGGCAGAGCTCGCGCACCACCTGATGCTGGACGAGTGCGTCGTGGTCAAGGCGGGGGACGACGACGCGGACAACCGTCGGCGGCTCGCCAAGGTCGCGGCGGCGCGCATCCAGGACCAGGTCAACGAGGGCGACGTGCTCGGCCTCTCGTGGGGACGCACCCTCGCGGCGATCGGTGAGGAGCTGGCCGACCTCCCTCCGTGCACGATCATCCAGCTCACCGGCACCGTGGGTCACGACCTCAGGCAGTCACCGGTGGAGGTGATCCGCCGGATCGCGGGTCGCTCCAGCGTCGACGCCGTGGCGATCTTCGCCCCGCTCTTCGCCGCGTCCGAGGCAGCAGCCCGGACGTTCCGCCGCGATCCGGCCATCCGGGCGGCGCTCCAGCGCTACGACCACCTCGACCACGCCGTCCTGGCGGTGGGGTCGTGGGTCCCGCCCATCACGCAGCTCGACACCCTGGTCACCGAGCGCGACCTCGAGGAGCTGGCCCGCGAGGGCACCGCGGCGGAGGTCGCCGGCATCTTCCTGCGTGCCGACGGCTCACCCGTCGACGCTGCTGCTGCTCGCCGACGGATCTCGGTCTCGGTCGACGAGCTGCTCGCGACCCCCCAGGTCACGGCTGTGGCCGGGTCGGTGGAGAAGGCTCCTGCCATCGCCGCCACCGCGCGCTCCGGCCTGCTCACGTCCCTCGTCACCGACGACCGCACGGCGGCGTCACTGCTCGGCCTCCCGGCCGTGACGTCGCGCGCGCTCGTCCGGCAGCCGCGACCCCACCAGGGCGCCCGCCGGACCTCCTGAGCCGACCCACGCCGTACGCCGCTGACCGGGCGGACGTCGTGGCTGCCTCCTGCCCGACGCGGCGCCCTGCGGCGCGTTCCGGTGAGACCGTCGTCACACCCGACCCTTGACGCGGCTCTCCCGCAGTGCTCTACTCATATGAGCGCATGTCGCTCACATGAGCAATGGAGGTCACCATGGACACGACGTCGGTCGTGGTCAACGGGCTCGAGGTCGAGGCCGTCGTCGACCACGAGCTGATCGACGGCGTGCTGCTGCCGACCCTGGAGCGGCTCGCAGCCCGGGTGAAGCCCGGTCGTCGCGACTACGTCTTCCTGGTCGCGCCACCCGGTGCCGGCAAGTCGACCCTGGCGGCCCTGCTCGAGCACCGCGCCCGCCATCTCGACCTCGACGTGGTGGGCATCGACGGCTTCCACCACCCGGCGACCCACCTCGAGACCCACCACCTCCTCCGTGGTGGCGAGCAGGTGCCGCTGAGCTCGGTCAAGGGCGCTCCCGAGACCTTCGACGTCGACGGCCTCATCCGCATGCTCGAGGCCGGACGCGAGGGGCAGCCGCTGCCGTGGCCCGGCTACGACCGCGTGCTGCACGACGTCGTGCCCGCGAGTCAGCCGGTGACCGCCGGCCTCGTGGTCGTCGAGGGCACCTGGTTGCTGCTCGACGAGCCAGGGTGGTCGGGGCTGTCGGCGTACTCCTCGTTCACCGTCTTCCTCGAGGCCGAGCCCGCGCTGCTCCGCGACCGGCTGATCGAGCGGAAGGTCCGCGGCGGACTCAGCCGCGAGGCAGCCGTCGACTTCTACGAGCGCAGTGACCGGCTCAACGTCGAACGCGTCCTGGCACGCAGCGACCGGAGCACGGTGGACCTGCCGCTGCACCTCAACACCGACGGAACAACCGAGCGAAGGGGCTCAGCGTGACACAGCAAGCCAGCACGACAGCGAACGAGACGACGTCGACCAGGAAGCCCAGCCGACGAGCGCGCGTCCAGGCCTTCGGCGGCTTCCTGACCGCGATGGTCATCCCGAACGTCGGCGCTTTCATCGCCTGGGGCCTGCTCACGGCCCTGTTCATCCCGACCGGGTGGCTGCCGAACGAGGACCTCGCGGCCCCCGTCGGCCCGATCATCACCTACGTGCTGCCGCTGCTGCTGGCCTACTCGGGCGGGCGGCTGGTGCACGGGCACCGGGGTGGCGTCGCCGGCACCCTGGGCACCATCGGGCTGATCGTCGGCGCGGACATCCCGATGTTCCTGGGCGCGATGGTGATGGGGCCGCTGAGCGCCTGGCTGATCAAGAAGGTCGACGCGGCCGTGCGGCCGCGGGTCCGCTCCGGCTTCGAGATGGTCGTCGACAACTTCACGCTCGGGTTCCTCGGGCTGGGCCTGATCATCGCCTCCTACAAGGCCATCGGACCGGTGATCAGCGGCATCAACGACGTCCTGCTCACGGCGATCAACGCGCTCGTCGACACCGGGGCCCTGCCGTTGCTGTCGGTGCTCAACGAGCCGGCGAAGGTGCTCTTCCTCAACAACGTGATCGACCAGGGCATCTACTACCCGCTCGGCCTGCAGGCGGCGGCGGAGGACGGCAAGTCGATCTTCTTCATGGTCGCCTCGAACCCCGGACCCGGGCTCGGCCTGCTGGTCGCGTTCTGGCTGTTCCACCGCAACCGGGTGATCCGTGACAGCGCGCCCGGCGCGATCATCATCCACTTCCTCGGCGGCATCCACGAGATCTACTTCCCCTACGTCCTCATGAAGCCGCTGACCATCCTCGGCATGATCGCGGGCGGGATGTCCGGGATCGCGACGTTCATGCTCTTCGGTGTCGGCCTGACCGCGGGCCCGAGCCCGGGCTCGATCTTCTCCTACCTGATCCTCACGCCCCGGGGCGACCACGTCGGCGTGATCGCGGGGGTGCTGGTCGCGGCGACCGTCAGCTTCCTGGTCACCGCCGCGATCCTGAAGATCTCCCCCGAGGCCGAGGACGGTGAGGACGACCTCGAGCAGTACGCTGACCGCTCCAAGGCGATGAAGGCCGAGGGCCAGGCCGTGCTGTCCGGAGCACCGGGGGGCGGAGCCTCGTCCGGCGACGGCGGCGGGCCCACGCTGCAGGCAGGCGCCGTCAGCAGCATCGTGTTCGCCTGCGACGCCGGGATGGGCAGCAGCGCGATGGGTGCCAACGCCTTCCGCAAGAAGCTGGAGAAGGCCGGCCGTGGGGACGTGAGCGTGGTCCACGCGGCCATCGAGGCGATCCCCGACGACACCGACCTCGTCGTGGTGCACGAGAACCTCGCCGACCGCGCCGCCGGCGCCCGGCCCGGGGTCGAGCTCGTGACCATCAAGAACTTCCTCGGCGACCCCGCGCTCGACCGCCTCGAGCAGGAGCTGAGCACCCAGGAGGCAGCGCGTGACCACTGACCGACTCATCAGGGCCGCCCGGATCCACGGCAAGGACAAGGTCGCCGTCGGCGAGTTCCCGCTGCCGCCGACCGGGGACGACGAGCTGTTGCTGAAGGTGGTGAGCAGCAGCATGTGCCTGTCGACCTCCAAGGCGCTCTCGCTGGGGACCGAGCACAAGCGGGTCCCCGACGACGTCGAGGACGTCCCCGTGATCACCGGCCACGAGTTCGCCGGTGTGATCGAGGAGGCCGGCAGCGCCCTCGCCGACCGGTTCACGACCGGCGAGCGGGTGGCGGTCCTGCCGACGATGGGGCTGCCCAGCGGCTGGTCGCCGGGCTACAGCTATCCCTACTACGGAGGCGACGCGACGTACTGCATCGTGCCGAAGGTCGCGATCGACAAGGGCTGCGTGCTGCCCTACGAGGAGACCTACTTCGCCAACGCCTCGTTGGCCGAGCCGATGTCGTGCATCATCGGCGCGCTGCACGCCAGCTATCACACCGAGCCGCTGGTCTGGGAGCACCAGATGGGCATCCGGACGGGTGGCTCCCTGGCCCTGCTCGGGTGCGGTGGGGCGATGGGCATCGGGGCGATCGACTACGCCCTGCACGGCCCCTACCGGCCGCGCCTGGTCGTGGCCGTGGACGTCAACGAGGAGCGGCTCGCACGACTCGAGCGGCTGTTCCCGCCCGAGGAGGCGCTCGCCCGGGGGACCCGGCTCGTCTTCCTCGACGCCAGTGACGTCGATGCGCGCGAGGCCCTGCTCGACATGTCGGAGGGGAAGGGCTACGACGACGTGGTGGTCTTCGCCGCCAGCAAGGCCCTGGTGGAGACCGGGGACGCCGTCCTCGGCGAGGACGGCTGCCTCAACTTCTTCGCCGGCCCCACCGACCGTGAGTTCATGGCCAGCATCAACCTCTACAACGTCCACTACGAGCGCACCCACATGGTCGGCACGTCGGGCGGCTCCCGCTCGGACATGGAGGAGTCGCTGGACCTGTCCGCCGCCGGTGACATCAACCCCTCACGCATGGTGACGCACGTCGGAGGCCTCGACGCCGTGCCCGACGCCCTGTCCACGCTGCCGGGGTTCACCGGCGGCAAGATCCTGATCTACCCGCACATCGACCTGGAGCTCACGGCGATCGCGGACTTCGCGGCTGCCGGGGCACACGACCCCCGGTTCGCGCGCCTCGCCGAGATCTGCGCCCCCCACGACAACATCTGGAACCGGGAGGCCGAGGCCTACGTGCTCGAGGCGTTCGCCCACCCCGACTAGGCGGACGGGTCGGCCGGCGCCGGCTGCTTCGGGTCGTGGGCCACGCCTCCGAAGTACATCTGGGCGAGCTCGGGGTCGGACAGCACGGCGTCGGCGCTGCGCTGGGTGATGACCTTGCCGCTCTCCATGACGATGCCGTCGGTCGCCATCCGCATGCCGAAGCGGACGTTCTGCTCGACGAGCAGGATCGTCTTGCCGCTCTCCGACAGCAGCATCACCGACTCGTAGAGCGTCTGGAGGGCCTTGGGATCGAGGCCGAGCGAGGGCTCGTCGAGCAGCAGCAGGATCGGGTCGAGCATGAGGGAGCGGGCGAACTCGACCATCCGTCGCTGGCCGCCGGACAGGTTGCCGGCGTTCTCGCTGGCGCGGTCGGCGACGATCGGGAAGAGCGAGGCGACCTCGTCGTAGCGCTGCTTCACCAGCGACTTGTCCCGCCGGATGATGTAGGCGCCGAGCAGGACGTTCTCCTTCACCGACATCGAGGGGAACAGGGCGTTGGACTGGGGCACCTGGGAGATGCCGCGCTCGAGGATCTGTGCCGCACTCGCGGTGTGGATCGGCTCGCCGTCGAGGTGGACCTCGCCGAGGCGCGGGGTGAGCAGGCCGCTGACGGTCTTGAGGACGGTCGACTTGCCGGCCCCGTTGGGGCCGACGATGCAGGCGACCGACCCCTTCGGGACGGTGATGTCGACGCCCTGGAGGACGTCGCCTCCGCCGTAGCCGGCGACGACGCCCTGCATCCGCAGCATCGGGACTGCACCGGTCGCTTCGCTGGTCATCGGCGTGCACCCTCCTCGAGCTGGAAGTCCTCACCGAGGTAGGCGTCGATGACGGCGGGGTCGTTCTTGATCTCCTCGGGCGTCCCGGTGGCCATCGTGCGGCCGCGGCCCAGGACGTGCACGGGGTCGCAGAGCCCGAGCACGAAGGGCATGTTGTGCTCGACGATGAGGAAGGTCTTCCCGTAGGAGTTGAGCTCCCGGATCATCTCGCCCATCCGCTCGATCAGCACCGGGTTGATGCCGCCCGCGGGCTCGTCGAGCAGGATCAGCTTCGGGTCGAGCATCAGCACCTGGGCGAGCTCGACCAGCTTCTGCTGGCCGTAGGAGAGGTCGGAGGCACGCTGGTCACGGAAGTCGCGCATCCCGACGAACTCGAGCAGCTCCTCCGCCGCACGCGCCTCCGCGCCGCTCACGGCCACTCGAGTGAGACCCCGGAGGGAGAAGCTGCGCTGCGCCGCGACCACGTTCTCGAGCACGGTCATCTCGCGGAAGAGCCGGGTGATCTGGAAGGTCCGGCCGAGGCCGCGGTGGGCGCGCTGCCACGACTTCATGCCGTCGATCCGCTCACCACCGAGCCAGATCTCGCCGGCGTCGGCGCGGATCGTGTCGTCGATCAGGTTGAAGAGGGTGGTCTTGCCCGAGCCGTTGGGCCCGATGAGTCCGGTGATCGACCCCTCGGGCACCACCAGGCTGGCGCCGTCGACGGCCTTGAGCCCGCCGAAGTGCTTCTGGAGGCCCTTGACCTCCAGCAGCGGTCGGTCGGGGATCTCGGACCGGTCGACGACCTGCACGCGGTCGGTGATCGAGGCGAGGCTGCCGCCGGTGCCGATCCGGGCGCCGACGCGGCCGGCCTTGCCGCGCGTACGCCGCCAGCTCAGCAGCGACTCGATCGCCGGCAGGATCCCCTTGGGCAGGAAGATCACGACCAGCACGAGCAGGCCGCCAAAGAGGAAGAGCCGGGTGTTGCCGCCGCCCCAGCTGTTGTTGGCGATCTCGTTGAGGGGCTCGATGAGGAACGCGCCCAGCACCGGCCCCCACAGCGTGCCCTTGCCGCCGATCAGCATCGAGAGGACCAGCTGCACGCTGATCAGGATGCTGAACATGCCGCGCGGGTCGATGAAGGTCAGGTAGTAGCCGTAGACCGCGCCGGCCATGCCCACGCAGACGGCGCTCGCCATGAACGCGATGATCTTCTCCGCCGGCAGGTTGATGCCGATGGTGGCCGCCTTGGTCTCGTCGTCGCGGATCGCGACCAGGCCCATGCCGAGCTTCGTGCGCCGGATCCACCAGGTCATCAGGACCTGGAGCGCGAGCACCGCGACCAGCGCGTAGTAGAACGGCATGTTGAACAGGGCGAGGTCCCAGTCGGGGAGCGGCATCGTCAGCCCGGCCGTGCCGTTGGTCAGCGAGACCCAGTTGACCGCGATGACCTGGACGAGGAACAAGAAGGCGACCGTGATGATGACGAACGCCGGGCCCGAGGACCGCAGCGAGACCAGCCCCAGGATGAGCGCGATCAGCATCGCGACGATGCCTGCGACCGGGACCCACAGCCAGATGGAGGTGTCGGGGTAGCGGGCGGCGAGGACGCCGATGGTGTAGCCGCCGAGGCCGAGGAACGCACCCTGGCCGAGCGAGATGTAGCCGGCGAAGCCGGAGATGATGTTGAGCCCGCTGGCGCCGACGGCGAAGACCAGCGAGAGGATGATCATGTTCTGGTAGTAGAGGTCGTCGCTCGCGAGCGGGAAGGCGATCAGCGCGATCGCGGCGACGAGCACGACGGCCCGGCCCAGCCAGATCGGTTGGGCCCACACCCGATTGCGGGTCTCGGTGCCACCGGTGTCGGTGGCGGCAGGAGAGCTGGTCATGTGGCGACGGCATCCTCACGGAGTCGGGTCCCGAGCAGCCCCTGCGGACGGATCAGCAGGACGGCGAAGACGATGGCGTAGGGCACTGCCGTGGCCCACGAGGGCGAGACGTAGGTCGAGGTGAGGGTCTCGGCGAGCCCGAACAGCAGCGCGCCCAGCACGGCCCCGTTGAGGCTGCCGAGGCCGCCGAGCACGACGATGGCGAGGAGTCGCGCGATCCACTGGTAGTGGGAGCCCGGGACGAACGGGTAGAGCACGCCGGTGATCGCTCCGCCCGCCCCGGCCGCCGCGATCCCGATCGCGAAGACCAGGGCGGCGACGGAGGCGGTGCGGATCCCGACGAGCTGGGCCGAGGACGGGTTGCTGGCCGCGGCCCTGATCGCGCGTCCGAGCCAGGTGCGGGTGAGCACCAGCCAGAGCACGACCAGGACCGCGATCGCGATCAGGCCGCCGTAGACCTGGGCCTTCGGCAGGAAGATCCCGCCGATCGTGAAGGACTCGTCGGCGTAGGACGGCCGGATCGCGGTGGAGTTGTTCCCCCAGATCTCACCCATCGCGCCCTCCAGGACGAGCGCGAGCCCGAAGGTCAGCAGCACCGTGGAGGCCATGGGAGCGGACCGGACCGGGGACACCACCACCTTGTAGGTGGCCCAGCCGATCGCGAACACCACCGGGGTGGTGATCACGATGGCCAGCAGCGGGTCGATGCCGAGCACGTCCCACAGGGTGTAGGTGATGAACGCCGCGAGGATCAGGAACGCGCCATGGGCGATGTTGATGACCCTCATCACCCCGAAGATCAGGGTGAGCCCGCTGGCTGCGAGGGCGTAGACGCCGCCCAGGAGCAGCCCGAGCGCGACGCTCTGGAGGAGGACGGTCATCAGCCGGCGCCGCCGGGCATCCAGTCGCGCTCGACCTCGGCGGTGGCGGCCTCCTCGGGCAGCACGATCTCGGGCGCGCCGTCCTGCCACTGGCCGATGAGGAACTCGCCCTGCGGGGCACCGGTCTCGTCCCACGAGAGCGGGCCGAGGATCGTCTCGACCTCGTTCTCGTGGAGCCAGTCGGCGAGCGCCTGCTGGTCGTCGATGCCACCCACGGCCTCGACAGCCGCCTGCAGCACCTCGGCAGCCGCGAACGCGTCGGCGGCGTCCTCGGGGACCTCGCCCTCGCCGAACATCTCGGCGTACTTCGCGACGAACTCGGCGTTGCCGGGCGTCTCCGCGTCGACCGAGTGGCTCACGGCGTAGAAGATGCCCTCGGTGTTCTCCTCACCGATGCCCTCGGTGAACTGACCGCCGAACGACGGCGCGTTGGTCTGGAAGAACATGTCCGGCGTGAAGCCCGCCTTGAGCATGGCGCGGGTCATGCCGATGCCGTCCTCGAACTGGGCGCCGTGGACCACGAGGTCGGGGTCGGCGTTCTTCATGGCGCTCACGATCGTGTCGAAGTTCTTCGTGTCGATCGCATAGGTCTCCTCGTAGACCGTCTCCACGCCAGCGCCTTCGAGGATCTCACGGATGCCGGCCACGTTGGGGGCGGCGAACGGGTCGTCGAGCGTCGGGTAGGCAGCGGTGGCGGGCTTCTCGCCGTCGGGCAGGCCGGCCACCCACTCGGCGAACACCTTGCCCTGCTTGTCGGCGGTCGCCTGCTGGGCGAAGAAGAGGAACTCGAAGCCGCGGTTGAACATGTCGGGCGAGCCGCCCGCCGGCTCGACGTAGACCATCTGGTTGCGCTCGGCGACGGCCGAGGCGGGGAGGTTGAGCAGCGAGGAGAAGGTCCCGAGAAGGAGGTCGACCTTGTCCTGGCTGATGAGGGCGTTGTAGTCGGAGACGATGGTGTTCTGGTTGGAGGCGTCGTCCTTGACGACCAGCTCGATCTCGCGACCCAGCAGACCGCCCTCGTCGTTGACCATCTCCTGCCACACCTTGTAGCCCTGCTCGGCCGCCTGGCCCGGCTGGGAGAACTCTCCGGTCAGGGGGAGCGAGGTGCCGATGACGATCGGCTCGTCACTGCCACCGCCGCCACCGCCGCCACCGCTGTCGTCGCCTCCACAGGCAGCCAGGCTGGTCGCGAGGACACCGGTCAGTGCCGCGGCCATCAGGCCCCGGCGTCGGGAAATCTGGGCCATGCTTCCTCCTCGGTGAATCCGCAATCGATTGCGGCACGGCCAGTGTTGTGGCGCCCGCCACACGTGTCAAGGGTCAGACCCGCCGATGGTCCGGAATTTCCCGGAACGTGCCTCACCTGAGGCATATGGCGCGGGCGCAGCGCGCTCGTCCCGGTCGGTCCGGCGCGGCAGGTGGTGGCACACTCACGCTTGCAATCGGTTGTGGCCAAGGTGCAGGCTCGCTCCCATGACCGACTCCCTGCCCGCTTCCGTCGAGGTCGTCGTCGTCGGCGCCGGCCACAACTCGCTCGTGGCCGCCGCCTACCTCGCCCGTGCCGGGCTCGAGGTGCTCGTGCTCGAGGCCGGCTCCCAGGTCGGCGGCAACACCAGGACCGAGGAGCTCACGCTGCCCGGTTTCGCCCACGACTCCTGCAGCAGCGCCCACGTCCTGATCCAGAACAACCCGCTGATCCGTGACGACGAGCTCGGCCTGGTCGCCGACGAGGGCCTGACCTACCTGACGACCGATCCGGCGGTGGTGATGCCGCAGCCCGACGGCGACGTGCTCGTCATGCGGCCCGACCTGGCCGCGACCGTCGACGAGCTCGGTCGCTTCTCCGCCGCGGACGCGCACGCGTTCGAGCAGATGGTCACCGCGTGGAAGGGTGGGCTGGCCGCGGCCCACGGCCGGTGGAGCTCCCACCTCCCCCAGCCGCGCGACGCGATCACCGGCGACTACCTCGCGCTGCGACGCCGCTCGGCCTGGGACGTCGTGCACGAGACCTTCGAGAGCGAGGTCGTGCGCTCCTTCGTGCTGTGGCTGGCGATGGCGACGATCCAGGACCCGCGGCGTCCGGGCACCGGGTTCCTCCCCTCGTCGCTGTCGGCGGGCCGGCTCGACTTCGGCTGGACCACCCCGGTCGGCGGCAGCCAGGCGCTGCCGGACGCCCTGGTCCGGGTCGTCGAGCGCCACGGCGGCCGGGTCGTCTGCGACGCCGCGGTGACCGGCATCGACACGAAGGGCGGCCGGGTCACGGCCGTCCGGGTCGATGACCAGCGGATCGAGGTCGGCCGGGCGGTCGTCGACGGCGGCCACCTCGCGCGCGTGGCGGACCGGCTGGGTGACGCCGCGAGCAGCGACGTCCTCGAGGCCCGTGACAGCTGGCGTCCCGGGCTGAGCGTGCTCGCGGTCCACGCCGCACTGTCGGGCGAGCTCGCGTTCGGCACCGACGGGGTCGCGAGCGCTGCGGCCGGCCTGGGCACGACGACGGGCATGGCCCGCCACCTCGACCGCTGCGCCGCCGGTGAGGTCGACGCCGACGACCCGTGGCTGCTGGTCGTCAACCAGACGGTCGTCGACCGCAGCCGCGTCGCCGGGGACGGTGGCACCTTCAAGATCCTGACCATGGCTCCGTGGGAGCGGGCCGACGGCCGCGACTGGGAGGGGTCGAAGGACGCCCACGGCGAAGCACTCGTCGACCTCGTGCGCCGCCGCGGCCGCGGCCTCGACACCGCCGACATCCTGTCGATCCGCACCGAGTCACCGGTCGACGTCGCCGCCCACAACCCCCAGAACCTCGGCGGCTCCTGCCACGGCGGGGAGTTCCTGCTCGACGGCGAGGTCGTGGCCGGCTGGCCGCGCTACGACACCGGGGTCGACGGCCTCTTCCTGACCGGCTCCACCACCCACCCGGGCGGATCGGTGTCCGGCCGTCCGGGACGCAACGCCGCCCGCACCACCCTGACCGCCCTCGGGGTCGACCCGCTCACCGTCATGGGGCCGGGCTGAGCGAAGGAGGTCCTCCGGCCGCCGCGTCCGACCCCGCGTCCGACCCCGCGTCCGACGTCGGGGTCGGCTGCCCGAGGTGGTCGCCCGCCTGGTCGAGCAGCTGACGTGCTGCCAGCCGGCCGGCCCGCACGACCTGGTCCATCTGGTGGAACTCCAGCAGCCCGACCCCCATCGTCGGGGGCGTCACCACCCAGGCGCCGTGGGCACGGGCCGAGGCCACGGCGCCGCCGCTGCCGATCATCATCGTCCTCAGCAGGGTCTCCCCCAGCGCAGGCACGCGGCGCGGCCCGACGTGGGCGCGGCCCGACGACCCGGATCCGCCCATGGCGATGTTGACCGCCACCACGGGCCCCTCGTCGCGCTCGACCAGCAGGTCGGTCGGAAGGTTGTCCAGGACGCCGCCGTCGACGAGCAGGCGACCCTGGTCGTCGGGGATCGGCGCGAACAGCACCGGCAGCCGGACCGAGGCCCGCGCAGCGTCGATCGCGCTGCCCCGGCGGTGGACCTGCCGGCTTCGCGTGACCAGGTCGGTGCTGACGACGCGCAGCTGCCGGGGCAGTGCCTCGATGGTGGCGTCGGCCCCCAGGTGCCTGACCAGCGCTGCGCGGACGCGCTGCCCCTTGGCGAGCGACCGGGTCGGCAGCCGCCAGTCGGCGAAGGGGCTGCGCCGCACGAACTCGGCGTACAGCCGCTCCTCGACCTCGGCGCTGCCCATCCCCGCGGCGTGGAGCGTGGCGACGACGGAGCCGATGCTGGCCCCGGCGACCCGGTCCACGTGGAGTCCCTGCGCCTCGAGCTCCATCAGGACGCCGACGTGGGCGAACGCCCGCGCGCCGCCCCCGGCGAGGACGAGACCGAGGGAGCGGCCGGCGAGCCGGTCGGCCAGTGCCCGCAACGACACGTCGTGGTCGCCCTCGACGACGGTGAGCTGCCACGCGTCGGTCGCGGCGACCCACGCGGCACGCTCCGCCGGGGACGCGACGGCGCCCAGGACGACCAGCTCGGGCTGCTGGCCGGCGGGAGGTCCCGGCGGGCACGGCGACTCCGGTGGAGCCGAGCCGGCTCGGCCGACGAGCACCACGGCGTCGGCCTGGCGCCGGCAGAACTCGTGCCAGTCCCGGGCGGCGGCCGGGGCGTCGTCGGTCACGCCCTCCGCGACGAGCACCACCCGGTCGTGGTCCTGCTCGAGCCGGTCGAGGGCAACCGGGTCGACCTCGCCGGGGGCCGCCACCGACAGGTGACGGGCCAGCCGGCGCCGCAGGACGTCGGCGACCTCGGCCGCGCCGCTGCCGGGGTGGAGCCCGACCACCGCGACCACGGTGGGACGCACCGGCCGCTCCGCGCTGACCACGGCTGCTCCCGCGGTCCGCAACCGGTCGGCCACCTGGGAGAGCAGCACGCGGCTCGCGGCCGGGTCGGTCGACACGAGGCCCTCGAAGGCGTCGCGCGGGAGCTCGAGCAGCACCGAGTCACGACGGGCCCGCACCGAGGCCGAGCGCTCCTCGTCGGTCAGCAGGGCCAGCTCGCCCAGCACGGCGCCCGGCCCGAGCTCCCGCACCGGCTGGCCGGCCACGCTGACCTCGAGCCGCCCCCGGCGCAGGACGTACGCCGAGCCGGCGGGGTCGCCCTCCCGCATCACCCACGAGCCTGCCGGGGCCGTCAGCTCCCGCGCGGAGTCCTCGAGTCGTCGGCGCGCCTCCGGGGACAACCCCGCCAGCAGCCCGACGTCGGACAGGTCCGGTGTCGTCGCCCCAGCGTGGGTGTCCTCCCCCGGAGTCACCGCGCCGGCGGCGACACCGAGGGGTGGGTGCACGACGGCACCGGCGGTCTCGTCGTCCTCGTCGACCGGCGTCGTGGCGGACCGGAGCCGGCCCAGCGGCAGGGACACGACCGCGACCACGAGGAACGCGATGATCGAGAGCAGCCAGCCGTCGCGGAACACCGCCACGGCGTCGGCACCGGTGGGGGTCCCCAGGATCACGACGAGCACGGCGATGCCGAGGACCCCGCCGAACTGCCGGGCGCTCGAGACCACCGCGGAGGCGGTGGCGTAGCGGCCGCCCGGCACGGCGGCGAGCGCAGCGCTGCCCAGCAGCGGCAGGGTCGCGCCGACCCCGATGCCGCTCAGCACCTGGCCCGGCAGCCACTCGGCCCAGAAGGCGGGGACCACCCCGACCTGCTGATGGTACCAGAGGTAGGCGCCGGCCCACACCAGGGCACCCGGGACGACGAACACGCGGTAGCCGTGCTCCTCCGCGAGCGGGCCGAGCCGGCTGGCGACCACGGCCGCCACCAGCGCCCCCGGTGCCAGGGCCAGGCCGGCCTGGAGCACGGTGTAGCCCCACACGTACTGCAGCCACAGGATGTTGGTGAGCAGGTAGGCGAAGAACCCGAAGCCGGCCACCGCCGTCGCGAGGTTCGCGACGCTGAAGGAGCGGATCCGCAGCAGGGCCGGGTCGAGCACCGGGGACCGGTGACGGCTCGAGCTCAGGACGAAGAGCCCCAGCACGACCGCGGCACCGGCGAAGGTGAGCCAGGTCCGGCCCGCCGCCCAGCCCCAGTCGCCGCCCTTGACGACGCCGAGGTTCAGCAGCGCGAGGAACCCGGCGAGCAGGACCGCTCCCGGCAGGTCCGGGAGCTTCCGCCGGCCGGGGGCGCGGCTCTCCACCAGCTGTCTCCGGGCCACCCACCAGGCGACGAGCCCGAACGGGAGGTTCACCAGGAACGCCCACCGCCACCCGCCGAGCTCGACCAGCGCGCCGCCGGCCGGAGGGCCGAGGCCGGCCGCGACCGCCGCGGTGGCGCCCCACAACCCGATCGCGTGGGCGCGACGCTCCTCGGGGAACGCCTCGACGACCAGGGCGAGCGAGGCCGGCACGAGCATGGCCGCGCCCAGTGCCTGCACCACCCGGGCTGCCACCAGCAGGTCCAGGGTGGGGGCCAGCCCGCACAGGCCCGAGCCGATCGTGAACAGCAGCACGCCGAGCGCGAAGCCGCGGCGTCGTCCGAGCAGGTCGGCGAGCCGTCCGAACACGATGAGGAAGGCGGCGAAGGTGATGTTGTAGGCGTTGAGCACCCACGAGAGGTGCTCGATCGACGCGTCCTCGAACGACTCCCGGATCGAGGGGAACGCGACGTTGACGATGGTGGCGTCGAGGAACGCGAGGAAGGCGCCGAACGAGGCGACCAGCAGCACCCGCGAGGCCGGGACGCGTGCGGCCGGGACCTGCAACACCGGACCCCCTCACACCAGCCCGTCGGCCGGGCCGGCCGCGGCGGCTGGACCGCCCGGGCAGCATCCTTGCGTGCGCCCGGGCGGGTCAAGGGATGCGGGACCGCCGTACCCCGGTGGTCCGGACCGGTCTTGTCCGAGCGTCGCCGGGTGGTCATGGTGGAGCGTCCGTCCCGTCTCGGGACAACCAGGGGGAACCCATGACGCGAGCGCCAGGCCGACCGATCCGAGCACGGCGAGGCGGCCTCGCGGTCCTGGCCGTGGTCCTCGGGATGCTGGTGCCGCTCGTCCAGCTCGGGACGGCCTCGGCGGCGCCACCACGCCCCGCGTCCATCCGCGTCGACGCCGTCCTCTCCGCGATCACCGCGCCCGACGGGACGCCCGCCAGCGCGGTTCCGTCCGCGCTGGTGGTCGCCGGTCAGCCGTTCTCGATCGAGGTCAGCTTCTACGACGCAGACGGCCAGCCGGCCGCTTTCTCCCAGGACACCACGCTCGCCATCAGCACCAGCGCCGGTAGCACCAACCTGCCGGTCCCGGCCACGGGCGTCGCCCCGGGCGGCGCGACCAGCGCGACGCTCAGCACCACGCTGGCCGCCCCCGCCAACCAGGTGTCGGTCACGGTCAGCGTGCCGGGGCTCGGGGGCCCGCGCGGCGTCGCGCCCGGCACCAGCACGCCCGCCCAGCGGTTCGACGTCCTCTCCTCCCTCCGCTTCGAGGCGAGCGCTCCGGAGACCCCGTTCTCGGCCGCTGTCGGCGGCACCGACGGGTGCGCCGACGCCACGGAGGCGCAGCCGGTGTGCGGGATCGTGACCCTGCCCCGCGGAGCCGTCAGCTCCTCGGTGCTGCTGTCGACCGGCCTGTGCGACAGGGCGTACGCGCGCTGCGGCAGCTCCCGAGGCACGGTCATCCAGTTCCTCGCCGACCTCGGCGGGCTCTACACGCCCTCGGCCCCGGCCGCGGTGCTGGTGCGGTGCGACAAGACCCTCTGCGGCACGGGCTCGATCAAGAAGATGGGGCTCAGCTATTCGCTCCTCGGCAACGGAGCACTGGCCGCGGCCCCCGCCTGCCCGGCGAAGAGCACGCTCGGCGCCGACCAGGAGGCGTGCGTCGACTACGTGCAGAGCACCCGCGACAACGCGGGCGACACCCTGCTCGTCCTGCTGCTCACCCGCGACGCTCGGATCAGCGTGAGCTGAGCCGCTCCACCTCCGCGAGCTCGCCGCGCAGGCCCTCGCGCTCGAGACCGTCGTCGCCGACGAGCTCCAGGCCCCGGGAGAGGCGCTCGCGTGCCGTCGCGAGGTCGCCGCGTCGCCGTGCGACCGCGGCCGCCAGCCGGTGCCACCGGGCACTCGTCGCCACCTCGGGTCCCGAGGCCGAGGCGAGCGCGTCGAGCAGCGAGCCGGCCGCGCCGACGTCCCCGGCGCGCAGGACCAGCTCGGCCCGCACCAGGTCGGTGACGAGCAGCTCGGGCTCCAGCCCGAGGTCGACGAACATCTCGCGCGCCCGGGCGAGCAGGTCCAGGCCGCCGGCCGGGTCACCGGCGGCGGCCACCGTCTGCGCCTGCTCGCGGAGTGCCAGCGCCACCAGCTCGTGGTCCTCCAGGCCCCGGGCGACGAGCAGCACCTCCGGCAACAGGTCTGCCGCCTCCTGGTGGCGCCCCTGCCGGACGAGCAGCTCGGCGAGGTTGAAGGCGGCGTTGCCCTCGCTGGCCGCGTCGCCGGTACGCCGGAACAGGTCGGCGGCCTCGCGGTACTGGGCCAGGGCCTCGTCCCAGCGCCCGTGGGTGAACGCCTCGACCGCCAGGTTGTTGAGGCAGTGGCCCTGCCGTGCCAGGTCGCCCAGCTCCCGGTTGGCCTGCAGGGCCAGCCGCCCGTAGGGCAGCGGCTCGGGGCGACCCGATCCGGCGTAGATGCCGTTGAGCATCTCGTAGGCCTGTGCCAGCGCGGTCTTGTCGGCCGACTCCTCCGCGTGGCGGGCGGCGACCTCCGCCCACTGCAGCGCGTCGTCGATCCGCCCCTGGGCGTAGCGGTTGTAGGCATAGCGCCGGGTCAGCAACGACCGGGCCGCCTCCGCCTCCGGACCGGCCACCCCCTCGAGCCGGTGGAGCCCCTCGGACAGCCGGCGCATCGCCTGGGGAAAGCGGCGGCGGCGGACGTCGATGCGCACCTCCTTGGCGACGAGCAGCGCCTGGGCGACCGGGTCGTCCGCCCGCAGTCGCCGCGCGGCGGCGTACGCCGCGGACGCCTCGACGGTGTCGCCGAGCAGGAAGCGGGCGTCCGCCAGCCGCTCGAGCACGGCCGCGTGCTGGCTGGGCGGGACGGAGCCGTCGCGTGGCACCGCGGCCACCGCCCTGCCCCAGAAGGTCGAGGCGGCGGCGTGGCTGTGCTGGTCGGCGGCGCGGGTGCCCGCGACAACCGAGTAGCGCCAGGCCCGCTCCTGGTCACCGGCGTGGAAGAAGTGGAGCGACAGCGTCTCGGCCAGGGCGTCGGGGTCCTCGGTCGAGCGCTCGATGGCCGCGCCCACCTGCTGGTGGAGCGCCCGCCGCCGGCGGTAGGGCAGCCCCTCGTAGGCGACGTCGCGCAGCAGCACGTCGCGGAACCGCAGCCTGCCCGACTGGCCCCGGACGAGGAATCGGCCGAGCCGGTGGAGTCGCTCCGGCCCCATCCCGCCGTGCTCGGCGAGCAGCAGCCCGAGCGCCTCCTCGTCGACCACCGAGCCGAGCACCGTCGCGTAACGCAGCGCACGCCGGTCGTCGGGAGCGAGCCGGTCGACCTCCCCGGCCACGAGCGACTCGATGCTGTCGGGCAGGTCGGAACCGTCCCCCGCGAGCTGGGCCTCGCGCAGCAGCGCCCCGAGGAAGAGCGGGTTGCCGCCGCTGCGGCGGGCCACCGTGGCGATCACGTGGGGGGTCAGGGCCCGCCCCGGAGGCACCTGCCTGGCCAGGAGCTGCCGGGCCAGCGTCGCGGCATCGGCCTCCGCCAGCGGTCCGACCCCGAGCACGGGGTCGTCCGGATCGTCCTCGGGGCGGTCCCGGCGGGTGACGACCAGCAGCCACGACCGCTCCCGGGCGGCCTCGCCGAGACGCGACACCAGAGCGGCGGAGGCCGCGTCGGCGTGCTGCGCGTCCTCGACGACCAGCACGGTCGGACCGGGAAGGGCCGCGCCGAGCAGCTCCACCAGCACCGCCTCCAGCCGTGCCGGACGGAACCGGGGATCGAGCTCGGCGGTCTCCGGTGTCTCGGGCAGCTCGAGCTCGAGCACGGTGCCGAGCAGCGGACCCCACGGGATCAGGTGTGGAGCGACCGCCCAAACCCGGTCGTGCAGCGCCGCCGCGAGGTCGGCCGTGCGGTCAGCCGGCAGGTCGAGCGCCTCCCGGAGGACCTTGCGGAACGGGTAGTAGGCCGTCACCGACTGGTAGGCCTCGCACCGCGTGCTCAGGGCCCGGACGCCGGGCTCCCGGGCCGCCTCACCGACCAGGCGGGACTTGCCGATGCCGGCGTCGCCGACCACGTGCAGGGTGCCGCCGCGTCCCTCCCGGGCGTCGGCCAGCGCACCGGCGAGCTGACCCAGCTCGGACTCCCGGGCGACGATCGGTCCGTCCACGTCGTCGTCCGACCTCGACCCCACCGGGGGACCGACGACCGCGGCCCGCACGGTGCCGGCCTTGCCCTTGACCGCGAACGGCTCCAGCTCCTCGGTGGCGAACGCGGTGCGGGAGTGGTCGAGGACGGACACGGTCGCGAGCACACTGCCCTCCTCCGCCCGGCCCAGCAGCCGCGCGGCCAGGTTGATCGCGTCACCCTTCACCGAGTAGGTGCGCCGGAACGACGGGCCGAAGTCACCGGAGAAGACGTGGCCGCGGTTCACGCCGATCCGGACCGCGAGGCGTCCACCGGCCTCCACGACGTGGCGGGCGACCAGCAGCATCCGCTCCTCCAGGTGCTCCGCACTGCGCGGGGCGCCGGCCGTCAGCATGATCTTGCCGCCGTCACGGTCGACGTCGCTCTCGAAGAAGGTGACCCCGTGCTCGGCACAGGCCCGCTGGACCGCTCCCACCACGTGGTCGAGCGCGTCGGCCAGGGCGCCGGGCCCGTCGCGCTCCAGCACCGCGTCGGTGCCGGAGAACTTCACGAAGGCGACGGCGATCCCGCGGTGCTCGGCCTCACCGTCGGGGTCCGACAGGTGCTCGCGCAACGGTGCGGACAACGACTCCGTGGGGGCGACGCCGCCCCCGGCGGCCACCGGCGCGGGCGCCACGACGGGCACCGGGGCCGGGATGCCGCGCAGCAGCCGACCGTCGAGCAGGGGACGGCCCAGCAGCCGGTCGGGCAGCAGGGCGGACGTCGTCGCGCTCAGGCCGATCTGGCCGGCGGACGCCGCCGACTGGGCGGCCGCCGTCGTGGTCGCGGCCGGCCCGGCGACGAGCAGCTCCCGGTGGTGGGCCGGGTCGCCGACCAGGAAGAGGTCGACGTCGCCGGTGTGGACGCCGACCGACATCTGCAGGACGACCACGCCGGACGAGGTGTCGATCCGGCCGACCTGGCGCAGCGTCGCCCGCATCCGGTGGGTGGCCCGCACCGCCCGCAGGGCGTGGCCCGGCCCGTCGAAGAGCAGCAGCACGGCGTCGCCACCCCACTTGAGCAGGTCGCCGCCCTCCTCCACCGCGTGCTGCAGGAGGGCGGCGAACGTCGCGTCCAGGACGTCGCTCATCTCCTCCGCGCCGACCTTGCCGCGGCGGCTGAGCCGCTCGGTCAGCCGGGTGAAGCCCGAGATGTCGACGAGCGCGAGCGTGCCCGCGACCCGGAGGTGCCGGGGGTCGCCGTTCTCCGGCGACCAGCGACCGAGCACCGACGGGGCGTACGGCAGCAACCGAGAAGCTTCGTCAGTCGCGTCCAGGGCCACCGGTCCTCCGGGTCCGTCCGAGCAGCGATGCTAGCCGCCGCGGTCCCGGTCAGCGCGCGAGCAGCGCGGCCAGCGCCTCCTCGGTCTCGCGCACGACGCGGGCCGCGTCGACGTCGAGCAGCCGGCCGCCGCGCTTGCGGAACCGCCCGTCGACGATGACGGTGTCGACGTTCTCGGCCCCGGTCGCGAGGGCCAGGGTGTTCGGCACGTCGGTGACCGGAGCCGTGGCGACGTCGTGCTGCCGGACCAGCACCACGTCGGCGCGCTTGCCCGGCGTCAGCGAGCCGACCTCGTCGCCGAGACCGAGGCTGCGGGCGGCGTCGATCGTGGCCATCTCGAGGACCCGGCGGGTGCTGACGGCGAGCTCCTGCTCGGCGATGCCGCGATAGAGGCCGGTCGTCAGCCGCAGCACCGACCACAGGTCGGCGGAGCCGACGAGCGACATGGTGTCGACCGACAGCGTCACCAGCATCCCGCTCCGCTCCATCTCCGGGACCGGCGTGACGCCGTAGCCGATCAGCAGCTCCGACCACGGGCTGATGCTCACCGACGAGCCGCTGTCGCGGACCGCCGCCCGCTCGGCCTCGGTCGTGTAGAGCGCGTGGATCAGCTGGGTGTCCTGGCCGAGCATGTCCTGCTCGGCGAGCTGGCGGATCATCTGGAGGTCGCCCTGGGCGCGGGTGCTGTTGGCGTGGTAGCTCACCGGGATCCCGAGCTCCTGCGCGAAGTCGTACTCCGGGCGGAAGACCGACTCCGGCGAGAAGCCCGGTGGCCGCCCCGCGAGGCCGAGGTGGAGCAGCGGGACCTCGCCGCTGTCGAACCACTCCTCCTTCACCCGCGCGATGTCGTCGAGGTCGGTCACCGACGTCGTCGGGAAGCCCTGCGGGGTGCCGTAGGAGAACCGGCCGCGCAGGCCGATCTCCTGGTGGGCGCGCAGGTTGGCGTCGGCGTGCGCGGGCGAGCGCAGGTTGTGGGACCAGTCGTGGACGGTCGTGATGCCGGTGTTCAGTGCGTCCACGAGGGACAGCCGCGCACCGTGGTAGAGGTCGGACGGCAGGCACCGCACGCCGTTCGCGACGTTGAGCGCGAAGTAGGCCGTGGCCGGCGACGTGCTCGACATCGCGCGGTAGAGCGTCGTCCACAGGTGCCAGTGGGTGTCGACGAGGCCCGGCATCGCGATCATCCCGCGGGCGTCGATCCGCGGACCGCGGCCCTTCAGGTGGCGGCCGACGGCGACGATCCGGCCGTTGCGGACGTGGACGTCGCCGACCTCGAGGTCACCGACGTCGGGGTCCATCGACAGGACATGGGCTCCGGCGATCACGTACTCCGTGGCGCGCGGTGCCCCCTTGCCGGGTCCGGCGTGGGCCGGTCCTGCGACCGCGGCCGCCGCCAGGCCGCCTGCCGCGGCGGCACCTCCCAGCACACCTCTCCTGCTCATCTCCATGAAGTCCCTCCCAGGACTCGGTGGCGCCTTCCTGGCGCCGATGTCAGGCGAGCAACCGCACGGGTCGCTCCAGCACCTCGGTCAGCACCGCGAGCCAGCGCGCGGCGACCACGCCGTCGACGGGCCGGTGGTCGACCGAGAGGGTCAGGCTCATCACGCGGCCGGGGACGACGGCGCCGTCCTCGACCACGGGCTCGTCGCGGACCGCGCCGACGGCCAGGATCGCCGCGTGCGGAGGGTTGATGATCGCCGCGAACTCCTCGACGCCGAACATGCCGAGGTTGCTGACGGTGATCGAGCCGCCCTCGAGGTCGTCCTGGCGGAGCCGACCCTCACGAGCACGGCCGGCCAGCTCGCGGACGTCGGCGGCGACCGCCGTCACCGGGCGTGAGCCCACGTCGCGCACCACCGGGGTCACGAGGCCCCGGTCCGTCGCGACCGCGACGGCGACGTCGGCGACCTGCCAGCGGCGTACGGCGTCCTCGCCCCACGTCACGTTCATCTCCGGCACGCGGGCATGCGCGACGGCGACGGCCTTCACGACGAGGTCGTTGACCGAGACGGGCGCGGCGTCCTCGGCGGCGAGCGCCGCGTTGAGCTCGGCCCGCAGGGCCAGCAGTCGCTCGGCCCGGATCGTGGCGCGGACGTAGAAGTGGGGCGCCTGCTGCTTGCTGGCGGCCAGCCGCTCGGCGACCGTGCGCCGCAGCCGGGTGTGGGGGACGTCCTCGTAGGAGGAGCCGCTGGTCGCCGGCTCCGGAGGAGATGCCGGTGCCGGCGCCGGCGAGGAGGACGCCGGCGTGCGCGACGCCATCGCGGCCTCGACGTCACGGCGCAGGACCCGGTGGCGCGGGCCGGTGCCGGTGATCTCCTCGACGGGGATGCCGGCCTCGCGGGCCATCTTGCGGGCCAGCGGGCTGGCGAAGACGCGGCCGTTGGTCTCGGCGGGCTCGACCACCGAGGGGGTGGTGACCGGCCCGGGCTCGGGTACGGGGGACCCCGAGCCCGGGTCGGTGTCTGGGACGTCGCGGCGTTCCGCGACGACGGGCACGGCGGTGTCGGCGACCCCGAGCTCCTGGAGCAGGGCATCGAGATCGGCCACCTCCTCGCCCGGGTCGGCGAGGACGGCGATCGGTGCGCCGACGTCGACCTGCGACCCCGGCGGGACGAGGGTCTTGAGCACGACGCCGCCGCCCTCGGCCTCGACGTCGACGAGCGCCTTGTCGGTCTCGATCGTCGCGAGCGCGTCGGCGTCGGCGAAGGTGGCGGCCTCGGCGACCAGCCACTCGGCGAGCACCCCGGTCGTGTCGCTGGCGGACAGGCCGGGCATCCGCAGCACGCGCGCCATCAGTAGCTCGCGATCTCGGTGAGCTCGGCGATGACCTCGTCCTTCTGGGCGATCGCCGCGCGCTCGAGCACCTTGCTGATGCTGGGCGACGCCTCGGCACCGGTGACCCGGCGTACGGGCGCGTCGAGCAGGTCGAAGAAGCGGCGGTGGATCTCGTCGGCGAGCCAGCCGCCGTAGGAGGTGCCGACCGCGCCCTGCTCGGCGATGAGGACCTGGTTGGTCTTCGTCAGGCTCTCCTCGATCGTGTCCCAGTCGATGCTGGCGCGGTCGAGCCAGCGCAGGTCGATCACCTCGGCGTCGACCTGGCCGAACCCCTCGACGGCCTCGAGGACGTAGGGGACCATCCCGAGGTAGGTCAGGACGGTGACGTCGTTGCCGGGGCGGCGCACGGCGGCCTTGCCGACGGGCAGGCAGTAGTCGAGGTCGTCGACCGGTCCGGGGCCGACGGCGTTGTAGAGGTCGACGTGCTCGAGCACGACGACGGGGTCCTGGCAGCGCAGGGCGGTGTTCATCAGCCCGACGTAGTCGTAGGGCGTCGACGGCGCGACGATCCGCCAGCCGGCCGAGGTCGCGAAGACGCCGGCCGGGTCCATGGAGTGCTGGGAGCCGTAGCCGGTGCCCATGGCGACCTTGCTGCGGAGCACCAGCGGGACGCCCCCGTCGCCGCCGTACATGTGGCGGGCCTTGGCGACCTGGTTGAAGAGCTGGTCGGCCGCGACCCACATGAAGTCGGCGTACATGAACTCCACGACGGGGGTGAACCGGCCGTCGAGGGCCATGCCGAGGGCGAGGCCGGTGAAGGCGTTCTCGCTGATCGGGGTGCCGAGGATCCGGCCCGGAAAGCGGTCGGTGAGGCCGCGGGTGGCGCCGTTGGTGCCGCCGTTGAGCCGGTGGACGTCCTCGCCGAGGACCACGACGCCGGGGTCGGTCTCCATCCGGCGGCCGAGCACGGCCGCGATCGACTCGACCAGCTTGGTCTCCTGCACCTCGACCGCGTGCCCGTCGGGTGCGACGACGGGGGCGTCGTCGAGCTCGCTCAGGTCGCCGCGTACGCCGACGTCGACCCAGGCCGGGTCGGGCCACTCCCGCTCACGGATCCGGCGCTGGCCCGGCTTGCCGTCGGGCACCGGCTCGAGCAGGACGTCGCCGATCTCCTCCATCACGGCCTTCGCCTGGGCGATCGCCCGGTCGGCGTCACCGGCCTCGACCAGTCCGAGCCGCTCGAGCTGGGACGCGGTGAGGGTGATCGGGTCGCGCTCGCGCCACTCCTTCTCCTCCTCCTTGGTCCGGTAGCCGAAGGCGCTGCCGGCGAAGCCGCCGTTCTGGTGGAAGAAGCGGTAGGTGTCGACCTCGACGACGGTCGCGCCGCCGCCGCGGCGCATGTGGTCGACGGCCTCGGTCATCGCGAGGTGGACCGCGAGCGGGTCCTGGCCGTCGACCTTCCAGGAGGCGAGGTTGAACGCCGCACCGCGGGCCGAGAGCCGCGGCTCGGCGGTCGCCTCCTCGACCGAGGTCGAGACGGCGTAGCGGTTGTTCTCGATGAAGAAGCAGACCGGGAGCGACCAGGCGCCCGCGAGGTTCATCGTCTCGAGCGTGGAGCCGATGTTGACCGCCCCGTCGCCGAAGTAGGTGACCGAGACCGCGTCGGTCCCGGAGCGCTGGTGGGCGAACGCGAAGCCGGCCGCCTGCGGGACACCGCCGCCGACGATGGCGTTGGTGCCCATCGCGCCGGCGTCCTTCCACTGCAGGTGCATCGACCCGCCGCGGCCGTGGCTCCAGCCGCGGTCGAGGCCGGCGATCTCGGCGAGGGTGCGCAGCAGCACCTCGCGCACCTCCTCCGAGGGCGCGGCGAGCGGGTCCATGCCCTTGGGCTCGACGTGGTGGAGCGCCTTGGCGAGGAACTGGTGGTGGCCGCGGTGGGATCCGTTGACGCTGTCGTCGCTGGTCAGGGCGAGGACCGAACCGACGGCGCCGCCCTCCTGGCCGATGCTCGAGTGGGCCGGACCGTGGATCAGCCCGGCGCCGGCGAGGTCGAGGACGTGCTGCTCGAAGGCGCGGATCCACACCAGCTGCGCCAGGAACGTGCGCAGCAGCGCGGGGTCCGCGGCGTCCCAGTCGTCGTCGGTGGCGACGACCTCGACCCACGGCGACGCGGGCTCGAGCGGACGGTGCTGGGGCATGGATCCTCCTCGGTGGACTCGGGCACTGTGACACACGTTTGGATCCAAAATCTAGGCCCGAGCGTGATGGACACCACAACTGCGAGCGTGCTTTCCTAGATCTCCTCGCCGTTTCGGATCCAGAAAGGACGTCGATGGGACTGCCGGGCCTGCGCCGCCTTGACCACGTCGGGTTCACCGTGCCCGACCTCGAGCAGGCCCACCGGTTCCTCGTCGACGTCCTCGGCTGCGACTACCTCTACTCGCTCGGCCCCTTCGCCCACCCCGACGAGGGCGACGACTGGATGGCCACCCACCTCGACGTCCACCCGCGCGCGGTGATGGTCGAGAACCGTTGGTTCCGGCTCGGCGAGCAGTTCTTCGAGGTCTTCCACTACTCCTCCCCCGACCAGCTGGTGGTGCGGCCGCGCAACAGCGACGTCGGCGGCCACCACGTCGCGCTCTACGTCGACGACCTCGACGCGGCGGTCGACCACCTGCGCGCCCACGACGTCGAGGTGTTCGCCGGCCCGACCGCGAGCCGCGGCCCGGCCGAGGGCAACCGGTGGATCTACTTCCGCGCCCCCTGGGGGCTCCAGCTCGAGCTGGTCTCCTACCCCCACGGCAAGCGGTTCGACCGGGAGAATCCCCGACCATGAGCAGCGACGAGACACCTCCCGAGACCTCGGGCATCGGCAGCACCCGTGTGGCGGCCTACCTCCGCGAGGCGATCCTCGGCGGCGACCTGCGTCCCGGTGACCGGATCCGGCAGGAGGAGGTCGCGGCGAGGCTGGGGGCCAGCCGGCTCCCGGTGCGCGAGGCGCTGCGGATGCTCGAGAGCGAGGGCCTGACCGAGCACGAGCCCCACAAGGGGGCACGGGTCACGAGCCTGACCCAGCACGAGGTCGACGTGATCTACCGGATGCGCGAGCGTCTCGAGCCGCTGGCGCTGACCGAGAGCCTGCCGTTGCTGACCGACGCCGACCACGAGCAGCTGGAGGAGGTCCAGCAGCGGATCGAGGACAACACCGACCTCGAGAAGTTCCTCGACCTCGACCGTGAGTTCCACATGCTCACCTACTCCGGCTGCTCGATCGACCCGCTGATGTCCAACGTGACGCGGCTGTGGAACTCGACCCAGCACTACCGGCGCAGCTTCGTCGCGCTCGGCGGTCGGAGCCGGATGTGGGTGGTCAACTCCGAGCACCGGCTGATCCTCGACGCGGTCGTACGCCGCGACGCGGACGACGGCGAGCGCTACCTCGGCGGCCACATCCGTCGCACCAGGATCGAGCTGGGCCGGCACCCGGAGGTGTTCCCGTGACCGAGCTCGTCGTCAACGGCGCCCCGGTCACCGTCGAGGGCGACCCCGACACCCCGCTGCTGACCGTGCTCCGGGACGACCTCGGACTGGTCGGCACGCGCTTCGGCTGCGGCCAGGGGCTGTGCGGCGCCTGCTTCGTCCGGCTCGGCGACACCGTCGTGCCGTCGTGCCAGACGCCGGTGTGGCAGGCCGAGGGCCAGCCGGTCACGACCGTCGAGGGGCTGTCGGCCGAGGACACACCGCACCCTGTCCAGCAGGCGCTGCTCGACCACCAGGCCGCCCAGTGCGGCTTCTGCATCTCGGGCATCGTCGTCCGCGCGGCCGCCCTGCTGGAGGAGGAGCCGGACGCCGACCCCGACCGCGTCGCCGAGGCGCTCGACCGCAACCTGTGCCGCTGCGGCGCCCACCGCCGGATCGTCGACGCCGTCCTGGCCGCCGCCGAGAAGGTGGCCTCGCCGTCGTGACCGACCTCCCCGCCCACGTCACCGCCAACCCGCGCCTCGGGAGCTGGGTCGCGGTGGCCGACGGCGTGGTCGAGGTCAGGGTCGGCAAGGCCGAGCTCGGCCAGGGCATCGCGACCGCCCTCGCCCAGCTCGCGGCCGACGCGCTCGGGCTGCCGCTCGACCGGGTCCGGACGGTCGCACCCCACACCGGCCTCGGGCCCGACCAGGGCCTGACCGCCGGCAGCCTGTCGGTCACCCAGTCGGCCCCCGCCCTCGCCCATGTCGGCGGGGTCGTCCGCACCCTCGCCGGGCCGACCGCTTCCGTCGACGACTACGTCGCGCGCATCGCCGGCCTCGACCCGGCGCTCGACCTGACCGACCAGCCGGCCGCCGGACCGGTGGCGGCCGCTGCGGTCGGGGCCGACGTCCCGCGCACCGACCTGCCCGACAAGGTGCTCGGCCGGCCGCGCTACCTCGCCGACCAGCGGCCGCCGGGACTGCTGCACGGGCGGGTGCTGCGACCGCCGTCGGTCGGCGCCACGCTGCGGTCGGTGCCCGACGGGTGGAAGGCGCCGGGGGTGACGCTGGTCCGCGACGGCTCGTTCCTCGGCCTCGTCGGCGAGCGCGAGGCCGACGTCGACCGCGGCCTCGACCAGCTTGCCCGCGACGTCGACTGGGACGAGCACGACCTGCTGCCCGACGACACCGACCTCCCGACCTGGCTGCGGAGCGGGAGCCACGAGGACGTCCCCGTCCTCGACGAGCCCGGCGCTCCCGGTCCCGGTTCCCCCGACGCCCTGCGCGCGTCGTACTCACGGCCGTTCCTGCTGCACGCCTCGATCGCGCCGAGCGCCGGGCTGGCGGTGTGGACCGACCACGGCACCCACACCGGCGTCCACGTGCAGTCGCACAGCCAGGGCGTCCACGGGCTGCGCGACGCGATCGCCACGACCCTCGGCCTCGACCGCGAGCACGTCACGGTCGAGCACGTCGAGAACGCCGGCTGCTACGGCCACAACGCCGCCGACGACGCAGCGTTCGACGCCGTGCTCCTCGCTCGGGCGGTGCCCGGCCGGCCGGTGCTGCTGCGCTGGACGCGGCCCGACGAGCTGACGTGGGGACCGCTCTCGTCGGCGATGACGGTGGACCTGCAGGCGACGGTCGCCGACGGCCGGATCACGTCGTGGAGCCACGAGCTGTGGAGCCAGGGCCACACCGCTCGTCCGGGCTATGCCGGCAACCCCGGCCTGCTGGCGGGCGCCCACCTGGCCGACCCGGTGCCGCTGCCGCCCGCGACCGACCCGCCCGCGGCCGGTGGCGGCGGCTCGACCCGCAACGCCGTGCCGGGCTACGCCGTCGGACCGCGCCGGATCCTCGGCCACCGCAAGACCGACTCCCCGCTGCGCACGTCCGCGATGCGCGCGCTCGGCGCCCACCTCAACGTCTTCGCGATCGAGTCGTTCGTCGACGAGCTCGCCGCTGCGGCCGGCGCCGATCCCGTCGACTTCCGGGTCGCCCACCTCGACGACCCGCGCGCGGCCCACGTCGTGCGCGAGGCCGCCCGGCTCGCGGGCTGGGGGTCGGCGATGCCGGAGGACTCCGGCCGCGGCCTCGGCTACGCGCGCTACAAGGACCGCGGCGCCTACTGCGCCGTGGTCGCCGACGTCGAGGCCGGCAGCGAGCTGCGGGTCCGACGGCTCGTCGTCGTGGCCGACCTCGGTCGGGTCGTCAACCCCGACGGCGCCCGCAACCAGCTCGAGGGCGGCGCCACCCAGGCGACCAGCTGGACGCTGAAGGAGCGGGTCCGGATGGACCGGCGGCGGCTGCTGTCCGGCGACTGGGAGCTCTACCCGATCCTGCGGTTTAGCGAGGCGCCCGAGGTCGTCGTCCACCTCGTCGACAGCGACCAGCCGCCGCTGGGCGCCGGCGAGGCCGCCCAGGGCCCGACGTCGGCCGCCATCGCCAACGCCGTCCACCACGCACTCGGCGTCCGGGTGCGTGACCTGCCGCTCACGGCCGAGGCCGTGGTGCGCGCCATCGAGAACACCGAGTGAAGGAGTCATCATGAGCAAGCCCCGCATCTCCTACGTCCCCTACGAGGACATGGACGAGCACATGCAGGCCGAGATGCAGCGCGCTGCCGCCCACGGCACCCCGCGACCGGAGACCAACGCGATCCGGGCCCACGTGCCGGCGGCGTTCTGGGCCTTCGCCAAGCCGTGGGAGGAGATGTTCCGCAACGGCGTGTGCGACCACGCGATCAAGGAGCTGTGCCGGGTCTACATCTCGCGCACGGTCACCTGTGAGTTCTGTGGCAACCAGCGGTCCGAGCGCGGCGCGGCCGAGGGACTCGTCGAGGGCCAGTACGACGACCTGCTCAACTTCGAGTCGTCCGACCGCTTCGACGACCGCCAGAAGGCGGCTCTCGCCTACGCGCAGGCCATCGCCTGGAACGAGGACGACCGGGACGGCCTGTGGGACAGGCTGTACGCCCACTTCAGCGAGGACGAGCTCGTCGAGCTCGGGTGCGTCATCGCGCTCACCTTCGGGCAGCAGAGCTGGATCCGGTTGCTCGACGTCGACCACCACCAGTACATGGCCGGTACCTCGGCCTCCATGGCCCCCGGGTTCGAGGACGCCGAGGCGCTCGCGGCGTCGAAGGCCAAGGAGGACTACTGGGCGGCCGGGTCGCGCGGGTGAGCGGGACGGCCCCTGCGCCGGCGGCGCCGACGCCGGTCATGGTCGAGGACGTCGCCGGGTCGGACCGGCCGGCGCACTACCTCCTCGCCGAGAGCCTCGACGGGCTCTACATCCCCTATGCCCTCCGGCTCCCCGACGGCCCCGGTCCGCACCCCTTCGTCGTCATCGCCTACGGCAACGGCGGGGGTGGCATGGCGTGGTTGCGCGACCGCGTCCACCGCTTCCGCCACGTCACCGACGTGCTGCTCGACGCGGGCTACGCCTGCGCGTGGATCCGCTACCGCACCGAGGTCGAGCTCGGCTACCAGACCGGCGGCGCGTTGCGGACGACGATCCGGCAGGGCATGGGGCTGATGAACCGGGCGCCGCTGGAGTACGAGGACGAGGTCGCCGTGCTGCGTCACGCGGCCGCCCACCCCGCGATCGACGGCGACCGGCTCTTCCACGTCGGGGTGAGCCACGCCGGCGAGATGCTCTTCAAGCTGCTGTCGCACTATCCCGGCCTGCTGCGGGCCGGTGTCGCCGCCGAGCCGGCCAACCACGAGCTGCTGACGCTGCGGCTCGAGGACGTCGAGACCGTCACGACGATCGGCGGGCTGCGGGACATCGAGAGCATGGAGATCCGCAGCGTCGAGCGTGCGCGGGCCCGGATCTCCGACAAGGACGAGGTGGCGGCCCGGCTCGAGGCCGTCGACATCCCCGTGCTGGTCCTCGGGCGCGAGCAGGACGAGCTGCAGGGGATCTTCCGGCTGACCTACGACCTGCTCGCGGAGCACCGCGAGGACGCCGAGTGGCGCTCGTGGTCGCACGACGTCCACGGCTACCTCTACCCCGAGTGCGACGCGGACGGCGTCCCCCGGGTCGACGACGTCCAGCGCGAGGCGCTGGCGGCCGTCGTCGACTTCCTCGACCGGCACAACGGATGACCGAGCACATGACCAGCGAGACGACACAGGAGCAAGGGATGGGCACATCGATCACCCGGGTCGGGTTCGTGGGACTCGGCGCCATGGGGGCCGGCATCGCGCGCCGGATCATGGACGCGGGCCACGAGCTCGTCGTCTGGAACCGCACCCGGTCGAAGGCCGACGACCTGCTGGCGGCCGGCGCCACCTGGGCCGACAGCCCGCGGGAGGTCGCCGAGCAGTGCGAGCTGGTCTTCACGATGCTGACCAACACCGCCGCGATCGAGGGCGCGGCCCGCGGCGACGACGGCCTGCTCGCCGGGCTCGGCGAGGGAAAGATCTGGTCGGACCTCAGCACGATCGCCCCCGACGCGAGCGTCGCGCTGTCCGAGGAGGTGGCCGCCACCGGCGCCCGCTACCTCGACACCCCGGTCTCGGGGAGCCCGGCGACGCTGGCCGCCGGGCAGATGTCGGTCATGGTCGGCGGCGAGCGCGCGGCGTACCTCCGGGTGGAGGAGGTGCTCCACGCGATCGGCCCGAAGGTGACCTACATCGGTCCCAACGGCCACGCGATCCTGACCAAGGTCGCGATCAACCTGTCGCTGGTGGTGTCGGTGACGGCGTTCGCGGAAGCGGTGACGCTGGTCGAGAAGGCCGGCGTCGACCGGGCAGCCGTGGTCGACGCGGCGCTGAAGAGCGTGATCGCGTCGCCGGTGATCGGCTATCGCGCGCCGCTGCTCGTCGACGACGACAACGTGTTCGCCGACGTCGAGCTCCAGCAGAAGGACCTGGTGCTGGCCCAGGACCTCGGGCGCCGCCTCGGCGCGATGGTGCCCACCTGCTCGGCCGCGAGCGAGATGCTCAGCGCGGCCCGCAGCAGCGACCTGTCCGATCGCGACTTCCTCGTCAGCGTCGCGGACGTCTACCGGAAGGCGGCGGGGATCCGATGACCACTCCCGACGAGGCGAAGCCTCCGTTCCGCACCACCATCGACGACGTCCCGCTCGAGCAGAACCTGCGCGAGGACGAGGGCTGGATCGACATGCAGGTGCAATACCTCATCAACTCCGAGCGCGGCGGGTCCGACGGACTGACGGTCGGCCGCACGGTGCTGCCGCCCGGCGCCCGCCACGACCGGCACTTCCACACCGACGCCGACGAGTTCCTGGTCGTGATGTCGGGGAAGGGGGAGATCCACACCAACGCCGGGCGCGAACCGTCGCAGGCGGGCGACGTGATCTTCACGCCGCGCGGCAACTACCACGGCTTCGTCAACACCGGCGACGAGGACGTGCTGCTGATCTGGGGCTGGAGCGGAGCCGGATCGCTGGCCGCCGCCGGCTACGGCATGCCGGGGCCCGACGAGTCCTTCGACGACCCGGCATGATCGAGACGTGAGCACCCTCGACCCACGCATCGCCGACGGTACGGCGCGCATGCTGGCGCGCCGCGACGCCGTGCTCGCCGACGGCGCCGAGCACCTGGGCTGGAAGCTCGGCTTCGGTGCCCCGGCGGCTCTGTCGAAGCTCGGCACGGACCGGCCCCTCGTCGGCTTCCTCGTCGACACCCTCGCCCTCGACGACGGCAGCACCGTCTCCCTCGAGGGCTGGACGAAGCCCGTCCTCGAGGCTGAGGTCGCCGTGCACGTCGGCGCCCCGCTCGGCGCCGGCGCCACCGCCGAGGAGGCCTTCGACGCCGTCGTCGGCTGGTCGGTGGCGATCGAGCTGGCCGACCTCGACCAACCACCCGAGGACATCGGCGAGATCCTGGCCGGCAACATCTTCCACCGCCACGTCATCGTGGGTCACCGCGTTCCGCCGCTGCTCGCCGGGCCGCACTTCGCCGTACGCCGTGACGGGGACGAGGTCGCCGCCACCGACGAACCGACCGCGCTCACCGGCGACCTCCCCACCGTCCTCGCCGCGGCTGCCGACACGCTCGCGTCGTGCGGCGCCGGAGGCCTTGCCCCCGGCGACGTCGTCATCACCGGCTCGGTCGTGCCTCCGATCGAGGTCGGCCCCGGACGGTGGACCGTCGAGGCCGTCGGCCTGGGACGGGTGTCGGTCGACCTGGCCTGAGCAGGCCAGTCACGCGCCGGAGGTGACCCAGGCCAGGGGCCGCTCCGGCGCATAGCTGCAGTAGGTCCCCGTATGGACCGAGGCGCGCAGGTGACGCCCGAGGCCGGGGTGCGCCTCCTCCACCCTCCGCAGCGCGTCGGCGACGCGTCGGTAGATCGCCTTGCGGGCCCGCTCGACCTCGTCGGGGAACACCCGCTCCCGTCCCCCCACGCCGTAGGACAGGGCCAGCTGCTTCACCAGCCAGTCGCGCTCCTCCTCCGTCCCGGGGCCGAGGTCAGCGTCCAGTGCCGCCAGGCGTCGGCGGTAGTCCGCGCGTGCCTGCCCATCGATGACTTCGTGGCGCGGCGCCGCACCGCTGCGGGGACCTTGCCGCTCGTCACCCGCTGTTCCTGACCAGAGGTCGAGGACGTGCCGCTCACGGCCGGGATCGGCCAGCAGCACCGCGAGGTCACGCATGCCCTTGCTGTCCCGCAGCCTGGTCGCCCTCCCCTCGAAGCGGAGCGTCCAGACGTCGCCGTCCCTCCGGAAGACGTGGTCCGGTGCGTCGGGCCGGGACGGCGTCTCGTCGTCCGCGCCGCCGCCTGCGAGGGTGAGCACCGCGACACCCTCACCTCCTGCCGGGGACGGGCGGCACCGTCGGCGAAGACGATCCCCGAGCCCGGAACGATGTCGCGCACGGTCGCGGTCGCGACCACCCGCCCGGGTGGCGCGTCCCGGAGCGCCGCGGTGACGACCGCGGCCGCCGGGCCGTCGATGCTGCTGCCGTCGATGTGACACTCCCCGGCGTGCACGGCGGCGCGCAGCTCCACCCCGCCGTCCCGGGCCGCGCGGACCGCCCCCAGCGCGAACCGGACTGCCCGGGTCGCGGAGTCGAACCGGGTCACGCGGCCACCCGTCGGGTCGGACACCTCGACGCCGTCGAACCGCCTGGCGTGGCGCGCCACGAGGCTCGCGGTGTCCGGGTCCTGCGCGTCGGTCGCCACCAGGGTGACCAGCCGGACGTCCGCAGCCGGTGGTGGGGACGGTGCCCCCAGAAAGGCCCGCATCGCTTCGACGATCGCGTCGGCGTCACCGACGTAGGGGAGGTGGTCGGCGCCGGGCACCTCGACGAGGCTGGCGTGGGTGATCCTGGAGGCGAGACGGCGGGCGCTGCTGGCGGGGACGATGGCGTCGTCCGACCGGTGGAGCACCAGCGTGGGCGCCTGGACGTTGGGGAGGATGTCGTCGAGGTCGTACTCGGTGGCGACACGCATGAACCGCACCACGGCGTCGCGGCTGAGCGAGAGCCGCTGCTGTCGTGCGAACCAGGCGAGGTAGTCGGAGTCGTCGACAGCCGAGGGCGCGATCAGCCGCACGTGCGCGGCTGCACCGTCGAGCGTGCCCCAGTGGCGGAAGACCGGCCCGAACGCGGCGTCGTACTGCTGGGCGTCCATGACGCCCCAGGGGTGTTCGGGGTCGCGGAGCAACCGCGACATCCCGCCGTAGAGAACGACGCGATCCGTCCGCTCCGGATGCATCGAGGCGAACATCGCTGCCAACGCGCACCCCTCGGACACCCCGAACAGCGAGGCTCGCTCAGAGCCGACGGCATCGAGGACCGCGAGGACGTCGTGCACCCGCTCCTCGAGCGTCGGCGCGAGATGACGGTCACCGCGGTCGGAGAGCCCGCAGCCGCGACGGTCGAACAGGATCAACCGGGTGAAGCCCGACAGCTGGCCGAGCATCCTCGCGAGGGACGGCTCCTCCCACTTGACCTCGAGGTGGGTCATCATCCCGTAGGCCCACACGAGGTCGACCGGACCGGAGCCCACCGTCTGGTAGGCGATCTCGGCGTCTCCGGCTCGGGTGTAGCGCGTCTGCGGTGTCGGCAAGTCGATCGTTCTCCCGTCGCATCGTGGCACACGTGCCGCCGCGACGGCTGCCGTCGCACCGCGACGGCCGGCGTAGCGCCTGCCTGGTGACTCCATCGTCGACCCGAGGAGATGGACCGTGGACGCCACCTGTTGTCCGGTGTGCGGCTCGCTCGCCGAGATCCTCCGCCGCGACGTGCTGGAGAGCACCGACGGACCCGTCGAGCACGCCCAGGTCCGCTGCGTGGCGGACCACTTCTTCTACCTGCCGGTGTCGAGCCTTGACCTGCGACCGGACCCGGCCAGCAGACCTGACCTCGCGCCCGGCACCGTGGAGGAGGCGAGGCAGAACCACCGATGAGTCCCGCCGCGTTCCGCGGTCTGCCCCCATCGTGCGTCGGTCGACGGCCGGCACGACCCGAGGACGAGACGATCACGGAGGCGACATGACCCAGCTGGTCCGCTGGCACACGCTGATGAGCCTGGACGGCTTCATCGCCGGCCCGCACGACGAGATGGGGTGGGCGCTCGGGGCGCAGCTCGGATCGGGCGAGACCGTCGACGAGATCGTGGGGTCGACCGGCGCGCTGCTCGTGGGGCGACGGACCCAGGACGTCGAGGACCGCGATCAGCCGGGCTTCTACGGCGGCGCGTTCAGCGGCCCTTTCTTGGTGCTCCGTCACCACCCGCCCGTCGATCCCCCTGTGGTGAAGGGCGTGACCGGGCGGTTCCTCGACGTCGGGATCGTGGAGGCTGTCGCCATCGCGAAGGAGGCTGCCGGCGGCGCCGACGTCGGCGTGCTCGGCGCAGCAATCGCCCGACAGTGCCTCGAGGCAGGACTGCTGGACGAGGTGGTTGTGCACGTGGCTCCGGTGCTTCTCGGTGACGGCGTCCGGCTCTTCGAGAGCCGCAACACCCCGGCTGTCGGTCTCCACCTCGTCTCGGCCACCCGGGACGGAGACCTCACCGCGTTGCGCTACACGCTCTAACCGGGAACGCGCCAGACACGTTTCTCGCGGGGCACCAGCCCGGGTCGGGTCGGGTCGGGTGCCGCTCACTCGCAGCCAAGATCCGTCCCTTGCCGGACGTGCGACGTACGCGGCGGAATGGGCTAGGTCCTGCCGATCCGGTGATGCATGCGGTCGATGGGAAGCGACGGCCGCCGGCCGATTGCTCGCGGCTGTCTACGTCAGGCGTTCTTGGCTCGAACCACCATGACTCAGTAGATCGAGGAAGGCGCCCATCTCACGGCCGCCCGCATCCAGCATGGAGTTGTCCAGGAACCAGCCATTCCAGTCGGGGATCGCCTTCTTCTGCCCGTACGTCGCGTCCCGAGTTGTGGATCGGAATGTGGCCCGACCCGTCGAGTGATCAACGATGCCGATCTTGCGCCAGTGGTTGCGTCGAAACGGGTCTTGCGTCACGACGAACTCGACGTCCCTACTCCAGCGGTCCTCGGGGAGGCGTATCTCCAGCCAGTACTTGGAGCGCATCTCCGGTGTCATGGAGCAAGAGAAGAGGACTTCGGGACGGACAGTCGTGCCTGGGTCGCTGGCGAAGGGGCGCTGACCGTCCAGCTCGCTGAGCATCGTAATCGCGAGCTGCGAACTGATGGTCCATGGTTCGCCGTGATGCATGTAGAAGCGGCGATTACTTCCACCGGGTGCGAGCCGCGTCCTCCAGGACATCGTTGTCCACGACTCTGTAGAGGTACTTCGAGCGTGGCTGACCAACGACACCTCGATCCCGTTGGTGTCCACTCCGTCGACCCTGGAGTCCGTCTCGCTGTAGCCCATAGCATTCACCTCTCAAGTTGACCCGTCGAGGCCTTGAGCGAAAGCGCCCCCAGCCGCGGTCCTGCTGGCTCCACCCGTGGGCCCGTCGTCATTCGGCCAAAGCCAGATGCGCCTGACGACTGCCATAAGCAGATCCTGCCCCACGATTGGGCCCGGAATGGACCACTCAGCGTCAGCCACCGCGGACCCCGCGCATCATCACTGGGCTCGTGACGGCACCGATGAGTCGCGGCGGAAAGACGCGCAGTGTCGCGGGAGCCCGTCGCCGAGAGTTGGCTACGTTCCTAGGAGGTTCCGAAGTTCGTCGCTGCCACGTTTGACGCGGTAGTCGCTGAGGATCCGTCGGCTCGGTGCCTTTGAGAGCGCGGCTCGGTCTAGCAGCACGCACAACAGAGCGACCTGTGCCGACCACGAGAGCAGCCGAAGCTCCTCCGGATCGCGAGCGAACGACGGATTGTGTTTGACACTGTTGTACGTGTCCTGGACGCGTGCGCCCCAGGTCGAATAGTCGCCGACAAGGTCGAGGAATGGTTTCCCCACGCGTCTTGCGAGGGCTTCGGCGGGGGTCGGCGCGGTCGCCTTCTTCGCCCACGCTGCCCCGGCCTTGCGGTGCGCGGCGACGTAGATCTCGGTGGCAGCGGCCAACTCCAGCAGTCGAGCCGGTTGGCGGGATCCGCCATAGCGATGACCGGACGAGACGGACTTGGCCACGTCGGGAAACTGGTCGCGAAGCGTTAACCAGCGGCGCAGGCCAGCTGAGCCGCCGATGTCGGCGAGCTGGAACAGCGGCGTGGATCCCTGCCGGCCTGATACGCCGGCACTATGAGGCGGCTGGACCATGGTGTCCTGGAGCCACAGATAGGAGCGTTCTGAGGAGGCACCGTCAACGAGCGCTCGTCCGGACTGGGCCGGGACAAATCGATCGTAGGTCACGTTCAGCAAGTCTTGGATGCCAACAAGGAGGTGTCTGAACTGGCTAAACGGACGTGGACGCTTGACCGTCAGAGTGATCGAGAGACCTGTGCTCAGATTTGTAGTCGACCCGCTGTTGGAGGTCGACCAGTCAGGCTCTAGTACAAGCTCGTAAGGGCCGTACTTCCCGCCGTTCGCTGCAGGGTCGGCCTTCAGCGTGAACTGCGCTTCCGTGACCAGATGCGTGAGCGGGTCAGCCTTGAACTCTGTATGCAACGTCGAGAGGGCGGCGAACTCCAAGCCTTCAGCGAAGACGAGTGAAGCTGACACCAGCTTGCTACTGCGAGCCGAGTGCAGGTCGACGCCGCTGATGAGCGATCGAGCCCGGTAGCGTCGAACCGACGCTTTGGAACCACCGAAGTGTCCCGTGCGGCCGGCGCTCATCAGGTCCGGGATCAGGATCCCGGCCTTCTCCGTAGAGCCGAACAACGCCATCGGCCGCGACGAGCTGTGCATAGTTATGCCCGGGAGAACTTCGGTCTCGTCTAGAGCTCGGACCTGCACGAACGAATCAGGCGCCTGAGCGATGTAGCCGCGTTCAACGATCGCATCATCGAGATCGACCCGGTGGTCCTCCTGCGGCCAGAAGAAGCCAACGTTACCTTCGAGGATCTCACTGCTCGGGTCCGTCGCCATCGTGTTGTAAGCGTAGGTTTCCGTGGTTCCCAACTACCGCAGGACTCGCGGCGGATAGACACGACATGGCAAGGCGCGCTCGGCTGGCTGATCTACGTCTCAGCCACCCGACGCGCGACCCACGAGTCCACCGTCGTGGCCGATGGTTCACTCGGCAGACGCGTCCGCGGCTGAATCGAAGCGTCCTTCGACCGGTATGGCGGAGCCTTCAGCCGCGGTGGCGGTCGTGGCCTGCCGCAACGTCTCCTCCACGAGATCGTGAAGGAACAGCTTCATCAAGTGATCGTCGCCCGACATCTGGTTCCCCGCCGCGAGGTTGTAGTCGACGACAAGACCATCAGTCGGCAATTGAGACCGGGGCTTGCCCGGCAGTTGCAACGGGATGCCATACCGAAGACCAACCGCCACCGTCAGCAGCCGCGCGGTGCTGCCGTTGTGATCGACGAATGGGTGAATGCGCACCCACTGGCCGTGAATCCACGCACAGACCGCGAGCACGTCCTCGTACACGTCTTCGACCGATTCGCCGTTCGCGATCCGCGCGTCCAGCGCGTCCAGCCGGCGGTCGAGTTCGGCGAATGCAGCCGTGACCTCCCCACGGACGCGCGCGGGTGGCGTACCAAACACGCCACCCACATGCACCGGGCAGTTGGCCAGTCGAGAATTCGGTGGACCCTGCCCTCGGTACCGCCCCGCAACCCACGGCTCGGCGAGCGGGACACCCTCCAATGACGCTGCATGCCACGCACGGACCCCGTCCGAAGTCGGCCGCACCATGTCTAGGGCTGAATCGGCAACCTCCGCCTCAATCCCCTTGAAGTTGCTGGTGATCCGCGGCTTGAACTTCTCGGCATCCCAGGGAAAAGGAGTAGGGCCGCGACGGTTGTGCCCGCCGCGGCCTCCACCCGCATTCTTTCCTCGATTTCCGCGTGGGTTCCCGCGGCGAGGGTTGTGGCCCTTAGCCGGCGTCATCTTCCTGAACTGGCCCAACGAACTCTCCGTCCCGGGAGGACTCGAGTTGTCGTTGAACCACCTCCCCGTCCCGGTCCGTCACAGCCGCAAGCAGTTGCTGGCGCGACAGGTTTGCAAGCCCTGCGGGAGCTATCGGCGGCTCTGGTGCCAGCTGCCGGCGTACCCGCGCTTCAAGCGCAACTAGACGAGCCTCGTCCAGCGGCTCCAACCACCTCTCGTCATGCAGCACGTGCCGCGCCTCCTCGGCGCCGACCGCGCCCACGAGCAGCCCGACGGACGTGCGGAATCGCAGGAGCCGGCCCGCCTTACCGGGGCGCACCGCGGCGGTCGGATTCCGGCGCCAGAACGCCCTCGTTGAGGGCGACAGGCCGACAACCGCGACGATGTCGTCCAGTGGCATGTTGAGCCACCCCTGCAGTTGGTCCAACGCCTCTGTGCCGGGGTGGACACAGCGATCGGTACCAACCGCGTGAGGCTTCGCGGCGCGCGAACGCGTGAGAACGCCCGCAGCGGTCGATGCCGCCCTCGATGCCGCCGAAGATGCCGCCGCCACAGCCTCCTGGGCACGCGCCGCGAACCGCAGGTGCTGGTCGCGTGCCAGCTCAGCCTCGACGCGGGAGACGACCGACAGAGAATGCTGAAGCAACGCCTCAAGCGCCTCCGAGCGGTGTGTCCGCACCATCGGCAACGTTACATACGTGGCATCCTCTGTCCACGAGAACGGCTTCCGAAGCAGCAGGTCGCTGCTCGACGGAGCCGGCGTCCCAGCAGTCGTGCTGCCCATCAACGTCGTCATAACAAGTCCTTCCCCCGAACATGCCCCCCAGCAGCTTCACTGCCACGAAGGTGGTTGAGCATCTCAGGCGTGACGAGCTCCTGGAAGAGCGCCACGCCGCAACCGTTCAGCCGCTCGAACAGCGCGACAACGTCGTCGACCGCCCAAACCGCCTGCGGCTCTGAGAACGTGTCAATGTCCAGCAAGAACGCCGGACGATCCTCGTTCTCAACCGGCCCCGAGCGCACGCCGCTGCGCACACCTTGACCCGATTCCACCAACATCTGCTGCGAGTACGCGAGCGCCCCCTCGAGCAGCCACTCATCACCTGCGGGACCCGCCAACGAGCCGCGAATCCAGCGATCCCATCCACATGTCGCCACGGGCGCTCCTGCTGCAAGCTCCACCGGCGGCTTAAGCACGTTCACGAATCGCAGGCCAGCACGCATCACCGTCACCGGCGCCAGCGCATCGCTAACAGCACCAAGTACCTCGCCCCAAACCGGTCGGAAGTCCTCTGCGTAGCTGCGGAACGAAGGCGTCTCGAGCGATACCCACTCTGGCGTCACCGTCGCCTGCCATTGACCATCCTCAGCGGACAATTGCATCCCGTGCTGCACCTGAGGCGGCACCGTTACACCCGGACCGATGACGATGTCAGTCGACATCAGAGGCGCGACCCGGCTTAGATCGACAGCTACCGTTTCACGCAAGCGATGCTGTATAGCCGCGACGACCTCCGCGGTCACTTCCGCGCGCACTGGCGAGTACCGCGCCTGCGCTACCACGAGCGGCAGCGCAGGCGACGGAAGCGGGGAGTGGTCGGCCTGGGGAAGTTTCAGCATCAAGTGTCGTCTCTCTCGCGCTCAACTATAGCCGTACTGTAGCCATACTCACAGTCCGGGTCGCCCGAACCTCGAACCAATCACACGCGTGTCGGATCGTCAGTTCGACCGAAGTCAGTGTCGCCGGGGACGGCCGGGCCGGGGAGTGGTGAGAGAGCGCCGTGTTCGGTAACGCCGGGCATTCCCGGTGCCCCATTCTGGGCGGATCGTCGTAGGTCTGAAGAGCCACTTGTTGCTCACAAGTGAGCCTTCGTGCACCACCTTCCACAGCCGGAATCGGGGACCTTCCGCCTGACGTCGAGCAGGCAGAGACTTCTTTCTGGGGTCGCAACCAGAGGTGAGGGGAAGGCCGTGGAGGGACCGGTGAACCAGGCGCTGGCTTCGCTGCGCACGGCGCTGGACGACCTCGGCGACCTGCGCCTCTCGACCGTGACGGAGGGCGAGGTGGTCGAGCTGGTCGACGCGCTCACCGAGGCCCAGTCCCGGCTCACCTCGTCGCTCGGTCGCTCACTCCGGGAGGCCGATCGGCGGCGAGTGGGCGATGCGATCGGCGCACGCACCACCGGTGGCTGGTGGGCGCACCGCAGTCGGGTCACCCGCGGTGAGGCCGGGAGGGTCTGCGGCCTCGCTGAGCGTCTCGACACCGACCTCCACGAGCCGGTCGCCGACGCCCTCTTAGACGGGTGGCTGCGAGTCGACCAGGCCGACGTCATCACCCGGGCCGTCGACGCGCTGCCCGCTGACCTCGTCGACCTGCCCATCCGCAGAGAGGCTCGCGACTCCCTGCTCGCCCACGCGCGCGAGCACGACGCCCGCGCGCTACGCATCCTCGGCAAGCGGGTGCTCGACGTCGTCGCACCCGACGTCGGCGAGAAGCACGAGCAGCGCAAGCTCGAGGAAGAGGAAGCCCGCGCCCTCGCGACCGCCTCCTTCACCCTCATCGACGACGGGCACGGGCGCTGCCACGGCCGGTTCACCCTCCCCACCCTCCACGGCCGGCTGCTCAAGGAGCACCTGCACGCCCTCGCCTCACCGCGTCGCCACCAGACTTCGGGCGAGACCCCGCGACCCGCTCCACTCGCCACTCCCCTGGCGCTCGGCCAGGCGCTCATGGAGTACGTCGAGTCCTACCCGGTCGACAAGCTCCCGGCCTCTGCCGGCACCGGGCTCTCTCTCACCGTCACGCTCGACCTCGACACCCTCGTACGAGGCGTCGGAGCTGCGTCCCTCACCACCGGCGAGCGAATCTCAGCCAGCGAGGCACGACGGCTCGCCTGCCGCGCCGGGATCGTGCCCGCAGTGCTCGGCAGCGCCTCCGAGACGCTTGACCTCGGCCGCACCGCACGACTCTTCAGTCCCGCCCAGCGCCGGGCGCTCGTCCTACGCGACCGAGGCTGCACGGCAGACGGTTGCGGGCTGCCGCCCGGCCTCTGCCACGCCCACCACGACCAGCCCTGGTCACGCCGAGGCACCACCGACCTCACCAACGGCCGGCTCCTCTGCCCGCGCCACCACCGACTCGCCCACGACCCTCGCTATCGCATGGAGACCGCGGCCGACCACACCGTCACCTTCCATCGGCGTACCTAGGCCGACCGCCTACACCTCGACGACCTCACCGTTGACAGGGAGCCGGCCACCGAAGGTGATGGGCACCGCCGCCGCGTCCTCGACCTCGGCCCGGTCGACCGCCTGGACGTGCACGTGCGGCTCCGTGCTGTTGCCCGAGTTGCCGCACCGCCCCAGCACATCCCCCACCCCGACTCGGTCGCCGTGCGCCACCTCGGCGCTGCCCTGCTGCAGGTGACACAACGCCACCACGACTCCCCCGCCTGTCCGCAGCAGCACGTGGTTGCCGGCCAGCGCCTCCCACCCAGCAGCCGCACGCCGGCCCTGCGTCAGGGCGTAGCCCACTGACGGCAGGCCGCGGAAGGCGTCGTGGTCGGGAACCGCGTCGAGCACCCCGACCACCGTGCCCGCGACCGGCGCCAGCACCGGACGCCCGTACCCCGGGAACGCATTCGGAGCCTCCGGGCGCACCAGCGTCCGCCACGTGACCGACGCCGTCCGCCCCGACTCGTCGACCGGCACGAAGTCGATCGCGTGGGACGCCGCGAACCTCGCCGTGCCGTGGCTCGGCACCCGGTCGGCCGGACTGTTCTGCACCAGCCAGCGACCCTCGAACGGGTACGCCAGGTCGAGCGGTGCCATGACGACCATGGTGCCTGCCGGACGATGTGGGCCGGCCGCGATCTGGGAGGTAGTTTCGGTCGGTGCCCGACACCCGCCCCCGCCGTACCTTCGCCGTCATCAGCCACCCCGATGCCGGCAAGTCGACCCTCACCGAGGCGCTCGCGCTGCACGCGCGGGTCATCAACGAGGCGGGCGCGGTCCACGGCAAGGGCGACCGCCGGGCGACGGTGTCGGACTGGATGGCGATGGAGAAGGCCCGCGGCATCTCGATCACGTCAGCGGCGCTGCAGTTCACCTATCGCGACCACGTCGTCAACCTCGTCGACACCCCCGGCCACAGCGACTTCTCCGAGGACACCTACCGGGTGCTCTCGGCCGTCGACTCCGCGGTGATGCTGGTCGACGCCGGCAAGGGGCTCGAGCCGCAGACGCTCAAGCTGTTCCGGGTCTGTGCCCTGCGTGGCATCCCCGTCATCACCGTGATCAACAAGTGGGACCGCCCCGGCCTGTCGGCGCTCGAACTGATGGACCTGATCCAGCAGAAGATCAACCTGCGCCCCACGCCCCTCACGTGGCCGGTCGGCGAGGCCGGCGACTTCCGGGGCGTCCTCGACCGGCGTACGGGTGACTTCGTGAAGTACACCCGCACCGCCGGCGGCGCCACCCGCGCCCCCGAACGCCGGCTCGCGGCCGACGAGGTCGGGGACGACGACCGCCATCTGTGGGAGGCCGCCGCGGAGGAGCACGAGCTGCTCACCCTCGACGACGCCGACCACGACCAGGAGCGCTTCCTCGCCGGGGAGACCACGCCGGTGATGTTCGCTTCGGCGCTGCAGAACTTCGGCGTCGCCCAGCTCCTCGACCTGCTGCTCGACCTGGCGCCCGACCCCGGGGCGACCACCGGCGTCGACGGCTCGGTCCGCGAGGTCTCCGACGAGTTCAGCGCCTTCGTCTTCAAGGTGCAGTCCGGGATGAACCGGGCGCACCGCGACAGGCTGGCCTACGCCCGCGTCGTCTCCGGCACCTTCGAGCGCGGCATGGTCGTCACGCATGCCTCGACCGGCAAGCCGTTCGCGACCAAGTTCGCCCAGGCGGTCTTCGGCCGCGACACCACGGTGGTGGAGACGGCCGAGCCGGGCGACATCATCGGATTCGTCAACGCCCAGTCGCTCCGGGTCGGCGACACCGTCTATGTCGGCGACGCCATCGAGTACCCGCCCGTGCCGAGCTTCGCCCCCGAGCACTTCGTCACCGCGACGGCCGGCGACATCAGCCGCTACAAGCAATTCCGCCGCGGAATCGAGCAGCTCGACCAGGAGGGCGTCGTGCAGGTCTTGCGCTCGGACCTCCGCGGCGACCAGAGCCCCGTCCTCGCCGCCGTCGGACCGATGCAGTTCGAGGTCGTCGAGGACCGGATGGTCAACGAGTTCAACTCCCCCATCCGGTTCTCGCCGCTCAACTACCAGGTCGCCCGGATCACCGACGCCGCCGGCGCCGCGGCACTCGCCGGCATGCGCGGCGTCGAGGTCCTCCAGCGCAGCGACGGCACGCCCATGGCGCTCTTCGTCGACGAGTGGCGGGCCAAGGTCACCGCGCGCGACAACCCCGAGATCATGCTCGAGGCCCTGCCGGCCGGCGGGTCCTGACCGTCGGGCCCACGGGCCTCGTGGAACCGGCAGGATGGTCCAGGTGCTCTCCCTGGTAGGACGACCACCAGCGAGGACCCACCGTGAGACCTGACGACGACGACTACCGGGCGTTCGTGGACGCTCGATACTCCCGGCTCGTCCGCGCCGCGGTGCTGATCGGCTGTCGGGAGCAGGACGCCGAGGACGCCGTGCAGGACGCGCTGGTCCGGTGCTACAGCGCGTGGGGACGGGTCTCGGCCGCCGACGACCGCGAGGCCTACGTCTACCGGGTGCTGGTCAACGGCATCGTGCGCGGCTGGCGCCGCCGGTGGCGCGGCGAGATCCCGCACGGCGAGCTGCCGGAGAGCCCGTCGGCCGCCGACCCTGCTGCCGCGGTGGTCGTCGGACACAGCGTCCGCGCGGCGCTGTCCAGGCTGGCGCCCGCGCAGCGCCAGGTGCTCGTGCTGCGCTACTTCGCCGACCTCAGCGAGGCCCAGATCGCCACGGTCCTCGGCATCGCCCCCGGCACGGTGAAGAGCCGCGCGTCCCGCGCCCTGGTGGCGCTCTCCGAGGACTCGTCGCTCGGCGACCTCGTCACCCAGACCCCGAGGAGGACCAATGATCAAGGAGAGTGAGGCGACCGCCCTCTTGCGGGCCGCCGGCGACGACATCCACGTCGCGACCGCGCCCTCCGCGGAGCTCGCCACGCGGGGCGCCGTACGCCGGCGTCGCCGCTGGGTCGCCGCCGGCTCCGCCGTCTGCACGGCCGGCGTCGTCGCGGCGTTGCTGCCGGTCGCGCTCGGGCCCGACGAGACCGGTCGCGCCCCCGCCTCCCCCGCCGACCCGACGACCGCCGGGTCCTGCGTGTCCCCGGTGCCGAGCGGACTGCTGCCGGCGTGGGCGCGCGCGGGGTTCTCCTCCCCCCGTCCCCGCATCCCCCACGTCGTGGGTGACGACGGCGGCATCGCCGCGATCCTCTTCGCGCAGCCGCTGACGTCACCGCCGTCGGACGACCACAACAACAAGGTGCTGTGGGTCTCCCGGGAGACCGGCGACGGGTCTCCGCTGCGGATCACGGCAACGCTCGACGACGGCTCGCGCCGGGTCAGCCGCGTGGTCGAGGGTGGTCCCGGGCCCTCCTACCTCGACCTGCCGGAACCGGGGTGCTGGCGCCTCGCCCTCCGGTGGGGCGACGAGGAGGACTCCCTCAGCCTGGCCTACACGAGTCCGTGACGAGGGTGCGTCCCCGGCTCACCAGGTGACGGCGACGTACTTGCTCTCCAGGTAGTCGAGCATCCCCTCGTGGCCGCCCTCGCGGCCGATGCCGGACTGCTTGGTGCCGCCGAAGGGGGCCGCCGGGTCGGAGACGAGGCCACGGTTGAGGCCGACCATGCCGGAGTCGAGCCGTTCGCTGACCCGCAGGCCGCGCGCGAGGTCGCCGGTGTAGACGTAGGAGACCAGGCCGTACTCGGTGTCGTTGGCCATCCGGATCGCCTCGTCCTCGTCGGTGAAGGTGATGACCGGGGCGACCGGGCCGAAGATCTCCTCACCGAGGATCTCCGCACCGAGAGGTACGTCGACGAGCACCGTCGGCTCGAAGTAGAAGCCCTGGCGGTCGGGACGGCTCCCGCCGGTCACGACCCGCGCACCGGCACCGACAGCGCCCTGCACCAGCTCGTCGACCTTCGCGGCCGACTCCTCGTTGACGAGAGGACCCACCTGGGTCGCGTCGTCGGTGCCGGGGCCGACCGTCATCGAGGACATCCGCTCCGCGAGCCGCGACGAGAACTGCTCGGCGACGTCGGCGTGGACGTAGAAGCGGTTGGCGGCAGTGCAGGCCTCGCCGGCGTTGCGCATCTTCGCGACCATCGCGCCCTCGATCGCCGCGTCGAGGTCAGCGTCGTCGAAGACGAGGAAGGGCGCGTTGCCGCCGAGCTCCATCGAGCAGTTCACGACCTGGTCGGCGGCCTCGCGCAGCAGCACGCGGCCGACCTCGGTCGAGCCGGTGAACGACAGCTTCCGCACCCGCGGGTCGTGGAGCATCGCCGAGACGACCTTGCCGCTGCTGCGCGACGGCAGCACGCTGACGACGCCCTCGGGCACGCCCGCGTCGGCGAGGATCTGGGCCATCAGCAGCGCCGTCAGCGGGGTGTCGGACGCGGGCTTGAGGATGACGGTGCAGCCGGCGGCGAGGGCCGGGCCGATCTTGCGAGTCGCCATCGCAGCCGGGAAGTTCCACGGCGTCACGAGCACGGCGATGCCCACCGGCTGCTGGAGCACCACGATCCGGTTCGCCCCCGACGGTGCGGTCATCACCGACCCGGAGGCGCGGACCGCTTCCTCGGCGTACCAGCGGAAGAACTCGGCGGCGTACGCCGTCTCGCCGCGAGCGTCGGGGAGGGCCTTGCCGTTCTCGAGCGAGATCAGGTGGGCGATCTCGTCGGAGCGGGCCGTCATCAGCTCGAACGCACGACGGAGGATCTCGGCGCGCTCGCGGGGCGCGGTCGCCGCCCACGACTCGGCGGCGGCCTCGGCCGCGTCGACGCACGCCATCGCGTCGTCGACGCCGCCGTCGGCGACGGAGGCGATCACGTCGCCGGTCGCCGGGTCGAGGACGTCGAAGCGGCCGCCCTCGGCAGCGGGGCGCGCCGTGCCGCCGACCCAGAGGTCGAGCGGCAGGTCGGGGAGGGAGGAGAGCGAGAAGTCAGCCACGGGAGTCCTTTGCTGGTCGGCAGTTCAGTAGGGGTTGGTGACGAACAGCTCCTGCGCGGGGAAGAGCGTCATCACCTTCGGGCCGTCCTCGGTGATGACGATCTCCTCCTCGATCCGCGCGGCGGAGACGCCGTCGGAGGCGGGGCAGTAGGTCTCGAGCGCGAACACCATCCCGACCTGCAGCTCGACCGGCTCCTTCATCGAGTTGAGGCGGGAGATGATCGGCCGCTCGTGGAGGCCGAGGCCGAGGCCGTGGGCGAACTGGAGGCCGAACGCCTCCATCTCGCTGCCGAACCCGAACTCCTCGGCCTTCGGCAGCAGCGCCGCGACCTCGTCGGTGCCGACGCCGGCCTTGATGCCGTCGATGCCGCGGTCCATCCACTCCCGCGCCTTCGTGTAGGCGTCGCGCTGCGCCGGTGTCGAGGAGCCGACGGTGAAGGTCCGGTAGTAGCAGGTCCGGTAGCCGTTGAAGGAGTGGATGATGTCGAAGAAGGCCTGGTCGCCGGGGCGGATGATCCGGTCGGTGAAGTTGTGCGGGTGGGGGTTGCAGCGCTCGCCGGAGATCGCGTTGATGGCCTCGACCTGGTCGGAACCCATCTCGTAGAGCCGCTGGTTGGCGAGCGCGACGATCTGGTTCTCGCGGACGCCGGGCTTCAGCGCCTCGGTGATGTCCTGGTAGACGCCGTCGACCATCGCGCAGGCCTGGTTGAGCAGCATGATCTCGTCGGCGTTCTTGATGACCCGCGCGTCGAGCATCAGCTGCTGGGCATCGACGACGCGCAGCCCCTGACGCTCCATCTCGAAGAGGAACGGCGGCTCGACGATGTCCATCCCGACCGGCATGTCGGCGACACCGGCCTCCTCGAGCAGCGACTTGATCTCGGCGACGGCGTCGACCATCAGGCCCACCGAGGGCGCGACCGCACCGCGGAAGCCGAGGAAGCCGGCCCGGTAGTTCTCCTCCGCCACCCACGGCGAGTAGGTCTTGTGGTGCTTGACCGCCGAGCCGAAGTCCCACAGCACCGGGTCCTTGCCGCGCGCGAGCAGCGCGTAGCGGATCATCTTGTCGCCGAGCGCGCCGCCGATCCATGTCTGGGTCGTGTAGCGGATGTTGTAGAAGTCGAAGAGCAGGAAGGCCCCGCACTCGCTCGACTCCAGCGCCTGGCGCGCGCGGCCGATCCGGTAGTCGCGCAGCCGCGCGAAGTCGACCCGCTCCTCGTAGTCGACGCCCATGTGGCCCGGCGCCGAGAGCCGCCCCGAGGGACCCAGCACGCTCATGTCGACCTGCCTCTCAGGCCTCGTCCGCGGCCGAGAGACCGTCGTCGACGAACGCATCCTCGGGCTTCAGGGTCAGGCCGGAGAGCATGGCCTGCTGGTCGAGCAGGATCGCGAAGTCCTCCTCGACCCGCCCGCTGCTGACGGTGCCCTGCACGGCAGCGGCGGCCGCGGCCGCGACCGGCATCGGTACGTCGAGGTCGTGGGCGGCGGCGAAGCCGAGGTCGAAGTCCTTGCGCAGCAGAACCGGCGTGAAGGTCGGCGTGTAGTCGAGGTGGACGAACGCCGGGCTCTTGTAGGTCGTGAAGACCGAGCCCATGACCGACTTGTTGAGGAACTCCAGGAACGCCGCCCGCGAGATGCCGCCCTTCTCGGCGAGCACGGTGATCTCCGCGAGGTTCTGGGTGACCACCCCGAGCATCACGTTGTGGCAGATCTTGGCCAGCCGGGCGAGCTCGCCCTCCCCGACGTACGTCGAGCCCTTGCCGAGGTGGTCGAGCAGCGGCGCGACCTTGAGGTAGGTCTCCTCCGGTCCGGACACGACGAGGGTCAGGCCACCGGCGCGCACGACCTTGCCGTTGCCGCTGACCGGGGAGGCGAGGAAGTCGACGCCGCGCTCGGCGCAGGCCGCGCGCATCGCGGCCGACGACTCGGTCGAGACCGTCGAGCAGTCGACCACCGCGCCGGGGACGTGGTCGGGATCGGCCAGGAGGCCGCCCTCGCCGGTCAGGACCTGCTCGAGGTCGGCCGGCGTCGAGACCATCGTGAAGACGACGTCGTGGCCGCGCAGGTCGGAGATCGTGTCGGCGACGGCGCACCCGACCTCGGTGAGGGCCTCGGCCTTGGAGCGGGTGCGGTTCCAGACGGTGACGTCCTCGCCGGCCTTGGCGAGCCGGCCGGCCATCGCGGCGCCCATCCGGCCCGCGCCGATCCAGCCGATCCGCAGCGTGCCGGGGGTGTGGGACTCGGTGGTCGCATCGGTCATGGGTCAGCCTGCTTTCTGGAGGGTGTCGGGCTGGTGCGTGTCGGCGATGACGGGTTCGGGGCCGCCGGCGAGGCGCGCGGCCATCCAGTCGGCGGTGAGGGGTCGGTGGTGGGGGGCGACGTTGGCGCAACCGTGGTTGCCGTCCTCGAGCATCAGCAGGGTCGCCGGGCCGGAGACGGCGGCGACCAGTCGCTCGGCGTTCTGCCAGGGGATCAGCCGGTCCTGACGGCCGAAGACGACGAGGAGCGGGGCGACGAGGTCGGCCGCGACGCCGGCCATCGAGCACGTCGACGCGAGGCGCCGGGCCTCGTCGTCGTCGCGGGCGCCGGAGCGGACGCGGAAGGTGTCGCGGGTCAGCTGGGGCATGCCGTCCCAGCCGGCGCCGAAGTCGAACGGACCGGCGAGTGAGACGCAGGCCGAGACCCGGTCGCCGAGGGCGGCGGCGACGCGCGGCGCGTAGTAGCCGCCGAGGCTCACGCCCCACACCCCGAGCCGGTCACGGTCGAGGTCGGGCTCCTGGTCGAGCGCCTCCCAGACCGCCTCGGCGACGGGCGCCCAGTCGCCACGGATCAGCAGGTCGTACTCCGCCTCGCCCTGGCCGGGCCCGTCGATCGTGAAGGTCGCGAGGCCGCGGTCGAGGAAGGTCTGTTCGGTCGACCCGAGCTCCTCCTTGGTCGAGTCGAGGCCGGGGATCATCAGCACGACCGGATGGGGCCCCTCCCCCGCAGGCGTCCGTACGACGGCGACGAGCCGGCTCCCCTCGAAGGGGATCTCGACGCGGCGACCCGGCGGGTCGAGGTGGGGCAGTGCGTCGGTCAGGCAGGCGACGGCGCGCGCGTGGGCGGCGCGCATCTGGTCGGGGTCGACGACGAAGACGAACTTCGCGAAGTGGTGGTAGACCGCGGCGCGGGCCAGGTGGTCGCCGGCGGACCGGGACCGGCCCTCGTCCAACGCCGCCCGGCCCAGCGCCTCGTGGGCCGCCCCCTCCGCGGTCCACGCGCGGCACCAGTCCTCCCAGCGGTCCACCGAGGCGGTGATCCGCGAGAAGTCCGCAGCGGTGACGCCGTTGGTGGTGAACCGCGGGCCCCAATGGGCGACAGCCGATGCGACGAGCTCGTCCACGTGGCCACCTCCCCGGTTCCCGGCAGCGATCGCTGCATCGGTTCTGCAAACGAGTGCAGCCTGACTGTGGAGGCGCAGGTTGTCAAGCCGGACGGACCGTGGACGCTCGACTGCTGCAATCGAGTGCAGATTCCGGTAGCGTCCGGCACCATGCCCGCGACCCGCCCCGTCGAGCTCGGCTCGTTCACGCCCTCGGTGGTGCTCGAGGTCGCCCGACGGTCGGGCGCGGTGGACGCCGCCGGACTGGAGGTCAACGAGCGGCTCGTCACCTCCTCGCCGGCCCAGTTCCGCTCACTCCTCGACGGCGAGCTGCACCTGGCGATGACCAGTCCCGACAACGTGCTCGCCTATCGCTACGACCCGCAGAACCCGCTCGGCGAGCTCGCCGACGCGCGGATCCTCGCGGCGGTCGACGCGGGCCTCGGCCTCGGCGTCTGGCTCCGACCGGGCGCGACCCTCGACGACGTCCGCGGCGGCGAGGTCGGCGTCGACGTGCCCGGCTCGGGCTTCGCGCTCGCCCTCTTCACGATCCTCGAGCGCCGCGGACTGGCGATCGACGACTACGAGCTGGCACTGCTCGGCTCGACGCCCCGGCGAGTCACGGCGCTGCTCGCCGGCGCCTGCGTGGCGACCGTCCTCGGCGCCGGCAACGAGCTGGTCGCCGAGGCCGGTGGCGCCACCCTGGTCGCCAGCGTGGCCGAGGAGCTGGCGCCCTACCTCGGGACCGTGCTGGCTGTCGTCCGCGACGAGCACGTCGAGGTCGGCCACGACCTCGCCGGGGTCCTGCTGGCGACGGCGCGCGCGATCCTGTCCGGGGAGCTGCGCGACGAGGCGGTGGCCGCGGCCGCCGACCGGCTCGGCCTCGACCGACCGCTGGCCGAGCGCTACGTCGCCAACCTGGCCGGACCCGGCGGGCTGGTCGCCGACGGCCGGGTCGACCCGGCCGCGCTGCGGACGCTGGTCGGGCTGCGACAGCACTGGCTGCCGCGGGTGGTCGACGGCCGCGACGTGCTCGACGCCGCCGGGGACGACCCCGGTCTCGTGGTCACCCGGTGAGCGGACGCCGGCCGCCCCCGCTGCGGCTGCTCCAGGTCACCACCCTCGTCAGCACCCTCGACCGGTTCGCGATGCCACCGATGCTCGTCGCGATCGCGGCGGGGCTCGGCGTACCCCTGGCGTCCGTCGTGACCGCCGCCGGCGCCTACTTCCTCGTCTACGGCCTCGGCCAGCCGCTGTGGGGGTTCGCGTCCGACCGCTACGGCCGGGTCACCGTGCTGCGCGGCAGCCTGCTGGTCGCCGGGGTCCTCAGCCTCGTCTCCGCCCTCAGCCCGACCGTGCTCGTGCTCGGCATCACCCGAGGCCTCGCGGGCGGGTTCTTCGGCGCCGCCTACCCCTCGGCGCTGATCTACCTCGGCGACACCGTCGAGCCCGCGCGGCGTCAGCAGGCGATCACCGGCCTCATGGTCGGTGTCGCGGTCGGGACGGCGGCGGCCTCCGCCGGGGCGGGTGCCCTGGCCGACCTGACCTCGTGGCGGCTCGCGTTCGTCCTCACCGGCACGGCGGCGGTCGTGCTCTCCTTCGTGCTGCGGGCGCTGCCAGAGCCGGACTCGGGCGGACCCCGGGCGACCGTCCGCTCCTCGCTCGGCGCGATCGCCCGGTCGCGGGTGACCCTGCTGGTGCTCGCCTTCGCCTTCACCGAGGGTGTCGTCCTGCTCGGCGCTCTCACGCTGCTGCCGACCGCCGTCGAGAGCGCCGGCGCGTCGGCGACGCTCGCCGGCGCAGTCACCGGTGTCTACGGCGTCGCGGTGTTGCTCGGCTCGTCGTCGGTCGGGCGGCTGTCACTCGCGTGGCACCCGGCCCGGCTGATCCTGCTCGGCGCCGGGTGCGGCGCGCTCGGCGCCGCACTGCTCGCGCTGTCGCAGGCGCCGTTGACCGCCGTCGTCGTCGCGGTGCTGCTGGGTGTCGCGTGGTCGGCGATGCACTCCTCGCTCCAGACCTGGGCGACCGAGGTCCTCCCGGGCGCCCGCGCGGTCGTGGTCTCGCTCTTCGCCGGCGCGCTCTTCGTCGGCAGCGCGCTCGCGGCCGCGGCGGTCGCGGCCCCGGTCGAGTCGGGTCGCTTCGGGGCCGTGTACGCCGGCTACGCGGCGCTCGCCCTCCCTCTCGGTGTCGGTGCGTGGGCGGCGCGCAGGCACTGGCGGCGTCCGGTCGCGGGCGGTGAACCCTAGGATGCCTCCCGTGCAGACGCCCACGCTCCGGGACGTGGCGGACGCCGCGGGCGTGCACCCCGCGACCGCCTCCCGCGCCCTCAACCCCGCGACCCGCGGGCTCGTGAACGCCGAGACGGCGCGGCGCGTCATCAAGGTCGCCGAGGGGCTCGGCTATCGCCCGAACCCGATCGCGCGCGGTCTGAAGACCGCGAAGTCGAGCACCATCGGGCTGGTCATCCCCGACCTCACCAACCCGCTCTTCCCGCCGATCGTGCGGGGGATCGAGGACGTGCTGGAACCGGCCGGCTACAGCGGCCTGATCGTCAACACCGACAACGACCCGCAGCGCGAGCAGGCGCAGATCGAGCTGCTGCGCGGGCGTCAGGTCGAGGGGCTGATCGTCGCGACGGCGCTGATCGACCACCCGCTGATGGCACGGCTGCACACCGAGGGTGTCCCGATGGTGATGGTCAACCGCCGCCCCGACGGCGTCGACATCCCCTCGATCACTCCCGACGACGCGGCCGGGATCGAGCTCGCGGTCCAGCACCTGGCGGGCCTCGGCCACGCCAAGGTCGCCCACCTCGCCGGGCCGGGCACGACGTCGACGGGTGTCGCGCGCTTGCGGGCCTTCCGCAACGCCGTGCGCGACCTCGACCTCGACACCGATCCCGAGCTCGTCGTGATCTGCGACCACTGGAGCGAGGACTCCGGCGCCGCGGGTCTGCGCCGTTTGCTCGACCGGCGCCCCGACGTCACCGCCGTCGTCGCCGGCAACGACCTGATCGCGCTCGGCTGCTACGACGTCTTCGCCGAGCGCGGCATCTCCTGCCCCGGCGAGATCAGCGTGGTCGGCTTCAACGACATGCCGTTCCTCGACAAGCTCGCACCCCCGCTCACCACGGTCGCGATCCCTCACCAGCAGATCGGAGCCGAGGCCGCGCGACTGCTGCTCGACGCGATCTCCGAGCCGGACCGGCCGGCGCGGTCGGTGCTGCTGCCGCTGTCGCTGGTCGTCCGGGGGTCGACGGCCCCGCCTGCGGGCTGAGGCGTGTCGGAGGAGTAGTCCGGTTGATATGTGTTCCTCCTGAGTCGGATCGCGACACGAATCAACCGGACTACCGGTGCTGGTCCACGAGCGACGAAGCACGGTCGAGCACTCCGGGCGGGAGCCCGGCTGACGTTTCCCCGCCCGCCAGGCCGACGATCAGGTCGAGGACGGCATCCGTGTCGAGGTGCGGGGCCTCCGCGCGCACGGAGCCGACCGACCCCGGCAGGAAGGGGAGGTCGAGTCGGCCGTAGACCTCGGTCAGCACCTCGCGGACCGGCTCGAGGTCGTCGACCACGACCAGGGCGCTGAACAGCCACGCGTGCCGTACGACGCGTTGCGCCGTCCCCACGAGCTTCACGGCACTGCGGGCGTTGACGCTGTGCTCGCCCGGGCAGTACTCGCCGGGTACCGGTCCGACGTGGGCGTCGACCCCCTCGCCCGCCAGCAGAGCGGCGTACTGCTCGCCGAAGGACTGGAACCGGGCGTCCATCGTCTCGACGGCGCGCGGGTCGTGCCGGACGTGGTCGACGACGACCGCGTTCGCGGTGTAGGCGACGGCCCGTCCGCCGACGACCCGGACCGCGGTGTCGAAGCCTGCGGAGCGTGCGGCAGCCACGGCGGCGTCGTACCCCGGGAGGCGGGTGTCGCGACGCCCGAACACGACCGTGGAACGTCGCGGCAGGTAGACGCGGACCGCCTCGTCGAGCTCGCCGTCCGAGGCCAGGCGGAGCAACGCGTGCGTGATCGACAGCTCGGCGGCCTCGTCGGCACCGTGGGTGCCGAGGTGGAGGGACGCGCGACTCACGACCCCATGATCGCGCCGACCCCCTTGGGGTGATGGCGCCGGACGGTCCGTGTCGTCACACTGTCCGGATGCACGCGATGCTGGCCCCCCTGATGCTCGGCATCTCGTGGCTCGACCCGGAGAAGATGCTCGAGAGCCTCGGCCCGGCGTTCTTCTGGGTGAGCCTGCTCGTCATCGTGGTCGAGTGCGGGCTGTTCTTCCCGTTCCTGCCGGGCGACACCCTGCTGGTGTCGATCGGCCTCTTCCTCGCCAGCGACGAGCTGAGCGTCTTCCCGGGCCCGGTCCTCCTCGACCTCGCGCTCTGCTGCGTCGTGCTGGTCGGGGCGGCGATCCTCGGCAACGTGGTGGGCTACGAGATCGGCCGGTGGGTGGGGCCAAGGCTCTACGAGCACGACGGGAAGATCCTCAAGCGCGACTACTTCGAGCGCAGCGAGAAGTTCTTCGACGAGCACGGCCGGGCCGCCCTGGTGATCGGCCGGTTCGTGCCGGTCGTCCGCACCTACATCACCGTCGTCGCCGGGGCCTCCAAGCTCGACCGCACCCGGTTCTTCCTGTGGAGCCTGGTCGGCGCGCTGCTCTGGGTCCTCTCGATCACCCTCGCCGGCTACTTCCTCGGCGACGCCTTCCCCGAGCTGGCCAAGAACATCGACTACCTGATCCTCGGCCTGCTGTTGCTGACGATCATCCCCGCGGGCATCCACTGGTGGCGCGAGCGCAGCAGCGACTGACCCCTGCTGACTTGGATCAGGCGGTGAACAGGCTGCTGTAGGCGTTGAGGGCTGGCTGGCCGCCGAGGTGGGCGTAGAGGACGGTCGAGTCGGGCCCGATCTCGCCGGTCCTCACGAGGTCGACCAGGCCGGCCATCGACTTCCCCTCGTAGACGGGGTCGATGATCATCCCCTCCAGCGAGCCGGTGAGGCGGATGGCGTCGAGGGTCGAGGCCACCGGGATCCCGTAGAGGTCACCCGCCCAGCCCTCGAGGACGGTGATCTCGTCGTCGCGGAGGTCGCGGCCGAGGCCGATCAGCTCGGCGGTGTTGCGCGCGATCCGGGCGACCTGGTCGCGGGTCTCGTCGATCTTGGCCGAGGCGTCGATCCCGATGACGCGGCGCGGCCGGTCCTGACCCGCGAAGCCGGCGATCATCCCGGCGTGGGTCGACCCGGTGACCGAGCAGACCACGATCGTGTCGAAGAAGACGCCGAGCTCGCGTTCCTGCTGCTCCACCTCGTCGGCCCAGTTCGCGAACCCGAGGCCGCCGAGCGGGTGGTCGGAGGCGCCGGCCGGGATGCCGTACGGCGTGCCACCGCGGCGGCGCACGTCGTCGAGGGCTTCGTTCCAGCTGTCCTTGAACCCGATGCCGAAGCCGGACGGGTCGAGCCGGACCTCGGCGCCCATGATCCGCGACAGCATGATGTTGCCGACCCGGTCGTTGAGCGGGTCGGGCCAGTCGACCCAGCGCTCCTGCACCAGCACCGCCTTCAGCCCGAGGTGGGCGGCGAGCGCGGCGACCTGGCGGGTGTGGTTGGACTGGTAGCCGCCGATGGAGACCAGCGTGTCGGCACCCTGGGCGAGGATGTCGGGGACGAGGTACTCCAGCTTGCGGGTCTTGTTGCCGCCGTAGGCGAGCCCGGAGTTGCAGTCCTCGCGCTTGGCCCAGATCTGGGCGCCGCCGAGGTGCGCGGTGAGCCGCTCGAGCCGGTGGACCGGGCTCGGCCCGAAGAGCAGCGGGTGACGGGGGAAGTCGGCCAGGGACATGGGTTCTCCTCAGGTCATCGGGCGGGGGTCATCGATCGGCAGCGAGCAGGGGTTCGAGCGTCTGCCAGGTCTCGTAGGACGTCGCGGCGGCTCCGTCGACGTCGCCGGCGGCGCACCGCTCGACCAGCCGCTCGTGGAGCGCGACCGAGCCGCGACCGGCGAGCGAGGCGAAACGGAGGCGCTCGAGGCGTCGCAGTGACGGGGTGTACTGCTCGAGCACGCCCCGCAGCGCGTGGTTGCCGGCACAGGCGACCGGCACGTCGTGGAACTCGTCGTCGGCAGCGAGGGCGGCGTCGACGTCGCCCGCCCGCAGCGCGGCGGCAAAGTGCTCGTTGGCCGTCCGCATCCGGTCGAGATCGGCGTCGGTCAGCTGGGGGACGGCCTGCCGGACGGCGAGCTCGTGCATGCTCGCGACGACGGCCTGGGCGTCGCGGATCGCCCGGGCGTCGAGGGTCGCGACGCTGGTCGACCGGCCCGGCCGTGCCACGACGAGCCCGCCCTGCTGCAGCCGGAGCAGGGCCTCGCGCACCGGCGTACGACTGACGCCGAGCCAGGCGGCGAGCTCGCCGTCGCGCAGCTGCTCGCCCGGCTCGAGGGTGCCGTCGACGATCGCGTCGCGGAGCCGGACGTAGACGTCGTCACGCAGCAGCGAGCGCGCGACGGACTCCGCGGAAACCGGAACAGGCATGCAATATATTGCGTATCTCCGGCCGTCCCTGTCAACCGCTCGATCGGCAAGCCGGGCACAAGAGGCTGCCAAGAGGCCCGGGCCACGCTCCTTCCATGAACCCGAACCGCATCCCGTCCCTGCTCGTCGCCGCGCTCGCCGGCCTGGTCGCCACCGATCTCGTCGGCGGGGTCTGGGCGGCGACGTCCGGCGTCAACACCTGGGCCGGCGCCTGGGGCAGCACCGCGCTGCTCGCCGCACCGGCCCCGATGGTCGCCGCCCAGGTCCTGCTGACCACGATCGCCGTGAGGGGACGCCGCACCGGCGCCGTCGTCGCGGCCGGCCTGCTCGCCACCGCCTGCCTGGTGAGCGTCGCCTCCGGCTTCTTCGACGGCGGCCTCGGCAACGAGCTGCTGACGGGGGCGATGGCGGCCTTCCAGGTCGTCCTGCTGGCGGTGACCTTCCTCGTCGGAGTGCTCGCGATGCTCCGGGCGGTGACCCTCGCCCGGACCCCGGCCCCCACCATCCCGGCGGGTGCGTGAGGATGGCGTGGTGGAGATCGAGGAGGCGCTGCGGAGGGCCTACGAGGCTGCCGCCCCCGAGGTGGGCCGCGGGCGTCCGGCCGAGTACATCCCGAGCCTGGCGTCGGTGGATCCCGACCAGTTCGGCATGGCGGTCGCCTCGGTCGACGGCGGCGTCCACGTCGTCGGGGACGCCGACACCCGCTTCTCGGTCCAGAGCATCAGCAAGGTCTTCACGCTCGCGCTGGTCGTCGCCGCCGAGGACGCCCGGATCTGGGAGCGCGTCTCACGCGAGCCGTCCGGCGGCCCCTTCAACTCGCTGCTGCAGCTCGACCAGGAGCTGGGACGGCCGCGCAACCCGTTCATCAACGCCGGCGCGCTGGTCGTCACCGACCGGCTCCAGTCGCTGACCGGCGGCGCGAGCGTCGCGCTGCGTGACCTGATGCGCGAGGAGAGCGGTCGTGCCGACGTCGACTGGGACCCGGTCGTGGCGAAGTCCGAGCTCGAGGCCGGCCACCGCACCTCCGCGATGGCCCACCTGCTCGCCAGCTATGACAACCTCGAGAACCCCGTCGACCAGGTCATCGACCAGTACGTCACCCAGTGCGCCCTGTCGATGACCTGCCGTGAGCTCGCGCTGGCCGGCCTCTTCCTCGCCCGCGACGGCGTCCGCGCCGACGGCAGCCGGCTGCTCAGCGCGCGGCAGACCAAGCGGATCAACGCGGTGATGCTGACCTGTGGCACCTACGACTCCGCCGGCGACTTCGCCTACCGCGTCGGCCTGCCCGCCAAGAGCGGCGTCGGCGGCGGCATCCTCGCCGTGATCCCCGACCGGGGCGTGGCCTGCGTGTGGAGCCCCGCCCTCGGCCCCTCCGGCAGCTCGGCGGCCGGGCTCGCAGCCCTCGACGCGTTCACGACCTACTCGGACTGGACGGTCTTCTGACCGGGTCGTCAAGCGGGCGATCCGCAGTCACCTGGTGACTGCAGATCGCCCGCTTGACGATCTGCGGAAGATTTCTTCAGGACCGATGTCGAAGCGCGCCGCGGCCGGTCGACGTACGGGCGAGAACCACTCACCCACCAACCAGGAGAAGTGATCGAGATGCCGCGTTTCATGGGATTCGTGAGGATGGAAGAGAACCTCGACACGGCGCCGCCGCCGTCGCTCTTCGAGGCGATGGACGCCTACATCGGCGAGCGTGCCGCGAAGGGGATCTTCCTCGACGGCGGCGGGCTGTTCGGGACCGAGGACGCCGTGAACTTCGTCGTCCGCGAGGGCGAGGTGACCCGCGTGGACGGTCCCTACGCCGAGGCGAAGGAGATCGTCGGCGGGTGGTCGCTGCTGGAGTACCCCACCGTCGAGGAGGCAGTTGCGGACCAGGAGGAGTTCGCCGCGCTCCACGCCAAGCACTGGCCCGAGGTCACCGTCGTCGCCACGCTGCGCCAGATCTCCGAGGGCCCGGAGGACGCCGGCGCCTGACGCCTACGCTGGCCGGGTGCCGGCACCTCCCACGGACGACTCGCGCGAGATCCGCGAGACCGTCGTCGCCGCGTGGCGGGCCGAGTCGGCCCGCCTCGTCGGCGCCCTCACCCGGATGACGCGCGACCTCGGCCTCGCCGAGGACCTGGCGCAGGACGCGCTGGTCGCCGCGCTCGAGCAGTGGCCGGCGACCGGTGTGCCCGACAACCCCGGCGCCTGGTTGATGACCGTCGCCAAGCGGCGCGCCGTCGACCACGTCCGTCGCGTCGACCGCCACGACCGCAAGGTCTCCGAGCTGGAGCGCACCGCGACCGGGAAGGAGGACCAGGTGGCCGACCTCGACGAGCTCGTCGACCACATCGAGGACGACGCGCTGCGGCTGATCTTCCTGTCCTGCCATCCGGCGCTGACCCCGGAGTCGCGGGCGGCACTCACGCTGCGACTCGTCGGCGGACTCACCACCGCCGAGATCGCACGCGGCTTCCTGACCTCGGAGTCGACCATGGGCCAGCGCATCTCCCGGGCGAAGAAGACGCTGGTCATCGCGGGCGCGGAGCTCGAGCTGCCGACCGGCGAGGAGCGGACCCGGCGGCTCGACGACGTCATTGCCGTGATCTACCTGGTCTTCAACGAGGGGTACGCCGCCACGGCGGGCGACGACTGGATGCGGCCCGACCTCGCGACCGAGGGGATGCGGCTCGCGCGGATGCTCGCCGCCATGACCCCGGAGGAGCCCGAGGTCCTCGGGCTCCAGGCGCTGCTGGAGATCCAGGGCTCGCGGCTGGCTGCGCGGACCGACGACGAGGGGCGCCCGGTGCTGCTCGACGACCAGGACCGCAGCCGCTGGGACCAGCTGCTCATCCACCGTGGCCTGGCCGCCCTGGAGCGGGCCACCGGGCTCGCTTCCCGCGGCGTCCCGGTCGGGAAGTACTTCCTCCAGGCGTCGATCGCCGCGGAGCACGCCCGCGCCGCACGGGCCGAGGACACCGACTGGCCCCGGATCGCGGGGCTCTACGACGTGCTGGCGCGGGCCGCGCCCGGGCCGGTCGTGGAGGTCAACCGGGCTGTCGCGCACGGCCGGGCCTTCGGCCCCGAGGCGGGCCTTGCCGTGCTCGACGCCGTCGACCCCGGTGCCCTCGGCGGCTCTCCGCTCCTCCTGAGCGTCCGAGGTGACCTCCTCGAGAGGTCCGGCGACCCTGCTCGTGCCGCAGCGGCCTTCGCGGAGGCGGCAGGACTCACCGACAACGCTGGCGAGCGGGACCTCCTGCTGCGCCGCACGCAGTCGGCTCGCGACGCCGGCTCGACCGACTAGGTGCCGAGGGCCCGCTCGAGCCAGTCGACGTAGCGGGTCAGGTCCCACTCGGTTGCCATGGCCAAGGCCGTCGCCCGATGGCGCTCGGAGGCCTCGCGCTCGCCCGTCGCGGCGTGCGCGAGGGCGAGGTAGCCGGCGACGGGACCCACCACGATGGCCGCCCCGCTCAGCGACATCCGGTCGTCGTACCTGCTCAGCACCTCGACAGCGGTTGCCGCCAGCTGTCGGTCCCCGACGGAGTGGGCCGCCTCGGCCTCCCAGCACCAGTCGGCCAGGGTCTCCCACGACTCGACCCCGAGCCTGGCCGGCCACCGGCGCAGCACCTCGCCGAGCCGGGGATCGCCGGCCCGGGCCAGCACGAGATGGGTCGCCGTCTCCGCGTTGCCCCACGCCTCCTGGGCGGCCACGATCGCGTCTGTCACCTCGGCCAGCCCCTCCCGGGGACCCCACACCCGAGCCCAGACGTGGGCGAAGGGCACCTGCATGTCCTGCGACGGGATGGCGACCTCGGGCACCGTGCGCATCAGCGCGTCGAGGCGCTCGGCGACCAGCGACTCGTCGTCGCGCAGCAGCGCCAGGCAGTACTGGAGCCAGCGGACGACGATGAGGACGTAGGGCAACCGGTGTCGGGTGCCGAGCTCTTCCGCACGACCGACCAGACCCTCCCACGCCTCACGATCCGCGAGCTCGAGGTGATCCACGGCCGCGGCGAGCAGCAGCACCGCCTCCCCGACCGGGTCGCCCGCGGCGCGTGCGGCCTCGGCCCCCTCCTCCACCCAGGCCAGCCGCTCGGTCGTGCGTCCCGGGGCCCAGGCCACCAGCCACGCGGCGCGGGTCGCCCAGGCCAGCAGCGACGCATCGCCGGTGCCCCGGGCCAGGGCCAGCCCGCTCTCGACCAGCGCATGACGCTCCGCCTCGGCGCCGTCGACGGCGATCAGCTCCACGGCCAGGCCGAGGTCCAGCCTCGCCCGGGTCCCGGGGCTCCCGGGCTCGAGCTCGGCCACGGCCCAGCGCAGGTCGTCGACCAGGTCATGGAAGACCACGCCGATGTCGTGGGGGGTCCACACGCAGTAGCGGGTGAGGTCCGTGATCGCGTCGGCGACCAGCTCCGGGCTGCCGAGCTCACGCCCCAAGCGGACCGCCTCGATCACGGCCTGCTCGACCCCCGGCCACTGCGCTGCGTGGGCCGCGTCGGTCGCCAGGTCCACCAGCAGCCGGTAGCGGTCGGCGGCCTCCGACGACACGGCGCTGCGGTGCGCGGCGATCGCAGACTCGCGGAGCCGCATCGCCTCGGTCCACGACGACAGGCGACGAGCCTGCGCCGCCGCCTCGTCCGCGGCCCGCCAGGCGACGTCGGCGTGGCTGGGGCCGGCCGCGATCCAGTGCCGCGCGCGCTCCGCGACCAGCTCCTGCGGGTCGTGACGAGCGGCCACGCGTGGCTGCGCCAGGGCCCGCGCGAGGCGGGCGTGGCGCCGGGCGACCCGGCTGGCCGGGAGCGACGCGACCACCGCGTCGCGCACCAGGGCGTGGGCGAACCCGAAGTGCTCGGGACCACGTTCCACGACCACACCCGCACCGGCTGCCTCCTCGAGCAGCTCGAGCACCTCGTCGGCGTCGAGGTCGTCGGCGGCGGCCACGGTGGCGGCGTCGAACTCGCGGCCTGCGACGGCTGCCGTGCGCACCACCTCGAGCAGGTCGGGGCGCAGCCCCGTGAGCCGCTGGGTCACGGCGTCGCGGACGGTCACCGGGACCGCCACGTCGGCCGAAGCGCCGAGACGGGCCAGCTCGATGAGGAAGAAGGGGTTGCCGCTGGCCCGCTCCTGCCAGCGCTCGACCAGCGTGGGGTCGACCGCTCCGGCCAGGTGGTCCGCGACGAGGTCGGCGGCCTCCGACGGGTCGAGCCCGGTCAGGTCCAGGCGTACGGCGTCGCGCCGGGCGAGGGCGTCGGCCACCGCCGCGAGCGGCCCCGCCGGCTCGGGGTGGCTCCGGCGGGCGACCACGACGGCCAGGCGGGTCCCGTCGGGCGCCGTCGACAGCAGGTGGGCCAGGGCCCGGAGCGTCGACTCGTCGGCCCAGTGGAGGTCGTCGAGCACCACCAGGACCGGGGCGTCGACGGCCGCTGCCCCGACAGCGCGGGCGATCCGGTCCCAGGTCTCGAAGGCGGCGTGGCCGTCGCTGTCGGCAGCATTGGACCCGGCGGGACCCACCTCGGATCCCAGGTCGGCCAGCACGGAGCGCCAGGGCCACAGGGGCGGGGCTCCGTCGTCCTGGGAGCAGCGCCCGACCGCGACCCGGAAGCCGGCGTCGTGCGCCCGGCCGACGAGGTCGCCGAGCAGGTGGCTCTTGCCGATGCCGGGCTCACCGACGACATGGCCCAGGGCGAGCCGGCCGCCGGCCGCCGTGTCGAGGAGGTCGGCGAGACGCCCGCGCTCGGCCGCGCGGCCGACCGGACCGGCCGTCCCCGCTGCGGCGGGCAGGGCCGGAGCAGGCCCGGAGGCGTCCACCGCGGTACGGGTGGTGAGCGTGGTCGCCAGCTCGGGCACCTGCCGCAGGATCGCCGTCTCGAGCCATTGCAGCCCGGGCCCGGGATCGATCCCGAGCTCGTCGGCCAGCAGCTCCCTCACCTGTCGCACCGCGTCGAGGGCGTCGGCCTGCCGACCGGCACGCGCGAGGGCGACGGCGTGCAGCCCCCAGGTCCGTTCGCTCAGGACGCCCTGGCTGGTGGTCGCCTCGGTGCGCGCGAGCACGCTGAGGTGGTCGCCGAGCGCCAGCAGCCCGACCAGCCTCGCCTCCTCGGCAGCGGTGCGCAGCCGCTCGAGCGTGCTCCGCTCGGCCGCGACCAGGCCGTGGTCGGGCAGGTCGGCGTACGGCGTGCCCTCCCAGGTCGCCAGCGCCTCGTCGAGCCGCTCGACCGCCGCGGTGACCTCGTCGGCGGCCGGCAGCGGCCCGGCGGCGCCGACGGCCGGGCCCTCGACCAGTGTCCAGAGCGAGGCCAGCTGCCGCTCCGCGGCGGCGACGACGTCGGCGAAGACGTGGGTGTCGACGTGGTCGCGCGGGACCCGCAAGACGTAGCCGTGGTCGGTGGTCGCGATGACGTTGCCGGGGTCGCGGCGGGCGAGGCCGGGCTCCAGCGAGCGCCGCAGTCCCGAGAGATGGGAGTGGAGCGTCCCGTGGGCGCCCGGCGGCGGCTGGCCACCCCACAGCAGGTCGGCGAGCGCGTCCGCGGACACGACCTGTCCGGGCGTCAGTGCAAGGGCAGCCAGGATCGACCGCGGTCGCCGGGACCCCAGCGCCACGTGCTCCCCCGGTTCGACCTCGGCCCGGGTGCTCCCCAACACCTGGATGCGCACAGCGGAACTGTAGGTCCGGCGACCCCTCTGCGGGGAGGCTCAGCCGCCACAAGTGGATCTGGAGTCGCTCGCAAGAGCCGACTCGCAGGATCGTCCCGACGCCGACCCGCCGGGGCGGCCCGACACCGGAGACCCACCATGACCACCACCACGCCGACCACGCAGCTCGACCTGCCGGGCCAGGCCCACGTCGCGACCGGTCCGCACGACATGAACGGCATGTACCTGATGCACCACGCATTCCGCCGCGACCTGCGTCGCCTCCAGTCGGCGGTGCGGGGCACGCCCGTCGGTGACGCCGCGACGTGGGCCGCGCTGACGAGGCGCTGGGGGCGCTTCACCGACGTCCTGCACCACCACCACTCCGCCGAGGACGACGCGGTCTGGCCGGTGCTGCTGCGCCGCGTGGACGAGCGGGGCGACGCCCGGGCCCGCGCGACCCTGGAGGCGATGGAGGCAGAGCACGACGCGATCGACCCCGCCCTGAGGAGCTGCACGGACGGCTTCGCCGCGATGGTCGCCCATCCCTGCGAGGACCACCGCAACGCCCTCGACGTCCACGTCACCGCGTTCCGCGAGTCGCTGCTGGAGCACCTGTCCCACGAGGAGTCAGGCGCGCTGCCGGTCTACCAGTCGGTCGTGACCGCCGAGGACAACGTCGCGATCGAGAAGGCGCTGGAGCGGGCCTATCCCGCGCGGCTGATGCCGTTCCTGCTCCCGTGGCTTGCCGAGGGGCTGCCCGAGGAGGGCACCCGGTGCCTTCGCGAGATCGCCGGCCCGGTCCTGTCGCTGCTTCTCACGGTCCTGGGCGGCTCGTTCCGGAAGGGGGAGCGTCGTGCGTTCCACCACGCCTGACCACGTCACCGCGCTCGTCGAGGACCTCGCCAGCCCGGCGGCGTCGCGGTCGGAGATCCGCAAGGAGCTGACGATCTTCGGCGTCGTCCAGCTGCTGCTCACGGTCCTCACCACGGTCGTCGGCCTCCAGCAGGGTATCGACGTCCAGCACCTCGAGGACGGTCCGCCGCTGGGCGTCACGGCCCTCCTGCTCATGGCGCTCTGGCCGACCGTCGCCGCACTGGTCGCCCGCCGCACCGTGCACGGAAGGATCCGTTGGTCGGGCTGGGGGCTCCGGCGTACGACGCTACGACGCCTCGGCGCCGCCTGGGCCGTGATCCTGCTGACCGTGCTGGCCAGCGGCGTCGTGCTCTGGGCCACCGAGCTGGGCGGACTCGACCTCGCCTCCGACCCCGTGGCGCCCGTCCTCGGGCTGACCGTGATGGTCCTCCCCTTCCTCGTGCTCGCGCTCGGCGAGGAGCTCGGCTGGCGGGGGCTCGTGGTCACGCGGCTCGCGCAGGTCAGCCGGCCACGCACCGTCGTCCTGGCCACCGGGATCGCTTGGTCGGCCGGCCACTTCCAGCTGCTGGTGCTCTTCGGCGGTACGCCGGAGGGTGTGCCGACCCTCTACGCGATCGTCATGTTCACGATCGCACTGACCGCGCTCGGCGCGATCCTGGCGAGCATGCAGCTCCACTGGGGGATCTGGCCGGCGTGCGTCGCACACGCCGTCTGGAACGCGACGCTCTACAACGTGGTCGAGCCGGTCACGGTCGACGGCTCGGTGACGACCTGGTTCTCCACCGAGACCGGTGCGCTTCTCGCCGCGTCGAGCGTCGTGACGGCGGTCCTGTGGTGGCGGCGATACCCGCTGCGACGGACCCCCGACGGCGTCACCGCGGTCGGTGGCTGACCACCGGGACAACCCTCGCGAGGTGGCGGGCCAGCCCCGATGCGCGGCCCGCCACCACCGAGCAGGCTCGGGATCACACCCGAGACCCGCCAGACCAGGAGGAGCCATGACCACGATCCACGTCCGCCCCGACGAGGGACAGACCTATCCCATGATCGACGGCGACCACGTCGCCAAGGCAGCCGTCAGCGACGACGCCGGCGCCTTCGAGGTGTTCGAGGTGCGAGCACCGGCCGCGCCGATGGCTCCTCCGCACGTCTCCCCGTGGAGCGGGGTGCTCTACGTGCTCGAGGGCCGCGTGACCGCGATGGTCGACGGCACGGCGTACGACGCGGGGCCCGGCGACCTCGTCGTCTTCCCCGCCCGCACCCCGAGCACGTTCGAGGTCGTCGGCGAGTCCGCACGGTTCCTCGCGATCACGACCGGCGACGGCGCCGGACGCTTCTTCGCCGACTTCAGCAGGTCGGTACCGGCCGACCGGCCGGTCGAGGAGTCCTTCGGCGAGATCCTCGCCGTGGCCGCTCGCCACGGCGTCTCCCTGGCCGGAGCCTGACCGCCTCCCCGGGCTCGGCTGCGGAGGATCAACGCTGCGCCGGGTAGTGGCGCGAGAACCAGCGCTGCAGCCGGTCGAGGCAGGGCGGCAGGGGCGCGTCGGCCTCGAGCAGGCGCTCCACCTGGTCCGGGGACCAGCCGCAGGTGCTCGGGGTCGTCACGTCCCATTGGACGCGGACGGCCCAGCCGTCGTAGGTCCCTGCGGGGGTGGCGGCGACGGCCGGCTGTGGCGGAGCGGCCGGGCGGGCCTCGGTCGCGGCGGCGCTGCAGGCCGTGGCCAGGGCGACGGCGGCGAGGGCCGTGGCTGCGCGGGCTGTGTGACGGGCGGTGTGACGGGTGGTGGTGCTCATGGCGGGTCTCCCGGTGACGACGGCGGCCGGCTGGTCCGGCCGATGCCACGACCGTGGACGCGCCGGGTACCGGTGCAGGGCCGCGGTGGTATCGGCCGGGTATCGGACCTGTTGACCGCGGGTTATCGGTGCGGAGAATCGAGGTCATGCGAGTGCGGCTGCTCGGGCCGGTGGAGGTCGACTCGGCTCCTGCACAGCCGGCGCCGAGGGACCGGGTGGTGCTCGCTGCCCTCGCGGTCCGCCGAGGTCAGCCGATCGATGCCGAGGGCCTCGCCGACGCGCTGTGGCCGGCCGGCCGCCCGGCGTCGTGGACCAAGGTCATCCACGGCTGCATCAGCCGCCTCCGCACCTGCTTGGGTCCGGGGGCGATCGAGACCACCGACCGCGGGTACCGCCTGGTCCCCGGACGGGTCGAGCTGGACCGCGACGAGTTCGAGTCCCTGGTCGACGACGCGCGGCAGCACCTCCTCAGCCAGGCACCCGAGCGAGCCGTCGCGGCGCTCGACCGGGCCTTCGGCCTCTGGCGAGGTGCGCCGCTGACCGAGCTCGTCGACTGGGTGCCGGGACGTCTGGAGGCGGCTCGGCTGGAGGAGGTCCGGCACGCCGCGCAGGAGGACAGGCTCCAGGCGGAGCTGGACGCCGGCCGCCACCACGAGGCCGTGTCGGAGGCGGTCGTGCTCGCCGGCGAGCAGCCGTGGCGCGAGCGCCGCTGGGAGCTGCTGGCGCTTGCGCAGTACCGCTGCGGCCGTCAGCGTGACGCCCTCGCGTCGATCAGGACCGCCCGGAGGGCGCTCGGGAGCGAGCTGGGTCTCGACCCCGGATCGGGACTCGTCGCCCTCGAGCGCGCGATCCTGACCCAGGACCCGTCGCTGGCCGCGGACCACGACGCCCGCGCGGCGTCCGGGGACTGCCCATGGATGGGCCTGGTGCCCTACGACGGCGAGAACCGGGACACCTTCTTCGGCCGCCAGGAGGACGTGGACCAGTGCCTCGAGCGGCTCTCCGAGCACCCGCTGCTCGTGCTGGTCGGCCCCTCGGGATGCGGCAAGTCGTCGCTGATGAGGGCCGGGCTCGTCCCCGCGCTGCGGGCCCGGGGTCATGCCGTCGCGGTGCTCAGCCCGGGCGCCGACCCGCTCGGCGCCTTGGCGGCTGCCAGGGCCGAGGTGGGCGAGGACGGCGTGCTGTGCATCGACCAGTGCGAGGAGCTCTTCGCGGGCTCGCTGAAGCACGCCGACGTCGGCTCCTGGCTGGACCAGGTGGCCGCCTTCGCCGGGTGCGGGCTGGTCGTTCTCACGCTCCGGTCGGACCACGTGGCCGGCCTGGTGGCGAGCCCGGCCGTGGCGACGCTGGCGGAACGGGGCGTGCACCTCGTCGCACCGCTGGTGGGTGAGCGGCTGCGGGCGACCGTGGAGGGCCCGGCCCGGGTCGCCGGGCTACACCTGGAGTCCGGGCTCGTCGACCTCCTGCTGCGTGACGCCGCCAGCGAGCCCGGGGCGCTGCCACTGCTCTCCCACGCGCTCGCCGAGACGTGGCAGCGGCGCGAGGGCACCCTGCTCACCGTGGGCGGCTATCGGTCGAGCGGCGGGATCAGCGGCGCCGTGGCGGCGTCGGCCGACCGTCTCTACGAGAGCCTGACCGACGACGGCCGGTCCCAGGTGCGCTGGCTGATGCTGCGGATGGCCGGGCTCTCCGAGCACGGTGAGGCCGTGCGGGCGCCCGTCGACCGGGCGACCGTCGGCGATGACGCCGAGCGGACCCGTGTGGTCGACCTGATGGTCCGCGCCCGCCTGCTCACCACCACGGGCGGCGCGGTCGAGCTGGCCCACGAGTCGCTCGTCCGGGCCTGGCCGCGCCTGCGGACGTGGCTGGAGGAGGACCGCGAGGGGCAACGACGGTGGCGGCACCTCGCCCAGTCGGCCGCCGAGTGGGACCGGCTGGGGAGACCGGACAGCGAGCTCTACACCGGCGTCCGGCTGGCCGCGGCGCGGGAGTGGGCCGCGCGCCCCGACGCCCAGCCCACCAGCCTCGAGCGTTCCTTCCTCGAGGCCTCGATCGGGCACGCCGACGCCGAGCGGACCGAGCTGGAGCGCCAGGCGCGTCGCGAGCGGACGCAGAACCGCCGGCTGCGGATCCTCCTGGCCGGGGTCGCCGCCGGACTGGTGGGCGCGCTCGTCGCCGGCCTGGTCGCCGTGGACCGCGGCCGGACCGCGGCGGTGGAGCGCGACGCCGCCCGGGAGGCACGGACCCTGGCCGCCCACGAGGCCCTGGTGAGCCGGTCGCTGACCCTGCGAACGACCAACCGGTCGGCCGCGGCGCTCCTGGCCGTCGAGGCGTGGCGAGGGCGGCGGGACCCGCTCTCCGAGTCGGCCCTGCTCGGCACCTTCACCGACGCGCCGGGGTTCATGGGCCACCTGCCGCTTCCCTACGAGGTCAGCCAGGGGGCGACGATCCCCGGGACCTCCGAGGCGGTCATCGCCAGCGGCGAGCGCCTCCACGTCGTCGATCTCGACACCGGAGAACTCGGACCTGCCTTCGAACGCGTCGTGAGGCCCAACACCAACCAGCAGGTGCTGCGGGTCAGCGGCGACGGCACGCGGGTCGCCCAGCTCGTGTTCAACCCAGCCACGGTCGACGACTGCGGGTTCCCGGAACAGATCGAGGCCACCAACGGGCGGGCCTGTACGCTGCTGACGGTCTTCGACATCGCCTCGGGACGAGCGCTGTTCGGCCCGGTTCCGACTCCCTTCAGCGGGGGCGACCTCGCCCTGAACCACGCCGGCCGGATCGCCGCCGTCACCGGCGGCTTCAACGGCGACCTCGCCACCTACGACGTCGACGAGGCCACCCGGCTCGCGGTCCTCCCGGGGCTGCCGCGACCCGAGGGGGCCTACAACTGGCGCGACACGGGTGCGGTCACCTTCGACCACTCCGGTCGGCTCTACCTCGGCTCGATGAACGGTCCGCTGCGTGTCGTCGACGCCCGCACCCTGAAGGTGCAGCGCACCTATCCCACGCCACCGTTCTCCACGCACAACTTCGTGTCCGTGACCCGGGGCGGGCTCGTCGTCGGCACCGGGGACGACCAGATCGTGGCGCTCGACCGCCGTACGGGCAGGGAACGGTGGACCGTCGACCTGCGGGACGACCCCGACCTGTGGCCGTGCGCCGCGGCAGCCGTCGCGCCGGCCATGGACCGCCTCTACTGCGGCAGCCTGTTCGGGGAGGTCGAGGAACGCTCCCTGGTCGACGGGCAGGTCACGGGCATCCGGCGGGACCCCCAGTTCGGGGAGGTCGGCGACCTCGCCGTCTCGCGCGGCAACGAGCTGGTCTCGTTCCAGTACGGGATCCACCGGTGGCGGCTCGACGGGTCCGGGCCGATCGCGCGCATCGTGGCGCCGGGCGCCAGCGCGATGGCCGGCTACGACGACACCGGCCGGCTGCTCGACACCGTGCCGCTCGGGGGCTTCGGCCCGCACCGGATCATCGACGTCCGGACCGGCGACGAGGTCGCGCGGGTCGACGTCGAGGCCGGCGCCCTCTGGGCGGGAGGCCGCGTGCTCGCCCTCCTGGAGGAGGAGGGAATCCGTCTGGCGGACGCCTCCTCGGGAGGACCGCGGGTCCCGTTGTCCCCGGTACGGCGCGGCGACTGGGTCTTTCGTGGTGAGGACGAGTCCGTCGCCTGGGTGTCGGTCCCCCGGTCGCAGGGCCGTTTCGCGCTGCGCGAGTTCAGCACGGTCTCGGGCGACCTGACCGGTCGCGCCGTGGACGTCCCGGGGGCTCCGGTGGCGGTCACCCTCACCGACGCCGGACGCCAGATGCTCGTCCGCTACGACCTGCCGAACAGCCACATCGTCTACGGCCAGCGGACCCGACTCCGCGCTGCGCTGTTCGACCTCGCAGGGGGCCACGGCCGGAGCGTGCGGGCCTACGGCGGCGTCGTCAGCGCCACCGACGGCGGCATCGGTCGCATCGTCGTCGCGGACGACCTCGGGCAGATGGTGGAGCTCGACCCCGGCACCATGACGCCCACCGCTGTGCTCCCCGGCTCGGTCGGGACGATCCGGGAGATGAGCTTCAGCACCGACGGCGACCGGCTGCTCACGTCGGGAGGGAGCAATGCCGCTCGTCTCTACGACAGCGAGGACTGGACCCGGGTCGGATCCATCCCGGCGGAGACGGCCATGAACTTCCCCGAGGCGTTCCTCCGCCCCGACGGCGAGGCGGTCGCGGCCAACGGTCGGTTCGGCGTCGTGGAGTGGGACCTCGACCCGGACCGGATGGCCCAGGCCGCCTGCCGTCTCGCCGGGCGCAACCTCACCGTCGCCGAGTGGCAGACCTACTTCGGCGACGACGCCTACCGCAGGACCTGCCCCCAGTTCCCTGCCGGGAGCTGAGCCGGGCACGAGTCGACCAGCTAGCCGCCACCGCGCAGGAACGTCAGGACCGCGAGCACGCGCCGGTGGTCGCGGGCGTCGGGCGCGAGGCCCAGCTTGGTGAAGATGCTGCTGACGTTGGCCTCGATCGTCTTCGTCGACAGGAAGAGCGTCTCGGCCATCGCCACGTTGGAGAGGCCCTGCGCCATCAGGCTGAGCACGTCGCGCTCCCGCTCACTCAGCGCGCCGAGCGGGTCCTCCTCCCGGCGGCGGGCGACCAGCAGCGACACCAGCTCCGGGTCGATCACCGTCTCGCCCGCCGCGACCCGGCGCAGGTCCTGGCCGAAGGACTCGAGGGCCGAGACCCGGTCCTTGAGCAGATAGCCCACACCGCCCTCGAACTCGGTCATCAGCCGCAGCGCGTAGTGCGCCTCGACGTACTGCGACAGCAGCAGTACGCCGACGGACGGCCAGCGCTCGCGGATCCGGACCGCCGCCTCCAGCCCCTCGGTGCCGTGGCCCGGCGGCATCCGGAGGTCGAGGACCGCGACGTCGGGCGGGTCCTGCCCGACCAGCCGCACCGCCTCCTCCCCGTCGCCCGCGACGCCGAGCACCTCGAACCCGATCGACGCCAGGACGCGGGTCAGGCCCTCACGGAACAGCAGGGCGTCGTCGGCCACGATCACGCGCACGGCAGCACCGCCTCGACCGTCGTGCCGCCGTCGCCCGAGTCGACGACGAGGCGGCCGCCGAGCATCAGCATCCGGTCGGCCAGCCCGACCAGCCCGTGCCCGCCGACGTCGGCTCCCCCGCGGCCGTTGTCGCTGACCCGTACGGCGACCCCGTCCGCGACCAGCTCGAGCTCGATGCTCACGGCCCCGGCGCCGGAGTGCTTCACGGCGTTGGTGAGCGCCTCGGAGACCACGTAGTAGGCCGCCTCCTCGAGCTCGCCGGGCAAGCGAGCGGACAGCCGGGCGCGCACGGTGACCGGGATCGGGGAGCGGTCGGCCAGTCGCTCGACCGCAGGGACCAACCCCTGCTCGGTCAGGATCGTGGGGTGGATGCCCTGGGCGAGCTCGCGCAGCTCCGCCGTCGCCTCGAGCAGCTCGACCCGTGCTCGCGAGGCCGCGTCGCTCAGTGAGGTGTTGCCCGAGGCCGCCGCCAGCTCGACCAGCGACCCCAGGTCCAGGCCGAGGGTGACCAGCCGCTGCTGCGCGCCGTCGTGGAGGTCGCGCTCGAGCCGGTGCCGGGCGTCGTCCCCCGCGGTGACGATGCGTTGCGCCGACGTACGCAGGTCGGTGACCAGGCGCTCGTAGGACGACTCGACCATCGAGATGCCGGCCGCGACGGGCAGCAGGGAGACGAAGAGCAGGCCGGCGATGGGCGAGTCACCGACGACGATGCCGAGCACCATCGCGACGACGCTCGCCGCGGCGGCGCCCACGAACCACCACAGCTGCCGGCTCTCGGGCTTCTCGGCCCCGAGCATCCGGACGAGCAGGCAGGCGACCCACAGGACCTGGAAGCCCGGGTAGGCGATGTTGCTGGCGACGGTGAAGAAGCCCTGCACGGCCTCGGCCCCCGGGAGGTCGATCGGGTGGTCCACCAGCACGCCGGTGCGCCCGTACTCGACGGGCCACAGGGCCGACATCAGCGCCAGCGGTACGGCGACCGCCGCCGAGGCCACTGCCAGTCGCCGCCACAGCGGCCCGGGCAGCCGGCCGGTCGGGAAGGCCATGATCGTCACGCCGGTGAGCACCATCACCAGCGGCAGCGGCCAGATCCCGCACCACGCGAACCACGCGGCACCCGGCACCTCGGGTGCGTAGCCGATCTGGCGGCAGGTGAACATCAGCCCCGACGCCACGCCGCTGAGGAGGAACAGCCGACCCTCCCGGTGGCCCGGCGAGTCCGGGTCCGGGCTGTGGCGCACGACCAGCGCGCCGACGAACGTGAAGGACAGACCGAGCAGCCCGTTGTGGAGGTTCTCCACGTGGACGCCGCACAGGAAGCCGACGGCCACGACGACCGCCACCGCGATCGCCGTGGGCCAGGCCAGCCGCCCGGTCCGGGTCATGGCGTGATGCTTCCACGGACGGGCGGCCGGGGGCAGGGGCTCACCTGCCGCCGCGCAGGAAGGCGATCCCGTGGCCCAGGAACCAGAGCGTCAGCAGCGTGCCGGCGATCGGGAAGAGCACGTCGTCGAGGTCGAGGTAGGGCGCGGTCACCATCGAGACCGCCCAGGCGAGGCCACCGACGACGCCGGCGACGAGGCTGAGCAGCCAGCTCGGTCCGTGGCGGCGCTGGGTGCTGGCGCCGGCGACCGCGATCGCCGCGACCGCGAGTCCCCAGGCGGGGTTGACGACCAGGTGGGTGGCGAACATGACCCAGGAGAACCAGGTGGCCTCGTCGCGGGCGAGCGGTTCGGCGCCCACCTGTCCGAAGAGGTAGACGAAGGCTCCGAGAGCCACGGCCGCCGAGGTCAGCGCGCCCCAGCCGAGCACCCGGCGCAGCCGTTCGGCGCCGTTGCGGAGCCGGACGAACGCCACGGCGAAGAGGGCGAAGGCTCCGACCATGAGTGCCGCGGACGGGATCCACAGCGGGTCGGTCACCATGTCGTGGACCTGCTCGAGGCCGGTTCCGGGCCCGGGCTCCGGGTGGAGCAGCCCAGAGGGGAGGAAGAGAAGGGCGCCGGCGACGAGGGCGGCGCCGACGACGACGTCCCGAGGACGGGACGTCGCCGCGGCAGCGGTGGTGCGGGTGTCGAGTTCCTGTGTCATGCCTCCACGGTCGGGGCGGGCGACCCGTCCGCGACACGGGGCGAGCCCCCGGGTCGACGAGGGTTAACCCCGGCCGCCGGTGCGAGGGCGCGTGCGACCGCCGGGATGACGACGGCCGCGGCGACGAGGTGGAGCGCCATCAGCGTCGCCACCGTCGCGGCCCCGGCGCCGGTCATCACTGGTGGCACGAGGGACACCACGGTCAGCGCCACGGCCACCTGCACCCACCGCCGGTCGGGCCGGGTGGCGAAGCGCCGGACCAGCGACGCGACCACGAGGCCGACCACGCACCAGATCCCGGTCATGACCCCGAACCCCGCGACCGGGATCGGCTCGGGAGCCCCGGGGAGCCAGAAGTCCACTCCCAGGGACTGCGCGAGGGCGGCGCCGACGGTCGTGGCGATGCTCGCGACGAGGGTGGCGAGCAGCCCCCTGCCCAGCAGCCGCTTCACGACCGCACCGTCCCGTCGGCCTCCAGGCGCTCGGGCAGGCCGAGCGTCGGGAACCGGTCCGCGGAGAAGATGTAGACCTCGGTGACCTCCCCACCGCTGACCCGGATCACGTCGATCGCCAGCGGCAGCCAGGCCGACTCGTCCTCGTGCCAGTGGTAGTAGGCGACGGCCGGCTGCCGGTTGACGGCGGTCGGCAGCGCCCGCAGCGCCGGCATGTCGTCGTAGCCCTGGTCGCGCCAGTCGGCCAGGACCGCCTCGCGGCCGGCGAAGACGCCGGGGATCGGCGGCATCGCGTAGCGGACGTCCTCGCGCAGCATGGCCGCGATCGCGTCGATGTCGACGACCGCGCTGGCCTCGCTGAAGCGACGGACGAGCTCGCGGGTCTCCGGGTCCTCCGCGCCGGTGCCGCGCCAGTCCTGCCGCTCGGCGGGCAGGTGCTCCCGCATGCCGGCGCGGGCCCGCTGGAGGGCGCTGTTGACGGAGTTGACCGAGTCGCCGAGGAGCTCGGCGACGTTCTTCGCCGGCCAGCCGAGCAGGTCGCGGAGGATGAGGACGGCGCGCGGCCGCGGGGCGAGGTGCTGGACCGCGACGACGTAGGCGAGCTCGATCGTCTCCTGGGCGACGACCACGGCCTCGGGGTCGTCGGCCTCGCCGGTGACGAGCTCGTCGAGGAGCCGGTCCGGGTAGGGCTGCAGCCAGAGCACCTCGCCCCCGGTCGCCGCCGCCGGCCGCTTCCGCTCCAGCAGGTCGAGGCAGGTGTTGGTCGCGATCCGATAGAGCCACGCGCGGAACGTCGAGCGGCCCTCGAAGGTCTCGCGCCGCCGCCACGCACGCAGGAACGTCTCCTGCACCGCGTCCTCGGCGTCCTCGAAGGAGCCGAGCATCCGATAGCAGTGGACGTGCAGCTCACGGCGGTGGCGCTCGGCCAGCACCGAGAACTCGGCCTCACCGACGCCCGACAGGTCGCGCAGGTCGTCCACGTCCCGATCCTCCGGCTTCACGGTCATCGTCGTCCTCCAGTCTCGTCGTGTCGGAGGTATGACGGGCGGAGCGGCGAGAACTCATCACCCCGCGAAGCGGTCGAGCGCCTTGGTCCACATCCCGGCGATGACCCGGTTCATCGGCCAGGCCTGGATCAGCGGCAGCAGCAGGCGGTCGCGGAAGCTCGTCTTGCCCGTGTAGGTCCACTCGACGTCGAGCCGACTGCCCTCGCCGGCCGGCTCGATCCACACCGAGCCGGAGCCACCACCGCCCCAGCTCGTCTCGGTCATCGTCCAGCGCACGACGTCAGGGTCGGACCAGTCATAGCGGCAGACGACCCAGTATGGCGAGCGTGGCGTGCTCTCCTTCGCGACGGCCCAGGTGTCGCCGACCACGCGGGCGTCGTACGTCGTCGGGTCGAGGGTCTGGCTCCACGTCTCGAGGCGGCGCTCGGAGAAGTCGGTGAGGGCCTCCCGCACCTGGTCCGGGGTGGCCCGGGTCGTCAGCGTGAACCGCATCCTCCAGTGGAGCACCGGGCGAGCGGCGCGTCCAGAGGGTCAGGGGACGACCGTCGTGTACGCCGTCTCGAGGGAGTGACCAGCACCGAAGGAGCCGTGAACGGTGACCACGCGCTCCTCCTCGACGCTGAAGGTGGTCCCGGTGAAGCTCGCCGCCGTCTCGCCCGCCCTGACCACGACCCGAGCCGGGAGGTCCACCGGCCCGAAGGCGACGAGCTCCACGACGGTGTCGACGGAGGCAGGGCCCGCGGTGACAACGGAGCCCGTGAACGTGTCGCCGCCGACCACGGAGTCGGGCAGCACCAGGTCTGTAGGGCGAGGCTCGATGGTGATCGGGAGCTCGAACACCCGGTCACCGAACGCCGCCTCCAGGACGACGACGTGCGTGGAAGCCACCGGCGCGAGGAGGAGGCGCGCCGCAGCCTTCGTCCCGCCGCCCGGGACGTGTCCATACGGGGATGTGTCGAGGGTAGCGACGGGATCCTCGTCCCGGATCCGCCACGCGAACTCCAGGCCACCAGGGGGTGCAGGAGCGTCGAGCCACACGTCGTACTGGCCCGACCGTGTCCCGCCGTACTCGGTCTCGCGCGCGTTTTGCGCCACGAGCGTGGCGATGACGTCGTAGGGGTCCGCCGGCGGGACGAGCGTCGTCGTGGTGGCCACGGTCCTGCGGCCATAGGTCACCGACAGGGCGACCTCGGTCTCCTCGGTGACCGGCTGCACCGTGATCCCGGGGACGCCCCCACCCGTCGCCCCGCCCTGAAAGGTGTGGGTCGCGGGCACGCTGACGGCCGGGTCGTCCGAGCGCACCGCGACGGTGCCGCCCGGCTCGGGGAGCGGGCCGGTGAAGTACACCTGGAGCCCGACGTCGTTCGGCCGGTCGCCCACAGGGACTTGGATCACGTTGAGCCCGGGCGCCACCGTGAGCCGCGCCGTCAGGGAGGAGCGGTTCCGCCGTGCCGTCACCTTCGCCACGTAGGACGGGCTGTAGTGCGTGTCCGCGGTCATCGTGAACGGCGTCGATCGTCGCCCTGCCCGCACGACCACGGAGGCCGGAATCTCGACGTGTCCGCTGTTCTCAGAGACCCGCACGACCAGGTCGGCGCCCGGAGCACAGGTCAGCCTGACGCGGCCCACGGCCGTCTCGCCGGCCCGGAAGTCGTCCGGGAGGGCGATGCGCGCGACCTTCGGCCGACAGGATGACTGCGCCGGCGCGGCCGCGGCCACAAGCGGGGTGGCTGCGAGCGCAGCAGCAAGCAACCCCGAGACGAGACGATGCACCGGTTCCTGCTCTCCCCCGACGGTGATGACGATCGGCATTAGATCACCCCGCCGGGCGCGGGCGCAGCCGGATCCTTCCTCTTCCTCCGGCGCGGTATCACGCGACCCGTCGCCGTCTCCTCATCGCCGTCACGGACCGATCGGGGAGGTGAGGACCGTGAGCATCGGAATCACCGAGCGCGTGCTCCGGCACGAGACCGACCGGGGAGGTCTCGAGCCGGGCTCACGGGCCTGGCAGGTCGTCGTCGACCTCGGCTGGCACCCGCAAGCCGAGCTGCGGCCCGAGGAGCGTGGCTACTACCAAGCGCTGTGGGCGCTCGCCGACGAGGCGCGGGACGCCGAGTGGTACGCGGGCAGGCTGGGCCGCCGGGCCTCGGTCCGGAGCTGCGTGTCGAGCGTGCTGACCGCGGCCGCCGCCGTGCTCTCGGCGGTCGCCGGCCTCGGGACGGTCGGCACCCTGATCGGCAGCAGCACCGCCGGCTGGATCGCGCTCGCCGCGACCGCCGCGGCGGGTGGGAGCGCGTCGATGCAGGGTGTCGCACGCGGACTCGGGTCGTTGCGGGTCGAGCAGCGCGCGTGGGAGCAGTACGCGGAGGTGATCGCCGACGACGTCACGATCATGGCCGCCGACCGCTCCCTCGACAGCGAGGGACGGGGTCGTTGGGCCGCGGACCGGCTCACCCAGGCGCGCCGTGAGGCGCCCGACTACCTTGCTCGTCGACCCGGCACGAGCGGATCGTAGGTCGGCATGGACCAGGTGCAGGGACCCGAGCAGGAGCGGGCGATCCAGGAGATCGACGAGCTGAGCCGCGCGTCGTACGTCGTGCCGCAGGGCGTGGCGCCGGCCGAGTGCGACGTGATCATGAAGGGCGGCATCACCTCGGGTGTCGTCTATCCGCTGACGATCTGCAAGCTCGCGACGCGCTACCGGCTACGCAACATCGGCGGCACCTCGGCCGGCGCCATCGCGGCGGTCGTCGCGGCCGCGGCCGAGTACCGCCGGACCCACGACACGGAGCGTCCTGCGACGGGCTTCCAGTCGCTCGCGGTGCTGCCGCTCGACGTCTCGAAGCGGCTCGAGTCGCTCTTCCAGCCGACACCGCGGACCGAGGGTGTATTCCACGTGCTGCTCGCGGCGATCGGCGGGAACGGCCCCCGGGCCGCGCTCATCGCCCTGGTCCGCCAGCACCGGGCCTGGTTCTGGGGCGGACTGTCGCTGGTGCTCGCCCTCACTTTCCTCGCGCAGCTGCTCGCCGCCGGTGTCCCGGAGGACGGCGGCGAGTGGCTGCGCGTCGGTCTCGGTCTGCTGCTGGTGCTGGTGCTCGCGCTGGTCGCGGGCGTCGCGCTGGCGGTCGTCGGCTTTGCCCGGTCGGCGCTCCGCGTCCTGCCGCAGCACGACTTCGGCCTGACCGACGGTGGGACCCACTCGGGGGACTCGAAGACCCCCGGCCTCACGGAGTGGCTGGCCGATGCCGTGGACGGCGTCGCCGGTCTGCCGGAGGGACGCTGCCTCACGCTCGGCGACCTCTGGGGCGCCGACGGTCTCGCCGCGTGGGCGGCGTACCTCGACGGACATGCGCGTACGCCGGTCGGCGAGGTCCGCGGCCAGCGCACGATCGACCTGCAGTGCATGACCACCGACCTGACCCTGCGACGGCCGTTCCGGCTGCCCTTCAGCCAGCAGGTCTTCCTCTTCGACGAGGCCGAGATGATGCGCCTGTTCCCCGAGCGCGTCGTGACCGCGCTCAAGGGCGGCTTCCCGGCCTCGCACCACCACCACCCGACGACCGGTGAGCCGCTCTTCTACTTCCCCGGTCCGGGCCGCTCGTCCGACGGCGAGCGACGGCCGGGCCCGGAGGCGCTGCCGCTGGTGGTGATGGCGCGGATGAGCCTGAGCTTCCCAGGGCTGCTGGCGGCGGTGCCGCTCTACGCCGTCGACCACGCCGGCGGGCAGGGCGTGGTGCGCCACCTCTTCTCCGACGGCGGGATCAGCAGCAACTTCCCGATGCACTTCTTCGACTCCCTGCTGCCCAGCCGCCCGACCTTCGGCATCAACCTCGCGACCCCGCACCCGCAGCACCCCGACGACCTGACCTGGCTGCCGTCACCGGCGGAGGGCGGCGTCGACCCGAGGGTCGTGCCGTTCGACTCGGTCGGGGGCTTCGCCCAGGCGCTGCGCGACACGGTCCAGAACTGGTCGGACAACACGCAGGTGACCCAGCGCGGCTACGCCGAGCGCGTCGTCGAGATCCGGCTGCGCGAGGGCGAGGGCGGGCTCAACCTCCGGATGCCGGAGGACGTCATCCTCGCGCTGGTCGCGCGGGGTGCCGAGGCCGGCGACCGGCTGGTCGACGAGTTCGCGTGGGATCCCCACCGGGTGATCCGCTACCGCACCGCGATGTCCCGCCTCGTCGACGCCCTCGCCCAGCTCGACGCGGCGTGGGACCGCGGGGACTACGCGGCGCTGCTCGACGGGTATCCGGACGCCGATGCCCCCGGCTCGTCCTACCTCGGCTCCGCCACCTGGCGCCGCGGCGACCGGCTCGCCACCGAGGCCCTGCTCGGTCTGGTCGGCGGCTGGCGCGACACCCGCTGGCCGCCACTCACCCACGCTCGGCCCACCCCGGCCCCCGTCGTACGGATGGCACCGGAGTGAGGCGCTGACACCCGAAGTTGGGGATCCTCGCCGAGCGCCCACATCTGCACCTCTGAGCGTGCTACCCAAGGCCGTGGACTGAGGTCTCACATGGGGAGCAGCGATGACCAAGCCAAGAGTCGGACATGTCCTGCTGATGACGGCGCTCGCCGTCCTCGCACCCACCCTCGCGGGCGGGGCCGCAACCGCCGCTGCGGACACCACCCCACCAGTGCTGGACTTACCCGAGCGCGGAGCATTCGTACGCCTGACGACGATCAGTGCAACCACCTTCGACGCTGAGGCCAACTGGCCGCTCTCGTCGTCGCTCCAGATGCGAGCGCAGTGGTCGGCCACGGACGCGTCCGGCATCTGCGGCTACAGCTATCGCGAGGTGCTCGACGACCAGACGAGGCCCTGGACCGCCTGGAGCAGCACCAAGTCGGTCACGAGAACGGTCAGTGACTACGACGACCAGGAAGGCGGCGGGTCCGACAAGTTCTGGGGCTACGACGTCCGCGCTCGCGACTGCGCCGGCAACATCGCGACCGACTTCGTGCGCCTCGCGCCGGTCGTCTACCAACAGGACGGCTTGGCCTATCGCTACGAGCCCCTGGTCGTCAGCAAGACTGGAAGCTGGGCCATCACCAATTGCGCATGCTGGTCCGCTGGGACGGCGCTTCGCACGTCATCCTCGGGAGCACGGATCAATTTCTCCATGCCTGCTGACCTCGCGGGATCGGCGTACCCGGTCGCGCTCGTCATGGAACGTGCACCGGATCGCGGGCAGGCACGGGTCCTCGTCGATGGCGTCCGCGTCGCGACCGTCGACACCCGCGCTTCGTCCAAGGTCCACCGCAGCATCGTGTGGACCGGGACCCTTCAGGGCGCCCACACCCTCTCTGTCGTGAACGTCGGGACGAGTGGACGCCCGCGGATCGACGTCGACGCGGTGGTCAGCGGGGCCTACAGCGGTTCAGCGTGAGCGCGCGGTCTCAGCTCTCACTGGGGACGTACGCGCGGCGCCGGACGCCTGACACGCGCGCGAAGCGGTGACACCATGCGGCCATGTCAATCGACGTGACCATCCGGGAGGAGACGACGTCGGGGGACGTCCTGCAGGAGCTCGCGCTCCAGCTGGCCAGCGAGCGGCTGACGGTGGCCGAGCTGATCCGGTCGCGAGTCGAGGCGGAGGTGCGGGCGCACCACGCGTCGAGCGACCCCACCCCCTACCGAGGTCTCGTCCAGCCTGAGCGCCACGAGAAGCGCCTCTACAGCACGCGACCCCCGAGGCGGATCGACGAGACGATCATCTCCCAGATCAAGCGCCGCTGAGCCCGCCGCGGGACGTCATACGAATCGTGCGCCATGACGACCGATTCGTATGACGTCCGGCGTGTCAGCGCGGACGTGTCACATCTGCGCCGCGGCCGGCGTCTTGATGTCGAACCCCATCGACACAGGAGGACGTCATGTCTGGAACGACCCGGATCCCGGCCGCCGAGATCACCGGCCCCAAGGGCTGGCTGGTCAAGCGGTTCGCGAAGAAGACGCTCGGCACGGTGCCGACGTCGATCGGCGTCTACTGGCACCACCAACGGCTGCTGATGGACCTGGCCGGGCTCGGCGGCAAGCTCAAGAAGTGGAGCGAGTGCGACGAGCAGCTCAAGTCCTTCGCCCACATGGCCGTCGCGTCGCAGGTCGGCTGCTCCTGGTGCCTGGACTTCAACTACTTCGAGGCCCACAACCGCGACCTGGACATGGACAAGGCGCGCGAGGTCCCGCGCTGGCGCGAGTCGGAAGCGTTCACGCCGCTCGAGCGCGAGGTGCTCGCCTACGCCGAGGCGATGACCGAGACCGAACCGACCGTGACCGACGAGATGGTCGCGTCCCTGCGCGAGCAGCTCGGGGACGCGGCCCTGCTCGAGCTGACCGCGGTGGTCGCCTTCGCCAACTTCACGACCCGCCCCAACGTCGCGCTCGGCATCGAGTCCGACGGGTTCGCGGCGGCGTGCGGGCTCAAGCCGCTGGCAGCCCGACCGGACCGGCCGCACGTCGTACGGTCGTGAGCGTGGACCCGTTCGTCACCCACCGCGGCCTGCTCTTCACCGTCGCCTACGAGATGCTCGGCGCCGCCTCCGAGGCCGAGGACGTCGTGCAGGAGACGTGGATCCGGTGGGACGCGATCGGCGAGGCGGCGCGCGGCGAGGTCCGCGACCCGCGCGCCTTCCTCGTCCGGATGGTCACCCGCAAGGCGCTCGACCGGCTGCGGGCCAACGCGCGACGGCGCGAGGACTACGTCGGCGAGTGGCTGCCCGAGCCGCTGCTCACCACGCCGGACGTCGCCGACGACGTCGAGCTCGCCGAGAGCGTCTCGTTCGCGATGCTGACGGTGCTCGAGACGCTGACCCCGACCGAGCGGGCGGTGTTCGTGCTCCGCGAGGTCTTCGACGTGCCGTACGCCGAGATCGCCGACGCGATCGACAAGTCCGCCGCCGCGGTGCGCCAGATCGGCCACCGCGCCCGCGAGCACGTCGCCGCCCGGCGCCCCCGGACGGCCGTCAGCCGCAGCGAGCAGCAGGAGGTCGTCGAGCGGTTCCTCGCCGCGGTCACCGGCGGCGACCTCCAAGCCCTGCTCGACGCGCTCGCCCCGGACGTCGTGCTGGTCGCCGACGGCGGCGGGATCGCCCAGGCGACCCTCAACCCGGTCCTCGGCGCCAAGAAGGTCGCCAACCTGCTCCGCACCTTCCCGAAGTTCGGGGCCGGCGCCAGGATCGTCCCGGTCGTCCTCAACGGCGCCCCCGCCGCCAAGATCGTCGACGTCGTCGACGGCTACGACACCGCGATCAGCATGACCGTCGAGGACGGCCGGATCACCCGGATCTACGCCGTCCGCAACCCCGAGAAGCTCGGCGGGATCGCGCAGGAGGCGACGCTCACTCGCTGACCTCCGACCGGTCGCCCGACCAGAGGGTGTGGAAGACGCCGTCGCGGTCGGTCCGGCGGTAGGTGTGGGCGCCGAAGAAGTCGCGCTGGCCCTGGATCAGTGCGGCCGGCAGCCGCTCGGAGGCGAGCGCGTCGTACGACGCGAGCGCGGACCCGAAGGCAGGCGCCGGCACCCCGGAGGTGGCGGCGAGCGCGACGACGCGACGCCAGGCGGCCTCGCCGTCGCGGACGGCGTCGGCGAAGTAGGGATGGGCGAGCAGGGTGACGAGGGACGGGTCGTCGTCGAACGCCTCGGCGATCCGGTCGAGGAACTTCGCGCGGATGATGCAGCCGCCGCGCCAGATCCGGGCGACCGCGGCGAGGTCGATGTCCCAGTCGTGCTCCTCGGCGCCGGCGCGGATCAGGTCGAAGCCCTGGGCGTAGGCGACGACCTTGGAGGCGTAGAGCGCCGAGCGGACGTCGTCCTCGAAGCCGTCGGGCGCCTCGGGGAGGTCGGGCCGGTCCGGGAACGTACGCCGCACGGCGTCGCGGTGGTCCTCGGAGGACGAGAGCGCCCGGGCGAAGACGGCCTCGCCGATGGCGGTCGTCGGGACGCCGAGCCCGGTCGCGTTCTGGACCGTCCAGACGCCGGTGCCCTTGGACCCGGCCTGGTCGAGGATCACGTCGACCAGTGGCTGGCCGGTGTCGGCGTCGGTCTGGCGGAGCACCTCGGCGGTGATCTCGATCAGGTAGGACTCGAGGTCGCCGCCGTTCCACTCCTCGAAGACGTCGGCCAACGCGTCCGGGTCGTGTCCGCCGATGCGACGCAGCAGGTCGTAGGACTCCGCGATCAGCTGCATGTCGGCGTACTCGATGCCGTTGTGCACCATCTTCACGAAGTGGCCGGCGCCGTCGTGGCCGACGTGGGTGACGCAGGGCTCGCCCTCGGCGACCGCGGCGATGGAGCGCAGCGCCGGGGCCAGGACCTCCCAGGCCTCGTCGGAGCCGCCGGGCATCAGGGAGGGCCCGTGGAGCGCCCCCTCCTCGCCGCCGGAGATGCCGCAGCCGACGAAGTGGAGGCCGCGCTCGCGCAGCGCCTCCTCGCGACGGATCGTGTCGTGGAAGTCGGCGTTGCCGCCGTCGACGATGACGTCGCCCTCCTCGAAGCGCTCGGCGAGCTGGTCGATGACGGCGTCGGTCCCGGCACCGGCCTGCACCATGATGATCGCCTTGCGCGGCTTCGCGAGCGCGGCGACGAAATCGTCGATGGTCTCGGTCGCGACGAAGCCGGCCTCGGGGTGCTCCTCGACCAGCGCCTCGGTCTTCGACGTCGTCCGGTTGTGGACCGCGACCGTGTTGCCCTCGCGCGAGGCGAGGTTGCGGGCGAGGTTGGATCCCATCACCGCCAGCCCGATGACGCCGATGGTGGCCTGCCCGGTCTGGTCGTTCTCGCTCACGCCTGCTCCTCGGTCGACGGTCACTCCGCCTCTCGACCCTAGGCGCGTGCTCCAACGTCGCACGGCTGCGGCATCGGCGCGCGAAGTGGCACGCTGACCGTCATGAGCCGAGAGCTGCCGCGCCCGGTCCGGGTCATCACCCCGGCCGACCTGACCGCCGCCGACCCGACGCCGGGCATGGCGCGTTCGCTGGCCTTCGAGCAGCCGCTGCTCTGGGCCGGGCAGGTCGTGACCGAGCCCGGCGCGATGTCGGGCTGGCACCACCACGAGCGGAACGAGTCGAGCCTCTACGTCGTGCGCGGCGTGCTGCGGCTGGAGTTCGAGGGTCACGAGGGTCACCTCGACGCGCAGGCGGGGGACTTCGTGCACGTCCCAGCCTGGACGGTGCACCGCGAGTCGAACCCGACCGGCGAGCCGTCGCTCGCCGTCATCGCCCGGGTCGGCGGTGGCATCCCGACGGTCAACGTCGACGGGCCGACGCGATGAGCGAGCCGGTGCGTGAGCTGGTCGAGCGGGCGCAGCGGCTGCTCGAGGCGAACCAGTACCTCACCCTGGCGACCGCCGACGCCTCGGGACGGCCCTGGTCGTCGACGGTCTGGTACGCCGCGTGGCAGCCGGCGCCCTCCGCCGACGCGTGGTCGCTCGAGCTGGTCTGGCTGTCGCTGCCCGCGGCGCAGCACTCGCAGAACCTCGAGGCCCGGCCCGACGTCGGGATCAGCATCTTCGACAGCGGCCAGCCCGCCGGCACCGGCGACGGTCTCCAGCTCGCCGCGCGAGCCGAGCTGGTCCCCGACGACCGGCTCGACGAGGCGGCCGCCGTCTTCTCCGCCGCGTCCCTCGCGGCCGGGGGCGGCCCGTGGACCCGGGCCCAGGTGTCCGAGCCGGCGCGGCCGCGGCTGTGGGTCGCGCGGCCGGTGGCGGCGTACGTCCTGGGTGGCGGGACGCGGGAGGAGGTACCGCTTGCGCGGGCCGGTCGGACCGACGCGGCCCGGTCGCTGATCCCCGCCTCCCCTGGCGTCGTCTGGGCGGCGCTCACCGACGAGCAGGCCCGGACCGCGTGGCTCCCGCCGGCCGGAATGACCGGCCGGTTCGAGTCATTCGACGCGCGGGCCGGTGGTGGCTACCGGTTGGTCCTGACCTACGACGACGAGACGGCGATCGGCAAGGCGGGCGACAACACCGACCTGGTCGAGGTCAGGTTCGTCGACCTCGACGAGCCGCGGCGGCTCGTGGAGGAGGCCGACTTCGTCTCCGACCACCCCTCGATGGCGGGCACCATGACGATGACGTGGGCGCTCGAACCCCACGACGACGGGACCGTCGTCTCGGTCACGGCCGACGACGTCCCCGAGGGCATCGACGAGGAGGTCCACCTCGCGGCCCTCGCGTCGACCCTGGACAACCTCGCGGCCTACGTCGCCGGCAGGGGCAGCGAACGCCGATGAGTCTCAACGCCCGCCCCGGTCGTCATACCTGACACCGACGGAGAGGCAGGACCATGACCGCGACCTACACCTGGGACGTGTTCTCCACGCTGGACGGCTACGGCTCCTTCGGGCCGGACGCCGACTGGGGTGGCTACTGGAGCAAGCAGGGACCGGACCTCCTCGCGCACCGGGCGTCGATCTTCGAGAGCGAGCAGCGCATGGTCTTCGGCGCGACGACTTTCCGTGAGAACGCCGAGATCCTGCTGGGCAGCGACGACCCCCACAACCAGGACGAGTGGAATCGGCGAACGCTGCGCATGCCCGCCACGGTCATCTCCTCCACCCTGGAGGACACCATGGGCTGGCCGGACGCGACCATCGCCCGCGGCGACGCGGCGGAGGTCGTCACGCGGCTGAAGGCGGAGTCGGACGTCCCGCTGCGGTCGCAGGCCAGCCTCTCGCTGAACTGGTCGCTCCTCGCCTCGGGCCTCGTCGACCGGATCGAGGTGACGATCTTCCCCGTCATCTCCGGCCGGACAGGCACCAGCCCGATCCTCCGCGGCGCGGGCGACTTCGACCTCGAGCTGCTCGACGCCCGGACCTTCGACGGACGCAGCCAGCTGCTGGTCTACCGTCCGACCGCGCACTGACGGGGCTGCCGCTAGAAGCCGGGACTCCAGTCACCGGGCGGCCGTACGGTCACCCAGGTCTTGTGGCAGTCGCGGCACTCCCAGTAGGGGTGGCCGTCCTCGGTGCTGACGACGTGCCAGGAGTGGCGCAGGTTGAGCCGGCACCCGAGTGGTCGTCGCGCCGCCCGGGCGACCGCGACGCCGGCCTGTCCGCCGCGCACGGCGGACCGGAGCGCCCAGGCGTTGACGACCACGCCGACGACGTATGCCGCCCGCTCACGGCCGGCGAGCACCTCGAGGTCAGCGAGGAGCTCCTCGCGCCACCGGTCCCTGACCTGTCCTGCGGGGAGCAGCCGGCAGGCGAGCGTGACCAGGGTCCTCGCCCAGGACGGGGTGGTCATGACTGCCCCGGGTTCGGGGCCGGCGCGAAGCCGCGGCGGCTCGGTGGCCGGTAGGCACGGGCGAGGGCGTCGCGGGCTGCCTCGATGCCGTCGGCGGTGAGCCGGTAGTAGCGCCGGGCGGCCCGACCCTCGGCGCGCGGATCGATGTCCTCCCAGCGCGACTCCAGCCATCCCACACCCTCGAGCCGCGCCAGGATCGGGTGGACCGTTCCTGTGGCGAGCCCGGCCAGGTCAGCGATTTCGAGGCCGTACCTCTCGACGCCGGCGTCCTCAAGGAGGGCGCGCAGCACCCGCTGGGTCGGGATCGTCATCCGCGGCATCGTCATGCTCGTACTCTAGCCACCCCCTTGCTAGAGAACAAGACACCCATGGGAAGCGCCGACGTCTTCGAGGATCCGCGCGAGCTCCACTAGAGCGCGGCGCGGCGACGCTCGCGCAGCGCCCGGCTCTTCGCGCGGTTGCCGCAGCCGTATTCACACCAGCGCCGCGACTGGTTCTTCGAGTGGTCGAAGTAGGCCCACTCGCAGGCGTCGGAGGAGCAGATCTTCAGCCGTGGCCAGGTCCCGTCGCGGGCCGCCTCGTACGCCGCGATGCCGATCCGGGCCAACGCCGCCGCGACGCCGGCGCGGCTCGGCTCGAGCCGCGGACCGTCCTCCCCCCACGTCAGCCGGAGCTCGAGGCGCTCGACGGCAGGGCCGAGCATCTCAACAGGGGCGCCGCTGCCGTCGTGGTTGGCGACCAGCGCCGCACGGAGCCCGGCCCGCAGCTCGCGCGCCTGCTCCAGATCGCGCCTGCTCGCCCGCGCCGTCCCCGCCAGCAGCCCCTCGTCCCGTAGGTAGGTCGACAGGCCGACAGCCGTCACGAGCAGGTCGATGCCCGTCTCGAGGTCGTCCGTGTTGACGAAGTCGCGCACCGTCGCGATGGCCTGCGGCGCCTCCGGCCGCGGGAGGTCGGGGTAGCGGGAGATCACGTCATCGGCCACGGAACCAGCATAACGCGTTTGGTGGTTGCGGTCGGCGCGTTACCGGCGTACGGTTTTTGCTGGTAACGCAGGAGAGAGGTCCGACATGAGACTGCCGATGACGCGGGAGGTCGCCGAGGCGCTGAACCGAGCTGCCTCCGAGCCGCTCCTCCCACCACGACGAACGCCCCGACCCGGGTCGCGAGTGAGGGGGAGGTCCCGGTCGTGGCTACGACTCCCCCGCCGTCGCACGCCCCGGGTCGCCCCCGCACCCCGCGCGCTCACGGTGTCCTTCACCGCCGTCCACCGCGTTCAGGCCGGTCAGGCCCGAAGCAAGCCGCCGGCCGCCTGACGCACGATCACCGGTCGGCGTCGGTGGTGAGCGCCCGCGGGCCGGGCTCGACGTCGGGGCGGCGCGTCAGCGTGTTGATGCTGACGTGGGGCCACTGCATGCGTCCGGGCAGCCCGTCCTCGCGGCGGAAGAAGTCGAGCATGACGACCTGCAGGTACTGCATGCGCAGGCTGCCGTCCTTCATCTCGTGGATCCAGAACATCGACTTCATCGACGAGGCGTTGGCCTGCCGGACCACGAACGGGATGTTGGAGATCCCGCCGGTGGGGTGGGTCGAGTCGAACTCGAGGATCGTCGTGGCCTTGACCTGGTCCTCCAGCCCCCGGTTGGCGAGCCGCAGCAGCTGGTGGGGCTCGGTCGGGTCGAAGCCCGGGAACGAGGCGGCGCCCACGGTGCCCTTGAACGGGTGCTCGTGGAAGAACTTGTAGGGCTCGAGGTAGTCGTCGTCCTCGAACGTGTCGTCCTCGCCGATGGGCGTCCCGAACATCCGCGGGATGGGAGCGAGTCCCTTGCGCTTCCGGCTCTTCCCGAGCGCGAGGACGGAGTCACCGTGCGGGATCGTCGCGAGCCGCGCGATGTCGAAGCCGTCGGGGATCCGGTTGAGCATGTTGAGGAAGAGCCCTGGCTCGTGGTGGATCGCCGCGCCGGGGTCGCCGTGCACGTCGCTCTCCGGCCGGTCGACCACCGCGACCTGGTGGATGCCCTGCTCGTAGTCGAGCGCGACGAGGAACTGGTCGGTCTCGCGGTCGTGGTCGTGGCTGACACCCCGGTTGGGGATGCCCTTGTCGACGAGGCTGAAGACCAGGGTCTCGTCGTACTGGTTGAGCAGGAGCCGGAAGCCGTGGTCTCCGCCGGCGAAGGGCAGGGCGATCATGTTCCAGCCCGTGCCGTCCGCCTCCCAGGTCCCGGGGAGCAGCTCGAGCGGACCGAGCTCGGGGTCCTTGGACTTCGCCATCTGCAGCTTGCGCTGGCGGCCCTGCTTGCGGGTGGTCCCGAGCAGCGGGGCCCGTGACTCGTCAGCCGTGGGCGTCGTGTCGAGGAACTCCTCGAGCGGGCTCGCCGTCGTGTCGGGCTGGTCGTTCGTGTTCTCGGGCATGGGTGCCTCTCCCCGTGTGGTGTGGTCCGACAGCGCCGGCGCCGTCGGGAAGGAGGAGCGGCGCGGCGGGCCGCTGATACGGACGGCGCGCGGGTAGGCCGGGACCCGGGTGACAGGATGCGCAGGTGCGCGCCGTGGTCGTCGATGCTGCCCGTGGCCGTCCGGAGGTCCGCGCCGTCCCGGATCCTTCGGCCCCGGCCGGCGGCGCGGTCGTGCGGGTGATGGCGACCGGGATGTGCCGCAGCGACTGGCACGCCTGGGCCGGCCACGACGACATCTCCTATCCGCACGTCCCGGGCCACGAGCTGGCCGGGGTCGTCGTCGAGGTCGGTGACGGCGTACGCCGGTGGCGGGCCGGCGACCGGGTGACCGTGCCGTTCGTCTGCGGCTGCGGGACCTGTGAGTGGTGCCGGGCCGGAGAGGCCCAGGTCTGCCCGGACCAGCAGCAGCCGGGCTTCACCCACTGGGGCTCGTTCGCCGAGCTGGTGACGCTGCACGCCGCCGACAGCAACCTCGTGGCGATCCCGGCGTCGGTCGACTTCGCCACGGCCGCCGGTCTCGGCTGCCGGTTCGCCACCGCCTATCGCGCCCTCGTCGGGCGGGCCCGCCTCGCCGAGGGTGAGTGGGTGACCGTCGTCGGCGCCGGCGGTGTGGGGCTGAGCGTGGTGATGATCGCCGTCGCGTTGGGGGCACGGGTGGTCGCGGTGGACCGCAACCCCGAGGCGCTCGCGGTCGCCGCCGACCTCGGGGCGGCCCACGTCGTACGTGCCGACGGGACGGACGTCCCGGGCGTGGTCGCCGACCTCACCGGCGGCGGCAGCCACGTCGCCGTGGACGCCGTGGGCACCGAGCAGACCTGCGCCGACGCCATCCTCAGTCTCCGCCGACGCGGCCGCCACGTGCAGGTCGGGCTGCTGCCACCGGTCGAGGGTCACCCGCGGATCCCGATGGACCGGGTCATCGCCTGGGAGCTGGACCTGCTGGGCAGCCACGGCATGGCTGCGGCGGACTATCCCGAGATGCTGGGCCTCATCGAGCAGGGCCGGCTGCGTCCCGACCGGCTGGTCGAGCGCACGATCGGGCTCGCCGAGGCGGCGACGCTGCTGCCCCGTTTCGACCGGGCGACCGTCGCGGGCATGACCATCGTCGACCCCGCACGCTGATCCCGCACGTCGAGGCCTCGGCTCCCTTGTCACTCCCGGTCGGGTGTGGTTGCGTGGCGAGACCGTCCCCGCCGGCCGGCGAGGTGCCACAACGAGGTGGACTGATGGACTCGACGTACGACTACGTGATCGTGGGGGCGGGCTCGGCGGGCGCCGTCGTCGCCGCCCGGCTGACCGAGGACCCGGACGTCCGGGTCTGCCTGCTGGAGGCCGGCGGACCGCCGCCGGCGGCGGAGCTGGTGCCGGCTGCCGTCGCCAGCCTGCAGAACGACCCTGCGACCGACTGGATGTTCAACGGCGATCCCGGTGGCGTCGGCAAGGGCCTGATCGGCGGGCAGATGATGGTGCCCCGGGGCAAGATGCTCGGCGGCTCGTCGGGCCTGAACTACATGGCCTACGTCCGGGGGCACCCGGGGGACTTCGACACGTGGGCCGCCGGTGGCGCGGACGGCTGGTCCTACGACGACGTGCTGCCCTACTTCCTCAAGGCCGAGGGGTTCGTCGACAGCCCCGAGCTCCACGCCGACCCCGACGCGCACGGGCACGACGGCCCGGTCGGCGTGTCGGTGCGCCAGCCGGTCCTGGGCGCCTCGAACCAGTTCGTCGAGGCCGCGGGCGCGACCGGGATGAAGCAGGGCGACTACAACAGCCAGGACCGCCTCAACCCCGAGGGCGTGGCCTCGCTCTTCCAGACGACGACGAAGGACGGCCGGCGGAGCTCGACCTTCCACGCCTACCTCGAGCCCGCGATGGAGCGCGAGAACCTCACCGTCGTCACCGGCGCGCTCGTCGAGCGGGTCGTGCTCGAGGCCGACGGTGACACGGTCCGGGCGACCGGGGTCGCCTACCGCACCGCCGAGGGGCCCTCCGAGGTCTCGGCGACGACCGAGGTCGTGGTGTGTGCGGGCGCGATCGGGTCGCCCCACCTGCTGCTGCTCTCCGGGGTCGGGCCGCGCGAGGAGCTCACCGACGTCGGGGTCGACTGCATCGTCGACCTCCCCGACGTGGGGCGCCACCTCAAGGACCACCTGCACGCACCCCTGATGTTCGCCGCCGACGGGATCGGCGAGACGATGACCGAGGTCGCGATGTCCCTGGGTCCGGATGCGTTGCGGGCGCCTGCCGGTCCGCTGCCCGCCGACCCCGCGGACGACGTCGACCTGCCCGAGCCGCTGGCGGCCGCCAAGGCCGAGGCCGAGCGCCGGATCACCGAGTGGTTCACCACGGGCCGCGGCCTCGCCTCGTCCTCCCTCTACGACGCGGTCGTGTTCTACTCGACCGGGCTCGGTGACGAGCACACCCACGACGCGCAGATCGGGTTCCTCGCGACCGGCTACACGCCGCCGATCTGGGAGGCCGTCTTCCGGCTGCCGCCGTCGAAGTTCTTCGACGACCCGGAGTCGTTCCTCGACCCGACCCGCGGCCAGGTGGTGGTGCTGCCCAACCCCGTACAGCCCCACTCCGAGGGCTCGGTGACCCTGGCCAGCGCCGACCCGGCCGCCCCGCCGCGGATCGACCTCAACTACTTCGACGACCCGCACGACGTGAAGGTCATGATCGCGGTGATGCGCAAGGCGCTCGAGATCGCCAAGGCCTGGCCCGGCGGCGGCCTGGGCGACCCGGTCATCCCGCCGCACCTCGCCGAGGCGCACGGCCACGTCGCCGGCGAGGACCCGAGCGACGAGCTGCTGGAGGACCTCGCTCGCCACTACGCCCTGACCGTCTACCACGAGACGTCGACCTGTCGGATCGGCGACGTCGTCGACCCGCGGCTTCACGTCCACGGCATCGCGTCGCTGCGCGTGGCCGACGCGAGCGTCATGCCCAATGTGGTCAGCGGCAACACCAACGCTGCCTGCATCATGATCGGCGAGAAGGCGGCCGAGATGATCGCCCGCGACCACGGCGTGCGTCTCCACACCATGGTCGGGCGGGACACATCGAGCACGACCGAGTGACGACCACGCGGCGGTTGGCGGTCGGTCTCACCCCCATGGAGACCCGCCGCCCGGTCGTGCTGCACCTGGCCGACCGGGCCGAGGCGCTCGGCTATGACGCGTTCTTCGTCGCCGAGGGCTGGGGCCACGACGCCGGCGTCCTGCTCGCGGAGATCGCGACACGCACCGAGCGCATCACCCTGGGGACGGGCATCCTCAACGTGTGGGGCCGCTCGGCCGCCTCGATCGCCATGCTCGCCTCGACGATGGCGGAGGTGTCCGGCGGCCGCTTCGTCCTGGGGCTCGGAGCCGACAGCCCACCCCTCGCCGAGGGCCTGCACGACGTCGACTTCCACGCGCCGGTCCAGCGGCTCGAGTCGATGACCCGGCAGGTACGGGGCCTCCTGTCCGGCGAACGCCTGGAACCCGCCACCGAGCGCACCACCCGGCCCCTGAAGCTGGCGGCCGTCCCGGCAAGCCCCGTCCCGATCCACCTGGCCGCGCTCGGACCCCGATCCGTGCGTATGGCGGGCGCCCTCGCCGACGGCTGGGCCCCCTTCCTGCTCCCTCTGTCGGGCCTCGCCGCCGGGCTGCAGCAGCTGGAGGCCGGGACAACCGAGGCCGCGGTACCGCGCGGTCTGCCGCTGGTCGCACCCTGCATCCCCGCCGCGGTCGCCAGCGACCCGGACCGGGCCCTCGAGATGGCGTCGTGGTGGGTGGCGTTCTACCTGACGAGCATGGGCCCGCTCTACCGCCAGACGCTCGAACGCCTCGGGCACGCCGACGCGGTCGAGGCCGTCACCACGGCCAACCCCACCGGCCGCACCTTCGACGTCCCCGAGTCAGCGCGAGCACTGCTCGACGAGCTGACCCTCCACGGCGACGGTGACGCAGCCGGCGAGGCTCTCGACCGGTGGTACGCCGCCGGCGCGCAGCTCCCCACCCTCGTCCTGCCCCCAGGTCGCCCCCTCGAGGAGCTCGACCACATGCTCGAGGCGCTGCGGCCGTAGGCGTCTTGGGAGCGCGGAGTCCTTCGGACTCCGGTCGTTCCTCAAACGCGGCGGTAGGACATGGCCACCTTGCGGCGTCACGACACAGGTCCGCGTGCGGGCTTGAATCAACGTGATCGCTCTCGAAGTGGCGAGCATGCAGCATCCCGCCCGTCGAACCTGGCTCCGATGAGTTCGCGCGGGGCCACAGGTCGACACCTATCAGCTGACCGGGGACCACACTCCGACGCCCGCAACCATGACCACTGCCCGGGACCGCGCGGCCGTGCCGGCGTACCCCAAGGCCCGAGGAGGACGCATGAAGAGCCCGAGACCGATGGACGCCGAGGCGGCCATCACCGTGACGCCGATCGTCGTCGCCGACCTGCACGTCGAGGGCGAGGTGATGCCCGTGTGCGTGCACGTCATCGACCATCCGGATGGTCGGGTCCTGGTCGACACCGGCATGACGGAGCTGCACCCCGCGGTCGTAGCCGCCTTCGAGCCGCGCCTCTATCCACTGAGTGAGCAGGACTTCGACGTCGCCGGCATCGACATCGTTGTCAACACCCACCTGCACGCCGACCATTGCGGCGGCAATCATCTCTTCGCGGGACGGCCGATCTACGTCCAGCGCCGCGAGCTCGACGACGCTCGTCGCGAGGAGGGCTACACGATTCGCGAGTGGGCCGACGCGCCCGACCTGAGATACGTGGCGATCGACGGAGAGCTCGAGCTGCTTCCCGGTATTCGGCTCGTCCCAGCGCCGGGTCACACGCCCGGTTCACAGGTCGTCGTGGTGGAGACAGGGGGACGACCAGATGTGATCTGCGGTGATACCGCAGTGTGGTTCGGAGAGCTGGACGAGCCGCTGACCGAGGGACAGCGGCTCATCCGTGCGCTCGATCCCGAGAAGGTGTGGCTCGCGCACGTGCGCGAGCCGTGGCGATCGACGCCACCAACCCCGAAGACCACGGGTGACTTTGAATCCTGATCGAGCCGTAGTGCGGGCTGTGCGGACGACGTCACGGCACGAGTCGGCCACGGCCACGTGCTGCCGTCCGCCACGGCGAAGGTCAGACGCGGCGGATCGAGGAAGCTCAGACGAGGCGAGTCGGCATACCGGCGGCGAGCCAGGCGAGCACCAGGCAGTTCACGCCGACGGTGAGCCAGAAGATCGTGACGAAGGGCTGCTTGGTCGTCTTGTGGCGGTAGAGGTGGCGGGCGACGAGGGCGCCGGGCCAGCCGCCGACCGCGTCCCAGAGGTGCAGCACCATCTCCATGACGCGCTGCTGGCCGGTCTCCGCCGCGCGCTTGTCGGTGCGGTAGAGCAGCAGCGAGATCAGGCTCGGGACGAGGTAGGCGAGCGGCAGCCAGGTCCAGACCCTGCCGGTCAGCGCCAGGCCGACAACGAGGAGCAGGAAGACCGCGGCCACGGCGACCGCCGGCCTGACGCCCCGCCGTCGGGGCCGCGGTGCGCGGCCGACGTACTGCACGGCCGAGGCGTTCGGGCGGCCGCGCTCGTCGCGTGACTCGGCGTACGAGACCTTCAGGCCGACCCGCGGGCGGCCACCGCCGGGGAAGGCGGTGATGTGGACGAAGGTCCGCGGTCCGCCGCCGGTCGGCGTGATGAAGCCGAAGCCGCGGTCGTCGTTCCAGCTCGTGATCTCCCCCGTGGCCATGGGGAGAGTTCTAGCCGCCGACGGCCTTCTTCACCAGATCGGCCAGGGTCTTCTCGTCGGCCTTGGTCAGCTTCGTGACCGCGTAGGAGGTCGCCCACACGTTGCCCTCGTCGAGCGTGGCGGGGTCCTCGAAGCCGACGGTGACGTAGCGCGATCCGAACTTCTCGGCCGGCTTGAGGAACGTCACGACCTTGCCGTCGAGCGCGTACGCCGGCATGCCGTACCAGGTCTTCGGGTCAAGCATCGGCGCGTGCTTGGTCACGATCGCGTGGAAGCGCTCGGCGATCTGGCGGTCGCTGTCGCCCATCTCGGCGATCTTGTCGAGGCACGCCTGAGCCTCGTCGGCCTTCTTCGCGCCCTTCTTGCCGCTGGCCTTCAGCTCGGCCGCGCGCTCCTTCATCGCGGCCCGCTCGGCCTCGGAGAATCCGTCTGTCTTGGTCATGGGGACGACGCTAGCCCCGGTCGGCGGTGGCGCCTTCTCGATTCCTGACCGATGTGCGGTCAGCCGAAGGAGACCCCGGTCAGCTCCTCCGAGACCGACCAGAGCCGGGAGGCGGTCTCGGTGTCCTGCAGCGGCTTCCAGAGCTTCTGCGGTCCGGGCGGGCCGCCGGCGTTGCCGAGGCCCTGCGGGCCGTAGAAGTCGGCCGGGTTCGACGTCGTCGCCGCGAGGACGGCGGGGAGGGCGGCGGTCTCGGGGGTGCCGACGAGCAGGCCGTGGCGGGAGAGCCAGCGGATCATCCGCACCTCGCGAGTGTCGCCGTCGCGACCCATCTCGGGGCGGGCGGCGAGCAGGCTGGTGGGCGCGACGCCCGGGTGGGACAGCACGCTCGTGATCCCCCACCCGGCGGCCTCGCTGCGACGCGCGAGCTCGAGCCCGAAGAGTCCGCAGGCGATCTTGGACTGCCGGTAGGACCTCATGGCGTCGTACGACCGCTCCCACTGGAGGTCGTCCCAGTGGATCGAGCCGCTGCGGGCGGCGACGCTGGTCTGCGAGACGACCCGCGCGCGACCCTCGCGCAGCAGCGGCAGCAGGTGGGCGGTCAGGGCGACGTGACCGAGGTGGTTGGTGCCGAGCTGGAGCTCGAAGCCGTCCGCCGTCGTACGGCGCTCGGGCGGTGTCATGACGCCGGCGTTGTTGACCAGCAGGTGGATCGGCGCGCCGTCGGCCCGAAGCTTCTCCCCCAGGTCGGCGACCGACTCGAGCGACGACAGGTCGAGGTCGGCGAGGACCAGGTCGGCGTCGGGGTGTCGGTCGCGGATCTGCGTGGCGGCGGCGCGGCCCTTGTCGGCGTTCCGCACCGGCATCACCACTTCGGCGCCGGCGCCGGCGAGATGGGACGCGATCCGCAGGCCGATGCCGTCGCTGGCACCGGTCACGACGGCGCGGCGGCCGCTGAGGTCGGGGAGGTCGAGGTCATGTGTCCGGGGCATGCCATCGAGGCTGCCTCGGCTCTCGAACTCCAACCACGGCCTGACGATCCGTGGCTCCCCCGTCCGAGGCCGGGCACGATGGCGCCATGACCGCTCCGAGGATCGACCGCGCCGGGCTGGCCGACTTCCTGCGCACGCGTCGGTCGGCGCTGCAGCCCGAGGACGTCGGCCTGCCGCGCGGCCAGCGGCGGCGTACGACGGGGCTGCGGCGCGAGGAGGTCGCGGCGCTGTGCCACATGTCGACCGACTACTACTCCCGCCTCGAGCGCGAGAAGGGGCCCCACCCCTCCGAGCAGATGGTCGCCTCGATCGCCCAGGGCCTCCACCTCACCGTCGCCGAGCGCGACCACGTCTTCCGGCTCGCCGGCCTCGCACCACCCGCCCGCGGCCCGGGCAGCGACCACGTCGGACCGGGCATGCTGCGGATCTTCGACCGCCTCGGCGACACCCCCGCCGAGATCGTCACCGAGCTCGGCGAGACGCTGCGCCAGACACCGCTCGGCGCCGCGCTCGTCGGCGACAACACGGCGTACGACGGGGCGATGCGGAGCATCGGCTACCGCTGGTTCGCCCAGCCCGGGGCTCGCGACCTCCACCCGGCCGAGGACCACGAGTTCTACTCCCGGATGTATGCCTCCGGCCTGCGCGGAGTGGCCACGCAGCGCGGTCCGGGCTCGCGGGCGGCGGCGTACGCCGACCTGCTGCTCGAGGAGAGCGAGGAGTTCCGGGAGGTGTGGGAGCGCCACGAGGTCGGCATCCAGCCGCGCGAGCTCAAGCGCTACGTCCACCCCGAGGTGGGGCTGCTCGAGCTCCACTGCCAGGTGCTGCACGACCCCGAGCAGTCGCACGCGCTGCTCGTCTACACCGCCGTGCCCGGCAGCGAGAGCCACGAGAAGCTGGCGTTAATCAGGGTGCTCGCCGGGGTCTCCGGCTCCTAGCATCGAGGGATGGAGGTCCCGGAGGGTGCGCTCGACGACGCGGTGACGAGGAGCTCGTTCACCGGGGTCGCGACCGTGCACGTCGCGGGGCAGCGCACCTTCGAGCGCGTCGAGGGGTGGCGGCACCGCGGCTACGGCGTCCCGATGACCGTCGACACCCGGATCGCCGTCGCCAGCGGCGGCAAGGGGTTCACGGCGCTGGCGGTCATGCGCCTCGTCGAGGACGGCACGCTCGCGCTCGACCAGCCGGTCCGCACGCTGCTCGGCGACGACCTGCCGCTGATCGACGACCACGTCACCGTCGAGCAGCTCCTCGACCACACCTCGGGGATCGGCGACTACCTCGACGAGGAGGGCGACTGGGAGCCCGCCGCCCACGTCCTGCCGATGCCGGTCCACACGCTCACCTCGACCGAGGCCTTCCTGCCCGCCCTCGAGGGCTATCCGCAGAAGTTCGAGCCCGGGGCGCGGTTCTCCTACTGCAACGGCAGCTTCATGGTCCTGGCGCTGCTGCTCGAGCGGGCGACCGGCGAGGTCTACCACGACGTCGTACGCCGCCTCGTGCTGTCGCCCGCGGGGATGGACCGCACCGACTTCCTGCCGCTCAACGCCCTGCCCGGCGACGCCGCGACGGCCTACGTCCACGACGAGGGCGACCTCACCAACACCCTCCACCTGCCGATCCTCGGCAACGGCGACGGCGGCGTCTTCACGACCGCCGACGACGTGGACCTGTTCTGGCGCGCCGTCCTCGACGGGCGGATCGTCTCCCCTGCGAGCGTCGACCTGATGACCACGCCGCGCCACGACGTACCCCAGGAGCGGAAGCGCTACGGCCTCGGCTTCTGGCTCCACGCGACCGGCCACGCGGTGATCCTCGAGGGCTACGACGCCGGCGCCTCCTTCCGGTCGACCCACCTGGTCGACAGCGCGACGACCGTGACCGTGCTGGGCAACAGCAGCGAGGGGGCGTGGCCGGTGGTCGGCGTGCTCGACGACCTCATCGACGCCGAGCTCAGTCGCTGACGTCGCTGAGCGACCGGCTCCCGCGGAGCGCGGCGACGGCGCGGTGGCTGTGGGTCTTCACCGCGCCCTCGGAGATGCCGAGCTCCTCGGCGGTCCTCGCGACGGACAGGTCGAGCCAGTGGCGCAGCACGATCACCTTGCGCTGCATGGGCGGAAGCGCCTGCAGCGCGGCGAACAGCCCACCGTCCCCGGGCTCCGGGTCGCTGGTCGCCGCCTCCGGCAGGGCGTCGGTGCTGGTCTCGCGGCGCCACGGCCGGCGGGACTCGTCGACGTTGGCGCGCACCATCGTCGTACGGACGTAGGCCTCGGGGTTGCGGGCGCGCGACCACGCGACGTACAGCTTCACGAGCGCGGTCTGGAGCAGGTCCTCCGCCCGGTGGCGGTCTCCGGTGAGCGCCAGGGCGATCCGCAACAGGTGGGAGCGGCGGGCCGTGACGAAGTCGGTGAACTCGGCGTCGCGGCTCACCGGCCGCAGCCGACTCTCGCCTCTCCCCACTGCTCCAGTGTGCTCCCGTCGCCCCGTTCGAGGCGCTCGACCAGCCCGCCGCCGGAGGTGCGCAACACCCGGACCGTGGTGCCGCCACACGCGAACTCGACCGCGGCCCAGCCGTCGCCACGCACCTCGTCGACGCGCTCGGCATCGCCGCGCCGTCCGCACGTCGTCCGGACCTCGAGCACGTCGGACAGGGTCAACCGCACGTGGGGCCCTTCCACCTCCGGCGCCGCGGACTGAGGGGCGTTCGGCGCGGATGCAACCGCCGGGTCGCCCGCCTCCCGACGGTCGTCCGCGGGGAGCATGCCGGTCGCGCCCACTGCGAGGGTCGCCACGACCAGTCCTCCGGCGGCGTACGGCGCGACGACCGGCAGTGAGGAGCTCCTCGAGCCCGTCCGGCCCGGCGTCGACGTGGGGCACGGCCCGCTCGAGGTCGTCCTGCAAGGTGTCCATGCCATGAAGACGGAGTGGATGGGTCGGGCGGTTGACATGGGCTTGGTGCGTACCTTGACGGGTACGTAACTAACTAGTTACCTAAACTCCATGGACGCAGCACTGCACGCCCTCGCCGACGAGGGCCGCCGCACCTTGTTGGAGGCCCTCGCCTCCGGTCCGGCCACCGCCGGCGAGCTCGCCGCGCTGCTGCCGATCGCCCGACCGGGCGTCTCCCGCCACCTGCGGGTGCTGCGAGAGGCGGGCCTGGTCGAGGTCCGGCAGGACGCGCAACGGCGCATCTACGACCTGCGTCCCGAACCGCTCGGCGAGGTCGAGGCCTGGCTCGCCCACCACCAGGGGGTCTGGCGGCAGCGCCTCGACGCCCTCCACACCGAGGTCGCCCGCGGCAAGCGGGCCCGAAGGAGCGACACATGAACCGCACCAAGGTCCCGGGCGACGCACGTGGCGCCGTACGCCTCGAGGAGCACTACGACACCGACCCCGCCGACCTGTGGGAGGCGATCACCGACCCCGCACGTCTGGGCCGCTGGCTCGGCGAGGTGTCCGGCGACCTCACGGTCGGCGGCGCGTTCACCGCCCGCTTCTACGCCTCGGAGTGGAGCGGCACCGGCCGGGTCGAGGCGTGCGACGCACCCCGCCGCCTCCTGGTCTCGACGGTCGACGACGAGACGTCCGACGAGGGCGAGATCGAGGTGACCCTCACCGCCGACGGCGACCGCACGCTGCTCGTGCTCGAGGAGCGCGGCCTGCCGCTCGACCTGCTCGCGGCGTACGGCGCCGGCAACGAGCTGCACCTCCAGGACCTCGGCGACCACGTGGCCGGCGGGCCGCGGCGGCCGGCCGACGGCCGGTGGGCGGAGCTGCTGACGGACTGGCAGTCGGCCTAGCCCGGCCCGTCCGGGTGGGCACTGTCGTAGGCGCGCCAGACCTTCTGCGGCACCACCATCCGCCACGCATCGACGACCAGCTCGCGCGCCTCGCCCGGGTCGAGCGCCGCCAAGCGGGCGTGGACCCAGTTGAAGCGCAGGTCGGACTCCCCCGGCATCTCGAACGTCTCCGGCGCCCCGCCGACCAGTGCCTCGCGCTCCTCCCTGGGGAACGCGAACCCCATCACCGTCTCCTCGAGGTCGAAGGCGACGTAGACGATCTGGCCCACCCGGAACTTCAGGCGCCCGCGCACGAAGACCTCGTAGGAGCGCTCCAGCTCGCTCCCGAGGGCCCGGACGTCGTCGACGGTCGCCATGTGGGGAGTGGACCACCCTCCGGTGACGAAGTCATCGGGATTCGCCTGCGGCGACGGCGGTCGCTGCCTAGCCTGTGGCGGTGCCGATCGAGAGCAGCCGCCGTGGTGCCGAGCTGACCTGTCCGCTGTGCGGGGGGTCGGTCGCCGCTGGTTCGTCCGGCTGTCGGCCCTGCCCCCTCCCGATGGCCGACGTCGTCCGCCACTCCTCAGGCACACGACGGAGCCGTTCCGTGGCCCGCGCGGTGGGCGTCCGACTTGCGGGACTCATCTTCTACGGCGCCGCCGTGGCGTGGGCCTGGTGGCAACTGCCTCAGACGCTTCCGTTCGTGGTGCCCGCGGCCGTGCTGGGCGGAGGCGTGCTCCACGTCGGGAAGGGGCGACCGTGGTGGGGCCTCTTGATCTTCGGACTCGTCGTGGTCGTGGTGCCGGTGCTGCTGTGGCCGGCTCTGGGAACCGGCACCTTCAGCGACTTGACGGACAGCTTCTCGAGGGACTGACCGCGGCACTCTTGCCGCTTCTGACCACTCGGCGCATCGACCACCGAAACCGTTGCTGAGCTGCGCAAACACCACTGAATCATCACTGGTTTTCGAACATGTGTTCGACTAACCTGAGGGCATGTCAGCACTCCTGGACCTCCACCCCGACCCGGGCCACCCCGGCGTCGTGGTCACGGCCGTCCACGAGATGCTCGACTCCGTCGGACCGGTCGACCTCGATCCCGGCGAGTACGCCGGCGTCCTCACTGACGTCGACCGGGCCGTGCGCCGCCTGGAATCACTCAAGCTCCGCCTCGTCGCCGCTGCCGCCAAGGCCGACGTCCCGACACAGTCCGGCGCCCGCTCCACCGGCGACTGGCTCTCCCAGCAGACCAGGTCCGGGTCCGCACCGGCCTCCCGCGACTCCCGCCTCGCCGACGACCTCGACGGCCCGCTGACCGACACCGCCGACGCCCTCAGCACCGGCGACATCTCCGCCGCCCACGCCGCAGCGATCGCGACCGCGATGCGCCGCCTGCCCTCGCGGCTGGACGACGACCAGCGCTCCACCGTCGAGGCCTCGCTGGTGCGCAAAGCCCGCACGCTCACCCCCGACCAGCTCCGCAAGGTCGCCCGCCGCGCCATCGAGGCCGTCGAACCCGACCGGGACACGGTCGACGCGGAGGAGAACACCCAGGTCCAGGACGAGGAAGAAGCAGCCTGGGCCAAGACCAGGCTCACCCTCCACGACAACGGTGACGGCACCACCACCGGCCACTTCACCGTCCCGACCCTCGCCGCGATGGTCCTCAAGAAGGTCCTCGACGCGATGACCGCACCCCGCCGGACCCGCGCGGCCGCTGAGAACGGCCAGCGGACCGACTGGGCCCAGGCTCGCGGCCAGGCCTTCGCCCAGGTCCTCGAGCACCTCCCCACCGACCACCTCCACGGCAAGGTCGCCGCCACCATCGTCATCACCCTCGACCTCGACACCCTCCGCGACCAGCTCAAGGCCGCCGGCCTCGACACCGGCGACCTCGTCTCCGCCGCCCACGCCCGCCGCCTCGCCTGCAACGCCGGCCTCGTCCCCGCCGTCCTCGACGGTCACAGCCAGCCGCTCGACCTCGGCCGCGAGAAACGACTCTTCAGCCAAGCCCAACGAGTCGCCGGCGCCACCACACACTCCACCTGCGCCGCCGACGGCTGCGACATCCCCTACGCCTGGTGCGAGCTCCACCACCGCAGACCCTGGGCCAACGGCGGACACACCGACCTCGCCGACATGATCCCCCTCTGCGGCCACCACCACCGACGCCTCCACGCCCGCGGATCCGTTCCGCTCCGCACGTGAAGCCCAGCGCGTGACGCCCTACTGTGGAGGCGTGTCCTCCGAGCGACCCACGACCGTTGTCCTGTTCGGCGCCACCGGTGACCTCAGCCGGCGCAAGCTGCTGCCCGGACTCCTCCACCTCTTCAAGACCGGACTCCTGCGCGAGCTCCGCGTCGTCGGCACGTCCCTGGACGAGCACACGACCGACAGCTTCCGCGACCTCGCCAAGGACGCCGTCCACGAGTTCGGCGACGACGACAGCGACACCGAGGCCTGGCCGGAGTTCGCCAAGCTCCTCTACTGGGCGCCCGGCGACGAGGGGCCGGAGGGCCTGCGCAAGGCCGTCGAGGAGGCCGAGTCGACCTTCGACGACGCCAGCAACACCTGCCGCCTCCACTACCTCAGCGTGCCGCCGAAGGCCGCGCTCCCCGTCGTCCACCAGCTCCGCGACGCCGACCTCGTCGAGCGCAGCCGGATCATCATGGAGAAGCCCTTCGGCACCGACCTCGCCTCGGCGATCGACCTCAACGCCCAGCTCCACGAGGTCTTCGAGGAGGAGCAGATCTTCCGGATCGACCACTTCCTCGGCAAGGAGGCGGCCCAGAACATCCTCGCCTTCCGCTTCGCGAACGGGCTCTTCGAGCCGATCTGGCACCGCCACCACATCGACCACGTCCAGATCGACGTCCCCGAGGAGCTCGGCCTCGCCCAGCGCGCGTCCTTCTACGAGGCGACCGGCGCCTACCGCGACATGGTCGTCACCCACCTCTTCCAGGTCCTGGCCTTCGCGGCGATGGAGCCCCCGACCAACCTCGACCCGGCAGCGATCTCGGAGGAGAAGAACAAGGTCTTCCGCTCGATGCTGCCGATCGAGCCCCACGACGTCGTCCGCGGGCAGTACGTCGGCTACCGCGACCTCGACGGGGTCGACCCGGCGTCCGACACCGAGACCTTCGTGGCCCTCAAGTGCTACATCGACAACTGGCGCTGGGCCGGCGTCCCCTTCTACCTGCGCACAGGCAAGCGGATGGCCGAAGGGGCCCGCATCATCTCCATCGCCTTCAAGGAGCCGCCTCGCTCGATGTTCCCCGAGCGCTCCGGCGTCGGCGACCACGGCCCCGACCACCTCACCTTCGACCTCGCCGACCAGTCGCGGATGTCGCTGTCCTTCTACGGCAAGCGCCCCGGGCCGGGCATGCACCTCGACAAGCTGTCGATGCAGTTCGCCATGCACGACACCGGCTGGGCCGGCTCGGTGCTCGAGGCCTACGAGCGGCTGATCCACGACGCCGCCCGCGGCGACCGCACCCTCTTCACCAGCGCCGAGGGCATCGAGCGACTGTGGGAGATCTCGACACCGATCCTCGAGAACCCGCCGGTCGTGCGCCCCTACAGCCCCGGGTCCTGGGGACCCAACCAGATCCACCAGCTCGTCGCGCCCTTCACCTGGCGCCTGCCCTTCGAGCGCAGCTGGCGCGACCCCAACGCGACCGGAGCCTGAGACCTCAGAGGATCCGGCGGATCGCCTCGATCGCGCCCGTCAGGTAGCGGTCGACGACGTCGCGCTCGTCGGGCGCGAGGGAGCGGTCGAGCTCGTCGAGGGCGAGGAACATCGGCATCAGGTGGCCGATGACCTCGGCGCGGCCGGAGTCGGTGAGGACGACCTGCGTACGCCGTCCGTCGGCCGCGTGGGGCTGCCGCTCGACGTGACCGCGGGCGACCAGGCGGTCGACGATGCCGGTCGCCGCGGCCGAGGTGACCCCGAGGTGACGGGCCAGGTCGCCGGGACCCACGGACTCGCGCGTCAGCATCTCGAGCGCGGTGAGCTCGGAGTGGCTGAGGTCAGCGCGCCGCGCGAGGGCCGGGTTGGCCCGCTGGGACAGGTCCAGCAGCCGGCGCAGCAGCACCAGTGTGGAGGTCCCCATCTGGGTCTCGACGTCCTCGGGCTGGATTTAACTCACCAACTTAGTTAAATTGCTGACTCAGTTCCTGAACTACCACTGTACCGCCAGGAGTCCCCCATGTCGTTCCGTCCACTGACCGCGGTGGTCGTCGTCCTCCTCGCCCTGCTCTCCTCGGGCGCCCTCATCGGCGCCGTGGGCGAGGCCGAGCGCTCCCCGAGCGTGAGCGACAACCTGCCCGACGGCTACGACTCGACGACCGTCGCCGACCTGAGCCAGGAGCTCCCGAGCGGCGAGGGGTCGGTCGCGATCGCCCTGTTCACCGCCGACGAGGGCGAGCTCGACCAGGCGTTCCTCGGCCAGCTCGGGAGCGAGTACGACGCGATCCAGCCGAGCGAGGACGGGACCGCCGTCATCGCGGTGATCCCGGTGGAGGCGACCGGAGCGACGGAGATCGCGGACGAGGTGGCCGACCTCCGCACGGAGATCGGCGACCTCGCGCCCGACGGGGTCACCGCCCAGCTGACCGGTCCGGCCGCGATCCAGGCCGACCTCGCGGGCGTCTTCGACGGGGCCGACCTCACGCTGCTGCTCGCCACCGCGACGGTGGTCGCCGTCCTGCTGATCGCGACCTACCGCAGCCCGTTCCTCTGGCTGGTGCCGCTCATCGTGGTCGCGGTCGCCGACCGGCTCGCGGCGGTCGTGGCGACCCACGGCCTCGCGTTCGCGGGGGTCACGTGGGACGAGTCGACGGTCGGGATCCTCAGCGTCCTCGTCTTCGGCGCCGGCACCGACTACGCGCTGCTGCTGATCAGCCGCTACCGCGACGAGCTGCGTCGCCACGAGAACCGGTACGTCGCGATGCGCGCCGCCGTCCGCGGCACCCTCGAGCCCGTGCTCGCCAGCTCGACGACCGTCGTGCTCGGACTGCTGACGCTGCTGCTGTCGGTCATCCCGACGACCCGCGGCCTCGGCCTCGCCTGCGCCATCGGTGTCGTCATCGCCGCGACGTTCGCGCTGGCCGTCCTGCCGTGCGCGCTCGTGCTGTTCGGCCGGTGGGTGTTCTGGCCGCTGGTGCCGCGGGTCGGACAGGACGCGCTGGTCGACTCCAGGACCTCGCTGTGGCGCCGGCTCGGCGAGCGGGTCGCCGCCCGCCCAGCGATCTTCGCCAGCGCCGCCGTGCTCGTCGTGGCGTCCCTCGCGCTCGGACTGACGCAGGTGAAGCAGGGGCTGTCGGAGAGCGAGCAGTTCCTCGACACGCCCGAGTCGATCACCGCCGCCGACCGGCTCGCCGAGTCCTACCCGGCCGGTGCCGTCGACCCGACGATCGTCCTCACCCGTGCCGACCCGGCCGAGGTCACCTCCGCCGCGGAGGGCGTCGAGGGGGTCGCGTCGGTGCGGCCCGGGCAGGAGGGGGACGGGCTGGCCCGCCTCGACGTCGTCCTCGACGCCCGCGCCGGCTCGGAGCAGGCCGAGGAGACGGTCGTCGACCTGCGCTCCGCGCTGGCGGCGTACGACGGCACGTATGTCGGCGGCTCCGAGGCGGAGGCGCTGGACGCCGATGACGCGGCGCAGCGCGACCGCTTCCTGCTCATCCCGCTGATCCTCGGCCTGGTGCTGCTCGGGCTCGGTCTGCTGCTGCGCAGCATCGCGGCGCCGCTGCTGCTCGTGGCGACCGTGGTCGGGACCTACTTCGGCGCGCTGGGCGCGTCGTGGTGGGTCTACACCGGGGTGTTCGGCTTCGAGGCGATGGACGTGGGGGTGCCGCTGCTGGCCTTCCTGTTCCTGGTCGCGCTCGGCGTCGACTACAACATCTTCCTGGTGACGCGGGCGCTCGAGGAGGCGCGCGGCCACGGCCTGCGCGAGGGGATGCTGCGCGGGCTGACGGCGACCGGTGGCGTGATCACCAGCGCCGGCATCCTGCTCGCGGCGGTCTTCGCGGTCCTCGGTGTGCTGCCGCTGGTCGTGCTCGCCCAGCTCGGCATCGTGATCTTCGTGGGCGTCCTGCTCGACACGCTGCTGGTGCGGACGGTGCTGGTCCCGGCGCTGACCTGGCTGCTGGGCGAGAAGTTCTGGTGGCCGCGGAAGGTCGGCTCGGGGGCATAGCCGGGGAGCCTCGAGCGTTCCGACCCCGTGAGCGAGCTGCAGAGCGTGGTGGTCGGGGCCGGGCAGGCGGGCCTGTCCGCCTCCTTCCACCTCCGCCGCCGGAGGGTGCGCCACGTCGTCCTCGACGCGAACGGCGCCCCCGGCGGTGCGTGGCAGCACCGTTGGGACAGCCTCACGATGGACGACGTCCACGGCGTCGCGGCGTTGCCGGACAGCGACCCGCCCGCGCGGGGTGACGAGCGGGCCAACCGCGCGGTGGCGGCCTACTTCGCCGACTACGAGCAGGAGCACGCCCTGCCCGTCGTCCGCCCGGTCCGGGTCACGAGCGTGACCGACGAGGACGGGCTGCTCGTCGTCCACTCCGACGCCGACAGCTGGCGCGCGCCGACCCTGGTCAACGCGACCGGGACGTGGGAGCGGCCCTTCGTCCCCCACTACCCCGGCGCCGACGACTTCGGGGGCGAGCAGCTCCACAGCTCGCGCTACCCCGGCGCCGACCACTTCGCCGGGCGACGGGTGCTGGTCGTCGGCGGTGGCGCGTCCGCGGTCCAGCTGCTGGGCGAGCTCGCGCCCGTGGCCGACACGGTGTGGGTGACCCGGAAGCCGCCGGTCTGGCGGACCGACGACTTCGACCCCGACGCCGGCCGGGCGGCGGTCGCCCTCGTCGAGGAGCGGGTACGCCGCGGCCTGCCACCGGCGTCGGTGGTGAGCGTGACCGGCCTGGCGCTGCGACCTCAGGAGCAGGCGGCGGCGGCACTGGGGGCCTACGAGCGCCGACCGATGTTCGCGCGGCTCGAGCGGGACGGCGCCCGGTGGGACGACGGTTCCTTCGAGCCGGTGGACGTCGTCGTGTGGGCGACCGGCTTCCGGCCCGACGTCGCGCACCTCGGACCGCTCGGGCTGCGCAGCCGCCACGGCGGCATCCAGCTCGACGGCACGACGGCGGTCGCGGACCCGCGGGTGCAGCTGGTCGGCTACGGGCCGTCGGCGAGCACGATCGGCGCGAACCGGGCCGGACGGACCGCCACGCTGGGCGTGATCCGCGAGCTCGAACGCGTGACGTCAGCCGCCTCCTGACGCCACACTCGGCGCATGGAGGTGCGTGAGCTCGACACCGCGGAGCAGCGGGACCTCGCGGTGCCGCTGATGCTGCGCGAGCTGACCCACCTGGTGCCGGCCGAGGCGACGATGTTCTTCGACGACGCCACCTCCCACGGCCGCCGGGTCGTCGGGGCCCTGGACGACGCCGGCACCCTGGTCGGCTTCGGCCTGCTCACCCACCTCCCCTGGCAGGTGCCGGGCGACCAGCTGGCGTGGGTCGTGGTCGCCACCCCGGAGCGTGGCCACGGCGTCGGCGGGCGCCTCTACGACGCGGTCCTCCAGCGGCTGCCCGAGCGCGTCGACCGGCTCCGTGCGATCACCTACGACGACGACACTGTCTCGTGCGAGATCGCCCGCCACTGGGGCTACGAGCCGCTGCAGCTCTCGATCGCCTCGACCGTCGACGTCTCGAGCGCGCACGACCCCGAGCTGCCGGCCGGCGTCAGCGTCGAGACCCTCGACCACGTCGACCTCGACGACCGGGACGCGGTCGACGCGATGCTCGACCGCAGCCAGACCAACCCCGAACGCCTGACGGGGTCGGTCCTCACCCTGGGCGACTTCGTCCACCAGCAGGAGGGCGACCGGCTGCTGCTCGGCGTGCTGCGCGTCGACGGCGCGCCGGCGGCGATCGTCGCCGCGATGCACGCCACCGAGGACGGCTACGTCGGCTACACCGGCGTCGACCCCGCCTTCCGCGGCCGCGGCCTGGGGTCGCTGCTCAAGCAGGCCGTGCACGCCGAGGCCCGCCGCCGCGGCGTACGGGTCCTCGGGACGGAGAACGAGCAGCACAACGAGGGCATCCGCCACGTGAACGCAGCCCTGGGCTACGAGCAGCAGTACGGCTCGTGGCGGTGGGCGCGTCCGGTGTGAGGCCGAGACCCGTCGCGGTCAGGCGGCCTTGGCGACCTGCTGGGCCTTCTTCGCCTCGCGCTGCATCGCCATCTGGATGACGCGACGCTCGCGCGGGGTGCCGGTGGCCATCTTGTAGAGGGCCTTGAGCTGGCGGGGCAGGTTCTTGCGGTTGGTCGCGTCGAGCCAGCCGTTGGGCAGCGAGAGCCGGACGACCTTGTGCCAGGCCGAGTAGACCTGCTGCGGCATCGGCCGCGTGCAGTAGGTCAGGCCGTACTCGTCGAAGAGGGCCCGCACCTTCGGGGCGATCTCGGCGTAGCGGTTGGACGGCAGGTCGGGGAAGAGGTGGTGCTCGACCTGGTGCGACAGGTTGCCGGTCGCGATGTGGAGCGCCTTGGAGCCGGAGATGTTGGCGCTGCCGAGCATCTGGCGGACGTACCACTCGCCCTTGGTCTCGCCCTCGATCGAGCGCTTCTCGAAGGTCTCGACGCCCTCGGGGAAGTGGCCGCAGAGGATGACCGAGTTCGACCACAGGTTGCGCACGATGTTGGCGGTGAAGTTGGCGGCCAGGGTCGGCAGGAAGGAGCCGGTCGGGGCCGAGAGCAGCGGGTGGACGACGTAGTCCTTCGTCACCTGCTTGCGGACCTTCTGGAGGACCTCCTTGGCGCGGCGGCGGAACTCGGGGTCCTTGGTCTGCTTCTTCTTGATCGCGGCGCCGAGGTCGAGGTCGTAGGCAGCGATGCCGTACTCGAAGAACATGGCGTTGATGAAGCACCACACCGGCTGGCCGAGGTGGAAGGGGTACCAGGTCTGGTCCTCGTCGACGCGCATGATGCCGTAGCCGAGGTCGTTGTCCTTGCCGATGACGTTGGTGTAGGTGTGGTGGAGCTCGTTGTGGCTGTGCTTCCACTGCTCCGACGGGCTCGCCATGTCCCACTCCCACGTCGTGGAGTGGATCTTCGGGTCGCGCATCCAGTCCCACTGGCCGTGGAGGATGTTGTGGCCGATCTCCATGTTGTCGAGGATCTTCGCCACCGACAGGCCGGCGGTGCCGAGCAGCCAGGCCGGCGGGAAGGCGCTGAAGAGCAGCACGGCGCGGCTGCCGGCCTCGAGGCCGCGCTGGGTCTTGATGACCCGGCGGATGTAGGCCGCGTCGGCGGCGCCGCGGGACTCGATGACCTCCTGGCGGATCGCGTCGAGCTTGCGGCCGAGCTCCTCGATGTCCTCGGGGCTCAGGTGGGCGATCGGGTTGTCGGACTTCTTCTGGATGACGGTCACGGTGGTGTCAGTCCTCTCAGGTCAGTGGTCGAGGGTGCAGGCGCCGGCGGGCGCGTGGATGCAGGTCTGGATCTTGATGGCGCCGCTCTCGCCGGGGACGGCCGTGGTGATGTCGCCGTTGCGGAGGTCGCGGACGCTGCCCTCGCGCATGGGGAGGACGCAGCCGTAGCAGATGCCCATCCGGCAGCCGCTCGGCATCAGGACGCCTGCCTCCTCGGCGGCGTCGAGGATCGGGGTGGCGCCGTCGGCGGTGACGACGCGGCCGTCGGCGAAGGTGACGGTGCCGCCCTCGCCCGCCTCGACCCGCGCCGTACGGAACTGCTCGGTGACGAGCTCGAGGCCCTTGTCGTCGTAGAGCCGCTGGAGCGCGTCGAGCAGCGGGGCCGGGCCGCAGGCGAGCGTGCGGCGGTCGACCAGGTCGGGGACGAGGGCCGGCAGCTCGTCGACGTCGAGGACGCCGTGGACGTCGTCGTAGCGCGCGACCAGTCGGATCGCGCCGGCGGCGGCGAGCGCCTCGAGGTCGCGGATGAAGATCGAGTCGGGGTGGCTCGGCGCGACGTGGACGACGGTGATGTCGTGGGTCTGGGCGCGGTCGGCGTGGAGGACGCCCTCGTCGGTGCTGGGGAAGAGGTTGCGCAGCATCCCGATGACCGGGGTGATGCCGGAGCCGGCGGTGACGAAGAGGTAGCGGCCGCCGCCGGGCGGCAGCACGAACTCGCCGGCCGCCTGCTCGAGGTGGACCATGGTGCCGGGGCGCAGGTCGTGGACGAGGTGGTGGCTGACCAGCCCGTCGGGGACGGCCTTGACCGTCACCGCGATCCGGCCGTCGCGACGCGGGCCGTGGGTGAGGGAGTAGGCGCGCCACTGGCGGACGCCGTCGACGTCGATGCCGATCCGGACGTACTGGCCGGGGACGTGGCCGGCCCAGTCCTTGCCGGGGCGGATCACGATGGTGGCGGCGTCGCGGGTCTCGGGGACGACCTGCTCGACGCGACCGCGCAGGTCGGTGCCGCGGCGGAGGGGCGCGACGAGGTCGAGGAAGTCGGCCGGCACGAGCGGGGTCGTGGCGGCGTGCACGAAGGTGCGCGCGTGGTCACGAATACTCGGGGGCATGCCTCCAGCCTGACTGAACGCTAGGCTCAACTCATGACATCACGGCGTGAATATCACGCCACCGATTGTTCGGAGTGAACAAATGGGCGCACCGCTGAGGCTCGAGAGACCGTTGGTGGACCTGTTGCGGGGCACCCTGCCCGACGTGGCGGTCCACGTCGTGACGGCGGTCCGCGAGGAGGTCCCGGCCTACGGCGAGGGCATGGGCGAGCAGATGGCCGCCACGATCGAGAACGCCGTGCAGATGGCCCTGGCCGGGTTCCTGCGGGTCGCGGGCCGGGCGACCGACCCCGGGACGCCGCTGTCGCCGACCGTCGAGGGCGCCTACGCGCTGGGCCGGGGTGAGGCGCGGTCAGGTCGGTCGGCGGACGCCCTGCTGGCGGCCTACCGCGTCGGGGCGCGGGTCGCCTGGCGCGAGCTCTCGGCGACCGCGGTCTCGAGCGGGGTGTCGGCGGCGACGCTGGCCTCCTTCGCCGAGATGGTCTTCGCCTACATCGACGAGCTGTCCGCCTCCTCGGTCGCGGGCCACACCGACGAGCTCGAGACGAGCGGCCGGGTGCAGCAGCGCTACCTCGAGCGGCTGGCGACCTCGCTGATCCGCGGCGACGCGCCCGACGCGCTGGCCGACGCCGCCGATCGCGCCGACTGGGCGCCGCCCAAGACCCTCACCGCCGTCCTCCTGCCGCCCTCGCAGGTCCGGCCCTTCCTCGGGCTGATCACCTCGCGCGCCCTCGTCGTCGGTGACGCCGGGCTGCCCGACGACCTGGTCGTGGCGCTCGTCCCCGACATGGGCGGCCGGTCCCGCCCCCGACTGCTGAAGACGCTCGCCCACCGGCACGCCGTGGTCGGCCCGGCGCGCCCCTGGCAGGAGGCGCGCTCGTCGTACGCACGCGCCGTCCGGGCCCTGCCGCTGCGGCACGGCGCCGACCCCGTCGACACCGAGACCCACCTCGCCTCGCTCGTCGTCACCGCCGATCCCGAGGCCCACGCCGACCTGCGAGCCCGCGCGCTCGCGCCGCTCGCCGACCTCAAGCCCGCGACCGCGGAGAAGCTCGAGGCGACGCTCAAGTCGTGGCTGCTCCACCAGGGCCGGCGCGACGACGTCGCCGCCGACCTCTTCGTCCACCCCCAGACCGTCCGCTATCGCATGGGCCAGCTGCGCGAGCTCTACGGCGACGCGCTCGACGACCCCCACACCGTGCTGATGCTGACGCTGGCGCTCGCCTGAGTCAGCGGGCGTCGTGGACGAGCCGGCCGCCGACCCAGGTGGCGGCGACGGTGGGCGACGTACGCCGCTCCGACCAGTCGCCGAGCGGGTCCTCGTCGAGGAGCACCAGGTCGGCCGGGTGGCCGGCGGCGACGGTGCCCCACCCGTCCGTCGAGGCGGCGAGGGCTTCGCGGAGGGTGATCGCCTGGTCGGCGTACCACGGCTCGCGGCCGTCGACGGAGCGATGGACGGCCGCCATGACGGCCAGCCACGGGTCGAGCCTGGCGACCGGGGCGTCGGAGCCCATCGCGAGGCGCACCCCGGCATCGAGCATCCAGCGGAAGGCGAAGCAGCGCTCGCCGCGGTCGGGCCAGAGCCGGTCGGTCGCGTCGCGGTCGTCGACGAGGTGGGCGGGCTGGACGCTGGCGACGATGCCGAGGTCGGCCATCCGCTTCAGGTCCTCGCGGCGGACGAGCTGGGCGTGCTCGATCGTGCCGCGCGCGCCCGTGTCGCCGAAGGCCTCGAGCGCCTCGCCGACCGCACGGTCGCCGATCGCGTGGACGGCGACGTCGAGGCCGCTCGCGGTCGCGCGGCTGAGGAGCTCGCGCAGCTCCTCCGGCGTCTGGTTGGGCGAGCCGTGGGGGAAGCCGAGCGGCGACGGCCCGGCGTAGGGCTCGCAGCACCAGGCCGTCTTCGTGTTGAGCGAGCCGTCGCTGATGATCTTCAGCGGCCCCATCCGGGCGCGCTCGTCGCAGCCGGGGAGGACGTCGCCGGTCCGCAGCCCGGCGGCGATGACGTCGTCCAGCCCGTCGGCGTAGGTCGCCGCGCGGACCCGCAGCAGGCCGGCCTCGGCCTCGAACCGCTCGCTCCACGCGGACGGTCCGCCGGAGAACTCGAGGTCGGTCACGCCGACGACGCCGAGCTCGGCGGCGAGCTGCTGGGTGCGGAGGATGGCCTCGGGGCCGGTGCCGTCGTCGCCGAGGGTCGCCCCGAGCCGACCGTAGGCGGCGAACCACTCGGCCTCCGCGACGACCCCCTCGCGCAGCGGCAGGTGGAGGGTCAGCAGGGCGGTCGTGTTGAGCCAGGCGTGGTGGCCGTCGCCGGCGATGAGGATGATCGGGACGTAGGTGTCGATCGCGTCGAGCATGGAGACGACCGGGTCCTCGGGCCAGTCGGTCGGCCGGTGCCCCCAGCCGACGACGGCGAGGTCGGGCCACTCGGCGATCCGTGCCTCGACCATGGCGACCGCCTGGGCCGCGGAGCGTGCCGAGGCCAGGTCGAGCCGGGCGCTGGTCAGCGCCCACTGGGTCAGGTGGACGTGGTGGTCCCACAGCCCGGGCATCACCCAGCGCCCGCCGGCGTCGACCTCCTCGAGGCCGCCCGCGTCGAGCCCGGGCGCCACCTCAGTCACGCCGCCGTCGACGATCCGCAGGTCGACCGGCGCGTCCGGCGTACCGTTGCCGTCGAGGTCGGCCAGCCGGGCATGACGGAGCACGAAGTCACGGGGGTGCGCACTCATGGCCGCCACGGTAAGCACCGCGCCGTCGTACCCGACATGAGGGTCGTGATTTCGGGACACGACGACCCTCAGGTCGGGTACGACGCGCTCACACGTGGCGGCGGGACTGGATGATGCGGAAGCGGCTCGCGACGTAGGCGCCGTCGGTGTAGGAGGCGTTGGCGGCGGGGTTGGCGCCGGTGCCGTGGAAGTCGGAGTAGGCGGCCGACTGGTTGACGAAGACGCCGCCGAGCAGGTTCTCGCTCAGCGCGACACCCGCGTCGAGGGCAGCCTCCCGCATGTCGCCGACGACGGCGTCGGAGGTCGAGTAGACCGAGGCGGTCATCGCGCCGTGGCGCTGGACCGTGTCGCGGAAGAGCTCGATCGAGACGTCGGTCGACGAGGTCGAGATCAGGTAGGCGACCGGGCCGAAGCACTCCTGCTCGTAGACGTCGGCGTCCTCACCCGCGTCGAGCCCGATGAGGGTGGGCGTGCGGACCACCGCGTCGGGATAGGCCGGGTGGGTGACCTCGCGGGACGGCACCAGCACCTCGCCGCGCTCGCCCGCGGCGTAGAGCCGCTCCAGCACGCCGCCGTTGACCACGCCGCCGAGCAGCTCGACGGCGCGGGCGTCGTCACCGAGCAGCTTCTCGAACGCCGCACCGATGCCCTCGGCGACCTCGGCGGGCGACTTCACGCCCTCGTCGGTCAGGATCCCGGACGCCGGGAGGTAGACGTTCTGGGGGGCGGTGCACATCTGGCCGGTGTAGAGCGAGAAGGAGAAGGCGAGGTTCTGGCACATCGCCCGGAAGGAGTCGGTCGAGTCGACGACGACGGTGTTGACGCCGGCCTTCTCGGTGAAGACGATCGCCTGGGTCGCGTGCTCCTCGAGCCAGTCGCCGAAGGCGTTGCCGCCGGTGAAGTCGACCAGCCTCACCTCGGGGCGTACGGCGAGCTCGGCGGCCAGCCCGTCGTGGGGCTCCTCCGCCGCGAGGGTGACCAGGTCGGCGTCGAAGCCGGCCTCCGCGAGCACCTCGCGGCAGACCTGGACCGTGATCGCCAGCGGCAGCACCGCGCCGGGGTGGGGCTTCACGACGACCGGGTTGCCGGTCACGAGCGACGCGAACAGGCCGGGCCAGGAGTTCCACGTCGGGAAGGTGTTGCAGCCGACGACCAGCGCGACGCCGCGCGGCACCACGGTGAAGGTCTTCTCCATCACCAGCGGGTGCTTGCCGGGCTTCTCCCAGCGGGCGGTCGCGGGCGTCCGGGTCATCTCGGTGTGGGCGTAGGCGATCGCCTCCAGCGCCCGGTCGAGCGCGTGGGCGCCGCCGGCCTGGAAGGCCATGACGAAGGCCTGGCCGCTCGTGTGCTGGACGGCGTTGGCGAGCTCGAAGACCCGCGCATGGAGCCGGTCGAGGATCTCCAGGCAGACGCCGGTCCGGCCGCCGGGACCGGCGTCGCGCCAGCCCTTCATCCCCCGCTGGGCGGCAGCCATCAGCGCGTCGACGTCGGTCACGCGGGGGTAGCGCACCTCGAGGTCGATGCCGAAGGGCGAGCGCTCGGTCGCGACCGTCCCGGACGCACCCGGGGTCTCCAGCGGGAAGTCGGTCCCCAGCCACGCGTCGTACGCCGCCTTGCCGTCGGCCGCGGCGGTCTCGCCGTAGACACGGGGCGACGGCGACTCGTCGAAGGCGGCGTAGAACTCGCGGGTGGCGCAGGCGGAGACGGCGGCCTCGAGGCGGTCGCGGTGGCGACCGAGCAGGTCGAGGGCGAGCCCGGTGGACGTGACGGTGGTCATACCGCAGATGCAACCACAGGCCGGGATACGCTCGCCCCGTGGGACTGCGCACGCTCGGGTTGCTGCTCGCGCTCGCCCTCGTCGGCGGCGTGGGCGGCTGGGCATGGGCCGAGGGCCGCGACACGTCGGTGACGACGCAGGACGCCCCCACCCCGGTCGGTGCCGCCGATCCCTCCCTGCCCTACACGGCGCCCGAGAAGGTCAAGGAGGACAGCGACCTCCCGCCGCTCGGCGAGGGCATCGCCACCCACGAGGAGAAGATGGGGCCCAAGACCTCCGAGGGACTCATCGTCCCGGTCCCCGACGGCTGGGACCGGGTGGACTACGAGACCGGCATCCAGAGCCGGTGGACCGCTCCGGGCAACCCGCCGGGGTCCTACTTCGTCCGGGTCCACAGCCTCCCCGAGGACGACCGCTCCCTCATCCAGCAGGTCGCCGAGCGCGAGGCGGCGCTCCGGTTCGACGACCGGCTCGCCGACGGGTCGCTGGAGATCCTCGACTCCAGCGGCGACACCCTGACCGCGACCTACGTCCTCGGCGGCTACCGCCAGCTGCAGGTGATCCGCTGGGTCAGCTTCCGCGGCGGCAGCGCCGACGTCGAGATCGCCGCCGTGGGGCGGCTGGTCGACGAGCGCGGGCTCGAGGAGCTGGTGGCACGGATCGCGTCCGGCGTGCGGCGCCAGGCGCCGGCGATCCCCCCGGACGAACGGCCCGAGCCCAGCGAGGCACCGTCGACGACGCCGGCCGGGTGAGCCTCAGAAGCCGGGGGCGCTGACGCCCTCGAGCACGTCGTAGGCCAGGCTGCGCTCGGCGCTGCGCACCTGCACCCACAGGTAGCGGTTGGTCGCCACCTGCCGCACCCGCTCGACGACCACCCCGGGGCAGCCGGTGCTGACCTGGGTGAGCACCGCGTCGTCGCCGACGACGTCGGTGACCGGGTCGAGCGTGGCGTCACACCCGGGGTGACCGGGCAGCTCCTCCGGCATGTCGTCGACGTCGAGGATGCCGAGGAAGACGCCCTGGCCGGCGTCGGTGGACTCCCAGTCACCGCTGGTGCCGGCCGAGAGCGCGGGCAGCGTGGCGTCCTGGTCGGGCGGTGACCACTGCCCGGTGTCGACGGCCGCGCTCCAGGACTCCGGCACGGTCACCTCGAGCGCACCGGTGGAGTCGCGCACGACGACGTCGAGGTCCTGCTCCTGCTGGAGCACGGCGCCGGCAACCGCACCGGCGACCAGCGCGAAGACCGCCGCGGCCGCGACCAGCAGCCGCCTCCGACGGCTGGGTGGGGGCTTCGGTGGCGGCGCCGGGTCCGGAAGGGATCCCCCGGGGGAGAACGAGCTCGGCCGCGGTCCGGGCTGGGTGAGCTGGGGGTCGACCGGCAACCAGGGTCCGGGGAGGGCCTCGCCGTCGGTCCCGAGCTCGGTGGCGAGCGTGGGGCCGAGGGAGCGGCCCAGCGCGTCGACGAACGCCGTCACGTCGGGCCACCGGTCGTCGCGGTCGGCCGCCAGCCCCCGCCGCACCACGTCGGCGACCACGGCGGGATAGCGGCGCGGGCCGTCGTTGAGGTCGGGCGCCGGCCCCGGGTCGGCTGCCTCCTTGAGGGACGAGTAGCGGAACGGCGCGCTGCCGGAGAGCAGCAGGTGGGTGAGGGCCGCGAGCGCGTAGAGATCGGCGCGAGGGTCGAGCGACTCGCCCTGCGCCTGCTCGGGGGCCACGAACGACGGGGTGCCGGCGATCATCGTCAGCCGCGAGGACATGTCGAGCGCCTTGCCGAGGCCGAGGTCGGCCAGCATCGCCCGCACCTGCGGATCGCCGGTGCGCGACTCGACGGTGCGGAACAGGACGTTCGCGGGCTTCACGTCGCGGTGGAGCACACCACGCTCGTGGAGGGCCGTGAGCCCGGCCCCGACCTGCCGCACCACCTCCAGGCCCTGGGCGGTCGAGAGGCCGTCGATCTCCAGCCGGTCGGCGAGCGTCCCCTGGTCGGCGTAGGACATGACGAGGTAGGGCCGGCCGTCGTCGAGCTCGCCTGCGTCGTAGACGCTCACGACGTGCGGCGACTCGACCTTGCGGAGGAAGCGGCCTTCCTCGAGGAACCGCTGGCGGACGTGGTGGTCCTCGGTCCAGTTCTCGGCGAGCACCTTCACCGCGACGGGCGAGTCGAGCTGCTCGTCGTAGGCCAGCCAGACGGTGGCGAAACCTCCGGAGCCGATGCGACGTCGGACGACGTAGCGACCGATCCGAGAGGGCATGGACACGCCTGCATTATGTTCGGACGCACACGTACCACGGGGGAAGGGTCAGCACATGGCGGGTCAGTCGGGGTGGGACCCCACGACACCGGACGAGATCGACGACCTCGCGCGTCGCGCGCAGGACGGCGACCGCGACGCGCTCGAGGCGCTGCTGGGAGCGGTCCGGCCGCGGGCGCTCAACGTCTGCCGCGGCGTCCTCCCCTACTCCGCCGACGCCGAGGACGCCTGCCAGGAGGCGTTGATCAACATCAGCCGCAAGATCGGCTCGTGGCACGGCAACGGCCGGTTCACGACCTGGATGCACGCGGTCGCGGTCAACTCCGCGCGCTCGACCTATCGGCGGCTGAAGAACCAGGCGACGGCCAGCGGCATCGACGTCGCCGAGGTCGACCGGCCCGACCCGCGGACCACGAGCGTCATCGCCGGCACCCGGCTGGACCTGCTCGAGGCCATGGAGAGCCTCGAGCGCGACCATCCCCAGTTCGTCGAGCCGCTGCTGCTGCGCGACGTCTACGGCCTGCCCTACGACGAGATCGCGCGCCTGGTCGAGGCGCCGCTCGGCACCGTGAAGGCGCAGATCCACCACGGCCGCAAGCTGGTCCGGCCGATGCTCCGCGGCCAGGAATGAGCCGGGAGCGAGGCTGACCGCAAGGCGGCTGCAAGTCGGGGCCAAGTGAGGTCCAAGAGGTCCCCGTGACGGTGGGTGCACCAACCCACCCACCGAGGAGATCGACATGGACCGGCTGTTGTACCGCACGGGCCACGCAGCAGCCGCCCACCCGTGGCGCGCGCTGGCCACGTGGCTGACCCTGATGGTGGCGCTGCTCGGCGCCGCCGCTGCCTTCGGGGGTGAGACCCAGGAGGACTGGGACGTCCCCGGGGTCGCCTCGCAGGCCGGCGTCGACCTGCTGCGCGACCACGTCCCCGGCGCCGGCAACGCCTACGCCGACGTCGTCGTCCACGACGAGGACGGCGCGATCGAGGAGTCGGCCCTCACCGGCCTCAGCGACTCGCTGGCCGCCCTGCCGCACGTCGCCACCGTCGCCCCGCCGCAGCTCTCCGAGGACGGCGACACCGCGGTCGTCCACGTCGGCTACGACGTCCCCGTCACCCACGCCGACCTCTTCGAGGACATCAGCCCGCTCCAGGAGGTCGCCGAGCCGCTGCGCGACGCCGGCCTGCAGGTGGAGCTGAGGGGGGCGCTGCCCGACACCGCCGCGGCTCCGATGGCCGGCTACGGGGAGATGATCGGCATCGTCGCCGCCCTGCTGATCCTGGTCCTCGCCTTCGGTTCGGTCGTCTCGGCCGGGTTGCCGGTCGCGGTGGCCGTCGGCGGGCTGGTGCTCGCCTCGGGCGGGCTCGCCCTGCTCGCCGCGGTCATGGACGTCAGCCCGTCGGCCCCGATGGTCGCGACCATGGTCGGCCTCGGCGTCGGCATCGACTACGCCCTGCTGATGGTCGTGCGCCACACCGAGTTCCTCCGCGCCGGCTTCGACCCCGTCGAGGCCGCGGCGCGGGCGACCGCCACCGCCGGCCGCTCGGTCGTCTTCGCGGCCACGACCGTCCTGGTCTCGCTGATGGGCCTGCGGCTCGCGAACCTCGCGACCTACTCGGCCTTCGGCTACGCCACCGCGATCGCCGTGCTCTGTGTGATGGTCTCGGCGCTGGTGCTGGTCCCGGCACTGTGCCGGCTGGCCGGGCGCAAGGTGCTGCCGCGCCGGGTACGCCGCGGCCGGGTGCGCGACACCACGCCGCTGACCGCCCGCTGGGCCCGCGTGGTCACGCGCCGCCCGGCGCCGTGGGCGATCGCCGCGGCCACCCTGATGGTGCTGATCGCCCTCCCGGTGGTCGACATGCGGACCTGGCCGCAGGACGCCGGCGCCCAGAGCACCGAGCTCACCACCCGTCGGGCCCACGACCTGGTCACCGAGGAGTTCGGCCCCGGCGCCGCCACCGACCTGGTGGTCGTCGCCGACCTGAGCCGGGTCGACGCCGGCGAGCTCGCCGGCATCGAGCGGTCGCTGCGGGCCGAGGACGACCTGGTGGCGGTGACTCCTCCGATGGAGTCGCCCGACGGCGCCGTTGCCGTGATCGACCTGACCCCGGCGTACGGCGCGACGGACGAGCGGGTGCCCGGCCTCGTGGACACGATCCGGGCCGAGCTGCCGGAGGGCGCTGAGCTGACCGGTGACCTGGCCTTCTTCGACGACATCGCCGACATGCTGGCCGACCGGCTGGTCGTGGTGGTGCTCTTCGTGGTCCTGGTCTCGGTCGCGCTGCTGATGCTCGTCTTCCGCTCGATCGCCGTGCCGGTCAAGGCAGCCCTGATGAACGTGCTGTCGGTCAGCGCCGCCTACGGCGCGATGACCGCGGTCTTCCAGTGGGGCTGGGGCGCGGACCTGCTCGGCCTGGACTCGACGTTCCCGGTGTCGAGCTGGGTGCCGATCCTGATCTTCGCAATCCTCTTCGGCCTGTCGATGGACTACGAGGTGTTCCTGCTCTCGCGGATCCGTGAGAACTGGCTGGCCGGGCAGGAGCCGCGGGACGCGATCGTGCGGGGCCTGTCCGACACCGGTCGAGTGATCTCGGCAGCCGCCGCGATCATGGTCGCCGTGTTCCTCGGCTTCGCCACGGAGACCGACGTGATCGTGAAGCAGATCGGCCTGGGGATGGCCGTCGCCGTCGTCCTCGACGCCACGGTCGTCCGGATGGTCCTGGTGCCGGCGACGATGACGATGCTCGGCCGCTGGAACTGGTGGCTGCCGGCCTGGCTCGACCGGGTGCTGCCGCACCTCGACGTCGAGGGACGGTCCGGGGAGACGGCACCGGCCGGCGAGGAGGACCGCGTGCTTCAGAACGCGTAGCGGCGGCGGATCCCCGTGAACCACTCGGCGAACACGGGGATCCGCCAGTCGGCAGCCAGCGCCTCGGCCGCCGTCGCGTGCTCGCGAGCAGCCTCCTGCTCGCCCATCGCGGCGGCGGCCATCGCCAGGTAGCCGTGAGCCGGTCCGGACGAGACACCACTGCCCGCACCGACGCAACCGTCGGCATAGGGCAGCAGGCGCGCGTAGGCGTCGGCGGCCAGCGCCGGGTCGTCCATCATCAGCCCGACCGCGCACCCCGTCGCCCAGTTGAACAGGGAGTACCAGTCCCGAGGGCGCATGTCGGAGCCGACCCTCGCCAAGGACTGTCGCGCCAGCTCCTCCTCGCCGTTGACCCACAGGCACATCGCGAGGGCGGGGCCGGCCGGCATCGGGATCCCGACCGACAGCTTCACCAGCTCCGGCACCGGCATCGGGAACCGGTGGAGCCAGAGCGCGACGGCCACGATCGCGGCCATGCGGCCGTCCTCGAGGTGGGGCAGCGAGGCCAGGGCGAGGGCGCTCTCGAAGGCCGCGAAGCTCTGCATCGCCCTCTCGACCTCGCCCTGCATGAGCAACCAGGGGCCGGCGAGCCCCTCGAGGACGAACTGGGCGTAGGTGAGCCGCAGCTCGGCGGCGAGCACCGAGGCTCGGGCGTGCGCCTCCCACATCAGCCGCGGGTCCCCGGCCTCGCTCGCCGTGATCGCCAGATGGGTCAGGGCGTGCACGAGGGAGTGGAGGTCGTCGCGCTCCTCGAACGTGGTGGCGGCCTCCGACGCGAGGGAGAGCCGGTCGTGCACCGTGGCCGGCTCCCACGCGGCGATGCAGGCGATCAGCCGGACGTGGGCCAGCAGCAGCGGGTCACCGATCCGCTCGGCCATCGGCAGCGCCTCGTCGACGAGGGCACGCCGCTGCTCGGGCTCGAGGACGTGGTAGGCCTCGCACGCGAGGACCATCAGCGTCCGGCAGCGGGCGTCCGAGTCCCCGGGCGGGAGCACGTCGAGGCACTCCCGCAGGGCCGCCACGATCTCCTCGTCCACCTCGCCGTAGCGGGTCGGCTGCCAGAGCGCGCCCTGCGTCGTCGACCAGGCGGCGCGGGCGACCAGCTCCGGATCGCCGATGCGGCGGGCGGAGGCCAGCGCCTCGTGGGCCACCGCGGTCAGCGCCGTCCAGTCGGCGGCACGCCGGAGCGAGTCGGCACGTCGCATGAGGAGCTCGAACCGGTCGTCCTCCTCTCGGGCGGGGTCGTCGGCCCACCGGGCCAGCGCCTGGGCGTAGAGGACGTCGGCCTCGACGTGGGCGTGCAGCGACGCGGCCTCGTCGCCCGCGTCGCGCGCGGCCCGCCACGCCCGGTCGGCGTAGGCCGGCCCGGCGTCGAGCCAGTGGCGCGCCTCCTCCGACCGACGACCCGGGAGGTCGGCCAGCGCACCGGCGACGCGGGCGTGGAGCCGGGCACGACGGCTGGGCGAGAGCTGGGCGACCAGGGTGTCGCGGACCAGCGCGTGGTCGAAGGAGAAGCGGTCGACGCCGTCCTCGCGCAGCAGCCCGACGGCCAGGGCGGGATCGAGCAGGTCGAGCAGCTCCTCCTCGTCGGCCTCGGCGGCGCCGGCCAGCACGCCGAGCTCGAACTGCCGACCGACGACCGACCCGAGGAGCAGTGCTCGGCGGCTGTCGTCCGGCAGTCGCTCGAGCCGACGCCCGACGATCTCCTGCACCGCGGTCGGCGGGTCGGGGTCGTCGACGACCCGCGCGAGGTCGTCGCCGCGGCCGACGAGCCGGGAGTACTCGACGAGGAAGAACGGGTTGCCGTTGGTGCGCTCCTGGAGCGCGGAGACCTCGGCCGCGGACGGCCGTCGCGACGTGACCGCGGTGACCACCGCCTCGGTCGAGCCGGGGTCGAGCCCCTGGAGGACGATCCGGTCGGCGTGGCGGCGTACGAGCGCCTCGACGACGTCGGCGAGGTCACCGGCCGGGGCGGGCCGGTCGCGCCAGGTCCCGACGACGAGCACGGGTTCGGAGGTGGCCGACTCGACCAGCAGCCGCAGGACGCGCAACGTCGCGGTGTCGGCCCAGTGGAGGTCGTCGAGCACCACCACGAGCGGGCCGTCGGCCGTCGCGTCGAGCACCGTCCGGACGACCTCCTCGCGCAGCCGGAAGTCGGCCGCCTCGGCGCTGCCGCCGCTCGGCAGCGCGGCGCCGAGGTCGGCGAGCACCGCGGCCCACGGGTAGAGCGGCGGGGCGCCGTCGTCCTGGGAGCAGCGGCCGACGACGACCCGGGCGCCCCGGCGCCGTGCCTCGGCGGTCAGCTCCGCGCACAACCGGCTCTTGCCGATCCCGGGTTCGCCGGTGACCCCGGCGAAGGCGGGTGAGCCGGCGACCGCCCGGGACAGCAGCGCGCGCAGGCCGGCGAGCTCGCCGTCGCGGCCGAGCATCGGCCAGTCCTGGCCGGGCACCACCGGGTCGGCGGTCTCGGCGCGGAGCGGCTCGACCGCCTCGGGGGCCGGTGCCGACCCGGCCGCCGGGGCCGACCACGCCAGCGCCGGGTCCTGCTGGAGCACCCGGGTCTGCAGGTCGGCGAGCTCGGGACCGGGGTCGAGGCCGAGCTCGTCGGCCAGCAGGTCACGGACCTCGCGCAGCACCTCGAGCGCGTCGGCCTGGCGACCGGCCCGCACCAGCGCCAGCGCCCTCAGTGCCCAGAGCCGCTCGCGCAACGGGTGGGCAGCCGTGAGCGCCTCGAGCTGGGCGGCGGCGGTGCCGTGGTCGCCGAGCGCGAGCCGGGCGGCGGCCCGGTCCTCCTCCGCGACCAGCCGCAGCTCCTCGAGCCGCGCCCGCTCCGCCTCCGCCACCGCGGCGTCACCGAGCTCGACGTACGGCGTCCCGCGCCAGAGACCCACGGCCCGGTCGAGGTCGGCGACGACGGCGTCGAGCTCCGCAGCGGACGCGGAGGGGGGTCCTAGGAGCGGCCCCGCGACGACCCGGTGGGCGGTCGCGACCGCCGCGGCGAACGCGGCGGCGTCGACGTCGCCGGGAAGCCGGAGGGCGTAGCCGGGCGCGACCGTCACGAGGACGCGTGCGGATCCCCGGCGGGCGCGGTCGGGCTCGAGCACCTTGCGCAGCCCGGAGACGTAGGCCTGGAGGCTGGTCATCGCGCCGGGCGTCGGCGAGTCGCCCCAGAGCAGGTCGAGCAGGGTGTCGACCGGGACCGCGCGACCCTCGGCGAGCGCGAGCGCCGCCAGCAGGGCGCGCGGCTTCGGGCCGCCGACGTCGAGGGCCTCCCCGTCGCGGCGCACCTCCACCGGGCCGAGGACCGCCAGCTGCACGGCCAGAGCATAGGTCCGCCGAGGCCCGTCCGGGGAGAGGTCAAGTCAACGTCAAGCGGTCCTCAAGCCTCGTGACCGACCGTGGCTCCACGCCCACCGGCGTCCCGACCACACCTGGACATCCTCAGAGGAGAACCCGTCATGACCACACCCGTCCTGGGTACCCGTCCCGTCACCCACGAGCCGCTCGCACCGCTGCGCGAGCTGTGCGGCGGCGACGTCCACCTGCCCGGCGACCCCGGCTACGACGCCGCTCGCAGCCCGTGGGCGGTCGCCGTCGACCAACGACCGGCCGCCGTGGCCTTCCCCCGTACGCCGACGGACGTGGCCGCCGTCGTCCGCTGCGCCGCCGAGCTCGGGCTGCGCGTCGCGCCCCAGTCGACCGGCCACAACGCCGGCCCGCTCGCGGGCCAGGGGCTCGACGACGTCGTCCTGCTCCAGACCCGCCACCTCGACGAGGTCAGCGTCGACCTCGAGCGCGGGATCGTCCGCGTCGGCGGGGGCGTGACCTGGGAGCCCGTGGTGGCGGCCGCGGCCGCCGTCGGCCGCAGCGTCCTCCACGGCTCCTCGCCCGACGTGGGCGTCGTCGGCTACACCCTCGGCGGCGGCATGGGCTGGTATGCCCGCCAGCACGGCCTCTCGGCCCACCACGTCGTCGCCGTCGAGCTCGTCGACGCCCGCGGTGAGCTGGTCCGCGCCGACGCCGACCACCACCCCGAGCTGTTCTGGGCGGTCCGCGGCGGGGGCGGGAGCTTCGGCGTCGTCACCGCGCTGGAGCTGCGGCTGCTCGACCACCACACGGCGTTCGGCGGGATGATGGTGTGGGACCTGACCCGCGCCCCCGAGGTGCTGCCCGCCTGGGCGGCCTGGGCCGAGACGGCGCCCGACTGCGTCACCACGTCGCTGAGGCTCTTCCGGCTGCCGCCGATGCCCGAGCTGCCCGACTTCCTGCGGGGTCGCGAGCTCGTCGTCGTCGACGGCGCCGTCCTCGGCACCGACGAGGACGCAGAGGCGGTGCTGGCGCCGCTGCGGGCGCTCGAGCCGGAGATCGACACCTTCGCCCGCGTCCCCGCAGCCGCGCTCGTCCGGATCCACATGGACCCTGAGGGTCCGACCCCGGCGGCGTCCGGGACGCTCACCCTGGCCGAGCTCCCGACCGACGCCATGGAGCGGATGCTCGACCTCGTCGGGCCCGGCCGGACCAGCCCGCTGCTGCTGGCCGAGCTCCGCCAGCTCGGCGGCGCGGTCGGCCGGCCCCACCCCGACGCCGGGGTGCTCACCCACCTCGACGGTGCCTTCCTGCTGTTCGCGGTCGGCATCGCCGCCACCCCCGAGATGGGCGCGGCCGCCCACGCGGCGGCCGCCGAGCTCGTGGCCGCGATGGCGCCCTGGGGCAGCGACCGGACCTACCTCAACTTCGAGGAGGAGCCGACCGACGCCCGCCGCGGCTACCCGGCCGGGGCGTGGGAGGTGCTCCAGGGCGTGCGGTCGGCCGTCGACCCCGACGGCCGCTTCGTCGGCAACCACCCGGTGCCGCGGCTCCACGAGGAGCAGCACCGGGACGGCTGAGCCGACCTACACTCGGCGGCACCCGTCGCCGACCGAGGAGCAGAGCCCATGACCGTGCGCCCCCTGGTTGCGCTCGTCGTCACGGCCCTGCTCCTCGGCGGCTGCTCGGGGACGGAGGAGCCCGCGGACCCGCCCGACTCCGCGAACACCGAGGCCGCTCCCTCGGCGAGCAGGACCCCCGACCCGGCCGACGACCCGGCGTACGATCCGGGGCTCAGCGACCCGGTCGAGGACCGGGTCTATCCCCGGGTCGGCGATCCGGGGATCGACGCCCTCCACTACGACCTCGAGCTGACGTGGGACCCGGACGCCCGCGACCTCGACGCCACCGAGGCGCTGACCTTCCGCGCGACGCAGGACGCCGACCTCGTGCGGCTCGACCTGTCGCCGGAGCTGACGGTGGGCCAGCCCCGGATCGACGGCGAGCCCGTCGAGTTCGACCGGCGGGGCAAGGACCTCGTCCTCCGCACCGACGTCGTGGCCGACGAGCGCTACACGCTGACGCTGGACTACGTCGGGACGCCGGCACCGGTGAGGGCGCCCACGACCCGCGCCGACGTGCCGGCGCTGGGCTGGACGACGACCGGCGACGGCTCGGTGTGGACGATGCAGGAGCCCTTCGGCGCCTACACGTGGTACGCCGTGAACGACCAGCCGTCCGACAAGGCGCTCTACGACGTCACGCTGTCGGTGCCCGACCCGATGGTCGGGGTCAGCAACGGCGAGCTGGTCTCCCGGAACAGCGAGGGCGGCACGACGACGACCGAGTGGCGGCTCGCCGAGCCGGCGGCGTCCTACCTGATGACCGTCGCGTTCGGCGACTACGCCACCGACGAGGTGACCTCGGCCAGCGGCATCCCGATCAGCCTGTGGCTGCCGAAGCCGATCGCGGGGCAGCGCATGGACCAGCTGCGGCGCGACGCGGTCGACGCCGTCGACTGGACCGAGGACCTGCTCGGCGACTACCCGTTCGACACCCTCGGCTTCCTCTACGTCGACTCCACCAGCGGCATGGAGACCCAGACGATGATCACCCTCGGCACCACCGACTACACCTTCTCGATGCCCGTCCTCGTCCACGAGGTCGTCCACCAGTGGTGGGGCGACCAGGTCACCCCGCGCGACTGGCGCGACGTCTGGATGAACGAGGGCATGACGATGTACCTCCAGGCGATGTGGGAGTCCGAGAACGGCGGCCTCGCGCTCGACGAGCGGATGGACCAGTGGGCGGCCGGGGGCCAGGCGCTGCGCGACGAGACCGGCCCGCCGGCGGCGTACGACGCGGCGAAGTTCGCCGAGCCCAACGTCTACTACCTGCCCGCGGTCATGTGGCACGACGTCCGCGGCGAGATCGGCGACCGGACGTTCTTCCGGCTGATGAAGGAGTGGCCGGCGAGCCGCGACAACGGCAACGCCGACTACGACGAGATCGTCGCGTGGTGGTCGGACGAGTCCGGCACCGACCTGGCGCCGCTCTTCCGCGCCCACCTGCTGGGTAGGACCCAGCCGGCCGCCTGAGCGACCGGCTGGGTCGACCTGCCTCCCCCTAGTCGAGGGCTGTCCGCTTCCAGTCGCGGAGCAGCGAGCCGGGATCGCGACGGCCGTCGGCGGGCAGCTCGTGGCTGGTCGTGACCTCGCGACCGCACGCGCTGGCGTTGACGTAGACCGTCGGGGCGAAGACCAGTCGGCGGCCGTCGAACCCGACGTGGGTGGTGGTGCCGGCCCGGTCGGTCTCGCTGTCGACGGCGTGCCCGGCTCCCGCCACCCAGGTGCGCCACCCGAGGTCGCGGCGGTCGCCGTAGACCGACGGCAGCACGCGGATCCGGCCCTCACCGGTCTCCGGCGCCCACCAGAAGGTGTGGTCGACGTAGCCGTGCCGGGCGAAGCGGCTCTCCGAACGCCGGTTGGCGAGCCCTGTCAGGTGGCCGGCCGCGTCGCCCCCGTAGGCCTCGGAGTAGTCGCCTCCCGGCAGCAGGCCGAGACCGATGTTGGTCTCCGGGTCCGGCCAGTAGCCGGCCTCGACGTGCGACGTCTCCGGGGTGTCGCCGACGGCGATCGCACCGCCGATGCCGCCGTCGTCCTCGATCACCCGGGGGAAGCCCTCGATGCCGTAGGGCGTCGGCAGCACGGTGCGGCTGCCGTCGGCCTCCCACACCGAGGGCTGCCAGATCGTCCAGAACTGCTCCTCGGGATAGAAGAACTCGTCGGCGTAGTAGCCGACCCGCTGCCCGAGGTTGTTGATCCCGAAGGCGCCGGACTCGAGGTAGTCGACCGGGTGGGTCAGGAACTCCATCTGCGCCCCGGGGTCGTCGAAGCCGACGGCGTCGGTGCCGGGCTCGGTCTCCCCGTCGTCGTTGCGCACGGCCGTGCCCGCTCCGGCGCCGGCGTCGTCGATGCGACGGATCCAGGTGAAGCCGTGGTCCTCACCACGCGGGCCGGAGTCGACGTCGTACCACTGGAGGTCGCCGGTCGCGAGGTCCATGACCCAGCTCCGGGCGATGCTGCCGTCCCGGCTCTCGGCCGTCCCGTTGACCATCCCCGACTCGGTGAGCTCGAGGGCGACGACGTAGGCGTAGCGCTTCGCGCGGGGCCCGATCATCTGCGGTTCCGCCCTCAGCCCGGACCACAGGAAGGCGCGCTGCCGCTCGCGGTCGCGTGGCCCGGTGAAGCCGTTGCCGTAGTAGAGGACCTGGTCCCCGACCCGCTCGAGGTCGATGATGCTGCCGTCGCGGAAGCCGGCGGCCTGCTTCATCCGGACGACCCGGCACTCGCCGGGCACCAGGCCCGAGGCCGAGGCCGCGCCGCTGGCCGGTGGCGCGGTGACCGTCAGGCCCGCCGCTGCCACGGCAAGGGCCGCGAGGCCCCCGATCGATGCTGTGCTGCGAGAGTCCACTGCTCCACTCCTTCCCCCGGGGCAGCGGGTGCCGCCCGGTGCCAGCAGCCTCGGCAGCGCCGGTCGCGACCCGGTCGCAGCGCGGTCGCAGCGCTCAGCGGGCGAGCCGGCCGTGGAGCCAGAGCCACGCCACCGACGGTCCCGTCGCGTGGCGGCGCCGATCGCCTGCCGGCGTCTCGGCCGGTCGTCCTGCGCGCCGCGCCTCCCGCAGCAGCCGCTGCTGCTCGGCGGCGGCGGCGGCCGCCTCCTGACGGATCCGGGCCGCCTGGGCGGCGTACTCGATCGCGATGATGTCCATGGTGTCCCCCTCGGAACGGGCAGCGGGTGCTGCCTCTGACCTCAGGCTGGGTGGGACCGGTCGCAATTCGACCGCGGACCGGTGTCGACCCGGTGTCAGCTCAGTCGCAGGTCGGTCGTGCGGGCAGGCCCGGGCGGAGCACCGCGTTCTCGTCGGCCGTCAGGTCGCGGTGGGCCGCCTGGCAGGCGGCGTCGACCCAGGCCGCGGGCCGGACGTCGACCTCCATCCACGGGCCGGCCTGGTAGTCGACCCGCAGCGTGGTCGAGTCGTCGTCGAAGCCCAGCAGGCCCCACCCCCGGTCGTCGAGCACCGGCTCGCCGTAGGGGCGCCACGTCGCGGTGTCCCAGAGCACCACGTCACCGTCGGTGCCCAGCGTCGCCGCCGTACGCCCGTCCGGGCTGATCTCCACGTCGAGGACGAACCCGCCCACGATCAGCCGGCGCGGCACCCGGGGCTCGAGCGTCTCGGGGTCCAGCACGTAGCGCCAGCCGGACAGGGAGCCCACGAGGAGGTCCTCGCCGTCGGGGGTGAACGCGGCCGAGATCGGCTCGTCCGCGTCGGCGCTCCACAGCGGCTCGTCGGCCACCACCTCGCCCGTGGTGGGGTCGCGCACCACCACGCGTTCCCCCCTCACGAGGACGACTCGGCGCCCGTCGGGCGAGAACTCCACGGTCGCGACGCCGTCAGCCATCACGGCGCCCGGCTCGAGCTCCACCGGTCCGTGCACGACCGTCCAGGTGTCGGTGTCCACCACCGCCGCGCCCTCCTCGGACTGCACCACGACCGTCGACCCGTCGGGCGAGCTGCCCACCCCGCGCACCGGCCACGGCAGCTCGACCGACCCGACCACCTGGCGTGATCCGGTGTCCCAGGCGAGCAGATGGCCGCGGTCGGTGACCGGCTCGATCTGCGGCGTGAAGATCTCGATGCCGGCCAGGACGGTGCTCCCGTCGGCGAGGAGGTCCGTGGCGGCGGCCTGGCAGAGGCAGTCGCCCAGCCCCGTCATCGGCAGCGGCCGGCCCCGGTCGTCGCCGGGGCGGAGCAGGTAGGCGCGGTTGACCCGGTCGGCCTGCGCGTCGGTCCACACCGCGAGGTCGCCCGACTCCTCCCCGGCGTTGGGCTCCCCCCGGCTCGGGACCGCGGAGACCACGCCCCGGCCGCCGGTGGTGTCGAAGGCCACGGCCGAGCCGTCCCGTCCCGCCGTCCACAGCACCTCGCCCTGCTCCCCCGTCCACGCCAGCGCCATCACCGCTCCGCTGTGGCCGAGCATGACCTGCTGCGGGGCCAGCGTCCGGCCGTCGCGCAGCTGGAGCTCCTCGCCCACGCCGAGCGCGACGGTCCGGCCGTCCGGGGAGAAGGTCGCGCTCTGCACGAAACCTTCGATCGGCCAGGTGCGCGACACCGGCCGCAGCGTCCTCCCGTCGAGGAGCCGGACCGAGATGCCCACCGTGGTCTCGCGCATCTCCAGGGCGCGCCTGCCGTCCGGTGAGACCGCCGCGATCCAGGCTGCGGTCCGGCCGACCTCACGGCCGCCACGGTCGAGGTCGATCACCGTCGTCGGCCCGAACTCGCCGTCGCCGTTCACGCTGACCCACCCGTCAGGCCACACGACCAGCCCGAAGGGGCTGTCCGCGGGACCGGGCCAGCGCAACGAGTCGACGACCCGGAGCTGCTCGTCCAGCACGAGGGCATGGGTGTCGTTGCCGATCACGAACCGGTCGTGCGTCGTCCAGCCGCTCCCGAAGCCGAGGTAGGGCGGGGCGCCCCGGGCGAAGAACCGGCGGTATCCCTGCGGACCCAGCCGGTCGACCTCGCTGCCGTCCGCGGGGTCGAGGGCCACCACCTCGTCGTAGCCGTCGGCGAAGACGACGACGTTGACCTGCCGGCCGTCGGGGGACGGCGAGATGCTCGCCGCCTGGCCGGCCAGCTCCGCGCGCCACCGCACGTCGCCGGTGGCCGAGTCGAGCGCCCACATGACGCCGCCGTTCTCGCTGACGTAGACGGTCCGGCCGTCCGGGCTCACGGCGTTCCGCAGGAACCGGTCGGGGGTGCGGAACCGGGTCACGACGTCGGGTTGCCGCGCCAGCAGGGTCAGCAGCGCGCCGTAGGTCTCCGGGCTCTGCTCCAGGCGCGTCGCCTCGACGGCCGTGAGGAGCGCGAGGTCGGGGTACTCCACGTTCAGGGCGCTGGCGGCCAGGCGCTTGGCGTCGGCGGCCACGGCGGCCTGCTCGGCTTCCTCGGCAGCCGCGTCGGCCCGGTCGCGGGCGACCAGCGCGACGACGCCGGCGAGCGCGGCGACGAGCAGCAGGACGACCGCCCCGGCCAGCAGCCCGCGCAGGCGCCGGTTGCGGCGCACCTCGGTCGCGGCCCGCTCCTCGACCTCCCGTCGCTCCGCGTCGGCCGCCGCGGCGCCGGCGTCGAGGAACTCCCGCTCCGTCGCCGTGACCTCCTCGGGTCGCAGCGCCGCGACCTCGATCCCGGCCTCGAGCCGGGCGCCCCGCCACAGCAGAGCTGGCTCGCGTCCCTCCTCGGCCCAGTCGCCGGCGGCCACGGCGAGCCGCCGCTGGACAGCCCTCCCGGCGGCGTCCTCGGCGAGCCAGCCACGCAGCCGCGGCCACTCGCGGAAGAGCGCCTCGTGGGCGACCTCGACGTGGCCGTCGGACAGGGTCAGCAGCCGGGCGTCGGCGAGCCGCTCGACCACGCCGTCCCTCGTCGCGGGGAGCGCGCCGAGCTCGGCGAGCGACACGCGCCGGCGGGCCACGGCGACACCCTCGCCCGGCCCGGCCAGCCGCAGCAGCACGGCCCGTGCCGCCTCCTGGTCCTCCTCCGACAGCTCACCCCACGCCTGCTCGGCGAGGTGGCCGATCGCGCCGCTCAGCCCGCCGCTGCCGACGTAGCCGGCGAACGTCAGCCGGTCGCCCTCGCGCGCCTCCCACAGCTGGGCCAGCGAGGTGGAGAGCAGCGGCAGCAGCCCGGGCTCGGCGCCCGCGTCCTCGACGACCGCGTCGACGAGGCCGACGTCGAGGCGGAGACCGGCCCGTCGCGCGGGACGCTCCACGACGCGGCGCACGTCGTCGGTGCTCGGTGCACCGACGAGGACGGCGTGGTCGTTGACCTGCGCGGTCATCGCGGCGTGGCCGGCGAGCCGGTCGAGGAAGTCGGCGCGCAGCGCGATCACCAGCGTGACGCCCGACCCGGGATCGGAGGCGACCTCGACCAGGGTGTCGAGGAACGCCTCGCGCTCCCCTTCGTCGTCGCAGACGGTCCAGAGCTCCTCAGCCTGGTCGACGACCAGCACCGTGCGGTCGCCGGGCTCGCCGTCGCGCACGAGGCTCTCGAGGATCGCGCCGCGGTCGGGCCGTCGCGCGCCGAGCACCCGCTGCGCCAGCTCGCGCATCGGGTGGGGGCCGGGTCGCAGCACGAGGTGGGTCCACCCGGAGCTGCCGGGCAGGGCGTCGTCGGCCAGCGCGGCCAGCAGGCCGGCCCGGACGAGCGACGACTTGCCGCTGCCGGAGGCGCCGACGACCGCGAGGAAGGAGGGTCCCGACACCCGCGCGACGAGCTCGGCGACCAGCCGCTCGCGGCCGGCGAACCACGCCCCGTCCGCGACGTCGTACGCCGCCAGCCCGGGCCAGGGGCAGCGGGACCCGTCGGACTGGGGACCCTGTTCCCCCTGCAGGTCGAGGACCCCCTCGGCCAAGCGGCGTCGGGCCTCGTGGGCCCGTGCCGCGGACTCGTCGAGCTCAGCCGCCGCGACCCGCACCGAGGCCCGCGCGGCCTCGCGCTGCCACGACCGGGCAGCCGCGTGCGCCCGGCCCGGCCAGCCACCGGACCGCTCCCGGACCGTGGCTGCGGCGTCGTCGAGGTCGACCTCGCCCACGTGGCCGGAGACCAGCTCCCGCAGCGCGGCGGCGTCGAGCGGTCCGAGGTCGACGACGGTGCCGGGCGCCTCCTCGTCGGGGCCAGCGAGCTGGAGCTCGAGCCCGGGTCCCGCGCGGCCGGGGGACGCACCGCGGCCGCGCAC
>NZ_BAAAJT010000002.1:1625284-1654140 GCF_039527245.1 Nocardioides aestuarii
GTCGACCCACGTGACCGGGTGACCCGCGGCAGCGACCTCGTCGGCGAGCGCGGCAGCCAATCGGCGGGCGCCGGCACCCACGGGGCCCCGCAGCACGACCCGTCGGCTGGAGCCGTCCTCCGTGGCGCGCCACGCCTCGCGCAGCGCCTCGAGCTCGCGCTCCCGGCCGAGCATCGGGGTGCCGGGGTCGCGCAGGGCGTCGGGCAGCTCGACGACCACCCGGTCGAGGGTCGGGTCCTGGGCCAGCACGCGCGCGTGCAGCGACCGGAGCTCGGGGCCGGGGTCGATGCCGAGCTCGTCGGCGAGGACCCGCCGGGCGCGGTCGTAGGCGCCGAGGGCGTCGGCCTGCCTGCCGTCGCGGTAGAGACCGGTGACGAGCAGCGCCCAGGCCCGCTCGCGCAGCGGGTGGGCGGCGACCAGACGCTCGAGCTCGGGCACCGCGACGCGGTGGCGTCCCAGCTCGAGCTCGGCCGACCACCGCTCCTCGGCCGCGACCAGCCGCAGCTGCTCGAGGCGGGTCGCCTCCGCGGCCAGGACCGACGCCGAGTCGAGGTCGGCGTACGCCCTGCCCCGCCACAGGTCGAGCGCCTCGCGCAGCATCGGCGCCCGCTCCGCGGGTGGCGCCTGCCCGGCCGCGGCGACGAGCCGCTCGAAGCGCCCGGCGTCGGTGTGGTCAGGGGTGAGCGCCAGCCGGTAGCCCGCGCCCTCGGTCACGAGCAGCCTGGGCGACCCGCTGCGGTCGGGCTCGAGCGCGTTGCGCAGCCGCAGCACGTAGGTCTGGAGCGACTTGGCCGCCGTGCGCGGCGGTTCGTCCTCCCAGAGCGCCTCGACGAGCTCGGCCACCGGGACGGTGCGAGGGGCATGGGCGACGAGCACGGCGAGGAGCGCCCGCTCCTTGGCACCACGGATCTCGACCGGGCCGCCTCCCCCGGTCACCCGCAGCGGTCCCAGCACCGCGATGTCCACGGCCTCACGGTAGGTCCAGACAGCCACGCGCGACCCCCACTTCACTCCGACTACCTCAGGTGGAGGATCCCGGGACCCGGTCGCGCTCCGGTCGCAGCGCGGTCGCGGGCACTAGTCGAGGCTGACGCAGGCGGCGGTGGCGTCGGCGGCGTCGGCGGCGACCCGGCGGGACAGCTCCGTCATCGGCACGTCGCCCCGGAACTGCCACGCGCCGTCGAAGAGCCCGTCGGCGGCCATCCGGTCGAGACCGGAGCGCTCGACCCACTCCTCCGCGGTGCAGCGCGCCTCCTCGTCGGTGAGCCCGCCGCGGTCGACCAGGTCCTCGGCAAGGCTGTCGACCGCGACCGCGCGCGGGTCCGCCGGCGCGGTCGTCGCGGGCGGTGCGGGTGCGAGGTCGGGACCGGTGCCGGTGTCCGGCCACAGGGCCACGACGGCGACCACCGCGGCGGCGACGGCGAGGCCGGCCACGACCAGCGGGGCCGTACGCCGCCGTGCGGGCTCGTCGGGCAACGTCGCCGCGTGGCGCAGCGCGTCGCGGACCCGGCCGGCGTCGGCCTCCCGGCCGGCCGGGTCCTTGGCCAGCGTGCGGCGGAGCACGTCGTTGACGGCCGCGGCGCGCGGCGCACGGCCGGGGAGCTGGGGCACCGGCTGCTCGCGGTGGGCACGGACCAGCTCGTAGTTCGAGCTCCCGGCGTAGGGCGGCGCGCCGGTGAGGGCGGCCCAGAGCAGGCAGCCCAGCGAGTAGGCGTCGGACGCCGGCCCGGCCCGCCCGCCGGTGTGGAGCTCGGGCGCCATCCACGACGGGGTGCCCGCCGTGCCGGTGGGACTGGCGTGCGACGGCTCCTGGTCGAGGCTGCGGGCGAGGCCGAAGTCCGTGAGCAGCGCGGTGACCCGGTCGCCGTCGCGGTGGAGCAGGACGTTGGCGGGCTTGAGGTCGCGGTGGACGAGGCCGGCGGCGTGGGCGTCGGCCAGCCCCGCCGCGACGTCGGCGGCGATGCCGAGCGCGGTCACGGCGTCGGGGGCGCCGTGGTGGCGGAGCATGGCGCCGAGGTCGCCGCCCGCGACCAGCCGCGTGGCGAGCCAGAGCCGGCCGTCGTGCTCACCGTGGGCGAGCACGCCCACGACGTGCGGCGACTCGAGGGCGGCCTGCGCTCGCGCCTCGCGCGTGAACCGCGCGCGGAAGCCGGGGTCGCCGGCGAGGTGCGGCGAGATCAGCTTGAGCGCGACGCTGCGGCCCAGAGCTGTGTCGACCGCCTCGTGCACGACCCCCATCCCGCCGCTGCCGATCCGCCGCCCGAGCCGGTAGGGCCCGACGACCGACCCCACCCCGATGTCTCCCACGGGCACAGTCCTACCCGAGGACGGCCGGGCCCACACCCGACGCTACCCAGGGATCAGGGTGCGACGACCTCGACGCCCTCGCTCGCAGCAAGGCCGGTGGCGTCGGTGACGAGCGTCCACGGTCCGGGCATCCGGGTCCACGCGGGGGCGGCGGCGTCGAGCTTGGTCACGTCGGCGAGGACGACGGTGCGCCGGGCGACGCCGGCGACCTGCTCCTTCAGGGCCGTCTCCTCCACGGTCGGCTCCCCCACCCCGCGGAGGAGGTCCACGGCGTCCGCGCCGAGGAAGGCCACGTCGAAGGACATCCGCTCCAGCGCCAGCGTCGCCAGCGGCCCCACGAGGCCGTGGCTCATCCGCCGCAGCCGGCCCCCGACGAGCTCGAGCTCGACGTGCTCGGCGTCGGCGAGCGCGAGCGCCGTCTCGAGCCCGCGGGTGACGACGGTGAGCGGGCCCAGCGACTCGTCGGCCGCGACCAGCCGGGCCAGGGCGCCGCAGGTCGTGCCGGCGTCGAGGAACACCCGGCCGCCGGCAGGCACCAGCGGCCGCGCCAGCCGGGCGATCGCCTGCTTCGCCTCGACCCGCACCCGGGCGGAGTCGCCCACCGAGCGTTCGTGGAACGGCTCGGTCGCCAGCGCGCCACCGTAGGTGCGCGCGACGGCGCCCTCCTCCCGCAGCCGCGCGAGATCACGGCGGACGGTCGACGCGGACACGCCGGTCTCGGACACGAGGTCGTCGACCGACGTGACGCCCTCGCGAATCAGCCGCAGGAGCGCCGCGTGGCGCGCACGGGTGGCCGAGCGCTGGGTCGGACCCTCGGTCGGGCTGTCGCTCATGGGCAGAAAGGTAGAGGCCTCAGGCGCCGTACGCCTCGCGCATCCGCGGCACGAAGGGGGCGTAGTCGACCGCGGCGAGGTAGGCCGAGCGCATCGTGCCGTGGTCGGCCTTGCCGGTGCCGGCGATGTCGAAGGCGGTGCCGTGGTCGACCGAGGTGCGCAGGATCGGCAGTCCGACGGTCACGGAGATGGTGCCGTCGAAGTCGAAGGTCTTCGCGGCGATGTGGCCCTGGTCGTGGTACTGCGAGAGCACGCCCTCGAAGCGGCCCTCGAGGCCCTGGTGGAAGACCGAGTCGGCCGGGATCGGGCCGTGCACCGGCAGGCCCTCGGCGCGCAGCGCCTCGCACGCCGGGATGATCTCGTCGAGCTCCTCGCGGCCGAAGGCGCCGTTCTCGCCGCCGTGGGGGTTGACCGCGGCGACCGCGAGCGTCGGGGAGTCGACGCCGTAGACCTCGAGCGCCTGCAGCGCCCGGCGGATCGAGTCGACCTGCTTGTCCTGCGTCAGCTGGTCGAGCGCCTTGCGGAGCGAGACGTGGCGGGTGGCGAAGAAGATCCGCAGGTGGTGGTCGGGCTGCTGGCGGGAGCGGACGACGAACATCGTGTCCTGCTTGGTGACGCCGGTGAGCTCGCCGAGCATCTCGGTGTGGCCGAGGTGCTCCGACCCGCTGGCCCAGATCGCCTCCTTGTTGATCGGGCCGGTCACGACGCCGTCGACCTCGCCGGCCATCGCGGCCTTCGTCGCCACCTCGATGGCGACGACCGCGGCCTTGCCGGCGGTCGCGTCGACCTCGCCCCACGCCAGCTCCTTGCCGTCGAGGACGCCGATGTCGAGCACGTCGACGACGCCCTCGCCGGCCGAGGGCGTGTCGAACCCGCTGACCTCGCGGACCTCGACGTCGAGACCCGTGGCCTCGACGGCGCGGCGCACGGCGACGGCGTCGCCGACGGCGATTCCGTGGTGGTCGGAGGCGCCGGCGTGCTCGGCGAGGGTGCGGACGGTGATCTCGGGGCCGATGCCGACGGGGTCGCCGACGGTGAGGGCCAGCACGGGTGTCTTGCTCATGGGTTCTCCTCCGGGAGTGGGGTTCAGTGTGCCCGGGTGCGGGCGGGCGGGACGTGGCGGCGGCGCGCCTGGGCGGACTGCTCGAGGAACGCCAGGCAGGCGACGGCGGTGTCGTCGTCGCCGACGAGACCGCCCTTGGTGACGACGGGCAGGCCGGACCAGGGCCCACCCACGAGGTTGCCGGCCACGGCGAGCGGCACCACCTCGTCCGCGACGTCGAGGCCGTCGGCGGCGAGCTCGCCGAGGCACGCGGCGGCGAGGTCACCGCCGGTCAGGTAGAGCCCGTCGACGCGCTCGGACTCCAGCGCCCGGCGCGTGGCGCGGGCGAGGACGGCCGGCACCTCGGCGCGGGCCTCCTGGTCGAGCAGGTCGTCGTCGTCGAGGGCCGAGGCGAGCAGCACCAGCTCCCCGCCGGCGGCGTCGGCGAGCGCGCCGTGGAGCGCGGTGGTCGTGGCGTCGGCGTCGGGACGGCCGTCGCCGTCGAGCACGAGCCGCACCAGGCCGACGGGGCGGCTGTCACGGACCCGGCCGAGCTGGCGGCGGGTGAGGTCGGTGGCGCTCCCGCTCACCGCGAGGTAGGGCGCCGCGTCGACGTCCCCGCCCAGCCCGAGCGCCCGCGCCATGGCGACCGTGAACGGCCCGGGATCGACGCACAGCCACGTGACGTCGGGGACGAGCGCGGCGGCCGCCGCGATCCGCTCGACGTGGTCGAGGGTCAGCGCGTCGGCGACCACGATCCCCGGCGCGGCGGCCGCGTCGGCCAACGCGGCCGTGAGCGCCTCGGCCGGACCGGTCACCGCCTCGAGCGGCAGCGGTCGCACGGGGAGGTCGGTCTGGGCGGCGACGAGCTCCGCGACCTCCGAGCGCGACACCGGTGACCTGGGGTCGCGGGCCAGCTCGGTCTCCTCCAGCCGGCGGCCACCGAGCAGCTGCACCCCGGCGACGGTCTGGCGCTGCGCCTCGGGGTGGGCGGGGACGCAGAGCGCGACGACCCGGCCACCGGTCAGTCCGGCGAGCTCGTCGAGCAGGGCCTCCGTCGTCGCGCCCACGTTCCCGCGCAGGGTGGAGTCGATCCGGTTGGTGACCAGTGCGGCGGGCCAGCCCGCGCGCAGCGCGCGTCGTACGTCCTCGGCGGCGTCGACCGGGTCGGCGTGGCGGTTGTCGCCGGAGACGACCACCGCGTCGAAGCGGCCGGCGAACTCGGCGACCAGCTCCGGGTGGTGGGCGTCCGCGACCGTGACGGCCCGGAGGCCGGCCCGTGAGAGGCCGGCCGCCGTGGCGTTGGCGCCGGTGAGGTCGTCGGCGACGACCAGCACCGTGCGCGCGCCGGGCTGCCCGGTCACGGGGTCAGAGCACCCAGCCGGCGAGCAGGACGAGCGGGATCGAGCCGGCCCACGCAGCGGTGGTGATGCCCGACCAGCCCTTGAGTGCGGCGATCCCGTCGAGGCCAGTGAACCTCGTGACGACCCAGAAGTAGGAGTCGTTGAAGTAGCTGAACACCATCGAGCCGGCGCAGCAGGCGAGGGCCGCGGCCAGCGGCGAGAGGCCCAGGCCCACGACCAGCGGCGCGGAGACCGACGCCGCCGTGATCATCGCGACGGTGCCGGAGCCCTGGGCGACGCGGACGAGCGTCGCGATCAGGAACGGCACGAGGATGCCGGGCATGCCGGTGGAGGCGATCGCCTCGGCCAGCGCGTCGCCGACACCGGAGTCGCGCAGCACCTGGCCGAGCGCGCCGCCCGCACCGGTGATCAGCAGGATCAGGCCGGCGGAGGCCGCAGCCTCGGCGAGCCAGTTGTTGACCTTCGCGCGCGGGGTCCAGCGCGGCAGCAGGACGTAGACGGCGAGCACGAGGCCGATGAGCAGCGCGACGACGGGGTTGCCGATGAAGGCCAGGGTCGCGGCCCACGTGGAGGGCGTGTAGTCGGCGTTGGGGTCGAGCACGCCCTGCTGGTTGCGGTCGATCGCCGCGGCGGCGGTGTTGAGGACGATCAGCAGCAGCGGCACCAGGAGCGGCAGCGAGGCGACGCCGGCGCCGAGCGGCTTGCGCTCGGGACGACCCTCCTCGTCGGTCGGTCCGGCGTCACCGGCGTCACCGGCGTCACCGGAGGCCGTCGCGGTGGCGGTGCCGCCGGCGGAGCCGGCACCGACGGTCACGGTCCCGTAGACGGCCCGGCGGACCTCCTCGTTGACCTCGGACTCGAGCTGGGGGCCCATCCACTTGGCGTAGGCGACGACGACCGGCAGCAGCAGGAGGGCGAAGGCGAGGCCGACCAGGATCAGGCCGCCGAGGTCGGCGCCGAGGATGCCGGCGACGCCCAGCGGGCCGGGGGTCGGCGGCACGAGGTGGTGGGTCAGGGTCATGCCGCAGCCGAGGGCGAGGGCGAGGGTGACGTAGCCGCCCTGCTTGACCCGGGCGATCGAACGGGCCAGCGGGTTCATGATCACGTAGCCCGAGTCGCAGAAGACCGGGATCGAGACCAGGGCGCCGGTCGAGCCCATCGCCCAGGGCTCCCGGCCCTTGCCGAAGGCCTTGAGGAACGCCCGGGCCAGCGCGTCCGCGCCGCCCGAGACCTCGAGGATCTTGCCGACGGCGACGCCGAGGCCGATCACGATGCCGATGCTGCCCAGCGTCGTGCCGAAGCCGGTCGTGATCGAGGTGATGGTGTCGGTGGGCGCCGAGCCGGCGATCGAGCCGGTGACGAGCGCGGCGATCAGCAGCGCGGCGAAGGCGTCGAGCCGCGTGCGCAGCACGAGCACCACGATGGTCGCGATGCCGACCACGAGTGCGAGCAGGAGTTGCAGGTCCATGAGTTCCTCCAGACGGTGACGGTCGTCACTGTGCCTCAGGGAACCTGCGCAAAGCAAGCATTTCCGGTCACCAACTTGCGCAGATCGCGCAAGTTGGGACCGGAGCACCGGAATTCCGGGTCAGAACAGCAGGGCGGTGGCGGGGTCCTCGAGGATCCCGGCGACGTCGGCGAGGAAGCGGGAGCCCTTCTCGCCGTCGATGTGGCGGTGGTCGAAGGACAGCGCGAGGGTCGTGACGTCGCGCGCCACGATCTCGCCGGTCGCCTCGTCGACCCAGGGCCGCTTGTTGACCGCGCCGAAGCAGAGGATCGCGGACTCGCCCGGGTTGATGATCGGCGTGCCGGCGTCGACGCCGAAGACGCCGACGTTGGTGATCGTGAAGGTGCCGCCGGCCATGTCGCCGGGCTGGGTCTTGCCCGACTTCGCGACCGACACCAGCTCGCCGAGCGCCTCGGCCAGCTCGAGCAGCGACAGCGCGTCGGCATCCTTGACGTTCGGCACGACCAGGCCGCGCGGCGTCGCGGCCGCGATGCCGAGGTTGACGTAGTGCTTGAGCACGACCTCCTGGGCCGCCTCGTCCCAGAAGGAGTTGATCTCCGGCGTACGCCGCGCGGCGAGCATCACCGCACGGGCCAGGACCAGCAGCGGGCTCACCTTCACCTCGCGGAAGTCGCGCCGGGCCTTGAGCCGCTCGACGAGCTCCATCGTGCGGGTGACGTCGACGGTGATCCACTCGGTGACGTGGGGCGCGGTGAAGGCGGAGTCGCTCATCGCGCTCGCCATCATCTTGCGCACGCCCTTGATCGGCTCACGGGTCTCGCGCTCGCCCGCCGCGCGCGGCGTCGGGGCACTGGCGGCCGACGGGGAGGTGGCGCCGGACGCCGCCCCCTCGACGTCCGCACGGGTGACCACGCCGCCATCGCCGGACCCGACCAGCGTGGCCAGGTCGACCCCGAGGTCCTTGGCGAGCTTGCGCACCGGCGGCTTGGCGAGGGTGCGGGTGGTGCCGGGGTCCGCCGGGGCGTCGTGGGCCCGGGCCGCGACCGCCGGCACGGCCGGCTCGTCGGACTCGTGGACCTCGGCGCTCTGGGCGCCGCCGGCCGAGAAGGCTCCCTGGACCTGCATCTGGGTGCTGGCAGCGGCCTCCGAGCGCGGCGACGCCGAGCCCTTGCGGGCGCGGCGGACCGGGCCGCGGTCGGCCTTGTTGCGGCCGACGAGCGACTCGCCCTCGCCGCCGCCGCTGGCGGCCGGGTTGGAGAGGTCGATCTCCATCTCCGCGGCTTCCTCGCCGGGCGTCCTCTCCTCGGCGGCGGGCCGGGCAGCAGGATCGGCGGCACCGTCGCCGATGGCGATGATCGGCGTGCCGACCTGGACCATCTCGCCCTCGGGGACCATCAGCTTCTGCACGGTGCCGGCGTAGGGCGACGGCAGCTCCACGATCGACTTCGCGGTCTCGATCTCGCAGATGATCTCGTTGATCTCGACCGTGTCGCCCTCCTTGACCTTCCAGGAGACGATCTCGGCCTCGGTGAGGCCCTCACCCACGTCGGGCAGCTTGAACTCGCTCATCAGAACGCCCATCAGAACTCCAGGCTCCTGTCCACGGCGTCGAGGACCCGGTCGAGGTCGGGGAGGAAGTCCTCCTCGATCCGCGACGCGGGATAGGGGGTGTCGAAGCCGCCGACCCGCAGGACCGGCGCCTCGAGGGAGTAGAAGCACTCCTCGGTGATCCGGGCCGCGACCTCGGAGCCCATGCCGAGGTTGACGTGGGCCTCGTGGGTGATGACGGCCCGGCCGGTGCGGCGCACCGACTCGAAGACCGGACCCATGTCGAGCGGGCTGAGCGTGCGGAGGTCGATGACCTCGATGCTCTGGCCGTCCGTCGAGGCGGCCTCGGCCGCGGCCATGGCGGTCTTCACCGTCGGGCCGTAGGCCAGCACGGTCACGTCGGTGCCCCGGCGTACGACGCGCGAGGTGAACAGCGGCTCGGGGGTCGCGGACTCGTCGAGCTCCGCCTTGTCCGCGTGGTACTGCCGCTTGGGCTCGAGGAAGATCACCGGGTCGTCGGAGGCGATCGCCTGCTGGATCATCCAGTAGCCGTCGACCGGGTTGGAGCACGCCACGACCTTGAGGCCGGGCGTGTGCGCGAACTGGGCCTCGGGGCTCTCGGAGTGGTGCTCGACCGCACCGATGCCGCCGCCGAACGGGATCCGGATGACCATCGGGATCTTGTAGCGACCCTTGGAGCGGTAGTGCATCTTCGCGACCTGGCAGACGATCTGGTCGTAGGCCGGGTAGACGAAGCCGTCGAACTGGATCTCGACGACAGGGCGGTAGCCGCGCAGCGCCATGCCGATCGCGGTGCCGACGATGCCGGACTCCGCGAGCGGGCTGTCGATGACGCGGTCCTCGCCGAAGTCCTTCTGAAGGCCGTCGGTGATGCGGAAGACGCCGCCGAGCTTGCCGACGTCCTCACCCATGATGAGGACCTTCGGGTCGTCCTCCATCGCCTTGCGCAGGCCCATGTTGAGGCCCTTGGCGAGCGTGATCTTCTGCGTGCTCATCAGTGGCTCCCCGCAGTCTCGTCGAAGGTCTCGAGGTAGGCGGCGAAGCCCTCGCGCTGGGCGCGGATCTCGTCGGTCTCCTCGGCGTAGACGTGGTCGAACATGTCCAGCGGCTTCGGGTCGGGCAGCGCCTTGCACCCCTCGCGCAGGTGGTGGCCGAGCTCGTCGGCCTCGGCCTTGAGGTCGGCGATGAACTGGTCGTCGACCAGGCCGTTGCGGCGGAGGTAGACCTCGACGCGCGCGATCGGGTCCTTGAGCTTCCAGCTCTCGACGTCGTCGCTGAGCCGGTAGCGCGTCGGGTCGTCGGTCGTCGTGTGGGCGCCCATCCGGTAGGTGTAGGCCTCCACGAACGTGGGGCCCTGGCCCTCACGGGCACGCTGCAGCGCGGCCTGCGTGACGGCGTAGGTCGCGAGCACGTCGTTGCCGTCGACCCGCACACCCGGGAAGCCGAAGCCCAGCGCCCGCTGGTAGAGCGGGATCCGGCTCTGGCGCTCGATCGGCTCCGAGATCGCCCACTGGTTGTTCTGGCAGAAGAAGACGACCGGGGCGTTGTAGGAAGCCGCGAAGATGAAGGCCTCGTTGACGTCGCCCTGGCTCGAGGCGCCGTCGCCGAAGTGGGCGATCACGGCCGCGTCGCGCTCGGGATCGCCGGTGCCGACCGCGCCGTCGCGCTGGATGCCCATCGCGTAGCCGGTCGCGTGGAGGGCCTGCGCGCCGATGACGATGGTGTAGAGCCCGAAGTTGTTCTCGTTGGGGTCCCACGCACCGTGGTCGACGCCGCGGAAGAGGCCGAGCAGGTTGAGCGGGTCGACGCCCTTGCAGTAGGCGACGCCGTGCTCGCGGTAGGTCGGGAAGACGAAGTCCTGGGGGCGCAGCGCGCGGCCGGCGCCGATCTGGGCGGCCTCCTGCCCGAGGAGCTGGGCCCAGATGCCGAGCTCGCCGTGGCGCTGGAGCGCGGTGGCCTCGGTGTCGATCCGCCGGGTCAGCACCATGTCGCGGTAGAACCCGCGCAGCTGCTCGGCGGAGAAGTCGAGGTCGAACTCCGGGTGGTGGACGCGTTCGCCCTCGGGCGTCAGCAGCTGGATCAGATCGGGCCCACCGTCCTGCTGGGACGGTCCGAAGACCTCCACCAGGTCGGGGCCGAAGCCGGGGTTGGTCAACCTGCTCTCCTTCGTCGCGGACGGCCTCGCGGGGTCGCCGCGGTCGCCGTGCTGGCACTGCTCCCAGCGCTTGTGACGCGGGACACAGATGAGTGGCACCACCGTACCGACGGGGTCGCGGCGGGTGCCAATCGCCCGTCCCCGCCGGCGGCGGCCCAGGTGTGCCCCGTTGTCCCTCCCCGCCGGGACACCCGGCCCCGCAACCTCGGGCTCACACCCACCACACCTCAGAAGGGAACCCGACCGTGACCACTCACGTCACCACCCAGGTCAGCAGCAGCCACCCCGTCCGCGACGACCACACCGACCGCACCGCCCCGCCCGCCGTCCGCCGCCACCGCGGCTGGGCCCTTGCCGGCGTCGGCGCAGGCCTCTGCGGCATCGGCACGATCACCACCTCCGGCATGGTGAACGCGGTCTACGACCCGGCCCTCGTCGACGACCCGGCAGGGATCACCGCCCGGCTCGCCGAGCAGGTGCCGACGATGTACGCCTTCCACACGTTCACCACGCTCGGCGCGGTGCTGCTCGTCGTCTTCGCCGCGGGCCTCCACCGGCGGCTCGCATCGACGCTGCCAGGGTCGGCGCTCCCGGTGGTCGCCCTCGCCGGCCTGCTGGGAACCGCCGTCGTCTCCGTCCTCGGCAGCGGCCTCGACACCGAATTCATGATGGGGATCCCGATCGAGGGAGCCGTCCAGGACGCCAATGCCGCCATGTACAACCACTGGATCGGCACCATCCCGTGGTTGTGGACCCTGGCGGGCCTCAGCGGTGTCGCGACCTACGTCGCCGGCCGCCGCGGATCCGTACCCCGCTGGATCGGCCGCACCGGTCTCGTCCTCGGTGGCCTGACGCTGCTGCTCGGCATCTCCCCGCTGCAGTACATGGCCGGCATGACCGGCCCGCTGTGGCTGCTCGTCACCGCGATCGGGTTCGCCGCCGGCGACCGCGCCCACCGGCGCGCGTGACCCTCCCCCTGCCCCCGGTCGACGCGGAACCGCCCGCGCCGGCCGGGGGCTCGGTCCACAATGTCGCCGTGACGAGGGAGCGCTGGGCACCGCTGGTGCTGCCGGTGCTGTCCGTCGCGGCGTTCGCGGCGACCGTGGTGCTCGACCTGCGCGAGCCGCTTCCCGGGGGGCCGCCCACGGTCACCCCCGAGCCGGGCTGGATCTACGCGCTCAACGGCGTCGTCCTGGCCGTGCTCGCCGCGATCGTGCTGCGGAACCGCCCGGGCCACGGGTTCGGCTGGGCGCTCGCCGGCTTCGGCCTGTTCTGGGCGCTCGACGGCCTCGCGCAGGCCTACGTGCGGGTCGGGCTCTCGCCCGACGAGGCGTGGCCGGGCATGACGTTCGCACTGTGGTTCCTGCTGCGCGCCGGCTCGCTGCTGCCGGTGGTGACCGCGGTCCTGCTGCTGCTCTTCCCGACCGGCCGGTTCCTTCCCGGGCGCTGGGGTGTGGCGAGCCGGGCCGGGCTCGGCGCGATGCTGCTCGTCTGTCTGGCCCTCGTGGTCTCGCCGACGCTCCCGGGCGGCGCGCCGCCGGTGCCGTCCGGTGTCGACCTCACGCCGACCAGCATCCCCGTCCCCGCCGCGGTCACCGACGTGGTCGGGCCGCTGCTGCGGCCACTGGGCGTGATCGCGTTCCTCGTCGCACCGGCGACCGTCGTCGTCCGCTACCGCGCGTCCCGCGGCGCGGACCGCCAGCAGCTGCGGTGGCTGCTGTGGTCCGTGCTGGTGATGCTGCTCGCCGTCGCCGTCACCTCGCTGGTCGACGTCCCGTTCCTCGGCGTCGTCATGACCTTCCTGGTGATGGTGATGCCGGCCGGTGCGATGACGATCGCGATCGTCCGGCCCGACCTGGTCGCGATCGACGTCCTCTTCAGCCGCACCCTGCTCTACGCGTCGCTGTGGACCCTGGTCGTCGTGATCGACCTCGCCGCCCTGGCCGGGATCACGGCCGTCGTGGGCGACGCCCTCGATCAGCAGCAGGTCGTGCTGCTGGTGCTGCTGCTGACCGCGGTGGTCTACGCACCCCTGCGCGACCGCCTCCGCACCGGCGTACGCCGCCTCGTGCTCGGCGACCGCGACGACCCCTACGACGTGGTGGCCGGGCTCGCCTCGACCCTCGAGCGCACCGACTCGGCCGGCGAGCAGCTGGCCGCGGTGGCCCGGACCGTCGCGACCGCCTTCGGGGTCCGCTACGTCCGGGTCGAGGTCGACCGCGCCGGCAGCGAACACGTCGTCGCGACCCACGGCACCGCCCCCGCGGAGACCCGGACGCTCCCGGTCACCTACCGCGACCAGGAGGTCGGCCGGATCGTGCTGCCGGCGCGGGGACTGCGGTCGCGGCTGTCCGGCCGCGACGAGCGGCTGCTCGGCGACCTGGTCCGCCAGGCCGCGATCGCCGCCCGGACCAGCCGGCTGGCCGAGGAGCTCCAGGACAGTCGCGAGCGGCTCGTCGTCGCACGCGAGGAGGAGCGGCGCCGGATCCGTCGCGACCTCCACGACGGGCTCGGCCCCGCCCTGTCGGGCGTGGTGTTCCGGCTCGAGTCCGCGCGGCTGCTCGTGCCCCGCGACCCGACCGCCGCGGCCGACCAGATCGGTGTCACCACCGGCGAGGTGCAGGAGGTCGTCGCCGACGTCCGCCGGCTCGTCCACGACCTGCGGCCGCCCGCGCTCGACGACCGCGGGCTCGCGGGTGCGCTGGCCCAGCTCGCCGAGGGGCTCTCGACCGACGCGCTCGCCGTCACCGTCACGACCGGCGAGCTCGACGACCTGTCCGCGGCCGTCGAGGTGGCGGCGTACCGGATCGCGGCGGAGGCGCTGACCAACGTGGCCCGCCACGCGGCGGCCACGCACGCGTCGGTGACCCTCACCCGCGATGCCGACGCGCTCCTGGTCGAGGTGGTCGACGACGGCCGCGGCATCGACCCCGACGCCCAGGCGGGCGTCGGCATGCTGTCGCTGCGCGAGCGTGCCGCCGAGCTCGGCGGCACCACCGAGGTCACCTGTCCCCCCGCCGGCGGCACCGTCGTGCGGGCCCGTCTGCCCCTGGGAGCCATGCCATGACCGACCCCACTGCCGTGATCAGGGTCCTCGTCGTCGACGACCACCAGATCGTCCGCGACGGCCTCGTCTCGCTGCTCGGCGCGCTCGACGGGATGGAGGTCGCCGGGACCGCCGTCGACGGCCGCGACGCCGTCCACCAGGTCGCGGAGTCGGCCCCCGACGTCGTGGTGATGGACATCCAGATGCCCGGCCTCGACGGCATCGAGGCCACCCGCCACATCACCGGCCGCCACCCCGAGGTGCGCGTGGTGATGCTGACGATGAACGAGGACGACGAGACCGTGATGTCCGCGATCCGCGCGGGCGCGTCCGGCTACCTCCTCAAGGGGTCGGGGGCGGCCGAGGTCGTCCGGGCGATCGAGGCGGCCGCGGAGGGCGGCATGGTGTTCGGCGCGTCGCTGGCCGGCCGCGTGGCGTCCTACCTCTCCGGGCGCGGGCCCGCGCCCGAGGAGCACCCGTTCCCCCAGCTCAGCGAGCGGGAGCGGTCGGTGCTCGACCTGCTCGCGGCCGGGCGGTCGAACGACGCCATCGCTCGCGAGCTCTTCGTCTCGTCGAAGACCGTCCGCAACGCGGTGTCGTCGATCTACTCCAAGCTCCACGCGGCTGGACGGGCCGAGGCGATCATCAAGGCACGGGAGGCCGGGCTGGGTCGAGACTGAGGGTGGTCCCCTCGAGCAGCGGCGCGAGCAGGGCGCGGGTGCGCTCGTCGTACGGCGTGACGACGGCACCCTCGGCCTGGGGAGCGGGGTCGGTCCGGCCCGCGCGCAGGACGACGTCCCAGTCGTAGTCGCGGCCCTCGACGAGCTCCCGGGCGGCCCCCGGGCGCTGCTTGACCAGCACGACCGGTGCGTCCTGCCCCCCGGCACGGGAGTCGGTGACCAGGACGGCGGCCTCGCCGGCGCCGTAGGTGTGCTCGGCGCCGATCCGGGCGCACGCCAGGACCGCGACGACCAGCTCGACGGACTCGGGGAGCAGCAGGTCGACCCGGTCGCCGGGCGTCACCCCGCAGTGGCGCAGCACGCCACCGAACGCCGCCACCTCCTCCAGCAGGCGCGCGTAGGTCCAGCTGCCGTCGGCCCAGCGGACCGCCTCGGCGTCGGCGCGGCCGGCGACGACGTGGACGTCGAGGAGGTCGAAGCAGGTGGGGGAACCACTCATGGGGCCCAAGCCTGCCCGATACGCTCGAGACCATGGGCGCCGGGCACGGGCACGGGCAGCACGCGGGCGGTCGTCACCGCTGGCGGCTGGCGGTCGCGTTCGGCCTCGTGGGCTCCTTCTTCGTCGTCGAGCTCGTCGCCGGCCTCGTCGCCGACTCGCTCGCCCTCCTCTCCGACGCGGGCCACATGGCCGCCGACGTGGTCGCCCTCGGCGCGGCCCTCGCCGCCACCCGGATCGCGACCCGCCCCGACACGACCGGGCGGCGCACCTTCGGCTCCTACCGGGCCGAGGTCTTCGCGTCCGGCCTGACCGTGCTGCTGATGCTCGGCGCGGCGGCGTACGTCGGGATCTCGGCGTTCCGCCGGGTCGGTGCGGAGGTGACCGTGTCCTCGACCCCGATGCTGGTCGTCGGCGGGCTGGGGCTGCTCGTCAACCTGGTCGCGTTGGTCCTGCTCCGTGGCGGCGCGAGCGAGAGCATCAACGTCAAGGGCGCCTACCTCGAGGTCGTCGCCGACACCGTCGGCTCGGTCGGCGTCATCGTGGCCGGGTTGCTCGTCGCCCGCACCGGCGACGCCTGGTGGGACACCCTCGTCGCCGGGGCGATCGCACTGTTCGTGGCCGTGCGAGCCGTGGTCCTCGGCCGCGAGGTGCTCGCCGTCCTCGGCCAGCACGCCCCGACCGGGATGTCACCCAGCGACGTGGAGGCCGCGCTGTGCGGCGTACCCGGCGTAGCGACGGTCCACGACCTCCACCTGTGGACGCTGACGTCCGGCATGCACGTCGCCACCGCCCACCTCGTCGCCACCGGCGACTCCGACACCGTCCTCCTCGAGGCCGGCCGGATGCTGCGCGACGAGTTCGGGGTCGAGCACGCCACCCTCCAGGTCGAGTCCGACGCGCGGCACTGCTCCGAGCTGTCGTGGTGAGGTGCAGGATTCCCCTGATGGCCGGGGATTCCTGCACTTGTCAGGGGATGCAACCCCTGACAAGTGCCAGCTTCCCCTGATATCCGGGGGATCCTGCAGCTGCTCAGCCCCGCCCGTGGGGCTCCAGCCAGATGGCGGGGTCGGGACCGGCCGGGACGACACCGGTCGGATTGATGTCGTCCTGGACGACGTAGTAGTGCGCCTTGATCTGCTCGAAGTCGGTGTTGTCGCCGAAGGCGGGCTGCTGGTAGAGGTCGCGCGCGTAGGCCCACAGGTTCGGCATCTCGGTCAGCTTCTGCCGGTTGCACTTGAAGTGGCCGTGGTAGACCGCGTCGAAGCGGGCGAGGGTCGTGAACAGGCGGACGTCGGCCTCGGTGATCGAGTCGCCCATGAGGTAGCGGCGGTCGGCGAGGCGCTGCTCGAGCCAGTCGAGGGCCGTCCAAAGCCGGTCGTACGCCGCGTCGTAGGCCTCCTGGGTGCCGGCGAAGCCGCAGCGGTAGACGCCGTTGTTGACCTCGGTGAAGACCCGCTCCATCACCTCCTCCATCTCCTCGCGCACGTCGTCGGGCCAGAGGTCGGGGGCGTCGTCGCGGTGGTGGTCGGCCCACTCGTGGAAGAGGTCGTGGGTGATCCAGGGGAAGTCGTTGGTGACGACCTTGCCGGACTCGATCTCGACCATCGCGGGGACGGTGATGCCGCGCGGGTAGTCGGGGATCCGCGCCTCGAAGGCGTCCTTGAGCCGCGGGATGCCGAGGACCGGGTCGACCCCGCCCTCGTCGAGGTCGAAGGTCCACGAGTCCTCGTCGTGGGTCGGCCCGGGCGTGCCGAGGCTGATGACGTCCTCGAGCCCGAGCAGCTGGCGCACGATGATGGAGCGCGTCGCCCACGGGCAGGCCTTGGCCGCGATCAGCCGGTAGCGCCCGGGCTCGACCGGCCAGCCGTCCCGACCGTCCCGCGTGATCCGGTCGGGGATGTAGTTCATGTCCCGCTTGAAGTCGCTCTTCTCCACGTAGGGCATGACCCCATCATTTCAGGTTCAACCAAATCGGCGGGCGAGCTCGACAATCCGGTCGTTGGCCTCGTCCTCGCCGATCGAGACCCGGGCGCCCTCGCCGGCGAACGGGCGGACGACGATGCCGAGCTCGTCGGCCGCGGCGGCGAACTCGGCCGTGCGGTCGCCGAGCTCGAACCAGACGAAGTTGCCCTGCGGCTCCGGGACGTCCCACCCGGCCTCGCGCAGCCCGGCGACGACCCGGTCGCGCTGGACGACGAGGGCGTCGACGCGCTCCAGCAGCGCGGCCTCCTCCTCCAGCGACGCGACGGCCGCGGCCTGCGCGACGCTCGAGACGCCGAACGGGAGCGACACCGCCCGCAGCGCTCCGGCGATCGGCTCGGGCCCCACGGCGTACCCCACCCGGAAGCCCGCGAGGCCGTGGGCCTTGGAGAACGTCCGGGTCAGCAGCACGTTGTCGTGGGCGGCGTAGGTCGCCAGCCCGTCGATCGCGTCGTCCATCCGCACGAACTCGACGTAGGCCTCGTCGACGACGACCAGGACGTGCGGCGGCACCTTCGCGAGGAAGGCATCGAGGTCCGACTGCGACACCGCGGGCCCGGTCGGGTTGTTGGGTGTGCAGACGAGCACCACGCGAGTGCGGTCGGTGATGGCGTCGGCCATCGCGTCGAGGTCGTGGCGACCGTCGGCGAGCACCGGCACCCGCACCGACGTCGCGGCGGCGGCGGTCACCGCGATCGGGTAGGCCTCGAAGGAGCGCCAGGCGTAGACGACCTCGTCACCGGGCTCGCAGAACGCCTGCACCAGCTGATAGATCAGCGCGACCGAGCCGGTCGCGAGGGCGAGGTGCTCGGTCGGGACCCCGAGCTTGCGCGAGAGCGCGCCGTAGAGGTCGGCGTTGCCCATGTCGGGATAGCGGTTCATCCGCGACGCCGCGGCGTAGGCCGCCTCGACGACCCCCGGCAGCGGCGGGTAGGGGTTCTCGTTCGACGAGAGCTTGTAGACGGTCAGCCCCTCCCGCGGCGCGGGCGGCTTGCCGGCCACGTAGGTCGGGATCGCGGCGACGTTGGGACGGGGCTGCGGAGAAGTCACAGCCCGGAGGCTAGCCGGACGGGAAGGACGCCGCCTCAGCGCCGTTTCCACGGCCGGAGGACCAGGGCGAGCACCAGCCCCGCCCCGAACCCGATGGCCGCACCGACGACGTTGTCGACGAGGTCGGTGATGTCGCACGCGCGGTCGATGCGGGCGAGCTCGAGCTGGACCAGCTCGATGCCGAGGGAGTACGCCGCCAGGGCGAGCAGCCCGATCGGAGCCATCACCCAGCCGGCCCGCCAGCGGCTCACCGCGAGCACGAGGAGCGCGCCGGCCGGGACGAACAGCGCGGTGTTGAGCAGCCGCTGGCCGCCGGAGAAGATCCAGAACCCGTCGGGCGCCGGGCCGCCGTAGTCCATCGAGCAGGTGTCCGAGCGGGTCTCGGCCGGGACGGCGTAGTCGACTCCGTAGATGGGCACCAGCGTGACCAGCGCGATCACGACCAGCCACCAGGCGAGACCGCACCACGCGGCCGCCCCGACGACGCCCAGCCACCGCTTGAGGCCGGCGGCCAGCAGCGCGAAGAAGGCACCCGAGGCGAGCGCCCCGAGCACCATGCTCTCCGTGCCGCCGATCCAGTCCACGCGGCGAGGCTAGTGGCCGCGACGACGTCAGGAGACCAGGTCGTAGCCCGTGGCGCGGTAGCGCGGGCCGTCGCACGTCACCGTGACCGCCAGCAGCGCGCGCGTGGACCAGAGCGCCCGCTCGGCGTCCTCCTGGTCGAGGGCGGGCTCGGCGCCACCGTCGTCGACGACCCGCAGCGTCCACCGCTCGAGGGCGGGCGGGTTGTCGTGACCGGGCTCGACCCGCAGGGTCAGCGTCAGCGGGGTCCGGAGGTCGCCGTCGAACCGCGGCTCCTTCTCGGTCCGCACCCCGAGCCACGTTCCGGTGAGGGTGGTCGGTTCGCGCTGGTCGCAGGCGGGCCTGCCCCACCAGGCGTCGGCGGAGGCCGGCAGGTCCTCGCCCTGTCGCACGGCCAGGTCTCCGGCGACCCACACGGCCACCGACATGGGGACGCCCTCGATCTCCTGGACCTCGACCTCCTCGCCGGGCGGGTCCTCGTCCGCCCCGGTGTCGTTGCAGCCGGGGAGCACGCCCGTGGCCGTGCGCCCGGTCAGCTCCGGTTCCCGGTCGGGCGTGCCGCGCGGTGCGGACTCGTAGCGGGCACCGTCGTAGTCGACGACGAGGACGCAGGAGGCCTCGGACTCACCACCGACGCGGCAGCCGGCGAGCACCAGCACCGCCAGGAGCACCCCCAGGACCTTCATGCAGGTAGGACGCACGGCGGACCGGACCGGTTCCCCGTGCCTCACTACGCTGGCGGCATGAAGCTGATCATCTGGCTGCTCACCAACGTCCTCGCCGTGTGGGTCGCCGCGTGGATCGTGCCCGGGATCCACTTCGAGGGGCAGAACCAGGGCCTCGCAGACTACTGGCCGACGCTGGTCGGCGTCGGCGTCATCCTCGGGCTGGTCTCGAGCCTGGTGAAGCCGGTCGTGAAGTTCCTGTCCTTCCCGATCGTGATCCTCACCCTCGGCCTGTTCCTGTGGGTCATCAACGCCCTGATGCTCGAGCTCACCGGCTGGCTCGCGGGCCAGCTCGACCTCGGCTTCCGGGTCGGCGACTTCTTCTGGTCCGCGCTGCTCGGCGCACTGGTCATCAGCCTCGTCAACTGGGGCGTCGCGACCGTCACGGACCGCGACTGAGGCCGCGACCGATGCTCCCCGCTCCGCGGACCGAGGGCCGCTACGCCGTCGCGCTGGTCTGCCTCGGCAACATCTGCCGCTCCCCGATGGCCCACGTGGTGCTGGAGCAGCGGCTCGCCGACGCCGGTCTCGACGACCGGGTGACCGTCGCGAGCTCCGGCACGGGCGGCTGGCACGAGGGCGACCCGATGGACCGCCGCGCGGCCGCCACGCTCGACGCCGCGGGCTACGACCCGAGCCGTCACCGCGCGCGCACCTTCGACAGCTCCTGGCACCGCGACCACGACCTGGTGCTGGTCATGGACGAGGACAACCTGCGTGACGTCGGCGGTCCGGGCGACCGGACCCGGATGTTCCGCGACCTCGACCCGGTCGATCCCGGCGCCGCCGTGCCCGACCCGTACTACGGTGGGGACGACGGGTTCGAGGAGGTGCTGCGCATGGTCGAGCGCACGACCGACGCGCTGGTGGCCGAGCTCCACCGGGTCCCGGGGCTCTCATGACCCGGCTGCCGCTCATCGCCCGCCGCGCCGAGGAGCTGCTCGACGCCCAGGTCATCGCGACGGCGCCGGTCGCCGGCGGCGACATCTCGACCGCGACCCGGCTGCGGCTCTCCGACGGCACGACCGCACTGGTCAAGACCCACCACCAGGCGCCCGACGGCTTCTTCGACGCCGAGGCCCGCGGGCTCGCGTGGCTCGACGAGGCCCACGCGGACGGCGGGGTCGCCGTCCCCGACGTCCTCGCCCACGACCACGAGTGCCTGATCCTGCGCTGGGTCGAGCCCGGGAAGCCGACCGCCGACGCGGCCGCGGCGTTCGGGACGGCGCTCGCCCGCACCCACCGCGCCGGCGCCGAGCAGTTCGGCGGGGGGACCGAGGGGTTCATCGGCCGGCTCCCGCTCCCCAACCGGACCGCCCCGACCTGGCCGGAGTTCTACGCCACCCGCCGGTTGCTGCCCTACCTCAAGCTCGCGCGCGACCGCGGCGCGATCACCGAGGACGACGCCGCCGCGGTCGAGGGCGTCGTACGGCGGCTGGAGGGGCTGCTGCCCGACGAGCCGCCCGCCCGGCTCCACGGCGACCTGTGGAACGGCAACGTGCTGTGGGCGCTCGACGGCAGCTGCCGGGTCATCGACCCGGCGGCCTACGGCGGCCATCGCGAGGTCGACCTCGCGATGCTGTCGCTCTTCGGCCTGCCCCACCTCCAGCGCGTGCTCGACGCCTACGACGAGGAGGCTCCGCTGGCCGACGGCTGGCGCGACCGGCTCGGTGTCCACCAGCTCTTCCCGCTGCTGGTCCACGCCTGCCTCTTCGGCGGCGGCTACGGCGCCCGCGCCGCCGACACCGCCCGTCGCGTCTGACCTCCGGGCCGAGTCGAGTCTCAGCCGCGACTCAGGGAGGGCTGGCAGAGTAGGCCCGTGAGCCTCGCCCCCCGTCCCCGCGTCCTCGTCGTCGACGACGACAAGGCGGTGCGGGAGTCGCTGCGGCGCTCGCTCGAGTTCAACGGCTACGACGTGGCGCTGGCGGCCGACGGGGCCGAGGCACTGGCGGGGATCGGCGGCAGCCACCCCGACGTCGTCGTCATGGACGTGATGATGCCGAGGCTCGACGGGCTCGAGACGACGCGCGCGATGCGCCAGGCCGGCCACGACGTCCCGATCCTCGTCCTCACCGCCCGCGACGCGGTCGGCGACCGGGTCGAGGGCCTCGACGCCGGGGCGGACGACTACCTCACCAAGCCCTTCGCCCTCGCCGAGCTGCTCGCCCGGCTGCGGGCGCTGCTGCGCCGGGTGGTGCCGGAGGAGGCCGAGGACGAGGTCCTCTCCTTCGCCGACCTGACGATGGACGTGGCGACCCGCGAGGTCCGCCGCGGCGACCGCCAGATCGAGCTGACCCGGACCGAGTTCACGCTGCTGGAGATGTTCCTGCGCCGGCCCCGCCGCGTCCTCGAGCGCTCGTTCATCCTCGAGGAGGTCTGGGGCTACGACTTCCCCACGACCGCCAACTCGCTCGAGGTCTACGTCGGCTACCTGCGCCGCAAGACCGAGGCCGAGGGCGAGGCGCGGCTGATCCACACCGTGCGCGGCGTCGGCTACGTCCTGAAGAGCGCATGATCCCGCCGGCCGCTCCGGTCGGCGAGCAGAGCCGCTGGCACTACCGCCGGTCCCTGGCCAGCCGCGTCATCGTCCTGACGACCATGGCCGTCGGCATCGCGGTCGCCGCGATCGCCTTCGCGTCCTTCCTGACCGCACGGATGCAGATGCAGGCGACGCTCGACGAGTCGTTGATCTCGCGGGCCTACAAGGTCGCCGCCGGCATCCGGATCGACTCGGGCGTGCCGGCCTGGGCCCTGCAGGCGACGGACGTCGAGATCCTCTACATGACCTCCGACGCCCGTTACGTCTCCTTCGACCAGGACTCGAAGATCAACCTCGGCGCCCCGGAGTACGCCGTCGCCAGCGGCGTGAAGGACATCAGCATCCGCACCGTCGTCGCGAGCGACGGGGTCCACTACCGCGTCGTGGCGGTCCCGGCACAGACGCCCGGGCAGTCCGTGATGCTCGCCCAGTCCCTCGCGCCCCAGCAGCAGACCCTGGCCAAGCTCGGCGCGGTGATGCTGGTGCTCGGGGTGACCGGCGTCGTCATCGCGGCGGCCGCCGGCTGGCTGGTCGCGCGCAACGGCCTGCGTCCCGTGCGCCGCCTCACCTCCGAGGTCGAGGAGATCGCCCGCACCGAGGACCTCCACCCGCTGCCCGTCGAGGGGGACGACGAGATCGCCCGACTCGCCACGGCGTTCAACGGGATGCTGCTGGCGCTCGCCGCCTCGCGGGACCGGCAACGGCAGCTGGTCGCGGACGCGGGCCACGAGCTGCGCACGCCGCTCACGTCGCTGCGCACCAACCTCGACCTGCTCGCCCAGGCCGGCGCCGACCTGCCGGAGGAGGCGCGCACGGAGCTCATCGACGACGTCCGCGCCCAGATCGCCGAGCTCACCCAGCTCGTCGGCGACCTCGTCGAGCTCGCGCGCGACGACCAGCTGTCCCCGGTCGTGGAGGAGGTCGACCTCAGCGACGTCGTCGACCGCGCCCTCTCCCGCGTACGCCGCCGCGCCGGCGGGATCTCCTTCGAGGTCTCGCTCGACGGCTGGCTCGTGACCGGCGACGCCGCCGCCCTCGAGCGGGCGATCACCAACCTGCTCGACAACGCGGTGAAGTGGAGCCCCGCCGACGGGACCGTGACGGTGCGGCTCGCCGACGGCGTCCTCGTCGTCGACGACCAGGGTCCCGGCATCGCCGAGGCCGACCTGCCCCACGTCTTCGACCGGTTCTGGCGCTCGGAGGAGTCGCGCGCGATGCCGGGCTCCGGCCTCGGGCTCGCGATCGTCGCCCAGGTCGTCTCGCGCCACTCGGGCGTCGTCACCGCCGGCGCCGCCCCCGGCGGCGGTGCCCGCCTGGAGCTGCGGATCCCGGGCCGGCCGGCGACCGACTAGTCGAAGACGGCGCGGAGCCGCTCGGCCTTGAGCTGCGCCTCGGCGTACTCGCTCTCCGCGTCCGAGTGGACCGTGATGCCGCCGCCGGTGCCGAGCGTCCAGGTCCCGTCTCCGTCGGTCATCAGGCTGCGGATGACGACGCCGAGGTCGGCGCGGCCGTCGGCGGCGATCCAGCCGAACGCCCCCGAGTAGGCCGAGCGCGGCGTCGGCTCGACCTCGACGATGACCTCCATCGTGCGGAGCTTGGGCGCCCCGGTCATCGAGCCAGCCGGGAAGAGCGCCCGCAGCGCCTCGATCGTCGTCACGTCGTCGCGCAGCCGGCCGCGCACGGTCGTCACCAGCTGGTGCACGGTCTCGTAGGACTCGACCACCATCAGCTCCGGCACCTCGACCGTCCCGGGCTCGCTCACCATCGAGACGTCGTTGCGGAGCAGGTCGGCGACCATCAGGTTCTCGGCGCGGTAGCGGGGGTCGCTCGCGAGCGCGAACCGGTGGGCCTCGTCCTCCTCGGGTGTCGCGCCCCGCGGGGTCGTGCCCTTGATCGGCTTGGTCTCCAGGGCCCGCTCCCCGGTGACGAGGGCATAGCGCTCGGGGCTCGAGCTGAGCAGCCACGCGGAGGCACCCTCGACGTCGTGCTGCAGGAAGCCGGCGTAGGGCGCGGGGTTGAGCTCGCGGAGGCGGAGGTAGGCCGCGACCGGGTCGAGGTCGGACTCGATCTGCTCGCGGTGGGTCAGGTTCACCTCGTAGGTGTTGCCGGCGTGGAGGTGCTCCTGGACCCGGTCGAACGCCGTGACATAACTGGCGGGCGCGGGCCCTCCGTTGGTGACCAAACGGCGACCAGGAGGGGGTGCCGGTTGCTGATAACGACCATTCGGCGCCTGCGGAGGGGGCTCGTGGTCGAAGAGCCGGACGGTCGAGGGGCGCATCCAGACGGCGTCGGGGACGGGGCCGCCGGGGTGGGCGGGGAGGTCGGGGCGGGCGGCGTAGCCGAGGTAGCCGAACCACTGGTCGTCCGCGGACCCGGCCGCCAGCTCGTCGGCCAGCACGTCGAAGGGGTCGTCGCCGACCACGGTCGACGTCCCGCGGACGTGGCGCGTCACCTCGCGGCGTACGGCGTCGTAGGTCAGCGACACGTCGTCGTCCTCGAGCCAGCCGATGATCGAGCGACGGCCGGACCACTCGCGCGCCCCGCCGCCGTCGAGCCAGAAGCAGCGCGGGTGCCGGGCCGCGGCGTCGCGGAAGAAGGAGACCGGGTCGCTCATGACAGGAAGTTCCCCACCAGTGCGGCGCCGTGCTCGGAGAGCACCGACTCGGGGTGGAACTGGACGCCCTCGACCGGCAGCGAGGTGTGGCGCACCCCCATCAGCGCCCAGGCCGCCTCGGGGTCGGGGCCCGGGCAGGCCGCCGTCGCCTCCAGGCACGAGGGAAGCTCCACCCCGGCGAGCGAGTGGTAGCGCACGGCACGGAAGTGCTGCGGCAGGCCGCGGAAGACGCCCGCGCCGTCGTGGTTGATCCGCGAGACCTGGCCGTGGGCGGGGACGTCGCGGTCGACCGTCCCACCGAAGGTCGTCACGATGCCCTGCATCCCGAGGCAGACGCCCAGCACCGGGCGCGACCCGGCGAGCAGCACCTCCCGGCCGACGGCGAAGTCGGCCGCGACCGCCGGGTGACCCGGCCCCGGGGAGAGCACGACGTGGCTGTGGCGCAGCACCTCCTCGGGCGAGACGGCGTCGTGCTGCACCACGGTCGGCAGCACACCGGTCACGCCCGCGACGAGGTGCACCAGGTTCCAGGTGTAGGAGTCGTGGTGGTCGACGACCACGACGTCCGGTGCAGCCACCGGCACAATCTAGCGATCGGTCGTGCGCCGGTCAGCGCGACAGGGACCGGCACGACGGCGGGACGGGTTCGTCGCCCGTCACCCCGGCACAGGCGTCGAACAGCGCGAGCCGCCGCGACAGCCGGCCGAGCAGGCCGCGCGCCGCCGGGTCGGCGGCGACGTTGCGGCGCTCCCACCCCACGCGCCGGTAGTCGTAGAGCTCCAGCGCCGGGTCCACCCCCTCGACCGAGGGGTCGAGGTCGTAGCGCACGAGCAGCCCGTCGCGCGACCGCACCGCGACGTAGGAGGGGATGTCGTCCATCGTGCCGCCGGCGTAGGACGCGTCGGGATCGACGCCGAGGGTCGAGGCCCACGTGTGCTCGACGAAGGCGAACTGTCGACGGTCGGGTCGGCGGCCGACGAGGTCGGGCAGCAGTGAGGTGCCGGAGCGGTAGCGGGGTGACCTCAACCCGGCGAGGTCCTCCAGCGTCGGGGCGATGTCGAGGGTCGAGACCACCGACGTCCGCGTCCCCGCCCGCACCGACGGGCCGGTCACGACCAGCGGCACCCGGATGTCGGTGTCGAACGCCGTCCCCTTGCCGACGCCGAGCCCGTGCTGGCCGACGTGGATCCCGTTGTCGGACATCAGCACGAACCACGTGTCGGGTCCGGCCGCCTCGCGCAGCCGCCGGAGCATCCGGTCGATCGACTGCACCATCTGGGCCTGCGAGCGCACCACCGACGTCCCGTACGTCGCGTTGGGCGTCGAGTCCGGCCGCCACTGGTAGGCGGTCCCGCCGTCCGCGGCGACGGGCGCGTTGTCGGCCTGGTCGTCGCCCCAGCCCGGCAGGTCGTCGACGGAGAGGTCGCGACAGTCGACGAGGCCGCAGTTGCCGGGGCGACCGGGCGCCGGCCGGTCGCGGAACGCGGGCGGGAACCCGGGGTCGCCCGGGTAGTGGCCGACCGGGCCGACGCGCGAGTGGGCGGCGTACGGCGCGACCGTCAGGAACCAGGGCGTCCGGTCGTCCTCGTGGTCGCGGACGAAGTCGACGGCGCGGTCGGCGATGACCTTCCCGGCGTACGCCGCGTCCTTCTCCTCGTCGGTCGCCCACTCCGGCGGGGCGTCGACGTGCTCGACGAGCGGCAGCGCGTCGCCGGAGGAAGCGGACATGACGTCGAAGTCCCAGCCGTCATAGGCGCTCCCGAAGACCGGCTGCCACGACGTCCACCCCGGCGGCACCGGCGGGACCTCGCCGCCGGGGACGTACTCGTACTGGTTGAGGTACTTCCCGACGAACCCGGTCGTCCAGCCCGCCTCCTGGAGGGCGACGTTGACGCTCCGCTCGAGGTTGCCGTAGGCCTCGAACGCCTCCCAGCCGCCGACCGGCCCCACCGGGTTGGGGGTGTTGGCCGTGTTGGTGCGCACGCCGGTCTGGTGGGGGTACTGGCCGGTGAGGAGGCTGGCACGCGACACGCAGCACAGCGAGTCGGGCACGAACGCCTGCTCGTAGGAGGCGCCGGCGCGGACCATCCGCCGCACCTCGGGCATCGTGTCGACCAGCCACGCGGGCACGTCGTCCATGACGACGAGGACGACGTCGGGATCGGGGGCCTGGCGCACCGGACGCGGCTCGCCCCGGTCGGGCGGCGCGACCACGCGGGGCGGGTCCGCGGGCCGCGCCGGCTCGACGGAGCCCCCGCAGCCCGCGGTCAGGAGCGCCGCGAGCAGCACCGCACACGTGCGTACGCCCATCAGCCCTCCTGTGTGTCTCCCCTGCGACCGGTGAGACGCGAGGGAATCACGAAAGGTTGCCCGACGGGCGGAATTCAGTCCTCGACGAGGATGTCGCGCACCAGCTCGTGGAGCAGGTCGTGGCCGTGCTCGGTCAGGATCGACTCGGCGTGGAACTGGATCCCGCGGAAGTGCGGGCCCCGCACCAGGTGGACGTCGCCGGTCTTCTCGTCGGCCTCGACGCTCACGCCGTCGGGCAGCGCGCCGCGAACCCGCGCCACGAACGTGTTGTAGAAGCCGACCCGCTCGGTGCGCCCGTCGATCTCGACCGGCGACTGGGTGCCCTGGAAGACGATGTCCTTGAACTCCAGCGACAGCCCGAGGTGGTGGCAGAGCGCCTGGTGGCCCAGGCAGACGGCGAGGAACGGCTGCTCGCGCTCGAGGAGGCGGCCGACCGCGGCGCGCAGCGTCGCCATCTTCGGGTCGTCGCCATCGCGCGGGTCGCCGGGGCCGGGGCCGACCACCACGAGGTCGGCCCCATCGAGACAGCCGGGCTCGTAGGCGTCGTACCGGACGACGTCGGAGGTCATCCCCATCACGCCGAGGACGTGGCGCAGCATGTTCACGAAGTCGTCCTCGCCGTCGAGGATCCGCACGTGCTTGCCCTCGAGCTGCGGGTCGGGGCGGGTGCCGGCCTGGTCGGCGAGCCAGAAGGTCGAGAGCCGCCGGTTGCGCGAGCCGAGGGCGACCAGGACGTCGTCGTCGCGGGCCAGGGCCGCGATGTCGAGAGCCGGCACCGGTGGCGGCGGCACCAGGCCGAAGGCGCCGAGCACGCCGCTGGCCTTGGCGTGCGTCTCCGCGACCTCGTACGCCGCCTCGGAGTCGCGCACCAGGGTCGCCCCGGCCGTCACCTTCAGCTCCCCGGTCGGCGCGACGTCGGCGGTGCGGATCAGGATGGGGCTGTCCATCGTCGGCCGACCCTCGGGGTCGCGGCCGAACAGCGCCAGCGCCGCGCCGTAGTAGCCGCGCCCCTCGGGCTCGTACTCGGCGATCAGGCGCACGGCGTTCTCGACCGGCGAACCGGTCACCGTCGCGGCGAACATGGTGTCGCGCAGGATCTCGCGGGGGTCGCGGTCGCTGTGGCCGGCGAGGAGGTATTCCGTGTGGACGAGGTGGGTCATCGGCTTGAGGTAGGGGCCGAGCACCTGGCCGCCCTCGGAGCAGATGTCGCACATCATCTTCAGCTCCTCGTCGACGACCATGAAGAGCTCGTAGATCTCCTTCTCGTCGGCGAGGAAGTCCAGGAGCCGTTGCTGCAGCGCTTCCGGGTCCGGGTCCGGACCGGCGTCGCGGCCGACCCGGAAAGTGCCGGAGATCGGGTTCATCCGGACGTCGCCGGCCCGGACGCTGACGTGGCGCTCCGGGCTGGCGCCGATCAGGTAGCGGTCGCCGGTGAAGAAGCAGAACGTCCAGTAGGCGCCGCGCTCGCGCTCGAGCAGCCGTCGGTAGACCGTCAGCGCACGCTCGGCGTCCCAGTCGGCGACGACCGCGCGGAAGTGGCGTCCGATGACGAGGTTGGCGCCCTCGCCCTGCCCGATCTCCTCGCGGATGATCCGGTCGACGACCTCGCCGTAGGCCGCGTCGTCGGTCTCGAAGCCGCCGCGGTCGGCCAGCTCGACCGGCACGTCGGGCAGCGCGGTCAGCAGGTCGTCGACGGCCACCTCGTGCTCGGTCTCGACGTCGACCACGACCAGCGGGGTCCCGTCGTCGACGGCCTCGAAGCCGCGCTCGCGGACCTGGCGGAACGGCACGGCGACCAGCCGGTCGGCATACCGCCCCGGCTCCGGCGGGCCGTCCTCCAGGGGGATGTCCATCAGCGAGGCGACCTCGCTGCGGCTGCCCCCGACCAGCCCCGCGGTGGGGGCGGCCTTGCGCCGGATCACCGCCCACGCCTCGTGCCGCCGGATCACCTCGAGGGCGTCACGGGCAGGCAGGGCGCTGGTCATGCGGAGAACCCTAGGCCCCGGTCGAGTCGTGGGTTGGTGACGGCCGAGTCGTGGATCCGTGACGCCGGGCGTGTCACTGGTCCGCGACTCGCCTGTCACCAACCCACG
>NZ_BAAAJT010000002.1:1654195-1767398 GCF_039527245.1 Nocardioides aestuarii
AGGAGACGGTGGTGAGGAGCTGGGTGGCGCGGGTGAGGACGACGTAGAGGGTGGCGCGGCCGGTCGCGGACTCGTCCTCGATCTCCTGGGGGCGGACCACGACGATGCCGTCAAACTCCAGGCCCTTGGTGTCGAGGCCGGTGAGGACGACGACCCGGTCGTCGCCCGACGGCGTGACCGAGGAGTCGACCGCGGCGCGCGCACCCCGGGCGTCGTCGGCGAGCTCGGGCCAGGACGCCAGCCAGGCGTTGACCTCCGACCGGCGGGCGACGGGCACGACGATGCCGACGGTGCCCTCGACCTGCTCGGCGACCACTGCCACCTCGGCGCGTACGGCCGACTCGAGGTCGGCGACCCCCTCGACCACCCGGGGGTCGAGGCCGGTCGACCGCACCGCCGTCGGGAGGTCGGCGTCGAGGCCGACCCGCTCGGCGTACGCCGCGGCGTGGGCGTAGATCTCGGAGGAGTTGCGGTAGTTGGTCGAGAGGTGGAAGTCGTGCTGCTGCTTGCCCTCGATCGCGGCGGCGCGGGCGGCCGCTGCCTCCTCGGGCACCGGCCACGACGACTGTGCCGGGTCGCCGACGATCGTCCAGGTGGCGGTGCGGCCGCGGCGGCCGACCATCCGCCACTGCATCGGGGTGAGGTCCTGCGCCTCGTCGATGAGGACGTGGGCGTAGCCGTCGTCCTCGACCCGGTGGGTCGGCGGCGTCCATGCGCGCCCGGTCGGGGCGTACTCGCGGTCGGCGGCTGTCGTCAGCTCCTGGAGGTCGGAGCCGGCGAGGTGCTCGTCGTCGCCGGCCCACTGCTCGACCTCGTGCCGGGCCGGCACGTCGCCGAGCAGGTAGCGAAGCTCGTCGATGAGCGGGACGTCGTCGATCGAGAGCGAGCCGTCGTCGGCGAACGACTTCGCCAGCAGCCGCTGCTCCTCCTCGGTGAGCACACCCTCGGCGACCCGGGCGAGCAGCTCGGGGTCGCGCAACCAACCGTAGACGTCGGTCGCGGTCAGCGGCGGCCACCAGCTGGAGGCGAAGTCGACGAAGTCCTGCCTGCCGAGCATCTCGTCCTCGAACGCCTCGCGACCCCGCTCGCGGCCGCGCTCGCCGCGGACCTGGCGCCACATGGCGTCGAGCAGGGACGACGCGATCCGCGTCAGCTGGCGGTTGCGCTGGCCGTTGGACATCAGCTGCCGGCGCAGCCGGCCGAGCTCGCCCCGGTCGAGCCGGATGACGTCGTCGCGGAAGAAGACGCGGAACTCGGTGGGGCTGCCTGGCGCCTGCTGCCGCGACGTGCGCCGCATCAGCTCGGCCATCTTCGAGGCGCCCTTGAGGCCGGCCACCGCGGGCTCGTCGTGGCGGGTCGTGCGGAGGCCGTCGACGACCTCGCCGAGCGAGCGCAGCGCCACGGCGGTCTCGCCGAGGGAGGGCAGCACCCGCTCGATGTAGCGCATGAAGACGCCGCTGGGCCCGACGACGAGGACGCCGCCGGACTCGTAGCGACGGCGGTCGGTGTAGAGCAGGTAGGCCGCGCGGTGGAGCGCGACGACGGTCTTGCCGGTGCCGGGACCGCCGGAGATCGACACCACGCCCTTGGCGGGCGCGCGGATCGCCTTGTCCTGCTCGGCCTGGATCGTCGCGACGATCGAGTGCATCGAGCGGTCGCGGGCGCGGGAGAGCTGGGCCATCAGCGCGCCCTCGCCGACGACGGGCAGGTCGGTCTCGACCGAGTCGTCGAGGAGCTCGTCCTCGACGCCGATGACCTGGGGGCCGGTGCAGCGCAGCACGCGGCGGCGTACGACGCCGTGGGGCTCGGCCGCCGTCGCCTGGTAGAAGACGGCGGCCGCGGGGGCTCGCCAGTCGATCAGCAGCGCGTCGCGCTGCTCGTCGCGCAGGCCGATGCGGCCGATGTAGCGCGGTTCGGGGTCGAGCTCCTCGCGCAGGTCGATCCGGCCGAAGACGAGGCCCTCGTGGGCCGCGTCGAGCTGGGCGATGCGGCGGGCGGCCTGGAAGACCATGGCGTCGCGCTCGACGAGGCCGCCCTCGTGGCCCAGGCTTCCGCGGCCGTAGCCCTCCTTCGCCAGCTCGGCGGCCGCGCTGGTCGAACGGCGCAGCTGGACGTGGACGCGGTCGACCACCGCCTGCTCGGCGGCGACCTCACGCTGAGCGACCTCGCTGGTGTGCGAGGTCGTCGTGCTGCTGGTGGCGCTGTCGTTCAAGTCCCTGCTCCCCGTGGTGCCCGGATGCGGCGAGTCGACAAGCCTACAAGCCCGGACCCGCGGGAAAGCATTCCCCGGAAAGGGTGGGACGGGTCAGAACGGACCCATCGTGTTGTTCTGCTGGGCGTGGAGGTTGGAGTAGAGGTGGGCCTGCGCGTGGTCGCCGTGGTCACGCAGCTCTCCGCGGGCGGTCCCGCCCCGGTTCCTCCGCGCCGCCAGGCCCGCCACCAGCGCGAGCAGCACCAGTCCTCCGATCACGAACCACATGGTTCCCACCTGCCTTTCCCCGTCGTGTGCCCCGGAGGGCCTTCCACCAAGTATGACGCGGGCGCCTGACGCAATGGGGTCAGTCGATCCGCTCGTAGAGCGCGAGGCCCAACGAGCCGCGCTCGCCGAGCGGCTTGCGGGTGGTCACCTGCGCCGACCCGCCCGGGGGCAGGACGCCGATCGTGCTTGACCCACCGAGTCCGCCCGAGCTGCGGGTGACCCCGTCGTCGCCGACTCCCCGCATCGTGACCATGCCGGCGGTCCGATGGTGAGAGCCGACTGCCAGCAGCAGTCCGTCCGTCGTGTTCGTGTAGGCGACACGCCTCTCGCCCACCGTGGCCTCCGCCGAGTCGACGAACCTCCACTCGTGGCCTTCGTGCTCGATGTGGGGTGCCATGTCCCAGCCACCGACGACGACCGCGGGATCGGCGACGTCGTAGAGGCCCAGCGCCAACCGGGAGCCCTCGAACGCGATCGGGTCGCCGTCGACGCCGCGGGCCACCCACATCCGGACCTCGACCTGCTCCCCCGGAGCCGGAAGGTGCGGGGCCTCGAGGAACTGGGCGTCACCGGTCGCCGGGTCGAAGTCGTCGTGGTCGCAGCCGCCGCTCCCGACCCCGCCGTCGCCGTCGACGGAGATGACGACCCACAGGTCCTCGTCGCGGTCGCTGGGGACGCCTTGGCAGAACTCGGCGACCCTCATCCGCTGGTTCTCGGGCACCGTCGCGGTGACGGTCAGCACGGCCTCACCCTCGGACAGCGCCCCGGCCGCGACCAGCTGCTCGGAGCCGACCTCCTGCCGGAAGGTGATGTCACGGCCCACCGTGGTCCCGGCCGGAAGCACGTCGTCGTCGAGCTCGTAGACGGCGATCGCCGTCGGCTCGCCACCTCCGCGGACCGCCCACCGCCCGGACTCACCCGGGGAGACGTAGGTGAAGTCGTCGAAGGCTGTCCGCTCCGACGGCGTCTCCTGCCCCTCGACGGCGGTGTACAGGGTCACGTCGTCGGCTGCGCTGGCCCAGCTCAACAGCCGCGGGGTGTCGCTCGCGTCCAGCCGGACCGAGGCGTTGCCGTCGGCCTCCTCGACACCCTCGACGAAGCGGTAGGTGTAGCCGAGCGACCGCATGCTCGCGGGCGCGACCTGACCGATGAGCGTGCGGTCGGCGAGCTGCGGGTCGGTGTCCGACACCAGCCGCGGCGTGACGAGGGCGCCGGCCACGACGAGCGCCGCCGCGGTCGCGACCCCGGCGACGCGCCGGCGGCGTACGGCGACCGCGCGGCCGCGGACGGCGGCCGTCCGGGAGTGGACGACGTCGTCGTGGACGTCGTGAGCGTGGTGGTCGAGGGTGCGTCGCAGGTCGTCCAGGGTGTTCATCACAGCTCCCCCTCGGTCAGGGACGGGTCGATCCGCAGCGAGGCGAACGCCTTGCTGGTCTGGCTCTTCACGGTGCCGACGGTGATGCCGAGCAGGTCGGCGGTCTGCGCTTCGGTGAGGTCCTCGAAGTAGCGGAGGACGACGACGGCGCGCTGCCGCCGGGGCAGCCGGCCGATCGCGTCCCACAGGTCACCGGACTCGCCGACCCGGTCGTCGGCGTACGGCCGCTCGGGCAGCTCGTCGGTGGGGCGCTCGCCGTTCCACTTGCGCCGCCACCACGAGGAGTAGGTGTTGACGAGGATCTTGCGGACGTAGGGCTCGGGGTCGCCCTCGATCCGGCGCCACGCGAGGTAGGCCTTGGTGAGCGCGGTCTGGAGGAGGTCCTCGGCGAGCGCGTGGTCGCGCGTCAGCAGGTAGGCGGTGCGCAGCAGCGGTGCCGACCGGGCGGCGACGAAGTCGTCGAACGACGGACCCGTCACCGTGCCCTCCCCCGAGATCGTCATGGTGGTCATGCCCCCTCTACCGGGCGGGCACGGCCGATGGTTGCCCTACTGCTTCCTGCGGTTCAGGAACGCCGTCATCGCCTCGCGGGCCTCGTCGCTGGCGAAGAGCCGCGCGCTGAGGGCCGCCAGCTCGTCGCCGCGGGCGTCGAGCTTCTCGACGAGGTCGCGGTTGAGGATCGCCTTCGACTCGCGCAGCCCCTGCGCGGCCCCGGTCGTGAGGCTGGCGCAGAGCGCGTCGACCTCCTCGCGGAGGGAGTCGGCGGGGACCGCCCTCGTCACCAGCCCGTACGCCGCCGCGTCGGCGCCGCCGAAGACCTCGCCGCCGAGCGTGGTCAGCGCAGCGGCCCGCGGGTTCATGCGGTGGTGGACGGTCAGGCTGATGATCGCCGCGGCGAGCCCGAGCTTGACCTCGGTGAGGGCGAAGGTCGCCTCGTCGGCGACGACGGCCACGTCGGAGGCGGCGACCAGGCCGATCCCGCCGGCACGCACCGCGCCGAGCACCTCGGTGACGACCGGCTTCGACATCGTCAGGACCAGCCGCTGGAGCGCGACGATCCGCCGCGCGCCCTCCTCCATGCCCTCGCTGGTCGCCTCGGACAGGTCGGCACCGGAGCAGAAGACCCGGTCGGCCGACCGCACCAGCACCACCCGGACGTCGGCGTCGGCCTCCGCCGCCTCGAGGTGGCCGAACAGCTCGGTCACCAGCTGGCGGCTGAGCGCGTTCTTGTTGTGGGGCGAGTCGAGGGTGATCGTGGCGAGGGGACCCTCGACGGCGTAGTGCACCAGCTCAGTCATGGGCGTCATCCTGCCCGACCCGGGACCGGCACCGGCCGCCCGCCGACCTCAGATCACGCGACCGCGCGACCGGGCCGTCACGTCGCGCGCCTCGGGGTCCTGGCCGAGTGCGGCGCGGCCCCCGTCGACAGGTACGACGGTGCCGGTGACGAAGCTGGCGTCGCTCGAGAGCAGGTGGTCGACGACGGCGGCGACCTCGGCGCCCCGTCCGACGCGGCCCAGGGGGTGGAGCCTCCTGAGCTCGGCGTCCAGGGCGTCGTCGTAGCGCTCCGTGATGATCGAGCCCAGGGCCACGGCGTTGACGCGGATCCCTGCTGCTGCGTAGTCGACGGCCAGGGCCCGGGTGAGTCCCTCGACCGCCGCCTTGGCCGTCGAGTACGGAAGGGCTCCCGGGATCGCCCGCTGGGCCTGGTGCGAGGAGACGTTCACGATGGCGCCGTCGGTGCCGTCGAGCAGGAATCGTCGGATGGCCGCCCCGCTCCCGGCCACGGCCAGGCGCAGGTTCGCGGCGATCAGGTCGACGATCTCAGCCGCCGAGGTGTCGTGGACGGCGGCGTCGCGGAAGATCGCGGCATTGTTGACCCAGCCGCTCAGCAGGCCCGAGCTGGAGGCTCGGAGCACCGCCTCGTCCAGGGTGGCGTCGTCTGCCGCGTCACCCACCACGGACTCGACGCCGGCACGGGCCTCGGTCCAGCCCAGGTCGCCGGCCTCCCGGTCCACGACGATCACGTGACCGCGATCTGCCAGCCTCACGGCGATGGCCCGGCCGACGCCTCGAGCACCCCCCGTGACCACGTACGACGATGCCATGACCCCGCAGCCTATGCCGGGTCCTCGGCACTGTCAGTGGCCTCGCCTATCATCGAACACATGTTCGAATCGCTGCCAACCTCGACGGCCCAGCACCCGATCCAGCAGTGTGCGGGGGTGATCGGGCGTGCGCTCGACGAGGTGACGGAGGTCGACCCGCTCTACATGTCGCCCGCCGAGAAGCAGTCGGCGCTGCTGACCGTCCAGCGCGACCTCGACCGTCTCGCCGAGCTGCAGCTCCGGGTGCTCGCCACCGCCGACGACGTGGCGAAGGCGACTGGTGCTCGCGATGCCGGCAGCTGGCTGGCGACCACCGCCGGTCTCGACCGTCCGGAGGGACAGCGCCGGCGCCGTCTGGCCCTCGCGCTGCGCGACACGCAGCCGCTGCTCGCCGACGCCCTCCGCGGCGGAACGGTGACGGTCGACCAGGCCCACGTCATCCGGCGTGCGGTCGAGCAGCTGCCCGACGACCTCGACCCGGCGGTGCGTGAGCAGGCCCTCAAGCAGCTGGTCGCCGACGCCGCCGACCACAGTCCACGCCAGCTGCGCCGACTCGGCCGCAAGATCCTCGAGGTCGTCGCCCCGGAGGTCGCCGAGGAGCACGAGCGCAAGCTCGTCGAGCGGGAGGAGGCGCTTGCGCGCCGGCTGAGCTGGCTCACCATCCGTGACCTCGGCGACGGCACCAGCTCGATCCGCGGCCGGCTCTCGAGCGCGGCGGCGGGCCGACTCCGCACCTACCTCGACGCGATCGCCTCGCCCCGCCGCGACCAGGACGACGCCCGCGACGCCGACCGCGCGCCGTACGACGTGCGGCTCGGCCGGGCGTTCACCCACCTGCTCGAGCAGTGGGACCCCGCCCGGCTCCCGGTCCACGGAGGCGCCGCCACCACCGTCGTGGTGACGATCGACCTCGAGTCCCTCCACCAAGGGCTCGGGGTGGCCACCACCTCGTCCGGCGAGGTGATCAGTGCCGGCGAAGCTCGCCGCCTCGCCTGCTCGGCGGGCCTGCTGCCCCTCGTCCTCGGCGGCAACAGCGAGGTGCTCGACCTCGGGCGGACGCGGCGGCTCTTCAGCCCGGCCCAGCGCAAGGCCATGGTCGTGCGCGACCAGCACTGCCGCGCGGACGGTTGCGACGTGCCCGCCGCCTGGTGCGAGGCCCACCACCGCCACCCCTGGTCCGCGGGTGGCCGCACCGACCTCGCCGACGGGGTCCTGCTCTGCTCCTGGCACCACCACCGCGTGCACGACCCCGCCTACCGCCACCGACTCAGGCCCGACGGGAGCCTGACCTTCCACCGGCGCACCTAGGCCGACCCCCATCCCCTTCCCCCCTCGCTCCGAACACCACACATGCGACAGCGACTGCAGTACGCCTTCTTCGGGATCCTCAGCGCACTGGTGGGGATCGCGGCCGGCCACCTGGTGGCGGCGTTCCTCAACCCCGCTTCCTCCCCCGTGCTCGCCATCGGCTCGACGGTGATCGACCTGACGCCGACGCCGGTCAAGGAGTGGGCGGTGGCCCAGTTCGGCACCGCCGACAAGCCGATCCTCGTCGGGTCGGTCTCGGCCGGCGCGCTGCTGCTCGCGGCGGTCGGCGGCGTGCTCGCGCGACGGCGGTTCGCCCTCGGCGCGCTCGTCATCGTCGCGCTCGTCGCGCTCACCGGCCTGGCGGCGGTCCTGCGGCCGACCGCCGGCCCCCTCGACGCCGTCCCCGCCCTCGCCACCGCCCTCGCCGGCGTGGTTGCTCTGTGGTGGCTGACCACCGCAGCCGCAGCGTCCACGCAGACCAGCAGTGCGGAGTACGCGGAGGCGGAACCCGAGGGCACGGCCTCACGACGCGGGGTGCTGATCGCCGCCGGAGCGCTCGCCGCGGCCGCAGCGGTCATGGGCGGGGTGGGCCGCTGGGTGACGAGCCTGCGCACCGACCCGTCCGAGGTCGCACTCCCCGCCACCACCGACCCGGCCGGGTCGTTCCCGCAGGGCCTGGAGGGGAAGGTCGACGGCATCTCGCCGTTCCAGACCCCCAACGCCGACTTCTACCGGATCGACACCCGGCTCAGCCTGCCGACCGTCGACATCGACAGCTGGACCCTGACCGTCGACGGCGACGTCGACCAGCAGGTCACGCTCACCTTCGACGAGCTCACGCAGATGGACAACATCGAGCGCGACATCACGCTGACCTGCGTCTCCAACGACGTCGGCGGTCCCTACGTCGGCGGCGCGCGGTGGCTGGGCGTCAAGCTCACCGACGTCCTCGACCGCGCCGGTGTCGGCAGCGACTCCGACCAGATCCTCTGCACCGACGTCGACGGCATGACGATCAGCGTCCCGCTGAAGGTCGCCACCGACGGCCGCGACGCGATGCTCGCCTTCGGCATGAACGGCGAGGCGTTGCCCGTCGAGCACGGCTTCCCGGTGCGGATGGTCGTGCCCGGGCTCTACGGCTTCGTCAGCGCCTGCAAGTGGATCACCCGCATGACGCTCACGACGTACGACGCCCAGCAGGCCTACTGGACCGAGCGCGACTGGGCGATCGACGCCCCGATCAAGATCTCCAGCCGGATCGACACCCCGAAGTCCTTCGCGGAGATCGAGGCCGGTGACACCTTCATCGGCGGCGTCGCTTGGTCGCAGGGCGAGGGCGTCGACAAGGTCGAGGTCAAGATCGACGGTGGCGACTGGCAGGAGGCCAAGCTCGGCCCGTCGGCCGGGGTCGACTACTGGCGCCAGTGGTATCACCCGTGGAAGGCCGAGAGCGGCCAGCACACCCTCACCGTGCGCGCGACCAACGGCCAGGGAGAGGTGCAGTCGCCGGCCAAGGCGATGCCGTTCCCGAACGGCTCCAGTGGCTACCAGTCGATCATCACGCGCGTCTCCTGACGCCGTGACCCGACCGCGCGAACTTTCTCCAGATCCGACCAATCCGCCTGTCCCACAGGCCCGAACACCAGATGTTCCAACCGCAACGGAAGGTTTCCCGACATGACCCGCACGACTGTTCTCAAGAAGACCGGCCTGGCGGCTGCCGCCCTGGCCATCACGACCACCGGCCTCGCCGCCTGCGGCGCGGACGAGTCCGAGCCCACCAGCGGCTCCGAGGAGACCACCTCGCAGGACGAGACCCCGATGGAGGAGTCGCCCTCCGAGGACGCCGGCGAGATGGACCCGGCCGCCCTCCTCTACGGTGACGCCTGCAGCGAGGTTCCGACCTCCGGCGACGGCTCCGTCGAGGGCATGGCCACCGCGCCTGTCGCCTCTGCCGCCAGCGCCAACCCGCTGCTCTCCACCCTGGTCACCGCCGTGGGTGCGGCCGACCTGGTCGAGCCGCTCAACTCGGCTGAGGAGCTGACCGTCTTCGCGCCGGCCAACCCGGCCTTCGAGGCGTTCTCCAAGAAGCAGCTCAACGGCCTCCTGAAGGACAAGGAGACGCTGACCGCGGTCCTCACCCACCACGTGGTGCCCGAGCGCGTCGACCCCGCCGACCTCGGTGGCGAGTACGAGACGCTCAACGGCGACACGCTGACGATCAACGGCACCGGTGAAGAGGCCACCATCGGCGACGAGAAGGCCACCGTGCTCTGCGGCGGCGTCCAGACCGCCAACGCGACGGTCTACATCATCGACACCGTCATGATGCCCTGACCGACTCGCTCTGATACCTGTCAGGATCTAGCCGTGGACCATCTCCGCGCCGTACCGACCGGCGCCCCCGACGAGGGGGCGCCGGCGGTCGCGGGCGCCGCACATCTCGCCGACCTGCTCAAGCGGTCGGCGCGCGGCGACCAGGCCGCCTTCGCCGAGCTCTACGACGCCACGTCGGCGCGTGCCTACGGGCTCGCCCTCCGCGTCGTCCGCGACCCGGCGCAGGCGGAGGAGGTGGCCCAGGAGGCGTTCCTCGACGTGTGGCGGACAGCCAGCCGGTTCGACGCCACCAAGGGAAGCGCCGTGGGGTGGCTGCTCACGATCGTCCACCGCAAGGCGGTGGACCGGGTCAGGTCCGCGGAGGCAGCCAGCCGCCGCGACACGACCTTCCACCAGGACAACCAGCCGATCGCGCACGACGCGACGGCCGAGGCCGCGGAAGCCTCGATGGAAGCACGCCGGGTGCGCTCCGCACTCGACGACCTCACCGCCGTGCAGCGGGAGGCGCTCGAGCTTGCGTACTTCGGTGGCTACACGCACACGGAGGTGGCGACGATGCTGGACCTGCCGGTCGGCACCGCCAAGACGCGGATCAGGGACGGCCTGATCCGCCTGAGGGACTCGATGGGAGTGGGATCCGCATGAGCACCGACATCCATGCGCTCGTCGGCGCCTACGCCGTCGACGCCCTCGACGACCTCGAGCGCGCCCAGTTCGAGCGCCACCTCGCCGAGTGCCCCGCCTGCCAGGCCGAGGTCGCCGGGCTCCAGGAGGCCGCGGGCGTCATGGGGTCGCTCGCGACCACCCCGCCCCCGGCCTCGCTGCGCGACAGCGTCCTCGCCGGCATCACCACCGTCCGCCCGCTGCCGCCCGAGGTGCCGATGACGTCGGCCACCGCTCCCGCTCACAGTGGCCGGTCGCGATTTCGCCCGCGCCTTCTCGTCGCTGCTGCGGCCGCGGTGATCGTCGTCGGTGGCGGCGCCACCGCGATCGTCCAGCCCTGGCAGGACGACTCCTCGCAGGTCCAGCTCTCGGCCGGCGACCGGGTCCGGGCGGCGTCCGACGCCGAGACCTACACGCAGTCCTTCCCCGACGGCTCGAAGGCGACCCTGGTGCGCTCGCGCTCCCAGAACGCTGCCGTGCTCACGACCGTCGACATGGCGGACGCCCCGACCGGTTCGATCTACGAGCTGTGGCTGATCCACGACGACCAGATGGTGCCGGCCGGCCTGATGAACGGCGGTGACCACGAGGTCCTGCTCGAGGGCGACGCCGCGAGCGCCAACGGGTTCGGCATCACCGTCGAGCCCGACGGCGGGTCCGACGCGCCGACGTCTGATCCCATCGTCGCGGTCGAGTTCGAGAACGCCTGATGGCGGGCGCAGCACCACGACGGGTCGCCGTCGTCGGGTCCGGCGTGGCCGGGCTCGTGGCGGCGTACGTCGCGGCGAGGTCGGCCGAGGTCACGCTCTACGAGGCCGACGACCGGCTCGGCGGCCACGCCGACACGCACGAGGTCGCCGACCGTGGGCAGAGCCTGGCGATCGACACCGGCTTCATCGTCCACAACCGTCGGACCTACCCGACCCTGCTGCGCCTCTTCGCCGAGCTCGGCGTGGAGACCCAGCAGTCGGAGATGTCGCTGTCGGTCAGCGACGACGAGACCGGGCTGGAGTGGGCGGGCGCCCTGGGACCACGTGGGTTGTTCCCGGTCGCCGCCAACCTCCGCCGCCCGGCCTACCTGCGGATGCTGACCGAGATCCCGAAGTTCCACCGGCAGGCCAAGGCCCTGCTCGATTCCGGTGGCGACGGCTCCCCCGAACAGACCCTGCGCGAGTTCCTGCGCGAGGGAGGGTTCTCCGCCTACTTCGAGCGCCACTTCATGGAGCCCGTCGTCGCCGCGGTGTGGTCGACCGAGCCCGAGCGTGCACTGGAGTTCCCGGCGCGCTACCTCTTCACGTTCCTCCAGCACCACGGCATGCTCAGCGTCTTCGGGTCGCCGACCTGGCGGACGGTGACCGGCGGCTCGCGCGAGTACGTCGAGCGCGTGGCCGCCTCGTTGCCCGACGTCAGGACCGGCACGAAGGTCACCTCGGTCGTCGAGACCGCGACCGGGGTCGAGGTCACCGACGGCAACGGCCGGGTCGACGCCTTCGACGCCTGCGTCATCGCCGCCCACCCGGACCAGGCCCTCGCGATGCTGGCCGAGCCGACGCCGCTGCAGCGCGAGCTGCTGGAGGCGCTCCCCTACTCACCCAACAGCGCGCTGCTCCACACCGACACCTCGCTGCTGCCCGGCGCCGAGGGCGCGCGGGCCTCGTGGAACTTCCGCCGCGTCGCCGGCAAGTCCGGGGAGGTCACGGTCACCTACGACCTGACCCGGCTGCAGCGGCTCGACACCGACACCCACTACCTCGTGACGCTCGGCGGCGACGACCTCGTCGACCCCGACACCGTCATCGCCCGCCGCGACTACGCCCACCCGCTCTACACGCCCGAGTCGGTCGCCGCGCGCGAGCGGCTGCCGGAGATCTCGACCGACCGGCTCGCCTTCGCCGGGGCCTACCACGGCTGGGGGTTCCACGAGGACGGTGCGCGCTCCGGGCTGGCTGCCGCCGAGCGGATCGGCCTGTCCTGGGACTCCGAGCCGACGCACGAGGTCGAGGCCAACCGCGTCTACGCGACCACGATCACCCACACCCGCCGCCGGCCGTGGCGGCGTACGTTCACCCACCGGTCGCGGACCTGGCTGGTCGACGTCGACGACCTGCCCGACCACGGCCCGTTCGCGGTCGTGCGCGGCAGCTTCGAGGCGCGCGACCACCTCGGCGACGCCGACCGGACGATCCGCGAGAACGTCGACGCGTTCCTCGCCAGTGAGGGCGTGAGCCTCGACGGGGGTCGGGTCCTCATGGCGGCCATGCCGCGGGCGCTGGGCTACTGCTTCAACCCGATCAGCGTCTTCTGGTGCTTCGGCCCGGGTGGTGACCGCCGGGCCGTGGTGGTCGAGGTCCACAACACCTACGGCGACCGCCACGCCTACCTCGTCCACCCCGACCCCCAGGGCCGGGCGCGGACCGACAAGCAGATGTACGTCTCCCCCTTCCACGGCACCGGCGGCCACTACGAGCTCGCCGTGCCGGTGCCGGGCGAGCGCCTCGACGTCATGGTCACGCTCGTGACCGACGACGACGTCGACGGCGACGCCCGCTTCAGCGCCTCGCTCCGCGGCGAGGCCACCACCGAACGCGGCTGGCGGGCTGCACCCGCAGCCCTGCGCAGCAGCCTGCTGATCCGCCTCCACGGAGTCTGGCTGTGGCTGCGTAGGCTCCCCGTGCGGCCGCGCCCCGCCCATCACCAGGAAGGAGTGTCCCCCCGATGACACTCAGCGCCGATCGCGGCACCGACCGCACCGACTTCACCGCCTGGCCGGGTCTCCACGAGATCCCCGGCGGCCTGCGCAACCGCATCGCCTCCCCCGTCGCCCGCGGCCTGTTCCACGCCGCCGTCTCGCGCCTCGACGTCACGGTCGAGGTCGAGCACGGCCCGGGGCGCCGCGAGGTGCTGGGCCGTGGCGGGCCGGCCATGACCATCCACCGGCCCGACGAGTTCTACGCCCGGGTCGGCCGCGACGGCCTGATCGGCTTCGGCGAGGCCTACATGGTCGGCGCGTGGAGCGCCCCCGACCTCGGCGGCTTCCTCACGGTCCTCTCGGCCGAGATCGCGACGCTGGTGCCCGAGCGGCTGCAGCGCGCGCGGGCGTTCGTGGTCGCCAAGCGGCCCCACTTCCACCGCCCCGACGAGCAGCAGTCCCGCGAGCTGATCTCCCACCACTATGACCTGTCCAACGACCTGTTCCGGCTGTTCCTCGACCCGACGCTGAGCTATTCCTCCGCGCTCTTCGAGACCGACGCCCAGGGCCGGCCGGACTTCCCGGGCGACCTCGAGCAGGCCCAGGTCCGCAAGGTCGAGCGGCTGCTCGACGCCACCGGCGTCGGCGAGGGCAGCCGGGTCCTCGAGATCGGCACCGGCTGGGGCGAGCTCGCGATCCGTGCGGCCCGCCGCGGCGCCCACGTCCACTCCGTCACGCTCTCGACCGAGCAGCTCGAGCTCGCCCAGCGGCGGGTGGCCGAGGCCGGTGTCTCCGACCGGGTCGACATCGAGCTGTGCGACTACCGCGCGATCACCACCGCCCACCCGGGCCGCCAGTACGACGCCGTCGTGTCGGTGGAGATGATCGAGGCCGTCGGCGCGGAGTACTGGCAGTCCTACTTCGAGACCATCGACGAGGTCCTCGCGCCCGGCGGCAAGGCCGGCATCCAGGCGATCACGATGCCCCACGACCGGATGCTCGCGACCCGCGGCGGCTACACCTGGATCAACAAGTACATCTTCCCCGGCGGCTTCCTGCCCTCGGTCGACGTGATCGACCAGGTGACCCGCGACCACACCTCACTGCGGGTCAGCGACGACCACGCCTTCGGCCAGCACTACGCCGAGACGCTGCGCCAGTGGGACGAGCGCTTCCTCGCGGCCGGCGACGATGTGGCGGCCCTCGGTTTCGACGAGACCTTCGTCCGGATGTGGCACTTCTACCTCGAGTACTCCCGCGCCGGGTTCGCCTCCGGCTACATCGACGTCCACCAGCTCGTGCTCGACCGAGGAGACCAGTGACCCAGACCCAGACGCGCCCCACCACGACGGGCGTCGCCAGCCGGCTCGCCGAGGCCCTGCGGCCCTTCGTGGGCGGCGACCTGCCGGTCCACCTGACTGCGTGGGACGGGTCGACGGCCGGGCCGGAGGACGCCCCGCGGGTCGTGATCCGCACGCCGGACGCCGTGCGACGGATGGTCTGGCACCCCGGCGAGCTCGGAGCCGCCCAGGCCTACGTGACCGGCGAGCTCGACGTCGAGGGCGACCTGGGCGACGCGCTGACCCACGCGTTCGACGTCGCGCAGTCCCGCGGCCTGATGAACAAGAAGCCGTCGCCGTCGGCGATCGTGGCGGCCGTGAAGGTCGCGCGCGAGCTGGGCGTCCTCGGCCGGCCGCCGGCACCCCCGGCCTCGCAGGCCCAGATCAAGGGCCGGCTCCACAGCAAGCTGCGCGACCGGTCGGCGATCAGCCACCACTACGACCTCTCCAACGACTTCTACGAGCAGATCCTCGAGCCGGCGATGGCCTACTCCTGCGGCTACTACCGCGAGCCCGCGTCGGCGTCGTACGGCGTGGAGCAGGCGCAGCGCGACAAGCTCGACCTGGTGTGCCGCAAGCTCGGGCTCGAGCCCGGGATGCGGATGCTCGACGTCGGGTGCGGCTGGGGCTCGCTCTCGCTCCACGCGGCCGAGCGCTTCGGCGCCCGGGTGACCGGCGTGACGATCGCGGCAGAGCAGAAGCGCTTCATCGACGCCCGGATCGCCGAGCGCGGGCTGCAGGACCGGGTCGAGATCCGGCTCCAGGACTATCGCGAGGTGCCCGAGCGCGACCACTTCGACGCGGTCGGCTCGCTCGAGATGGGCGAGCACGTCGGCGAGGGCAACTACCCGACCTACGTCGAGGTGCTGCGACGCGCGGTGCGGCCCGGTGGCCGGGTGCTGGTCCAGCAGATGTCGCGGGCCGGCGGGCGCTGGCCGGGCGGCGGCCCCTTCATCGAGTCGTTCATCGCGCCCGACATGCACATGCGGCCGGTCGGCGAGACCGTGGCGTTCCTCGAGCGCGGCGGGCTGGAGGTGCGCGACGTCCACGCGATGCGCGAGCACTACGTGTGGACCGTGCAGGGCTGGCTCGACCGGTTCGAGCAGCACCAGGCCGAGCTGACCGCGCTGGTCGGCGAGGAGGTCGTGCGGGTGTGGCGGCTCTACCTCGTCGGGGGCATGCTCACCTTCCGCGACGGCCGGATGGGCGTCGACCAGATGCTGTGCGTGCGCCCGGGCGCCGACCACACGCTGGCGCCCGTGCGCGACTGGTAGACCTGACGACGTGGACTTCCTGACCGTCTCGGCGACGACGCTCGCCGTCGTCGTCCTGCTCATGGTGCTGACCGCGATCTGGTCGCGGGTCGTCGGCCGGGTGTCGGTCATCGACGTCACCTGGGGCTCGGCCTTCGTCGTCGTCGCCGTCGTCTGCGCACTGTTCGCGGGCGACTGGCGCTCGTGGCTGCTCGTCGCGCTGACCGGGGTGTGGGGAGGACGCCTCGCCTGGCACATCCTGAAACGCTCCCACGGCGCCGGAGAGGACCCCCGCTACGAGGAGCTGCTCGATGGCGGCGGCTTCGGGACGGCCGTCCGCAAGGTCTTCCTGGTCCAGGGACTGGCGATCTGGCTGATCTCGCTGCCGCTGCAGGCCGCGGCCGTCGTCGACGTCTGGGCCGTCTGGATCGTCGGCCTCGGCGTCGTGGTGTGGGCGGTCGGGCTCTACTTCGAGGTCGTCGGGGACGCCCAGCTGGCGGCGTACAAGGCCCGTCCGAAGGGCGAGAAACCGCCGGTCATGGACCAGGGACTCTGGGGCTGGACGCGCCACCCGAACTACTTCGGCGACGCCTGCCTGTGGTGGGGGCTGTGGCTGGTCGGCGGGCTCGCGTCCGGCTGGCTCCCCGGGCTGCTGACGGTCGTCGCCCCGATCGCGATGACCTTCTTCATCCGCAACGTCACCGGCGCCAAGCTGCTGGAGAAGACGATGTCGACGCGTCCGGGGTGGGACGAGTACGCCGCCCGCGTCCCCCTGTTCTTCCCGCGGCCGCCGCGGAGGGGTCGAGTCGCGGACCTGTGACACCCGAGTCGCGCGGGAGTGACGGGTCGGGCCGCCCGGATCCGCGACTCGACGGTTACACACCCGCGACTCGACGGCCCTTGTTCCGGGGGAAGACCTTGCGGAGCGTGGCGATCGCGACGACGGCGAGCACCACGTCGGCCAGGATGAACAGCGCCGACCCCACGTAGATCTCGTCGCTCATCTGCCCGCTGATCGTGCCGAAGTCCCAGAGGCCGTGGACCACCATCGGCACTACGAGGCCCCCCGCGTACCTACGTCCGGGCTACCACTCCTGGTCGCGGCTGAGCCGCTGCAGGTCGTCGATCTGGAACGAGAGGCTGGCGACCTCGTCGGGCTCGTCGGAGGCGACGGCAGCGTCCAGCTGCTGCCGCAGCTCCAGCAGCTGGCCCTGCACGTGTGTCTCGAACTCGGTCATGGGTCCCCCTGTGGTTCGCGCTGTTGACTCCTCAGACGCGCCAGACGTCCGTGAGGTTGCCTAGTGGTCGCCCCGGACCCGCCCGGTGTCGTGGGCCCACATCGCGATCTCGACGCGGTTGCGGGCGCCGAGCTTGGTCATGAGCGACGCGACGTGGGTCTTGACGGTGCTGAGGCCGACGTAGAGGTCGGCGGCGATCTCGGCGTTGGTCCGGCCCCGGGCCACCAGGGCCAGCACCTCCTCCTCCCGCTCGGTGATCGGGTCGACCGGCTGGACCGGTGTGCTCGGCACCCGGTCGGCGAAGGTCGTCAGGAGCCGGCGGGTGACGTTGGGGGCGATCAGGGCGTCCCCGGAGGCCGCCGCGTGGATCGCCTGCACGAGCAGCTCCGGCCCGGCGTCCTTGAGCAGGAAGCCACGGGCCCCGGCGCGCAGCGCACCGAGGACGTACTCATCGAGGTCGAAGGTCGTGATCACGACGACCGCCATCGGGTCGGTCACGTCGGGTCCGGCCAGGCGGCGCGTCACCTCGACGCCGTCGAGCCCGGGCATCCGGATGTCGACGAGGAGGACGTCGGGACGCAGCCGGGACGCCAGGTCGAGCGCCTCGAGCCCGTCGGCCGCCTCCCCCACGACCTCGACGTCGGGCTGCGCGCCGAGGATCATCACCAACCCGGTGCGGACCAGGTCCTGGTCGTCGGCGACCACGACACGGATGCTCACGGGAGCTCCCCGACCGGCAGCACGGCCTCGACCACCCAGCCGCCCTCGGGACCGGGACCCGCGGAGAACGACCCGCCCAGGAGCTCGGCACGCTCGGCCATGCCGAGCAGGCCGAACCCGGGCTCGGGGGCCGGTCCCTCGGCCCGCCCGTCGTCGACGACGCGCAGCACGACGGCCTCGCCCTCACGGCGTACGCCGATCCCGACGCGGGTCGCGCCCCGCGCGTGGCGCAGGGCGTTGGTCAGGGACTCCTGCGCGAGCCGGTAGAGCGCGGCGTCGACGGGCGGCGCCAGGCCCGTCACGTCGTCGTCGCGCGAGATCTCGACGGCCGGCGTGCCGTCCGGGCGCGCCAGGGCCGGCAGGTCCTCGGCACCCGGCTGCGGCGCGTAGGCGACGGCGTCGTCCTCGCGCAGCACCCGCACCATGGACCGCATCTCCGCCAGCGTCCGCGAGGCCTCGCCCTCGATCGCCGCCAGGACCTCGGCGGCCTTCTCGGGCTGCGTCGCGGCGACCACACCACCGGCCTGTGCCTGCACCGCGATGGCCGACACGTGGTGGGCGACCGTGTCGTGCAGCTCGCGGGCCAGCGCCACGCGCTCCTGGTTGCGGATCTCGCGCTGCCGGCGCTGCCAGAGGTCCGCCCGGGAGCGGAACACCGCCGCGAGCGCCATGACGAGGAGCAGCAGGACGGTCCCGCCGAAGACGTCGGTCCAGCCGCCCGCCGCGACGTACATGCCCAACGCGACGACGCCGGCCACGAAGCCCGTCCCCAGCACGATCTCGCGGCCCGAGCCCCACCGGACGAGGGCGTAGAGCACGACCAGGACGGCCATCATCGACCAGAGGCCGAGGTCGCCGGCGTCCGTGGTCAGCTGGAGGGCGGAGAGCACCCCGGCGAGGCCCCACCCGAGCAGGACCGCCGCGAGGGGTCGGGCCCGCCGCCAGAGCAGGGCCGGGACCAGCGCCAGTGCGGCCACCGTCACGAGGGCTCGCCAGGCGACATCGGGCCGTGCCACGCCCTCGACGACCGCGGCGACTGCGTAGCCGGAGACCAGCAGCCAGTCGTGGCGGCCGACGGGCGGGGCGTCAGCGGGTCGCGGCTCGTGCCAGAGGGAGCGCCAGAGCGTGACCACGGCGACAGCCTAGGGATCGGCGCGGCCCGGCGTACCGGCCGAAAGGAGGAGACAGGTCCGGCCTCGATGCGGAGGCGCACGGCAGCGCGCCCGGCGAGCGTGGACCCATGACCACCACCCTCGCTGACCAGCCCCTGTCCGTCCGAGCCAAGCTCGCCGCCGCGTGGACGAGCTTCATGTTCTTCTACGTCTACGTCGACGTCCTCGGCTTCTACACGCCCGGCACGGTCGAGGACATCCTCGACGGCCGGGTCTACGAGTTCGACCTCTCCCAGACCTTCTCGGTCTCGGCGCTGAGCGCCCTCGCCATCCCGATCTTCATGATCGTCGTGTCCACGACGCTGCCCGCCCGGGCGAACCGCCTCACCAACCTCGTCGTCGCCTCGCTCCTCGTCCCGTTCACGGTCTTCAACGTGGCCGGCGGGTTCTACCTCTGGTTCTACGGCCTCGGGGTCGTGCTCGAGCTGGTCCTGCTCGCGCTCGTCGTGCGGTGGTCCTGGACCTGGCCGCGCGCCACGATGCCTGCCCCGGCGTCGCCCGTGCGCACCCGCCAGCAGGCCTGAGGGCCGCCACGTGGCCGTCGCTGGCAGGATGGCCCCATGGCTTCGTGGACTCCAGGCTGGGACGACTTCCCGCCGTCCCTCCTGGAGTTCTGGACCGAACGCCACCTCTGCACCCTGACGACGCTCCGCCCTGACGGCCGGCCCCACGTCACCCCCGTCGGGGTGGCGCTCGACCTCGACGGTCGCTGCGCGTGGGTCATCACGTCCGAGTCCTCACGCAAGGCGATCAACGCCGCGGCCGACCCCCGGGTCGCCGCCTGCCAGGTCGACGGCCGGCGCTGGTCGACGATCGAGGGGACGGCCGAGGTGCGGACCGACTCCGAGTCGGTGGCGCGGGCCGAGGAGCAGTACGCAGCCCGCTACCGCACGCCGCGCCCGAACCCCTCGCGGGTGGCGCTGCGGATCGAGGTCGCCCGGTTCGTCCACTCCTCCGACTTCGTCACCGGGTAGCGCACCGCCGCAGCGACTCCCACCCGGTCGTCACTGGGTGCGCGACTCGGACGTCACAGACCCGCGACTCACCCCTCCTTGGGGAGCTGGGGGATCTCGTGGGTGTCGCCGTCGCGACCCTCGAACGTCACGGTGACGCTCTCGAAGCCCTTGTGCCGCTGGGTCTGCGCATACATCGCGTAGGCACGCCGGTCGGCGTCGGTGAGGTCGACGGCGTCGGTGAAGGGAGTCAGCAGCGCGCGCGGCCACAGGTGGCGCGCGAGCACGACGTTCACCTCGATGCCGAGCACGGCGATGATCGCGGCCACGAAGATCAGGCCGATCAGCCCGAGGACCAGGCCGAAGGTCTGGTTGAGCGAGTCGGTCTCGCCGAGCACGCGGCGGGCGTACGCCGCGCCGCCGAGCTGGAGCACCTGCCAGCCGATGGCCGTGACGATCGCCCCGGGCACGGCGCGCGCGACCCGGTGCTGGCGGGCGGCGGCCAGCCGGAAGAGCACCGTCAGCACGAAGGCGACCGCCAGGACGGTCCCGAGGGCGATCAGCAGCTGGATCAGGCCGTTGACGCGAGGACCGAAGACCTCGGTGTTGGTCCCGAGCGCGGAGAACACCGAGAGGCCGAGCACCCCGACGCCGGCCCCCAGGAGCAGCACCAGGCTCTTCAGCCGCATCAGGAACGGGTTCGGGCGCGAGTTGCGCGGCACCGCCCACGCCGTGTTCATCACGTTCTGGATCGCCTGGCCGAGGCCGAGGGCACCGTAGGTGGCGGCCAGGGCACCGACGACCACCGCGGCCACCGACCCCTGCAGGCCCTCCGGCCGGCCGAGCTGGTCGCCGATGATCGGGAACTGCGCGAGCGCCGAGGACAGGACCTCGTCCTGGAGCTCCGGTCGCCCCTGGAGGATGAAGCCGAAGATCGAGGAGGCGAGGAGCAGCAGCGGGAAGATCGCGACGAACGCGTAGTAGGTGATCATCGCGGCGAGGAAGTTGCCCTGGTCGTCGAAGAACTTGTAGATCACCGCCAGCGGCATCCCGAGGACCGGGTGGCGCCGCTGGAAGCGGTCGACCTTCCCGATTCCCATGGGTCCAGTGTGCCTGTCACCTGCAGGAACTAGCCTCCGGGCATGCACGACACGACCGACGTCGCGACGCTGCTCACACACGGCGGGTGGGCCCTGGTCGATCCGCGTCCCACCGCGCTGGCCAACCCCGACACCTTCGAGATGCCCACGGCCGACGAGCTGGCGGCGCTGCGGCCGGGCTCGCTGGTCAAGGCGATGTTCCGCTGCGTGACGATCGCCGACGAGGTGACAGACGGGCTGGCGCCCTACGACGCGGAGGGGCGTCCGCAGCTGGTGTCGTTCGTCGAGCGGATGTGGCTGACCGTGGTCGAGACGTCCGGCACGCCCGACGGCGACGTCGAGTGCGTGCTCGACAACATGCCCTACTCCACCCACTGCTCCCTCGTGCCCGGCACCGGACTGAAGATCCCGGCGCACCACCTGATCGCCACCGACCCGCCGGCCGACGACCTCGACCTCCGGGGCTATCTCGCGACGCTCGCCCGCGACTTCGGCGCCGAGGTCGCCCGCGCCACCGATCCGGTCGACCCCACGGCGCTGCCCCGGGTCCACCCCGACCAGCAGCGCCGCTGTGCCGACGTCGGCGTCCCTCCCCACCCTCCGGCGATGTTCGGCTCGATGCTCGTCGCCTCCGACGTGGGGCCCGACGACGTCCCGCTCTTCGGCGGCCGGTTCGACCCCGAGCCCGAGCGCAGCGACGTCGGCTGGGTGGTGTGGGCACGGCACGCGTCGATGGAGGAGGCGCAGGCCGCGGCCGGCTTCCGCGTGGTGACCGTGCAGGAGGCGTTCCGGCTCGCACCCGCGGCCTGGCCGTGGCTGGCGCTCCCACCCCACTGGGGGTTCACCGCCGACGCCGACGGCGGCGAGGCCTACCCGATCGACATCGAGGAGTAGGGCACCCGATGGCCCGCCTGACCGCGCAGGAGGACACCAATCGCCGGATGCTCCGTGCGCGCGACCTGATGGACCGCTCCTACGCCGAGCCGCTCGACGTCCCACGCCTGGCGGCCGTCGCCCACCTGTCGCCGTCGCAGTTCGGCCGGGTCTTCAAGTCCGTGTTCGGCGAGACGCCCCACCGCTATCTCCAGCGGCGACGCGTCGAGCGGGCCATGACCCTCCTGCGCCAGACCGACCGGCCGGTCACCCAGGTCGCGTGGGACGTCGGGTTCGCCAGCCTCGGCACCTTCAGCCGCACCTTCTCCACCGTCGTCGGCTGCTCGCCGTCGGAGTTCCGCGCCCAGCACCAGCCGGTCCACGTCCCGTCCTGCTTCATCGCCGCGTGGACCAGGCCCCGGCAGCGACAGCGACAGCGGGAAGGGACAGCGGTTTCGGAGAAGCAGCAAGCACCCGCGGCTGACTAGCGTCCGTGACATGAGCTCCAACCACATCACCAGCCTCCACATCCGCAGCGTCCCCGTCCTCGACCAGGGCGAGGCGCTGGACTTCTACACCACCCACCTCGGCTTCGAGGTCCGCGACGACCTCGACCTCGGCTTCATGCGCTGGCTCACCATCGGCGTGCCCGGCCAGGACACCTCCCTGCTCCTCGAGCTCGTCGGCGGGCCGCAGCACGACGAGGCCACCGCGGCCCAGGTCCGCGAGCTGGTCACCAAGGGTGCGCTCGGTGGCCTCTTCCTCGTCAGCGACGACGTCCACGCGACGTACGCCGCGCTCGTCGAGGCCGGCGTCGAGGTCACCCAGGAGCCCGTCGAGCAGCCCTACGGCACCGACTTCGGCATCCGCGACCCCTTCGGCAACCACGTCCGGGTGAGCCAGTTCTCCACGGCGAGCCCCGAGGACATCGAGCAGGCCTACGCCGACCACTCGTGACTCAGCCGGTCGGCCGGTCCACCTGCTCGACGAGGTGGGCCGGCGCCTGCAGGCAGTAGGAGTCGGTCAGCAGCTCGGCCAGCTCCTCCCAGTCGGTGTCGTCGTCGAGGAGCATCCCGACGACGTTGGCGCCCCACTCGGTCTTGAAGTAGGGCGCACCGAGGTGGCGGAAGGCCATCACCTCGTCGGGCTCGGCCCTGAAGGTGATCCGGAACAGCTGGTCCTCGCCGCCGAAGACGTGGGCGACGGTCGCCTGGCCGACCCGCCAGCGGGTGCCGACCCAGGCCGGTTCCTCGGCGCAGCGCGGCAGCCGACCCAGCACCTCGTTGATCCGCCGCACCCACTCCTCGGGCACCAGCGGCCGCTCGATCTTCCGCGCCACGGCCCGAGCCTGCCACGACGGGCCGACAGCCGGTCAGGTCAGTGGCATCGTCGAGGGCATGGACGCCGTCGACCGGGCGCTCGTCGCCCACCCGCGCGAGGGGTTCCTCCGCGAGCGTAACCGCTCGCGGGCGGCCTACGACGGGCCGCTGGAGATCGGCCACGGCCAGACCAACAGCCAGCCGCGCACGGTCGTCGCGATGCTGCGCCTGCTCGCCGTGCGCCCGGGCCACCACGTCCTCGACGTCGGTGCCGGGTCCGGGTGGACGACGGCGCTGCTCGCCCACCTCGTCGGTCCGACCGGGTCGGTCGTCGGGGTCGAGCTCGAGCCGGAGCTCGTCGCCTTCGGCTCCGCCAACCTCGCGGCGACCGAGCAGCCGTGGGCCCGGATCGTGGAGGCGTCCGAGGGCGAGCTCGGCCGGCCGGCGGAGGCCCCGTACGACCGGGTCCTGGTCTCGGCGATGCCGCCGTCACTGCCCGGCGATCTCGTCGACCAGCTCGCCGACGACGGGGTGATGGTGATCCCGGTGGACGGGGAGATGCTGCGCGTCACCAACCCGGACGGTGTGGTGACCCACCACGGCCGCTACTCGTTCGTGCCGCTGCGCTGAACCAGCGCGCGCACCGACGGCGGGACCTCGTAGCCCTCGCCGAGCCACGGAGAGCGCACCGGCTCGCCGTACGTCGTGCCGAGTGGGACGAGGCCGGTCCACACGCCCTCCTCGAAGAGCTCCTCGTCGGTGTCGTCGTCGCCGACCTTGAGGATCCAGTTGTCCTCGGCGATGTCGAGGGCGAGCGCGACCGTCGCCGCGACCTCCTTCTTCAGCATCCCGCGCACCTCGGCGCGACGGCCGGGGACGAGGACGTCGGAGAGCCGGTCGAGGGCGTCCCACGCCTCGTCGCCGGTCAGCGTCCGGAGGCTGCCGCGCACCGTCGCCGAGCGATAGCTCGCGGAGTGCTCGAACATCGAGGTCGCCAGCACCAGGCCGTCGACGCTGTGGACCGCGAACACCGCCTCGCTGCCGGCCGCGACCTGGCGCAGCGCCCCCGCGCCGGTCGAGCCGTGGAGCAGGATCCGGTCACCGTCGCGCGCGTGGAGCATCGGCACCGCCCACGGCCGGCCGTCGGTGGTGACGGTCGCGAGGGTCCCCGTCAGCTGCTCGTCGAGCAGCCGGTCGAGCGCCGCGCGGTCGTCGGCGCGGCGCTCCCTCAAGCGGGTCAGGTCGTCGAGGCTCACCCGGCGATCCTGACAGCGTCAGTAGGACTTCGGCAGCCCCAGCGAGTGCATCGCGACGAAGTTGAGGATCATCTCGCGGCTGACCGGGGCGATCCGGCCGGCGCGGGCGGCGACGAGGAGGCCGGCCATGCCGTACTCCTGGGTGATGCCGTTGCCGCCGTGGGCCTGGACGGCGCGGTCCACCGCGTCGCAGGAGGCTTCCGCCGCGGCGTACTTCGCCATGTTGGCCGCCTCGCCCGCGCCCATGTCGTCGCCCGCGTCGTAGAGCGCGGCCGCCTTCTGGGTCATCAGCCGCGCCATCTCGACCTCGATGTGGCTCTGCGCCAGCGGGTGGGCGACCGCCTGGTGCCCGCCGATCGGGCCCTGGAAGACCGTGCGCTCCTTGGCGTAGGAGACGGCGCGGTCGAGCGCGTAGCGCGCGAGCCCGGTCGAGAACGAGGCGGCCATGATCCGCTCCGGGTTGAGGCCCGCGAAGAGCTGGACGAGGCCGCCGTCCTCGTCCCCCACGACGCTGTCGGCCGGCAGCCGGACGTCGTCGAGGAACACCGTGAACTGCAGCTCGGGGCTGACGATCTCCATCGGGATCGGCTGCGCCTCGAAGCCGTCGGCGTCGGTCGGGACGACGAACAGCACTGGCTTCACCTTGCCGGTGCGAGCGTCCTCGGCACGCGCGACGACCAGCACGTTCTCGGCCTCGTCGACGCCCGAGATGTAGATCTTGCGACCGTTGAGGACCCACTCGTCGCCGTCGCGCCGGGCGGTCGTCGAGATGTTGTGGGTGTTGGTGCCGGCGTCCGGCTCGGTGATGGCGAAGGCCATGGTCCCGGTGCCGTCACAGATCCCGGGCAGCCACCGCTGCTTCTGCTCCTCCGTGCCGTAGCGGGTGATGATCGTGCCGCAGATCGCGGGGCTGACGACCATCAGCAGCAGCGGGCACCCCTGCGCGGCGAGCTCCTCGCAGACCGCGGCGATGTCGCCGATGCCGCCACCACCGCCGCCGTACTCCTCGGGGATGTTGATGCCGAGATAGCCGTTCTTCCCGACCTCGAGCCACAGCTCGGTCGTCTTCTCGCCCGACCGCGCCTTCTCGGTGAACCACTCGCGCCCGTACTTGCCGGCCAGCTTCCTGACCGCCTTGCGCAGCTCCTGCCGCTCCTCGGTCTCGCTGAAGTTGTTGCTCACTGCTCTTCCTCCACTGTCTCCGCCACCACGGCCAGGACCTCGCCGGCCGCGACCTGCGCGCCGGTCTCCACGCCGATCTCGGTCACCGTGCCGGCGGTCGGCGCCGCCACGGTGTGCTGCATCTTCATCGCCTCGAGCACCAGCACCGGCTGGCCGGCCGCGACCTCGTCACCGGCGGCGACGTGCACGGCGGTGACCGTGCCGGGCATCGGCGCCAGCAGGCTGCCGCTCGCCACGGCGTCGGCCGGGTCGGTGAACCGCGGCGTCCGGGCGTACGCCGCGTGGCCACCGGGCCAGTCGACGTCCACGGCACCGTCCCCCACCACCACGGCGTAGGTCGTCCTGACGCCGTCGACCTCGAGCGTCACGGCCGTCGGGGACGCGGCGACCACCGTCGCGCCGTCGACGCGATAGCCGTCGCGACCTCCCCACCACGCGACGGGCTGGTCGTCGAGCAGCGTCAGCTGGGGCTGGGAGGTCACGTTGCGCCAGCCGACGGGGATGCCCCGCTGGACGGTGCGGAGCGCCGCGTCGTGCTCGGCGATCGCGAGCGCGGCCGCCACCGGCGCCCACGCCGGGTCGAGCGGGGGGACCTGCACCTCGGGCAGCAGCGCGGTCGACACCTCGCCGGCCAGGAAGCGCGGGTCGCGCAGGATCGCGACCAGCTGGTCGCGGTTGGTGGGGACGCCGTGGATCGTCGCGCGCGACAGGACGCCGGCGAGCCTGCGTGCCGCGGCGGTGCGCGTCGGCGCGTGGGCCACGACCTTGGCCAGCATGGCGTCGTAGAAGGTCGAGACCTCCGAGCCGGACTCGTAGCCGGCGTCGATGCGGACCCCGTCCTCGGCCGGGATCTCGAACCGGGTCAGCACCCCGCTCTGCGGCGCGTGGTCGGCGGCCGGGTCCTCGGCGTAGAGGCGGACCTCGATCGCGTGGCCGTCCGGCTCACCACCCCAGCCCATGAACCAGTCGGACTCGGCGACGCGCAGTTGGAGCTCGACCAGGTCGACGCCCTGCACCGCCTCGGTGACCGGGTGCTCGACCTGGAGCCGCGTGTTCATCTCGAGGAACCAGAACCGGCGGGTCGCCGGGTCCAGGAGGAACTCGACGGTGCCCGCCCCGCGGTAGTCGATCGCCTCCGCTGCCGCCCGTGCGGCGTCGTGCATCGCCGTCCGGACGGCGTCGTCGAGCCCGGGCGCCGGTGCCTCCTCGACCACCTTCTGGTGGCGGCGCTGCAGCGAGCAGTCGCGGTCGCCGTAGACGCTGCTGCCGACGACCTGCACCTCGACGTGGCGGCCGTGCTCGACGTAGGGCTCGACGAACACGGTGCCGTCACCGAACGCGCTCTCGGCCTCGGCCCGCGCGGCCGCGACCTCGCGGTCGAGGGCGTCGAGCGACCGGACGATCCGCATGCCACGACCACCACCACCCGCCGAGGCCTTCACGATCAGCGGGAGGTCGGACTCGGTCGGCTGGGCGGGTGCCTCGAGCACGGGAACGCCGGCCTCGCGCATGATCCGCTTGGCCTCGACCTTGGAGCCCATCGCCTCGATCGAGGCCGGCGTCGGGCCGACCCACGTGAGACCGGCGTCCTCGACCGCCGCGGCGAAGCCGGCGTTCTCGGAGAGGAACCCGTAGCCGGGGTGGATCGCGTCCGCGCCCGTACGCCGGGCGGCGTCGAGCAGCAGGGCCACGTCGAGGTAGGTCTCGGCCGGCGTGTTGCCGGGCAGCCGGACCGCGAGGTCGGCCTCGCGGACGTAGGGCAGGTCGGCGTCCGCGTCGGAGTGGACCGCGACGGTCTCGATGCCGAGGGCCCGGCAGGTGCGGAAGACCCGCGACGCGATCTCGCCGCGGTTGGCCACCATCAGTCGTCGGATCATCCCGGTCACATCCTGAAGACGCCGAAGCGGTCGGTGCCGACGACGGGCTTGTTGGCGATGACGGAGAGGCAGATGCCGAGCACGGTCCGGGTGTCGCGGGGGTCGATGACGCCGTCGTCGTAGAGCATCCCGGACAGCGCGTAGGGCAGCGAGGCCTCCTCGACCATCTGCTCGACGTAGGCGCGCATCCCGGCGTCACCCTCCTCGTCGTAGTCCTGACCCTTCGCCTCGGCCGCGGCGCGGGCCACGATCGAGAGCACGCCGGCGAGCTGCGCCGGCCCCATGACGGCCGACTTCGCCGAGGGCCAGGTGAAGAGGAACCGGGGGTCGAAGGCGCGCCCGTTCATGCCGTAGTTGCCGGCGCCGTAGGAGGCGCCCATGATCACCGACAGGTGCGGCACGGTGGAGTTGGAGACCGCGTTGATCATCATCGCGCCGTGCTTGATGATGCCGCCCTGCTCGTAGTCCGCGCCGACCATGTAGCCGGTCGTGTTGTGCAGGAACAGCAGCGGGGTGTCGACCTGGTTGGCGAGCTGGATGAACTGCGTCGCCTTCTGCGCCTCCTCGCTGAAGAGCACGCCCTGGGCGTTGGCGAGGATCCCGACCGGGTGGCCGTGGATCCGGGCCCAGCCGGTCACCAGCGAGGAGCCGTAGAGGGGCTTGAACTCGTCGAAGGCGACCGCGTTGTCGCGTGAGACCCCGTCCACCACCCGGGCGATCACGTCGCGGGGGTCGAACGGCTCCTTGAGGTCGGCGGGGACCAGGTCGAGCAGGCCGTCGGGGTCCGCGTCCGGCTCGGTGTACGCCGGGGTGAGGCCGCGCCGCTCGCGGTTGAGGCGGGCGACGATGCGGCGACCGATCCGGATCGCGTCGTGCTCGTCCTCGGCGAGGTGGTCGGCGAGGCCCGACGTACGGGCGTGCATCTCGGCACCGCCGAGGCTCTCGTCGTCGGACTCCTCACCGGTCGCCATCTTCACCAGCGGCGGCCCGCCGAGGAACACCTTGGCCTGCTCCCTGACCATGACCGTGTAGTCGGACATCCCCGGGATGTAGGCGCCGCCCGCGGTGGAGTTGCCGAAGACCAGGGCGATCGTCGGCTGCTTGCGGGCGCTGGCGCGCGTGAGGTCGCGGAACGCCTTCCCACCGGGGATGAAGATCTCCTTCTGGGTCGGCAGGTCGGCGCCGCCCGACTCGACCAGCGAGACCGTCGGCAGGCCGTTCTCCTCGGCGATCTGCGCCGCGCGGAACCCCTTCTTGACCGTCCACGGGTTGCTCGCCCCGCCCTTGACCGTCGGGTCGTTGGCGGTGATCAGGCACTCGACGCCCTCGATCACCCCGATGCCGGTGACGACGCTCGCCCCGACGGCGAAGTCGGAGCCCCACCCGGCGAGCGGGGAGAGCTCGAGGAAGGCGCTGCCGGGGTCGACGAGGAGCTCGATCCGCTCGCGCGGCAGCAGCTTGCCCCGCGCGTGGTGGCGGTCGACGTACTTCTCGCCGCCGCCCGCGACGGCCTTGGCGTGCTCGGCGTCGAGGGACTCGAGCTTCTCGAGCATCGCCTCCCTGTTAGTGGTCACGCTCGACCACGGCCTTCATCCGCTCCAGCGTCGTGCGCATGCCCTTCTCGTTGGTGCGGCCACGGAAGGGGCCGAGCACGAGCCAGTAGAGCCGCATGGCGAGGTTGGGCTCGAGCCGGAAGTACTCCGTGACCAGCGTGCCGTCGCCGTCCGGCTCGAGCCGGTAGCCCCAGTTGTTGACCGCGATGTCGTCGGTGCCGACGGAGAACTCGAAGAGCCGCTCGGGTTCGCAGGCGGTGACGGTGCAGGCGCTCCAGTAGGTCGGGCCGACGCCGTTGCGCTTCACGTGGCCCTTGAACTTCGCGCCCACCGCGGGCCCGTCGTAGCCGTGGCGCCACTTCGCCTCGAACGTCTCGGGGCTGAACTCCCCGATCCGGGTCACGTCGGAGACGAGGTCCCAGACGACGGCCGGCGACGCGTCCATGTGGACCGACACCTCCCCGGTCAGCGGTCGCAGGAACATCTTCACGGGCGGAAGCATCAGGCGTATCCCATCAGTCGTGCGGTCAGGTCGGTCAGGACCTCGGAGGCTCCTCCCCCGATGGGGAGGATCCGCGCGTCGCGGTAGTGCCGCTCCACCTCGGTCCCGGTCAGGTAGCCGGTGCCGCCGTGGAGCTGCACCGCGTGGTCACAGACGTAGGTCGCGCACTCGGTCGCGGTCTTCTTCGCCAGGCACGCCTCGGCGACGACCGACTCGCCCGCGACGTGCCGGCGCGCCACCGCGTGGGTGTAGGTGCGCGCGACCTCGACCTGCCGCCGCATCTCCACCAGCGTGTGGCGCACCACCTGGTTCCTCACCAGCGGCCTGCCGAACGCCTCGCGCTCGCGGACGTACGCCGCCGCGAGCTCGAGGCTGCGGGCGGCGATGCCGTAGGCGTGCACGGCGAGCGCGATCCGCTCGACGACGAACTGCTCGGCGATCTGCGCGAAGCCGCTGTTCTCGGCGCCGACCAGGTTCGCGGCCGGGACCCGCACGTCGGCGTAGCCGAGCTCGGCGGTGTCGGAGCAGTGCCAGCCCATCTTGGTCAGTGCGCGGTCGACAGTGAGGCCGGGAGTGCCCTTCTCGACCACCAGCAGGCTGATGCCGGCGTGACCGGCGCCGCCCGTGCGCACGGCCGTCGTGACGAAGTCGGCCCGGACCCCCGAGGTGATGAAGGTCTTGGTGCCGTTGACGACGAAGTGGTCACCGTCTCGGACCGCTGTGGTCCGGAGGTTCGCGACGTCGGAGCCGCCGCCCGGCTCGGTGACCGCGAGGCTGCCGATCAGCTCACCGGCGAGCGCCGGCCTGACGAACCGGTCGACGAGATGGGCGTCACCGGTCGCGGCGAGGTGGGGCAGGGCGATGCCGCCGGTGAAGAGCGCCGCGAGCAGGCCGCTGCTGGCGCCGGCCTCGAGGAAGCCCTCCTGCACGGCGATCGAGTCGAGCAGGTCGCCACCCTCGCCGCCGACCGACTCGGGGAACGAGACCCCGAGCAACCCCTGCTTCGCGGCGGCGGCGTGCAGCGCCCGCGGCACCTCGCCCGCCGCCTCCCACTCGTCGAGGTGGGGCACGACGTGGCGGCGGCAGAAGTCCGCCGCGGCCTGCTTCAGCGCCCCCCGCTCAGGGGTCGCCGCGGTCACAGGAGCCGGTCCTCGATCGAGACCGACCGCGAGCGGACCCACTCCCCGAGGCCCTTCGCCTGCGGGTCGAACCTCGTGGACGCCGCCACACCCTCACCCAGCAGGCCCCGGAGCAGGACGTTGACGCCGCCGAGGTTCGGCAGCAGGAAGACCTCGACCTCGAGGTCGCGCGACTCCGGCACCAGCTCGCGGATCTTCTGCGGCGTGATCAGCTTCGCCAGCCACTCCACGCGGTCGGCGTACTTCGCGCTGTCGTCGTGGGCGACCCACAGCCCGAGGTTGGCGTCGCCGCCCTTGTCACCGGAGCGGGCGTGGACGAACGTGCCGAGCGGGAGCCGGCGGGTGAGCCGGTCGGAGGGGTGGGGGTAGGGCGAGGGCCGGGTGCCGGTGCGGTCCTCGACCGGCCCCGCGGTCGGCGGGTCGGCCACGACCTCGCGCCGGCCGTCGGCGTGCACGACGGTGTGCTCGACGCGGTCGCGGGCGACGTACGCCGGCCGGTAGATCCCGTAGGGCGTCGGCGCGGCCGGCGGGGCCGTCACCGTGAAACCCGGGTAGGACGCCAGCGCGAGCTCGACGACGGCCGCGGTGAAGGGGCGCCCGACCGGGCCGGCCTCGGGGTCCTTCACCGTGCAGCGCAGCAGCACCGACGCGGCCTCCTCGGTGACGGCGTCGGCCGGGGGCGCGACCACCTCGGACCAGGCCACCTCGGCCGGTCGCGGGTCGAGGGCGGCCTCGACCTGGTCGCGGACCCACGCCGCCTTCTCCTCGACGCGGAGCCCGGTGAGGACGAGCTCGGCCTGGTTGCGAAAACCGCCGAGCTCGTTGACGCAGACCTTGAGCTGCTCGGGCGGCGCCTGGCCGCGGACGCCGGTGATCGCGACCCGGTCGGGCCCGACCTGCTCGAGCCGGACCGAGGTCAGGTCGACGGTCACGTCGGGGCCGAGGTAGCGCGTCGACTGGACCTCGTAGAGCAGCTGGGCGGTGACGGTGTCGACGGTGACGGCGCCACCGGTGCCGTCGTGCTTGGTGATGACGCTGCTGCCGTCGGCCGCGACCTCGGCGAGGGGGAAGCCGAGGGGGGCCGTGCGCGCCGACTCCGGGAGGTCGAGGAAGCCGCTGAAGTTGCCGCCGGTCGCCTGCGCGCCGCACTCGAGGACGTGGCCGGCGACGACGGCGCCCGCGAGGGCGTCGTGCTGCTCTGGCGTCCAGCCGTGGTGAGCCATGGCGGGACCGACGACGAGCGACGCGTCGGTGACCCGGCCGGTCACTACGACGTCGGCGCCGGCCCCCAGGGCGGCGGCGATCCCGGCGCCGCCGAGGTAGGCGTTGGCGGTCAGGGCGCCGTCGAAGCCCATCTCGTCGGCACGGTGCCGGAGGTCGTCTCCCTCGACGTGGACGACGGCCACGTCGAGGCCGAGGCCGCGGGCGACCTCCCGGACCTTGTCGGCGAGGCCGGCGGGGTTGAGGCCGCCGGCGTTGCTGACGATGTGGACGCCGCGCTCGAGGGCGAGGCCGAGGCAGTCCTCGAGCTGGCGGACGAAGGTGCGGGCGTAGCCGAGGGAGGCGTCCTTGAGCTGGTCGCGCCCGAGGATGAGCATCGTGAGCTCGGCGAGGTAGTCGCCCGTGAGGTAGTCGAGGTCGCCACCCTCGAGCTGCTCGCGCATGGCCGCGAGCCGGTCGCCGTAGAAGCCGGAGCAGTTGCCGATGATCACGCGCGCTCGCGCCCCTCTCCCGGCGGGCCGGCGAAGCACTGGGCGATGGTCAGCCACTCGTTGGCCTCGCGCCCCTGACCGACCAGGTCGGTGTCGTCGCGGTGGACGCGCTGGGTGACGAGCAGGCAGAAGTCGTACGCCGAGCCGCGCACCGACTGGCTGGCGTCCTCGGGGCCCCACACCCACAGGTCGCCGCTGGGGGCGGTCAGCTCGACCCGCACCTCCTCGGTCGGCGCGTCGAGGCCGTGCGTGGCGAAGGAGAAGCGACGGGTGCGGACTCCGAGGTGGGCGACGTTGCGGATGCCGTCGTCGACGACCGGCTCGGCGTCGAGCGCGGCGTGCACGTCGAGGGAGTGGGCCCAGGTCTCCATGTAGCGGGCTGTGGCCATCGACGTCGCCGACATCGGCGGGCCGAACCACGGCATCTTCTCCCCGGTCGGGTGGTCCTGCAGCGCGCCGGTGAGGGTCGTGCGGGCCTCGCGCCAGCGGGCCAGCAGGGCATCGGGGGCGACGGCGCCGCCCTCGAGCGCGGTGCGGTCGACGAAGCCGTCGGGGTCCTCGAGCGCGGTGAGCACGAGCGCGTCCCAGGCCTCCTGGTCGGAGGCCGCGGCCAGGGCGGCCTCGTCGGTCCAGGCGAGGTGGGCGACCTGGGTGGCGACGTCCCAGCCGGGGGCCGGGGTGGGCGTGCGCCAGCCCTCCTCGGACAGGTCGACCACCAGGGACTCCAGGCGGTTGCCGACCGCCGTGAGGTCGGCGAGGACCTGCTGCAGGGTGTCGGTCATCGGGCTCCCAGCTGTGCGTCGAGGGTCGCGGCCCACCGGTCGAGGATGCGGGTGCGGCGGCGGGTGTCGTCGGTGATCGTGGCTGCCAGGCCGAGGCCGCGCACCAGGTCGAGGGTGGCCTGCACGAGCTCGCGGTCGCCGGGGCGCTGCTCGTCGACCCCCAGCGCGTCGACGGTCAGCCGGTGGGCCTCGCGCCCGACCCGCTGCTCGAGCGGGGCGACGGCGGCGAGCAGGGTGGCGTCGGTGCGGGCGGCGACCCACAGCTCGAGCGCGGCGGCGAAGACGGGCGAGGTGAAGTGGTCGCCGAGGACCCGGACCACCGCCTTCGTGCGCCCCGCCCCCCGCGGCACGGTCGCGAGCGTCTGGGCGAGCTCGGCGCCGCGGCGCTCGGTCAGGTGCTCGACCGCGGCCACGACGAGGTCGTTCTTGGTCGGGAAGTGGTGGAGCTGCGCCCCGCGCGACACCCCCGCCCGTTCGGAGACCAGCGTCGTCGACGTGCCGGAGAACCCCCGCTCGACCAGCACCTCGACCGTCGCCTCCAGCAACCGCTGGCGCATCGCGCGCGTGCGGTCGGCCTGGGGCGTCCGGGTCGTGCTGCTCACCACGCCATCGTGGCGGCGTACAAACAAACAGTCAAGCCTGACTGTTTGTTCGGCCGAGTCGTGGACGTGTGACCGCCGAGTCGCGGGTTGGTGACCTCCAGGGGACCCAAACCCGCGACTCGGACGTCACGAACCCACGACTCGCCCTCAGTCGATGCGCGCGACCAAGGGGAGGCGGGAGCGGGTGGTGACGCCGACGATGGCCGCGGTGACCAGCGGGAGGGCGAGCACCAGCGAGCCGATCAGCAGCCACGGCACGTCGAGGAAGTGGCTCGGGAGCGCCGGGTCGAGGTCCTGCACCCAGTCGGCCCCGGTGAGCGGGTAGGTCGCCGCGATCCCGGGGACGAACCCGACCAGCGTCCCCAGCACCGCCCCGAGCGCCCCGATCACCAGGGCGTACGACGCCGCGACCCGGCGCCGGGTGCGGGGCGAGGCCCCGACGGCCGCGAGGGTGGCCAGGTCGGGCTTGGCGTCCGAGACCGACAGGAACGTCGCCGTGAGGGTGCCGCCGAGCATCAGCAGCGCCCCCAGCCCACCGAGGATCAGCAGGATGATGACGTAGTCGTCGTCGGGCTGGTAGCCGCGCTCGACGTAGAACTCCATGGTGTCGCCGAGCGACCCGAGGGCCTCGGTGACGTCGGCCTCCTGCTCCGGGGTGATGGGCACGCCGTCGAGCACCAGTCCGACCGTCCGGTAGTCGACTCCGAGCCGGTCGGCGGCCGCGGCCGACAGGATTCCGGACACGGTCGCCTCCCGGCCGGTCACCGGCACCACGAGCGCCGGGAGGGTGGCACGCGTGCGGTCGACCGGTCCACGCTTCTCGTAGCGGCGGGCGACCACCTCGGCCTCCTCCCCCTCGACACCCCGGTCGGTGAACACGACGACGCCACCCGCGGCGAGCACGTCCTGCGCAGCCTGCTCCTGCTCCTCGGAGAGGCCCTGGACGACGTCCGGCACCTGCCCGTCGGTGCTCACGGGCACGGAGGTGACCCACGAGCTCCACATCGAGAGCACGCGACCCCGCCCGTCGACGCGGAAGCCCACGTTCGTCCAGCGTCGGCCGCCGTCGGCGAGACCGGTCACGGGCGCGACCCGGGCGTCGGGCACGAACTGCCGGGCGGCCGCCTCGTAGGCGGCCCAGTCCGGCTTGGCGCCGTACGACGTGAGCGAGGCCTGGCCCATGCCGAGCCGATGGGTGTAGGTCGCCTCGCTCTGCTCCTCGTCGCTCGCGGTCGCGATCCCGAGGGCGACCACTCCGGCCACGGTGGCGGCCACCGCCGCGACGGCCGGGACGGTCCGGGTGCGGTGACGCGCGGCGTCGCGCACGGCGTAGCGCGTCGACAGCGGCAGGTGCTTCGCCGCCCGTGACACCAGCTGGACGGCGACGGGCACCAGCAGCACCATGCCGAGCACGGTCACGACCGAGGCGACCGCGATGGACAGCGGCACCTTCTCCACGGCGCCCCACACGGACACCCCGATGCCGGTCGCGACCAGCACCACGCCGAGGATCGGCGAGCGCACGGACGGGCGCCCCTCGCCACGGCGACCCGCGAGCACCGCAGCGACGTCCTGGCGCGAGGCGATCCAGGCCGGCACGACGGCGGCGAGGAACGCGGAGAGCAGGCCGAAACCGGCGATGCCGACGAGGTGGAGCCACGGGACGTCGAAGGGGCCGAGCCACGAGTCGGTGAAGCGCTGCACGATGGGCAGCGACAGCCACGCCACCAGCAGCCCGAGGACGACCCCCAGAGCCGACCCGAGGGTGCCGAGCACCAGCCCGGTCGCGAGCACGACCCGACGGGCCTGCCGGGGCGTCGCACCTCCGGCAGCCATGAGCGCCAGGGAGCGCTGCATCCGCCGCGCGATCACGGCGAAGGCCGGACCGGCCAGCAGCACGACCTCCATCAGGGCCATGACCACCACGAGCGCGAGCACGGCGAGGGCGTCCTCGCTCATGCCCTGGTCGCCATGGCCGGCGGACAGCTCGGACGCCGGCGGCGGATCGAGCAGGACGGCGCGCGAGGTGACGACGCCACCGACCGCGTTCATCGCGAGCACGTCGTCCCAGGTGACGTCACCCCCGGCGTCGACGAGCCACTCGCCACCGCCGTAGCTGCGCAGGTCGAAGCCGCCGAGGGTCGTCACGGCCACCGGGAACCCCCGGTAGGTCGCGTTCTCGCCGATCCCGACGACCTCCAGGGTCGGGCCGTTGCGGACGACGAGGTCGTCGCCGAGACCGATCCCGCGCTCGGCGAGGGCGCCGTTCACCAGGACCTCGTCCGGCGCGACGGGCACGCGCCCGTCCGTGAGCCGGTAGAGACCGTCGGTCAGGGGGTCGGCCAGCTCGGTCTCGACCGCCTGGACGTCGGCGACGCCGGCATCGGTCTCGACCCGGGCGCCGCCCTCCCGCAGCTCGACGCCGCGCAGATCGCGACCCAGGGCGGTCGACAGGTCGTCGAGGTCGGGCCGGTCGTTGCCGGGCCGCGACCCGCCGCCGCCCCAGCCGTCGCGCATCGGGTCGGGCATCTGCTCGACCTCCTCGATCCCGCGCTGGACCTGGACGAGCGCATCGGCAGTCCCGAGCCGGCGGTCCATCGCCTCGGCCCCCGAGACGTCCGCCGTCGCCCGGACGACGTCCGCCGCGGTCACGCCCAGCACCGGCAGGGCGATCATCACCAGCACCAGGATGCTGCGACCACGGCCACGCACGGTCTCCCGCCGGGCCACCCGCAGCGCGGGGACCCAGCTCCGCAGCCCCTTCACCGGGACAGCTCGGGCTCGAGCAGCGCCTCGACCGGGGTCGAGCCGGTCTCGTCGACCACGATGCCGTCGCGCAGGAAGACGACGCGGTCCGCCCAGGCGGCATGGCGCGCCTCGTGGGTGACCAGCACGCCGGCTGCGCCCGCGTCGCAACGAGCGCGCAGCAGCGCGAGCACCTCTTCACCGGTCTCGGTGTCCAGCGCGCCGGTGGGCTCGTCGGCCAGGATCAGCCGGCGGTCGCCGACGACGGCACGCGCGATGGCGACCCGCTGCTGCTGGCCGCCCGACATCTCGTCGGGGTAGCGGTCGGCCAGGTCGGCGAGCCCGACCTCCTCGAGCGCCGCGCGCGCCTCGCGCGCGGCCACCCGCGAGGAGACGCCGTCGAGCTCGCGCGGCAGCGCGACGTTCTCGGCCGCGGTGAGCGCCGGGATCAAGTTGAAGTCCTGGAACACGTAGCCGATCGACGTGCGCCGCAGCCGGGCGCGGTCCTTGAGCGACAGGGCGCCGAGGTCGTGGCCCTCGACGGCGACCGTGCCGGTCGTTGGCGTGTCGAGCCCGCCCGCGAGCGTGAGCAGGGTCGACTTGCCGGAGCCCGAGGGCCCCATGACGGCGACCAGCTCGCCGGCGTACGCCGCGAACGCGATGGACCGGAGGGCGTGGACCTCGGCCGCGCCCTGTCCGTGGACCCGGGTGACGGCGGTCAGCTGGAGCACCGGCTGGGTCTGGGTGCTCATCGCACGACCTCCTCGGACTCGTCCTGGGCGACCGTCGACGGTGCCGGGGCGGCCGGCTTGAGCCGGTCGGCCCGCCGCAACCGGGCCTCGCAGTGGTCGAGCCAGCGCACCTCCGCCTCGGCGCCGAAGACCAGCGAGTCGAGGACGAGGCCCCAGGCGAGGTCGGCCGGATCGGTGCTCGCGGAGGCCTGACGCTTGAGGCGCGTGTAGTCCTGCAGTGCCGCGATCGTCGCCGAGCGCTGACGCTGGATCACGGTCGCGACGTCCACACCGGGCACCGTCACCGCGAGGGCCAGCTTGATGGCGAGCTCGTCACGCGGCGGCTGGGTCCGGGGCACCGGCGTGGTGAACCACTCCGACACCTCGGCCCGGCCGCTGTCGGTGAGCCGGTAGACGACCTGGCTGTCGCGCTCCCCCGTGGGCGCGGCGTCAGCGCCGTCGACCTGCTCGACCAGTCCGTCACGCTCGAGGCGGGACAGGGTCGTGTAGACCTGCCCGACGTTGAGGGGCCAGGTCGACCCCGTCCGCTGCTCGAACTCCGCGCGGAGCTGGTAGCCGTACATCGGCCCCTGCTCCAGCAGCGCCAGCATCGCCTGCTTCACCGACATCCCGGTCTCCCGATCTCGCGTGTCCCACGTCCCCCGCGGGCGTGGATACCGGGTATGTATACCACGTATGCAGTCACTCGTGCGCGACTCGCGCGTCACGAACCCACGACTCAGCTGCGACGCCGCTTGCGTTCGCGGGCGAGCTCGGCGAGGTACTGGTGGGCGTCGACCTGGATGGTGTGGCGCTTGGAGGCGACGTAGCGCTTGCGCAGCGTGTCGTCGTACGCCGCGATCTGGGCGTGCATCTCCGCCCGGTCCGGCAGCGTCACCTCACCGGCGAGCAGGTCGGCGACCCAGTGGGCCTGGGCCTCCGCGAGCGGCATCACCGAGCCGAGCGGCTGGATCAGGCCGACGAAGAACAGGCCGGGGTGCTCGGGGTCGACCACCCGGCGGTAGAGCGCGACCCGGTTGTCGCTCGGCGCGACGACGGCCTCGTCGAGGAACGGGAAGCTGACCTTGTAGCCGGTGCAGTAGACGACGACGTCGGCCTCGACCCGGCTGCCGTCGGTGAAGACCACCTCCGACCCCTCGAACCGCTCGATCGACGGCTTGACCCCGAGGTCGCCGTGTCCGAGTCGGACCAGCAGGTCGCTGCTGACGGTCGGGTGGGCGTCGAGGATGCGGTGGTCGGGCTCCGGCAGGCCGTAGTCGGTCATCTTCCCGACCGCGACCCGCAGCATCGTCGCCATCGACGCCTGCTGGACCTTGTGGTGGGTGCGGGCGACGGGCGAGTCGGTCAGGTGGTCGGTCGGCATCCCGAAGACGTACTTCGGGATGACGTGGGCGCCGCGCCGCATCGACAGCCAGGTCTCGCGGGCGACCCGGGACGACTCGACCGCGATGTCCGCGGCGGAGTTGCCGATGCCGAGCACGACAACGCGCTTGCCCTCGAGGACGTCGGGGGTCCGGTAGTAGTGGGCGTGGACCTGCTCGCCGGGGAAGTCCTCGGCTCCGGGGAACGACGGCTCCGGCCACCGCGGGTCCCAGTGGTGGCCGTTGGCGACCACGACGTGGTCGTAGCGCCGGGTCTCCGGCTCGCCGCCGTCGCGCGACCGGATCGTCACGTCGAACCCGCCGCCGTCGAGCGGCAGGACGCGGGTGACCTCGGTGCGGAAGGTGATCCGGTCGCGCAGCCCGAAGTGGTCGACGAAGTCGTCGAAGTAGGCCGCGATCTGCCAGTGGCTGGGGTAGTCGGGCAGCGACTCCGGCATCGGGTAGGCGGCGTACTGCATCGCCTGGCGGGAGGTGTTGATGTGGAGCGAGCGGTAGGCCGAGCTGACGCCGTTGTCGTTGTCGTAGCGCCAGTTGCCGCCGATCTCCGAGCCCATCTCGAAGCAGTCGAACGGCAGTCCCCGCTCGGCGAGCACCTGGGCGGTGGTGATCCCGCTGGCCCCCGCTCCGACGATGCACGTGTTACCAGCTGGTAGGCCCTGGCTCATGACGCGCGACCCTACGCGAGACTGGGGCTCATGACGACCACGATCCTGATCACGGGCGCCTCCTCCGGGCTGGGCGCGGAGATGGCCCGCCAGTTCGCCGCCGGCGGCCACGACCTCGCGCTCTGCGCGCGGCGTACCGAGCGGCTCGAGGAGCTGAGGGCGGAGATCCTCGCCGCCCACCCCGACCGCCGGGTCGAGGTCGCGGCGCTCGACGTCAACGACCACGACGCGGTCTTCCGCGTGTTCCACGGCTTCACCGACGCCCTCGGCCGGATCGACACGTTTGTCGTCAACGCCGGCCTCGGCAAGGGTGCTCCGCTCGGCACCGGCCGCTTCGACGCCAACCGCGAGACCGCGATGACCAACTTCGTCGCCGCCCTCGCCCAGGTCGAGGCCGCGATGGAGATCGTGCGGTCCCAGCAGGGCGGCCACCTGGTGATGGTCAGCTCGATGTCGGCGATGCGCGGCATGCCGAGGACGATGACGACCTACGCCGCCACCAAGGCCGGCGTCGCCCACCTCGTCGAGGGGCTGCGGACCGAGTTCTTCGGCAAGGAGGGCTACGACTTCACCGTCCTCTACCCCGGCTACATCGCCTCGGAGATGAACGACGGCGTCGCGGCCGCCGAGAACAAGATGATGGTCTCGACCGAGAAGGGCGTGGCCGCCATGGTCGCCGCCATCGAGAAGAAGCGCGGCGTCGCCCACGTCCCCGCCCTCCCGTGGGCCCCGCTGTCGGTGGTCATGAAGCACGCCCCGCTGCCGGTCTTCCGCCGGCTGATCTGAGGGTTCACTGCCCGACCGGAGGTCTCGACAGCCGCTCGCCGGCGCTCGCTGCTCGACCACCTACGTCCCAGGTGGTCGAGCCGTCCGAGCCGCACGGCGAGGGCGAGTCGAGACCTCCGGACCCAGGATCAGCGGTAGGTCACGTGCTCCGGGGACAGGTGGGAGTGCTCGTTGTAGGAGACGAGGGTGAGGCCGCGGCGGCCGGAGACGATGCGGGTGACGCCGGTGTTGACGGTCGTCGGCAGCAGCCGGGCGTACGTCGCGGGGCCGCCGTCGAGCAGCCGGGTCACCAGCGCCGAGATCGGGCCGCCGGAGGAGACCGCGACGACCTTCCCGCCCGCGGCGGCAGCGTCGAGCGCGGCCGAGGACCGGTCGTGGAAGGCGGCGTAGGACTCGGTGTAGTCGTCGTCGTGGTCGCCGCTGCTCCACCGGCCCATCGCGGTCTCGTACCACCGCTGGAACGCCGCGGCGTCGGACTCGTCGGGCATCTGGTCGATGGCCGAGAACTGCGAGAACTGGTCGAGCTCGTTCCAGCGCACGTCCTCGGTCAGCTCGGCCGACCAGCCGGCCGCGGCCGCCATCAGCCGGGCGGTGTCGCGCTGCCGCTTGAGCGAGCCGTGGACGACGAGGTCCGGCGACAGGGCGGCGAGCGACGACCCGAGCCGTCGCGCCTGGTCCTCGCCGTGGGAGGAGAGGACGTCGTAGTCGTCGGCCCCGAACGACGCCTGCCCGTGGCGGACGACCAGCACCTGCCCCATCAGGCCTCCCCCACGATCCGGCGGCAGCGCTGCTCGAGCTGGGCGACAGCGGGGCCGAAGACCGCGTAGGCCTCGTTGTGGGTCTGGCCCATCGCGTAGCGGTACCAGATCTGCTGGGCGATCACGGCGAGCCGGAACAGCCCGAAGACCTCGTAGAACCGCCACTGGTCGTCGGTGACCGACAGGCCCATCCGGTCGCAGTAGTGGGCCACGACCTCCTCGCGCCGCCACATGCCCGGCGCGTTGGACGGCTGGCGGCGGAACTGCCGGAAGAACGGGTCGTCGTCCTCGTGGACCCAGTAGGCCATCGACCCGCCGAGGTCCATCAGCGGGTCGCCGAGCGTCGCCATCTCCCAGTCGAGGACCGCGGTCACGCGCGGCGCGTCGTCGTCGGTGAGCACGAGGTTGTCGAGCCGGAAGTCGTTGTGGATCAGGACGGTCCCGACGTCGGCCGGCTGCTCGGCGTCGAGCCAGCCGGTGACGTCGGACCAGTCGCCGAGGTCGTCGGTCCGGGCACCCTCGAGGCGCTTCGTCCAGCCGGCGACCTGGCGCGCCACGTAGCCCTCCCCCTTGCCGAGGTCGCGCAGCCCGGCGGCGTCGAGGTCGACGGAGTGGAGGTCGACCAGCACGTCCCAGACGTTGCCGCAGAGCTCCGAGGTCTGCTCGGGCGTCAGGTCGAGGCCGAGCTCCCGCCGGGGGATCACGCCCTCGGCGCGGGTCATCACGTAGAACGGCGAGCCGATCACGTCCTCGTCCTCGCAGTGGGCGACCATCTCCGGCACCAGCGGGAAGACCGGGGCGAGCGCCGACTGGATCCGGAACTCGCGGCCCATGTCGTGGGCGCTCGCCGCCTTCACACCGGCGGGAGGCCGGCGCAGGATCAGGTCGGGGCCGCCGGGCCACGACAGCAGGTAGGTCAGGTTGGAGGCGCCGCCGGGGAACTGGCGGACGGCGGGCGTGCCGGCGAGGTCACGGTCGCTGTGCGCCCGGAGCCACGCGGCGACCGCCTCGACGTCGAAGGCGTCCTCGTCGCGGACGGCCGTGGTGGGGTCGGTCATGCCAGGTCCTCCAGTCGGCTCGCCTGGTGGCGCATCGTCGTGTCGTACGCCGCGCGGTCGCGCAGCTTCAGCTCGTAGGCCGCCCGCGCGGCCGGGTCGGGGAGCACCAGCTCGTCGCCCCGGTCGACGGCGGCGACGACCTCGGCCGCGATCTCCTCCGGACCGAGCGGCGCGGTGGCGACCAGGTGGCCGATCACGGACCCCAGGGCGGTGTCCTCGCCCTGCATCCGGTCGACCAGGCCGGTGCGGAAGTAGGAGGGGCAGACGGCGGTCGCCCGCACACCCCAGCCGGCCAGCTCGTGGCCGGTGGTCTCGGTGAGGGCGACGACCGCGGCCTTCACGGCGTTGTAGCTGGCCATCCCGGCCGGGTGGACGAGCCCGGCGAGGGAGGCGACGTTGACGACGTGCCCCGAGCGCTGCCGCTTGAACACCGGGGTGAACGCGCGGGTGCCGCGGACCGGGCCGAAGAGGTTGATCTCGGTGATCCAGCGCCACTCCTCGAGCGTGGCGACGTCGAGGCGGCCACCGCCGGCCACACCCGCGTTGTTGACGAGGACGTCGAGCCCGCCCCACGTGCGCTCGACGTGGTGGACCGCGGCGTCCCAGTCGTCGTCGTCGGTGACGTCGAGGGTCAGGTCGACCTCACCGTCGAGGTCGGTGGCGAGCACCTCGTCGCCCCGCGAGCGGTAGGCCGCGACCAGCGCAGCCCCGAGACCACGGGCCGCGCCCGTGACGAGGACCCGGCTCATTTTCGGGGCCCCCGGCCGAAGCGGAGCGAAGCGAGCATTCGGTTGGGGTGAATCACGAGTGCTTCGCGAGCTCGAGCCGGGCGATCAGCCCGCGGTGGACCTCGTCCGGCCCGTCGGCCAGCCGCAACGTGCGGGAGTTGACCCACGACATCGCCAGCGGGAAGTCGTCGGACATGCCGGCGCCGCCGTGGAGCTGGATCGCCATGTCGATGACGCCCAGCGCCATGTTCGGCACGACCACCTTGATCTGGGAGACCTCCGACAGCGCGTTCATCGGGCCGCCGGCATCCAGCTTCCAGGCCGCGTGGAGCACGAGCAGGCGCGCCTGGTCGATGGCGATCCGGGCGTCGGCGATCCGCTCGCGGTTGCCGCCGAGGTGGGTCAGCGGCTTGCCGAACGCCGTGCGCGCCGTACCGCGCCGGATCGCCGCCTCGAGCGCGACCTCGGCCGCGCCGATGAGCCGCATGCAGTGGTGGATCCGGCCGGGTCCGAGCCGGCCCTGCGCGATGCCGAACGCCTCGCCGGGGCCGCTCAGGATGTTCCCGACCGGGACCCGGACGTCGGTGAAGGAGACCTCGCCGTGGCCGAGCGGCTCGTCGGCGTAGCCCATCGTCGTGAGCAGCCGCTCGATCCGCACGCCGGGGGTGTCGCGCGGGACGAGCACCATCGTGTGGCGGTGGTGGCGGTCGGCGTCGGGGTCGGTCAGACCCATGAAGACGAAGATCTCGCAGTCGGGGTGGCCGACGCCGGTCGACCACCACTTGCGGCCGTTGATGACGACCTCGTCGCCGTCGACGATCGCGGTCGCCTCCATGTTGGTCGCGTCCGAGCTCGCCACCCCCGGCTCGGTCATCGTGAACGCCGAGCGGATGCGGCCGTCGAGCAACGGGTCGAGCCACCGGTCGCGCTGCTCCTGGGTGCCGTAGCGCAGCAGCACCTCCATGTTGCCGGTGTCCGGCGCGTTGCAGTTGAAGACGATCGGCGCGATCGCGGAGCGGCCCATGAGCTCGGCGAGCGGGGCGTAGTCGACGTTCGAGAGTCCCTCGCCCCCGTCGGTGCCGTACGCCGCGGCGTAGTCCCCCGCGTGCTCGACGGGCAGGAACAGGTTCCACAGCCCCTCGGCGCGGGCCTTCGCCTTGAGGTCCTCGATCACCGGGAGCGGCGTCCACTGCGTGCCCTCGACCCGCGCGGCGGCGAGGTCGCGGTGGTAGTCCTCCTCGACCGGCTCGACGTGCTCGGCCATGAAGGCGGCGACCCGCTCGCGCAGGTCGGCGGCCCGGGGCGACAGGGAGAAGTCCATGCCCGCGACCCTAGTGCGAGACTGCGCACGTGCGTCTCTGGCTGTGCTGCCTGCTGGTCCTGCTGGGGCCGGCGCTCTCGGCGTGCATCGAACACGAGCCGGCCCCCGCACCCGCGGCGTCGTACGACGAGGCGGCGCTCGCCGAGGGCCTCGCCGCGATGTACGCCGGCGACCACCCCGACGCCGAGGACCGGCGCGAGGGCGCCTGCTTCGCCGAGGAGCTGCTCGGCTCGACCATGCCGGCCGCGCTCCAGTCGGGCGGCCTGCTCGACGGCGACGGCCGGGTCGCCGCCGAGGTGCCGGTGCTCGACGCCGACCTGGCGGAGCCCGTCGCCGACGCCCAGCTCGCCTGCACCGACTTCGTCGCCGACGCGACGGCCGCCCAGGTCTCGATCACCAAGGGCGACCTCGACCGGGCGGCGTACGCCCGGTGCCTGCGCGACGCGCTGCCGCCGGACGCGATCCGGGCGGGGGTCGTCGCGTCGCTCCAGGGGCTCTGGGAGGACCCCGCGCTGAGCGCGATCACCGACGCCCAGGCGGGCTGCGCGCAGCAGTAGCGCCACCGGTCCGGTCCGGCATGGACCCCCGCCCCTGAGCGGCAGTAACGTCGATCAGTTGCGAGCTGACCGCTCACCGGGAGGGGCCGGCCGAGAGGAGGCAACAGTCATGTTCATCCAGATCATCCAGGGTCGCTGCACCCGTCAGGACGAGCTGCGGGCGCACGCCGGGACCTGGCGCGACGAGCTCGCTCCGGGCGCGAAGGGCTGGCTGGGGGGCACCTACGGCTTCACCGACGACGACCAGTTCGTCGGCATCGTGCGCTTCGAGTCGAAGGAGGCCGCGACGGCCAACTCCGAACGGCCGGAGCAGGGGGCGTGGGCCGAGCGGTTCATGGCGCTCATGGACGGGCCGGTGGAGTTCCACGACTGCGACGACGTCACGCTGATGATGGACGGCGGGTCGGACTCGGCCGGGTTCGTCCAGGTCATCCGCGGCCGGGTCAACGACCCCGACCGGCTCAAGGCCCTCATGACGGACACGGAGATGCTCCACGAGGCGCGGCCCGACATCCTCGGCGCGACCCTGGCCTTCGAGGACGACGGCACCTTCACCGAGACCATCGCCTTCACGACCGAGGCCGAGGCGCGCGACGGGGAGCAGCGCGAGATGCCGGACATGCCCGCCGACGTCCGCGAGACCCTCGACGCGGCCATGCAGGGCGCGACGTTCTGGGACCTGCACCGGCCCTGGTTCGAGTCGCGCTGAGGGAGGCCGGACCACCGCATCGTCAGGCGGCGACGGTGGTGACGACCCGCGCCCGGACGAAGGGGTCGACCCAGCGGCGGTGGGCGCGCAGCAGCCGGACCGTCGACCAGCCGCCCATCACGAGCGCGACGAAGAGCGACAGCATCGGGTCGGGGAAGCGGGCGAGACCGGAGAACAGCAGGCCGGTGATGGTGGTGACGAGGGCCAGCCGCGCCGAGTAGGCGACCATCATCACCGGCGGGGCCGGGGTGGCGCGCGCGCTGCGGAGGTCGACGGGGTAGGGCCGCTGCTCCGACCAGCGCATCGAGCCGCCCACCACCTGGAGCGTCACGACGACGAGCAGGCAGACGATGGCGGTGAGCTCGGAGGGGGTCGGTACGCCGGCGCGCAGCGCGGCCAGCGCGATCGTGACCAGCGAGGCGACCCCGAGGAACTCGGCGAGCACCAGCGCCCGCGCGGTGAAGACGAGGCCGGCGTCGACCGGCAGGTTCTCGCGCCACAGCTGGCCGCGGCCGTCGAGGCACCAGGCGTTGACGCCGAAGAGCAGCGCGCCACCGGAGACGACCAGGCCGGGCAGGATCATGACCTGCTCCCACGGCAGGTTGCCGAGCACCGCGACCAGGCCGGGGCCGACGGCGAGGACGGCCATGCCGCGGCGCATCGGCACCGCACGCCACACCGACGCCCGGTCGATGCGCAGCAGCGCGAGCAGGTCGTTCCACGGCATCGGCCGCGGCGTGTGGGTGTCGGTCTCGGCCCGGAGCTCGTCGTGGGGGAGCCGTCGCGCCGCCAGCTGGGCGGGGACGACGCCGACCACGACGGCGGCGAGCAGGAGCCCGAGCAGCCCGACCACGACGAAGACCCACGACAGCGAGAAGCCACCGACCGCGCCGAGGACGACCCACAGCGTCGGGACCTGGTCGAGCAGCGAGATGGTGCGGCCCGACAGCTGCACGACCAGGGCACCCACGCAGAGGGTCACGACGACGACGCGCATCGCGACCACGCCGTGGCGCCGGCGGCGTACGGACTCCACGGACCAGGCGACGACCTGGGCGAGCGCGGTCGCGACCGCCATCCACAGCAGCATCACGACGTGGGCGCTCACCAGGCGCGCCGGGCCCACGACGTAGGCCGTGGTGCCGAGCAGCACCCACGCCTGGATCAGCCACGAGATGTTGAGCGGGGCGAGGACGAGCGCGCCGAGGTGGTCGGTGGTCGGGCTGACCGGGAAGGCGACGGCCTGCTCGCGCGAGACCAGCTCACGCCCGCCACCCGACGCGATCGCGGAGACGATCGAGATCAGCAGGATGCCGGCCATGCCGGTCGGCAGCAGGACGCCGAGCTCGAGCCGGCGGTCGTCGTCGGCGGGCACCACCGCGGGGATGATCGCCGCGCCGAGCGTGATGGTGAGCATGGTCCCGATGCCGAGCCAGTAGGTCGAGCGGCGGCGTACGGCCGCGCTGCGGAAGCGCAGCAGGTGGCCGACGTCGCGGACCGGCCGCAGCCAGGCGGGCTCAGTCGAGGAGAGCGCGGTAGGCACGCGCCCCCTCCTCCCCCGCCATCTCCGACGCGCTGACGGTCGCGACGCGCGAGCCGCCGCGCAGGACGAGCACGTCGCTGCAGGCCTCGATGGCGAGCTCGCGGAGGTGGGTGGAGACCAGGACGCAGGCGCCGCGGGCGCGCGCGTCGGCGATGACCTCGAGGGTGGCCTCGACGCCGATCGGGTCGACTCCGTCGAAGGGCTCGTCGAGCAGCAGCACCTCCGGCTCGTGCAGCGCGGCCAGCGCGACGGACAGCCGACGGCCCATGCCGTGGGAGAAGCCGCCGGTCACGCGGTGGGAGGCGTCGCCGAGCTCGAACCGCTCGAGCAGCTCGCGCGCCCGGTCCTCCCAGTCGACGAGGCGCCGCATCCGGGCGGACAGCTGGAGGTGCTCCCACGCGGTCGCGCGGGTGACGAGGCCGCCCACGTCGGGGCAGTAGCCGGTCGAGCGCTTCACCGCGAGCGCGTGGGAGCGGACGTCGTGGCCGGCCACGACCGCGGTGCCCGCGGTCGGGGGGACCAGGCCGGCGAGCACGCGCATCGTCGTGGACTTGCCGGCGCCGTTGCGGCCGAGCAGGCCGGTGGCCTGCCCGGCGTACGCCGCGAGGTCGACGCCCGCGACGGCCTCCACCTCGCCGAAGCGGACGTGGAGGGAGCGGACCTCGACCGCCGGGGGGGTCTGGGTCATGACCCTGATTCTCGCCGAAATCAGCGGCGTGTGCCTGAGAACGACCTATTCGTCGTCCTCAGGCACACGCGGCGTCCGGGATCAGGCGGGATCAGGCGGGGAAGGACTCGCCCTTCGCAACCAGGTCGCGGAGGTAGGCCGAGGGACGGAACCGCTCGCCGTAGGCGTCGGCCAGCTCGTCGGCGCGGTCGCAGAACGCGGCGAGGCCGATCGGGGCGTCGGTGTCCTCGGGGTCCTGGTAGCCAGTCATGAACTGGGCGGCACCACCGGTGTTCGGCGGGAACCCGATGCCCATGATCGAGCCGATGTTGGCCGCCGCGGCCGAGGTGATCACGCCCTCCTCGAAGCACTTCGCGGTCTCGAGCGCCTCGAGGAAGAGGATCCGGTCCTTCACGTCGCGCAGCGGGATCTGCTGGTCGGCGACCGGGAAGGTCTCGGCCAGCCCGGACCACAGGCCCTGTCGCTTGCCGGCCTCGTCGTAGTCGTAGAAGCCGGCGCCCTTGAGCCGCGACGGCCGTCCGATCTCGATCATCTTCGCGACCACGGCCGAGCCCGGGTGCTCCTCGTACGGCGTCCCGTCGCGCTCGGCGGCGTCCTTGGTCGCCTTGCCGATCTTGGCCATCAGCTCCATGTTGAGCTCGTCGGAGAGCTGGAGCGTGCCGACGGGGTAGCCCGACTGGGTCGCGGCGCGCTCGAGGGTGACCGGGTGGACGCCCTCGGCGAGCATCGCGAGGCCCTCGTTGACCATGAAGCCGATGACGCGGCTGGTGTAGAAGCCGCGGCTGTCGTTGACGACGATCGGCGTCTTCCTGATCTGCTGGACGACGTCGTAGGCCTTGGCGAGCGCCTCGTCGGAGGTCTCCTCGCCGCGGATGATCTCGACCAGCGGCATCTTGTCGACGGGCGAGAAGAAGTGGAGCCCGATGAAGTCCTTCGGCCGGTCCACGCCGGTGGCGAGCTCGGTGATCGGCAGCGTCGAGGTGTTGGAGCACAGCAGCGCGTCGGGGTTCACGTGCTTGGCGGCCTCGGCGAACACCTCGTGCTTGAGCGAGGGGTCCTCGAAGACGGCCTCGATGACGAGGTCGCAGCCGGCGAGGTCGGCGTAGTCGTCGGTCGGGTGGATCCGGCCGAGCAGCTCGTCGCTCTTCTCCTGGCTGAGCTTGCCGCGCTGGACGGCCTTCTCGTTGATCTTCGCCGAGTAGGCCTTGCCCTTGTCGGCGTTCTCCTGGGCGACGTCCTTGAGCACGACCTGCATCCCGGCGCGGGCGCAGGTGTAGGCGATGCCGGCGCCCATCATCCCGGCGCCGAGCACGGCGACCTTGGTGCCCTGCCAGGGCTCGATGCCCTGCGGCCGCAGCGACCCGGCGTTGATCGCCTGGAGGTCGAAGAAGAAGGCCTGGATCATGTTCTTGCTGTTCTGGTTGACGATCAGCGTCGTCAGGTAGCGCGACTCGATCCGGCTCGCGGTGTCGACGTCGACCGTCGCACCCTCGACGGCGGCCGAGAGGATCGCCTTCTGCGCGGGGTAGTCGGCGCCCTTGACCTGCTTGCGGAGCAGCGCCGGGAAGGCCGGCAGGAACTGGGCAAGCGCCGGGCTCTTGGGGTTGCCGCCGGGCATCTTGTAGCCGGGGGCGTCCCACGGCTGGGTTCCAGCGCCGGGGTTCCCTGCGTTCTCCAGGATCCACGCCTTGGCGGCGGGCACCAGCTCGTCGCGGCTGGCGACCAGCTCGTCGACGAGGCCCTTGGCCTTCGCCGCCTCGGGGTTGAACTGCGGGCCCTGGAGCAGGACGTCCATCAGCGCCGACTGGAGGCCGAGCATCCGCACGGTACGGGTCACGCCACCGCCGCCCGGGAGCAGGCCGAGGGTGGCCTCGGGCAGCCCGATCTTGACCTTCCGGTCGTCGACGGCGATCCGGTGGTGGCAGGCCAGCGCGATCTCGAGGCCGCCGCCGAGGGCGGCACCGTTGATCGCGGCGACGACGGGCTTGCCGATCGTCTCGAGCCTGCGGAGCGTGGCCTTCACGGCCTCGACCTCGGCGAAGATCCGCGGCGCGTCGTCCTTGGTCGCCTGGCTCATCAGCTTGAGGTTGCCGCCGGCGAAGAAGGTCTTCTTCGCGCTGGTCACGACGACGCCCGTCAGGTCGTCCTTCTCGTCGTACAGCCGCTCCACCGCGGCCTGCATCGACCGCTGGTAGATCTCGTTCATGGTGTTGGCGCTGGCGGTGGGGTCGTCCATCGTGAGGGTGACGATCCCGTCGGCGTCCCGCTCGTAGTGGACGGCGGTCTGCTCGGTCTGTGCTGCAGTCATGGGTGTGCTTCTCTCCTGGTTCCGGCCGGTCAGACGCGCTCGACGATGGTGGCGATGCCCATGCCGCCGCCGATGCACAGCGTGGCCAGGCCGCGGCGCTGGTCGCGCCGCTCGAGCTCGTCGACGAGGGTGCCGAGGATCATGGCGCCGGTCGCGCCGAGCGGGTGGCCCATCGCGATCGCACCGCCGTTGACGTTGGTGATCTCGTGGGTGATGCCCATGTCCTTCATGAAGCGCATCGCGACAGCGGCGAAGGCCTCGTTCATCTCGAAGAGGTCGATGTCGCCGACCTCGAGGCCCGCCTTGGCCAGCGCCTTGCGGGTCGCCGGCGCCGGGCCGGTGAGCATGATCGTCGGGTCGGCGCCGGAGACGGCGGTGGCGACGATCCGGGCGCGCGGGGTCAGCCCCAGGGCCGTACCGACCTCCTCGGTGCCGATCGCCATGATCGCGGCGCCGTCGACGATGCCGGAGGAGTTGCCGGCGTGGTGGACGTGGTCGATCGCAGGCACCCAGTGGTACTTCTCGAGCGCGACGTCGTCGAAGCCGGCGTCGGCGCCCATCTGGGCGAAGGACGGCTTCAGGCCGGCGAGGCCCTCGACGCTGGTGTCGGGGCGGACGAGCTCGTCGTGCTCGAGGATCGTGATGCCGTTCTTGTCCTTCACCGGGACGATCGCGTCGGAGAAGTAGCCGTTGGCCCAGGCCTTGGCGGCGCGGTGGTGCGACTCGGCGGCGTAGGCGTCGACGTCCTCGCGGGTCCAGCCCTCGAGGGTGGCGATCAGGTCCGCACCGATGCCCTGCGGGACGAAGCCCGTGGTGAGCGCGGTCGCGGGGTCCATCGCCCACGCGCCGCCGTCGGAGCCCATCGGCACCCGGCTCATCGACTCGACCCCGCCGGCGAGGATCAGGTCCTCGAAGCCCGAGCGGACGCGGGCCGCGGCCTGGTTGACGGCCTCGAGGCCGGAGGCGCAGAAGCGGTTGAGCTGGACGCCGGCGACGGTCTCGGGATAGCCGGCCGCGAGCGCGGCGGTCTTCGCGATGTCCGAGCCCTGCTCACCGATCGGGCTGACCACGCCGAGCACGACGTCGTCGATCCGCTCGGGGTCGAGGCCCGGGTTGCGCTCCTTGATCTCGTCGAGGAGGCCCACGACGAGGTCGACCGGCTTCACCTCGTGGAGTCCGCCGACCTTCTTCCCCTTGCCGCGCGGCGTGCGGATGTGGTCGTACACGAATGCTTCAGCCATGGCCGTCCTTCACGAGTGGTGTGCTTGCCTCGCTCGATTGTGACACCGATACTGTCAGCGTCGTCAAGGTGGCCGATGTCACCCCCGTCACACAGGAGGGCCGCAGGTGGAGCAGGAGCGCGAGCTGCTGACGCTCGACGAGCTGACCAACCGGGTCGGCATCAGCGTGCGCAACGTGCGCTTCTACACGACCAAGGGGCTGGTGCCGCCGCCGATCCGGAGGGGCCGCTCGGGCTACTACACCTCCGACCACGTCGCGCGGCTCGAGCTGGTCCAGGAGCTGCAGTCCCACGGGTTCACGCTCGCGGCGATCGAGCGCTACCTCGCGCGGCTCCCCGAGGCCGCCACACCGGAGGACATCGCGCTCCACCGCACGATGCTCACCCCCTGGCAGCAGGAGTCGCCCGAGGAGCTCACCCGCGCGCAGCTCGAGCGGCGCGCCAACCGGGAGCTGAGCGAGGAGGACCTCGAGACGCTCTCGGCGCTCGGGATCGTCATGCGCAACAAGCGGGGACGCTTCCAGGTCGTCGTCTCCCAGCTGACCGTCGGGCTCGGCCTGCTCGACCTCGGCTTCCCGACCGAGGCCGCCGTGGCCGCCGCCGACATCTACGCCGAGCACGGCCGCCAGATCGCCAAGGAGCTCAACGACCTCTTCCGCACCGAGGTCTGGCCGGCCTACAAGGAGGCGGGCGCCTCCCCCGAGAAGCTGCGCGAGGTCGTCGAGCGGCTCAAGCCGCTGTCGATCGCCTCCCTGGTCGCGGCCTACGAGTCGGCGATGGACGAGACCCGGCGCGAGGCCGTGGCCAAGCGTTCCCGCTGACTACCCAGACGGGTGGTCCCTAGGGTGGGGACATGACGGACGCCCTCACGGTCCTGGTCACCGGCGCCACCGGGTTCATCGGGCGCCGGCTGGTGCCTGCCCTGCTCGAGGCGGGCCACGACGTGCGCGCCATGACGCGCCGGCCGGAGGACTACGACGGCGGCGGGACGCCGGTGGGTGCCGACGTCCACGACGCCGACACCCTCGTCGACGCCCTCGACGGCGTCGACGTCGCGATCTACCTCGTCCACTCCCTCGACGACCCCGACTTCGAGGAGAAGGACGCCGAGGCCGCACGCAGCTTCGCGCGGGTCGCGGCCGACGCCGGCGTGCGCCAGATCGTCTACATGGGCGGGCTCGGCGCCGACGGCGAGGACCTCTCGCCCCACCTCCGCTCGCGTCGCGAGGTCGAGCAGCTGCTCGGGGAGACCGGGGTCCCGGTGACGGTGCTGCGGGCCGCGATCGTGGTCGGCGCCGGTGGCATCAGCTGGGAGCTGACCCGCCAGCTGGTGAAGAACCTGCCGGCCATGGTCGTGCCCAAGTGGGTCGACACCCCCACCCAGCCGGTCGCCGTGGACGACGTCATCCGCTACCTCGCGGGCGTGACCGGCAACGAGGAGGCCTTCGGTGAGGTCTTCGAGATCGGCGGGCCGGAGGCGATGACCTATCTCGAGATGCTGCAGGTGGCCGCCGAGGTCTCCACGGGGCGCCGCGTGCCCATCATCAAGGTCCCGGTCCTGACCCCACGTCTGTCGTCCTACTGGCTCGCGCTGGTCACCGACGTCGACGTCACGACCGGCCGCAACCTCATCGACTCCATGGGCACCGAGGTCGTCGTGACCGACCACCGCATCCTCGACGTCGTCCCCGGCGACCCGGTGCCGTACGCCGAGGCCGTGCGCCGCGCGCTCGAGGACGACCCGGAGACGCGCCCCTAGGGCACGGCACGCAGGACGTCATACGAATCGTGCGTCATGGCGACCGGGACGTATGACGTCCCGCAGCTAGGCGAAGACCAGCGGGAGCACCAGCAGCATGGTCAGCGACCAGCTCAGGTGGGTGAGGATCGGCGCGAGGATGCCGCCGGAGGCGCGACGCTCGAGGCCGACGACGACGCCGAGCAGGATCGCCGCGAAGGTCAGCATCACGTTGCCGGTCGCGTAGGTCGCGAGCGTGTAGAGCACGGTCGTGACCGTGACCGGGTGCTTGGTCACCGCGGCGTAGGCGGCACCGCGGAAGAAGAGCTCCTCGGCCGCGCCGGTGACAGCGGTGATCAGGACGAGCAGCGGCAGCGCCCCCTCGTCGGCGTAGGCCACGACGCTCCCGACCTGGTCGGCGAGGAAGGGGATCTGGCGCACCACGAGGCCGCCGACGACGAAGACACCGGCAAGGCCGAAGCCCAGCACGAGCGGCGTGATCACCGGACGGACGTGGTCGTCGCGGCGGGCGATCCGGCCGAGGTGGAGCGGCCCGGAGGCGAAGGCGCCGGCCGCCCAGATCGCCGAGAGGCCGAGCGAGCTGGCGTAGAACCAGGGGCTGCCGGGCTCGATCCGGAGGCTGATCCCGAGCACGATGCCGCCGAGGACGACGACGGTGCCGGTCACCCACTGGCGGCGGCGCAGCCCGGCCTGGGTGTCACGGTGGTCGCGCGGGACCTTGTCGACCAGGGCATTGCGGAGGAACGTCCTCACGTCACCGACCTCCTCCCGCTGGCTCCGCCCGAAACTCTACGGGCAGACCGGGAGGAGGTCGGTCGCGGTCACTTCTTGAAGGCGTCCTTGACGTCCTTGGCGGCGTCCTTGACCTTCTCGCCGGACTTCTTGACCGAGGCGGAGGCCTGGTCGCCCTTGCCCTCGCCCTCGAGCCGCGAGTTGCCGGTCGCCTTGCCGGTGGTCTCCTTGGCCTTGCCCTTCAGGTCCTCGCCCTGGTGGGCGGCCTTGTCGTCGAGTCCCACGGTGGAACCCCCCTTTCCTAGGTGGTTCCCACGATGGCACCGGGCTCCAAGGCCGTCCCCACCCGAACAGGTGGCTGGGGCGCGGGCCTCAGCGGCCGCGGCTGAAGGAGGACGCGCTGTGGGAGCCGCCCGCCGTCGAGCGGTTGCTGCTCCGGCGGTTGCGGTTGCCCTGCGGGGCACCGGAGCGCTGGCCGCCCGACTTCTTCGCCGCCGGCTTCTGCCCGCCGCCGCGGCGACGACGGTTGCCGGAGCCGGACGGCTTGGAGCCACCGGTCCGGGTGCCGGACCTGCTGCCGCCGGAGTTGCCGGCGGGGACGACCGGGGCGTAGCCACCGGGGACCAGGGTCCGCTCGCCCGGGGCGAGCTCGAGGAGCACGGGGTGGGACGGACCCGCGACCTTGGTGGTGGTCGGGCGGATGCCGGCCTGCTTGGTCAGGGCGCGGACGTCGCGCACCTGCTCGTCGGTCATCAGGGTGATGACGGTCCCCTCGGCGCCGGCGCGCGCCGTACGGCCCGAGCGGTGGAGGTAGGCCTTGTGCTCGACCGGCGGGTCGGCGTGGACGACGAGCGCGACGTCGTCGACGTGGATGCCGCGCGCGGCGATGTCGGTCGCGACCAGCGTCGAGGCCTTGCCGGAGTGGAACGCCTCCATGTTGCGGGTGCGCGCGTTCTGGCTCAGGTTGCCGTGGAGGTCGACGCTCGGCACGCCGTTCTTGTTGAGCTGGCGGGCCAGCGCCTTGGCGCCGTGCTTGGTCCGGGTGAAGACGACCGTGCGGCCCGGCGCGCTGGCGAGGTCGACGAGGACGGGGAGCCGGTGCTCGCGCTGGAGGTGGAGCACGTGGTGGCTCATCTTCGCGACCGGCGACTGGGCCGAGTCGGCCTCGTGGACGACCGGCTGGGTGAGGAACTGGCGGACCAGGCCGTCGACCGCCTTGTCGAGGGTCGCGGAGAAGAGCATCCGCTGGCCTTGGGTCGGGGTCTGGCCGAGCAGTCGGCGCACGGCCGGGAGGAACCCGAGGTCGGCCATGTGGTCGGCCTCGTCGAGCACGGTGATCTCGACGGCGCCGAGGTCGCAGTGACCCTGTCCGATCAGGTCCTCGAGCCTGCCGGGGCAGGCGAGGACGATGTCGACGCCCTTGCGCAGCGCGGTGACCTGCGGGTTCTGGCCGACGCCGCCGAAGACGGTCGTCGTGGTCAGGCCGGCGGCCTTGGCGAGCGGCTTGAGCGCCTCGTGGATCTGGCCGACCAGCTCACGGGTCGGGGCGAGCACGAGCGCGCGGGGGCGCCGGGACGTCGCGGGCATCTTGCTCGCGTCGAGACGGGCGACCAGCGGGAGCAGGAAGGCATAGGTCTTGCCGGAGCCGGTACGGCCCCGGCCGAGCACGTCGCGGCCGGCGAGCGAGTCGGGCAGCGTCGCGGCCTGGATCGGGGTGGGTTCGGTGATGCCGCGCTCGGAAAGGACGGCGGACAGGGGGGAGGGGACGCCGACGGCAGAGAAGTCGGCAGGGAACTGCGAAGTCACGGAAGGGATCTCTCGGTTGGTGTCTCACCAACGCGTCCGCCGGTTCCGGCGGGGCCGCAGCTCGGGGCTGCTGCGTGTGCTCCCGACGCGCGAACGGCGGGAGGGCTGCCACTCGGTGGCTGCCGGCGGGACGAGGCAAGACTGGACGTACCGCTGGTAGGAGCCTAGGGGGTGGACGCCGAACTCACCGCATTTCGGACACCGTGGGGTTTCTCACCCCGGTCACCCGAAGCGCAGCACCCCGTCGTCGATCGGCGTGCGCCGCAGCGTGCGGACGTCGTGGACGTAGTTCTGGCGCAGCCGCCACGGCTCGCGGTCGCCCTGGACGGGCAGCAGGTCGAGGGAGCGCCGGACGTAGCCGGGCTGGAAGTCCATGAAGGGCGCCTCGCCGACCGACGGGTCGGGCTCCGGCACGGCCCAGCGGCGGCCGGTCCGGTCGAGGTGGGTGAGCAGCCGGCAGACCCAGTCGGCGACGAGGTCGGCCTTGAGCGTCCACGAGGCGTTGGTGTAGCCGATCGTGTAGGCGAAGTTCGGGATGCCGGCGAACATCAGGGCGCGGTAGGTCATCCGGCCGGTCAGCGACAGCGGCTCCCCGGCCACCGACAGCGCCATCCCGCCGACGAGCTTGAGGTCGAACCCGGTCGCGCTGACGACGACGTCGGCGACGAGCTCCTCGCCCGAGCCGGTCCGGACGCCCTTCTCGGTGAGCGTCGCGACGGTGTCGGTGACGACGTCGACGTCGCCGTGGCGGATCGCGCGGAAGAGGTCGCCGTCGGGGACGAAGCAGAGCCGCTCGTCCCACGGGTCGTAGGCTGGGCGGAAGTGGGTGTCGACCGGATAGCCCTCCGGCAGCTGCGACGCGACGCCCTTGCGGATCACCCGCCGGGCGAATCCGGGCCAGCGGCGGCTCACCTGGTAGGCCAGCACCGCGACCCCGATCGCCTTCCACCGCGACAGCCACCAGGACAGGCGCTCGGGCAACCGGCGGCGGAGCACGCGCACGACCGGGTCGACGGACGGCAGCGCGAGCACGTACGTCGGGGAGCGCTGCAGCATCGTCACGTGCGCGGCGCCCGCCTCGACGAGGGAGGGCACGAGCGTCATCGCGGTCGCCCCGCTGCCGACCACCACCACCTCGAGCCCGCTCACGTCGAGGTCGTCCGGCCAGTGCTGCGGGTGGACCAGCCGGCCGGCGTAGTCCTCCTCGCCACCGAAGACCGGCCGGTGCGGGGTCTCGTAGTCGTAGTAGCCGCTGCACGCCCACAGGAAGTCGGCTGTGAGGGTGACGGTGCCGTCGGGGGTCTCGGCGGTGACGGTCCAGCGGGCGGCGGCGGGGTCCCAGTCGGCGGCGGTGACCCGGTGGTCGTAGCGGATCCGGCGGTCCACGCCGTACTCCACCGCCGTGTCACGCAGGTAGGCGAGGATCGAGGGACCGTCGGCCAGCGCGCGGTCGTCGCGCCAGGGCCGGAAGCGGTAGCCCATCGTGAACATGTCGGAGTCCGACCGGATCCCGGGGTAGCGGAAGAGGTCCCAGGTCCCGCCGCTGACCGCGCGCGCCTCGAGGACGGCGTAGGAGCGCTGCGGGTGCTCCTGGGCGAGCCGGGCGCCCGCGCCGATGCCCGAGAGGCCGGCGCCGACGATCAGCACGTCGAGGTGCTCGGAGCCGTGCTCGGTCATCGCGCGTACCGATCGGCGAAGGCGGCCAGGATCTTCACCGGTTCGCTGACCTCGGCCCGGCGCGCCATGTCGATGAGGCCCTGAGCCTGCTCGGGCGGGAAGTAGCCGTGGTCGCGGTAGGTCTGGATCCGCAGCGCGAGGCTCTCGACGTCGAGCTCGGGGTGGAACTGGGTGGCGTAGACGTTGTCGCCGATCCGGAACGCCTGGACCGGGCAGGTGGTCGACGACGCCAGCCTCACCGCACCCGCGGGCAGCTCGCGCACGGCCTCCTTGTGGCCGAGGAAGACGTCGAAGGCGTCGGGCAGGGCGGCCAGCAGCGGATCCGCACGCCCCTCGTCGGTGAGGGTCACCTCGACCGCGCCGATCGGCTCGCCGTAGGTGCGGTCGACGACCCCGCCGCCGGTGCTGCCGAGGACGCCGATGCCGTAGCAGGCGCCGAGGAAGGGCGCGTCGGCCGCGACGACCTGGCCGGCGAGCCGGGCGAGGTCGGCCTCGGCACGGAGCTGCTCGACCGACTTCTGGACGATCGGGTCGCTGACGTTGAAGGGGCCGCCACCGAGGATGAAGCCCGACCACGCGTCGAGGTCGACCGGGCCGAGCTCGTCGCGCTCGAGCCGCACCCGCGCCAGCCGGGCCTCGTCGAGACCGGTGCCGCGCAGCACGGCGGCGTACTCGTCGTCGGCGGCGTCGTCCTCGGCGCGGGTGCCGAGGAAGAGGAAGGGCTTCACGCCTGCCCCCTCATGACTGGACCGCTGCGCCGGACTCGATCAGCTCCTCGACGCCGTCGATCCCCCAGGCGGTGAGCGCGTCGCGGGTGTGGGCGCCGGGCCCCTCGGGTGCGGTGGGTACGCCGCTCGGCGTACGGCTGAAACGGGGGGCGGGGGCCGGCTGGTGGACGCCGGCGACCTCGAGGAAGGTGCCGCGGGCCCTGAGGTGGGCGTGCTCGCGGGCCTCGCTCGGCGGCAGCACCGGCGCGACGCAGGCGTCGGTGCCGTCGAAGACCTCGCACCACGCGGCCTGGGTGCGCTGTTTGAACGTCTCCTCCAGCAGTGAGCGGAGCTGGGCGTGGTTGGCCGGGTCGTTGCGGTCGGGGGCGACACCGTCGATCTCCAGCAGCCGCATCGCCTCGTCCCAGAACTGGGGCTCGAGGGCACCGAGGGTCATGTGGCGGCCGTCGGCGGTCTCGTAGAGGTCGTAGTAGGGGGTGCCGCCGTCGAGGAGGCCGCTGCGCCGGCGCTCGGGCTGGACGCCGAGCGCGGCGAAGGTCGAGGCCATCGCGTTGAGGTGGGCGGTCCCGTCGACGATCGCGGCGTCGACGACCTGGCCCTGCCCGCTGGTGCGCGCCTCGAGGAGGGCGGCGAGGACGCCGATGACGAGGTAGGTCGAGCCGCCGCCGAAGTCGCCGAGCAGGTTGGTCGGGAAGTGGGGGCGGTCGGGGTCCTGGCCGAGGCCGTGGAGCGCGCCGGTGATCGCGACGTAGTTCAGGTCGTGGCCGGCCGCGCTCGCCCAGGGGCCGTCCTGGCCCCAGCCGGTCATCCGGCCGTAGACGAGGGCGGGGTTGCGGGCCCAGCAGTCGTCGGGCCCGAGGCCGCGGCGCTCCATCACGCCCGGCCGCATCCCCTCGACGAGGACGTCGGCGCCCTCCACGAGGTCGAGCACCGTCGCCACGGCGTCGGGGTGCTTGAGGTCGAGCGCGACGCTGGGACGGCCGCGCGTCAGCACGTCGAACCTCCCGGCGCCGAACAGGTCGCCGCCGGGCCGCTCGACCCGGATCACGTCGGCGCCGAGATCGGCGAGCGTCATGCAGGCGTGGGGCCCGGGACCGATGCCCGCGACCTCCACCACCTTGACGCCGCGCAGCGGCCCGCTGCCCTGCCCGAGCTCCAGACTCATGCGCCCGATGATGGCAGAGGGCCGAGTCGTGGGTTGGTGACCGTCGAGTCGCGGACGCGCGACCTCCCGCCTGTCACAACAGCGCGACTGGGACGTCACGAACCCACGACTCAACCCTCCGGGAGGACGCGGCGGAGGAACTGGCGCGTGCGTTCCTCGGTGGGGTGGGTGAAGAGCTGGTCGGGCGGGCCCTGCTCGAGGATCCGGCCCCCGTCGAGGAAGCAGACCCGGGTGGCGACGTCGCGGGCGAAGGCCATCTCGTGGGTGGCGATGACCATGGTGGTGCCGGCCGCCGCGAGGTCGCGCACGATCGTGAGGACCTCGCCCACCAGCTCGGGGTCGAGCGCGGCCGTGATCTCGTCGAGCAGCAGCAGCGCCGGCCGGGTCGCCAGCGCGCGGACGAGCGCGACCCGCTGCTGCTGGCCGCCGGAGAGCCGGTCGGGATACTTCGTCGCGTGCTCGGCGAGGCCGAAGCGGTCCAGCAGCTCGTGGGCCTGCTGCTCCGCCTCGGCCCGGCGTACGCCGTGCACCTTGCGGGGCGCGAGGGTGACGTTGTCGAGGACCGACAGGTGGGGGAAGAGGTTGTAGGCCTGGAAGACCATCCCGAGCCGCTCGCGGACCTCGCGCCGGTCGACGAACGGGTCGGTGACGTCGCGGCCCTCGAGCACGATCGTCCCGTCGTCGACATCCTCGAGCAGGTCGAGGCAGCGCAGCAGCGTCGACTTCCCCGACCCCGACGAGCCGATCAGGCAGACCACGTCGTGCGGCTCCACGACGAGGTCGACGTCGTCGAGGACGACGCGGTCGCCGTAGGTCTTGCGCAGGTCGCGGACCTCGAGGAGCGCCATCACAGCACCCCCGCCCGCTCGCGCTCCCACCAGCGCCGCTGCACCCAGTCGGTGAAGCGGGCCAGCGGCACGGTCAGCACGACGAAGAAGCCCGCCACCACGACGTAGGGCGTGTAGTTGAAGTTGTAGGCCGTGTAGTCACGCGCCGCGAAGACGGCGTCGAAGACGGCAACCGCGGAGACCAGCGCCGTGTCCTTCTGGAGCGAGACGAAGTCGTTGAGCAGCGGCGGTACGACGCGGCGTACCGCCTGGGGCACCACGACGAACCGCAGCGACTGGGCGCGGGTCAGCGCGAGCGCCTCGGCGCTGGAGACCTGCGAGGGGTGGATCGACTCGATCCCGGCGCGGAACACCTCGGCGACGTAGGCGCCGTAGGAGAGCACGAGCGCGACACCGGCCCAGAAGAACTCGTCGGTCGGCAGCCCCTGCAGCTGGAGCGCCGGGACGCCGAACCCGAGCATCAGGATCAGCAGGATGGTCGGGATCCCGCGGAAGAGGTCGGTGTAGACGACGGCCGCCACCCGGACCGGCGCCAGCCACGGCGACCGCGCGGTGCGGGCGACGGCGACCGCGAGGCCGAGGACCAGGATGAAGACCTCGCAGACCAGGAACAGCTGCACGTTGAGCCAGAAGCCGTCGAGGATGTCGGGGAAGACGGCCTTCGCGTCCTCCCAGCTGAAGAAGGTCTCACGGACCCGCGGCCAGCCCGGCGAGCTGCGCACGACCAGCGCGAGGACCACCAGCACCCCGACGACCAGCGCGGTCGCGAGCAGCGACGAGCGGGTGCGCTGCCGCCGGCGTACCCGGCGACGCTCGAGCTCGAGGTCGCTGGGCCGCCACTCGCCGCTGCGCCGGTCGGGTCCCACCTACTGCAGCTCGGGGACGTCCACGACGTCGGAGAGCCACTGCTGCTCGATGCCGTCGAGCGTGCCGTCGTCCTTGAGCGTCGCGAGCGCCTCGTTGACGCAGGGCACCAGCTCGCTGCCCTTCTCGAAGAGCATCCCGAACTCCTCGACCTCGCCGGTGTCGGGCTTGAACTGCCCGATCAGCGTGGCCTTCGGGATCTCGACCGCGGTGATGTAGAACGCCGTCGGCAGGTCGGCGAGGATGCCGTCGACCTGGCCGTTGAGCAGCGCCTGCTTGGCCGCGTTGGTGTCCTCGAAGACCGCCGGGTCGCCGGCCGGCTGGATCACGTCGCGGATCACGGTCAGCGAGGTGGTGCCGGTCTGGGCGCCGAGGTTGTAGTCGGCGAGGTCGGCGACGCTGGTCGCCCCGGCGATCGGGGTGTCGTCGAGCGCGATCACCGCCTGCGCCGCCTCGTAGTAGCCGTCGGAGAAGTCGACGACCTCCGCGCGCTGAGGCGTGATCGAGATCTGGTTGATGTCGAAGTCGAAGTCCTTCGGACCCGGCTTGTAGGAGGAGTTGAACGGGACCTTCACCCAGGTCACCTGGTCGGCGGAGAAGCCGAGCTCCTCGGCGACCGCGTAGGCGACGGCTGACTCATAGCCCTCGCCGTTGGTCGGGTCGTTGCCGGAGAACCAGGGCTCGTAGGCCGGGGAGTCGGTGCCGATCGTGAGCGTGCCGGGCTCGAGGACCGGCAGGCTGTCGGTCGCGCACTGCTCGGCAGCAGTGGGGGTCTCCGCCGGATCTTCTGCGGTGTTGCCCTCGTCGACGGGTGCGCACGCGGTCGCCGCGAGCGCCAGCAGCAGCGGGACGACCGCGGTGCGCTTGTTCATGACCAGATCGTAGGGCCGATCTCAGTGGTGCGCGTGGTGCATCTCGTGGACGGCCGCGTGGCCGCGTCCCCGGTCGATCATCCACTTGTTGACCGGCACCGTGACGACGAACGCCACGGCGAGCGCGAGCACGAGCGTGCCCCAGAACAGCCCGGAGGTCAGGTGGGCGTCCATCGCGCCGGGCCAGATGAGCAGCGTGCTGTTGTCGACCAGCTCCATCACGAGGATCGAGACGGTGTCGGCGGCCAGCGCGGTCCGGATCGCCGTGCGCACGCTGGCCCCGGAGCGGCGGACGCCGGTGAAGGTCAGCAGGTAGCCGAAGAAGAAGGCCAAGGCCACGGCCAGCGCGATGCTGGCGCCGTTGCCCCAGCCCCACCAGGTGGCGAGCACCATCCCGAGCACCTCACCGATCGCGCAGCCGGTGAGGCAGTGGAGCGTGGCGGACACGGCGGTCTTCCAGGAATCAGTCATGCGTACCACCATATACCCCCTATGGGTATATGTCTTGCAACTCGTTGCATAGGTCGGGCATGCTGATCCCGTGGCCCTCGAGCACGCACTCCTCGTGGCCCTGCGCGAACGACCCGCGTCAGGGCTCGAGCTGGCGCGCCGGTTCGACAAGTCGATCGGCTTCTTCTGGCACGCGACCCACCAGCAGATCTACCGCGTGCTCGGCCGGATGGAGGGCGACGGCTGGCTGACCGTCCGGACCGTCGCCCAGACCGGCCGCCCCGACAAGAAGGAGTACGCCGTATCGGCGGCCGGCGAGCGGGTGCTGGCCGACTGGCTGGCGGCCGACACCCCCGTGGAACCACTGCGCAGCGAGCTCGCCCTCAAGGCCCGCGCGGCGTCGTACGGCGACCGGGAGGCGGTCCGCCGCCAGCTGACCGACCACCTCGCCGAGCACGAGACCCGGCTCGCGGCCTACCACCAGATGGTCGAGGAGCAGTACCCCGACCCCCACGCCCTGACCGGTGCCGACCTCGACCGCTACCTCGTCCTGCGCGGCGGGGTCCGGCTCGAGGAGTTCTGGACCGGCTGGCTGAGTGAATACCTGGAGCACGCATGACCTACGACCACCTGCTGTCCCCGATCCGCCTGGGCTCGCTCGAGCTGCGCAACCGCGTCGTGATGGGCTCGATGCACACCGGCCTGGAGGACCACTCCTGGCAGCTGCCCCGGCTCGCGGCCTACTTCGCCGAGCGGGCGCGCGGCGGGGTGGGTCTCGCCATCACCGGCGGCTACGCCGTCAACCGGCGCGGCTGGCTGAAGCCGTTCGCCGGCGAGATGATGAGCCGGCTCGACGCGGCCCGCCACGTCCAGGTCACCGACGCGGTGCATGCCGAGGGCGGCGCGATCGCGCTGCAGCTGCTCCACGCCGGCCGCTACGGCTACCACCCCTTCAGCGTCGGCGCCTCCGACCGCAAGTCGCCGATCACGCCGTTCAAGCCCCGCGCCCTCTCGACGAAGGCGGTCCACCGCACCGTCGACGACTTCGCGCGCTCGGTCTCGCTGGCGCGCAAGGCCGGCTACGACGCCGTCGAGATCATGGGCTCCGAGGGCTACCTGATCAACCAGTTCCTCGCCGCCCGCACCAACGACCGCACCGACGAGTGGGGCGGGAGCGCCTCGGCGCGGATGCGCTTCCCGGAGCGGGTCGTGCAGCGGATCCGCGAGGTCGTCGGCGACGACTTCCCGCTCATCTACCGGATCTCGCTGCTCGACCTCGTCGAGGGCGGCCAGTCGTGGGACGACACGGTCGAGCTCGCGCAGCGGCTCGAGGCCGCCGGCGTGACCGCCTTCAACACCGGCATCGGCTGGCACGAGGCGCGGGTGCCGACGATCATCACCCAGGTCCCGCGCGGGGTCTGGACGCCGTGGACCGGGCGCCTCAAGGAATCGGTCGGCGTGCCCGTCATCGCCTCCAACCGGATCAACACCCCCGAGCTGGCCGAGTCGCTGGTCGCGGGGGGCACCGCCGACCTGGTCTCGATGGCGCGGCCGTTCCTCGCCGACCCCGACTTCGTCACCAAGGCCGCCCAGGGCCGGGCCGAGGAGATCAACACCTGCATCGGCTGCAACCAGGCCTGCCTCGACCACACCTTCACCAACACGACCGCCTCCTGCCTGGTCAACCCGCGCGCCTGCCACGAGACCTCGCTGGTCCTCGGCCCGACCCGCCGGGCCGCGACGGTCGCCGTCGTGGGTGCCGGGCCCGCGGGCCTCGCCACCGCGGTGTCGGCCGCGGAGCGCGGCTTCGACGTCACGCTGTTCGAGGCGGCTCCGCAGATCGGCGGCCAGTTCCGGCTCGCCATGGCGGTCCCCGGCAAGGAGGACTTCGCCGACACCCTGCGCTACTACTCCCGCCGGCTCGAGGTCCTCGGCGTCGACGTGCGGCTGTCGACGCGCGCGACCGCGGCCGACCTGGCGGCGTACGACGAGGTCGTCGTCGCGACCGGCGTCACCCCGCGGGTCCCCGACCTCGAGGGCATCGACCACCCCAGCGTCGTCTCCTACGCCGACGTGCTGTCCGGAGCGGTGGTGCCGGGTGACCGCGTGGCCGTCATCGGCGCAGGCGGGATCGGCGTCGACGTCTCCCACTGGCTCACCCACGACCCGGCCGACACCGTCGAGGACTGGCTGGCCCACTGGGGTGTCGGCGACTCCGCCCTCAACCCCGGCGGTCTGACCGAGCCGAAGCCACGCACCCCGGTCCGTGAGGTGACGCTGGTCCAGCGCAAGACCTCCCGCATCGGCATCGGCCTGGGCAAGACGTCCGGCTGGGCCCACCGGGCGGTGCTCAAGCAGGCCGGCGTCCGGCAGGTCAGCGGCGCGACCTACGACCGGGTCGACGACGCCGGCCTCCACCTCACCGTCGACGGCGCGCCCGTGGTCGTCGAGTGCGACCACGTCGTGGTGTGCGCCGGCCAGGAGTCGGTGCGCTCGCTCTACGACGAGCTCGTGCTCGCGGGCGCGTCCGTGCACCTCGTCGGCGGCGCCGACGTCGCCGCCGAGCTCGACGCCAAGCGTGCGATCGAGCAGGGGACGCGGGTCGCCGCCGCCCTCTGACCGGCCGGTTAACGTGGCGGCGTGAGGATCATCGACCCGACCGAGGACGAGCTGCGGCGCTCCCTGTCGCTCAAGTGGGGCACCGTCGACCCCGACGTGATCCCGGCCTGGGTCGCGGAGATGGACTTCCCGACGGCGCCCGCGGTGACGCAGGCGCTGGCCGACGCGGTCGCGCGTGGCGAGCTCGGCTACCCCTCCTTCGACTACGAGCGCATCGGGGAGGCGTACGCCGGGTTCGCGCGGCGCCACTTCGACCAGCGGGTCGACCCGTCCCAGGTGCTGCCGGTCGTCGACGTGACCGCGGGCGTCCGGTTCGCCCTCGACGTGCTGAGCGACCCGGCACCGGTGGTGCTGCCGACCCCGGCCTACCACCCGCAGTTCGGGGTCGTCCCGGTCACGGGCCGCGAGGTCTGGGAGCTGCCGGTCCCACCCGACGCCGAGCGCGGGATGTTCGACCTCGACCGGCTCGACCACCTGTTCTCGCGGGGCGCCCGGACGCTGCTGCTGACCCAGCCCCACAACCCGCTCGGCCACGTCCACACGCGGGCCGAGCTCGAGGCGATCCGCGACGTGGTCGTGCGCCACGGCGCCCGCGTCATCAGCGACGAGATCCACGCGCCGCTCGTCCTGCCCGGCGCCCGGCACGTGCCCTACCTGTCGCTCGACGGCACCGCCGACCACGCCGTCGCGGTCGTCGCAGCGAGCAAGGCCTTCAACACCGCCGGCCTGCGCTGCGGTCAGGTCGTCACCGACGACCCGGCGACCCGCGACCGGCTGCTCGAGGCGCCGGCGGTCCGCAACTCCTCGTGGTCGAACCTGGGCGAGATCGCCGCGATCGCGGCCTACACCGACGGCGACGCCTGGCTCGCCGCCCTCGTCGAGCGGCTCGACCGGCAGCGGACGCTGCTGGGCGAGCTCCTGGCCGAGCACCTGCCCGAGGCGCGGATGCGGCCGCTCGAGGCGACGTACCTCCCGTGGCTCGACCTGCGGGCCTACGGCGCCGACGACCCCGCGGACGTCGCGCTGACCAAGGGGAGGGTCCGGCTCGAGCCCGGCCACCGCTACCAGCACGACCTGACCGGCCACCTCCGGCTCAACATCGCCACCTCACCGGAGCGCCTCGCCGAGATCGTCCGTCGGATCGCCGCGGCCCTGGACGGCTGAGTCGCGCGTTCGTGACCGTCGAGTCGCGGAACAGGTCCGCGACTGGACGGTCACAAGTCCACGACTCGACCTAGCCCTCGTGCTGGGGCTGGGCGGCGATGACGTCGCGGTACCACTCGTAGGACTTCTTCGGGGTCCGCGCCTGCGACTCGAAGTCGACGTGGACCAGGCCGAAGCGCTGGGTGTAGCCCTCGGCCCACTCGAAGTTGTCGATGAGCGACCAGCAGTAGTAGCCGCGGATGTCGACGCCGCGCTGGATCGCGGTCGCGATCGCCTTGAGGTGGGCGTCGAGGTAGTCGATGCGGCGCTGGTCGTCGACCACGCCGTGCTCGTCGGGGACGTCGTCGAAGGAGCAGCCCGACTCGGTGATGACGATCGGCGGGAGCGCCGCGCGGTAGCGGGCGCGGAACATGATCAGCCACTCACGGAGCGCGTCGGGCACGATCGGCCAGCCGAAGTCGGTCGTCGGATAGCCGATGACGTCGAGGATCTCGAACGGCAGCTCGGCCGTCTCGGGCGCGGCGGCGACCTTCATCGGGTTGTAGTAGTTGACGCCGTAGAAGTCGAGCGGCTGCCGGATCGTCGCCCCGTCGCCGGGCTGGACGACGTGCTCGAGCAGCGGGCGCAGGTCGTTGGGGTAGCGGCCGAGCAGCATCCCCTCGAGGAACATCCCGTTCCAGATCGCGTCGAAGAGCTTGGCCGCCCCGATGTCCTCGTCCTTGTCGCTGGCCGGCCAGATCGGCGCGTGGTTGTTGGCGCAGCCGATGCTCGTGGCCCCGGCCTCGCGCAGCGCGATCGCGGCGCGGCCGTGGGCCAGCAGCAGGTGGTGGGCGACCGGCAGCGCGTCGAAGATCATCGCCCGGCCGGGGGCGTGGGTGCCGAGCCCGTGGCCGAGCAGGGTCACCACGTTGGGCTCGTTGACCGGCACCCAGTGGGCGACCCGGTCGGCGAGCCGCTCGCCGACGATCGCGGCGTAGTCGGCGAACCGCTCGATCGTGTCGCGGTTGAGCCAGCCGCCGTCGTCCTGGAGCCCCTGCGGCAGGTCCCAGTGGTAGAGCGTCGCCATCGGCGAGATGCCGCCCGCGAGCAGCCGGTCCACGAGCCGGTCGTAGAAGTCGAGCCCGGCGACGTTGGCCGGCCCGCGCCCCGTGGGCTGGATCCGCGGCCACGAGATCGAGAACCGGTAGCCCTGGGTGCCGAGGCCCTCCATCAGGGCGACGTCCTCGTCGAACCGGTGGTAGTGGTCGCAGGCGACCTCGCCGCTGCTGCCGTCGGCGATCCGGCCGGGCTCGGCGCAGAAGGTGTCCCAGATGCTGGGGCCGCGGCCGTCCTCCGAGACCGCCCCCTCGATCTGGTAGGCCGCCGTGCTGGTGCCGAAGACGAAGCCGGGTGGGAGCAGCGGATGCACCCGCCCATCCTTCACGATCGGGGCCAGCCCCGCGGGGGAACCCCGCGAATCGGGCGCGGCCGTCTGGTCAGGTCGTCTGGTCAGGCGGCCACGACGCGGAGCGCGCCCGGCCGCACCTCGGCGACCGCGGGCCGTTCCCGAAGCCCCGGCAGCACGCCGAGCGGCTCGCCGTCGCCGCCGACCGGCACCGGGCGCCGGCCGTCGGCCCGGAGCTCGACACGTCGTCCCCGCAGGACGTGGACGCCGGCTCGCTCGACGTGGCGACCGTCGTAGACCGTCGGGAGCGCGCGCATGAGGGCCGGACGGGACGCGGCCTCGATGACCACGACGTCGAGTAGGCCGTCGTCGATCCGGGCGTCCGGGGCGATCCGCATGCCCTGGCCGTAGTAGGCCGAGCTCGCGACCACGACCGTCGCGGCGTCGTACTCGTAGGACGTGCCGTCGACGGCGACGCGGTAGCGGCTGGGCGTGTAGGACGCGAGCGCCCGGAGGGCCGCGTAGGGGTACTGCACGCGGCCCGGCAGCCAGCGGGCCCGGTCGACGATCTCGGCGGCCCGGGCGTCGACGCCGGCGTAGGCCGAGCCGGCGACCAGCCTGTCCCCCCACCCGATCAGGTCGACGCTCCGGGTCGCCCCCGAGAGCAGCAGCGCCGCCTGCTCCTCGGGCGTCGCGGGGAGGTCGAGCATGCGCGCGAAGTCGTTGCCGCGACCGGCAGGCAGCACGCCCAGGGTCCCCCCGCCCGCGGACACCGGCCCCGCGAGGGAGGAGAGCATCCCGTCGCCGCCCACGCTGACGACGACGTCGCCGCGGTCGAGAGCCGCGGCGACCAGGGCCGCGACGGCCCGGGGGCCGGGTGAATAGCTGACCTCGACCGTCGACCCGGCGTCGCGGAGCAGCCGGGCGACGGGCACGACCGCCTCGGGCGCCGCCCCGCCGCCGGAGGCCGGGTTGACCAGGAAGCTGAAGTTCACGGGACGAGCACCCCGGGGTTGAGGATGCCGACCGGGTCGAGCTCGGCCTTCACCGCGCGCAGCGCGCGGACACCGACCGACCCGATCTCGCGCTCGAGCCATGGCCGGTGGTCGGTGCCGACGGCGTGGTGGTGGGTGATGGTCGCGCCGGCGGCGGTCATCGCCTCGGAGGCGGCGACCTTCGCGGCCGCCCAGCGGGCCAGCGGGTCGTCGCCCGCGGGGGCGGCGACCGTGAAGTAGAGCGACGCACCGGTCTCGTAGACGTGGCTGACGTGACAGAGCACCAGGGCCCCCGCGAGGTGGGACGACAGCGCCTGCTTCACCTCGTCGTAGACGTGGTCGACGTCCGACCAGAACGTCGCCGTCTCCAGGGTCTCGACGAGCACGCCGACGTCGAGCAGCGAGTCGCGGAGGTACGGCGCGCGGAACCGTCCCTCGGCCCAGGCCCGGCCCGGTTCCTCCCCGAGGTCCTCGCCCCCGAGTCCGGCGAGCACCGCGGCGACCGCGGCGTGGCGGGTGGTGACCTGCTCGGTCGTTCCCTCGTGACCCACGACCATGAGGCAGCCCGCTGACTCGGCACCGATCTTCTCGGGGTCGGCGAGGTTGATCGCGGTCTCGGTCTCGTCGGACAGCCGGATGACCGTCGGCAGCAGCTCCGACTGCGCGAGGGCCCGCATCGCCTCGCGACCGGCCCCGAACGAGGGCCAGCGCCAGCCGTCGTAGCGCGTGACCGCCGGCGCGCGCCGGACCCGGACGGTCACCGAGGTGATCACGCCGAAGGCACCCTCGGAGCCGAGCAGCAGCTGGCGCAGGTCGGGCCCGGCGGCGTTGGCCGGCGACGATCCCAGCCGCAGCTCGCCGGTGGGCGTGGCCGCGGTCAGCCCGACGACCATCGCGTCGAATCGGCCGTAGCCCGCGCTCGACTGGCCGCTGGAGCGGGTGGCGGCGAAGCCGCCGATCGAGGCGTGCTCGAACGACTGGGGGAAGTGGCCCAGCGTCATCCCGTGCTCGGCGAGCAGCGCCTCGGCGTCGGGACCCCGGAGGCCGGGTTCGAGGGTCGCGGTCATCGAGACCGGGTCGACGGCGAGCAGCCGCGCCATCCGCACCAGGTCGAGGCTGACGACCCCGGCGAAGCCGTCCCTGCCTGGCCCGGGCCCCGCCAGGCCGCCGGTCACGCAGGTGCCGCCCCCGAAGGGGACCACGGCGATCCGGTGGGCGTTCGCGTGGGCGAGGACGGCGACGACCTCGTCGTGGCTCCCCGGCCGGACGACCGCGTCCGGCGCGTCGGAGAGGTCACCGGCCCGGGCGCGCAGCAGGTCGGGGGTCGACTTGCCCCGGGTGCGCAGCCGGCGGGTGGCGTCGTCGGTCAGCACGTGGTCGTCGCCGACGGCCGCCCGGAACCCGGCCAGCAGGTCGGGAGCCAGCCCGCTCGACGGGAGGGTCATGTCGGGGGTCGCCGGGATCGGCTCGGCGGAGCCGAAGGCGAGCTCGACCAGGCCGCGGGCCGAGTCGGGCAGGTCGGTCGCGGCGGCAGGGTCGCCCCAGCGCTGGGGGTGCATCTCGACGGTGCTCATGCGTTACACTGTGACACATGACGTCACTTCGTAACAACCAGTCACCGCGCGACGGTTACCTCGACGCCGCCCGCGAGTGCATCCTCGACGTGGGCTGGCGGCGTACGACGCTGACGGAGGTGGCCCGCCGCGCCGGGGTCAGCCGGATGACGATCTATCGCACCTGGCCGGACATGCCGACGCTCCTCGGCGACCTGATGACCCGCGAGTGGACCGACGTCGTCGCGGCCCAGCCGGCCACCGGGCACACCCCGGCCGCCGTCGCCGACGGCCTGCTCGCGACCGTGCGGGCGCTGCGCGACAACGAGCTCTTCGTCCGGATCGTCGAGCTCGACCCCGAGCTGCTGCTTCCCTACCTGCTGGCCCGGCGCGGCCGCTCGCAGGAGGCCATCGCCGCGGTGCTGACCGACGTCGTCGCCGCCGGCCAGGCCGACGGCAGCATCCGGGCCGGCGACCCGGTCGCCATCGCCCGCTCCCTGCTGCTGGCCGCCCACGGCTTCGCGCTCTCGGCCCAGACGATGGTCGACGACGCGGTCGACGCGGCTGCCCTCGACGACGAGCTGCGCCACCTCGTGGAGCGGGCGCTGACGCCATGATCTCGGCGGGGACCGCAGGCCTCGCCCCGTCCTACGACGTCGTGGTGGTCGGCCTCGGCGTGACCGGGACCGGGGTGGCCCTCGACGCGGTGAGCCGGGGCCTCTCGGTCCTCGCCGTCGACGCCCACGACCTCGCCTTCGGCACCTCGCGCTGGTCGAGCAAGCTCGTCCACGGCGGGCTGCGCTACCTCGCGAGCGGCCAGGTCGGCATCGCCCACGAGTCCGCCGTCGAGCGCGGCGTGCTGATGGAGACGACCGCGCCCCACCTCACCCACGCGATGCCGATGCTGCTGCCGCTCACCTCGAGCGTGGGGCGCGGCCAGGCGCTGCTCGCCCGCAGCGGTTTCGTCGCCGGCGACCTGCTCCGCCGCGGCGCCCGTACGTCGGCCGACACCCTCCCGCGGCCCCGCCGGGTCTCCGCGGCGGAGGCGCTGGCCCTCGCACCGGGCCTGCGCCCGGCCGGGCTTCGCGGCGGGCTCCTGTCGTGGGACGGCCAGCTCGAGGACGACGCCCGGCTCGTCGTGACCCTCGCCCGGACGGCCGCCGCCCACGGGGCGACGGTCCGGACGCGCGCCCGCGTCGTGTCCGCGAGCGGGACCGAGGTCGTGCTGCAGGGGTCGGACGCACCGGTCCACGTCGCCGCGCGCGCCGTCGTCAACGCGACGGGCGTGTGGGCGGGGTCGCTCGACGACGACGTCGTGCTCCGCCCCAGCCGGGGCACCCACGCCGTCCTGCGCGGCACGGCGCTCCCCGGACTGCGGACCGCGGTGACCGCATCGGTGCCCGGATCGACCAGCCGGTTCGTGCTGGTGCTCCCCCAGCCCGACGGCACCGTCTACGTCGGGCTCACCGACGAGCCGGTCGAGGGTCCGGTGCCCGACGTCCCGAAGCCGACCGAGCCGGAGATCGGGTTCCTGCTCGACGTCGTCTCCGCGGCGTTCGACCACGACCTGCGGCGTACGGACGTCGTCGGGGCCTACGCCGGGCTCCGACCACTGCTCGAGGCCGGCCCCGGCGATACCGCCGACCTCTCGCGCAAGCACGCCGTCCTGACCTCGCGGACCGGCGTCGTGACCGTCGTCGGCGGCAAGCTCACGACCTACCGCCGGATGGCCGAGGACGCGGTCGACCGGGCCGTGGCGGTCGGCGGCCTGGCGGCGGACCCCTGCCGCACCCGCACCCTGCCCCTCCTGGGCGCCGCACCCCGGTCGGCGCTCGCCCGGCTGGAGTCCCACCCGCGGCTGGTCCGCCGGTTCGGCACCGACGCCGCGCTCGTCCTCGACGTCGCGAGCTCGGTCACCGGCTGCTCCGCCGACGAGCTGCTCGAGCCGGTCGCCGGGACCGTCCCGGCCACCCTGGCCGAGCTCGTCTTCGGCGTGACCCACGAGGGCGCCACCGACGTCGACGACCTGCTCGACCGGCGTACGAGGGTCGGCCTGGTCCCCGCCGACCGTGCCCTGGCCGAGCCGGCGGCGCGGCGCGCCCTCGACCTGGTCCGGAAGTTCTCGCCCCACCACCGATGAGTCCGGCGGTCGACGCCGGTCGACACGTTCGGCACACTGAGACGAGCCGGGGAGACAGGCGATGGGGACGACCGTGACCACGAGTGAGACCACCAGCGAGCTGACGGACTTCGACGCGCTCACGCAGCGCTACCAGCGCGAGCTGCTGGCCCACTGCTATCGCATGAGCGGGTCGGTCCACGAGGCCGAGGACCTCGTCCAGGAGACGCTGCTGCGCGCCTGGCGCGCGAGCGACGGGTTCGAGGGCCGCTCGAGCGTGCGGACCTGGCTCTACCGGATCGCCACCAACGTCTGCCTGACCAACCTCGAGGGCCGACCGCGGCGCCCGCTCCCCACCGGGCTCGGCGCCCCCGACCAGCAGGCCGGCGACCCGCTGGACTCCCAGCCGGAGATCCCCTGGCTCGAGCCGATCCCCGACGCGGCGGTCCAGGTCGAGGAGAAGGACACGATCCGGCTCGCCTTCGTCGCCGCGCTCCAGCACCTCCCCGCCCGCCAGCGCGCCGTCCTCGTCCTGCGCGACGTGCTGCGCTGGACCGCCGCCGAGACCGCCGAGGCCCTCGACACGACCGTCGCCGCGGTCAACTCCGCCCTCCAGCGCGCCCACGCCCAGATCGACAAGGCCGGCCCCACCGTCGACGCCCCGTCGAGCGCCGGCGACCTCGACGACCGGCAGCAGCAGCTCCTCACGGAGTACGTCGAGGCGTTCTGGCGCAAGGACATCGACCGGATCGTCAGCCTGCTGGCCGCCGACGCGACGTGGGAGATGCCGCCCTTCAGCGGCTGGTACTCCGGCGCGGCCACGATCGGCACGCTCGTCGACACCCGCTGCCCCGGCGGCAGCCACGACATGCCGATGCTGCGGACCTCCGCCAACGGCCAGCCGGCGTTCGGGCTCTACATGCGCACCCCCGAGGGCGACTTCGTCCCCTTCCACCTGCAGGTGCTCGAGCTCGACGGCGACCGGGTCGCCCACGTCAGCGCCTTCTTCGACGTCGACATGTTCCGCCGGTTCGGGCTCCCCGACCGGATCCCTGCCGACTGGCAGACCGCGCAGCCGTGAGCGCGACGGCGCTGGCCGGCGCCGTCGAGCTCCTGGACCGGTCGCTGGCCTACGTCCGCCCGGCGCTCATCGGCATCCGCCCCGACGACCTCGGGCGACCGACGCCCTGCCGTGGCTGGCCCCTGGCGGTCCTGCTCTGCCACATGGACGACGGGCTCGACGCGTGGACGGAGGCCGCGACCGGGCAGGTGTCGCTGGTGCCGTCAGCCGGCCTCTCCCCGGTGCACGCGATCCGCGACAAGGCGTGCGCCCTCCTCGGCTGGTGGCTCGACCACCCGCCGGAGGAGGTCGGCGTCGGTGACCTGGTCCTCCCGGCCCAGACGCTGGTCGCGGCCGCCGCGCTCGAGGTCACCCTCCACGGCTGGGACCTCCACACCACGCTCGGCGCCGCGGCGTCGGTGCCGGACGACCTGGCCCGGCCGCTGCTCCGGGTGGCCCACCACGTCCTGGTGCCGGCCGACCGCGACGGCTGCATCGCCCCACCTGTCCCACCCGTCCCGGACGCCTCGGCGTCGGACCGGCTGGTCGCGTTCCTCGGCCGGGGCTGACTGGACCACCTCCCCCAAATGGGGGGCAATTCCGAGCATCCTCTCGCCGCCCCGAGGGCCCGCTCCCTAGCCTCGGCGCATGCCCGTCACCCCGCTGGCGGCCACCCCTGCGAGGGACTGCCCGGGCCTGGTCCGGCAGGGCCGGATCACCGAGGCCCTGGAGGCGCTCACCGCCCAGCCCGACCCGGGCGTCGCCGACCTCGCCCTGCTGCTCGAGTGCCGCCTCGCCCGCGGCGAGATGGAGCTCGCGCTCCAGCTCGGCGACCGCCTGCACCGGGTGCACGGCCTCGCGGGCGAGGACGCCGCCCGCGCCCGGTGGGCGCTGGCCGAGCTCGACGCGGCCACCGGCCACGACGAGGCGGCGGCGGAGGGCTATCGCGAGGTCGGCGAGCTCCACGACGACCCGGTCACCCTCCCCTGGCGCTCGGCGATCGCTCCCTGCCTGCTGCGCACCGGCGAGGCACGGGCGGGCCAGCGGCTCGCCAACGAGCAGCTGGCCCTCGCCCGTGGATCCGGGTCGGCCTACGCCGTCGCGGGGGCGCTGCGGACCGTGGCGGCCGTCTGCGCCGTCGTCGACCGCGAGGGCACCCTGCGCGACGCGCTCGCCCTCGCCGCCGGTCACCACGAGCGGCTCGCCGCCCAGATCGCCACCGACCTCGCGGGGCTGCTGGCCCTGCGCGGCGGTGACGCGCCGGCCGAGGCGGTCTCCCTGCTGCGCGAGACGGAGTCCTACGCCGACCTCGAGGACCTCTGGCCGCTCCACGCCCGCGCCCGCCGGCTGCTCGAGCGGCTCGGCGAGACCCCGACGACGCCCCGCGCCGAGGCGCTCGCGCGGCTGACGACGTCGGAGCTGAGGGTGGCCCGGATGGCGGCGGCCGGCACGACCAACCGCGCGATCGCCGACGAGACGGGCGTGACGGTCAAGGCCGTCGAGTGGCACCTGTCCCACGCCTACCGCAAGCTCGGCGTCCCCGGCCGCGGCGACCTGGCCCGCCTGTTCCGCCTGGCCTGACGGCTCAGAGGACGGTCATGGCGGCGCCGTGGCCGTGGGTGAAGGCGCGGGCGACCCCGTCGACGCCGAGCACGAAGGCTCCGGACGCGGGGCCGTCCGCGGAGGCCGTCGCCGTGACCCGCGGCAGCACGCGGCGCCCCTCGTTGCTGACCCAGCGGATCCGGCCGTCGGCGACGAGTCCCGTCGCGAGGTCGTGGAAGCGCTCGCGGTCGGGGGGCTCGAGGTAGGCGATCACGGCGGTGTGGAACACCACCACCGGTCCGTGGGCCGCAGCCTCCTCCACCAGGTCCTCGAGCTCGGTCAGCAGGTCACCCGCGACCAGGTGGGGCGGGTCGGGTCGCGCGACCTCGACGGCGGTCCGCAGCCGCTCGCGCCGCTCGTCCTGCTCCGGCCACACCAGGTTCTGCAGCCACGCCATCGCGTCGGCGTCGGTCACGTCCAGCGGGTTGAGGTCGACACCGCCGCGCCACGCGACCGCCGGCGGCCCCGACGCCAGGACCGGGGCGGGCAGGGCCCCGGTGACCTCGCACGGCAGCTCGGGACCGACGCCGGCCCGGACCGTCCCGGCCGCCGTCGACCAGGCGTAGGACCACCGGTCGGGATAGAGGCAGAGCCCGGCGCTCGGTCCGACCTCGAGCAGCGCGAGGGGCGCGCCCTCCTGCGCCGCGACCTCCGCGAGGAACGGCGTCAGCGTGGCCAGCCGGCCGACCTCGTTGGTCTGCGTCGCCCGGGCCCGGATCGTCGCCACGATCGTGCCGTCGTCGGCGAGCAGCGCGTCGCGGAGCCCGGCGTACGGGCCCGGCGCCGGCACGCCGTGCCACCGCGCGGCGGCGAAGACCAGGTTGGGCTGCTGCTTGATCGGCGGCAGCGCGGCGATCCACGCCTGCACCTCGGGGTCGCTCGCGACCTGCCGCGCCCAGTCCTCGAAGCACGGCGAGTCACCGGCGTAGTCGGCGAAGTCGGAGTACTGCCGCGCGACCTCCGTGAAGAGCTCCATGCCCGTCCGGGGCTCAGTCCGCGGGGAGCGCGACGTAGGTCGTCTCGAGGTATTCCTCGATCCCCTCGAAGCCGCCCTCGCGCCCGAACCCGCTGGCCTTGACCCCGCCGAACGGCGCGGCCGGGTTGGAGACCAGCCCGGTGTTGACGCCGACCATGCCGAACTCGAGCCGCTCGGCCAGCCGGATCGTGCGCGCGAGGTCGCGGGTGTAGGCGTAGGAGGAGAGGCCGTACTCCGTGGCGTTGGCCGCCGCGATCGCCTCGTCCTCGGTCTCGAACGTCGTGATCGGGGCGACCGGTCCGAAGATCTCGACCTTGTTGATCTGGGCCTCGGCCGGGACGTCGGTGAGGACGGTCGGGCTGTAGAACCAGCCCGGCCCGTCGGGCGCGGAGCCGCCGGTGACGACGCGGGCCCCGTCGTGGACCGCGTCGGTGACCAGCTCGCCGATCGACTCGACGGCCTCGGGGTTGATCAGGGGGCCGACGTCGGTGCCGTCGTCCTGGCCGCGGCCGACCCTCAGGCCGCCCATCCGGGCCCCGAGCTTCTCGGCGAACTCGTCCGCGACCGAGGAGTGCACCAGGAACCGGTTGGCCGCCGTGCAGGCCTCGCCCATGTTGCGCATCTTCGCGATCATCGCGCCGTCGACGGCCGCGTCGACGTCGGCGTCCTCGAAGACGAGGAACGGGGCGTTGCCGCCGAGCTCCATCGAGACCCGCTGGAGCTCGTCGGCCGACTGGCGCACCAGCACCTTCCCGACCGGGGTGGAGCCGGTGAAGCTCACCTTCCGCAGCCGGTCGTCGGCCATCAGCGTCGCGCTGAGCTCCTTCGACGACGTCGTGGTGACGACGTTGAGGACGCCGGCGGGCAGGCCGGCCTCCTCCAGGACGCCGGCGAGCGCCAGCATCGTGAGCGGCGTGAGCTCGGCGGGCTTGACGACCATGGTGCAGCCGGCCGCCACCGCAGGGCCGATCTTGCGGGTGCCCATCGCGAGCGGGAAGTTCCACGGGGTGATGAACAGGCAGGGGCCGACCGGCTTGCGGACGGTCAGCAGCCGGCTGCCACCCGCCGGCGCCTGCATCCAGCGGCCGCTGATGCGGACCGCCTCCTCGCTGAACCACCGGAAGAACTCGGCACCGTAGGTGACCTCGCCCTTCGCCTCGGCGAGGGTCTTGCCCATCTCGAGCGAGATCAGCCGTGCGAAGTCGTCGGCGCGCTCGGTGATCAGCTCGAAGGCGCGCCGGAGGATCTCGCCGCGCTCCCGCGGCGGCGTACGGGACCAGTCGGCCTGGGCGGCCGCGGCCGCGTCGAGGGCGTCCATCGCGTCGTCGGTCGAGCCGTCGGCGACGTCGGTGAGGACCGAGCCGTCGGCGGGGTCGAGGACGTCGAAGCGCTCACCGCTGTTCGCCTCCCGCCAGGTGCCGTCGATGTAGAGGTTGCGCTGCTCCTCGGGCAGCCACGGGAAGTCGCTCATGGCGTCAGCCTCGCACCCGTCCGGAGAATCCGAAACGGGTGACACCCCTCGGTCGCATCTGGAAGAGTTGGTCCGTCGACAGGGAGGGAGCACTTCAGGTCGACGTCGGGCCCCTCGCCGACCCCATGCGGTGAGGGGCCCGTGCCCATTTCCGGCCCGCCGGGCTCAGCCGGCCGCCCGGAGGAAGGCCTCCAGCAGCGGGCCGGCGGTCGCCGATCCCGACTGGCCGTCCTGCACGAAGGCGGCCACGGCGAGGTCGCCCTGGGCGGCGATCATCCAGGCGTGGAGCCGCAGGTCGCCGTTGTCGGCGACGTACTCGGCGGTGCCGGTCTTGGCGATGACCGGGGGGCCCGGGACGTCGGCGAGCAGGGCGCCGGACCCGGAGGTCACCACGCCGCGCAGCATCTCGCGCAGCGTGGCCGCCTCGCCGGACGCGAGCTCGGGGACGTCGCCCCCGTCGACGTCGACACCCGTGACCAGGGAGGGCAGCACGGTGCCACCGGTCTGGACCGATGCGATCACGGTGGCCATCGTCATCGGCGACGCCAGCACCTTGCCCTGGCCGATCATGTCGGCCGCCGCCTCGGTCTCGCCCTTCGCGGGCGGCACCTGTCCGAAGTAGGCCGGGAAGCCGAGGTCGTGGTCGACCCCCATCCCGAGCGAGGCGGCCGCGTCGCCCAGCGTGTCGCGGTCGAGCCGGTCGCGCTCGGCGATGAAGGCGGTGTTGCACGAGTTGGCCAGCGCGGTCCGGAAGGGGATGTCGCCGATGCCGGAGGACGGGTAGTCGTCGTAGTTCTCGAAGTCGCGGCCGTCGACCGTGACGGTCGCGGTGCACGGCACGGTCGACGAGGGCGTCACGCCCGAGCGCAGCAGCGCCAGGCTGCTGACGGACTTGAAGGTCGAGCCCGGCGCGAACTGGCCGAAGGTTGCCATGTTGTAGCCGTCGGTGCCGGGACCGTTGGCGGCGGCGAGGATCGCCCCGGTCGACGGCTTGATCGCCACGAGGGCGCTGGCCGGTCCGACGTCGGCGAGGATCCGCTCGGCAGCCTCCTGGAGGCCGAGGTCGAGGGTGAGCTCGAGGGGCTGACCGGGCTTCGCCTCCTCCTCGAACAGCGTCTTCTCCTTGCCGTCGCTGGAGATCCGCTCGACGACGACGCCGGGGGTGCCGACCAGCTGCTCGTCGTAGCGGAGCTGGAGGCCGGAGAGCCCGACCGTCTGGCCGATCGCGTAGCGGTCGGGGTCGTCCTCGATCATCTCGGCGGTCGGCTCGCCCACCGTGCCGAGGATCGGGCCCGCGAAGTCGCGGGTCGGCGCCAGCGGCAGCGTGTCGGCGATCGCCGCCGCGCCCTTGATCCGGGAGAAGCCACCTCCGATGTCGGTCGGCACGTCCTCCTCCCGCAGCACGATCGCCTCGACGAAGGCCGAGTCGCCGGCCTCCTCGACCCGCTTCACGTACGCCGCCACGTCGATCTCGAGCAGAGTGGCGAGCTGTCGCGCCGACTGACCGGCGCGCGCGGCGGCGACCTGGGTCTTGTCGATGCCGAACCGGGTGACCGGCCGGTCGGTGACGATCGGCCGTCCGCCCGCGCCGAGGATCCGACCGCGCTCAGCCGTCGTCCCGGTGAGCTCGAGCGCTCCCCCGGGCCGCAGCGAGGGCTCGACGACCGAGGGCTCCCACGCGACCTGCCACTGCTCGCCGTCGAGGGTGAGGGCCGCCTCGGTGGTGTAGCTCCAGTCCTGCTCGCTGACCGGCCAGCTCCAGCCGAGCGTGGCCACGGCGGCACCCTGCTCGGTCGGGTCGCTCACGGAGGCGACGGTGACCGTCGGGGTGACCTCGCCCATGCCCTCGACGAGCGCGGTCAGCTCCTTCGTGGCCGCAGCCGGGTCGGCCACCGCGACGTCGGTGAGGTCGCCCGACTCCAGCCCGGCCGCCAGCGCGTCGGCGACGGGGGCCGGGTCGGGGTCGTCGTCGGTGAGGGCCGAGCAGGAGGCCACGAGCGGGGTCAGCAGCAGGAGGGCGGCCACCCCCGGAACGGCGCGCGTCATGTCCTGTTCGTACCAGACGGCCGGGTCAGTTCCGCGCGAGCCAGCGGTCGCGGCCCTGCTCGCGGGCCGCGTCGCGCAGGGCGCCGGGGTCCGGTGCGACGAACGACTCCGGCTCGATCACCGAGTCCGCGGCGGCGTACTCCCGCTGCTGGTCGGTGAGCGCCGGGGCCATCTCCGCTGCGTCCCGCCGGACCGTGCGGGTGACCGCCACCGCGCTGCCGGTCAGCAGCGGGCTGACCGTCGGGGTGTAGCCGGACGCGTGGCCGGGCTTGTTGGGGTGGTAGCTCTCGCTGATCGGGTTCGAGAGGCCGTTGATCCACTCGGGGTCGTCGCACACCGCGTGACCGAGGAACCGGTTGGTCGGGTTGGCGAAGGAGAAGCCGCGGTTGGACGCGGCCGTCTGGGTGCGGCTGTTGAGGAGGTCGGCGGTCTGGTTGAGCCGCGACTCCTCGGCCGGGGAGAACCAGGTCAGGGCGTTGCAGTCCTCGCCCATGAAGATCCGGGGATAGCCGACGACCACGACCTTCGCGTTCGGCGCCTTCGTGCGGATCGAGGAGTAGAGGGTCGCCAGGCGCGCCGGCAGCGTGTTCCTGACGAACGCCTGCGCGTCGTCGATGGCGCCGTTGCAGTCGCCGGCCCACCACGGGAGGGCGCACTCGGTCAGGACGTCGGCGAAGCCGGCGTCGTTGCCGCCGACGGAGATCGTGACGTAGGCGGTCGAGGCCGACAGGGCCGAGAGCTGGGTCTTGGTCACGTCGGCGACCGTGGCGCCGGAGCAGGCCCGGAAGTTCAGCGCGTAGCCGCGGGCCGCGGCGACCAGGCTGGGATAGGCCCGGGTCGAGCGCTGACAGCTCGTGCCGTCGGCGAGGTAGTCGCGCGTGCCGGTGCCCGAGGAGTAGGAGTCTCCGAGGGCGACGTACGCCGGCGCCGCGGCGTGCGCGGACGGTGCGACGAGGAGTGGCGAGACGAGGGCCAGCAGGGCGCCGGCCAGCAGTCGTGTGGACATGGGTTCCCCTCCCGAGAGCGGCCGCCCGGGACCGGGCGGCCGCTGCCGAGACTAGGGACCCGGAGGGCCCGTGGGAAGGGTCAGGCGCCGAGACCGGTGCGGTCGACCCGGCGGTGGAAGCGCATGCCGGCCAGTCCGCCGAGCATCGCGCCGACCAGGCTGGTCAGCAGCACGACGGCGACGCTGACGACGACGGTCGTGGTCGTCTCGTCGAAGCGGATGTCCGGGATCGCGACGCCGGTGTAGTCGTTGCCGAAGACGGCACCCAGGACGCCGATGACGATCGCGATCACGATCGACCAGCCCCAGACGGCCAGGCCCTGCTTGATGCCGTCGAAGCGGGCCATCCGGCCGGCGACGTAGCCGCCGGAGTAGTAGGCGACGAACCAGACCAGCAGCGCGACGACGATGCCGAGGACGCCGAGCGACTCCATGGAGACGTCGAGCGCGTCGGCGGTCTCGGTCGCGGTGTCGGTGCCGGTGGTCTCGCTCGCGACCAGCCCGGTCACGGCGACGAGGCCGCTCAGCAGCGCCACCATCCCGGTGGCGGCCAGCCAGCCGAAGAAGGCCGAGCCGATCTTGATCCCGCCGTGCTCCTCGCGCTCGCGGTCGACGACGTGGCTGCGGGTGACCGGCTCGGTGGAGCCGGGGTCGGTGTGCCGGCCGGTGCCCTGGTCAGGCGTGCCGGTGGTGGGGTCGTGCTCGCTCATGGTTCTCCGTTCCGGGGGTGGTCAGACAATCCAACCAACCACCTCCGGGACCCTGACCGCTACTTCCGAAGGGGTGCAGGATGAGGCCCATGGCCCCTGTCGCACCGCTCGACCTGCTCGACCTCGACGCCCTCGTCGGCGAGGAGGAGCGCGCGATCCGCGAGACCGTGCGCCGCCTCGTGGACGAGCGGCTGCGCCCCGAGATCCCGGGCTGGTACGAGCGGGGGGACACCCCGGTGCGCGAGCTCGCGCAGGAGTTCGGGTCGCTGGGGCTGCTCGGGATGCACCTGACCGGCTACGGCTGCGCGGGCACCAGCGCCACGGCGTACGGGCTGGCGTGCCTGGAGCTCGAGGCCGGCGACTCGGGGCTGCGCTCGATCGTGTCGGTGCAGGGGTCGCTGGCGATGTTCGCGATCTGGAAGCACGGGTCGGAGCAGCAGAGGCAGGAGTGGCTGCCGCGGCTCGCCTCGGGAGAGGCGATCGGCTGCTTCGGGCTGACCGAGCCCGACTTCGGCTCCGATCCCGGTGGGATGCGGACGCGCGCACGCAAGGACGGCAGCGACTGGGTCCTCGACGGGTCGAAGATGTGGATCACCAACGGCTCGGTCGCCGACGTCGCGGTGGTGTGGGCGCGGACGGACTCCTCGGAAGGGGGTGCCATCCGCGGCTTCGTCGTCCCGACCGACACACCGGGCTTCTCGGCTCCCGAGATCAAGCAGAAGCTCTCGCTGCGGGCGTCGGTGACCAGCGAGCTGGTCATGGAGGGGGTCCGGCTGCCCGAGGACGCGGTGCTGCCCGAGGTGACCGGGCTGCGCGGCCCGCTGTCGTGCCTGACCGAGGCGCGGTTCGGGATCATCTTCGGGTCGATGGGCGCGGCCCGCGACTGCCTGGAGGCGACGATCTCCTACGTGCGCGACCGCCAGGTGTTCGGGCGGCCGCTGGCGGCCTACCAGCTGACGCAGGCCAAGCTCGCCGACATGGTCGTCGAGCTCGACAAGGGCGTCCTGCTGGCGCTCCATCTCGCCGCGCTCAAGGACGGGACCGTCGGCGACCGCGGGCTGCGCGCGGAGGCGATCAGCATCGGCAAGCTCAACAACACCCGGGAGGCGATCGCCATCGCGCGCGAGTGCCGGACCCTGCTCGGCGCCAACGGGATCACGCTCGACTACCCGCTGCTGCGCCACGCCAACAACCTGGAGTCGGTGCTCACCTACGAGGGCACCGCCGAGGTCCACCAGCTGGTGCTCGGACAGGCCCTGACCGGGGAGTCGGCCTTCCGCTGAGCACCGGGTGGAGAAAGTTCCGCGGACTTGGGGAACAAAACGGACCGGAGTACCGTTTGTGGTGATCAAGAGTTCAACTAAACCCTGATCCGATCCCCGGAGGAACCCCATGACCACCACCCAGCTCCCCACCGACATCGCCGGCGACTACACCCTCGACGTCTCCCACTCCCGCCTCGGCTTCGTCGCCCGCCACGCGATGGTGACCAAGGTGCGCGGCCAGTTCGGTGAGTTCGAGGGCACCGCCCACGTCGACACCCAGACCCCGGCCAACTCGTCGGTCACGGTCGAGATCAAGGCCGCGTCGGTCTCCACCGGCTCGCCCGACCGCGACGGCCACCTGAAGTCGGCCGACTTCTTCGACGCCGAGCAGTTCCCGACCTGGTCCTTCACCTCCACCGACGTCGCCCGCGACGGCGCCACCTGGACCGTGACCGGTGACCTGACGATCAAGGACGTCACCAAGTCCGTCGCCATCGAGTTCGAGGAGACCGGCGCCGCGACCGACCCGTTCGGCAACCAGCGCGTGGGCTTCGAGGGCGAGGTCACCGTCAACCGCAAGGACTGGGGCCTGACCTGGAACGCGGCCCTCGAGACCGGTGGCGTGCTCGTCTCCGAGAAGGTCAAGCTCGAGTTCGACCTCTCCGCGATCAAGACCGCCTGACCCAGCGGTTCCCGCGCGACGGCGCGTGCTCCGGGGCTATGCTCCGGGCACGCGCCGTCGGCCATTTCGCGCCTCCGACTCCGGGGTGTGGCCCGGGTCACGCGCTTCCTCAACACTTCCTCAAGAATTCAACCAGTCTCGGTCGGGAAGCGTGAACCGTGGTATCTCGACATCGAGAGTCGAGGCGTGGGCACCAACTCCGGTGCGTCGGTCCAAGCGATCGACGCCCTTCCTCAGCGCGAGTCGTACGCCGACGACCGCCGTCCCCTCGGATGGCTGGTCGCCGTGCTGCCTGCGCACGACGAGGAGCAGAACGTCGGGGCCGCGATCGCCTCGCTGCTCTCCCAGACCCGGCCGCCGGACCACATCGTGGTCCTCGCCGACAACTGCACCGACGCGACACCGCAGGTGGCCGCCGACGCGGGTGCCGACGTCTTCGTCCCCCGCGACAACCGCGACAAGAAGGCCGGCGCCCTCAACCAGTGGCTCGACCAGCACCTCGACGTGCTCCACCCCGACGACCTCGTCCTGGTCATGGACTCCGACTGCACCCTCGACCCCACCTTCCTCGAGACCGCCCTGGGCCATCTCGAGGACCCGCGCTTCGGCGGGGTCGGCGGGGTCTTCCGCGGCGGACCCGGCGGCGGCCTGCTCGGCACCTTCCAGCGCAACGAGTACGCCCGCTACGAGCGCGACGTCCGCCGGCTGAAGGGCCGCGCCCTGGTGCTGACCGGCACCGCGTCGGTCTTCCCGGTCCCCGTCCTCCAGCACGTCCGGGCCGCACGACGCGCCGGTCTGCTCCCCGACTCCTCGGGCGGCGGCCAGGTCTACGACACGGCCGTCCTCACCGAGGACAACGAGCTGTCGCTGGCGCTGATGCATCTCGGCTACGACATCCTCGCGCCGGCCGAGTGCACGCTGGAGACCGAGGTCATGGAGACCTGGAAGCAGCTGTCCGACCAGCGGCTGCGCTGGAAGCGCGGCGCGCTGGAGAACCTGTTCGACTACGGCTGGACGCCCGTCACGCGCCCCTACTGGGGTCGCCAGCTGCTGAGCCTGATCGGCGTCCTTGCGACGATGCTCTACGTCGGCAGCATCACCGTGGGACTCGTCGTCGGCCTCGAGCTGCACGGCTTCTGGCTGGCGCTCTCGCTGGTCTTCGTCCTCGAGCGGGTCGTGACCGTCCGCTCCCGCGGCTGGAAGCAGCAGCTCCTCGCGGCCCCCCTGGTCATCGAGATGGTCTTCGACCTGTTCCTGCAGGTCGTCCAGGGACGCGCCTTCACCCAGGCCGTCCTCCGAAGTGAAAGGAAGTGGTGACATGTACAACCACGGATCCCTCGGCGGCGGTGCCCTCGCGGCGACCGGTCTCGCCTTCAACGCGATGTGGCTGTTCCTGGCGGGGTTCGCCCTGTTCGCAGCCGCGCTCGCGCTGGGCCGGATCCTCCCCAAGCGGGGAGTCTGACCCTCCGTGCGCCGTCCGCTCCACCTCGCGCTGGTGGTCGTCATGGCGATCGCCGGGCTGTCACTGATGGCCTGGCCGTTCGTCGACCACTGGCGCAGCGGCGCGGGCGCGGCGTACGCCCAGGGCGAGCTGCGCTCGCAGCTCGCCGACGGCACGGGGGCCACTGAACCGTCCGCGGCCCGGAAGCCCACGCCGGGCCGCGGACACCCCGTGCTCGCGGCGGCCGACACCGGCCAGCCGCTGGCCACGCTCACGATCCCGCGCTTCGGCGACGACTGGTCGTGGGTGATGGTCGAGGGCACCGACGACGCCGAGCTCGCGCTCGGCCCGGGCCACTACGCGGGCACGCCGCTGCCCGGCGCCCGCGGCAACGTCGGCGTCGCCGCCCACCGGGCCGGCCACGGTGACCCGTTCCTCGACTTCGACACGCTCCGCGTCGGCGACGAGGTGCGCTTCTCCCGGGGCGGGACGACCTGGGTCTACACCCTCACGACCGCGCCCGAGATCGTCCCGGCCTCGGCCGTCGAGGTCCTCGACCCGACGCCCGGCCGCCAGCTCACGCTGACGACCTGCTGGCCGAAGTGGGGCTCCTCGAAGCGGATGTTCGTCCGCGGCGAGCTGACCGACGTCCGGAGCTGAACCGGTCCGCCCCTCAGAGGTGGCGGCGGAACGCGCGGAGGGACGCGCGTGAGGACTCGACGCGCCAGTCGCGCTCCCTCTCCTCCTGGAACCAGATGAGGGCGGTCATCCGGGGGAAGCGGGTGGTGGACAGCGCCTGCTTGATCCACCGCGCCTTGCTGCTGTCGCGGTCGACCGGGGCGCCGTCGTCGACCTTCGGCTCCTTCGAGGCGACCTCGCACACCCAGACCGGTGCGGTCGGGTGGAGGGCGGTGAGGCGACGGTACTGCGGCGCCATGATCCGCTCGAACGACTTCCACCGGCCCCACGACGAGTCGCGGCCCCAGTTGAACCCGTCGAGTCCGAGCACGTCGACGTAGCGGCGGCCGGGCCAGATGTCGGCGACGGTGGTGGTCTCGGCGTAGACGTCGACGGTCGGGTTGAAGACCCACTTGACGTTGTCGGCGCCGCGGTCGCGGAAGTAGCGGACGACGTAGCGCCAGGCCAGCTTGAACTCTCGATAGGTGCCGCCGTGCACACGGTCGCCGGTGCGCGTGGGCTGGAAGCTCACCCAGTCGCCGTTCATCTCGGGCCAGGGCCGCACGTGCACGTCGTAGGGGTAGGCGAGGGCGGCCTCGACCAGCTGGTCGAGGTAGGCGTCCTCGCTGCCGTCGGTCCAGTCGGTGAAGCGGGTCGGCCCCATGTCCCAGGACAGCAGCACCTCACGGCGGCCGCCGTCGGCGAAGGCCAGCTCGGTCTCGCCGGGGAAGACGTCGCCGTAGCCCCAGTAGTAGGACGCGATGCCGGTCCGGTGGCGGACCAGCTGCTCGAAGTCGACCAGCCGGGACGGTTCGGCGGTCATGCCCTCGACCCACGCACCGAGCTCGACCCGGTGGGCGAGGGCGCGCTTGGCGACGCGCTCCTCCGCCGCAGCGGTCGGACTCGCCGTCGAGAGTGCGAGCAGGCTGGGCAGGAGCATCAACAACAACGTCAGCACAGGCACCCTGAGCCGGTGGGTGGCCGGCCCTGCGGTGCTGGTGCGGGGGGACACCAACATCAAGAGTTCCTCAATTTATTCGGGCTTGGCTCAAGACCCTAGACTCGGATCTGAGACTTCGCGGTCGATTCGCACGATTGGTCCTGGGGGGGACGTCGGCGGTCGACGCGGACACAACCAAGGGGGGATACCTGGTGACGTCTCGTCACGCACTGGTCGTCGAGGACGACCCGGACACCGCTGCCCTGCTCAGCCTCACGCTCGAGCGCTCCGGGCTGGAGGTCTCCGTCGTCCACGACGGCGACGCCGCCGTCGATCTCGTACGCCGCCTTCAGCCCGACCTGGTCACGCTCGACCTCGGGCTGCCGGGCATGGACGGCCTCGAGGCCTGCCGCCGGCTGCGGGCCATCAGCACCTGCTACATCGTCGTGCTGAGCGGCCGCGACAGCGAGGTCGACAAGCTGCTGTGCCTCGAGGCCGGCGCCGACGACTACGTCGTCAAGCCGTTCTCGCCCCGCGAGCTGCGCGCCCGCGTCGGAGCGATGTTCCGGCGTCCGCGGGAGGGGGTCTTCGACACCTCCCGGGTCGACGCCGGGGCCGGACTCGAGGTCGACACCACCCGCCGCGAGGTGACCGTCGACGGCGCGGAGGTCTCGCTGACCCGCACCGAGTTCGAGATCCTGGCCCAGCTCGTCCACCGGGCGGGCCAGGTCGTGGCCCGCGGCGACCTCGTCGCCTCGGTGTGGCGCTCGGACTACGTCGGCGACAGCCACATGGTCGACGTCCACATGGGCAACCTCCGCCGCAAGCTGCGCCAGCACTCCGACCACCAGTGGATCCGCACGGTGCGCGGCATCGGCTACCGGCTCGACCCGGTGTCCGTCGGCGTCGCCTGAGCGGACCGGCGGCAGAAATGGGTGGCCGGCCCGCTCGGCCGCGCGTCACCATGCCTCCATGCGAACCCCGGAGGGACTGACCAGCAGGCCGCTGGTGATGAGTGACGCGCGCGCCGTCTACGAGGTGATGGCCGCCCAGGAGCAGGAGGACCTCGGCTCGGTCGAGATCGAGGAGGCCGACATCGTCGGTGACTGGGGTCGTCCCAGCTTCGACGTCTCGGCCCAGACCGTCGGCGTCTTCGACTCCGTCGACGGCAACGACACCCTGGTGGGCTACGCCGAGGTGACCAGCGCCGACCGCGGCGACGCCGCGGTGCACCCCGCCTACCGGGGCCGCGGGATCGGCACCGAGCTCGCGCACTGGATGCAGGCCAAGGCGCGCGAACGTGGCGCCCCCGTCATCGGGATGCCGGTCCCGGTCGGCTCACCGGGCGACCGGCTGCTCGAGTCGCTCGGCTACGAGGTCCGCTGGCACAGCTGGGTGCTCCAGCTCCCCGAGGGGGTCTCGATCGTCGAGCGACCGCTGCCCGACGGCTACGAGGTCCGGGAGGCCGACCCGTCCGAGTACACCGCCGTCCACGACGTCGTCGAGGACGCCTTCCTCGAGTGGTCCGACCGCGACCGTGAGTCCTACGAGGACTTCGAGTCCGTCGTCGTGCGCCGCCCCGGGTTCGAGCCGTGGCACCTCCGCGTGGTCGTCGACGACTCCGGCGAGGTCGTCGGGGTCGCGTGCCTCTCGGTCTTCGAGCCCGAGGACGACCGCGACCGCGAGGCCTTCGTCTCGCGGCTCGCCGTACGCCGCGACCAGCGCAACCGCGGCCTCGCCCAGGCCCTCCTGGTCGACGCCTACGGCCGCGCCCGCGACCACGGCGTCATGACCGGCGGGCTCTCGACCGACTCCCGCACCGGCGCCCTCGGCCTCTACGAGAAGGTCGGCATGCGGGTGATCATGGACTGGGTCAACCGCGCCAAGACGCTCTAGCCGTGGGCGGGGGCGGTGAGGTCCAGCTCCTCCTCGACGCCCTCGTCGCCCGCATCGGCGCGGTAGTCCGACTCCTGCGTCTGGTCGGTGCCCTCGTCGACGCCCATCGCGCGGAGCACCACGGTGAGGACGACGGTCACGACCAGGTTGGCCAGCAGCGCCACGACGCCGATGTAGACGTTGGTCTCGGTGCCGGGGAACGGGACGAGCGGGCCGCCGAAGTGGGCCTGGGTCGGCGAGCTGACGCCGTAGGCGAGCCAGGTGCCCCAGCCCATGCCGACCGCCCAGCCGCCGAACAGCGCCCACCGGTGGAACCACCGCGTGTAGAGGCCGAGCACGATCGCCGGCAGCGTCTGCAGCACCCAGAGGCCGCCGAGCAGCTGCAGGTTGATCGCGAACGACTTCGACAGCGCGAGCACGAAGACCAGCGCCCCGAACTTCACGACCAGCGAGACGATCTTGGCCTGCGAAGCCTCCTGCTTCGGGGTGGCGTCCTGGTTGATGAACGCCTTGTAGATGTTGCGGGTCCACAGGTTCGCCGCTGCGATCGACATGATCGCCGCCGGCACCAGGGCGCCGATCGCGATGGCCGCGAAGGCGACGCCGGCGAACCAGCTGGGGAACTCGTTCTCGAACAGCTGCGGCACCGCGAGCTGGGGGTTCGGCGGGTCGCCCGCGACGGTGACGCCCGCGGCGATCGCGACGAAGCCGAGCAGCGCGAGCAGGCCCAGCAGGAACGAGTACGCCGGGAGCAGCGCGGCGTTGCGCCGGATGACCGACCGCGAGCGGGTCGAAAGGACGCCGGTGACCGAGTGGGGATACATGAACAGCGCCAGCGCCGAGCCGAAGGCGAGCGAGGCGTAGGCCCAGTGGGCCGCCGCCGGCGGGATCGAGCCCTTGGCGCCCACCTCACCGGCCGCGATCGCGTCGGCGTTCTCGGTGTTGAACGCGTCGAAGCTGCCCTGGGCGGCGCTGAAGATCGCGTCCCAGCCGCCGAGCTGGGCGGGCAGGTAGATCACGGCGACGATGATCACCGTGTAGATGAGGATGTCCTTGACGAAGGCGATCAGCGCCGGCGCCCGCAGCCCCGAGGAGTAGGTGTAGGCCGCGAGGACGCCGAAGGCGACGAAGAGCGGCAGGTGGCCGACGAGCCAGCTGCCCTCGTCGACCCCGATGCCCATCACCTGCAGCACGACCTCGATGCCGACGAGCTGGAGCGCGATGTAGGGCATCGTCGCGAGGATGCCGGTGACGGCGACCGCCAGCGCGAGCGGCTTGGAGTCGTAGCGGCCCTGGACGAAGTCGGCCGGCGTCACGTAGCCGTGGCGGTGGCTGACCGACCACAACCGCGGCAGGAACAGGAAGATGATCGGGTAGACCACGATCGTGTAGGGCACGGCGAAGAAACCGACCACGGAACCGGCGTAGAGCGTCGCCGGCACGGCGATGAAGGTGTAGGCCGTGTAGAGGTCACCGCCGATGAGGAACCAGGCGATGAAGGTGCCGAACCCACGGCCACCGAGACCCCACTCGTCGAGGTTGTCGAGGTTGTCGGCCCGGCGCCAGCGCGCGGCGGCGAAGCCGAGGATCGTGACCAGCAGGAAGAAGAAGACGAAGATGCTGACGGCGAGGACGTCCATCACCGCTCACCCCCCGCCGTGCCCCGCGCGGTCCTGCGGGCAGCGCGGTCCCGCGCGTCGGCGATCGTGGAGATCCAGTAGGCGGTGCCGGTGAGCACGGTCGCGCCGATGATCAGCGCGAACTGGAACCAGAAGAAGAACGGGAAACCGAAGAGCGTCGGGTCCACCCGGTCGTAGAGGCCCACCAGCAGCGGGACGACGACGGCGGGCGCGAGCAGCGCGCAGATGAGGATCCAGAGGCCGCGCGACGCAGACGTCTGCCGCGGCGGTGAGGGGCGTGAGTCGGTCACGGGGGTCACCTTCCGAGAGATTCCGAGACGTGCCGGCGAACCGGCAAACCTCGGTGACCCTAGTCACTCACGTGCGTGACCGACAGTGCCCACCCCCGCGGAGGAAGAAGAACCAGACGCCGAGGCCGATCAGGACGATCGGCAGGTGGGTCACCACGGCGACCACCCCGAGCACGACCAGCAGGACGAGCAGCGGGAGCGGGACCCGGGCCGAGGGGCGCCGGGTCGGCCCGACCGGACGCCCTCGCTGGGCCGCGGTCGACCAGGCGACCTGGTGGCCACCCGGCAGGTCGCGGAAGACCGGGTCGAGCTCGGAGCGGGTCCGCGCGGCCCACACCTGGTCGAGCCGCTGGGTGTACTCGTCGTGGTCGAGCCGGCCGGCGGCGTAGTGCTCGCCGAGGTCGGTCTGGGCCTGCTCGCGCTCGGCGTCACCGATCCGGATCTCGGGGCTCATCGCTCGACCTCGGCCGGGTCGTCGTCCTCACCCTCGGGCTCCGTGCCCTCGTCGGCCAGCAGGCCGTAGAGCTTGCGGCGGGTGTCGACGAGGACCGTCATCGCCTCACGGCGCTGGTGGTCGGTGCCCTGGGTGACGATCTGCCAGGTCGCCGACATCAGCTGGCCGACCTCCGACTTCAGCTGGGACAGGTCGGGCCCGTCACCGCCCGAGCCCGGCTCCTCGAAGTCGGCCCAGACCGCGGCGAGCTCCTCGGGGTGCTCGGCGACGTAGGTCTCGCCCTCGGGCGTGAGCCGCAGCGTGCGGCCGCGGTGGTCGTCGGCGGTGACGAGTCCCTCGTCCTCGAGCTGGGCGACCGTCGGGTAGACCGAGCCGGGGCTGGGCTTCCACTGCCCGCCGGACCGCTCGGCGATCTGCTGGATCACCTGGTATCCGTTGAGCGGCTCGACCGCGAGCACGTCGAGGATCGCCGCGCGGACGTCACCCTTCTTCGCCCGCGGCCGCTGCGGCGGGCGCTGGCCGCCCATGCCGAGCAGCTCACCGAGCCACGGCGGCGGACCGCCCCGACGTCCCGGCGCGTCCCAGCCGCCGCTCCAGCCCCCGTGCCATCCGTGTCCACCCATGACGCCCTCCCGACGCTGTGACTGTCGGCGACAGTCGCCGATATATCGGAACCGTACGCCGACACTCGGTCCGGTTCAAGGGCGTTCCCTCGGAAGGGCCAGCAGGTCGCGGTGGCCCACGGTCGCGCGCAGCGCTCCCGCGCGTTGCTGGTCGGCCCGCGCGCGGGCCCAGCTCGCGGCCGGGGTCACCAGTGACGGGTCCTGCTCCAGGGCGGCGCCGAGCCAGCCGTCGGCCCAGGCCGCCAGGAGCGCAGGGTGGTCCGGGCCCAGCCGCCACGGGGTGGTCTCCACGGTGACGGCGAACCCGCGTGCGGTCAGGCCGGCGGCCGCTGCCGACCAGGCGTCGGGCCCCAGCCGTGGGTCGCCACCGGTCGGTCGGTGCTGGTGGGCGTCGAAGGCGCGGCCGATCCGCCGGTCGAGCGGGTGGGCGGGCTCGAGCACCACCTCCCCGGTCACGCTCAGGGCCAGCAGCACCGGGCAGCCTGGAGCCGTGGCGGCGTCGAGGAGGCGGTCGAGCTCCGGCGCCGTCAGCATGTCGAGGAGGGCGGAGGCGGTCACCAGTGCCGCCCCCGCGAGCCGGCCGTGGTCGAGGCGGGTCACGTCGTCCTCGCGCGTCTCCACCTCGACCAGAGCTCCATCGGCGGCGCGTCCCGGAGGGCGGCCGGGAGCGAGGGCGAGCAGCTCGACGTCGCGGTCGTGGAGCACCCATCGCTGCGGACCCGGCAGCAGCGGCGCGAGCCAGCGTGCCATCGACCCGCTCCCCCCACCGAGGTCGTGCACGACGGCGGGTGCCGGCCCCGGGTGCCACGGCAGGGCCTCGACCAGGGTGCGGGCGCGGGCGGCGGCGTCGGCGGGCTCGCGCAGCTCCAGCCAGCCGGCAGCGGCGCGGACCGGCTCCTCGCCTGCTCCGTCCATGTCGCCTCCCGACCACGGCTGAACCGAACCGTAGCAACGCACGTCCCTACCGGGTGAGACTCCGAGGGAGGCCACGGTGACGCTCAGACAGGCGCTCGTCGCGAGTGCCGTGCTGCTGACCACCCTCCTCGTCCTGCCCGGCCACGGCGCCGCCTCGCCGCTGCTCGCGGCGCTCGTGGCGAGCGGCTGCTGGGCGGTGGGCGCACGATGGGTCGCGGCGCAGCTGCCGGATCGTGGCCCCGGCCCGGCCGACCTCGTGACGATCGCCCGCGGGACCCTGACCTGCGCGGCCGCGGGCCTCGTCGTCGCCGGACCCCACCCGGCGCTGCTGCCGCTCTGCGTGCTCGCCCTCGCCCTCGACGCGGTCGACGGTCCCGTGGCGCGGCGCACCGGGACGAGCTCGGCGTTCGGCCGCCGGTTCGACGGGGAGGCCGACGCCTTCCTCATGCTGGTGCTCAGCGCCGCGGTCGCGGTCCACGGGCACGCATGGGTCGTCGTCCTCGGCCTCCTGCGCTATGCCTTCGGTGCAGCGGGCCGGGCGTTGCCCTGGCTGCGACGACCGCTGCCGGTGCGGTGGTGGCGCAAGGTCGCGACCGGCGTCTCCGGGACCGTCCTGGTCGTCGCCCTCGCCGAGGTCCTCCCCGGACCGGCGACGACGGCGCTGCTGCTGGTCGCCCTCGCCCTGCTCGGCGAGTCCTTCGGCCGTGACGTCCTGTGGCTGTGGCGTCGTCGCACGCCCGTCGCTGCCCTCAGCCCGGTGGGGCGGCCGTGATGACCGACGACCGCGCCCTGGCCGACCGGGTCCTGCGCGAGGCCCGGCTCGCCGGCCACCCCGCCGGCGAGTACGTCGGGCAGGAGAACTTCATGGACGTCTCGGAGATCCTGGCCCTCGGCGAGCGGGCGCGGCTCGCTCCCGGCGTGCGGACGCTCGACGTGTGCTGCGGGGTGGGTGGCCCGGGGCTGCTGCTCGCTGCTCGGACCGGCTGCGACTACCTCGGGGTCGACCGCAGTCCCGACGCCGTCGCGCTCGCCCGGTCCCGCGCGGGTCCGGCCCGGTCGATCGCCTTCGCGGTGGCGGACGTCCCGCCCCTGCCGGCCGGGCCCTTCGACGTCGTGCTGCTGCTGGAGACCACGCTCGCCTTCGCGGACAAGGCGCCCCTCGTGGCCGCCGTCGCCGACGTCCTCGCCCCCGGTGGCCGGTTCGCGTTCACGGTCGAGGAGGGCCTCCCGCTCACGCCGGCGGAGCGTGCCGTCATGCCGGCCAGCGACACCGTCTGGCCGTGGCCGCTGGCGAGCCTCCACGACGACCTCGCCGCCGTCGGGCTCCGGGTGACGTCGATCGAGGACCGCACCGCGGCCCACCGGTCACGCGCCGCCTCGCTCCTGGTCGCCTACGAGACGCGCCGCTCCTCCCTCGTCGCGGGGCTCGGCGAGGAGCCGGTCGCCGACCTGCTCAGCGCCCACCGGACGTGGGTCCGCTGGCTGGGTCGCCGCCGGGTGCGCAAGTACGCCGTCGTCGCGGCACGAGCCCCGGTGAACCGCGCCGCCCCGTCCGTCGTACGTCTGGGGAGAGGACCGGCACCGGGAGGATGACATGACCTTGCGCACGACAGCGGCCGTGGCGGTGGTGGTCTCCGCCGCGGTCCACTTCTGGATGTGGCTCGACTTCGCGCGGGAGGACGACGTGCTCGGGCCGTCCTTCCTCCTCAACGCCGTCGGCGGGGCGGTGATCGCCGTGCTCGTGCTGACCTGGCGGCACTGGCTGGCGGGAGCGCTGGCGGCGGGCTTCGGGCTGTCCACCCTGGGCGCCTTCGTGCCGGCGACGACGGTCGGCTTCCTCGGCGTCGAGGCGACGTGGGACGGCTGGGAGGTGTGGGTGGCGGCCGCCAGCGAGGTCGTGGCCGCCGTGGCCGGGGCGCTGCTGGTGGCCCCGCTCCTCTCACACCGGCAGTCGCAGCACCACCCGGCCGTCGGGGATCCGCACCTGCACTGAGGTGATGTCGCCCTCCCGGGATGCCGTGCCGGCGTCGAGCGTCATCGACTCGCCGTCGACCGACTCCCAGCTGCCGACCTGCTCGGTGCGCCCGTCCGCGGTCCGCACGACGAGGACGTAGTCGACCCGGGGCGGCAGGTCGTAGGGGACCGACGCGGTGTCGTAGGTGCAGTCGAGGACCAGCCGCGTGCCCCACGCCACCGGTTCCACCGCGAGGGTGGCCCGGACGGGCACCTCGCCGACCGGCTCCATCGCGCGCGCGGGCGGACCGGACTCCTCGGGGGCCGCGCTCCCCGCCGGCGGGGGCGTGACCTCGGGATCGAGCCACGAGCCGACTGCCGGCACCGTCAGCGCGACCAGCGCGACGGCCGCGACCGCGAGCCCGGCCACGAGACGTCGACGGCGGGCGGTGGCGCGCTGCTCCACCTCGCGCACGAGGGCCGGGAGGATCGTGTCGGGCAGCGGCGGCCCGCCGCCCTCGACCTCCTCGAGCACCGCGGGGTCGACGCGCCGGAGCAGGCCCGGCAGGCCGGCGAGGTCGCGCACCCGTGCCGCACACTCGGGGCAGGAGTCGAGGTGGTGCTCGAAGTCGAGCCGCTCGCGGGGGGACAGGGCGCCGAGCACGTAGGCCGCGTCGTCACCGCTCGACGGACAGCTCATGCGGTCACCCCCATCTCCTCCAGCGCCAGCCGCAGGGCTCGCAGAGCGTAGTGCGTGCGCGACTTCACGGTGCCCTCCGGGATGCCGAGCAGCGCTGCGGCCTCGGCCACCGAGCGGCCCCGGAAGAAGCACTCGAGCAGGACCGACCGGTGGTCGGGCGTGAGGTGGGTGAGGGCTTCGGCCACGACCCACGAGAGCAGCAGCTGGTCGGTCCGGTCCTCACGCTCCGGCGCGTCCGGCACCTCGGCCACCGAGGTCTCCCGGACGGCCCGGTGCCGGCGCCACTCGTCGGTCACGAGGTTGCGGGCCACGGTGCGCAGCCAGGCCTGCACGGCGGGCGGGGGGCTCTCGAGGATCTCGCGGTGCCGCCACGCCCGCAGCAGGGTCTCCTGCACGACGTCCTCGGCGTGGGCGCGGTCGTTGCCGACCAGCCTGAGGCAGAAGTGCCACAGCGCCTTCGCGTGCTCCTCGTGGAGCTGTCGCATCAGTGCGACCTCGTGAGCGGTCATGTCACCCGACCCTTGCTCCTCACCTCGACGCCGACCTGTCCTCGCACCCTTCTGACGGTTCACGCCGCCGCTTCGTTCACCAGTGTGCTCGCCCTACGGCGCCGGCGTCGTGCCGAAAGCGGTGAGGAAGCGGTCGCGGAAGGCGTCCATCCGCCAGACCGGGGCCTCGGGGTCGGGCCGCAGGCCCGGCTCCCAGGCCCAGGGGTCGACCGCTGCGAGGACGGCCGGGTCCCGGGCCAGCAGCGTCACCGGGACCTCGCGGCCGGCGTCGTCGCCGGAGACGACGGTCGCCGGCTGGTGGTCGCCGAGCACCACCACGACCAGGTCGTCGTCGCCGTAGGTCGTGAGGAAGCGGACCAGGGCGCTCAGCGAGTACTCGATCGCGTGGCCGTACGCCGCCCGGATCCGCGTCGGGTCCGGCCAGATGTCGGTCGCCGAGTCCAGCCGCGACGGCATCCCGTCGAAGACCGAGCCGTCGCCGACCGTCGCCTGGTCGACCAGCAACGGGACCCGCGACCACGGCGCGTGGCTGGTGATGAGGTCGACCTCGGCCATCACGGGCGGTCGCGGCCGGGGCTCGAGCTCGAGCCGCTGCAGGGCCTCCAGCGTGTACTGGTCGGGCATCGTCGGATAGCCGAACCGCGGCCCGCGGTAGCCGAGGTTGCGGGAGTCGTAGACGTGGTCGAAGTCGTAGAACTCGGCCTGCGGCCAGTCCCGGTCGTTGGCGGGCACCACGGCGACGGTCCGCCAGCCGGCGCGGGCGAAGAGCCGGCTGAGGGTGAGCCTCCTGCTGGTCACGACCGCGTCGTAGCGGGGCTGGCTGTCGACCCACAGCCCCGACTGCAGGGTGGCGTGGGCGAGCCAGCTCAGGGCGCCGAACGTCGGGGACGTGAGCCACGCGCTCCGGGCGTCGAACCCGGCGTCGGTGAGGTCGCGCGTGCCCCGGGCCAGCACCCGGTCCACCCCCGGGGCGAGGGCCGGGTCCTCCAGGGCGACCCGGCCATAGCTCTCGACGAAGACGACGAGGACGTCCTTGCCCCGCAGCGCGGTGACCAGGTCCTCCGGCGCGACGTCGGCCGCGGGGTCGTCGCGAGCGGCTGCCTCGAACTCGCGGAGGTCGGCGAGCTGGCCGGGGACCCGCGCGACCTCGTGGTGCACGTAGCGCAGGGTGTCGGCCGTCGCCAGCGACCCGGCCGGACCCGGCACCCCCACCAGCACGACGACCAGCCACCCGGCCAGGAGCACGGCGGTCACCGCGGCCGCCTGCGGCCGGTGGCGCGCGGCGACCCCGGCCACCCGGACGGCGGCCAGCGGGAGGAGCAGCAGCGCGGCCACGGCGGCGACGACCGCGCCGACCAGCAGCGCGGTGCCGAGCAGCGGGCCGAACGAGTCGCGCAGGAGGCCGACGAGCGAGCCGGCGTACCGCCAGTCGATGAGCGGGTCGAAGGGACGGTTGAGCGCGCGGAGGAAGCCCAGGTCCAGACCACGGAACACCAGGGCCAGGCCCAGCACGCCTCCGAGGCCGGCGGCGACGGCGGTCCGCAGCCGCGGCCGACCGGCGGGCAGCGCCAGCACGACCGCGAGCAGCAGCAACGGCTCGACCGGCAGCCGGACCAGCGTGCTCACCCGGGTCTCGTCGACGGGGTCGCCGAGCGTCGCCGGCACCACCAGCAGCAGCACCGCCGCGACCGTGAGGGCACCGGACACGAGCCGGCGGGCACCCGTCGAGCGGGGAAGGTGAACCGGCACGACTGTTCCTCCGTACTTCTCGACGACCCGTCACGTGCAGGGACGAGGCAGGCGCCGCCGCGGTTCACGCCGCAGCGGCGGAGGGAGGTGGACCGATGCTCGACGAGGCGCGGGCGTTCTGGGTGCGCCGACCCGGCGAGGGCGAGATCCGCACCGCGGCCCTGGTCACCCCCGCCGTGGGCGAGGTCGCCGTACGGACGACCCACAGCGCGATCAGCCGCGGGACCGAGACGCTGGTCTTCGACGGGCGGGTCCCGCCCACCCAGTACGAGACGATGCGGGCGCCCTTCCAGGAGGGCCGGTTCCCGGGGCCGGTCAAGTACGGCTACCTCAACGTGGGGACCGTCGTCGGCGGTCCGCCCGCGCTGCGCGACCGGACGGTGTTCTGCCTCCACCCCCACCAGACCGCCTACGTCGTGCCCGCGGCCGCCGTCACGCCGGTCCCCGAGGAGGTGCCGGCCGCGAGGGCGGTCCTGGCCGGCACGGTCGAGACCGCGCTCAACGCCGTCTGGGACGCGGGGCCGTTGCCGGGCGACCGGGTCGCCGTCGTCGGCGCCGGCATGGTCGGGTGCGCGGTGGCGCGGCTGCTCGCCCGGATGCCGGGGGTCACGGTCGTCCTGGTCGACGTCGACCCCTCGCGTGCCGCGGTGGCCGCCGCCCTCGAGGTCGACTTCGCCCTCCCCCACGACGCCCCCGGCGAGCAGGACCTGGTCCTCCACGCCAGCGCGACCGCGGCGGGCCTCCGCCGCTCCCTGGAGCTGCTCGGCGACGACGGCACCGTGCTGGAGCTGAGCTGGTACGGCGACGCGGTCGTCCCCGTCCCGCTCGGCGAGGCCTTCCACGCACGGCGGCTGACGCTGCGGGCCAGCCAGGTGGGGGCCGTCTCGGTCGCGCGCCGGGGCCGTCGCACCACCGCCGACCGGCTCGCGCTGGCGCTCGACCTGCTCCGCGACCCCGCCTTCGACGCCCTGCTGACGGGGGTCTCGGACTTCGACGACCTCCCCGAGGTGATGGCGCGGCTGGCCCACGGCCGGCTGCCGGGGCTGTGCCACTCCCTCGTCTACGACCGAGCGGAGCAGCCGTGTTCTCCGTGACGGTCCGCAACCACGTGATGGTCGCCCACAGCCTGCCGGGCGAGGTGTTCGGTCCCGCCCAGCGCCTCCACGGCGCGACCTACGCGGTCGAGGCGACGTTCCGCGGCCCGGAGCTCGACGGCCACGGCATGCTGGTCGACATCGGCGCCGCCGCGGAGGTGCTGAAGGGGGTGCTGGCCGACCTCGACTACCGCAACCTCGACGACCTCCCGGAGTTCGCCGGGGTCACGACCACCACGGAGGTGGTGGCCCGCCACGTGACGGACCGGCTGTGCGAGCGGGTGCGCGCCGGGGTCCCGGCCGGCACCGACCGGGTCTCGCTGGTCTCCGTCGTGCTCCACGAGTCACCGACCGCCGCCGCCGGCTACGAGCGTGCGCCATGAGCGGCCGGCGACGCGTGGTCCACGTCGTCGCGCCCGCCGGCGTCGACGACCCGGCCGAGCCCAGTGGCGGCAACACCTACGACCGGCAGCTCAGCGGCGCCCTCGAGGCGCTCGGGTGGACCGTCCACCTGCACCGCACCCGGGCGGCCGGCCTGCGTGACGTCCTGGCGGCCCTCGAGCCGGGGTCGGCCGTGGTCCTCGACGGTCTCGTCGCCTCCGGGCAACCCCGGGTGGTGGTGCCGCAGAGCCACGTGCTCCGGCTCGTGCTGCTGCTCCACCTCCCGCGCGGCCGGCCGGGCCACCCCGACGCGGCGGAGGCAGCGGTCGTCGCGGCGGTCTCGTCCGTGGTGACCCCCAGCGAGTGGTGTCGGCGCCTCGTCCTGGCGACCTACCCCGTGCCACCCGCGAAGGTCCGGGTCGCGATCCCGGGCGTGGTGCCGACCGACCGGGTCACGGCGGGTGCCGACCGCGGGACGCTGCTCGTGGTCGCCGCGGTGACCCGGTCGAAGGGTCACGACGTGCTGCTCCACGCGCTCCGCGACCTGGTGGACCTCCCCTGGCGGGTGCGGTGCGTCGGACCGCTCACCCGCGACCCTTCGTTCGTGTCGGCCCTGGCCGAGGCGGCCCGCTCGGCGGGGCTCGCCGACCGCTTCCTGCTCGAGGGCCCCCTGGTGGGGGACCTGCTGACCGAGGCCTACACCAGCGCCGGGGTCCTGGTCCTGCCGAGCCGCGGCGAGACCTACGGCATGGTCCTCACCGAGGCACTCGCCCACGGCCTGCCGGTCGTCGCGAGCGCGGTGGGCGGGACCGCCGAGGCCCTCGGGCTCGCGCCGACGGGGGCCCGCCCCGGGCTGCTCGTCCCGCCCAACGACGCGGACGCGCTCGGGGCGGCCCTGCGCAGCTGGCTCACGGACGCCGGCCTGCGGGCCGAGCTCCGCGCCGGAGCGCTCGTCCGTCGCCGGGACCTGCCGCGGTGGGACGCCACGGCCCGGCAGGTGGCCGCGACCCTCACTCCCGCGGCCTCCGACGTACGGACGCCGGCATGAGGGCCCCGTCCCCGAGGGCCGTCGCCGTCGGTCGGTCGCTCGCGGGGGGTGCGTTCCTGGCCGCCGTGGTCTGGCGGGTGGGGCCGAGACCCTTCGTCGAGGGCCTCCGGTCGATCGAGCCGACGACCCTGCTGGCCGCCGGTCTCCTCACTGGTCTCGCGACCGCGGCCTGCGCCTGGCGCTGGGCCCTCGTGAGCCGCTGCGTAGACGTCGGCGTCGCGTTCCCCACGGCCCTCCGGGCGTGCTACCTGGCGCAGCTGCTCAACCTCGTCGTCCCGGGCGGCGTGGCGGGTGACGTGCACCGGGGCTGGCGACACGGCTCGGCGACCGGCCGGCGGCTGCGGTCGCTGGGGTCCGTCGTCGGCGAACGCTCCGCGGGTCAGCTGGTCCAGGTGGTGCTCCTGGCCTCGGCGCTGGTGCTGCTGCCGAGCCCGGTCCCGCGGACCACGGTCGCCGTCGTCGCGGGCCTCACCACGGTCGGCCTGGTGGCCGTCGTCGCCCTGGGGCTCCGGCCGTCGACCCGGGCCGTCGTCGACCGCCGGGTCGTCGTCGGCGTGGTGGCGGCGTCCGCGGCCGCCACCACCGCCCACGTGGCCACGCTCGTCCTCGCGGCCCGCGGGGTCGGGGTCGGGCTGCCGCTCGACCGGCTGGTCCCGCTCGCCCTGCTCGTGCTCGTCGTGGCGGCGCTGCCGCTCAACGTCGCCGGCTGGGGACCGCGGGAGGGCATGGCGGTCTGGGCGTTCGCGGCGGGCGGGCCGGGTGCCGCCGCCGGGGTCGCCACGGCCACGGCGTACGGCGTCCTCGTGCTCCTCGTCCACGTCCCGGCCCTCGCGCTCCTGCCGCGCCGGGAGCGTCCGGCCCTGCTGACCGAGGGGGCGACCAGTGGCTGAGCGTCCCCGCACCGTCGCGAGCTGCAGCATCTCGCTCGACGGCTACCTCGACGCCGGCGGCGAGGAGCGGCTCGTCCTCTCCTCCGCCGAGGACCTCCGCCGGGTCGACGGGGTCCGCGCCTGGGCCGACGCGATCATGGTCGGCGCCGCCACCGTCCGCAACGACGACCCGCGGCTGCTGGTCCGCGACCCCGAGCTGCGACGCGGCCGGATCGAGGCCGGCCGGTCACCCTCGCCGACCAAGGTCACGCTCACCCGGAGCGGCGACCTCGACCCGACGAACCGCTTCTTCACCACTGGCGACGTCGAGAAGCTCGTCTACTGCCCGCCGTCCGTCGCCGCCCGCGCCCGCCGACGGCTGGGGAGCAGCGCCACGGTGGTCGGGCTCGACCGGTCGACGGAGCTCGCCGTCGTCCTCGACGACCTTCACCGCCGGGGCGTGCGGCGGTTGATGGTCGAGGGCGGTGGCTGCCTGTTGACCCAGCTGTTCACCGAGGACCTCGTCGACGAGCTGCACCTCTCCGTCGCCCCGTTCTTCGTCGGCACCTCGCGCGGGCGCCGCTTCGTGGGGGACGGCGAGTTCCCGTTCAACTCCTGCCGGCGCGCGTCACTCCGCCGGACCACCCGACTCGGTGACGTCGTGCTGCTCCACTACGACCTCGCCTCCGCCCCGGCCATGAGGAGGGCCACATGAACCACCGCGTCCCGCCCGCCGTCGTCCGCGGCCAGGTGACCATGCCGGTGCGCCAGCCCGGCGGGCAGGTCCTGGCCGCCCGGGTCGTCACGTTCGAGGGTCTCGCCGACGGTCGCGAGCACCTGGTGGTGACCTTCGGCGACCCACCGCAGGTTCCGCTCGTCCGGGTCCACAGCGAGTGCCTGACCGGCGACGTGCTGGGCAGCGAACGGTGTGACTGCGGACCGCAGCTGGCGGAGTCGGTGGCGCGACTCGGCCGCGAGGGTGGCCACCTGCTCTACCTCCGGCAGGAGGGCCGCGGCATCGGGCTCTACAACAAGCTCGACGCCTACCTCCTCCAGGACGGCGGGCTCGACACCTTCGAGGCGAACCTCGCGCTGGGGTTCGGTCCCGACGACCGCGACTACACGGTGGCCGCCCAGATGCTGCGGGCCATCGGTGTCGAGGAGGTGGAGCTGCTGACCAACAACCCCGACAAGCGCGCCCAGCTGGAGGCCGCGGGGATCGGGGTGACCCGCACCGTGCCGACGCGGACGCACCTCACCGCCGCCAACGGTCGCTATCTCGAGGCCAAGCGTCGCCGGGCGGTCGAGCAGGCCTGGCTCGACTCGGTGGGCCGCTGACCCCGCGTCACTGCGCTGCCAGCTGGTCGCGCCGACGTCGCAGCCACGCCTGCTCCGCCGGGTTCGTCGCCGCCTCCACCGCCGCGTCGTACGCCGCCCGCGACTCCGCGGTCCTCCCCAGCCGGCGCAGCAGGTCGGCCCGGGTCGCGTGCCACGCGTGGTAGCCGGCCATCGCCGTGTCACCCAGCCGGTCGACCTCGGCGAGGGCGACCGCGGGGCCGTCGACCTCGGCCAGGGCGACGGCCCGGTTGAGCCGGACGACGGGCGAGGGATCGACGACGACCAGCTGCTGGTAGAGCGCCGCGATCTGCGACCAGTCGGTGTCACGGGCGTCGGCGGCGTCGGTGTGGACGGCGTTGACGGCGGCGAGCAGCTGGTAGCGGCCGGGACCGACGCCGGTGTCCACGGCCCGGGCGAGGCACTCGCGGACGAGCGCGTGCCCCTCGGCGATCTGGGAGCGGTCCCAGCCGGCCCGGTCCTGCTCCTGCAGCGGGACCAGCTCGCCGCCGGCGAACCTGGCGTCGCGTCGGGCGTCGGTGAGGAGGAGCAGCGCGAGCAGCCCGGTCGCCTCCGGTTCGTCGGGCAGCAGCTCGTGGAGGACGCGGGCCAGCCGGACCGCCTCGGCGGTCAGGTCGCGGCGTACGTCCGCGTCGCCGCTGGAGGCCTCTGAACTGGGCAGGTAGCCCTCGTTGAAGACGAGGTAGACGACGGCCAGGACCGTCGCGAGCCGGGCAGGCAGGTCGGCGGCGGCCGGCACCCGGTAGGGGATGTGGGCGCCGGCGACCTTGCGCTTCGCGCGCGTGATCCGCTGCGCCATGGTGGTCTCGGGGACCAGGAACGCCGCCGCGATCTCGGCGACCGTGAGGCCGCCGAGGAGGCGAAGCGTGAGCGCCACCCGGGCCTCGGGGGCGAGGGCGGGGTGGCAGCAGGTGAACACGAGGCGGAGCCGGTCGTCCTCGACCGGACCGGTCGGCTCGTGGGGATCGGGGTCGTGGATCATCTCGGCGGCCCGGTGCTTGTCGTCGCGACGCGACTCCCGGCGGATCCGGTCGATCGCGCGGTTGCCGGCGGTGGTGGTGAGCCAGCCGCCGGGGTTGGGCGGGATGCCGTCGACCGGCCACCGCTCCAGCGCCACGACCAGGGCCTCGCCCGCGGCGTCCTCGGCGACGTCGAGGTCACCGAAGCGGCGGGCGAGGGAGGCGACGACCCGGCCGAACTCGGCCCGGAAGATCGCCTCGACCCGCTCGTCGACGTCGCTCACTCGGCCTGGAAGGGGCGGACCTCGACCGGGGCGCCGCAGGCCCTCGAGCCCTGCTCGGCCCAGCGCAGCGCCTCGTCGAGGTCGGCGACGTCGATGATCCAGAACCCGCCGAGCCACTCCTTGGTCTCGGCGAAGGGACCGTCGTTGAGGACCGGCGCGTCGCCGGTGTTGTCGACGGTGGTGGCGGTCTCGCGCGGCATCAGTCCGCCGGCGAAGACCCACGCACCGGCCTCCCGGACCTTGTCGTTGAAGGCGCCGACGTCGGCGAACATCCGCTCCATCTCGTCGCTGCGCGGGATCGGCTCCCCGTCGACGTGGTTCACGGACAGCATGTATTCCGGCATCTGGTCCTCCTGGGTCGTGGCGGTCCTCCGTCAGGGCCGCCTCCACCATGTCCACGAACGGGACGGTCGCCGCACGACACCCGTCGACGGAACTCTGTCGAGAATCTTCCAGACGGGCCGTGTGCTGTCAGCGCAGGGCCCGTCCCTCGAAGACGACCCGGAACCTCCGCACGTCGTAGCGCTGGGCACCGCCGTCGACGCCCGCGACCCACTCCACCGGGTCGCCGTCCGACTCGCGCCTGACGAGGCGGGTCGAGTACCAACCCTGGGGCGCCAGCATCCGGCGACTCGGCTCGCGCCACTCCGAGCGGAGGACCAGGCGGGCCTCGGACGGAACGGTGTTCGGCCGGTGCTGGGCAGAACGGCCGAGCGCGGACACGCCCACCTTCCCCCCGAGCCAGCCCCGCGGGACGACGTCGAGCTCGTGGGAGGTGTAGACGGACACCCGGCTGCCGCAGGGCTTCGTGCGGTATCCGAGCCCGCCGCGCCAGCCACCGGGGTCGCGGACGACGCGCCCGCACCGCGAGGTGCCGGGGTCCACCCGGGACGCGCGCGCGGAGACGGCGAAGACCTGACGCACCTCGACCACCCGTTTGTGGGTCAGGCGCAGCTCACCGGCGACCGCCTCGGTCCGGTTGCCGAGCTCGTCGACCCCGGCGAAGCGCAGCTCCCAGCGCCCGGCCGGAGCCAGCCGCCCGTCGGCTGTGCGGCCGTCCCAGGTCCCGGCGACCTCACCGCCCGGTCCATCAGTGCTGCCGACCTCGACCTCGGTGCCGCTCTCCTCGTGCACGACCCTCAGGGTGGTCCTCGCCGACCGCGGCTCGTAGAAGTGCGCCGAGAGGGTGACCTCGTCGAGATGTCCGTCGCGCACCGGGTGGAAGACGTCCGCGCCCAGCGAGGCGAACTGGAACCGCGGGCCCTCCCGGTCGACCTCTGGGGGCCTGGCGAGCGCCCACTGGACCACGGGACCCGTGGGCGTCGAGCGGCTCAGCTCCCCCACGAGGAGGTGCCCACCGTCGGGCAGCGGCGTCAGGTCGAGCGGGATCGAGATCGTGCCGTCCACCGGCAGCAGGTCCTCGGCCACCACCGCGGGCCGACCCTCGGTCGCGGCGTGCGCGGACGGGAGCAGGTGGCCACGGAAGGTGTAGGGCACCGTGTCCGCGACCTGGAAGGTCACGGTCGCGTCGGCGGCAGGACCGCCGTCGGGCAGGAGGGCTCCGGGCGACGTCGACCCGACGGCGTAGCCCTTGTCGACCGCGTAGTGCTCCTCTATCCCGAACGAGTTGCACCCGAGACGGCCGTTGCACCGCGCGACCCACACATGGTTCGCGCCGTGGTCGAGCCGGAGCACCTGCGAGCCCTCGTGGAGCAGCTGGCCGGTGAAGGGCCCCCGGTAGTAGGCCATCAGCTCGCCCCCACCCTCGTCGTGCACGACCGCCGTCGCCTGCTCGGTGCCGGTGAGGAGGTCGTCGTCGGAGAACTCGACCACGGGCGCGACGTCGGTGGGCACGAAGGAGGTCGACGACGTGGCGCACCCGGACGTGCTGGTGCCGGTGCAGCTGATCACCTCGAGCACGTAGCCCATCGACGTCCTCATGCCCCAGGTCTCTGCCTCCACGACAGCCGTGCCGTCCTCCACCGGGAACCAGCCGGTCGACGCGATGGACACCCCGGACTCGCGGCGCAGGATCCCGCGCAGCTGCTGGGCGTCGGTGCTCACGGTCGCCGCGACGTGCCCCGGGACCGAGGTGTCGACATCGAGGATCTCGAGCACCGGGTCACCGGCCACGGCCGCCCCCGGGCCGGACACCGTCAGTGCCGCAGCGATCGCGAGCGTGATGAGTGCGTGGGCCGCCCCGGCCGCGTGGTTGCGCAGCATGCCGACTACTCCCCCGAGATGATGTGCGTGGTCGGCGAACTCTAACCGGGCCGGGTCACCCCTGCTTGCAGATCCGGGTCATCTGACGCAGGTAGCGCTCGTACGGCGGGAGCCCTGCTTGCTCGCGACGCTCGTCGAGGCCGTCGGGGTCCTCGAGGTCGGGCATCGCGGGCTTCCCGTTGCGGGTGCAGCCGGTCTGGGTGCCGTAGAGCTGGGGCTCGCCGCGGCCGGCGCGGACCCGGTCCTCGAGGTAGGCGAGGTTGCCGGGCGAGGCCTGGTCGTCGGCGACCGCCTCGCGCAGCAGCTCCAGCGCCTCGGCCTGGAACTCCGGGTCGAGGTCGGAGTGCTGGGCGATGACCCACGCGGCCTCCTCGCCGTCCTCGCCGACGAGGTCCCAGGTCGGCCAGCCGTGCTCGGCGATGATCTCCTTCAGCCGGTTCGTCCGCTCCTGGTCGCTGCCGACGAGCTCGCCGCCGGTGCGCGAGGCCTGGTCGTCCTCCATCATCTGGAGCAGCTCGTCGTGGAGCGCGGGATCGAACTCGACCGTGGGGGCGTCCGCGGTCCTGCTGCTGCACCCGAGCAACAGCAGCCCCAGGACCAGCAGCAGGCAACGGACCATGGGCGCATCGTGCCCCTCCCGCCCGCGGGGCGGAAGGGACACGGGCAGCTCAGAGGCCGCGCTTCTTGCGGCTCACCCCGCGGATCAGCGACTTCGCGCCGCGCTCGATCTCGCGGTTGGCCGACCCGCCGGTGGCTCCGCCACCGGTCGTGGAGCGGCCGGTGGTGGGCGTGGCCGTGCGTCGGCCACCGGACAGGACACGGTTGGCGATGCTGCGCAACATGTCGTTCCCTCCTTCTCGGGGTCGGAGACCCCGTCCCCTCCGTCGTACCGGCCCGTGACGCCTGCCACCACCGCTCGTTGGGGTGGCATGAGGCGAGTCCTGCTCCTGCTGCTCCCGCTCCTGGCGGTCCCCACCACCGCGGCGCCCGCCGGCGCCACCACGGCCACAGCGCCGGAGGCGCGGACCTTCCACCTCGAGGTGCTGTCCAACCGCAGCGACCTCGTCTCCGCCGGCGACGCCCTCGTCGAGGTCGTCCTGCCCCGCCGGGTCGACGCCGGCCGGGTCCGGGTCCGGCTCAACGGCGACGACGTCACCGATCGGTTCCGGGTACGCCGCGACGGTCGGTTCTACGGCCTGGTGACCGGGCTGCGCGAGGGCCGCAACCGGCTGCGGGCGACCGCGCCGGGCGACCTCCTCGACCGGGCACGCGTCGTCAACCACGCCAACGGCGGGCCGGTCTTCTCCGGCCCGCAGCTCGACCACTACCGCTGCCAGGAGTCCGCGGTCGACGCGCAGTGCAACGAGCCGGCGACCCACGGGTTCTTCTACAAGTCGACCGACCCGCTCGAGAGCGACCTGAAGCCCTACGACCGGGACAACCCGCCGGCCGACGTCGCGACCACGACCACCGACGAGGGCGTCGAGGTCCCGTTCATCGTGCGGCGCGAGTACGGCTTCCAGTACCGCGACCGCTACACGATCCTCCAGCTCTGGCAGCCGGGGACGCGCTGGAAGGCGTGGGCTCCGCAGGACCAGTGGAACCACAAGCTGCTCATCACCCACGGCGGCAACTGCGGGGCGGCGTACGAGCCGGGCGGGACGCCGCTGGCCGACTACTCCGGGACCCTCGAGTCGGTCCCGGGGGTCGAGCCGAGCTATGTCACCGCGCTGGGGAAGGGCTTCGCGGTCGCCTCGACCGCCCTGGCCAACACCGGCCACAACTGCAACGTCGCGATGGAGGCCGAGTCGCTGCTGATGGTCAAGGAACGGCTCGTCGAGCGCTACGGCGAGCTGCGCTACACGATCGGCACCGGCTGCTCGGGTGGCTCGATCGCCCAGCACACCGTCGCCAACGCCTACCCCGGCATCTACCAGGGCCTCGTCACGACCTGCTCCTACCCGGACACGCTGACCGCGGGCGCGCAGTTCGCCGACTACCACCTGCTGCGGCTCTACTTCGAGGACCCGTCGCGCTGGGCGCCGGGTGTCGTGTGGACGCCGACACAGATGGCGGCCGTCGAGGGCCACCTCTCGCACGTCAACGCGGTGGTCGCCGACGAGGGTCTCTTCAAGGCGGCGCTGAACCCCGAGAACCCGTGTGACGGGACGCTCGACCCGGTCGCCGGTGACCCGGCGACGCGGTACGACGCGGAGACCAACCCCGGCGGGGTGCGCTGCTCGGTCCTCGACATCATGGGCAACCTGCTCGGCCCTCGACCGGAGTCGGCGTGGGGCGCGGAGGAGCAGCAGGTCGGCCACGGGTTCGCCGGCATCCCCTTCGCCAACACGGGCATCCAGTTCGGCCTGTCCGCGGTGAAGCGAGGGCTGATCACCCCTCAGCAGTTCGTCGACCTCAACGCGAAGATCGGCGGGCTCGACGTCGACAGCCGTCGCACCGACGAGCGCGTCGCCGGCGACGCCACGGCGATCGCGAATGCCTACCGCACCGGGCTCGTCAACGAGATGACCAACCTCGACGAGGTCGCGATCATCAACCACGGCGGACCCGACCCCGGCATCGCCCACGACTACGCCCACGCGTTCTGGACCGAGGAGCGGCTGCTCGCCGACCAGGGCCACACCGACAACCGCGTCATGTGGTTCGGTCCGACGCCGCTGATCGGGGATCCGCGGTGGGCGGGCGATGCGCTGCTGGCCATGGACGCCTGGCTGACCGCCGTCGAGGCCGACCGGTCCGGCGCGACGCTGGCCGAGAAGGTCGTCGCGAACCGGCCCGAGGACGTGACGGACCGCTGCGTGGTCGCCGAGCTCGAGGGGGCGTGCGACGTCGAGGAGCTGCAGGTCCTCCAGACCCGGCTCTCGACGCCGCGCCAGGAGGCGGGCGGACCGCTCGCCAACGACAACGTCGCCTGCCGGCTGCGCCCCTTCACGCTCGACGACTACGGTCCGGTCGGGTCGCTGTTCACCGAGGAGCAGGTCGCCACGCTCGAGGAGCTCTTCGCCGACGGCGTGTGCGACTGGTCGGTCGCCAGCCGCGGCACCGGTCCGACCCAGACGTGGCTGCGCTACGACGGAGCGCAGGACGGCCACGCCTACGGCGGCCGGCCGCTGCGCGGCGTACCCGCGGACTCGGGCGACGGCTGGTTCAGCCCCGCCTTCCGGTCGTTCTGGGGGGAGTGAGGCTCAGCCCTGCCGCTGGCCGGAGATGTTGACCAGCCACTGGATGCCGAACCGGTCGACGCACATGCCGAAGGTGTCACCCCACATCTGCGGCTCGAGCGCCTGCAGCACGGTGCCACCCTCGGCGAGAGCGTGGAACCACCCGGTCAGCTCGTCGTGGTCGTCGCCGGAGAGGCTGAGGCTGACCGCGCCGCCGGGCGTGGGGGCGGGCTGCCCCGGAGGACCGTCGGAGGCCATCAGGTGGAAGCCCGCGGGAGTGCCCAGGTAGGCGTGCATCACGCCGTCGGCGGGCTCCCCGCCCATCTGGCCGAACGTCATGACGTCGAGCTGGCCACCGAGGACGGACTGGTAGAACTCCATCGCCTCCCGGGTGTTGCCGTCGAAGTTGAGGTAGGGGTTGAGGATCGAGGCCATGGGCCGACGCTAGCCCTCTCCGTAGGCTCGTGACCATGACCTTCCAGGCCGCCTCCCGTGCCGTCGACACCGTGCTGGACCGCAGCGTGGTCCTCGGCTTCAGCTCCGTCGGTCCGGCCGTACGCCGCCGGCTGCCCGGCTGGCCCGCGGACCCGGCCTCCGGCTCGCTGACCGGGAAGGTCGCCGCGGTCACGGGGGCGACGTCCGGCCTCGGCCTGGCGACGGCCCGCGGGCTGGCCGCGCTCGGGGCGACCGTCCACCTCGTCGTCCGCGACGAGGAGAAGGGACGTCGGGTGCGCGACGAGCTGTTCGCGGCCGTCCCCGGCGCGTCCGTCGTGGTCGACCGCTGCGACCTCGGCGACCTCGACGACGTCCGCGACCTCGGCGAGCGGCTGGCGGGCGGGCTCGACCGGCTCGACGTGCTGGTCCACAACGCCGGCGCGATGCCGTCGGAACGCACCGAGTCCCCGCAGGGCCACGAGCTGACGATGTCGCTCCACGTCCTGGCGCCGGTGCTGCTCACCGACCTGCTCGCGCCGGTGCTGACCGACGGGGCGCGGGTGCTGTTCGTGACCAGCGGTGGGATGTACGGCCAGCGGCTGGTCGAGGACGACCTCGAGTACGAGCGCGGCGACTACTCGCCGACGACCGCCTACGCGCGCAGCAAGCGGCTCCAGGTCGAGCTGCTGCCGCTGCTCCAGCGGCGCTGGCCCTCGACGTCGGTCTACGCGACCCACCCGGGCTGGGCGGACACGCCGGGCGTGCAGACCTCGCTCCCCCGCTTCCGGCAGGTGATGCGTCCGGTGCTGCGCGACGCCGACGGCGGCGCCGAGACGACGGTCTGGCTGGCCGCGACCGACCCGGCACCGGAGGGCGGGACGCTCTGGCACGACCGGCGGCAGCGACCGTTCCACCTGCTGCCGACGACCCGGCCGCGGCTGGGCGCCGTCGACGACGCGTGGGCGTGGGTGCGGGCCCAGGCCGACCTGGCCTGACCGAGGTGGGCGTCGGTCAGACGCGCTCGCGGGCGACCGCGACCTCGCGGCCGTAGGACCACCCGTCGGTGAGCGGGAGGAACTCCCCACTCCAGAAGGTGCCGGGGTCGTACCAGCTCGCGCGCCGGTCGTCCCCGAGCAGGCCCATCTCCTGCATCGTCAGCGCCACGACCTCGGCGCAGTAGGCCTCCTCGGGCCGAGGTCGGGGACGGCCGCGGTCGCGCGGCGCGACGTAGGCGTCCCGGCCGCGGAGCCAGCGGCCCGCCAGCCTCGCGGTGCTCGGGAACGAGACCCCGTCGAGGCGCGCGATCGAGCGCATGACGGCGTCCTCCTCGGCGCGACCGACCTCCGGGGTGAGCTGGCGCAGCCACGCGGCCTGGCCGTAGACCTCCTGCCAGCGGGTGACGGCGGCGCGGAGGTCGTGGAGCTGGACGCCGCGGTGGTGGTCGCCGGTCCAGTGGTCCTGGAGGGTCTTGCCGAGCTCGGCGTGCCACATCAGCGGCGGGAGGTCGTCGAGGACGACGGCCATGCCGACGTGGTTGACCGGCGCGTTGGTCACGGTCTGGATCGCCCGGTCCGGGGCGGAGTGGCCGCGGAAGAGCCAGAGGTCGCCGGTGCGAGCGAGCGCCACCGCGTCGTCGAGGTCGAGTGCCCGAGCCATGGGATGACCCTAGGGTGAGAGGCATGCAGGCCTCGACAGCATGGTGGAAGTGGCTCGGGCTGGCCGGTGTCGTCGGAGTCGCGGCGACCGGGGCAGCGATCACGCGGCAGGAACGGCAGCGGCGGGCCTACACCGCCGACGAGGTCCGCGACCGGCTCCACCAGCGGCTGGAGGAGGCGGGCGCCCATGACGACGCTGACGCCTGACGTCGACGCCCTCGCCCTCGACGTCTACGGCACGCTCGTCGACACCGGCGGCCAGGTCGACCGGTTGCGGTCGGTCGTCGGCGACCGGGCCCCCGCCTTCTCCGACGCGTGGCGCCAGGTCCAGCTCGAGTACACGTTCCGCCGGGCGGTGATGCGCGACTGGGTCGACTTCGGCGTCTGCACCGCGCAGGCCCTCGACGCCGTCGCCCAGCGCTTCGAGGTCGCACTGACCGACGACGAGCGGCAGGGGCTGCTCGACGGCTATCGCCGGCTGCCGGCCTACGACGACGCGCGGGAGGCGCTCCAGCGGCTGCGCGACAGCGGGGTCCGGGCCGTCGCCTTCACCAACGGCGTCGAGGCCTCGGCGCGGGACCTGCTCGACCACGCCGGGTTGCTGCCGCTGCTCGACGACGTGGTCACCGTCGAGCCCGTGCAGAGCTTCAAGCCCGATCCGGCCGTCTACGCCCACCTGCTCGCGACGCTCGACCTCCGGGCCGAGCGGGTCGCCCTGGTCTCCGGCAACTCCTTCGACATCATCGGCGCGAAGCACGTCGGCCTCGCCGCCGTGTGGGTACGCCGGTCGCCCGCCGCCGCGCTCGACCCCTGGGGCGTGTCCCCGGACCGGACCGTCTCGGCGCTGACCGAGCTCCTCGACTGACCGGTCAGGTGAGCCCGGCGGCGACCAGCCGCGCCCGCACCTGGTCGGAGTGCCGGACGCCCGTGAGGACCGCGGGATGGAGCGGCTCACCGCGGCGCAGGACCGAGAACCGGCCGGTCTGCTCGAGCACCACGAGCGCCACGTCGTGCGGGTCGTGCACCCCCGCCGCGCGGAGGGCGGCCCAGAGCGCGACGTCGTCGAGGTGGTGGCGGTGCATCGCCTGCCGGTCCGGGCGTCCGGCCACCATGACGGCCGTGGCGCGCTCGCGTTGCCGGCTGCGGATCCGCTCGGAGCGGCGTACGCGACCCGTGAGCGCCTCGAGCGTGAAGAGGGTGGCGAGCGCGAGCAGGGCTCCGGACAGGGTCGGGACCTGGCCGAGGATCGCGCGGCCGACGATCGCGCCCAGGACGGTGACGATCGCGAGGTCGAAGCTCGACGGCGACGCGAACAGCCGTTGCCCCGACCAGCCGATGATCGCCGCGAAGGCGAAGTAGAGCAGCACGGTCGACACCACGACGGCGGCTGCTCCGAGCGGGTGGAGCCCGACGTAGAAGTTGAGGTCGCTCATGGGGCCATCCTCTCCCTACGATGCCGGGATGACCGGTGCCTACGTCGCGGTGGTGGGTCCGAGCGGCGCCCCGGACGCCGCGGTGCTGGCTGCGGCCCGGGAGGTCGGGCGGCTGCTGGGTGACGCGGGGTGCGTCGTGGTCACCGGCGGCGGGACGGGCGTGATGGAGGCGGCGTCGGCGGGTGCCGCGGCGGCCGGCGCGGTGGTGGTCGGGCTGCTGCCGGGGGCCGACCGGTCCGAGGCCAACCCCCACCTGACGGTCGCGATCGCGACCGGGCTCGGCGAGGTCCGCAACGCCTTGGTCGTGCGAGCCGTCGACGCGGTCGTCGCGGTCGGCGGCAGCTGGGGGACGCTCAGCGAGGTCGCCCTCGCCTGCCGCACCGGCGTGCCCGCCGTCGCCCTGCTCGGCTGGGACCTGCCCGCCTCCGGAGGGCCGGAGGTCGCGGCCGACCCGGCCGACGCCGTACGCCGTGCGCTGGCCGGGGTGCGCCCGGCCTAGTCGCGCGCGGTCGCCTCGTTGCCGTACTTCACGCCCCAGCCGACGATCCCGCAGAGCAGGTAGCCGGCTCCGGCGGCCCCCAACAGCCACGCGACCAGCGCGAAGAAGCCGTAGCCGGCGCCGCTACCACCGGCCGCCAGGGCGATCGACACCACGGCGGCGACGACCCCGCCGACGAGGAGCAGCGCGCCCGTCCTGAGGAAGCCCGTCAGCCGCTCCTCGGCCTGCTGACGGCGACGGAGCAACGCATGGTCCTCGGCCGTGGCGACGGGGAGGCGGCCGGGCGCACGCTCGGAGACGGACTCCGACCCGCAGGTCGGGCAGTAAAACATCGCCTCGCGGACCTCGTGGTCGTTCTCGCACAGCCTGGCCATGTGGCCCTCCCCCGTCGTCGTGTCGGCGCGCCACAGCCTGTCAGGGCTGCACGGTCCTGCGTTCAGCCGGTCCCGAGCGGCGTGTCGTCGGCCGCTCAGGACGACTGCCACTTGTGTTCGAACACATGTTCGAGTAGACTGCGGCCATGTCCACCACCGCATCCCTCGAGGACCGCTCGGCGCAGCTGGTCCTCGACGCCGCCCACGAGGCGGTCCGCGCGCGGCGTGCGGCGGAGGTGGCGGAGATGCGGGTGGTGGCCCACTGGTGCGTGATGCACGGCGAACCGCGCTCCGAGCGCGACCCGATGACCTCGCCGGGCGGGGACGGGACGCCGGCCGTGCGGGAGTACGCGCTGCCGGAGCTGGCGATGGCGCGCGAGACCCACACCCTGACCACCCGGGCGCTGGCCGCCGACACCCTCGACCTCCAGCACCGCCTCCCGCGCGTGTGGGCCGTGGTCGAGGCCGGCGACTGCGAGCCGTGGGTGGCCCGCAAGGTCGCCTCCCTCTCCCGTGCACTCCCGGCGGCCACCGTCGGGATCGTCGACCGGGCCGTGTCGGCAGCGATCGCCGGCCACGCCCCCGCCACGGTGCTGGAGATCGCGACCGCCAAGGTCATCGAGGCCGACCCCGAGGCCCACGCCATGCGCCGCGAGGCCGAGAAGCACCGCCGCTACGTCGCGCTGTCCCGCACTGATGAGTTCGGGCTGCGGACCGTCATCGCCCGCATCCACGCCGGCGACGCGGTCTGGATCGACGCGATGGTCGACCGGGTCGCCGACATCCTGGCCGTCGAGCACGGTCACGACCACAACCGCGACGAGCTCCGCGCCCGCGCCTTCGGCTGGCTCGCCCGCCCCGCCGAGCTGATCAAGCTCCTCATCGACCACCACCAGGACGACGACGACACCGACACCGACCCCGGGCAGCCGGAGCAGCCAGCATGGGCGCCCGACCACCTGCCCGACACCGCGCAGCGCCTCAGCCGGCTGTCCCCGCGGCAGCTCGCCGCGATGCGGGTCAAGGCGCAGGTCTTCGTCCACCTGAGCCAGGACGCCCTCACCGGCCAGACGGGCATCGCCCGCGTCGAGGGCATCGGCCCGATGCTGGTGGCCAGCCTCGCCGACCTCCTCGGGCACGCCGACGTCCGGATCACGCCCGTCATCGACCTGCACGGGAAGACCGCTGTCGACCGCTACGAGCACCCCGCGCTGCCCAAGGACCAGGTCTGGCTGCTGACCGGCGGCGACGTCTTCCCCTTCGCCCCGAGGACCGCCCGACGCGACGGCGTCGACTTC
>NZ_BAAAJT010000002.1:1767545-1878645 GCF_039527245.1 Nocardioides aestuarii
ATTCCGCTGCCGCCCCGCCGGCCCCGGCCGACATCTCTGGCAGACACCCCACGGCGACACCTACCTCGTCGACCACCACGGCACCACCCGACTCACCGAGCCCGAGTCCCGGATCCACCTCACCGCCCCACCCGGCCTCGACGCCTACACACCCCGCTTCGCCGTCGCCTACGAACCCGCCGGCGGCCGGCGGCGCACGGTCTCCGCCAGCCGCTCGGAGTCGGCGTCGGTCCATCCGGGGGGCGGCAGGATCTCGGCCCAGGCATAGACCGGCAGCTGACCGAACTGGTGGCCCTGGCCGGCCGGCACCGAGTTGGCCATCGCCTGGTCGATGCCCAGCTGGAGCATGGTCACCACCGGCACCCACCGCACGTGCGGGGACACGCTGCGCCCGCGGTCCTCCTCGAGCCAGTCGGGGCGCTCGACGGCGAGGTCGAGCGACCACCAGGTGATCGGGTCGTTGGCGTGCTGGAGGTAGCCCACCCGCGTCCCCGTCCACTCCCCGGGAGCGACCCAGTCCGCGGGCCGTTCGGCGAAGCGCACGATCTCCCCTCCGTCGGCCACGGGAAGCACCTCCGGGCTCCCGGGATCGCGTTCCTCGGTCAGCCGTCCCCAGAGGACGTTGTTGGCCGTGGGACCGACGAAGAGGGCACCGGAGGTGCGGGTGGCCATGTCCTGCGGCCCGCTGAAGGCGGCCTCGCCCCCGAAGCTGCCCAGGCTCTCTCCACTGACGACGAGGAGCGGCCGGTCGTCCTCCGGGATGTCCAGCCACCGGGCGTAGATCGCGTCGAACAGGGCGCGACCGGCGTCCTGCGACCGCTGACGGTCGAGCAGGAACGACATCCAGCTCGGGAGGTAGGAGTACTGGAGGCTGACGGTCGCGGTGTCGCCACCCCACATGTACTCCAGCGCCTGGGCCTGGTTCTCGTTGACCCACCCGCGACCGGTTCCGGTGACGACGTTGACGACGGCCCGGTCGAAGCCGCCGAGCGCCTCCATCTCGGCCACGGCCTGATCGGCCTCCCGGCGTACGTCGACGCCGGCCTGGCCCGCTCCGACGTAGGCCCGGACGGGCGCGAGGGCCGGCCCGTCGGAGAAGGCCTCGATCGCCTCGAGGGTCGGCGCGTTCGAGACGAACAGCCGACCCTGCCGGCCGAGGTCGTCCCACGTCTGGGTCGACCCGGGCCCGGCCGACACCCCGGCCACCGTCGGCGCCGGGAGGTCGGTGCGGAACTCGTCGTTGATCGTGCGGAACGTCGAGTCGAGGGCGCCGAGCAGCCTGGCCCCGCCGATGCCGACGACGACCTCGTAGGCGACGACCGCCACCAGCAGTCCCCCGATCACGGTCGCCGGGCCCGCGGGGAGGACCCGCCCGACCTGGCGACCCGCCAGGCGGCCGAGGGCCTTGACCCCGCGCGCGACCAGGAGCAGGAGCGCGAAGAGCACCACGGCCACCGCTGCGCCGACCACCGCGTGCCCGATCCCCACCCGGTCCATGCCGACGAGGACACGCACCTCGTTCTCCCACCGCAGCCCCAGCAACAGGAAGACCAGGCAGGCGGCACCTCCCAGCGCCGCGAGGACCCGCCAGGCCCTCGACCGCGCCTGCCCGGACAGGTGGCCCCCGCAGCTGCGGACCAGCCAGCCGAGCAGCGCACCGGCGCCGTAGCCCAGCAGCAGGCACAGCGCGCTCAGCAGGGCCTGGGACAGCGCGAGCCTCGGCAGCAGCGACGGGGTCAACGACAGGCAGAACAGGACGACCGCACCACTCGTCGCGGCGAACGGCGCCCGGGCCTGACGCGCCACCCAGCCCGACACGCGTTCCAGCTCCACGGCGACCTCCTCGGACGAGGCCCCCAGCATTGCTCAAGATCGTGGGAGGAACGTGAAGACGCTCGAGGGGGTTGGGACCGACTCGATCCTCGACATCTCTGAGGAGGTCCGAGCAATGCAGCGTTCCCCGTCACCCACGGTCCCGCAGCGGCGGCGCCGACGAGCCTTCACCAGCGCGATCCTGACCATCGGTCTCGCGCTCACCCCGCTGGCGTTCATCGCCGACAGCGCCTCGGCAGCGGTCCCGCAGTTCCCCGACAACATCGTCATCTTCCCCGACCGTGACTTCGTCTCCGTCGAGGGCTACTCCAGCCACGAGGGCGAGGTCGCGCTCGTCGAGGTGACCCGGGCCGGCGTCGGCGTCGTCGGCTCCGCGCGGGCCGAGGTCTCCGGCACCGACGTCGCCTTCGAGGTCAACCACCCCGGCGGCATCTGCTGGGGCGCCGGGACCGGTCTCGACGTGACCCCGGACATCAAGGCCGGCGACGTCGTCTCGATCACCTTCCCCGACGGATCGCGGGACACCACGACCACGTCGTCCGCGACGGTCACCCAGGACATGGTCCTCGACAGCGCCACCCGGACCGTCACCGTCGAGGGCAGCTTCGGCGCCGACGTGAACCCCGACTTCCTCGAGCAGCGCATCATCCAGCCCGACCTGGTCGACCTGATCGGCCGGCGCAGCATCAGCGCGATCCCCGGCCCGCTCGTGCCGGCCCCCAAGGGCGGCTACAGCTCCTCGCTGGAGTTCCCGACGCCCGGCACCTTCCTCGCGACCTACGTCTTCGACACGCTGAACGCCGCGCAGGTCGCAGCAGCGGCGTCGCTCGGCGAGCGGGCGATGTCCTGGGAGGTCCAGGACGTCGACGGCAACCGGCAGGGCCTGACGATCGCCGAGTTCGGCGAGGCCGGCGGCCCCGGCTTCGGCGGCTGCCCGGCCGGACCCGGTGACCAGGGGTCCCCGACCGGGACCGCCTCGGTCGTGCGCAGCGGCGGATCCGCGCTCGTGAAGTGGACCCCCGTCGCCGCCGTCCCGACCGCTGACCCGGTGACGGGCTACAGCATCGAGGCCGTCGGCGCCGCGGCCAACGGCCAGCAGACCACCCAGGGCGTCCGCGTCGGCCCCGGCGTCACCCAGGTCACCCTCAACGGTCTGGACGCCTCGGCGAGCTACACCTTCGAGGTGCGATCGATGGCGGGTGCCAAGCTCAGCGTGCCCTTCGCGCTCGGCGGCGGCGCGACCGGTGACACCACCCCACCGACACTGACGCTCTCGCCGGCGCCGGCGGCGGATGGCACGGCGGTCGAGGCCAACGCGGTCGCGGTCGCGAGCAACGGGCAGGTGTTCTTCACGACCGACGGCTCGCCCGCAATCTCCGGTGACCTGCCCTCGGACAACGCCCAGCTGCTGACCGGGACGAGCATCCCGATCAACGCGCCGACGACCCTGAAGATCGCCGCCTTCGACCAGGTCGGCAACTTCACCCTCGCCGAGGGCAGCTACACCCCCGTGGTGGTCCCGCTGCCGGCCAAGCCGACCGGGCTCGCGGGCACGGCCACCCAGAGCTCGGTGGCCCTGACGTGGAACAACGACTCGTCGGTGAACGGCTGGCAGGTGACGGTCTACAACGCCACCGGTACGCCGCTCGCCACGCAGCCGCCCGTCACGACCGTGCCGCGCCAGACCGTCAGCGGCCTGAGCCCGGGGACGACGTACGGCTTCACCGTCAAGGCCAGGAACGCCGCGGGCTTCGGTCCCGAGTCGGACCTGCTCACCAGCCAGACCAACGCGGCCACCGACCGCATCACCATCAGCACGGCCCGCTGGAAGTCGGGCGACTTCCGGGTGGTCGGCACCGGTGACCTGCTCGGAGCCGTCATCCAGCTCCACAGGGTGAACGCCGACGGCAGCATCGGTCCGGCGATCACGGGAGCCACGGCGCAGGTCGTGGCGGCGGCCCCGCCCGGCATCGGCGACTGGGACATCCGGCTCCGCAACGGCGCCGCCCCGGCGACCAACCCCGGCCGGATCTACGCCCGGTCGAGCGCAGGAGGTGTGGCCGGTCCGTTCAACGTCTCGCAGTGAGACGACGGCCGGAAGGACTCAGGCGGACTGCCGGATCAGCCCTCGTGAATGGGCTGCTTCGGCAGCCGCTTGACCTTCCGGCCGCGCTTGCGGCGCGCGGGGATCATCGAGCGCATCTCCTCGAGGTTGCCGAAGCACAGCAGCCGGTCCTCGGCCTCGAGCTCCGTGGAGGCGCGGGGGTTGGGGATCACCTGCGTGCCGCGGTGGAGCGTCAGGACGGTGATGTCCTTCTCCCACAGGCCGGAGTCGCCGATCGCCTTGCCGATGATGGTGGCGTCCTGGTGGACGGCGAGCTCGGCGACGCCGTATCCCGTCGAGACCGAGAGCCGCTGGCGGACGTCGATCTGGGGGAAGGCGACCTGGTTGTCGATGTAGTCGATGATCGCGCCCGCGATGTCGAGCTTGGTGGCGTTCTCGATGCCCTCGAGGCCCGGGGAGGAGTTGACCTCCATCACCAGCGGGCCGTCGTTGCCCTCGAGCATGTCGACGCCGGCGACCTTGAGCCCCATGATCTGGGCCGAGCGGACGGCGGCGGCCTCGAACTCCGGGTCGAGCTCGACGGCCTCGACCGAGCCGCCGCGGTGGACGTTGGAGCGGAACTCGTCGCCCTGGGCGACCCGGCGCATCGCGGCGACGACGCGGTCGCCGACGACGAGCGCACGGATGTCGCGGCCCTTGCTCTCCTTGACGAAGCGCTGGATCAGGACGTTCTGCTTGGTGCTCTGGAGGGTCTCGATGATCGCCTCGGCGACCTTGCGGTCGGGGGCGAGGATCACGCCGATCCCCTGCGTCCCCTCGAGCAGCTTGATGACGACCGGCGCGCCGCCGACCCGCTCGATCGCGGGGATCACGTCGGCGCGGTCGCGCACGAACGTCGTCGCGGGCATCAGCACGTTGTGGCGCGACAGGATCTGCGAGGCCCGCAGCTTGTCGCGGCTGTTGCTGATGCCGGCGGAGGTGTTGGGCGTGTAGACGTCCATCTGCTCGAACTGGCGGACGACCGCGGTGCCGAAGTAGGTGATCGAGTTGCCGATCCTCGGCAGGATCGCGTCGTAGTCGGTCAGCTGCTTGCCCCGGAACTGCAGGTCCGGTTCCTCGCCGCTGAGGTCGATGCCGAAGCGGAGCGTGTTGAGGACCTTGACCGTGTGGCCGCGGTCAAGGGCGGCGGTGCGCAGGCGCTGGGTGCTGTAGGCGCGGGGAGCAACCGAGAGGATCGCGAGCTTCATTCGACAACCTGAGAGGATCGACGGGTGACTGCAACGGAGGGATCCCCGCCATCCAACACCATCGTCGGATGGCGGGAGTGGGTGAGCCTCCCGACCGCGGGGGTCGCCTGGATGAAGGCCAAGGTCGACACCGGCGCCCGTACGTCGGCGCTCCACGCCTTCGACCTCGAGGAGCTCGACCGCGACGGTGAGCTGTGGGTCCGCTACTCCGTCCACCCCTGGCAGGACTCCGACGAGGACGCCGTCTCGGTCACGTCGAAGGTCGTCGACCGGCGCGAGGTCCGCAGCTCCAGCGGCCACGCGGAGGAGCGCTACGTCGTGCAGCTCGACGTCAGCCTCTGTGGCCGCGTCGTCACCGCGGAGGTGACGCTCAGCAACCGTGACGAGATGGGCTTCCGGATGCTGGTCGGCCGCGAGGCGCTGTGCCAGGGCTTCCTCGTCGACCCCAGCGAGTCCTACCTCGGCGGGCGGCCGAAGGTCTCGGTCCGCCGGAAGAACCGGGGCCGCTGATGGCGCGCGAGTCCTTCGGGATCGGGCCCGTGCGGGTCCGCGCCGGGACCTCCCGCAACCTCGAGCTCCCCATCACCCGGCTCGTCACCGGCGCCGACGTCGTCCTGCCCGTCCGCGTCTTCCACGGCCGCGAGGACGGCCCCACGGTGTGGATCGACGCGGCGATCCACGGTGACGAGGTCGTCGGCGTCGAGGTGGTCCGCCAGGTCCTCGCGGGCCTCGACCCGAAGACCCTCCGCGGCACCCTGATCGCCGTCCCCATCGTCAACGTCCTCGGCTTCATGGCCGGCGACCGCTACCTCCCCGACCGGCGCGACCTCAACCGCTCGTTCCCCGGCTCCCGCCGCGGCTCGCTCGCGAGCCGGATCGCCCACCTCTTCATGGAGGAGGTCGTCGCGAAGTGCGAGGTCGGCATCGACCTCCACACCGGCGCCGACCGTCGCTCCAACCTCCCGCAGATCCGGGCCGACCTCGACGACCCGAAGACCCACGCCCTCGCGACGGCCTTCGCCGCGCCGGTGATGCTCCACGCGAAGATCCGCGACGGCTCGCTGCGCCACGCCGCGCGCGAGCGCGGCGCGACCGTCCTGCTCTACGAGGGCGGGGAGAACCTCCGCCTCGACGAGTACGCCGTCGAGCCGGCCGTGACGGGCGTGCGCCGGGTGCTCGCCGCGCTCGACATGGTCGACCTGCCCGACGACCCCGACCACCCGGCCAGCGTCGAGTGCCGCGCGAGCGGCTGGGTGCGGGCGCGGCGTACGGGCATCCTCGACCTCGACGCCCACCTCGGCCAGCAGGTCACCGACGGCGAGCGGCTCGGCGCCCTCGTCGACGTCTGGGGCCGCACGCTGCGCGCGGTCTACGCCAACCGCACCGGCATCGTCATCGGCCGTACGGAGGCACCGCTGGTCAACTCCGGCGACGCGATCGTCCACATCGGCAGCTGAGGCGTGACGGCGCGCTGCCGCGCGCGCCATCATGGGCCATGCGCCGCACCGTGGCCGGCCGTCTCTCGGCGGCGCGACGGCGCGCCCTCGTGGGTCGCGACGCCGAGCTGGCGCGGGTCCGCGACTTCCTCGCCGGCGACGAGCGGGTGCTCCTCCACGTCCACGGTCCCGGCGGCGTCGGCAAGACGACCCTGCTGCGCGCGGCCGAGTGCGAGGCGGAGGACGACGGACGTGTCACCCGCTGGGTCGACGCCGGCGCCCTGCCGCCCTCGCTCGACGCGCTGGTCGCCGCTGTCGGCGGCCTCTCCCCCGATCCCGGCACCGTCCTGCTGCTCGACCGCGCGGAGGCGCTCGGCGCCCACGAGCCCTGGCTGTGGGACCGCTACCTCCCCTCGCTGCCGGAGGGGTGCCACGTGGTCGTGGGCAGCCGCCGCCCACCCCCGCCCGAGCGCTGGCGCGACCCCGGCTGGCGCAGCCTGATCTCGGTCCTCCCGCTGCGGAACCTGCCGGCCCGCGACGCGGAGGCGCTGCTGCGCATCCGCGGGGTCCCCGACGACGTGGACGTCGAGGACGTCGTCCGGTCGACCCACGGCCACCCGCTCGCGCTGGCGATCGCCGCCGACGAGTACGCCGAGCGCGGCGAGGTCGCGGGCGGGCCGCTGCGCCCGGGTGTGCTGGTCGACCACCCTGACGCCGCCGCCCGGCTGCTCGCGACCTTCGTCGACGACGTCGTCGACCCGCACCAGCGGCGCGCGCTGCACGTGTGCGGCCACAGCCGCCGGGTCGACCGCGCCCTGCTCGCCTCGGTCCTCGAGGTGTCGGACGAGTCCGCCGACGAGCTCCTGGCGTGGCTGCGCGCCCGGCCCTACTCGGAGTCCCACCCCGACGGGCTGGCCGTGCACGACCTCGTGCGCGACGCGCTCGACCGCGACCTGCGCTGGCGCGACCGCGACGAGTTCTCCCTGCTCCACCGCCGGATCCGTGACGTCGTGGTCGAGCGGATGGCGCGCGCCACCGGCTCCGCCCACGCCTCCGCGGCCGCCGACCTGCTCTTCCTCCACCGCGGCAACCCCGACGCGGCCACGCTCTACGCCTTCGAGGACCTCGGCACCCTGGCCGACCGGCCGGCTGCGAGCGCGCAGGACCGGGAGGCGGTGGTCGCCGCCTTCACCGGTGCGGACGGACCCGAGCGGGGTGCTGCCGTGGCCGGTTGGCTCGGGCACCAGCCCGAGGCCGGCCACCTGGTCGTCGCGCCCGGTGGCCGGGTCGTCGGCGGGGTCGTCACGGCCGAGCTCACGGACCCGGGGCCGACGCCCGACCCGGCCGCCGGGGTCGTGCTGGCGGAGCTCCGGCGTCGCCGTCCCCCGGAGCCCGGCGAGCAGACGCTCCTCCACGTCATCGCCGACGCCGAGGACCCCGACCGGCTCGGCGGCTTCTCCGACGCCGTCGCCGCGCTGTCGTTGCGGGTCTGGGCACGACCCGACCTCGGCTGGGTGACGCTGGCCTCGACCCACGGCGCCACCTGGATCCCGATCTGGGGCTACATCGGGTTCGAACCGCTCGTCGACATCCCGCTCGCGGACGGACGGGTGCTGACGGCGTGGGCGCGCGACTTCGGCCGCTCCGGCTACGCCGAGTGGCTGGACGCGCTCACCGAGTCCGAGCTCGCCACGGGAGGTACGGCGCCGCCGCCCGTCGCCTCCCCGGTCGCCCTGGCCCGCGACGACTTCGGCGAGGCGGTGCGCGACGCGCTGCGCGACCACGCCCGGCCCGCCCGGCTGCGGAGCTCGCCGCTGCTCACCTCCCGCCTCGCCCGCCCCCGCTCCGGGGAGGACCCCGCGACGGTCGACCCGGTGGCCCGGCTCCGCGAGGCCGTGTCGGCGGGCGTGGCCGCGGTCGGGCGGCAGCCCCGGGGCGACTCGCCGGCCCGCGTGCTCGACCGCACCTACCTGCGTCCTGCCGCCAGCCAGGAGCTGGCCGCGGAGGTCCTCGACCTGCCCTTCGGCACCTACCGCCGCCACCTCCGCGCCGGCGTCGAGGCGCTCGTCGAGGTGCTGTGGGACTGGGAGCTGCACGGCCCACCCGGACCGGAGGTGGACAGCAACTGAGCTGGTGGGTGGACATCCGGCGCGAGCACGGTGCGACCACCCGAGACCCAGGAGGTTGTCATGTCCATCCAGCCGTCGACCCAGCCGTCCACCCACTCCTCCTCCCCCACCTACGACCGCGTCGTCGTCGCCGGAGGCAGCGTCGCCGGGCTGCTCGCCGCGGCCGCTCTCGCGCCGCTCTCCCGGGAGGTCGTCGTGCTCGAGCGCGACGACGTCGCGCGCCACGTCGGCGTCCGGCCCGGCACCCCCCAGGCCGGCCAGGTGCACGGTCTGCTCGCGTCCGGCCGGCTCGCGATGGAGGAGCTGCTGCCGGGCTTCACCGACGCCCTCCTCGCGGGTGGGGCCATCAGCCGCGGCGACATCGGCAGCAACGGCCGCTGGTGGATCGGCGGCGGGCTGCTCGCCGACACCGAGGTCGGCGCGAACGGCGTCGCGGCGTCCCGGTCGCTGATCGAGCGGACGGTCCGGGGGCTGGCCATCCGGCTGCCGCAGGTCGTCGTGCGCGACCGCGTCGACGTGCAGGGCCTCGTGACCGACGGGAGCGGCCGCGTCGTCACCGGCGTACGGCTGCGCGACCGCGCCACCGACGGTCCCGCGGAGGAGCTGGCCGCGGACCTGGTGGTCGACGCGACCGGCCGGTCGGCGAGGAGCGTGCGGTGGCTCGCGGCGCTGGGGATGGCCGAGCCGCCCCTCGAGCGGGTCCGGGTCGGTGTCCGCTACGCGACCACGCACGTCGAGCGCCGTGACGGCGACCTCGGCGGCCGGTCGGTGTGCGTGTCCGCGGCTGTGCCCCGGGTGCCGCGGGTCGGCGTCGCGATCGCCCAGGAGGACGACACCTGGGTCATCGGGGTCTGTGGCTACGACGAGGAGCAGCCGCCCGTGGACGCCGACGGCTTCCGGCACTACGCCGCCGGCGTGGTCGCCCCCGAGGTCGCCGAGCTGCTCGCCGGGCGCGCGCTGCTCCACCCGCCGGTGACCTACCGCTTCCCCGACTGCCGGCGTCGGCGGTTCGACAAGGTCGACCTCCCCCGCGGGTTCGCCGCCGTGGGCGACGCCGTGACCAGCGTCGACCCCGCGTTCGGCCAGGGGATGAGCCTCGCTGCGCTGCAGGCGGTGGCGCTGCGTCGGCGCGCCGGACGCGGGCTCGAGGACGTCCGGCGGCGCCACGCGGTCGACGCGGCCGCCGTCGCCGAGCGGGCCTGGACCGTCGTCGTCGGGGCCGACCTCAACCTGCCCGGCGTCGAGGGTGCACGGCCGCCGGGACACGGTGCGGTCTCGCGCTACGTCGCCCGCGCCCAGCGCGTCGCCCGTCGCGACCCCGTGGTCGCCCGCACGCTGATGCGGGTCACCAACCTGCTCGAGCCGCCGACCGCGCTGATGCGGCCCCGCATCGCCCTCCGGGTCGCGGCAGGGGGGGCCGCCTCCGCTAGCGTGCTGCGGGTCACACCCCGGTCACCTACTCGGAGGACACCGTGCTGAAGACCCTCTCGCGCCCGCTCGTCCGGATCTCGGAGCGCTGGCTGCCCAGCGCGCTGACCTTCGCGGTGATCCTCACCGCCATCGTCGCGGTGCTCGCCCTGCTGCTCACCGACGCCGGCCCGGTCGACGTCGTCCGTGGCTGGGGCGACGGCCTGATCGGGCTGCTGGCCTTCATGACGCAGATGGCGCTGATCCTGCTGCTGGGCCACATGCTCGCCAACACCGGTCCGGTGCGCCGGCTGCTCACCCGGGCGGCATCGGTGCCGAGGACCGCGCCGCAGGCCTACGGCTTCGTGGCGCTCTGCGCCGCGGTCGCCTCGCTCATCACCTGGGGCCTCGGGCTCGTCGTCGCGGCGCTGCTGTCGATCGAGGTCGCCCGCTCCGGCCGTGAGCGCGGGCTGAAGCTGCACTTCCCGCTGCTGGTGGCGTCGGGCTACTCCGGCTACGTCGTGTGGCACATGGGCTACTCCGGCTCCGGGCCGCTGGCCGTCGCCACCCCCGGCAGCGACGTCGCCAACCAGCTCGGCACGACGATCCCGGTCACCGACACGATCTTCACCTGGTGGAACATCGTCGGCATCGTGCTGGCCGTCGCGGTCGTCGTGGTCACGATGGCCCGCCTCGCCCCCAGCGGCGACGACCCGGTCGTCGAGCTGCCCGCCGGCGCCGACCTCGCGCGCGAGGAGTCCGAGCTCCTCGACACCCGCAGCGGCGAGGGCCCGACCCCCGCCGAGCGCCTCGACGGCAGCCGCGTCATCACCACCGCACTGGGCGTCGCGCTGCTGGCCTACCTGGTGACCTACTACGCCCAGGAGGGCTTCGTCCTCACCCTCGACATCGTCAACTGGACGTTCCTCTGCCTGGTGATGCTGCTGGTGAAGTCGCCCGCCGAGCTCGGTCGGCTGGTGGTCGACGCGGCCCGCAACGTCGGCGACATCCTGCTCCAGTTCCCGCTCTACGCCGGGATCCTCGGGATCATGACCGGCAGCGGCCTGATCGCCGTGTTCGCCGACTTCTTCGTGTCGATCTCCAACGAGTACACGCTCGGCCTCTGGGCCTTCCTCGCCGGCGGCCTGATCAACATGTTCGTGCCCAGCGGCGGCGGCCAGTTCGCGGTGCAGGCGCCGATCTTCTTCGAGGCGGCCGCCAAGCTGGGCGTCGACCCGAGCATCGTGACGATGGGCATCGCCTACGGCGACCAGTGGACCAACATGATCCAGCCGTTCTGGGCGCTGCCGCTGCTCGCGATCGCCCGGCTGCGCATCCGCGACATCATGGGCTTCACGGCCGTCACCCTGATCGTCACCGGCTTCGTCTTCGCCTTCACGATCATGCTGCCCGCCTGGTTCGGCGCCTAGGCCTCGAGCTCCCGACGCACGGCCTGCTCGAAGGCGGCGACGTCGCCGCCGAGGGCGTCGAGACGGTCTGCGCGGAGGAACACCCGCCACCCGTCTTCACGGCGCGCCAGGACGGCGGCCAGCTGCACGCCCTGGACGGCACGCGCCTCGTCGGGCGCCAGCTCGTTGCGGTGCGCGACGCGCAGCGGCACCGGGAGCCCGGCGACCATCGCGTCCCACTCCTGCTTGCGGCGCCAGGCGGTGTGGGTGATGTCGCAGAGCGAGCAGTGGGCGGTGCCGCGCCAGCGGCCCCACACGTAGGCGAGCTCGCCGCGGACCCCGCCGTCGGCGTCGTAGACGCCCAGCAGCTCCTCGACCTCGTTCACGGCTCCTCCACCACCTCGACCTCGTCGCCCACGGTGATGGTGCCCGACTCGAGCACGCGGAACACCGTGCCTCCCCGGCGCCGCAGCGCTTCCTGCGCTCCCCGACCGATGGTGTCGTCGAGGAGCTTGCAGGGAGCCGCGACGCGGACGACCTCGAGCAGCGCCTGACCCACCCGGAGCCGGGTGCCGGGCTTCGTCGGGATGGCGTCGATCCCCTCGACCGTGACGTTGCGGCGGGTCAGCTCCCACGGCACGTCGCGTCCGTACGCCGCCGCCGCCTCGGCCAGCGCGGCAGCGGACTGCACGGTCACGTGCCGGTGGCGGGTGCCGTGGTAGCGGTCGCCGACGATCCCCTTCCCGGCCTCGGCCACGACCCCCTCGACCGAGCGCATCGGGAGCCTGGTGGCCTTCGCGACGTGGAGGGCGACGACGGTCGGCTGACCCATCAGACCCAGTAGGTGTCGTGCTGGAGCATGAACTCGACCCGTTCGTCGTCGGTCATCGTGGCCCCGTAGCCCAACGCGTGGAGGGTCTCGAAGTAGTCCTCGCGCGGCGCGCCGGGCGTGAACATGAGCAGCATCCGCGCGTGGTCGCGGCCGCGGAAGCCGTGGAGCCCGCCCTCGGGGACGTGCAGGAAGTCGCCGGTGCGGGCGGTGATCCACTCGTGGCCGTCGTAGAGCCGCACTTCGCCCTCGAGCACGTAGAACGACTCGGTGATCGCGCGGTGGAAGTGGGGGTCGGGGCCGGACTCGGTCTCGCCGAAGCTCCAGCGGTAGAGGCCGTAGAGCCCGTTCGTCTGGTCGCCGGTCGCGAGGTATTCGCACGACCCGCCGTTCTTGTAGGTGAGCTCGGGCTCCGTGTCGTCCCGTCGCAGCCACGCCGAGACCTCGCCGCCCTCGCCCGTGTAGACGTCGTCGGGATACGGACGGTGCAACGGGTTCGGGAAGCTCATGGTCGTAGCGTGGCCGACATGACCCACGAGCTCAACGACGGCCAGGTCCTGCCCGCGGTCGGCTTCGGCACCTACCCGCTGACCGGCGACGACGGCATCGAGGCGATCACCTCCGCGATCCGCGTCGGCTACCGACTGATCGACACGGCGGTGAACTACGGCAACGAGGAGGAGGTCGGCGAGGCGATCCGCCGCGCCGGCGTCCCCCGCGACGAGCTCGCCGTCTGCAGCAAGATCCCGGGTCGCCACCACGGCTACGACGACGCCGTGCAGTCGACGAAGGACTCGCTCCAGCGGCTCGGGCTCGACCACCTCGACCTCCACCTCATCCACTGGCCGAACCCGAGCGTCGGCCAGTACGCCGAGGCGTGGCGGGCGCTGGTCGACCTCCAGCAGGAGGGGCTCGTGCGCAGCATCGGCGTCTCGAACTTCACCGAGGCCCACCTGCGCCGGATCATCGACGCGACCGGCGTGACCCCCGCGGTCAACCAGCTCGAGCTCCACCCCTACTTCCCGCAGCAGGAGATGCGCGCGGTCAACGCGGAGCTCGGCATCCTCACCGAGTCGTGGAGCCCGCTCGGCAAGCGGCAGGCGCCGTTCACCGAACCGCCGGTGGCGTCGGCCGCGGAGCGGCTGGGCGTCACCCCGGGCCAGGTGATCCTGCGCTGGCAGCTCCAGCTCGGTGCGCTGCCGATCCCGAAGTCGGCGACCCCCTCGCGGCAGCAGGAGAACCTCGACGTCGAGGGCTTCGAGCTGACCGACGACGAGGTCGCCGCGATCACCGCGCTGGGTCGGCCGGACGGTCGGCTGTTCGGGGGCGACCCCGACTCCCACGAGGAGATGTGACCCGCAGCAGCCGTTCGACGAACGCGCGGGTCGCCGGCACCTGCTCGGCGCCGGGGCGGTAGACCAGCCCGACGTGGCGGTGGCCCAGGCTCGGACTCTCGCGCACCACGACGTCGGGGTGCCGGAAGGCCCGCAGCGCGCTACGGGGCAGCAGCGTGACGCCGAGCCCGGCCGCGACCAGCGCCTGGACGGCGACGTAGTCGTCGGTCTCGTGGGCCAGGCGTGGCTCGAACCCGGCGTCGCGGCAGCGCTCGACGAGGTGGGAGCGGCAGCGCGGGCAGCCCCCGATCCAGGTGTCGTCGGCCAGCCGGTCGAGCCGTACGGCGCGGGCCCGGCCCGCCGGGTGGTCCGGCGGCAGCACCAGGTCGACCGGCTCGACGGCGAGCGGCAGCCAGGTGAGTGCGCCCGGTGATCCCGCGGAGTCGGGGGGCGGGCCGTCGTAGCCGAAGACGAGGGCAACGTCGGCCTCTCCCTCCCGGACGCTCGCCCACGCCTCCGGCGGCTCGGCCTCGACGAGCGCGACCTCGACCTCCGGATGGTCGGCGGCCAGCAGCTTCAGCGCCGCGGGCGCGACCGTGGCCGCCGCGCTCGGGAAGGCGACCAGCCGGACCCGGCCACCACGGAGCTCGGCGAGCGAGGCGAGCTCCTCGCCCGCCATGTGGAGCTCGCCCGCGACGGCGTCGGCGCGGCGGAGCAGCAGCCGTCCCGCCTCGGTCGGCGTGACCCCGCGGCTGCTCCGGACGAACAGCGGGACGCCGACCTCGCGCTCGAGTGCCGCGAGCTGCTGGCTGACGGCCGGCTGGCTCCAGCCGAGCTCGCGCGCCGCGGCCGACAGCGAGCCGGCGCGGGCCACCGTGCGGAAGACGAGCACCTTGCGCGGGTCCATAAGTCCACATGATGGCTCCGCCAACCGATTGACGTCTACCTTCTGGCCTTGCCTTGGCGCATCGTGGTCGTATGCAGACCATCGGACTCATCGGCGGCATGAGCTGGCACTCGACCGCGAGCTACTACCGGCTGATCAACGAGATCGTCGCCGAGCGTCTGGGCGGCCACGCCTCCGCCCAGGTCGCGCTCCAGTCACTCGACTTCGCCGCCGTCCGGCAGTGCCAGGTCGACGGCGACTGGGACGGCGCCGGCGAGCTGCTCGCCGAGGCCGGCCGCCGCTGCGTCGCGGGCGGTGCCGACGTGGTCGCGATCTGCACCAACCTCATGCACAAGGTCGCCCCCGCGGTCGAGGCCGCGATCGACGTCCCGCTGCTCCACATCGCCGACGCCGTCGCCGGCGTCGCCTCACCGCAGGGCTGGGACCGGCTCGGGGTCCTCGGCGCCCGCTGGGTCATGGAGGAGACGTTCTACGCCGAGCGGCTCGCCCGCCACGGCATCACCGCGGTCGCTCCCGGACCGGACGACCGCGACCTGGTCGACCGCGTCGTCTTCGACGAGCTGACCCAGGGCCGGCTCCTCGACGAGTCGCGCGCGGCGTACGTCGCGGTCATCGAGCGGCTCGCCGAGCAGGGCGCCCAGGCGGTCGTCCTCGCCTGCACCGAGATCGGCCTGCTCGTCGGTCCCGACGACAGCCCGCTCCCCCTCATCGACTCCGCCGACGCCCACGCCCGGGCGCTCGCCGAGGTCGCGCTCTCTCAGGAGGTCGCCTTGGCCTCCGCCTCGGCGGCGATCTGAGCCAGCTCGTCGTCGGTGAAGGGGCGCAGGACGCAGAACTCGTTGCCGTCCGGGTCGGCGAGGACGACCCACGACTCCTCGCCCGTCTGGCCGACGCCGGCGTGGGTCGCGCCGAGCTCGAGCAGCCGGGCCACCTCCGCGTCCCGATCGGTGGGGCGGAGGTCGAGGTGGAGCCGGTTCTTGCCCGACTTCTCCACCTCGGCGAGCCCGAAGAGCAGGTCGGGGGCGACGCCGTCCTGCGGGCTGCCGAGGGGCGGCTCGAGCACGACCTCGTGGGGCTTGTCGTAGGTACGCCGCCAGCCGAGCGCCGCCTGCCAGAAGGAGGCGAGCCGGTCAGGGTCGTGGGTGTCGATGACGAGACACTGGATGGAGAGGGTCACGCCGGTCAGCGTGCCGCGTCGAGGATCGCCTGCGCCAACGCTTTTGGCTGGGTCAGCTGGGGCCAGTGGCCGCCGCCGAGGTCGACGTAGTCCTTCTCCTTGATGCTCGCGAGCTCGGCGAGGTGGCCGCCGTCGACCCACTCCTTCAGGTCGGCGGCGGTGTACTCCGGGCAGATCTCGGTCGCGGGGACGTCCCAGCGCCGCTCGTCGTGGAGCCGGACCGGCTCGCTGATGACCCGCTCGGGGACCGGGATCGCGTCGGCGTAGAACTGGGTGAGCTGCTCGTCGGAGAAGTCGCGCACGTTGGCGTCCTCGCCCATCTCCTTCCAGTCCGGCATCGCGACCTCGCCGTTCTCGGCGGGCAGTCCGCTCAGCAGCGGGTCGCCGTCGTCGCCGGGGAAGCCACCGATGTGGACCTGGCGGCCGACCTTGTCGGGCCGGGCGTCGGTGGCGGCGTGGGCGATCCCGCAGCCGGCGGAGTGGCTGACGAGCAGCACCTGCTCGCCCCCACCCGCGTCGTACGCCGCGTCGAGGGCCTCGACGACCGCGCCGACGTGGTCGGCGAGCCCGACGGCCGAGCGGTCGGCGTCCTTGCTCGCCATGCCCGGGAGCGTGAGCGGGTGGGCGGTGTGGCCGGCGGCCTCCAGCTCGGGGACGACGGCGTCCCAGGTGGAGGCGTTGAGCCAGAGGCCGGGGACGAGGACGATCTGCATGCTGGTCTCCTTCAGCGGTTGCGGTGGTTCAGCGGTTCTCGAGGACGGTCAGGTCACGTTCGGCATAGCGGCGGTGCTCCCACTCCTCGTTGAGGATCGTGGAGAGCACCTCCCGGACGGGGTAGGCGCGGGCCGGCGGCCAGCTCGGGCCCTCGACCGGGGTGGTCTCGCCCGCGAGCTGCTCGTCGGTCAGGTCGTCGAGCACACGGCGTACGGCGGCCCGCCGGTCGTCGCGCAGCGCGAGGGCCTCGTCGAGGTCGGGCCGGGCGGCGCGGTCCCACGGCACCTCGGGGTGGGGCGTCATCTGGTCGAAGGGCAGGGACAGCGGGTGCCACGGGCGGGGGTCGCCGAGCAGCGCGCGCAGCACCCACACCTCGGTCGCGTAGGCGAGGTGGCGCAGCGTCTGGATGAACGACCACTCGCCGTCGACGCTCTCGTGGAGCGCCCCGGGCCGCCGGGCCTCGAGCGCGCGGGCCCGCTCGACGGTCCCGGCCCACAGCTCGTCGAGCAGGTCCCACGCCTCGCGGAAGCCGTCGGCGGTCGTCGGCCGCATCTTCGCCCGACCCGGCTGCTGCCGGTCGAGCTCGGCCTCCACGAAGCCGGACACCTCGACCCCGTTGATCGTGACGTTGCGGATCTCGCCGGTGATCTCGACGTCGATCAGGTCGACGTCGTGGATCCTCGTGCCGACCATGTCGATGTTCTGGAAGGTCACGTCGTTGAGGTAGGCGCGCCGGAAGGTCGACCCCGTGAGGTCGACGGACTCGAACGTCGACGCGCGCAGGTCCCGGAAGTCGGTCATGCGGAGGACGCTAGACCGGGTTGCGGACGGTTCACGTCCGGTTGTGGGCGACGACAGGATCGAGGCCGAGAAATGCGCCGTAGCGAGCGGCCGCATCCTCGACGGCGGCCGCGCACGCGGGCGTCCACGACGCGTACGGCGTGAGCGTGAACGTCACCCGGTCGCGGCCGACCTCGCGCTTCATCGACGCCACCAGCTGGCCGTCGACCAGCGCCATCCCGATCGCGGTCTCGCGGCCGGTCGGGACGGCACCGGCGGTGTCGAGCACCATCCGGGAGTCCTGGTAGCCGCGATACATCTCGTCGAGGATCTGGAGCAGGTGGCCGGCCGGCTCGACCCGGGCCGGCGGTGACTGGTCGGGCGCGTACCGATACGTCCGGCCGCCGTGCTCGAACGAGGCGATCGCGTCGCCGGCCGCGGCCAGCCCGCGGCGTACGTCGGTCAGCGTGAGGGTCGCCCAGTAGGCGAGGTCGCGCTCGGTCGCCGGGCCGTGGCCGGTCACGTAGCGGCGCGCGAGCTCGGCCAGCGCCTCCTCGCGGTCGAGGGAGCGGGCGCCGTGGACCCGGTCGTCGAAGGGGGCGTAGGTGTGGACGCCGTTGGCCGGTGGCCCGCTCACGACGAGGCGCTGCATCTCCAGGTCGGCGAGCAGCAGCATCAGCTGCATCCCGGTCAGCGGGCGCCCGGCCTCCTCCAGCCGGGCCGCCAGTGCCGGCCGGTCGAGCGGCGCCCCCTCCGCGAGCGCGTCGAGGAGGACCGCCGCCTCGCCGTCCAGGCCGCCGGCCAGCCGCGCGGCATACGTCTTCCTCACCCGCGGTGCCGTCAGCTCGACCAGCCACCGCACGTCGGCAGCAGCGACGTAGTGCCAGGTCGGGCGGAGCACGTGGGTCCGGAGAACCGCGCCCGAGTGCAGAAGGTCGGCGAGGTCGGCGGGATCGGAAGCGGCGGTGCGCGACCCCACGGCCCACGCCGACTGCGACGGGTTCTCCGCCTGGACGGCCAGCGGGTGGTCGACGATCCCGGCCGCGCCCGCGGCGTACGGCGCCACGAGGTGCTGGGACCTGAGCCGCCAGCGCGCGATGGTGCGGTCGTCCAGGGTCACGGGCACGCCGATCACTCTAGAGTCGGCCCATGGCGAGGTACGGAGCACAGTTCGGTCCCGACATCACCTTCCTGGGCGTGCCCGCGTGCGACCTCGACGACGCGGCGTCCTACGCCGACGCGGACGTCGTCGTGCTCGGTGCGCCGTTCGACGGCGGGACGTCCCACCGGCCCGGCACCCGGTTCGGGCCGCAGGCGATCCGGATGACCGACTACCTGCCCCACGACGGCTCCCGGCCGAGCCTCGCGCTGCGCACCGACGCGCTCCAGGACCTGACGGTCGTCGACGCCGGCGACGTGGAGATGTATTCCGGCGACGTCGAGACCGCCCTGCCCGCGCTCGAGGCCGCCGTCGAGAAGGTCGCCCGCGCCGGCGCGATCCCGGTCGTGCTCGGCGGTGACCACTCGATCGCCTACCCCGACGCGAAGGGCGTCGCGAACGTGCTCGGCCACGGCCGGGTCTCGATGATCCACTTCGACGCCCACGCCGACACCGGCGACATCGAGTTCGGGTCACTGTGGGGCCACGGCCAGCCGATGCGACGGCTGATCGAGTCGGGCGCGCTGCGCGGCGACCGGTTCCTCCAGGTCGGGCTGCGCGGCTACTGGCCCGAGCCGGAGACGCTGGACTGGATGGCCGGCCAGCAGATGCGGTCCTACGAGATGACCGAGATCGTCCACCGCGGACTCGCCGACTGCCTGACCGAGGCGTTCGCGATCGCGACCGACGAGTGCGAGGGGGTCTTCCTCTCCGTCGACATCGACGTCTGCGACCCCGGCCACGCGCCGGGCACCGGCACCCCCGAACCGGGCGGCCTTTCCGCGCGCGAGCTGCTCGACGCCGTACGCCGGATCTGCCTCGAGCTGCCCGTCGTCGGGGTCGACGTGGTGGAGGTCAGCCCGCCCTACGACCACGCCGACATCACCGCGGCGCTGGCCAACCGGGTCGTCCTCGAGTCGCTCTCGGCGATCGCGCGCAAGCGACGCGACGAACGCGACGGCACCACCTGGGACCCGGCGCGGCCGCTGCTGGACCGCTAGGCCGCGGGCTGCACCGACTGGCTGCGGTCGGGGTCGCGCGGTGGATCGGCGGGGTCGAAGCACGACCGGGCCGAGGAGTCGCCGAAGCTGTTGCTGACCTGCACGCAGAACTGCTCGGGGGCCGGGACCTCCACGACGATCCGTACGCCGTCGGACGGCTGGAACTCGGCGTCGCCGATGGCCACGGCCTCGCCCTCGACGTCGATCTCCACGGCAGAGCCGGTGTCGCGCAGCGCCTGGTACTCCAGCCACTCGACGTGGACGAGGTCGTCGTACATCGGGCGCTGCCGGTCGAGGACCTCGTCGGCGTGGCGGGCCACGGGCAGCAGCGCGAGCAGGGGCACGACGATCGCGAGCACGGTCAGGATGAACGCGGTGTCGCCGCCGCGGGAGGTCATCATCAGAACAACTGTGGCACGAAGGTCTGCTCCTGCATCGGCGGGCGCACGTAGGGGACCTGCTTCATCTCGGGGAGCTCGACCCGCGCGGGGGCGACGTCCTCGTGGGGGAACTGGCTGACGAGGTGGAAGATGCAGTTGAGCCGGGCGGCCCGCTTGTCGTCGGACGGCACGACAGACCAGGGCGCCTGCTTGATGTCGGTGTAGGTGAAGGTCGTGTCCTTCGCCATCGAGTAGCGGACGTAGAGCTCGTGCTCGGCGAGGTCCATGTCGGAGAGCTTCCAGCGCTTGAGCGGCTCGGCGTTGCGGGCCTCGAAGCGGCGCCGCTGCTCGTCGAAGGAGACCGAGAACCAGTACTTGAGCACGACGATCCCCGACCGCACGAGCATCCGCTCGAACTCCGGGCAGGAGCGCAGGAACTCCTGGTGCTCGTCCTCGGTGCAGTAGCCCATCACCCACTCGACGTTCGAGCGGTTGTACCAGCTGCGGTCGAACAGGACCATCTCGCCGGCGGCCGGGAGGTGCTCGACGTAGCGCTGGAAGTACCACTGCGTGCGCTCGCGCTCGCTGGGCTTCGGCAGCGCGACGACCCGCACGGTGCGCGGGCTGGTGCGCTCGGTGATCCGCTTGATGACGCCGCCCTTGCCGGCCGAGCCGCGGCCCTCGAAGATCACGAGCACCTTGAGGCCCTCCCGCTGGATCCAGTACTGCAGCTGCACCAGCCGCTCCTGGAGCAGCTCGATCTCGGCGTCGTAGACGTCGCCGCGCAGCTTGCCCTTGCGCGTGTAGCGGGCGGGGTCCCGGTCGGCCGGGGACTGCTGGGCGTCGTCGGCCCCGGGCGGTGGCGAGGTGGTGGCCATGACTCAGCCTAGGGTGAGTCCCATGGGTACGCCGCGTGTCGCGCTCGCCTCCTGCGAGGAGCTGCCAGGTCTCGACGATGACGGGCAGGAGCTGCTGCGCGCCCTCGCCGCTCATGACGTCGACGCCGCGCCGGTCGTGTGGGACGCGCCCGGCGTCGACTGGGCGTCGTACGACCTCGTGGTCGTGCGCGGGACGTGGGACTACGTGCCGAAGCTGCCGGCGTTCCTCGACTGGGCCGACCACGTCGCGTCGGTGAGCCGGCTCCTCAACCCGCCGCCGGTGATCCGCTGGAACACCGACAAGCGCTATCTCGCCGAGCTCGAGCGGGCCGGCGTCCCGATCGTGCCGACGCAGTTCCTCGCTCCGGGCGACGAACCCGACCACGAGTTCGCCGACGTCGAGCACGTCGTGAAGCCCGTCGTCTCCGCCGGTTCGCGCGACACGTTGCGGCTCGCGCCGGGCGACCCCCGCTCGCGCGCCCACGCATCGTCTCTGCTCGCCGCCGGCCGCGGGGTCATGGTCCAGCCCTACCTCCACGAGGTCGACGAGCACGGCGAGACCGCGCTGCTCTTCCTCGACGGCCAGTTCTCCCACGCGATGCGCAAGGGGCCGCTGCTGGCGCCGGGGATGGAGCTGGTCGAGGACCTCTACGCCGAGGAGGAGATGTCGGTGCGCGACGCGTCGGAGGCGGAGCGCGAGGTCGCCGAGGCGGTGCTCACGGCGATCCCCCACGGGCTCGGCGACGACCTGCTCTACGCCCGCGTCGACCTGCTCCCCACACCCGACGGCCCGCGGCTGCTCGAGCTCGAGCTCACCGAGCCGTCGCTCTTCCTCGACCACCACCCTCCCGGCGCGGAGGCCCTCGCGAAGGCGGTGCTGCGCCGTGCCTGAGGCCGTGCACCAGCTCAGCCGCCAGGACGCGCGACGGATCGCTGTGCGCGCGCAGCTCCTCGACGCCCACCGCCCGACGTCGATGGAGGAGGTCCTGGAGCGGCTCACGCTGCTCCAGGACGACCCGTGCGCGGCGGTCGTCCCGAGCGCCCATCTCGTCCTGTGGAGCCGGCTCGGCGCGGCGTACGACCAGCGCGAGCTGGAGGAGGCGGTTGGATCGGGGCGGGTCGTCGAGCTCCACCAGATGCTGCGGCCGGCGCAGGACATCGCGCTCCACCGCGCCGGGATGGCGAACTGGCCGGCGGTCTTCGACAACTACCGCGACGTCCACGACGCCATCGCCAACTGGATGGCCGCCAACGACGACACCCGCCGGGAGATCCTCGAGAAGCTCCACGACGAGGGGCCGGTGACGTCGAAGGCGCTGCCGGACACGACGGCCGTGCCGTGGCGCTCGAGCGGGTGGAACGGCGACCGCAACGTCCGGATGCTGCTGGAGAACATGGTGGGTCGCGGGGAGGTGGCGGTCGCCGGCAAGGAGGGCCGCGACAAGCTCTGGGACCTCGCCGAGCGCGTCTATCCCGACGACCCGGTGCCGCCGCTGGCCGAGGCGGTGGCCGAGCTCGAGCGGCGCCGGTTGGCCGGCCTCGGCATCGCGCGCGGCAAGGCCGCCGTGGTCCCGGGCGAGCCCACCGCCGTCGGCGCCGCCGGCGAGGAGGCCGTCGTCGAGGGCGTCCGCGGGAAGTGGCGCGTCGACCCCGCCTACCTCGAGGACCTCGACGGCTTCGAGGGTCGGGTCGCGGTGATCTCCCCGATCGACCGGCTGGTCATCGACCGGAAGCGGATGGAGGAGATCTTCGAGTTCGACTACCAGCTCGAGATGTTCAAGCCCGCCGCCAAGCGGCGCTGGGGCTACTGGGCGATGCCGGTCCTCGTCGGCGACCGCCTCGTCGGCAAGGTCGACGCGACCGCCGAGCGCGACCGCGGTGCGCTCCGGGTCGACGCGATCCACGAGGACGAGCCGTGGTCTGCCAAGGACCGGAAGGCGGTCCGGGCCGAGGTCGAGGCCCTCGCCCGCTGGCTCGACCTGGAGCCCGAGCTGCCCTGATCCGATGTTTGCTTGACGTCAAGCAAGTCGCTCGATCGAGGCCAGCATCCGCCGGACGGCGAGGACGTGGCCGCGGCTGCCCATCAGTGCGGTCCGGTAGACCGTCCCCCGGACGCCGGGGAAGTCGGCCAGGGTCACGACCGTCACGACGGACCCGTCGGCGGCCGGGTCGACCCGCAGGTCCATCTCGTAGCGGGAGAACCGGTGCCGTCCGGCCAGGGTCACGACCGCCGGCGGCTGCTCGTCGACGATCGCGAAGCCCGACGCGGGCTCGGTCGCCCAGAGCCGCGTGAAGGCGGCGAGCGCTCCGGTCGGGGTGCGGGTCAGTCGCTCTGCGTAGGACCGCACGGCGGCGTACGCACGCTCGGGCGGGACGCCCGTCAGCAGCCGCGCGTGCTCGTCGACGTACGCCGGGCGGCCGGTCACCAGGTGACCCGGAAGTCGTCGCTACCCTCGGGCGGGACCTCGTGGGTGGTGACGTCGCTGACCCGGGCGCCGGGCGGACCGGTGCGGCACCACGTGACCAGGGCCTCGACGGCGGCCGGCGGGCCCTCGGCCTCGAACCCCACGCTCCCGTCGGGCTCGTTGCGGACCCAGCCGGAGACGCCGAGCCGCTCGGCCTCCTGGCGGCAGGAGTCACGGAACATCACGCCCTGGACGCGACCCGTGACCTGCCCGCTGACCCGCTTCATGGACAGAATGATGGCCGAGGTGTCGTATTCGTCCCACCCCCTTCGTGGTGAGGGTGAGAAGCCACCACAACCGAGGAGCACACCATGCGCGAGATCGTCGTCACCGAGTTCATCAGCCTCGACGGCGTCGTCGACTCCCCCGGCGGGGACGACGGCTATGAGCACGCCGGCTGGACCTACAAGGACGTCACACCAGACATGGCGGCCTACGAGCTGAAGGGCCGCGAGCAGGAGGAGGCGGGAGCCCTGCTCGTCGGCCGCACCAGCTGGGACGCCTTCCACGAGGTCTGGCCGACGATGAAGGAGTTCGCCCGTTACAACGAGATCCCGAAGTACGTCGTGTCGTCGACGCTCGACGAGGAGTCGGTCGCGGCGAGCCCATGGAAGCCGGCGACGCTGCTGCGCTCCCTCGACGACGTGGCGGCGCTGAAGGAGACCGAGGGCGGCGAGATCCAGGTCCACGGCAGCGCCAGCCTCGCCCAGGGCCTGGCCGACGCCGGTCTGGTCGACCGCTACCACCTGCTGGTCTTCCCGCTCGTCCTCGGCCACGGCAAGCGGCTGTTCGCGACCGAGGGGGCGGCGAAGCAGAAGCTCGAGCTGACCGAGCACGCGACGTACGACAACGGCGTCCAGAAGGCCTGCTACCGGGTGGTCCGGTGACCGACGTACGCCGCGCGCAGCCGGCCGACGCGGAGCTCGTCGGCCGGCTGCTCCACGACTTCAACACCGAGTTCGAGTCGCCGACTCCCGACGCTGCGACCTTCGCCCGCCGGTTCGCCGTCCTGCTGGCCCGCGAGGACGTCGTGGTGCTGCTCGCGGGCGAGACCGGTGAGGACGGCTTCGCCTACCTGACGGTCCGGCCGACGCCGTACTACGACGGGACGCTCGCCCAGCTCGAGGAGCTCTACGTCGCGCCGCCGCTGCGTGACCAGGGCATCGGCACGGCCCTGCTCACCGCCGCGGTCGAGGAGGTACGCCGCCTCGGGGCCGGCGAGGTCCACATCAACGTCGACGAGGTCGACACCGACACCCGCCGCTTCTACGAGCGCCACGGCTTCGTCAACATCGAGCCGGGCGAGGACTACCGGATGCTCTGCTACCTCCGCGAGCTCTGAGCCACGGTCCACTCGCGATCGAGCACCGCGTAGACCAGCAGCGTCGTCCACTCCCCCTTGAACCACTCCCCGTCGACGAACCGTGCCTCCTGCCGGAACCCGAGCCGCTCCAGCAGCCGGGCCGACCCGGTGTTGCGCTCGTCGAGCCGGGCGCTGACCCGGTGGGCGCCGGCGTGGTCGAAGGCAAGGTCGGTCAGGGCCCGCACGGCCTCGGTCGCGTAGCCCTGCCCCTCGTGGTCGGGGTGGATGACGTAGCCGACCTCGGCGTGCCGGTCGGCGTCGCTGTGCCAGAACAGCACCAGGTCGCCGATCACCTCGCCGGTGTCGCGCCGCTCGATGACCGTGAACAGCACCTGTCCCTCGGCCTGCGCGTCGAGCACCGATCTCGTCCGCTCCGGGTCGGCGAACCGCTCCGCCATCTCCTCCAGCGTGCTCGGCACGAACGGCACGTAGGTGCACACCTCCGGGATCGACCGGTAGGCGTGGATCGCCGGGAGGTCGCGCTCCTTCTCGATCGGCCGCAGGGCCAGCCGCTCGGTGAGCACCGGGTAGTCGGGCGCCAGCCGCGGGGTGTCCGTCACGGCCTCACCCTAGAGGCGAGCACCTGCTCTCCGGCCCGCATAGAGGCAGCTACATACCTACTGCGTTCCGCCGCGAGGAGGGCAGTGCCTTTGGCGACTGCCATGGGGGGCCGTCTGGCGCACCGCTCCCGCCCAGAACGCGCACTCGACGTGGGGCGGGAGGTCGCTTCCCCGGCTGTCAGCCCTCGGACACTTCGAGCACGAGCTTGCCTCGGCTTTCGCCGGCGGCGAGTCGGGCGAATGCTGCGGGGGCATCGCGGAGTGGGTACACGTGGTCGATCCGCGGCGCGACGGCGCCCTGGGCGACGAGGGCGGTCACCGCATCGAGCTCGGCTCGCGACTGGGGGACGACCAGCACGCCGATTCTCTTTCCGGTCGCACGTCCCACCAGCGGGCCGGCGACCGCGGTGCCCAGCAGGATCCTGGCCAGGCCGCCCACCATCGCGTACCTCCCTCCGCGCCGCAGGGCGCGGTGCACGCGGAACGGCGAGCGACGGGCCACGAGATCCACGATCAGGTCGAAGCTGTCGCGCTCGTCGGCCCAGTCCTCAGTGGCGAAGTCGATCGTGCGGTCGGCCCCGATCTCGCGCAGGAAGTCGCCCTTGTCGGCTCTGTCGACCGCCGTTACCTCGGCCCCGGCATGCTTGGCCAGTGCGACAACGAACACACCGCCGGCGCCGCCGGCGCCGTTGACCAGAACCCGATCTCCCGGCCGGACATCGGCGGTCGCCCTGCGCGCGATGCCGCCCGCCTGCGGGATCGTCGAGGCCTCCGCGAACGACAGCCCGCCAGGCTTCCGGGTCAACAGCTTTGGTCGCGTGCAGACGAGGTCGGCAAGCCCGCCCCGGTATCCGGCCAGCTCGCCGAACAGCTCGTCTCCCACGGCGTACTCCGTGACCGCACTGCCGACCGCGTCGACGACGCCCGCGACGTCGGATCCCGGCACCGGGTGCCGCGGTCGGCGCAGCCCGTTGGACCACCGCGCGTACGCCGGACTTCCCATCAGGTTCTCACGGTCCGAGCCATTCAAGGAGACCGCACGCACTCGCAGCAGAACCTCGTCGTCGGCGGGGACGGGATCGGGGAGCTCGCCCAACCGGAGGACGTCCGGATGGCCATACCTGTCCTGGATGACAGCTTGCATCGGGACCCCTGTCTGCGACCGACGCCGCTCGCTCGCACCGAGGCTACGGGACTGGAGCAGCCGCTTCCCGTAGACCCGGACTGACGCGGGACGGGCTTGGTCCTTGGGTGCGACAATCCGCCGCCTAGCGGGCGCACCCAAAGCCGGTGTCTTCACTCGGGCTTCGCGTCAGCGGCGGCGTCCCAGTACACGGTCTGGCAGCTCGGGTACTTCGCTCGCCTCGTCCTGGGATTGAACTCGTGCCTCCACTTCGCCGCGCTTGGGGGATGGGTGCCCCTAACCAAGACCAGGACAGCAAGCACCTTCGTGGTCTCCTCCTCGTCACCGGCCATCGGGGGGAGTACAACAGCGTCGTCGTCGGGGCAAACCTTCAGCCATCTCACTGCCACCACGGCTGAGCCGGTCGGGCGTCCACCGACCTCTCAGAATCGAGGCAGCTGCTCACTCCCGATCAAACATTGTCATGAGTATAGTCAACATGATTGACTAGTCGGGTGGAAGACCTCGGATGGCGTCCCTGCCCTACCAGTCGCGACGGCGTCCGGGTGGCGGGATGGACGGTCGGGAACGGTGATCCCGTCGTGCTTCTCCACGGGTATCCGCAGACCTCCTTCATGTGGCGTCACGTCGTCCCGCGCCTGGTCGAAGCCGGACGGTCGGTGGTTCTGGCCGATCTGCGTGGCTACGGCGCCTCCGGACCTGCCCACGCCGGACCTGTCGCGGACCCGGCGACCTACGCCAAGCGGGAGATGGCCTCCGACGTCGCCGCACTCCTGGACACGCTCGGGCACGACACCGTCGACCTCGTGGGTCACGACCGGGGTGGCCGGGTCGCGCACCGACTTGCGCTCGACCATCCCGAGCGGGTGCGCAGCCTTGCCGTCCTGGACATCGTGCCGACGCTCCACATGTTCGAGCACGTGGACAGGAGCATGGCCGAGGCCTACTTCCACTGGTTCCTCCTGACCCGCCCTGGCGGCCTGCCCGAGGCGCTGATCTCGGCGAGCCCTGAGACCTGGCTTCGCTCACGCTTCACCGGCCGCGACGCCGGTACGCCGGTCCCTACCGCGGCCGTCGACGTGTACCTCGACGCCTTCCTCCAGCCCGGCGTCGTGGACGCGACGTGTGCCGACTACAGGGCCGCGGCGACCGTGGACCTCGACCACGACCGCACCGACCGCGAGGTCGGTCGCCGGGTGACCGCCCCCGTGCTGGCGCTGTGGGGCGATGCCGGCTACGTCGGCCGGAACTTTGACGTCGAGGAGGTCTGGCGGCGGTACGCCGGTGAGGTGACCGGTCGCGGACTCGCCACCGACCACTACCTCGCCGAGGAGGCGCCCACCGAGGTAGTCGAGGCTCTACTGGCCTTCTGGGCTGGTGCCCGATGAGCACCGTCGAGCGCTACGCCGACTGCCTCGAGCGGCTGGTTGCCGCGGAGACTCCGTCGAGCGACGCCGATCGGTTGCGCCTGAGCCACGCGCTGCTGCGCGGATGGGGAGAGCCTGCGTTCGGGCGGCCGCCGGTCGAACGACTCGTGGACGGAGTACCGCACCTGCTCTGGGAGCCCGACCCGGGCTCGCCCCACGTGCTGCTTCTCGGCCACGTCGACACTGTGTTCGCGGCGGGCACGACCGCGAGCCGCCCGTTCCGCAGGGATGGTGACCTGGCCACCGGACCCGGAGTCTTCGACATGAAGGCGGGTCTGCTGATCGGGCTCGAGGCCGTGGCGACGCTCGCCGACGCCTCGCGCGTCGCCATGCTGGTGACCGGCGACGAGGAGGTCGGTTCGGTGACGTCGCGCGCCCTGATCGAGGAGCTCGCGTCCGGCGCGACGGCCGTGCTCGTGCTCGAGCCGAGTCTGGGAGGCGCGTTCAAGACCAGTCGCAAGGGAGGCAGCATCTACGACCTCGTCTTCAGCGGCCGCGCGGCCCACGCTGGTCTCGAGCCCGAGAGGGGTCGTAACGCACTGTCCGAGCTGGCCCGATGGGCCTTGGAGGTTCCGCAGCTGGCAGACCCTGCTCTCGGCACGACGGTGACCCCGACCGTGGCGCGGGCCGGCACCGCCAACAACGTGGTGCCTGACCAGGCGGTCCTCACCCTCGACGTGAGGGCCAGATCGATGGCGGAGCTGCTGCGGGTCGACGAGGCCGTCCGGAGCAGGACGCCGGCCTCTGGGGTCGGCGTCACCGTCCGTGGCGGCATCAACCGCCCGCCGCTGGAGGCTGGGGCCTCCGACCGGTTGGTGGGCCTGTGCCGGGAGGTGGCGCTCGAGCTGGGCCTGCCCGCTCCGCGGACCGCCGCAGTCGGTGGGGCCTCGGACGCCAACTTCACCGCGGCGCTGGGGGTGGAGACCCTCGACGGCCTCGGTCCCGAGGGCGACGGTGCGCACACCGAGCACGAGTGGGTCGACCTCACGGCGCTCCAGCCGCGCGCGAGGCTCGTCGCCGGCCTGATCGAGCGCCTCCTGGAGGAGCGCTAGCTAGCCGCCGTCGGCTGCCTGCCGCTGAGCCCGCAGCTCGATGGCGTCGAGCATCATCTCGAGCGCCTCCTCGAAGATCTGCGGATCGCCCACCGTCATCAGGCCATCGGACATCCGGCTGATGTTGGGGAACTCCTCGGCGGGGAGCTGGCGGTACTCGATCTCCCAGGCCAGCTCGTCGGTCGCCCTCACCTTGTCGGGAAGGGCGCGGATGGAGGCCTCCATGGCCGAGGTCGAACGCACGAAGTTGCCGAACACCCGCAACGTGGTCGCGGCCGATGCGTCGTCGAGGCCGGCGCGGCGTAGGGCGTCGAGCGCGAACTCCACGTTACGGAACTCGGTCGGTCGCCGCGTCGTACGCACCGACATCTGGTGGGCCAGGGAGGGGTAGCGCTGGTAGTTCGCGTGGATGGCCTTGGCGGTGAAGCGCAGGTCCTCTCGCCAGTCGCCGGTCGAGGTGAGCTCCTTGTCATAGGACTTCGCCCGCAGCACGTCGATCAGCTCGAGCACCAGCTCGTCCTTGTCACGGAAGTGCCGGTAGATCGAGGTCGCGTGCGCGTGCAGCTCCTGCCCGAGCGCGGCGAAGGTCAAACCCTCGAGACCGTCGCGGACCGCGATCGTCTCGGCGGCCTCGAGGATCACGTCGCGGCTGAGGCTGTCGCGCGGCCGCCGCTTCTTGGCAGCGGTCCCCGAGGAGGCACCCTTGGTACTCATGCGGCGATCTTGCCATGTCCGCGTCCCCGGTGGACCAGCTCCCCACGAATCAAGTCAATGCCATTGACTATCTGCTTTGCTGCGGCCTAGCATCGAGCCGATCGGGAGGTGAGATGGTCAGCTACGCCGTGCGGCGCCTGGTGTACTCGGTGCCCATCGTCCTGGTCGCGTCCTTCGTCCTCTTCGTGGCCGTCCGGGCCGCCTTCGACCCACTGGCCAAGCTCCGCCAGAGCCGCGACCCGGCGGTGATCGCCCGTGAGAGCGCACGGCTCGGTCTGGACCGTTCGGTGCCGGAGCAGTACCTGCTCTGGGGCAAGGGCATCCTCCAGGGTGAGTGGGGGACCAGCTCCCGCACCGGACAGCCAGTCCGCTCGATGATCGCCGAGGCGATGTGGCCCACGCTCCAGCTGATCTTCTGGGGGCTCCTCTTCGCGGTGCTGATCGCCCTGGCGGTGAGCGTCTATTCCGCCGTACGTCGCTACACGGTCGGCGACCACGTCCTCACCGGGCTGTCCTACCTCGGCATCGCGCTCCCCGCGTTCTGGGTCGGACTGATCCTGATCCAGCTCCTGGCGGTCGCTCCGCGGCAGAGCCTGGGTCTCGAGGACCCGCCGCTCTACTTCATCGGCCTGCACTCGCCAGGATGGACCGGCCTCAACCTCGACTACGTCCGCCACCTGGTGCTGCCTGTCCTGACGCTGACCATCACCCTGGTCGCCAGCTGGAGCCGCTTCGGCCGGGCCGCGATGCTCGACGCGCTGTCCAGCGACTACGTGCGTACGGCGCGCGCCAAGGGCGTGCCCCGCCGACAGGTGGTGATCCGCCACGCGCTGCGCAACTCGCTCGCGCCCTTCGTCACCGTCGTCGCCCTCGACGCGGCGCTGCTCTTCGGTGGCCTCGTGGTCACCGAGCAGATCTACTCGATCCCCGGCATGGGCCGGCTCTTCCTCGACTCCCTGCTGGCCGGCGACGTGTTCGTGCTGCTGCCGTGGATGCTCGTGGTGGCCGTCGCCGTCGTCGTCTGCAACCTGATCGCCGACATCTCCTACGCGATCCTCGACCCCCGTGTGAGGCTCTCGTGAGCACCAGCACCGGCATCGTCGCTGCCGCCGCCGACCAGCCGACGCCGACCGTCGCGACCGGGGGCGCGCGCTCCATCCTGCGGCGGTTCGCCCGCCACCGCCTCGCGCTGCTCGGCACCGTCGTCCTGCTCGGGCTGATGGTCGCTTGCTACGGAGCCATCTGGATCGCTCCCAGTCCGCAGGGCGCCCAGGACCTCGTCCTCGGCCCGACCCCGCCGTCGGGCGCGCACCTGCTCGGCACCGACGACCTGGGGCGCGACTTCCTCAGCGAGCTGCTGTTCGCCGGGCGGATCTCGCTCACCATCGGGCTCGTCGTCGCGCTGATCGCCACCACCGTCGGCACGGTCCTCGGCGCCGTGGCCGGGTACGCCGGAGGATGGGTCGACGAGGTCATCATGCGGATCACCGACCTCTTCCTGATCGTCCCCGGCATCGCCGTGCTCGCACTGGCACTGCGCGGCCTCGGCTCCTCCCCGACCACCATCGTGCTGGTGCTGGCCGCGCTTGGCTGGACCTACATCGCCCGGGTGGTCAGGTCGCAGGTGCTGTCGCTGCGGGAGAAGGAGTTTGTCGACGCGGCCCGCGTCATCGGCGCCTCGACGCCGCGGATCCTCCTCCGTCACCTGCTGCCCAACCTGGCCGGCGTCATCGCGGTGAACATCTCGCTGGCCACGGCCGCCGCGATCATCATCGAGTCGACGCTCAGCTTCCTCGGCTTCGGCGTACAGCCACCGCGCACGAGCTGGGGCAACATGCTCAGCCAGGCCGCCGGGCTGGTCGGGACCGATCAGGTCTACCTGCTCTACTTCCCCGGCCTCTTCATCCTGCTCACGGTGCTGAGCATCAACTTCATCGGCGACGGACTCCGCGACGCCCTCGACCCCCAGGCGAAGCAGCTGTGAACGACCCCACCGAGCCGCTCCTCGCGGTCCGCGACCTGCGCGTCGTCTTCGACACCCCCGAGGGCCTGGCGGTCACGGTCGACGGCCTGTCCTTCGACGTGCGGGCCGGCGAGACGCTGGGCATCGTGGGGGAGTCGGGCTCGGGCAAGAGCATGACCTCGCTCGCGATCCTCGGCCTGCTGCCCGGCAGGGCGCAGGTCACCGGCTCGATCAGGCTGCGTGGTCGCGAGCTGGTCGGGCTCTCGGACAAGGAGATGCGCGAGGTCCGCGGCAACGAGATCGCGATGGTCTTCCAGGACGCCCTCGCCGCCCTCAACCCGGTGATGACCGTCGGCGACCAGCTGGTCGAGGCGATGGCCGTCCACGAGGCCGAGGGCGGCAAGGACGCCTGGCGCGCGCGGGCGGTCGAGCTGCTCGGGCTGGTCGGCATCCCTTCGCCCGAGCAGCGGGTCGAGCAGTATCCCCACGAGTTCTCCGGCGGCATGCGCCAGCGCGTCATGATCGCGATGAGCATCGCCAACGACCCGGCGGTCCTGATCGCCGACGAGCCGACCACCGCCCTCGACGTCACGGTCCAGGCGCAGGTGCTCGAGGTGCTGCGCACGGTCCAGGAGCGCACCGGGACCACGGTCATCCTGATCACCCACGACCTGGGCGTCGTGGCCGGCACCGCCGACCGCGTGATGGTGATGTACGCCGGCGGAACGGTCGAGCAGGCCCCAGTCGACGGTCTCTTCCACGACACCGCCCACCCCTACACGCGCGGCCTCCTCGAGTCGTTGCCCCGGCTCGACCGTCGCCCCGACGAGGGCCGGCTCCGACAGATCCCCGGCAGTCCGCCGGCGGCGACCGCCCTTCCGCAAGGGTGCAGGTTCGCCCCGCGCTGCCCCCACTTCCTCGAGGACCCGTGTGCACGGTCCGTACCCGAGCCGTCCGTCGTCGTGGCCGGCCACGTCGCCGCCTGCCACCGGCTGCCAGAGCTCTTGGGGGACCGGTGACGTCCGCGCTCGTGATCGACGAGCTGGTCAAGGAGTACCCGCTCCGCGCCGGCGTTCTCAACCGCACGGTCGGGTCGGTACAGGCGGTCTCCGGCGTCAGCCTCCACGTCCCGGCCGGCGGCACGTTCGGGCTTGTCGGTGAGACCGGCTGTGGCAAGAGCACGCTCGGCCGCACCGTCGTACGCCTCCACGACCCCGACTCGGGCACCATTCGGCTCGGTGACGAGGACATCGCGCGGGTCAGGGGTCGTGCGCTCCAGGCCGTGCGCCGACGCATCCAGCTGGTGTTCCAGGACCCCTACGCGTCGCTCAACCCGCGGCTCAGCGTCGAGGCGATGCTGGCCGAGCCGCTGGTGATCCACGGGCTCCACCGGGGTCGCCGCCCGACCCGGGTGCGCGAGCTGCTGGAGCAGGTGGGCCTCGACCCCCGTCACGCCGAGCGCTACCCCCACGAGTTCTCCGGCGGCCAGCGCCAGCGCATCGGCATTGCCCGGGCGCTCGCGGCCGAGCCGGAGGTGCTCGTGCTCGACGAACCGGTCAGCGCGCTCGACGTCAGCGTGCAGGCGGGCGTGCTCAACCTGCTGGAGGACCTCCAGGACGAGCACGGCCTCACCTACCTCTTCATCGCCCACGACCTCTCCGTGGTGCGCCACCTCAGCGACCGAGTCGGCGTGATGTACCTCGGCCGGATCGTCGAGGAGGGCCCGGTCGACGCGCTCTACGACAACCCGCAACACCCCTACACCCAGGCGCTCCTCTCGGCGGTCCCCGTACCCGATCCCCGTATCGAGCGGACCCGCGAGCGGATCGTGCTCAGCGGTGACGTGCCCAGCCCCGCCGACCCGCCCTCGGGCTGCCGGTTCCGCACGCGCTGCTGGAAGGCCGCCGACCTCTGCGCCCGGGAGACCCCCGAGCTCCGGCTGGTCGACGACCACCACGTCGCCTGCCACTTCCCCGAGCAGCGACCCGTCATCTGACCCGACCCAGGAGACCCATGACCACCCACCGGATCGCGGTGATCCCCGGCGACGGCATCGGCAACGAAGTCGTCCCGGAAGGACTACGCGTCCTCGAGGCGGCCGCCGCCCGTTTCGACCTCGACCTCCAGCTCGAGCACTTCGACTTCGCCAGCGCCGCCTACTACGAGCGGACCGGGGCCATGCTCCCCGAGGACTGGTTCGAGACGCTGCGCGAGTTCGACGCCTTGTTCTTCGGCGCAGTCGGCTGGCCGGACGTCGTTCCCGACCACGTCTCCCTGTGGGGCAGCCTGCTCCAGTTCCGTCGTCGCTTCGACCAGTACGTGAACCTGCGTCCGTGCCGGTTGATGCCGGGAGTCCGCAGCCCGCTGGCAGACCGGAGTCCCGGCGACGTCGACTTCGTGGTGGTGCGCGAGAACACGGAGGGGGAGTACTCCTCGATCGGCGGCCGGATCTTCGAGGGCACCGAGCGTGAGACCGTCCTGCAGGAGACCGTGATGACCCGGATCGGTGTCGACCGGGTGCTGCGCTACGCCTTCGAGCTCGCACAGGCACGACCCGACCGCCACCTGACGTCGGCCACCAAGAGCAACGGGATCTCGATCTCCATGCCCTACTGGGACGAGCGGGTCTCGGCCATGGCTGCCGAGTTCCCGGAGGTGCGCGTCGACCAGGCGCACATCGACATCCTCGCCGCGAACTTCGTCCTCAAGCCCGACACGTTCGACGTGGTCGTGGCGAGCAACCTGTTCGGCGACATCCTCAGCGACCTCGGCCCGGCCTGCACCGGCACCATCGGGATCGCGCCGAGCGCCAACATCAACCCCACGCGCGAGCTGCCGAGTCTCTTCGAACCGGTCCACGGCTCCGCTCCCGACATCGCGGGGCAGGGCATCGCCGACCCGGTGGGACAGATCTGGTGCGGGTCGATGATGCTCGAGCACCTCGGCCACCACGAGGCGGCAGCAGCTGTGCTCGAGGCGATCGAGGCCGTCCTGGCCGTCGGCCCCCGGGAGGCGCCGCTCACCCCGGACCTCGGTGGAACGGGCTCGACCGCCGACCTCGGCGCGGCGATCGCCGACCACCTCCGAGGAGGCCGCTGATGGCAGCCAGTCCAGAGGGCCGGTTCCCCCGCAACCGACTCCACACCGTCCGGCCCGCGCCGGGACCCCTCGGCCTGGCCCTGGTCGTCTTCGAGCAGCCCCACGGTGCTCGGGGTCGGGTGTGGTCCTCGCTCACCGGGGAGCTCGGCGACGACCTCCCCGTCCCGGTCTCGGGTGACACCGTGCTCACGGCCGACGGTCGCTGGCTGGTCGACCTCGACGACGACGGCGGCTCGGAGGTGGGCACCCTCGTCGCCCGTCGGGTCGACGGCAGCGAGACCCGACAGCTCACGCCTGGTCGCGACCCCTACGTGCTCCGCGGCCTGGAGGCCGGCGCCGACGGCGCGCACGTGCTGGCGACGCTGGTCGACGAGGCCGGCCACCACCTGGTGCTGATCCCGCTCGACGACCCCTCGAAGGCCCGCACGATCTTCAGCTCGGTCGAGGAGGCGTGGTGGGGGCACCTCTCCGCCGATGGCGCGCTCGCGAGCGTCGACACGACCGAGCACAACCCCGGCGTACGGCGCGCGGCGGTGACGGTCGTGGACACCGCCACCGGCGACGTCGTCGGCGTGGCCGACGACCTGCCCGCCGGTCCGGTCCGGGCGGTGCGGTTCTCGCCGAGCCCGGGCGACCCGCGGGTCCTGCTCTGGACCGAGCGGTCCGGCTACTCGCGCCCGGCGATCTGGGACCCCCTCACCGGCGCACGCCGTGACTACGAGCTGTCAGACCTGGCGGGGGAGACGCTGGTCCTCGACTGGTCACCCGAGCGCGGCGAGATCCTGGTCGTCCACGTCGACGCCGGCGTCCATCGGCTGCTCTGCATCGACGAGCAGACGGGCGATGCGCGCGCCGTCCTCGACGACGCCGGCAGCTTCGCCGACCCCGACGTCGCCTCGGTCTGGCCCTACTACTGGAAGTCATTCCTCGGCGGCGACGGCAGGCCGGTGGTGCTGACGTCCAGCGCGACCACCCCGCTCCACGCACGGCAGGTCATGACCGACGGGTCAGTGGAGACGGTCGTCAAGCCCGCCGCCGTACCACCCGGCCGGACGTTCGCGTCAGTCGTCACACCGAGCGCGGACGGCACGCCGGTCCACTTCTGGTGGGCGACTCCTGCGGGCGGGGCGCGCGGCACCATCGTCGAGGTGCACGGCGGGCCCAACCTGGTCACCGTCGACACCTACCGACCGGAGCTCCAGGCCTGGCTCGACCACGGCTTCGCGGTCGCAGCGCTCAACTACCGCGGCTCGGTCACCTTCGGGCAGGCCTACCGCGAGGGGTTCTGGGGCGGTGCCAGTGACGGGGAGATCGCCGACATAGACGCCGCCGTCGGCTGGCTGCGTGGACAGGGCCTCGCCGACCCGGCGACCACCTTCATCACCGGCCCGTCCTTCGGCGGGCACCTCAGCCTTCTCTCGGTGGGACGGCTGCCCGACCGGTTCGCCGGCGCCCTGGCGGTCGTGGCGATGGCCGACTGGGAGGCGGCGTGGGCCGAGGTCAACCCCGCCATCCGGAAGTCCTGGACCGGCTTCCTGTCCATGAAGCCCGACGGCACCGCCGACCCCCGGCGGATCGACGAGGTGCTGGCCCGGTTCTCCGCCGTCAGCCATGTCGACGACGTGACGGCGTCGGTGTGGCTCCACCAGGGTCGCAGGGACACGCGCACGCCCCCCACCCAGGCGCAGCGCTACGTCGACCGGCTCCGCGAGGCGGGCGGCGACGTGGTCATCGACTGGTTCGACGCCGGTCACGAGCCGACCGGTGTCGAGGGGATGGAGGTCGAGTTCGGACGCAGCCTCGAGCTGGTCGAGGCGACACTCGCCGGCCGCCGGTGGGACGGGCTGCCGGGGCTGTACGAGAAATAGTCAATGACAATGACTAAGAACCTGTCGATAGGTATTGCTAAGCCGTCCGGGTCGTTCTAGCCTTCGATGAGCCGACGCGGCGCAGGCCGCGGTTCCACGAGGGAGTAACCCGCATGGCACGTCGTTCCCGCACCCGTCCGATGTCGATCAGCACGACCCTGGTCGCAGCCCTCCTCCTGCTGCTGGCCGCTTGTGGTGGCGGGCCTCCGCAGGAGCAGGACGGCGACAACCAGGGTGACGTCCCCGTGACCGAGGGCGGGGAGATCGTGATCGGCGCCGAGCAGGAACCAGACTGTGCCGACTGGCTCGGCACCTGCTCGGGTTCGATCTGGGGCAGCTACACGATGTGGACCGCGACGATCCCAGTCGCCTTCAACGCCCGCCAGGACGGCGACGACTGGGTGCCGCAGGCCTCGGACCTGCTGTCGGAGGAGCCGGAGGTCGAGGACGTCGACGGCAAGCAGACCATCACCTACTCGATCAATCCCGACGCAGTCTGGTCCGACGGCGAGCCGATCACCTCGGCCGACTTCGAGTACACCGCGCTTCAGGTCCGCGACGGCAAGGACATCTTCGACAAGTCGGGCTACGAGAAGATCGAGTCGATCGACACCCCGGACGACCAGACGGTCGTCCTCACGCTCAGTGAGCCGTACGCCGCCTGGCGGGCGCTCTTCAGCAACGGCTACGGCGTGCTGCCCTCGCACATCCTCGAGGGCCAGGACCGCACCGCTGCGATGAAGGACGGCTACGACTGGAGCGGCGGTCCCTGGCTGATCGAGAGCTGGGATCGGGGCAGCTCGGTCACGCTCGTCCCCAACGACAACTACTGGGGCGAGCCTCCCCACCTCGACAAGGTCACCTTTCAGTTCCTCACCGACACCGCGGCGGCCTTCCAGGCACTGAAGAGCGGTCAGGTCGACGCCCTCTACCCGAGCCCCCAGCTCGACGCCCTCAGCCAGATCGAGGCCGGCATCCCGGGCACCAAGTCACAGGTCGACGCACAGACCGGCAACCTCGAGGCGATCTGGCTCAACAACGCCGCCTTCCCCTTTGACTCCCAGGCCGTCCGCCAGGCCGCGACCTACGCCATCGACCGGGACGCCATCGTGGCGCGCCTCTTCGGGTCGATCGGCATCGACCAGCCCGCTCAGTCGTTCTTCACTCCCATCCTCGGCGGCTTCGGCGAGGCGGCCTTCGACGGCTACACCCTCGACCTCGGCCAGGTCGAGACGCTCATGACCGGGGACGGCTGGACGAAGGACTCCGAGGGCTACTGGGAGAAGGATGGTCGGCGCGCGGCCTTCACGATCGAGACGCTCGCCGGCAACAAGCGGCGCGACCTCATGCTGCAGGTCCTTCAGACCCAGTACAAGGACGCGGGCTTCGAGATGTCGATCCACACCACGACCCCGGCCGAGCTCTTCGTGAAGACGCTGCCCAACGGCGACTTCGAGGCCGCGCTCTACACCTTGATCGACACCTTCCCCGAGCCCCTCAACCTGTCCGCGACCCTGAAGTCGACGAACGCTCCCACAGAGTCCAACGACTTCTCCGGCATCAACTTCGGTCAGGTCTCGATCGACGGTCTTGACGAGGTCCTCGACCGGATCGACTCGGAGACCGACGAGGCTGCGCGCATCGAGGCGTCCCAGGAGGCCGACCGGCTCATCGGCGAGGCGGTCCCGGCCATCCCGATCGTCGCGGTGCCCAACGTCCTCCTGTGGAGCGACAAGCTCGGCGGGCCCATCAGCATCAACCCGTCCGAAGGCCCATTCTGGAACCTGAACGAGTGGGGTCTCGCCGGCTGAGTCGAAGGCAGGCGCTGATGGGCGAACTCCGCAACACCGGGGGTAGGCACCCATCAGCGACGGAGACCGCGGAGCAGGGCGGTGACGACCGACCTGGCCTCGTGATGCAGACGCAGTCGCGCTAGTCGCTCGGCGAGGAAGCCCTGCGTCTTAGCGCCGCGAGTGCGCGGCCCACGGTCGGCGTACGCCTTCTCCCTGCTCTTGATCGCAGGGTGCTCGCCACGCAGCCCACGCAGCCCACGCAGCCCACGCACTCTGCCATGGAAGCTCAGGCGCTCGGGTGCAGCTCGGCGTCTGGGGGGGTCATCCTCCACGAAGTGAAGTGAACAGTGAGCCCGGCCCGGGTCGGCGCACAGCAGAAGGGCCCTGCCATGACGGGCCCCGCCGCATCCAGGGGCGCGACGCGAACGAGGCGCCACGACTCGTCGTCCACACGCGCGCGCACCGTGAGTGCGTTGCCCGACCAGCTGCCACGGACGGTCACCAACCGCCCCGCCCAGCTCGGCACCGGAGACAGCGACCAGTCCGACGTGCCCCTGGTGACGACAGCTCCGAGGCTCTCTTCTCCGTCGCTCAGCTCGACGCCAGCCTTGATCCACGATTCGTCGTCGACCCTCACGAAGATGCCGGCTTGGTCGAACTGCTCGGAGAAGTCGAGACGGAACTGCACCTCGATCGCAGACTCCGGCTCCAACGGGGTCAAGAGTGCATGCTCGCTGGAGTGGACGAACCCGTAGGACGTGATGCGCCAGGCGTCGCTACCTTTGCGGGCGGTGACGCGGAGGCCATCGACATCGGTCGCGGCGTCAGCGGGCTCGTTCGTCCACAGACCGTCAGTCCACGGGACGGTGTGAGACATGGTCGCCCTCCCCAGGGGCCTGGAGGTCATAGGATCCACGCGCGATCCTATGAGCCGAAGGACTTTCGGCGGAGTAGCCCCTCGCGCCGCGAAGGCGGTGCTGTCCTACGACACGAGTGGGCGCATCCCGTCCCCAACGGCGCAGCGGAGTCGTGGACTCCCCGGGGGCGTCACACGCTGCTATCCACCTTCCGGCTTCGGCCAACCGCCGTAGGGGACGGTGAGGATCTCGAGGATGTGACGATCCGGGTCCAGCCAGTAGAGCCCGCGGCCGCCGTCGTTGGTGTTCATCTCCTGCGGCCGCGTTCGTCCTGGGTCGGCCCAGTAGGGGATGCTCATGGCCAGGATCCGCCCGTGGATCTGGTCGAACTCGTCCTCCTCGACGAGGAAGGCGTAGTGCTGCGGGTGCACCGGCCCCTCCTCGAGAAAGTCCAGCGAGACGTCGTTCGCGACCTGGACCACGGCGAACGGTCCGAAGCTCGTCGGGGCCGGCAGCCCCAGGAGGTCGGACAAGAACGAGGCCGAGGCCTGCTTGTCGGTGCAGTAGACGATCGTGTGGTTCAGGCTCACCGGCATCCGGACCTCCTCCGTCGGATCATGCAGCGGTCCCGTGGTGCCAAGCGTGCGACGACGCGGTGCCCCTGTCCACCGAGCTGCGGCTGGGCATGGCCCTGCCCAGCCACCGGCTTCCTGGCGTCACGCCTGGCTGTCGTAGTCGAGGACGAGCTCGGGGACAGGCACGCCGTCGGCCAGCGAGATCCCGTGCACCTCCAGGACGTGGTCACGGAACCACCGGTCGAACGGGGCCGCCGACCCACGAAGCACGCCGTACGCCGCGTCGAGGTCGTCGGCCTCGAGGTGGACCACGGCGAGGTCGTGGGTCTGGACGGACTGGATCCACACGGCTTCCCGCGTGATGCCGGCCCGTCGCCGCGCGTCCTCGTAGGCCGCGCGACGCGGACCTCGCCAGCAGGACGCCAGCGCCTCGCGGTCCAGACCGGTCCTGCCCGGCAGCAGCGGGATCGCGAACCCCACGTGAGGCATGGGCGTCGTACGCCGTCAGAGCGGCTGGACGACCGTGGCCCGGAAGGGTTCGGCGAGCAGCGCCAGCAGCGGCGCCATCGCCTCCGCCGCCGCGGGGTCGCTCATCACGGACTCACGGGCGGCGGCCGACTCCCACTCCGCGATCTCGACCAGGGTGTCGGGGTCGTCGACCGCCTCGTAGAAGGCGCTGTCGATGGCGCCCCTCTCCTTCAGGGCCGGCCCCAGGTCGGCCAGCAGTGACTGCAGCACGCCCTTGAGCTCCTCGCGCTTCCCCGGCGCGGCCTTCAGCTCGACGATCACCTTGATGGACATCTCGTTCCTCCTTCTACGCCGGGGCTCTAGGGCTCGATGTAGACGGTGAAGGGCGGGACGACGCCGTGCGACTCCATGAGCGCGGCCACCTCGGGCGGCGGCGCGTCGAGCATCGCCTGGAGCGCCGCCATGTCGTGGATGGTGGCGCTCACGGCGATGCGGTTGCTGCCGTCGGCCGCGACGTGGTCGGTGACGTCGGAGCCGACCTGCTCCAGCGCCGACGCGCGCTCGTCCTTGCCCTTGAGCCAGCGTTCGATCTCGACGACGTCGTGGGTGATGACCATGCGTGGCATGTGTTCGCTCCTCGGTGCGGAAGTGGATGGACTGTCCGGGCCACCGCCCCCGGGACGACAGCCGGCCCGAGTGCGGTCGATGCTGCTCCCGGCCGCCGGCGGAGACATCACTCGATCGCGCGATCGCGGCTCTGGACCCCCGCTCGGCCGAGGAGGACACTCAGGTGGATGTCAGGGTCGGCGGTCAAGCCGCCCGCAGCCGGGCTGGTCGGGCGCGAGGGCGAGCTCGACCTCGCCCTGGCCGAGCTCAGCGGGCTCCGCGACGGCCGGTCCTCCGTCCTGGTCGTCGAGGGCGAGGCCGGCATCGGCAAGACCCGACTGGTCGAGACCCTGGCCGAGGAGGCGCGGTCGCGCGGCCTCCGGGTGCTCTGCGGCGGCGGCCATCCCTTCGAGCGCGCGCGTCCCTTCGGGCTGGCTGCCTCCGCCCTGGACCTGACCCCCCGGTCGCCCGACCCGCGCGCCGCCGCCATCGGCGAGCTGCTCTCGGGGCGGAGTACCGAGCCCGCCGATGCCGGTGAGATCCGCTACCGCGTCGTCGAGGAGATCGTCGACCTGGTCGAGACAGCGTGCGCGGAGCAGCCGGTCCTGCTGGTCACCGAGGACGTGCACTGGGCCGACACCGCCAGCCTGCTGGCCGTCCTGTCGGTCACGCGACAGCTCTCCCTCGCCCCACTGCTGACCGTCGTCACCACCCGGCCCGCGCCCCTTCCCGGCAGCGTGGTCCGACTCCTCGACGACCTCACGGACGGTGGCGGACGCACGCTGCGACTCGCCCCGCTCACGCCGGACGAGGTCACGGCGCTCGCGACCCGCACGCTCGAGGCGGCGCCCGGCCCGCGGCTGACCGCGATGCTCGACAAGGCCGGGGGAAACCCGCTGTGGGTGACCGCCGTGCTGCGCTCCCTGACCACGGACGGCGCGCTCGTCCGGACCGGCTCCGAGGTCGAGGTGACGGTCTCCGAGCTGCCCGACTCGCTGGGCGAGCTCGTGACCCGCCGGCTCCGCGACCTCCCCGGACCGACGCTGGAGCTCCTCCGGGTCGCGGCCGTGCTCGGCGACGCGGTGTCGCTCCGCGACGTCGCTGCGGTCGCCCACCGGCCGCCGCTGGACGTCGCCGGCCAGCTGGCCGCGGCGTACGATGCGCAGCTGCTCGACCGGGTCGACCACCGGGTGGTCTTCCGCCACCAGCTCGTGCACGACGCGATCTACCAGCAGGTGCCCGTGCCGACCCGCCGCCTCCTGCACCGGGAGGCCGCCGTGGCGCTCATGGCCGCCGGCGCCGACCCGCTCGCCGTGGCCGACCACCTCGTGCTCGGGGCCGAGCGCGGCGACGAGGAAGCCGTCGCGTGGCTGCGGCACGCCGCGCAGGACGCCGCCGGACAAGCGCCCTCCGTCACGCTCGACCTGATCCGGCGTGCCGAGGCGCTGCTCCCCGGCGGCCACCCCGACGCGGACGCCGTCTCCGCCGACGTCGTGCAGGCCCTGTTGCGCGCCGGAGACGTGGCCGAGGCCTCGGCCAGGGCCGAGGCGGTCCTCGAGCGGCCGCACGCCGCCGAGGTCGACGCCCCGCTGCGGGTCGCCCTCGTCGCCGCGCTCGCCCTCCAGAACCGGGCCGACGAGCTCGTCGCCGTCGTCGAGGCCGGCCTCGCGACCCCGGGGCTCCTCAGTCCGGCCGAGCAGGTGGTCGTGCTCGCCCAGCAGAGCTGGGCCCTCACCTACAGCGGCGCCCCGGCCGCGGGCGAGGACGTCGCGACCCGAGCGCTCGCCGTCGCGACGGAGACGGGCGATCCCGCGACGTCGGTGTGGGCGCTGACCGCGCTGCTGGTGGCGGAGGGTCGTCAGGGCCGCTTCGACGCCGCCCTGGACCACGCCCGGCGTGCCACGTCGCTCGCCGACGCCTCGCCCGCCGCCCGGGCGATGCCGCTCCAGCCGAGGCTGATGCTGGGGATGGCGCTGTTCGACTGCGACCTCGTCGGCGAGGCGAGGGCGGCGTTCCGGGCGGCGCTGGACGACGAGTTCGGCTCCGCGTGGTGGCTCTCGGCCACCCTGATGGCCGACGCCCAGGCGTCGTACGCCGTCGGCGACTGGGACGACGCCGTGGCCGGGCTCATGGCCGGGGAGCAGGCCGCCCGGGAGAAGGCCAACCCGCTCCTGGAGTGGCAGTCGCTCGCCTATCGCACCGTCATCGCGACGGGCCGGGGCGACCTCCCCGCCGCACGCGAGCTGGCGGGAGGGTTCACGGGGGTGCTGGCGGGCGAGCAGCTGCCCTACAACGCCGGGGTGCTGGCCTTCGCGGCCGCGGGGCTGATGGCGGCGGACGGCGACCGGCCGGGGGCCTTCGCCCTCCTGCTGCGCTGCTGGCGCGCCGAGGCCGAGCGGACGAGCCGCTTCTACCACCGCTTCCTGGCTCCCGACCTCGTGCGCCTGGCCCTCGCGCTGGGCCGGACCGACGTCGCGACGGAGGTGGCCGGGACCGTCGAGGACGACGTACGTCTCGCCCCCGGGGTGGCAACCGTGCGGAGCACGGCGCTGCGCTGCCGTGGGTTGGTCGACGACGATCCCGAGCCGCTGCTGGCGGCGGCCGAGCTCGCCCGCCGGTCCCCCCTCGTGGTGGAGCACACCGGCACCTGCGAGGACGCCGCGAGCGTCCTCGCCAGGGAGGGACAGCATGACGCGGCGGCCCGGCTGCTCGGCGAGGCCCTCGAGCGCTACGAGGCCGTCGGTGCCGAGGCGTGGGCGGGCCGGGTCCGGGCCGGCCTGCGGTCCGTCGGGGCACCCCCGGGCGTCCGCGGGAGCCGCCACCGGCCCGGCCAGGGCTGGGAGAGCCTCACCTCCACCGAGCGCACGGTGTCGCTGCTGGTGGCGGAGGGCCTGACCAACGGCGCCGCGGCGCGACGGATGTACATCTCGCCCCACACGGTCAACACCCACCTGCGCCACGTCTACGCCAAGCTCGGCGTCTCCAACCGGGTGGAGCTCTCCGCGGTGGTGCATCGCTCGATCGAGTGATGTCCTCCCCCACCGGCCTCGGCACAGTCGGGCTGGGCGGCGAGCGGGCCGCACCTCGACCACCAGGAGGCTGCCGTGGACCACGCCACGACGATGCGCAGGACCTACGAGCTGATCAGCGCGGGGGACGTCGCCGGATTCGGCGACCTCGTCGCCGACGACTTCGTCGAGCACGAGGACAACCCCGGCTTCGCGCCCGACAAGGCGGGGACCCTCGACTTCTTCCGCGCCATGACCGGCGCCTTCCCCGACCTCAGGATGACCGTCGAGGACCTCATCGCCGACGGCGACAAGGCCGTGGCGCGCGTCAGGCTCACCGGCACCCACCGGGGCGAGTTCATGGGGATCCCGACGACCGGCGCCTCCGGTGACATCCAGCTCATCGACATCATGCGGTTCGACGCGGACGGCCGGGTGTGCGAGCACTGGGGCGTCGCGGACATGCTGTCGTTGATGCAGCAGCTCGGCCTCGTGCCCGACGCAGCGCCTGCCTGACCCTGCTCGTGACGAGGCGCGTCAGCTGAGCCCGTGGCGGGAGAGCGGGCCGATCAGCTCGCGCTCCTCGTAGGCGAGGTGGGAGAGCAGGGTGTCGGTGAGGAGGTCGAGGGAGGCCTGGACGCCGTCGAGCGCCTCCTCGCCGGCACGGCCGGTCCCGTCGCTGCCGACCAGCATCACCAGCGCCTCGTCGAACTGCTCCAACACGTCGTGGATGACGTGGTGCTCCTCCTCGAGCCGGTCGAGGACCGGGCCGAGGCCCGGCTCGCTGCGACGCAGGTGGGGGAAGACCGAGGTGTCCTCGAGCGTGTGGTGGGTCGTGACCACGCGGCAGTAGGACTCGCAGTAGGCGCCGAGCGTCCAGTTGTTCTGGCGCATCGTCATCGTGTTGATCGCCGACCGGGCGGCGCCCACGGTCAGGTGGCCGCGGCGTACCTGCTCCAGCACGTCCCGCACCTGGGCGAGCTCGCCGCGCAGGTGGTCGTGGATGTCGACGAGGTGCTGGCCCTGCTCCGGCCGGATCCCGTACGGCGCCTCCTCCGTCACCGGGACGTGGCTCGGTCGCGCCGACTCGTCCCACGGCACGGCCGAACGCACCATCGCCGGCGGCGCCGTCGGGGTGGCGAGCTCGACGCGGTCGGGAACCGCGGGCTCGTCGACGACCGGCGCCGGGGCGGGCTCGCCCGAGGCACGGCGCAGCCGCTCGACCTCGACGAGCTCGCGCGTCATCGGCGCGACCTCGGCCGCCCAACGCGCGACCACGGACGGGTCGTCGGAGCCGAGGACGTAGGTGCTCATCCCGACGTCCAGAGTCAGCTCGGCGAGCTGCTCGGCCCAGTCGCCCGGTGTCCCCTGGAGGAACCCGCTGCCCGAGCCGAACCGCCCGAAGACGTTGTAGAGCCGCTTCACCGCGGCCGGCGCGCGACCGGCGGCCTCGGCCGCTTCGTCGACCACGGCCGAGAGGTCGGGCAGGTCCGGCGGGTCGGCGTAGCCCATGCTCGGCACCCAGCCGTCGGCGAGCCGACCGGTCAGCCGCAGCATCCGCGGCTTGTAGGCGCCCAGCCAGACCGGGATGTCGTGGGCGGGCTGCGGGCCGGCATGGAGGCCGACCGCGCGGTAGTGCTCCCCCTCGAAGCGCAGCGTCCCGCCGGCCCAGAAGGCCTTGATCAGCTCGACCGCCTCGGTGAGGGCGTCGACTGCCTCCTTCGGCGTACGCCGCGGGCCGCCCGCGGCCGCGATCGCGTCCCAGAACGCGCCGGCCCCGAGCCCGAGCTCGACGCGGCCGCCCGTCACCAGGTCGAGAGTGGCGGCCGCCTTGGCCAGCACGACCGGCGGCCGCAGCGGCAGGCTGGCGACGTTGGGCGCGAGCTTGATCGTGCTGGTGCGCGCGCCGAGGACGGACAGCAGCGTCCAGGTGTCGACGTACTTCTGCTGGTAGGGGTGGTCCTGGACGGAGACCACGTCCAGCCCCTCGACCTCGGCGAGCGCGACCAGGGCGAGCAGGTCGTCGAGCCGTGCCGCCTCGGGCGAGGGGAAGAGCCCGAACTCGAGCTCCTGGGCGTAGTCGGCCATCAGCCGGCGATCAGGCCGGTGCGCCGAGCGCGTCGGCGAGCCGGCGCGCGGCGTCGGCCTCCTCCGGGCGGGAGGACCGCTCGAGCGAACGGGCGAGCAGCAGCGCCGCGTAGGCGTTGGTCGGCTCGAGGTCGAGCAGCGCCCGCGCCTCCTCGATCGCCCGACCGAGCTGGGCGGAGTGGTAGTAGGCGCGGGTCAGGAGCTCGCGCACGTCACCAAGTCGGGCCGCCTCGGCGTCGTGGTCGACGACGTGGCGCAGGATGTCCGCGGCGCGGTAGTAGTCCTGGTGCTCGAAGAGGTCGACCGCCCAGCGGTAGGCGTCGTAGGTGGTCATGCGCTCCAGCATGCTGGTCATGGTGCTCACGGGGCCTCCTCCCGCGGTCGGGCACGGCGGGCGTGCCGTGCGCTGCGTGGAACCGCCTACGGGGCCGGGGTATTCCGGTCGCCTCTGGACACCCGGCGCCCTGCGCGGCAGGGTCTCGGACATGCGACGCCTTCTCGGGATCCTCTGCCTGGCCCTGCCCCTCACCGCCGTGCCGGCCACTCAGTCACTGGCCGCAGCCACGCCCTCCGACTGGGAGGTGAGCGTGGTCGACGCCGACCAGAGCTTCCGCGGCCTCGACGCCGTCGACCGCCGCACCGCCTGGGTCAGCGGCGGGAGCGTCTCCGGCGGTGCCGGCAAGGTCTTCCGGACCACCGACGGCGGCGAGACGTGGGACGACGTGACGCCGCCGGGCACCGAGGGCCTCTCACTCCGCGACGTCGAGGCCCGCGGCAGGAACACAGCGGTCGTGCTCTCGATCGGCCCGGGCGAGGACTCGCGCATCTTCCGGACGACCGACGGCGGCGCGACCTGGACCGAGGCCTTCCGCAACACCGAGGCCGACGCGTTCTACAACTGCCTCGACTTCTATCCCGGCGGTCGGCGCGGGCTCGCGGTCAGCGACCCCGTCGACGGCGAGTTCCGGATCGCCGCGACCGACGACGGCGGGGCCAGCTGGGAGGTGCTCGACGACGTGGTCATGCCCGACTCGACGGGCGAATACAACTTCTCCGCCTCCGGCGACTGCCTCACGATCGCCGGGCGTACGGCGTGGTTCGGCTCGGGCGGCGAGGCGGCCCGGGTCTACCGCTCGACCGACCGCGGCCTGACCTGGACCGCGACCGACTCGACCCTGACTGCCGGTGAGGCGGCCGGCGTCTTCGCGCTCGCCTTCCGCAACCCGCAGCAGGGCGTCGTGGTCGGCGGCGACTTCGATCCGGAGGCGACCGAGCCGGACGGCACGGCGTACGCACGTCACGGCCGGACCTGGACCGCGGGCGGCGACCTCGCCCACCTCGGTGAGGACGTCGCCTGGAGGCGCGGCAACCGGCTGATCGTGGTCGGCGAGTCCGGGCCGGAGGCCGGGACGAGCGTCAGCCGCGACCGCGGCCGGTCGTGGGAGCAGCTCTCGACCACCGGGTTCCACACCCTCGACTGCACCCGGGACGGCGCCTGCTGGGCCGCCGGTGGCGGCGGCCGCGTCGGGATGCTTCGCTGACGCCATGATCACCGCCGACATGGCCGTCTCGCTCGACCTCGTCGGGAGCGGCCACGACCAGTCGCTGGAGCACCCCTTCGGCCCGAGGATCGGGCACCGCCTCCACACGTGGATGTTCGAGCACGACGACAGCACCGACGAGGTCGCCGCGATCGTCGACGCCGGCGCCTTCGTCATGGGCCGGAACATGTTCACGCCCGGGCGGGGCGACTGGGACCTCGACTGGCAGGGCTGGTGGGGGCCGGAACCGCCCTACCACGCACCGGTCTTCGTCCTCACCCACCACGAGCGGGAGCCGCTGGAGCTGGAGGGCGGCACGACGTTCCACTTCGTGACCGCCGGGATCGAGGCCGCGGTGGACCGGGCGCGGGAGGCCGCCGGTGACCGCAACGTCTCGATCGCCGGCGGGGTCTCGACCCTCAACGCCGCACTGGGGGCCGGGCTCGTCGACGAGCTGCGGCTGCACGTCGTGCCGTTCACGGTCGGCGAGGGGCTGCGGGTCTTCGACGGCGTCGACGACCTCGCGCTGGAGCCGGTTGCCAGCCGGACGACGCCGTGGGTCACGCACGTGACCTGGCGCCGCCCGACCAGCTGAAGCGCTACTTCGCCAGGAAGTCCAGCAGCGCCGCGTTGAACTCGTCGGCGTGACTGGTGTTGAAGCCGTGGGGCGCGTCCTCGACCACGACCAGCTCACTGCCGGCGACCGCCTCGTGGGTGCGCCGGCCCGAGCCCTCGAACGGGACGATGGCGTCGCTGTCGCCGTGGATGACCAGGGTCGGCACCGAGATCTTCGGCAGGTCCTGACGGAAGTCCGTGGTGCCGAAGGCGCCCATGCAGCCGAGCGCGGCGGCCTGGTCGGACTGGTGGCAGAGCGCCACGGCCTGCTGGCGCTGCTCCTCGGTGACCTTGAGCTCCTCACCGGCGGTGAAGAAGTTGGTCATGAACTCGTCGAAGAAGTCGTCGCGGCTGGCCTCGAGTCCGCTGCGCAGGCCGCCGGCGGTCTCCTCGTCGAGGGGACCGTCGGGGTTCCGGTCGCTCTTCAGCAGGAAGGGCGGGATGGCGCCGGCGAAGACGACGCTGTGGAGCCGCTCCTGGCCGTGGTTGGCGACGTAGCGCGCCACCTCGCCGCCGCCCATCGAGAAGCCGACGAGCGTGGCATCGGTCAGGTCGAGGCCCTCGAGCACCGCCTTCAGGTCGGCGGCAAGGGTGTCGTACTCGAAACCGCCCGCGGGCTTGTCGCTGCGACCGAAGCCGCGGCGGTCGTAGGCGACGACGCGATAGCCGGCGTCGGTGAGGGCCGGGACCTGGTCGGCCCAGGCCTCGGCGGAGAGCGGCCAGCCGTGGATCAGCACGACCGGCCGTCCGTCACCCCCGGAGTCGTCGACGTGGAGCTCGGTCTGGTCTGCGGTACTGATCTTCGGCACGACACTGTCCTCTCGATCGGGGTCTCACCTCGACCGTAGGCACTCACCTGTTGGGGTGGCCCTCCCCAGCTCAGTCCTCGAGGTGGAGGGCCTGCTCCTCGGGCGACCCGCCGCGGCGTACGTCGTCGGCAGGGCCGTCGATGTCGTCGTCCGCCGGACCGCCGAGCACGTCGTCCTCGGCCGGGATCGCGTCGGGGTCGTCGCCGCCGACCATCCGGGACTGCTCAGGCTCCTCGCCGTCGGGGACCTCCTGGCGCAGCCGCTGGTCGAGGGTCTCGCCGCCGTCGGTCTCGACCCCGACCAGCTCGGCGCCGCGGGGCAGCCGGTCCGGCGGGCTCCACGGCTCGTCGTCACCCGCGCTGGGGTCGTCGAGGAAGCGCTGGGCGTCGGCCTGCTCGTGGGGGTCGAGGTCGGTCTGGCCGAAGTCGCCCTCGTTCTCGGGTGTCTCACTCATGCCTCCACCCTGCCCGGTCGCTGGTGATCCTCACCAGCCCTCACCGGCCCTCACCAGGGCCGGTAGTCCAGCGGCGGGTCCTCGCCCACCCGGCCGTCGACGGCCTCGCGCAGCAGGTCGGCGTGGCCGGTGTGGCGGCCGTACTCCTCCAGCAGGTCGTGGAACAGCCGGCGCAGGCTGCGCGCCTGGCCGGCCTCCTCCATCGCGGTGGGCTGGTCGAGGCCGCCCGCAGCCACGGCGGCGGCATACCGCTCCTTCGCCCGGAGCACGGCGCCGTCGTAGAGCTCGTAGAGCGACGCGGCACTGTCCTCGACGGCGGTCCGCTCGGTGAAGTCGTCGGTGCCGTCGTGGATCTCGGTCCACGGCGAGCCGATCGACGAGCCGTCGAGCGCGGTCGTGGAGTAATGGTCCTCGACGAGCGAGAGGTGCTTGAGCAGGCTGGCGAGGCTCAGCGCGGAGCTGTCGATCCGCGCGCGCAGCCCGGCCTCGTCGAGGCCGTCGGCCTTCCAGCGGAAGGTGACGCGGAGCCGCTCGAGGCTGGCGAGGACGTGGTCGACGTCGGTGCCGGCGACCGGCGGTGCCCAGGGAGGTGTCTCGGTCATGGCGGTCACGCTACGGCCGTTCCCGGACGGAACCCGTCCGGATGCCGTGTCAGGATGCCCGGGTGGAGGTCCAGAACCCGACCGCTCGCGCGCTGCTCGCGCTCGAGCTGATCCAGGGCAGCCCCGGGATCACGGCCGAGCGGCTCGGCGAGCGGCTCGGCGTGACCGACCGGGCGGCCCGGCGCTACGTCGGCACGCTGCGGGAGGCCGGCATCCCCGTCGAGTCGGTCCGCGGCCCCTACGGCGGCTACCGGCTCGGCCGCGGGATGCGGGTGCCGCCGCTGATGTTCACCCAGACCGAGGCGCTCGGGTTGGTGATGGCGGTCCTCGACGGCCACCACGCGGCGGCCGACACCGACGACCCGGTCGGTGCCGCGCTCGGCAAGATCGTGCGGGTGCTGCCGGCGCCCGTCGCCGCCCAGGCCGAGGCCGTGCGACGGACGGCGGCGGCGCCCGACCGCGGACCCTCCCGGCCCGAGCCGGGGACGACCGCGACCCTGGTCGGCGCGGTCGGCGACTCCCGGCGGGTCCGGGTCGACTACCGCACCGAGGCCGGCACCGACCTCGACGTCGAGGTCGACCCGTGGGCCGTCGTCGTGCGCCACGGCCGGTGGTACCTGCTGTGCCACTCCCACGCCGCCAACGCGCCGCGGACCTACCGGGTCGACCGGATCCGCGGCCTCACCGTGCTCGACACGACGTTCGAGCCGCCCGCGGACCTCGACCCGGTCGCCGACCTCGAGCGCCACCTCGGCGCCGGGTGGGAGTACGACGTCGAGGTCGTCCTCGAGGCGCCGTACGACGAGGCGCGGCGGCGGATGCCCGGCGCGATGGGCCGGTTCGAGCCCGACGGCGACGACCGCACCCGCGTCGTCGGCTCGACCAGCAACCCGTGGATGTACGCCGAGTGGCTGGCCGCGTCGCCGTGGCCCTTCCGGGTCGTGCGCGGGCCGGAGCTCGCGCACACCGTGCGGGCCACGGCGCAGCGGATGCTGGACGCGGTCGCCGAATCGACCACCGAGTCCTGAGTCAGCTGGCGTCGAGGCGCGCGAGCTCCTCCTCGGAGAGCTCGAGGGCCGCAGCCGCGGCGGAGTCGGTGACCGACTGCGGCCGCTTGGCCCCCGGGATCGGGATCACGACCGGCGACTGCGCGAGCTCCCACGCGAGCGCGACCTGCTGGGCGCTGACCCCGCGCTCGCCGGCGATCTCGGCGAAGGCCGGGTGCTTCTCGGCGAGCTCCTTGGCGTCGGCGAGACCGCCGAGCGGGCTCCACGGCAGGAAGGCGATGCCGAGCTCGTCGCACACGTCGATCTCGGCCTTGGAGGACCGGAACTTCGGGCTGAACTGGTTCTGCACGCTGACCAGCGCGTCGCCGAGGACGGCGTGGGCGTCGCGGATCTGCTGCGGGTTGGCGTTGGAGAGCCCGATGGCCGCGACCTTGCCCGAGTCGGCGATCTCCTTGAGCGTGCCGATGACGTCTGCGTAGTCGACCTTCGGGTCGGGCCGGTGGTGCTGCCACAGCGCGATCTGGTCGACGCCGAGCCGGCCGAGGCTGGCGTCGACGGCCTCGTGGAGGTGGGTCGCGGAGCTGTCGACGTCCCAGCCACCACCGTCGGTCCGGACGTGACCGCCCTTGGTCGCGAGGAACACCTGGTCGCGCACGCCGAGCTCGTCGAGGAGCGAGGCGATCAGCCGCTCGTTCTCGCCCTGGGCACCGGCGCCCTTCTCGTCGCCCGGGCCGTAGGCGTCGGCGGTGTCGAAGAGCGTGACGCCCGCGTCGAGCGCGGCGCGCACCGTGTCGGCCAGCTGCTCGCGCGGCTGGGTCCCGGTCTGGTCGAAGGTCATCAGCCCGAGGCCGATGGCGCCGACGGACTGCTTGCCGATCATCCTGGTCTGCATGTCCTCGACCCTACGAGGGCTCTCCCAAGCCCCGTGGCGCGTCCACTGGTCAGGGAAGACCGGCACTTGTCAGGGGCTGCAACCCCTGACAAGTGCAGAATTCCCCGGCTGTCCGGGGATTCCTGCAGCCGCTCAGCGCAGGTCGAGGCGCATGACGACCCGCGGGAAGCCGCCCGAGACGGCGTCGGTGTCGGCGGCGTGGGTGAACCCGGCGGCCTCGAACATCGCCCGCGTCCCGACGTAGGCCATCGTCAGGTCGACCTTCTCCCCGCGGTTGTCGGCGGGATAGCCCTCGACGGCCGGCGCGCCTTCCGACCGCGCGTAGTCGACGGCACCGGTGATCAGCTGCGGCGCGATGCCCTGGCCGCGGTGGCCGGGGCGGACCTTCACGCACCACAGCGACCACACCGGCAGGTCGTCGACGTGGGGGATCTTGCGTGACCGGGCGAACGGCAGCTCGCTGCGCGGCGCGACCGCCGCCCACCCGACGACCTCGTCGCCGTCGTAGGCGAGCACACCCGGGGCGACCTTGCGCCGCACCAGCTTCTCGACGTACGCCGCCCGCTCCGGTCCGACCAGCGACTGGTTGAGCTTGGAGTCGAGGCGGTGGGAGAGGCACCAGCAGACGTTGGAGGTCGGTTTCTTCGGACCGACCATCGTCCTCATGTCGGCGAAGCCGCGGGCCGGCCGCACCTCGATCGTCACGGCCGCTCCCCGAGCACCATCGACACCTCGATGACGGCACCCACGTCGATCCCCTCGGCCTTGCGGACCTTGTCCTTCAGCGGCACGAGGTAGCGGCCGTCCTTCGGGAAGAGCGAGGTCGTCCACTCGGTGTCGCCGACGACCACCCGGGCCGGGATCACCCCCCAGCCGTAGGTCAGCATCGGCGAGGCCTCCTTGATGTCGTCGCTGTCGTCGTCGGGGACGGCGACGTAGTAGTAGGGCGCCGGTCCCCGCCACTCGAAGACGTCCCCCGTGAACTCGACCTCCATGCCCGCAGTCTGGCCCGAAGCGCCCGTGCGGGCCACCCACCGGTCACCGGCCACCGGGTAGGACGGGGGCATGGACACCGACGCCCGGCTCGTCCCCGCGGCGGTGCCGCGCCGCCCCGAGGGGGTGGCGCTGGTGCTGCACGGCGGGGGCGCACGTCGCGACCGGATGCGGGTGAGCCCGACCCAGCTGTCCGTGCTCCGCATGGTGCCCGTCGCCCACCGCATCGCCCGGTCCGGCCGGCGACGACTGGCGGTCTACCGGCTGCTCAACTCGGCGCGCGGCTGGGACACCCGCCACACCCCGGTGAGCGACGTCCACTGGGCGCTCGGGCGGATCAGCGACGACCTCGGACCCCTCCCGGTCTCGCTGGTCGGCCACTCGCTCGGCGGTCGGGCGGCGCTGCTGGCGGGCGGCGCGCCCGACGTCCAGAGCGTCGTGGCGCTCGCGCCCTGGGTGCAGCTCTCCGACTCCCCGCAGCTGCCGGGCCGCGACGTCCTCGTCGTCCACGGCACCGACGACCGGATCGCGAGCTGGGACCGGGCGCGGAGCGTGACCGACCGGCTGCGGCCCGAGGCCGACCGGGTCGGTTTCGTCTCCGTCGAGGGCGGACGCCACGCCATGCTGCGCCACCACCGGCTCTTCGACGGTCTCGCCGCGGAGTTCGTCGCCGCCACGCTGCTCGGCGACCGCGCCGTGGGACCGGTCGCCGACGTCCTCGGCGGTCGCTACCTCGTCGAGACCTGATCCTCTCCAGGGACGGGCAGGATCACCGGGGGCCGGGTCACTGGTTGGCCGACGGGGTGTCGAGCAGCACGCACTCCTGGAGCGCCGGGCTGCAGCGCGCCCAGCCCTGCTCCTCGCCGTCGGTGACCGGGACGACCAGGAACTGGTTGTCCTCGAAGGAGAAGTCGGCGTTCTGGAAGACGAAGCCGTCGGGCGGGACCAGCACGCCCTCGTCGCCGCCGCTGATCCGGCGGACCTGGATCTCGCCGTAGGTCGACACGTCGCCCTCGATCACCCCGGGCGGGACCCAGGCGACCCAGTCGCCGGCGGCGTCGAGCGTGGCGAAGTTGGGCAGGTCCGCGATGGTGGAGATCTCCGCGTCGTCGACCTCCATCTCGGCGAGGCTGACCCGCCCCTGGGTCCCGTCGGTGGCGCCCTCCACGACCACCAGCCCCGCGAGCGTGCTCTGGAGCACCGTGAAACCAGTCGGCACCGGCACTGTGCCGTTGTCTGTCAGCGGACGCCACACCAGCGTCGTGCCCGCACCTCGCGTGACGACCAGGCCGGTGTCGGTGACGGCCGAGACCGAGGTGTAGGCGCCGTCGTCGTCGACCACGCTGAGCGGCGGACCGCCCACGCCCTCCCCGGCGGGGTCGGTGTCAGCGGCGACCAGCTGGCCCCGCCCGCTCATCCCGATCATCCGGGCGATCAGGGTGCCCGAGGGGTTGATCGTCGGGGGCTGCTGGGCGGCACCCTCGAGTCGCCGCGGCTCGGCGTCGAAGCCCCACCAGTAGGTACCGTCGTCGCGCATCCCCCACCAGCCGGTGTCGACCCCGTCGACGAGGTCCCACGTTCCCTCCACCTGCTCGTCCCCGACGTACAGGAACCCGTCGACGATGTGGGGCACCACGGGCGCCGCGGTCGGGATCGACTCCGGGACCGCGTCGGTCGCGTCGTCGGTCACCACGTTGGTCGGCTGTGGCGCCGGCTGGGGCGACTGCCCGCCGTCCATCCGCAGCAGCGACGCGACCGTCGCCAGCGCGACCAGCACCAGCGCGGCGGCCACCAGCATCGGCTGCCACGCGAACCGCGCCGGCGGTGGCGCGGTCGGGAGCTCGGGCAGGGGCGGCACCCTCACGTGGTCGGCCACCTCGCGCAGCTCGCGCGTGAGCATCTCCTCGACGTCCCGGTACATCTCAGCCCTCCTCTCCCTCGGTCGGCATGGCGGTTCTCAGGTTCTTCAGCGCCCGGTGGGCGGTGGACTTCACGGTGCCGCGCGAGCAGCCGAGCACGTCGGCGATCTCGGCCTCGCTCAGGTCCTCGTAGTAGCGCAGGACGATCACGGCCCGCTGCTGCGGCGGCAGCCCGGCGACGTGGGGCCACAGCGCCCACCGGTCCTCGGACCCCGCGGATCCGGAGCCGTGGCCCAGGTCGCGCGGGCGCTCGGGCATCTCGTCGGTGAGCAGCTCCAGCCCCCGCGCCTTGCTGCGCTTGGAGGACAGGAACGTGTTGGTCAGGATCCGGCGGACGTAGGCGTTCGGCGAGTCTGACGCCGCCACCTTCGTCCACGCGCCGTGGACCTTGATCAGCGTCTGCTGCGCGACGTCCTCGGCGTCCGCGTGGTTGCCGGTGAGCAGGTAGGCGCTGCGGTAGAGCGTCGGCCACGCCGTGGCGGCGTACTCCTCGAAGGAGGCCTGGCGAGAAGCCGGGTCGGTGCGCGTCGCCGAGAACACCCAGCCCACCTCCTCGCGCCGTCGCTGCCGTCTCACCCCTCCTGACTCCGGAAGTCGGAGGGTGGTTGCGCCGCGACCGGAGAAAGTTCTGGGAGGCTTCGCCCATGACGCGGTTCTCCTCGACGGCCCTGCTGTGGTGCGCGGCCGCGGCCGTGGTCGTCGGGATCTGGCTCGCCTTCGACAACCCCGACATCGATGGGACGTCCAAGGGCGACGGCTACACCTGCCTCGCGCCGTGGGACACCGTGCTGAACGACGCCGACAACTACCCCGGCGGCGAGCCGCCGTCCGACGCCGACGAGATCGCCGCGCTGTGCCGCGAGGTCAGCGGGCAGCAGTTCTGGGAGGCCACGACGGTGGTCGCCGCGGGCCTCGGCCTCGCGGGCTACGGCCTCGTCGTACGACGTCGCGAGCGCGAGCAGCCCTAGCCGCGGGTATCAGCGCACCGAAGCCGCCCTCCTCCCTCCGCACGGACCACATCCCGACGGACCACGGAGGACCACCATGGCCTCAGCCACCGACCTCGTGCGCGCGCTCGCGCACGGCGGGCGCCTCGAGCTGCTCGCCCAGCTCAACCCCAGGATCTGGGAGGTGGTCGGCGGCGGGCCGCTCGGCCGGTCCCGGGTCACCACCGGCGTCGAGCGCGTCGCCAGCGAGCTCAACCCGCAACCACTGCCGCCCGTCGCGGCCGGCCAGGAGCTGTCGTGGGCGCTCGCCCGCAGCATCATCATCATCGCCGGGCGCGACCCCGGCGAGGCCCGGCAGGCCTACTTCGACGAGATCGAGGACTGGTGCGGCACCGGCTGGCCGCGGCGCTGGCCCTTCCCGTGGCCCGACCCGCGCGAGGACCTGCGGACCGAGCTGCTGCTCGGGGGCGCGATCGGGACGGCGACCCTCGCGACGCACTACCCGGCCGGGGAGATGCGCGAGGTGTTCGAGAAGGCGTCGGAGATGCTGACCGAGGCCGCCCTCGGCTGAGCCGCGGTCAGGCGCCGAGCATCCGCAGCAGCTCGGCGCCCATCTCCTCCACGACGGCCTGGAGGCCCTTCATCGGCCGGACCATCACCGTGAAGTCGGTGATCAGGCCGTCGCCGCCCCACGTGATCATGTCGACGCCGTGGACCTCGCGGCCGCCGACCTCGGTGGTGAACTCCAGGACTGCGGAGTCCTCACCCAGCCACTCGCGGTGGTAGGTCAGGGACGGGCCGAGCACGGTGAAGGCCGCGGTGAGGTAGCCGACGACGGTGTCGCGGCCCTCCTGCGGTGCGTGCACCGCCGGTGAGCGGAAGACGGCGCCCTCGGCGACGAGCGCGGGGAGGCCGGCCGGGTCGCGGGCCTCGACCACGGCGTGCCAGCGGGCGAGGGCGGCGGCGGCGTCGGTCACCCGGGCAGTAGACCATCTCGGGTGGTGCGACCGCGTGCACCCGCGGGCTAGCGTCGAGGACATGAGCGCCTACGACTACGTGATCATCGGTGCCGGCGTCGCCGCCGCCAAGGCTGTGGACGGCATCCGCGAGGTCGACGAGCAGGGCAGCGTCCTCGTGATCGGGGCCGAGCCCGACCCGCCGGTCTACCGCCCGGTGCTCTCGAAGGACCTCTGGCTCAAGGACGACGCAGCACTCGAGGACGAGACGCTGCTCGACGGCACGGCCGACGGCCTGGAGCTTCGCACGGACGCCGAGGCGACCGCCGTGGACACCGCCGCCCACACCGTCACGCTCGCCGACGGCTCCTCGGTCGACTACGGCAAGCTCCTGCTCGCGACCGGCGCCGAGCCCCGCACCCTGGGCCTGCCGTCCGGCCCGCGGGTGCTGGCCTACCGGACCGCCGCCGACTACCGGCAGCTGCGCGACCTGCTCGGCCCCGACACCCACGCGATCGTGATCGGCGGCGGCTACATCGGCGCCGAGATGGCGGCCGCCCTCGTCCAGAACGACGTGAAGGTCACGATGGTGCTGCCCGAGGACCTCGTCCAGGAGCGGCTCTTCCCCGAGCGGCTCGCCCGCCGCATCACCGACGCTCTGGCCGACCACGGGGTCAAGATCGTCCACGGCTCGCTCGCCGGGGGCGCCTCCCGCGACGACGGGGTCAGCGTGGAGCTCGAGGACGGGACCACGATCGAGGGCGACCTCGCCGTCGTCGGCGTGGGCGTCGCCCCGCGCACCGGCCTCGCCGAAAAGGCCGGCCTCGAGGTCGACGACGGGATCGTCGTCGACGCCGCGATGCGCACCAGTGCCGACGACGTCTGGGCGGCCGGCGACGTGGCGTCCTACCCCGACGTGCGGCTGGGCCGCCGCCGGGTCGAGCACGTCGACCACGCCGAGAAGTCCGGCGAGCTCGCCGGCCGTGCGATGGCCGGCGCGGACGCGACCTACGAGGAGACACCGTTCTTCTGGAGCGACCTGTTCGACGACGGCTACGAGGCGATCGGCGACCTCGACAGCCGGCTCGAGATGGTCGAGGACTGGCAGGGGGACGACGAGCCCACCGACCAGGGGGTCGTCTACTACCTCGACGGCGGCCGGGTGCGCGGTGTCCTGCTGTGGAACGTCTGGGAAAGCGTCGACGCCGCCCGCGACCTGATCACCTCGTCGAAGGACGAGCCGGTCGACGACCCGTCGTCGCTGAAGGGCCGCATCACCGGCTGATCATGGGGGACGATGCGCACGACCGTTCGCTCCGGCTCCACCTCGGCCCGGACGAGCTGGTGATCCGGCAGCGCTACGAGGCGCTCAGCATCGCCAACGACGTCCTCATCGCCCTGTGGTTCCTCGTCGGGAGCATCCTGTTCTTCTGGGAACAGACGATGACGGCGGCCACCTGGTGCTTCGTGCTGGGCAGCCTGGAGTTCCTCCTGCGACCCGGGATCCGGCTGACGCGCATGGTGCACCTGCGCCGACGGGGCAGCGAACCGACCGAGTCGTCGTCCGACTTCTGACTCAGCCGGCCGCGATGGACCTGCGACCCCGGGCGACCATCGCCAACCAGATCGTGAAGGCGAGCTCGCCGACGACCGACGGGAGCGCGACCATCAGCAGGAAGCCACCGGCCCAGGCCTCGTAGTCGGCGAGCACGATGTGGGCGACGGTGTCGACGACGTACGCCGCGCCCGCGAGCGTCATGACGGCGGCGAGCCAGCGGGGGCCGGCGGCCGCGACCAGCAGCCGCGCGACCAGGAGCAGGTGGGCGCCGAAGGCGGCCAGCCCGACGACCCAGGTGAAGTCGAAGGCCTGGAGGGCCAGGAGCACTCCCTCGTCGCCGGCCGACGTACCGCGCTCGGCGAGGGAGACCGCGACGTAGAGCAGGCCCATCGCCGCACCGAGGACCACGGTGTAGGTGAGCCGGAACCAGGCGGCGAGCAGCGAGAGGCTGCGTCCGACCGGCGCGAAGAGCTCGTAGAGCGCCCACGCGACCACGACGTCGGCCAGGAAGATGCCGAGGAAGGCGGCGATCCCGAGCCGGAAGGTGGTGCCGGCCTCGCGGAGCGCGTCGGCGGTGGCGCCGGGCTCCCCCGGGTGGATGGTGGGGTCGAGGGCGAGGAAGTTGCCGAAGATCGCGAGCACGAAGATCGCGACGTAGCCGGCGGCCGCCCAGCCAGCGACGCGGCGCAGGACGTCGGGGCTGCCGGTGCGGGGTGCCGTGCGGGCGGCCTGGGTGGTCTGCGTGGACATCTCAGCTCTCCTGGGTGGTCGGAACGACGGCGACCTTGCCGCGGGCGTGGCCGTCGGCGACGTGGTCGACGGCCTTGGCGGCCTCGTCGAGGGTGAAGGTGCGGTCGAGGGTGGGGCGGACGTCGCCGGCGTCGACGAGGCGGGCGAGCTCGGCCAGGTCGGCGCTGCTCTCCTTGCTGAGCAGACCCAGCAGCCGCTGCCGGGTGAACACGCTGCGCAGCGGGAGCGCGAGCTGGCGCTGGAAGCCGCCCAGCCAGCGGTCGCCGCCCTCGCCGCCGACGACCACGAGAGTCCCCTCCGGCGCGAGCGCCCGGCGCAGCAGCGGCAGCGGGCGCCGACCCGCGATGTCGATGATGACGTCGTAGCGACCGTCCTGCTCGATCTCCTGCCGGGTGTGGTCGAGGACCCGCTCGGCACCGAGGTCCCGGACCAGGTCGGCCTTGGCGCCGCCGGCCACGCCGGTCACGGTCGCCCCGGCCGCGACGGCCAGCTGCACGGCGTAGGACCCGACCCCGCCGGAGGCGCCGATGACCAGGACCTGCTGGCCTGCGGACACGCCCGCCTTGCGGATCGCCTGGAGGGCGGTGAGTCCGGACACCGGGAGCACGGCGGCCTCCTCGTGGGTGACCGACGACGGTTTGCGGGCCAGCCGCTTCACCGGGACCACCGCGAGCTCGGCGAAGGAGCCGTCGGCGGTGCCGATGACCTCCTCGCCCGCGGCGTAGGACGTGACGTCCGGCCCGACGGCGACGACGACCCCCGAGACGTCGCGGCCGGGGACCGGGACCTTCGGCCCGCGGAAGCCGAAGCCCAGTCGCATGACCAGCGGCAGACCGGTCATCAGGTGCCAGGTGCCGCGGTCGACACCGGCGGCGCGGACCTCGACGAGCACCTCCCCCGGTCCGGCCGCCGGGTCCGCGACCTCGGCGAGGGACAGCTGCTCGCTGCCTCCATAACGATGCTGGACGACTGCCTGCATGTCTCCTCCAAGACTTACGTTGTAAGGGTTGACCCACACGCTAGGCTTACGTCGTAAGTCTTGTCAATGGCGAGGGCTGTGAAGGGTGGGCGCATGGCAGGGAGACCGAGGCGACGGAGCGGGTCGCTGACCCGCGAGGAGATCGTGGTGGCGGCCCTCGAGATCGCCGACGCCGACGGGCTGTCCGGCCTGTCGATGCGTGCCGTCGCCCGCCGGCTGGGGGTCGAGGCGATGTCGCTCTACCACCACGTCGCCAACAAGGAGGCGATGGTCGACGCGATGGTCGACGCGGTGTTCGCCGAGTTCCACGCTCCCCGGATCGGCGAGGACTGGGAGCAGGAGATGCGGCTGCGGTCGCGCTCGGCCCGTGAGTCGGTCAAGCGCCACCCGTGGGCGATCGGCGTCCTGGACTCCCGGCGCAACGCGGGCTTCGAGACCCTGGTCCACCACGACGCGGTCATCGGCTGCCTCCGCACCGCCGGCTTCTCCCTCTCGCTGACCGGTCACGCCTTCGCCGCGCTCGACGCCCACCTCTACGGCTTCCTGGTCCAGGAGCTGAGCCTCCCGTTCGAGCCCGGCGCCGACCTCGCCCAGCTCGGCCAGATGATCGTCAGCTCCCTGCCCGAGGGCCAGCTGCTCCACTTCAAGGAGTTCACGCTCGAGCACGCGCTCCAGCCGGGCTACGACTTCGGCGACGAGTTCGAGGTGACCCTCGACCTGGTCATCGAGGGGCTGCGGGCGCGTCTGGCGGCCTGACGGAGTTACCCCGTCTGTGCGAGGCGCGGCGGCGGCTGCGAGTGGTTGTCTGGCTCCAGCGTGTGACCGGTGGGCAGCCACGTGCCAGCCCGTCCGTCCACCTGGGGGATCCACATGAACACCACGCGAGCAGGTCTTCTCGCGAGTGCCGTCGCCGGCCTCGCTCTCCTCACGCCGGCAGCGCCGGCCTCCGCCGTCCCCACGCCGTCCGACCCGATCGCGCAGGGTCTCGCCGGTCCGTTGCAGTTCGACGTCGGTCACCGCGGCCAGATCTACGTCGCCCAGTCCTTCAGCGGGGTGCTGACCAAGGTCCGGGGCAACGGCACGACCAAGGACCTCGTGAGCGAGCCGGGCGAGATCGCCGGCGTCGCCTCCCGCGGCTACGACGTCGTCTACACCTTCAGCGGAGGCACCGAGGAGGAGCCGGTCGCGCTGCTCAAGCACCGGCGCCCGAACGGCACGGTCCGCACCATCGCCGACCTCGGCGCCTTCGAGGCCGCGCACAACCCCGACGGCCACCAGCGCTACGGCCTGCGCAACACCTCGGCCGACTGCATCGCGCAGACCCCCGAGTTCCTCCACCCCTACACCGGCATCGTCGAGTCCCACCCCTACTCGGTGGCCAACGCCGACGACGGCGGGTGGTACGTCGCCGACGCGGCGGCCAACGCCGTCCTCCACGTCTCGAAGTGGGGCCACGTCGAGGTCGTGAAGGTGCCACGACCCGCGAAGGCGACGATCACCGAGGAGGTCGCGGCCGGGTTCGGCCTGCCTGACTGCGTGATCGGCAAGACCTACGCCTTCGAACCCGTGCCGACCGACGTCGAGGTCAACCCCCTCGGCTACCTCATCGTGAGCCTGCTCCCGGGCGGACCCGAGCCGGGCACCCCCGAGGGCGACCTGCTCGGCCCCCGCGGCATGATCATGCGGATCAGCCCCGGAGACTTCGAGTGGAGCATCCTGGCCAGGGGCCTGAGCGCCGCGACCAACGTCGCCACCGCGCCCGGCGGCAAGGTCTACGTCTCCGAGCTCGCCGGCAACCGGATCTCGGTCCTGCGCAACGGCACCGTGACACCGGTCGTCGACCTGGCCTCGCCCGCGGCGGTGGAGTTCAAGGACGGCAAGCTCTGGGCCACGACTGACGTCTTCGGCAACGGGTCGCTCGTGAGGATCACCGGCCTCGGCTCCTGAGCATCCCTCCGGACACCGTCGGGTCCGGTCAGCCGTGGGCCATGTCGACGAAGCGGGAGTAGTGGCCCTGGAAGGCGACGGTGATGTCGCGGGTCGGGCCGTTGCGGTGCTTGGCCACGATCAGGTCGGCCTCGCCGGGGCGGGTCGACTCCTTCTCGTAGACGTCGTCGCGGTGGAGCAGCACGACCATGTCGGCGTCCTGCTCGATCGAGCCGGACTCGCGCAGGTCGCTCATCATCGGTCGCTTGTCGCCGCGCTGCTCCGGACCACGGTTGAGCTGGGAGAGCGCGATGATCGGGACCTCGAGCTCCTTGGCCAGCAACTTGATCTGGCGGGAGAACTCCGAGACCTCGAGCTGGCGCGACTCGACCTTCTTGCCCGACGTCATCAGCTGGAGGTAGTCGATGACGATCAGCCGCAGGTCGTGGCGCTGCCGCAGCCGGCGCGCCTTCGCGCGGATCTCCATCATCGTCATGTTGGGCGAGTCGTCGATGAACATCGGCGCGCTGGAGACCTCGCCCATCTTGCGGGCCAGCTTGGTCCAGTCGTCGTCGGTCATCGCACCGTTGCGGATGTGGTTGAGCGGCACCTTCGCCTCGGCGGAGAGCAACCGCATCGTGATCTCCGAGCGCGTCATCTCGAGGCTGAAGAAGCAGCTGGTCAGGTTGTTGTGGATGGAGGCGGCCCGGCACAGGTCGAGCGCGAGCGTCGACTTCCCCATCGCGGGTCGCGCCGCGACGATGATCATCTGGCCGGCGTGGAGGCCGTTGGTGAGGTCGTCGAGGTCGGCGAAGCCGGTCGGCACGCCGTAGAGGCCGGCCTCGCGGTTGCCGATCGCCTCGATCTCGTCGAGGACGCCGTCCATGATGTCGGAGAGCGGCGCGTAGTCCTCGGCGCTGCGCTTGTCGGTGACCTTGTAGACCTCGGCCTGGGCCTGGTCGACGACGTCGTCGACCTGCCCCTCGCCGGCGTAGCCGATCTGGACGATCTTGGTGCCGGCGTCGACGAGGCGGCGCAGGATCGCCTTCTCCCGCACGATCTCGGCGTAGTAGCCCGCGTTGGCGGCGATCGGCACGTTGGCCGAGAGGGTGTGGAGATAGGGGGCCCCGCCGACCCGCTGGAGCTCGCCCCGGCGCTGGAGCTCGGCGGCCACCGTCACCGGGTCGGCCGGCTCGCCGCGGCCGTAGAGGTCGATGATCGCGTCGTGGATCAGCTCGTGGGCCGGGCGGTAGAAGTCGGTGCCGCGGACGGTCTCGGTGACGTCGGCGATCGCGTCCTTGGAGAGCAGCATCGCGCCCAGCACGCTCTGCTCGGCGGCGTTGTCCTGGGGAGGCGTCCGGTCGCCCCCGGAACGCTGCGGAGCCTCGCCCGGCGCGTAGGCCGCGGGGCCGTCACCCCACTGCTCGTAGTCGTCGGGAGGCGCGTCAGGCCCGTGGGGCATGCCGTGCTCGGTGACGCTCACGAGTCCTCCAACGTCAGTGGGTCCGGGGGGTCGGTGGTCCTCCGTGACGATAGGGAGGACCACCGACAGTGCTCGACCGGTGCCGGCGAGCGGCGGGGGGAGGTCGGGCAACTCGGAGGAACCTACGCGGCCCCTGCGCGCGACCGGAAGCACCTTGTCCACAGCCCCCTGGGGATAACCGGCCGCCGGTGGTGGAGTTCTCCCCGGATGGTGTGCACAGGGTGGGGACCGTCCTGTGGAGCAGGGGCCGTCAAGTCGCCGCTGACAGGGCGCTGACCTGCGAAGACGGTCTTCACAGGATGTGGACGCGAAACTGTCGGCGACTTTCTCGGTCGAGGTTCACGATCCGGGACGAGTGGGCGCCGCGCCAGCGCCGCTAGCAGAGCACGGTCCGGGCTGCAGCGTTATTCACCGATTCATCCACATTGACCAGCGGGTCAGCCACGTCATGGGCACATGGCGCTACTGATCCTTACTGCCGTAGTCTGGTCGCATGCCGGGACCCCAGGAGCGCGAGATCCTGCGCCTCGCCGTCCCCGCATTCCTGGCCCTGGCGGCGGAGCCGTTGTTCCTGCTCGCCGACGCCGCGATCGTGGGCCACCTCGGCACCGCTCCGCTGGCGGGGCTCGGTCTCGCGGCCGCCGTCCTCCAGACGGCCGTCGGTCTCTGCGTCTTCCTCGCCTACGGCACCACGGCCGGCGTCGCGCGCCACCTCGGCGCCGGCGACACCCGGGGCGCGCTCGCCCAGGGCGTCGACGGGCTGTGGCTGGCCGTGGCGATCGGCGCGGCCGTCACGCTGCTCGGCGTCCCGGCCGCCGGGCTGCTCGTCGACCTCTTCGGCGCCGGGGCGGAGGTCTCCGAGCAGGGCACCACCTACCTGAGCATCGCCCTGCTCGGCACGGCTCCGCTGCTGCTCATCCTCGCCGCGACCGGGGTGCTCCGCGGTCTCCAGGACACGCGGACGCCGCTGGTCGTGGCGGTGGCCGGCAACGGGCTCAACGTCGTGCTCAACGTCGCCCTCGTCCACGGCGCCGGGCTGGGCATCGCCGGGTCGGCCTGGGGCTCGGTGCTGGCCCAGATGGCCATGGCCGGCGCCCTCGTCGCGGTCGTGGTGCGCGTCGCGCGCCGTGAGCGAGCGCCGCTGCGGCCCGACCTCCCCGGCATCCGGGCCGCCGGACGGGCGGGAGTCCCGCTGGTGGTCCGCACCCTGACCCTCCGGGCCGCGCTGCTGGTCACCACGTGGGCGGTCACGGTGGGCGCGACCGACGTCGCGGGCCAGACCGTCGACGTCGCGACCCACCAGGTCGCCTTCACCCTGTGGACCTTCCTCGCGTTCGTGCTCGACGCGATCGCGATCGCCGCGCAGGCCCTGACCGGCCGGTCCCTCGGCGCGGGCGACGTCGCCGGGACCCGGGCCATGACCCGCACCATGATCCGGTGGGGTCTCTGGTCCGGCGTGGTGACCGGAGTCGCGCTGGCGGTGGCCAGCCCCGTCCTCGGGCCGCTCTTCACCTCCGACGAGGCGGTCCACGAGCGACTGGTCGCCGTGCTGGTGGTCGCGGCCCTGGGCCAGCCGGTCGCCGGGGTCGTCTTCGTCCTCGACGGGGTGCTCATCGGCGCCGGCGACGGTCGCTACCTCGCCTGGGGCGGCGTCGTGACCCTCGTCGTCTACGCGCCGGTGGCGCTGCTCGCCGTCCTGCTCGGCGGCGGCCTGCTCAGCGTCTGGGTCAGCTTCAGTGCACTGTTCATGGGAGCCCGGCTCGTCGTGCTGGTCCACCGGGCCCGCGGCGATGCCTGGTTGGTCACCGGGGTGCCGGTGCGCCCCTAGGGTGTGCGGGTGCGCCCGCTCTCCCTGCTCGCCGTCGGCCTGCTGATCGCGCTCCTCGACATCTCCTTCGAGGGCGTCGACGTGGTCGCCGACTGGATCGGCTGGCTGGTCGTGCTCCTCGCCTGCGCGGGACTGCCGCCCCAACTCGCCCCGGCACGGCTCGCCGTGGCCGGAGCCGCGGCGCTGCTGGTCTCCGTCGCGATCTGGATCCCCGGCGCCCTCGTCGACGTCGAGGCGCTCCCGCTCCCGCTCGCGTGGGCGATCAGCCTGCCGGAGGTCGGCTTCGGCCTGCTGCTGGCGCTCTCGATGGCGCGGGCCGCGGGCGGCGCCGGCGACGAGTCCGCCCGCGGGTGGTGGCGACTCGTGCTCGCCGGCAACATCGTGGTGCTGCTCCTCCCGCCCGTGGTCTACGGCGCGGGCGTGGTCGCCGTGCTGCTCGTCGGGGTGCTCATCGGGCTCGTCACCGCGATCACCGAGATCGTGCTGTGCTTCCGGCACGGTGACCGGCCGTGGGCCCAGCCGACCCCCGAGCACGCCGCAGGGCCGCCCCTCCCGTGAGGAGGGACGGCCCTGCGGACTGTCGTGCGTGAGGCCGGCGTCAGGCCGGGATCACGTTGAGGGCGACCTGGGCCGACACCTCGTCGTGGAGCTTGACGGCCACCTGGTGGCTGCCCAGCGACTTGATCGGGTTGCCGATCTGGATGGTGCGGCGGTCGACCTGCTCGCCGGCGGTCTCCGACAGCGCAGCAGCGATGTCGGAGGCGGTCACGGCGCCGAAGAGCCGACCGGTGTCACCGGCCTTGACCTTGACCGGGACCGGAGCGGCCTCGAGCTTGGTCTTGATCTCGGTCGCGTGGTCGGAGTCGCGCACGGCGCGCGCCTTGCGGGCGGCCTTGATCGACTCGGCGGTGCGCTCGGCACCCTTGCTCCAGCGGATCGCCTCGCCGCGCGGCAGGAGGTAGTTGCGGCCGTAGCCGTCCTTGACCTCCACCACGTCGCCGGGAGCGCCGAGGCCGGAGACCTCCTGGGTCAGGATGATCTTCATCAGGGGGACTCCTCTCAGCGACCGGTGGACGTGTAGGGCAGCAGCGCGAGCTCGCGCGCGTTCTTGACCGCGATGGCCACGTCGCGCTGGTGCTGGACGCAGTTGCCGGTCACGCGACGCGCACGGATCTTGCCGCGGTCGGAGATGAACTTGCGAAGCAGGGCGGCGTCCTTGTAGTCGACGCCGGTCGCCTTCTCCTTGCAGAACTGGCAAACCTTCTTCTTGGGCTTGCGAATCACTGCCTTGGCCATTGTGGTGCTCTCCTTACGAGCCCGGCGTGAGCCGGAATGGTGTCAGGTGTTGATGGATGGATCAGTGGATCCGTGACGGATCAGAAGGGCGGCTCGTCGTTGCCGCCGCCGCCCGGGGTCGCCCACGGGTCGTTGGCAGGAGCGCCACCGCCCGAGGACTGCCCGCCCGAGGGGCCGGACGAGGCCCACGGGTCGTTGGCCGGAGCGCCACCGCCGGAGGCGCCGCCCCCGGAGTAGCCGCCACCGCCACCGCCGCCGTAGCCCCCGCCACCGCCGGAGCGCTGGGCGCGGGCGACCTTGGCGGTCGCGAACTTCAGCGAGGGGCCGACCTCCTCGACCTCGAGCTCGAAGACGGTGCGCTTCTCGCCCTCACGGGTCTCGTAGGAGCGCTGCTTGAGCCGGCCCTGCACCACGACCCGCATGCCCTTCTGCAGCGACTCGGCGACGTTCTCGGCCGCCTGGCGCCACACCGAGCAGGAGAGGAACAGCGCTTCGCCGTCCACCCACTCGCGGGTCTCGGAGTTGAAGGTGCGGGGGGTCGAGGCGATCCGGAAGTTGGCCACTGCAGCCCCCGAGGGGGTGAAGCGGAGCTCCGGGTCGTCGACCAGGTTGCCGACCACGGTGATGACGGTCTCGCCTGCCATGTCAGGTCTCCCTCGTTGGATCCACTGGTTCGTCGGGCCCCATCAAAGCGTGGGGCGCCGACAGGGGAAAGTGCTCGTCCACAGGCCTCAGGCCGGACGCAGCACCTTCGTGCGCAGCACGGACTCGTTGAGGCCGAGCTGGCGCTCGAACTCCTTGACCGTGGCGGGCTCGGCGTTCAGGTTGATGACGGCGTAGATGCCCTCAGCGTTCTTCTTGATCTCGTAGGCCAGCCGACGACGGCCCCAGACGTCGACGTTGTCGACGCTGCCACCATCCTTGCGGATGACGTTGAGGTACTTGTCGAGCGACGGCTCGACGGTCCTCTCTTCGAGACTCGGGTCGAGGATGACCATCACTTCATAGGCACGCACAGCGGTCTCCACCTCCTCTGGACTCAGGCGGCCACGGACTCTCCGTGGCAGGAGGGCTGTTGCGATGTCGCCCGGGACCGACCCCGGGCAACCGGGAGAGACTAGCAGCGGCGGCGCACCCCCACGGAATCCGCAGCAGGGCCGCTCAGCCCTGTCCGACCCGGCACCTAGGCTGGCCGCATGGACATCGGAGCCCACGTCGACCAGACCGACCCGATCGCGGAGGCCCGGGCCCGGCAGGCGCCGCTGGTCCAGTTCTTCCTCGGCGACCCGCAGGGCTACAAGGGCCCCGAGATCTCCTACGCCGCGGGCGCCGACGCGCTGCGCGACGACGCCGTCGCCGCGGGGGTCGACCTCTACGTCCACGCCCCCTACATCGTCAACGTCGCCACCACGAACAACCGGATCCGGATCCCGAGCCGCAAGCTGCTCCAGCAGCACGTCGACGCCGCGGCGGCGATCGGCGCCAAGGGGCTGATCGTCCACGGCGGTCACGTCAACAAGTCCGACGATCCGCAGGTCGGCTTCGACAACTGGCGCAAGGCCGTCGACGCGGTCGACCTCAAGCTCCCGCTGCTGATCGAGAACACCGCCGGCGGCGACAACGCGATGACCCGCTACCTCGAGCGGATCCAGGGGGTCTGGGACGCGATCTCGTCCTGCGAGCAGGCCGACCGGGTGGGCTTCTGCCTCGACACCTGCCACGCCCACGCCGGCGGCAACGCCCTCGAGACGGTCGTCGACGACGTCCGGGCCATCACCGGACGGATCGACCTGGTCCACTGCAACGACAGCCGCGACGACTTCGACTCCGGGGCCGACCGCCACGCCAACCTCGGCGCCGGCAAGGTCGACCCCGACCTGCTCGCGGCCGTCGTGCGCGACGCTGCCGCGCCGGTGGTCCTGGAGACGCCCGGCGGCGCCGACGACCACGTCGCCGACACCCGGTGGCTCCGCGACCGGCTCTGACCGGGGCCACCGACCCACCCGATAGCCTCGGCCGGGTGACCGCAGCACCCACCGTCCGCACCCTGTCCGCGGCCGAGCACGTCGAGTTCGTCCGACGCCAGAGCTCGGTCAGCTTCCTCCAGACCCCCGCCTGGGCCCAGGTGAAGCCCGAGTGGCGCGCGGAGTCGATCGGCTGGGAGCGCGGCGGCGAGGTCGTGGGCGCGGCCCTCGTCCTCTACCGCCAGCTGCCGAAGGTCCGGCGCTACCTCGCCTACCTGCCCGAGGGCCCCGTCATCGACTGGTCCGCCGAGGACCTAGGCGAGTGGCTCGCGCCGATGGCGGCCCACCTCAAGCAGCAGGGAGCCTTCGGCGTCCGCATGGGTCCGCCGGTGGTGACCCGGCGGTGGAGCGCCCAGCAGGTCAAGGACGGCGTCGCCGACGAGTCCGTGCGCCGCCTCGACGACGTCGCGCCCGCCGAGCGCTCCGCCGAGGGCGCCCGCGTGGTGGCCCAGCTCCACGAGCTCGGCTGGCGGCCGCAGGCGGTCGAGGGTGGCTTCGCGGCCGGCCAGCCGCAGTACAACTTCCAGGTCCCGCTCGAGGGCCTCGACGAGGACGCCGTCCTCCAGGCCATGAACCAGCAGTGGCGCCGCAACATCCGCAAGGCCGACAAGGCCGGCGTCGAGGTGACCACCGCCTCGGCCGGGGCCGAGGACCTCAAGGCCTTCCACGACCTCTACGTCCACACGGCCGAGCGCGACCACTTCACCCCGCGCCCGCTCTCCTACTTCCGCGTCATGCTCGACGCGCTGTCGGCCGAGGACCCCGAGCGGATCCGGCTCTGGTTCGCCCACCACGAGGGCGACCTGGTCGCCTCGACGATCTCCATCCGGGTCGGCACGCACGCGTGGTACTCCTACGGCGCCTCCTCGTCCGAGAAGCGGGAGGTCCAGGGCTCGAACGCCGTGCAGTGGGCGATGATGCGCGACGCGCTCGCCGCCGGCGCGGAGGTCTACGACCTGCGCGGCATCACCGACACCCTCGACCCTGACGACCCCCACGTCGGGCTGATCCGGTTCAAGGCCGGCACCGGCGGCGAGGCCGTCGAGTACGCCGGCGAGTGGGACCTCCCGCTCAACCGCGCGCTCTACAAGGCCTTCGACACCTACATGAAGCGGCGGGGCTGAGCCGATGAGCCTGCGCCTCTCCGTCGACGGCGACCGCTGGCGCACCCACCTGCGCCACGTCGCCGACACCACCCCCGGCCTGACCCCGGTCCTCAAGGGCAACGGCTACGGCTTCGGCCTCCACCGGCTGGCGCGCAAGGCGGGCTGGCTCGGGGTCGACACCGTCGCCGTCGGCACCTATCCCGAGCTGGCCGAGGTCGCGCCCCGCTACGACGGCGACCTGCTCGTCCTGACCCCGTGGCGACCGTTCGGCCCCGCCCTCGAGGTCGACCCGACGCTCGCGCGCCGGGTGATCCACACCGTCAGCCGGGTCGAGGACATCGCCCCCCTCCTCGAGCGTGACCCGCAGGCCCGGATCGTCCTCGAGCTCGTCACGAGCATGCGCCGCCACGGCCTCACCCGGCGCGACCTCGAGGCCGCCGCCGAGGAGGTACGCCGCCACGAGGGCGTCGAGCTGGAGGGCGTCGCCATCCACCTGCCCCTGGGCCACGGCTCCCACCTCTCCGAGGTGCGGCGGCTGATGACCCACGTGGTGGCGGCGGAGCTGCCGACCCGCACCCTCTGGGTCAGCCACCTGACGGCCTCCGAGCTCGAGCGCCTGCGGGCGTCCTACTCGGACTTCGAGGTGCGCCCGCGGATCGGCACGTCGCTGTGGCTCGGTGACCGCGGCGCACTGCGGGTCACCGCCAGCGTGCTCGACGTCCACGCGGTCGACCGCGGTGACGTCTTCGGCTACCGCGGCCGCAGCATGCCCAAGCCCGGCCACCTCGTCGTCGTCAGCGGCGGCACCGCCCACGGCATCGGGCTCGAGGCCCCGACCGGCGACCTGAGCATCAAGGCGCGCGCGGCCACCCTGGCCCGCGGTGGCCTCGACGCGGTCGGCTTCGTCCGCTCGCCGTTCAGCCTCGACGGCAAGCAGCGGCTGTTCGCCGAGCCGCCCCACATGCAGGCCTCGATGCTGTTCCTGCCCCAGGGCGCGCGGGTGCCCGCGGTCGGCGACGACGTCGACGTCCGGGTGCGCTTCACGGCGACGACGTTCGACGCCGTCACGATCGACTGACGACCAGCTGTCGCGAGAGGCCGGCCTCGGTGCGTCGCACCGGGTCGTGCCAGGGCTTGAGGACGTCCCGGATCACGATCGCCGCGAGGTAGAGCTCGCCGAGCACCCGCAGCACGATCGCCGCCCAGTAGAGCCCGGCGTCGCCGCCGGCGGTGGGCTCGAGGTCGCCGCCGAGGTACCACCAGACCATCGCGAAGTAGAAGATCTCGGTGCCCTGCCACACGAGGTGGTCGCGCCAGCGCGGACGGGCGAGCGCGGCCAGGGGCAGCAGCCACAGGACGTACTGCGGCGAGTAGACCTTGTTGACGAGCAGGAAGCCGACCAGGACGAGGAACGCGAGCTGGGCGAACCGCGGGGTCTCCGGCGCGAGGAGCCCGAGCGCGAGCACGCCCGCGCACCACGCGGCGAGGACGACCAGCGACCAGAGGTTGACCGCCGACGCGGTCGTCGCGCCGTCGGTCGCCTGGTCGAGGACCAGCCACAGCGAGCCGAGGTCGGCGCCCCGGTCGGAGTTGAAGGTCCAGAAGTGGGCCCACTGCTCCGGCCCCGACACGAAGCCCGGCAGGTCGACGACGAGCCAGGTCACGGCCGCGGCCGTCACCACCCGACCGAGGTCGACCAGCCGCCGGTCGCGCAGGCAGATCACCAGCAGCGGCCCGAGCAGGAGCAGCGGGTAGAGCTTCGCCGCGATCCCGAGCCCGACCATCACCCCGGTCAGCACCGGGCGGTCGCGGCTCCACGCCCACAGCGCGCCGGCGACGAACACCAGCGCCAGCAGGTCCCAGTTGACCCAGGCGGTGAGGAGCAGGGCCGGCGAGGCCGCGACCAGCGCGGCGTCCCACGGGCGACGGCGGTGCACGCCTGCCAGCAGCCACACCGCCAGCAGCGTCAGGGCCGCGAGGCCGACCGCGTTGACGGCGACGTAGGTGCGTGACTCGGCCAGCACCCCGTCGACGGTGTTCAGCCGATCGGTGCCGACCGCGTAGCGGGGCGTGATGTCGGGCGACCCGCTGAGCCAGTGGGTCGCCCACCCGGTCCCCCACGCCCAGTAGGAGATGAGGACGGGGTACTCCATGACGGGGTAGCGCGAGCGCACCTCGGCGTCGTCACCGTAGGGCCACTCGAGCTCCGCGAAGCCCCGCCCGGTGTAGAGGTAGGGCAGGTCGGAGTAGCACATGTGGGTGTAGCGGGCCTCGCCGTCCTGCCAGGAGTCGGCGTAGCAGCTGGTCTTCTGGACCAGCCCGAGGGCGAGCACCAGCGCCGTGATCGCGAGCAGCACCCGGACCGGCGTCCACCAGGGGTGGCGGCCGGCGTGCTCGCCGACGGGACCGCCGACCGACTCCGAGAGCGAGGCGACCAGCGGGTCGTCGAGCGTGGGGTGCTCGTGACCCGCCTCCGGCACCCCGCCGCCCGGCGTCACTACAGGATCCACCACTCCCGGAAGGCGGCGACCGCGAGCAGCACCGGCACCCGGCCGACCGCGAGGTCTCCGACGTACGCCGAGTTGCCGCCGCCACCGCCGCCACCGCCACCAGCGGCGGTGGTGGTGTCGGTCGCCGTCGGCGTTTCGTCGCACGAGGGGTTCAGCGGCGGGCAGTTGGTCTGGCCCGGCGGGGTGTTGGTCTTCGTCGGCTCCTCGGTCGGGGTCGGCGTGGGCGACTCCGAGGGCTTCGGGGTCGACGGCTTCGGGGTCGACGGCTGCTGGGTGCGGGTCGGCGAGGGCGGCGGCGTGTAGGGCTCGTGTCCCTCGGTCGGGGCGTCGCCGTCGAGCATCGCCGGCTCGGGGAACTCCTCGACGGGGAGGCCCTCCATCGCCCGCTGCATGACGGCGGTCCAGGTCTCGGCCGGGTAGGCACCGCCGAAGTAGGACGGCAGCCAGCCCTGCAGCTGCTCGTTGCCCTTGCCCCGGACGTACATCACCGCGGTGGAGAGCTGGCGGGTGTAGCCCGCGAACCAGGCCGACGAGACCTCGCCGTCACCGTTGGTCGCCGTGCCGGTCTTGCCGGCCGACGGCCAGTCGAGCTCGAGGGCGGCCGTGCCCGAGCCCTCCTGCACGTTCTTCTGGAGGGCATAGCTGACGTCGGAGGTGACGTCCTCCTCGATCGCCTTGGAGTCGTCGACCTTGTGCTGGTAGTCGGTCTCGCCGTTGGCGAGCACGACCTTCTCGATGATGTAGGGCTCGGCCGCGACGCCGTCGTTGGCGAGGGTCGCGTAGGCGTTGGCCATGTTGATCGGCGACACGGTCGCGTTGCCGAGCGAGACACCGGTGATCGGCTCGAGGCCGGGCGAGGTCGAGGGGAAGCCGGGTCCCTTCTTCGGGGCCTTGGACGGCGGGATGCCCATCCGGTTGGCGGCGTCGATGATCGCGTCGGGGCCGTCGTCCATGGAGAGGGTCATGTCGATGAAGGCGGTGTTCACCGAGTGCTCGGTGGCGGTGATCATGTCGATCGCGGAGCCCCAGTCCTCGTCGCCCTGGTTCTCCACGAGGTTGCCGTCGGGCAGCTCCAACGGCGAGTTGCCCTCGAAGGTGTCCTCGAGGCCGAAGCCCTGCTCGATCGCCGCGACCAGCGCCGCGGCCTTCATCGTCGAGCCGGCCTGGCCACCCGCGACGGCCCAGTTGAGCTGGGAGTCGAGGTAGTCCTGACCGCCGAACATGCCACGGATCGCGCCCGTGCCGGGCTCGACCGTGGCGACGCCGATGTGGAGCTGCTTGTCGCTGAATCCGTCGGGCCTGGCCTCGACCACGCCCTGCACCGCGGCGTTCATCGCCTTCTCGGTGAAGGTGGTCGTCACCCGCAGGCCGCCGCCGTCGATCTGCTCGTCGGTGTAGCCGAGGTCGAGCAGCTCCTTGCGCACCATCGTCAGGACGTGGCCGCGCTGCTGGCCGTACTGGCTGTCCTGCTCGATCTCGGGGAACTTCGGCAGCTTCTTCGCCGCCTTGTCTGCCTGGTCGGCGCTGACCGTGCCCTCCTCGGCCATGTCGTTGAGGACGGCGGCGTAGCGGGACTTCAGGTCCTTCTTCGACCGCTTCCCGTTGCTCGGGTCGAGGTCGTTGGGGTCGTTGAGGAGGCTCGCGATGACCACCGACTCCTTGAGGTCGAGGTCGGCCGCATCCTTGTCGAAGTAGGCCTTGGCCGCCGCCTGCACGCCGTAGGCGCCGCGACCGAAGTAGATGGTGTTGAGGTAGCCCTCGAGGATCTGCTCCTTGCTCTGCTCGCGCTGGAGCTTGAGCGAGATGATCGCTTCCTTGACCTTGCGGGTGAGGGTCCGCTCCTGGGTGAGGTAGAGGATCTTCACGTACTGCTGGGTGATCGTCGACGCGCCCTGGGTGTCGTTGCCGCGCGCGTTGCTGAAGGCGGCGCGGACGATGCCCTTCGGGTCGATGCCCCGGTTGGTCCAGAAGGTCCGGTCCTCCGCCGCCACGACGGCGTCCTTGACCGAGTCGGGCATCTCCTCGAGGTTGATCGACTCGCGGTTCTGCTTGGCGAACTGGCCGAGCTGCTGCTTGCCGTCGGCGTAGTAGACGAAGGAGGTCTGGGTCTCGAACTCCTCGTTCGGCCGCGGCACGTCGATCGTCTGGTAGAGGACGATGAAGGCTCCCACCCCGAGCAGGGAGCCGAGCAGACCGAGCACGAGGACGGCGATGCCGACCTTCTTCCACCGGCTGCGGCCGGAGGACTTCTCCTTGCCGGAGCCCTGGGCCGAGGGGGTCTGCTTCTTCGTGACGGCCGGGCCGGCCGCGCGTCTCTTGCCACTCACAGGCGCGTGATCCTTCGTTCGGGGGAAGTGCCTGGCTGACTCAGAGTACGGGCGAGGCGCCGACGCTCCGAAAATCTCGCCCGCGACGCGCTGCGGCGTACCGCCGTGTTGGAGGTGATGGATATATCGGTACGATAGGTCGCATGGCACGTCGTGGAGAGACCATCGAGCTGGCAGTCCTCGGGCTGCTGCACGAGGCCCCCATGCACGGCTACGAGCTGCGCAAGCGGCTCAACCTCATGCTCGGGTGGGGGCGGGTGCTGTCCTACGGCTCCCTCTACCCCGCGCTGAAGAAGATGCTGCGGAGCAACCTCATCGAGGAGACCACCGCCTCCTCGGCCACCGTCAGTCGGCGGCCGCGCATCGTCTACCAGCTCACCGAGCAGGGCAACGCCGAGTTCGAGCGGCTGATGTGCGAGGTCGGGCCCACCGCGTGGGAGGACGACAACTTCGACATCCGCTTCGCCTTCTTCGGCCGCACCGACATGGAGATCCGGCTCCGCGTGCTCGAGGGCCGCCGCAGCCGGCTCCAGGAGCGGCTCGAGCGGGTGCAGAAGGAGCTCGCCATGACCCAGCAGGAGGTCGACCGCTATGCCGCCGAGCTCCAGCGCCACGGCGTGGAGTCCGTCGAGCGCGAGGTGCGCTGGCTCTCCGAGCTGATCAACGCCGAACGATCCGGCGGTGCCCCCGACGACGTGGGCGCCACCGACACCGAGCAGCACCACACCCCCGAGACCACCCCTCCGGACCGTCAGGCGCACCAGGGCTGACGGGCCGGGCACACCAGGACATGACAACGCAGGACCAGGAAGGAATCCCGACATGGGTGCCGTACGAGTAGCAATCGTGGGCGTGGGCAACTGCGCCACGTCCCTGATCCAGGGCGTGGAGTACTACCGCCACGCCGACCCCGCCGGAACCGTGCCCGGCCTGATGCACGTCGCGTTCGGCGACTACCACGTCGGTGACGTGGAGTTCGTCGCCGCCTTCGACGTCGACGACACGAAGGTCGGCAAGGACCTCTCCGAGGCGATCAACGCCTCGGAGAACAACACGATCAAGATCGCCGACGTCCCGACCCTCGGCGTGGAGGTGCAGCGGGGCCACACCCTCGACGGCCTCGGCAAGTACTACCGCGAGACGATCGAGGAGTCGGCCGCCGAGCCGGTCGACGTCGTGCAGGTGCTGCGCGAGCGTGAGGTCGACGTGATGGTGTCCTACCTCCCGGTGGGCTCCGAGGAGGCCGACAAGTTCTACGCCCAGTGCGCCATCGACGCGGGCGTGGCCTTCGTCAACGCGCTGCCCGTCTTCATCGCCTCCGACCCCGAGTGGGCCAAGAAGTTCGAGGACGCCGGCGTCCCGATCGTCGGCGACGACATCAAGAGCCAGGTCGGCGCGACCATCACCCACCGGGTGATGGCCAAGCTGTTCGAGGACCGCGGCGTGGTGCTCGACCGCACCTACCAGCTCAACGTCGGCGGCAACATGGACTTCAAGAACATGCTCGAGCGCGACCGCCTCGAGTCGAAGAAGGTCTCCAAGACCCAGGCCGTCACCTCGAACCTGACCGGCGAGCTCAAGGGCAAGATCCACGACCGCAACGTCCACATCGGCCCGTCCGACTACGTCCAGTGGCTCGACGACCGCAAGTGGGCCTACGTCCGGCTCGAGGGCCGCGCGTTCGGCGACGCCCCGCTCAACCTGGAGTACAAGCTCGAGGTCTGGGACTCCCCCAACTCCGCCGGCATCATCATCGACGCGATCCGCGCCGCGAAGATCGCCAAGGACCGGGGCATCGGCGGCCCGATCATCTCCGCCTCGTCCTACCTGATGAAGAGCCCGCCGGTGCAGCTGCCGGACGACGAGGGCCGGGCCCGCGTCGAGGCCTTCATCCGCGGGGACGAGTGACCTCGCACTGACGACGCACTGACGACGCAGACAGGGGCGGTGGCCGGCGACGGTCACCGCCCCTGCTGCGTCCCCGGCCGTGACAGGGTGGCCGGCATGGAGGTCGTGCGCGTCGGGTTCGCCGCGGTGAAGGGCGCGCATCACGCCGCCCACCCCCACGCCACGGTCACCGCGACCGGCCCGGTCGGCGACCGGGTGTTCTGCCTGGTCGACCCCGCCGCCGACCGGTGCCTGCGGACGATCGAGCACCCCGCCCTGCTGCAGGCGAGCGCCACCTGGGACGGGGTGACCCTCCGGGTGGACCTGCCGTCCGGCACGGTCGGGGGCCTCCCCGAGCCGACCGGTGAGGTGCGCACGGTCGACTACTGGGGCCGCCCGACCCCGGTCGCGGTCGTCGGGGGCGCGTGGGCGGCGGCGTACTCGGACCACCTCGGGCGCGAGGTGCTGCTCGCCCGTGCCGAGCCCGGCGACGTCGTCTACGGCCGCGCGGTCACCGTCATCTCGACCGGTGCCCTCGCCGCGCTGGGCCGGGACGTCGACGGGGCCCGCTTCCGCGCGACGATCGAGGTCTCCGGCGACGACCCGGAGCCCGGCACCACCCTCCGCGTCGGCGACGACCTCGTCCTGGCCGTACGCCGCCGCGTGCCGCGCTGCGCGGTCGTCGACCACCACCCGACGACCGGCGAGCGCGACCTGCGGCTGCTCAAGCAGCTGCCGGTCGAGGACGGGGAGCCAGTCTTCGGCGTCGAGGCCGACGTCCTCGCCCCCGGCACCGTGTCGACCGGAAACGCCGTGGTCGAGCAACCGAGCCGCTAACCTCCCGCCCGGAGGCGTCACGGTGGCGCCCCACGACTCGGGGGAACCATGGGCTTCACGACCGCCGTCCGCACCTGCCTGCTGGAGAAGTACGCCACCCTCGAGGGCCGCGCGCGACGCTCGGAGTACTGGTGGTTCCAGCTCTTCCTCGCGCTCGTCGCCCTCGTCGCCGTGCTGCTCGTGTTCCTGTTCCGGTCCGAGGTCCCGCTCTACGTGATGGCCGTCGTGGGGCTCGGCCTGGTCCTGCCGTCGATCGGCGTCACCGTCCGGCGCCTCCACGACACCTCGCGCTCCGGCTGGTGGTACCTCATCTCGTTCGTGCCCTACGTCGGCCCGATCGTGCTGCTGGTGTTCTGCTGCCTCGACAGCGCGCCCTCGAACCAGTACGGCACCTCGCCCAAGGTCGAGCCCAACGTGGCCGGCTACCTCCAGCCCGGAACCTGACCCGCCGCCGGATGGTCAGTGGTCGCCAGGGATCGCCATGCTCATCACCGGCCCCACGACGACGTCGCTGACCACCGCGCCGACCGCGGCGAGGTCGGGCGCCAGCATCGAGTCGAGCGCGACAGCGAAGGCCTCCTCGGTCCGCCACACCGACACGAAGCGGAACGCATCGTCACGCGGGCTGACCGCGAGGAAGACCAGTCCGTCGTACGGCGGACGCCCGAGCGCCTCACCGCGCTCGGTGGTGCGCTGCTCCACCTCGTAGAGCTGTTCCGGCGTGACGCCGCGGACCTCGAACTCCACCATCACGGCCATGCCCGACAGCATGCAGGCCACGCTCGGATCCGGCCAGTGCGTAACGACCGGGGCAGGGTCTCGTTGACGCGGGCATCGGTGCACCGACCGTGCGCCCCGGCTCTCACCTGGAGAACAGATGCCCGCTCACCCGAGGCTCCTCACCGGCGCCCTGGCGGTCACCACCGCCTGCGCCGCCCTGCTCGTCCCGACCACGTCGGTCCCCGCGAACGCACAGGCACCAGCCGCGGCGCCCACCCCCGCGGAGGCGCTCGCCGTCCCGTCGAAGGGAGAGGTGGGCGGGTTGCTGGTCGAGAACTCGTTCGTCTCCTCGGTCGGCTGGGTCAAGCCGGGTGACGCCTACCCGTCACGGGTCCTGCTGACCAACACCGGGGACACCCCGGTGGGCGGCGCCGAGGTCGTCGTCACCGCGCCGACCGGCACCACCTTCACCCAGGCCGGTCAGGGCGCGACGGTCAGCGAGGACGGCGACACCGTCACGTGGAGCCCCGGCAGCGTGGCCGCCACGAGCACGAAGACGCTCGTCCTCGAGAGCACGGCCGACACGCTCGAGCAGCTCCCCACCGTCGTGTGGCGCGACCTGTCCTCCACCGCGACCGTCACCGTCGGTGACGCGGAGTCGGCGTACACCAGCCACGGGCCGAAGGTGATCCCGCCGGGCGAGCAGTTCGACACCGCGCGCTACGGCGACCGGCCGTTCCCGGTGGTCCCCGTGCAGTACCGCGACCGCGCCTACCAGGACACCCACGAGCGCGACCTCGACACCGTCATCAACAGCCCCGACTTCGAGGGCTCGACCTACAACCTCTTCCAGGAGATGTCGCTCGGTCAGCTCCACCCCCACGGGACCGTCCCGTCCGAGGGCATCGCGAGCGCGGGCTTCGGCGACTACGAGCCCGGCTTCGACTTCAGCCAGATCGACCCGACCGCGCTCAACACCTGCCTCGGCGTGACGCAGACCGAGACCCCGTTGGCCACCGTGCCCGCGCCCGGGACGGTCGGCGGCGTCGACTACACCGAGCGGATCACCGACGGGATCTACAACCTGCCCGGCCAGACCGGCTACTACGGCTCCGACTCCAACGGGTCGGCCGTCGTCGGCGCCGTCGGCGGTGTGGGTGCGCTCCAGCAGATCGACAACGCCTGCGGACCGACCGGGAAGATGGTCTACGACGCCGCGGCGATCGCGGACCCGGAGATCGACTACTCCGACTACGACACCGACAAGGACGGCGTCGTCGACTTCTTCATGGTCGTCTTCGCCGGCTGCGGCGGCAACGGCTCGAGCCAGCTCAGCGTCGCGGGCTGCGACTACACCGGCGCCCCCTACGACAACGTCTGGCCGCACTCCTCCTCGCTCGAGTACTACTACACCGACGAGGAGACGGGTCTGCCCGGCTTCACCACCGACGACCAGCTGAAGGACCTCGAGGGCCGGCCGCTGTTCTACGAGACCGCGCAGCGCCGTGGGATGACGACGACCGAGACCGACTGGCCGGTGTTCGTCCGGGTCGGTCCCTACAACGTCAACCCCGAGACCGCGATCGACAAGGCGAGCGTGATCTCCCACGAGTACGGCCACTCCCTGGGCCTGCCCGACTTCTACTCCACCGGCAGCCGTGAGACCTACGGCGACTGGAACCTGATGGCGACCGACAAGTCCCAGAACATCGACGCCTTCGGCCGCCAGGAGCTCGGCTGGGTCGTCCCGCAGGTCCTCGACGGCGACACCACCGTCACCGGGTGGAGCGACTCCAAGGAGGACACCGGCGCCATCACGTGGCAGACGCCGGCGGGCGAGCCCTACACGCTGACCGACGGCGACGACGGCATCGTCCGCAACTCGCAGATGTACGTCGCCAAGCTGCCGGGCCGCCAGCTGCTCGACCCCGCGAAGTTCGACACCGGTGAGGGCGCCAGCGCCACCCACGCCTGGTACTCCGGCTCCGGCAACGACTTCGGCTGCGCCAGCGACGGCCAGGGCCACAACCTCGACGTCGCCGTGCCCGGTCTCGCCGACCTGCCCGAGGGCAGCACCGTGACGCTGTCGATGAAGTCGATGTGGGACATCGAGTGGGACTACGACTACGGCTACGTCCTCACCTCGACCGACGGCGGTGACTCCTTCACCTCCCACGAGTCCGAGAACGGCTACACCACCTCCAACACCGACCCGTTGGCCGGCAACCCCAACCAGAACAACTGCCAGGCGACCTTCGACAACGGCCTGACCGGCACGTCCGGCTCCTACGAGGCAGGGAGCGAGGTCGTCGACCGCAAGCTCGGGAACACCCCCGACATGGTCTTCCTCGCCGACCGCTTCGACGTCTCCGACCTCGCGGGCGCCGACAACCCGGTGCTCCGCCTCAGCTATGCGACCGACCCGGGCCTGGCCCGGCCGGGCTGGTTCATCGACGACCTGGAGGTCACCGCCACCACGCCGTCGGGTCAGCAGGTCCTGATGGAGACCGACTTCGAGTCCGACGGCGGTCCCGACGACGGCCGGATCTTCAACGGCGGCTGCCGGGACGACTTCGGCGCCCACTGCACCCAGGGCTGGAACTACGTCGAGGCCGGGTCGGAGGCGTCCTTCGACCACGCCTACTACCTCGAGATGCGCGACCGCTCGGGCTTCGACCTCGACGGCCACGGCCAGATCGACCGCGACCCGATCGCCTTCGAGCCGGGGCTCTACCTCTCCTACACCGACGAGGCGCACGCCTACGGCAACGCCGGGACGGACAACCCGCCGGCCCAGTCGCCGCTGGACAGCGTCCCGGAGCCGGGGAGCGACACCCCCGACCTCAGTGACGCCGCCTTCACCGCGGCGGCCGACCGCTCGGCGTACTCGGATGCCGGCGAGGGCCACACCGACAACTACTCCGACCCCACGACCGCCTCGGGCAACTGGGAGTTCCGCTACGACTGCCTCGCCTTCGAGGTGCTGTCGATGGCCGGGGACGCCGAGGGCCCCGCGGGCTCCGACGGCGACCTGACCGGCGACGTCGACTTCACCATGGGTGAGGGCTGCGGGTCCTACGACTACGGCTACGGCGAGCCGGCGGCCGGCGGGGAGAACACCGCGCCGACGGCGACCGCCACCGCCGACCCGACCACGGCCGAGGTCGGCCAGGAGGTCACCTTCGACGCGACGGGCAGCACCGACGCCGAGACCCCGACGACGCTGGACTTCAGCTGGGACCTCGACGGCGACGACGCGAAGGACGCCGACGGCCCGACCGTGGTCCGCGCCTACGACGAGCCGGGCAGCTATCGGGCGACGGTGACCGTCACCGACCCGTCCGGGGCCACCGACACCGCGGTCGTCGAGGTGACGGTCACCGGCGGGGAGGAGCCCCCGGCGACGACGACCGTCCGCTGCCGGGCGGGGGCCGTGGACCGGTCGCCGGACTGGAAGGTCGTCCACAAGGAGGCGGCGACCTACGGCTCCTACTGCGACAACGGTGCCGGTCGGGACCGGGAACGGCCGGACGTGCTGACCCTCGACTTCGCGGGACCCCGCCTGACCGTCGTCCACGGCGACTCCTCGCGCGGTGGTACGGCGCGGGTGATCGTCGACGGCGAGCGGATCGGCCGCGTCTCCTTCGAGAGCGACCGCACGGCGATCGCCTTCGGCCAGGAGCGGCGCTTCACCCGCCTCGGCGCCGGGGACCACACCGTGCGGCTCGTCGTCCGCCGGGGCCGCGGCTTCGTCGAGGGCTTCGTCAGCCGCGGCTAACGCCGGATCCATGGCGCTTCCCACGGGTCAGAGCCCGTGGGAAGCGCACCGGACGTGGCGTTACCTCACTTCTCGGCCTCGGCCTTGATCCGCTCCAGGGTCTGGCGCATCCCGTCGCGCAGCTCGGCGGTGAAGGTGTCGACGCCCCCGAGGACCCGGTCCTGCAGGGTGGTCGAGATCGGCTTGATGCCGTCAGGGGCGCGGCGCTCCTGGACCACGCGGGTCCCGCCGTCCGCGGTCGGCTCGAGGACGAAGGCCCAGATCGTGCCGTTGTCCTTGACCCGGAACGCGAACTCGCGGTGCGGCTCGAAGGTCACCACCGTGCTGCGCGTCGGCCAGAACAGCGGGCCACGGCGGTTGAGGTTGAGGGCCCGGGTGCCGAGCTGGACCGGCGTCCCCCGCAGGAAGGTCCTCACCACCTGCGGGCTCCAGGCCGCCATCCGCGGCAGGTCGGTCACCAGCGACCAGACCCGCTCGGGCGGGGCGGCGACGTCGATGGTGTCGTGCAGGGTCTCCACGGTGTGGGCGGTCATGACCGGGGAAACTAGCGGCGGACCCCGGGGTCACGCAGTGGCCGCCGTCACCAGCAGTGAGGCCGTACGTCGCGCCTCGTCGGCGACGGCCGGATCCGCATCGAGCGCGCCTCGCGCCAGACCGCCGTCGAGCAGCAGCGTCAGGGACCGGGCGAGCCCGGTCGGGTCGGCCGCGCCGGCCTCGGCAGCCAGGCCTTCGACCCATTCGCGCACCCGCTGCTTGTGGGCGACGGTCCGGTCGTGGGCCGGCGTGCCGGGGGTCGACTCGGCGGCAGCATTGATGAAGCCGCAGCCGCGATAGCCGTCACGTCGGCAGGCGGTCCCGAGCGCGTCGAAGAGCCCCACCAGCTGGGCAGACGGTTCGGAGCCGGCGGCCTCGGCCGCAGCGTGGAGCTGGCCGGTCCACGCCTCGTCGACCCGGTCGAGGTAGGCGAGGACCAGGTCGTCCTTGGCGGGGAAGTGCTTGTAGAAGGTGGCCTTCGCGACCCCGGACTCCGCGATCAGCAGGTCGACGCCGACCGCGCGGATCCCGCGGGCGTAGAAGAGGCGGGTGGCGGTCTCGAGGATCCGGTCGCGGGCGGAGGCGGTCGGCACGGGTTGATGGTAGACAGATCTGTCTGCTATCGTCCAGTCCGCTGACCAGACAGGTCTGTCTACCTCTTTCCAGGAGCGTCCCATGAACGTCGCCGTCCTCGGCACCGGCGTGGTCGGCCGGGCACTCGCCGGCCGACTCGCCTCCCTCGGCCACACCGTCACCGTCGGCACCCGCGACCCCGAGGCCACGCTCGGCCGCACCGAACCGGACAGCATGGGCAACCCGCCCTTCTCCGCGTGGCACGCCGACCACCCCGACGTCACGCTCGCGACGTTCGCGGAGGCGGCCGCCGGCGCGGACCTCGTCGTGCTGGCCGGAAACGGCGCCGCCGCGGCCGACATGCTCGCCGCGGCCGGAGCCGACAATCTCGGCGGCACGGTCGTCCTCGACATCTCCAACCCGCTGGACTTCTCCGCCGGCTTCCCGCCCAGCCTCTTCGTCAAGGACACCGACTCCTTGGCCGAACAGCTGCAACGCGCGTTCCCCGAGGCTCGGATCGTGAAGTCCCTCAACACCCTGACCGCCTCGCTCATGGTCGATCCGGCCAGCCTGGGCCAGAGCTCGACGGTCTTCGTCTCGGGCGACGACGCCGAAGCGAAGTCCCTGGTGACCTCGGTGCTCGAGTCCTTCGGTCACGACGACGTGATCGACCTCGGCCCGCTCGAGACCGCCCGTGGCACCGAGATGCTGCTGCCGCTCTGGCTGCGTCTGACGGGAGCTCTCGGCACCCCGCACTTCAACCTCAAGGTCGTGCGCTGACCGGCTCGGGTCAGGTGCGGTCGGCCCACCAGGCGAGCAGCCGACGCGTGGCCTCCTCCTCGCCGAGGGGTCCCTCGTCGAGGCGCAGCTCCATGAGGAACCGGTAGGCCTCGCCGACCTCGCGGCCGGGCCCGAGGTCGAGCACCGCCATGATCTGGTTGCCGTCGAGGTCGGGCCGCAGCGCGGCGAGCTCCTCCTGCTCGGTCAACCGCTCGATCCGGGCCTCGAGGTCGTCGTAGGTCCGCCGCAGCCGCTCGGCCTTGCGCCGGTTGCGGGTCGTGCAGTCGGCGCGGGTGAGGATGTGGAGGCGCTCGAGCTGGTCGCCGGCGTCGCGGACGTAGCGGCGGACGGCGGAGTCGGTCCACTCACCGTCGCCGTAGCCGTGGAAGCGCAGGTGGAGCTCGACGAGCGTGCTGACGGCGTCGGTCTCGTCGGTGGAGAAGCGCAACGCCTTCATCCGCTTGCGGGTGATCTTCGCGCCGACCACGTCGTGGTGGTGGAAGGTGACGGTGCCGTCGTCCTGGAAGCGGCGGGTGCGCGGCTTCCCGACGTCGTGCATCAGCGAGGCGAAGCGGACCGTGAAGTCGGGCGCCGACTCCAGCCGCGACTCGAGGTCGATCGCCTGCTCCAGCACGATGAGGGTGTGCTCGTAGACGTCCTTGTGGCGGTGGTGCTCGTCCCGCTCGAGGGCGAGCGCCGGGAGCTCGGGCAGCACGTGGCCGGCGAGCCCGGTCTCCACCAGCAGCTCGAGGCCGCGACGGGGGTGGGGCGCGCACACCAGCTTGACCAGCTCGTCACGGACCCGCTCGGCCGAGATGATCTCGATCCGGCCGGCCATCGCGGTCATGGCGGAGACCACCTCGGGGGCGACCGCGAAGCCGAGCTGGGCGGCGAAGCGGGCTGCGCGCATCATCCGCAGCGGGTCGTCGGAGAACGACGACTCGGGGGTGCCCGGCGTGCGCAGCGTGCCGTGCGCGAGGTCGAGGATGCCGTGGAAGGGGTCCTCGAAGGAGCGGTCGGCGACCGAGACCGCCATCGCGTTGACGGTGAAGTCGCGGCGGCCGAGGTCGCCGGCGAGCGAGTCGCCGAAGTCGACGTCGGGCTTGCGGGAGGTCGGGTCGTAGGTCTCGGACCGGTAGGTCGTGATCTCCACGGTCCACTCGCCCTTGCGGCAGCCGATGGTGCCGAAGGCACGGCCCATGTCCCACACGGCGTCGGCCCAGCCGGCGAGCAGTCGCTCGGTCTCCTCGGGCCGGGCGGAGGTCGTCAGGTCCAGGTCGCTGACGTGGCGGCCGAGCAGCGCGTCACGCACGGGTCCGCCGACCAGGTGGAGGCTGTGACCCGCCGAGGCGAACCGCTCGCCGAGGGGCTCCAGCACGGGCGCGAGCCGGTCGAGCTCGGCCCCCATCGACCGCTGGGCCGCCGCGAGGTTCCAGCCGTCGGCGGCGGGGGTGGCGGCAGGCTCGGGCACGGCGGACAACTCTAGAGCAGGAGCTGCCCCAGGGCCGCCTCGCGGGCGTCCCGGGGAGGTCCGGCCGGCGGCAGGTCGCCGGATAGCATCGGCGCGTGCCCCGCCCGACCTCACTGCTGCCTGCCCTCGTGGCGGCAGCGACGGTCACCGGCCTCGTCGTCGGCGCGGCCCCGGCCACCGCGGCGCCGACCCCCTGGGTGGGCGGGCGCTCCGTCCCGGCCAGCGCCCCCACCGCCCCGGGCGACTCCCCGCTCCGCGTCACCATCGAGCAGCTCACCCCGGGCTACGTCCCGGAGAAGGGGCGGATCGAGCTCGCGGGCACCGTGACCAACACCACCGACGAGCAGTGGCGCGCGATCAACGTGCACGCCTTCGTCGACGACGCACCCCTGACGTCGGCCGCCGAGGTCGCGGGCACGCAGGACATCCCCGAGGACGCCCTGGTCGGCGACCGACTCCAGACGCCGGGCACCTTCGTCGGCATCGGCAACCTGGGCCCGGGCGAGACCGCGTCCTACTCCATCAGCCTGCGCCGCAGCGATCTCCCGATCTCCTCCCCCGGCGTCTACTGGTTCGGCGCGCACGCCCTCGGCAACACCGACGAGGGACGCGACGAGGTCGCCGACGGCCGGGCCCGCACCCTGCTCCCGCTGGTGCCCTCCGGAAGCGGCACCGAGGAGGGCGCGATCGTCGTTCCCGTCCGCCACTCGATCCGCCACGCTCCCGACGGCCGGCTCCGGTCCGCCCGCCGGTGGGCGCGTGACCTCTCGGTCGGCGGGCGGCTGCGCGAGCTGGTCGACCTCGGCGCCGCTGCCGGGAGCACCCCGGTGACCTGGCTGGTCGATCCCGCGGTCCCCGACGCCGTGGCCAGACTGGTCGCCGGCAACCCCTCCCGCACCCTCGCCGACCCCGGCGCCGTCCAGGGCGAACCGGGGGGCCGGGCCACCGGGGACGACGAGCAGCTCGACTCCGAGGTCGTCGAGCCGGGCGAGCCGACCGAGGAGTCGGAGGAGGCGCCCCCGCCGAACGTGGCGGCGGGCCCCGGGAGCATCTGGCTCGACCGGTTCGAGTCCGCGCTCCTCGGCGACGAGGTGCTGACGCTCCCCTACGGCGATCCCGACGTGGCTGCCGTGGAGGCCAGCGCCCCCCACTTCTACGACCAGGCCGTACGGCGCGGTGGGACCGAGCTGGAGCGCTGGCGGGTCCGGGGCACCCCGGCGGTGGCCCCGCCGTCCGGCTACCTCCCGGCCGACGCCCTCTCGGTGCTGGACGGTGAGGAGACCGTGCTGCTCGGCGACCAGGCCCTGGAGGAGGGCACGATCCGGGCCTCCGCCCAGGTCGACGGGGCGCGGGTGCTCTTCTCCTCGGCGCAGACGGCGGAAGGTGGACCCGGCCCGGGCGACCCGCTCGACGACATCGCGCTGCGGCAGCGCTTCCTCGCCGAGGCCGCGACCCGGCTGCTCTTCCACGGCAGGACCCCGGTGCTGCTCACCGTCCCGGAGTCGTTCGCCCCCGACTCCTCGGCCTCGTTCTGGGAGGGCCTCCAGGACGTCCCGTGGCTCGAGCTCACCGACACCGCCTCGCTGCCGAGCGGTGGACCGCTGGCCGCCGACGGCCTCGACTACCCCTCCTCCGAGGAGCTCCGGCAGCTCGACCCGGACAACTTCACCGTCGCCGAGCAGCTCGTCGAGCGCGGGGCGGTGCTCGACAGCATCCTCCCCGGGACCGAGACCGTCGCCGCCCAGACCGTCGACGAGGCGCTCACCTCGCTGTCCTACTCCGAGCAGGCCCAGGCCCTCGAGTCGAGGATCGCGACCGGACGCTCGGTCGAGTGGATCCAGCGGCGGCTGGACAAGGTCCGGGTCCGCGCACCCCGCGGCGTCACCCTCTCCAGCAACGCCGGCGAGTTCGCTCCCACGGTCACCAACCGCCTCGACCAGCCGGTCCGCGTCCAGCTGCGCACCAAGTCCCTCGGTGCCGTGGAGGTCGAGGACTCCGACGTCATCGAGCTCGCTCCCGGTGGTCGCCAGACCGTGCTGCTCGCGGCGCGGGCGACCGCCCAGGGGGTCCAGTACGTCCGGGTCCAGGTCACCGCCGAGGACGGCACCCCCCTCGGTGCCGCCCAGCGGGTCGCGATCCGCTCCGCCGAGGTCAGCCGGGTGATCTGGCTGATCCTCGGCACCGGCGTCGGGCTGCTCTTCCTCGCCATCGCGATCCGCCTGGTCCGCCGGGTGCGACGCGAGCGCGGCGGTGCCACCACGTGAGCGGCAACAAGATCCTCGCCTCCAGCGCGGTGATGGCGGCCGGCACGACCGTGTCCCGCCTCAGCGGCTTCGTGCGGTCGGCACTGCTGGTCGCCGCGCTCGGTGCCGGGCTGCACGCCGACATCTTCAACGTCGCGAACACCGTGCCGAACATGCTCTACATCCTGCTGGCGGGCGGCGTCTTCAACGCGGTGCTCGTCCCCCAGCTGGTCCGCTCGCAGAAGAACGACCCGGACGGCGGGGAGGCCTACACCAACCGTGTGGTCACCGCCGCCGCGGTGTTCCTCGGCACCGTGACGGTGCTGCTGGTCATCGGTGCGCCGTGGGTGATGCAGCTCTTCCTCAGCAACGACTTCGACGCCCCGGAGCTCGCCGAGCAGCGGCAGTCCGTCGTCGACTTCGCCCGCTACTGCCTGCCCCAGGTCTTCTTCTACGGCATGTTCGTGCTGCTCGGGCAGGTGCTCAACGCGCGGGGCCGGTTCGGTCCGATGATGTGGGCGCCGATCGCCAACAACGTGATCGCGGTGGCGGTCCTCACCGTCTACCTGCTGGTCTTCGGGCCGGTGGCGGAGTCCGGGTTGTCGGGCGCGTTCACCCCCGGCCAGGAGGCGTTGCTCGGCCTCGGCTCCACGCTCGGCATCGCGGCCCAGCTCCTCGTGCTGCTGCCGGTGCTGCGCTCGGCCGGGGTCCGGCTCCGGCCGCGCTTCGACCTCCGGGGCAGCGGCCTGGGCCACACCCTGCGGCTGGGGGTGTGGACGGTCCTGTTCGTCATCGTCAACCAGGTCGCCTACACGGTGGTCGTACGGCTGGCGAGCAGCGGTCCGGCCGGCGCACCCGGGGAGCCCGCGACCGGCTACACCGTCTACTCGATGGCCTTCCTGATCGTGATGGTCCCCCACTCGATCATCACGGTGTCCCTGGCGACGGCCATGCTGCCGACACTGTCCGGGCTGGCCGCCGACGACGACCGCAGCGGCCTGGCGACGACGCTGACCGGCACGCTGCGGAGCGCGCTCGCGATCATCGTCCCGTTCGCGCTGCTGCTGCCGGTCGTGGCGCGCGACGTCGCCCACGTCGCCCTCGGCTACGGCGCCGGCAGCGAGTCCTACCCCGTGTTCGTCCCGACGCTGTCGCTGTTCGGCATCGGGCTGGTGTTCTTCACCGTCCACTACATGGTGCTGCGGGGGTTCTACGCCCTTGAGCGCACCCGCACGGTGTTCCTGGTGCAGTGCGCCATCGCCGCGACCAACATCGCCGCGGCGGTCCTGCTCGTCCGCGAGGCGACCGTCGAGCAGACCTCGCCGGCGCTCGTGCTCGCCTACAGCGCGGCCTACGCCGTGGGGGCGATCGTGTCCGGCACGGTCCTCGGCCGCCACCTCGGCGGCCTCGGCGTACGCCGCCTGGCGGGCTTCGCCCTGCGGCTGCTCCTCGTCGCCGGCGCCAGCACCGCGCTCGCCTGGGGCGCGGCGCAGCTGCTCGCCGGGTTCGGCGAGGACCCGGCGCTGGTCGTGGCCCTGCTGCGGGCGATCACCGTGGCCGGTGTCGACGTGGTCGCCTTCCTGCTCCTGGCCCGGGCGGCGCGGCTGACCGAGGTCACCGAGGTCCTCGACACGGTGACCCGCCGCCTTCGGGCACGCGCGTGAGCCACGGCCCCTAGAGTTGGGAAGGTCGGGGCAGGAGCCAGCGTCGAGGAGGACAGTGCCGCAGTCAGCCAGGCCGGGAGACGTGCTCGCCGACCGCTACCTGCTGGTCGACCTGCTCACCGAGAGCGGGTCGGGCCGCTTCTGGCGCGCCCACGACCGGGTGCTCGAGCGGCACGTCGCGCTCCACTGCCTCGACGCCGCCGACCCGCTCGCCGAGCAGATGACCCAGGCGGCCCGCCTCTCCGCGACCGTGCACGACCGTCGGCTGCTGCGCGTCCTCGACGCCGACCGCGACGACCACACCAGCTATGTCGTCCACGAGTGGGGGTCGGGCACCAGCCTCGACAACCTCGTCCAGGCCGAGGGCCCGCTGGCCCCGCGCCGCGCGGCGTGGATCGTCTCCGAGGTCGCCGACGCCCTGGTGCCGGCCCACGAGCAGCGGGTCGCCCACGGCCGGTTGACGCCCGAGAACGTGCTCATCGACCAGACCGGTCAGATCCGGCTGATCGGCTTCTGCGTCGACGCCGCGCTGCTCGGCCTGCCGCCGGGTCGCGTCTCCGACGACGTCACCGACGCCGTCGCGCTGCTCTACTTCCTGCTGACCGGGCGCTGGGCCGGGGTCGCCTCCTCGGAGATGCCGGCCGCCATGCGCGAGCACGGCAAGCACGGCCGCTGGCTGCGGCCGCGCCAGGTGCGGGCCGGCATCCCGCGGGTCCTCGACAGCATCTGCGACCAGGTCCTCAACCCGTTCGACGCCAGCGCCCCCGGCGACGGTGGCTACAACGTCCACACCGCCCGCGGCCTGGTCGAGACGCTCCAGGAGTACGTCGGCGACCCGACCGACCTGGTGCAGCCCGTACCGCTGGGCGGCGTGCTGGGCGCGGGCGCGCTCGCCGTGCCCCAGCGTCGGGCCCCTGGTGACCACCAGGCCTCCGCGGCGACGACCGACCCCGAGCCGACGGCGACGATGCCGGTGGCGCCGGTCATCCCGCCCTCGCCGTCCCCGGCGGCCGAGGCCGAGCCGCCTCCGACGGTGTCCTCACCCGACGAGGCCCCGACCGACGAGCAGTCGCCGGTCAACGTCCCACCCCCGCCGGTCGAGAGCCCGGTCGAGACGCCCGCCGGCTCGCCGGTCGACGTCCCGACCCAGGCCGGGATGCCGATCTTCGACGACGAGGCCGACGACGTGTCGTGGCTGGAGAAGCGGAGTGAGCCGCCCCCGCCCCCGCCCGCCTTCGAGGAGCCGCCCGAGCGGCCGCTGTTCGCACCCGAGCCCGAGGACGGCGGCCCCGCCCGCCGTCCGAAGCCGGGGGCCCCAGCGCCGGCGACCGGTGACTACTGGCCGTGGGAGAGCACGGGTCCGGGCACCGGCAGCGGTGTCATCCCGGTCACCGAGGACCCCGACGACGAGGACGAGGAGGTGCCGGGGCGGTCGTGGTTCCGGCTGGGCGGCCTCGCGCTGCTCTCCCTGCTCCTCGTGCTGGCGATCGTCGTGGCCTACAACCTGGGTCGCGGCCGGACGCCGCTCGGCGCGGAGCCCGAGGACGAGCAGCCCTCGCGCTCCCCGTCGCGCAGCGCCGCCCCCGAGCCGGAGCCGATCACCGGCCTCACCGCGCGCGACTTCGACCCCCAGAGCGACGACGGGGTGGAGAACCCCGACTCCGCGCCACTCGCGGTCGACGGCGACCCCGCGACGGCCTGGCGCACCAGCACCTACTTCGACCAGCTCGGGCCACCGCCGGGCCTCAAGACCGGCGTCGGGCTGGTGATCGACCTCGGTGAGACCCGTGAGTTCACCCAGGTCGACCTCACGACGATCGGTTCGCCGACGGACGTCAGCTATTTCGTCAGCGACACCGACCCGACCGCCGTCGCCGGGCTGCAGCGCATCGGCCGCGGCACGACCGAGGACGACACGCTCTCGACGACTCTCGACGAGCCGGCGTCCGGGCAGTACCTCGTGGTCTGGCTGACCGCGCTGCCCCCCGTCGGCGGCGACTTCCGCGGCGAGATCGCCGAGGTCGTGGTCAGCGGATGACCGACGAGCGCAGCGACGCCGACCTGCTGGCGGCCCACGTCGCCGGCGATGCCGCTGCGTTCGGAGTCCTCTTCTCCCGCCACCGCGACCGGCTCTGGGCCGTCGCACTGCGGACCATGGGCAACCCCGACGACGCGGCCGACGGGTTGCAGGACGGGGTCGTCGCCGCCTACCGGCGCGCGGGCTCGTTCCGGGGCGAGGCCGCGGTCACGACCTGGCTCCACCGGGTCGTCGTCAACGCCTGCCTCGACCGGCTGCGCGCCGCCAAGGTACGCCGTGCGGAAGCGCTCCCCGACGACCTCGACGAGCGGGGCGACCGCGGCTCGCTGGCCACGAGCGGCCCGGTCGACCCGGCCGACGAGGCCCTGGCCGCGGAGCGGAGGCGGCTGGTCCTGGGCGCGCTCGCCCAGCTGCCGCCGGAGCAGCGGGCGGCCCTGGTGCTGGTCGACATGGAGGGCTACCCGGTCTCCGAGGCGGCCCTGATGCTCGACTGCGCCGAGGGCACCGTGAAGTCCCGCTGCTCGCGGGGCCGCACGCGGCTCGCGGCGCTGCTCCACCTGCTCGCGCCGGAGGGTGAGGCGGACCACGCCGATCCGGGGAACCCGCCGGCGGCGCCACCCGTCCCATCACCAGGACCTCGCGGCCCGCCCGCCGAGCAGTCCTGACCAGCCCCGACCGAGACCCGCGCGAGGAGGTGCGCACCCGATGACCGACGAGCAGTCGCCCGACGACCAGGAGCAGGTACGCCGCCTGCTCGCCGAGGCGCGCCACGACGGGCCGATGCCCGACGACGTCGCCGCCCGGCTCGACCGCGTCATCGCCGACCTCGCCGACGAGCCGCGGCGGTCCGCGACCGTCGTACGCCTGGCCGACCGGCGGCGCCGGGCCGCCCGGATGCTGGTGGCCGCGGCCGCCGTCGTCGCGGTCGGCGTCGGGGGCGCCCAGTTCGTGCGCGGGCTGGGCTCCTCGTCGCAGTCCGAGAGCGCCACCGCGGGCAGCGCGGCCGACGCGCCGACGGCCGAGGACGCCGCGCCCCAGGACTCCGTCGGCGGCGCCCAGTCGGAGGTGGGCGGCGAGCCGACCCGCCCCTACGAGCTCCGCTCGCAGAAGTTCTCCCGCGACGCGGCCGCCCTGCAGGCGATCTCGGGCGACGTCGACGCACCGGACGAGAGTTCCGACAGCGGCAAGGGCGCTGCGTCGTCCTACGCCGACGGCTCGCTGCGCCGGGCCACCAAGCAGGCGGTCTGCACACCGGGCGACTGGGGTCGCGGCGGCTTCTTCGCCGTCGTCTACGACGGCACCCCCGGCTGGATGGTGCTGCGGCCACCCGCCGGCGACACCCAGGTCGCCGACCTCTTCCTCTGCGGCAGCGAGCAGGCCGTGCGCTCGGTCACGCTGCCCGTGCGGTGAGGGAACAACGCTCACCTAGGATCGGTTCTGGTCACGACACCTACCGAGGAGCAGCAGTGAGCGACACCCGCGACGTCATCGTCATCGGATCCGGCCCGTCGGGCTACACGGCGGCGCTCTACACCGCGCGCGCCGACCTCAAGCCCCTGGTGTTCGAGGGCTCCGTCACCGCCGGCGGCGCGCTGATGAACACCACCGAGGTCGAGAACTTCCCCGGCTTCCGCGACGGCATCATGGGCCCGGCGCTCATGGACGAGATGCGCGCCCAGGCCGAGCGCTTCGGCGCCGAGCTCGTGGCCGACGACGTGGTCGAGGTCGACCTGACCGGCGAGGTCAAGGTCGTGAAGACCGCCACCGACACCTACACCGCCCGCAGCGTCATCCTCGCCACGGGCTCGGGCTACCGCAAGCTCGGCCTCCCCCGCGAGGAGGAGCTCTCGGGCCGCGGCGTCTCCTGGTGCGCGACCTGCGACGGCTTCTTCTTCCGCGAGCAGGCCATCGCGGTCGTGGGCGGCGGCGACTCGGCCATCGAGGAGGCCACCTTCCTCACCCGGTTCGGCTCGAAGGTCTACCTCATCCACCGCCGTGACGAGCTCCGCGCGTCCAAGATCATGCAGGAGCGCGCCTTCAACGACCCCAAGCTGGAGATCGTCTGGAACGCCGAGATCGCCGAGATCAACGGCGACGAGCGACTCGAGTCGGTCACGCTGCGCGACACCGTCACCGGCGACACCCGCCCGCTCGAGGTCACCGGCCTGTTCATCGCGATCGGCCACGACCCGCGCTCGGAGCTGCTGGCCGGGCAGGTCGACCTCGACGAGAACGGCTACGTCCTCGCGGAGCACCCGTCGACGCGCACCAACCTGCCGGGCGTCTTCGCCGCGGGCGACCTGGTCGACCACAACTACCGCCAGGCCATCACCGCCGCCGGCACCGGCTGCGCCGCGGCGCTCGACGCCGAGCGCTACGTCGCCGCCCTCGACCACGAGGCCTCGAGCGCGGGCGACGCGAAGGAGACCGCCGAGACGGTCGCCGAGCTGGTGCAGACCTCCGGAGCCTGACCTGGTCGTCCGGCCCGGCGCGGAACAACCGCCGGGCCGCTGGTGTTGACTGGTCAGACTCCCAAGACTTCCACCGAGAGAGACAAGAGAGGTGCCCGCTGTGGGGAACATTTCCGCCGTCACCGACGCCGACTTCGAGGCCGAGGTGCTCAAGGCCGACAAGCCCGTCCTGGTCGACTTCTGGGCCGAGTGGTGCGGACCGTGCCGTCAGGTCGCCCCGATCCTCGAGGAGATCGCGGCCGAGCACGGTGACAAGGTGACCATCGTCAAGATGAACGTCGACGAGAACCCCGTCACCCCGTCGTCCTACCGCGTCACCGGCATCCCGACGCTCAACCTCTACCAGGGGGGCGAGGTCGTGAAGTCGATCGTCGGCGCCCGGCCCAAGGCCGCACTGCTCAACGAGCTGTCCGGCGTCATCTGAGCCGATCACTCAGACCGCGGCGTGCCCTCCGGGGCGCGCCGCGGTGCTGTTTGTGGGCGTACGGCGCCCACGAGCTTCTCCAGCGCGGCCTCGACCTCGCTGCGCCACGAGATCGCCGTGCGCAGGTCCATCCGCATCCGGGGCGTGACGGGGTGGGCGCGGTGGGTCCGGAAGCCCACGCGGGACAGGAACTCCGCCGGCACCGTGCAGCGTGCCGCGCCCCGCCCGGTGTGGCCGAAGGCCTCCAGCGCCCGCACGTCCCGGTCGACGAGGTCGCGCGCGACCGCGCGGACCAGCATCCGGCCCACGCCACCACCACGCTCGACGGGCGCGACCCACGCGGTCGTCAGCAGCACGGCGTCGGAGGAGACCGGGGCCGTGGGGAAGCCCGCCGCGCCCGGCACGAGCCCGGCGGGGGCGTAGATCGCGTAGCCGACGGCCTCACCGTCGACCAGCGCCACCCGCCCGCACGACCCCCACTCGCGCAGCACCTCCGAGACCCACGCCTGCTTCTCCAACGCCGGTTCGTCGACCCGCTGGCGGCGTACGGCGTCGCACTCCCAGAAGACGCACTCCTGGCAGGACCCCGGCAGGGCGTCGAGGTGGTCGAGGGTCAGCCGGACCGCCGTACGGCTCATGGACCCCAGTATGGACCTCCCGCAGCACCCGCGAGGTCGGCTGCGAAGATGCGGGAGTGCGCCCGATCCGACAGAGCAGGAAGCTGCACCACGTCCGCTACGACGTCCGGGGACCGATCCTCGTCGAGGCCCAGAAGCTCGAGGCCGAGGGCCACCGGATCCTGAAGCTCAACATCGGCAACCCCGCGCCCTTCGGGTTCGAGGCGCCGGAGGCGATCGTCGCCGACATGGTGCACCACCTGCCCGACGCGCAGGGCTACAGCGACAGCCAGGGCATCTACCCGGCGCGGACGGCCGTGGCGCAGTACTACCAGCAGCGTGGCCTGCGCGACGTGGACGTCAACGACGTCTTCATCGGCAACGGCGTCTCCGAGCTGATCTCGATGGTGCTCCAGGCCTTCATCGACGACGGCAACGAGGTCCTGGTCCCGGCACCCGACTACCCGCTCTGGACCGGCGCGGTGACGTTGTCGGGCGGCACCCCCGTCCACTACCTCTGCGACGAGGACGACGGCTGGAACCCCGACCTCGCCGACATCGAGTCGAAGATCACCGACAACACGCACGCCATCGTCATCATCAACCCCAACAACCCCACGGGTGCGGTCTACGACAGGCTGGTCGTCGAGGGACTGGTCGACATCGCCCGGCGCCACCAGCTGGTCGTCTTCGCCGACGAGATCTACGAGAAGATCCTGTTCGACGACGCCGTCCACCACCACGCGGCCGCCGCGGCGGGCTCCGACGTGCTCTGCCTGACGTTCTCCGGCCTCTCCAAGGCCTACCGCGTGTGCGGCTACCGCGCCGGCTGGGTGATGATCTCCGGCCCGAAGGAGCTGGCCAGCGACTTCCTCGAGGGGCTGACCCTCATCGCGAACATGCGGATGTGCGCCAACGTCCCCGCCCAGCACGCGATCCAGACCGCGTTGGGGGGCTACCAGTCGATCGAGGAGCTGATCGTCCCCGGAGGTCGGTTCTACGAGCAGAGCATGCTCGCCGACCGGCTCCTCAACGACATCCCGGGCGTGAGCTCCGTACGGCCCCGCGGGGCCCTCTACTGCTTCCCGCGCCTCGATCCGGCGGTCTACGACATCGACGACGACCAGCAGCTGGTCATCGACCTGCTCCGGGCCAAGAAGATCCTGGTCACCCACGGCACCGGCTTCAACTGGCCGCACCCCGACCACTTCCGGATGGTCACGCTGCCCGACACCGCGATGCTGGAGGAGGCGATCGGGAGGATCGCCGACTTCCTCGCGACCCGTCGCTGAGCCGGCTACCCCTAGTCTGAGCCCGTGCGCGACCTCACCTACCCCCCGATCATCGCAGCGGCCAAGCTCTCCTTCCGGCTGCTCGGCCAGCGCATCACCATGACCGGCACCGAGCACGTCCCCCGCGAGGGTGGGGCGCTGATCGCGGTCAACCACATCGGCTACGTCGACTTCGTCTACGGCGGCCTGGCGGTCAACCCCGCGGGACGCCGGGTGCGCTTCATGGCCAAGCGTGAGCTCTTCGACCACAAGGTCACCGGGCCGCTCATGCGCTCGCTGCACCACATCGAGGTCGACCGCGGAGCCGGCGTCGCGTCCTACCGCACGGCCGTCGACTACCTGCGGGCCGGCGAGGTCGTCGGGATCTTCCCCGAGGCCACGATCTCACGGGCGATGGAGCTCAAGGACTTCAAGACCGGTGCGGTGCGCATCGCCGCCGAGGCCGGGGTCCCGCTGCTGCCCGTGATCCTGTGGGGCACCCAGCGGATGATGACGAAGGACCATGACAAGGACTTCACCACCCGGGGACTGCCGATCCACATCCGGGTCGGGGAGGCGCTCCGCCCGACCGGCGCGGACCCCGAGGCGGAGACCGCCGAGCTCCACGCCACCATGGCGGCGCTCCTCGACGAGACGATCCGCGGCTATCCCGAGTCCCCCGAGGGCCAGTGGTGGGCCCCTGCGTCCCACGGTGGCACCGCCCCCACCCTGGAGGAGGCGGTGCGCCTCGACGCCGAGGAGCGTGCCGCCCGGATCGCGAAGCGCCGCCAGGCGAAGTGAGGCTTCCCCGGTCGACGGGGAAACCGACACATCGCTTTGTCGACAAAGCGACAGGTCGACTCAGATCGGGCGGTCGTTGCGGTTGCGGGGGTCCATGACGTCGACGATCCGCTGCAGGTCGTGCAGCGAGGCGAACTCGACGGTGATCTTGCCCTTGGCCTTGCCGAGGTCGACCTTGACCCGGGTCTCGAACCGGTCGGAGAGACGGTCGGCGATGTCGGTCAGCCCCGGGGCGACCGGCTTGCGTCGGCGCGGCGCGGCCGGCGTGGCACCACCGAGGTCACCGACGGCGACGATCTCCTCGAGCCCCCGGACGCTGATCCCCTCGCTGACCACGCGAGCGGCGAGCCGGTCCTGGAGGCCGGCGTCCTCGACCGCAAGCAGGGCCCGCGCGTGCCCGGCCGAGAGCACCCCGGCGGCGACCCGCCGCTGGACGGCCGGCGAGAGCTTGAGGAGCCGGAGCGTGTTGCTGATCTGGGGCCGGGAACGGCCGATCCGCTGGGCGAGCTCCTCGTGGGTGCAGCCGAAGTCCTCCAGCAGCTGGCCGTAGGCGGCTGCCTCCTCGAGCGGGTTCAGCTGCGAGCGGTGGAGGTTCTCCAGCAGCGCGTCGCGCAGCATGTCGTCGTCGCCGGTCTCGCGCACGATCGCGGGGATCGCCACGAGGCCGGCCTCCTGGGAGGCACGCCAGCGACGCTCGCCCATGATGAGCTCGTAGCGGTCCTCGCCGAGCGGCCGCACCACGATCGGCTGGAGCAGACCCACCTCACGGATCGAGGTCACCAGCTCCGCCATCGCCTCCTCCTCGAAGACCTGACGGGGCTGGACGGCGTTGGGCTGGATCGAGGTCGGCGGCAGCTCGGTGAAGTAGGAGCCACCGACGAGCTCGGGGGTCGCGGGCGCCGCGGGCGTCCCGGACGACGGCGCGATGTTTCCCGTGAAACCAGCCGGATCCTCGCCGGACGCCTGCTCCGCCGCCGCGTCCTCGCGGGGAGCGGTCGGGATCAGCGAGCCGAGGCCGCGGCCGAGGCCACGTCGCTGCGGGGTGGGGGTGTTCATCGGACGGGCGCTCCCTTGGTGGCGATCTCACGGGCGGCTTCGAGGTAGCACAACGCTCCGGGCGAACCCGGGTCGTAGGTCATGACGGTCTGGCCGTACGACGGCGCCTCCGAGACCCGGACCGACCGCGGGATCGTCGTGCGCAGCACCTGCTCGCCGAAGTGCTCGCGCACCTCCTCGGCCACGCCGCTGGCCAGACGGGTCCGCGCGTCGTACATCGTCACCAGGATCGTGCTCACGGTGAGCGTCTGGTTGAGGTGCGCCTTCACCATCTCGACCGTCTCGAGCAGCTGGCCGAGGCCCTCGAGGGCGTAGTACTCCGCCTGGATCGGGATCATCATCTCCTCACCCGCCACCAGGGCGTTCAGGGTCAGCAGGCCGAGTGAGGGCGGGCAGTCGACGAGCACGTAGTCGAACCGCTCGTCGCCGACCTCGTCAGCGGTCCCCACCCACGGGTGGCCGGCGATCGCCTTGCGCAGCCGGCTCTCCCGCGCCACCACGCTGACGAGCTCGATCTCCGCGCCGGCGAGGTCGATCGTCGCGGGCACCACCCAGAGGCCGGGGATGTCGGGACACTCGGTGGTCACCTCCGACAGCGGCTCGCCGTCGACGACGGCGTCGTAGGTCGACGGCACCCCCCGGCGGTGCTCCACACCGAGTGCCGTCGACGCGTTGCCCTGGGGATCGAGGTCGATCACGAGCACGCGCTGACCGAGCTGCGCGAGCGCCGCCGCGATGTTCACGGTCGAGGTCGTCTTGCCGACCCCGCCCTTCTGGTTGGCCACGACGACGACGCGGGTGGCCTCGGGGCGCTTGAGCGACGGACGCATCCGGGCTCCGTAGCGGGCGAGCACCGAGTGCTCGGCGGCCCGGGCCAGCGGCGTGGTGTTGTCCTCGTACGGAGGCTCGGCGGCTGCCATCTGCTCGGCCGTCCGGACCCCGAAGGTGGTCGGTGTTTCACGTGAAACCACGGTGTCCCCTGACACGTCGTCGGTGGTCGCAGGTGCGGGCGTCATGTCCGCAGCCTGTGGATGAACTGGTGCATCCTGTGGAGAGATGCGCTCACCGGGCCAGCCCAGGCCGGTGGAAAACTCGTCACGGCGTCGTGGCCCGTCGTCGCGCGCGGGCCACCCGAGGGGCTGGGTCACCGGGTCAACCTCTCACACCGTGCCGACGGCGAACCACCCGGACCAGGGTCGTCGGCGGCTCGAGGGCGGCGCCCACCGTCAGCACCTCAGGCTCCGTGCACTGCAGTCGCCGCCAGGCCTTCGTGGCCGCCGCGATCTCCTCGGCAGCGCGGCCGCCCTTCATCGCCAGCACGGCGCCGTCGGGCGCGGTGAGCGGGACGCACCAGCCCAGGAGCTTGTCCAACGCGGCCACAGCCCGCGACGTGACCACGTCGAACGTCCGCTGTCCGTGCAGCTCCTCGGCGCGGGCGCGCACCACCTCGACGTTGGTCAGCCCGAGGTCGTCGACGACCTCCTGCAGGAAGGTCGTGCGTCGCAACAGCGGCTCGATCAGCGTCACCGTCAGGTCCGGACGGGCGATCGCGAGGACCAGCCCGGGCAGGCCGGCACCGCTGCCCACGTCGGCGACGGAGACGTCCTCGGACACCGCCTCCGACACGACCGCACAGCCGAGCAGGTGCCGGTCCCACAGCCGGGGCACCTCTCGTGGCCCGATGACGCCGCGCACCACCCCCTCGCCGGCGAGCCACGCGGCGTACTGCTCGGCGAGCCTCAGGCGCCCGGAACCGAACACCCCCCGCGCCGCAGAGGGCGCAGGGGGTGCCTCCGGCCGGTCGCCGGTTTCACGTGAAACAGGCGTCACGCGGGCAGCACCACGACGTAGCGACGCGGCTCGACGCCCTCGGACTCCGAGGTGAGACCTGCCTCGGCGACGGCGTCGTGGACGACCTTGCGCTCGAACGGCGTCATCGCGTCCAGCGCCACCGACTCGCCGGTCTCCTTCACGCGGGCGACGGTCTGCGAGGCCAGCTCGACGAGCTGCTCCCGCTTCTGCGCCCGGAAGCCCGACACGTCGAGCATCAGCCGCGACCGCTCACCGGTCTCGCGGTAGACCGCCAGCCGGGTCAGCTCCTGGAGCGCGTCGAGCACCTCGCCGTCACGTCCGACGAGCTGCTGCAGGTCGCCCCCCACGATGGAGACCGACGCCCGGTCGCCGTCGACGTCCATGTCGAGGTCACCGTCGAGGTCGGCGATGTCGAGGAGCTCCTCGAGGTAGTCGGCGGCGATGTCGCCCTCCTCCTCGAGACGCTCACGCCGCGACAGCCGCGACGTCTCCGCGGACTCGTCCGCGTCGGGCGCGGGGGTCTCGATCTCTTCGGTCTGCTCGATCTGCTCGCTCATGTGGATTCCTCTGTGTCGTGGTGGTGCAGGTTCACGGGCGGGCGCTCACTCAGGAGGAGCCGCTGCCACCGGGCTTCTTCTTGTTGCCTTGCTTGCTCCGCTGCTCACGCGACTGCTTCTTCGGCTGCTGCCGCTGGGCGGATCGCCGGTCGCTCTCGGGCACCTCGGGCGCCGCGGCCTCGCCGGGCTCGGTGTGGGTCGGCGGGAGCTCGCCGTGCTTGGCGGCCTTCGCCTTGTCCCGCTCCGCCTTGGCGGCGAACGCCGGCGTCCCGGGGGCCGGGTTGTTCCGGATCACGTAGAACTGCTGACCCATCGTCCAGAGGTTGGAGGTGGTCCAGTAGAAGAGCACGCCGATCGGGAAGGCGATGCCACCGACCGCGAACACGACGGGCAGCACGTAGAGCAGCAGCTTCTGCTGCTGGGCGTAGGGGCCGGACAGCGCATCGGCCGGCATGTTCTTGCTCATCAGCTGACGCTGGGTCAAGAAGGTGGTGGCGGTCATGGCCAGCACCAGGAAGATCGCCATCGCGATGACGGAGGCCTGTCCGCCGGAGTCCACGAGCGAGCTCGACAGCGGGACGCCCCACAGCCGCGCCTCGCCGAACTGGGTCGCGTCGGCCTGGGTCAGCACGCCCTTCGGGACCTCCTGGGCGGCGCTGCGCAGCACTCCGAAGAGGGCGAAGAAGATCGGCATCTGCAACAGGATCGGCAGGCACGAGGCGAACGGGTTGGTGCCCGAGTCCTTGTAGAGCGCCATTGTCTCCTGGGCGAGGCGCTCGCGGTCGTGACCGTACTTCTTCTGCAGCTCCTTGACCTTCGGCTGGATCAGCTGCATGTTCCGGCTGGACTTGATCTGCTTGACGAACAGCGGGATCAGCGCGGCCCGGATGACCAGCGTCAGACCGATGATCGACAGCGCCCACGACGCACCACCGGCGGCGTCGAGACCGACCGCCGTCCACAGGCTGTGCCACCCCTTCAGGAGGAAGGAGATCGCGTAGTACAGCGGGTTCATGATGAAGTCGAACACTCAGGCTCCTCGGCTGGGTCGAGCTGGTCGAGCGGGAACGGGGTCGTAGCCGCCGGCTGCCCAGGGGTGGCAACGGACGAGACGGCGGACGGCGAGCCAGGACCCACGGATGCTCCCGTGGACGGTCACGGCTTCGAGCGCGTACGCCGAGCAGGAGGGGTGGTAGCGGCACACCTGGCCGTAGAGCGGGCTGATCAGGGTGCGGTAGGCCTTCAGCAGGCCGATCAAGACGTACTTCACGACATCACCCGACCAAGGCAACGGGTGAGGTCGGCGCCGAGTTCCGCCGACGACGCGTCGGCAGCGGGCGGGAGCGCACGGACCACGAGCACGCCAGAGCCCGGGAGCGCTGTGAGCTGCTCCCGGGCCAGGTGTCGGAGGCGACGTTGCACACGGTTGCGGGTGACGGCGTTGCCCACCGCCTTGCTGACGACCAGCCCCACCCGCGGGCCCTCCGGACCTGCCGTGGAGACAGGAGTCGTCGGGTCCTCGGTCGAGAGGTGCACCACGAGGGTGCGCGAGCCGGCGCGGCGACCGGAACGGATCGCGTGACGGAAGTCCCGCGCCTGCGTGAGCCGGTTCGCCGCGGGCAGCACGGCGGTCGGCTCAGACGGCCAGGCTCTTGCGGCCCTTGCGGCGGCGCGAGGACAGGATGGAACGGCCGGCGCGGGTACGCATGCGCAGGCGGAAGCCGTGCGTCTTGTGACGACGACGGTTGTTCGGCTGGTACGTACGCTTGCTCACGTCAAGATCTCTTTCGGTGTGGAACGGTCGCCCACTCGAGGGACGGATCGGGCCTGCCGGCTTCGGCTGGCACCGCCCGGCCACGGACGTGGGTCCTGGGTCCGTGGACATGCGGCACCGGTCGACTGGCTCGTGTGACCCCCCGCCGGGGCGTGGGAACGACACGCAGTGACCGGCCAACGGTACGCGGGCGCCGCGAGCAGGGTCAAACCCTCGGCGGGCCCGGTCCGGCCAGCCTGTGGAGAACTCCTTGCCGGGGCCCCCGGCGCCTTGTTACGTTCACGGCCTCCGAGGTTCCCGACCGGGGGTGCCGGGACGGCTCACAGCAGCGGCGTGACCGGGGTCACAACCACCAGGACACCGCGCCTGACCTGCAGAAACGGCCGCCGGACCGCCGACTTCCGACCCGCGGGGACTCCCTCGTCCACACCCGGTGAGGCGGGTTCACAGCTTGTGGACAAAACTGTGGACCGACAGACCGACGCAACAGAGAAGGCGGCTCTCGTGGACCACCCCCCGACCGACCAGGCCTCCGAGCCGACGGGCGGCACCGGCGCCCCGACCGACCTCCACGCCGCGTGGCGCGGCGTGCTCGCCGAGCTCCAGGCCTACCAGCGCGCCTGGCTCGCGACCAGCCAACCGGTCACCCTCCACGAGAGCACCGCGATCATCGCGGTGCCCAACGACTTCACCCGAGGTCAGCTCGAGGGGCGGCTGCGTGCCCAGCTCGAGGAGGCGCTGACGGTCGCCTTCCGCCGCGACGTCCGGATCGCCGTCACGGTCGACCCGGCGCTCGAGCCCGTCGAGCCGGTCGAGGCCGGCTCGGTGGGCACCGTCGCCGACCTGCCGACCCAGCAGACGTCGACAGAGCGACAGGGCGACATGTCGACAAATCGACACGATGCCGCGCGCGACCCCGGCGGCGACCAGGTCAGCGTGAACGTGTCGCCGGCCGCGGCGTCCTCCCTCGAGACCCGGCTCAACCCGAAGTACACCTTCGAGACCTTCGTCATCGGCTCGTCCAACCGGTTCCCCCACGCGGCGGCGGTCGCCGTCGCCGAGGCGCCCGGCAAGGCCTACAACCCGCTGCTCGTCTACGGCGACTCCGGGTTGGGCAAGACGCACCTGCTCCACGCCATCGGCCACTACGTGCGCTCGCTCTACACGGGGGCGAAGGTGCGCTACGTCTCCAGCGAGGAGTTCACCAACGAGTTCATCAACGCCATCCGTGACGACCGGCAGGACCGGTTCAAGCGGCGCTACCGCGACGTGGACGTGCTGCTGATCGACGACATCCAGTTCCTGGAGGGCAAGACGCAGACCCAGGAGGAGTTCTTCCACACCTTCAACACGCTCCACAACGCCAACAAGCAGATCGTGCTGACCTCCGACCGTCCGCCCAAGCGGCTCGAGGCGCTCGAGGACCGGCTGCGCAACCGGTTCGAGTGGGGCCTGATCACCGACGTCCAGCCGCCCGACCTCGAGACGCGCATCGCGATCCTGCGCAAGAAGGCGGCCATGGACCGGCTCACCGCGCCGCCGGACGTGCTCGAGTTCATCGCCTCGAAGATCCAGACCAACATCCGCGAGCTCGAGGGCGCCCTGATCCGGGTCACGGCCTTCGCCAACCTCAACCGCCAGGAGGTCGACATGACCCTGGCCGAGATCGTGCTGAAGGACCTGATCCCCGAGGGCGGCGAGCCCGAGATCACCGCCGGCCTCATCATCGCGCAGACCGCGGCCTACTTCGGACTGACGATCGAGGAGCTCACCGGACCGAGCCGCGGGCGCCACCTCGTGATGGCCCGCCAGATCGCGATGTACCTCTGCCGCGAGCTCACCGACCTCTCGCTCCCGAAGATCGGTGCCGAGTTCGGCAACCGCGACCACACGACGGTGATGTACGCCGACCGGAAGATCAACACGCTGCTCGCCGAGCGGCGTGCGGTCTTCAACCAGGTCAGTGAGCTCACGAACCGCGTCAAGCTCCAGGCTCGTCAGGGCTGACCCGGCCCGGGGACCCGTCCGAACCACAGGAAATCTGCTGTGGAGAAGATGTGGTTCGTCGCCCGATCTCTCTGCACATGCTGTGCACAACCGGTGAGTGTTGACGGGCGCGTCATCTGTCGTTCACATCCCGACGCCGTTCGTCACGCGCCCCTCCACATCCCGTGTGCACACCCAAAACGATCGCTGACCTGCGACGACACGAGTTCTCCACAGTTTCCACCGACGCTATGACTCCTACGAGTACCTCCATGGATCACGAATCCGTGTAATTCGACTCGGGCTCCGACCTGGGGAGAACCACCCGTTCTGCGCATCTCCCCTGCCCCGGCTCCCTCTCGCGTGGCAGGATGCAGACCCCGCCTCCGCGTGTGCCCTCCCCCGCACGTGACCGTCCGTTCCCACGAGACCTGAAGGACCACGCCACCGTGAAGTTCCGAGTCGACCGCGACGTCCTCGCCGATGCCGTCGCCTGGGCTGCCCGCAGCCTCCCGGTCCGCCCCAGCGTCCCGGTGCTCGCCGGCCTCCTGATCGAGGCCAGTGACGAGGGCCTGGTGCTCTCGACCTTCGACTACGAGACCTCGGCCCGCGCGACCCTGACCGACGCGCAGGTCTCCGACGAGGGCCAGGCCCTCGTCAGCGGGCGACTGCTCGCCGACATCTGTCGCAGCCTGCCGGCCAAGCCGGTCGACATGGTGCTCGACGGTCCGCGGGTCTCGCTCACCTGCGGCTCGGCGCGCTTCAGCCTGCAGACGATGCCCGTCGAGGACTACCCCCGGCTCCCGGACATGCCGGCCGCCACCGGCACCGTCCCCAGCGCTCGCTTCGCCCACGCGGTCTCCCAGGCGGTCACCGCCGCCGGCCGCGACGACATGCTGCCGGTGCTGACCGGCGTCCGGATCGAGATCGACGGCTCGACGGTCTCGTTGCTCGCGACCGACCGGTTCCGGCTCAGCCACGTCGAGCTCGAGTGGGACCCGCGCACCCCCGACACCTCGGTCGCCGCGCTCGTTCCGGCCAAGGTCCTCGGTGACACGGCGAAGTCGCTCACCGGCGGCGGCGACCTCACGATCGCGCTCGCGGCGTCGGGCACCGGCGAGGGCATCATCGGCTTCGAGGGCCTCGGCGCCGGTGGCGTCCGGCGTACGACGACCCGCCTGCTCGACGGCGAGTTCCCCAAGGTGCGCAACCTGTTCCCGCCCGAGCACCTGACCACCGCGACCGTCGACAAGGGCGACCTGGTCGACTCGGTGAAGCGCGTCGCGCTGGTCGCCGAGCGCAACACCGCGGTCCAGCTCGCCTTCAGCAACGACGAGGGCGGCCAGCTCACCCTCGACGCCGGCTCCGGCGACGAGGCCCAGGCGTCGGAGTCGCTCCACGCCGAGATCGACGGCGAGGCGCTCACGACGGGCTTCAACCCGCAGTTCCTGCTCGACGGGCTCACCGCCATCGACCAGTCGTCCGTGGAGCTCGCGTTCACCCAGTCGTCGAAGCCGGTCGTCATGAGCGGCGTGGGCGACGGGCAGGACTCGACGTTCCGCTACCTGCTCATGCCGCGCCGCCTGCTCTCCTGACCCCGCCCCCACGGGCGTAGGGTCAGCCGTATGGACATCGGTCTCATCGGTCTGGGCAAGATGGGCGGGAACATGCGCACCCGCCTGCGCAACGCGGGGCACACGGTGGTCGGCTACGACCGCGACCCCGACCTCGCGGACGTCGGCAGCCTCGAGGAGCTCGTCGAGGCGCTGCCCTCGCCGAAGGTCGTCTGGGTCATGGTGCCCTCCGGCGACCCGACCCGCGACACGGTCAAGGCCCTGGCCGAGCTGCTCGACGAGGGCGACGTCGTCGTCGACGGCGGCAACTCGCGGTGGACCGACGACCAGCGTCACGCCGACTTCCTGGCCGAGCGCGGCATCGGCTTCGTCGACTGCGGCGTCTCCGGCGGCGTGTGGGGTCTCGAGAACGGCTATGCCCTGATGTACGGCGGCGACGCCGACGACGTGGCGAAGGTCCAGCCGGCCTTCGACGCGCTCAAGCCCGAAGGAGAGTCCGGGGCGGTCCACGCCGGCAAGGTCGGCGCCGGACACTTCTCCAAGATGGTCCACAACGGCATCGAGTACGCGATCATGCAGGCCTACGCCGAGGGCTGGGAGCTGCTCGAGACCGTCGACCTCGTCGACAGCGTCCCCGAGGTCTTCGACTCCTGGCGCGAGGGCACGGTCATCCGCTCCTGGCTGCTCGACCTGATGGTCAAGGCGCTCGAGGAGGACCCCGGCCTGTCGAAGATCCGCGGCTACGCCGACGACTCCGGCGAGGGTCGCTGGACCGTCGAGGCCGGCATCGAGAACGCCGTCGCCACTCCCGCGATCACCGCCGCGCTCTACGCACGCTTCGTCTCGCGCCAGGACGACTCGCCGGCGATGAAGGCGGTGGCCGCGATGCGCAACCAGTTCGGGGGCCACGCCGTGCACACCTCGTCGCCGAAGGGCGGCGACGTCCCCGACAACGACTAGCCCCGGACATGCACGTCGCCCACCTGACCCTCCACGACTTCAGGTCCTACGCCGACCTCGACGTAGCGCTGGGTCCCGGGGCGACGGCGTTCATCGGCCGCAACGGCCAGGGCAAGACCAACCTCGTCGAGGCGATCGACTACCTCTCGCGTCTCGGCTCCCACCGGGTCTCCTCCGACGCCCCGCTCGTGCGCGCTGGGACCGACCAGGCGATCGTGCGGGCGGCTGTCGTGAAGGACGGACGCACCGCGACGCTCGAGGTCGAGCTCAACCCCGGTCGTTCCAACCGGGCGCGGATCAACCGGTCGCCGCTGCCGAAGGCCCGGGAGCTCCTCGGCATCGTGAGGACCGTCGTCTTCTCGCCCGAGGACCTCACCCTGGTCAAGGGCGACCCCTCCGACCGGCGCCGGTTCCTCGACGACCTGCTGGTGCTGCGCACGCCCCGGCTCGCGGGTGTGCGCTCCGACTACGACCGCGTCCTCAAGCAGCGCAACAGCCTGCTCAAGACCGCGGGTCTCGCCCGGGGCAGCGCCCGCGACGGCGCGATCTCGACGCTCGGGGTGTGGGACGCCCACCTCGCGCGCACCGGCGCGGAGCTGCTGGAAGCCCGACTCGCGCTCGTCGACCAGCTGCGCCCCTACCTCGGCAAGGCCTACGAGACCGTCGCCCGCGGCGCGACCCGCGACGACGCGGAGATGGACTACGTCGCCAGCCTCGACCTGGCCGGTGCGACCGACCGTGCCGCGCTGACCGACCGGCTGCTGGCCGAGGTCGAGGCCCGGCGCTCCGACGAGCTCGACCGCGGCATCAGCCTGGTCGGACCCCACCGTGACGAGCTCAGGCTGACCCTCGGCAGCGCGGACGCGCGGTTGCCGGTCCGTGGCTATGCGAGCCACGGCGAGTCGTGGTCGTTCGCGCTCGCGCTGCGGCTCGCGTCCTACGACCTGCTGCGCGCCGACGGTGACGACCCGATCCTGATCCTCGACGACGTCTTCGCCGAGCTCGACACCGAGCGGCGCCACCAGCTCGCCGACCTCGTGTCGGGCGCGGAGCAGGTCCTGGTCACCGCCGCGGTCGCCGCCGACGTCCCCGAGGCCCTGGCCGGCGTCCGCTACCTCGTCGGCGGCGGGGAGGTCGTCCGTGACGACTGAGGAGACCCCCGGGCCGGACGAGCAGGTCGACCACCAGGACGACCACCAGGACGACGGCCTCGACCTCGCGCGGGCGATGACCAAGGCGTCGCGCAGCTCGACACCCGCCCGGCGGGCGCAGCAGCGGCGGCGTACTCCCCTGCCGTCGAAGCAGAAGGCCACCGGCGCCCATCCCGACGAGCGCGACCCCCAGCTGCTCGACACCACCGTCGGTCGGCTGGTCGACGACCACGGCTGGGAGGTCGACCTCAAGGTCCACGCGGTGTTCGGCCGCTGGCGCGAGCTGGTCGGCCCGGAGGTCGGCGACCACTCGACGCCCGAGAGCTTCGCCGACGGCAAGCTCGTCGTGCGCACCGACTCGACGGCGTGGAAGACGCAGCTGACGTTGCTGGCGCCGACCGTCGTCCGCCGTCTCAACGAGGAGCTGGGCCACGGCACGGTCACCCTGATCGAGGTCCTGGGGCCCCACGGGCCCTCCTGGACCAAGGGTGGGCGGTCGGTCCGCGGCGGCCGCGGACCCCGCGACACCTACGGCTGATCAGGAGGCGATCTGGGAGGGGTGGCCCGGTACAGGGCCCCGACGACCCCCCTGCGCGGCGCCGCAGCAGCCGGTTCCGGATCGCTCAGGGGCGTTTCTGCTCCCGGATCCCCCTCCACAGACAGGGGCGGTGCGTGATCTGGGCCATTCTGCGGGCTATCATGGGAGTCGTGGTCGCACCCTCATCCGGCGCGGCCACCTCCATGTGAAGACCCCTGTGTTGTCCCCTGTGCGAAGAAGGTGCGCGTGACCGCGGAGCAGAACCAGCAGACCGGCCCCTCCGGCGAGTACGACGCCTCCGCGATCCAGGTCCTCGAGGGCCTCGAGGCGGTCCGCAAGCGCCCCGGCATGTACATCGGGTCCACCGGTGAGCGCGGTCTCCACCACCTGATCTGGGAGATCGTCGACAACGCCGTCGACGAGGCACTGGCCGGTCACTGCGACCGGATCGTGCTGACGATGCTCGAGGACGGCGGGGTCCGGGTCGAGGACAACGGCCGCGGCATCCCCACCGACACCGCGCCCGGCCAGGAGCTGCCCGCGCTGACGCTCGCGCTCACCGTGCTCCACGCGGGCGGCAAGTTCGGCGGCGGTGGCTACAAGGTCTCCGGCGGCCTCCACGGCGTCGGTGTCTCGGTCGTCAACGCGCTGTCGTCGCGGGTCATCGCCACCGTCCGCAACCGCGGCCACGAGTGGCGCCAGACCTTCACGGTGGGCGTCCCCGACGGTGCGCTCGAGCAGGTGCGCGAGATGGCCGACGGCGAGCGCACCGGCACCACGATCGTCTACTACCCCTCCCCCGACATCTTCGAGACCACGACCCACTCGCTGGAGACGATCACCTCGCGGATCCGCGAGTACGCCTTCCTCAACAAGGGCCTCGAGATCGTCGTCCGCGACGAGCGGCCGGCGGCCGAGGAGATCGTCGAGGCCGTCGCAGACGACACGGTCGCCGACTCCGTCGACCAGCAGGGCGTCGACGCCATCAAGCGCGGCGAGGGCGGCGGCCTCGAGCAGGTCTTCCGCTACGACCGTGGCCTGGTCGACTTCGTCGAGCACCTCAACCGGCGCAAGGACAAGGCCAACCCCACCGTCATCTCCTTCGAGGCCGAGACGCCCGACGCGTCCGAGAACCACATGAGCCTCGAGGTGGCGATGCAGTGGAACACGACGTTCACCGAGTCGGTCCACACGTTCGCCAACACCATCAACACCCACGAGGGCGGCACCCACGAGGAGGGCTTCCGCGCGGCGCTCACCTCCCTGGTCAACAACTGGGGTGAGGAGTGGGGGCTGATCAAGAAGCGTGAGGACCGGGTCAGCGGCGACGACATCCGTGAGGGGCTCACGGCCATCATCTCGATCAAGCTCGGCGAGCCGCAGTTCGAGGGACAGACGAAGACCAAGCTCGGCAACACCGAGGCCAAGGGCTTCGTGCAGCGCGTGGTCAACGACCAGCTCGGCGCATGGATGGAGCAGAACCCCCAGGAGGGCCGCGACATCGTCCGCAAGGCCCAGGCCGCGGCGTCCGCCCGGATCGCCGCGCGCAAGGCGCGCGACCTCGCCCGCAACCGCAAGGGCCTGCTCGGCGGTGGCGGCCTCCCCGGCAAGCTGGCCGACTGCCAGTCGACCAGCCCCGAGGAGTGCGAGGTCTTCATCGTCGAGGGTGACTCGGCGGGTGGTTCGGCCAAGCAGGGCCGCGACCCGCGGGTCCAGGCGATCCTCCCGATCCGCGGCAAGATCCTCAACGTCGAGAAGGCGCGGATCGACAAGGTCCTCGCCAACACCGAGGTCCAGGCGATCATCTCCGCCCTCGGCACCGGCATCCACGAGGAGTTCAGCCTCGAGAAGCTGCGCTACCACAAGATCGTGCTGATGGCCGACGCCGACGTCGACGGCCACCACATCAACACGCTGCTGCTGACCCTGCTCTTCCGGTTCATGAAGCCGTTGATCGAGCACGGCTACGTCTACATGGCGCAGCCGCCGCTCTACCGGTTGCGGTGGAACAAGCCGGCCGAGCACGAGTTCGTCTACTCCGACGCCGAGCGCGACGCGATGATGAAGGACGGCCTCGCGCAGGGCAGGAAGCTCCCGAAGGAGAACCCGGTCCAGCGCTACAAGGGTCTCGGCGAGATGAACGCCGACGAGCTGTGGGAGACCACGATGGACCCCGCCGGGCGGATCCTGCTGCAGGTCACGCTCGAGGACGCGGCCCGCGCCGACGAGATCTTCTCGATCCTCATGGGCGAGGACGTCGAGCAACGCCGCTCCTTCATCCAGCGCAACGCCAAGGACGTCCGATTCCTCGATATCTAGCCGTCTAAGACGATTCCTAGATTCGAGTAGAGCCAGACAGAGAGACGAAGAGACGTGACTGAGCAGACCGGAAACCTGATCAGCGGCGGCGGGGACGGACCCGGGCCCGGCGGCCGGATCGAGCCGATCGACCTGCAGGTGTCGATGCAGCGCAGCTACATCGACTACGCGATGGCCGTCATCGTGGGCCGCGCGCTGCCCGACGTCCGTGACGGGCTCAAGCCGGTGCACCGCCGGGTGCTCTACGCGATGTTCGACGGCGGCTACCGCCCCGACCGCGGCTACTCCAAGTGCTCCCGCGTCGTCGGCGACGTCATGGGTCAGTACCACCCCCACGGCGACACCGCGATCTACGACACCCTCGTCCGCCTCGCCCAGCCGTGGGTGATGCGCGCCCCCCTCATCCACGGCCAGGGCAACTTCGGCTCGCCGGGCAACGACCCCGCGGCCGCGATGCGCTACACCGAGTGCCGGATGGCGCCGCTGGCGATGGAGATGGTGCGCGACATCGAGGAGGACACCGTCGACTTCGGTCCCAACTACGACGGTCGCTCCGAGGAGCCGCAGATCCTGCCGGCCCGCTTCCCCAACCTGCTGGTCAACGGCTCGGCCGGCATCGCGGTCGGCATGGCCACCTCGATCCCGCCCCACAACCTGCGCGAGGTCGCCGACGGCGCACGCTGGGCGCTCGAGCACCCCGACGCGACGCGCGAGGAGCTCCAGGAGGCGCTGCTCGAGCGGATCAAGGGACCCGACTTCCCCAACGGCGCGCTGATCGTCGGCCGCCAGGGCATCGAGCAGACCTACAAGACCGGTCGCGGCTCGGTCACGCAGCGCGCGGTGATCGACGTGGACGAGGACGCCAAGGGCCGCACGACGCTCGTGATCAGCGAGCTGCCCTACATGGTCAACCCCGACAACCTCGCGCTGAAGATCGCCGAGCTCGCCGACTCCGGCAGGGTGCAGGGGATCTCCGACGTGCGCGACGACACCTCGTCGCGCACCGG
>NZ_BAAAJT010000002.1:1878742-2138346 GCF_039527245.1 Nocardioides aestuarii
CGCGTCGTCCTCAACAACCTGCTCAAGCACACCGAGCTCCAGACCAACTTCTCGGCCAACATGCTGGCCCTCGTCGACGGCGTGCCGCGCACGCTGACGATCGACCAGTTCATCAGCCACTGGGTCGCCCACCAGATCGACGTCATCCAGCGCCGCACCCGCTACCGGCTGCGCAAGGCCGAGGAGCGGGCCCACATCCTGCGCGGCCTGGTCAAGGCGCTCGACATGCTCGACGAGGTCATCGCCCTGATCCGCCGCTCGCCCGACGTCGAGCAGGCGCGCACGGGCCTGATCGAGCTGCTCGACGTCGACGAGCTCCAGGCCAACGCGATCCTCGAGATGCAGCTGCGCCGGCTCGCGGCGCTCGAGCGGCAGAAGATCATCGACGACCTCGCCGAGATCGAGATCGTCATTGCCGACCTCGAGGACATCCTCGCCAAGCCCGAGCGCCAGCGCGCCCTGGTCATCGAGGAGCTCACCGACATCGTCGACAAGTACGGCAACGAGCGGCGTACCCAGATCATCGCGGCCGACGGCGACCTCTCGATGGAGGACCTGATCCCCGACGAGGAGCTGGTCGTCTCGATCACGCGCGGCGGCTACGCCAAGCGCACCCTGCGCCACCAGTACCGCGTCCAGAAGCGCGGCGGCAAGGGCGTGCGCGGGGCGACGCTGCGTGGTGACGACGTCGTCGAGCACTTCATCGCGACCACCAACCACCACTGGCTGCTGTTCTTCACCACCGCGGGCCGGGTCTACCGGACCAAGGCCTACAACCTGCCCGAGGCGTCGCGCGACGCGAAGGGCGGCCACGTCGCCGGTCTGCTGTCGTTCCAGCCCGACGAGCAGATCGCGCAGGTGCTGGCGATCCGTGACTACGAGCAGGCGCCCTATCTCGTGCTGGCGACTCGTGCCGGCCTGGTGAAGAAGACCCGGCTCGGCGACTACAACAGCCCGCGCCAGGCCGGCGTCATCGCGATCAACTTCCGCGAGGACGACGACGAGCTGATCGGCGCCGAGCTGGTCAACGCGGAGGACGAGATCCTGCTGGTCTCCCGCAAGGGCCAGGCCGTGCGGTTCCGCGCCGACGACTCCCAGCTGCGGCCGATGGGCCGCGCGACGTCCGGCGTCACCGGGATGAAGTTCCGCGAAGACCTCGCCCAGCCCGACGCGGTGCTGTCGATGTCGGTGATCCGGGCGGCCGAGGCCGCGACCGAGGACAGCGACGAGGACGTCCAGTACGTCTTCACCATCACCGACGGTGGCTACGCCAAGCGCTCGCGCATCAACGAGTACCGCATCACCAACCGTGGTGGTCTCGGCGTGAAGGCGATGGCGCTGGCCAACGAGGACCGCGGCGTCCTCGCCGGTGCGTTCATCGTCGAGGACGGCGACGAGGTCCTCTCGATCACCCAGTCCGGCCAGGTCGTGCGCAGCCCGATCAACGCCGACTTCCGGCCGATGGGCCGCTCGACCCAGGGCGTGAAGTTCGTCTCGCCCAAGGCCGGCGACTCGGTCGCCGTGGTGGCGCGATCGGTGGAGGCCAAGGTCGAGGAGGAGGTCGCCGAGGAGATCGACGAATCGCCCGACTCGGGTCCGGATGCAACAATCGATGGATCGGACGCGTCCGACCAGACGGACACCGACGCGACCGAGACCGACGAATCCGGCACCCAGGAGGACTGATGACGGAGCGCACCAGTGAGCGGACAGCCGTCCGCAGCGGCGACTCCGGCTCCCGCGCCGACAGCACGGCCCGCAGCGCCGACCGGAAGGACGACGACACCGCGGCCCGGCCGCCGCTGACCGAGCGGATCCAGGCCAAGCTGGCCAAGGCCGCCGACGAGCACCGCGCCAACGCGGGGACGACGACCGCCGCGACGCGTGCTGACGCCGGGACGAAGCCGCCACGGCGCGCCCGGCTCCGGCTCACGCGCGTCGACCCCTGGTCGGTGATGAAGACGTCGTTCCTGCTCGCGGTCGCCTTCGGCATCGTCACCGTGGTCTCGGTCTTCATCGTGTGGAGCGTGCTCGGCGCCGCCGGCGTCTGGGACTCCATCAACGCCACGGCCAGCGACATCCTCGGCGACGAGGCGGCTGCCGGCTTCGACATCACCTCCTACATCGGCACCTCCCGGGTCATGGGCTTCACCATGCTCGTCGCGGTCGTCGACGTGGTGCTGCTGACGGCCGTCGCGACCCTCGGTGCGTTCCTCTACAACATGGCCGCCGCCCTCCTCGGTGGCGTCGAGGTGACCCTCGCCGAGGACCACTGAGGCACTCCCTCAGCCGAGCCGGCCGCCGTTTTGTGGCGCCTCCGACCGGTGGGGTAATCTCCACCGTCGGCAGCCGCTGGTGCGGCGGCCATCCCGGGCCTATAGCTCAGACGGTTAGAGCGCTTCCCTGATAAGGAAGAGGTCACAGGTTCAAGTCCTGTTAGGCCCACCAGCTGGTGCTGCAGCTCAGCACTCCACGACGCCCCTCGAGCCGATCCGGCCGAGGGGTTTCGCGTGTCACCGACGCTCCTGGAGCCGCCTCACGGCGGACGCCGGGGTACGGTGGGAGCAAGCCCGTCACGCTTCCGCACCCTGCGTCAGCACCGCGAGCAGGTCGGAGATGATGTGGTGGTCGACGACTCCCGTCCGGGGGCGGCCCTGAGGGAGCGCGTCGCCGCCTGCCGCCAGATGGTCGACGCCGCCCGCCTGAACCTCGACCGTGCGCGGGCGACGCGTCCCGACCTGGATCTGCGCGGGTTCCGTGCGGATCTGCTGTGGGCCCTCGAGGAGTATGAATCAGCCATCACGGAGGTGGGTGCACCCCTTCCACCCCGGCTGCGGCGCGAGATCCAGCTCTATCGTCAGCTCGCCGACCGACGGTGACCCCGGCGCGACGGCTCCCTACCTCGCAGACCAGGGACGGCGCCGGCCGACGTGCTTGGTAGCCTGTCCGCTCGCATCCACCGGTTCCTCCCAGGAGACACGATGAAGAAGGTCCTGCTGCTCGCGATCGCCGCCGCCGGCGCCGTGTTCGCGAAGAAGAAGCTCGACGCGGGCCGCAGCGAACAGGCGCTGTGGGCCGAGGCCACCGACTCCGTCGAGCCGACCCATCGCGCCTGACCTCCCTGTTCCACCCGCACCACCACGGGGCCTTGGCGCAATTGGTAGCGCACCTGCTTTGCAAGCAGGGGGTTAGGGGTTCGAGTCCCCTAGGCTCCACCGGACCACCACGGGCCCGGCTTCAGGCCGGGAGCAGGGGGTGGATCGCGATCTCGCCGGACAGCTTGCCCTCGGCGGCCGCCAGCGCAGCGGCGATGTGGGGCGTCTGCATGTGCCCGTCGAGCGCGTCCTGACCGGTCCACCGCTCGACGGTGACGAAGGTGCCGGGCGCGGCCGCCGACTCGTAGAGGTCGTAGGAGAGGCACCCCTGCTCCTCGCGGGTCGCCGCCACGAGGTCGTGCAGCGCGGCGCGCAGGTCGTCGACCGCCTCGGGCTTGACGGGAATGGTGGCCACCACGTGGAGCTCGCTCATCGGACGTCCCTCTCCGGCCGCGACGCGGTGCCCCGGTCCGCTCCGGAGGCTACCCCCGCCCCGCCCGTCGGGCGGTCACCTAGGCTCCCTGCATGCCGAGCGCTCGGACCCTCGTCGCCGTGACGGTGCTGGCCCTGGTCCCCCTCGCCGGCTGCCAGGCCGAGAAGGCGCCCGCGCGGCCGAGGCCGGTCGCGTCCGTGCCGCCGCAACCGGCGCCGGCGTACGACGCGGAGGCGGAGCCGGCCAGCGCGGTGCTGTCGCTGGTGCCGCAGGACGCCGACACCGTGACGGTGACCGACTGGGACGCGATCCGGGTCCAGCTCGGGCAGCCCGACCTGACGAGCGAGGGGCTCGGCACCGACCGGTTCGCCTTCTGGGAGCGTGCCGACACCGAGTCGGCGGCCTTGACGGAAGGGATGCTGCGAGCCGACGGATCCACCTTCGAGCTCGACTACGGCTTCACCCAGGACGACGTCGACTGGGAGGCCCACTGGCGGGGCGAGGACGGACGCGGCTTCGCGCTGGCGCTGCGGCCCGACCTCGCCCTCGACGGCGTGCGCCGTGCGATCGCCGACGGGATCGGCCCGCTCGAGGGTGCGGAGCTGCGCGCCGCGGACCACCTGGTCGTGGCCGGCACGAGCGAGACCGACGTGTGGGCCAACGAGGAGCAGTGGGAGCCGCTGGTCGCCGAGCCCGCGACCGCGACCTACCTCCAGCGCGGCTGCACCCCGCTCAACGAGGCGCTCGGCCCCGACGGTGACGCCGAGGCGCAGGCCGCGTTGCTGGAGAAGCACCCCGTGACGACGCTCGACGACGTGAGCGGGTTCGCGCTCGGCTTCGGCGACCACACCGCGATCGCGTGGTTCGAGCTCGGCCGCTCGGACCTCTTCGACCGGCTGCGCATCGGCGAGGACTGGCCGGTCCCGCCCTTCGCCCGCACCTTCACCAACGGGGCCGCGGACCCGTCCTCCGGCCGCCTCGGCTACGCCGTCGACGACCCGCCAGCGGCTGCCGGTCTCACCCTGCTGCGCGAGCTCCCCTTCTCCGTCTGCCCCGAGGTCGTCCCCTACGACGCGCCCACCGGCCTCTGAACGACGCTCACGGTGTCTGGAGGGCGGCGAGCTCGGTCGGGTCGTGGGCGCTGAAGACGGTCACGGGGTTGTCGGGCCAGGTCGTCTGGGCGGCGTGGAGGTCGCGGAGGCGCTGCTGGTTCGCGCGGCGCTGGGCGTCGTCGACGGCCATCAGCCGCTGGAAGAGCCGCAGGCCGGGCTTCGCGTGGCGCGGGGTCTCCTTCTCGCCGGCGTCGAAGTAGGAGTCGCCGGCGTGGAGCAGCCAGCCTCCGCCCTGGTCGGCCGGGCGACGTACGGCGACGCCGCAGTGGCCGCGGGTGTGGCCGTGGAGCGGGACGAGCAGGACGTCGTCGCCGAGGGCGGTGACGGCGCCGAAGCCGCACCACTCCTCGCCCTCGACCCGGTGGGTGACCCACTGCGGTCCGTGGGCCCACTGGGCGGCGACGTAGCGGGCCCTCTCCCGCACGGACGGGCTGGTGGCGGCGTCGAGCTCCGCCTGGTGGACGTGGATGCGGGCCCGGGGGAAGTCGGCGATGCCGCCGGCGTGGTCGAGGTCGAGGTGGGTCAGCACGATGTCGGTGACGTCGGCGGTGCTGTGGCCGAGCGCCTCCACCTGGGCGGCGGCCGTCTCGCCCTCCTCGAGCGCGGGCCGCAGACCCGCCACGAACGGGCGACCGAGCCGGGCCGGCTGGGCGACGTCGTCGCGGCCGAAGCCGGTGTCGACCAGGAGCAGTCCGTCGGGACGCTCGACGAGCAGGCAGTGGGCGACGAGGGCGGTCGGGGCCAGCCGGCCGCCGAGGGAGCCGTGCGGACGCAGCGTCCCGCAATTGAGGTGGTGGATCACGGGGTCAGGATCGCAGACCTCGGCGGCGCGACCGGGACGGTGACGGGCGGGGAGTTTGTCCACCGCTGTGCACACACCTGTGGAGAACTACACGCGTGTAACTCATCCACAGGCGTGTGCACAACTGTGGGAAATGTGGACGTGTGACCCGGGTCCTGTGGACAGGACGCGCTCGGGATCCCCACATGTGGGGACGGCGCCCGGGAGGTCAGCCGAGCGTGAGGGCGCGGACCACGCAGGCGGCGAGCAGCGCGACCACGAGGGCGGTGGTGCCCACGAGCTGCCAGAGACCGCGCTGCTGGCGGGGGGAGTAGACCAGGACCGCCGTGGTCAGCAGGCCCCCCACGAGGCCGCCGAGGTGGCCCTGCCAGGAGATGAAGCTGCTGCCGGCCACGGTGATGACCAGGTTGACGCCGAGGATCAGCAGGATCGGCTGGAGGTTGGCGCCGACCTTGCGGGCGATGACGAGGAAGGCGCCGAGCAGGCCGAAGATCGCGCCGGAGGCGCCGAGGGTCTGGACCTGCTCGCCCGACAGCCACATGACGGCCGTCGAGCCGGCGAGGGCGGAGACGAGGTAGAGCGCGAGGAACCGCAGCCGACCGAGCGTCGCCTCGAGCTGGGGGCCGAGGACCCACAGGGCGAGCATGTTGAAGGCGATGTGCCAGATCTCGACGTGGGAGAAGGCGTTGGTGAGCAGCTGCCAGTAGGCGCCGTCCGCGACGCCGGGCACCCACGAGGCCCCCGGCACCACCTGGCAGGTCTGCTCCGCGGCGACCTGGGGGTAGTAGCCGCCGCGCACGGCGTCGCAGCGACCCAGCGGCATCAGGGCGAGCGCGTCGACGACGCGGCTGCGGCTGCCGCCGGAGAACTGGATGCCGAGCCAGACCGCGAGGTTCAGGCCGATCAGCACGAACGAGGTCAGGGCCGGGTTGGCCGAGCGCCGGCCGCCGTAGGCCGCACGACCCTGCCGGGTCTGCTTGGCCCCCTCGGCGACGCAGGAGGGGCACTGGAACCCGACCGCCGCCTCACGCATGCAGTCGGGGCAGATCGTCCGCTCGCACCGTTGGCAGCGGATGTAGGACTCCCGGTCGGGGTGCCGATAACAGGTCGGCACCCCCTGACCGGGAGCCTGCGGGTCGGGCTGGCCGGTCAGCCGACGACCTCGACCGACTCGATGACGACCGGGTCGTTGGGGCGGTCCATCGCCCCGGTGGAGACGGCGGCGATCGCGTCGACGACGTCGCGCGAGGCCTGGTCGGCGGCCTCACCGAAGATGGTGTGACGGCCGTTGAGCCACGGGGTCTGGCCGACGGTGATGAAGAACTGGGAGCCGTTGGTGCCGGGGCCGGCGTTGGCCATCGCGAGCAGGTAGGGCTTGTCGAAGGTGAGGCCGGAGTTGACCTCGTCGCCGAAGGTGTAGCCCGGGCCACCGGTGCCGGTGCCGAGGGGGCAGCCGCCCTGGATCATGAAGCCGGGGATGACCCGGTGGAAGGTCAGGCCGTCGTAGAACGGGCCGCTGCGGCCGTTGCCCGCGTCGTAGTCCTTCGTGCCCGCGGCCAGCCCGGTGAAGTTCTCGACCGTGCGCGGGGCGTGGTCGGGGAACAGGTCGAGCGTGATGTCGCCGTGGTTGGTCTTGAGGATCGCCTGCTGCGCCATGGAACTGCCTTCTCGGTCGCTGGTGCTGGGATGTCTGGCGCCCTCGATCCTGCCAGAGCGGTCCCACCACCCGTTGGGTGGCTGGTCCGCGGTTGCGGGGCATGATGGGATGGGAGCACACGAGCGAGAGGAACTCCGATGGGCATCCGCCGCAAGAAGACCTTCATGGAGCAGGCCGCCGACTACGTCGAGCAGGCCGTCGAGCAGGTCCGCCCCCACGTCGAGCACGCCGTCGACACGGCGAAGGACCGCGCGGTTCCCGCGATCGTGGAGGCCAAGGACAAGGCGGTCGAGAAGGCCGGTCCCGTGATCGCCGACGCCCGCGACCGCGCTCGGCCCGTGATCGCCGACGGCACCGCGCTCGCCGCCGACAAGGCCGCCCTCGTCGCTGCTGCCGCGTCCGCGAAGGCGGCCGAGGGCAAGGACCTCGCCGCGGCCAAGGTCGCCGAGCTCAAGGGCGAGGAGCCGAAGAAGAAGCACCGCTTCCGCAAGTTCCTCATCTTCACCGGTCTCGCCGCCGGCGCCGCCTTCGTCGCCTCCAAGCTGAAGGCCGGCCAGGACAGCAAGAACTGGCAGTCCTCCTACACCCCGACCCCGCCGCCGGCCCCGGCTCCCGCGCCGGCCGCCGCCCCGGCTCCTGCCGAGAGCGCGGCCGACGACACCGCCGGCTCCTCGCCCGACGAGGCGATGTCCGACGAGGCCGAGTCGGCCCACGAGATCACCACCCCCGACGAGCCCGTCGAGGAGACCGTGGTCGAGGACACCAAGAAGCCCTGACCCCCTGACGTACGCCGAGGGGCCCGGGTCGCGCTGTCGCGACCCGGGCCCCTCGTCGTTCAGTCGGCGAGCTCCGGCGGCCAGACCACCCGGAACCGCTCGAAGACCAGCTCGATGTCCTCGGAGTAGTCGAGTCCGAGGGCGGCGCAGGCGCGACGGAAGTAGCGGCGGTGCCCGTCGAGCCAGCTCTCGAGCGTGCGGTCGTACTCGCCCTCGTCCCAGGCGAACCGGGCGTCGACCGACGACATCGGACCGAGCCGGAGCTCGGTGGTGCGCAGCACGACGCGCGGCGTACCGCTGCCGTCGCAGGCGATCCAGTGGCCGCCGATACGCGGGAGGGGCTCCTCCTCGGCGACGAAGCCGGCCACCATGCCGGCCGTGGCCCGCTTCGGACCGTCGGTCACGAACGCGAGCAGCTCGTCGGCCAGCTCCGGTGAGTCGCCGAACGCCTCGGCGACCAGCGGCTCGTCGCGGACGAGCGGGTGGGCGGCGCGGTAGTCGGCCCACATCCGGGCGGCGGCGTCACGATCGGGGACGGGCGCGGTCACGAGGTGAGCCTAGGCCTGCTGGGCGGCGACCCAGTCGTCGATCCGCTCCCACCAGCCGAAGAGCCACTCGATCCGCTCGTCCCGGCCGGCGGGGATCTCCTCGCGCGGCACCTGCCACCAGCGCATGACGATCCGCTTGTCCATGGGCAGCTCGCGCCACAGGTCGCCGACCGTCAGCAGGTGGTCGAGCCCGGTGTGGGCGACGAGCACCACGTCGGCGTCGGGGGCCCCGTCGAGCGCGGCCAGGAACCCGCCCGGCCGCGGGGCGAGGACGTGGGTCATCGCCTCGGCCCGCTCGGCCATCCGGTGGAGGCCGAGCGTGTGGAGCCGGTCGATGCCCTTCTGCCGCCGCGCCTGGGTGAAGTTGCCGCCCTCGGGGAAGATGACGAACGCGTCGTCGGCGTCGAGGCCGCGGGCGAGCTCCTCGATGTGGTGCTCGATCTCGCCGCCGCGCGGGTCGACGAAGCGTGCGGGGATCCGGTTGAGCAGGACGTCGATCGCCGGGTCCCACGCGAGCGTGTCCTTGAGGACGACCCGCGGTTCGCGGTGGTACCAGTGCATGAGCGCGTGGATGAGCGTGAAGGAGTCACCCGGGCCGGCGTGACGGCAGGCGACCAGGAGGGGAACACCGGGGTGGGCGTCCGGGGTGGGTCCGTCGGTCTCGATCGTCAGTGCCAGCACGCGGCGCGCCTCGCGGAAGAACACCCACATCACGCCCTGGACCAGGTCGTAGTGGATGCCCTCGAAGTAGGCCGACCGCAGCCGTCGGCCGAAGCCGGCCGCGAACCACAGCCCCCACATCACCAGCAGCAGCAACGCCTCGCAGGTGAGGTAGAGCATCACGACCCACAGCAGGCGCAGCGCCCGCCAGCGCCCCGGCAGCACCGGGGAGAGCAGGGCCGCGGCGATCAGCCAGACCGGCAGGGTCAGCCAGAGCAGCGCCGTGACCACGATCGCGAGGGGGGCGAGCACGCCCCGCCGGAGCAACCAGGTCACAACCGGTCAAGGTAGTCGCACGTGGCGGCGTACGTCGCCTCGATCCGGTCCTCGACGCTGCCGAAGTCGCGCTGGGCCCGCATCGTGTCGTCGCGCGCGGACGTGCCGCGGGCCGGCAGCACGTGGGCCTCGACCGTCTCGGGGAGCTCGGCCATCTCGCGGGTGAACCGGTGGCGCCGGGCGATCTCGAAGGAGACCCGGGCGACCTCCCAGGGTCGCTGGGGCGGCTTGAGCGGGCGGTCGATCCGGCCGACCTGGAGCACGAACAGCCGGGTGGCGCCGAGCTGGACGGCGCGCGCGACCGGGATCGAGTTGACCATGCCGCCGTCGAGGAAGTGCTGGCCGTCGATCTCCACCGGCGGCAGCAGCCCCGGGACCGCCGCGCTGGCCAGCACGGCGTCGACGACCGGCCCCCGCTCGAACCAGTGCTCCGAGGCGCTCTCGATGTGGGCCGCGCAGGTCTGGAAGCGCACCGGGAGGTCCTCGATCAGCTGGCCCCCGAGCTCGTCGTCGAGGCGCTGGCGCAGGGGGGAGGAGGAGAAGAGGTGGGTGCCGCTCGAGACCGCGCGGCGCACGGTGCGCAACGGCCGGTCGCCGTAGACCTCGCGCCCGCTGCTCACCTCGAGCCAGATCTCGGTGAGCCGGTCGATGACGGCGAGGCTGGGCTCGCGGGCGACCATCGCCCCGTTGAGTGCGCCGACGCTGGTGCCGAGCACGAGGTCGGGCCGGACGTCGCGCTCGAGGAGCGCGCGCAGCATCCCGACCTCGACCGCGCCGAGGACTCCGCCACCGCCCAGGACGAAGGCCGTGGTCATGGGCGGGTCACGGCCTCAGGCCAGCTCGGGGTGCTCGGCGCGCACCCGCGCGGTCGCGCGGTGCTCGGCCCAGAACGAGAGCAGCGGGATCGTGCCGCAGACCAGCGTCACGAGCGTGAACGGGATCTCCCAGCGCGCCCGGCGCGACAGGAGGAAGGCCGTGACCAGGAAGATCATGTAGAGCCAGCCGTGGGCCACGCCGAGGTAGGTCGTGATCGCCTCGCCGACCGCATGGGGCGTCGAGCCGACCGCGAAGAGCTCCGGGGTGCTGGGGAAGACACCCCACATGCTGCTGCCGTCGAAGTTGGCGAGCGGGACGCCGATCAGGATCAGCACCACGAGCAGGACGCCGACGACGGTGGCCATGACGCGGTAGCGCAGCAGCGGGGACCTCACTCCTCGAGCCTATCGACCGGGTCGGAGGCGTCCATGAGGTGGCGCACCCACACGAAGACCGCGAAGACGCCGAAGATCCACCACTCGAGGGCGTAGAGGAAGTTGCGCAGGCCGGTGAAGCGATCCGGTTGCGGCAGCTGCTCCAGGCTCGCCGGTGTCAGTCCCCCGGTGGGCTGCTGGCTCACGAGGTAGCCGCTGTAGAGGTCCTCGTCGAGCCGCTGCACCAGGTCGGCCGGGCGCAGCTGGGGCAGGACGTCGTCGGTGGGGTCGTCGTCGGCCGCGCCCGTGCCCTCGCCGGGCTGCAGCCAGCCGGTCAGCTCCGCGTCACCGTCGACGGATGGCGCGGAGGGCCGGTCGCTCACGCCGCGTACGACAGGCAGCGCGGCCCCGTCCGCCGCGGGGTCGGCGACGACCAGCGGGGTCACCACCCACCAGGAGTCGCCGCGGGTGACGAAGACGGTCGCCTCGTCGACCCAGGTGCCGCTGACGGTGACCGGCTGGCCCACCGACGGCGCGGGGAACGGGTCGTCGGGACCCAGGACGTCGGACAGGGCGACCGGGTCGCGGTCGGTCAGGTCGAGGGCGGAGGCGTCACGCTCGGCCTGACCCGCGCCGTACTGCCAGGAGCCGAGGGCGACGGCGCCGCCGAGGAGGACCGCCACCAGCAGGTGGCCGGGCCAGCGGCGCGGGGCCCACGGCCCGTCAGGGTTCACTCCCAGCGGGTGGCGAAGCTGAAACCGACCGCCATGAAGGCGATGCCGACCACGAGGTTGTACTGGCCGAGGTCGTTGATGACCGGGATCGCCGACGGGTCGTTGCTCACGACGTAGAAGGTGCAGATCCAGATCAGGCCCACCAGGAAGCAGCCGAGCATCCCGACCACCACGCCGCGGCCGCGGCCGAGCGGGGTCGAGGGGTGGGCGGACGCCGCGAGGCCGAGGAGCAGCAGGCCGAAGCCGATCGCGTAGTTCCAGTCACCGAGGTCGGCCATGAACTTCGGGCTCCCGGCCTTGGGTGCGGGGACCACCGTCGGGTCGACGCGCACAGCGGCGTAGTAGAAGACGATCCACGCGATGCCGACGACCATGAAGAGCAGGGCGACGACGAACCGGGCGCCGAAGGACCTGCCTTCGCCGGCCACGTCGGTCATCTGCTGCTGGGCCTTCGCCTTGGGCTTGGACACCGGGACTCCCTCTGCTGGACTGCCGCACTGCGGTTTTCGCTGGAACGCGGGGTTAGCGTAGTCGCCATGACGCCGGATCCCGACTCGACGCCGCCCCGCACGGGGTGGCGGTTCGGCACGCCGCTGGTCGTCGGGGCGTGCGGGGTGCTGTTCGTGACCAGCTTCGTCAACAGCGAGGGCACCGACCTGCGGCCGGGCCGCTACACCGACCTCGCGTCGGTCGTCGAGGCCGAGAACAGCCAGTACGAGGACCTCGAGGAGCGCCTGGGCGAGCTCTCCGCCGACGTCGAGCAGCTCACCGGCCGGGTCGGCAACGCCGGCACCCGCAAGCTCCAGGACCGGGTCGAGGAGCTCAAGGGGCCCGCCGGGCTGGAGCCGGTCTCCGGACCGGGGCTCACCGTGGTCCTGTCCGACGCCCCGGCGGAGGTCATCAACTCCTCCGACCAGCCGCTGAAGTGGCTGGTGGTCCACCAGCAGGACATCCAGGCCGTCGTCAACGCGATGTGGGCCGGCGGCGCGGAGGCCGTCACGATCCAGGGCCAGCGCATCGTGTCCACGAGCGGCATCAAGTGCGAGGGCAACGCGGTCATGCTCGGCGGCGGCGTCTATCCCCAGCCCTACACGATCTCGGCCATCGGCAATCCCGCCGCGCTCGAGGCGGCGGTCCTCCAGGACGAGGACACCGCGTTCTTCCGGCGCGACGCCCTCCAGCCCGACATCTCCGTCGGCTTCGACATGGCCCAGGAGGCCGACCTCGACATGCCGGCCTACGGCGGCGTGCTGGGCCGCACCTACGCCGAGCCGATCAGCTGACCCCGGTCAGGGGGTCGAGCCGATGGTCGGGCTGTCGGTCGGCGGTCCGGGGCTGTCCGTGGTGGTCTCGGACGGCGACTCGCTCGGCGACTCCGACGGCTTCTCGTAGTCGGAGACCACGATCGTCACCGTGTCGCCCTCGTCGGCCTCCTCGCCCGCCTCCGGGCTCTGCTGGATCACCTCACCCTTGGGACGCTTGGTGTCGGAGGACTTCACGACGTTGACGTTGAACCCGGCCTCCTCGAGGATCCGCTCGGCGTCCTCCTGGGTCTCGCCGACCACGTCCGGGACCTCCTCGGGACCGTCGGAGTAGAAGACGGTGACGGTGCTGCCCTCGGCGATGCTGTCGTTGGTCGTGGGGTCGGTCGCCACGACGATGTTCTTGGGCTCGTCGGACTCGCGCTCCTCGAAGCGCGGCACCAGCCCTCGCTCCTCGATCGCGGCGGCCGCCTCCGCCCGGGTGAAGCCGATGACGTAGGGCACCTCCACGAGCGGCTTCCCCTCGGAGACCACCAGCGTGACCAGGCTGTCCGGCTCGGCGAACTGGTCGGCGTTCGGCTCCTGCTCGAGCACCACGTTGGTCTTCACCTCGGAGTCGGGGCGGTATTCCACGTCGACCCGGAAGCCGGCGTCGCCGAGCTCGGTGCGGGCGGCCTTCTCCTTCATGCCGATCACGTCGGGCACCCGGGTCTGCTCCGGCGGTGACTCGAACAGCCGGGGCAGGAGGTAGGCCGCGCCGCCGATCAGCAGGAGCAGCAGCAGCCCGAGCAGCCAGAGCAACCCGGTCCGGGACCGTCCCTCGTCCTCGCCGTCCTGGACGGGCAGGGCACCGGTGGTGGGCACCCCGCCGACCGGGGCGCCGACGACCGTCGGGTTGTCGACCGGCAGGGGCGGCGGCGGGGTCGCGTGGACCGGCCGGCCGCCGAGGTAGCGCTCGATGTCGCTGCGCATCGCCGCCGCCGACTGGTAGCGGTCCTCGACCCGCTTCGCCAGCGACTTCATGACGATCGCGTCGATCGCCTCGGGCAGCGTGGTGTCGTGGTCCGACGGCGGGACCGCCGGCTCGCGCACGTGCTGGTAGGCGACGGCGACGGGGCTGTCGCCGACGAACGGCGGGCGGCCGGTGAGGAGCTCGTAGAGCAGGCAGCCGGCGGAGTAGACGTCGGAGCGCGAGTCGACCGTCTCGCCGCGCGCCTGCTCCGGGGAGAGGTACTGCGCGGTGCCGACGACGGCCGCGGTCTGGGTCATCGTCGAGGACGCGTCCGAGATCGCCCGCGCGATGCCGAAGTCCATCACCTTCACGTCGCCGCTGGGGGTGAGCATGACGTTGCCGGGCTTGATGTCGCGGTGGATGATGCCCGCGCGGTGGGAGTAGTCGAGGGCGGAGAGGACGCCGCTGGTGATCTCGAGGGCACGCTCGGGGAGGATCTTGCGGCCCTCGCGGAGCACGTCGCGCAGCGTCCGGCCGGCGACGTACTCCATGACGATGTAGGGCTGGGCGATCCCCGAACCGTCCTCCGCCTCCTCCTCGCCGGTGTCGTAGACGGCGACGATCGAGGGATGGTTGAGCGACGCGGAGGACTGGGCCTCGCGCCGGAACCGCGCCTGGAAGGTCGCGTCGCTGGCCAGGTCGGTGCGCAGCCGCTTGACGGCGACCACGCGGCCGAGGCGGGTGTCGGTGCCCTTGCGGACCTCCGCCATCCCGCCGCGTCCGAGCAGCTCGCCGAGCTCGTAGCGTCCGCCGATCAGGCCGGTCACTGGTCCTCCTCCACGGTCGTGGGTGCGCTGGTCGCGGTCGCGGTCGGGGTCGCGGGCGGGTCGGGGGCCGGCTCGGCGCCGGTGTTGCTGCCGTTCCCGTTGCCGGTGTCGGTCGCCGTCGCGGTCGGGTCCGGGGTCTGGGTCTGGGTCGGCTCTGTCGTCTGGGTCGGTTCCGTCGTCTCGGTGGGCGTCGGGTCCGGCTCCTGCGAGGTGGGCGACTGCTCCGGCGTCTCCTGGGTCGGCGACTGCTCCTCGGTCGCCGTCTCCTCGGGGGTCCGGGTCGGCCGGTCGCGCTTCGTCTGGCTCGGCGTCGGGTCGTCGGTCGGCTCCTCGTCGCCGCCGGTCAGCGCGACGGCCGCGAACGCCACGAGGGCGACGAGCAGCACCACGGCGAGGACGATCCACAGCCACGGCCGCGATCGCTTCTCCTCCTCGGGCGGCGGCACGGGGGTCGACGCGGTCGGCGTCGGCGCGGCCGCCGCGGCACCGACCACCGCCGGCATCACCGCGGTGGCCGAGCCCGCGGCGGGGACGACGGCCGTCGCGGCGGCGGCGGACGGGTCGCGCAGCGCGGCCGCGAAGGCCGTGGCGTTGGCGTAGCGCTCGGAGGGCTCCTTGGCCATCGAGCGGGTGACGACCGCGGCGAGGTCGGCAGGGACGCTGTCGGGCAGCGGCGGCACCGGCTCGCGGACGTGGGCGAGCGCCGTCGCGACCGGGGTCGATCCCTGGAACGGGCGCTGGGAGGTGAGGCACTCGTAGGCCACCACGCCGAGCGAGTAGACGTCGGACGCCGGCGTCGCCTGGCCGCCCTGCGCCTGCTCGGGCGAGATGTACTGCGGGGTGCCCATGACCTGACCGGTCTGGGTGAGCGCCATCCCCTCCAGCGCCCGGGCGATGCCGAAGTCGGTGATCTTGACCGTGCGGTCGGGGGTGACGATGAGGTTGGCCGGCTTCACGTCGCGGTGGACGATGCCGGCGGCGTGGGCGGCTCCGATCGCGGCGGCCGCCTGGCCCATCAGGTCGCGCGTCACGTCGGGGTCGAGCGGCTGGCCGGGCCGGATCAGCGCGGACAGCGGCTGGCCGTCGACCAGCTCCATCACGAGGTACGGGCGGGGCGAGCCGTCGCTGTGGCCCTCCCTCGACACCGCCTCGCCGAAGTCGTAGACCGCGGCGACGCCCGGGTGGTGGAGCGCGGCGGCGTGCTGGGCCTCGGAGGAGAACCGTGACCGGAACGTCGCGTCGTCGGCGTACTCGGCCTTCAGCAGCTTGACCGCGACGGTCCGGCCCAGCGTGGTGTCGGTGGCACGCCAGACCTCGCCCATGCCGCCGGTCGCGATGCGGGAGTCGAGGCGGTAGCGGTGGGCGTCGTCGGCGAAGGTCTCCCCGGGGGTCTCGCTCACGGGTCGATCACCGCCTCCATCACGGCCTTGGCGATCGGTCCGCCGAGCGCACCGCCGGCGATCTCGTCGGTCGCGCGGCCCGGCACCTTCTGGAGCATCACCGCGACGGCGACCTCGGGGTCCTCGGCAGGCGCGAAGGAGGTGAACCAGGCGTACGGGGCCTGGCCCTCGACGCCGCTCTGGGCGGTGCCGGTCTTGCCGGCGACGTCGTAGCCGGGGATCGCGGCCGGGTTCGCCGTGCCGTTGCTGACCGTCTCGACCATCAGGTCGGTGATCACGTCGGCGGTCGAGGCGCTGACCGCCTGCGAGATCTCCTCGGGGTCGGTCTTCGGGAGCGGCGCGAGCTCGGGCGTCAGGATGGCGTCGACGACGTAGGGCCGCATCACGGTGCCGCCGTTCGCGATCGCGGCCGAGACCATCGCCATCTGCAGCGGGGTGGCCTGCACCTCGAACTGGCCGATGCCGGACTGACCGGTCTCCGGCGGGTTCATGTTCTTCGGGAAGTTCGACTGCGCCTGGGGCGAGAGGTCCTCGAGGTAGTCGCTGTTGAACCCGAAGGCCTCGGCCTGGTCGAGCATCGCGTCGGCGCCGACCTCGACGGCGAGCTTGGCGAAGGTGGTGTTGCAGGACTGCGCCATCGCCTGGGTGAACGGGATCTTGTCGGTGCCGCAGGACCGGCCCTCGTTGTCGATGAGCCCGGAGTCGCCGGTCGTCTGGGGGAGCTGGTAGGTCGCGCCTCCGGGGACCTGGGACTGGGCGTCGTAGCCGAGCTCCTCGATGGCGGCCGCGGCGGTCACCAGCTTGAAGGTCGAGCCCGGGGCGAGCCGGGTCTGGATGGCCCGGTTGAGCAGCGGCTCGTCCTCGCGGTCCTGCAGCGCCTCGGCGCGGTCGGCGACGTCGCCGAAGTCGTGGGACGCGAGCTCGTTGGGGTCGTAGGTCGGCAGCGACGCCATCGCGAGGATCTTGCCGGTGCTGGGCTCGATCGCCACCACCGAGCCCTCGACGCCGTCGCCGAGCGCGGAGAGCCCGTCGAACGCGGCGGTCTGGGCGTCGGGGTCGATGGTGAGCTGGACGCTGCCGCCCTTGGTGCCGTCGTTGCTGAGCAGGTCGACGAGGCGGGTGACGAAGAGCCGCTCGTCCTCGCCCGAGAGGACCGAGTTCTGGGACTGCTCGATCCCGGTCTGGCTGAAGTAGGAGAACCAGCCGGTGAGGTGGGCGTACTTGGCGGGCTGGGGGTAGGTGCGCTGCCACTCGTAGCGGTCGTCGCTGCGCTCGCTCTTGGCGATGGCCGTGCGTCCGACGAGGATCGCACCTCGCTCGCTGGAGAACGACGCCTCGAGGACGCGCCGGTTGCGCGGGTCGTCGTTGAGGGCGCCCGCCCGCCAGTACTGCAGGTAGGTGACGTTGAGCATCAGCGCCAGGAACAGCAGCAGGCAGAAGATCGAGATGGTGCGGATCGGCTTGTTCATCGGGCACCGCCCCCGGCGGTGAACCGATGGACGAGCCACCGGTGGTTGAGCGGCGAGCGCCAGCGAGCCATGTCGAAACCGTTCATGTCGGGGTCACGCCTTCACGGCCTTGACCACCTGGGTGGCCTCGGAGTCGGCGTCGGCGTCGTCGGGGGTGAGCGACGGGGCGGGGCGGCGGGCCTGGTCGGAGATCCGCAGCAGCAGCGCGATGATCACCCAGTTGGCGACCAGGCTCGAGCCGCCGTAGGAGAGGAAGGGCGTGGTGAGGCCGGTCAGCGGGATCAGGCGGGTGACGCCGCCGATGACGACGAAGACCTGGAGCGACAGCACGCCGGCGAGGCCGGTCGCGACCAGCTTGCCGAAGCCGTCGCGGCAGACCAGGGCCGCACGCAGCGCGCGCTCGACGAGCAGGCCGTAGAGCAGCACGACGGCGATGACGCCGGTCAGGCCGAGCTCCTCGCCGATCGCGGCGACGATGAAGTCGGACTCGGCGTAGGGCACCCGCTCGGGGGAGCCGTCGCCGAAGCCGCGGCCGAGCAGCCCGCCCCAGCCCATCCCGAACATCGCCTCGACGGGCTGGAAGGCGCGGTCGTCGGTGCCGGGGCCGTAGTGGGCGAAGGGGTCGAGCCAGATGTCGACGCGCGAGCGGACGTGGCCGAAGAGCTGGTAGGCGATCGCGGCGCCGCCGAAGAAGAGGGTGCCGCCGACGACCAGCCAACCGGGGCGCTCGGTGGCGACGTAGAGCATCGCCAGGAACAGGCCGAAGAAGAGCAGGCTGGAACCGAGGTCGCGCTGGAAGACCAGGATGCCGAGGCTGACCAGCCACATCGCGAGGATCGGACCGAGGTCGCGACCGCGGGGCAGGTCGACGAACAGCACCCGCCGACCGGCGAGCGCGAGCGCGTCGCGGTGGAGGACGAGGTAGCCGGCGAACGCGATCACCAGCAGCACCTTGGCGACCTCGCCCGGCTGGAAGCTGAAGCCCAGCAGCTGGATCCAGATCCGCGCGCCGTTGATCGTGGCGCCCAGCCCGGGGACCAGCGGCAGCAGGAGCAGCAGGATCGAGAGCAGTCCCAGGGTGTAGGTGAAGCGCTGGAGGACCCGGTGGTCGCGGAGGAACACCAGCGTGAGCACGAAGAGGCCGACCCCGACCGCCATCCAGATCAGCTGGCGTCCGGCGAACGCGGTGCCCTCGACCAGGTCGAGCCGCCGGATGACGGCCAGCCCGAGCCCGTTGAGGGCGGCCACGACGGGCAGCAGCACCGGGTCGGCGTAGGACGCGGTGAGGCGGACGGTCACGTGGGCGGCGACGACCAGCGCCGCGAGCGTGCCGCCGTAGCCGATGATGTCGGCGGGGACGGTGCCCTCGACGCCGAGACCGACCGCGGCGTAGGCGCCGATGCCGACGGCGAGCGCCAGGACGAGCAGGAACAGCTCCGCTCCGCGCCGGCGGCGGTGGACGAAGCCGAAGAGGGCACCGGTCTGCGCCATCAGCCGTTCTCCGTCCCGGTCGAGCCGGCGTCGGTGCCGGACTGCGGGACCAGGTTGGAGACCGTGCCGCGAGCGGTGTCGAGGTCGCCGGCGCCGATGCCTTCCTCGACCTGGCTGCGGTCGTAGTCGCTGAGGCTGTCCATCTCGATGTCGGTGACCTCGTAGGGCGAGGAGAGCTCGAGTCCGGGGAGACTGCCGTCGACGCCCCGGTAGATCGCGACCTTCCCGTCGTACTCGCTCACGTAGTACTGCTGCTGGCTCCACGACCACGCACCGGCGGCGGCGACCCAGACCAGCCCGACCACGGCGACGAGCGCGAGGACCCGGCGTACCCAGGTGAAGCGTCGCGGTGGCTGGGGCGCGTAGCGCGCCTCCTCGGGGTCGATCGGGTCGGTCCGGGTGGCGTAGCCGTCGATGTCGTCGGGGATCTCGGCGTCGACCGGCTCGAGCTCTCCGGTGTCGCCCGACCGGTGGCCGCGGAACAGGCCGGTGACACCGCGGCCGCGGCGGGGCAGCTCGGCGGCCGCGCCGACGAGCATCGGCTCGACGCCGGTGTCGGGATCGCCCTCGGCGACGTCGGCGACCAGGCAGGTCACGTTGTCGGTGGAGCCCGCGGCGAGGCTGGCGCGGACCAGCTCGACCGCGGCGAAGTCGGCGTTGCCGCTGCCGAGGATGTCGGCGAGGCGGGTGTTGTCGAGCACGCCGCAGGCGCCGTCGGAGCAGAAGAGCAGCCGGTCGCCGAGCTCGAGCTCGACGACCTCGAGGTCGGGCTCGAGGTCGTGGATGCCGTCGACCGCGCGGAGGATCAGGTTGCGGTGGGGGTGGACCCGCGACTCCTCCTCGGTGATCTGGCCGTCGTCGATGAGGGTCTGGACGAAGGTGTGGTCCTTCGTCAGCTGGCGCAGCTCCCCGCCGCGCAGGAGGTAGGCGCGGCTGTCGCCGACGTGGCCCAGGCCGAGCCGCTCGCCGTCGAAGACCGCCACCGTCGCGGTGGTGCTGGTGCCCGAGAGCGCGGGGTTGTCGTCGACGAGCTCGCCGATCTTGTCGTGAGCGCGGTGGAGGGCGCCACTGACGTGACCGAGCAGGTCGTCGCGGTGGCCGTCGGCCGGCCCGGCGTCGAGGCCACGGAGCGCGCTGATCGCGGTGGAGGAGGCGATGTCGCCCCGGGCGGCACCGCCGACGCCGTCGCAGACGGCGATCACGTGGGGGCCTGCGTAGCCGGAGTCCTGGTTGTCCTTGCGGACCCGGCCGACGTCGGAGATCGCGGCGTAGTCGAGACGCATCAGGCGCTACTTCCTCAGCTCGAGGATCGTCTTGCCGATGCGGACCTGCGTTCCGAGCGCGAGCGTCGTGGGCTGGGTGATGCGCGCGGTCCCGACGTAGGTGCCGTTGGTCGAGCCGAGGTCCTCGACGAACCACTGGTCGGCGGAGGAGGCGATCCGGGCGTGGCGGGTCGAGACGTAGTCGTCGTCGAGCCGGATCGCCGCGTCGTTGCCGCGGCCGATGAGGATCGGGGCCTGGTCGAGCTCGGCGCGCTCGCCGGCGTTGGCGCCCTCGACGACCAGCACGTGGGTCGGGCTGCCGCGCTTCTTCGCCGGCTGCTTGGCCGGCTTCTGCTTCTTGGGCTTGCCGCCGCCGGCGCCGCGACCGGTGTCGGGCACGCGCGCGCCGAACATGTCGGAACGGACGACGGAGATGGCGGAGAGCACGAAGATCCACAGGATCGCGAGGTACGCGACCCGGATCAGGAACAGCGTGAGCTCAGACATGGGGGTCCTTCTCGGTCTCCGCGACGATCCGCACGGTCATGGTGGTGTTGCCGATCTTGACCTCGGAACCGTCGCGCAGGGCGGTCGAGGAGATCCGGTGGCCGTCGACCAGCATGCCGTTCGTGGACCCCAGGTCGCGAACCCGCACGTCGAGCACGCCTCCGTGGCCGGCGACCGAGAACTCGATGTGGCGCCGGCTCACGCCCGGGTCGTTGATCCGGATGTCCGCCTCGGTGCCGCGACCCACGACCATCGCCGGCGGGTGGAGCGGGTGCTGGGTGCCGTTGATGACGACCAGCGCCTTCGCCCGCGTCACCTGGGTGTGGGTGGCGTTGCTGCGGACCTGGGCCTGCGCCTCGCTGCGGATCCGGAACCGCCCGGTCGTGAGGTCCTCGGAGGCCTCGAAGTCGACGCTGATCTCACCGGGGAAGACGTAGCCCTGGGCGTCGGCGTGCTCCTGGAGCTGGTCGCGCAGCTCGCGAGCCATCGTCGCGTCGTAGGCCGACAGTCGCTGGAGGTCGGTCTCGGAGAGCTCGACGTGGAAGCGGTTGGGCACCATCCGGCGGTCGCGGGACATGATCTGGGCGTTGTTGTCGCACTCCCGCTGGAGCGCTGCGGCGATCTCCACCGGTTGCACCGCGCTGCGGAACGCCTTGGCGAACGCACCCGAGATGGCCTGCTCGAGCCGTCGCTCGAAGTTCTGCAGTGCCCCCACGCGTCGCCTCCTCTCACTGCCGGATCAGTCCCGCGATCGTATCGGTGAGCCCCGTGCCTCGCGTCCACCCCGCGCTGGACGGGCGTCCGTCACGGCTCGGTTTGGGGATGATCTGGGCGCTGGGATAGCCTGAGCCCGCTTCTCGCGCGAGTGGCGGAATAGGCAGACGCGCACGGTTCAGGTCCGTGTGTCCGAAAGGACGTGGGGGTTCAACTCCCCCCTCGCGCACCACCTCGAAGGCCCCGGGTCACCCCGGGGCCTTCGTCGTTCCCCGGGGGCGGCGGGCATCATCGGGTCCATGACGAGCTGCTTCGTGTACGCCGCCGCGCGGACCCCGTTCGGCAGGTTCGGCGGCGCCCTGGCCGGCGTACGACCCGACGACCTGGCGGCGACGGCGCTCTCGGCGGTGCTCGCGAAGGCCCCGGGCCTGGACCACGACCGGATCGGCGACGTGGTCTGGGGGTGCGCCAACCAGGCGGGTGAGGACAACCGCAACGTCGGCCGGATGGCCGTCCTGCTCGCCGGCCTGCCCGTCGGCGTACCTGCCACCACGATCAACCGGCTGTGCGGGTCGTCGCTCGACGCCGCGATGCAGGCCTCCCGGACCGTCGAGTCCGGGGACGCCGACGTCGTCGTCGCGGGAGGCGTGGAGTCGATGACCCGGGCGCCGTGGGTCATGCCCAAGCCGTCGCGTGCCTTCCCGGCCGGCAACGTCGAGGCGGTCTCGACGGCGCTCGGCTGGCGGCTGGTCAACGAGCGGATGCCGGCCGAGTGGACAGTCTCGCTCGGCGAGAGCAACGAGCAGGTCGCCGCCGAGCTCGGCATCGGCCGCGAGCGCCAGGACGAGTTCTCCATCCGCTCCCACCGGCTCGCGGCGCAGGCCTGGGACGACGGCCGCTACGACGACCTCGTCGTCCCCGTGCCGGGCGCCGACCTCGCGCGCGACGAAGGCATCCGCGCCGACTCCACCGTCGAGAAGCTCGCCGGGCTCAAGCCCTCATTCCGCCCCGACGGGACGATCACGCCCGGCAACGCGTCGCCACTCAGCGACGGTGCGGCCGCGCTGCTGCTCGGTGCGGAGGGTGCGGTCGACCTGCCGCCGCTGGCGCGAGTCGCAGGGCGCGGGGCCGCGGCCCTCGAGCCGCAGCGCTTCGGCCTCGCTCCCGTCGAGGCCGCGAACCGGGCCCTCGCCCGCGCCGGCATCGGCTGGGACGACGTCGCCGCCGTCGAGCTCAACGAGGCCTTCGCCGTCCAGTCGCTCGCCTGCCTCGACGCGTGGCCGGTCGACCACGAGCTCGTCAACGCCTGGGGCGGGGCGATCGCGATCGGCCACCCGCTGGGCGCGTCGGGCGCCCGGGTCCTCGGCACCCTCGCGCACCGGCTGCGCACGACGGGCGACCGCTGGGGCCTCGCCGCGATCTGCATCGGCGTCGGACAGGGGCTCGCGGTCGTGCTGGAGAACGTCTCCTGAGCGCGCTACGTTCGAGGCATGAGTGAATCGAACACACATTCGACCAGCGATGCCGCCGGCGACGACGTGATCGGCGCCGACGCCCCCACCACCACCGAGAAGGATCCTGCCGAGTGGACCACCGGCGACGAGCCGATGACCGGCGCCCAGAAGAGCTATCTCGACACCTTGGCGCGCGAGGCAGGCGAGACCCTGCCTGCCGACCTCACCAAGGCCGAGGCCTCGGAGCACATCGAGCGCCTGCAGTCGGCGACCGGGCGGGGCGAGCAGGCCTGAGCCGACGACGGGCGCCCGGCCGCGCCTGACCCGATCGACCACCCTCGGCGGTTAACGTGGCGCGTGTGACTCGTGGGGACGGAGTCGTCGGTGGGACCCACCGACGACCGCTGCTGAAGCTTGCCGCCGGTGGGGCCGCCCTGGCCTCCGTCGGGGTGGCGGCGCGCGTCGCGCTGCACCCCGGGGACGACGACGGGCCGCCGAGCGGCGGCGGCCTCGTGCTCTCCGCCGACGACGGCAGCGACGTGAAGTCGCTCTCGGTGCGCCTCGGGGACGAGCTGCTCCCGAAGCAGGCGGCGGGCCGGTGGGAGAGCCAGCGGCTGCCGACCTCGGTGCACTCGATGGTCGGGTTCACCTGGGCCGTCGGCGCGACCGCGCCCGTCGTACGCGTGCGCTCGCGGGTCGACGGCGTGTGGTCGGGCTGGCAGCGCGTCTCGCTGCTCCACGACGTGCCCGAGGACACGACCCGGCTCGGCACCGACCTGGTGTGGATCGGCCGGGCGACGGGCGTCCAGGTCCGGGTCGACGGCCACCGACCGGACGACCTGACGCTGGTGCTCCTCCACCCGGCGAAGCGGGCCGCCGACGCGCTGCTCGACCAGCAGGTCGCCGCGCGGTCCACGACGCCCGACGCCGAGGACACCACCACGGCGCGCGTGAAGCGGCCCGACCTGATCGGCCGCAGCGACTGGGGCGCCAACGAGCGCCTGCGCAGCGGGCGGCCGAGCTACAACGACACCCTCAAGCAGGTGCACGTCCACCACACCGTCAACGCCAACGACTACGCCCGTGGCGACGTCCCGGCGTTGATCCGGGGCATGTACGCCTACCACACCCAGAGCCTCGGCTGGTCCGACATCGGCTACAACTTCCTCGTCGACCGCTTCGGCCGGACCTACGTCGGTCGGGCCGGCGGGGCCGGCCGGCTGGTCCGTGGAGCCCACACGCTGGGCTTCAACCACAACTCCACCGGCATCTCGTGCATCGGCAACTTCGAGACCGGCAGTCCCTCCAACGCGATGCTCAGCGGCGTCGCCGCGATCGCCGCGTGGAAGCTGTCGATCTACGGCGGCAAGCCGCGCGAGAAGGTGACGGTCCGGTCCGAGGGCAGCGACAAGTACGCCGCCGGGCGGACGGTCCGGCTGCCGGTCATCGACGGCCACCGCGACACCAACGACACCGCCTGCCCGGGCACGAACCTCTACACCCGGCTGCCCGCGATCCGGAAGCGCGCCAACAAGCTGATCCGGGCCGCCAACCAGACCGGGATCGAGGTCACCCGGGCCGCGAGCCTGAGCGGCACACCCGCGCTGGGGTCGACCGTCCGGGCCAACCCCGGCCGCTGGACCCCGTCGGCCGCCGTGCCGTCCTACCTCTGGTTCCGCGACGGCGAGAAGATCAAGGGCTCCCGTGAGCAGGTCTACACCGTCCGCCCCGCCGACGTCGGCCACCGGCTCACCTGTCGCGTGCAGCTGTCGGGCGAGGGGTTGGAGACGGTCCAGCAGGTCCCCGACGAGCTGCCGGTCACGACCGCGCAGGCCGTCCTCGACTTCGAGACCTCCGTCAACCGCCGCGTGGTCATCGTCAAGGTCGAGGTGCACGCCCCCGACCACGTGCGCCCCGCTCCGACCGGCAAGGTCAAGGTCACCGTCGGCGAGCGCTCGCGCACCGTGACGCTCTCCGACGACGGTCGCGCGGTGGTGAAGTTCGGCCGGCACCGCAAGCACCCCAAGGGCCGCTTCCCCGTCGTCGTCGAGTATCTCGGCGCCTCCCCGTTCACCGGCGCCTCCGCGACCGGCACGGTCCGCGTCGGCTGACGCGGCTCGCTAGTCGCGCGCGGCGCAGGCGACGTCGAGCGCGTCGGTGGCGGCGTCCATCGCGGCGAGGGGAACCTCGACCTGGTGGGCCACCGGGCGACCGTCGCCGACCCTCAGGTGCATGAGGAAGTCGAAGGGTGCGGTGGCCTGGCCGCGCGCGTGCTCGTCGCAGCGGTTGCCGGGAGTGATCTCCAGCGGCACCTCGACCCGCTGCTCGCCGGCCTCGAGCGTGGTCGGGCCGGGCAGCCGCAGCCCGTGGAGGACGCTGCCGTCCACGTCGGTGACGGTGACGGCCTCCTCGCCGTCGCGCCGCTCGAGGCCGATCCAGCCGAGCGCCCGCGCGTCGACCCCCTGGCCGACGACCCGCCACTGCGGCGAGTAGGTGATGGCGACCGTCGACTCGATGTAGGCGGTGTCGCACTGGGTGCGCCACAGCCGTCGGAGGTACGTCGCCCCGGTGGCCTCGAGCTCGGCGCGGATGGTCCCGGTCGAGGTCGTCACGATCCCGACGGGCGCCTCGTCCGTCGGCTCGCAGGTCGGGTCGGGCAGGTCGAGCTGGAGGTCGAGCGTCCGGCCGGCGGGGATGGTGGGGTCGGCCGGTGACGGCTCGCCGCCGGCGTAGCCGGGCCACTCGACGGCCACGGACTCGACGACCAGGTCGTCCTCGCCGGTGTTGGTCACCCGCAGCAACGCGTGGCGGGTGCCCTCCTTCGGGATCAGCTGGGTGAACCCGAGGGTGGCGGTGGGCGCCGGCGCCTCCGGCGTCGCCGGTGCCCCGCTGCAGCCGCCGAGCAGCAGGACGGCGACCACCACGGTCGCCGCCGCCCGTCGCCTGCTCATGGGGTCAGTCCACCACGCGCACCGTCCTGCGGACCTCACGACGACCCAGGTCCATCGAGAAGGTGACGACCTCGACCCCCTCGTCGACCCGGTCGACGCGGGTCGGCATCGTCAGCGTGACCGTGTGGTCGCCGGGCCGGACCGTGCGGCCGAGGTAGACCCCGGCCCGGTGGAGCGGGGTCCGTGGGTCGCTGCCGGCCACGTCGTGGCCGGCGAGCCAGCGGACGGGGAGGTCGCCGATCCGGAGCGGCTCGCGGTCGCTGCTCCCGCGGACGACCTCGACCGCGGCGTACAGCGGATAGCTCGCGCCACCCTCGATGCGGACCCGCACGGGGATCTGGTCGCCCTCGGCGACCCGCCGCGGCGTGGTGAAGGACATCCGCGGCCGCGGGTCGTCGTCGACCACGCGCAGCACGCCCACGTAGGCGTCGGTCATGACGTGGTCGACGGGGTGCGCCTCGAGCTGGGTGAAGCGGTCCCCGTAGTCGTCGAGGTCGTTGGACTCGTACTCGACCGGGATGGTGCCCGACGTCTGGCCCGGCGCCACGTCGAGGCGCACGACCTCGCGGTCGCGGGGGCGCCAGCCGGTGGAGATGCCGACGAGCAGCTCGGCGGGCTCGGTCAGCGTCCCGTCGACGGTCCAGGGGACCTCGGCGACCGCGGTGCCGTCGGTGTCGCCCTCGCGCAGCCGCAGCGAGCCCATGCTCACGGTGGCGGCGCGGGTGTCGGGCACCGCGGCGAGGGTGTCGGGGGCCGCGGCGAGGTCGAGCACCCAGATCCGGCCGTCCTCGCTGTCGCCGATGACCTCCACCTGCTCCACCCGGGAGAGGTCGATGCCGGTCGCCTCGGCCGGGTCGGCGATCACGGTCTGGGCCCACCGCTTCGCCGAACGACGGTCGGAGGGCAGTGCGCGCACCAGTCCGTCGTCGGCGGGGGTGACGACGGCCGAGGTGCCGTCGGCGTCGGTCAGCCGCAGCCGCAGCCGCACGTCGCCGCGGGTCGGGTCGACGATGGTGCGCAGCTCGAGCCGGCCGGAGGACAGGTCGAGCGGCTCGTCGAGCCGCAGCCCGCCCGACTGGCCCACCGCGGACCAGCTCATCTCGAGCTCCGGCCGGGACGGTGCGAGCTCGCGGGCGTCGTACCAGTGCGGGACCTGGCCGTAGAGCTCGTAGCCCTTGCCGCAGGCGCCCACGCCGCTCTGCGACAGCACCCCGCGGCAGAAGGCCGTGGTGGCGCCGTCGGCCAGGGCGAGGCCGCTCTCGGTGCCGGCGCCGCGGACGTCGCGGCCGCCGCCGATCGCGTGGGAGCGCACGTCGGCCGCGCCGATGGTGGGGGGCCGCACGACCGAGCCGTCGAACAGGGGCAGCACCTCCTGGTCGTCGCGGGTGAAGAGCGCGACGGCTCCGGCGACGTAGGCCACGCCGACGCGCTGCTGCTCGGTGGCCGTCAGCCGGGTCGGCGAGCCCTCGCCGCACAGCGTGGCCGGCCCACCGCCGCCCCAGTCGTCCCAGGCGGGCGCCTCGGCGAGGCCGGGGGTCCACTCGGTGTTGAAGAAGTTGTGGTTGGCGCCGGAGACGAACACCGAGCTCTTCAGCGAGGTGTCGTCGTCGAAGAGGTCGCGACCGCTGTCGGTGAACCGCTGACCCTGGAGGTCGAAGACGTCGCCGTCGCAGGAGGGCAGCACCGTCACGGTGGGCACGTACGGCGCGGACTGGGTGCCGAAGTTGGTCGGGGCGAGCAGCACCTGGCCGGCGATCCGGTAGGGCGCGTCCGCGTCGATCTGGATCGAGGCCCGGTCGACCCCCTCGCCGCCGCGGCTGTGGCCGACGAGCACGACCTGGTCGAGGTCGACCTGGTGCTCGTCGGCGAGGTCGACCCAGTGGTCGAGGTGCGCCTGCACGATCGCCGCCCGAGCGTCGGCGCCGCCGTCGGCGAGCCGGTAGTCCTGGGCGTTGATGCCGTTGACGCGCACGGAGACGGTCGCGTAGCCCTGCGACGCGAGCACCTGCTGGATGTAGTCGTAGCCGAGGTGGCTGGGGATGTCGATCGCCGGCGCCTGGCACGGCCAGCTCCACTCGTCGGCCCCCGACTCGGTCGGGTCGTAGCAGAAGCTGTGGCGGCCGTGGAGGAAGAGGACCAGCGGCCGCGGTCCGGCGTCGGCTCCCAGCACAGGCTCGACGACGTGGCCCACCATCTCGATCGGCTCCGGCATCCCCGGCAGCGGCACCGGCGCGAGCTCGTAGTCGGTCGTGCTGGTCTCGTAGCTGCCCGGCTCCGCCGGATCGGCCTCGAGCGCGGGCAGCCGCGGCACGGCGGAGGAACGGGCCGTCCGCTGGTCGGGCACGTCGGACCCGGCGACGTCGAGCCGGTCCCCGGAGAGCACGACGTCGAGGGCAGCGGGGTCGGGCCGCGTCGGCGAGGCCACCGAGGTGGTGACCGTCCGGCCGTCGGCGCGCACCGTCGGGACGCCGAGGGCGGTGCCGCCGTGCACGATCGTCGGCCGGTCCGAGGTCACCGGGAGCCGCGCCGGCGAGCGCCACGTGACGACCCACTCTCCGGGCCCGGCCGCGCGCACCTTCCACCTCCCGACGTCTCCTCCCGGGACGGACGTCGAGGGACGCGCTCCGGCACCAGGGGCCGCGGTCGCCGGGGCCGCCGACAGCGCGAGCGCCGCGGTCAGGACCGTGGCCAGGGCGGCGCGGACGGGGCGGACGGTGCGGCTGCGTGGTGGCATGACGACTCCCTCGAGTGACGACTCATGGATAGTGACGTGCGCCACGGCCGTTCGGTTGCCTTGCCGTCGCGACCCGCCGTACGGGCGCGCGGGAACCGCGAGCAGGCGGTGGTCGTCTGACCCCCATGCGCCTCCTCCTCGCGGTCACGCTGCTCCTCGCTCCCTCCGGCTGCGCGCTCGGTGGTGGCCCGGTCGACGAGCTCGCCGCCGACGACCGCGCCCGGCTCTACTACCTGCTGGCCGAGCCGACCTTCGACGGCGCGTCGCTGCTGACGACCTACGAGACGCCGGTCGACGCCACCGGTGACCCCGGCTACGACGCCCTGCACGCGCTGCTCACGAACCAGGCCCCCGAGGGCAAGCTCGACGGCTTCAACTTCGCGGTCGGCGAGAACGGCGAACCCGTGGTCGACGTCGAGTCGGTGACGCACGAGGACGGGGTGGTCGAGGTGTCGCTGCGGGGCGACACCCGCGACCCCTACCCGGCGCTCGACCTCTGCTGCATCCCCGAGACGGAGGCCGTCGTGCAGTCGCTGGTGCTGACCGTGCAGGCAGCGCTCGACACCGACGACCCGGTGCGCTTCGACGTCAGGTCGATGTGGTTCGACGACGTGCGCGGGCTCCACGAGGCGGACCCGTCGGTCGTCGTCCCACCGCTGGCCGAGGGCTCCGGCGTCACCGAGGTCGCGGTGGCGACGTACCCGCCGGCGGAGGCCCACGTGCAGCCCTTGGTGCAGGGACGCGTCGGGGTCGAGGACGGGTGCGTGGTCCTCGACGGACGCCCCACGATCTGGCCGGACGGCTGGACCGCGTGGCAGACCGGGCAGGGCGTGGTGCTGCTCGACGAGACCGGCCGGCTCGCAGTGCGGGAGGGCCAGCGGCTCCACGCGAGCGGCTTGGTCGGCAGCGCCCGGCTCGAGGGCCCGTGCGTCGCGCGCGGCGACCGGGTGGCGGGCATCTTCGGCGACGTCACGGTGGGTCGACGCTGACCGGGGCATTGCAACTCATACGGTAGGGGGGTATGGTTCTCCGCATGACGGAGACCAGCGCCGAGGCCACCCACGAGCACGTGCACGGCTACCTCGCCCACGACGACAAGGACAAGGTCCTCAAGCGGCTGCGCCGCATCGAGGGCCAGGTGCGCGGTCTCCAGCGGATGGTCGAGGAGGAGAAGTACTGCATCGACGTGCTGACCCAGGTCTCCGCCGCCACCAAGGCGCTGGAGTCGGTCGCGCTGACGCTGCTCCACGACCACCTCACCCACTGCGTCGTCGACGCTGCGAAGCAGGGCGGACCCGAGGCCGACCGCAAGGTCCGCGAGGCCTCCGACGCCATCGCGCGGCTCGTCCGCTCCTGAACCCCTGACCACGAGGAGATCCCCATGAGCACCCAGACCTTCACCGTCACCGGCATGACCTGCGGCCACTGCGTCGCCTCCGTCACCGAGGAGGTCTCCGAGGTCGCCGGCGTCGAGGACGTCGACGTCGTCCTCGAGTCCGGTCAGGTCACCGTCACGAGCGCCGAGCCGGTCGACGAGTCCGCGGTGCGCGCGGCCGTCGAGGAGGCCGGCTACCAGCTGGCGTGAGCACCCCATGAGCACCCCCGTCCGGATCGCCGGCTTCGTCCTCGGCCTGGTCGCCGTCTTCCTCGCCGCCCGCGGGGTCGGAGCGGTCGCCAACCCGGTCGACGTCGCCACCCCCGTCGCCCACGACGACATGGGCGCGGCGGGTCACGACGACGGCGGGCACACCGAGCAGGCAGTCGCCCACGCGCCGGGTGGGCTGCAGACCTCCGAGCAGGGCTACACGCTCCGGGTCGTCCGCCAGCAGCCGCTCCGATTCACCGTCGACGGACCGGACGGCCATGCCGTCACGGCGTACGACGTGGTCCACGACCAGCCGCTCCACCTGGTCAAGGTCCGCCGCGACGGCACCGGCTATCAGCACGTCCACCCGACGATGGCCGACGACGGCACCTGGACCGCGCGGCTCGACCTCGAGCCCGGCAGCAACCGCGTCATCGCCGACTTCACCCCGACCGGTGGACCCGAGCTCGTGCTGGGCGCGGACGTCGAGGTCTCCGGCACGTACGCCGCCTCGCCCGCGCCCGCGGTGAGCCGCACGGACCGCGTCGGACCCTACGAGGTCACCCTCGCCGGTGACCTCGAGGCGGGCGGGTCGTCGCCGCTGACCGCGACCGTCACCCGCGACGGCGAGCCCGTCACCGACCTCCAGCCCTACCTCGGCGCCTACGGCCACCTGGTCGCGCTGCGTGAGGGCGACCTCGCCTACCTCCACGTCCACCCGGAGGAGTCCGCCGCCGGACCGGACATTCCCTTCGTCGCGGAGGTCCCGAGCGTGGGTCGCTACCGCTTGTTCCTCGACTTCAAGCTCCACGACGTGGTCCACACCGCCGCGTTCGTCCTGGAGGTGGACGGCCATGACCACTGAACCCCTCACCACCGACGTCGAGCTCGCCATCACCGGCATGACCTGCGCGTCCTGCGCCAACCGGATCGAGCGCAAGCTCAACAAGCTCGACGGCGTGGTCGCGACCGTCAACTACGCGACCGAGAAGGCGAAGGTCACCTATCCCGAGGCGATCACGCCCGAGCAGCTCGTCGAGACCGTCGAGCAGGCGGGCTACGCCGCGACGCTGCCGCGCGCGGAGGAACCCACCGCCGACGATGGCGAGCCGGTCGACCCGCTGCTCCAGCGGCTGGTCGTCTCGGCCGTGCTCGCCGTGCCGGTGATCGCGCTGGCGATGGTGCCGGCCTGGCAGTTCGACTACTGGCAGTGGGCCTCGCTCACGTTGGCCGCGCCGGTGGTCGTCTGGGGCGCCTGGCCGTTCCACCGCGCGGCCTGGGTCAACGCCCGCCACGGCACTTCGACCATGGACACCCTCGTGTCCATCGGTGTGCTCGCCGCCTTCGGCTGGTCGCTCTACGCGCTGTTCCTCGGCACCGCCGGGACGCCGGGCATGACCCACCCCTTCGAGCTGACGGTCGAGCGCACCGACGGCAGCGGCAACATCTACCTCGAGGCCGCCGCCGGCGTCACGACGTTCATCCTCGCCGGCCGCTGGTTCGAGCACCGGTCGAAGCGGCGCGCCGGTGCCGCCCTCCGGGCGCTGCTCGAGATGGGCGCCAAGGAGGTCCACGTCCTCCGCGACGGCGCCGAGGTGACGGTCCCGGCCGACCAGCTCGTGGTCGGCGACCTGTTCGTCGTACGCCCGGGGGAGAAGGTCGCCACCGACGGCGAGGTCGTCGAGGGCAGCTCGGCGGTCGACGAGTCGATGCTGACCGGGGAGTCCGTGCCGGTCGAGGTGGGCCCGGGCAGCACCGTCACCGGGGCGACCGTCAACGCCGGCGGCCGGCTCGTCGTCCGCGCGACGCGCGTCGGCTCCGACACCCAGCTCGCGCAGATGGCACGGCTGGTCGAGGACGCCCAGAACGGGAAGGCCGAGGTCCAGCGCCTCGCCGACCGGATCTCCGGCGTCTTCGTCCCGATCGTGATCGCGCTGTCGGTCGCGACGCTCGGCTTCTGGATCGGCAACGGCGCCGGCCCCACCACCGCCTTCACCGCCGCGATCGCCGTCCTCATCATCGCCTGCCCCTGCGCGCTCGGGCTGGCGACGCCGACCGCGCTGATGGTCGGCACCGGCCGCGGTGCCCAGGCGGGCATCCTCATCAAGGGCCCCGAGGTCCTCGAGTCGACGCGCCGCGTCGACACCGTCGTGCTCGACAAGACCGGCACCGTCACCACCGGGGTGATGGCCCTCGTGCGCGGGGTCTCGGCGCAGGGCGAGGACGCCGACGAGGTGCTGCGGCTCGCCGCCGCCGTCGAGGCCGCCTCCGAGCACCCGGTCGGCCGCGCGGTCGTGGCCGGGGCGCTCGACCAGGACCTCGGCCCGCTGCCCGCGGTCACCGGCTTCGCGGCCACGGCCGGCCACGGCGTCCGCGGCACCGTCGAGGGCCGGGTCGTGACCGTCGGACGGCCGACGTCCGAGGTCGACCTCGAGCCCGGAGCGACGGTCGTCGAGGTGGCGTGGGACGGCGAGGTCCGCGGCTGGCTCGCGGTCGCCGACGAGGTCAAGCCCACCTCCGCCGAGGCCGTACGCCGGCTGCGCGAGCTCGGCCTGCGGCCGGTGCTGCTGACCGGCGACCGGTCCTCGGTCGCCGAGGCCGTCGCCGCCGAGGTCGGGATCGACGAGGTGATCGCCGAGGTGATGCCGGCCGACAAGGTCGCTGTCGTGGAGCGGCTGCAGGCCGAGGGCCGGACCGTCGCGATGGTGGGTGACGGTGTCAACGACGCGGCCGCCCTCGCCACCGCCGACCTCGGGCTCGCGATGGGCACCGGGACGGACGTCGCGATCGAGGCCTCCGACCTGACGCTGGTGCGCGGCGACCTGCGGGTCGCTGCGGACGCGATCAGCCTCGCGCGGCGTACCCTCCGCACGATCAAGGGCAACCTGTTCTGGGCCTTCGCCTACAACGTCGCCGCCCTGCCGTTGGCCGCCGCAGGCCTGCTCAACCCGATGCTCGCCGGCGCCGCGATGGCCTTCAGCTCGGTCTTCGTCGTGACCAACAGCCTGCGGCTGCGCCGCTGGCAGCCCAGCCCCTAGGGTCGACTCCCATGAGCGTCGACCACGTCGAGCCCGGCGACCCCCACGAGATCGCGGCCGCCCTGCGGGAGCGGCTTCCCGGCGCCCTCGGGGTCTTCGCGGCTCCCGGGCGGGTGAACCTGATCGGGGAGCACACCGACTACAACGGCGGCCTGGTCCTGCCGCTCGCGCTCCCCCACGCGACCTACGCCGCGGTCCGGCTGCGTGAGGACGACCGGCTCACGGTCGCCAGCCTCCAGCAGGACGACGAGCTCCGGATCGCGCTCGACGACCTCGCTCCCGGCGCGGTGAAGGGCTGGGCGGCCTACGCCGCGGGCGCGGTGTGGGCGCTGCAGAAGGCCGGCCACGACGTCCCCGGCCTCGACCTGCTCGTCGACGGCCGGGTCCCGCTCGGCTCGGGGCTGTCGAGCTCGGCCGCGCTGATCTGCTCGGTCGCCCTCGCCGCCTCCGAGGCCGCCGGGCTCGACCTCGACGTCCGCGACCTGGTCACCCCGACGGTGCGGGCCGAGTCGGAGGCGGCCGGTGCGCCCACCGGCGGCATGGACCAGACGGTGTCGCTCCTCGGCGAACCCGGCCACGCGCTGCTGATCGACTTCACCTCCCACGACGACCGGCCGGTGACCTGGGACCCCGGGTCCGCCGGGCTCACGCTGCTGGTCGTCGACACGCGGTCGGCCCACTCGCTCGTCGACGGCACCGGCTACGTCGCCCGACGGCGCGACTGCGAGCTGGCCGCCGAGCAGCTCGGGCTCGACAACCTGCGCGGCGCGACCGAGGCCGACCTCGCCCGGCTGACCGGCCCGGCGGCCGACCGGCTGCGGCGGCGTACGAAGCACGTCGTGACCGAGGTGGCGCGCGTCGGGCGGGTCGTCGAGGCCCTCGAGGCCGGCGACTGGGAGGCGGTCGGGTCGACCTTCACCGAGAGCCACGTCTCGATGCGTGACGACTTCGAGATCTCCTGCGAGGAGCTCGACGTCGTCGTCGACACCGCGCTCGCCGAGGGTGCCCTGGGTGCGCGGATGACCGGGGGTGGCTTCGGCGGCTCGGCGATCGCGCTGGTGCGCCGGGAGGACGCTGACCGGGTCGCCGCGGCGATCGGCACGGCGTTCGCGTCCCACGAGTGGGGCGCCCCCGGCGTGCTTCCGGCGCCCGCGTCGGCCGGAGCGCACCGCGTCGTCTGACCAGCGCTTTGGCAGGATCGGGGCCATGACCTCCCTGGGCAGCTTCAGCGCGCGCGCGATCGACGGCACCGACACCGACCTCTCGTCCTACGAGGGACAGGTGGTGCTCGTGGTCAACACCGCCTCCCAGTGCGGCTTCACCGGCCAGTACGCCGGGCTCCAGGAGCTGCACGATACCTACGCCGAGCAGGGCTTCAGCGTCCTCGGCTTCCCCTGCAACCAGTTCGGCGGGCAGGAGCCGGGCGACGAGGAGGAGATCGCGTCGTTCTGCGACCGGACCTTCGGCGTCACCTTCCCGATGTTCGCCAAGGTCGACGTCAACGGCGACGAGGCCCACCCGCTCTTCGAGTGGCTGCGCAACGAGAAGTCCGGCCTGATGCCGGGCGACGCCATCAAGTGGAACTTCACCAAGTTCCTCGTCGGCAAGGACGGCCAGGTCATCAAGCGCTTCTCCCCCACCACCGACCCCGCCAAGATCGGCGACAAGATCAAGGACGCCCTCGCCGCCTGAGGTCGAGTCGCGGATCTGTGACCCGCGAGTCGCGCACTCGTGACGTCAGCAGCGTCACCTTTCCGCGACTCACGTGTCACCAACCCACGACTCAACCCGTCGGCAGGTCGTACTTCTCGCGGAGGGCCTCGGGGACGAGGTGGAGGTAGTCGCCGGGGTGGCGACGGATGTAGTCGGCCGTGAAGGGGCAGGCGGGGTGGACGGGGAGGCCGGCGGCGTCGGCGGTGTCGAGGACGTGACGCATCAGCAGCGAGCCGAGCCCCTCGCCCTCGTGCCCGTCGTCGATCTCGGTGTGGACGACGGTCAGGTGGTCGTCGTGGCGGCGGTAGTCGGCGAAGCCGACGACCTGGCCGTCGAGCAGCAGCTCGTAGCGTGACTTCTCGGTGTTGTCGGTCACCTCGCGCATGCTGCGGACGTTAGCGACTTGCTGGTAACCGAGGTGTGGGGGAAAGGTGTCGGCATGGCCGCCACGCCCTCGTCCTACTCGATCACCATGCGGTTGCACACCAACCCCGACCACGGGGTGGTCGGGCAGGTCGCGACCGCCATCTCCGAGCAGGGGGGCATCGTGACCGGCATCGACGTCGCGGAGTCGAGCCACGCCCGGCTCGTCGTCGACGTCACCTGCTCCGCGAGCGACTCCGACCACGCCGAGAAGGTCGTCGCCGCGGTCGACGAGGTCGAGGGCGTCGTCGTCCACAAGGTCTCCGACCGGACCTTCCTGCTCCACATCGGCGGCAAGATCGAGGTCAGGTCGAAGGTCCCGCTCCGTACGCGTGACGACCTGTCGATGGCCTACACCCCCGGGGTCGGCCGGGTCTCGATGGCGCTGGCGAAGAACCCCGACGACGTCAGCCGCCTGACCGTCAAGGGCAACAGCGTCGCCGTCGTGACCGACGGCTCGGCCGTGCTCGGCCTCGGCAACATCGGGCCGGGCGCCGCGCTGCCGGTCATGGAGGGCAAGGCCGCGCTGTTCAAGCGGTTCGCCGACATCGACGCCTGGCCGATCTGCCTGGCCAGCCAGGACACCGACGAGATCGTCAAGGCCGTCGAGATGATCGCCCCCGGCTTCGGCGGCATCAACCTCGAGGACATCGCGGCGCCGCGCTGCTTCGAGATCGAGGCCCGGCTGCGCGAGAGCCTCGACATCCCCGTCTTCCACGACGACCAGCACGGCACCGCCATCGTCGTCCTCGCCGCCCTCACCAACGCGCTGCGCGTGGTCAAGAAGCAGATGGCCGACGTCCGCGTCGTCGTCAGCGGCGGCGGTGCTGCCGGGACGGCGATCGTGACGCTGCTGCTCGCGGCCGGGGTGTCCGACGTGGTGGTGGTCGACCGTGAGGGCGCGATCTGCGCCGGCGACGAGTCGCTCTCCGAGGCCCACCGCGAGCTCGCCGAGGCGACCAACCCCCGCCGCGTCACCGGCGACCTCCACGCCGTGCTGCAGGGCGCCGACGTCTTCATCGGCGTCTCCGCCCCGCGGATCCTCCAGCCCGACTGGATCGCCGAGATGGCCGACCAGGCCGTGATCTTCGCCCTCGCCAACCCCGACCCCGAGGTCGACCCCGGCGAGGCCGGCAAGTACGCCGCGGTCGTGGCCTCGGGCCGCAGCGACTACCCCAACCAGATCAACAACGTGCTCGCGTTCCCGGGCGTCTTCCGCGGCCTGCTCGACGCCCGCGCCTCCGAGGTCAGCGTCGACATGCTGCTGCGGGCGGCCGAGGCGCTCGCCCTGGTCGTCAAGGACGACGAGCTCAACCCGAGCTTCATCATCCCCAACGTCTTCGACCCCGACGTCCCCAAGAGCGTCGCCCGCGCCATCTCCGGCCGCGACACCGACTGACGCGGCCCGCGCCGCCCGCCGTACCCGACCTGACGGTCGTCAGATCGTGAATTCACGACACTGAGGTCGGGTACGACGAACCGCCCCGCACCGACTCGACCCGGTCCGGAGCGACCCCGGCGGTCACCGGGGCGTCCCCCGTGCCCTGCACCTGCTCGCCGACGAGGTGGGCGCCGGTGGCGAGCAGGGGCGTGGCGGCCAGCACCGCGAGCCGGGTCTGCCAGCGGCCGTCCGGCCCGGCGGCGTACGTCGCGGCGCCGGCGGCGAGGGCACCGACGAGGAGGGCGAGCGGCCACGGCATCGGTGCGTCGTAGTCGGTCCCCGGGACGAGCGCGAGGCGCAGCTCGCCGGCGGCGTACCAGAGGGAGCCGAGCGCCACGACGAGCGCCGCGGTGTGGGCCAGGACTCGCGGCAGCCGGAAGGCCCAGAGCAGCAGCGGCCCGAGCAGCAGCGAGAGGCCGATGACGGCAGCGTCGTCGAACGCCGAACCCAGGCACTCGCCGACGGTGCCGCAGTAGTCGTCGTTGTCCAGCGAGGCGATCGAGAGGGCCAGGGCGACCAGCAGGGTGACCGGAAGGACGCGGAGGAGTCGGCGACGCAGGCTCATGGGCGCCACCCTCCCCCGCGGGGCTGCGGGCGGGGGACCGCCCGCGTACTCAGCGAGTCCCGCCGAGCCGGTGGGCGTTGAGCGCCGCCCCGACGACGCCGGCCCGGTTGAGCAGGACGGCGGGCACGATCGGGGTGCGGATGTCGAGCAGCGGCAGGAACTCCTGGTGCTCCTTCGACACCCCGCCGCCGACGACGAACAGGTCGGGGCTGAAGAGCGCCTCGACCACCGAGTAGTAGCGGGTGAGCCGCTCGGCCCACGCCTCCCAGGACAGCTCCTCGGCCTTGCGGGCGCTGTTGGCGGCGTGGGTCTCGGCGTCGCGGCCGTCGATCTCGAGGTGGCCGAGCTCGGCGTTCGGCACCAGCACGCCGTCGTGGACGAACGCCGAGCCGATGCCCGTGCCGAGGGTGGTGACGATGACCAGTCCGCGCTGGCCCCGGGCGGCGCCGTAGGCCACCTCGGCGAGGCCGGCCGCGTCGGCGTCGTTGACGACGTGGACCTCCCGGCCGGTGGCCTCGGAGAGCAGTGCGTCGGCGTCGGTGCCGATCCAGCCGGGGTCGATGTTGGCGGCCGAGCCGACCACGCCGTGCCGGACGACGCCCGGCACGGTCACCCCGACCGGCCCGGTGCTGTCGGGGAAGTGGGTCAGCAGCTCGGCGAAGACGCCGGCGACCGCGTCGGGCGTGGCCGGCTGCGGGGTGGTGATGCGCACCCGCTCCTCGGCGAAGTCGCCCTCGTCGAGGTCGACGGGCGCCCCCTTGATGCCGGTGCCGCCGAAGTCGATGCCGAACGCCTGCTGTCCCATGACCGCCATCCTGCCAGTGTCGACCGGCACTTGACATCGATGCGCCTCTTGTCAAGTGACTTGACATTCCCTACGGTGTTGTAAACCCCGATCGAGGAGGTCCGATGACGGCGAACAGCACGGTCCCGCAAGGCTCGACCGACCAGTGGCGCGACAAGAAGCGCCAGCTCTGGCTGATCGGGCTGGTGGTCCCGAGCCTGGCTTTCATCGGCTACGCGATGTGGAGCCTCACCGGATGGGGTGTCTGGTTCTGGATCGGACCGATCGTGATCCTGGTGATCGTCCCCGCGATCGACCTGGTCGCCGGCCTCGACCGCTCCAACCCGCCCGACGACGTGATCGAGGCGCTGGAGAACGACCGCTACTACCGCTGGATCACCTACCTCTTCCTGCCGATCCAGTACGCCGGGTTCGTCGGCGCGATGTGGCTGATCGCCGCGGGCGAGGGGCTGTCGACGATCGACAAGGTCGGCCTCGCCGTCTCGATCGGCTGCATCGGCGGCATCGGCATCAACACCGCCCACGAGCTCGGGCACAAGAAGGAGGCCAACGAGCGCTGGCTGTCGAAGATCGCGCTGGCGCAGGTGTTCTACGGCCACTTCTACATCGAGCACAACCGTGGCCACCACGTCCGCGTCGCGACCCCGGAGGACCCGGCGTCCTCGCGGCTGGGCGAGAACTTCTACCAGTTCTGGCCGCGCACCGTCCTCGGGTCGCTGAAGAGCGCGTGGCGGATCGAGAAGCGCCGCTACGCCCGCAGGAAGCACCACCCCTTCCGGCTCGGCAACGACGTCCTCAACGCCTGGGTGATGTCGGTCGTGCTGTGGGGCGCGCTCGTCGCGTGGCTCGGCATCGGGATCCTGCCGTTCCTCGTCGTCCAGGCCGTCGTCGGCTTCTCGCTGCTCGAGGTCGTCAACTACATGGAGCACTACGGGATGCTGCGCCAGAAGGTCGGCGTCGGCGAGCGCCGGCGCTACGAGCGGGTCGACCCCAGCCACAGCTGGAACTCCAACAACATCGCGACCAACGTCCTGCTCTACCACCTCCAGCGCCACAGCGACCACCACGCCAACCCCACCCGCCGCTACCAGGCGCTGCGCGACTTCGAGGAGAGCCCGGTGCTGCCGACGGGCTACGCCGGGATGATCGTGCTGGCCGCCGTCCCGTTCGTCTGGCGGCGCGTCATGGACCCGCGGGTGGTCGCCCACTTCGACGGCGACGTCAGCCGTGCCAACATCAGCCCGCGCAAGCGGGAGAGGATCCTCGCGGCGTACGGCGCGGCCGGGGTCGGCACGTCGGTCGGTCGAGCCGCTGCGGAGGAACGGGGGAGCGGGTCCAGACCCGAGGTCCTCGCCGCCCGCTGCCCCGGCTGCTCCTACACCTACGAGGTCGAGGCGGGCGACGAGCACGAGGGCTTCGCGGCCGGCACCGCCTGGGCCGACATCCCCGACGACTGGTGCTGCCCCGACTGCGGTGTGCGCGAGAAGGTCGACTTCGTGCCGGTCGACAAGGTGGAGGCCTGACCGCTCCGTAGGGTGGGCGCATGACGAGCCTGCGCGACCGCCTGGTCACCGCCGCGGTCGAGCTCACGCTGGCCCACGGCTGGTCCCAGGTGACGATGGCGCGGCTCGCGGCCGAGGTCGGCGTCAGCAGGCAGACCGTCTACAACGAGGTCGGCGGCAAGGAGGCGCTGGCCGAGGCGATGATCCTCGCCGAGCTCGACCGCTTCCTCGGGGTCGTCAGCGACGCGTTCGACGCCCACCCCGACGACCTCGTCGCCGCGATCGAGGCGGCGGCCCGGGGCGTCCTCGACCAGGCCCAGGGCAACGACCTCCTCAAGGCGGTCGTCAGCGCCACCCACGGCGCCGACACCGAGCTGCTCCCGCTCCTCACCACCCACGCCGAGTCACTGCTGGCCGCCGCGAAGCTCGTCGTCGCCGAGCGCGTGGCGCCGTACGACCTGGGGCTCGACGACGTCCGCCTCGAGGCCGCCATCGACATGGTCGTCCGGGTCGTGCTCAGCCACGTCATGCAGCCGAGCGCCACGCCCGAGGCCACGGCCGCCGACCTGGCCTGGATCGCGGCGCGGGTGCTGCGCGGCTGACCCTGCGCGGGGTCGGCTAGGTTCGCGCCATGAACGCGTCCCCCGAGGCCAAGCACGCCCCCGTCGGTGCCCTGCGCGCCGGGCTCCTGCTGCTCGTCGTCGGTGCCCTGTTGGCGTGGTGGTCGCCGGGCGAGGTGCCCGGATGGGTGTGGGTGACGACGATCTTCGTGGGCGGCGTGCTCGTCGCCACCGCCCTCGGCATCCGGATGCTGCGCGCCTGATCCGCGATTCTCCGGTGGAGGCCGCGAGCGCGCCCTAGAGTCGCGCCAGCATCGCGACGACCAACGGGGGAACGAATGCTGCGCAAGGCCCTGCCCGCCGGGCTGCTCCTGCCCGCCCTGCTCGCGCCGGGGGTGGCCGCAGCCGGCCCGACCCCCAGCGCCACCGAGCGGACCTGCCACGGCCTGGTGGCCACGATCGTCGGAACCCCCGGCGACGACCGGATCACCGGCACCCGCGGACCCGACGTCGTCGTCGGCCTCGGCGGCGACGACCGGATCGACGGCCGTGGCGGCGACGACGTGGTCTGCGGCAACGGTGGGGCCGACGACCTCCTCGGTGGCCGCGGCGCCGACCAGCTCTACGGCGGTCGCGACCTGCACGAGAATCACGGCAGGTCCACACGGGTCTTCGGCGACCTCCTGGAGGGTGGCCCCGGCGACGACCGCCTCGACGTCGGCTTCCAGCCGCTCCCGACGGGGCGCATCGCGGTCTGGCGGCGCAACACCGTCACCTTCCGCGGCAGCGCGCGGCCGGTCTCGGTGGACCTGGCGGCCGGGACCGCGGTCGGTGAGGGCGACGACACCGTCGTGGCCGTACGCCGCCTCGAGGTGGCTGGCAGCCGATTCGACGACGCGATCACGGGGTCGCGGCGACCGGAGACCCTCGACGGCGGTCGCGGCGACGACTCCGTCGCGGGCGGCGGTGGCCGGGACGCTGTCCTCGGCTACCAGGGCGACGACGTCCTGGTCGGCGGGCCGGGCGACGACCTCGTGATCAGCACACGGGGCGTCTCCACGGTGGAGGGCGGCGACGGCGCCGACTACCTGATCGCCGCCAGCCCCGCCCCGACGACCGTGCTGGGCGGTGCCGGGTTCGACTACATCGAGCGACGCATCACCGCCGGGGAGACCGGCGTGATCGACGGTGGTGACGACGACAACTACCTCGAGCTCGAGACGTCGTCGCTCTGGCGGGACCGCGACCCCGGCTTCGAGGTCGACGCGGCGGCCGGCACCTTCACCGCGACGGCGTACGAGGACGTGCAGTCGACCGGCTTCACCGGGATCGGCGGGTTCATCCTGTGGGGCCCGGGACGGTGGACCTTCCTCGGCAGCGACGCCGACGACGCCGTCCAGGTGCTCGACGGCCGCCTGGACGCCCAGGGCTTCGGTGGCGACGACTTCCTGCTCGGGGCCGAGCGCGCCGACGTGCTCGACGGCGGCGAGGGCACCGACGCCGCGTGGGGAGGGAAGGGCAGCAACACCTGCCTCGACGCCGAGACCGGCGACTGCGACGGCTACCCGTGGGACGCGCCGGGCAACGCCAGGTCCCTCGGGCGCGCCGGCCTCCCCGACGGGTGGCACCGCGACCTCGACCCCGAGGCGCTCGTCCGCCGGTGGCTGGGTCAGTCGTCGAGGACGTGGCGCAGGTAGCGCATCGGCTCGTCGAGGTAGGCCCGCCAGTGGGTGACCAGGTCGAGCTCGCTCCAGGCGACCTCGCGCAGACCGTGGTCGCCGAGCTCGAGGATGGTGGCGCCCGGGAGCGCGGCGAGCAGGGGTGAGTGGGTCGCGCAGACGACCTGCGCCCCGATGTCGCCGAGCTCGTGGAGGACCGAGACCAGCGCGACCTGGGCTCTGAAGGAGAGCGCCGCCTCAGGCTCGTCGAGGAGGTAGAGCCCGGGCTGCCGGAAGCGGGTGCGCAGCACCTCGAGGAACGACTCGCCGTGGCTCATCTCGTGGAGGCCGGAGTCGGCGCCGGACTCGTCGAAGGCCTCGAGGCGGGTGAACCAGCCGTGCATGGTCTCGGCGCGGAGGAAGAACCCCCAGCGCGGGGCGCCCGGAGAGCGCTCGAGGGTGATCCAGTCGTGGAGCGGCGACTCGGAGGGACGCGTCCCCACGCGGAGGTTGGCCGTGCCGCCCTCGGCCCCGAGCCCGTAGGCCATCGCGAGCGCCTCGACGAGGGTCGACTTGCCGGAGCCGTTCTCGCCCACCAGCAGGGTGACCCCGCGACGCAGCTCGAGGCCGCCGGCCAGGACCTGGGCCACCGCGGGGATCGTCGCGGGCCACTCCCGCTCGAGCGGCGCCGCCCGGCTGCGTACGACGCGTCGCACGATGCGCCCGTCGCGTGCTCCCGCCACCATGCCGGCGACGCTACCGGCGATGGCCGACATGACCGGCACCCCCGAAATCGAGGATGTGCGGTGCCGGCACGCGGCCTAGGTTGTGGCCGTGCGCCGCTGGACGACCCTCGCCGTGGTCGTCGGGCTGCTCCTCGCGACCGGCGGCGCGTCGAGCGCTGACCCGGCGTTGCTGGAGACCTGGACCTACGCGCCGCTCACCCAGCAGCTCGTGGTCCCCGACGGAGGTTCCCCGTTCTCGATCACGGGCGGGAGGACGTCCTGGACGCTCCTCGGGGCCCCGGCGGTCCGGTTCAGCCGGGCACCGTCGCTCGCCGTCCAGACCAGCGACACGTTCGTCGCGCCCGGGTCGGCCGACTTCACCTACTCGGCCGTGATGAGCGTGGACGAGGTCCGCGCCCGGTCGTCCGCCAACGTCTTCCAGTACGGCCGCTACGGGACCCAGCAGATCAAGCTCCAGCTCACCGCGACCGGCAAGGCGCAGTGCGTGCTCCGTGGCACCGGTGGCCGGGTCAAGGTGACGTCGCGGGCGCCGTCCCTCGACGACGGCGGCCGGCAGCACACCTTCGCCTGCTGGCGGTCCGGAGGGACCGTGGGCGTCACCCTCGACAGCCAGACCACCGCGAAGGCCTTCGCCCTCGGCTCGGTGGTGCCGACCGGGCGTGCGACCGCGGGCAACAAGTCGCTCACCGGCGACGCCTCCGACCAGCTCTTCGGGAAGATCTGGAGCGTCAGCGTGTCGGTGGGCTGACCTCCCCGATCTCGACGATGGTGCGCGACCGGCACGAGGCCTACGGTGCTGTGGTGCTCCGTCGGACGGCAGCTGCCGTCTCCTTCCTGGTCCTCGCCGCCGCCCCGGCCGCCGGCGCTGCGCCGCAGGTGGTCGACACGTGGTCCTACTCACCGGCGACGCACCAGCTCGTCGCAGCGGGCAGCGGCGCACCGTTCTCGATCGTGGGCGGCTCGGCCTTCGTCGACACCTCCGGTGCGGCCGCGGTGCAGTTCACGGCGGCGCCGGGTGTGGCGGTGCAGACCGCCGAGCCGTTCGTGGCGCCCGGTGGCTCCGACTTCCGCTACGAGGCCGTGATGGGCGTGGACCGGCTGCGGGCCAGCTCAACGCCCAACGTCTTCCAGTACGGGCGCTACGACGGCCACCAGGTCAAGCTCCAGCTCAGCGCCAAGGGCGTCCCGCAGTGCCTGTTCAACGGGACCGGCGGCCGGCTCAAGCTGACGTCGCGGTCGCCCTCCCTCGGTGACGGCGGTCGACAGCACACCTTCGCCTGCTGGCGCACCGGCGGGTCGGTGGGTGTCACCGTCGACGGCACCACCACCTCCCGGCTGTTCGCCCTCGGCTCGGTCACCCCCGTCGGCAAGGCCACCGCCGGCAACCGGTCACCGACGGGCAAGGCCTCCGACCAGCTCTTCGGGAAGATCTGGAGCGTCAGCGTGTCGCTGGGCTGACCACCCGCCGGGCGACGGCGACGAAGGCCGCCACCAGTCCGAACGTCGCGACCACCGACAGCCACTCCGTCCCGCTCGCCCGACCGCCGACGTGCACCGGGACCCAGGCGATCAGCGCGATGCCGGCCCAGCGGGGCACCGAGGCGGTGCGCAGCAGCGCGACCCCGAGGAGGACGGGACCCAGCAGGTTGCCGGCGATCAGCAGCACCGTGAACCAGACCAGGTGGGGCTCCGCGAGGGCGGCGTCCACGGCCGCGGCGTACGACGCCGTCCCGTCACCCCGCTCGGCGACCGAGAGCGTCAGGAACCCCTGGTGGGCGAAGGCGAAGTAGCAGGTGTAGCTCCCCGCCATCAGCCAGCTGCCGAGCGCAGCGATCCTCGGCGAACCGGTCGCGACGCTCGGCACCGCGAGCGCCGCCGGGACCAGCAGCAGACACGCGAATGCGGCGGCGAGGGTCGTGCCCAGGTAGAGGCCCGGGTCGGCGGCGGCGAGCGCGAGGTCGCCGGCCGTCGTCTCGTCGCCGCTGCCGCCGGCGTCCATCAACGCCCAGAGCAGGTTCGAGGCGAGCATGAGGACCGGTCCGAGCACGAGCGCGACGCCGAACATCCGCGCGTGGGGACCGACCCGCGATCCGGTCGCCGTCGGCGGGAGGGTGGTGGTGGTCATCGTCCCTCCTGGGAGGCGAGGTAGTGGTCGACGAGGAAGCGGGTCATCGCCAGCCGCTCGTCGAAGGCGTGGCGCGCCCCGGGCTCGTCGCTGCCGATGGTGTCCAGCGGCAGCCCGTCGAAGCCGCTGCGGATCATCACGCTGGTCGCGAAGGCGTCGCGGACCTCGTCGTCGCGCCTGGTCACGCCCTCGGCGGCGAGGCCGTCGAGGTAGGCCGGGACGATCCGGGCCGCGATCTCCGGCAGCATCGCGGCCGGCACCTGGCCGGCGTGGGTGAGGCCGACGAGCAGCTGGCCGAGGTCGAAGCCGAGGGCGTGCGGGGCGCGGAACGAGAGGTCGATCACCACGAAGGTGTCGGGGTCCTCGGCGGGGACCAGCAGGTTCTGGGGGCTGGCGTCACCGTGCGGGATGCAGAGCCGGTGACGGTCGAGTCGGTCGAGCATGGCCGGGAGCTCGCGTCCGAGGCCACGTAGGTCCTCCCGCAGGTCGGCACTGTCGGCGAGCCACGGGTGGGCCCAGAGGTCGTCGTCCTCCAGCGGACCCAGTCCCCGGAAGGGCACCGCATTCTGGGCGTACTTGTGGAGCCCGAAGTTGGGCGGGTGGGGATTGCGTCCCACCAGCGAGGGTGCGGCGCACCGGGCGTTCCAGCGGCCCAGCAGGCGGGCGGAGCGGTCGTACTGGGCAAGGTCGCAGGACGGAGGCGCCTGCCGGACGTCCTCCATCCACACGGCCACACGATCGTCGCCGAGGTCGACGATCCCGTGGAGCTCGGGGACGCGCAGTCCCTCCGGCAGGGTCGCGGTCCAGACGGGGTCCCACAGCTCGAGCTCCTCGCGCCACGGGAACATCTGGCGGAACTCCTCCGCCATGGGCGGCGGCATCGTCGCGAGCAGCGGCCAGTGCCGCACGTGCTGGAGCACCTTGCAGAACCACGACCAGCCGTCGCCGTGGAGCCGGTAGAGACCGCCGGTGGCGGGGGAGCCGAACGCGTAGGGCACGGGCTCCAGCACGCCCGGGCCCGGCGGCGCGAGCTCGCCCAGCAGGTCCTCGTACGCCGGCAGCGCGCCCATCGCCCCTCCACGGATTTGATCAGGTTACCTTCCTACTTTATGGATAGTAAGGTTGCCTTATGACTCACGTCAAGGGGATGGTCCCGGACTACCCGGACCACGTCGTCGCCCTGCTCGGACGCGTACTCGACGGCTTCCGGCGCGACATGCGCACCGCCGCCCGCGACGGCGGTGGCGGACCCGAGGCCATCCAGGGCCTCCGCTCCTCGCAGGTGCGGCTGCTGTCGCTGACCCCGCCCGAGGGGATGCGCGTCACCGACCTGGCCGAACGGGTGGGCATGACCAAGCAGGCGCTGGGCGAGTTCGCCAACGACCTCGAGTGGCTCGGTCACCTGGAGTCGGTGCGCGACCCCGCCGACCGGCGCGTGCGGATCCTGCGGCCGACCTCCCGGGGCCTGGAAGCGGTCGCGGCGAGCAACGAGGTCATCGCGGCCGTGGAGGAGGAGTGGCGCGAGCGGCTCGGCACGCGCAAGTGGGAGCAGCTGCGACGCCTGCTGGTGGAGGCCGCCGACCTCAGTCGATGACGCTGGCGAACGTGAACGAGGAGCCGGTGGCCCCGCCGGCCTCGGCGACGTACACCGTTACCTCGTAGAGGGCGGGCATGGTCCAGGCGTGGGTCAGCGTCCCGAGGTCGCCCGGACCGGCGAAGCTGCCGATGGCCTCGACCGGGCTGCCGTCGCCCCAGTCAACGGTCGCCGTCCACGGCCCGTCGTCGAGGCCGGGGTCGGCGAAGGAGCCGAGGCCGACCACGATCTCCTCGTCGACGTGGCCGGCCGAACCGTCGTCGGGAAGCGTCACGACCGGCTTCTGGTTGGTGACCTTCACCGCGAGCTGGGCGGTGCTGCGCGCGCCGTGGGCGTCCACGGCCCGGCCGCGCACGGTCGTCACCCCCTGGTCGCCGAACTCGCAGTCGTGGCGACGCTGCGGCTGGCTGACCTCGTAGGTGCCGTCGCCGTTGCAGTCGAACTCGTAGGTGATCGCGTCGCCCTCGGGGTCACGCGCGGTCAGCGTCACCCGGCCGGGCGAGTACTCCCGCACGGGGGTCTCGATGTCCATCGACAGCCGCGGGGCGTCGTTGACCGCCTTCACGACCAGCACGACCGTGGCCCGGTCGCGGCGGCCCGAGGCGTCCCGGGCGACGTAGACGAGGCGGTCGCGGCCCGACCAGTTGCGGTCGGGGGTGTAGACAAGCCGGCCGGTGGAGCTGAGCCGGGCCGTGCCGTGGCGGGGCTTGCGCACCATCCGGGCGGTGAGGCGCCGGCCCTCCGGGTCGGTGTCGTTGGAGAGCACCCCGGGCGCGGTGTAGGTGATCCCCGTGTCCTCGAAAGTCACCAGGCGGTCGTTGCGCGCCGTGGGTGCAGCGCCGGTGGCGGCCGTGGCCGCGGGCGCGGAGAGTACGGCGACCACCAGGACGCCCGTGAGCAGGGCAGCAGCGTGCTTCATGAGGACCCCCCCCGGATCTGACGTGCCCGTCGAGCGTAGGGCGTTCAGCGGGTGCCGGTAGGGGGAACGGACGACTCCGGCCGGCGTGCCCGGGCGGCCCCGGCCGCGTCGGCGAAGGCGCGCAGCACGTAGGGCGGGACGCGCATCCCTTCCGCGTGGGCCCAGAGCAGGTCGCGCTCGAGCCGGGAGACCTGCTCGGCGAACGACTCGACCCGGTCGGTGATGGACAGGCTCGTCATCACGTCGCCGAAGTCGGCGAGCTGGTCGGGGTTGTTGACCCCGACCGGGGCGAACGAGAGCGCCCGCAGGCGGCGTACGAGCCAGCGCTGCCAGGGCGCGAGCTGGTCGTGGAGGCCCCGTGCGGAGAGCGAGTAGAAGGCGTGGTGGCCGGGCTCCTGGCGCTTGATCTGGCCGACGACCGAGCCCGCGACGGCGTGCTCACCCATCTCGGTCAGCCCGTCGTGGAGCAGGTTGTAGGCCAGGACGGCCGAGCGCTCCGTCGCCTGACCGGTCAGGTAGTAGAGCATCCGCACGACGTCCTGGACCGGCGCCAGGTGGGCGAGCGCGCCCAGCACCCGGAGCTTCGCCGAGACCGTCGTCAGGTCCGGGGTCGCGGCGGGCCGTCCGAGCTCCTGCTGGAGGGCGTCGAGGATCTCGCCGTGCCGGACCTCCTGGGGCTGCCAGACGTCGGCGTAGAAGTAGCGGTCGACCTCGGGCGGGTCGGGCAGCATCGTCGTGAGCTCGAGGACGTTGCGGTCGACCTCGAGCTCGACCCGCGCCATGTAGTCGAGGACGTGGCCGAAGCGGTCGCGGACGGCGGCCGGGTCGGCCACGGTCAGGTCGACGGTCGCGAGGTCGATCGGGGGGTGCTCCTCCCCGAGCCGGTCGACGTGCTCGCGCAGCCGCTGCTCGGTCGTTCGGGTGCGCGGCACAGCGGCGAGCCTAGTCTGGGTCACGTGGTTCCTTCGGTGGCCTCCCCGGTGCGGATGGGTACGGCGACCGGCCGCTGGGTCGTCGCGGCGGCGACGCTCGGCTCCGGGATGACCCTGCTCGACGGCACGGTCGTCAACGTCGCGCTCCGCACCATCGGCGCCGACCTCGAGGCCTCGCTGGCCCAGCTGCAGTGGATCAACAACGGCTACCTGCTCACCCTCGCGTCGGTGATCCTGCTCGGCGGCTCGCTCGGGGACCGCTTCGGCCGGCGCCGGCTCTTCGTGATCGGCGTGGCCTGGTTCGCGCTCGCCTCGCTGCTGTGCGGGCTGGCGCCCAACGCAGAGATCCTCGTGGTCGCCCGGTTGCTGCAGGGAGTCGGCGGCGGGTTGCTGACCCCGGGCAGCCTCGCGATGATCCAGGGCGCCTTCGTCCGCGAGGAGCGGGCGCCCGCGATCGGCGCCTGGACCGGGTTCGGCGGCATCGCGGCCGCCATCGGTCCCTTCCTCGGCGGCCTGCTGATCGGCGCGGGGTCGTGGCGCCTGATCTTCTGGGTCAACCTCCCGATCGCGCTGCTCACGCTCTGGCTCGCTCAGCGCCACGTCCCCGAGTCGCGCTCGTCCCACCCGTCCGGTCGCTTCGACGTGGCCGGGGCCGTCCTCGCGGCGCTGGCGCTGGGCGGCGTGACCTACGCGCTGGTGCAGGGCGGCGGTGGCGCGCTCGTCGCGGGTGCGGTGGGGGTCCTCTCCGGCATCCTCTTCGTCGCGGTCGAGCGGCGCGGGCGCGAGCCGATGCTGCCGCTCGACCTGTTCGCCGACCGGACGTTCGCGGCGGCCAACGCCATGACCCTGCTGATGTACGCCGCCCTCGGGGCCGTCCTGTTCTTCCTCGTCCTCCAGCTCCAGACCGTGACCGGGTGGTCGCCGCTGGCGGCCGGGATGGCGACGCTGCCGCTGACGATCTGCATGCTCCTGCTCTCGCGCCGGACCGGCCGGCTCGCCGGGACGATCGGTCCGCGGATCCCGATGACCGTCGGCCCGCTGGCGATGGGCTGCGCACTCCTGCTCCTGCTGTCGGTCGATGCGGACACCGTCTACTGGACCGGCGTGCTGCCGGGCATCACGCTCTTCGGTCTCGGTCTGTCCTGCACCGTGGCGCCGCTCACCGCGACGGTCCTCGCGGCCGCCCCCGACCGGCTCGCGGGCACGGCCAGCGGGGTCAACAACGCGGTCGCCCGGACCGGGACTCTCCTCGCGGTCGCGGCACTGCCGCCCGCCGTCGGGCTCTCCGGCCAGGACTATGCCGACCCGTCGGCGCTCGCGGCGGCGTATCCCCTCGCGGTGGCGGCCTGCGCGGCCCTGCTCGGCCTCGGAGGACTGCTGTCGTGGCTGCTGGTGCCGCACCGGATCCCGCAGTAGGCTCAGCGCTGTTCGGTGCGCATCACGAAACGAGTTCCTTCATGCGCAACAAGTCGGCCACCCGTGCCACCCTCGTCCGGCTCCTGGAGCACGCGCGCTACGAGGTGCTGCCCACCGCGTCCGCGGAGGACACCCTGCTCGAGCACGTCCCGCGCGACCGGGAGATCACCGTCACCGCATCCCCGTCGAAGGGGCTGGAGGCGACCTTCGAGCTGGCAGAACGCCTGGCCGGGCACGGCTATCCTGTCGTGCCCCACCTCGCCGCGCGGATGGTCCGCGACCGGGCCGAGCTCGCCGAGATCGCCGAGCGGCTGACCGGCAAGGGCATCACCCGGATCTTCATCCCGGGCGGCGACGCGGAGGCGGTCGGCGACTACCCCGACGCGCTCGCCCTGCTCGAGGACCTCCAGCACGTCGGCAGCCCCTTCGACCACGTCGGCATCACCGGCTACCCCGAGTCGCACCCCACCATCCCCGACGACCTCACGGTCCAGTCGATGTGGGACAAGCGCCGCCACGCGACCCACATCGTCAGCAACCTGACCTTCGACCCCGACGTCATCCGCGCCTGGGTCCACCGGATGCGCGGGCGTGGCATCACGATGCCGCTGCTGCTCGGCATCCCCGGTCCCGTCGACCGGACCAAGCTGCTCGCGATGGCGACCCGGATCGGCGTCGGGGAGTCCACCCGGTTCCTCAACAAGCACAAGGGCACCTTCGCGCGGCTCGCCGCCCCCGGCGGCTTCACCGGCCAGCGGTTCCTCGAGCAGTGCGCACCCACGCTCGCCGAGCCCGGCGCCCTCGTCGAGGGCCTCCACGTCTTCACCTTCAACCAGATCCCCGCCACCGAGGCCTGGCGCACCGAACAGCTCGACCGCCTCCGGGGTTGAGCTACTGGCAGCTCGACCTGATGGCGTGGGCCAGGCGGGCGTCGCCGGTCTCGACGACGGTGAGGGGGAGGCCGATCCGGTCGGCGGCGGCCTGCGCGAGCGCGTGGAGCTCGTCGTCGGGCTCCTGGGCCAGCCAGACGACCCGGGTGTAGTGGCGGAAGTAGTCGTCGCGCAGCTCGGGGTGGCGGTCGAGGCCGAGCTCGCGGATCACCGTGCGCTCGAAGGAGCGGACCAGGAAGTCGGTGAGCAGGTAGGTGCCCGGCTGGTCGGCGAGGAGCTTCTCGATCCGGGAGGGGCCGGCGTAGAGGTCGTAGCAGTGCAGCCCGGGCAGCCGCGCCAGCCCGAGCTCCTCGCAGAGGACGTCGAGGGCGCCGTAGGTCCCGCAGTCGGCGTAGCCGACCACCACGCGGTCGTACGCCGGGGCGAGCTCGGCCGCGAGGCGGCGTACCTCCCCGGCGATCAGGTGGGGCTGGTTGTGCAGCAGCGGCGGGAGCGGGTGGACGTCGACAGGCAGGTCGTGGCGCGCGACGACGCCGGCGGCCGGTTGGGCGATCGCACCGCAGGCGATGAGGGCGGTCCGCTCAGGTGCTGAACCCGAGCTGCTCGACGAAGCGGTCGTTGAAGTCGGGACGGTCGGAGAGCTCGACATAGGTCACCTCCTCCAGCAGCGCGGCCGCGCCGGCGCGCTCACGCACCGACAACAGGGCCATTTTCGCCCCCTCGCCGGCGACGTTGCCGGCCGCGACGATGCGGAGCACGGGGAGCTTCGGCACGAGCCCGATGCGCACGGCGGCCGCGGGAGAGAGATAGCTGCCGAAGGAGCCCGCCAGCAGGACCTGCTGGACGTCGCGCTGCTCGAGCCCGAGCTCGGAGAGCAGCAGCGACCAGCCGGTCGAGATCGCCGCCTTGGCGAACTGGAGCTCGCGCACGTCGCGCTGGGAGAGATAGACCGACTCCTCCGGCGGGCTGTCGGGGGAGGGCTGGTGGAGGACGAACACGCGCTCCTCGCCGACCCGGGTCAGCCGGTCGGCGAGGGCGGGCAGGGCCGTCGCGGCGTCCTCGTCGGGGACGAACCGGCCGGTGGCGTCGAGGAGCCCGACGCGGACCAGCTCGGAGACGACGTCGACCAGGCCGGAGCCGCAGAGCCCACGGGGCTCGACGTCGCCGATGACGCCGAGCGCCACGTCGCCGGACGCCCCGTCCAGCCCCACCGTCTCGATGGCGCCGTCCGCGGCGCGCATGCCGCAGCGGATCGCGCCGCCCTCGAACGCGGGGCCGGCGGGGGCGGCCGTCGAGACGATGGTGTCGCCGTCGCTGAGCACGATCTCGCAGTTGGTGCCGACGTCGATGAAGAGCCGGGTGCGCTTGTCGCGATCCATCCCCGTCGCGAGCATCCCCGCGACGATGTCGCCGCCGACGTAGGCGCCGAGCGCGGGGAACAGCACGGCGCGGGCGCGCGGGTGGAGGTCGAGGCCGACGTCGCTGGCCAGGACCGTCGGCGGGTGGGCGGTCGACATGACGAACGGCGCGACACCGAGCGGCTCGGGGTCGATGCCGAGGGCGAGCGCCGTCATCGTCGCGTTGCCGGCGACCGCGACCTCGTAGACGGTCCGGGGGTCGACCCTGCCCTCGCGGCAGACCTGGTCGGCGAGGTCGGACAGGGTGTCGCCGGCCGCCGCCCGGAGCTTGTCGAGCATCCCCTCGTCCATCATCGTCGCGCTGATCCGAGTGATGACGTCGGCCCCGAAGGGCTGCTGCTTGTTGAGCATCGAGGCCACGGCCACCGGCGTCCCCGTGGCGAGGTCGAGCAGGGTGGCCACGACGGTGGTGGTGCCGAGGTCGAACGCGATCGCGTGGCGCACGTCGGTGGTGTCGCCCGGTTCGACGTCGACGAGCGCCTCGTCGACGACCACCGCGGTGACCTTGAAGTCGGCCTGCCGCAGGACGGTCGCCAGCCGGCGGAGGACGGAGAGGTCGGCGGTCAGCTCGAGGTCGGTGATGGCGTCGGTGAGACGGACCAGGTCGGAGCGCTGGTCGGCCAGGGTCGGCTCATCGAGCTCGACGTAGCGCTTCTGCACGGCGGGCCGCAGGATCACCTGCCGCCCGACGCCGACGGTCGCTGCCTTCGGGCGCGTGGTCAGCGGCGGTACGTCGACCTGGAGGTCGCGCGTCGCCTTGACCAGGCAGGCCAGCCGCCAGCCCTCGGCGATCTGGTCGGGGGTGAAGGTCCGGACGTCGTGGCGCGTGATCGGCGACTGCCCTTCGACCCGCACCTTGCACTTGTGGCAGGTGCCGTGACCCCCGCAGGTCGAGTCGATCGCGATGCCGTTCCACGACGCGGAGTCGAACACGGTGACCCCGGGCGGGACCCGGACGCTCCGCTTCGTCGGCGGCGCTTCGGGCCCCGCGTCGACGGTGAACGCGATGTCGACGCGTCCCGTGCCGTCGTGCTGGGTGCCCTCGCCCTCCGGCGTGGGCAGCAGGCCCTCGCGCCGGAGTGCGTCGAGATCGACCTCCGGGAGCTCAGCCACGGCCCGTCACCTCCGCGTCATGGCGCCGTGGCGGCGGCCGCCTTCGCCCGGTGGGCCGAGATCCAGGCCATGCCCCAGTCGTCGTGGTTCATGAAGACGTCGGCCGCCTTGACCGCATCCACGATCTGGGGCGTGCGGGCGTCCATGATCGCGCTGGTCAGGCCCTGGGTCATCGCCATCGGCAGCCAGACCGAGTTGAGGGTGTGGCGGTCGGGCATGCCGAAGGAGGTGTTGGACGCGCCACAGGTCATGTTGACCCCGAACTCGTCGCGGATGCGGCGCATCGTCTCCCAGGTGACCAGCGAGGTGCCGGTGTCGGCGCCGATCGGCATCGCCAGCGGGTCGATGACGATGTCGGCGACGGCGATGCCGTAGTCCTCCGTCGCCACCCGGATGATCTTCCCGGTGAGGTCGAGCCGCTTGTCGGCCTCCATCGGGATCTCGTCGTGGTCGTTGGGGAGCGCGATGATCGCGGCGTCGTACTTCTTGACCAGCGGGAGGATCGCGGCGAGCCGGTCGTCCTCGGCGGTGACCGAGTTGACCAGCGCCCGCCCCTCGTAGGCCGCGAGACCGGCCTCGAGCGCCTCGACGACCGAGGAGTCGATGCAGATCGGCAGGTCGGTGAGCTCCTGCACCATCCGGATCGCCTTCGCCAGCAGGTCGGGCTCGTCGGTCAGCGGGACGCCCATGTTGACGTCGAGGACGTCGGCGCCGCCCTCGACCTGGGCCTTCACGTCCTTCTCGATCGCCGAGAAGTCGCCGGCGCGCAGGGCCTCCTGGAAGATCCGGCGCCCGGTCGGGTTGATCCGCTCGCCGATCAGGCAGAAGCGCTGGTCGTGGCCGAGCACGACCTCCTTGGTCGCCGACCGGAGGACGGTGTGGAGCGGCTCTCCTTCGTAGGCCATCAGGCGGGGACCTTCCGGCGCTCGTCGAGCAGCGCCTTCGCGCGCTTGACCGTGGCGGAGGCGTCGGCGGCATAGCCGTCGGCGCCGACCGCGTCGGCGTACTCCTGGGTGACGGGGGCGCCACCGACCATGACGATGACGCGGTCGCGGAGCCCGGCCTTCTCGAGCGCGTTCATGTTGGCCTTGAACATCGGCATCGTCGTGGTGAGGAAGGCCGACATCCCGACGACGTCGGGCTGGTGCTCCTCGATGGCGGCGACGAACTTCTCGGGCGCGACCTGGACGCCGAGGTCGATGACCTCGAAGCCGGCGCCCTCGAGCATGATGTTGACCAGGTTCTTCCCGATGTCGTGGACGTCGCCCTTGACCGTCCCCATCAGGAACTTGCCGATCGTGGCGACGCCGGTCTCGGCGAGCAGCGGTCGCAGCCGCTCCATCGCCCCGGCCATCGCGCGACCGGCGATCAGCATCTCCGGGACGAAGAAGTCGCCGCGCTCGAAGCGCGCGCCGACCTCCTCCAGTGACGGGATCAGCGCGTCGAAGAGCAGCGTCTGCGGCTCCATCCCGGCGCTCAGCCCTTCCTCGGTCAGCTCGAGCACGCGCGGTGCGTTGCCGACCAGGGTCTCGTCGTAGAGGCCCTGCAGGATCTCCTCCGGCGTCATGCCACACCCTCCTCCTGGGTGGTACCCCGCAGCAGCGCGGACAGCTGCGCGGCGTGGTCCGACAGATTGCGACCGAGCTCCTCGAGCCGGCCCTCCAGCCGTGGCGAGGGCCCGGAGACCCCCAGTGCGGCCACGACGTGTCCTCGGGCGCCGTGCACCGGCACGGCGACTCCCGTGAGCCCGACCTCGAGCTCGTCCTCGGTGACCGTCCAGCCGCGGTCCCGCGCGGCGCGCAGGTCGCGCAGCAGGACGGCGGGGTCGGTGATGGTGACGTCGGTGTAGGTGTCGAGCCGCGTGGTCGGCAGGTCGAGCTCTCCCCACGCGTAGAACACCTTGCCCAGCGCCGAGCAGTGGGCCGGGACGTCGACCTCGGTCCAGTCGCGGGTGCCGAGCAGGTAGGTCGTGTCGACCTGCGCGACCTGGGTGACCCGGTCGCCGCGCACCACGCTGAGGTGGACGGTCTCGCGGGTCTCCTCGCCGATGAGGTCCATCGTCGGCTGCGCGAGCCGGACGACCTCCTCCCACGGGTCGTGGCGCGCGGCGTAGAGCCAGAAGAGCCGGCCCGCGACGTAGCCGCCGCCCTCGTCGGTGCGCTCGAGAAGTCCGGCCCGCTCGAGGGCCGAGAGCATGCGCGAGGCGGTCGACTTGGCCAGGCCGGAGCTCTCCTGCAGGTGGCTGAAGGTCAGCGGCTCGTCGGCGTGCACCACCTCCGCGACCAGCTCCGCGGCGCGGTCGAGCGCCTGGGTGCCACGTGCGGGTGCTGCTGCCTCAACTGCCGGCTCGGTCACTGCCTGCCCTTCGATCGGTGTCGGACCTTCCGTCAGGTCCCATCATGTGGAACTGTAGCCCCACAATGTGAGGATTGGTAGGAGGAGCGATGTTCCGGAACCGGATGCCGCGCTACGAGGTGCTCTCGCAGGACGCGATGCAGGCCCTCGACGGCGGCTGGCGCAGGCTGATGACCGAGATCGGCGTCCAGTTCGCCGACCCCCGCGCCCTCGACCTCTTCCGGGCGGCGGGTCAGAAGGTCGAGGACGAGACCGTCTTCCTCGACCCCGACTTCGTGCTCGAGCAGGTCGCGAAGGCCCCCGCCGAGTTCGACGTCCAGGCCCGCAACCCCGAGCACTCGATCCACATCGGCGGCGACGCGATGGCCTTCGGCGCGGTCTACGGCCCGCCGTTCGTGCGCGAGGGCGAGGTACGCCGTGACGCGACGATGGACGACTTCCGCAACTTCACCAAGCTCGCCCAGTCCTACCCCGTGCTCGACTCCGCCGGCGGCGTCATCTGCGAGCCGAGCGACACCCCGCTCGACAGCCGCCACCTCGACATGACGCTGGCGCTGCAGACGCTGACCGACAAGGTCTACATGGGCAACGTCGTCTCGGGCGTCAACGCCGCCGACACCCTCGCGATGACCTCGATCCTCTTCGGCTCGCGCGAGGCGATCGAGGAGACGCCGGCGACGATCTCACTCATCAACTGCAACTCACCGCTGCGCTGGGACGACCGGATGCTGGAGGCGCAGTTCGAGTACAGCGGCGCCGGCCAGCCGGTCGTCCTCACGCCGTTCATCCTCATGGGCGCGATGTCGCCGGTGACGATCCCCGCGGCCCTGGTCCAGCAGATCACCGAGGCACTGTCGGGCATCGCGCTCTCCCAGCTGATCCGTCCCGGGACGCCGGTCATCTTCGGGTCGTTCCTCTCCAACATCAACATGCAGTCGGGCTCGCCGACGTTCGGGACGCCGGAGTCGGGCCTCGGTCTGCTCTGCACGGGCCAGATCGCGCGCCACTTCAACCTGCCCTTCCGCACCGGCGGCGGCCTCACCTCCTCCCAGGTCCCCGACGCGCAGGCGGGCTACGAGGCGCTGATGACGCTGCTGCCGACCTTCCTCGCCGGCGCCAACTGGGTGATGCACTCCGCGGGCTGGCTCGAGGGCGGCCTCGTCGCGGGCTACGAGAAGTTCGTCATCGACGCCGAGCTGGTCGCGATGCTCCAGCACGAGTTCACGCCGCTGGAGATCGACGAGGGCTCGCTGGCGTTCGACGCCCACCAGGAGGTCGGCCACGGCGGCCACTTCCTCGGGGCGATGCACACGATGGAGCGCTTCCGCACCTGCTTCTACCGCGGCGAGGTGTCCTCCTCGGACAACTACGAGCGCTGGCTGCGCGGCGGCGGCCAGGACACCGCCGACCGCGCGGGCGAGATCTGGAAGCAGAAGGTCGAGGCCTACGAGCAGCCCGCCCTCGACGACGCCGTCCGCGAGGAGCTCGAGGACTACGTCGCCCGGCGGCGTACGGAGCTCGGCGACTGACGGGTCGGAGGTCTCGACACCCGCTCGCTGGCGCTCGCTGCTCGACCCCCGACGGTCTAGGTGGTCGAGCCGTCCGAGCCGCCAGGCGAGGGCGAGTCGAGACCTCCGGTCGACGGCCGGCGACCCCAGCCACGGGCGAGCTCGGGAAGGTCCCCCTGTCGCTGTTCGATCAAGGCGATCCGCTTGGCGCGCGACCAGTTCTGGATCTGCTTCTCCCGCAGGAAGGCGTTGGCGACGTGGTCGTGCTGCTCGACCCACACCAGCGTCACCGGCAACCGGTTCCGGGTGTACGCCGCGCCCGCACCGAGGGCGTGCTCCTCCATGCGGCGCTGCAGATCACGGGTGCTGCCGACGTAGAACGAACCGTCGACGCACTCGAGGATGTAGGTGTAGGCCGTCACGCTCCGACGATCTGACCGGGACGGCTCCGCGGCAAGGGGCTGGACGACGGCCTGTGGATGACGGGTCCCGGAGGTCTCGACAGCCGCTCGCTGACGCTCGCTGCTCGACCACCGACGGTCTAGGTGGTCGAGCCGTCCGAGCCGCTAGGCGAGGGCGAGTCGAGACCTCCGGACGCCGGCGAACGACCTCACGGGGTTGGGCTGTCCCGGAGGTCTCGACAGCCGCTCGCTGGCGCTCGCTGCTCGACCACCGGGTGGGTGGTCAGGAGAGGCCGGTGATGGTGCCGTCGTCGAGCAGGTCGATCCGCTGGGCCGCAGGGGAGGCGGGCAGGCCGGGCATCGTCATGATGTCGCCGCACACCGCGACCACGAACCCCGCCCCGGCCGACAGCCGGACCTCGCGCACGTGGAGCTCGTGCCCGCTCGGGGCGCCGAGCGAGGTCGGGTCGGTGGAGAAGGAGTACTGGGTCTTCGCGATGCAGACCGGGAGGTGGCCGTAGCCGTCCTTCTCGAAGCGAGCGAGCCGCCGCCGGGCCCTGGGCTCCCAGGTGACCTGGCCGGCGTCGTAGACCCGCGTGGCGACGGCCTCGACCTTCTCGATCAGCGACAGCTCGTCGGGGTAGGTGAAGGAGAACTCGTGGGCCGACGGCTCGTCGAGGGTGGCCAGCACCCCCTTCGCGAGGTCGTGGGCCCCGGACCCGCCGTCGGCGAAGTGGGTCGCGGGGAAGGCCCGCACGCCCTCGTCGGCGACCAGCTCGACGACCCGCGCGACCTCGGCGTCGGTGTCGGTCGGGAAGCGGTTGACGGCCACGACGCAGGGGATGCCGTAGACCTCCCGGACGTTGCGGAGGTGGCGGCGGAGGTTGGCCATGCCGGCCTCGACCGCCGCCACGTCCTCGGTCCCGAGGTCGGCGAGCGCGACGCCGCCGTGGTACTTCAGCGCCCGTACGGTCGCGACGACGACGGCGACGTCGGGCCGCAGCCCGGACTTGCGGCACTTGATGTCGACGAACTTCTCCGCGCCCAGGTCGGCACCGAAGCCGGCCTCGGTGACGACGTAGTCGGCGAGCCGCAGCCCGGCCCGGGTCGCCATCACCGAGCTGCAGCCGTGGGCGATGTTGGCGAAGGGGCCGCCGTGGACGAAGGCGGGCGCGCCCTCGAGGGTCTGGACGAGGTTGGGCGACAGGGCGTCCTTCAGCAGCACTGCCAGCGCTCCGTCCGCACCGAGCTGGCGGGCGGTGACCGGCTCCATCGCCCGGGTGTAGCCGATGACGATGTCGCCGATGCGCTGCTTGAGGTCGGCGACCGACTCGGTGAGGCAGAAGATCGCCATCAGCTCGGAGGCCACGACGATGTCGAAGCCGTCGGAGCGGGGGAAGCCGTTCGCGTGACCACCGAGGCCGACCGTGATCTCGCGCAGCGCCCGGTCGTTGGTGTCGAGCACCCGCTTCCACGTCACGCTGCGGACGTCGATGCCGAGCTCGTTCCCGTGGTGGACGTGGTTGTCGATCAGCGCGGCCAGCAGGTTGTTGGCGGCGGCCAACGCGGCGAAGTCGCCGGTGAAGTGGAGGTTGATGTCGGTCATCGGGACGACCTGGCTGTAGCCGCCGCCGGCCGCGCCGCCCTTCATCCCGAACACCGGGCCCATCGACGGCTCGCGCAGGCAGGCGACCGTCCGGTGGCCGAGGCCGTGGAGGGCGTCGGTGAGGCCGACGGTCGTGGTCGTCTTCCCCTCGCCGGGCGGTGTCGGGGACAACGCCGTGACGAGCACCAGCTTGCCGAGCGGGCGGTCGGCGAGCGAGGAGAGGTAGCCGGGATCGACCTTCGCCTTGTCGTGGCCGAAGGGCACCAGGTGCTCCTCGGCGATGCCGAGCGTCTCGGCCGCGACGTCCCTGATCGGACGCAGCGTGGCGGCGGTGGCGATCTCGATGTCCGACAGCATGGTCGGCCCTCCTTCGTGCTAGCGGAAGACCACCGTCCGGTGGCCGTTGAGGAGTACCCGGGACTGGCTGTGCCAGCGCACAGCACGAGAGAGGACCTGCGCCTCGACGTCCTGGCCCGCGGAGACCAGCGCCTCACGCGTGTAGCCGTGGTCGACCCGCAGGACGTCCTGCTCGATGATCGGCCCCTCGTCGAGGTCCGCGGTGACGTAGTGGGCCGTCGCGCCCACCTGCTTCACGCCGCGGTCGTAGGCCTGGTGATAGGGCTTGGCGCCCTTGAAGCTCGGCAGGAACGAGTGGTGGATGTTGATGATCCGCCCCGACATCGTGCGGCAGAGGTCGTCGCTGAGGACCTGCATGTAGCGGGCCAGCACGACGAGGTGGACGTCGTGCTCCTCGACGAGCCGCTGGAGCTCGGCCTCCGCGTCGGGCTTGGTCTCCGGCGTCACCGGCAGGTGGGCGAACGGCACGCCGTACGACGCGCAGAGCCGCTCGGCGTCGGTGTGGTTGGACACCACGAGCGGGACGTCGATCTGGAGCGAGCCGGAGGACTGCCGGAAGAGCAGGTCGTTGAGGCAGTGGAGCTGGCGCGAGACCATGATCAGCGTGCGGTAGGGGGCCCGGGCGTCCCACAGCCGGAAGTCCATCCCGAACCGCTCGGAGACCGGCGCGAAGCTCTCGCGGAGCGCCTCGGCCGTCGTGTCGCCCTCGACGGTGAAGCCGATGCGCATGAAGAAGCTGCCGGTGTCCGGGTCGCCGTACTGCTGGCTCTCGGCGATGTTGCCGCCCTGCTCGACCAGGAAGCCGGTGACGGAGTGGACGATGCCGGGACGGTCCGGGCACGAGAGCACCAGGATGTAGTCACCAGCGGGTGGCACGGCATTGCCGACGGCCATGCGGGCAGCTCCTCGACGTCGTCAGGTGGGGTCCCAGCTGTTGCACTGAGCGAAACGCATTCTGCGATACGCAACACCGGGTGCGCTAGTCTCCCCGCCATGACTGAGGCGACCGAGGCTCGCACGGCGGGCGTGCAGTCGGTCGACCGGGCCCTGGAGATCCTCGAGGTGCTGGCCAGGGTCGGGGAGGCCGGCATCACCGAGATCGCCGTCGAGCTGGGGGTCCACAAGAGCACGGCCTTCCGCCTCGTCGCCACCCTCGAGCAGCACCGGCTCGTCGAGCAGTCCGGCGACCGCGGCAAGTACCGCCTCGGGGTCGGCCTGCTGCGCCTGGCCGGCGCGACGACCGCGCGGCTCGACCTCGTCCAGGAGGCGCGGCCGCTCGCGCGCCAGCTCGCGAGCGAGACCGGCGAGACCGTCAACATCGCCGTCCTCTCCGAGAGCAGCGCGCTCTACCTCGACCAGGTCGCCGGGTCGTCAGCGCTCCAGCCCCACAACTGGGTCGGCCAGCACATCCCGCTGCACGCCACGAGCAACGGCAAGGTGCTGCTGAGCGGTCTGGAGCCGGCCCGTCTCGACGAGGTCCTCGGCGGCCTCGCGGCCTACACCGACCACACGATCACCGGGGCGAAGGCGCTGCGCGAGGAGCTCGACCGGGTGCGCGAGCAGGGTTATGCCGTCGCCGTCGACGAGCTCGAGGTCGGGCTGACGGCCGTCGCCGCACCGATCCGCAACAACCACGGTGACGTGGTGGCGTCGATGAGCGTCTCGGGGCCCACCTTCCGGATCTCCCCCGAACAGCTCGAGGTGGTGGTCGAGGCGACGGTCCGCGCCGCCGAGGAGGTCTCCCACCGGCTCGGATGGGGTCACCGCTAGCTCCACAGAAGGGTCACAACCCTTCGCAAACGCTTGACCACGGCGGGGGGCAGCGGCATTCTCGATCCACCGCCGGTTGCGCAGTCAGCACCACGTTGCGTCATACGCAACCTCTCCCTGGGGCCGGCGGTGGGAAGTGGGTCAGCGGTGAACCGTTCCGACAACGTCCATGACGACCGTGGCACTGCCGGCCAGGAGGCCGCGCTCTCGGTCCGGAACCTCTGGAAGATCTTCGGGAAGGGTGCGGACCGCATCATCGGCACGCCCGACGCCGAGCTCTCCCGCGCGGAGCTGAAGGAGAAGACCGGCTGCGTCGTCGGGGTCCGCGACGTCTCCTTCGACGTCGCCCCCGGCGAGGTGTTCGTCGTGATGGGCCTGTCCGGCTCCGGCAAGTCCACGCTCGTGCGCTGCCTGACCCGCCTCATCGAACCCACCGCGGGCGACGTCGTCATCGACGGGCAGGACGTGACGACGGCTGGTGAGTCGCAGCTGCGCGAGCTGCGCCGCCACCACACCTCCATGGTCTTCCAGCACTTCGGGCTGCTGCCCCACCGCCAGGTCATCGACAACGTCGCCTTCGGCCTCGAGGTCCGTGGCGAGGGCAAGAGCGACCGGCGGTCGCGCGCGGCAGAGATCGTCGACCTGGTCGGCCTGTCCGGCTTCGAGCGGTCCTACCCCGACCAGTTGTCGGGCGGCATGCAGCAGCGCGTCGGCCTGGCGCGGGCGCTGGCCAACGACCCGTCGCTGCTGCTGTTCGACGAGCCGTTCTCCGCGCTCGACCCGCTGATCCGGCGCGACATGCAGAACGAGGTGATCCGGCTCCACCAGGAGCTCGGCAAGACGATGGTCTTCATCACCCACGACCTCGCCGAGGCGCTCAAGCTCGGCGACCGGATCATGATCCTGCGCGACGGCGCGATCGTGCAGGTCGGCACGCCCGACGAGGTGGTGGCCCGGCCCGCCGACGACTACGTCAAGGACTTCGTCAGCGACGTCCCGCGCTCCCACGTGCTGACCCTGAAGTGGGTGATGCGCGAGCCGCGGCCCGACGACTCGACCGAGGGCCCGGTGATGTCCTCCGACACGATCGTGCGCCAGGCCGCGCAAGCGGCGCTGGCCTCCGAGCACCCGGTCCGGGTGGTCGACGACGGCCGGCTGGTCGGCATCGTCGACGACGACGCGATCCTCCGGGTGGTCGTGGCCGAGGAGGCCGTGACGGCATGAGCGCGACCCTGACGCCGCCGCGGACGTCGCCGGAGCCGGACACCCCGACCCCGGTCGCCCCCAGGCGGTCCCTGCCCCGCGTGGTGTGGGCAGGCGTGGTGGTCGCGGTCTGGATCGTGGTGTGGGTGTTCACCCGGGGCCAGAACACGCTGGCCCGCCCGACCCGCGAGCGCACCGACCTCATGGATTCCTTCACCGGGTTCCGCAACGACGTCATCGCCAGCCGCGACACCAACCCGCTGATCCAGTTCACCTATGCCCTGGGTGAGTGGTTCGTCTCCGTCGTCGACTTCTTCCAGCGGATGCTCGCCGAGCCCAACCTGCCGCGACCCGTCCCCGAGATCGGTTGGCTCGGGGTGACCGCGATCGCGGCCTGGATCGCGCTCGCGATCGCGGGCTGGCGGATCTCGCTCCTCGTCGCCGCGTCGTTCGTCTCCTTCGGACTGTTCGGCTACTGGAGCGACTCGATCGACCTGCTGATCGTCACCTTCGTCGCCGTCGCCGTCTCGGTGGTCATCGGGATGCCGGTGGCGATCTGGATCGCCAGCAGTCGGCGGGCGGAGCGTCCGGTCACGGTGGTGCTCGACCTGATGCAGACCATGCCGACCTTCGTCTACCTGCTCCCGATCGTGCTGTTCTTCGGCATCGGCGCCTCGGCCGCGGTCGTCAGCACCCTGATCTACGCGATGCCACCCCTCATCCGGATCGCCGGCCACGGCATCCGGACCGTCTCCCCGACCACCATCGAGGCGACCGACTCAGCCGGCCAGACCTTCTGGCAGCGGCTGCGCAAGGTCCAGCTGCCGATGGCGCGGCCCACCATCGTGGTCGGCCTCAACCAGACGATCATGGCCGCCCTCGCCATGGCCACGCTCGCGGCGTACGTCAACGGCCCGGGGCTGGGCAAGCCGGTGCTCAACGCGCTGGTGCGGGTCGACATCGGCGGCGCCTTCGTGCCGGGTGCGCTGATCGTGGTCATGGCGATCATGCTCGACCGGACCACGACCGCGGCCAGTCAGCGGGGCGAGCTGATCGCCCGCGGCGGCGGGGGCAGCGCTCGGCAGCGGCGGATCGTGCTCGGCGTCGCGGGCGTCGTGACGATCGTCGCGGTCTGGCTCTCGCGCTACTCGTTCTGGGCCGCGGAGTTCCCGGCGACGGAGACCGGCCGTGCCGTGGCCGACGCGGTGAACACCGGCGCCGACTGGGTGGTCGCCACCTTCGGAACGCTGACCGAGGCGCTCAAGGACGCCGTCACCATCGGGCTGCTCAACCCGCTCGAAGCCCTGTTGGCGCAGTCGCCGTGGTGGCTCTCGGCACTGGCGATCCTCGCCCTGGCCTTCGTATTCGGTCGCCTGCGGGCCCTGCTCCCGACGGTGGTCTGCCTGGCCGGCATCCGGTTCTTCGACCTGTGGAACCACGCCATGCAGACGCTGTCGATGACTCTGGTCGCGACGATGCTGGTGATGGTGCTCGCGCTGGTCTTCGGCGTCTGGATGGCGCGGAGCCCCCGCGCCGACGTGGCGATCCGGCCGTTCCTCGACGCGGGGCAGACGATCCCACCGTTCGTCTACCTGATCCCGGTGCTCGCCCTGTTCGGCCCGAGCAAGTTCACCGCGATCACCGCGGCGATCATCTACGCCGCGCCGGCAGCCATCAAGCTGCTCGCCGACGGCGTGAAGGCGGTGTCGCCGACCACGCTGGAGGCCTCGCGTGCCTCCGGAGCCACCAGCTGGCAGGAGATCCTCAAGGTGCAGCTGCCCATGGCGCGCGGCTCGATCGTCCTCGCCGCCAACCAGGGCCTGCTCTTCGTCCTGGCCATGGTCGTCATCGGCGGGCTGGTCGGTGCCGGCGCCCTCGGCTACGACGTGGTCCTCGGCTTCAGCCGCTCGGAGGAATGGGGCCGCGGCGCCGTCGCCGGGATCACCATCGTGCTGCTCGGGATCATGATCGACCGCATCGCCCGTGCGAGCGCCGACTACAAGGCCACCTGACTTCAGCACATCGACGCACCATCAACCGGAGGTAGGAATGAGGATCATGCAGCGACGGAGCCGGCGCCTGCTGGCGGTGGGAGCGCTGTCCGCGCTGACGCTCACCGCCTGCGGTGGCGGGGCCATCGACGAGGAGACCCAGGCGAACGAGGAGCAGCAGTCAGAGCTGGGCGACTGCGGCGAGATCAACATGGCGGTCAACCCCTGGGTGGGCTTCTACGCCGACGCCTACGTCGTCGGCCACATCGCCGAGCAGGAGCTCGGCTGCACCGTGAACTACAAGGAGCTGAAGGAGGACGTCTCCTGGCAGGGCTTCGGCACCGGCGAGGTCGACGTCGTGATCGAGGACTGGGGCCACCCCGACCTCGAGAAGCAGTTCTTCGACGACCAGGGCGACGGCTCCGCGATGGACGGCGGCCCGACCGGCAACACCGGCATCATCGGCTGGTACGTCCCGCCGTGGCTGGCCGAGGAGCACCCGGAGGTCCTCGACTACGAGAACCTCAACGACTTCGCGAAGGACTTCGCGACGTCCGAGACCGGCAGCAAGGGCCAGTTCCTCGGTGCCGACCCGTCCTACGTGCAGTTCGACGAGGCGATCATCGACAACCTCGGGCTCGACTTCGAGGTCGTCTTCTCCGGCTCCGAGGCGGCCAGCATCACCGCCTTCCAGCAGGCCGAGGAGAAGAAGGAGTTCCTGATCGGCTACTTCTACGAGCCGCAGTGGCTCTTCGCCGACCTGCCGTTGGCGAAGGTCGCGCTGCCGCCCTACGAGGACGGCTGCCAGGACGACCCGGCGAAGGTCGACTGCGACTACCCCGAGACCGAGCTGAAGAAGATCCTCTCGACCTCGTGGGTCGAGGAGGGTGGTCCGGGCGTCGAGCTGGTGCAGAACTTCTCGTGGAGCAACGACGACCAGAACGTGGTCGCGAAGTACATCTCCGAGGACGGTCTCTCCAACGAGGACGCCGCCACCAAGTGGGTCGAGGAGAACGAGGACATCTGGCAGCAGTGGATGCCGACCTCCTGACCTGCCGCTGAGGTCGCCACCGGGGTCCCGGATCGCTTGACAGCGGTCCGGGGCCCCGGTTTACCTTTATCCTGTCTCGTATCACGCATCACGTTGCGTATTGCGCAACAGTCGCGCCAGTCCTGAGGAGCACCATGAGCGGCACGCCCACCCACGCAGACTGCGTCGTCATCGGTGCCGGCATCGTCGGCAACAGCCTGGTCCACCACCTCGCGAAGCTCGGCTGGCGCAACATCGTCCAGCTCGACCAGGGACCGCTGCCCAACCCGGGCGGCTCGACCGGGCACGCGTCCAACTTCATCTTCCTGACCGACCACTCCCGCGAGATCACCGACCTCACGCTCGACTCGGTCGTGCAGTACCAGGAGATGGGCGTCTTCACCCGGAGCGGCGGCTTCGAGATCGCGCGCACCGAGGAGCGGATGGAGGAGCTGCGGCGACGGATGTCGTCGGCCCGCGCCTGGGGCATCGAGGCCGAGATCGTCGACCCGGACTTCGTGAAGGAGAAGGTCCCCTTCATCGAGACCGACCAGTTCATCGGCGCCTTCTGGCAGCCCGACGTCGGCGTCGTCGACTCGCTGCGGGCCGGCACGATCATGCGCGAGAGCGCACTCGAGCTCGGTGCCCTCACGACGGTCCCGAACTGCGAGGTCCTCGACCTCGAGGTGGAGGACGGGAAGATCACCAAGGTCAGGACCGACAAGGGCGACATCGAGACCAGCACGGTCGTCATCGCCTGCGGCGTCTGGAGCCCCAAGATCGGCGACATGGCCGGCGTCAGCATCCCGCTGACCCCCGCCGTCCACCAGATGATCTCGGTGGGCCCCTGCCCGCAGCTCGCGGAGACCGAGGGCGAGATCAGCTTCCCGATCGTCCGCGACATGGACACCTTCTGCTACGAGCGCCAGCACGGCGCCGACATGGAGGTCGGCTCCTACGCCCACCGCGCGATCCTCCATGAGCCCGAGGACATCCCGACCATCGAGCAGGCGAAGCTGTCGCCGACCGAGATGCCCTTCACCGACGAGGACTTCGACCCCCAGCTCGAGCAGGCGCTGGAGCTGATGCCCGAGCTGCTCGGCGCCGACGGCGCCGAGATGCGCTACGCGATCAACGGTCTGCTGTCGCTCACCTGCGACGGCATGCCGATCCTCGGCGAGAGCCACGTGAAGGGCCTGTGGACGGCCGCCGCGGTGTGGATCAAGGAGGGCCCGGGAGTCGGTCGCGCGGTGGCGGAGTGGATGACGCACGGGCACTCCGAGATCGACGTCGCCCACAGCGACATCGCCCGGTTCTACCCCCACCAGATGCGCCGCGAGCACACCCGGCTGCGCACGACCGAGTCGTTCATCAAGACCTACGGCATCATCCACCCCGCCGAGCAGTACGAGTCCGACCGCGACCAGCGGCTGGCCCCGATGCACGAGTCGCAGAAGAAGCTCGGTGCGGTGTTCTTCGAGGCCGTCGGCTGGGAGCGGCCGTTCTGGTACGAGTCCAACGCCGGCCTCGTCGAGGAGTACGGCGACGCGGTGATGCCGCGTGAGCACGAGTGGGACTCGCGGTGGTGGAGCCCGATCATCAACGCCGAGCACCTCCGGATGCGCGAGGCCGCGGGTGTCATCGACCTGTCGGCGTTCTGCATGTTCGACATCGAGGGCCCCGGCGCGCTCGAGGCCGTGCAGACCACCTGCGTCTCCCAGTGCGACGTCGCGGTCGGCAAGGTCATCTACACCCCGGTCCTGGACGCCAAGGGCGGCTTCCGCTCCGACCTGACGGTCATGCGGCTGGGGGAGGACCGGTTCCGCGTCGTCACCGGCGGTGCCCACGGCATGGCCGACCGCGCCTGGTTCGCCGCCCACGTCCCCGACGACGGGCAGACCACGCTGACCGACCACACCGACGCGGTCTCCACGATCGGTCTCTGGGGTCCGAGGGCCCGCGACATCCTCTCCTCGATCACCGACGACGACGTCTCGGGCGAGGGATTCGGCTTCCTCACGTGCCGCGAGATCACGGTCTCGGGCATCACGGTCCTGGCCTCGCGGATCTCCTACGTCGGCGAGCTCGGCTGGGAGCTCTACGTCGCGATGGACGACGGTGCCGCCCTGTGGGACGCGCTGCTCGAGGCCGGCGCGTCGTACGGCGCGGTGCCGGTCGGCATCGGCGTCTACGGCACCACCGGGCGGATCGAGAAGGGCTACCGGGCCTACGGCTACGAGCTCGACGCCGAGCGGACGATCGTCGAGGCGGGCATGCAGCGGCCGAAGGTGAAGGCGGCCGACTTCGTCGGCAAGGAGGCCTACCTCGCCCAGCGGGCCGAGGAGCCGAAGGCGGTGCTGTGCACGCTCGCCGTCGACGACCACACCTCGGCCAGCGGGGTGAAGCGCTACATGCTGGGCGGCGAGCCGATCCTGACCCGCGACGGTGGCACGCTGACCGACGGCCACGGCCACCACCCCTACGTCACCACCGCCGGGTCGGCGCCGTCCCTGGGCAAGCACCTGCTGATGGCCCACCTGCCGCCGGACCAGGCGAGGGTCGGCAACGAGCTGGCCGTCTCCTACATGGAGGAGCTCTACCCCGTCACGATCGTCTCGGCCGACGCGACGCCCGTCCTCGACCCCGAGAACGCTCGGTTGAAGTGAGGTCGAGGTGAGGATTCTCGTCTGCGTCAAGCGGGTGCCCGACGTCGGCAGCGAGGTGATGCTGACCGCCGACGGCCAGTCGGTCGACGCCCGCCATGTCGGCTACACCGTCAGCAACCACGAGAGCAGCGCCGTCGAGCTGGCGATCCGGGTCGCCGACGCGACGGGCGGCTCGGTGACGCTCGCGACCGTCGGTCCGGCGGAGTCGACCGACCAGCTGCGCCACCTGCTCGGCCTGGGCTGCCACGCGGCGACCCTGGTCGAGGCCGACCCGACCACGCTCGGTCCCGCCGACGTCGCCCGCGAGCTCGCGGCGGTCGTCACCGACCACGCCGCGAGCGGCGCGGGCTACGACCTCGTGCTGCTCGGCAACGACGCCGCCGACTCCGGCGACTTCCAGGTCGGGATCCGGCTCGCCTATGCGCTCGGCTGGCCGGTGGTCAACGGCGTCTCCACGGTCGAGACCGCCGACGGCAACGTGATCACCAAGAACGACGGCCCCGACGGCGAGGAGACCTTCTCGGTCCCGCTGCCCGCGGTCGTCACGGTGCTCGAGGGCGGGGTCGAACCGCGCTACCCGACGCTGAAGGGCCGGATGGCGGCCAAGAAGGTCGAGATCGAGACGCGGTCGCTGACCGCCCAGCCGGCCGGCGCGAGCCGGGTGAAGCTCGTCGTCCCGCCACCCGCACCGAGCAACGTCGAGGTGCTGGGCGAAGGCCCGGAGGCGGCCGCCGCGGTGGTCGACCTGTTCGAGAAGCTGGGGGTGCTCCGATGATCCTGGTCGTGGTCGAGACCGAAGCCGGCGTCGCGAGCGAGGTCTCGCTCGAGACCCTGGCCCTCGCCCGGTCCCTCTCGCAGGCGGGCGGCGGCATCGCGATCCGCGCGCTCGCGATCGGCGACGTGGGGGACGTCTCCGCGCTGGCAGCGACCGTCGGCGCCCACGGGGCGTCCGAGCTCGTGCACGCGACGGGTGACGCCTTCGACTCCTACGGCGGCGCGAGCTGGGCCGCAGCGGTCCAGGCCGTCCGGGCCGAGACCGGGTCGGTCGTCGTGACCGCCGCAGGCACGCCGCGCGGCAACGAGGTCGTCGCCCACCTCGCCGCACGCCTCGACGTACCCATGGCCGCCAACGTCGTCGCCTTCTCCGGGCTCTCGCCGTTCACCGTCACCCGACAGGTGGTCGGCGGGTCGGCACTCGAGGAGATGACGCTCGGCACCCGGCCCGCGCTGTTCACGGTCGCCGGCCACTCGTGGGTCGCGGAGGCGGTCGACGGCCCGGCCGCCACGGTCCGGGAGGTGCAGCCCGAGGTCGCCGGGGCCGACCTGGTCGCCCGCGTCGTCTCGACCGGTGCCAAGGAGGCCGACGAGTCCGGCTCGCTGAAGTCGGCCTCGATCGTCGTGGGCGCGGGTCGCGGTGCCGGCAGCGCCGACGGGTTCGGCGCGGTGGACGAGCTCGCCTCGCTCCTCGGCGGCGTGGTCGGCGTCTCGCGCGTCGTGACCAGCCTCGGCTGGCGGCCCCACCACGAGCAGGTCGGCCAGACCGGCAGCCGGATCGCGCCCGACCTCTACGTGCCGTGCGGCATCTCCGGGGCGATCCAGCACTGGGCGGGCTGCGCGAGCTCGAAGGTCATCGTCGCGGTCAACACCGACGCCGAGGCGCCGATGGTCACCCGCGCGACCTACGCCGTCGTCGGCGACATGCACGAGGTGCTGCCGGCCGTGAACGAGGAGATCCGCCGCCGATCCGGCTGAGGAATGGGGAGGACCGACCTACCCTGACCGCATGGGGAGACAGGGGAGGACCCGGGTGACGGCGCTGCCACTGCTGGCAGCGCTGGTCTGCTGCGCCCTCCTCGCCGGCTGTGGCGAGGAGGGACCGGGGGGGACGACCGCCCCGACCCCCGCCCCCGAGTCGCCCGCGTCCACGACGGCCGCCGCGGCGGACGACGACAACACCGTCGAGGCGCCGGGCAGGCTCGACGACCGGCTCTACCGCCCCGACATGCTGATCTTCAGCCGCGAGCAGCTCTCCGACGACGTCGTACGCCGCGTCGAGGCGCTCAAGCAGGTCGCCCAGGTCGAGTCGATCGGGCTGGCCCAGGTCACGATCGAGAACCGCGCGCTCACGGTGGCCGCCGTCGACCCGGCGACCTACCGCCGCTTCTCCCCGTCCGGGACCGCGGAGTCCCAGGAGGTCTGGGACCGCGTCGCCGGCGGCGAGGTGGCCGCGCCGGAGCGGATCGCGCAACGCCTCCAGGACAAGGACGGCTTCATCACCCTCGGCAGCGGCAGCGACGCGCCGGCGATCCACGTCGGCGCCTACGCGCCGCAGGTCGTGACCGTCGACCTGGTCGTCAACCGGGCGTGGGTCGACGACCTGGAGGGGATGGTCTTCGGCAACGGGCTGCTGGTCTCGACCGACGGGTTCGACCCCTCGACGATCCGCAAGCCGGTCCAGCAGATCGTCGGCGACCAGGCGTCGGTGCAGGACCTCGACATCGCCTCCCGGCTCGGCCTGGACCCCAACGTCACCCAGACCGCCTACCTGACGGGCGGCTCGATCGCGAGCGTCGTCGGCACCTTCAACTACACCGTGATCGGTGGCGGCCGGATCGCCCCCGACCCGGCATGGGTCGCGGCCAACATCGCGACCGAGCCGGTGCCGATCCTCGGCAACGTCACCTGCCACGTCGCGCTGTTCCCGCAGCTGCGGGCCGCGCTCGAGGAGGTCGTCAGCCGTGGGCTGGCCGACGAGATCCACCCCGACGAGTACGCCGGGTGCTACTACCCGCGCTTCATCGCCGGCTCGACCTCGCTCTCCAACCACTCCTTCGGCCTCGCCCTCGACTTCAACGTCCCCGGCAACCAACGCGGCACCGTCGGCGAGATGGACCGCGACGTCGTCGCGATCTTCAAGAAGTGGGGCTTCGCCTGGGGCGGCGACTGGAGCTACACCGACCCCATGCACTTCGAGCTCGCCCAGGTGGTCGACCCGCGGTGAGGGTGTTCCGCCGTCGACGCGGCAGGATGGACGACATGATCGAGATCCTGGACGCCGGCCGGTGGCCGCAGGCCCGCGAGGTCGGCGCGCTGGTGGGCCGCATCCTCGCCACCATGCGCGAGCGCGCGACCGTCGGCACCAACCTGCTCGAGATCGACGCCTGGACGAAGGCGATGATCGAGGAGGCCGGCGCGACGTCCTGCTACGTCGACTACGCACCCTCCTTCGGCGACGGTCCGTTCGGCCACTACATCTGCACCTCGGTCAACGACGCCGTCCTCCACGGGCTGCCCCACGACTACCGGCTCCGCGAGGGTGACCTGCTCTCGCTCGACCTGGCGATCAACCTCGGCGGCGTGGTCGCCGACTCGGCGCTGAGCTTCGTGGTCGGCCGCGAGCCGAGCGCCGACGAGTCCGCGCTCATCACCGCCACCGAGGAGGCCCTGGCCGCCGCCATCGACGCCGCGGGCCCCGGCGTACCCCTCGGCGACCTGTCGCACGCGATCGGGACGACGCTGAGGGGCGCGGGCTACACCGTCAACCTCCAGTTCGGCGGCCATGGGGTCGGGTCGACGATGCACCAGGACCCCCACCTGTCCAACGACGGCCGGCCCGGTCGTGGCTACCGGTTGCGGCCCGGGTTGCTGCTGGCGATCGAGCCGTGGGTCATGGCCGACACCGACGAGCTGGTGACCGACGACGACGGCTGGACGCTGCGCAGCGTGACCGGCTGCCGCACGGCCCACAGCGAGCACACCGTGCTCGTCACCGACGACGGCGTCGAGGTGCTCACGCTGCGGCCGTGATCCTCCGGGTCACCTCCCCGGCCACCAACGCCATGGTGCGCCGGGCGCGGTCGAGGTCGTGGTTGAGGAAGTAGTGGTCGGCGCCGGGCGTGCAGTCGCGGACCACCTCGACGCCCGCGGCCTCGAGCCGGTCGGCGTAGGCCTCGCCCTCCGGCCGCAGCGAGTCGCGCTCGGCGGTCATCACCACCGCGGGCGGGAGGCCGGCCAGGTCGTCGGCGAGCAGCGGTGAGGCCCACGGCTCCGTACGCCGGGCCGGGTCGGGGAAGTAGGTCCGTCGCACCAGCTCGCGCAGCTGCGGGGCGATCATGCCCGGGGCGTCGTGGTCGACCGTCGCGGCGAGGTCGAGCGCCGGGACGCCGAGGACCTGCAGGACCGGCGTGAAGGACCCGGTGTCGCGCGCCTGCAGGCAGACCGACGCGGCGAGCTGGCCGCCGGAGCTGAAGCCGCTGACCGCGATCGGCCCGCCCTCGGCCGCGAGGTGGGCGGCGGCGTCGTGGCACTCGTGCTGGGCGACCGGGTAGGCGACGTAGGGCCCGGCGCGGAAGTCGAGGTTCACCACGGTCACGCCGGTCGTCGCCACCAGGTAGCGGCACCACCAGTCGTCCATCGCCGCGTGGCGCATGAGGAAGGCGCCGCCGTGGCAGTGGACGACCGTGCCCGGGCCGGTGCCGGCGTAGCGGTGGGCCCGCACGGTTCCGTAGCGGGTGGGGAGGGTGGTGCGGGCGGGCGCCGGCAGGTCGGTGCCCGCGAAGCGGAGCTGCTCGCCGTACCTCACCGTGACCGGGGCGAGGTGGTGCATCAGCCCGGCCTTGATCGCGTCGAGGGGTCGCACACCGACCATTCGATCCTGTCGTCGCGGCGGATGGGTAGCGTCGCGGCCATGCGCGCAGCCCAGGTCGTCACGCCCACCGGTCCGTCCGCCGTCGAGCTCCGCGAGGTCGCCGAGCCGACCGCGGGTCCCGACGACGTCCTCGTCGAGGTGCACCGGGTCGGCGTGTCCTTCCCGGACCTGCTGCTCAGCAAGGGGGAGTACCAGCTCAAGCCCGAGCCACCGTTCACCCTGGGCGTCGACCTCGCCGGCACCGTCGTGTCCGGCCCCGGCTTCTCCGGCGGCGAGCGGGTGGCGGGGGTGCTGCCCTACGGCGGCGCGGCCGAGGTCGCCGCCGTGCCCGCGTCCGCGGTCTTCCGGCTCCCCGACTCGCTGTCCCTCGACGCCGCCGCAGCGATCCCCATGAACTACCTGACCGCCCACTTCGCCCTCGCCGAGCGCGGCGGCCTGCGGTCGGGCGAGACCGTGCTCGTCCACGGCGCCGCCGGCGGCGTGGGGACGGCGACGCTCCAGGTCGCCCGTGGCCTCGGCGCACGCACCATCGCCGTCGTCTCCACCGAGGAGAAGGGCGAGGTGGCTCGCCGGGCGGGCGCCGACGAGGTCGTACTGCTCGACGGCTTCAAGGACGCGGTGGCCGGGCTGACCGACGGCCGCGGGGTCGACCTGGTGCTCGACGTGGTCGGGGGCGAGGTCTTCACCGACTCCCTCCGGTCGCTCGCCCCGCAGGGTCGACTGCTCGTGGTCGGATTCGCCGCCGGCCAGGGCATCCCGGAGGTGAAGGTCAACCGGCTGCTGCTCAACAACGTCGACGTCCGCGGGGTCGGCTGGGGTGCCTACGCGATGGTCCGACCCGGCTACATGGCCCAGCAGTGGGAGGCCCTGCTGCCCTTGCTCGAGTCCGGGGTCATCGACCCGCCGATCGGCGCGACGTACGACCTCGCCGAGATGGACCGGGCCCTCACCGAGGTCGAGGAGCGACGCGTGCTCGGCAAGGTCGTCCTGAGGGTGCGCGACTGAGCTGTTGCTCGACGTCGAGCAATGGGGCGAAACCCCCGTGGTCACCGCTCGTGCCCACGGTTAGGGTCGAGTCCGTGAGCACGCTCGACGACGCCCGCGAGGGCATGGACCTCGACACCCGCCCCCAGGACGACCTCTTCGGCCACGTCAACGGCCGCTGGCTCGCGGAGGAGGAGATCCCCTCCGACCGCTCGAGCTGGGGCCCCTTCATCCAGCTCGCCGACGCGGCCGAGCAGCACGTCAAGGACATCATCGAGGAGCTGGCCGCGGCGGACGCCGACAGCCTGTCCGAGGACGCACGCAAGATCGGCGACCTCTTCTCCTCCTTCATGGACACCGAGACCATCGACGCCCGCGGCAGCCGCCCGCTCAAGCCGCTCGTCGATGCCGTCGCCGGCCTCCGCGACGTGCGCGACCTCGCGGCGTTCCTCGGTGAGTTCGAGCGGGTCGGGGGCTACGGCCTGTTCGGCTCCTACGTCGACACCGACGCCAAGAACTCCGACCGCTACCTCTTCAACCTGCTCCAGGGCGGGCTCGGCCTGCCCGACGAGTCCTACTACCGCGACGAGAAGTTCGGCGAGATCCGCGAGAAGTACGTCTCCTACCTCGAGCGGATGTTCACCCTCGGTGAGCACCCCGACCCGACGGGCGCCGCCGCGACCGTCCTCGCGGTCGACACCCGGCTGGCGGCCGGACACTGGGAGCGCGCCGACACCCGCGACGTCCAGAAGACCTACAACCTGATGACGATGGCCGAGCTCGACGACCTCTGCCCGGCGTTCGACTGGCACGCCTACACCCGCAACCTCGGCGGCAACGAGGAGACGCTGGCCGAGGTCTGCGTGCGCCAGCCGTCCTACTTCGAGCACCTCTCGAAGGCGCTCGAGGAGGTGCCGGTCGAGGACTGGCAGACCTGGCTCCACAGCCGGGTCCTGCGCAGCGGTGCGCCCTACCTCACCGACGACTTCGTCGAGGCCAACTTCGACTTCTACGGCCGCACCCTGTCCGGTACGCCGGAGCTGCGGGCGCGCTGGAAGCGCGCGGTCACCTTCGTCGAGGGCGCGATCGGCGAGGCCGTCGGCGAGCAGTACGTCTCCCGCCACTTCCCGCCGCGCAGCAAGGAGCTGATGGACGAGCTGGTCGCGCACCTCCTCGAGGCCTACCGCCGCTCCATCGCCGACCTCGACTGGATGACGGAGGCGACCAAGGAGCGGGCCTACGAGAAGCTCGACACCTTCCGGCCCAAGATCGGCTACCCCGAGAGCTTCCGCGACTACTCCGCGCTCACGGTCTCGCCCGACGACCTGATGGGCAACGCCGCCGCGGCCGCCGCCTTCGAGACCGACCGCCAGCTGGCGAAGATCGGCGCGCCGGTGGATCGCGACGAGTGGTTCATGCTGCCCCAGACCGTCAACGCCTATTACAACCCGGGCACCAACGAGATCTGCTTCCCGGCCGGCATCCTGCAGAAGCCGTTCTTCGACCCCGACGCCGAGCCGGCCGAGAACTACGGCGGGATCGGCGCGGTCATCGGTCACGAGATCGGCCACGGGTTCGACGACCAGGGCTCGCAGTACGACGGCGCCGGCAACCTCAACAACTGGTGGACCGAGGCCGATCGCGAGGCCTTCGAGGTCAAGAGCAAGACCCTCATCGAGCAGTACAACGGCTTCGAGCCGCGCAGCCTGCCGGGCGAGCGGGTCAACGGCGCACTGACCGTCGGCGAGAACATCGGCGACCTCGGCGGCCTGACCATCGGCCACAAGGCGTTTCTCATCAGCGAGGACGGCTCGGCCAGCGTCGAGGACCGCGAGAAGGTCTTCCTCAACTGGGCCTACTGCTGGCGCACCAAGCGGCGCAAGGAGCAGGAGCAGCAGTACCTCACCATCGACCCCCACAGCCCGCCGGAGTTCCGCGCCAACATCGTGCGCAACCTCGACGAGTTCCACGAGGTCTTCGGCACCGCCGAGGGCGACGGCCTCTGGCTCGACCCGGACCAGCGCGTCCGGATCTGGTGACGCACGCAGGACACGAGACACACAGGAGGACACGTGGCTGACGTCGTGAACGAGGTGACGGTCGAGGGCGGCCTGCTGGTGGGCCACGACGGCTCCGCGGCCGCCGGCGAGGCCGTCCGCTGGGCGGCCGACCTCGCCGCCGAGCTGGGCGAGCCGCTCCACGTGCTCCGGGCCTGGGCGCTGCTCAACGCCCCCGAACCGGCCAGCAAGGTCGGCGGCTTCATCCCGCCGATGGCCGACTGGGAGGCGGCGGTGAGGGCCGACCTGGCGGCTGACGTCGAGGCGCTCGGGCTGAGCGGCGCGGTCCACCTCCACGTGGCCCACGCCCAGTCGTCGGCCGCCCTGCTCCACGCTGCCGCCGGTGCGCGGATGCTGGTCGTCGGCCGCCGAGGCGCGGGCGGTTTCCGCGGCCTCGGGTTCGGCTCCACCGCCGACCAGGTCGTGCGCCACTCGCCCTGCCCGGTGATCGTCGTCCCCGTCGGCTCGTGAGGCGGGTCGACCCCACCCACACGCAGGCCGACCACCGGGTCCGCTGCGAGTGGGGCCCGACGGGTGCCAGCGCGCTCGCGCCGTACGCCGACGTGGCCGTGGTGGTCGACGTGCTCTCGTTCACCACCTCGGTGACGGTCGCGGTCGACCGGGGCATCACCGTCTTCCCCTTCCGGTGGGGTGACGAACGGGCGGCCGAGTTCGCCGCCGAGCAGGACGCCAACATGGCGCTCCAGCGGCAGGACGCGCGCTACCGGCCGGGGGCGGTCTCGCTGTCGCCGGTCTCGCTCCAGCACGCCCGTGGCATCGAGCGGCTGGTGCTGCCCTCGCCCAACGGCTCGACGATCTGCACGATCCTCGACGAGGCCCGCACGACGGTGGTCGCCGCCAGCCTCCGCAACGCCTCGGCCGTGGGCCAGTGGCTCGCGCCCCAGGTCGCCGACGGAGCGCGGGCGCTGCTGGTGCCCGCCGGTGAGCGGTGGCCGGACAGCTCGCTGCGCCCGTGCGCCGAGGACTTCTGGGGCGCGGGTGCCGTCCTCGCCGAGCTCCCGCTCGAGCTGCTCAGCCCCGAGGCACGGCTTGCGCGCGCTGCCTACGAGGACTTCGAGGACCGGCCGCTGGAGCACCTCTTCTCGTGTGCGGGCGGTCTCGAGCTGGAGGCCAAGGGCTTCGGCGACGACGTCGCCCTGGCCGGTCGGCTGCGGTCGAGCGCGGTGGTCCCGGTCCTGACCCGCGGCGCCTTCGTCGGCGCCCGCTGACCTGCCTCACCAGGGGATCTCGCCCGCGTCCTCGAAGTAGCCGCCCGTCGGGCCGTCGTCGGGAAGGGTGGCGAGCCGGATCGCGACCTGCGCACCCTCCTCCGGCGTACGCACCCCCCGGAAGCCGTTGAGGTCCGTCGCCACGAAGCCCGGGCACGCGAGGTTGACCAGGATCCGCTCCTCGCCCCGCTCCGCGAGCTCCTTGACCAGCTGGACCGTGACGGCGTTCAGGTAGGTCTTCGAGGGCGAGTAGGCGCCCGACACCGGCCCGGTGCTCAACGGGTCGGTCGTGGCGGACTGGCGGGTCAGTGACCCGACTCCGCTGGACATGGTGACGATGCGCGGGTGCGGAGAGCGTCGCAGCAGCGGCAGCATGGCGCGCATGGTCCGCAGCGGGCCGAACACGTTGACGTCCAGCACGCTCCACAGCTGCTCGACGGTGACCTCCGTCGGGAGCTGCGGCATCCCGCCGGTGATGCCGGCGTTGTTGACGAGGGCGTCGAGCCGGCCGAAGCGCTCCTCGAGGAGGGCCGCCGCGCCAGCCACGCTCGTGTCGTCGGTGACGTCGAGCGGGACGCCGAAGGCGTCGACGTCCTCGGCGAGCAGCTTCTCGACCGCGGTCTCCCGGCGCTCGGCGTCGCGGGCACCCACCCCGACGCTCCAGCCGAGTCGCCCCAGGCCCCGGGCGATCTCGAGGCCGATCCCCTTGTTGGCGCCGCTGACCAGTGCGATGTTCGTGTTCGTCTCTGTCATGCCACCGAGCCTTCGTCGCCGGCGCGCGTGCTCCAACACCGATCGGGTGCCGCAGTGATACCCGGTCGGTATCGGTCCGTGGCTACGCTGGCCAGGTGGAGACCCGGGAGCTGCGCTACTTCGTGGCGGTCGCCGAGGAGCTCCACTTCGGACGCGCCGCCACCCGGCTCGGCATCGCGCAGCCTCCGCTCTCCCGCGCGATCCAGCAGCTCGAGCGCCGGCTCGGGGTGCCGCTCCTCGTCCGGGCGCATCGCGCCGTGACGCTCACCGAGGCGGGCGCGGTGCTGCTCCGTGAGGCGCGGGCCGCGCTCGACGCCGTCGACGCGGCCGAGCAGCGGACCCGCCGCGCGGGTCGCGACGGCGTCGACGGGCGGCTGGTGCTGGTCACCAAGACCGGAGCCTCCTCCGAGCTCCTCGCCAAGCTTGTCGACGCCTACGCCGCCGAGGAGGGCGCCGCGCCCGTCGAGGTGGTGCTGTGCCAGGCGGGCGAGCAGGAGCGGATGCTCCGTGACGGCCGTGCCGACGTCGCGCTGCTCCACCTCCCCTTCGACGATGTCGAGGGTCTCGAGGTCGAGCCGCTGGAGACGCACCGGCAGGTCGCCGTGCTCCCGGCGGGTCACCCACTGTCCACCCGCGAGTCGCTGACCCTCGCCGAGGTCCGCGGCGTGGCTGACCTGCCGCTCCGCTTCCCGACGTACGACGGTGGTGAGGCGGGGGAGCACGCCGTGCGTGACGTGACCCAGCTGCTCCAGCTCGTCGGCCTGGGGAGGGCCAGCGCCGTGCTGCCGGAGTCGGTCGACGCGTTCCTCTCGGACGCCCATGCCGCCGTCCCGGTCTCGGACGCTCCCGAGGTCACCACCGTCATCGCCTGGCCGGAGCTCGCGACCTCGCCGGCGCTCGCGCTCCTGGTACGGACGGCGACCCGGCTGTGACCGGCCGTCGGTGCCGCGTGCCATCGTGAACCCTGTGGAGACCGTGGACACCAGGACCGACCTCAGACCGGCCGCCGAGGCGCACCTGCGTCGACTGGTGGGGAGGGAGGACGCGGTCCTCCGCGACGACCAGTGGGCGGCCATCGAGGCGCTGGTCGCCGACCACCGGCGGGCCCTCGTCGTCCAGCGCACCGGGTGGGGCAAGTCGGCGGTCTACTTCGTCGCCACCCTGCTGCTCCGCGCGCAGGGAAGCGGCCCGACGGTGATCATCTCGCCGCTGCTGGCGCTGATGCGCAACCAGATCGGGGCCGCCGAACGCGCCGGGATCCGCGCGGTCACCATCAACTCGACCAACATCGACCAGTGGGAGCCGATCCAGGCCCAGATCCAGGCCGGCGAGGTCGACGTCCTGCTGGTCAGCCCCGAGCGGCTCAACAACCCGGGCTTCCGCGACGAGGTGCTGCCGCGGTTGGCCGCGACCTGCGGGCTGCTGGTGGTCGACGAGGCCCACTGCATCTCCGACTGGGGCCACGACTTCCGCCCCGACTACCGCCGGATCCGGACCCTGCTCGGTGAGCTCCCCGACGGCATCCCGGTGCTCGCCACGACGGCCACCGCCAACCAGCGGGTCACCGACGACGTGGCGGTCCAGCTCGGGCGTGACGTCCTCGTCCAGCGCGGCTCGCTCGACCGCGAGTCCCTCCGGCTCGGGGTCGTGCGGCTCAAGACTCCGCAGCAGCGACTCGCCTGGCTCGCCGACCACCTCGCCGAGCAGCCGGGGTCCGGCATCGTCTACTGCCTGACGGTGGCGGCGACGCAGGAGGTGGCCGACTACCTCAGGTCGCGGGGCCACGAGGTCGCCGCATATTCAGGGCAGACGGAGACGACCGAGCGGCAGGCGCTCGAGCAGGACCTGCTCGACGGCAAGGTCAAGGCGCTGGTCGCCACGAGCGCCCTCGGGATGGGCTTCGACGCGAGCCTCGGGTTCGTGGTCAACCTCGGGGCGCCGAGCTCACCGGTGGCCTACTACCAGCAGGTCGGTCGCGCCGGTCGCGGCACCGACGACGCCACCGTCGTCCTGCTCCCGGCGATCGAGGACCGCGACATCTGGGCCTACTTCGCCTCCCTGTCCTTCCCCCGCGAACAGCTGGTGCGCGACACCCTCGCCGTGCTCGCCGACCAGGGGCCGCTCTCGACCGCCGTCCTCGAGACCCACGTCGAGCTGACCCGCACCCGGCTCGAGGCGATGCTCAAGGTGCTCGACGTCGACGGCGCCGTACGCCGGGTCAAGGGCGGCTGGGAGGCGACCGGGCGGGAGTGGACCTACGACGCCGAGCGCTACCAGCGGGTGACCGAGGCGCGTGAGCGCGAGCAGCAGGCGATGCTCGACTACCTCGACACCGGCGGCTGCCGGATGCGCTACCTCCGTGACCAGCTCGACGATCCCAGCGCGGAGGACTGCGGGCGGTGCGACAACTGCGGCGGGCTCACGCTGACGACCGACGTGTCGGCGGCGTCGGTCGAGGCCGCCGGCGAGCGGCTGTCGCGACCCGGCGTGGTCATCGAGCCGCGCAAGATGTGGCCGACCGGCCTCGCCAACCTCGGGCTCGACCTCAAGGGCCGGATCTCCGACCCGGCCGAGGAGGGGCGTGCCGTCGCCCGGCTGACCGACCTCGGTCACGGCCAAGCGCTGCGCGAGCTCTTCCGCGAGCCGGTCGACCAGCCGGTGCCGCCGGCCCTGGCCCAGGCGGTCATGACGGTGATGAAGGACTGGTCCGGCTCGTGGTCGGGCCGGCCGGAGGCCGTGGTCCACGTCGACTCCGTCACCCGCCCGACGCTGGTGCGTGACCTCGCGGAGGGCATCGCCCGCGTGATGCAGGTGCCGCTGCTCGGCTCGTTCGCCGTCGTCGACCCCGACGTCGCCCCCGGCCGGGGTCAGGCCAACTCGGCCCAGCGCGTCGCCGCCGTACGCCGCCGGGCGGCTCTCGACCCCGCCGTCGCCGAGCAGCTGCCGACCGGCCCGGTGCTGCTGGTCGACGACCTGGTCGTGACCGGCTGGACCCTCACCCTCGCCGCCCAGGCCCTGAAGCAGGCCGGTGCCACCGCCGTCCTCCCGCTCACCCTCGCCGTGAACGCCTGACTCAGCGGCTGGGGGTCCTGGCCGGAGGGGTCGACGTCTCGGCGTCCCGGCTGCGGCGCAGGACGCCGACGACGAGGGGGACCACCAGGCCGAGGCCGGCGACGACCCAGAGGGTGATCGACAGCGGGCCGGCGAACAGACCGCTGACGCTGCCGCCCTCGAGCAGCACGGCGCGCAGCATCTGGACCTCGAACAGGGGGCCGAGGATCAGCCCGACGACCGCGGGGGCGACCGGGATGCCGGCCGTCGCCATCAGCACCCCGAGGAGGCCGAGGACGTAGAGCACGGCGAGGTCGGCGAGCCCGCCGCCGGAGGCGAAGGTCCCGAGCGTGGCGAGCACCATGATCGCGCCGTAGATGGCGTAGGCCGGGATCTGCAGCAGCCTGGCCCACACCCGCGCCAGCGGCAGGTTCAGCACCAGCAGCATCACGTTGCCGATGTAGAGGCTGGCGATCAGTGCATAGACCAGGGGCCCGGACTCGGTGAAGAGCAGTGGCCCGGGCTGCAGGCCGTAGGACTGGAAGGCCGTGAGGATCACCGCGGCGGTCGCCGAGGTCGGCAGGCCGATCGTCAGGAGCGGGACGAGCACACCCGCCGCGGCCGCGTTGTTGGCGGCCTCGGGCCCGGCGACGCCCTCGATCGCACCGTGGCCGAACTCCTCGGGATGCTTCGACAGCTTCCGCTCCGTCGCGTAGGAGAGGAAGGTCGGGATCTCCGCGCCGCCCGCCGGCAGCGCGCCGATCGGGAACCCGAACGCCGTGCCCCGCAACCAGGCCGGCCACGAGCGACGGAAGTCCTCGCGCGTCAGGACGGTCCGGCCCTCCAGCGGGATCACGGTGTCGCGGGCGCCGCCGCGCAGCGCCATCTGGAAGACCTCGCCGATCGCGAAGAGCGCGACCACGACGATGACGACGTCGAGCCCGTCGAGCAGCGTGGGGATGCCGAAGGTGAGCCGCGCCTGGCCGCTCTGGCTCTCGATCCCGACCAGCCCGATCGCCAGCCCGAGCAGCAGGCTCCCGAGTCCCTTGAGCGGCGAGGAGCCGAGCAGGGTCGCGACCGTGACGAAGGCGATCGCCATCAACCCGGCGTAGTCCGCGGGCGTGAAGCCGACCGCGATGTCGGCGATCGGCTGGGCGAGGAAGGTCAGCAGGACGGTCGCGATGGTCCCGGCGACGAACGAGCCGATCGCCGCCGTCGCGAGCGCGGAGGCCGCACGCCCGGAGCGTGCCATCTTGTTTCCCTCGAGCGCCGCGACCATCGAGGCGCTCTCCCCGGGGGTGTTGAGCAGGATCGCGGTCGTCGACCCGCCGTACATCCCGCCGTAGTAGACGCCGGCGAAGAGGATCAGCGCCCCGGTCGGGTCGAGCGTGAACGTGATGGGCAGCAGCAGGGCGACGGTGAGGGCCGGCCCGATCCCGGGGAGCACGCCGACGGCGGTGCCGATCGTGACCCCGAGCAGGGCGAGCAGCAGGTTGGTCGGCGTCAGCGCGTCGCCGAAGCCGTCGAGGAGCAGGGAGAAGGACTCCATCTCAGAACCCCCAGGGGCCGGCCGGGAGGGTGATCCCGATGGCGACGTCGAAGAGCAGGTAGACCAGGGCGGCGACGCAGAAGCCGACGGCGACCATCTGGCCGCGGCGCGGGGCGCCGAGCACCCCGGCGGTCACGGCGTAGAGCAGCGTCGCGGACACGACGTAGCCCAGGAACGGCACGATGACGGCGAAGACGAGGAGCGCGCCCAGCAGGACGCCCAGCCGCTTCCAGTCCTGGCCGGTGGTGTGGTCGGAGACCTCCCAGACGCCCATGTCGCGGCGGCCGCGGACCACCGTGAGCGCGCCGACGACCAGCATGCCCACGCCCACCACCCACGGGGCCGTCGCGGGCCCGACGGCGTTTCCACCGTTGTCGAGCCGGACGGCCTGGGCGATCACGAGCACCGAGAGGACCACGAGCAGCAGCCCGAAGCCCATCGTGGCCAGGGCCTGGGTCCGGTCGTCGTCGACGTGGAGCTGCTCGGCACCCTCGTCGCCGACCAGGTCGCCGCGGACGTTGAGAGAGCTGGCGCGCTTGCGCGCCGGAGTGTCTGGCATGTCCGTCCCCTCAGATGCCGAGCTCGTCGATGATCTTCTCGACGCGGGTGACCTCGTCGTCGAGGAACCCGGCGAACTCGTCGCCGGTCTTCACGTCGGGCGTCCAGCCCTGCCGGGCGAGCGCGTCCTCCCACTCGGGGGAGGCGACCATGTCGTCGACGAGGTCGACGAGCGCCTGCCGCTCCTCCTCGGTGATGCCGGGCGGGGCGACCACGCCGCGCCAGTTGGTGAGCTCGACGTCGACGTCGGCCTCCATGAGCGTAGGGGTGTCCGGCAGCGACTCCACCCGCTCGGGTCCGGAGACCGCGATCGCGCGCAGGTCGCCGTTCTCGATCTGCGGCAGGAACTCCGAAACGCCGGACAGGCCGGTCGTCGCGCTGCCCGACAGCAGCGTCGCGATCGCCTCCCCGCCGCCGTCGTGGGCGATGTAGTTGATGTCGGCGGGCTCCTCGCCGAGGTCCTGGGCGACCAGGCCGGCCAGGATCTGCTCGGCCCCGCCGGCCGAGCCGCCGGCCCAGGAGACGCCCTCGACGTCACGCTCGATCTCGGCCGAGAGGTCCTCCATGGTCTGGATGTCGGAGTCGTCCGGCACGACGATCACCAGCGGCTCGGTGGTGAGCTCGGCGATCGGCGTGACCTCGTCGAGCGTGACGGCCGAGTCGTTGAAGGCGATCGCACCGACCATCACCAGGCCCATCACCATCAGCTGGTTGGGCTGGCCGTCGAGGTTGCGGAAGTTGGAGAGGCCGATCGTGCCGCCGGCGCCGCCGACGTTGTAGACCTCCGTGCGGCCGACGAGCTCCTGAAGACTGGCCTGCATCTCGCGGGCGGTGCCGTCCCAGCCGCCGCCGGGGTCAGCGGGCGCCAGGATCTTCAGCTGCTGGCCGTCGAGCAGCTCCGCGGCCGCCGCGCTGGGCTGGCTCCGGTTGAGGGTGACCACCACGAGCACCACGGCGAGGACCGCCGCCAGCACCCACGGCAGCACGCCGGACCGTCGTACGTCGACCACTGTGACCTCCCGAGCGAGTGACCGTGTTCACCCCCACCCTCCCACCGACGCGGGCGGCGGTCCACGGGCGTCCGCTCAGCGGTCGAGGTCGCCGATCCTCGCCAGGGACGGCGTACGCCGCGTGCGCAGGTCGGCGGCAGCCGACTCGACGCCGCGCATGACCCGCAGCAGGTTGCGGCAGGTCAGCCGGGCCAGGTCGTCGGACGACCAGCCGCGGTCGGCCAGCGCGGAGAGGAGCCGGGGGTAGCCCGTCACGTCCTCCAGGCCCTCGGGCAGGCGATCGGTGCCGTCGTAGTCGCCGCCCAGCCCGAGGTGGTCGATGCCGGCGACCTCGCGGACGTGCTCGACGTGGGCGACGACGTCGTCGAGCGTCGCGGTCGGCTCGGGGCTCGTCCGCTTGTACTCCTCGCCGAACTCCGAGGCATCGAGGTGGTCGAGCCCCCGCTCGGCGCACTGGCGACGGAACTCGAGGTCCCACTCCGCGCAGGCGCTGCTCACGAACGACGGCACGAAGGTGACCATGCAGAGGCCCCCGTTGCCGGCCAGTCGGCCGAGGACGTCGTCGGGGACGTTGCGGGGGTGGTCGGTGACGGCCCGGGCCGAGGAGTGGCTGAAGACCACCGGCGCCTCGGTCGCGTCGAGCGCCGCACGCATCGTCGTCGCCGCGACGTGGGAGAGGTCGACCATCATCCCGAGCCGGTTCATCTCCCTCACGACCTCGATCCCGAACGGCGAGAGCCCGCCGACCTCCGGCTCGTCGGTGGCCGAGTCGGCCCACGGGGTGTTGTCGTTGTGGGTCAGCGTCAGGTAGCGCACGCCGAGGTCGAACAGCGCCCGGAGCGCTCCCATCGAGGAGTCGATCGAGTGGCCGCCCTCGGCTCCGAGCAGGGAGGCGATCCGCCCGGAGCGCCAGGCCGCCTCGATCTCGTCGGCCGTGGTCGCCAGCGCCAGCCGGTCGCCGTAGCGCTCCACCATCCGGTGGCCGGCGTCGACCTGCTCCAGCGTCGCCGTCACCGCGTCCGCCCCCGGCAGCCGCGAGGGGACGTAGACGGACCAGAACTGCGCGCCCACCCCGCCCTCGGCCAGGCGCGGCAGGTCGGTGTGGGTGGGGGTCCCGCCCGCGCCCACGTCGAGCCGGTCGAAGTCGTAGCCGGCCCGCTCCCGCGCCTCCCACAGCAGGTCGTTGTGGCCGTCGACGACGGGGTGGGCGGCGAGCAGGTCACTGACGTCCATGCGGCCGACCCTAGGAGACGGGAACGATCGTGTGGGTGCCGGGCGTTACCGTCACGGTCCTGCTCCCACCGGCCGGCCGAGAGGTGTCCCGCTTGAGCTTCGTCCCCGTCTCCGGGCCCGCGACCTTCCGCGCGGCCGACAGCCCTCGCGAGGGCGTCGTCGAGTTCACCGGGGGCGGCCGGACGGTCGCGATGCCGATCCGTGGCGCGCTGCCGGTCCTCACGCGCGCGCCTGCCCGCGACGAGGCCCACCCGAGCGTCCGGCTGATCGCGGGCGCGGCGCTGCTCGGCCTGCGGATCGTCGCGGCCGGCGGCTTCGAGCCCGACGGCGCGACGTGGCGGCCGCGCCCGGGCGCCGACGACGCCGAGCGCCTACGCCGCCTCGCCGGTGACGACGAGCCGGCCCGTCAGCTGGTCGACGACGTGGTCGCCGCGGTCATCGACGCGGTCCCCCGGTCCGCACCGGCGCCCTCTCGGGCCCGCCCCGTGGCGCCCGCGCGCCCGAGGCCCGACTTCCGCGAGCGGCTCGCCACGCGGCTGCGCCACCACGAGCAGGGCGCGAGCTCCTCGTCCCTGGCCCAGCTGGTCCGGCTCTCGCTGCGCATCGAGGCCGACGAGGAGGAGCTGAGGGCCGGAGCGGTGCGGGTCGTGCCCCAGGTCCACGACGAGCACGACCCGATGCGGCTGTGCGACGCCGCCCTGCTCTGGACCGGCGACGGCGTCGAGCACGGCTTCGGCGACCGGGCCCGCACCCACGCCGCGATCGCGCTCCGGTCAGCGGCCGAGGCCTGGTCGCCGCTCGACCGCCTGCTGGAGCTGCGCGTCCCCGACCAGATCACTCTCGACACCGACGAGCTGGTCAGCCTGCTCGACGGCGGGGTCGCGGCGCTCGGAGCGCGGGGGGTCGACGTCATGTGGCCGCGCAGCCTCGGCCGCGACCTGACGGCGACCGCCGTCCTCGACCGCCGTCCGGGCCTCGAGGGGCCGCAGGAGGCGCCCCTCCAGACCGGGATGCTGACCCAGGACGCGTTGTTCTCCTTCAACTGGCAGCTCGCCCTCCACGGCGACCCGCTCACCGACGAGGAGATGGACCAGCTGGCCGCCTCCGCGACGCCGGTCCTGCGGCTGCGCGGCCAGTGGGCGGTCGTCGACCCGTCGCTGGCCCGCAAGGCCCGCAAGCGCCTGATCCGCACCGCGACGCCGGCCCAGGCGGTCGCCGCGGCGCTTTCGGGCGTTGCCGAGGTCGAGGGGTCCGACGCCGACGCCAGCGAGGTCATCGTCGGGGCCTCGCTGCTGAAGGTCCGCGACCAGCTGCTGTCGGCGGTCGACCAGCCCCCGGTCGAGGTGCCGGCCGGGCTCACGGCGACGCTGCGCGACTACCAGCGCCAGGGCCTGACCTGGCTCGACCAGCTGACCTCGCTGGGCCTGGGCGCCTGCCTCGCCGACGACATGGGCCTCGGCAAGACGATCACCCTGATCGCGCTCGCCCTCCACCGCGCTGGGCGTGACGGCGGCTCCGGCCCGACGCTCGTCGTCTGCCCGGCCTCCCTGCTCGGCAACTGGCAGGCCGAGGTCGAGAAGTTCGCGCCCGGGGTCCCCGTCCGCCGCTTCCACGGCTCGGCCCGCGACCTCGCCGGGCTCTCGGGCCCGGAGCCGGGGTTCGTCCTGACGACCTACGGCACGATGCGGGTGGACGCCGAGGTGCTGGCAGGAGTGCCGTGGGACCTCGTGGTCGCCGACGAGGCCCAGCACGTCAAGAACTCCCGCTCGGCGACGGCCCGCGCGCTCCGGACGATCCCCAGCAAGGCCCGGGTCGCCCTCACCGGCACCCCGGTCGAGAACGAGCTGACCGAGCTGTGGTCGCTGCTCGACTGGGCGACCCCCGGCCTGCTCGGCTCGCGCCAGGCCTTCCGCCGGGTGTGGGCGGCGCCGATCGAGTCGGGCGTTGACCCGGCCGTGACGGCCCGGTTCCGCGAGCTGGTCTCGCCGTTCCTGCTGCGCCGCCGCAAGTCCGACCCCGGCATCGCACCCGAGCTCCCGCCGCGCACCGACACCGACCACCTGCTGTCGCTGACCCGCGAGCAGGTCGTGCTCTACGAGGCTTTCGTCCGCGACGCGATGGACCGGATCGAGCGCGCCGACGAGCATGCCCGCCGCGGCCTGGTCCTCGCGATGCTGACCGGGCTCAAGCAGATCTGCAACCACCCCTCCCACTTCCTCAAGCAGGGCTCGCTGCGGAAGTCGTCGGAGAAGACCGACCTGCTTGACGAGATCGTCGGCACCGTCCTCGCCGAGGACGGCGCGGTGCTGGTCTTCACCCAGTACGTTGCCATGGCGCGGCTGCTCGCCGGTCACCTCGACCAGCAGGGCGTGCCCCACCAGCTGCTCCACGGCGGGACGCCGGTCAGGGACCGCGAGGCGATGGTCGCCCGCTTCCAGAGCGGCGACGTCCCCGTCTTCCTGCTCTCACTGAAGGCGGGCGGCACCGGTCTCAACCTCACCCAGGCCGACCACGTCGTCCACTTCGACCGCTGGTGGAACCCCGCCGTCGAGGAGCAGGCCAGCGACCGGGCCCACCGCATCGGCCAGACCCGACCGGTCCAGGTCCACCGGATGATCACCACCGGCACCATCGAGCAGCGGGTCGCCGAGCTGCTCCAGCGCAAGCAGGCGCTCGCCGACGCGGTGCTCGTCGGCGGCGAGGGCGCGCTGACCGAGCTCACCGATCGCGAGCTGCGCGACCTGGTGACGCTGAGGCCGGACGCGGGCCGGGAGCCGGACTGATGCCGACCCACGCCCGGATCGCCCCCCGCACCGCGGGCGCTGCCCGCGCCCGGTCCTGGTGGGGCAAAGCCTGGTTGCGCGCCGTCGAGGAGGCGGCCTACGGCGACGACGACCTGCGCAAGGGCCGGGCCCTCGCCCGCGCCGGCAAGGTCGGCGGCATCGCCGTCGAGCCGGGCGGCTTCCTCGCCTCGGTCGAGGACGGTGACGCCGTCGCGACCGTGACCGGGTCGGTGCCGGTGCTCGACGGCGCCGCGACCGAGTCCCTGGTCGAGACGGTGGCCGCCGAGTCGGGCCGGGTTGCGGCGCTGCTCGCCGGCGACCTCCCCCACGGCCTGGTCGAGCACGCCGAGGAGGTCGGGGTCGAGCTGCTGCCCTACGGCGGCGAGCTGGCGACCCGCTGCACCTGCGAGCCGTGGACCGACCCCTGCCGCCACGGCATCGCCGTCCTCCAGCAGATCGGGTGGCTGCTCGAAGCCGACCCGTTCGTGCTCGTCGCACTGCGCGGCCTGGAGCGCGACGACCTCCTGGCCCGGGTCCACGCCGCCTCAGGGGCGTCGGCCGAGGCCCCGCCGGACCCGCTCGACCTCGACCTCGACGTGGCCGCCGAGGCCGTACGGGTCGCCGCTGACCTGCTGACCGAGGCCGACCAGTGAGCGCGCGCGACCGTCTCGAGGCCGAGCGGGTGGTCCTGCGCCGTCGACTGGCCGCGCTCGCCGAGGACCACGACGGGTTCGTGGCCGCCTCCCGTGACACCAACGCCGACGACGAGCACGACCCCGAGGGCGCGACCATCGCCTTCGAGCGGTCGCAGGTCGACTCGCTGCTCCGGCAGGCCCGTCACCGCCTCGCCGAGCTCGACGCGGCGCTCGTCCGGTACGACGCGGGTGACTACGGCCGGTGCGCGGTGTGCGGCCGCGACATCGACCCCGCCCGCCTCGACGCCCGCCCCGAGGCCCGCACCTGCATCACCTGCGCCGCGCGCTGCTGATCTGAGTGGCTAACGTCAGATCGGGTGCGCTACCCACGGGTCAGAACCCGTGGGGAGCGCGCCGGAGCCGACGTTAGCCAGCAACGGTCGATCACACCCCGAGGGCGCCGAGGGCCATCCCGGTGAGCAGCGCACGCATCTCCGGCTCGGGCAGGAGGACGCTGTGGGGAGTGGAGTTGATCAGGCCGAACGTGGCGTGGGCCATGGCGCGCCCCCGGTCGAGCGGCAGCCCGTCGTGGACGTGCGCGAGCTCGGCGGCCCACACATCGACGTAGGCGCGCTGCAACGACCGGACCTGCTCCCTGGCCTCGGGTGGCAACGACTCCCAGTCGCGGTCCTGGACGACGATGAGCGCCCGGTGGCGCAGTGCGAAGTCGACGTGCCAGTCGACCAGCGCCTGCAGGGCGGGTACGCCGCCACCGGCCGCGCCGGCGCGTGCACGTCCGACCGACAGCAGCTCCTGGCTGATCGCCACCAGCATCTCGGCGAGGATCGCGTCCTTGCCGGGGAAGTGCTTGTAGAGCGCCGGACCGGAGATGCCGACGGCCGCGCCGATCTCGGCGACGGAGACGCCGTGGAAGCCGCGGGCGGCGAAGAGCTCGGCCGCGGTCGCGAGCAGCTGCTCGCGCCGGGTGCCGGTCGCCTGGGTGGTCACCCTCCGAGGTTAGCGTCCGCTAACCCCGGAGGGTGGGTGTCTCACCCCGGCCCGTGGGCCGTCAGTGTCCGGCCATCACGGTCGGGTCGACGGGAGCGACCTTCCTGCGCGGCAGGAAGAAGGCCGGGATCAGGCAGCAGGCGACCAGGAGGGTCGCCACGACGAAGACGGTCGCGAAGGCGTCGGCCATGTCGCTGCGGACCAGCGTCTCGAGCGAGCCGAGCTGGTCGGGGCTGATCCCGAACCGCTGGAGGATCGCCGCGACCTGCGTCTGGTCGCCGCCGGCCTGCTGGAGGGCGGTGCCGGCCTGGACGAAGCGCGAGTCCTTCAGCTCGTTGGTCAAGATCACCGAGAACAGCGCGGTGCCGATCGAGGCCGCGACCTGCTGCTGGATGTTGAGCAGGGTCGAGCCCCGGGCGACGTTGTGGTCGGTCAGCGTCGCGAGCGCGGCCGTCATGATCGGCATCATCGTGCCGCCCATGCCGAGGCCCATGATGAACAGCGCCCCGAGCAGGTAGGCGTAGCCGGTGTCGGGGCCGATCTGGGTGAACATCCCCATGCCGACGGTGATGGTGGCGATGCCGGTCATCACGATCTTGCCCGGACCGATCTTGTCGGCGAGCACGCCGGCCAGCGGCATCGTCAGCATCGCGCCGACGCCCTGCGGGGCCAGCAGCCAGCCGGTGAAGCCGGCGGTCTCGCCGCGGACCTGGATGAAGTAGAGCGGGAACAGCAGCGAGGCACCGAAGAAGGCGATGGCGAACAGCGACATCGCGACCAGCGCGACGGTCATGTTGCGGTTCTTGAGCAGCCGCAGCTCGACCAGCGGGTGGATGTTGGCCTTGCGCAGCGCCCACGGCACGAAGGCCGCGATCAGGACCAGCCCGATGATCGCCGGGGCGAGCACCTTGCCGGCCATCACCGTGCCCTGCTCGGGGATCGACGAGACGCCGTAGAGGAAGGCCGCCAGGCCGGGCGAGAGCAGCAGCATGCCGACGAAGTCGAAGGACTCCGAGGGCTCGACGTGGTCCTTCGGCAGCACGACCGCGGCGTAGATGATGGCCGCGATGCCGATCGGCAGGTTGATGAGGAAGATCCAGTGCCACGAGGCGTTGTCGATCAGGGTGCCGCCGATGATCGGGCCGAAGATCGGGCCGAGCAGCATCGGGATCCCGAGCACGGCCATCACGCGGCCGACCCGCTCGGGACCGGCGGCGCGGGTGAGGATCGTCATGCCGAGCGGCATCAGCATGCCGCCGCCGAGGCCCTGGAGGACGCGGAAGGTCACGAGCATCGACAGGGAGGTGGCCATCGCGCACAGCACCGAGCCCACGGTGAACAGCGCGACCGCGAGCAGGTAGAGGCGCTTGGTGCCGAACCGGTCGGCCGCCCAGCCGGTCATCGGGATCACTGCGGCGAGCGCGAGCGTGTAGCCGGTCATCGTCCAGGCGACGGCACTGGTGTCCGCGTCGAACTCGCGCTGGAAGGTCTCCAGCGCGACCGAGACGACGGTGATGTCGAGGATCGACATGATCGCGCCGAGGACGACGACGCCGGCGACCATGAGGACCCTGCGGTCGAGCTTGTCGTCGGCGGTGACCTGCCCCCCGTCAGCAGGGTCGGTGCTCGGGTCGGGAACGGTTCCGGTGCTCACCGCGCCAGCGTAGGAACTGGCGCCGACGGGCGCGACCGACTTTGGTCTGCGACCGGGAGTGCGGTCGGTCACGCCCGGGGCGGCGTCAGGGCGTGACGGTCCCGTGGTCCGCGTCGTAGGTCTCGCCGGTCAGCTTGGTCTTCGCGAAGCTGAGGAGCGACGCGACCTTCCCGCCGGGGGTGTCCCAGTACTCGGCCTGCTCGACGTCGACCCGCAGCAGCACGGCGTCCGGGTTCTCCGGGCCGCCGGGGAGCCACGCCTCCGCGAAGGTGTTCCACAGCTCGGCCAGCTTGTCGGTGTCGTCGACGACCTCGGCCCGGCCGGTCAGCGCCACCCAGGCGTCGCGGGACGAGAACGACAGCGCGACCCGGGGGTCGGCGGCGATCGCGTGGGTGTGCTGGGTGCTGCGGGCGGTGATGAACCACATCTCGGCGTCGGGCTCGACCTCCTGCCGCGCCATCGGGACGGTCCGCGGCCCCTCCGGGCCGAAGGTCGTGAACATGGCGATCGGCATGTCCTCCATCAGGCGGACGAGGTGGTCGCGGTCTCCGTTCTCGGTCATGCCGCCACGCTAGGTCTGCACACGAAAGGGTGTAGTCCCGCCCGCCTCACCGGAAGACGTGGTCGATGGTCCTGAAGGCGCCCAGGCGGTAGTCGGTCCGGAAGTGCTCGTGGTCGCGACGTACGCGGTCCGCGGCCTCGGCGGCGAAGCAGACGATGTCGTCGACGAAGAGGTCGTCGGCCCCGGCCGCGGCGAGGATCGCGGGCTCGACGTCGTAGTCCAGGAGCCCGGACTCGTCGGACATCGCGTGCGAGTGGGCCAGGGAGCGCCCGCAGATGCCGGCGTAGGTGGACCACTCCTTCTTCGAGAGGTCCGAGAGGTCGATCTTCTCGCGGTAGGGCGCGCGCTCGCGCACCATGAAGCTCAGGCCGTCGAGCTCGACGGCCCCGTAGAAGCGGTCACCGCGGACCAGGTGGACCCCCTGGGCATGGCTGATCCGCTCCGCGTTGCCGTCGAGCGTGAACTCCGAGGGCGGCACGAGGCCCGCCAGTGCCGAGCGTCGAGCCTGCTTGAACTCGATGATCACGTCGTCGGACCCGTCGGCGTTCGGTCCCTCGACCAGCAGGTAGTAGCGGGGGAGACCCAGCGACTGGGTGCCCTGCCCGAGCCGGATGCACACGTCCTTGACCTTCATCCCGGGGGTCCGGTCGGGGACGTCCACGTCGTTCTCGTCGACGAAGCGGTGCAGGGCCTCCTGGAACTCCTCGCGCCGGTGGCTGACCGGGAGGTGCTCCTCGTCGGCACGGAAGCCACGCTTGTACTCGTCGAGGTACTTGCGCTCCAGCCAGTCGGCCCGGCTCTGCTGCGCGTCGTCGATCAGCGAGGCGACGAGCTCCGGCGCGTTGTCCTGCCGGATCTGCTCGCGGTCCTCCTGGCCGGCCCCCGCGTAGCCGCGCAGCGCCTCGAGGTAGCCGCGGACGAAGGCGCGCACGATCTTGGCGGCACGCTTCGGTCCGTGGTCGCCGACCTCGCCGGCCGCGATGACGAACCCGGTCGCGCCGCGCTTGAGGTCCCAGGTGAAGGGTGCGTAGAAGGCCTCGTCGAAGTCGTTGGAGCCGAAGATCGGGACGTTGTCGTAGCTCGGCATCACCCCGAAGTTCTCGGGGTGGACGTCGCCCAGCGTGAGGACCGTGGGCATCCACGCGTCCTCGCCGGCCATGTCGCGGAAGAAGAGCAGGCAGGTGCCGCGGAAGAAGGAGAACAGCGAGGCGTCGAGCTTGGCGAACTTCTCCTCGGCCTCCTGGTCGTGGTTGGCGATCCGGACCTGGTGGTCCTCCCGGACGGTCTGCCGGACGTGGAGCCTCCGGTCGTGCCCCTGGAGCAGCCGCGGCAGGAACACCATTTCGCCCCGGGCGCGCGCCTCGGCGAGCTCGCGGAACGCCTCGAACCTCGAACCCGCCGGACGCTGCACGTCGCCGGTGCGGGGGATGCCGTCGGCACGGCCGTCCTCCGGGTCCGCGGGCAGCAGCGCCTCCACGAGCGCCTCGCGGTCCATGCCGGTGCGCCCCCGGACGTCACGTTCCCGCGCCAGCTCGAGGAGACGCCGCTGGGACAGCTCCTGCAGGGTGGCTCGGTCGGCGTCAGCCACACCGGTCATGTCCACGTTGTCGTCCATGGCGCCTTTCTACCGTCACGAACCACGCGGCCGCGCTGGCGCCGTAGGTTAACGATCGCTAACCTTGGCGGGTGGCCGAGATGAGAGAGCTGGTCGACGAGCTGCGGGAGCGGCTCGCCACCGTCCGGCAGGGTGGCTCGGAGAGCGCCCGGCGCAAGCACACCGACCGGGGCAAGCTGCTGGTCCGTGAACGGGTCGACCGGTTGCTCGACCCGGGCAGCCCGTTCCTCGAGCTGAGCCCGTTGGCGGCGTACGGCATGTACGGGCGTGACGACAGTGATGTCAATGCCGTGCCGAGCGCCGGCGTCGTCACCGGCATCGGCCGGGTCGCCGGCCGCGAGTGCGTGGTCGTCGCCAACGACGCGACCGTCAAGGGCGGCACCTACTACCCGATGACGGTCAAGAAGCACCTCCGGGCGCAGACGATCGCCGGGGAGAACCGGCTGCCGTGCCTCTACCTCGTCGACTCCGGGGGCGCGTTCCTGCCGATGCAGGACGAGGTCTTCCCCGACCGCGAGCACTTCGGCCGGATCTTCTTCAACCAGGCCAACCTCTCGGCCCGAGGCATCCCGCAGGTCGCGAGCGTCATGGGCTCGTGCACCGCGGGCGGCGCCTACGTCCCCGCGATGTCCGACGAGACCGTCATCGTGAAGGATCAGGGCACGATCTTCCTCGGCGGCCCGCCGCTGGTGAAGGCCGCGACCGGTGAGGTCGTCACCGCCGAGGAGCTCGGTGGCGGCGACGTCCACGCGCGGACGTCGGGGGTGGTCGACCACCTCGCCGAGGACGACGCCCACGCGCTCGCGATCGTGCGGTCCGTCATCTCGACACTGCCGCCGGTCGGTGGTCGGGCCGCGAGCGCAGCGAGCGAGTCGAGACCGGAGGAGCCGGCCGAGGACCCGGCCGGGCTCTACGACGTCGTCCCGACCGACACCCGCACCCCCTACGACGTGCGCGAGGTGATCCGCCGGGTCGTCGACGGCAGCCGCTTCCACGAGTTCAAGCAGCTCTACGGCGACACCCTCGTCTGTGGCTTCGCGCGGATCTGGGGTCACGAGGTCGGCATCGTGGCCAACAACGGCATCCTGTTCAGCGAGTCGGCGCTCAAGGGCGCCCACTTCATCCAGCTGTGCAACCAGCGCGGCATCCCGCTGGTGTTCCTCCAGAACATCTCCGGCTTCATGGTCGGCAAGGAGTACGAGAACGGCGGCATCGCCCGCGACGGCGCGAAGCTCGTCACCGCGGTCGCCTGCTCGGTGGTCCCCAAGTTCACCGTCGTCATCGGCGGCTCGTTCGGCGCCGGCAACTACGGCATGTGCGGCCGCGCCTACGACCCTCGCTTCCTCTGGATGTGGCCCAACGCGCGGATCTCCGTCATGGGTGGCGAGCAGGCCGCGACCGTGCTCGCGACCGTCGCCGGGCGCGAGCAGGACGAGGAGTTCAAGGCGCCGATCCGGGAGCAGTACGAGACCCAGGGCTCGCCCTACTACGCCTCCGCACGACTCTGGGACGACGGCATCATCGATCCGGCCGACACCCGCCGCGTGCTGGGCATGGGCCTCGCCGCGACGGCGCACGCACCCGTGCCGGACCCCTCCTACGGCATCTTCCGGATGTGAGCTGATGAAGACCCTCCTCATCGCCAACCGTGGCGAGATCGCCCTGCGCGTCATGCGGACCGCCGAGCGACTCGGCATCCGCACCGTCGCGGTCTTCACCGACCTCGACGCCGCTGCCCCCCACGTCCACGCCGCGAGCGATGCCGTCCGCGTCCCGAGCTATCTCGACGTCGACGCCGTCGTGGCCGCGGCCGTCGAGAGCGGCGCCGACGCGGTCCACCCCGGCTACGGCTTCCTCTCCGAGCGCGCCGACTTCGCCTCGGCCCTCGAGGCCGCCGGCGTCACCCTGGTCGGCCCGAGCGCCGCGGTCATGGAGCAGATGGGACGCAAGGACGCCGCCCGCGAGCTGGCGGTCGCCGCGGGCGTGCCGGTCGTGCCGACCGGCGACGACGCGTCGTACCCGGTGCTCGTGAAGGCAGCCGCCGGTGGCGGAGGCAAGGGCATGCGGATCGTGCGCTCCGCGGGCGAGATGGACGAGGCCGTCGCAGCCGCGAAGCGCGAGGCGTTGTCCGCCTTCGGCGACGACACGATGCTCGTGGAGAAGTACGTCGAGCGCGGGCGTCACATCGAGGTGCAGGTCGTCGGCGACAGCCACGGCACCGTGCTCCACCTCCACGAGCGCGACTGCTCGACCCAGCGGCGCCACCAGAAGGTCCTCGAGGAGGCGCCCGCCCCGACGCTGACCGACGACCAGCGCACGGCGATCACGACGGCGGCGGTCGACCTCGCCCGCCACGTCGGCTACGTCAACGCCGGCACCGTGGAGTTCCTGCTCGACGACGACACCGGCGAGTTCTACTTCCTCGAGATGAACACCCGGCTCCAGGTCGAGCACCCCGTCACCGAGATGGTCACCGGCCTCGACCTCGTCGAGCTCCAGCTCCGGGTGGCCGACGGCGAGCCGCTCGGCCTGAGCCAGGACGAGGTCCGCCGCGAGGGCCACGCGATCGAGGCCCGGGTCTACGCCGAGGACTCCTTCGGCGGCTTCCTGCCCCAGGCCGGCACGGCGAGCATCGTGCGCTGGCCGACGGGCCTGACCGGCGTCCGCGTCGACCAGGCCCTGGAGAGCGGCCAGACGGTCTCGACGGCTTACGACCCGATGCTCGGCAAGGTGATCGCCCACGGCGCCGACCGCGAGGCCGCCCGGCAGGCGCTGGTGGCCGCGCTCGACGAGACCGCGGTGCTCGGGCTCACGACCAACGCCGGCTTCCTGCGCACGCTCGTCGCGAGCGACGAGTTCCGCGACGCAGGCATCGACACGGCGTGGCTCGACCGGAACGACGTCCCGGCGCCCGACCCGACCACCGCGCGGCTGCTCGGCGCGTGGACCTCGGCCCTGCTGACCTCGATGGACACCGGCCACCCGTTCCAGGCCGACGGATTCCGACTCGGCGGCGACCCGGCACCGACGCTCGTCGAGCTCGACGAGGACGTCGTCGTCGACCGCGCGGCCGGCACGGCGAACGGCGTGCTCGTGCGCACCATCAGCGCCGCCGACCACGTCCTCGAGGCGGTCGTCGACGGCCACGTCGTGCGCTCGGCCATCAACGCCCAGCGCGACTTCGTCGACGTCGCGCTCCACGGCCAGCGCTTCCACTTCACCCGGCCCGACCGGATGTCGGGCAGCGCCGCGGTCTCCGACGGGACGCTCACGGCCCCGATGCCCGGCACCGTGCTCGACGTACGGGTGTCCGCCGGCGACCGCGTGACCGAGGGCCAGGTCCTCGGGACGCTGGAGGCGATGAAGATGGAGCTCGCCCTGAAGGCCCCCTTCGACGGCACCGTCACCGAGGTCGGCGCGACCGCCGGCGCGGGCGTGGCGCTGGGCGCGACCCTGTTCGTGGTGGAGGAGTCATGACGCTCCCGATGGTGCAGCCCGAGGCCGGTCTCCCGGAGCGGGTCACGATCTACGAGGTGGGCCCGCGCGACGGGCTCCAGAACGAACAGGCGGTCGTGCCCGTCGAGGCCAAGGCCGAGTTCGTACGCCGCCTGCTGGCCGCCGGGCTGCCGGTCGTGGAGGCGACGTCGTTCGTCCACCCGCGGTGGGTGCCCCAGCTGGCCGACGCGGCCGAGCTGATGGGGCTGCTCGGCGACGAGGGCGTCGACCTGCCCGTGCTGGTGCCCAACGAACGCGGCCTCGACCGGGCGCTCGAGCTGGGGCTGCGCCACGTCGCGATCTTCGGCTCCGCGACCGAGACCTTCGCGCAGAAGAACCTCAACCGCGGCCTCGACGAGCAGTACGCCATGTTCGAGCCCGTCGTACGCCGCGCGCTGGACGCCGGGCTCGACGTCCGGGCCTACGTCTCGATGTGCTTCGGCGACCCGTGGGAGGGCACCGTCCCGGTCGACCAGGTGGTCACCGCCGGCACCCGCCTGCTCGACCTCGGCGCGACCCAGCTCAGCCTGGGCGACACGATCGGCGTCGGCACCGCCGGCCACGTCAAGGCGCTGGTCGCCGGCTTCGAGGCGGCCGGGGTCGGGACCGACCGGCTCGCGATGCACTTCCACGACACCTACGGCCAGGCGCTCGCCAACGCCCACGCGGCCCTGCGCTGCGGCATCACCACCTTCGACGCCAGCGCCGGTGGCCTCGGCGGCTGCCCCTACGCGAAGTCGGCGACCGGCAACCTCGCGACCGAGGACCTGGTCTGGATGCTGACCGGCCTCGGCATCGAGCACGGCGTCGACCTCGGCGCCGTCGTCGAGACCTCGACCTGGATGGCCGGGGTGCTGGGTCGGCCCAGCCCCTCCGCCGTCGTACGGGCGCTGGCTGGGGCCTGAAATCTGCGGCTAACGCCAGATCCGGTGCGCTTCCCACGCGTCAGAACCCGTGGGAAGCGCACTGGATCCGCAGTTACCCACACACCACGGCCCGCACCCCCCGCTGGCACAATCGCCCGCATGAGTCGCACGGTCTACCTCCACATCGGGGCACCCAAGACCGGCACGACCTACCTGCAGGACCGGCTGACGCTCAACGCGGCCCGGTTGTCCGACCACGACGTCCACTTCCCGACGAAGTCGCCGCTGGTGAGTCCGGGTCTCTTCCAGTTCCGCGCCGCGCTCGACCTGCTGGGGCAGGACTGGGGCGGCGCACCCGGGCACGCCGAGGGCAGCTGGGACCAGCTGGTCAAGCGCATCGACAAGCGCAGCGGGACCGTCATCGTCAGCCACGAGATCCTCGCACCGGCCCGCTCCCACCACGTCGCGCGGGCGATGAACGACCTCGCCGACGGCGCCGACGTCCACGTCGTCTACACCGCCCGCGACCTCGCCCGCCAGCTGCCGGCGGCGTGGCAGGAGAGCATCAAGCAAGGCCGGACCTGGCGCTACCAGAAGTTCCTGAAGAAGAGCCAGCGCGGCCGAACCTGGTTCTCGCGTGCCTTCGACCTGCCCTCGGTGCTCGGCACTTGGGGTGCCCACGTGCCGCCCGAGAACATCCACCTCGTGACCGTCCCGCTCGACCGCAAGGGCGAGTCGCTCTGGGACCGGTTCTGCCGCGCGACCCGGATCGAGTCGTCGTGGGCACCCGAGGAGAGCACGCGCGCCAACGCCTCGCTCGGCGTCGCCGAGACCGCGGTGCTGCGCCAGCTCAACAAGAAGCTCGACCGGAAGGTACGCCGCGAGGCGGCCTACGACGGCCTGATCCGGCAGATGCTGGCCGAGGAGGAGCTGGTCCAGGGCAAGAGCCCGCGGATCCTGCTCCCACCCGACCACCACGAGTGGGTCGTCGAGCGCGGTCAGCAGTGGGTCGAGTGGGTCGAGCAGGCCGGCATCGACGTCGTGGGCGACGTCCGCGACCTGGTGCCGCGGGAGGCGACCCCCGAGGACTGGGCCGACCCCGACCACGTCAAGCCGCGCCAGCGGCTGCGCGTCGCGATGCGCGCGCTCGCGGCGATGACCAGCGAGGCGGCCAGCCGTCCCGACCCCGACCAGCAGCTGACCTCGCGGCTCCGGCAGAACGTCAGCCGCCTGCGGTCCCGGTGATAGCCCGGTGAACCGTCGCGCCTGGGGGTGGGTCGCCCACCTCACCGACGGCGGTACGACGCCGTGGGCCGACTGGTCGGGCGAGGCAGAGCCGTGCGCCGAGGTGGTGCCCGGCGCCCAGCAGCTCGAGCTGCTCCGACGTCTCAACCTCGCCGGCGGCGTGGGCGCCGAGCTCGCGACCACCGTCGTCGCCTCCGACCCGCCCCGGCGCAGCCGGCCCTCGCTGCCGCTCGTCGGCGGTGGCGACGTGCCCGACCACGGGCCACGCCCGGTCGACCCCGCGGACGTCCCCGACGGCGAGCTGGCACGCCTCGCGTCGGTGCTGCTCGCCCAGCGGCTCGCCAGCACGACCCTCGAGCCCGCACCGGAGGTGCTCCGGCCGCGGGTGTGGCGCACCCGCTACCACCTCCGGGGAGACCCGGAGGTCGTGGTGCCGCTGCGCCGCCACCTCGTCGCCGACGGCCGCCCGCCCGGTGGCCGACACCCACGGGTCGTCATCGTCGGCACCGACACCGGCCAGCTCCTGGTGGACCTCTGGACCGCCCAGTCGCTGCGCCACGGCGCGCCGCCGTGGCACGAGTGGCTCGCCGCCACCGTCCGGCAGGGCCGGTTGCCCGAGCAGGTCGACCTGCCCCGGCTCGCGCGCCGCGAGCTCGACGCCGGCGTCGACCGTCGGGCGGTGCACGTCGTGACGGACCCTGCGCTCGCCGCGGGCCTGCTCGGCGTACGACGCCTGCCGGACCGGCCGGTGCTCTCCGCCGCGGCGGCGGACCTGGGTCGCCGGGTGGCGTCGGCCCTGCGGCCGATGGCGAGGCCGCCACGTCGCGCGCGGCTGACCACCGAGGTGCTGAGGCCGTGGCTCGAGACCGACGACGGGCCCGCGCTGGTCGTGCCGCCGCGCCACCGGGAGTGGGTCACCGGACGTGCGGAGCACATGGTCGGCGAGCTGACCCGGGGTCGCTATCGTGTGCACGGCGATCCGGCGCTCGTGCGCCCGACCGAGCGCCCTGCTGACAACCCCGGCGTCGGAGCGGCCGCGTCGTCGCGGACCCTCGCGCTGGCGGTCCGGCTGCTGCTCGGGACGCCGAGGGACGAATCGTGAGGAGGACACCGTGACCCGTCGGGTCCTGCTCCACGTCGGCACGCCGAAGACCGGCACGAGCCACTTCCAGGACGTGTTGTTCCGCAACCAGCGGATCCTGCGAAAGCAGGGCGTCCTCTATCCCGCCGAGCGGTTCGACGCCCACTTCCTGGCAGCCCTCGACCTGATGCAGCTGCCGTGGGGCGGGCTGGAGGACGAGGCGGTCGGCGCGTGGGACGCGCTCGCGGAGAAGGTCCGACACTTCCACGACCGCCACCCCGACGGCACCGCGATCATCAGCCACGAGATCCTCGCGATCGCCTCGCGCGCCCAGGCCGAGCGGGCGATGGCCTCGCTCGGCCACCCCGACACCGAGATCCACGTCGTCCTGTCGGTGCGCGACCTGGTGCGCCAGATCCCCGCGGAGTGGCAGGAGAACGTCAAGCACCGTCGTGAGCTGCCCTACGGGAAGTTCCTGGCCCAGGTCCGCGACCCCGAGCGGGCGACGCCGATCGGCAGCTGGTTCTGGGGCGTCCAGGAGGTCCCCGACATCCTCGACCGCTGGGCCGCCGGCCTGCCGGCGGAGCGCGTCCACCTGGTGACGGTGCCGCGGCCCGGCAGCCCGCCCGACCTGCTGTGGCAGCGGTTCAGCACCACCTTCGGGCTCGACGACCTCGAGCTCGACGTCGAGGCCGAGCGCGCCAACCCGTCCCTCGGCGTGCCCGAGACGACCGTCGTCCGCCGGATCAACGTCAAGGCCAACAAGGTCGTCCCGCCGGCCGACTACCGCCCGCTCGTCCGCGAGCTGCTCGCCCACCAGACCCTCTCGCGCCGCCGCCGCTCACCCCGGCTGAACCTGCCCCCGGCCGACCATGCGTGGGTCGCCCCGCTCCAGCAGTCGTGGATCGACACCGTCCGCGACCGCGGCTACGACGTGTGCGGCGACCTCGACGACCTCGTCGGTGACCCGCCGCCGGCCGACTGGGCCGACCCCGACCACCCCGACGAGGCCCAGGTCGCGGACGCGGCGATCGACGCGATCCGGGCGCTGCTGGTCGACAACGCCCGGCTCATGCACGTCGAGCACGACCTCCACGAGCGGGTCGGTCACCTCGAGCGCGAGCTGGAGAAGGCCTACCTGCGACCGACCTATCGCTGGCGCGAGAAGACCGTCCGCCGGCTCCAGGCCTCCCGGGTCGGGCGGCTCGCGCTCCGCGGCTACCGCTTCGCGCGGGGCAGGAGCTCGCGGTCGGCGTAGCGGCCGATGCGCCACGTCGCGTAGCCGTCGGCGCTCGCCCCGACGACGCCGCCGACGACCGGGACCCGGCGGCCGACGGTCGTCGCCAGCCGCTTGCCGGCGACGCGCGAGATCAGGTCGCGGGCGACGTAGGTGGTGACCCGCTGGTCGACCTCGGGGTCGTGGACCGGTGCGGTGGCCAGCGCCATCGGTGGCGCCGGCAGGTAGCCGCCCTTGACCAGGTCCTTCACCGAGCCCTCACCGAGGATGCAGACCAGGATGGCGTTGCGGACCCGCGGGTCGTCGAGGTCGTAGCCCCGCAGGTGGGCGATGCCGGCGACCATGCGGCAGGTGATCAGCGCGAGGCCGGTGATGTTCGTCGGCACGGTGACGGTCATGGTCACCAGGCCACCGAGGTTGGTGACGAAGCCCTGCGCGCCGGCGTAGCGCACGTGGTTCTCGATCACCTCGTGGATCGCCCGCTCGACGTCGCCGTGCTGCTCGCGCAGCTGGGTGTCCGCCGCGTCGGCTGCCGAGGGCAGCGGTCCGACGCCCTCGATCGCCCGGCGCAGCGCCTCGCGCACGAACGTGCTGGTCAGGTTCGGCGCCAGCGCCGTCACGCGCGGAGCCAGACGCCTGCTGATCGTGCTCATCGTGCCCATGAGGCGATCCTACGGAGAGCAGCCCAGTAGGTTCGATCGCGTGCCCCCCGTCGAGCCACCCCGTACGGCGTGGTCGTTCCCGCCGGTGGAGTCGTGGCCGGACGACGACGACCTGGTCGCGATCGGGGCCGACCTCGCGCCGGGCACGATCCTCGACGCCTACCGCCGCGGTCTGTTCCCCATGCCGTTCGAGGGAGCGGGCGCGCCGGGCTGGTGGAGCCCGCTCGAGCGGGGAGTCCTCGGACTCGACGCGCTCCGGGTCACGCGCTCGCTCCGCACGTCGTTGAAGCGCTTCGAGATCCGGGTCGACACGGCGCTGGCGGAGGTCATCGCGGGCTGCGCCGACCCCGGCCGCCCGGGCGGCTGGATCGACGACGACGTGCGGGCGGCGTACCTCCGGCTCGGCCAGCTCGGCTGGGTCCACAGTGTCGAGGCGTGGCGCGACGACGAGCTCGTCGGCGGCCTCTACGGCGTCGCGATCGGCGGGCTCTTCGCGGGCGAGTCGATGTTCCACCGGGAGCGTGACGCGTCCAAGGCGGCGCTGGTCGGGCTGGTGGAGCTGCTGCGCGACGAGCACGCCGACCACCGGGTCCTCGACACCCAGTGGGTCACCGACCACCTCGCCACGCTGGGGGTCCGCGAGGTGCCGCGCGAGGACTACCTCGAGCGGCTGCCGCGTGCGCTCGACCTGCCGCTGCCTGCTCCCTGGCGCTAGCGCACGAGGTCCACGACGTACGACGCCAGGTTCGTCAGCAGGAACCAGCCGGTGACGACGCCGCCGATGACCGCGGGGACGCGGCCGCGGCGGTCGCCCTCCGCCGCGGCGAGCCGCGCCTGGTGCCAGGCGAGGGCTGCCGGCACCGAGAGGAGCAGGAAGGCCGGCGGGAACGCGAGGAGCACGACCCACAGCGGGGCGGCCTCCGCGCCGTGCGGCTCGGCCCCCAGCAGCGTGACCAGCCCCTCGCCGACGGCGAACGCGGCGACCAGGGCGACGGGGAGCAGGGCCAGGGAGAGCCAGGCGCGGCGGACGTGGCGGGCTCCGGTCGGGACGGACGTGACGGACATCGTCACCACCTCCTGCTCCCAGCCTGGGCCGGAGCGCAGCGCGGCGGCAGGGGCGGAGGTCCCGGACTCAGACGACCTGTGGCTCCCGGCCGGTCTCGCTGACGTAGGCGCGGCCGGCCGCGGCCCACTCGATCATCCCGCCGTCGAGGTTGACTGCGTCGACGCCGAGCTGGGTGAGCCAGTGGGTGACCTGGAGCGAGCGTCCGCCGACCCGGCACACGACGAGGACCTGCCCCTCGGGGATCTCCTCGCGGCGCTGCGGCAGCTCCATCATCGGGACGTGGAGCGCTCCGTCGATGTGGCCGTGGACCCACTCGTCGGGCTCGCGCACGTCGAGCACCGTGAGGCCCTCGGGCAGCGGGTCGGGCAGGTCGGCGAGCGTGGTGCTCGGGATCTCCGGGTGGCGCGGGAGGGAGGTCATGGTCCCGCCACGGTAGCCCTGACGGCGTCGAGCCGTCACCCCACCCGGGGCTACTTGAGGAGCCGTGACATCCGGCGGTCGGCGAGCGGCTTGCCGCCCGTCTGGCAGGTCGGGCAGTACTGCAGGCTGGAGTCGGCGAAGCTGACCTCGCGCACGGTGTCGCCGCAGACCGGGCACGGCTGGCCGGTCCGGCCGTGGACGGCGAGGTTGGTCTTCTTCTCGCCCTTGAGATCGGCCGCTGCCAGCCCGCGGGAGCGGTCGACCGCCTCGCCGAGGACCCGCCCGATCGCGTCGTGGAGCGTCGTGAGCTCGTCGTCGACGATCGTGTTGGCCGGCTTGAACGGCGACATCCGGGCCGCGTGGAGGATCTCGTCGGAGTAGGCGTTGCCGATGCCGGCGATGGTGCCCTGGTGGCGCAGCACGCCCTTGACCTGGGAGCGGCCGGCCTTCGTCAGGATCGCGCCGAGCGCCTCGCGGGTGAAGTCGTCGACGAGCGGGTCGGGCCCGAGGCTGGCGATGCCGGGGACGTCGGACGGCTGGCGCACGACGTAGAGGGCGAGGCTCTTCTTGGTGCCGGCCTCGGTCACGTCGATGCCGGTGCCGTCGTCGAGCTCGACGCGGACCGCCAACGGCGACTTGTTCGACGGCCGCGGCGGGGTCGTCGGCAGCTCGTCGCGCCAGCGGACCCAGCCGGCCCGGGCCAGGTGGAGCACGAGGTGGAGGCCGCCGGCGGAGACGTCGAGGAACTTGCCGTGGCGGGTCACGTCGTCGACGAAGGAGCCCTCCACCGCGTGGACCGGCGGGTCGAAGGTCTTGAGCGCCGAGAACGCCACCACGTGGACCTTCGCGAGCGCGCGGTCGGCGAACCGGCCCTTCAGGTCGAGGGCCAGGGCTTCCACCTCGGGCAGCTCGGGCACGGGGTCACTCTAGGCCGGACCCGTGACAGAACGCGCTGGTCAGGCGCAGAATGAGGGATGGCCGACGTCCGCCCGCTCCCCGCCCACGGGTCGATCTTCCTCGACGCCCGCGGCGGCGACCGCGCGCTCCGGGTCTCCTGCCACCTCGACGACCGCGACGGTGACGACGGTGTCGTGGTGCTGTCGCTGTGGCGCGACAACGTCTGCACCGCGACCTTCCGGCTCGGCGTCGACGACGTCCCGGTGATGATCGAGACCCTCCGCGAGGGCCTCGACGCGGCCTACGAGGTCGTGCTGCGCCGTCGCCACGAGGCGGTCTGAGGGCGCCCCCGAGCGCTGTCTGACACGCGCTAGCGAAATCTACGGATCTCGCTAGAGAGATCGATACGGTCCGATCGTGGACCCGATCCGGAACCCCTACGCGCCCGGCGCCGGCCAGCGCCCGCCCGAGCTCGCCGGCCGCGACGAGCAGCTCGGCGCCTTCGACGTCGTGCTCGAGCGGGTCGCCGCGGGCCGCCCGGAACGGTCGCTGGTGCTGACGGGGCTGCGGGGCGTCGGCAAGACGGTGCTCCTCAACGCGCTGCGCTCCGCCGCCGTACGCCGCCGCTGGGGCACCGGCAAGCTCGAGGCGCGGCCCGACCAGTCGCTGCGCCGGCCGCTGTCGAGCGCGCTCCACCAGGCCGTCCGCGAGCTCGGCCACCGCGACGAGGAGTCGGTCTCCCACGTCCTCGGCGTCATCCGCTCCTTCGCCCAGCGCGACGCGGGCCCGAACGCGAAGCTGCGCGACCAGTGGAACCCCGGCATCGACGCGCCGGCGGTCAAGGGCCGCGCCGACTCCGGCGACGTCGAGATCGACCTCGTCGAGCTCTTCACCGACCTCGGCGGGCTCGCGGCCGACGAGGGCAAGGGCATCGGGATCTTCATCGACGAGATGCAGGACCTCGGGCCCGACGACGTCTCGGCGCTCTGCGCCGCCTGCCACGAGATCAGTCAGTCCGGGCTGCCGGTCATCGTCGTCGGCGCCGGGCTGCCCCACCTGCCGGCCGTGCTCAGCGCCAGCAAGTCCTACTCCGAGCGGCTCTTCCGCTATCAGCGCATCGACCGGCTGCCGCGCGAGGCGGCCGACCGCGCGCTGGCGGCGCCGGCCGCGGACGAGGACGCGTCGTACACGCCCGAGGCGCTGACCGCGATGCACGCCGCGACCGGCGGCTACCCCTACTTCATCCAGGCCTACGGCAAGGCGGTCTGGGACCGTGCCCCGCGCAGCCCGATCACCGAGGACGACGTCGCCGTCGCCGCCCCCGAGGCGGAGTCGGAGCTGGCCGTGGGGTTCTTCGGCTCGCGCTTCGAGCGCGCCACGCCGGGGGAGCGCGACTACCTCCGGGCCATGGCCGACGTCGCGTTCAAGATCGCCGAGGAGGGTCAGGAGCCGCTCGACGAGATCGAGAGCGTGCCGACCGCCGACGTCGCCGCCGTGCTCGGCAAGAAGCCCCAGTCGCTCTCACCCGCGCGCGACGCCCTGCTGAAGAAGGGCCTGATCTACTCCAGCGAGCGCGGCCGGATCGCCTTCACCGTCCCCCACTTCGGCCGCTACCTCCGCGACCACGCCTGAAGCGGACGCGGGGCGTCCGGATGCCGTCGTAGGGTGCGTCGCATGGCGACCCAGGACCCGGGACCGACGACCGTCCAGCCGCTCACCACGGACACGTGGGACCTCTTCGCCGGGCTCGTCGAGCGCCACCGCGGCATCTTCGGCGGCTGCTGGTGCGTGAAGTTCCACGCCGACCGCGACGACCGCGTGCCGGGCTACGACGGCAACCGGGCCTTCAAGCGGTGCCTGGTCGAGGAAGGCGTCGCCCACGCCGCGCTGGTCGTGCGCGAGGGGGAGGACGGTCCCGAGGCGATCGCCTGGGCGGAGTACGGCACGCCCGCGGAGCTGCCCGACATCCACCACAGCAAGCAGTACCTCGCCGACCTCGCGGCGGAGGGCGACCGGGAGCCCGACTTCCGGGTCACCTGCATCTTCGTCGACAAGCGCTTCCGGCAGCACGGACTGGTCACCGTCGCACTCGAGGGGGCGCTGGGACTGATCGCCGAGGCGGGCGGAGGCGTCGTGGAGGGCTACCCCCACATCCCCGGCGAGCGGCGGCTCTCCTCCTCGTTCCTCTACAACGGCACCCGAGCGGTCTACGAGCGCGCCGGCTTCGAGTTCGTGCGACCGAAGGGCATGAAGAACACCGTCATGCGTCGGACCGTCGCGGCGGCGTGAGGGCGACCGCGATGGCCGTGGTGACGGGGACGGCGAGGACCAGGCCGATGCTGGTGACCAGGGTCCGGACCACCTCGGCGGTGATCTCCTCGGTCGAGAGCAGCTCGAGGAGCGGCAGCTCGTAGAGCCGCAGGACCAGCAGCAGGGTGAGCGCCGTGCCGGTGTAGGCGAAGGCGATCGTGTAGATCGTGGACGCGATGTGGTCGCGCCCGATCCGCATCCCGCTGGCGAGCAGCCGGCGGCGGCTCATCGTGGGGGACGCGGCCCGGATCTCCCAGACTGCCGAGGTCTGGGTGATGGTGACGTCGTTGAGCACCCCGAGCCCGGCGATCATGACCGCACAGGTCAGCAGGCCCTGGAAGTCGAGGTCCACCGCGTAGGTCTGGAGCAGGCCGCCGCCCTCGCCGACCCCGCTGAGCCGGGTGGCCTGCACCGTGACGACCCCGAGCGCAGCCGTGATGGCGATGCCGACCAGCGTCCCGGCGAGCGCGGCGCTGGTCCGGATCGAGAAGCCGTGGGTGGTGTAGAGGACGACGTAGAGGATCGCCGAGGAGCAGACCAGCCCGAGGAGGAGCGCGGGGCCACCGGTCAGCAGCCCGGGGAGCAGGAAGCCCAGGATCAGGACCGCGCTGATGGCCAGTCCTGCCATCGCGAACAGCCCGCGGTGCCAGGCCACCAGCAGGACGACCACGACGAAGGCCACGGCCAGCCAGAGCAGCGCGTCGGTCCGCTCGGTGCCGAACCAGGACCACGAGGTCGGGACGTCACCGCCACCGGGGATCCGACGCAGGAGGACGGTGTCACCGGTCGTCAGGCCCGACTCGGCGACCTGGGGCGGCAGCTCGAGGGCGACGGTGTCGCCCTGGTCGGTCCCCTCCAGGACCGTGGCCTCCAGTGCCCGTCCGTCGAGCGAGGTCACCTCCGCGGTCGGGAAGGTCACGCCGGGGCCGGCGAAGTCCGCCCGGCTGCCCACGTCGTCGAGGGCGGAGGAGTCCGGCCAGAGCGCGACGAGCCCGACGACGGTCGCGACGGCGACCAGGCCGAGGAGCGCGAGGAGCACCCGGCGGGGTCCGGCCCCGACCGGGGCGGGCTCCGCGCGGCGGTGGGACCCGTGGGAGTGGCCCGCTCCCATCAGCCGGCGACGGGGCGGAGCTCGACGAGGCCGACGCTGTTGCCCTCGCTGTCCTGCACGAACGCCTGCCACTCCTCGTGGCCGGCCGGCCCGAGGGTGTCGTCGTCGTGCCGGAAGATCGCGTGCGGCTCGCCGGTCACCACGACACCGCGAGCCCGCAGCCGCTCGACCTCGGCGTCGACGTCGTCGACCCGCAGGTAGAGCACGGCCGAGGGTGCCCGGGTCTCCAGCAGCAGCCGGGTGCGGCCGAGGTCGAAGAACACCAGCCCCGGCGGGTCGTACGCCGCCAGCGGCTCACGGCCGAGCAGCTCGGCGTACCACCGGGTGGCCCGCTCGAGGTCCTCGGCGCGCTGCGCCACCTGCACCAGCCCGGTGTCCCGCCCCGCGTCCATGTCCTCAAAACTACTCGGTCGCGATCGCATCGAGCACCTTCATCCGTGCCGCCCGGACCGCCGGCAGGATCGCGGCCACGACGCCGAAGACGACCGAGATGACGAGGAAGACGACCAGGCTGGACAGCGGGATGGCCAGCGACGTCAGGTCCTCGGCGAGCGACTGCCGCAGCAGGACGCCGATGACGAGACCGACGACCATGCCGAGCACGGCGCCCATCACCGAGATCGTGACCGACTCCAGGGTCACCATCAGCCGCAGCCGGCCCCGTGAGAGCCCGACAGCGCGGAGCAGCCCGACCTCCCGGGTCCGCTCGATGACGCTGAGCGAGAGGGTGTTGACGATGCCGATGACGGCGATGACGATCGCCAGCGCGAGCAGGCCGTAGATGATGTAGAGCAGCTGGTTGATCTGCCCGCGGAGGCTGTCGGCGAACGCCTCCTTGTCCTGGACGCTGACGATCGGGACGTCGGCGACGACCTCGTCGAGCTCGGCCTGCACGGCCGCCTTGTCGGCGCCGTCCTCGAGGTTGATGCTGACCGAGGTGTCGGTGCGCTTGATGCCGGCCTCCTCGAGCACCTCCATCGGGACGTTCACGGTGGAGACGACAGGGGTCTCCTCGAAGGTGCCGGCGACCTCGACCTCGACCTCCCGGCCGCCGGGGAAGGCGAGCGTCAGCGGGTCGCCCACGTCCACGCCGTAGTCGGCCGCGGCGTCGCTCGAGAGCAGCGCCTGCCGTCCGGACATGGTGGCGGCGCCGTCGACGACCTCGAGCTCGTAGATCTCGTCGAAGTTCGAGGTCAGGCCGGCGATGAACTCCTGCTCGCCGTCGACGAGGGCCGGGTAGTACTGGTCACGGCTGACGGTGGCCACCCCGTCGACCTTCTCCATGTCGTCGCCGATCCCGGTCGGGAAGGTCTGGAAGTTGGCGGACTGGACGAGGAAGTCGGCGGAGAACTGGTCGTCGACGATCTCGTCGAGGGTCGCGCTCATCGACGCGGCGAGAGTGCCGACGGCCGAGACCAGGGCGAGCCCGATCATCAGCGCCGACGCGGTCGAGCCCGTACGCCGGGGGTTGCGCAGCGTGTTCTCGCCGGCGAGCCGGCCGGTGGTGCCGAAGACCGCGCCGAAGAGGCTGCGGCAGGCGACCAGCACCGGATGGCCCACGACCGGGCTGAGGGCGGCGGCGGTGAGGATCCACAGGACGGCCGCGGCGCCGATCCAGGCGGCGCCGGGCAGGAACGGCGGGTCCTGGAGACCGACGACCGCGAGCCCGGCGCCGACCACGGCGACGACGGCACCGATCAGGCCGCGGCGGCGCAGCGAGCCCTCGGCCGGGGCGGCGACGTCGTCGCGCATCGCCGCGACCGGCGCGGTGCGCGACGCCCGGCGCGCGGGCAGGTAGGCCGAGGTCATCGTGACGAGCAGCCCGACGACGTAGGCGAGCACGACCGCGAGCGGGGTCAGCTGGAGCGCGCTGCCGGCGATCTCGAGGCCGATCGCGCTGAACAGCGCGGCCAGGGCGCGGGCCAGCAGCAGGCCCACGCCGATGCCGAGCGAGGAGCCGACGAGCGCCATGACAGCGGCCTCGACGAGCACCGAGCTCCGTACCTGCGCCGTGCTCGCGCCGATCGCGCGCAGCAGCGCCAGCTCGCGCACCCGCTGGGCGACGAGGATGTTGAAGGTGTTGGCGATGATGAAGCCGCCGACGAGGATCGCGATCACCGCGAAGGTGATGAGGAAGGTCGAGATCACGTCGAGGAACTGGCCGACCGCGTTGGAGGAGTCCTCGGCGAACTGGTCGCCCGTGACCGCCTCGTAGCCGTCCGGCAGCACCGTCCGGGCCGCCGCGACCATCTCGCGCTGGCTGACGCCCGGCGCCGCGGTGAGGGCCGCGCCGGTGAAGACGTCCTGGCCGCCGAGGAAGACCTGCTGGGCGCCCTCGGTCGAGAAGACGACGAGCGTCGCCCCGGCCGTGCCGCCGCCGTTGAACTCCGCGGTGCCGGTGAGCGTCAGGGTCGTGCGCACCGTGTCGGCGGAGGCGCCGGCGGGAGCGATGGCGGTGACCTCGTCGCCGACCTCGTAGCCCGCCCGCTCCGCGGCTCCGGTGTCGAGGACGACGTCGGTCGTCGATTCCGGCCAGTCGCCGGAGACCAGCGTCAGGCTCGGCTCGCCGAGGATGTTCTCGGTGTCGGTGTAGTTGAACGACAGGGTGGGCGCACCGCTGCCGGCGCCGACCAGCTTGCCGTCGCGGTCGAGCACGTAGAGGCCGAACCCGTTGACCTGGCCGTCGGCCTTCGCGACCTCCGGCAGCGCGTCGAGCCGGCGCAGGTCCCGGGGGGTCAGCTGGTTGGAGTCGCCGATCCCGAACTGCTGGGTCGGGTCGGTGCCGGAGGGCTGGACGACGCCCTGCGGCGTCGAGCCCTTGAAGATGTTGTCGAACGTGCTGTTGAGGCCGGTCGAGAAGGTCATGACCCCGGTCAGGAAGCCGATCCCGAGGACGATCGCGAGTGCGCTCATCGCCAGCCGGACCTTGCGGGCCAGCAGGTTGCGCAGGGTCAGTCGCAGCACGGGCTCAGTTCCCGGTCGTGCGGGCGGGCGTCAGCCGCGCCATCGCCGCGAGGATCGAGTCGCGGTCGGGCCGGCGCATCTCCTCGACGATCCGGCCGTCGGCGAGGAAGAGCACCCGGTCGGTGTAGGACGCCGCGACCGGGTCGTGGGTGACCATCACGATCGTCTGGCCGAGCTCGTCGACGCTGCGCCGCAGGAAGCCGAGGACCTCCGCGCTGCTGGTCGAGTCGAGGTTGCCGGTCGGCTCGTCGGCGAAGACGATCGCCGGTCGGCTGACCAGCGCGCGGGCGCACGCCGCCCGCTGCTGCTGGCCGCCCGAGAGCTCGGTCGGCTTGTGCCCCAGTCGGGAGCGCATCCCGACCGCGTCGACGACCTGGTCGAACCACGCCGGGTCCGGCTTGCGGCCGGCGAGGTCGAGCGGCAGCAGGATGTTCTCCTGGGCCGTCAGGGTCGGGACCAGGTTGAAGGCCTGGAAGACGAACCCGATCTGCTCGCGCCGGAGCCGGGTGAGCTGCTTGTCCTTGAGCGTCCCCAGGGAGGAGCCGCCCACGACGGCCTCGCCGGCGGTCGGGGTGTCGAGCGCGGCAAGGCAGTGCATCAGGGTGGACTTGCCCGAGCCCGAGGGGCCCATGACGGCGGTGAACTCGCCGGTGAACAGGTCGACGGTGACCCCGTCGAGGGCGCGGACCTCGGCCTCGCCGGTGCCGTAGACCTTCGTGAGGTCGCGCGCGGAGGCGGCGACGGGCGAGGAGTGCGCGGGTGCGGCTGTCATGGTCCCCATCGTCCTCGGCGGGTGGTGGGGACGTCCATCGGATTCGACCCTGAACCTGGCCTCAGGGTCACCCTGAGGGGGGATCCGGTCTGCCACGATGGTCGCCATGTCCCCGCAGGTCGTCGCCCACCGCGGAGCCAGCGACGAGCTCGCCGAGCACACCCTCGCGGCCTACCTGCGAGCGATCGAGGCCGGCGCCGACGGCCTCGAGTGCGACGTCCGGCTCACCGCCGACGGCCATCTGGTCTGCTTCCACGACCGTGACCTCCGGCGTACCGGGCAGCGGCGCGGCACCCTCTCCACGCTCGAGCTCTCCGACCTCGACGACCTCGAGTTCGCCTCCTGGAAGAACCCGTGGTCCGACCTGGACGACGAGGCGCCGGCGCGGGACGAGCAGCTCGACCGGGTGCTGACGCTGCGGCGCCTCCTCGAGACGGTCGCCGACTGCGACCGCCGGGTCGAGCTCGCCATCGAGACCAAGCACCCCACCCGCTACGGCGGGCTCGTGGAGAAGCGCCTGGTCGAGGAGCTGCGCCACTTCGGGTGGCACCGCGGCGACAGCCCGGTCCGGGTCATGAGCTTCCAGTGGACCGCGCTGCAGCGCATGGAGCGGCTCGCCCCCGACGTCCGCCTGGTCATGCTGATCGACAAGGCGCGCCACTGGCCGCTGCTCCGGGCGGTCGTGGGGGACGACTGGATCCTCGGGCCCGGCATCGACGCCCTCACCGAGACCCCGGGCTTCGGCCACCGGCTGGCGGCGACCGGGCGGGAGATCCACGTGTGGACCGTCAACACCGCCGCCCAGCTCGACCTGTGTGTCGAGCTCGGCGTCACCGCCTGCATCACCGACCGCCCGGCGTACCTCCTGGATCGCCTCGGTCGGTAGGTTTCGCCGCATGGGAAAGAAGTCCAGGACCAAGACGCGTGACCAGCAGCCCGCCTCGACGGCCGAGGGTGCGGTCGGTCCCCGCCAGCCCTGCCCGTGCGGGTCGGGCAAGCGCTACAAGGCCTGCCACGGTGCGCCCGGCGGCGCGGCCCCGGTCTTCGTCTCCCGTCCGTTCGAGGGACTGCCGTCGGAGTGCGACCTGGTCGCGCTGCGCGAGCTGGTGCCGTCGGCGACCGCACCCCTGCGGCTCACCGGCGACCACGCCGACCGCACCGTCCAGCTCTGCACCCTGCTGCCGATGGCCGCGCCGGCGATGGTGCGCGAGTCGGGCGACGTGTGGCTGGCGCTCCAGGTCGTCCACAACTACGGCGACCCCTCGCGCGACCTGGCTGCCGTCCTGACCGCCGCGCTCGAGCAGGACGAGCCCGACGTCGTCGGCCTGCCCCGGGACCCCGGCGCCGGGCCGCGGCTTCAGGACCTGCTCGTTGACGAGCCGCTCGACATCACCGTCCACGAGGGCTTCGACTTCTGGGTCGCCGACGTCCCCGACGCGCCGGACCTGATGGGGGCGCTCGAGGAGGCCAATGCGGCGGTCAACCCGACGCTCCGGCTGACGAGCGTGTCCGCGGCGTACTGGACGAACGTCGGCAGCAAGGAGCACCTGCGCTGGGTCATGCCCGAGCCCGAGGGCGAGCTGCTCGACGCGCTTGCGCGGGTCCACGCCGCCGGTGACGACGTGCTCGTCCCCGACTCGCGGTTCGTCGGCATGTTCCGCGCCCACGGCCTGCTGACCCCGGTGTGGGACCTTCCCGTCGGGACCGGTGCCGAGGCGCTCGAGGAGCCCGCCGCCGCGTTCGAGCGGGCCCTGGCCGACGCCCTCGCCGACACCTCCGACCTGACCGGCGACCAGCGCTCCGCCCGCAACGGCCTCGCCAACCGCCAGGTCACGATCCGCTGATGTACCAGACCTGGAGTAGTGCACACGTGCCCTATTTCCAATACTGAGTAACGACACAGCCCGATCCGGTTGTGTGGCGGGTTCGGGCCCGGTAAGTTTTTCTCAGACCCGGTCGTTGTTGTCTCCCCCGTCGGCAACGGCCGGGTCCCTTTGCGTCCTGAGGGTCGTGAAGGAATGACCGGGGACCCGGCGACACCGTCAGTCCACCGGCAGCGGAGCCCGGGAGACCGGGCAGGACATGCAGCGGGGGCCGCCGCGGCCGGAGCCCAGCTCGGAGCCGGCGATCCGGACGACCTCGATGCCGGCCGCCTCGAGCCGGTCGTTGGTGCCGTCGTTGCGCTCGTAGGCGACCGCGACCCGTGGCGCGATGGCCAGCGTGTTGTTGCCGTCGTCCCACTGCTCGCGCTCGGCCGTGACCGGGTCGAGGCCGGTGTCGATCTGGTGGAGCGTGTCGATGCCCATCGCCTTCGCCGCGGCGACGAGGAAGGGCTCGGCGTCGGCGACGTGGAGGGTCAGCGCGTCCTCGCCGGCCTCCGGGTCGGGGGCGGTGACGGCGTAGGCCGTGAGCGAGTCGGCGACGTTGGGATACATCACGATCTTGTCGACGTCGACCATCGTGCAGACGGTGTCGAGGTGCATCGTCGCCCGCTCCTGGGCGATGGGGACGGCGAGCACGGTGTGGGCGAGCTCGGCGTGGAAGACCTGGCGGGCGAACCGCTCGACCCCCGCGGGCGTCGTACGCTCCCCGACGCCGACGGCGATGACGCCCGGGGCCATGAGCAGCACGTCGCCGCCCTCGACGTTCTCCTGGTGCCAGCCGTGGATCTTGCGGGTGCCGCCGGGGACCGACGCGAAGCGCGGGTGCTCGGTGTAGATCAGCTCGGTCAGCTGGGTCTCGCGGCGCCGGGCCGGCATCGCCAGGGAGGTCACGGCGACCCGGTCGCGCACCCAGACGCTGGAGTCGCGGGTGAACAGCAGGTTGGGGAGCGGGTCGACGAGGAAGTCGTGCTCGTCGAGCAGCGAGGTGACCAGGCCGTGGCCGCCGCGGACCTCGTCGTTGCGGATGCCCGCGGTGAGGTACGCCGTCAGCTCGGCCGGCGACGCCTCGCGCAGCGCGACGGCGAGGTACTGGCGCAGCGTGTCGCCGAGGTGGAGGCCCGACAGCGCCGTCGTGATCGCGTGGTTGCGCGCCGACTCCTGCTCGAGGGTCTCGGTCAGCAGCTCGGTCAGGTAGAGCACCTCGACGTCGAGCGAGCGCAGCGCGTCGGCGAAGGCGTCGTGCTCCTCCTGGGCGCGGGCCACCCACGGGATGCCGTCGAAGAGGAGCCGGTCGTTGTTGCGGGGCGTGAGCCGCTTCAGCTCGTCGCCGGGGCGGTGGAGCATCACCGTCTGGAGCCGGCCGACCTCGCTGTCGGCGCCGTGGGCGTGGGTCATGGGACCACCCTAGTGTCGGCGGCCGTCCCACTCCGAGGCGAGCAGCGCGTACTCGTAGGTGTCGGCCCACTCGCCCTTGGTCCAGAAGTCCTGGACCCGGTGACCCTCCCGGCGCATCCCGAGCCGCTCGCAGAGCCGCATCGAGGACTCGTTGCGCGGGTCGAGCTCGGCCTTGATCCGGTGGAGGGCGTAGTGGCCGAACCCGAGGTCGACCATTGCCCGCGCCGCCTCCGTCGCGAGGCCGCGGCCGCCGACCTCGGGGTGGAAGGTCCAGCCGAGCTCGCCCTGGTCGGGAGCGAAGAGCTCCAGGGAGACGCGTCCCACGACCCGGCCGTCGAGCTCGACGACGAGCCCGAGGCCGTCGGCGTCCCCCGCGGCGAGGTCGGCGAAGTGCGCCTCGAGCTGCTCGCGGGTCATCGCGTCGTGGAGCAGGAAGGTCGCGACGTCCTCGCGGCTGTAGATCGCGTGGAGGTCGTCGAGGTCGCGCGGCTCGCGGAGCCGCAGGACGAGCCGCTCCGTGGTGATCGGCAGGGTCGGGAGCGTCACACGTCCTCCCCGGTGCGCGGCTCCGGTCGCGGCTCGCGGCGGCGTACGACCCACGGCTCGAGGTGGCGGTAGCCCTTCACCGACACGCGACGGAGCCGGCGGAAGCGCAGCGCGTCGCTCTCGGCGTACGGCGAGAGCTCGGCGAGCTCGTCGGCGGCCCGGTCGATCAGCTTGGCGAGCGGGGTGCCGTCCGGGGCGGTCTCCGGGGGCTCCTCGCGGCCGGTGAGGACGTCGAAGGCGCCCCGGTCGACGAGGACGGTGCCGCGGCGGGCGACGCTCGTCAGCCGGGCGGCGATGTTGACGGTCGGCCCGAAGACGTCGCCGAGCCGGCTGGTGACCGCGCCGTAGGCCAGGCCCGCGCGGACCCGGGGGAAGTCGTCGGCCTCGTCCTCGCCGCGATCGGCGAGGGTGAGCGCCGCCTCGACGGCGGCGGCGGGGTCGTCGACGACGAAGAGCACCTCGTCGCCGATCGTCTTGATGACCCGGCCGCCCGCGGCGACCACGATCCGCGTCGTCTCGTCCTCGAAGACCTCGACCAGGTCGACCAGCTCGGACTCCGTGAGGTTCTTCGAGGTCCGCGTGTAGTCGACGATGTCGACGAAGACCACCGTCAGCGGCAGCTGCTGCCCGGGGTGGTCGACGGTCGGGAGCAGCCGCTGGGCGGCGTTCTCGAGGTGGCGACGCCAGATGTAGTCCTGCAGCTCGCCGACCCGCGGCAGGACCTCGGTCGCGAGCTGGTCGAGGCGGGCCTGCGGGTCGTCGTCCTCGAGCGCGATGCCGGCGAGCAGGTTGGTCTGCCACTCCGCGAGCCGGGCGAAGGAGTGGCCCCACGTGCGGACGAGCGCGGCCTGGGAGTCGGGGTCGACGACCCCGAGCTCGATCAGCTCGACGGTCGCGCGCAGCGCCGCGACGTCGGCCTCGGTGAAGGCGACGTCGTCGTCACCGGTGTGGGGGAACCCGAGCTGACCCCACAGCTCCTCGGCGACGTCGAGGTCGACGCCGGCCCGATCCGCGACCTGGCGCCGGGTGAGGCTGCGCCGCGCTCCCAGCAGGTAGCGCTCCAGGTCGTCGAGCGGGCCCTGGGTCATGGGGAGCTCACTGCGCCTGGCGGTCCTGCACGGTGCGGTCGAGCGCGTCGGCGAAGGCCGGGATGCCGTCGCGGAGCTCCGTCAGCTGCTCGCGGGTGAAGTGGATCGCCTCGACCTTGGTGGTCGTGACGATCGAGGCGTTGCGCAGCTTCTTGTTGACGATGCCGCCCTCGCCGAAGATGTCGCCCGCGCCGATCGTCGCGACCTCCTCGCCCTTGCGGCGGACCGAGGCCTCGCCGCCCAGGATGATGTAGGCCTTGTCGGCGGCGGTCTTCTCCGAGATCGGGGACCAGTTCGCGGGCAGGGTCAGGTGGGTGCCGGTGTTCTTGATCCGGTCGACCTCGTGGTCGGCCAGTCCGTCGAAGATCGCCATCTCAGCGCCTCTCGTCAGTGCGGTCCCTCTCCCGCGGTGATGATGGCGGGCGCAGTGAGCGGTTGTCCACCGAACGTGGCTCAGTCCACGTACTTCCGGCTCGCCGCGACCGCGTCGGCGAGCACGGCCTTGACCGGCCGTCCGGTCGCGTCGGCGGCGCGGACGACGTCGTCGAACTCCGGCATCGCGTTAAGCACGACCCCGTCGTGGCGCGCGAGCTTCACCGCGATCGGCTGCCCGTCGACCTCGACGGCGACCATCTCGCGGTCGAGCGCGTGCTTGCCGACCTCGTGCTCCCGCATCCCGATGGCCGTGGTCTCCCGGAAGACCGTGAGGCGGACGGCGTCGGCGTGCGCGGGCGAGGTGAGGACGTGGAGGGTGTGGGCCGGCCGCCCCTTCTTCATCACGATCGGGGTCAGCCAGGCGTCACTGGCTCCGGCCGCGAGGAGCCGGGCGACGACCTGCGGCCACAGCCGCGGGTCGAGGTCGTCGACGTTGGTCTCGATGACCAGTGGGGCCGCCGCCCTGCTCGCGCCCGCGGCCGTGCCCACGAAGAGCCGCAGCACGTTGGCGTGGCCCTCCGGGTTGCGGCCGCCGGCGCCCACGCCGACCTGCTCGACCCCCATCGCCGGCTGCGGTCCGTACGCCGTCGCGACGGTCGTCAGCAGCGCGGCGCCGGTCGGCGTGCAGAGCTCGGTCGCCGGTGCGCTCGCTGGCCCGGCCCAGGACGGTACGCCGCGGAGCAGCTCGGCGACGGCCGGCGGGGGCACGCTGAGCTCGCCGTGGCTGGTCGTCACGGTCCCGGACCCGACGGCGACCGGGCTGACCACGACCTCGTCGGCCCCGAGGTGGACGAACCCGGCGGCCACGCCGACGACGTCGGCGATCGCGTCGAGGGCCCCGACCTCGTGGAAGTGGACGTCGTCGACGGCTGTGCCGTGCACGCGCGCCTCGGCCTCGGCCAGCCGGGTGAAGGCGCGCGTCGCGAGGTCGCGGACCGGCTCGGCGAGCTCCGCCCGGGCCAGCAGCTCCCTCACCTCGCGCCACGTGCGGTGGGTCGGCGTCCGACCAGAGTCCGCCACCTCGACGTGGCACCGCGTCGCCGCGAGCGCGTGGCGGCGTACGGACTCGGGGCGGAGGGTGACCGGCTCGGGGGAGACGGCGTCGACGGCCTGCTGGAGGACCTCGACGGGTACGCCGGCACCCAGGAGCGCGCCGAGCAGCATGTCGCCGCTCGCACCGGAGGCCGCGTCGACCCAGACCGTGGTCACGCGGGGTCCCGCGGGGCGGCCCGGCGGGCGACCCGGGCGGCGAACACCCCGGCGCCGTAGCCGTTGTCGATGTTGACGACCGTGACCCCGGGGGCGCAGGAGTTCAGCATCGCGAGCAGCGCGGCCATACCCCCGAAGGAGGCGCCGTAGCCGACCGACGTCGGGACCGCGACCATCGGGACGCCGACCAGGCCGCCGACGACCGACGGCAGCGCGCCCTCCATGCCGGCGACGACGACGAGGACGTCGGCGGCCTCGAGCCGGTCGCGGACGCCGAGCAGCCGGTGGAGACCGGCGACCCCGACGTCGGTGATGACCTCGACGCCGGCCCCGTGGACACGTGCGGTGAGGGCCGCCTCGGCGGCGACGGGAGCGTCCGAGGTGCCGGCCGCGACGACGGTGACGGTGCCGCGCGGCGGGGGCAGCTCACCCAGCGTCGCGGCGCGGGCGACGCTGTCGACCTCCGCGCCCGCGGCCTGGGCGGCGGCCATCGCCTCGTCGGAGAGCCGGGTCGCGAGCACGGCGCGGTCGGGGTGGGCCTCGTGGAGCGTGCGGAGGATGTCGACGACCTGCTGCGGTGTCTTGCCGGCTCCGTAGACGACCTCAGCGTCGCCCGTACGCCGGGCACGGTCGAGGTCGACGCGGGCGAACCCGAGGTCCTCGGTGCGGTGGTCGGTCACTGGCCACGCTCCCGCGCGGCCGGGTAGACCCCGAGCACCTTCACCTCGTGGGTGAAGAAGGAGAGCTCCTCCAGCGCGTGCGCCAGCCCCGGGTCGGAGGGGTGGCCGTCGACCTCGGCGAGGAACTGGGTCGCGGTGAAGTGGCCGTCGACCATGTAGCTCTCGAGCTTGGTCATGTTGACGCCATTGGTGGCGAAGCCGCCGAGCGCCTTGTAGAGGGCGGCGGGGATGTTGCGGACGTTGAAGACGAACGACGTCACGACCGGGCCGGCGCCGGCCGGCGCCTCGACGTACTCCCGCGAGAGGACGACGAAGCGGGTCGTGTTGTGGTCCTCGTCCTCGACGTCGCTGCGCAGCACCTCGAGGCCGTAGATGTCCGCGGCGAGCGGCGGGGAGATCGCGGCCTGCGTCGGGTCCGCGAGCTCGGCGACCTCGCGCGCGGCGCCGGCGGTGTCGCCGGAGACGACCGGGCTCAGCCCCAGCTCGCGGATCACCTTGCGGCACTGGCCGAGCGCGTGGACGTGGGAGTGGACGGTGCGGATCGACTCCAGCGTGGTGCCGGGGGTCGCCATCAGCGAGAACTGGATGCGCAGGAAGTGCTCGGCGACGATGTGGAGGCCCGAGTGGGGCAGGAAGTGGTGGATGTCGGCGACCCGGCCGGCGATCGAGTTGTCGATCGGGATCATCGCGAGGTCGGCCTCACCACCCTCGACCGCGGCGAAGACGTCCTCGAACGAGGCGCAGGCCATCGCCTCGTGGTCGGGGTAGTGCTCGCGGCACACGAGGTGGGAGTTGGCGCCCGGCTCGCCCTGGTAGGCGATGCGTGGCGTACCGGTCTGGCTCACCGGCTCATCGTAGGGTTCGCCGCGTGGAAGCTCTGTCCGTGGTCTCGCTGGTCGTCGCGCTGCTGGCGCTCGGGCTGACGGTCGTCGCGCTGCGGCGTACGCCGCGGGGGACCGGCGGGGTCGAGGAGCTCCCCGAGGACGTCCACGGGCTGCGCCAGGAGGTCGCGGCGCTCAAGGCCGAGACCGGCGACGCGCTGCGCCACCTCGCGGTCGTGCGCTACGACGCGTTCGGCGACATGGGCGGCCACCTCTCCTGGTCGCTCGCCCTCCTCGACGACGGTGGCCACGGCGTCGTCCTCACCTCGATCCACGGCCGCTCCGAGGCCCGCACCTACGCCAAGAACATCTCCTCGTGGACCTGCGAGCAGCAGCTCTCCCCCGAGGAGGAGGAAGCCATCTCCCACGCCCTCGGCTCTGGGGGCTAGCGCGGGACGCGGACGAGGAGGCGGCCGTGGATGCACTCCATGGCGAGCTCGCGGCCGGGGCCGACGGAGTCCCCGTCGAGCTGGCGGGGGGTGTCGGTGGCGGCACGGACGACGATGCGGGCGCCGGTCATCCGGTTGACGAGGTCGTCGGTCCGCTTCTGGCGGGTCAGCACCCGCACGGCCAGCGGGATCCACGAGAAGAACGTCCGGGGGTGGAGCATGACGACGTCGAGCTGGCCGTCGTCGATGGCGGCGTCGGGCAGCAGCGGCATGCCGGCCTGGAGGAAGCCGACGTTGCCGACCACGACGGTGCGGGCCCGGTGGCGGGTGAACTCCCCGCCGTCGACGGACACCTCGAAGCGGCCGGCCGGGAACATCAGCGACTTCAGCGCCGACAGGACGTAGGCGACCCAGCCGACCTTCTTCTTCACGTTCTCGTTGACGCCCTCCATGATCGCCGCGTCGAAGCCCATGCCGGCCATGACCATGAAGTGGCTGTCGGGCTCGATGCCGTCGCCCTCGACCTTCACGAGGTCGATCGCCCGGTCCTGGCCGGTGAGCGCGACGTCGATCGCCGAACGGAGGTAGAGCGGGATGTCGAGGTTGCGGGCGAGCAGGTTGCCCGTACCGGCCGGGACGATCCCGACGGGGATGCCGGTGCCGGCGAGCTCGGCGCAGACCTCGCGCACGGTGCCGTCGCCACCGCAGACCAGCACGAGGTCGGCGCCGGCCACGGAGGCGGCCTCGGCCATGCCGGTGCCGGGGTCCTCGACGGTCGTGTAGTGCCACGTCGGCGGCGACCAGCCGGACTCCTCGGCCATGGAGGTGACGACCGAGCGGAACTGGCCGATGTCCTCGACCTTCACCGGGTTGACGATCACCGCGAGCCGCCGCTCGGTCGCGTAGACCTCCGGCAGCGGCTCGGCCTTGGGTGCGTGGGTGCGGGGCGTGGGGTCGACGAACGCGACGCCCAGGAGCACGACCGCGAGACCCAGCAGGGTGCCGCCGACGACGTCGGTGGGGTAGTGACGTCCGAGCATCACGCGGTCCAGGCACACGAGGAGCCACCACAGGCCCAGCAGCGCCCAGAGCGTGCGGCGCATCCCTTGGCGGCGTACGAACACGGCGGTCAGCACCGCCAGCACGCCCGCCATGGCCGTGACCGACGAGGTGTGGCCCGAGGGGAAGGAGCGGGAGGTCAGGAGGTCGACCTGGTCCTGCCAGTCGGGTCGGCCGCGGTCGAAGGCCGTCTTCGCACCGGTGGTGACCAACGAGGTCACGATCATCACCGACGCGGTGAAGATCGCCGCCCGGGTCTGCCGCCGCAGCAGGAGCAGCAGCGTGACGACCACCGTGACCACGGTCATCCCGAGGGTCGCGAACAGCAGCTCCACCCAGCGCAGCACGTGGATGAGCGCCGCCTGGTCGTCGGCCCAGTCCTCGGCGGCACGGCCGAGCTCGTCGAGCGCCAGGGGGGTCCGGTCACGGACGACGAAGAAGCCGAGCACGACGAAGAGCACCAGGAGCGCGCCCGACCACACCAGCAGCCGGGGGCGGGAGCGCTCGTTCACGAGGGGGAGTATGCCGGGGTGCCCCCGAGGTCACTTCATCCACAGGGTCGGAACTGGCGCGCGGCGTGACCGGGCCGACCCATAGGCTGGCCTCATGATCGACGCCCGTGTCCTGCGAGACGACCCCGACCGCGTGCGCGCCGCCCAGGCCAAGCGCGGGCTCTCCGACGACGTCGTCGACCGGGCCCTCTCCGCCGACAGCGCCCGCCGGCAGGCGATCGCCGACTTCGAGGCGCGCCGGGCCGAGCAGAAGGCGATGGGCAAGCAGGTCGCGCAGGCCCAGGGCGAGGAGAAGCAGGCGCTGCTGGCGCAGGTGAAGGACCTCGCGGCCGAGGTGAAGCGGCTCGAGGCCGTGCAGGGCGAGGCCGAGCAGGCCTGGCACGACGCGATCATGGACATCCCCAACCTCGCGGCCGACGAGGCGCCGGCAGGCGGCGAGGAGGACTTCGTCGTCCTCGAGACCCGCGGCGCCAAGCCGGAGTTCGACTTCGAGCCGCGCGACCACGTCGAGCTCGGACGGATGCTCGGCGCGTTCGACCTCGAGCGCGGCGCGAAGGTGTCGGGGTCGCGGTTCTACTTCTTCACCGGCGTCGGCGCCCGGCTCCATCGCGCCCTGGTCAACATGGCGCTCGACCAGGCCGCCGCCGCCGGCTTCACCGAGGTCGTCCCGCCCTCGCTGGTCAAGCCGCGCGCGATGGAGGGCACCGGCTTCCTCGGCCAGGCGGCCGACGACGTCTACCGGATCGAGGGCCAGGACCTCTACCTCGTCGGCACCTCGGAGGTGCCGATGGCGGCCTTCCACTCCGACGAGATCCTCGACGCGGGGGCCTTCCCGATGCGCTACGCCGCCTTCAGCCCCTGCTTCCGCAAGGAGGCCGGCTCCCACGGCAAGGACACCCGGGGCATCTTCCGGGTCCACTGGTTCGACAAGGTCGAGATGTTCGTCTACACCAGCCTCGAGGACTCCTTCGCCGAGCACCAGCGGCTGCTGGAGTGGGAGAAGGAGTTCATGGACAAGCTCGAGCTCCACTACCGCGTCATCGACGTCGCGGCCGGTGACCTCGGGCTGTCGGCCCAGCGCAAGTTCGACTGCGAGGCGTGGATCGCCTCCCAGGGCCGCTACCGCGAGCTGACCTCGACGTCCAACTGCACCGACTTCCAGACCCGCCGCCTCGACACCCGCGCCCGCGACGCGCAGGGCGGGGCGACGCCGGTCGCCACGCTCAACGGCACGCTCTGCTCGACCAACCGGCCGATCATCGCGCTGCTCGAGACCCACCAGCAGGCCGACGGGTCGGTCCGGGTTCCCGAGGCGCTGCGTCCCTACCTCGGGGGCACGGAGGTCCTGAAGCCCGTTGAGTGACCACTGGGAGCCGCGCCTGGTCGCGCTCGACATCGACGGCACCCTCCTGAAGTGGGTCGAGGGCCAGGGGGCGACCTACGAGCAGATCCCGCCTGCGACCTACGACGCCGTCCACCGCGCGATGGACGCCGGCTGCCACGTCGTGCTGGCCAGCGGCCGCTCGCCTCACGGCATGACCCGGATCGCCGACCTGCTCGAGCTCCACCCGGGCGACGGGGAGACCGAGCGGCTGTGGGTCGTCGCCTCCAACGGCGCCGTCGTCTTCCGCTACCCCGAGCTCGAGGTCGTCCACGAGGAGGTCTTCGACGCCCGGCCGGCCGTCGAGGCGGTCCTCGCCGAGCACCCCAGCGCCCTGGTCGCGGTCGAGGAGCGCGGCGTCGGCTACCGCGTCAACCGGCCGTTCCCGCCCGGTGAGCTCTCCGGCGAGATGGTCGAGACCGAGGTCGCCGAGCTGGTCGCCCAGCACGTCAGCCGCGTGATCATCCGTGACCCGGACGCGACCGTCGAGGAGTTCGTGGCGCTGGCCGAGCGGCTCGGCCTCCACGGCACCGACTACGTCGTCGGCTGGACCGCGTGGCTCGACCTGTCGCCGGTCGGCGTCTCGAAGGCGTCCGGGCTGGCGCGGGTGTGCGAGGAGCTCGGCGTCGACCGGGCCGACACGCTCGCGATCGGCGACGGCCGCAACGACCTCGAGATGCTGAGGTGGGCCGGTCGCGGCGTCGCCATGGGCCAGGCGATCGAGGAGGTCCGGCAGGCGGCCGACGCCGTCACCGCCTCGGTCTACGACGACGGTGTGGTCGTCGAGCTCGACAGGTACTTCCCGGCGTGACGCCGATGACCTTCACCGCGCCGCTGTGGCGGTGGTCGGCGCGACGGGAGACCGCTGACCCGTCGGCGTGGTGCTTCGTCACGCTCCCGCCGGAGGTGAGCGACGCGGTGCGCGACCTCGCCGGGGAACCGCGCGGCTTCGGCTCGGTGCGGGTGTCGGTGGCGACCGGCTCCTCGCGCTGGGACACCAGCGTCTTCCCCGACGCCGAGTCGGGCTGCTTCGTGCTGCCGGTGAAGAAGGCGGTGCGCGACGCCGAGCAGGTCGAGGAGGGCGACCAGCTGACGGTGAAGGTGGAGGTCCGGCCGTGAACGAGCCCGGGCTCCCCGAGCGGATCCAGACCGAGCGGCTGCGGCTGATCCTGCTCACCCGCGCCGACGCCGACGACATGCTCGCCGGCCGGCGGCAGGACCGCTGGCACCCGGCGTACCCGCGCCGTGACGACGTCGACGCCGCGTCGATGGTGACCGAGGGCGACTGCTGGGGGCCGCGCCACGTCGTCCTCGGCCACCAGGCGGTCGGCAGCATCGGCTGCTTCGGGCCGCCCGCCGACGTCGACGGCGTCCCCGAGACCGAGGTCGGCTACGGCCTGGTCGCCGAGGTCCGCGACCGTGGCCTGGCGACCGAGGCGCTGCGAGCGCTGGCGGCCGCGGCCGACGCCGCCGGCGTACGGCTGCGGGCGAGCGTCGCTCCCGACAACCAGCCCAGCCTCAAGGTGCTCGCGCGCTGCGGCTTCACCCAGCTGCGCGGCACCACCGAGGACGGCGAGCTCGTCATGGTGCGGCCGCTCCCGTGACCACACCGCGGCTGGTCGCCACCGACCTCGACGGCACCCTCGTGCGCAGCGACGGCACCGTCTCGCCCTACACCCACGACGTGATCGAGGCGCTCGACGCGCGGGGGGTGCCGGTCGTGTTCGTGACCGGCCGGCCGTTGCGGTGGGCCGAGGAGGTCTTCGGGTACGTCGGGGCGCACGGCCTGGCGATCGTCTCCAACGGCGCGCTGGTGTGGGACGTCGCCCGGGACGCCGTCGACCTCACCCGGGCGGTTCCGGTCGCCGACGGGCTGGAGGCGTGCACGCTGATCCGCGAGGCGGTGCCCGGGTCGGCCTTCGCCGTCGAGACCCTCGACGGCATCGCCCTCGAGCCGGAGTTCCTCGAGCGCCACCCGCTGCCGGACAGCGCGCCCCGCGGCCCGCTCGACCGGATCTTCCGGGGGCCGGCGCTCAAGGTCCTCGCCCGCCACGAGGAGCTCGACCCGCAGGAGTTCTGGACCGCGGCCGAGGAGGCCGTGGGCGAGCGCCTGGTGGTCACGTGGTCCTCGGCCTCGACCCTGCTCGAGATGAGCGCGCCCGGCGTCACCAAGGCGTCGACGCTGGCCCTGCTCTGCGAGCGGATGGGGGTCGATCGCTCCGAGGTCGTCGCCTTCGGCGACATGCCCAACGACCTGCCGATGCTGGAGTGGGTGGGCAGGTCCTACGCCATGGCCAACGCCCACCCCTCGGTGCTCGCCGTCGCCGACCACGTCGCGCCCGACCACGACGACGACGGCGTGGCGCGGGTGCTGGCTGGCCTGTTCGACGCGTGATCTGTGACGATGGCCTGGTGCCCAGACGCCTCCTCCGCCTGCTCTCCGCCCTCGCGCTCGCCTGCGCCGGGCTGGTGCTGACCGGCGTCTCCGCCCACGCGGCCTGCACCTGCGAGGGCGAGGGGTCGATCGCCCAGCAGGCCCGGCAGGCCGACGTCGTCTTCACCGGCGTGCTGCGCGACCAGCAGGCGCAGGGCAAGCAGCGGGTCTACTCGGTCGACGTCGAGCGGATCTATCGCGGTCGGGTCGCCGACACCCCGGTCGAGGTCTCCACCTCGACCAGCGACGACTGCGGCCTGGGCTCCCTCGACCTCGACCGCGGCTACATCTTCTTCGCCACCCGGGCCGGCGGCACGACCCTCGAGTCGGCCAAGTGCACCGGCACCGGCCGCGCGACCCCGGCCTACGTCAAGGACGTCGAGGAGGCACTCGGCCCCGGCAACGCGGTCCCGCAGCCCCCCGGACCGGAGCCGTCGGCTCCCGAGCCGGAGTTCACCAAGGTCGCGGGCGCCGAGCCGATGCCGTTCACGCGGCTCGCCGCGCCCGGCGGCGCGATGGTGCTCGTCGGCCTGCTGGGGCTGCTGCTCTTCCGCAAGCGCGCCTGACGGAATCCCCGGTCAGCCGGGGAACTTGGCACTTGTCAGGGGTTGCAACGCCTGACAAGTGCAGGAATCCCCTGATGGCCGGGGATTCCTGCAGCCTCAGAGGTACATGTGGCCGGACTCGCCGGAGGGCGCGTCGGGCCGCGGGGGTACGCCGGGCTGGCCCGGCGACATCGAGGCCCCGGGCGGCAGCTGGCGGCGCATCTGCTCGAGCTGGGCTCGGGCGGACATCTGCTGGGCGTAGATCGCGGTCTGGATGCCGTGGAAGAGCCCCTCGAGCCAGCCGACCAGCTGGGCCTGCGCGATCCGCAGCTCGCCGTCGGACGGGGTCATCTCCTCGGTGAACGGCAGCGAGAGGCGCTCGAGCTCCTCGACGAGCTCGGGCGCGAGACCGCTCTCGAGCTCCTTGACCGACGCGGCGTGGATCTCCCTGAGCCGGTTGCGGCTGGCCTCGTCGAGCGGCGCGGCCTTCACCTCCTCGAGCAGCTGGCGGATCATGCTGCCGATCCGCATCACCTTCGCGGGCTGCTCGACGAGGTCGGTGAGGTGGCGCTCGCCCTCGCCGTCGTCGTCCCCCCCGTCGGTCGCCTGGGCGGCCTGGGCCTGCGCGATCACGCTCGCGGGTACGCCGACCGGCTGGCCGTCCGGCCCGATCACGACGACGTGCTGCTCGTCCTGCTCGCTCATGCGCCCCACCCTACGGCGGGGGCCTACGCGCCGGTCGTGAGCAGGACCTTGCCCGAGGCGTCACCGGACTCCAGGAGGGCGTGCGCGGACGCCGCCTCGGCGAGCGGCAGGGTCCGGTGGACGATCGGCCGCACGCGACCGTCAGCGACCAGCGGCCACACGTGCTCCACGACGGCCGCACAGATCGCGGCCTTGGACTCCACGGGCCGGGCCCGCAGCGAGGTGGCGATGACCGCCGCGCGCTTGCGCAGCAGCACGCTGAGGTCGAGCTCCGCCTTCGTGCCACCCTGCATCCCGATGACGACGAGGCGGCCCTCGAGGGCGAGGACGTCGACGTTGCGGGCGAGGTACTTCGCCCCCATGTTGTCGAGGACCACGTCGGCGCCGTGCCCGTCGGTGCGCTCCTTCACGACCTCGACGAAGTCCTCGTCGCGATAGCTGATCGCGACGTCGGCACCCAGCTCGCGGCAGAGCTCGAGCTTCTCGGCCGATCCGGCGGTCGCGAAGACGGTCGCCCCGAGGGCGTGGGCGACCTGGATCGCCATCGTGCCGATGCCGCCGGCGCCACCGTGGACGAGGAGGTGCTCGTCGGGCCGGAGCCCCGCGACCATGAAGACGTTGGACCAGACGGTGCAGGCGACCTCGGGCAGCGCCGCCGCGGTCACCAGGTCGAGCCCGGCCGGGACCGGCATCAGCTGTCCGGCGGGGACGGCCACCCGTTCGGCGTAGCCGCCGCCGGCGAGGAGCGCGCACGCCTCGTCGCCGACCGACCACCCCTCGACGCCCTCGCCGACCTCGGCGACGGTGCCGCTGCACTCGAGGCCGATGACGTCGGAGGCCCCGGGCGGCGGCGGGTAGAACCCCTGGCGCTGCAGCAGGTCGGCGCGGTTGACCGCGGTCGCGGCGACCTCGAGCACGACCTCGCCGGGTCCGGCGACCGGGTCGGGCATCTCGCCCAGGGAGAGGACCTCGGGTCCGCCGGCGCCGTCGGCGACGACCCCCCTCACTCCTCGTCCTCCGCGACGACCTCGTCCTCGTCGTCGCCGTCGCCGTAGCTGTCGCCCGTGTGGTCGACCGCCCGGTCGTCGGGCACGTCGTCGTCGACGTCGTCGGGGTCCGGCGCCCCGGCCGGCCGGTCCCAGTTGTCGGCGAGGGCCTGGGCCCGGGCGGCCAGCCGCTCGACTGCCTCGGGGTCGGCGCCGGACTGCCCGGCGGCGTAGCCGAGCAGGAAGGTGGTGATGGGCGCGGCGGGGCGCGTGACGTTGTGGGCCGCCGACCGGGCCAGGTCGAGGACCAGCGCCTCGTCGACCTCGGCCTCGACGTCCAGCACGTCGGAGAGCTCGTCGATCCAGTCGTGGAGGTTCACCCCCCCAGCGTGTCCAACACCCCCGCGCGCCGCAACCCCGGTCAGGCCCGGAGGTCCTCCCAGCGGTCGACGCCTCGCGCCTCGTCGCCGGTGGCCGTGACCGGTGCGAGGTCGAGCGGCGCGAGGAGCCGGTGGAGAGGGAGGCCGTGGGCGTCGTCGGGCGTGGCCGCGTCGAGGGCCGCGGTGCGTACGACGAGCGCGATCCGGTCGCGACCGTCCGGGCCGACCAGCACGGACCCGTCGCCCGCGACGGCGGCGACGAGCCGGTCGACCGTGGAGGCGGTGACCCGCGGCATGTCGACGGCCAGCACGACCAGCAGGTCGGGGATCGCGGTGAGGGCGTGGCGGCCCGCCACCAGCCCCGCGGCCGGGCCGCCGAGCGGCGGGTCCTCGCGGGTGAACGTCACCGGCCGGCTGGTCCGGACGGGGTCACCGACGACGACGACCTCGCCGGCGCGGGCCGTCGCCGCGAGCGTGTGCTCGAGGAAGGTGCGGCCGTCGAGCTCGATCGACGCCTTGTCGGCGCCGTCGAGACGCACGGCGGTGCCGCCGGCGAGGACCACGGCGGCGAGCAGCACCCGTCCATCGTGCCACCGACCCGTGGCACGCTGGAGGGTGTGAGCCTCACCGTCGCCCTGGTCCAGCACGCCTCCGGACTCGATCCGGCCGACAACCGGGCCCTGCTCGCTGACCTGACGCCCGGCGGCGTCGATCTGGCCGTGTTCCCCGAGGCCTTCGCCCATGACTTCGGCGAGGCCGGGTCCGACGTGGCGCCGTACGCCGAGCCGCTCGACGGGCCGTTCGCCGGCGAGGTCGCCCGGGTCGCCGACGAGCGCGGGACGTCGGTCCTGGCCGGGATGTTCGAGGCCTCCGACGACCCGACCCGGCCGTGGAACACGCTCGTCCTGCGCGGTGCCGCGCGTGCGGACTATCGCAAGGTCCACCTCTACGACTCCTTCGGCTACCGCGAGTCCGACCGGTTGGCCGCGGGCCCGATCAGCGCGTGCACGGCATCGCTCGGCGGCTTCACGCTCGGCCTCCAGACCTGCTACGACCTGCGATTCCCGGAGCAGTCGCGCGCGCTCGTCGACGCCGGGGCCGACGTGCTGGTCGTGCCGGCGGCGTGGGTCGCAGGGGAGCGGAAGGTCGACCACTGGCGCACCCTGGTCCGTGCCCGGGCCATCGAGAACACCGCCTACGTGGTCGCCGTCGGCCAGCCCGCGCCGCGCTACAGCGGCCACTCGATGGTCGTCGACCCGCTCGGCGACGTCGTCGCGGAGGCCGGGGAGGGGGAGGAGGTGCTGACCGCCGTGCTCGACCCGGAGCGGGTGGTCGAGGCCCGGAGGACCAACCCCTCGCTGCTCAACCGGCGCAGGTAACCTGAGCACCCGTGGCCAAGAGCACTCCCCGACGACGCGCCGAGCCGACGCGTCCCTGGTCACGCAAGGCCCGGCCCCCTCGTCCGACCACCGAACGCACCCGGACCGAGCGCCGCGCCGAGCCGCCGTCCGTACGCCGCGCCGCGGCGGCCCCCGCGCCTGCCGAGGGCCCGGCCCCCGTGCCGGTGTCGCCACTCGAACCCGCACCGGCACCGGCTCCCGTCGCGGAGCACTCCGACCCCGTGCCCGACGCCGTGCCCGACCCCGCACCACCGAAGTCGCGGCCGGTCGGGCCGGTCGCACCACCGCCCCGGTCCCGGCTGGGTGCCGGCCTGCTGACGGCGCTCTGGCTGCTGCTCACCGTCGCGGGCGCGGCCCTGCTGGCCGAGGGTCTCCTGCTCCAGGGCTCGCTGCCGAGCGACCGGCTGGCCATGCCGGGTGGACTGCGCGACGTCGACCTGACCTCCGAGCTGATCCCGCAGGTCGGCGCGGTCGCCATCGCCACGACCTACGTCTGGGCGCTCGCGGCCCGGACCGGTGGCCGCCCGGTCGTGTTCTCGCTGCTGACCCTCGCCATCGGCGCCGGCGTGATCACCCTCGACCGGCCCATGCTCCGCAGCGGTGCGGCCGTCATGATCTGCGTGGTGACCGCCGTGCTCGCGATCGTCGCGACGGTGCCGGCGAAGAACTTCCGGCGGGCCGTGCGCGAGGTCGTGGTGGCCGTCTACATCGCCGCCCTCGGCGGTCTCGCGACGATCGGCATCGGCCCCAGCCTCGACGTCGGACGGTTCGAGTACGTCACGCTCGGGCTGGCGCTGGTCGCCTGCTTCGCCGTCGTCTACCGGCTCGGCGCCGGCTTCCACGGCCTGGGTCGTCGCGGTGTCGTCATCGTCGTCGTCGGCGCCCTGATCCTCGGGCTCACGCTGGCCTACGCCGAGCTGCTGAGCCGCTACGGCACGCCCGCGCTCGTCGAGTGGGTCTTCGACGGCGTCCGCTGGATGCGCGAGCACCTCGGGGCCTCGCCGCGGCCGATCGTCGCGCTGCTCGGCATCCCCGCCCTCGTCTGGGGCACCCACATGCGGGCCCGGCGCCGGCAGGGCTGGTGGGTCTGTGCGTTCGGCGTCGGGGCGACGGTCCCGATCGCCCAGCTGCTCGTCGACCCGGGGGTCTCGGTCACCGAGTCGGTCCTGGCCGTGACTTACGGGGTCGTCGTCGGGCTGCTGGTGGGACTGGTGCTGATCCGCGTCGACCTCGCCCTCACCGGCCAGCGCGGCCGCGGCGCCCGGCGCGCGGAGGAGGAGGCGGCCGTCCGCCCCGAGCCCGCCCGGATCGAGGCGCTTCTGTAGTACGCGCCGGTAACGGCTAGCGTCGGCCCCATGCCCCGTCAGCAGGAGATCCAGGTCCTCGCCGAGATGGTCGCCAACGTGCTGACCGTCGACGTCGCCCCCGGCGACACCGTGGCCGTCGGCGACACCGTCGTCCTGCTGGAGTCGATGAAGATGGAGATCCCCGTCATCTCCGAGCACGCCGGCACCGTCTCCGGCGTCTACGTCACCTCCGGTGACGTGGTCCAGGAGGGCGACGTCCTCCTGGCCATCACCGGCTGACCCGAGCGGGCGCCCGTGACCGGTTGGCAGAGGGGGCGGGATTCGAACCCGCGGTAGGTCTCCCTACGACCGCTTTCAAGGCGGTTCCGATCGGCCTCTCCGGCACCCCTCCGTGCGTCGGCCCGGAGGCCGGCACTCGGGGGAGTCTACGGAACGGTCCCGCCGGGCGGACGGGCCGCTACTCCGACCCGCCGAGCTCGAGCTCGACGTCGTCCCACGCGAGGTCGCGTCCGCGCTGGAGGTGGTGGTCGACGTCGGTGCCCAGGCGGCGCAGCGCCTCCGGGGAGGAGTCGCCCTCGCGCACGGCGGCGAGCCGGGCGAGCAGGGCGTCCCGCTCGCGGAGGTGGGAGGCCCGCCGGGCGACGACACCCGGGTCGTGGGCGGGTACGGGCGCGAAGTGAATCAACCGCTCGCGGAGCTGGTCGAGGTGGACCTGGCCGTGGGTGTGGTCGAGCGTGGACATGGGCACCTCCGGAGGGAGCAGAGGAGGTCGGCTGGGATCCTGAGTGTGAACCCGGCGGGCCGCCCCGACAACCCCCACGGCGCCGCGGAGCGGCCGTCGGCGAGAATTGGTCGCATGTCGACCACCCACCGGCTCGCCGCACCGCTCGCCGCCCGCCTCGTCGGGTCGGTGCTGGTGGTCGCGGCGATCCTGGTCCTGGTGTCGACGGTGCTCGTCGCACTGTTCCAGTGGGAGCCCGCGTTCGTCCTGGTCGCCGGCCTCCTGGCGGTGGCCGCGGTCGCCGCCACCACGGTCGCCGTACGGCGCCGGCCGCTGCTGCGCCTCGACGACGCGGGCTACCGGGTGAGCTGGGTGCGTGGCACCGGCGTCAAGGCGGCGGCGTGGACCGACGTCGCCGACGCCGTCACCGCGGCACCGAGCGGCATCCACTGCGTCGTGCTGCGGCTCAAGGACGGCCGCACCACCAGCATCCCCGTGGCGGCGGTGGCGACGGACCGGGACGCCCTCGTGGCGGAGCTGCGCGAGCGGCTCCGTCGGGGCGAGGGCCTGCGCCCGCTCGACGGCTGAGACCCCACGGGGCGCCCGCCCACCCGATTCGGCGGCCCCGGCGCGTTGCTTGTAGCCTTCAGCGTGCTGTCGTCCCGGCGTGCCCGGGCGCGCGGCAGCGGAGGAGGCGTCGCCTAGTCTGGTCTATGGCGCCCGCCTGCTAAGCGGGTTTGGGGCTACAACCCCATCGAGGGTTCAAATCCCTCCGCCTCCGCTGGATTCGGCAGGCTCCCTTCCGGGTGATCCCCGGGAGGGAGTCCCCCGGCATCCTGTTCCCCGTCCCGGCTGCACATGTCTGCATTGCAACTATTTGAGCCAAGGCAGAGGTGTCGATCCACCGGTGGACGACGGAAACTGGGGGCTACGGGCCCCGACGACCGGGGAGCCATCGATGAGTGACCACTGGAGACTGACAATGAAGATCGTGAAGAAGTTCGCCATCGTCGTGACCACGGCCGCGGTGATGGGCATCGGTCTTCTCGGGAGCCCGGCCTCGGCCGACAGCAGCTGGGGTTGCCCGAGCTGCGGCATCACCGGCCAGCGCTGACCACGCACGGCCTGCAACACACGCCTCACCACACCACAGAGCGAGACGGGGTCACTCGAGGATCACGACCCCCACGGACTGATCCGGTCGTCCCCCCGGCCACCCGTCTCGTCCCCCACGAGGGCAGCGACCGCGTCGCTGCCCTCGTCTGCGTCCGGGCTCAGTCGTCGCCGTGCCGGTCGCCCGAGATCCCCTGCTGGCCCATCGTGTAGCCGAGCTGGAAGCGGGTCTCCGCCTCGTACTCGTTCTTGAGGTCGGCCACGTAGCCGGCGTAGGTGCGCGGGCTGACGCCCAGCCGCTTCGCGCTGACGGGATCGGCGTGGCCCTCGATCAGCATCCGGATCGTCATCGCCCGCTGCTCGGCGGCGATGTCCTTGAGCAGCGACGTCTCCCGGTTGGTGAAGGACCGGCCGCGCTCCCAGGCCCGCTCGAAGACGTCGACGAGGTAGTCGACGACCGACGGCTCGCGCACCGCCACGGCCGTGTCGAGGTCCTCGGCCTTGCCCGGGATCACCGCGACCCTCCGGTCGATGACGATCATCCGGTTGAAGAACTCGTCGAGGGTGCGCACCTCCGCGCCCCGCGCGGTGATCGACGCGACGTACTTGTGGGTGGCGCTGCTGCGCCGCGCGCTGTGCTGGTAGAGCGTGCGCATCCTCGTGCCGCGCTCCAGCATCTCGACGTCGCGCTTCGCCGCGGCGGCGAAGCTCCTGGCGCTGCGACCGGCCTGCGGCTGTGCGGTCAGCATCTCCTCCTCGCACTCGGCGACCAGGCCGGCGATGAAGGGGTCGATGGCGTTGGCGTGGAGGATCGTGAACGGGCCCTGGCTGGTGTCGGGCGCGCGCCGCCAGGCCTGGGCGAGCGGTGCGAAGGCGCTGGCCCAGCTCGACGACTCGCCGAGCAGCCGGACACCCTCCTGGGTGAGGGGGCTGATGACCCGCGACTGCACCGTCGACGGGTCCAGGGCGACCCAGCGCTCCTTGCCGGGCTCCTGGGTCAGCAGGCCGAGCCGCTGGAGCAGCCCGAACGCCTCGCGGTCGGCGCCCCGACCGTTGAGCCGCGGGTCCTTCGCGTCGATGCCGCCCTGGGCGACGATCGACTCGTACAACGGCGTGGCAGTGCGCTCGAAGAGCTCCCGCTCCTCCGGTCCCAGCTCTGGCACGTCACTTCCTTCCCTCCCCCGAAGGCCGCCCCCGCACGCACAGACTTCCACATCGCCGAAGGCCGACGGCCCCGTTCCCGGCGAGGGAACGGGGCCGTACGGCGTGTCAGCGGGGCGTCACCCGTCGAGGCGCGCCTTCAGGCCGTCGAGCTCGGTCCAGAGCACCGCGGGGAGGTGGGCGCCGAACTTCTCGAACCACTCCTGGATCTGCGGGATCTCGGCGCGCCACTCGTCGGCGTCGACGTGCAGGGCGGCCGCAAGCTGCTCGTCGCTGATGTCGAGGCCGTCGGTGTCGAGGGCGTCGGTGGTCGGGACGTGACCGATGGGGGTCTCGACCGCGGCGGCCTGACCGTCGATCCGCTCGACGACCCACTTCAGGACCCGGCTGTTCTCGCCGAAGCCGGGCCAGAGGAACCCACCCTCGTCGTCGCGGCGGAACCAGTTGACGTAGAAGATCTTCGGCAGCTTGGACGCGTCGTTGTCCTTGCCGACGTTGATCCAGTGGTTGAAGTAGTCACCCGCGTGGTAGCCGATGAACGGCAGCATCGCCATCGGGTCGCGGCGCACCACGCCGACCGCGCCGACCGCAGCCGCCGTCGTCTCGCTGGACAGGGTCGCGCCGAGGAAGGTGCCGTGGGTCCAGTCGCGGGCCTCGAAGACCAGCGGGACGGTCGTCTTGCGGCGGCCGCCGAAGAGGATCGCGTCGATCGGGACGCCGCGCGGGTCGTCGTACTCCGGCGCGAGGATGTCGCACTGCGTGATCGGCGTGCAGTAGCGGCTGTTGGGGTGGCTCGACAGCTCGTCGCTGTCGGGAGTCCAGGGCTCGCCCTTCCACGAGGTCGCCTTCGCCGGCGGGTTCTCCAGGCCCTCCCACCAGACGTCGCCGTCCTCGGTGAGCGCGACGTTGGTGAAGACCGAGTTGCCCTTGTTGATGGTCGTCATCGCGTTCGGGTTGGTGTGCTCGTTGGTGCCGGGCGCGACGCCGAAGAAGCCGTACTCCGGGTTGACCGCCCACAGCCGGCCGTCGTCGCCGATCCGCATCCAGGCGATGTCGTCGCCGAGGGTCTCGACCTTCCAGCCCGGGATCGTCGGCTGGAGCATGGCGAGGTTGGTCTTGCCGCAGGCCGACGGGAACGCCGCGGCGACGTACTTCACGACGTTCTGCGGCGAGGTCAGCTTGAGGATCAGCATGTGCTCGGCGAGCCAGCCCTCGTCGCGCGCCATGACCGACGCGATGCGCAGTGCGTAGCACTTCTTGCCGAGCAGGGCGTTGCCGCCGTAGCCGGAGCCGTAGGACCAGATCGCACGCTCCTCGGGGAACTGCACGATGTACTTGGTGTCGTTGCAGGGCCAGGCGACGTCGGCCTGGCCGGGCTCCAGCGGCATGCCGACGGAGTGGATCGCGGGGACGAACTCCGCGTCGAGCTCGGTCATCCGCTCGAGGACGTGGGTGCCCATGCGGGCCATGACGCGCATGCTGGCGGTCACGTAGGCGGAGTCGGTGAGCTCGATGCCGAACATCGGCTTCTCGGCCTCGAGGTGGCCCATGACGAAGGGGATGACGTACATCGTGCGGCCCTTCATGCAGCCGGCGTAGAGCCCACGCATGAGGTCCTTCATCTGCCCCGGGTCCATCCAGTTGTTGGTGGGTCCGCAGTCCTTCTCGTCGACGGAGCAGATGTAGGTGCGGTCCTCGACGCGCGCGACGTCGATCGGGTCGCTGGCGGCGTAGAACGAGTTCGGCTTGATCTTCGGGTCGAGCCGCGTGAAGGTGCCGGTCGACTCGAGCGCCGCGGTGAGGAGCTCCCACTCCTCGTCGGACCCGGTGCACCAGTGGATCGCGTCGGGCTGCGTCATCTCCGCGACCTCGGCGACGAAGTCGAGGATGCCCTGGTGGGTGGTCGGCGCACTGCTGATGGTGGTGGCGGTCATGCCTTGTTCCTTCGCTGGAGCTGCGATCGGGGGCCTCGCGCGGCGTCGTTGTCGGCGACTGGTTGCGGGGAGGCTACCCACGCCCCCGCAGGCCACCTATTGGATCGATCTACGCGTTGTGACCCCGGTCATACGGGTTCGCCCCGGAGGGTGAGTCGGCCGGGGGTCTTATCCTTCGGTGTATGAGTGCTACGCCGATCCGCGTCGCGGTGGTCAACGACTACGAGCTCGTCGTCATGGGGGTCGCCGCCATCCTGACCCGCTTCCCCGACCAGGTGACGGTCGTGGAGCTCGACAGCGGCATGAATCCCGAGGCCGAGGTCGACCTCGTCCTCTACGACTCCTTCGCGCAGGGGCAGGGTGCGGCGCTCGACGTCGCCTCGCTGGTCGGCCAGACGGACGCCAAGGTGGTCGTCTACAGCTGGAACACCCAGCCCGAGCTGGTGCAGCAGTCGCTCGACGCCGGGGCGTCGGGCTACGTCTCCAAGAGCGTCAGCGGTGAGGACCTCGTCAAGCAGCTCGCGCTGATCTGTGCCGGCGACACCATCGTGCCGCCCGACGAGGACTGCGACGGCGCCGTGGGCCGCTGGCCCGGCGACGAGCACGGGCTCTCCCCGCGCGAGGCCGAGGTGCTGGCGCTGATCTGCCAGGGCCTGAGCAACGACGACATCTGCAACCGGGCGTTCCTGTCGATCAACACGGTCAAGACCTACGTCCGGACGCTCTACCGCAAGATCGACGTGGACAGCCGGACCCAGGCGGTGCTGTGGGGGATCGACCACGGCTTCCGCCCCGATCGCTCCCGGGTGCGGCTCGACGACCGGGCCGGCGCGACAGAGGTTTGACACCTGCGGGTGTATCTCCTGACACCTGCTGGTGGTGAGGTCGTCATGACGGTGCAGGACCGTCGGCGCAGGGCGTCTCACAGGGGACTCACGCAGGCCTCGCTCGGTGTGGGACGCCCTGCCCTCTGATCGGGAGGGGACGGGGTGCGAGAGGTCCGGATCGGTCGTGGCCGTGCAGCCGCGCTGGAGACGACGCCCGCCGGACCGGCCGGCTGGCTCTCGCTGGGGCGGCGCCTCGGGTCCGAGGTCCCGCGGCCCGGGGCCGGCAGCACCGCGGACCTCTGGTCGACCCTCGCCACGCTCGGTGCCGCCGACCTCCAGCTCGCGCGGGCCGTCGAGCCCCATCTCGACGCGCTCGCGATCCTCGACGAGGCCGATGCGGCCGGCTTCGACGTCTCCGTCGGCGCCGAGGCGACCTGGGGCGTCTTCGCGGCCGAGGGGCCCGGCGTACGGCTCGAGGCGGAGCGCTGGGGCAACGGCTGGCTGCTGAACGGCACCAAGCCGTGGTGCTCGTTGGCCGGCCAGCTCGACCGCGCCCTGGTCACGGCCTGGGTCGACGACCGCTGCCGGGCGCTGTTCGCCGTCGACCTCCACGCCCCGGGCGTCTCCGCAGCGGCCGGTCCGGGCGCCTGGTCGCCGCGCGGGCTGGTCGACGTCGTCAGCCTGCCGGTCGAGATGAGCGACGTCCCGGCTGAGCCGGTCGGCCCGCCGGAGTGGTATCTCCGCCGCGACGGCTTCGCCTGGGGCGGGATGGGCGTGGCCGCCGTCTGGTACGGCGGCGCGGTGGGCGTGGCCCGCCGGCTCGCGCAGCCGCGGGGCCGGGAGCGCGACCAGGTCAGCCACGTCCACCTCGGGACGGCGGATGCTTCGCTGGCTGCCGCGCGGGCCCTCCTCGCCGAGGCCGCGTCCGCGGTCGACGCGGGCTTCGCCGGCGGTGACGACGGAGCGTCCTGGGCGCTGCGGGTGAGGGCGGTCGTCGCCGACGCCTGCGAGGAGGTGCTGCGCGCGGCCGAGCACGACCTCGGCCCGGGACCGCAGGTGGCAGAGCCCGATCACGCCGCGCGCCTGGCCGACCTCCGCCTCTACCTGCGCCAGCACCACGCCGAGCGCGACCTCGCCGCCCTCGGCCGGGTCGTCGAGGACACGGGTGGGTCGTGGTGACCTCGTCCGCACCGAGACCCGCCTTCCGGCACGACGTCCGCGGCACGCCCGCGGAGGAGTGGTGGCGCCACCCCGGACGGGCCGCGCTGCCCGACCTCGAGCTCACCGACCGCGACGGTGCGCCTGTGGAGCGGCTGGTCGTCGTGGCGGCCCACCCCGACGACGAGAGCCTCGGCGCCGCCGGCCTCATGACGATCGCCGTGGCCTCCGGTGTCGACGTCGCCGTGGTGGTGCTGACCGACGGGGAGGGCAGTCACCCCGCGTCGCCGACGACGCCGCCGGAGGAGCTCGCCGGGGTGCGCCGCACGGAGTGCCGGGCCGCCCTCGACCGGCTCGACGAGGGGATCGAGCTCGAGCACGCGGGCCTGCCGGACGGCGGGCTGTCCGACGAGGTGGCGTCCTGCGCCGCGCGGATCACCGAGGCCGTGGGCGAGGGGGGCGGGGTGCTGCTCGTGGCGCCCTACCGGCGCGACGGCCACCCCGACCACGAGGCCGCGGGCCGGGCGGCCGCGGCGGCGGCCCGGCGTACGGGCGCCCGGTTGGTGGAGTACCCCGTCTGGCTCTGGCACTGGGCCCGGCCCGAGCAGGCGCCGTGGCCGGAGATGCGGCGACTGTCGCTTCCCCCCGAGGTGCTGGCCACCAAGCAGCAGGCGATCGCCGCCCACCGCACCCAGCTCGCCGGCCTGTCGACCGCCCCGGGTGACGAGCCGCTGCTGGGTCAGGACGTGCTCGCCCACTTCTCCGGCCCGCAGGAGCTCTTCGTGGAGGAGCCCGCCACCGATCCGACCCTCGACGAGCTCCACCGCGCGGTCGAGGAGCCCTGGGGCGTCGACACCCGCTGGTACGAGGTGCGGAAGCGGTCGCTGCTGTCGGCGTTCCTGCCGCGCCAGACCTTCCGCCGCGGGCTCGACGTCGGCTGCTCCACCGGGGCGGTCACCTCCGACCTGGCGCTCCGCTGCGAGGAGCTGGTCGCCGTCGACGACAGCGCGGCCGCCCTCTCGGTCGCGCGCCGGCGGCTGCGCGACCACGACCACGTGCGGGTCGAGCGGTCGACGGTGCCGGAGGGCCTGCCCGACGGTCCCTTCGACCTCGTCGTCGTCAGCGAGATGGGCTACTTCCTCTCCCCACGCGACCTCACACGGCTCGTGGCGGGGGTGCGTGCGCGACTCTCGCCCGACGGGGTGGTCGTGCTCTGCCACTGGCGCCACGCGGTCGACGGCTGGCTGCTCGACGGTCAGGCGGTCCACCGCGCCTTCGAGTCCGGCCTCGGCGCCGGGCGGCTGGCGGCGTACGTCGACCGCGACGTGGAGCTGCTCCTGCTCGGTCCGGGCGACGCGCTGCCCGTGCCGACGCGGTGACGGCGGTCGACGACCTCCTCGTCGTCGTCCCCGCCCACGACGAGGAGGAGCAGCTCGACCAGTGCCTGACGTCGTTCCGCCGGGCGGTCGGCGCGCTCGGTCCCGAGGGTCCGCGCGTCCATCTGGTGGTGGTGCTCGATGACTGCCGTGACGACAGCGAAGCGATCGCGCGACGGCATGACGTCGAGGTCGTCAGCTGCGCGGTCAGGAACGTCGGGGTGGGCCGGGCGGTCGGAGTCGCGGTGGGCCGGCGCCACGTGACCGACCCGGATCGCGCATGGGTCGCGACCACCGACGCCGACTCGCGCGTCCCGACGACCTGGCTGCTCGACCACCTGCGGGCGGCCGAGGCGTACGACCTGCTCGTGGGCCCGGTCCTGCCCGATCCCAGCGGCCTCCACCCGTCGGTCCTGCGCGAGTGGCAGCGGCGCCACACGCGGGCCGGCCACCACGTGCACGGCGCCAACCTCGGCGTCCGGCTGGCGTCCTACGACGCGGCCGGCGGCTTCCCGCCCCTGGCGACCGGCGAGGACGTCGCCCTGGTCCACCGGGCGCGTCGACAGGGAGCACGGGTCACGGGCGCGGCCCGTCCGGTCGTGACGGCCCCACGCCAGCAGGGCCGGGCGCCGGGCGGCTTCGCCGCCTACCTCGCGGCGCTCGCCCTCGAGGTGCTGCCGGGCTCCGCGACCTGACGCCGATTCGGCCTCGCCCGGGCCGTCGGCTATCCTCGAGCAGTCGTTCGCGACGGGCGCCTGTAGCTCAACGGATAGAGCATCTGACTACGGATCAGAAGGTTTGGGGTTCGAATCCCTACAGGCGCGCAAGACGAGAAGCATGATCGGAACGGTCCCTGACCTGCGGAAATCCGCAACCAGGGGCCGTTTCTGCTTCTTCCGCAGCTCAACGCCGGTCCGATCCGGTACACAGAAGCGACAGCGCCGGTACACAAGCACTGCGGTGCTCCGCTAGTTGTGTTCTCAGCACGTTGTCGCCCGTGTCCCGCCGCTGCGCTGGCGGTACCTCACGCTCAGGGCATGAGCGGTCGAAGCGTTAGCCTCACGGCGTGGTGCGCGCGACAGTTCGGGAGTGGCATGGGGACCTCGGTTGGGGCGTGCTCGACAGCACCGAGACTCCGGGAGGTTGTTGGGTTCACTTCTCGGTCATCGTCACGCCTGTCATCAGGGAGTCACCCGGGGTGACCCTCTCCGAGCACAAGAGCCTGACGGTGGGGCAGGCCGTGGACTTGGAGTGGGAAGCGCCCGGTCAGGACGGCTTCGCCTTCATGGCTGCGGAAGTCCGCCCGTAGAGCCGTCATCCGCTCAGCGGCATGAGCGGGCACCGTTCGGCCTCGTAACGGAACCGGCACAACGGGTGCTGCGCCCGTCTGCTCCCGTCCATGAGGTAGGCGATGTGGACGGTTGTGCCGGTTCGGTTACGGCGAGCACGACAGCGGTCAGCGGCATGACCGACCGGCATGACTCGGGGCTGTGAGCATCACGCGTCGTCAGGAGACGTCATCAGACTCGGGTCGCCGTTTCCGCGGAAGTCGGAGACGATCACCGCGTCCCAGGCCCAGACGATGCGAGCAGCCTGGCGTTGGCTGGACGCGAGTCCACTGAGCATCGCGTTGCCCTGGTAGTCCCACACCGAGAACCGCCAACGGTCGATGCCGGCGTCGTGCTCGAGGCTCGCCCAGAAGTGACCCGACAGGTCATCCGGAAACACGTCCGGATCGGCAGGTTGCATCCCTTGAGTCTACGAACGCTCGTCGGCATGAGCGCGCGCTTCTCCCCGCCCTGATTCGGTCGGAAAATGGGACACACCCAGTGAGAACCTCAGCCGGACGGAATCGCCTCGTCCAGCTCAGCCTCGTCGGGGCGGTGCAGCACCTGACCCTCCCGGGTCACCACCATGGGCAGGTCGTCGCCCCCCACTCCGGACGGCCCAGCGAGGTGCGGGTTCGTCTCGTCGGCCTCAAGGTCGACGACCACGCTCGTGAGCCCACGGCCCTCGGCGTACGTCCGCAGGCGCTGGACCTCCGGTGAGTCCGCAGGGCCGACGATCCGCATGTCCGCAGTGAGCTCGAAGCGCATGGCGCGTCGGGCGAGGAAGGCCCGGACGACGACGTCGCGGAGACCACTGTCCCGGTCGAATGCTGCTTGCAGCTCGTCGAGCGTGAGGCGCAGGACCTCGCCCGAGCGGATCACCATCGCTGTCCGCACGACCTCCTGGTGGTCGAAGAGGTCGAGCTCTCCGAGGAAGCGGCGAGAGCCGTGTACCCGGAACAGCGGCTCTGGCCTGCCCGCAAAGCGACCCACCACGGCCACGGCACCTGACAGCACGACGTGGAAGTCGTAGTGGGCGTCCCCGGCTTCGTACAAGGTGTCGCCGCGGGCGACACGGCGGCGGGTCCCGAAACGCTCGAGGACGGCGAGCTGGTCGTCGTCGAGCCGTGGGTGATCGCCACCGCGCGCGGGGGTCTCGGGTTCGGACTCCGCGATGTCGGGCATGTCTGCCGCGGTCGCAGGCTGGAGCACGGACGCTCCGTGGTCGGCCGGGTCGTCCTCACGCATTCGGCTCCTCGAGAGGTCCACGTCGGAGGTCGTCAACAGCGCTCGCGCCAGTGTGGTGGCGTCGGTGGGTCCGCTGTGCCGGCGTCCGTTGACGAAGAACGTCGGAGTTCCCGCGACTCCGCTGGCCCCCGCGGACTCGAGGTCGTGCTCGACGTGGCGTCGGAATCGCCCGGAGCCGAGGTCTCGGGTGAACCGGGAGACGTCGAGCCCCAGGGCAGCGGCGTGGTCGAGGAGGTCTGCTCCGGACAGCGCGTCCTGGTGGGCGAAGAGACGGTCGTGCATCTCCCAGAACCGACCTTGCGCGCCGGCGGCCTCGGCTGCCTCGGCGGCGAGCTGGGCGTGCGGATGTACGTCGACCAGCGGCGTGTGTCTGAAGACGTAGCGGAGCCGGTCCCCGAAGTGCGCCCGGAGGTCCTCGATCGCGCCGGTCGCCCGACCGCAGAAGGGGCACTCGAAGTCGGCGTACTCCACGAGCGTCAGCGGCGCCTGCTCCGGACCGCGCACGTGGTCGCGGAGGGGGTCGACCGGTGGGTCGAGCAGCCCTGCGCCGTCCTCGGCAGGGCGACGGCGCGCCGACCAGCGCAGGAAGGCCGATCCGAGTGCGGCGGCGATCACCGAGGCCGTCAGCACTCCCACCCGGGCCTGGTCTGCTGACGCCTGGTCGTCGAAGGCGAGGTCGACGATGAACAGGGAGATGGTGAAGCCGATCCCGGACAGCAGCGCGCCGCCGGCGACCCCGGAGGAGGTCAGGCCAGGCGCGAGTGTGCCCAGCCGGAGGCGCACGGCGAGGCCGGCGCCGAGCGAGATGCCGAGGAGCTTGCCGAGCACCAGGCCGGCGACCACACCGAGCGTGATCGAGGACGTGGCAGCGGCACGCAACGTCTCCGCGGTCAGCGCGACCCCGGCGTTGGCGAGCGCGAACAGCGGCACGAACACGGCGGTGGTCCACGGCTCCCACTGGCGCTGCTGACGCTCGCCCGGAGGGACGGACCGCTGGAGAGCCAGGAGGGCAGTCCGCGCGTACTCGGGGTTGGGCGACTGCACGTACGCGCGGGTACGCCGGACCACGTCGTCGACCTCGTCGCGACGCGCTTCGTAGGCCGGTGTCGCCAGCGCGATCGCCACGCCCAGCAAGGTCGGGTGGACCCCCGACTCGTACAACGCCACCCACGCCACCACGGCGAGGACCAGGTAGGCAGGCCCGCGCCACACCCGGAGCCACCGCAGGCTGATCATCAGCAGCACGATGAGGACGGCCACCAGCAGCGGGACGAGGGCCAGGTCCTCGGTGTAGAAGAGCGCGATCACCGTCAGGGCACCGACGTCGTCGGCGATGGCCAGGGCCAGCAGGAAGACGCGCAGCGGTGGAGGGCACGCAGAGCCCAGCAGGGCCAGGACGCCGATCAGGAAAGCCGTGTCGGTGGAGATCACGACTCCCCAGGCCGCTGCGCTCTCCTCGCCCAAGTTGAACGCCACGTAGACGAGGGCGGGGACCACGAGGCCGGCGAGGGCTGCGATGGAGGGGATCGCCATCCGGCGCCGGTCGGCGAGCTCACCCAGCACCAGCTCCCGCTTGACCTCCAGCCCGATCACGAAGAAGAAGAACGCCATCAGGCCGTCGTTGACCCAGTGCTTCAGGTCGAGGGCCAGCTCGACGCCGGCGACCCGGAAGGCCACCTCGGTGTGCCAGAACTGCTCGTAGGTCTCCTTGAAGGGGGAGTTGGCCCACACGAGCGCGAGGATCGTGGCCGCGAGCAACAGCACCGCACCGCCCGCTTCCGTCCGCAGCCGCTGGCCGAGCGGGGCCACCCGGAGCAGGAGCCCGGGAACGCCCGATGTCGACTGACCCTGGTCGGTGCTCATCGCTCGCCGATCACCACGTGGAGGCCACCGAACGTTCGCACCTCAGGCCTTCGACCCCGAGCCGGTCGTCCTGGTGGGTGAGTGTGAAGCCGGGAGCGAGGAGCGGGTCGAGAGCGTCGCTGTCAGCGTCGGTCATGGCGGCGCACTGACGATCAAGGTGGTCGCGCGCCAGGCGAGGGACCTCGCCCGCCTTCAGCGCCACCGCGCCAGCTCCTCGTGCACCGATGCAGGCTCCGAATCGAGGGGAAGGGTGGCGGCGTCGAACCAGCCGGGTCGGCCCCGGGTGTTGGTGTGCTCGCTCACGTCGCCTGTCACGACCTCCACGGCACCGGGCAGCCGGTTGTGTGCCTGTTCCGGGGAACGGGTGAGCACCCGCGGGGTGATCCCGCGAGCGGACAGTCCCTCGACGACCTGGCGGCCGGTGCTGCCGGCGCCTGCGACGACGAGGACGGTGGTGAGGGTGCGCGTCATGGTGGTGTCTCCCAGAGGTGAGAGTAGGGGTTGTCGGACGGCGGCGACAGGGCGGTGACGGACGACGAGCAGGGTCAGCCCGACGATCAGCCCTGCGTCCAGCGGAGCGCTGGATCCGGCGAGCGCGATCGCGACCCGGGCGGCGGTCCCGGCCGTGGCCGAGGCCACGCACACAAGCACGGCCAGGCCCAGGTCGTGCCGACCTCTCCTCGATCCGGTCAGGGGAGGCCGAGTGGTTGGCACGCTGAGCCGAGACGTGCGGGCCGAGCGCACCTAGGGTCACGGCAGAGTCCGCTGTTGTCCAGACGTGGTCGTGACATGGCGCCGCCCGGCCTCGACCGGCAGACTGGTGACCGCTCGGGCACGACCTGCGGAGGGACCTCGTGTCATGACCATCGTTCTGGATGCCGACGCCTTGGCGCCGCGAGACCGCGCCGAGGCGATCCGAACCCTGATATGGGACACGGTCGTCCGTGTCGAGATCGAGCACCACCCCGACCCCACGCAGATCTCCGCCACGGGACGGATCAGCGAGGCCAGCCGCCTCAACGTCTGTTCGATCCGCTCCAACGCCACCACGGTCACCAGGACGGCGAAGCTGGCGCACGAATCGGACGACCAGTACCTGTTCCTGGGACTTCAGCTCTCGGGCTCCAGCATGGTGGTGCAGGACGACCGCGAGGCAGTCCTCCGTCCAGGTGACCTCGCCGTGTACGACACCCGCCGGCCGTACACGCTGGTGAACGCCGCGGGCATCCACCAGCACTTCTTCCGTATCCCGGTCAGCGACCTCACGCTCCCCGGGCGGGTCCTTCAAGCCGTCACGGCCATCCGGTTCGGCGGCGACCGGCCTCTGGCCAAGATCACCGCCGGACACCTGCGCGAGGTGGCGAAGAACCTCGGGCAACTGAACGGTCAGGAGGCCGAAGACGTCGCCGAACCGACGTTCGCGCTGATCCGAGCCATGCTCGCCTCCCAGATCGACGACCTGCCCGACGCGCGCCAGCACCTCGACCGCAGCCTCGAGCTCCGGATCATCCGCTACATCCGCACCCATCTGCACGAGCACGATCTCTCCGCGGGCCGCATCGCTGTGGAGCACCACATCTCGGTGCGTCACCTGTACCGCCTCTTGGGCCGCTCGGACATCGTTCTCGGCGACTGGATCCGTCGGCTACGACTCGAGGCGTGTCGGCGCGCGCTCGCCGACCCCGGGGACACCCGCACCATCACCGCCGTCGCACACCAGTGGGGCTTCGTCGACATGACCCACTTCGGCCGCGCCTTCAAGGCGACGTACGGCATGTCCCCTCGCGACTGGCGGGCAACGAACCGGGCGGCAGGCTCGTCGAACAGGCTCCTGACGTCGGTCGCCAACCTGGCACGCGCCGCCGAGGACTCGTCTCCCTGAGCCGAGCGGTCGGTTCTCCTGGCTCCTAGGGTCCAGGAGTACACCCGGCATCCGTGTCCGGGACGCCCGCAAACCGGGGAGGACCCATGACCGACACATCCGCGCCCGACCCCACGCTGACGCAGACCGAGCTGGACCAGATCGAGATCGCCAACAGCTCCGGCCGGCAACCGGTCGTCTTCATCCATGGTCTCTGGCTTCTCTCCAGCAGTTGGGACCGCTGGCGCACGTTGTACGAGCACGCCGGCTACGCCACCATCGCTCCCGGCTGGCCCGACGACCCCGCCACGGTCACCGAGGCCCGTGGCAACCCCGACGTCTTCGCGCACAAGATGGTCGGCGCCGTCACCGCCCACTACCTCGCCGCCATCGCCAAGCTGGACCGGGAGCCGGCAGTGGTCGGTCACTCCTTCGGCGGCCTCATCGCCCAGAAGGTCGCCGGTGAGGGCGCCTCCGCGGCGACCGTAGCGATCGACCCCGCCCCTGGGCGTGGCGTGCTGCCGCTGCCGCCATCTGCACTCAAGGCCGGGTCGCCGGTGCTCGGCAACCCCGCGAACGCCCGACGATCGGTGACGTTGACGTTCGAGGAGTTCCAGTACGGCTGGACCAACGCCCTGGACGAAGCCGAGGCACGTCAGCTGTACGACGAGTTCCACGTCGCTGCCTCCGGTGTCCCGATCTTCCAGGCGGCCGCCGCGAACCTGAACCCGTTCAGCGAGACGAAGGTGAAGTTCAAGGCCGACGACCGTGGACCGCTTCTCGTCGTCTCCGGCGAGAAGGACCACACCGTTCCGCGCGCGATCGCGCACGCGGCGTACAAGAAGCACCTCAAGAGCTCCGCGGTCACCGAGTTCGTCGAGATTCCCGACCGCGGCCACTCGTTGACCATCGACCACGGGTGGCAGGAGGTCGCCCAGACCTCCCTCGACTTCATCGCAAGGTTCGTCAGGTGACCACCCCACCCAGCCCCCACGGGTTGTCCTGGAGCCCGCCCGACCAGGCGTTCGGGGGGTCCTGGGGCGACGCTGCCGCGGCCCGTACGAACGTGTGGGCACCCGGGGATGGCTCGATCTCCAACCTCGGTGTGTCGAGGCGTATCAGGTCGTCCATGGATCGCCGCGGTGCGCGCAGACTGTCGTGAGATCTATGCGCGAGGCACTCACTCGCGGGTGTCTAGCCAACCGCCCGCGACGGCGAACTCGAACCCTCTCCGCGGCTGTCGACGGCAGTCAGCCGCTCCGCGAGCTTCGCCAGCACGCCCTGCATGGCGGCAACGTCGTCGGCACTGCGATCGTCGAAGACGAGGTCCCGCACCTGGCGCGCGTGGCCGGGAGCCGCGGCCTCGATGGCCCGTCGTTGAACCGGTCCTCGGCGCGGCGGACCTCGATGTGCGGTCGCTCCGCGGATGGAGGAGCTCCGCGCCCAGGTCACAGCCGCCCGAGCAGAGTTCGAGCTGCTGCAGAAGCGGGAGAGTGCACAGCTCGATCTCGTCCTCCAACACCAGGACAAGTCACCTCTGTGCAGTGACTGGCCAATTGGCTGCGGTCCGGACGGTCCGGGTCATGACTCCAACGAACCCAGCAGCAGCCGACCCAGTCAGCGTGCTTCTCCACCTGGTCGAGCACGTTCGCCTTCTTGAGCCCAGACATCAGGCGTGGTGTCTGGTGCTACTCGCCAACCCTCTGTCGCCGCACATGCTCGACTGGGCGACGGTCGAGGTAGACGACTCGGGCAAGCGGTCGCTCGCCTTCCCCGTAGGCCCCGCGACGAGCTGCCCAACACCTGCCGGCTGTCGCGAACGGCTGACGCGGTCCTGAGACCAGGCACCAGGCCGGTCCTTCCGCTCCTCGGCGAAGGCCGAGCGCCTGGGGCGGCTCTGCTGAAGGAACTGGAACTCGGCCTCCGCGACATCTCCAAGTCGACTCCCGTGAGGGTCGCGGACCTGTACGCAGCCTCGGTGTGCATCGCGCGGGTGTGGCATGAATCGTCCGCGGGGGCGGACCGACCGTCGGCCGACAGTCTCGTCGCACTGGGCGGGTTCGGCATCCAGCCGGATCTGTCGAGTGAGACACCTACTGGCGGCGCCCCTGCGCTGCTAGGCCGACGGCCATGACCCCACAGTCGACGATCGCGATCGTCACTCACGTCGACCGACATCGACTTCCTCTTCGTCCACGGCCAGTCTGTACGAACGCTCGACCGGCGATCATGGCCCGTGTGGCACCGTCCCGGGATGGCATACCGCGGCGGATCGCCGCTTCGTCAGGCGAGGCTTGCGTGCATTTCCCAGAGGAGGATCTCGGCGGGCTCGGTGGCGGTGACCTTCTGGCCACCGGTGGCGGTGAAGCGGACGGCGTCGCCGGTTGCGAGGTGGCCGGCGCCCTCGAGGGTGACCGAGCCGCGGGGCACGAACAGGTGCAGGAACGGCGCTTCGGGGAGCTCGACGCTCTGGCCGGGCTGCAGGCGTGCCGCGTGGAGGGCGGCGTACTTGTTCTGGATCCGGATGGCGGCAGCACCGTTGTGCTGGGGCATGCCGGAGGCGACGGGGACCAGTCCGCCGGCGAGGAGCTCGTGGTCGATCTCGAGCTGCTCGTAGCCGGCCGTGAGGTTGGGCTCGTCGGGGACGACCCACATCTGCACGAAGTGGACCGGGTCCTGATGGGTGTCGCCCGCCAGGCGCCAGGAGTCGTTCTTCTCCGAGTGCAGGATGCCGCGGCCGGCGCTCATGCGCTGCGCGAGGCCGGGGTAGATGACGCCGTTGTGGCCGGTGGAGTCCTGGTGGACCAGGGAGCCCTCGAGGACCCAGGTGACGATCTCCATGTCGCGGTGGGGGTGGGTGTCGAACCCGGTGCCGGGGTCGACGATGTCGTCGTTGTTGACCAGCAGCAGCCCGTGGTGGGTGTTGTTGCGGTCGTGGTGGTGGCCGAAGGAGAAGGAGTGCTTGGAGTCCAGCCAGTCGAACCGGCTCTTGAACCGGTCCTCGGCGCGGCGGACGTCGATGTTCGGGGTGAGCTGGGTGGTGGTCATGGCGGTGTCCTCACTGGTGAGGTCGTAGGAGTGATGGGGTGACGGGTGTGTGGCGGGGTGTGTGGGCCGGGCCGGTCGCGCTGCAGCGGGACCGGCCCGACTGCGCCTCGGTGCTCATAGGCTCCGAGGGGGAGGGCGCCCCGGGGGACGGGCGCCGCGGTCACAGGGGTCAGGCGTTCTTGATCGCGGAGACCTCGAACTCGAGGGCGATCTTGTCGCTGACCAGGACGCCGCCGGTCTCGAGCGCGGCGTTCCAGGTGATGCCGTAGTCCTTGCGGTTGATGGTGACCGCGCCCTCGAAGCCGGCGCGGACGTTGCCGAAGGGGTCGGTGGCGGTGCCGTCGAAGTCGAAGGGGACGGTGACGGGGCGGGTGACGTCCTTGATGGTCAGGTCGCCGGTGAGCTCCAGGCTGGTCGGGCCGGTCTGGGTCACGCCGGTGGAGACGAACCGGATCTCGGGGTAGTCCTCCATGGCGAGGAAGTCGTTGCTGCGCAGGTGGCCGTCGCGCTGCTCGTTGCGGGTGTCGATGCTGGCGGCCTGGATGGTCAGTTCGGCGGAGGATCGGGTGAAGTCGTCGGCGTCGACGCTCACGGTGCCGGCGAAGTCGTTGAAGGCTCCGCGGACCTTGGTGACCATCGCGTGGCGGGCGACGAATCCGATGCGGGTGTGGCTGGGGTCGATGGTCCAGGTTCCGGCTAGGGCGTTCATGGGGGTGCGGGTGGTGGTGCCGGTGGTGGTCACGGATGCTCCTTCAGAGCTGCTAGGTGGTGGATGTGTCAACTACAGTGCGTCCAACATAGTTGATGTGTCACCTATTCCGGCTATGCTGGCCCTATGACCGAAGGTCCGTGGCTCGATGAGGAGCAGCAGCGTCTGTGGCGCTCGTGGCTCGCAGTGTCGTCAGGCCTGCCGACTCTGTTGAACCGCGAGTTGCAGCAGAAGACGGGCCTGTCGTTGCCGGACTTCGATGTCCTGGTTCAGCTCAGCGAAGCGCAGGACTCGCGGATGCGGGTCACGACCCTTGCGCAGGCTCTCGGGTGGGAGAAGAGCCGGACCTCCCACCACTTGACCCGAATGGCACGCCGCGGCCTCATCCAGCGTGCCGAATGCGCCGACGACGGAAGGGGAGCATTCGTGGAACTCACTCAGGACGGGCGGCAAGCCATCGAATCTGCAGCACCAGATCACGCGCGGCACGTCCGTGACCTGTTCTTCACGGACCTCACGGTCGACGAGTTCGACGTCATGCAGAGGGCGCTGAGCAAGCTGCAGGGGCGAGTGCGTCCCCCAGCCGCCTGAGCCACCCCCCGTCGCCAGGCGGCCCGACGACTACGTCTCGTGATCCGAGGTAGCAGACGCACGGTCACTGGCCCACGCGCTGCGCCGAGGCAGGACTGATCGACACGTCCGCAGGAATCCGCGTTCGACCCATGTGCGGACCGGTACACGTGACCGCGTACGCCAGATCTACGTCACTCGTACGATCCGCGATCGCATCACTCGCTCCTACGGTCCTCTCATCAGGAGAGGGAGGGGGCGGCTGTGCACCCTATCGGACGCGACGAGGAGCTCCGTCGCCTCAGCCTTGTCGTCGGCACCGCGCGCAACCGCCAGGGCCGTGCCCTCCTCTTCGTTGGAGAACCAGGGATCGGAAAGACCACCCTGCTCCGCGCCGCCGCGACATCAGCCGACGTCCAGTTCATCTGGCTGAACGGATTCGAAGCCGAGTCTGACATGCCCTTCGCTGCCCTTCAGCGACTCACGGGGCTGCTCCGCGAGCACCTTGCAGCACTCCCACCGCGGCACCGCCACGCCCTCCAGGTCGCCGTGGGTGAGGCTGAGCCGGAACCGATCGACCAGCAGGTCGCCGGGATGGGTCTGCTGGCCCTCCTCGCCGCCGCAGGTCAGGAACGCGGCTTGGTCGTCGTCGTGGACGACGTGCACTTGCTGGATCCCGAATCGCTCAACCTCATCGCATTCGTGAGCAGACGCATCCACACAGAACCGTTCGCCATGGTGCTGGCCGGGCAGGAGGCGGCCGACCCGATGGCCCGACTCGCCGGCATCCCTCGTGTCACCCTCGCCGGTCTGCCAAGCGATGATGCAGTGCGCCTACTGCAGCTGACCCGACGCCGCGTCCACGATGAGGAGGCCGTCTCTCCACGGTCCGAATACACCGCCCCTCGGCTGACCTCGACCGGTGAGACCGACAGGCGGGACCCGGCAATTCTCGACCCCCTGGTGGCACGACACATCGCCGCCGCCACCGGTGGCAACCCGCTGGCACTCGTCGACCTCGCCGAGGAGCTCACCACCCAGGAACTCACCGACGCGGCACTCAGCGACGTCCCGCTCCCCGTCGGTCGACACCTCACGCGCCACTACGCGACGCAACTGCGTTCCCTGCCCCCAGATGCCCGCACCTGGGTACTGCTGGCGGCAGCGGACTCCACTGGCAACCTCGTGCTCATCGACGCTGCGGGTGATCACCTGCAGCTACCGGTACACGCCCACGAGCCGGCAGAGGCCGCCGACATCGTCGACCTCACAGCCCCAGGCCTGTTCCGACACCCGATGATCCGGTCAGCGGCTTACAACGCCTCATGCGGCGGCGACCGCCGCCGTGCTCACTCGGCACTCGCCGACGCAGCTGAAGAACTTGGACTCGACGAGATCGGGGCCTGGCACGCAGGGCGCGCTGTCGTCGGAGCCGACGACGAGGTCGCGGACAGGCTGGAGGCCGCCGCGGAGGTCGCGGGCCGCCGCGGCGGGCGTGCATCGCAGGCCCGGGTCCTCGCGCAGGCGGCCGCCAAGAGCACTACACCTGCGGCGCGTGACACGAGGCTCGTGTCCGCGGCCGAGGCAGCCGACGCATCCGGGAGCACACGCCTGGCCGCAGAGCTGCTGGCGCACGTCAACGTCCACGAACTCGATGCTGTGACCCGGGGACGCAAACGTCTGATCGAGGCCAACCTGCGCGCCACCACTCCCGAACCGAACACCGCCGCCGCCGCGTCCGCGGCACTCGCCGCCGCCGACCTATTCTCCGAGCACGACCCACGACGCGAACAGGAAGCTCTCGTTCGAGCCTGGGACCTGTACATCTCCATCGAAGAGACTGTCGACTGTCCGACGTGGAAGGGACTGGGGCGGAGCCTCGCCCGAGCAGCTACGCACGCCAACGGCCCCACCAGCCGAGTGCTCAATGGTCTGGCGCAATGGCTCCTGGAGCCCTACGCGACCGCGTTCCCCGCCATGTCTGAGGCCGTCCACGCATTTTCGCTCCTGACTTCGGAGGATCTGCAGCGCTACGGCTGCAGCAGCGTCGCGCTCACCGCCGCTGTCTGGGACCCCACGCGGCGTATCGACATCCTCCAGTCCGCCGCCGAGGCGGCTTCCGAGAGCGGCTCCCTCCACCAGTTGGAGCGTGCGCAGCGGATGCTGATCCAGTCCCACGTCATGGGTGGCTCACCCCTTGCAGCGCGGAATCTCTTGGCCCGCCACAGCGAGCTGCGTCGGGTGCTAGACCTCGGTCCCGATCGCGGGCTCGACGAACTTGTACGGCCTTGGTTCAGCGACACCGCCAGGGGTGGTCCACTCGATGGGCACGAAGGAGCCGGACAGTGCGCTGGCAGAGATCAGAACCGTGCTGCGAGTCACCGCCGGGCCACGACACTTGCGACTGGTGTGCGTGCGGCTGACGCGTCGACGCCGGTGAGGATCGCTCAGGCCACGGTTGCGTTGGCTCACTCCCATTATGCGCAGGCGTACGCGTTGCTGGCGCCGCTGGTGGACCAGCCCAGACGGCTGGTCGCCGGTCTGCCGATCCCGGATCTGGTGGAGGCCAGTGTTCGCACGGACAGGCTGGCCGAGGCCGACGCGCGCCTCCACCTCCTCGAAGAGGTTGCGGAGACCAGTGCCAGTCCGTGGGCGCAGGGAGTCGCGGCCCGAAGCCGGGCGCTGCTCAGCACCGGGGACGATGCCGAGCATCAGTTCAGGCTGGCTCTCGACCTGCTCGACTCCCCGGCGACCACCGTGGACCGGGGACGCGCCCATCTGCTGTACGGGGAGTGGTTGCGCCGGACGAAGCGGCGCAACGCCGCCGCCGAGGAGCTGAAGCAAGCACTGAGTGCGTTCGAGTCAGTGGGCGCCGAACCGTTCGCGGAGCGCGCCAAACGCGAACTCGTCGCCTCCGGGGAGAAGGTGGCGCACGTCCAATCGACCTCGCCAGTCGCGAACCTCCTGACGCCCCAAGAGCTCGCTGTAGCCAAGCAGGCAGCATCCGGTCACACCAACGCCGAGATCGCGGCGACGATGTTCTTGAGCGTGAACACGATCGACTACCACTTGCGGAAGGTGTTCAACAAGCTCGGCATCTCCTCGCGCCGACAGCTCGCCGATCGGATCGCCTGAGGATCGGCATCGCGAGCGGCTGCCTACGGCCGTTGAAGGGACAAAGGCGGTGCCACACCCAACTGGCGAGCGGGCCGGCTCATAGCTGAGGGGCGGACGAGGAACGTTGTCACGACCGCGATGCCGGCCACTCTGCGCGACACCGGCAGCGTCCGTACCTGCGCAGGCGGTCTGGCGGTGACTCGGGCCACCTCGCTGCGGCGTAGCCGAAACTCGTTGCCCTCCAGCGTTGTTCCACGACGCGTCGGCTGCGTTGGTAGGCGACCTGGTAGTCCATATCGATGGGGCCGGGCGTGGTGATACCGAACCGGTGTGTGTGGTGGCGCAGCCCGTCGGAAAGTTCCGCGTTGCGAAGCAACGCCTTGGTGGGGATGCAGCCGATGTTCAGACAGACCCCACCCCAAGCGTCTCGTTCGACGATCGCCGTGCGGAGCCCGAGCTGGGCGCACCTGATCGCGGCTGTGTATCCACCGCTGCCCGCGCCGAGCACGACCACGTCGAAGTGGGCGCTGCCCGCGCCCGCCCTCGAACCCGGGCCGGTGCCCATGCTGGTGCGGGCGCGCCTGCCGGCGCTGGTACGGGTGGAGGGCGTCATGACGGGCCCGGGATGTGCGGAGCTGGATGGCCCGGGTCGGCGTCGGCACACCGGGGAAGTTCGGAGACGTGGGGGACCGGGTTGAGGTCGGTGCTCTGGCCTGGTTCGAGCCACAGGATCTGGGTACGTGCGGCGGTGCCAGCAGCACGCAGCGCGGCACGCGCGTGACTCTGATCCTCGCCGAAGTGGGACCAGCCGTCGTAGTGGACGGGGATGGCGACGCACGGGTTCAGCAGTGTCACCAGGCGTGTGGCGTCAGCGGCGACCATCGAGTACCGGAGCGGGCCGGTGCTGGGGAACCGGACACCGCCCATGTGGAGGACGGCGACGTCGACGGCCAGGCCACGTGCCAGCGCCCGTACACGTCGGGCGAGGACGGTATCGCCGGTGACCCAGATGCGGCGGCGGACGCCGTCATCGGTGACGTCCAGGACGAAACCGATGACGGTGCCCGCGATGAATTGGCCCAGCGGGGGACCGTGCCGGGCCGGGGTTGCGGTGACGTGCAGTTCGGAGCGGTCGGGTTCGCGCACATTCAGCGACTTGCCGGGTGCGAGGCCGTGGACCTTCGCGAGTAGTTCGTGACGCAATCGCTTGGAGCCGGGCCTCGTGGTGATGACGCGCGGCACCTCACGAAGCAGACGTCGACCAGCGGTGTCCAGGTTGTCGGCGTGATGGTCGTGGGAGAGCAGGACGACGTCGATGGGTCCGACGTCGGTGGTGCTCAGCGCGGGACCTAGCGTCTTCTTGGACGAGGTGCCCCAGCCGAAGCCGTAGGTCTTTCCGGGCGGGTCGAAGGTGGGGTCGGTGAGGATGCGCCACCCGCCGACCTCGATCAGCAGCGTGGGTCCGCCAATATGGGTGACCTTCACGGGACCTCACCTTTCTTTCGTTTGTGTGATTCGGGCTCTGAGCCATGTCGCGGCGGTGGCCGCCCTGCGTGTGTGTCTCAGGGTGGCGTTCTCGCGGCCTCCTCGAACGGACGTGAATTTGGGGCTAGCACACGCATGTGTCGGCGGTGCGCGACGGGCGGCTCACGACGGCAAGCACCACCCGCCCGGTTGACGAGTAGGACTGCCCAGCCTGAAGGTGCGCTCGCCGTCGCGAATGGATCTGGCGCGGCGTCTACGCGTCGATGAACGCGAGCAGGTCCGCGTGGAGGCGGTCACGGTCGGTGTCGGGCAGGGCGTGGCCACTGCCTTCGTACACCTTGAGCTCGGCGCCGTCGATCATCTCGGCAGAGCGCATTCCACCAACCGCGAACGGCACAATCTGGTCGTCGTCCCCGTGGATGACGAGGGTGGGAATGTCGATCTTGGCGAGGTCGGGCCGGAAGTCGGTCGCGGAGAACGCGGCGATGCACTCGTAGGCGGCCCGGTGCCCGCACGCCATGCCCTGCATCCAGAACGCATCGCGAAATCCTTGATCGACATCGCCCTTGCGGTTGTGGCCGAAGAAGGGGCCGTCCGCGAGGTCGCGGTACAGCTGGGACCGGTTGGCCTTCTCTCCGTTGCGGATCGCGTCGAACGTCTCGATGGGGAGACCCTCGGGGTTGTCGACGGTCCGCAGCATGAGCGGCGGCACAGCACCGACGAGGACGAGCTTCGAGACACGCGACGAGCCGTGCCGGCCGACGTAGTGCGCGACCTCCCCGCCACCGGTGGAGTGCCCGATGAGGGTGAGGTCGTTCAGGTCGAGCCTCTCGATGAGGCAGGCGAGGTCGTCGGCGTAGGTGTCCATCTCGTTGCCGTGCCAGGTCTGGCTCGAACGTCCGTGGCCGCGCCGGTCGTGCGCGATGGCACGGTGTCCGTTCTCGGCCAGGAACAGTGCCGCGGCCTCCCAGGCGTCGGCGTTCAGGGGCCAGCCGTGGCTGAGGATGACGGGAGTGCCGTCGGTTCCCCAGTCCTTGTAGAAGATCTGGGCTCCGTCGTCCGCGGTGACGTGTGGCATGGGTTCCTCCTGCGATTGGGGCCAGTTGGCCGTGGGATCGGATCAAGGGTTCCGTCCATCCACCTCTCCCGGACCACGCAGCACGCGTAGTCGCCGACCGGTCTCCTCTCCGACCCGGAGGACCCGCGCTCCGGCACTGGCAAACAGGCGGCGGCGCGTCAACCGCCGCGACCTGTTACCGCCGCAGCTGGCACCTCGTGGAGGACGTCCTGAACCGGCTCACCAGCCTCGCGACCGGTCGTGCGCACCGCCGTGGGGTTCCGCGGCCCTCGCGTGGGCACCTCACTACGCACGACACGGGATTCGGCGGACGTCTGCTGCTCCGACGATCGGTGTGTCGATGCGGCGCCCGATGGCGTCACCACGGGGCATCCGGCCCACACGATCCGAAGGAGCCATCCATGCGTACGCGCACCCTGACCCGAAGGCCGGCCGTCGTCACGGCGCTGGCCGTGTCCCTGCTGCTTCTCGCAGCTCTCATCACTATGCGCCCGTCCGCGGCCGCGCCGGCCAGCTCCGCTCCCTACGTCCAAGTCGGGTCGCTGGCCCAGCTGGGGCGGCCTGCTGCGGCCCCGGCATCCGAAAGTGCAGCAGCGAAGCCGACCGTGGTGCTTGTCCACGGCGCGTTCGCTGACTCCAGCGGCTGGAACGACGTGTCCCTGGACCTGCAGAAGCGCGGTTACACCGTCCGCGCGTGGTCCAACCCGCTGCGAGGTCTCGCCTACGACGCCGAGTACCTCCGCCTGTTTCTCACCACCATCGAGGGCCCCATCATCCTGGTCGGCCACTCCTACGGCGGCGCCGTCATCACCGAGGCGTCCACCGGCAACGAGGACATCGTCTCGCTGGTCTACGTTTCCGCGTACGCCCTGGACGAGGGCGAGGACATCGCACACGCCAACTCGCTGGGCGGCGGGCACAGCACCATCATCGACAACATCGTCGTCAGCCCGTACCCGAACGCCCCGGAGGGCGACGGCGACGCCGTGGTGAAGCCGAAGGCATTCCGGCACATCTTCGCCAAGGACCTGCCCCGACGTCTGACCAAGGTCATGGCCGTCTCGCAGCGTCCCTCAGCGCTCTCGTCGCTGGTCTCGACCGTCAGCGAGCCCGGTTGGGAAACCATCCCCTCGTACTACCTGGTTGCGAAGCACGACCACCTCATCCCGCCGGAGGCGCAGCGCGTCATGGCGGACCGGGCGGGGGCGACGACCGCCGAAGTCGACAGCTCTCACGTGATCATGATGTCCAAGCCGCAGCGGGTCGTGAACTTCGTCCTCCGCGCCGACCGGGAGCACTGACCACACCGGGCCCCGAGCCCCTCCAAGTCGTCTCCACCCTCTGCCGAACCACGGGTTCGGTATCCACCCCGGAGGCCGTCGCGGCCATCTCGGCCACGGCGGCCTCCGGATTCCAGACGTTCACCACACCCGAGATCTCGGCCCGGGCAAACCCAACCACCAGGCTCACGCCACACACAGACAGGAACCACGCCATGAGCGCCAAGCCCGACACCATCGTGCTGGTCCACGGACTCTGGGTCACACCCCGCAGCTGGGAACACTGGGTCACCCACTTCGAGCAGAAGGGGTACAAGGTCCTCACGCCCGCCTACCCCGGCTTCGAGGTGGAGGTCGAAGCTCTCCGGGCCGACCCCTCGATCATCGCGAACGTCGACGTCAACCAGACCATCGACCACCTCGCCGACGTCGTGAAGTCCGTCCCGACCCCGCCCATCATCATGGGCCACTCCTTCGGAGGAATGTTCACCCAGCTCCTCCTGGCACGCGGCCTCGGAGCCGCCGGAGTTGCCATCGACTCCGCACCGACCGAGGGCGTTCGAACCAACCCGCCCTCACAGGTCAAGTCCCTCTTCCCGGCTCTGAGCAACCCCGCCAACCGACACCGCGCGGTCGGATTCACCCCCAAGCAGTTCCATTACGCGTTCACCAACACCCTCGACGAAGAGTCCGCGCAGCGCGACTACGACAAGTACGCGATCGCCGCCCCGGGCCGCTGGGTGTGGGACTACGGCCTCATCGCGAACTTCAAGCCAGGCCACCAGGAGACCTGGGTCAACTACGAGAACGACGACCGCGCTCCTCTGCTGTTCATCGCTGGCGGAGCCGACCACATCATGCCGCCGGCGGTGAACAAGTCGAACTTCAAGAAGTACAAGAAGTCCGGAGCTCTGACCGAATACCACGAGTTCGAGGGCCGCTCACACTGGACGTGCGGCGAACCCGGATGGGAGAAGGTCGCCGACTTCGCACTGGACTGGGCCGAGCGGCACGCAAGCCCCGTCGCTTCCACAGGATCAGCGGCCGGCTGAGGGGACAGAGGAGGGGGTCGGTGCGGTGGCAGCCGCAGCGACCCCGCCTCGCACTCGTTGGTGGTGGGGCCGCCGCGCCACCGATCCGTGTCGTGACGAACTGAAGGATCCAACACCATGAAGCTGATCCGGTTCTCTTGTCGCCCGAGGTCGACAGCCGCCGGGACCACATCCGCGGCCGCACCGATGCGCCGATGACTCTAGTGGAGTACGGCGACTTCGAATGTCCGTACTGCGGACGAGCCACCGGGGCCGTCAACGATGTCCTGCGGGCGCTGGGTGCAGAGGTGCGCTATGTCCTCCGTCATCTTCCTCTGATCAATGTTCACGCCCACGCCCAGTCCGCTGCAGAGCTTGCCGAGAGAGTCGCGGCAAGTGCGCGCTTCTGGGATGCCCACGACCTGCTGTTCAGCTCTCAAGCTCGCCTCGGTCCGGGGGTGCTGTTCGAAATCGCCAGGCAACTCGGGCTCCCCTCAGACGACGAAGTGGATCCCGGCGCGCAGCTCCTGCGTGTTCAGCGCGCGCGACGACATAGTCAGTGCACAGGCCAGCGGTGTGACCGGCACCCGACGCTCTTCCTCAACGGCAGTCGTCACACCGGTCCGGGTGACGCTGCCACGCTCATCCGCGCGCTGCGTTCCACCGGACTCCCTCGGTAGACATCGAGGCCGTAAACGTGGTCCGTGCAAGCCCTTCTAGTCCGTCACCTTCGAGGCTGGCGAGCGGTAGTCGAGGTCGGCGTAGTCGGGATGTCTGGCCATCCAAGCCTGTACGAATGGACAGATGGGCAGCACCGCTAGGCCCTGTTCACGGATGTGGTCCAACGCGGCGCGTACCAGTTGCCCGCCGATACCTCGACCTTCGAGGTTCGAGTCGACCTCGGTGTGGGTGAAGACGACCAGTTCGTCTGTCTTCTGATAGGCGGCGAAGCCGACTATCTCACCGTCTAGACGGACCTCGAAGCGCTGGCGATCGGGATTGTCGCTCACTTCTACCGACATCGATTTCCTCTCTCGGCGCAGTCTGGGTGAACGATTGACCACGTGCCGCAGCGGGATTGACCACTGCCAATTGTGGCACTGCGCTGCCGCGCCGGACCGTGGGCGGCGATCGGAACCGACGGCGTCAGGCAACTGCTTGCGGTCGGCACCCGGTTCGCCGCACACTGCCGGAAATCTCGGTGCAGCAGTGGGTACGCCTGGCCCGAGAAGGGAGCACGCCGTGAGCAGAGCCAGGTCTCAGGGATGGACAGGCGAAGCCGATGGCCTGGTTGGCCGTGACCCGGTCCTCGACGATCTACGTGCCCTGCTCACCTCAGGGCGACGCGCAGTGGTAGTGGCGGCGTTGGCGGGCGCGGGCAAGACCGCGCTGCTGGCTGCCGTAGCGAGGTCGGCGAGCGCAGAGGGCATGCAGGTGATCCGGCTTCTGTGTCACGAGAGTGACCGCGACCTGCCGTACGGAGTGTTGACCGACCTTCTACGTCCTGCCGTGGGTGCGGGCACGGCGCTCGAACTGATCTCACCGGGGTCGGCGTCGGCGGCAGTCGATCCATTGCGGCTGCGTCTTGAAGTGCTCAGTTGGCTCGAGCAGGTCAGCGAGGATCTCGAAACCGTAGTGGTCGTCGACGACGCTCACTGGTGCGATGACAGCTCCCTCTCGGTTCTCGCTTTCGTCTCCAACCGTCTGTCGGGTTCGAAGGCATCCGTGATCTTCGCTGCCCGTGACCGTGCACCCATGCCTCTGAGTCGGCACGCCCACATCGAACTTCCTCCTCTCTCCGATGACCAGTCGCGCATCCTGCTGCGACGAGCCGGACTCCGCGTCGACGCCTTGGACCTGCCGCGGGTCATCGAACGTGCGGCAGGCATCCCGCTTGCCCTGCTCGAGCTGGGTAGAGCCGCGTCAACTAGTGAATGGCTGACGGTTCCATCGGACGTCGAGGGTGCCTTCCGAGCCCAGGTGGCGGCGTTGCCCGCTTCGGCTCGTGAGGCTCTGCTCTTGGCGGCAGTCAACGACGGGGACGCCGAGGTCACCTTGCTCGGCCGAGTTCTCGGAGATCATTTGCTCTCCTCCCTCGAGCCTGCCGAGCGTGCTGACCTCATCACCATCGACCGGGCGGTCATCTTCCGGCACCCGCTCATCCGATCGGCATGCGTAGCGGTCGCGTCCTCGGACGAGCGTAGGCGCGCACATGCAGTACTGGCCGATGCGTACCAGCACGACGCCAATCGGAGTGCGTGGCATCGAGGCGAAGCCACTCTGAGGCCCGACGAGGAAGTGGCCTCGGCCCTGGTGAGTGCGTTCGATGACGCCTACATGCGTGGGGCGACCGCTGAGGCGGTGCGGTTCATGGTGCGCGCGTCCGAACTCAGCCCCGATCAGGGCGATCGAGACGCACGACTGCTGCAGGCCGTCGAGATCGCGGGCAAGGCCGGGAACTACGAGTGGCTCATCGCCACCGGAACTCAGCTGGCCAGCGGCGCCGAGGACCCCGCCATTCGCTTGCGCGCGAGCCACAACGTGGCCTACGCCCTGACCCAACTCGATCGCTCTTCGCAAGCGCGTCGCCAGCTCAACCAACTCCTCCAACAACTGATCGACGTGGACCTGGACTACGCCTGGGCCTCCCTGACCACCCTGACGGGTCTGACGTACCGGGCGGGGTGGGAGACCGATGAAGTGGCCGGCTGGCTGGCGCGGCTCCGGCAGAGGGCGGCGAACCAGGACCCCGGGTCGCTCGCCGAGCTGAACGCGGCTGCCGACGCATGGGTAGCTGTCTCGGTGAACCCGCTCGAGCCCCCGCCCGGGGCGCTTGAGCTGGTCCGCAGTACGCCGCTACCTGACTACCCGGCCAGTCTGCTGGCTTCCCACGAGATGCTCCTGGGCGCTGCCGCTTGGCTCCTCGAAGAACCAGTCGTCGCCCTGGAGCGGCTCAAGCGGGCCTCCGACATCATGATTCGAACCGATGCCCTCGGGGAGATGACACAGACGCTGCTGGGGCTGGCCATGGTGCACTTCGCAGTCGCCGACTACGACGCCGCGGACGAAGCAGGCCGCATGGTGTTCGACATCGCAGAGGCACGGAATCAACGAGCCGCACTGGTCGACAGCTATGACTTGCAGGCCAGGGTTGCCGCCGTTCGTGGCGACGTCGGACGCGCACAAGCCCTCTGCGACAGGGTCCTCTTGGAGGCGCCGGCCGGCCAAGATGCTGGTTTCACGCTGAAGACAAGCACAGCCATGTCGTGGGTCCGACTAGCTGAACACGACATGGTGGGCGCCTGGACCGAGATCTCCGCGATCTTCGACGAAGCGGGCGCTCCGAGGCATCCCCACATCAGCTACCGCGAACTCGGCTACTACGCCGCGATCGCAGCCCGTGTAGGGGCTTCCGAAGCCCTGCGAGACGTGGTCACGCAGGCCGAACACCGACTAAAGAACGGACGCCCTTTCCATCACTTCCAACTGAATCGTGCCCGGGCTCACCTCGACATCGACAACGCCGAGCAATGGCACCTCGCTGCCCTACGCGAACCCACCGCAGGGCAGCGGCCGTTCGAACTGGCCGGCGCGCAGCTGGACTACGGAACATGGCTGCGCCGCCGCCACCGCCAGACAGATGCCCGCCCCTACCTGCATTGGGCCCACGCCACGTTCACCCGACTGGGCGCCAAGGCGTGGGCCGAGCTCGCCGGGGCCGAGCTGCGTGCCGCCGGTGCTACCCCGGGGGTAGACAACCCAGCTTGGAACAACCTCACGGCGCAGGAACGACAGGTGGTTCGGCTCGCAGCGTCGGGCATGACGAACCCCGAGATCGCCACCGCGCTGTTCCTCTCGCCGCGCACGGTGTCTACGCACTTGTACAACGCCTTCCCGAAACTGGGCGTGAGCTCACGCGCACAGCTCCGCGACCTAGTTCCCGGCTAATCGGTTGTCACGCTGTTGCTCTCCGGTTCGAGGCACTGCGCCGTGTGGCCGAGACTTACGCGGTCCCTGACGGCCTGTATCGCCTGGCTGGCTCCCGACAATCCGTCCCCGCACCTGCGGCGGCGACCTAGCGGCGGCGAGTTTCGATGGCAGAGATCCCGGAGAGATCTATGCAGACGTACCCGCTCCGTTCCGAAAGGGTCGCGAGGGCGCCGTCGCAGCCTCGGCAGCGCAGTACCGCTCCCGGACCGAAGTAGACATGAACTTCAGCCAACGGCGCGCGGTGCCCGCAATCCGCGCACGTGCCGACCGCGGTGGTTGCACCCGCCCCGAGCGCCACCTCCAGTGCGTATGCGACCGCATTCCCGTCGAGGCTGCGCGCTCTTTCGGGGTCGTCGTTGTGCGCGGCCAGTGGCCATCGAGCGTCAGGTTGAGGTGTGCTCACGAGGAACCTCCTGTCGGGCCGAAGCGTTCGGTACGGATCGAGGTCGGGTCGTGGCCTAGGTCGATCAGCAGGTTGGCGACCGTCTCCACGAACGGGGTCGGGCCGCACACGTAGGTGCGCAGATCCTCGTGCGGTGGCAACGTGGTTGCCGTCAGCATGTCGGCGTCGACGCGACCTGTCAGCCCGGTCCAGGACGTTGGCTCCTCGCGGGTCAGGGTGATGTCGACGCTGACGTACCGGTGGGGGTTCAGGTGGTGCTGGAGGTCGTGGCTGTAGATGACGTCAGCCATGGTGCGAGCCGAGTACAGCAGCCGTGCCTCGCCCTGGGCTTCAGTGCGGACGTGGTGGCGCAGCATGCACGCGAGGGGTACGACGCCGGATCCGCCGGCGATCAGCTGCACCGGTCCGCCGGGGGAGGGGTCCCAGGTGAAGTAGCCGCCCACGGGTCCCCGGATCTCGATGCTGTCACCTTCTCGCAGTCCGTCGAAGAGGTAGGGGGACACCTCGCCGTCAGGGACCTTCTGGATGGTGATCGCCACCCGCGGATCGGCGGGATCCGAGGCCAGCGAGTAGCTGCGTTCGGCCTGGTAGCCATCGGGTGCGGTCAGGCGGACGTCCAGGTGCTGCCCCGCCACGTGGCCCTTCCAGCCGGGCACGTCCAGCACGAGGGTCCGCGCCGAGGGTGTCTCGGTGCGTCTGGCGGTCAGCCTCGCGGGGAGCCAGCTCAGTCGCCGTGGTACCGCTGCTCGAGCCACGGGTCTCCGTAGTTGTGGTAGCCGAAGTTCTCCCAGAACCCCGGTGTGTCGTCGTCGGTCAATGACAGGCCCCGCACCCACTTGGCGCTCTTCCAGAAGTACAAGTGAGGCACGAGCAGACGAGCGGGGCCGCCGTGCTCGGAGGTCAACGGCTGGTCGTCGAAGGTCGTGGCGATCCAGGCCTGACCGTCGATCAGGTCCTCCAGTGGCAGGTTGGTCGTGTAGCCGCCGTAGCTGTGCGCGACAGCGAAGTCGGCAGTCGTCTCGACCTCGGCCAACAGGGTGTCGACGCTGACGCCGCGCCAGCGGGTGTCGAGCTTGCTCCAGCGAGTCACGCAGTGGATGTCGACCTCGACATCCTCGACAGGCAGCGCTGAGAACTCCGCCCATGACCACTGCTTTCGATCCGAGACGGACCCGTCGACAGTGAACATCCACTCGTCAAGGCCGACCGAGGGGGTGGGGCCGGCCGACAGCACGGGAAAGTCGCCGGTCACGTACTGACCAGGCGGGACCCGGGACGGGTCGACGTCGGGGTCGCGGCGACCCCGGAAGCCGGGAGAGAAGTCACTCATCGCCGACCCCGCCCAGGCGTGAGGAAGTAGCCCCGGATCCGGGAACTCGTCCGCGTCGTCGAACTCATCGTCGACATCCTCGTCCTCGGTGTCCGTGGCGACAAGAGCCAAGTCGTCGAGCATCCCCCGGGATCGCAAGCGCACCGAGTTGTCTGTCATGACCACCGAGCCCCGGTACACACAAGAACATGCGCTTGGTACACACAGCGCGCCCTCACCACGTGCTGCGAGAAGGCATCGAGAACCGAGGCAGCGCCGTGTCTCCGCAGGTGAATGCGTTAGTCGCAGCCGTGAACGCGCCCGGAACGAACCGAGTACACCGCGTCCAGACACAGCCCGCCACCGCGTCCTGTCTGACTCCGGATCAGAAGGTTTGGGGTTCGAATCCCTACAGGCGCGCAGAACACGAAGGCCCCTGAACTGCGGAGACGCGGGTCAGGGGCCTTCGTGCTCGTCGCGGGGGTCGGAGGTCTGCTCAGGGGACCCGGACGCCACCCACGGAGAAGTCCCAGACTGCGCCGTCGATGCTCTCGCGGGCGAGGTCCATCTGGCCGGTGTGGGCGGCGTTGTCGTTGAGCAGGTGCACCAGCACGCCGCGGACCTCGTCCTGCCGGTAGCCGCCCCACGCACCCTCCGGCCACCACCCGGGGGATGCGGTGCTGGCGACGTGCGCCACCGCCTCGCAGGCACGTGCCGTGTCGACCCTCAGTCGCTCGATCACCTCGGCGCCGCGGGCGGCCGGATCGTTGTCCCACGCCTCGTCGTCCATCTCCGCCGGGACCCCGAGGACGACGTTCTCCAACCAGAAGACCGTCGAGTCCCGCACGTGCTCGACGAGACCGAGGATCGTCCACCCCGAGGACGTCACCGGCGTGCGCAGCTGCTGCTCGGTGAGTCCCGCCGTCGAGGCGGCGAGGTGCCGGACCGTGCCTCCGATCCACGCCAACAGCTCCTCGGTCACCGGGTCGGTCTCGTGGTTCTCGTCCATGGTGGGTCTCCGTCTGCTCGTCAGGGGGCGGTCGCGTGGTGGACGGCCTTCGTGCCTCCGTGACGAGCGAGGGTGGACCTTCTCGACACAAGGCAGAGGTTGCCGACCGAAGTGTTAGTGACTAACATTCAGCCATGACCGGACGCGCGACGCGCACCCGCACCCACCTCCAGGAGGCGGCGACCCGGCTCTTCGAGGAGCAGGGCTACGACGCCACGACCGTCGAGCAGATCGCGGGTGCCGCCGGGGTCAGCCACATGACGTTCTTCCGCCACTTCCCGACCAAGGACGCGGTGCTGCTCGACGACGGCTTCGACCCCGCCATCGCGGCGGCCGTCGCCGCCGCTCCCGCCTCGCTCCCGCCTCTGGCCCGGGTCTGCGCGGGGCTGCGCGCAGCCCTCGCCGACCTCAGCCTCCCCGAGGAGGACCAGGTACGCCGCCGGGTGCGGATCGCCTCGGGGCACCCCGCGCTACGGGGCGGGATGCACGCCAACACCGAGGCGACGCGGGAGGCGCTGGTCGAGGTGCTCGTCGCGGACCGTCGCACCGATCCGTTCGTCGCGAGGGTCGCGTGCTCCGCCGTCCTCGCCGCGCTCACCGCCGCCCTGCAGGAGTGGTGCCTCTCCGAGGACGAGGAGCCGATGGGGGCGCGCCTGGCCGCCGCGCTCGAGGTGCTGGAGCCCGCACCATGAGCGGGCTGGCGGTCGCGGGGGTCAGCCACCGCTTCGGCGACCTTCCTGCCCTGCGCGCCGTCGACCTGGTCGTGGAGGAGGGGGAGGTGCACGCGCTCATCGGCTTCAACGGCGCCGGGAAGTCGACTCTGATGCGCGCCGCGCTCGACATGCTGAAGCCGGACGCGGGCACGGTGGAGGTCCTGGGCGTCGAGGTCGCGCGAGCGGGCCCGGAGGTCTGGGGAGCGGTCGGCCACCTGATCGACACACCGTTCGCCTACCCCGAGCTCACCGTGCGCGAGAACCTGTGGGCCGCCGCCCGGTTGCACGGCGTGGACGCCGGCGAGGCCCACGGGGCGGCCGACCGGGTCGTCGCGGCCCTCGAGCTCGAACCCTGGGCGGAGCGGCGGGCCGGCACCCTCTCGCTCGGAAACCGGCAGCGGGTCGGACTGGCCAGCGCCCTCGTGCACGACCCACGGCTGCTGGTGCTCGACGAGCCGACCAACGCGCTCGACCCGTCGGGGGTGGTGCTGCTGCGCGAGCTGCTGCTGGCCGCCGCGCGAGCGGGCACGGCGGTGCTGGTCTCGAGCCACCACCTCGACGAGGTCGCCCGGATCGCCGACCGGGTCAGCGTGATCCACGCCGGGTCGATGGTGGGCGAGCTCGACCCCCGTGGCTCCGACCTCGAGCGCGCGTTCTTCGCCATGGTGCACGAGGCCGACCGGGCGGCGCGACGATGAGCGCGGCGTACGCCGTGGAGGCGCTCAAGCTGCGCCGCTCCCGCGTCGTCCTCGTGGCCACCGTCGCGCTCGCTCTCGTGCCGGCCGGCATGGCGCGGGCCTTCCTGGCCGCCGCCGAGCAGGGCGGCAACGATCCCGCCAGCCTCAAGGCGCAGGCGATGCTGCCCGGGCCCGGCTGGGCCGGCTACCTCGGCGGCCTGGTGCAGATCTATGCCACCGCCGGTGTCGTCGGCGTCGGCATCGTCGTCGGCTGGTGCTTCGGCCGGGAGTACGCCGACCGCACGGTCGTCTCGCTCTACGCCTCCGCGACCCCGCGCGAGGACGTGGCCCGGGCCAAGCTCGTGCTCCTCACCGCCTGGGCCACCGCCGTCGGCGTGCTGGTCGTCGCGGTGGCGCTCGTCGTGGGCGTCGTCACCGGCCTGGGTGTGCCCGACGGTGAGGCTGCGCGCGCGGTCGGGCGGGTGGCCCTGCTGGCCGTGCTCTCGGGGCTGCTCGCGCTTCCGGTCGCGCTGGCCGCGAGCCGGGGCCGCGGCTACCTGCCCGCCGTCGGCGGGCTGCTGGTGCTGGTCGTGGTGGCCCAGGTCGCCACCGTCGCCGGCGCCGGCGGCTGGTGGCCGTGGTCGGCCCCGGCGGTGTGGGCGATGGGTCCCGAGGCCGGCATGCCCGAGGTCCCGGTCTCCCGGTTGCTCCTCGTGCCCCTGGTCGCCCTCGTGGGCGCGGTGGCCACCGAGCGCTGGTGGCGTCGTGCGGAGGTCGGCTGACCCCTTGCCGCACGTGCCCCGGCGGGGTGATGCTGAGCAGGTGAGCGATCCCGACGCCGGCGTCCTGGGCCACATCAACGCACTCGTGGACGAGGAGCACCGGCTGCGAGGCGAGGGCAGCGGTGACCCGGCGCGGCTGCGCGAGGTCGAGGAGGAGCTCGACCGGTGCTGGGACCTGCTGCGCCAGCGGCGGGCCCGCCGTGAGTACGGCGAGGACCCCGACGACGCCGAGGTGCGGTCGGCCTCGACCGTGGAGAACTACCGGCAGTGAGCTCCGCGGCCGCGGGTCCGGGCACCTCCGACGTCCCGGCGCTGCGGCTCGACTCGGCCGCCGGCCGGTGGGTGCTGACGGCCAGCATCCTCGGCTCGGCGCTGGCCGGCATCGACGCGACGGTCGTCAACGTCGCGCTCCCGTCGGTGGGGGAGTCCTTCGACGCCAGCTTCACCGCCCTGCAGTGGGTGGTGACGTCCTACGCCCTGACGCTGGCGGCCTTCATCCTGCTCGGTGGCGTGCTCGGCGACCGGTTCGGCCGGCGTCGGGTCTTCGTCGTCGGGGTCGTCTGGTTCGCCGCCGCCTCGCTGCTCTGCGGCGTGGCGCCGTCCGTGGAGCTCCTGGTCGCCGCGCGAGCGCTCCAGGGGGTCGGCGGCGCGCTGCTGACCCCGGGCAGCCTCGCCCTGCTGCAGGCCACCTTCGCCGGCGAGGACCGGGGGCGCGCGATCGGCGCCTGGTCCGGCCTCGGAGGCGTCGCCACGGCCGCCGGCCCTTTCCTCGGCGGGTGGCTCGTCGACGTCACGTCCTGGCGGTGGGTCTTCCTCATCAACCTGCCGCTCGCGGCCGCGGTGGTCTGGCTGTCGGCGCGCCACGTGCCGGAGTCACGCGACCCGTCGGCCACGGGGCGCGTCGACCTCGGCGGAGCCCTGCTCGGTGCGGCCGCGCTGGCCGGGCTCACCTACGCGCTGATCTCGACCGGGGACGGCGGTGTCAGTACGACGACCGTGGTCGCGGCCTCGGTCGGCCTGCTCGCTGCGGCCGCCTTCGTGGTGGTCGAGCGACGGGTCGCCAGTCCGATGCTGCCGCTCGACGCCTTCCGCGACGCCCAGTTCAGCGCCGCCAACGCCGTCACGTTCGTCGTCTACGGCGGGTTCGGCGCGATCTTCTTCCTGCTGGTGGTGCAGCTGCAGGTGGTGTCGGGGTTCTCGGCGCTCGTGGCCGGCACGGCGATGCTCCCGGTCACCGTCCTGATGCTGCTGTTCTCCTCGCGGTCGGGTGCGCTCGCCGCGCGGATCGGTCCCCGCCTGCAGATGGCGCTCGGGCCCGTGGTCTGTGCGGCCGGTGTGCTCCTCATGCTCCGGATCGGGGCGGGATCCGGCTACGTCGTCGACGTCCTCCCCGCCGTCCTCGTCTTCGGCGCCGGGCTCACGATCATGGTCTCGCCGCTCACCGCGACCGCGCTCGCCGCAGCCCCGGTGGAGCACGCGGGCCTCGCCTCCGGCGTCAACAACGCGGTCGCCCGCACGGCCGGACTCGCCGCCGTGGCCGCGCTGCCGGCGATCGCGGGTCTCCAGGGCCAGGTCTACGACGACCCGCCGGCCTTCGACGCAGGCTTCGCGACGGTGCTGTGGATCTCCGCCGGCGTCCTGGTGGCGGGCGGGCTGCTGGCCGCGGCGACGATCCGCAACGACGTGCTCGGCGAGCCGGGCGCCGCGGACGAGGCGGCGGCGTACCTCCAGCTCAGCCACTGCGCCGGGCTGGGCGGCCCGCCGCTGGCCACCAGGGTCGATGCCCAGGGGCGCGCCGACTGCGACCCGGTGCCGATGCGCACCGCGACGCTCGTGGCAGGTGCTGACGCTCCGGTCTGCGAGCACGTCGTCGGGCTCGCGCCGGCGGCAGCGACCGCCGACGGCTGCCAGACCTGCCTGGCCGAGGGCGGCACCTGGGTGCACCTCCGGGTCTGCCAGGCCTGCGGTCGGGTCGGCTGCTGCGACTCCTCGCCCGGCCGTCACGCGACCGCGCACGCGCACGCGTCAGCCCACCCGCTGGTGCGCTCCTTCGAGCCGGGCGAGGACTGGTTCTACTGCTACGTCGACGAGGTCGCCCTCGACGTGCCCGACGCGCCGCCGGCCCCCAGCCACTCGTGAGGGCCGCCCGTGGCCGACCTCAGTCCTTGACGTAGTAGAGCCGCTTGTTGACGAACTCGTCCATGCCCAGCGGCCCGAGCTCCCGGCCGAAGCCGCTGCGCTTCACGCCGCCGAATGGGATCTCGGCGCCCTCACCGGCGGGGGTGTTCACGTTGGCCATGCCGACGTCGAGCCGGGAGGCGACGCGGGCCGCACGCTCGGGGTCGCTGCTGAAGACCGCGCCGCCGAGCCCGTAGTCGGAGTCGTTGGCGAGCTCGAGGGCCTCGTCGTCCGAGGACACCTTGTAGACGACCGCCACCGGACCGAAGAGCTCCTCGCGGTAGGCCCGCATCTCGGGCGTGACGCCGGTGAGGACGGCTGGCGAGTAGAACGCGCCCGATCCGTCGCCGACCTCGCCGCCGGCACGGAGCTCGGCACCCTTCGCGACTGCGTCGTCGACGACCTCCTTGAGCCGGTCGAGCGCGGTCTGCGAGGACAGCGGTGAGTAGGCGTCGGGGGCGAGCGACCGGGCGAGCCCGACGAGCTCGTCGACGAACGGCTCGTAGACGTCGTCCATGACGATCATCCGCTTGTTGGAGTTGCAGGCCTGGCCGGTGTTGTAGAGCCGGGTCTCCCACGCCTGCTTGGCGGCCGCGGCGACGTCGTCGGTGTCGAGGATGACGTAGGGGTCGGACCCGCCGAGCTCGAGGACGCACTTCTTGAGGTTGCGGCCGGCCAGCTCGGCGATGCGCGACCCAGCGCGCTCGGAGCCGGTGAGGGAGACGCCCTGCACCCGCGGGTCGGCGATGACTGTCTCGATCTGGGCGAAGGTCGCGAACACGTTCTGGTAGACGCCGCTGGGCACGCCCGCGTCGTCGAAGATCTGCTGGATCGCCTGGGCGCAGCGCGGCACCGACTCGGCGTGCTTCAGCAGCATCGTGTTGCCGACCACCAGGTTGGGGGCCGCGAACCGCGCCACCTGGTAGTAGGGGAAGTTCCACGGCATGACGCCGAGCAGCAGACCGATCGGCCGCTTCTGCACCATCGCCGTGTCGCCCTCGAAGGAGGTGATGGGCTGGTCGGCGGCCAGCGCCGGACCGTGCTCGGCGTAGTAGCCGAAGATCGCCTGGCAGAACTCGACCTCCTCCTCGGCCTCCGACAGCGGCTTGCCCATCTCCTCGACCGCGAGCCGCGCGAGCTCGTCGGACCGCTCGGCGAAGAGGTCGCCGACCTTCTTGGCCAGCGCGGCACGCTCCTCGATCGGCTTCTCGCGCCAGGTGGCGAACGCGGACGCCCCGGCGGCGAGCGCGGACTCGACGGCGTCGTCGGTCGCGAAGTCGAACCGGTCGGTCACCTCACCGGTCGCCGGGTTGGTGGAGGCGTACGGCGGCTGCTGGGTCTGGGTCATGTGTCCATCCTGCCGCGTGTGTGCCCACGGCGACAGGGGAGGAGTTCGGTGCTCCTTCGGCTCGCGAGAACGGGCGCGTGCCGCGCACTCAGGGCCGGCCGAGCAGCCCGACCACGTCGAGCAGCGCCTCGGCGACCGTCGCGGGGTCGGTGAGCAGGTGGAGGTGGGTGCCGTCGAGACGACGGACCTCCCAGCCGTGGGCCGCGACCAGGGCCTGCTGGTCGGCGTAGGTGTCGCCGAAGCCGAGGTAGCCCGAGCGGTGCTCGAGCCAGCCGGTGGGCGCGGGTGGGTCCTGCAGCAGCAGTCGCAGCGACACCCGGGGCTCGTCGGCCCGGAGCAGCTCGAGGTGGTCCCCGGCAACCGTCAGGACGTCCTCCTCCGGCCACCACCGCGTCCAGGGTGCGAGCAGGCCGTCGGGCTGCTCGCGGGCCCTCAGGAAGTCGACCCACCGACCCTCCTCCCCGCCTCCGGGCAGCAGCGCGTCGAGGCAGACCAGCTCAGCGCCGACCTCGCTGGCCACCGCCGGCCCGAAGCGACCGGCGTTGGAGTGGGGGACCACCACGTCGGCGCCCTCCGCGGCAGCGACGAACCTCGCCAGGAGGTCGGTGGTGTCGGTCTCGCCGCCGCCGGCGACCACGGCCTCGTGCCCGCGGCGCTCGAGCTCGGCCGCCAACCGGCTGCCGACGGCCGGTGTCGTCAGGGGGCTCGGCAGGAAGCAGAACCGCATGGGGCGAGTGTGCCCGACCCTGCTGTGAACGAATCGTTGTCGCGGCGGCGTACGTCATCACCGCCGAGGGCGAGACGGCTCGCGTCTACGAGCGAACCGGGTTCCGTCCGGCCGGCGGCCTCGACGTCTACGTCGACCGGGCCTGACCAGGTCGTTCAGGCTCGGGTGCGCAGGCGGGAGTCGACGGCCTCGGGGGCGAGCTCGTGGTCGATCACGGTCGCCGCGCAGCCGACGAGCCCGGCCAGGTCTCCGTGGGCGGCGGGCCGGAACGTGAGGTCGCGCGTCGAGCTCGCGGTCGAGAGGCCGTAGACCGACTCACGGACCCCGGCCGACCAGAGGTCGAAGGCGCGCCCCATGTCGCCGCCGACCACGACGGTCTCGGGGTTGAGCAGCGTCACCGCGACGGCAAGGACCTCGCCGACCTGGCGGCCGCTCTGGCGCAGTGCGTTGCGCGCCGCGGGGTTGCCCTCCAGGGCGAGCGAGACCACGTCACGCACGTGGCGCACCGGCAGCCCCGACTCCTGCAGCTCCTGGGTGAGCGCCCAGCCGCCCGCGACCGTCTCGAGGCAGCCGGTCGCGCCGCAGCGGCAGAGCCGGTCGCCGGCCTCGGCCACCCGGGTGTGGCCGAGCTCGCCGATGACGCCACGGTCCGACCCCACGAGCCGTCCGTCGGCGACGAGCCCGAGGCCGAGGCCCGTCGAGGCCTTCACGACCAGCGCGTTGCGCGCCGGCGCGTGGCCGAGCAGCTCGGAGCGCGCGAGGGCGGCGGTGTCGTTGGTGAGATAGACGGGCGCACCGGTGACGTCGGCGAAGAACGGCGGGAGCGGGACGCCGTCCCAGCCGCGCATCACCGGCGAGTCGAGGCTGACGCGGCGCTCGGGGTCGACCGTGCCCGGGAGGCTCAGCCCCAGGCCGAGCACCGGTCGGGAGCGCCCCTCGAGCATCGTCGTGAGGCGCTCGGCGAGGTGGGGCATCACCTCGTCGGGTCCCGACCCGACCTCGTGGTCGTGGCTCTCGGTCTCCTGGACCGCGCCCTCGAGGTCGAAGACCCCGATCTGGGAGCGCGAGCGCCCCACGGCGACCCCCACGACGCTGGCCGCCTCGGCGTGGAAGACGAGTGCTCCTGCGGGACGACCGCCGGTCGAGGCGAGCTCGCCTGCCTCGACGAGCAGCCCGGCGTCGAGGAGGGAGCTGACCCGGCTGCTGACCGCCGTCCGGGAGAGCCCGGTCTGGTGGCCCAGGTCGGTCCGAGTCGCGGCCCGTCCGCTGCGCACGAGGGCGAGCAGCGCTCCGGCAGACGTCTCCGACACGGCGTGAAGTGAACCACACGTGAACTGAAGTCCGGAATGTTTGTTCTAGAAAAAACTTAAGTGCGCTTGCATCGGGGTCGAAGTGCTGCGACCGTTCTGGACATGGAACAGAGCCCGACCACGGCGGCGCTGCCCGACCGCTGTGACTTCACGGTCTTCGGGGGGACCGGCGACCTGGCGCTGCGCAAGCTGCTCCCCGCCCTCTACCACCGCGACCTCGAGGGCCAGCTCCCCGACGACTTCCGGATCGTCGCCGTCTCCCGCACCGACGTCGACGACGCGGGCTACCGCGACCTCGTCGTGGAGTCCGTACGCCGTCACGTGGCGTCCGACCAGGTGGACGAGGCGACGCTCGACCGGTTGGTGGCCCGGCTCCACCACCTGTGCCTCGACATCGACGACGCCGACGGCTGGCACCTGCTCCCCGCGCTGCTCAAGGAGCGCCCGCGGCCGGACGACACCGTGCGCGTCTTCTACCTCGCCGTCGCCCCCGCCCTCTTCGGAGCGATCTCCGCCCGCCTCGACCAGCTCGGCCTCGTCGACGAGCACGCCCGCGTCGTCATGGAGAAGCCGATCGGCCGCGACCTCGCCTCGGCCCAGGAGATCAACGACGCGGTCGGCCAGGTCTTCGACGAGTCGCAGATCTTCCGGATCGACCACTACCTCGGCAAGGAGAGCGTCCAGAACCTCCTCGTCACCCGCTTCGCCAACGCCTTCCTCGAGCCGCTGTGGAACAGCCAGTGGGTCGACCACGTCCAGATCACCGTCGCCGAGGACCTCGGCGTCGGCGACCGGGTCGGCTACTACGACCAGGCCGGCGCGCTGCGCGACATGGTCCAGAACCACCTGCTCCAGCTGCTGTGCCTGGTCGCGATGGAGCCGCCGGCCTACGTCGGTCGCGAGACCGTCCGTGACGAGAAGCTCAAGGTGCTCCAGGCGCTCAAGCCGATGACGCCCGACGTCGTCGACACCGACACCGTCCGCGGCCAGTACGCCGCCGGGCTGGTCGACGGCGCGGCCGTGGCGTCGTACGACACCGAGCTGACGGCGGCGGGCGGCGAGCGCTCGACCACCGAGACCTTCGTGGCGCTGCGGACCGAGGTCCAGAACTGGCGGTGGGCCGGCGTCCCGTTCTACCTCCGCACCGGCAAGCGGATGGACCGCCGGGCCTCGGAGATCGTCGTGGTCTTCAAGCAGCCGCCCCACCCGATGTTCCCGCACGCGGAGGGGCGCACGACGCCCAACCGGCTCCACATCGAGGTCCAGCCGAACGACGGGATGCGGCTCCACCTGACCGCCAAGGAGCCCGGCCCGGGCGGCATCCGGCTGCGGCCGGTCTCGCTCGACCTCAACTACGCCGCGACCTTCGGCCAGCGCTCGCCCGACGCCTACGAGCGTCTGCTCATGGACGTCGTGCGCGGCAACCCGACGCTCTTCATGCGCCGCGACGAGGTCGAGGCCGCCTGGCGCTGGGCCGAGCCGATCCTCGACCGCTGGGTGACGTCGGGCCAGCGCCCGCAGAAGTACGCCGCCGGGACGCCCGGCCCGGCCGCGAGCTCCACCCTCCTCGAACGTGACCACCGGACCTGGCAGGAGACCGACCAGTGACCACCCCGACCTCAGGCACCCACCCCGTCGTCGCCGACGTGACCGCCCGCATCGTCGAGCGCAGCGCGCCGACCCGCGCGACCTACCTCGCCCGGATCCGTGCCGCCCAGGACAAGGGCCCGGCCCGGACCAAGCTGGCCTGCGCCAACCTCGCCCACGGGTTCGCGGCGTCCGACGAGAAGGCCAAGCAGGGCCTGCGCGGGCGCACCAAGCCCAACCTCGCCATCGTCACCAGCTACAACGACATGCTCTCGGCCCACCAGCCGTTCGAGACCTACCCGCCGGTGCTCAAGAAGGCGGTCATCGGGGCCGGCGGCCTCGCGCAGGTCGCCGGCGGCGTACCCGCGATGTGCGACGGCATCACCCAGGGCCGGGCGGGCATGCAGCTCTCGCTCTACTCCCGCGACGTGATCGCGATGTCCACGGCGATCGCCCTGTCGCACGACATGTTCGACGGCGCGATGCTGCTCGGCGTCTGCGACAAGATCGTCCCCGGCCTGCTGATCGGCGCGCTGTCCTTCGGCCACCTGCCGACCGTCTTCGTGCCGGCCGGCCCGATGCCCTCGGGCCTGCCCAACGGCGAGAAGGCGCGCGTGCGCCAGCTCCACGCCGAGGGGAAGGTGGGGCGTGAAGAGCTGCTCGAGGCCGAGGCGGCGTCCTACCACTCGGCCGGGACCTGCACCTTCTACGGCACCGCCAACTCCAACCAGCTGCTGATGGAGGTGCTCGGCCTCCACCTGCCGGGCAGCTCGTTCGTCAACCCCGGCACCCCGCTGCGCGAGGCGTTGACCCGGGAGGCCGCGCGTCGCGCCGTCGCCATCACCGACCAGGGCGGCGAGCCCACGCCGATCGGCGAGCTGGTCGACGAGAAGGCTGTCGTCAACGCCTGCGTCGCCCTGCTCGCCAGCGGCGGCTCGACCAACCACACCCTCCACCTCGTCGCGATCGCCCGGGCCGCGGGCATCGTGCTGACGTGGGAGGACCTCTCGGACCTGTCGGCGGTCGTCCCGCTGCTCGCCCGGATCTATCCCAACGGCCAGGCCGACGTGAACCACTTCCACGCCGCCGGCGGCATCGGCTTCCTCGTCCGCACGCTGCTGCGCGCCGGCCTGCTCCACGACGACGTCCAGACCGTCATGGGTCGCGGGCTGTGGCGCTACACGACCGAGCCGGTGCTGCGCGGCCACGAGCTCACGTGGGAGGAGGGACCCACGCGTTCGCTCGACCTCGACGTGCTGCGCCCGGCCGACGACCCGTTCTCGGCCGACGGCGGCCTCAAGGTGCTGCACGGCCCGCTCGGGACCGCCGTGATCAAGACGTCCGCCGTGAAGCCGGAGCACCGCACGGTCACTGCCCCGGCGCTGGTCTTCGACGACCAGGCCGACTTCCTCACCGCCTTCCAGGACGGCGCGCTCGACGGGCGCGACTTCGTCGCCGTCATCCGCTACCAGGGTCCGGCCGCCAACGGCATGCCCGAGCTCCACAAGCTCACGCCCGCGCTCGGCGTCCTCCAGGACCGCGGCCAGCGGGTCGCGATCGTCACCGACGGCCGGATGTCCGGCGCGTCGGGCAAGGTCCCGGCCGCCATCCACGTCACCCCCGAGGCCGCGCTCGGCGGGCCGCTGTGCCGCATCGCCGACGGCGACGTGGTCACCGTCGACGCCGAGGCCGGCCTGCTCGCCCTCGACCCGGCCGCCGAGCTCGCGCTCCGCGACCGGGAGCCGACCGGTCGCGCGCCGGAGGGCGAGGAGTTCGCCGGCACCGGCCGCGAGCTGTTCGCCGCCTTCCGTGCCACCGTCGGCACCGCCGACACCGGCGCCAGCGTCTTCCCGCTCCACGGAGCCCCCACCCAGGAGGTCCCCCTTGTCCAGCACGCCTGAGCTCCACGCTCCCGCGCCGTCCTTGCTCGACCTGGTCCCGGTCGTCCCGGTCGTCGTCATCGACGACCTCGACCACGCCGTCCCCGTCGCCGAGGCGCTGGTCCGCGGCGGGCTGCCGGTCATCGAGCTGACGCTGCGTACGCCGGTCGCCCTGCAGGCGATCGCCCGCGTCGCCGCGGAGGTTCCCGACATCCGGATCGGGGCCGGCACGGTCACCACCGCCGCCCAGGCCGACCAGGCGTGGGCCGCCGGCGCACAGTTCCTGGTCTCGCCCGGCGCGACCCCGACCCTGCTCGACGCGATGGAGCAGACCGGGCTGCCCTTCCTGCCCGGCGTCGCGACCGTCTCGGAGGCGCTCACGGCCGTCGAGCGGGGCCACACCGACCTCAAGTTCTTCCCTGCCGAGGCCGCCGGCGGCGCGGCGTACCTCTCGAGCATCGGCGGCCCGCTCCCCGACGTCCGCTTCTGCCCGACTGGGGGCATCACCCCCGAGTCGGCGCCGCGCTACCTCGCGCTGCCGAACGTCGGCTGCGTGGGGGGCTCCTGGATCACCCCGCGCTCGGCCCTCACGGAGGGTCGCTGGGACGTCGTGGCCTCGCTGGCGGGCGGGGCCGCGGCCCTCACCGGTCGCGCCTGACCGGAGGTGTCCGGGCCGCGAGGCCCGGACACCGAGGGGTCAGAGGCCCAGGCCGAGCTGGCCGAGGATCCGGTTCAACAGGCGCACCACGCGTCCGAGCAGACCCTGCAGGCCGCCGTCGAGCAGCCCGACGACCGAGCACAGCAGGTTGCCGAGGAGGTTCCCCGGCCCCGACACGGCCGTGATGTTGAGGTGGACACGGTCGAGGTCGACCACCAGCCCCAGCAGGTCGAGGTGGATCGGTGCCAGCACGAGGTCGAGGACCTCGCAGTCGGCCAGGGCGCGCGCGTTCGTGCTTCGCGCCGTGGCGGGGACGCCGTTCATGGAGATCACCCGGGTCTTCCGGATCACCGTGAAGGTGCGCGAGTCGCCGGACGCGGTGTCGGTGATGACACCGTCCACCACGCCACGCACGAAGACCTTGCCGTTCTTCTTGCTGAACCCGAGCGGCGTGAACGTCCCCGTCACCGCGTCCTCGTCGGCAGTGGTGCCGGTGACGTCGGCGGTCAGGCTGCCGGCTGGGCTGCTGGCCACCGGGTCCGCGAGCGCAGCGGCGGGAGCCGGGCCGGCCTGGGCGGTGCCGGCGAACCCGCCGGCCGTCGCGACGAGGGCGAGCCCCAGCACGGCGGAGACGAGAAGTGCCGTCAGACGGCTGGATCGAAGGTGTGACATGTGGTTTCCCTCCCACAGGGTGCCCCGAGGGCACAGGGCCACGTGTCTCGCGGCCGTCTGTCCACCAGACACCCGATCCGGAGCGGTTCGCTCACCCCGAAGGACAATTCGTCAGGAGTGGCTTGATGTCGCGGTCGAGGGTGTCAACCGGCCCTCAGGACTGCTGCTCGAAGACCGAGTCGAAGCTGGAGGTGGGTGCGGGGTAGTCGAAACGACGGAGATACTCCAGCGCCTCGGGCGCGCCGTGGAGGCGGTCCATCGAGGCGTCCTCCCACTCGACCGAGATCGGTCCGTCGTAGCCGATCGCCCGGAGCGCGCGGAAGCAGTCCTCCCAGGGGACGTCGCCGCGACCCGCGCTGACGAAGTCCCAGCCGCGGTGCTGGTCGCCCCACGGCAGGTGGGAGGAGAGGATGCCGTTGCGGCCGCCGCCCATGCGCATCCGCGTGTCCTTGCAGTCGACGTGGTAGATCCGGTCGGCGAAGTCGGTGATGAAGGCAACGGTGTCGAGGCCCTGCCAGACCATGTGGGAGGGGTCCCAGTTGATGCCGAATGCCGAACGGTGGTCGACCGCCTCGAGTGTCCGCTGGGTCGACCAGTAGTCGTAGGCGATCTCGGAGGGGTGGACCTCGTGGGCGAACCGGACGCCGCACTCGTCGAAGACGTCGAGGATCGGGTTCCAGCGGTCGGCGAAGTCCTGGTAGCCGGCGTCGATCCGTGACGCAGGAACGGGCGGGAACATCGCGACGTACTGCCAGATCGAGGAGCCGGTGAAGCCGACCACGGTGTCGACGCCGAGCCGCTGGGCCAGCCGGGCGGTGTGCTGCATCTCCTCAGCCGCGCGGCGGCGTACGCCCTCGGGCTCGCCGTCGCCCCACACGCGCGAGCCGACGATCGGCTGGTGGCGGAAGTCGATCGGGTCGTCGCAGACTGCCTGGCCGGTCAGGTGGTTGGAGATCGCCCAGACCTTCAGACCGTGGCGGTCGAGCAGCGCGAGCCGCTCCTCGACGTAGGCGTCGTCGTCCCACCGCCAGGCGTCGAGGTGCTCGCCGGAGACGGCGATCTCGAGACCGTCGTAGCCCCACTCCGACGCGTGGCGCGCCACCTCCTCGAGCGTGAGGTCGACCCACTGGCCGGTGAAGAGGGTGTAGGGGCGGCCCTGGGTCGTCGGCTGCGGCTGGCTCATCGGGTTTCCTTCGGGTCGACGGTCGCTCCTGAGGCTGCCGCACTCCGCTCGATCGCCGCCAGCACCTGCTGGACGGCGAGCCCGTCCTCGAACGACGGCTCCGGTGCGCGGCCCTCGGCGAGGCACCGCAGGAAGTCGGCGGCCTGGGAGGTGAAGGTGTGGTCCCACCCGAGCACGTGGCCCGGCGGCCACCAGGCCTCGAGGTAGGGGTGCTCCGGCTCGGTCACCAGGGTCCGGGAGTAGGACGCCGCGCCGTCGAGGCAGACCTCGAGCTCGTTGAGGGCCTCGAGGTCGAAACGGAGACCGCCGTGCGAGCCGTAGAGCTCGATCACCAGGCCGTTCTTGCGCCCCGTCGCCATCCGGCTGACCTCGAGCGAGGCGACCGCGCCACCGTCGAGCTGGAGCGTCGCCCACGCCGCGTCGTCGACCGTCACCTCCTCGACGCCGTCGGCGCCCTCGCGCCGCGGGACGAACGTGTGGACCGTGCCGTTGACGCCGAGGACCTCCTGGCCCAGCAGCGCGCGGACCTGGTCGACGGCGTGGGAGGCGAGGTCGCCGAGTGCGCCGGATCCGGCGCTCTCCTTGCGCAGCCGCCAGGTCATGGGTGCCGTGTCGTCGACGAGCCAGTCCTGGAGGTAGGCCACCCGCGCCTGCCGGACCGTCCCGATCCGGCCGTCGGCGACCAGCTGCCGGGCCCACGCCAGGGCCGGCACCCGCCGGTAGTTGAAGCCCACCATCGCGCGGACTCCCCGCTCGGTCGCGGCCGTGGCGGCGTCGGCCATGGCCTGCGCCTCCGCCACGGTGTTGGCCAGCGGCTTCTCGACGAGGACGTGCTTGCCGGCCTCGAGCGCCGCGATCGCCATCGAGGAGTGCAGGTGGCCGGGCACGCAGAGGTCGACCACGTCGACCGCGGGGTCGGCCAGGACCGCCTCGTAGTCCGTCGAGACCGACTGCCAGCCCAGCGCCTCGGCCGACGCCTCCAGCGAGGTCCGGTCGCGGCCCACGAGGACGTGCTGGCGGACCCGCGGTCCGTCGGGGTAGAACGCGGCGACGTTGCGCCACGCGTTGGAGTGGGCGCGGCCCATGAAGGCCCGGCCGACGACGGCCACCCCGTAGGTCCGGTGGGTCACGACAGGCTCCTCAGGTGGGCGAGGCCGGCGGCTGCCAGCGCGTCGGGCGAGTCTGCGAGCGGACGCCAGATCGAGGCGGCGCGGGCGATCGCCGCGTTGTCGGGGGTGAAGCTCTCGATGTTCAGGGCGCCGGCGTAGCCGACCTCGTCGAGCGCCGTGACGAGCCCGGCCCAGTCGACCTGGTCGCCGCCCGGCGCCCCGCGGTCGCTGCCGCTGGCCTGCACGTGAATGAGGTGGTCGCCGGCGGCGCGGACGGCGTCGCCGCTGGACCGCTCCTCGAGGTGGAGGTGGTAGGTGTCGAGCGCCAGACCGCAGCCCTCGCCCAGCAGCCCGTCGAGGCCGTCGAGCGCCTGCTCGACGGTGTTGACGAGCGACGTCTCGTAGCGGTTGAGCGGCTCGATGCCGACCGCGACCCCGGCGTCGACGGCGTGGTCGACGACGGGAGCGAGGTGGTCGCGCCACGCGGCGTACGTCGCCCGGCGCTCGTCGGCGTCCATCCGCCAGCAACGCCCGGTCTCGGCGTAGAACGGACCGCAGACCGACGGGGCGCCGATGCCCGACGCGAGGTCGAGGCAGGCCCGCAGGTAGTCCTGCGTCGCCACCACGTCACCGTCGCCGACGAGAGTGCGTCCCGGCGCCATCGCGCCGACGACGTACGGCGCCAGGCCGGTGTCGTCGAGCGCGGTCCGGACCCCGTCGACCGTGAGGTCGCCGGCGTTCTCCAGCGGCAGCTCGATCGCGTCGAACCCGAGGTCGGCGATGCGGCGGGCCAGGGCGGGCAGGGTGGCGTCGGTGAGCGGGGAGGTCCACACCCAGGTGTTCACGCCGACGGGTCTCACGGGTCGCTCCCTCGGTTGTTCAGGGTGGGTGGTCGATCGGGTCGGGGCGGGCCGGCCGCCGGGAGGCGCCCGGCGGCCGGCCCTGGTCCAGGGCTGGGTCAGTCAGTCCTGGGTCACGGAATGACGCGGTCCTGCCAGACCTCCGGGTAGCCCGGCAGGTCCTCGCCGCCGAACTTGGCGTAGTGGCCGTCGGGCATGCCCTCGTTGGCCGCGAGGTAGTCGGCACGCTCGCCCTCGGTGATCGGCACCTGCGGCAGCACCCACTCGGCGGGCACCTCCTCGCCGGCGAAGATCTTCTCGACCGCCAGCAGCGGCGTGCGCCACTGGAAGTTGGAGTAGACGGGCGCCAGGCCGTTGAGCCCGGTGTCCTCCCACTTGCGCAGGAAGCTCATCTCGTCCTCGCCGGTCATGACCGGGTAGTCGACGCCGGCGTCCTCGAACGCCTCGATCGCCGCGACGGCGCCGTCACCGGCGTCCATCCAGACGCCCTGGACCTCGCCGCCGGCGAGCTCGTCGGTGATGATCTTCTTGATCTCCGCCGGGTCGGCGCCGGTGAAGTAGTCGACGGCCTCGATCCCGTTCTCCTCGAAGATCTTCTCGGCCGCGGCCCAGCGGGTCTCGAGCACGTCGACGCCCGGCAGGATCCGCAGCGCGACGACCTTGTCGCCCTCCGAGAGGTTCTCGCTGAGGAAGTTCGCAGTCGCGATGCCCCAGGCGTAGCCGCCGATCGGGTGGATGAAGGTCGTGGCGCAGTCGGTCTCGACACCGCGGTCGAAGACGACGACCGGCTTGCCCGTCTCGCACGCCCGCTCGACCGCCGGGGTCAGCGCCGCCGTCGAGTTGGGCGAGATGATGAAGGCGTCGCAGTTGCCCTCGCTGATGAAGTAGTCGATGTCGTCGATCTGGGTGTTGTCGTCGTCCTGGGCGTCGCGGGTCTCCATCTCGGAGACGACGCCCGACTCCTGCAGCACCTCGAGCTGCTGGTTCATCGTGATCCAACCGGTCTGGCGCCACGGGTTGGAGATCGAGGCGTTGGCGAAGCAGACCTTCTTGCCGCCGGCGTCGTCGGCGAACTCCGAGGTGTCGGTCATGTCGCCGTCGATGTACTGCAGCCACGGCTCGGACTCGTCACCCTCGAACGTGGCGTCCATCTGCTCCATCTGCTCGTCGAAGTCGGCCTGGACGAACCACTCCTCGCTCGACGAGGACTCGCCCCCGCCCGGGTCGCCGGCAGCGTCCGGGTCGTCGAGCGAGCTGTCGGTGCTGCAGGACGTCAGCAGCGCCAAGGCCGCGGCGGACGCCACGACGGCGCCCTTCAGTGTGCGACTGCGCATCAGGTGTTCTCCCTCTTGTCGGTGCCCGCTGCGGGCGTGGTGGTGGTGCGTCCGAGAGCTTGTGGGGACTGCGACGGCGTACGCCGGGGCCGGCGGCCGGCCTGCCAGGCGCGGCCCGCGGCCGCGACGGCGACGATGATGATCAGGCCCTGCACGGTGTCCCTCCACGTGGAGGCGACCTCGAGCGCGGTCAGCAGGGTGAAGAGGAGCTCGAGCGCGAAGGCGCCGGCGGCTGCCGAGAGCACCCAGCCGCGCCCGCCGCCGAGCAGCACCCCGCCCAGCACGACGGCGGTGATGGCGGTGAACTCGTAGCCCTGGCCGACCGACGGGTGCACCCCGGCATAACCGACCAGGATGATCCCGGCGACGGTCGCGGAGAGCGAGGACAGGATGAAGGCGCGGGTCTTGAGCCACCACACCGAGCTGCCCGACACCGCGGTCGCGGCGGGGTTGTCGCCGGCGGCGACCAGGCTGCGGCCGTAGGGCCGGCGTGAGAGCCAGGAGGCGGCGACGGCGAGGACGGCGAAGATCACCAGCGGGTAGGGGATGACGTCGACGACCGGCACCCCCTCGACCGCCCCGCGGCCGATCTGGCGGAACTCGTCGACCGGGTTGCCGGTCGCGGCGCCGCCGGTGAGATAGCGGACCAGGCCGCCGAGGGCGAGCATCGTGCCGAGGGTGACGATGAAGCTCGGCACCTTCAGCAGCGTGGTGGCCAGGCCGTTGACGAGGCCGATCAGGGCGCCGACGAGCAGCATCAGCACCATCACGGGCAGGATCCGCGAGGAGTCGTCGCCGATCAGGTTGCCGGCCATGACGACCTGCGTGGTCACCACCGCGGCCATCGACAGGTCGAACTCGCCGGAGACGATCACGAAGTACTGCCCCATCGCGGCGATCGCGATCGGCGCCGTGCGGCCGAGGAACCTGATCAGCACGCCGGGGTCGGCGAAGTTGGGGTTGGCCAGCGCCGTCGCGACGATGAGCGCTCCGACCAGCACGAACACGAAGCCGCCGGGGGTGCCGGCCGCGGCGAGCAGCCGGGCGCCGGGCCCGCCGACGTGGGCGGGCAGCGGCTCGCGGCGGTCGGCAGCGAGGGTGCGGAGGACGTCGGTCACGACTGGCTCGCTTCCTGGAGGGACGGCGTACGAGCGCCGGGCCGGTCGAACGGGGCGGGACGCCGGTCGATCTCGCGGCGGGCGTAGACCGCGACGGCCGCGACGATCACGACGCCACGGATCACGTCGCGCAGGAACGGGTTGACCTGCATGACGCCCATGACGTTGTCGAGGACGGCGAAGATCGCGACGCCCGCGAGGGTCCCGGCGACGTTGCCCTTGCCGCCGGCGAGCAGGGTGCCGCCGAGGACGACGGCCGCGATCGACATCAGGTCGTAGCCACCCTGGCTGCCGATGGTGGGGCTGCCGACCGACAGCCGCGCGAGCAGCAGCAGGCCGGCGAGTGCGGTCAGCACCGAGCAGAGGACGTGGGCCGCGACGACCGGCACCCAGGTGCGGATGCCCGACATCCGCGCGATCTCGGGGTTGCCGCCGACGGCGTAGAGGTGGTGGCCGAGCCGGGTCCGGCGCAGCATCCAGATCGCGGCCAGCGCGCAGCCGACCATGATCAGCCACGACACCGGCACCGGGCCGACCTGCGTGGCGCCGACGAGCCGGAACGAGCGGGGCGCGGAACCGTGGTTGCCCTGGTAGTTGGTCGCGAGGTAGCCGCTGATGACCAGCCCCGTGCCGAGCGTCGCCACGAAGCCGTGGACGCCGAGCCTGCTGACGATCAGGCCGTTGGCGAGTCCGATCGCCGCTGCAACGCCGAGGGCGACGAGCACCGCCGGCAGCACGTTGCCGGTCTGGCCGGCCATGACCCCCCCGGCCAGCACGCTGGTCAGGCTGGCGACGTAGGGCACCGAGAGGTCGAGGCTGCCGACGAGGATGACCAACGTCTGCCCGATCGCGATGAAGCCGAGCACGCTCATCAGCGTGAGGATCGAGCGGATGTTGCCGATGCTGAAGAAGTTGCGGCCCTCGGCGGCGGTCAGCACGGCACCGACCACGACAACCAGGACGAGGACCGTCACGACGATGCCGGTCGAGCTCAGGCGCTTCACGACTGCTCCTCCACGCCGGTGGCGAGGGCGAGCACCTGCTCCTCGCTCGCGCCGGCCGGGAGCTCGCCGGCCAGCCGTCCGTCACGCATCACGACGATCCGGTCGGACATGCCGATCACCTCGGGGAGCTCGCTGGAGACCATGAGCACGCTGACGCCCTCGTGGGCGAGCGTGCGCATCAGCTCGTAGATGCCGTGCTTGGCGCCGACGTCGATGCCGCGCGTCGGCTCGTCCATGAGCACGACCTGGGGCCTCGCCGCGAGCCAGCGCGCGAGGACGACCTTCTGCTGGTTCCCGCCGGAGAGGAACTGGACCTCCTGGTCCATCGCCCGCGCCGACACTGCCATCGACGACAGCAGGCCCGGCATCTCGCGACGGGCCTTCGGCGTACGCCCCGGGAAGACCGCGCGGACGACGCCGAGCGCGTTGTCGAGGATCGACTGGTGGAGCGCGAGGCCGGTCGCCTTGCGGTCCTCGGTGATCATGGCCAGCCCGCTGCGGACGGCCTGGCGCGGGGAGCGGACCGCGCGCTTCTCGCCGTCCACGAGCAGCTCGCCGCGGGTCAGGGGCCGGACGCCGAAGACGGCTTCGAGCAGCTCGGTGCGACCCGACCCCTGGAGCCCGGCGACGCCGACGATCTCGCCGGCGCGGACGGTCAGGCCGACGCCGTCGACGTAGCCGTTGCCGGCGCCCCGCAGCTCGAGCCGGGGCTCGCCCACCTCGGTGCCCTCGAGCCGGTCGGGGAAGAAGGAGGAGATGGACCGGCCGACCATGAGCCGGACCAGCGAGGCGTCGTCGAGCTCGGCGGCCGGCTGGGTCGTGACCTGCTCGCCGTCCTTGAGGACGGTGATGGTGTCGCAGAGGTCGAAGACCTCCTTGAGCCGGTGGGAGACGTAGAGGATCGCGACGCCGCGGCCCGTCAGCTCGCGGATGATGCCGTAGAGCAGCTCGACCTCGTGGTCCGCGAGCGCCGCGGTCGGCTCGTCCATCGAGATCACCTTGGCGTCGAAGCTGATCGCCTTGGCGATCTCGACGATCTGCTGCTCGGCGACCGACAGGGTGCGAACCCGCTGGCCGGGGCGGATGCCGCTGACGCCGAGGCCGTCGAGCAGCTGCTGGGTGTCGCGCTGCATCCGGCCCACGTCGACCGACCCGCGCCGGCGGGGCTCGCGGCCGAGCCAGACGTTCTCGGCGACCGAGCGCTCCGGGAGCAGGTTGAACTCCTGGAAGACGGTCGCGATGCCGGCGTGCTGCGCCTGGACCGGGTGGGAGAAGGACACCTGCTCGCCGGCGACCTCGAGGGTGCCGGCGTCGGCGTGGTGGACGCCGGCGAGCACCTTCATCAGCGTCGACTTCCCCGCGCCGTTCTCACCGACGAGCCCGACGACCTGGCCCTCGCGCAGCTCGAGGTCGGCGTCGCGCAGCACCGTGTGGCCGGCGAAGGCCTTGGTGATCCCGGACGCCCGGAGCACGACCGGGGCCGGCAGCTGGCCGCGGTCGTCGGTCGCCGAGGAGGTGGCGGTCGTCACGGAAAGGACTGTGGCACGCGCCACAGGCTTTTGTCGAGAGTACGACAAAAGTTGTTTGCTGGACGTGTCTAAGTCGAAGGTGGTTCACTGCGGCTGTGCGGACCAGTGACGTCTTCGACCTGCTGCGCGACGGGCGACCCCGGACCCGCGCCCAGCTCGCGGAGACCAGCGGGCTGGCCCGGTCGACGATCACCTCGCGCATCGACACGCTGCTGCGCCTCGGGCTCGTCGTGCCCATCGGTGACGCCGCCTCGACCGGGGGTCGGCCGCCGTCGCTGCTGGCCTTCAACCCTGCGGCCCGGGTCGTGGCGGGGATCGACCTCGGTGCCTCCCACGCACGCGCCGCGCTCGCGGACCTCTCCGGGACCGTCCTCGCCGAGCGCCGCGCCGACCTCGACATCGCCGAAGGACCCGAGATGGTGCTCGGGTGGGCCACCAGCGTGGTGGCGGAGCTGCTCGGGGAGGTCGGCCGGCGGCGCGACGAGCTGGCCGCCATCGGGATGGGCCTGCCGGGCCCGGTCGAGCACTCCACGGGCCGGGCCATCAACCCGCCGATCATGCCGGGGTGGGACCGGTACGACGTGCCCGGTCACGTCCAGCGCGCCATCGACGTCCCGGTCATGGTCGACAACGACGTCAACATCATGGCGCTGGGCGAGCAGCACGCCCACCTGCCGGGCGTCGCCGACCTGGTGTTCGTGAAGGTCGGCACCGGCATCGGCGCCGGCATCATCTCCGGCGGCCAGCTGCAGCGCGGTGCCCAGGGCACCGCCGGCGACGTCGGGCACATCCGCATCGACCGCGCGGCCGGCATCACCTGTCGCTGCGGCAACGAGGGCTGTCTCGAGGCGCTCGCCTCCGGTGCCGCGGTCGCGGCGGCCCTGCGCGAGGCGGGCATCGACGCCCACGACGGAGCCGACGTCGTCAGGTTGGCGCGGTCCGGCGACCTCCGCGCGGTGCAGGCCGTGCGCCAGGCCGGTCGCGACCTCGGTGAGGTGCTGGCGATGCTGGTCAACCTGATGAACCCGTCCGTCGTGGTGATCGGCGGGTCGCTCGCCCTCGCGGGGGAGCACCTGCTCGCCGGGATCCGCGAGGTCGTCTACCAGCGCTCCCTGCCACTCGCGACCGCCCAGCTGCAGGTCGTCGCGTCGACCGCGGGTGAGCGGGCCGGCGTCCTCGGTGCGGCGGCGCTCGCCATCACCCACGCTCTCTCGGCCGACGCCATCGAGGACGCCTCGACCGCCCTCGGGTGAGGCCGGGACGGCTCAGCCGTCCAGCTCCTCGAAGAGGGTCAGCTGGACCGCGCCCGGAGCCGCGAGTTGGGCGTTGCTCGACCGCCACGGGGTGGTGGTGGGACCGGCGATGAGCTCGGCGCCGCCGGCGACCGCCGCACGGGTCGCCGTCTCCGCGTCGACGACCTCCAGCGCGACCCGGAAGCGCGGAGCGACCCGGCGGCCGACCTCGACGTCGTCGATCATCTCCACCTGGGCGGTGTTGGCCAGCTCGAGCGTCGCCCGGCCCGCGTCGAGGATCACGACCTCGGCACCGCCGTCGCCCGACCAGGACTCCTGCTCGGGCATGCCGAGGACGTCGCGATAGAACCGGACCGCCTCCTCGTGGTCCTCGGTGTGGACGACGAGCCTGAGCTGTCGTACGCCGGCCTGCGGTTCCTCGTGCTCACCCATGCCGGTCCAACGCTGCGCCTGCGCCCGGGCTTCCCCCGGCCCGAGAAACGACGCGCGGGCGGTGGGCGAGGCTGCGAGAATCCGGGGCATGACCAGGGAGCTGCGGACCGACCGCCTGGTCCTGAGACCCGTCGAGGAGAGCGACCTCGACACGATGCTCTCGATCCGCAACGCTCCGGCCGTGATCGCCACGACCGGCACGGGCAAGGAGCTGCCGCGCGAGACGATGGCCGGCCAGCTCGGCCGCCGCGTCACGAGCTGGCGCGAGCGGGAGCTCGGCTCGTGGCTGGTCCTGCTCGACGACGAGGCGATCGCCTTCGTCGAGGTCACTCCGATCGGTGAGGGGAGCGGGGTCGACCCCGACGAGATCGAGATCGGTGTCGTGATCCACCCCGACCACTGGGGCCGCGGTCTCGCCGCCGAGGCGGGCCTCGCTGCGGCTCGTGACCTCTTCGAGCGCGCGGGGCTGCAGCGCGTCTACGCCGAGATCGATCCCGACAACGCCAAGTCGCTCCGGGCGATCGCCAAGGCGCCCGGGGTCCGGAAGGTCGACGACGAGCTGTTCGAGCTGACCGCCGAGTCGCTGCGCTGACTGCACCAGCCCCCCTCGTGTCTCAGCCGGTGACATCCGCGGGAAGGGTGGCGCCGCAGGACCCGTTGTGGCTCCCATGCGGATCTTCTTCACCGGAGGCAGCGGCAAGGCCGGACACCACGTGGCGCCCTACCTGGCATCCCAGGGGCACCGGGTCACCAACGCGGACCTGACCCCGCTCGGCCACCCCGACGTGGCCGACCTGCGGGTCGACCTCACCGATGCGGGCCAGACCTATTCCGCGATGGCGGGACTGGCGACGATGGAAGAGCTCGAGCTGGCCGAGAAGCCGGCCTACGACGCCGTCGTCCACTTCGCGGCGGTGCCGCGGATCCTGCTGACGACCGACGACGCGACCTATGCGACGAACGTGCTCAGCACCTACCACGTGCTCGAGGCCGCGACCCGGCTCGGCATCCCGAAGGTCGTCTTCGCCTCGTCCGAGACCACCTACGGCGTCTGCTTCGCGCAGGGCGAGCGCAAGCCCCTCTACGTCCCGGTCGACGAGGAGCACCCGACGGTGCCGGAGGACTCCTACGCGATGTCGAAGGTCGCCGGCGAGGTGACGGCCCGGTCCTTCCAGGCGCGCACCGGCACCGACGTCTACGGTCTGCGGATCAACAACGTCATCGAGCCCCACGAGTACGCCGAGCTCTTCCCGCCGTTCCTGGAGGACCCCTCGCTGCGGCGGCGCAACGTCTTCGCCTACATCGACACCCGTGATCTCGGCCAGCTGGTCGAGCGGTGCCTGGCCACCGACGGGCTCGGCTACGAGGTCTTCAACGTCGCCAACGCCGACATGTCGGTCGCGGCCACCACCGACGAGGTGCGCGAGCGGTTCTACGACGGGGTCGAGGTCCGTCGTGAGATGGGTCGTGACGAGACCTTCTACTCGATCGAGAAGGCGCGCGAGCTGCTGGGCTACGAGCCGCAGCACTCCTGGCGCGACGTCCTCGACGACCCCCGGGCCTGACCGGCCTCAGACCCGCGGCGGACCCGGGGCGGCTTCGTGGCCGCGCTCGCCCGGCGTACGCCGTAGCGCCTTCATCTCGGCCTCGAAGACGTGGCGGCGGCCGCCGACGAGCTCTTCGCGGGCCTGCTGCTCGAGGTCGGTGACCGTGGCGTAGAAGCCGTCGTCGAAGGCCTCGACCATCTGGAAGGACCACATCCCCGGAAGCGGGTTGGCGCCGAGCACCTGCTCGTCGAGCGCGTCGGCCAGGCGGTCGTGACCGGCGTCGCGGAGCATCGTCGTGGCCTCCTCGAGCGTCTTCTCGCCGCTCCCCATGCGCCGGTGGAAGGCGTAGAGCAGGCCGCGGGCCTCCTCGACGTGGTCGAGGGCCGCGGACAGCTTGCCGAGCGCCTCGACGGTGTCGTCGTCGACGCCCTCGGGCCGGCGCTGGAGGTCGTCCGGGTCGGGCGTCATCGTCCACCCGGCCCGTGGGCACGGTGGGGCAGCCGGGCCGTGAGCTGCTGCTCCAGGGCCGGCCACTGCTCGAGGACCTCCTGCGGGTCCTCGAGCACGCGGACCATGCCGGCCTCGTGGAGCGTCGGGTCGCCGAAGCCCCCGGTGCGGACCCCGACGCACGGCACCCCCGCGTCGGCCGCGGCGCGCGCGTCCCACGGTGCGTCTCCGAGCATGAGCAGCGGCGATCCGCCGGCCCGGTCGGCTGACGTCTCGACGACCTCCGGGTGAGGCTTGGAGGCGTCGACATCGCCACTGTGGGCGACGGTCGAGACCAGGCCGTCGACCCCGGCGATCGCCAGCAGGTCGTCGGTGAGGTCGGGGTCGGCCGAGCTGGCGACCGCGAGCTGGTGACCGCGCTGGCGGAGCTCGCGGATCAGCTCCTCGGCGCCGCGGGTCGGACGCACGTCGCCCAACGACCCACGGAAACGGTCGAGGTGTCCCTCGCGGATCGTGTCGCCCAGCTCGTCCTCGGTGGCGTCGTTGGTCACGTGGGCGACCAGCCGGTCACCCCCCATGCCGATGGCCGAGTGCAGGACGTGGGACGGGACGACGAGACCCACGCGGGCGAAGGAGGCGGCCCACGCGCTGACGTGGAGGTAGACGGTGTCGACGAGCGTGCCGTCGACGTCGAGCAGGACTGTGCCGGGATCGTCGGAAGCCATCGGGCCACCGTAGGCAGCGGGGCGGCCCGGACGCCCCACCCTCCGCGGTGTGGTCGCTCAGTCGAGCGTGCCGGGCGTCGGGTCGACGAAGACGTGGCGCACGGACGGGTGCGCCTCACGCACGCGACGCTCGACCTCGTCGGCCACCAGCTCGAGGTCGTCGCCGCCGCGGTCGGGCTCCACGTCGACGCGGGCCGCGAGCAGCACCTCGTCCGGCCCCAGCTGCATGGTCATCAGCTCGAGCACGCCACGGATGCCGTCGGTCGCGCCGATCTCCCGGCGTACGCCGTCGAGGAGGTCGGAGTCGGCCGCCTTGCCGATGAGGAAGGTCCGGTTCTGTGCCCCGAGGACGTAGGCGACGGCCACGAGCAGAACGCCGATCAGGAGCGACGCGATCGCGTCCCACACGTGGCTGCCGGTCAGGGCGTCGAGGACGATCCCCGCCGCCGCCAGCAGGACGCCCACCACGGCCGCGGTGTCCTCGAAGAACACAGCCCGCACCGTCGGCTCCGCATGCTCCAGCAGGTGCTCGCGCACCGTGGTCGCGGCCTCGGAGGCCTCGCCGCGCAGCTGCCAGAGGGCCCGGACCCAGGAGACCCCGTCCAGCAGTAAGGCGACGCCGAGCACCGAGAGGGACAGGACCACGCCTCCGCCCGAGCTGTGGCCGAGGAGCGACTCGATCCCCTGGAGGACCGAGAACCCCGCGCCGAGCACGAAGACGGCGACAGCCGCGAGCAGCGCCCAGAAGTAGCGCTCCTTGCCGTGCCCGAAGGGGTGCTCCGGCGTGGCCGGCTTGCTGCTCCGGTTGAGCGCGGTCAGCAGGAAGGCCTGGTTGAGGGTGTCGGCCAGGGAGTGGGCGGACTCCGACATCATCGCCGCCGACCCGGAGACGAGACCTGCGACGAGCTTGGCGACGGTGATGCCGAGGTTGGCGACTCCCGCCACCACCACGGTCGTGCGAGAACCCTCGGCCACGAGCCCAGCCAACCGTGGGCACCGCCGCCTCGCAAGGCGTTCCCTCCTCAGGGGTGAAGAACCTTGGCTACCGGGCCGGTCGGGGTCACGCTGGACGGGTGCTCGCTGCCCTGGTGATCGTCGTGGTCTCCCTCGCCCTCGTCGTGGGAGCCGTGTGGGGTGTCTTCGGCATCAGCACCCGGACCGAGGGTTTCGTCGTGTCCCTCGCCGGCGGTGCGCTGATGGTGTCGGCGGTGCTGGAGCTGATCGACCCGGCGGCGGACGTCGCTCCGCTGTGGGCGGTCGCGACGGCCGTGCTCTCCGGCGCGGGCGTCTTCGTCCTCCTCGCGCGGTGGGTGGCGCGGCGGCTCGGCCGGGACAGCGGAGGCGGCCTGCTGGCCGCCGTCACGCTCGACGGTGTCCCGGAGAACCTGGCGCTCGGCGTCGTGCTCATCAGTGCCGGCCCGAAGGAGGCCGCGGCCCTCGCCGGCTCGATCCTGCTGTCCAACCTGCCCGAGGCAGCCGGCGGTGCGCGGGACATGGTCCACGACCACTCGCGGCGGCTGGTGCTGGGCGTCTGGACCGGGACCGCCGTGCTCCTCTCCGGCGCCGCGCTGCTGGGCCACGTGGCGCTCGCCGGCGTCGACGAGTCGGTGCTCGCCCTGGTGGAGGCCTTCGCCGGCGGTGCGGTGGTCGGGTCGCTGGCCACCACCGTCTTCCCCGACGCCTTCGACGAGGACAGCTTCGCCACCGGGGTGGCCACCGCGCTCGGGCTGCTGCTGGCTCTCGGCCTGGACCGGCTCGGCTGAGCCGCGTCAGTCCTCGCTGTCGGCCGACTCCGACGCCGTGTCAGGGTCCGCGTCGGCCGGGTGGGTCGCCGGCCCCTCGGCGACAGCGCCGCCCTCGTCGGCCCAGTCGTCCCCGGTGTCGGCGTCGGTGGGGTGCCGGGCGGGGTCTTCCTCACGGTCGTGCTGGTGCTCGGTCATGTCCCCGTTCTAGCAACTCGGCGGCGCGGTGGCAGCCCCTCTCGGGGGTGGGGATCAGGCCAGGCCGCGGTCGACCGTGTCGAGCAGCCGCTCGAGCGCGGCGTCGCGGAGGTCGACCGGCAGCAGCCGCAGGGGACCGTCGAGGCAGAGCTCGGAGAAGCCGTGGACGGCGGCCCAGCAGGCGACATCGCTCCCGGGCCGTCGGTCCTCGGCGAGGTAGCCGACCGCCGTCAGCTCGTCGAGCACCGTGTTGAGGAGCCCGTAGGGGCCGACGTCGACGGGCGGACCGGCGGGGCTGTCGACCGCGTGGCCGGCCTTCGCCGAGAAGGCCACGCCGAACAGTCCGGGCTCGGCGAGCGCGAACGCGACGTACGCGCGTCCGACCGCCTTGAGCCGCTCGCGCGCCCTCACGACGGGATCGTCGTCGGTGATGGTGGCCAGGTCGGCCTCCATCGCCGCGGTGAGCCGCTCCATGGCGAGGGAACCGATCTCGGCGAGCAGGGCCTCGCGGTCGGCGAAGTGGCGGTAGGCCGCGTTGTGGGAGACCCCGACCCGGCGGGCGACCTCGCGCAGGGCCACGCCGTCGGCGCCCGACGCGCGGGCCAGCTCGAGGCCGGTCTCGGCGAGCGCACGACGCAGGTCGCCGTGGTGATAGCTGCCGCTGCGGGCGTCTCCGGTCATGGCGGCAGCCTAACCGAGTGTTGACAGTGTCCACATTTCGGTGCACCCTCAAGTTGACAGTGTCCACATTGACGTCGGAGCCGACCATGACAGCGCAGACCTCCACCCGCTCCCGAGCAGCGATCCTGGCGACGGTCTGCGTCGCCGTGCTCGCCATCAACCTCAACACCACGATCGTCAACATCGCCCTGCCCACGCTCTCGACCGAGCTCGACGCCGGCACGCGGGAGCTGCTCTGGATCGTCGACGGCTACAACCTCGCCTTCGCCGCGCTGGTGCTGGCGGCCGGCAGCCTGTCCGATCGCTACGGCCGGCGACCAGCCCTCCTCCTCGGTCTGGCCGGGTTCGGCCTCGCCAGCGTCGCGGCCGCCCTGATGGACTCCTCCGGTCCGCTGATCGCGACGCGCTTCGCCGCCGGCACCTGCGCCGCGATCATCTTCCCGACCACGTTGTCGGTCATCGCCAACGCCTGGACCGACCGACGGCAGCGCGCGGCCGCGCTCGGCATCTGGGGCGCCGCGACGGGGGTCGGTGTCGCCGCCGGCCCGGTCGCCGGCGGCTGGCTGCTCGAGCACTTCGCCTGGCAGAGCGTCTTCTGGGCGATGGTGCCGGTCGCCGTCGTCGCCCTGGTGATGACGGCGCTGTTCGTCCCCGAGTCGCGCGACCCCGGCGTGCCGCCGCTCGACCGGCCGGGCCTGGTCGTGTCCGTCGCCCTGCTGGGCACGCTGACCTGGACGATCATCGAGGCGCCCGACGCCGGGTGGACCGGCGTCCAGACGCTGCTGGGGTTCGGCGCCAGCGTGGCGCTGCTGGCGCTCTTCGTCCGCCTCGAGCACGTCGCCGACCACCCGATGCTCGACATCTCGCTCTTCCGTGACCGCCGGTTCTCCGCGGCGGCCGGTGCCGTGACGATCAGCTTCTTCGCCCTCTTCGGGTTCATCTTCCTGATCACCCAGTTCTTCCAGTTCGTGCGCGACTACTCCGCGCTCGGCACCGGTGTCCGGATCCTGCCCGTCGCCCTGAGCATCGCGATCGCCTCGATCGTCGGCGGTCTGCTCGCGCCGCGGATCGGCGTCAAGGCGGTCGTCACCGTCGGCATGACTTTGCTCGGCGGCGCGTTCCTCTGGATCTCGACGATGACCGCGGACGCGCCCTACGCCACGACCATCGTCGGCCAGATGCTCGTCATGGGGACGGGTCTCGGGCTGATCTCGACGCCCGCGACCGAGTCGATCCTGCAGGTCCTCCCGCCGGCCCGCGCCGGTGTGGGCAGCGCGGTCAACGACGCGACCCGCGAGCTCGGCGGCACGCTCGGCGTCGCCGTCGTCGGCTCCCTCTTCTCATCGCTGTACGGCGCCCGCCTGGTCGAGCTGCTCGACGGCCGTCTTCCCGCGGGTCTCGTGCGCGACGCCGAGGAGTCGGTCGGGGTCGCCGACGCGATCGCGACGCGGGTCCCCGAGATGGGTGCGGCCGTCGAGGACGCCTTCATGGCCGGGCTCGGCACGGCCTGCGTCGTCATCGGCCTGCTCTGCCTGGCCGGTGCGGTCTTCTGCCTCGTGGCCCTGCCCGGCAACCGGTTCGTGCCGCCGGCGGAGGCGGAGGAGCCGCGTCCGGTGGACGCCGTCGTCTGAGAGGGCGGGTCAGGCGGGGCGGCGAGCCGTGTCGAGGATCGGGAGGAGTGCCTCGGGCGAGACCTCGACGTAGCGTCCTGCCCCGGCCGACCAGACGTGGACCGAGCTGACGCTCGCGACGTCGATGATCCGGGCGGCGTCCACGATCGTCGAGCACGTGTGGCGCTCGGCGCCGCCGGACGCGGGGTGGATCGAGACCTGCCAGCCGGTGGCGTCAAGGCGGCGTACGCATGCCTTCGCCGGGCGGATGGGGGTGGGCTCGACGACGGTACGTCGCGAGGGCCGGGGGAGCCGCGTCACCCGGCCAGTCTGGCGTCCGAGACACCCCGGTGGGAAGGGGGTCGGCGGCAAAGAGTGGAGGAGCCGCCCCGCGCAGGGAGGTCAGGCACGGGCGAGGCGGCCCCGGGGAACCGCGACGAAGGGAGGGGGTCGCGGCGGTCCGAGCGTCGCAGCGGTCGGTGAACACGCGGTGGCCGTGGGACGGACCTTCGGCCACACGTCAGTCCCTTGAACCGGCAAGGATGTAATGCTGTAATTGCTGTATGAACGCACGAGACGACATCACCACCTGGTTCGACCAGCACCTGCCCGCCGACCTCTACGCCGGCACCCCGACGGTCACCGTCGACCGCGACGAGGTCGTCGTGGTCGGCGACGTCCCCGAGGTCACGGAGGGCGCGGATGCCGCGGCCGCCGTGGCCGACTTCCGCGAGCGCACCCGCGAGCGGCGGATGTCCGTGGCCTCGCAGGCCGAGGAGACCTTCGGCCGCAAGGTGTCGTGGGGTGCCCGCGCCGGCGGCACCGAGCGGATGTTCACCCACCTGGCCGTGCCGGCGATGACCCGGCTGCGGATGTCCGAGCGGCAGCTCCTCGACGTCCTCGTCGAGGCCGGCGTCGCACGGTCCCGGTCCGAGGCCCTGGCCTGGTGCGTCGCCCTGGTCGGTGACCGCGAGCAGGAGTGGCTCGTCGAGCTCCGCGACTCCCTCGCCGCGGTCCGCGCAGCGCGCGCCCGGGGTCCCCAGCCGGGGTCGGGCGCGGCCTGACCGGGGCCGTCAGCGGTCGGGGTCGACCTCGAGCCGGACGTGGACCTCGTCCCCGGCGGCCCGGCCGGTCTGCTTGCGGGTCTCGGCGTTGAACGAGACCAGGTAACGCCCGCCCATGACGCCGACGGTCGTGCGGTAGGTGTAGCCGCCGTCGATCGTGACGACCACCGGGACGCGCTTGCCGCGGCCGAACCCGAGGACGACGTCCTCGGGGACCACGATGGCGACGTTGTTGCCGCCGGTCGCCTCCAGCGTGGTGGTGAGCTCAGCCATCAAGTCCTCCTCAGCGGGCGAGCGCGCGGGAACCGGCCGGCTGCTCACGGTGGAGCGCCACCAGCAGGGCGGTGCTGACCCGCGACCAGGTGAGGACGCCCCCGGTGGCGACCGCGTGGGCCGAGCACCACGCCAGACCGGCGATCCCGTCGACGTCGGCGTGGGTGACCCGCGACAGGTCGAGGCGGACGTGCCGCGCGCCCTCGGCGTAGACCCGCTCCAGCAGGCGCCGCAGGTCGTGGGCGCTCACCGTGTCGAGCGCGCCGTCGACCTCGACGACCCGGTCGACCGGCAGGACGCCGGAGGAGCGGGCCACCTCGGGGCTCACCCTCACCTGGCGCATGCCCCCAGCCTACGGGGGCGCGCGTGACGGCGAGGGCTTTCCCCGGTGACGTTTCCGTGTCGTGACGATGATGATGCGCCCTCAGAGGTCAGAGGCCTGTTCGCTCCTGCTGGAGCACGATGGCCGGTGCCGGCGTCGGGCCCGTCCCCGGCGCTGCGCTCAGTCAGTCCTCGGTCAGGGCGGGGAGCGGCGCGGTGCGCCACAGGTCCGGGTTGTCCGCCATCCACTCCTCGGCCTCCCGCCGGCCGAGATCGGCTGCGGCGTCGAAGAAGTCGGGGTCGAAGAGCAGGTAGGACAGCATCTCGCCCTGCAACGGGCTGTCGCTGCCGAGCAGCCGGTGCACGAGCTGGAGGTCGGGGTCGAGCAACGAGCCCCGCAGCCCGTGGTTGGCGCGGAAGACCCCCATCGCCACCCCGGCCAGCTCCTCGCCGGTGTGAGGTGCGACCGCGGCGTACGGGGTGATCCGGTAGGGCGGGCGGTTCATCCGGGCGCGGTGCTGGTCGAGCCCGGCCCGGACCGCGTCGTCGGACACCAGGCCGTTGAGAGACGCCAGCCGCCGCAGGTCGTGGCGCAGCGGGTCGTCCATGACCGCGCCTAGCAGCGTGGCGCCGCTGTCACCGAGGTCGACCCGCCCGAGGTCGGCCTCGGGGTCGGGCTCGGAGGGGCGCAGGCTCCCCGTCCCGACGACGACCACCCGATCGGCACCGAGCTCGAGGGCCGGGGCGAGCGGGACGCGGCGACGAGTCGCGCCGTCGACGTACCAGCCGGCGGCCTCGGCCGGCTCGGTCACCTCCACCGACGGGAAGAGCGCGGGGATGGCGGACGAGGCGAGCAGGTGGGGCACGCCGAGCCGCGTCGCGGCGTAGCGCCGGTGGTGGGCGCGCGGCGGCGTGGGCAGGTCGCCGAACGCGCCGGTCGCCTCGGCGAACATCGTGACCCAGCCGGTGCGGACGGAGGTGGCCGTGACGGCGGCGATCTCGACGACTCCGTCGTCGACGTTGCGGTGGAGCCGGTCCCAGTCGATCGACCTCTCGAGCGTCCGGGCGAGCGGACCGGTGCCGACGAAGCCGCGCAGCCGGAACCGCGACGCCCCGATCGTCTCGGAGGCGTAGCGGGCCACGACTGCCGGCGCCTGCCGCCACAGGGGCTGCATCACGTTCTTCTTCGTCGCGCCGCGCAGGACGTCGAGCAGGTGTGCGGCCTGCTCCTCGGCGTCGAGGTGGGCGGTGGCGGCGAGGGCGGCGGTGAGCAGGCCGCCGGCGCTCGTGCCGATCAGGAGCGTGGGTCGCTGGCGACGCCGCGCGAGCTCCGGGAGCAGCACCTGGAGCGCTCCGACCTGGTAGGCCGAGCGGGCTCCGCCGGCGTCGAGGACGAGCGCGATCCGCTCGTCCTGGGCGACTGCTGCATGGCGCTCGTCACTCACGCGGGCAGGCTACTCGGCGGCAATGGGGACGTGCGGCCACGGACCGGGTAGCGTTGTCCCTGCTGGTGGGGACACCTCCCCTCGGCGTCCGCGGATCGGGCGCCGCCACACACGTACTACACGACGGTCTTCGGTTTGAGCTGGACATCGCCCGCAGTGCAGATGGTTCAGCTTTCCCCGGTCGCACAGCGCGGCCGGCACCAACACCGAAGAGGTAAGACACATGGCTCGCGGCACCGTGAAGTGGTTCAACGACGACAAGGGCTTCGGCTTCATCGCCCAGGAGGACGGCGGCCAGGACGTGTTCGTCCACCACACCGCCATCCAGGGCACCGGCTTCAAGACCCTCGCCGAGAACCAGCAGGTCGAGTTCGACATCACCCAGGGCCCCAAGGGCCCGCAGGCGTCGAACGTGCAGAAGTTCTGATCTGCACCCCCTGATCTGACGCGAACGGCCCCGGGAGCTGCTCCCGGGGCCGTTCTGCGTCTCCGGGCTCAGCCTTCCCGCAGGCGCTCGCGGAGGCCGGCGGCCATGCCGGCGATCGTCAGCAGGTCGAAGGCCTCGCCGAGGCTGGCGGCCAGCCAGGGCCGGCGCAGCCCACCGAGCCGCAGCCGGAGCTGGACCCGCGTCCGTTCGCCGTACGGCGCCAGCACGATCGCCCAGCTGACGGCGACCCGGCCCCCGCGGCCCCGCTGCGAGCGATAGACCAGCGAGCGTGGCGGGTCGACCGAGACGACCTCGAAGGTCTCGTGGGGGCCGCCGTAGTCGGGCACGACGTCGCCGACCTCGAGCGAGGCGTGCTCGGGCAGCAGGGCCCGTGACGCCCGGCGCTCTGCCGGCACCAGCCGCTCCACCGGGGCGGGGAGATACCAGCCGGCCCGCTGCTTGCCGAGCTGGACCAGCCACGGCCACGCCTCGTCCGGCGTCGCGTCGAGGGTGAAGCCGCGGTCCATCACGACGTCGGCCTCCGGGACGACGTCGTCGCCGGGCAGTGGTCGGGCGACCTCGGCCGGGGTGGCGCCGACGCCGAGCACGGCGTCAGGCCTTGCGGGCGAGGGTGAGGGCGAAGTCGTCGACCCCGTCGTCGGCGCTGCCGGTCCACGTGTGGGTGACCTCGAGGCCGGCGGCGTGGAGCTCCTCGCGGATCCGCTCGGGCCGGAACTTCGTGGAGATCTCGACCTGGACCTCCTCGCCCATCGCGAGGTCGAGCACCAGGTCGGCGCCGGGCACCGTCACCCGCTGCGGGACCTCGGCCCGCAGCCGCAGGTCCATCCGCTCCTCGCGCGGGTCCCAGTAGGGGACATAGCTGAAGGCGGCGGGGTCGAAGTCGGCCCCGAGCTCGCGGTTGAGGACGAGCAGGCAGTTGCCGACGAACTCGGCCGTCACGCCCTCGCTGTCGTCGTAGGCCGCGACCATCCGGTCGATGTCCTTGACCAGGTCGGTGCCGATCAGGACCCACTCGCCCTCGTCGAGCGAGTCGGCGAGCACGCCGAGGAACGCCGCGCGCTCCTCGACGTAGAGGTTGCCGATGGTGCCGCCGAGGAAGGCGACCAGGCGGCGGCCGTGATGGGGCAGCTGGCCGAGGTGGAGCGTGAAGTCGCCGACGACGGCCTCGACCTCCACCTCGGGGTGGCGTGAGGCGAGGGCCGCCGCGGCCTCGCGGAGCGTCGCCTCGGACACGTCGACCGGGATGAACCGCTCGAGCCGCCCGGTGTCGTCGAGGGCGTCGAGCAGCAGGCGGGTCTTCTCGCTGGTGCCGCTGCCGAGCTCGACGAGGGTCGTCGCGTCGCAGGCGGCTGCGATGTCGGCGGCGTGGCGGTCGAGGATCGCGTGCTCGGCGCGGAAGGGGTAGTACTCCGCGAGCTTGGTGATCCGGTCGAAGAGGTCGGAGCCGCGGTCGTCGTAGAGCCACTTGGGCGGTAGCCGCAGCGGCCGCGACCCGAGTCCGCGGCGCACGTCGTCGACGAGGGAGCCCGAGGCCCAGTCGGGGTCGAGCAGGACGTGGACGACCGGCCCGGCCGCGCCCGGTGCGCTCACCGAGCCACCTGACCCGGGACCCCGCCGTCGGCCAGGCGGACCCCGGTCAGCGCCCAGCGCGACCGGTGGGGGAAGAAGTTGCGGTAGGTCGCCCGGGCGTGGCCGGGTGGGGTCAGGGCGCAGCCGCCCCGCAGCACCATCTGGTTGGACATGAACTTCCCGTTGTACTCGCCGATCGCACCCGCGGGCGCCTGGAACCCGGGGTAGGGGTGGTAGGCCGACTGGGTCCACTCCCAGCAGTCACCGTAGACCTGCCGCAGCCGGCTGCCGACGGGAGCCGGGGACGCCGGGCGCGGGTGGAAGGTCTCGCGGTCGGCGAGGTTGCCGACGACCCGGTCGGCCTGGCCGTCCTCGACCACCGCGTGCTCCCACTCGGCCTCGGTGGGGAGCCGCTTGCCGGCCCACGTCGCGAAGGCGTCGGCCTCGTAGAAGCTGACGTGGCTCACGGGGAGGCCGGGGTTGACCGGCCAGGTGCCGTGGAGGGTGTGCTCGAGCCAGACGCCGTCCGCATTCCCGGGGGAGTGCCAGTAGAACGGCGCCTGCCACCCCTCCTCCTTGACCAGGTTCCAGCCGTCGGAGAGCCACAGGTCGGCCCGCTCGTAGCCGCCGTCGGCGACGAACTCCAGCCACTCGCCGTTGGTGACCAGCCGGTCGGCGAGCCGGTAGGGCTCGAGCCACGTCTGGTGGCGCGGGAGCTCGTTGTCGAAGCTGAACCCGCCGCCGCGGTGGCCGATCTCGACCAGGCCCCCGGTCACGTCGACCCAGCCGACGTCGTCGGGCTCGCAGCGGTCGAGCGGTGCGCCGGCGTAGACGGGCTGGAGCGGGTTGCGGGAGAGCACGTGCTTGATGTCCATCAGCAGCAGCTCCTGGTGCTGCTGCTCGTGGTGGAACCCGAGCTCGATGGTCGGCGTGAGGCCGTTGAGACGTCGCTCGTCGAGGGTGGCGACGAGCTCGCCGACTCGGGTGTCGACGTTGCCGCGGTAGTGACCGACGTCGTGGGCGCCGGGGCGGGTGATCAGGCCGCGGTCCGGGCGGGCGTAGCGCGGGCCGACGGCCTCGTAGTAGGAGTTGAACAGGAACCAGTACTGGTCCTGGAACGGCGCGAAGCCCGGCTCGTTCTCGGCGAGCACGAAGGTCTCGAAGAACCACGTGACGTGGGCCCGGTGCCACTTCGTCGGGCTGACGTCGGGCATCGACTGGACCGTCTGGTCCTCGGGCGACAGCGGCGAGGCGAGCTGCTCGGTGAAGCCCCGCACCTCGGCGTACCGCTCGGTGAGGCTGCTCGCGTCCCACTCGGTCGTGCCCGGTGAGTACGGCGCGTGGCCGGCCTCCTCGAGGTGGTGCTCGGGTGTGGTCTGGGTGCTCATGTCGGGTTCCCTCCTCGGGTCGTGGTCCGACGTCAACGCACCCCTCCACGATGGCGCACCGGTGGTGAGGGTGTCGACCACCTTCTTGGGCGGGAGGGCCTCGGCAGGTCACCGCTTCGAGGCGGTCACGGGGCTGCGCAGGTCGGCCGCGAGCGGGCACTCGAAGGGCCCGCGGGCCCGCAGCCCGACGTGGTTGAGGTAGTCGACCACGACGGCGTAGGAGGCGAGCAGCCCGAGCTCGGTGTAGGGGATCCCGTGCGCCCGGCAGTGCTCGCGGACCAGCGGTTGGGCCCGCCGGAGGTTGGGCCGTGGCATCCGCGGGAACAGGTGGTGCTCGATCTGGTAGTTCAGCCCACCCATGGCGAGGTCGACCACCCGGCCGCCCCGGACGTTGCGCGACATCAGCACCTGACGGGGCAGGAACTCGATCGTGGTCGAGCGCGGGAGGATCGGCATCCCCTTGTGGTTCGGGGCGAAGGATCCGCCGAGGCACACCCCGAGGACGGCGAGCTGGACGGCCACGAAGCACAGGGCCTTGAGCGGCGGCAGCAGCAGGAGCAGCGCGGCGACGTAGCCGCCGAGCCTCACTGCCACGACGGCGAGGTCGACCCCGTTCCGGCGCAGGGTGCCGCGGCGGGTGAGCGCGCGCAGGCTCGCCAGGTGGAGGTGGGCGCCCTCGAGCGTGAGGAGCGGGAAGAACAGCCACCCCTGGTGGCGCTGGAACCACCCCGGCGCGCCGGACGACCGCCCTTCGGCGGCAGCCGGGGTGAAGGCAATCACCCCCGGTCCGATGTCGGGGTCGTGTCCCTCGCGGTTGGGCGAGACGTGGTGCCGGTCGTGCTTCCCGGTCCACCACGCGTGGCTGAGACCGGTGAAGGCGCCCGCGAGGACACGGGCCGCCCGGTCGTTGGCCCTCGGGCTGGCGAACACCTGGTGATGGGCGGCGTCGTGGCCCAGGAAGCCGAACTGGGTCAGGACCAGCCCGAGCCCGCCCGCCAGGACCAGCTGCCACCACGAGTCGCCCACGTGGACCATCGCCGCCACCAGACCGGCGAGAGCGGCGAGCAAGGTCGCGAAGGTGCCCCAGTAGAAGCCGAGGCGCCGGTCCAGGTGCCCTGCCTCGCGGACCTGTCGCGCGAGCTCGCGGTAGGAGCCGTCGCGCACGGCCGGCGTCGGCCCGTCACCCATGGTCGGACCCGGCTTCCGGAACCGCGCCCGCGGGCGAACGGAGTCCCGCCGCCCGCAGGACGCGGCCCCGTGGTGCCACGCGCTCCCCCCAGAGCCGCGTGCCACCTGGCGCAGCGGACGCGTCGTGATCACCGACGACGCCCGACGGCCCTGGCTGCGGGGTGGTCACGCCGACCGGCGGGTGGGACGACGGGCTCTGGGACTGCGGACTGGACCCCATGACGTACCTCGCGAAGATCGTGCGGACGGACGACCGGGGTCTGGGGTCGCGAGAAACCTACGCTACCCGACCACATCGACTACGGTGGCGGCCCCGGGGAGCAGCCGCGGGCGCCGAGGGACGGGACGGGCGATGGGACTCTCGATCGACGCCGTGCGCGAGGAGCTGGACGCGGCGATGTCCGCGGTGGCGCCGGGTATCGCCGCCGCCGACGAGCTCTGCGCGGCGTGCGTGGGGCTCCTCGAGGTCGACGGTGCAGCCGTGTCCATGGTCTACGACGGCGCGACCCGGGGGACGTTCGGGTCGAGCGGCGCTGCCAGCCGGCGGCTGGACGAATACCAGTTCACCTTCGGTGAGGGGCCCTGCCTCGACGCCGTGGCCCTCGGCGAGGTCGTCCACGCCGCCGATCTCGACGACCCCGGGGAGCACCGGTGGCCCGTGTTCCGCGAGGCTGCGATCGAGGACGGGGTCCGGGGCGTCTTCGCACTGCCGATCATGGTCACGTCGGTGTGCGTGGGAGCCCTCGACCTGTTCCGGGCAGCTCCCGGGCCCCTCCGGGGACTCCACCTGGCAGGCGCGCGGGTCGCCGCCGAGCTCGCCTCGTCCCCGCTGACCACGCTGATCACCGACCTCCCCCGGGAGCTCCCGGGGGAGGTCAGCGATCCCGAGACCTGGCCGGACATGGACCGGATCGAGGTCTACCAGGCCACCGGCATGCTGATCGCCCAGCTCGACGTCGACGCCGACGAGGCCCTCCTGCGCCTGCGGGCACACGCGGTCTCCACGGGCCAGACCGCCAGCCAGGTGGCGTGGGGCATCCTCGAGGGGCGACTGCGTCTCGAACGCGACGACCACGGCGGTGCCGGAAGGGGAGACCGATGACCGAGGACGGCGACACCCTCGCGCGGGAGCGCGACATCATCCAGGCCTTCCTGGACCTCTCCAACGAGCTCGTCGACGACTACGACGTGGTGGAGATGCTCTCGCGGCTGACCACCAACTGCGCCGAGATCCTCGACATCGGCTCCGCGGGCCTGCTCCTGGCCGACGACCGCGGTCTGCTGCACCTGGTGGCCTCGTCGTCGGAGCGGACCCAGCTCCTGGAGCTCTTCCAGCTGCAGCGGGAGCAAGGACCCTGCCTGGACTGCTTCCGCGACGGGCGCACCGTGGTCGCACCGGACCTCGCGACCCTCGAGGAGCGATGGCCCCAGTTCGCGGAGGCCGCGCGCACGGTCGGCTTCGCCTCCGTCCACGCCCTCCCCATGCGGCTGCGCAACAGCGTGCTGGGGACGCTCGGGCTCTTCGGCGAGGCCGACGGTCGGCTGGACGACGAGGACCTGGCCCTCGCCCAGGCCCTGGTCCACGTGGCCAGCGTGGCGCTGGTCAACCAGAAGGCGGCGGCCGACCGGACGATGGTCAACGAGCAGCTCCAGCACGCGCTCACCAGCCGGATCGTGGTCGAGCAGGCCAAGGGAGTCGTGGCGCACACGGGGGGGATGGACATGGACGTCGCCTTCGACGTCCTCCGGCACTACGCGCGTGCTCACGGACGCAAGCTCACCGAGGTCGCCTCCGAGGTGGTGCGGCGCACGCTCTCGGGCGAGGAGCTGCTCCGGCACGCCAGGGAGCCCGAGCGCCCCTGATCCCGGGCAGGTCAGAGCGGCCGCTTGAGCCCGGTGTGGGAGGCGGCGTAGCCGAGCCGCTCGTAGAACGCGTGCGCCTGCTGTCGCTCCACGTCGGTCGTCAGCTGGGCGAGCGTGCAGCCGCGGGCGCGGCCGTGGTCGTGGGCCCACTCGAGCATTGCCGTGCCGAGGCCGCGACCCCGCTCGGTCGACGCGATCCGGACGGCCTCGACCTGGAGCCGGGTCGTGCCGCCCCGCGACAGGCCCGGCATCACCGTCAGCTGCATCGTCCCGACGAGCCGGTCGTCCTCGTCGCGGACGGCGGCGAGGTAGTCGAGCGGGTTGCGCGCGATGGCGTCGTACGCCGCCTCGTAGCGCGGCAGGTCGTCGATCTCCCGCGTCCGGCCGATCTCGTCGTCGGCGAGCAGCGCGACGAGCGCCGGGACGTCCTCACGGGTGGCGCGCTCGATTCGGTAGAGCCGGTCGCCGAGGCGGAGCCGGCCGTCGGCGCCGGTCCGGGCCTCGGCGCGGAGCCGGTCGACCAGCGTGTCGAGCCAGCCGCCGACGTGGCGCCGGGCCTCGTCGGTGTCGGGGTAGCGGCAGCGCAGGTGGAGGCCCGACTCGTCGAGGACGAACCAGAGCATCACGCCGTCGGTCAGCACCGCGGCGCCGACGTACTGCGCCTCGAGGCCGGTCGCGTCGACGCGCACCGGCAGCCGGCGGAGGTCGAGCCACGAGATCGCGAACATGCCGGGCGCCTCGGGCATCCCGCCCCACGGCTCGAGGACGTCGGCGAGCGGCCACGACCCGAGCTGGACGGCCTCCTTGACCGCGGCCGCGCTCGCGCGCGGGTCGGGGTCGACCGACTCGATGACCGAGTTGGTGATGAACCAGCCGACCGAGTCGTGCCACGTCGCGTCGTAGCGACTGTGGACCGGGAACACCGCGCGCAGCGGCTGGTCGGCGAGGTCGCGGGTCACGGCCGTCATCGCCGCGACGACCAGCGCGAGCGTCGAGACTCCCTCCTCCCGGGCGCGGACGGCGAAGGCGGCGCTGGCGTCGACGTCGAGCACGTCGCGAACCTCGACCCGCTCGCGCACCAGCGTCGAGCCCTCCCCCAGCGGCAGGTCGAGGGGGAGGGGGAACCGCGGCATCACGTCGCCGCAGGCCTCGAGCACCTCGGCCCAGCGGCGGCGGACGTCGTCGGGGGCGAGCGGCCGGTCGCGGAGTGCCTCCGTGTGGTCGGCGAACGGGGGCGCCGGCGGGAGGGTCGGGGTGCGGCCCGCACGCCGGTCGGCCAGGGCCGTCAGCAGGTCGCGGACGATGACGAGCATCGACCACAGGTCGACGTGGGAGTGGTCGGCGGCGACGACGACGGTCGGGCCGTCGGCGGTCTCGAGCAGGCAGAGCCGGTGGGAGGGTCGGGAGCAGGGCGTGCAGTGGGTGTCGAGGACCTGGCGGAGCGCGTCGTTGACGGCCTGGCCGGGCTCGACGGTGTGCTCGACCCAGGTGCCGGGACCGACCTCGACCTCGTGGAGGCGCGGCTCGCCGTCGACCTCGGTGAATGCCGACCGGAGCGTCCCGTGGCGCTCGACGACCGCCAGCCAGGCGGCCGCCAGGTCGTCGGGGTCGACGCGCGTCGGCAGCCGGAACGACAGCGCCATCCAGGAGCCGGGCCGCTCGCCGACGGCGACGTGGCGGCGCTGGTCGAACGAGACGGGGAGTTCCGCGCCGGGCTGGCCCACCGTGACGTCGTACCCGAGCAGGCGCCCGAAGGGGAGTCGCAGGTGGGCGACGTTGGTGAGCCGCACGTCCGTACTCTAGGGCTGTGCCGTCCTTCGACGTCCCCGGTGCCGTCCTCGACGTCGAGCTGAGCGACGAAGGCGGCCATCCCGTGGTCCAGCTCCACGGCCTGACCTCGAGCCGTCGGCGCGACCGGGTCCTCGACCTCGACCTCGGGCGCGGGCTGTCGGGCACCCGCCTGCTGCGCTACGACGCGCGCGGGCACGGCCGCTCGACCGGGCGGGAGGTGCCCGAGGACTACCGCTGGGACGTGCTCGCCGACGACCTGCTGCGGCTGCTGGAGGCGTGGTTCCCGGGCGAGCCGGTGCACGGCGTCGGGCCGTCGATGGGGTGCGGCACGCTCCTCCACGCGGCGATCCGGGAGCCGGAGCGCTTCGCCGGGCTGACGCTGCTGGTGCCGCCGACGGCGTGGGAGACCCGGGTCGCGAAGGCGGAGGACTACCGGCGCGCCGCCGCGGTGGTCGAGGAGCTCGGGATGGCGGCGTTCGTCGAGGCCGGACGGATGGTCGCGCCGCCGCCGGCCACGGTCGGCGTTCCCGAGACCGTGCCGGACGTCGCCGACTGGCTGCTGCCGACGTTGCTCCGGGGAGCCGCGCTCACCGACCTGCCCTCGAAACGGTCCCTGGCGATGCTCGACCTGCCGGTGCTCGTCCTCGCCTGGACCGAGGACGCCTCCCACCCGCTCTCGACCGCCGAGGCCATCGTCGAGACGGTCCCCGGCGCCCGGCTCGAGGTCGCCACCACCCTCACCGACGTCCACACCTGGCCCTCCCGCCTCCACGACGAGGTCGCCGCCCACGGCTGAGGGCTCACCCCCCGCTGCGGGTCGCGGCGCGCTGGCTGACGATGTTGACCGCCACCACGAGCACGACGTACCAGACCAGGGTGCTGCCGTGGACGTCCGTGGCGAGCGCGCCGAGCAGGACCGGCACCACGACGCCGGCGACGAGGCGGCCGGTGATGCGCACCCACTGCCGGTCGCGGGAGGCGACCTGGGCGACCACGCCGAGCAGGAAGTAGATCGCCACGCCGCCGCACAGCAGCCAGCGCTGGTCGGACCCCAGCGGCTCTGCACCGTGCTCGACGACGCCGGCCAGTGCGACGGCGACGCAGGCGACGGTCGCCGTGACCGCCGCGTGGATGACGAGGCTGGCGCGCGCGCCGAGCACCCCCGCCCGCAGGTGCGGGACACCGGCGTGGCCGTGGAGCAGCGAGAGCCAGAACATGCCGCAGAGCAGCACGAACGACGACAGGCCTGCGCGCAGGAGGTCGCGGTCGAACTCGACCTCCCACGACGTCCGCACCACCTGCACGACTCCCTCGCCGAGCACGATGATGACGAACAGGCCGAGCCGTTCCGCGAGGTGACCGGCGTCGAACTCGGTGCGCTGGATCGCGAAGCCGGCGACGCGCTCGGGGTCGCGGCGGCGTACCTGCTCGAGACGGTCGTCGAGGCTCTTGAGCGCGTCGTCGGCGGAGTAGACGAGCAGCATGAACAGGTCGAGGCCGATGCCGAGCACCCACAGCCAGACCTGCCACGGCGGGTCGACCCAGATCGACACCACCCACGGCAGCACGCCGAGCGCGTGCTGGGCGACGGGGAAGTCGACGACGACCTGGCCGCGCTCCCAGGCGTTGGCACCGAGCACGCGGGTCGCGACGTAGGCCACGACGAAAGCGGTGACGGCGTGCTCCTCGTGGCCCTCGTGGAGCACGGTGTGGACGAGTCCCGGGACGCTCGCGGCCATCACTCCCAGCCCGAGCATCCCGACGAGCAGGCGCAGCAGCCGGGTCTCGCCGGCGGCCACGTTGCCGTAGAGCATGAACGAGGTCCACGAGAGCCAGAAGGCCAGGAAGAGGACGGCGTAGAGCCCCAGCGTCGGGGCGTCGACGCCGCCCTCGAGCACGTGGGCGAGGGCCGCGACGCCGACGACGACGACGAGGTCGAAGAACAGCTCGGCCCAGCTCGCGTGGCGCTCGACCTCGGCCTCCGCCGTCTCCTGGCTCACGCGCCGAGCGTACGGCGGGGCGCGGTCGGGTCGGGTCAGGCGGCGGCCCTGCTCCGCTCGGTCGCGACGACGTCGTCGAGGAGGTCGGTCCACGGGGTGGGGGCGAGCCCGAGCTCGCGCCGGGCGTCGGAGTCGTCGAGCACGTAGGGGCGGGTGTGCTGGTACATCACGTCGGCCATCGCGCGCATCTGGCCGTTGCCCAGGCCGGCTGACCGGATCGCCCAGGCCGGCACCCCGAGGATGCGCGGCACGGGGACGCCCGCCCGCTCGGCCACGTCGGCGACGACGCGGCGCAGAGGCCGCGGCTCGTTGCTGGGGACGTGCCACGCGCGGCCGTGGTGACGCTCGTCGGTGGCGACGGCGACGAGGGTCCGGGCGGTGTCGTCGGTGCCGGTCCAGGTGTGGGGCTGGTCGGGGTCGCCCACCACCATGGCGGTCCGGCCGGCGAGGGCTGCCCGGGCGGCGAGGTTCGCGTGGGCGTAGGCGCCGCCACCGAGGTAGTCGCTGGCGCGCACCTCGACCGAGCGGACCCGGCCGGCCTCGTGGGCGGCGAAGGCGTCGGCCGACATCCCGGCGCGCACCCGGCCGCCGGTGAACGTGGCGGCCTGCGGCAGGTCCTCGGAGATGGGCCCGTCGACGGGACCGTAGCCGTAGAGGTTGCCGACGGTCGCGAGCACGGCGCCGGTGCGCTCGGCGGTCGTGAGCAGGCTGGCGGCGAGCGGCGGCCAGATCTCGGCCCAGCGGTGGTAGTCGCGCGGGTTCGCCGCGTTGTAGAGGACGGCGGCGCCCGCCGCCACGGTGCTGAGCGCGTCGGCGTCGCCCGCGTCGAGGGCGAGGTGCCGGACCCCGTCGCGGCTCTCGCCGCCCGAGCGGGTGACGACGGTGACCTCGTGGCCGTCGGCGGTGAGACGGGCGGTGAGGGCGGTGCCGATCGGGCCGGACCCGACGATGACGTGGTGGTTCACGGGAGCTCCTGGATGACTGGTGATCGCTATGGAGAGCAGTGCTCTTGTGTCGACGGTACGCCCACCGCTCGCCCTACGCAAGAGCAGTGCTCTCATTTGTGGTCTACTGGTCACATGAGCACCGCCGACGACGTCCGACGCCGCGCCCGCGCCGACATGAGGCAGGCGATCGTCGACGCGGCACGCGCCCGGCTCGCGACCGAGGGGCCGGCCCAGCTCAGCCTGCGGGCGGTCGCGCGCGACGTCGGCATGGTGTCCTCGGCCGTCTACCGCTACGTCGCCAGCCGTGACGCCCTGCTCACGGCGCTCATCGTCGAGGGCTACGACGCGCTCGGGGCCGCTGCGGAGGACGCGGAGGCAGCCGTCGACGACGCGGATCTCCGTGGACGCTGGCACGCGCTGTGCCTCGGCGCGCGGAACTGGGCGCACCAGCACCCGCAGGAGTGGGCGCTGCTGTTCGGCTCCCCGGTCCCCGGCTATGCGGCGCCGCAGGACACCGTCGACCCGGCCGCCCGGATCCCGCGGCGGATGGTCGCCCTGCTCCACGACGCGGTCGCCGGCGGCGTACGACTGCCGGAGCGGGAGCTGCCGGCCGCGCTGACCGCGTCGATCGCACCGGTGCAGGAGTTCTTCGGTGAGGAGCTGCCCGGCGAGGCCGTCGTGCGCGGGCTGATGGCCTGGACTCAGCTCACCGGCGCGATCTCCCACGAGCTGTTCGGGCACCGCCACGGCGCCGTCGACCCCCACGAGGTCTTCTTCGCCGCCGAGATGGACCGGATGGCCGACCTCGTCGGACTCCCCTGAGCGGTTACGCCGTGAGCGGAACGGGTGGGCGGCGGGCGCCGTCCCGGCCTACCGTCGGTGCCATGGGCGAGGTGGTGCGGTTCCCGACGGCGGTCCCCGACGAGCCGGAGCCGCTGTGGCGCGAGCTCGTCGGCGAGCGGCTGCGCTCCGAGCGGCTCGACCGTGAGGAGCGGCTGGTCGACGTCGCGGAGCGGGCGGGCGTGTCGACGCAGTACCTCTCCGAGGTCGAGCGCGGCCTCAAGGACCCCTCCTCGGAGATGCTCCAGGCCATCACCGGCGCGCTCGGGCTGACCGTGCGGCAGCTGGTCGTCCGGACGGCGCGGCCCTCCGGCCCGCTGGCCCTGGCGGCGTGACGGTTTCCCCGGTCGACCGGGGAAACCGACCACCCTCACCCCGCGTACGCCGCGCGCTGGGAGCTGAGGACCGCGTCGACGATCCCGTAGTCGACGGCAGCCGCGGCCGGGAGGACGAGGTCGCGGTCGGTGTCCTCCCGGACCTGCTCGGCCGAGCGTCCGGTGTGGTGGGCGAGGAGCTCCTCGAGCAGCAGCCGGACCCGCGCGATCTCCTCGGCCTCGACGATCAGGTCGGGGATCGAGCCGCGCCCCTGGGTCGCCGGCTGGTGGAGCACGACCCGGCCGTGCGGGAGGATCGACCGGTGGCCCGGCTCGCCGCCGGCGAGCAGCACCGCGGCCGTCCACGCGGCCTGGCCGACGCACGTCGTGTGCACGGGCGCCGCGACGAACTGCATCGCGTCGTAGACCGCGAGCATCGCCGAGATCGAGCCGCCGGGGGAGTTCACGTAGAGGCTGATCGGGGCCTCGCTGTTCTCCGACGTCAGGTGGATCAGCTGGGCGATCACGGCGTTGGCGACGCCGTCGTCGAGCTCGGTGCCGAGGTAGACGATCCGGTCTGCGAGGAGTCGCGAGTAGAGGTCGACCGTCCGCTCGCCGCGCGGGGTCTGCTGCACGACGTAGGGCAGGGTGTAGGAGCTCATGCTGAGACCCCCAGCCCGAGGCCGCGCCGGTGGGTGGGCGTCACGTCCTCGACGGCGCTGATGACCTTGTCGACGAACCCGTAGTCGAGCGCCTGCTCGGCGCTGAACCACCGGTCGCGCCGGGAGTCGCGCTCGACCGTCTCGCGCGGTTGGCCGGTGTGCTCGGCGACCAGGCCGAGGACGGTGTCGCGCGTCTGGCGCAGGTCGTCGGCCTGGATCTCGATGTCGACGGCCGTGCCGCCGATCCCGGCGGAGCCCTGGTGGAGCAGGACCCGGGCGTGGGGCAGCGCGAACCGCTTGCCCGGCGTCCCCGCGGAGAGCAGGAACTGGCCGGCGCTCGCGGCCATCCCCATCGCGACCGTGCTGACGTCGTTGGGCAGCAGCCGCATCACGTCGTGGATCGCGAGCATCGCCGACACGGAGCCGCCGGGGGAGTTGATCCAGAGGCTGATGTCGGACCGTGGGTCCTCCGCCGACAGCAGCAGCAGCTGGTGCATCAGCCGGTTGCCGTTCGCCTCCTCCAGCGCCTCGCCCAGCACGATGATGCGCTGGTGCATGAGTCGGTGGACGAGCTCGTCCTCGATGCGCCCGTGGGCCCCGTCGATGTTCCAGTCGGTGGTCATGCGGTCGAGCCTGCCCGCGGCGTACGCCGGGGCGAAGGGCGTGCTGCCGGGAGCGGATCTGCTCCCAGCGGAGTCAGCCGGCCTGGGGGACCACGAGGACGGGGCTCTCGGCGTGCTCGAGGACGCGGGTGGCGTTGACGTGGGTGAGGTGGCGGACCAGCGAGTCGACCGGGTGGCGGCCGACGACGACGAGGTCGGGCGGGCGCGGCCATGCGGCCAGGGTGTCGGCGGGATCACCCACGCGCACCGCGGCGTGCACGGGGACGCCGGGGGCGCGGCCGCGGAGCGGCGCCAGGTCGTCCTCGAGCGCCGCGAGCACCTCGTCGTGGAGCGCGGAGTGGGGGACGCACCGCACGACCGTCACGCCGAGACCGCGCTCGGCGGCGATCTCGATCGCCCTGGCCACCACCGGGACGGAGGTCGGCGTGCCGTCGCACAGGACCACCACGCCGTCGTGCACGCGGCCCGGGTGTCCCGGGCGGGTGATGACGACGGGTGAGCTCGCGTGCCGGGTGACGTGGGCGCCGACGGACCCGAGCACGGCACTGCCGACGGTCCCGCGGCCGCGGGAGCCGAGCACGACCATGGACGCGTCGCGCGAGAGGTCGACGAGGGTGCGTCGTACGTCGCCGTGGACGACGTGGGGGTGGACCGCGAGGTCGGGGTGGCGACGCGAGATCCGGTCGGTGGCCTCCTCGACGATCAGGCGCCCGGTGGCCATCAACCGCTCGAACGGGGTCGGCAGCACCCACACCACCCCGGACCACGCGGTGGCCTCGACCGCGGTGTCGTCCACCGTGTGGACGACGACGAGCGGGAGACCCTCGAGGTCGGCGTGCTCGGCCGCCCACTCGGCGGCGTGGAGCGAGGAGTCGGTGCCGTCGACCCCGACGACGACCGCGGCGCGCGGGACCTCGGGACTGCTGGTGGTGCTGGTGGTGCCGGTCATGTCCTCAGCGTCGTCCTCATCCTCTGCCGACCAGCAGGGTCCCGAGCCCTCGACCGGTCAGGACGTTGGTCCCGAATCTTTAACTTGTCGACCATTCAATATGTGAACGAGGCTGGGCGCACGCCGAGTTGCAGGATCCTGTCGACGCGGTCCAGACCGGCCGCGGCATGGCTGATCCAGAGGACCGTCCGCGCGCCCGGCTCGTCGAGGACCTCACGTGCCAGCGCGGCCGCCGTCGGGTGGTCGAGGTGGGCGGTCGGCTCGTCGAGCACCAGGACCGCGTGGTCGGCCAGCAGCGAGCGCGCCACCCCGATCCGCGCCCGCTCGCCGCCCGACACAGCCGCGTGACCGTCGCCGAGCCAGGTGTGCAGGCCGTCGGGGAGGGTCGCGACCCAGTCGCCGAGCCGCGCGCGGCGCAGCGCGTCGAGCACCTCGTCGTCGCTCGCGTCGGGCCGCGCCAGCCGCACGTTCTCGGCCAGGGTCGAGGCGAAGACGTGGGGCGCGTCGTCGACCAGGCCGACGCGGCGGCGTATGTCCTCCGGATCGAGCAGCCGGCCGGGCACCCCGTCGACCCGGACCGTCCCGGCGACCGGGTCGAGGAAGCGCATCAGCAGGGCCGCCACCGTGCTCTTGCCCGATCCCGACGGACCGACGAGGGCCACCCGGTCGCCGGGGGCCAGGGACAGCGACACCTCGGCCGTGGCGGGGGCGTGAGCGTTCCACCGGGCGGTGACCCCGTCGAGCTCGGCGACCGGTCCGGAGCCGGGGGCGGGCAGGGCGGCACCACCCGGGGGTACGGCGGGGGCCTGGGCGAGCAGCGCAGCGAGCCGGCTCCGAGCGGCGGTGGTCCGTGCGGCGAGCGCGCCCGCGTCGGCGAGCGGGAGGGCGACGTCGGCGAGCGCGAGCGGCAGCAGCACGAGCAGCGCGGCGACCGGAGCGCTGAGGTCACCGGCCGAGACCGCGGCGCCGGCGACGACCGCGGACGCGGCCATCCCGGCGGCGCTCGCGAGCAGCACGAGCGCGCGCCCCGCGGCGGTGCCGGCAGCCCCTCGCGTGCCGGCACCGCCCACGGCCCGTCCGAGCGCCGAGACCCGCTCGACGGTCGGGGAGTCCGCCTGCCACACGCGCAGCTCGTCGGCGAGCTGCACCGCCTCGACCACGGCCGCCGAGAGGTCGGCCCGGTGGCGGACCAGGCGCCGTTCCGCGCGACCCGCGGCGAGCCTGGCCACCGCCCAGGCGCCGCCGCCGGCGACGAGGCAGAAGCCCGCGACCACGGCGGCCGCCGCCGGGAGCAGGAGCGCCGCGACCGTGGTCGCGAGCAGCGCCACCAGCGCGAACGACCGCGCCGGCATCCTGACCCGGAGCTCCTCGTCCAGCCCGGCGTCGACGTCGTCGACCACCGCCGCCAGCGCGTCCCCCCGCCGTACGCCGAGGCGTGCGGGCACCAGGGGCACGAGCGCGTCCCAGACCGCGACGCGACGGGTGACCAGCTCGCGCAGCGCGGCGTCGTGGGACCAGATCCGCTCGACGTAGCGGAGGACCGGGCGGGCCAGGCCGAAGGTGCGGACCCCCACGACCGCGACCAGCATCGTCAGCACCGCGGGGTGGGTCGAGGCCTGCACGATCAGCCAGCCGGCGGTGGCGGTCAGCGCCACGCCCGACGCGGAGGCGAGGGCACCGACGACGGTGGCCGCCGGGAGCAGCCGCCGGTCGCCGGGTGCGGTCGTCCACGGCTCCGCGGCGGCCGCCGTCCGGGGGGACGGGGTCACGACCGCGGGCTGGACCGGCGCGGGAGCAGCGAGGGTCACGACGTGGTCGGCGAGCTCGACGAGCGCCGGGCGGTGGGCCACGAGGACGACGGCCGAGCGGCGGCCGAGGTCGGCCACGACGTCGGCGACGACCTGCTCGGTGAGGTCGTCGAGGTGGGCGGTCGGCTCGTCGAGCAGGACCCACGGCCGGTCGGCGACCAGGACCCGGGCGAGGGCGAGCCGTGCCCGCTCGCCGGCCGAGAAACCGGTCCCGGTCGCGGTGCCCTCCTCCGAGACCGTCGCGGACAGCCCGCCGGGCGCGGCGAGCACGCGCTCCTCGAGCGCGACCTCCCGCAGCGCCGACCACAGCTCGGCGTCGCTGGCGGCTGGCCGGCCCAGCCGGAGGTTGTCGGCGACGCTCCCCGCGAGCAGCACGGGCTGCTGGGGCAGCAGCGCCACCTCCTCCTGCCACGCGCGGCCCCGTGCCGGGCAGCCGTCGGCCCCGGTGACCGAGCCGGAGGAGGGGGCGAGCAGTCCGGCGACGACGGAGAGCAGCGTGGTCTTGCCGCAGCCCGACGGCCCCACGACGGCGGTCACGCCGCGCTCGGGCAGGACCAGCGAGACGTCCTCGAGCGCGGGCGCGATCCGTCCCGGGTGGACCACGGTGACGTGGTCGACGACGAGGTCCTGGCCCGGCGCGGGTGCCGAACCGACGTCGTCCGGCGACTCGTCGAGGAGGGCGAGCACCCCCTCGAAGGTCGCGGTCCCCTCGGCGGCGGCGTGGAACTCCGCACCCACCCGGCGCAGCGGCCAGTAGGCCTCGGGGGCGAGGAGCAGCACGAAGAGCGCGGTGCGCAGGTCGAGCCCGCCCTCGGCGAGCCGGACCCCGACCGTCACGGCGACCAGCGCGACGGAGAGGGTCGCGACCAGCTCGAGGACCGCCGACGACGCGAAGGCCAGCCGCAGGGTGTCGAGCGAGGCGCGGCGGTAGCGCTCGCTGGCGTCGGCGATCCGCGCCGACTGGGCCCGCGCGCGGCGGTGGGCGACGAGCGTCGGCAGGCCGCGGACGACGTCGAGGAAGTGGCCCGAGAGCACCGCGAGCTGCCGCCACTGGCGGGCGGCCCGGTCGCGGGTGGCGAGGCCGACGAGCGCGCCGAAGACCGGCACGAGCGGCAGCGTCGCGAGCACGATCGCCGCGCTCAGCAGGTCCTGGGTCGCGATCAGCACGACCGTCAGCGGCGGCAGCAGCGCCGCGAGCACGAGGGCCGGCAGGTAGCGGGTCACGTAGGGCTCCGTCGCCGCGACCCCGCGGGTGAGCAGCAGCGACGTCGCCCCGTCGGCCGCGCCGGACCGGCCGCGCCGCAGCACGACCGCGAGCACCCGTGCCCGCAGCGACACCGCCAGTCGTGTGGCGGCCCGCCCGGCGGCGTACTCGCCGAGGATCGTGAGCAACGCCCGGATCCCGAGCAGGACGGCGGTGGCCAGCGCCCACGGGCCGACGGGGGTGCCGTCCACGACCGCGACCACCATCCCGGTGACGGTCCAGGCCTGCGCGAGGACCAGGAGCGCGCCGCCCACCCCCGCAGCGACGACGCCGAGGAGCGGTCGTCGTGCGGTGGTGAGCAGCGGTCGCAGCCGCGGGTCGGCCGGCCTCATGCCTGCGGGGCCGGCTCGGGCGCTGCTGCGGGCTCGGGGATGTGGTGGGTCGCGATGCGCTTGCGGAAGACCCAGTAGGTCCAGCCCTGGTAGAGCAGGACGACCGGGGTGAAGACGACCGCGACGACGGTCATGATCCCGAGCGTGTAGGACGTGGCCGCGGCGTTCGTTGTCGTCAGCCCGACCCCGTCGGCCAGCGACGTCGGCATCACGTCCGGGAAGAGCGCGAGGAACAGGCCGGCGACACCGGCCGCGATGGCGGCGAAGGTGCCGAGGAACGCCCATCCCTCGCGCCGCACCAGGGCCGCGCCCAGGCCTGCGAGCAGCGTCGCCGCCGCCACCACGAAGGCGACCGCCGAGGCGAGCGTGCCGGTCGTGGCCTGGGTCCAGCCGAGGAAGACGACCGCGAGCACCGCGGCCACCGCGCCGAGCCGGACGGCGAGCGCGCCCGCGCGCTCCCGCACCGGACCGTCGGTCTTGAGCGCGAGGAACATCGCGCCGTGGGTGAGGAAGAGGCTCAGGGTGGTGAGCCCGCCCACGAGGGCGTAGGGGTTGAGCAGGTTGAAGAACCCGCCGACGTACTCCATGTCGGCGTCGATCGGCACCCCGCGCAGGATGTTGGCGAAGGCGACGCCCCACAGCAGCGCCGGGACGAACGAGCCGACGACGATCGCGACGTCCCAGCGCGCCCGCCAGGTGTCGTCGTCGCGCTTCGCGCGGTACTCGAACGCCAGCCCGCGGACGATGAGGGCGAGCAGGATCAGCAGCAGCGGCAGGTAGAAGCCGCTGAAGAGGGTCGCGTACCACTCGGGGAAGGCCGCGAACGTCGCGCCGCCGGCGACCAGCAGCCACACCTCGTTGCCGTCCCAGACCGGGCCGATCGTGTTGAGCAGGACCCGGCGCTCGCGGTCGTCCTTCGCGAGCACCGGCAGCAGCATGCCGACGCCGAAGTCGAAGCCCTCGAGGGTGAAGTAGCCGATCCAGAGGACGGCGATCAGCGTGAACCAGACGGTGGTCAGCTCCATGGTGGCGCCTTCCTCAGTAGGCGACGGCCAGCGGCCGGTCGTCGGAGTGGGGTGCGGACGGGTCGTGGTCGGGGTCGATCGGCTCGGCGCCGCGGACGACGTAGGTCAGCAGCAGCTTCACCTCGACGACCGCGAGCAGCCCGTAGACGAGCGTGAGGAGGACCAGGGACGTCGTGACCTCGAAGGTGCTGACCGTCGGCGACACCGCGCGGTCGGTCGTCATCAGCCCGAAGACGGCCCACGGCTGTCGGCCGACCTCGGTGAAGATCCAGCCGAAGGAGTTGGCGAACAGCGGCAGGAACGGCAGCGACGCCGCCGCCGCCATGATCGCCCGGCCCTGCGGCACCCGACCTCCGCGGGTGGCCCAGAGGATCCAGGCACCCACGACCATCGCGACCAGGCCCAGGCCCATCATCAGCCGGAACGTCCAGTAGGTCAGCGGGATCACCGGCGTGTAGCCGCCGGCCGAGTAGTAGGCCTCGCCGGGGTCCTGGCCGTACGTCGCGACGTACTGCTCGCGCAGCTCGTCGATGCCGACGACCTCGCCGTCCGTGGTGCCGGTCGCGAGGAAGCTGAGCAGACCGGGGATCTTGATCGAGAAGGTCTCGCGGCTGCCGTCGAGCGTGCCGATCGTCAGGACCGAGAAGTCGGCCGGCGCCTCCGTCTCCCAGAGCGCCTCGGCCGCCGCCATCTTCATCGGCTGGACCTCGGTCATGATCTTGCCCTGGACGTCACCGGTCGCGACCACGCCGGCGCCGCTGACGAGCAGCAGCACCGCTCCGGTGCGCACCGCCCGCCGGTAGACGGGCAGGTCGCGCTCGGCGTGCTCGGTCCGGTGGACGCGGCGCAGCTGCCAGAAGCCGACGCCGACGACGAACGCGGCCGCGGTCATGTAGGCGGAGAGGACGACGTGGGGGAAGGTCACCAGCTGGACCTTGTTGAGCAGCACCGCCGCGAAGTCGTTCATCTCGGCGCGGCCGGTCTCGGGGTTGTAGTCGAAGCCGACCGGGTGCTGCATCCACGAGTTGGCCGCGAGGATGAAGTAGGCCGAGAACAGGGTGCCGACGTGGACGAGGACCATGCAGGCCGCGTGGAGCTTCGCCGGGATCCGGTCCCAGCCGAAGATCCAGAGGCCGAGGAACGTCGACTCGAGGAAGAAGGCGAGCAGCCCCTCGACCGCGAGCGGGGCGCCGAAGACGTCACCGACGAAGCGGGAGTAGTCGCTCCAGTTCATGCCGAACTGGAACTCCTGCACGATCCCGGTCACGACGCCGATCGCGAAGTTGATCAGGAACAGCTTCCCGAAGAACTTCGTCAGCCGCAGCCACGCGGTGTTGCGGGTGCGGAGCCACGCGATCTCGTAGCCGGCGACCATGGCCGAGAGGCCGATCGTGATCGGCACGAAGAGGAAGTGGTAGACGGTCGTGATGGCGAACTGCCATCGCGCGATGTCGGTGGGGTCCACGGGGTCTCCTGCGGCTCGGACGTGTCGTCGCGAGCCACGCTAGGAATCCGCGGCCTCCGTGTGGACGGGCCGCCGGGCCCCGGTCCGTGGGACCAAGGTCCCGAGGTGGGGTTGCGAGGCGCCGTAGTCCCGAACGGAACCGTCGTTCCGCGATCCTTCGGCGAACGGTTTCGTTCGGGACTACCGACCCGGCGGGCCGGACAAGGGAACGGCGGCCGGTCGGAGCGTGTCCGACCGGCCGCCGTCGCGCCGGGGAGGGTCAGGCCCCGACGAGTGCCTCCTCCTGGCGGGCGGTCTCCCGGGACTTGCGCTCCTGGGCCACGGCCCAGACGATCCCCGAGATCCACGCCACCGCGATGACCGCGGCGAGGAGGCCGACCGTGACGCCGGTGGCCCCGAGGGCCTCGGCGATGGTCTTGGTGTTGGTCAGGATGATCAGGCCGCCGGCTGCGACACCGAGGACGCGGGCGGGCATGTGCTTCACGAGCCAGGCGGCGATCGGCGCGGCGATCACTCCACCCACGAGGAGTGCGCCGGCGTAGCCCCACAGGATGCCCTGGCTGCCGAGGCCGATGAGGAAGCCGAGCGAGCCGCCGACGGCGACCACGAACTCGGAGGTGTCGATCGAGCCGACGACCTTGCGGGGCTCGAGCCGGCCCGAGCTCAGCAGGGTGGTGGTGCCGACGGGGCCCCAGCCGCCGCCGCCGATGGAGTCGAGCGTGCCGCCGACCAGGCCCATCGGGACCAGGAACTTCGCGCCGGGACGCGACTTGAAGGTGGGGCGGCGACCGCCGAGGACCAGGAAGCGGTAGACGACGTAGATGCCGAGGGCGAGCAGGATGCCGGCGACCCAGGGCTTGGCCGTGTCGGCCGGCAGGCTCGACAGGAAGGTGGCACCGGCGAAGGCGCCGACGAAGCCGGGGGCCGCGAGGATGCTGACGGTCTTCCAGTCGACGTTGCCGAGCTTGTGGTGGGAGAAGCCGGAGACCAGCGAGGTCCCGATCTCGGAGAAGTGGACGGCGGCGGAGGCGGCGGCCGGGGCGATGCCGGCGGCCAGCAGCAGCGTGGACGAGGTGACGCCGTACGCCATGCCGAGCGAGCCGTCGACCAGCTGGGCGAGGAGGCCCACGGCCGCGAGGACGAGGAGCTTGCGCATGTCAATGACCCTTTTCTTGATCTGACCCGTTATTCCTATCGAACAACTAGAGATTAAGCAGTTTGGCGGAGGGTCGTCAACTCTCGGTGCGGCATGTCGCCCGGATGGGGTACGCCGCCACCGGCCGACAGGGGAGGATGTCGGTCATGGGTGGACTGAGCGACTGGCTCGAGGGACTGAGCACCCTCCAGGTGCTGCTGCTGGTGCTGGCCGTTGTCTTCGGGACGTCGGTCGCCGCAGCGCTCCTCGGAGCGGTGCTGGTCCGGATGGGGATGCACCGACCGAAGGTCGTCGAGCGCGCCTCCGGGCTCTCGGAGAAGGCGCTGACCCTGGTCAAGCGGCCGCTGACGATCGTCGTGCTCGACGAGGTCGCCGCGGTGCTCCAGGCCGGCCACTACACGCGCAACATCTCCGACGCGCTCAAGGAGAACCACGACGAGCTCAAGGCGCTGGTGGCCGAGAAGGTCAAGCAGGACCCCAGCGTCCGCCTGATCGGCCGGCTCCCCGGCTACGACACGATCGTGAGCCAGGTCTCCGAGACCACGCTCCGGGTCCTCATCGAGATGCTCGACGACCCGCGGACCGACGAGCTGATCAGCGACCTGCTGCGCAACAACATCGAGCAGATCAAGGAGGCCGTGCGCGAGCGCGCCCACGAGGAGGTCGGACCTCCCAGGCCTGCGGACCCGATCCCGCCGCGGCTGCGCTGACCCTCAGCCGCGTGCGTCGATCACCTCGACGACGCGCGCGTGGCGCCGGCGTACGACGTCGCGGTCGGCCTCCTGGGGCACGACCTGCTCCGCCCGCTCGAGCACCAGGTCGGCCTGGCGGCGCACGGGCTCGCGCTGGTCGTCGTCGGTCAGGCACGGCACCAGGCGTTCGAGCGCCTCGAGCAGGTGGACGTAGACCACGACGTGGTAGTCCGCCGACTGCCGGACCTGGTCGAAGCAGACCCCGACCATCATCGAGAAGGTCAGCGGGTCGCCGTGGACGAGCCGGGCGCGGCCGTCGGCGTCGCAGAGCACGTCGGGTGGCAGCCTCCGCTCCGCGAGCCGGCAGAGCGCGGCGCCGAGGTGGTCGGTGCAGGCGCAGGCGGTGATCGGGTCGTTGATCGCGGGGGAGAGCGAGCGCACCGCGACCTCGACGAGCTGCTTGACCGGGAACTCCGCGTCCTGCCCGCGCGTACGCCGGGGGCCGGTCGTGAAGCAGTCGGCGATCTCGTCCTTCAGGTCGTCGGACATGTCGGCAGCCGCGGACCCGTCACCCGACCAGGCCATGGCGACGGGGGTGTGGCCGACGACGAACTTCCCCGGGCGGACGAGCATCCTCAGCAGCAGGTCGTGCTCGCGACCGAGCTCGACGAGGTCCTCGACGTCGACGAGCTGGAGGTAGCCAGTCGTCACCGCGTTGATGGGCGTGCCGTCGCCCTGGACCTCGGGACACTCCCCGCCCGGCTCGACGCCGTCGGCGTCCGCGGGGTCGGGGAACAGCTCGTCCATCGACCGGCCGACGTCGCGCGCGATCAGGCCGACGAGGTTCATCGCCTGGATGGTCGTGGCGATGTGGTGGACGAAGACGATCAGCATCACCACGGCACCCGCGGTCAGCAGGAGGGCGACGAGCACCGAGATCCGCGGCAGCGACTCGACCGAGTTGCCGGTCCGGCGCAGGACGATGACGGCGAACGTGAAGACCGCGACGAACGAGCCCAGCGCCGCCTGGTTGACCCGGGAGCGGACGAAGTTGGTGAGGATGCGCGGTCCGAACTGGGTGCTGGCCAGCTGCATCGCGACGATCGTCACCGAGAGCACCGTCGCGCCGACCGTGATCATCGACGCCGCCACGGTGGTCAGGACGTTCTGGGCGCCCGTCGGGCCGCCGGTGGTCAGCAGCCCGCCGAGGGTGCCGTCGTAGTTGTCGTCGATCCACAGCGTGAGCGTGGCCAGCGCGACGGCGACGACGCACATGCCGAGCGGCAGGAACCAGAAGCCTGCGCGCAGGCGTTCGGACAGGCTCTGGCTCTTGTTGTGCACGGGGGCTCCTTCACGGGGGTGGTGCGTCACCGAACGGTACGGTGCGAGCGACCGGCCCGCGACCGCATCCGTGATGGAGTGACCTCATGAAGCGCCAGCTCCCGAACCACCACGACCTCGCGCCGCTGCTCCGGTTCAAGGAGCCCACCTGGTCGGCCAGGGAACGGCGGCTCGCGAAGGCGCTGACGGTCGAGGACCTGCGTCGGATCGCGAAGCGGCGTACGCCGAAGGCGGCCTTCGACTACACCGACGGAGCGGCCGACGGCGAGGTGTCGCTCGCCCGGGCCCGGGAGGCCTTCGGCGACGTGGAGTTCCGTCCGGCGATCCTGCGCGACGTCTCCGACGTCGACACCACCCGCGAGGTGCTCGGCCGACGGGTCTCGCTGCCGTTCGGGATCGCGCCGACCGGGTTCACGCGGATGATGCAGGCCGAGGGCGAGGTCGCCGGTGCGACCGCCGCAGCCGCGGCAGGGATCCCCTTCGCGCTGTCCACGATGGGGACGACCTCGATCGAGGACGTGGCCGCGGCGGCGCCGGGCGGACGCCACTGGTTCCAGCTCTACATGTGGAAGGACCGCGACCGATCGATGGCGCTGGTCGACCGCGCCGCGCAGGCCGGCTACGACACGTTGCTCGTCACCGTCGACGTGCCGGTCGCCGGGGCGCGGCTGCGCGACGTGCGCAACGGGATGACGATCCCGCCGACCCTCACGCCCCGGACCGTCGCCAACGCGATCCCGCGGCCGGCGTGGTGGTTCAACTTCCTCACCACCGAGCCGCTCGCCTTCGCCTCCCTCGACGCGTGGTCGGGGACGGTCGCCGAGCTGCTGGACACGATGTTCGACCCGACCGTCACCTACGACGACCTCGCGTGGATCAAGGAGCAGTGGCCCGGCAAGGTCGTGGTCAAGGGCGTCCAGACCGTCGACGACGCACGCCGCTGCGCCGACCTCGGCGTCGATGCCGTGCTGCTGTCCAACCACGGTGGTCGCCAGCTCGACCGCGCGCCGGTGCCGTTCCACCTGCTGCCGGAGGTCGTCGCCGCGGTCGGCGACCGGATCGAGGTCCACCTCGACACCGGGATCATGTCCGGTCAGGACATCGTGGCCGCCGTCGCCCACGGCGCCCACTTCACGCTCGTCGGACGGGCCTACCTCTATGGCCTGATGGCCGGGGGCCGCGAGGGGGTCGACCGCGTCATCGACATCCTCCGCGGCCAGGTCGAGCGCACCATGAAGCTGCTCGGGGTCCGCACCCTCGACGAGCTCACCCCCGACCACGTCGTCCAGCTGCAGCGGCTGGAGCCGCGCGCCCGGTGAGCCTGACCGCCGCGCCGGACTCCCGGGTCGCCGCGCGCCAGCTGCTGCTGGTGTCGGTGGTCCAGGTGCTGGCCGTCTCGACGTGGTTCGCCGCGTCCGCAGCCGCACCGGCGTTGCGGTCGGAGTGGGAGATCGGACGGGTCGGCGAGGCGCTGCTGACGATCGGGGTGCAGCTCGGGTTCGTGGTCGGTGCCCTGGCCTCGGCCGCCACCAACCTGCCGGACAGGTTCTCGCCGCCGCGGCTGATGGGGCTCGGCGCGGCCGTCGCCTCGCTCGCGACACTGGCGACCGCCCTGGTCGTCGACGGACCGGTCGCGGCCGTCGTCCTGCGGCTGGTCACCGGGGTCGCGCTCGCGCTGGTCTACCCGGTCGGGATGAAGATCGTCGTCAGCTGGTTCGCCGACCGGCGTGGGCTGGCGGTGTCGGTGATGGTCGGCGCGCTGACCCTCGGCAGCATCTTCCCGCAGCTGGTGGCGGGGTCGCTGGGGCCGGCGTGGCGGACGGCGCTCGTCGTCACCGCGGTCCTGGCCGGCGTCGCCGCCCTGCTGCAGCGGTGGATCGTGGTCGGGCCGCTGGTCACGCGCTCCGACGGCTTCCACCCCGGGGTGGTGATCGAGGTCTGGCGCGACCGGGCGCCGCGGCTGGCCAACCTCGGCTACCTCGGCCACATGTGGGAGCTCTACGCCGTGTGGGCCTGGGCGCCCGCCTTCCTCGCCGCCAGCCTGGCCGCGAACGGGACGCCCGCCTCCCGCTCGACGGTCGGGCTCGTCGTCTTCGCCGCCTTCGGCCTCGGCGGGCTCGGCGGCTGCCTGCTCGCCGGCTGGGCCGGTGATCGCTGGGGGCGGGCCCGGGCCGCGGCGGGTGCGATGGTGGTCAGCGGGCTCTGCTGCCTCACCGCCGCGGCGGCGTACGGCTCGGGGCTGGGGGTGCTCGTGCCGCTGCTGGTCGTGTGGGGCGCCTCGGTGATCGCCGACTCCGCGATGTTCTCGGCCTGCCTCGGCACCGTCGTCGACCAGCGCTGGGTCGGCACCGCGCTGACGCTCCAGACCGCGCTCGGGTTCCTGCTGACCGTCGTGACGATCCAGGGCGTGCCGGTCGTCGCCGAGGCCTGGGGCTGGCCGGTCGCGGTCGCCCTGCTGGCCGTCGGGCCGCTGCTGGGGTCGATCGCGATGGTCCGCCTCACCCCTCTGCTGCCTGCGCGCGGCTAGGTGCAGGAATCCCCTGATGGCCGGGGATTCCTGCACTTGTCAGGGGTTGCAGCCCCTGACAAGTGCCAGATTTCCCTGACCAGTCCGTCGGAATCCCCTGATGGCCGGTGAATCCTGCACCCCCTCAGGCGTCGTCGAGGGCGGCGGCGACCCGGCGGTGGGCCTCCCAGATCTCCTCGGGGAGGCCGGTGAACTGCTGGAGGTGCTCCTCGCGGAAGCCCATCTCCTGGCGCCACCGCTCGACGTCGACGTCGAGGAGGGTGTCGAGCTCGGCCGGGTCGACCTCGCAGCCGTCGAGGGCGAGCTCCTCCTTCAGCGGCAGGATGCCGACCGGCGTCGCGCGGCCGGTCACCTCGCCGTTGCGGAGCTGGAGCAGCCACAGCAGCGGCCGCAGGTTGTCGCGGTAGCCGGGCCAGAGGTAGTGGCCGTCGTCGGGGTGCTTCTGGAACCAGTTGACGTGGGCGAAGATCGGCTGGTCGGTCGCGGCGCCGACGATCCGCAGCCAGTGGGCGGCGTAGTCGCCCTCGGCGTAGGACATGAACGGCCGCATCGACATCGGGTCGTAGCGGAGGATGCCCTCCTTGCCGTCGGCCGCCGCGGTCGCCTCCGCCCCCAGCGTGAGGCCGTCGTAGACGCCCTCGGCGAGGTCGGTGATCGCGCGGACCAGCGGCTCGCGGTCGGAGGTGCGGCCGCCGAAGATGATCGCGTCGATCGGGACGCCGGCGGGGTCCTCGAAGTCGTCGGCAACGTTCGGGACGTTGGCGAGCGTCGTCGTGAACCGGCTGTTGGGGTGGGCCCACGGCGAGTCGTCGCGCGTCGACCGGTCGGAGATCTTTTCGCCCTTCCAGTCGTGCCAGCCGGCGGTGTCGACGGGCGGGGTCTTCGTCTTCCCCTCCCACCAGACCTCGTGGGTGTTCTCGTTCCACGCGACGTTGGTGAACAGCACCTCGGTGCCCTCGTCGATGGACCTCAGCGCCGTCGGGTTGGTCTTCTCGTTGGTGTCCTTGGCGACACCGAAGACCCCGAACTCCGGGTTCATGCCGTAGAGCCGGCCGTCGTCGGGGTTGACCCACAGCCAGGCGATGTCGTCGCCGTAGAACGAGACGTGGTAGCGATCGCCGAGGGAGTCGGGCGCGAGCATCATCGCGAGGTTCGTCTTGCCCGACGCGCTCGGGAAGCCGCCGCAGACGTGGTACTTCCGGCCGGTCTCCTTGTCGGTGATCCCGATGAGCATGAACTGCTCGGAGAGGAACTCGCGGCTCGCCCACCCGTCGTAGGCCGCCTGCCGGAGGCCGTGGGCGATCTTGCCGAGCAGGGCGTTGCCGCCGTAGGAGCTGCCGAAGTGGAGGATCGTCCGCTCGTCGGCGACGGTGACGAAGTAGCGCCGGTCGTCCGGGGTGCCCTGGCCGAGGTGCTCGAGGTCGCCGGTCACGTGGACGGCGCGCACGAAGTGGTCGGGCTCCTCGAGGTCGTTGATCAGGGAGATGCCGACCCGCGCCATCCGGATCATGTGGAGCACCACGGTGCGGTTGTCGGTCAGCTCCACGCCCGCGGCGTACTTCTCCAGCGGCGAGCCGGGGGGAGACATCAGGTAGGGGATGACGTACATCGTCTTGCCCTCGAGCTGGCCGGCCATCAGGCCCTCCAGCTTGGGCTTCATCTCGTCGGAGTGGCGCCAGTTGTTGTAGACGCCGGCGTCCGACTCCCGCGAGGTGGCCACGATCGTCCGCTCCTCGGAGCGGGCGGTGTCCTTGTAGTAGGAGCGCGAGTAGTAGCGGCCCTCGCCGGCGGGCAGGATCTCGCCGGCCTCGAGCGCCTCCTGGACCAGGCGCGCGTCGTCGGCGGCACTGACCACCTCGACCCGCGAGGCGCCGGTGACTCCGGCCCAGTGGCGCACGTAGTCGCGCACGGCTCCGTTGGTCAGTCCGGCCTCGTCGAGCGCCGCGTCCGCCACAAGCGTCTGGTCCGTCACGGTCCCGCCTCTCCCTGGGGTCTGCGTGGGAGGCAACCTACACAAGCCGCGACGGCGCCGTCCGCTCACCCGTACGGGGCTGTCCGCTCAGGGGACGAGGTGCAAGATTGAACCGTCGGGTGCCGAACGTGCCCCGACGAGGGAGGGAAGCATGGACTTCGTGCTGTGGATCCTTGCAGTGATCCTGGTCATCTCGGGCATCGTCACCCTGATCAGGGGTGGGGTGCTGTGGGGGATCGTGCTGATCGTCCTCGGGCTGCTCGTGGGTCCTGGCGGCGTCAGCCTCTTCAGCTAGCGCAACGCCAGCGACCCGCTGTCGGCGGCGGTCCCTAAGGTGGGGGCCGTCGCCGACGCACGTGAGGAAGGGGAACCGGGTTGGCCCTCCACCTCCACCGTGCCGAACGCACCGACGTGCTGGCCGACGGCCTGGCCGACCTGCTCGCAGACCCGTTGGCGGACCCGTTCGCCACCGAGCTCGTCGCCGTGCCCGCCCGCGGCGTGGAGCGGTGGCTCTCCCAACGGCTGTCCCACCGGCTCGGGCGCGGCGATGCCGCCGACGGGGTCTGCGCGGGTGTCGACTTCCGCTCGCCGCGGTCCCTCGTCGCCGAGCTGACCGACACCGCCGCCGACGACCCGTGGGCGCCGGACGCGCTGGCCTGGCCGCTCCTCGAGGTCCTCGACGACGTGCTCGACGAGCCGTGGGCGCGCCCGCTGGCGATCCACCTCGGTCACGGCCGGGAGGGCGAGGAGGCCGACCTCCGACGCGGTCGACGCTGGTCGGTCGCGCGTCGCCTGTCCGGCCTCCTGGCCTCCTACGCCGCCCAACGGCCGCAGCTTCTCGACGACTGGCTCGCGGGCCGGTCGACCGACGGCCTCGGCCAGCCGCTCCCCGACGACCTGGCCTGGCAGCCACCTCTCTGGCGTGAGCTCGTGGGGCGGGTCGGTGAACCGCCGCCCCACGAGCGGCACGCCGCCGTGCTCGACGCGCTGAGGTCGGGCCCGGCCGAGGGGCTGCCGGCGCGGCTCTCGCTCTTCGGCCACACGCGGTTGCCCGGCACCGAGGTCGAGCTGCTGCGCGCGCTCGCGACCCACCACGACGTCCACCTCTGGCTGCCCCATCCCGGCGACGCGCTGTGGCAGTCGCTGCACGACGACCCGCCGCGCGGTCCGAGGCGCGACGACGAGAGCCACCTCCGGGTCGGCCACGGGCTGCTGGTGACACTCGGCCGCGACGTGCGTGAGCTGCAGGGAGCGCTGGCCGCGGTCGGTGTCGACCACGACGAGGCGCTCGTCTCGCCGCCACGGCCCGACACGCTGCTCGGCTGGCTGCAGTCCGACCTCTCCGCGGGGAGCGTCGCGCCCGCCGGTCGCGAGCACCGGCACGACGACCGGTCGGTGCAGGTGCACCGCTGCCACGGCGCCGCCCGCCAGGTCGAGGTGCTGCGCGAGGTGCTGCTCGGGCTGCTGCAGGACGACGCCGGCCTGGAGCCGCGCGACGTGCTCGTGATGTGCCCCGACATCGAGACCTACGCGCCCCTCATCACGGCGGCCTTCGGGCTGGGGGAGGTCGTCACCGACGCCCATCCCGGCCACGGGCTGCGGGTCCTGCTGGCCGACCGGGCGCTGAGCCGGACCAACCCGCTGCTGGCGCTGGCCTCTCGGCTGCTGGAGGTCTCGGGTGGGCGCGCCACCGCGAGCGAGGTGCTCGACGTGGCCCACCTGCCCGCGGTGCGCAGTCGTTTCGGGTTCACCGACGACGACCTCGACACCATCACCGAGTGGGTGCGCCAGGCGGGGATCCGGTGGGGATTCGACGCGACCCAGCGGGCGTCCTACGGGCTCGGCGACGTGGTCCACAACACCTGGCGCTTCGGGCTCGACCGCGTCCTCGCCGGGGTCACGATGAGCGAGGACGCCCGCGACTGGGTCGACGTGACGCTGCCGCTCGACGACGTCGGCTCCCACCGGGTCGAGCTCGCCGGGCGGCTGGCGGAGTACGTCGACCGCCTCGCCGGCGTCACCGAGCGCCTCACCGGCACCCGGCCGTTGTCCGCCTGGGTGGAGACGCTGGTCGAGGGAGTCGCGCAGCTGACCCGGACCTCCCCCGACGACGCGTGGCAGACCGGCCAGCTCCACCGCGAGCTCGGTGCGGTGCTGGCCGACGCAGGAGATCGCGTCGGGGTGGAGCTGCGGCTCCCCGACGTGCGGGCGCTCGTCGACACCCACCTGGCCGGCCGCCCGACGCGTGCCAACTTCCGCTCGGGGACGCTGACGGTCTGCACGATGGTGCCGATGCGGTCGGTGCCGCACCGGGTCGTGTGCCTGCTCGGGGTGGACGACGGGGTGTTCCCGCGCGTCGGCGCGGTCGACGGTGACGACGTGCTGGCGCGTGACCCCGTGGCGGGGGAGCGTGACGTCCGCTCCGAGGACCGCCAGCTGCTGCTCGACGCCGTGCTCGCCGCGACCGAGACCCTGGTGGTCACCTACACCGGCTCCGACGAGCACACCGGCCACGACTGTCCGCCGGCGGTGCCGCTCGGTGAGCTGCTCGACGCCCTGGACCGGACGACGACGAGCCCCGTGCGGGAGCGGGTGGTCGTCACTCACCCGTTGCAGCCGTTCGACCTGCGCAACTGCACGCCCGGCGAGCTCGGGTCGCCGGTGCCCTTCAGCTTCGACCCGACCGCGCTCGCGGCGGCCACGACCGCCGCCTCGAGCCGCCCCGAGCCGCCGCCGTTCCTCAGCGAGCCGCTGCCGGCGCCCGCGCCCGGACCGGTGGCCCTCGACGCCCTGACGGGCTTCTTCGGCGACCCGGTGAAGGGGTTCTTCCGCGCTCTCGACGTGACGCTCCCGTGGGACGTGGACGGCGTGGCCGACGCCATGCCCGTCGAGATCGCCCAGCTGGAGAGCTGGGGCGTGGGCGACCGGATGCTCCGCGACATGGTGCGGCTGGTCCATCCGGAGCAGGCCCTCGGGCTGGAGTGGCGGCGGGGTGCGCTCCCGCCCGGCCGGCTCGGCTGGCGTCAGGCCCAGGCGGTCCGCGACCAGGCGATGGACCTCGCGGTCGCGGCGCTCACCCACCGTCAGGTGGAGCCGCGCAGCCACGACGTCGACGTCGCGCTCCCCGGCGGCCGGCGGCTGACCGGGACCGTCGGCCCCGTCTACGACGGCCGACTCGTGGAGGTCGGCTTCTCGCGGCTCGGCGGCAAGCAGCTGCTCCAGGCGTGGGTGCGTCTGCTCGCGCTCGCCGCCCACGACCCCGACAAGCACTGGACCGCCCTCGTCGTCGGCCGCGGCCCCGGCAAGTCCACCGTCGCCCAACGTCTCCTCGGCCCGGTGCCCGAGGCCCCCGACGTGCTGCTCGCCGACCTGGTCGACCTCTACGACCGGGGTCGTCGCGAGCCGCTGCCGCTGCCGCTCAAGACGTCCCACGCCTGGGCCGAGGCGGTGCACCGCGGCGACGAGGCGCGCCCCGCGGCCGAGAAGAAGTGGCGGTCCAACCGCTACCCGGGGGAGGACGCCGAGCCGGCCCACGTCCGGGTCTGGGGCGAGCACGCCCCGCTGTCGGCGCTGTTCTCGACCCTGCGTGCCGATGAGCCGGACCTCGGCCAGCCCCACCGGTTCGGGGCGTGCGCCGTCCGGCTCTGGGGCCCGCTGCTGCGCGCGGAGCGCGCGCTGTGAGCGCCACGACGGGCGTGCGCCCCTTCGACCTGACGGGCCCGCTGCCCGCCCCGGCCACGACGACCGTGCTCGAGGCGAGCGCCGGCACCGGCAAGACCTACGCGCTCGCGGGCCTGGTGACACGTTATGTCGCCGAGGGGCGGGCGCGGCTCGACGAGATGCTGCTGATCACCTTCGGCCGCGCCGCCAGCCGGGAGCTGCGCGAGCGGGTCCGTGACGCCCTCGTGGCCGCCGCCGGCGCGCTCGACGACCCGGCCGCGGTCGGGGAGGACGCCGACGCGCTCCACCGCCACCTGACCGCCGCGACCGCGGCCGAGCTCGACCTGCGCCGGCGCCGGCTCCGCGACGCCCTCGCGTCCTTCGACTCCGCGACGATCGCGACCACCCACCAGTTCTGCCAGCTCGTGCTGCGCTCGCTGGGCGTGGCCGGCGACTCCGACTCTGGCCTGGAGCTCAAGGAGAGCCTCGACGACCTGGTGACGGAGGTCGTCGACGACCTCTACCTCGCCCGGTTCCGGCAGGACCGCGACGTCCCGCCGTTCGGCCGTGACGAGGCGCTCGGGCTCGCCCGCGACGTCGTCGCCAACCCGCACACCCGTCTGACTCCGGAGGATCCCGAGCCCGGCAGCGCCGCTGCGGCCCGCGTCGGCTTCGCCCGCGACGTGCTCGACGAGGTCGAGCGCCGCAAGCGGCGGCAGGGCATCCTCGGCTTCGACGACCTGCTGACGCGGCTCGCCGCAGCGCTCGACGACCCGGCCGCCCCGGCCCGGCAGCGGATGCGCGAGCGCTGGTCGGTCGTCATGGTCGACGAGTTCCAGGACACCGACCCGGTCCAGTGGGAGGTGCTCGAGCGCGCCTTCGACGGCGCCTCCACCCTGATCCTCATCGGTGACCCCAAGCAGGCGATCTACGCGTTCCGCGGCGGCGACATCGCGACCTACCTGGCCGCCTCGGAAGGTCGGGAGCTCCAGACGCTCGGCACCAATTGGCGCAGCGACCGCGTGCTCGTCGAGGCCACCCACGCGGTGCTGACCGGTGCCACGCTCGGTCACGAGCGGATCGTCGTCCGCGGCGTCGAGACCCACCACGCCGGCCACCGCCTCCGGGGTGCACCGCACGGGGCGCCGTTCCGGCTCCGTGTCGTCACCCGCCACGACCTGCAGGCGGCGCCCCACAAGACGATCCCCATCGACGTGCTGCGCACCCACGTCGCCGCCGACCTCGCCGCCGACGTGAGGGCCCTGCTCGCCAGCGGGGCGACCTACGACGGGCGCCCGGTCGAGGCGGGTGACGTCGCGGTGATCGTGGAGGCCCACAAGGACGCTCGCGCCTGCCGGGACGCGCTGGCCGAGGCCGGCGTCCCTGCCGTCTACACCGGTGACACCGACGTGTTCGCCTCGCCGGCGGCCGACGACTGGCAGCGGCTGCTGGAGGCCTTCGAGCAGCCGCACCGCTCGGGACTCGTGCGTGCCGCCGCGGTGACACGGTTCTTCGGCGAGACCGCCGCGACCCTGGCCGCCGGCGGTGACGCGCTGACCGACCGCGTGTCGCAGACGCTCCGCGAGTGGGCCGACCACGCCCGCGAGCGCGGCATCGCCGCCGTGGTCGAGGCCGCGCAGGTCGGCGGGATGAGTCGCCGGGTGCTCGGCTGGCAGGGCGGCGAACGCCACCTGACCGACCTCGACCACCTCGGCCAGATCCTCCACGAGACCGCGCACCGTGAGCGCCTCGGTCTGCCGGCGCTGCTGGAGTGGCTGCGCGACCAGACCCGCGACCGGCGGGGAGCCGCCGAGCGCAACCGGCGTCTCGACAGCGACGCCAAGGCGGTCCAGATCATGACGGTCTGGGTCAGCAAGGGCCTCCAGTACCCGCTCGTCTACCTGCCGTTCGCCTTCAACCGCCACGTGCCCGACCCCGCCCACGTGCTCCACCACGACGAGGACGGCCGCCGCTGCCTCGACATCGGGGGCCGGCGCAGCGGCTTCAGCGCCGTCCAGGCACGCGGCCGGACGGAGTCCGCCGGCGACGACATCCGGCTGACCTACGTCGCCCTCACCCGTGCCCAGTCGCAGGTCGTGGCCTGGTGGGCGCCGTCCTGGGACGAGCCCAACGGCGGCCTGTCCCGGCTGCTCCGTGGCCGCGGACCCGGCGAGGCCGTGGTGCCGGAGCGGTGCGACACCACGATCAGCGACGAGGACGCCATCGCCACCTTCCGCCGCTGGGCGGAGGTCGGGGGACCGGTCGTCGAACGTTCGGAGGTCGTCGACGCGCCGGAGCCGCCACTGCCCGCACTGCCCGCGGGCCTCGGCGTACGCCGGTTCACCCGCCCGGTCGACGTCACCTGGCGTCGCACGTCCTACTCCGGCCTGCTGCGGTCCGCGGTCCCGCAGACGGGGGTCGCGAGCGAGCCCGAGGCCGAGGCGCTGGACGACGAGGTGTCCGACCTGCCGGCGCTGCCGGAGGCGACCGTCCCGGGCATCGACCTGCCGTCTCCCATGGCGGGCGTCCCTGCGGGGGCTGCCCTCGGCTCGCTGGTCCACGAGGTGCTCGAGGAGGCCGACCCGGAGGCTCCCGACCTCCTGGCCGAGCTGACCAGGGTCGTCGGCGAGCGACTGCCCTACTGGCCGGTCGACGTCACCGCCGAGGTGCTGGCGGAGGCGCTGATCCCCCTCCACGACACCCCGCTGGGACCGCTCGTCCCCGGCCTGACCCTGCGCCGGCTCGGCCAGCGCGACCGGCTCCGCGAGCTCGACTTCGAGATCCCGCTCGCGGGCGGCGACCGCGCGGAGGTGGCCGACGTCCGGCTGCGCGAGGCAGCCGACCTGCTCGACCGCCACCTCGCCGCAGCAGACCCGATGCGCGCCTACGCCGACCGGCTGCGTGACCCCGCGCTGGGCCAGCAGTCGCTGCGTGGCTACCTCTCCGGCTCCATCGACGTCGTGCTGCGGGTGCCCGGTCCTCGCTACGTCGTCGTCGACTACAAGACCAACCGGCTCGGCGACGGTGACGGGCCGGTGACCGCGGCCGACTACGCCGCGCCGCGGCTGGCCGAGGCGATGCTCCACTCCGACTACCCGCTCCAGGCCCTCCTCTACTCGGTGGTGCTCCACCGCTACCTGCGATGGCGGCAGCCCGGCTACGACCCGGCCACCCACCTCGGCGGCGTCGCCTACCTCTACCTGCGCGGCATGTGCGGGCCCGACACCCCGGAGCTCGACGGCCACCCCGCCGGGGTCTTCAGCTGGGACGTCCCCGCGCCCCTGGTCGTCGCGCTCTCCGACCTGCTCGACGGGAGGCGTCCATGACCACGAGCCCGCTGGCGGACCCCTACGACGCCCGGCTCGCCCTCGGCGTCACCGGTCCGCTCGCCGAGCTCAACCGCGCCGGCGTGCTGGAGGCGGCCGACGTCCACGTCGCCCGCCGGGTGACCGCGCTCGCCGGCGACGACGACCCGCTCGTCGCGCTCGCCGTGGCGGTCGCGGTGCGCGCCGTACGATCCGGCTCGGTGTGCGTCAGGCTCGCCGAGGTGGCGGCCGAGGAGGAGTCCGGCACGACCTGGCCCGACCCCGGGGTCTGGCAGGCGGCGGTCGCTGCCAGCCCGCTGGTCAGCGGGCCGGCGTTGCTGCACCTCGAGGGCGACCGGCTCTACCTCGACCGCTACTGGCGCGAGGAGCTCCAGGTCTGCGACGACCTGCTGTCACGGCCGCGCGACGAGGTCGCCGGGGAGCCGACCGGTCTTGCCCGGGTGTTCCCCGCCGAGGGCTACGACGAGCAGCGGGCGGCCGCCGCGCTGGCGGTGACGCAGTCGACCACCGTCCTCACCGGCGGGCCCGGCACCGGGAAGACGACCGCCGTCGCGGGTCTGCTGGCGTTGTTGGCCCAGGCTGCCGAGGAGGCCGGGGACCCCGCGCCCCGGATCGGGCTCGCCGCGCCGACCGGCAAGGCCGCCGCGCGGCTGGAGCAGGCGGTGCGGGGCGAGGTGGCGAAGCTGCCCGACCCCGCCGACCGGGCCCGCCTCGACGGGCTCACCGCGATGACGCTCCACCGGCTGCTCGGCTCGCGACCCGACACCTCCGCCCGGTTCCGGCACCATCGCGACAACCGACTCCCGCACGACGTCGTGGTGGTCGACGAGACCTCGATGGTCTCGCTGACGATGATGGCGCGGTTGCTGGAGGCGTTGCGGCCGGAGGCCCGTCTGGTCCTGGTCGGTGACCCCGACCAGCTGGCGTCCGTCGAGGCCGGAGCCGTCCTGGCCGACATGGTCGACGGTCTCGGGCAGCGCGACGACGTGCGGATCGCCCGGCTGGCGACCTCCCACCGGTTCGGCCGGACGATCGGTGCGCTCGCTGCCGCGATCCGCGACGGCGACGACGAGGAGGTGGTCACCCTGCTCCGGCGTGGTGACGAGAACCTCGAGTTCATCGAGACCGACGCCCCGGCCGAGCCGTTGCGCGACCTGTTGCTCCCTCGCGCCCTGGGGCTGCGTGAGGCGGCGCAGGTCGGGGAAGCCGACCGTGCGCTCGCGCTGCTCGACCAGCACCGGCTGCTCTGCGCCCACCGCGAGGGGCCCTTCGGAGTCCGCCACTGGAACCGCCAGGTGGAGCGATGGCTCTCCGAGGAGACCGGGGAGGGGATCTGGTCCGACTGGTATCCCGGCCGACCGTTCCTGGTCACCGCCAACGACTACGGGCTCGGCATCTTCAACGGCGACGCGGGGGTCGCGGTCGGTGCTGCCGGCGACCTGCGCGCGCACGTCGCGGCCGTGGGCGGTGCGATCGACCTGTCGCCGGCCCGGGTCAGCGACGTCGACACGCTGCACGCCATGACGATCCACAAGAGCCAGGGCAGCCAGGCGCGCGAGGTCACGGTGCTGCTGCCCGACCCCGACTCCCGGCTGCTGACCCGCGAGCTGCTCTACACGGCAGTCACCCGTGCCGAGAAGCTGATCCGGGTGGTCGGCACGGAGGAGTCGGTCCGCGCCGCTGTACGCCGTCAGGTCCGCCGCGCGAGCGGTCTGGCCGAGCGACTGCGGGCTGGACAGGGAAACACGGCCGCAACCGCCGACGACTAACCTCGCCGCATGCCGTTCCTGCTGCGCGTCTCGCTGCCCGACGTCCCCGGATCCCTGGGTCGGCTGGCGAGCGCGATCGGTGAGGCCGGCGGTGACATCGAGGCCATCGAGATCGTCGAGAAGCGCTACGACGGCACCGCCGTCGACGACGTCTTCCTCGAGCTGGAGGGCGGCGCGATGCCCGACGCCGTCGTCTCGGCCTGCACCCAGCTCGACGGGGTCGAGGTGCTCTGGATCAACCGCTACGCCGCGGGCGGCAACGTCTTCCTCGACCTCGAAGCCGTCGAGGACCTGACCGAGCACGCCGACCGGGCGCTGGACCGGCTCGTCGACCTGCTGCCGGTGGTCTTCCGGTCCGACTGGGCGGCGCGGGTCGAGCGCGCCGGCGGCGTACGACGGGCGACGGAGGCGGCGCCCGACGACCTGGCCTGGGTCGAGCTCACCGCGCCGGCCCAGCTCGACTCCGACCTCACGGCCGAGCAGGGCGACCTGCTGGTGGGCTGCCCGCTCGGCGACGACGGCCTCGTGCTGCTCGGACGCCGCGGTGGCCCGGCCTTCCTTGCCTCCGAGCTGGCGCGCCTGGAGCACCTCGCCCGCCTCGCCGCCTCCATCGCCACCTAGGCCGAGTCGTGGGGTTGTGACACGCGAGCCGCGGAACAGTTCCGCGACTCACCTGTCACCAACCCACGACTCGGCCCTTCTCAGGGGACGGAGCGGATGCGGGTGACCAGCACCGAGCCGAGGATGGCCACGGCGAAGGAGAAGAAGTAGACGGCGAAGTAGCCGACCGACCACTCGCCGTCGCGGCCCTCGAGGCCGGCGGCGGAGACGACCGAGAGGATCACCCCGGCACAGACCGGGGCGAGGACCTGCGGCAGTGCGTTGGCGATGTTGATGACGCCGAGGTCCTTCGCGCGCTCCTCGGCGGCGGGCAGGACCTGGGTGATGAGCGCGAAGTCGACCGCGGTGTAGATGCCGAAGGCGAGGCCGAGCACGATCGCGGCCGCGATCGCCGCCGTCCAGCTCTGGGGTACGGCGAGCACGAGCGACGCTGCCCCGGACACGATCCCCGACCACGTGACGAAGACCTTCCGCTTGCCGATCCGGTCGCTCCAGTGGCCGAACACCGCGGTGGTCGCGACGGTCGTGACGGCGTACAGCGCGGTCAGCAGCAGCACGCGTTCGTCGGCCTCGTCGTCCGGGAAGCCGAGGCCGTCGACGAGGTAGAAGTAGAGGTAGAGCGTGGCCACGTAGTTGCCGAGGTTGACCAGGAACCGGGTCAGCCAGGCCCACGCGAAGTCCGGGTGCTGCCGCGGCGAGATCCAGAACGAGCGGACGAAGCTGCCGAGCCGGAACACCGGCAGCGGGTGGTCGGGCGGCAGCGCGAGGTCGCGGGAGCCGAGCAGGTAGGGAAGCGACAGCACGACGAGGACGACCATCGTCGTGAGGTAGCCGGCGGCGATGCTGCCGGTCAGGCTGGCGATCGCGACGCCGCCGACGATGCCGAGCGTCTGGGCGATGGCGATCAGCCCGCCCACGAGGCCGCGGCGCGGCACCGGCACCTGGTCGGGGATCGCGGCCGATCCGGCGGCATACATGGCGTTGAGGAAGAGCTGGGACCCGCACCAGCCGAGCACCATGGCGATGACGGAGTCGGCGGTCGAGAGCACCAGCAGCGACAGTGCGCCCCCGACGACGCCGCCGAGCACCCACGGCAACCGACGACCCATCCGCAGCCGGGTGCGGTCGGAGAAGGCGCCGAAGACCGGGTTCGAGATCGTCGACACCGCCGCGCCCACGCCGAGGACGAGGGAGAGCACGGCCTCCTTGTGAGCGGGGTCGACCACGGTGGCCTGCTCGGCCAACAAGACCTGGATCGGCCCGAACCAGCCGCAGTAGATCGCGAGGTTGAGCAGCGTCAGGGAAGCGACCCACCGGGCCGGCGGAGTGGCGACCGGTTCCGCGAGGGCGGACCGGACCACGGGGGCGTGGGTCACCCCCGCATCGTGTCAGTCAGTTGCGCCGTTCGAGAAGGAACAACGGGATGAGTCGGTCGGTCTTCTTCTGGTAGTCGCCGTAGGTCGACCAGGTGGCGACCGCGCGCTCCCACCACTCGTCGCGCTCCGGGCTGTCCGGCAGCTCGCGCACGTCGTAGGTCGCCTTGTCCGCGCCGTCCTGGAGGTCGACCTCGGGGTGGGCGCGGAAGTTGTGGGCCCAGACGGGGTCCTCGGGCGCTCCACCCTTGGAGGCGACGGCGAGGTAGGAGCCGTCGTGCTCGACCCTCATGACCGGGTTCTTGCGCAGCTTGCCGCTCTTGGCCCCCTTCGAGGTGATGACGACGATCGGGTCGCCGGTGCGGGCCAGGACGTTCGCCCGGGCGCCGTTCGACGCCTCGAACTCCGCCACCTGGTCACGCACCCACTGCTCGGGGCTGGGTTCGTACTCGCCGGTGAGTGCCATGCCCTCCACAACACCACGGGTTCCCGCCGGATTCCAGCAGTCAGAGGTGGCGGTAGCCGGTGCTGAGACGCAGCTCCAGCGACGAGCCCGCAGGCACCCCGCGGGCGGAGTCCCAGTCCTGGGTCCACGTCTCCCCCTGGTGGAGGACGCCGAGACGGTCGCCGTCGAGGACGACCTCGCCGTCCGGGCCCACGATCCTCATCCGCAGGCCGTCGGTGTTCGACCCGACGAACCTCCACCCGCGCGCGCCGTGCTCGACGCGGTAGGCCATGCCGGCCGCCGCCAGCGCGGGATCCTCGACCGGACCGGTCGCGAACGGCACCCGCACCTCGGCCTGGATCGACTCCGCGAGCACGAGGAAGTCGACCAGCAGCGCCACCACCTCGCCGGCGGCGTCCGCTCCCCAGCTGACGGGATAGCCGCCGTCGCCCCACCCGCTGTCGACGAGCAGGCCGTCTCCGGCCTCCGACCCGAGGTCGAGGGGTACGACGAGCGGCCGGGACGCGCCGGACTCGACGACGCCGGTGAACAGCGCGTCCACCCTGTCCTCGTCGAGCGCGGTGACGGCGTCGACGTCGAGCAGGGCGGCGGTCCCCGTGTCCACGCCCACGGTGGCGGCGGGGTGCCACGTCGCGACGGGAGCGTCACGGAAGACGACCCGGACGGCGACGTTGCGACCGAACGCCTGGGACACCTCGACCCGGTGCGTCCCGGCCGGCCCGGCCGGCGTCAACGGTGAGAGCCCGCGGCCACCCCATCCCAGGTCCCAGACGGCCATCGCGCCCCCGGTGGTCCACGGCGGCGGGGTGACCACGCCGATCGTGGACCGGTGACCGTCCAGGGTCACCTCGCGGCCCTGCTCGAAGAGCCGGTCGACGGCGAGCTCCACCCCGGGGTCAGGGGGCGCCAGCCCCGGCTCCGGGGCGGGTTCGGGCGCGGAGAGATCCGGGACCTCGAGGGCCGACTCGACCGCGGTGATCCGCCAGGAGCCGTCGACCTGCGCCAGGTCGTAGACGTGGTGGAACGACCCGCCGTCGCGGGTCACGGTCGTGACCACCCGCCCGCGGCCACCCTCGACCGCGCTCGCGGTCACGTCCTCGAGGGCGGGGTCGTGGGTCGCGTGGGGCAGCGAGAACCCGCCCTGCCCGATCGCGAGGCGGCGTACGGCGTGGCGCGCAGCGACCTCGTTCAGCAGCGGCGTCATCTGACGGCCGGCGGCCGTCATGCCGTTGAGGTCGTAGAGCGACGTGACCGTCGGGCGGACCTGCCGCCATGCGGCGTACCAGTCCTCGATGAACGCCCTGACCCGCGCGACCGCCTCGTCGTCCCCCGCCACGCGCCCGAGGCTAGTGGTCGCGACCCCGATACGGTGCCGATGTGAGTGCGATCGACGGAGTGTCCGACACCTTCGACCCCGACGCCTGGGACGTCGTCCCGGGGTTCGAGGACCTGACCGACCTGACCTACCACCGGGCGAAGGCCCACGGGACGGTCCGGATCGCCTTCGACCGGCCCGACGTCCTCAACGCCTTCCGGCCCCACACCGTCGACGAGCTGCTGCGCACCCTCGAGCACGCCCGCACCAGCGCCGACGTCGGCTGCGTGCTGCTGACCGGCAACGGACCCAGCACGAAGAACGGGAAGCACGCGTTCTGCACCGGGGGAGACCAGCGGATCCGCGGCAAGGCCGGCTACCAGTACGAGACGTCCGGCCACGACGAGGCCGGCGAGCCACCGAACCCGATCGACAAGGCCAAGCTCGCCCGGCTCCACATCCTCGAGTGCCAGCGGCTGATCCGCTTCATGCCCAAGGTCGTCGTCTGCCTGGTCAACGGCTGGGCGGCCGGCGGCGGCCACAGCCTCCACGTCGTCTCCGACCTGACCCTCGCCAGCGCCGAGCACGCGCGCTTCAAGCAGACCGACGCCGACGTCGGCTCCTTCGACGGCGGCTACGGCTCGGCCTACCTCGCCCGCCAGGTCGGCCAGAAGTTCGCCCGCGAGATCTTCTTCCTCGCCGAGGAGTACGACGCCGAGGCCGGCGTCCGGATGGGCACCGTCAACCGGGCCGTCCCCCACGCGGATCTCGAGGCCACGGCGCTCGACTGGGGCCGCATGATCAACGGCAAGAGCCCGACGGCACAGCGGATGCTGAAGTACTCCTTCAACCTCCTCGACGACGGCCTGGTCGGCCAGCAGCTCTTCGCCGGCGAGACGACCCGGCTGGCCTACATGACCGACGAGGCCCAGGAGGGTCGCGACCAGTTCCTCGAGAAGCGTGAGCCCGACTGGTCGCCCTACCCCTGGTACTACTGACCCGGGTCGCTCCGGTTTCGAACCCCGTCCCGGGGGGAACGCTGACCAGCGTTCCCCCGGTCCCACTGAGGAGCTCTCGGATGATCACCCGCTTCGCTGCCCCGGCGCTCGCCGCGCTGGCCCTGACCCTCGCCGGCTGCAGCCAGACCGTGACGGTCGACGAGGCCGACCTCGAGTCGGAGGTCAGCAGCCAGCTCGAGGCCTCCGTCGGCCAGGCCCCCGACGAGGTCGACTGCCCCGGCGACCTGAAGGGCGAGGAGGGCGCCGAGATGCGCTGCACCCTCACCGCCGGCGAGGACGAGCTCGGGCTGACGGTGACCGTCACCGGTGTCGAGGGCACCAGCGTCGACTTCGACATCCAGGTCGACGAGCAGTGACGACTCCGCCCCCGGCCGCGGAGGACTTCCGCCGCCGGGTCGAGCAGGCCACGGACGGCACGCCGTACGCCGTGACGCCGACCGAGCGCGGCTTCGACGTCGCGATCGACATCGTCGACGCGCAGTGGTTCGGCTTGTTCAACAAGGCGGGGCTGTCGAAGCACTATCTCCACCACGTCGCCGTCGCCGGCGACGGCAGCTACACGATCACCGACGACGCCCGCAGCGTCGAGTGGGTCGCGGGTGTGCCGCAGGCGACGGGCAGCGCCGAGCGTCAGCTCGGCCGGGTCAAGGAGCTCGGCGTCCAGAAGGTGTGGGCGATCGGCGAGGACGGCCGGTTCGGCCAGGTCGTCGACTTCCGCTTCAACTCCGAGGAGGGGCGCGACCTCGTCACCGGCGTCGCCGACCAGCTCGGCCTGAAGCAGAGGCGTGGTGCGGCCGAGAAGATCGGCATCGGGTTCGCCGTCGTCGCCGTCGCGGGGATCGTGGTCGGCGGCCTGGTCGTCGGGATCCTCGCCCTGCTCGGGGTCTTCTAGCCCTTCGCGGGTACGCCGGGTGGCGCGACCGGCTTGACCGTCGCCATGAACGCCTGGAACTCCCGCCCGACGACGTCGAACTGCGAGGCCGTGCAGGTGACCGTGTAGAGCACGACGATCGCGCGGTCGGGGTGGGCGAGGTCGACCATCGCCGTGACGACCTGTCCCTGCCGCATCTCGTGGGTGGCGCCGTCGACGACGGCAGTGCCGGACATCAGCTGGGTGAGCGCGGGGGCGCGGTCGGAGCCGTGGCGGCTGCGCTCCACGAGCCGGACGTCGGACGCCTGGGCCGCGAGCACCTCGAGCGACTCGTCGCCGACCTGCTCCAGGGTCACGCCGTCCTCGCGCCAGCCGCCGCTGATCGTGAGCACGGGCGAGTAGTCGGCCCAGCCGCTCCGCAGGGCGAGGAAGGCTGCGGTCGGGACACCGAGCGCGTCGGGATCCTGGCCGGCCCACTCGGGCCCGGGCAGTCGGAACTCGACCGGGACGGGGAGTGGCCTCATGACGCGCTCCTCGACGTCGGGACGTCGTTCAGTCGAACCATCCGCCGATCCCTTCCACGATGTCGCCGCCGGTCTCCCACATCTCCGGGAAGTCCAGCGTCACCTCGCCGCCGATCTTGCCGCCCAACCCCCACGCGATGCCGCCCGACCCCCCGAGCGTGAGCTTGCCGTCGTCCCAGCCGATGTCGGCGTCGCCGGAGATGCCGGCGCCCGCCCAGCCCTCGGCGGTCACGCCGCCGCCGACCCCGCCGACGTCGCCCTCGGCGGTGCCGCCGACGCGACCGCCGGCGAAGAGCTCGCCGCCGGCGTGGAGGCCGGTGGTGTCGGCGATGACGTGGCCGTCGCCGGAGAGGCCGACGTAGCCGTCACCGGAGAGCTTGCCCTCGGCGTAGCCGTAGTCGCCGCCGACGCTGCCCTCGGCGCTGGCGAGGACGACCCGGCCCTCGGCATTGATCCGCAGCCCGCTGCCGTCGATGGTGGCCTCGGCCTCACCGTCGGCACCGAGCAGGCTCACCGAGCCGTCGGCGTTGACCTTGACCGGTCCCCAGTAGTCCTCCCAGCTGCCCTCGGCCCGTCCGACCCACGCCTTCCCCTCGACGTGGCCCAGGCTGATCTTGAAGGGACCGCCGTCGTGGTCGTCGTCGTAGTCCCCGCCGGGGCCGTGGCCGGGGTCGTCGCCGAACGTGTCCTCCCAGAAGTCCCAGCTGAACGACGGCCCCTCGGCCGACCCCTCGGCGCCGAACCAGTCGCCCTCACCCTCGGTCTTCGCCCCCTCGAGCCCGCCGAGTGCCACGAGGGCCGTCTGGCCGGCCTCCTCGAGACCCTGCCGGGCGCCGTCGAGGATCTGCTGGGCCTCCTCGCGGAGCGCCTCACCAGGGTCGACGAAGGGACCGGGCCGTGCGGGGCGCATCGTCGGCACCGGCGGCCCCGCGAAGGGCGAGGGGCTCGTCGCAGGCGCGCACAGGGGGTCGTTCCAGGCCTGCACCGCCTCGTGGTGGGCGGTCAGCGCCTCGGCGGTCGCCTGCTCGCCCTCGTCCCACTTCTCGATCGCCCGCTGCGCCTCGGCCTGCGCGGTGCGCAGCGCCCCGGCGTAGGTCGACAGCGTGGTCCGGGCCTTCTCCAGCAGGGAGAGGTAGGCCTTCCACTTCTCCAGCTCGGCCTCGAACGCCGCCTCGTAGCCCCAGGCGGTCAGGCCGGTCCAGCCGGGGACCGAGACGGCGCGGACGAGGTCGTACTTGTCGCCGACGAGCGTGTGCTGGTCGGCCAGCGCCGTCACGTTGGCGTCGACGTGGGACGGCTCACCGGGAACGAGCTGCTTCGGGTCGTGGGTCTCGCCGAGCTGCTTCGACGCGGGGGCACTCATCGCGCCGGCCACCCGGGCGTGCCGCCGCCGAACCACGACGCGACGCCCTGGTCGGTGGTGGTGAAGTCGGCGGCGGCCGTCACCAGCCGCTGCGCCAGCGACTCCGCGCCGGTGCCGAGCGCGTCGCCGGCCTTGTCGCACTGGTCGACCACCGCGAGGAACCAGGCGGCGAGCTCGACGTGGCCGAACGAGGCCGGGCTGACGTGCTCCTCGGGGAAGTCGTAGCCGACGAGCGACTGCGTCGGCGTGCGCAGGTCGCTCGCGGCGTTGCGCAGGTCCTGCGGTTCGACCTCGATGGTCATCGGTGTCCCGTCCCCCGTGTCCAGCCTGATGTCGACCCTGTCCTACCCCGGTCGGGGCCGGCTCAATCCTCGGGAAGTGAGGAATCCCGAGGACGGCCCCGGCGTGGTGCTGGGGCAGACTGGCGGGCGATGACTGCACGACTCGGAGCCCTGCTGACCCTGTCCGTCCTCCTCGCCGGGTGCGGCCAGGTCGTGACGGTCCGCGAGGCCCAGCTGGAGGAGGACATCACCGCGCAGCTCGAGCGCACCACGGGCAACGCTCCTGACACCGTCGACTGCCCCGGTGACCTCGAGGCGGAGGACGGCAACGAGATCAGGTGCACCATGACCCGCGGGGAGAAGCAGCGCGAGGTCACGGTCACCGTGACCGGCGTCAGCGGCAACACCGTGGACTTCGACATCGAGGTCGAGGAGTGAGGCGCCAGTGACGCGCGTCGTCGTCCTCACGGGTGCCGGCATCTCCGCCGAGAGCGGGCTGTCCACCTTCCGCGACTCCGGCGGGCTCTGGGAGGGCCACGACCCGATGGCCGTGGCGACGCCCGAGGCCTTCGCGGCCGACCCCGACCTCGTCCACCGCTTCTACGACGAGCGACGCGCGGCGCTGTCCAGGGTCCGCCCGAACCCGGCCCACGAGGCGCTCGCGCGGCTCGAGGCGGCGTACGGCGACGACCTGCTGCTGGTCACCCAGAACATCGACGACCTCCACGAGCGGGCGGGCTCGCAGCGGGTCCTCCACATGCACGGCCGGCTCCGCTCGGCCTGGTGCGTGGCCTGCGACGCGCGGCACGAGTGGACGGGCCCCCTCCGGGGGCTCACCGACTGCCCGTCGTGCGCGATGCCGGCGCTGCGGCCCGACGTGGTGTGGTTCGGCGAGATACCTCATGACATGGACCAGATCCACGAGGCGCTGTGGGACTGCGACATCTTCTGCTCGATCGGGACGTCGGGGCAGGTCTATCCCGCCGCCGGGTTCGTGCAGTACGCCCTCGCCCGGCGGGCCCACACGATCGAGCTCAACCTCGCCGACAGCGACGGCACGACCGACTTCCACGTCTCCCGTCGCGGACCCGCCAGCGAGCTGGTGCCGGCCTGGGTCGACGAGCTAGTCGCGGGCGATCTCTGAGCGCAGCAGCGCGGTGTAGTGACCGTCGGGGTCGTCGATCGCGAGCCGCGGCATCCAGCCGAGCAGCATCTGGGCGAAGAGCTCGCCGCTGTCGATGACGCGCGGGTCCATGTGGCCGAAGACCTCGAGGGTGACGGTGCCGTAGAGCGTCGCCCACGCCTGCTGGAAGACCCACAGCAGGCCGCGGTCCGCCGCGGGGATCGCCGACACGTCGGCCGGATAGATCGGGTCGCGCATGACCTCCGCGATCCGGGGATCGAGGTCGTCGAGGTCGGGCCGCGGGAAGTCGCGCTGGCGCCACAGGCGCACGAGCAGGTCGTTGAAGTAGTGGCCCGACGTCGAGGCGGTCAGCAGCTCCCGCCGGAGGCAGTTGCTCTCGGCGACCGGGTTGGCGAAGGCGACCATGAACTCGGCGCGGTCGCGCAACGCCCAGCGGCGGAAGGCCACCGCCGCGCAGACCAGCTGGCCGGCAAGGTCGTCCTCGTCCTGGGTCGCGGCCGCGGCCCGGAACTCCTCGGTCGCCGACTTGTCGATCTCGTAGGCGACGAGGTCCACCAGCTCCTGATAGCTCGCGACGTAGCGGTAGAGAGCCGGCGGCGTGATCCCCATCCGACCGGCGACCGCCCGCAGCGAGAGCTCGGACCCGTCGCGGAGCAGGGCCCGTGAGGTCGAGACGATCTCGGCGTACGTCGCCTCGCGGGCGCGCTCGCGACGGGTGAGGGTCTCGGTCACGCGGGGCCTCCGGCGGGCTCACTGGGGTGGGTAGAGGTGGTCCGAACAGGCTTGACGGTCGAAGTTTACACCGTTTACGGTTTACACCGTTCACTTTCCTGACAGGGGATCGTCATGCTGGACGCCTGGAGCCGTGTGCTCGTCCGTCGCCCGCTCGCCGTGCTGCTCGCGGCGATCGTGCTCACCCTCGGCGCCGGGGTCTACGGCGCCGGCGTGTTCGACTCGCTCAGCCAGGGCGGCTTCGACGACCCCGACTCGGAGTCCGCGCAGGCGCTCGACCGCGAGCGCGAGGCGCTCGGCAACCAGGGCGTCGACGTGGTCGCGATCTACTCGAGCGAGGACCTCACGGCCGACGCCCCGGAGTTCCGGGGCGAGGTGCAGTCCGTCCTCGAGGGCCTGCCGGAGGGAACGACCGTGCGCGTCGTCCCGTGGTACGCCGACGGCGCCTCGCCCGACCTCGTCAGCACGGACGGCCACTCCGGCCAGGTCCTCGTCTCGCTCGCCGGCGACAGCCAGGACGACTACCTGAAGGCCTACGACGAGCTGAAGCCGGCGCTCGAGGCGCCGTCGGCCAGCGGGATCGAGACCGACGTCGCCGGCACCTACGCGATCTACGACGACGTCAACGAGCGCACCGAGCAGGACCTGCGCCGGGCCGAGACGATTTCGCTGCCGATCGTCGCCGTCCTCGCCGTGCTCATCTTCGGCAGCCTGGTCGCGGCCTCGATGCCGGTCCTCGTCGGCGCCCTCGCGGTCGTCGGCGCGCTCGCCGTGGTCCGGCTGATCACGCTCGTCACCGACGTGTCGATCTTCTCGGTCAACGTCATCACCCTGCTCGGGATGGGGCTGGCGATCGACTACGCCCTCTTCGTCGTCAGCCGCTTCCGCGAGGAGCTGGCCCACCACCACGTCGACGACCCCGACGGGGTGGGCAAGGCGCTGACGACGACGATGCACACGGCCGGCCGGACGGTCCTCTTCTCCGGACTCACCGTCGCCGCCGCGATGTCGTCGCTGCTGGTCTTCCCCCAGGCCTTCCTCCGCTCGATGGGCTTCGGCGGGATCGCGGCCGTGCTGGTCGCGATGGTGGCCGCGCTGACCGCCCTCCCGGCCGTGCTGCGGCTGCTCGGCCGCCGGATCGACCGCGGCCGCGTGCCGTTCCGCCGCCGCGCCGGAGCGGTCGAGGACGGCCACGGCGCCTGGGCGCGGATCGCGACGTTCGTGATGCGTCGCCCGGTCAGCGTGCTGGTCGTCGTCACGGTCGGCCTGGTCGCCCTCGCCTCCCCGTTCCTCGGCGTGAAGTGGGGCTCGGTCGACCACAAGATCCTCCCGCCCGACTCCGAGTCCTACGTCGCGGCCGAGAAGCTGGCCACCGACTTCGGCCCAGCCACCGCCAGTGCGTCGCTGCTGCTCGACGGCACCGACGAGGCCGACGTGGCGGCCTACACCGCCGAGGTGGAGGCGGTCGACGGCGTGGTCGCCGTCCAGCCCGTCGGGGCCGAGGACGGCGCGACGCTGCTCCGGGCGGTGTGGGAGGGCGAGAGCCAGAGCGAGGCGTCGCAGGACGTCGTGCGCGACCTCCGCGAGATCGACCCCGCCAGCGGCGAGGCGCTCGTCGGCGGGGTCACCGCCGACACCGTCGACCTCGAGCAGTCCGTCGCCGAGCACCTGCCGTGGATGGGCCTGGTCGTCGTGGTCGTGATGGTCGTCCTGCTCTTCGTCGCCTTCGGGTCGCTGGTGCTGCCGGTGAAGGCCGTGCTGATGAACGCGCTGTCGATCACTGCCTCGTTCGGCGTCGTCACGTGGATCTTCAGCGACGGCCACCTCGAAGGTCTGCTGGACTTCGAGAGCCAGGGCTTCCTCGACCTCACCAACCCGATCCTGATGCTCGCGATCCTCTTCGGCCTGTCGATGGACTACGAGGTCTTCCTGCTCTCCCGCGTCCGCGAGGAGTGGGACGCGAGCGGCGACAACGACCGCGCCGTCTCGATGGGCGTGCAGAAGACCGGCAAGATCATCACCTCCGCCGCGCTCCTGCTCGGCGTGGTCATCGGCGCCTTCTCCTTCAGCGGCGTGCTCTTCATGAAGATGATCGGCGTCGGCATGCTGGTCGCCCTCGCGATCGACGCGACCGTCGTCCGCGCGCTGCTCGTGCCGGCGACGATGAAGCTGCTCGGCCGCTGGAACTGGTGGGCACCCGCACCGATGGTCCGCTGGTGGGAGCGCCACGGCTTCCGCGAGGGCGGGCCGTCCGAGGAGCCGGTGGTGGACGACGTGGCCAGGGTTCCCGAGCGAGTCGTGTAGTTCCGGAGGGAACCAGTCATGCGAAATGACTGGTTCCCCGGACATCCGGGGAAACCGCCGATCAATCAGACCTCGGGGACGAGGACCAGGCCGGTCCCGGGCGGGAGCGTGACCTCGCCGCCGTCGACCACTGAGCCCTCGGCGAGGCCCGCGCCGGGAGTGGCGAGGGCGACGACGTGGCCGACCAGGTCGGCGTCCTCGCCGAGCGGCACGACCCGCGTCGTGTCGGAGAAGTTGGCGGCGACGACGACCTCGTCGAGGCCCGAGCCGCGCGTCATGACCAGCCACCGCTCGTCGTCGTCGTGGTCGACGTGGACCTTGCGGAGGTCGGGGTCGGTCAGCGCCGGGAGCGTACGCCGCAGCGCGGCCAGCCGGCGGTGGACCGCCAGCAGCGCCGACCCGCGCGGTGAGGCGAGCTCCGCCCAGTCGAGCGTGGAGGCCGCGAACGTGGCGGGGTCCTGCGGGTCGGGCACGGTCGAGACGTCCCAGTCCATCCGGGCGAACTCACCGAGCCGGCCCTCCGACACGGCTCTCCCGAGGTCGGGCTCGGGGTGGCTGGTGAAGAACGCGAAGGGCGTCGACGCGCCCCACTCCTCACCCATGAAGAGCATCGGGGTGAAGGGCGAGGTCAGCGTCACGATGGCGCCGAGCGCGAGCTGGTCGTCGGTGAGCGACTCCGCGAGCCGGTCGCCGCGAGCCCGGTTGCCGACCTGGTCGTGGTTCTGGTCGGCGACGACCAGCCGCCAGCCCGGCACCCGGTCGGTGTCGAGCGGGACGCCGTGGTCGCGGCCGCGGAAGGACGACCACGTCCCGTCGTGGAAGAACCCGCGGCGCAGGACCTTCGCGAGCGCGCCCAGCGGCTCGAAGTCGGCGTAGTAGCCCTCGGTCTCGCCGGTCAGCGCGACGTGGAGGGCGTGGTGGAAGTCGTCGCTCCACTGGGCGTCGAGGCCGCGGCCGCCACCCTCCCGCGGCGTGATCATCACCGGGTCGTTGAGGTCGGACTCGGCGACGAGGAACAGCGGCTTCCCGGTGTGGGCCGCGAGTGCGGCCACCTCGGTCGCCATCTCCTCGAGCAGGTGGGTCTCGGAGGAATCGACCAGCGCGTGCACGGCGTCGAGTCGCAGCCCGTCGACGTGGAAGTCGGTGAACCAGCCGCGCACCGAGTCGAGGATCAGCCGACGCACCTCGTGGGAGCCGTCCTGGTCGAGGTTGACCTGGTCGCCCCAGGGCGTGTCGCCGTCGACGAGGTAGGGCCCGAACATCCCGAGGTAGTTGCCCGAGGGGCCGAGGTGGTTGTGGACGACGTCCTGGACCACGCCGAGGCCGCGCGCGTGGCAGGCGTCGACGAAGCGCTGGTAGGCCGCCGGCCCGCCGTACTCCTCGTGGACGCACGACCAGAGCACGCCGTCGTAGCCCCAGCCGTGGGGTCCGTTGAACGCGTTGACGGGCATCAGCTCGACGAAGCCGACGCCGATGTCGACGAGGTGGTCGAGCCGCTCGATCGCCGCGTCGAGGGTGCCCTCGGACGTGAACGTCCCGAGGTGGAGCTCGTAGAGCACCGACCCGGCGAGGGGCCGGCCGTGCCAGCCCTCGTCGCTCCAGTCGTGGGCCGTCGCGTCGAACGTCCTCGAGCGGCCGTGGACGCCCTCGGGCTGGCGGAGCGAGCGCGGGTCGGGGACGGGGGTGTCGCTGTCGTCGACGAGGTAGCCGTAGTCGACCTCCCTCGATCCCGGGCCGTCCGGGACGTCGCCGACCGGTCGCCACCAGTCGCCGGCGCGGCGCTCCATCTCGACCACGTCGTCGCCGACGGACAGCCGGAGCCGCGTGGCCCGCGGCGCCCAGACGTCGAAGCGGCCCCGGCGCCGCGGCTGCTCGGGCAGCGCCACCAGCAGCGCGACCGGCAGCTCGGTCAGGAGGTCGGCCACGGCCACCGCGCCGTCGCTCGTCACCACCTCGCCGGTCAGCACGTCGCGCCAGCGGCCGGACGGCAGCGCGAGGGTGGTGTCGCCCCACCCGTCACGGCCGGCGAGGCCGTGGGGGAGCCGGGTCACCACCGTCACCGCCCCACCGCGGTCGAACGCGAGAACGTGGTCGGCCGCCTTGCCGGCGGGATCGAGGGCGGCGTACGTCGTGAAGAGGTCGGGCCGGTCGCGCCGCAGCCGCAGCGCCTCGCGCACGACCCGCAGCTTGGGGTGGCCGGGCCGGTCCGCGGCCACGAGCTCGGCGCGCGACGCGAAGTCGACCGGGCGGCGGTTGTCGGGGTCGACGAGGCTGTCGTCCCAGAGCTCGGTGCCCTGGTAGACGTCGGGGACGCCGGGGATCGTCAGGCCGAGCAGCTTGGCGGACAGGGCGTTGACCCGGCCGGCCGCGCAGACCGCCGCCAGTGCCTCGCCGAGGACGGCGCCGACCTCCCGGTCGTCGAAGGCGGCGTCGACGGCCGCGTGCACGGCCTGCTCGTAGTCGTCGTCGGGCGCGGTCCACGTCGTCCGGTCGCCCGCCTCCCGCATCGCCTTCTCGGCGTAGCCGTGGAGTCGGTCGCGCAGCGCGGGGTCCTCCTCGACGTCACCGGGCCACACGCCGAGGACCGCCTGCCAGAGCAGGTTGGCGAACCCGGCGTCGGGGATCGGCGCGAGCGACTGGAGACGGTCGACGGTCCGCGCCCAGGCGTCGGGGGCCTCCGCCAGGACCGAGATCCGGGACCGGACGTCCTCGCCGCGCTTGGTGTCGTGGGTCGAGGCCGCGGTCATCGCGGTGGGCCGCTCGGCCTGACGGACGGCCATCGCGGCGTGGAAGTCGGCCGGCGACACCGAGAAGACCGACGGGTCGCCGCCGACCTCGTTGAGCGAGGTCAACCGCGACCAGCGGTAGAAGGACTGGTCCTCGACCCCCTTGGCCATGACCATGCCGCTGGTCTGCTGGAAGCGCTGGGTCGCGTCGGCCGCCCCGTCGTGGAGGACGGGCGAGATGTCGTCGAGGAGGTCGGCGAGGTCGGGCCGGTGGTCGCGGGCCGCGACGAACGCGGCCTCGAGGTGGTCACGACCCTCGGGCAGGTAGGAGCGGTAGACCGGCATGCAGGCGAGCAGCTCGGCCACGACATCGGTGAGGTCGTCGGCGTCGTGGTCGACGTGGGCGGCGAGCTCGCGGGCGATGCGCCGCGTCTCGGCCAGCAGCGACCCGTCGGCGACCGCGCGCTTGGCGTCGTGGACCATCGCGTGCCAGTCGACCGGCGCGCCGCGCAGCCGGTCCTCCAGCTCCCCGAGCGGTACGGCGCCGGCCGGGTCGACCAGCACCCGGTCGACGAGCGCCATCGCGTCGTAGCCGGTGGTGCCGGCCGTCGCCCAGCCGTCGGGCAGGCGCTCACCGGGCTCCAGGATCTTCTCGACCAGGACGTAGGCGTCGCCGGTCAGCTCGGCGAGGTCGTCGAGGTACTTCACCGGGTCGCGCAGCCCGTCGGGGTGGTCGATGCGGAGGCCGTCGACCAGCTCCTCGGAGAACCAGCGAGCGATCTCCTCGTGGGAGCGGCCGAACCACTCGGGGTCCTCGACCCGGATCGCGGCGAGGGTGTTGACGGTGAAGAACCGCCGGTAGTTGAGCTCGCTGTCGGCGCGGCGCCACGACACCAGCTCGTAGTGCTGCCGGGCGTGGACCGCGTCGGCGTCGGTGTCGTCCGGGCCCGTCGTTCCGGGGGCGATCGGGAACCGCTGGTCGTGGTAGTGGAGCTCGCCGGCGAGCAGCCGGAGGTTGCGGATCCGTCCCGTGTCGGGGTCGAGGTCGTCGTCACCGACGACCGGCACGAGCAGCCGGTCGTCGTTCGCCTCCCAGTCGATGTCGAAAGCGGCGGCGTAGGGCGACTCCCGGCCGTGGGTGAGGACGTGCCACCACCAGTCGTTCTCCCAGGGCCGGGCGATGCCGACGTGGTTGGGGACGACGTCGACGATCACGCCCATGCCGAGACGCTTCGCCTCGCTCGAGAGGGCCGACAGGCCGGACCCACGGCCGCGGGAGGCGTCGATGGCCGAGTGGTCGGCGACGTCGTAGCCGTGGTCGCTGCCCGACTCGCTGGCCAGCACCGGCGAGAGGTAGACCCAGTCGACGCCGAGGTCGTGGAGGTAGGCCAGCGTGCGCGCCGCCTCGAGCAGGTCGAAGTCCTCGGTGACCTGGAGCCGGTAGGTGCTCGCCGGGACCCGTGGCGGTCGCTCGTTCACGCTGACCCGTCCCGCTCAGCTGCTGCTCGAGGAGCTCTGGGCCTTCAGCGAGGCCGCCACCGAGCTGTCGGGGGCCGCGCCGACGTCGATGTGCTCGCGCAGCACCAGCACGCTGCGGCCGGCCAGGGTGAGGGTCTCGCCGGCCGGGTGGGCGACGGTGCGGTCGACGACGTCACCGGTGTCGATCGCGACGTCCCACGCGGCGGCGTACTCCTCCGGCGGGAGGGTCAGCTCGACGTCGTCGGCGCCGGCGTTGAACCACAGCAGGAAGTGGTCGTCCACGACCGGGTTGCCGGTGGCGTCGGGCCCGGCGATCCCGTGGCCGTTGAGGTACATGCCGATCGCGGCGTGGCCGTTGTGCCAGTCGTCGCCCTCCATCGGGTCGGCGTCGAGGTCGAGCCAGACGATGTCGTTGAGGCGCTTTGTTGGATTGTCACTGTCGCCGGTTCGTGCCGTTGTTCCGGTGAAGAACCGCTTGCGCCGGAAGGTCGGGTGCTCGCGACGCAGCTTCGCGACGGCTGCGGTGAACTCGACCAGCGGCTGGTCGACCCGGTCCCAGTGGACCCAGGAGATCTCGGAGTCCTGGGCGTAGGTGTTGTTGTTGCCGTCCTGGGTGCGGCCGAGCTCGTCGCCGTGGAGGATCATCGGCACGCCCTGGCTCAGCAGGAGCGTGGTGATGAAGTTGCGCTGGGCGCGCGCCCGCAGCTCGAGGATCTCGGGGTCGTCGGTCTGCCCCTCGGCGCCGTGGTTCCAGGAGCGGTTGTGGCTCTCGCCGTCGTTGCCGTCCTCGCCGTTGGCGTCGTTGTGCTTCTCGTTGTAGGAGACGAGGTCGCGCAGCGTGAAGCCGTCGTGGGCGGTCACGAAGTTGATCGAGGCGAAGGGGCGCCGGCCGGAGTGCTCGTAGTAGTCCGACGAGCCGGACAGCCGTGAGGCGAAGTCGCCGAGGCTCGGCTCGCCCCGCCAGAAGTCGCGCACGGTGTCGCGGTAGGCCCCGTTCCACTCGGTCCACAGCGGCGGGAACCCGCCGACCTGGTAGCCGCCCGGGCCGATGTCCCACGGCTCGGCGATCAGCTTCACCCGGCTGACGACGGGGTCCTGCTGAACCATCTCGAAGAAGGTCGCGAGCTTGTCGACGTCGTAGAACTCGCGCGCCAGCGTTGCCGCCAGGTCGAACCGGAAGCCGTCGACGTGCATCTCGGTCACCCAGTAGCGCAGCGAGTCCATGATCAGCTGGAGCGAGTGGGGCTGGCGCACGTTGAGGCTGTTGCCCGTGCCCGTGTAGTCCATGTAGTAGCGCTGGTCGTCCTCGACCAGGCGGTAGTAGGCCGGGTTGTCGATGCCCTTGAAGCTCAGCGTCGGGCCGAGGTGGTTGCCCTCGGCCGTGTGGTTGTAGACCACGTCGAGGATGACCTCGATGTCGGCGGCGTGCATCGCCTTCACCATCGACTTGAACTCCTGCACCTGCCCGCCCTCGGTCGACGCGGCGTACTCCGCGTGGGGGGCGAAGAAGGCCAGGGTGTTGTAGCCCCAGTAGTTGCGCAGGCCCTTCTCGAGCAACGTCGAGTCCTGGATGAACTGGTGGACCGGCATCAGCTCGATCGCGGTCACGCCGAGCCGCTGGAGGTGGCCGACGACCGACGGGTGGGCGAGGCCGGCGTAGGTGCCGCGGTGCTCCTCCGGGACGTCGGGGTGGAGCTGGGTGAGGCCCTTGACGTGGGCCTCGTAGATGACGGTGTCGGTGTAGGGCGTGCCGGGACGGCGGTCGCCCTCCCAGTCGAAGTAGGGGTTGATGACCACGCCGAGGGTCATGTGGGTCGAGGAGTCGGCGTCGTTGCGACTGTCGGGGTCGCCGAACTTGTAGCCGAAGAGCGACTCGTCCCAGTCGATCTCGCCCTGGGTCGCCTTCGCGTAGGGGTCGAGCAGCAGCTTGTTCGGGTTGCAGCGCAGCCCGCGCTCGGGTTCGTAGGGGCCGTGGACGCGGTAGCCGTAGAGCTGCCCCGGCTGGACGGACGGCAGGTAGGCGTGCCAGACGTGGGCGTCGACCTCCGTCAGCTCGACCCGCTGCTCCTCCAGCGCGCCGCCACGACCCTCGGTGAACAGGCACAGCTCGACCTTCTCGGCGACCTCGCTGAACAGTGCGAAGTTGGTGCCGCGACCGTCGTAGGTCGCCCCCAGCGGGTAGGCGTTGCCCGGCCAGACCTCCACGGGTCTCCTCCCTGGGTGCCACGAAGTGTTGGAACGTTCCAGACCCTATCCGGGCCACCCGACCCCCGGCGGTCGAACCATGAGGCTACGCCGGGAGGGTGACGGTGACCTTCGTACCCCGCCCCAAGGCGGAGTCGAGGTCGATCCGGCCCTCGTGGCGGGCCACGATCCGCGCGACGATCGCCAGGCCGAGCCCGGTCCCGGGCCGCCGCAGGGCGTCGGGGTTGGTCGAGCGGAAGAACTCGGTGAAGAGCCGGCGCTGGTCCTCCTCGGAGATGCCGAGGCCCTGGTCGGTCACGGTCAGCACGACCTCGTCCCCCCGGCGTTCCGCGGCGGCCGTGACCGTGCCGCCGGCGACGGAGTACTTCACCGCGTTGCTGACCAGGTTGGCCACGAGCCGCCGCAGCTCCTCGGGGTCGCCCGCCACCTCCGCGTCGTACGCCGCCACGCGGATCGTGAGCCCCGCGGCCGAGGCCGCCGGGGACTCGTCGTCCGCGGCCTCCTCGACCAGGGCGGCGAGGTCGACCCGCACCCGCTCGAGCGGGGTGTCGGGGTTGCCCATCCGGCTGAGCATCAACAGGTCGTCGACGACGGTGGAGAGCCGGTCCGCGCCCCGGGTCATGGCGGTGATCGAGGTGCGCGCGGCGGCGGGCAGGTCGGGCAGCGACTCGATCATCTCGACGTGGCCCATGATCACGCCGAGCGGGTTCTTCAGCTCGTGGGAGACGGTCGCGACCAGCTCGGCGCGATAGCGGTCGAGGCGCTGCAGCTCGGCCATCAGCTCCTGCTCGCGCTCGTGGGCCCGGTTCTGGAGGATCGCCCGGCCGAGGTCGTGGGCGACGTCGAGAGCCGCCCAGCCGTCGTTCTCGGTCCAGCGCGCCCGGCCGAGGTCGCGCGCGAGCAGCATCAGTCCCAGCGGGTCAGGCCCCGCGCCGATCGGCACCAGCACCAGCTCGCCGGCGCCGTGGCGGGCGAGGTGGGCGGTCAGGTCGGGACGCCGCGTCCGGTCCAGGGCGTCGTCGCCCCAGACCCGGCCCGGCTCGACGACGACGACCGTCTGGTCCGCCCACGCCCGCAGCGCGGCGGCCGCCGCCGCGGCGCCGAGGTCGGGGCCGAGGTGGGCGGGTCCGGTCCCGTGGTCGCTCGGGGTCCCGAAGACCTCGATGACCAGGTCGTCGGCCCGGAAGCCGGCCAGCAGGTGGCCGTGGGTCCGGCGCAGCAGGTCGGGCAGGCCCGCCCGGCTCGACGTCGCGCGGACGACCTCGCGGGCCGTGGCGACCAGCCGCAGCTGCTGGGAGAGCTCCTCGCGCTCCAGCGACGACAGCACGGCCCGGAGCACCAGCTGCATCTCCTCCGCGAGGGCGCGCAGCCGCGCGGGGCTCGGTCGGTCGCCGTCGAGCGGCACGTCGAGGTAGACCAGTGCGCGCAGGTGGCCGCGGTCGTCGACGACGCGGGCGACGAGCATGTCGAGGGCGTGCCAGCGGGTCGGGTCGTGGGTGTCCGGCAGGTCCGGCACCCACGAGTAGTCGGTCAGCCCCCGGGCCGCGGCGGGGGTCAGCCACTCGTGCGCGATGAACGTCCACGCGCCGTACTCGGCCCCGAGCGCGAGCGCCGGCTTCATCGCGGTCAGCGGCGACGCCTGGCGCAGCAGGGCCTCCTCGCCGTCGTCGCTCCCGGCGACCGCGACGATCTCGAGGACGTCGTCGGCGCGCAGGACCTCGACCGCGCACACCTCGAAGCCGGCGCGTCGCCGCGCGTCGTCGGCGATGAGCCGGAGCGCGGCGCGCGCCTCGTCGCCACCCCAGCCGTCCTCCCGCGGGCGCGGGGCCGGCTCGGGCGAGAGCTGCTCGGCCATGGCCACACCCTCTCAGCCGGTCGGCCGGCGCGAGGACGTTCCGGACAAGTCGTGGCTCGAAGTTGACTGGCCAGTAACATGTGCGCCATGGAGCGCACGATCTACGACGAGGACCACGAGGCATTCCGGAGCTCGGTCAAGGAGTTCCTCGACCGCGAGGTGGTCCCCCACCTCGACGAGCACGCCACCTCCCACGGCCTGCCCCGCGACTTCTGGCTCGCCGCCGGCAAGCAGGGGTTCCTCGGCCTCGAGGTCCCCGAGCAGTACGGCGGCATGGAGGCCGGCGACTACCGCTTCAACGCGGTGCTCACCGAGGAGCTGGCGAAGGTCAACATGACCCTGCCGAGCTGCGTCGGCATCCACGCCGACATCGTGGCGCCCTACCTGGTCCACCTGACCAACGACGAGCAGAAGGAGCGGTGGCTGCCGCAGTTCTGCTCCGGTGAGCTGCTGACCGCGATCGGCATGACCGAGCCGTCGGGCGGGTCCGACCTGGCCGCGCTGAAGACGACGGCGGTCCGCGACGGCGACGACTGGGTCATCAACGGCTCCAAGACCTTCATCACCAACGGCGGCTCCGCCGACCTCGTCGTGGTGGCGGCGCGCACGGCGCCGGAGAAGAAGGCGAAGGGCATCTCGTTGTTCGGCGTCCCCAGCTCGGCCGCCGGCTATTCCGTCGGCCGGGTGCTCGACAAGGTCGGCCAGGACGAGTCAGACACCGCCGAACTCGCCTTCGAGGACGTCCGGGTCAGCAACGACGACCTGATCGGCGAGCTCGACACCGGCTTCATCTCGATGATGACCTTCCTCCCGCAGGAGCGGCTCGGCTCGGCGATCACCAACCTCGCCCACGCCGCCCAGATCCTCGACGAGACGATCACCTACGCCAAGGAGCGCAAGGCGTTCGGCGTCCCGATCGGCTCCTTCCAGAACACCCAGTTCCTGCTCGCCGACCTCGTCACCCAGGTCGAGGTGACCCAGGCCTTCGTCGACCAGTGCGTCATGGCCCACACCGCCGGCAAGCTCTCGGCTGTCGATGCGGCCAAGGCGAAGTGGTGGACCTCCCAGGTCCAGAACGAGGTCCTCGACCACTGCGTCCAGGTCTTCGGCGGCTACGGCTACATGAACGAGTACCGCGTCGCCCGCGCCTGGCGCGACGCCCGCGTCACCAAGATCTGGGCCGGGTCCAACGAGATCATGAAGATGCTGATCGCGCGCGACCTCGGGCTGTGAGGGGAGCCTGACCTTCGTTGCGGGGGCGCCGTACGCCGTCGACGATGGAGGCGTGACCACGGATGCGACCGACCCGACCCTCGAGCCGCTCGAGGCCGGGCCCCACGACGACGAGCCCCACTCCGGCAGCATCAGCAACCGGCTGAACTGGCTGCGCGCCGGCGTGCTCGGCGCCAACGACGGCATCGTCTCGACCGCCGGCATCGTCATGGGCGTCGCAGGAGCGACGTCCGACTCCGGCACCATCGCACTCGCGGGAACGGCGGGGCTCGTCGCGGGTGCGCTGTCGATGGCCGCGGGGGAGTACGTCTCGGTCAGCACCCAGCGTGACTCCGAGGAGGCGCTGCTCGCCAAGGAGCGGCGCGAGCTGGCCGAGGAGCCGGAGGAGGAGCTCGCCGAGCTGGCGGGGATCTACGTCGGGAAGGGCCTGAGCGAGGAGCTCGCGATGCAGGTCGCCCGCGAGCTGACCGACCACGACGCGCTCGGCGCCCACGCCGAGGTCGAGCTCGGCATCGATCCCGACGAGCTCACCAATCCGTGGCACGCCGCCTGGGCGTCGATGTTGGCCTTCACGGTCGGTGCGTTGCTGCCGCTGCTCGTGATCGTGCTGACGCCGGCCGACCTGCGGATCTGGCTGACGGTCGCGTCCGTGGTCGTCGCGCTGGCCTTCACCGGCTGGACCAGCGCCAAGCTCGGCTACGGCGCCACGGTCCCCGCCGTCGTCCGCAACGTCGCGGGCGGCGCCTTCGCCATGGCGGTCACCTACGCCGTCGGCGCCCTGCTCGGCACCCACGTCGCCTGACCCCCGGGTCGGTCAGAACGGCACCCGCGTGGCGAGCAGCCCACGACCGTCGGCGCGGCCGGAGAGGATCCGGCAGAAGTCGACCGCGTCGAGCTCGAGGTGCTCTCCGCCGGTGCCGACCTGCCAGTGGCCCCCGGCCGGCCCGGTCAGCGTGAGGGCGAAGGGACGACCGTGGCGCAGGCCCCACTCGGTGACCACGTCGTCGACGATCCGGCCGTCGTGGTCGGCCGTGAGCACCAGCTCCCTGCCCGTGGCCCGGCAGATGTCCCCCCGGTGCGTCCACGGGTCCCGGGTGAGGATGGTGTCGACGAGGTAGCCCACCCGCCACTTCTCCCTCGACCCGACGCTGTCGTCGCTGAAGGTGGCCGCGCGTATCGCTTTCGGGAAGCCCCGGCGGCCGCGGACGGCCGCCGCTCCCGTCGTACGCATCACGGCGGCCACCTCGGGGTCGGGCAGGTCGGCGTGCTCGCGCACCTGGAGGTCGGTGAGCTCGTCGATCTGTGCTCTCCCCGAACGACGGGCCGCGAGTGCGGCGCGTGCCAGCTGGCGCGCTGCCTCCGGCACCCGGGTCACCATCTGTGCCATGCCCACGCAGTGCCCGGCCATCTGGCGGACGTCCCACGCGGGGCACTCCGTGGGGCGGCGCCACTCGTCGGCTGACAGCTCGGCCAGCAGGTCGGCGAGACGGGCGTACTCCTCGCCGGCGAGGACCATCGCGGTGTCGCGGTCGAGGGCGCTGGCCCACGGTCCGGGACGCCGGGGAACGGCGGGGCGCTGGATCGGCGCGGTGCTCATGAGTTCTCCTCCTCTGCTCGGTGGGTGGTCCCGAGAGGAAGCCCGACGTGGTCGGCGTACATCTCGACCGCACGGTCGAGCAGGAGCCGGTAGCGTCCCCCGCCGGGGTCGTTGGCCAGCTGCGAAGCGACCAGGCCGCCGACCAGGGCCACCCACAGGTCCATGGCGGCCGCGTCGGTGATGCCCATCTCCTCCATCTCCTCGCGGAGGATCTCGATCACGGCCAGCGAGGGCGCGTAGGACTCCGCGCTCGGCTCGAACCCGGGGACCAGGCGCTGGTTGAGCAGCTGGAACCACGCCGGGTCGGCCACGCTGTAGTCGAAGTACTGGTGAGCGATGGCGCGGAGCCGCGCCCGGGGCTCGGGGGGCAGCGACGGTCGCGTCGCGCGGCACGCCTCGAGGTAGGCGGCCCACCCCTGTCCGAACATCGCGTCGTAGATCGCGTGCTTGGACGCGAAGTGCGAGTAGAGCGAGGGGGGACGCATCCCCACCCTCTCCGCGACGTCGCGGAGAGTCAGCTGAGCCACGCCCTGCTCGCGTGCGGCGTCCCATGCGGCGGCCAGGATCTCGCGCTGGGTGGCCTCGCGTCGGGCGGCGATCCGACTGCTCGTAGGAGTTCCTAACACCGTTAGGACTTTCCTCCGCGGGGGCAGGCGCGGTCAATCGTGGGCTAGGCCGCCCGGCCCGGGACCACGTCGCCCGACGTCACCCCCGGGCGCGTGCGGTCGAGTCCCGCAGCACCAGCTCGGGCTTGTAGAGGTATTCCCGCGAGGGAACCGGCTGGCCGTCGATCGCGTCGACGAGGGCGGAGACGGCCGCGCCGGCCATCGCCTGCACCGGCTGCCGCACGGTGGTGAGCGGCGGGTCGAGGAACTGGATCAGCCGCGAGTCGTCGAAGCCGACGACCGAGACGTCACCCGGGACGTCGTGCCCGAGCTCGCGGGCAGCGCGTACGGCGCCCAGGGCCATCAGGTCGGAGCCGCAGACGACCGCGGTCGCCCCCTGCTCGAGGAGCTGTCGGGCGGCCGCGGCGCCGCCCTCGACGGTGAAGAGCCCCTCGGCGGTCCACGTCGCCGCCTCGGAGGCGTCGAGGCCCAGGACGTCGCCCAACGCCGCGACGAACCCCGCCTTCTTGCGGGCCGCCGGGACGTAGCGGCCGGGGCCGATGGCCAGGCCGATCCGGGTGTGGCCGAGCTGGGCGAGGTGGCGGACCGCGACCGCCATCGCGTCGTGGTCGTCGGTGGAGAAGAAGGGGGCGTCGATGCCCGGGGCGTAGCCGTTGACGAAGACGACGGGCAGCCGCCGGTCGACGAGCGTGCGGTAGCGGTCGTGGTCGGCGCCGCTGTCGGCATGGCGGCCGGAGACGAAGAGGATCCCGGCGACGCCGTGGTCGAGCAGCGACTCGACGTACTCGTCCTCGGAGATGCCGCCCGGTGACTGGGTGCACAGCACCGGCGTGAAGCGGCGGCCGGCCAGGGCGTCGTCGATGACCTGCGCGAACGCGGGGAAGATCGGGTTCTCGAGCTCGGGCACCACGAGCCCGACGAGACCCGCGCTGCGGCGCCGCAGCCGGCTCGGTCGTTCGTAGCCGAGCACGTCGAGCGCGGTGAGGACGGCGCCGCGCGCGGAGTCGCTCACGCCGGGCTTGTCGTTGAGGACCCGGCTGACCGTCGCCTCGCTGACGCCTGCGTGTGCGGCGATCTCGGCCAGGGTTGCCATGAGCGTATGAAAGCGTGTCCGCAAGGTGATTGCAAGGACTTCCATTTCTTGCAAGGCCCTTGCTATGGTCCCGCGGAGCACCGCCCAGTGAGGCGGTCGTCACACCACCTGAATCCCCGAACGGAGCTCCCCATGCGCCGCCTTCTCCCCGCGATCGCCGGCACCGCCGCGCTCGCCCTGACCCTCGCCGCGTGCGGCAGCGACGGTGGCGACACCGACAGCGACGCCGCCCCCCAGTCCGACACCGCGCCCGCCGACCTCGAAGCCGAGCTGACCTGGTGGGACACCTCCGACCCGACCAACGAGGGTCCCGCGTTCGACGCACTCATCGAGCAGTTCAACGAGGAGTACCCGAACGTCACCATCAACCACGAGGCCGTGCCGTTCGACGAGGCGCAGAACAAGTTCAAGACCGCGGCGCAGTCCGGTTCGGGTGCCCCCGACATCCTGCGCGCCGAGGTCGCCTGGGTCCCGGAGTTCGCCTCGCTCGGCTACCTCTACGCCCTCGACGGCACCCCCCTCCTCGAGGACACCAACTTCCTCGAGACCCCGCTGTCCTCCAACGTCTACGACGGCAAGACCTACGGCGTCCCGCAGGTCACCGACACCCTCGGCCTGATGTACAACAAGGCGCTCTTCGAGAAGGCCGGCATCGACGCCCCGCCCGCCACGTGGGACGAGGTCACCGAGGCCAGCGCCAAGCTCGAGAAGATCGGGGTCGACGGGCTCTACATCAACTCCGGCGGCTACTTCCTGCTCCCGTTCATCTACGGCGCCGGCGGCGACCTGGTCGACACCGACGCCCAGAAGATCACCGTCAACAGCCCCGAGAACGTCGACGGCATCTCCACCGCGCAGGACCTCGTCAAGAGCGGGGCGGCCGTCAAGCCGGACGCCAACGACTCCTACGGCACGATGATGACCCTCTTCAAGGAGGGCAAGGTCGGCATGATCATCAACGGTCCCTGGGAGACCGCCAACGTCTCCTCCGACAAGAAGTTCGGCGGCTTCGAGAACCTCGGTGTCGCCCCCGTGCCCGCCGGTGACGGCGGCCAGGGTGCCCCGGTCGGTGGCCACAACTACGTCATCTACTCCGGCATGGACGAGGAGAAGGCCGACGCAGCCATCGCCTTCGTGCAGTTCATGACCAGCCCCGAGTCGATGGCCTTCATGGCCGACGAGCTGGGTCTGCTGCCGGCCAACGCCGACGCCTACGACGAGCTCGAGGGCAACGACAAGGTCGCTGCCTGGGAGCCGGCCCTCGAGGTCGCCCAGCCGCGTCCGTGGATCCCCGAGGGCGGCCTGTTCTTCGCCCCCCTCGACCAGATGGCCACCGAGGTCCTCGTCCAGGGCAAGGACGTCCAGGGTTCGCTCGACACCGCCGCCCAGACGTTCAAGAGCGACGTGGTCCCGGACTACTCCGAGTGACCTCCCGGTCGGGGGGGGGGCCGGTGCCCGACCCCGAC